>CAVWGN010000002.1:0-35310 GCA_963754655.1 uncultured Chlamydiae bacterium | reverse complement strand
CTGTAATATATCCTATGTCCTCCACAATAGTCCTTAAAGAATGCATTAAAGGATTCTTTGGGTATTGTCTGCTATCTTTTTCTTCAGCTGTTTTAAAATTTAAAAGAGTTTTTCTTTTTTCTCTTCCATTTTTGCCTTTTTTTGACTTGGCACTTCGCGAACACTGATCGATAATTGGTATATGATTAAGGGATCGGCTAAATTCCTTGATTTCTGGATAATCGTAAGCTGCATCCATTAAATCGTACAAATTAGTTACTACCTTGCTTGTTTTTAGAGATAAAGGAATTGCAACTTCACAGTCATTACACGATGCAGATGTGACAATTGCAGCCAAAGGGACTCCATTATCATCAACATTAGTATGCAACTTATAGCCTTTCCAAAAAATGTGAAATCCCTGAGGATTTCTTTTCATGCCTTTGTCACATGCTATAGGAAGATGTTCTACCATTTTTCGAAGATCTGGTTCATTCAACTGCTGTTGACGTAGATTTGGTTCTCCAGCACTTTTCATTCTTCTTCTTTCTTTGTCTTTTTCTTTTCGACGTGTTTTTGCACATGGTTTTTTTAATGATTTTTCACGTGCTTCTAAGGGTGTAGAATCTGTTATCACATGTCCTATGATCTCTCCCTTGTAAAATTCTTTAACCAATGCTTGGTGAACCCTATCCGGAAGGGTTATTTGGCTAAATTCTTTGAAAGCTCTAGAAAATTTAGATTCAGAAGGAATTTTATGATTTGCCTCCCAACCACAAATAATCCTCAATTGTTCATCCTGGTTTAGCAGGCGAATAATTTGTTTAGTGTAAGGTTGTTTTAGGACTACTTTTGCGATAAAACTTCTAGCCATTGCGATGCGATCTTTTGGTGGCCTTCCTAATTTGAAGGATCGCGGAATATGACTTTCAATACGAACAAGTTCCAGAATTGATACTAATTTTTTATACTCAGGGCAGAGTTCATGAGTTCGTTTGATTAAATCAGGAAAAAGAGTAGACTGTACGTTATTCCACATTTGCGATAATTTTTCTCTGAACATTTTTCGGTTCCTTGTATAGTTTAAGACGGTTTTTCTACATCTAGACTATATTAAGGAGCCTTTTTTTGAAAGTGGTAAATTAAAATAATTTATTGTTTATTCTGCAATTGTCCCTGAAAGGACGGCATAAACATGCGACCTTCAATTTAATTATGCCAATTATTGTGAAAAATAAAGCTCATTTTTTGCACAAAATGAACACCCACCCCGGGGCTTTAAAGAGTCTAAATACACAAAACTAATGTGGTTGAGTACTAGTATAACATTTCACTATTAATTATGGATTATGGAATATGAAATATTAATTCTCACAAGCAGTTAATTTTCAACTGGATAAATCATTTGAGTTGTATACTTAGAGAAAAAAGAACATGCCCACATTTTTAGCAAAAGTGTTCTTGAAATATTGATGTTTGAGAAACAAATAGCGCTTTTGCAAGGCGTTAACAGCGCCTAGAGCAGCATAATTTTGAACAATTTGCCTTTTTTGGGGCATTAAGTATGCTTCATACTGATTCAAAAACTTTGTTGCTTGATCAATGGTTTTGAGCAAACGTTGGTGCATTTCTCGACGGCCGGATTGTTGCCATGCTTTTTTCGCATATGTCAAGTAAGTTGATAGATTCTTCCAATTTGTGGCACCTATCTGATTTTTACTGTGCTGCCGATAGAGAATCGTCGGTTTGGCCAAGAAATCAATGTGGCCAAAAGCCGAGGCAACAAGCCCAATCCACCAATCATGCATGATTGCTTCTTGAGGAATGGGGGCTGCAAGCTGTAATAACGGTTTGTTGATGAGCATTGTACATCCTGTGATGACGTTATGAGTCAGCAGGCGATTCAGAGAATCTGCTAAACGAGGATTGATTTTGGAATAATCCCAAAAAGAAGAATTTAAAGTGTGAAGTTGTTTATCGACAACAGTTAAATCTGTATGCACAAGTATAGGAGTTTCTTTGCCATAAAGAGCTTCATTTTTGTGCATCAAGGCAAGGCTTTCTTCAAGTTTAGTGGGCAGCCAGACATCATCAGCGTCGCAAAACATGACGTAATCGGCTTTGGCTTCATTTAGCAGCACGGCAAAGTTGCCGCACGCTCCTAGATTTTTTGTTCCCTTAATGAGACAAATTTTTCCTGGATTTTGTTGGCTAAATTGTTCAATAAGCTTTACGGAGTGATCCGAAGAGCAGTCATCGCGAATAACGAGCCTAAAATAGGGATAACTTTGTGCCATTAACGATTGCAGCTGAGCTAAAATATATTCAGCGTTATTGTACACAGCCATCAAAATGTCTATTGCTTGAGTCATGACAATTAGCTTAAGTTTACTTATTCAACTGAGTGCAACTTGTAGTCTTGCCAGATTTCTTGATCAATCAATATAAGCTCAGCATCTTGAAATTTTCCCGTAAAAGTGCTGTCTGGGAATTTCAATTTGTCGCCATTAGGAAGGCACAGCTCTAACTGTTTTGTGAAGACATAATTAGCTAGCAAGGGATTCCAATTGCGAATTTCTTTGAGCGGCTGCACTTGTTCAACATGCAAAAGACCTGCTTGCGCGCAAATATCATACGCATCTTTTCTTGGCTTCACTAAATTAGTATAGGGATAATCGGAACCATAAATCAAACGAATCCCTTCTTCGTTGGCATGCAGTAAGAGCTCTTTGATAAAGTCAGGTCCATAATGAGTTGTTACGGCGGCCAAATCTCCATATAATTTGCCTTGCCATTCTCCACTTTGATTTTTGAGGTGAGCTTCCCGTGCAAGGCGTAAAAAAAGTTGATATCCTGGCACTTTAACCTGGTCGGGATGATCTAAATCAGGAATCATATCCTTGTGACCGCAGTGAGCTAAAATGACATTGACGCCCATTTGCAAAGGCTTTCGAAAGCGCAAAGGATTGCCCCAATCTATCCATTGTGTATTGCCTTCATCAGTAGGAATGGCATGTTCTGGACCTGCATGTGCAATCAATACCATCCCTAATTCTTTCAAGGCTATATAGTAATCATCAATGAGAGGGGAATCAGGTGGAATACTTTGAGGAGGCATCCACTTGACCAAGCGAATCCCTTTAGCATGCGCTTTTAACAGCTTCTCTTGCCAACGGGAATCAAACGGATGCACAGAAACTGCCGGCAGCAACTCGGAATCGGCATGGTGAAAACTCGTTGCTGTTAGTAGAGCCGAGCGGTTTTTAAGAAAGTTACCTGTGTTATCCCAATCGACTGTTCTATCAGGTAAGATCGCTTTGTGAATAGGCAATACAATGCCGCAAAGTTTGGGAAAATGCTCAGTATATAGGTGAATGCGTTTGCGCGCCTCATGGGTAGAGCCAATAGGAGAAGACATGCCATTTGCATATCTTAATACCAAAAACGTAAAATAATCTTCCCAAGAAGCTATACCAAGGGCTGCTGCCTTAGGATTTAAATAATTGCCTTCGTCATATCCCAAATTATGAAGATGAATATCGTAAACTTGGCTCATCTGATGCAGGCTATCAAAAATTAATTGTTGTGCACCAATTGATAAAGTAGGGTTTTGATAAGGACCTTCCTGCAGCAATTTTCTAATGTCAAAGCGCTTTAAATTCTGGGCTAGTTGGTCTTGATTGACATCACCATGAATAATAACTCCTAAGCGACAAGCGATGAAACCTAACAAGCGATCCAAATGGCCTTCTTGATGAGCAGCATAATATTGATGAACTTTTTTTGGATCTCCTTGCGCCCATTTGGGATTTTTTGTCAATGCTTCACTTTTGCCCATTTGCTCTTCAGATATCAGGATTCTTGCCTCTAAGGACGAAATGTCCAATTTCCGATTCCAGAAAGGATTCGAATAAAACTCTGCAAAATCGACGAGCGAAAGATCGGTTGCATTAAGCTCTAGGTATTCGATCCAATGAGTGTAAAGTGAGAACATTTGAGAGGGATGTTCTGTCAATTCTTGTGAAGATTTCTCATTTTCATTAGCAACTAGGGGAAATGAGAGATAAAGACTTAGCTGTAAAATTCCTAAAATAGTCCAATAAAAAGAATGTAACATATTTTTCGTTCCTTGCTCCTGGACTTGTTCATTTACTTCCTTCAGAAGATAACTCAATGATGGGTCAGTTCCAAAAGTCTCAATTTATTCTTGTTGATTTTATTTGATTGCCAGATCTTATTCATCCGTCTATTTGAAAAATGATAGCTTGTGAAAACCAGCCTCAATTATTTATCCGTATAATATTAATATAGTTGTTCATATTAAGTCCATTTTTTATTGAAAACGAAGAATTTGAGCGAATAACATAGTAAAAACACCCTTAGTAAAAAGGATAGATGCTGTGCATTTAATCGCAAGTTGCTATTAGTAGAATAAATAAAGTCTACGAGAATTATGCATATGTATTGTTTTTATTAAAACTAATTAAATATTTTTTTAATTAATCTCTTGTTTTAGAATTCTTCACTATTAAATATAAATTGACAGGGCTCTCTCTGATGGAGTATCATATTTATAGACGATTAAAATTTAAATTAGAATTTGATAAATTTCTCCTTTTAAGGATAACAAATTATGACGGCAGAACCCGCCATGTTTTCAGATTATAAATATGGTTTTGTAACCGAAGTAGAGACAGATGCGCTTCCCAAGGGACTGAATGAGAACGTCATTCGTGCCATTTCCGCTAAGAAGCAGGAGCCTGATTTTCTATTGGAATTTCGGTTAAAAGCTTATGAAAAGTGGCTACAATCGGAAGAACCTCTTTGGGCCAATGTCAATTACCAATCCATAGATTATCAAAATATTACCTATTATTCGGCTCCAAAGAAGAAACCAGCTCTTAATGATTTAAACGAAGTGGATCCCGAGGTTTTGCGCACTTTTGAGCGTTTGGGAATTCCATTGGAAGAGCAAAAACGGTTAAGTAATGTTGCTGTCGATATGATTTTCGATTCAGTTTCAATTGGGACAACTTTTAAAAAGAAACTCGAAGAAGCGGGTGTTGTCCTTTGCTCCATTTCGGAAGCCATGCATACCCATCCTGATCTTGTTAAAAAATATTTGGGTAGCGTAGTTCCCGTAGGAGACAATTTCTTTGCGACTTTAAATTCTGCCGTGTTTACTGATGGTTCCTTTGTTTATATTCCCAAAGGAGTCCATTGTCCTATGGAACTTTCCACTTACTTCCGCATCAATGACCGCGAATCGGGGCAATTTGAGCGCACCTTGATTATTGCAGAAGAAGGTTCCTATGTTAGCTATTTAGAAGGTTGTACCGCACCTGCCTATGACAACAATCAACTGCATGCCGCTGTTGTAGAATTGATCGCATTGGATAACGCCCAGATTAAATATGCCACAGTACAAAACTGGTATTCGGGCAATCCCCAGACAGGTGAAGGAGGGATCTTTAACTTTGTTACAAAACGCGGCCGTTGCGCTGGAATCAATTCTAAAATTTCTTGGACACAAGTCGAGGTGGGTGCGGCAATTACCTGGAAATATCCAAGCTGCATTTTACAAGGTGATCATTCAGTTGGGGAATTTTATTCGGTAGCTTTGACTAATGGACATATGCAAGCCGATACAGGGACAAAAATGATTCATCTTGGTAAAAACACTCGTTCAACAATTATTTCCAAGGGAATTGCAGCTGATGTGTCACATAATAGTTATCGTGGATTAGTCAAAGTTGCGCCTCGAGCAATAGGTGCACGCAATTATACTCAGTGTGATTCCATGCTTGTAGGAGATAAATGCTCTGCGAATACCTTCCCCTATATCGAAGTAGGTAATGCTTCTAGCCAAGTAGAACATGAAGCTTCTACTTCTAAAATGAATGAAGAACAATTGTTTTATTTTCAATCACGCGGCATTTCCAAAGAAGACGCCATCAATATGATCGTCAATGGATTTTGCAAAGATGTCATTAATGAACTTCCCCTTGAATTTGCCATGGAAGCTCAAAAATTGCTTGCAATTAAGCTCGAAAATTCAGTTGGTTAAATCAAGTAACCTTAGCAATAATAAACACAGACAATCTTTTTATTTGCCAAAAGATTTTAAGAATTTAGGAAGACAATGTTAAAAATTAAAGACCTAGCCGCCACAGTAGATGGCACACCCATTCTCAAAGGAGTTAATCTTGAAGTCAAAGCGGGAGAAACTCACGCTATTATGGGCCCTAACGGAGCTGGTAAATCGACTCTTGCCAAAGTTTTAGCTGGTCATCCAGCTTATGACGTCACGGGAGGAGAAGTGTGGTTTAAAGGGCAAAATCTTCTGGAATTAGAACCTGAGGAGCGTGCTCATCTTGGTCTCTTTATGAGTTTTCAATATCCCGTTGAAATTCCCGGAGTCAGTAATAGCCAATTTTTGCAAAAAGCTTTTAATGCAAAGTGCAAGGCAAATAATCAAACTGAATTAACTGATGCCGAGTTTACGCAATTATTGGAAAAGAAGATGAAGCTCATGGAAATCCGACCTGAATTCAGTACACGCAATGTAAATGAAAATTTCTCTGGCGGAGAAAAAAAACGTAATGAAATTCTCCAAATGGCTGTGCTTAATCCTGAACTAGCGCTTCTTGATGAAACAGATTCTGGGCTTGATATTGATGCAATGCGCATTGTGGCTCAGGGAGTCAATCAGCTCATGAATCCAGAGAGGGGACTTTTGCTTATTACCCATTATCAGCGTCTTTTAGACTATATCCGTCCAGATTTTGTGCATGTTATGCTGGATGGTAAAATTGTACGCTCGGGCGGTCCAGAACTTGCTTTAGAGTTAGAAAAAAAAGGATATGATTGGCTCATCCGTCCTGTAAAAGAGGAAGTAAATTCATGATGGCTCAGCCTGGAATTGAACAGGAAACGTTTAAAAATTTACTGGAGAATCTGCGAACCCAAGCCTCTATGAGTGATCCATTAGAGCGTGTCCGTCAGAAGGCTTGGCAGCACTTTCTTTCTTTAGGATTACCTTCCCGTCACAATGAGGTCTATCGCTATATCAAGCTGCGTCATCTTTTCTCGCAACCTTATCAATTGGCCAATGAAAAGGCATTTGCAGCTGATCAAATCCACGATTGGATTTATCCAGAATGTCGCCACTCTGTTTTGGTGTTTGTCAATGGCTGTTATGCTCCTCAGCTATCTAATCTTCAGGCATTGCCTGCTAAAATGGTGGTGTCATCCCTGCAAGAAGCCACGCAAACTTATGGTGCTTTTCTCAATAATTATTGGACAAAAAGCTTAAAAGAAGAGAGTGACTCATTTGCTGCTCTGAATGCAGCCTTGCATCGCAAAGGAGCTTTTCTCTATCTGCCTCCCAAATGTGTAGTTGAGGCGCCTATTCAGATTTTGCATGTGATCGATCAAGATGAGCATTTGCAAATGCTCATGCCGCGTTTGCAAATCTTTGTGGGGACACATTCCAATGTGCATTTCATTAGTACACAAAAGAATCGGGCTACAGTGGGTTATTTTGTCAATCAAGTGTCTGAATTTGTCATTGATGAAGGGGCGCATGTCCATTATACACAAGTGCTATGCGACGAACATCCCCAAGGTTGGCATTTCGATGCTTTACGTGCCACTCTTAAGCGTGATAGTACGCTTAAAACTGTTAGTGTAACAGGGGGTAGTACGACAGTGCGTACTGATTATAAAATTTCTTTGGTGGGAGAAAATGCTGAAGCTCTTCTCAATGGGGTGTGCATGTTATCGGAAAAACGGGAAGCGCATGCCCATGTCTTTATGGATCACCAAGCGCCATTTTGTCGCTCCTATCAGCTTTTTAAAGCAGTGTTGAATGATTTTAGCCGATCTAGTTTTGAAGGAAAAATTATGGTTCGGCAGCTCGCTCAAAAGACAGAGGCATTTCAACTCAACAACAACTTAGTGCTTAATGATCATGCACATGCCGACAGTAAGCCTAATCTCGAAATTTTTGCTGATGATGTCAAAGCCTCTCACGGAGCAACAGTGGGTCAATTGGATGCTGAGCAATTATTTTATATGAAAACACGCGGTTTTTCTAATGAAGCGGCCAAAAACCTTCTCATTTATGGTTTTTGCGAGCAAGTCATTGAAATGATTCCATTGCTGTCGCTACGCGAGGAGATTTCAAATAAAGCACGTCACTATTTAACCAAGAATCAGCCATGAATCCCTTTTCAAAAATGGATGTTCAACGCCTGAGACAAGATTTTCCCATGTTGAAGAAAACGATGCATGGAAAGCCCTTAGTTTATCTTGATTCTGCTGCAACCGCACAAAAGCCTTCAAGTGTCATTGACGCCATTACGAGTTTTTATTGCGATCATTATGGAACCGTCCATCGGGCAGTTTACCAACTTGCTGTGCGCTCAACCGAAGATTACCAAAAAACCCGCCAAAAGGTACGCGCTTTTCTTCATGCCGCCAAAGATGAGGAGATCATTTTTACAAGGGGAACAACCGAATCAATCAATATGGTGGCGTATTCTTTTGGCAAGGCATTTGTCAAGCCTGGAGATGAGATTCTCATCAGCGCCATGGAGCATCACTCCAATATTGTTCCTTGGCAAATTTTATGCGAAGATCGAGGAGCCATTCTTAAAATGATTCCCATGAATGAAAAGGGAGAACTTTTGTTAGAAGAATATGCCAAGCTTCTCAACCCACGTACTCGCTTGGTGGCTGTCACTCATATTTCCAATTCCTTAGGAACGCTTAATCCTATTAAGCAAATCATTGCCATGGCTCATCAAGTGGGAGCTAAAGTGTTAGTAGATGGTGCCCAAAGTGCACCCCATGTCAAAATAGATGTGCAAGATCTCGATGCTGATTTCTTTGTTTTTTCGGGGCATAAGGTCATGGGACCTACCGGCATTGGAATTTTATATGGTAAATCGGATCTTCTCAATCAAATGCCTCCTTATCAAGGAGGGGGGGATATGATTGAATCTGTCACTTTTCCAAAAACAACATATAATGTGTTGCCATTCAAGTTTGAGGCTGGAACGCCTATGATTGCTGAAGTCATGGGATTAGGAGCAGCAATTGATTATATTCAGTCCATTGGAATAGAGGCGATTCAAAGTTGGGAGCATGAGCTTTTGAGTTATGCAACTGCGCAGATGGAAGAGATTCCTGGGTTAAGAATCGTCGGACAAGCTCCCCAAAAAGGAGCATTGATCAGCTTTACTATTGAAGGCATTCATCCACTTGATATTGGAACTTTTTTGGATTTGAGAGGAATTGCTATCCGTACTGGCCATCATTGTGCGCAACCCGTCATGCGTTTCTTTAATATCCCAGCAACTGCTCGCGCTTCTTTTGCCTGCTATAATACGAAAGAAGAGGTAGATGTCTTGATTGCTTCTTTACGGGATGTCATTCGCATGTTAAAATAACGTTTAGAAATCTATGCGTTTAACCCTTTCTCAATCTATTGTTATGCTTCGCTCCGGACAGGTAATGGCTGTGCCGACAGAAACGGTGTATGGCCTAGCAGCTTGCTTAGACCAGCCTACTGCCATCGAACGCATTTTTGCCTTGAAAGGACGGCCACGAGCTAATCCTCTTATCATTCACTTTGCAGATTGGCAGCAAATCGGTCGCTACGTCACTCATTATCCTCCAAACTTTGAAGCTTTAGCCACAACATTTTGGCCAGGTTCTTTGACTTGCGTTTTGCCAGTTCATGCGGAGGTTCCTTCTATTGTACGAGCAGGACTTCCCACGGCAGGCTTTCGTGTTCCTGATCTTGCCTTAACTCGACAGCTGCTCAAAGAAACAGGTCCTTTAGTGATGCCTTCTGCTAATTTATCGGGACGTCCATCTGCCACTCGGCCTGAACATGTAGAGGAAGACTTCGGTGCGGATTTTCCAATATTAGATGGTGGCAGCTGTTCAAAAGGAGTGGAGTCGACAATCCTTCTTTATCAAGGAAGGGAGTGGGTGATTGTTCGTTTAGGTGCTTTGGCATCAGAGGCTTTTGAAACCACCCTTGGTTATCAACCTCGCTTTGTGCAAAAAACGCAGGGCGATTCACCTCTTTGTCCAGGGCAATTATTTCGGCACTATGCCCCACATGCTCGCCTAATTTTGGGTGATCCTGCAGGAATAGCCGAAGCGACATTTGTACTAGGATTTAAAGAGCGGACTTATCCTGCAAACAAGCGGGTCATTTTATTAGGCTCTCTTTTCAGTCCAGAAGAAGTTGCCGAGAATCTCTACCAAGCATTGCGTCAACTTGACCAGGAAGAAGCTAACCAAGCGTGGGTTGACATGGACTTTCCACGCCACGGTTTGTGGCAAACCATTGCCGAACGCCTGATGCGTGCTGGATTGCAATAGAGAAGAGTAGTACTAGTACTCAACCACATTAGTTTTGCGTATTTGGACTGCTTCAAAGCCGGAATTGGGATGAGATGATGCTCTTGTAGTCTTTCAGACTACATTAAGAGGGCTAATCTAACCCAGGGCGATGCCCTGGGCTATTTTATTTGAAGCCTTTCAGGATCTGAAATTGGACATTTTTATAAGACCTGCTTCTATAACAATTGTAGGGGCCATGCCTATTAAATGCTACATACTCCACAATCATTTTAGAGACGGTTAACAAAAAGATGTCCAATGTTCAGAGCCTGAAAGGCTTCAAATAAAAATAGCCCAGGGCATCGCCCATAAGCATCAAGCTAAGAGATGAGCGTAGGCTACGTGACGCATTCAGTCGCCGCGCCGCTTCGCTCTGGGCTCTAGGTGAGGGGGTTGAGGACCCACCGTTCGGTCGCCCTCCGGGCTCGGTCACGGTGGGCTATTACCAGTCGTCCTACGGACTCTAGCGGCAATCTAGAAGCCATTGAATGCTATTTAAGGCGTTCTGATAATGCCGCTAGAGTCCGTAGGACGACTGGTAATAGCCCACCGTGATCGAGCCCGGAGGGCGACCGAACGGTGGGTCCTCAACCCCCTCACCTAGAGCCCAGAGCGAAGCGGCGCGGCGACTGAATGCGTCACGTAGCCTACGCTCATCTCTTAGCTTGATGCTTATGGGCGATGCCCTGGGTTAGGGTGTTTATTTTGTGCAAAAAATGAGCTTTATTTTTCACAATAATTGGCATAGTTGAATTGAAGATCGCATGTTTATGCCGTCCTTTCAGGACTCGATGTCTTTTTGATAGAACCCAGGCCTCCGCTTCGCTGCGACCTGGGCTGTAACATGACGGCCCTTCAGGCCTTAACAAAAAGATGATTTAGGGACTATAGAAGAGGGACTTAAACATCTCTTGTTAAGGCCTGAAGGGCCGTCATGTTACAGCCCAGGTCGCAGCGAAGCGGAGGCCTGGGTTCTATCAAAAAGACATCGAGTCCTGAAAGGACGGCATAAACATGCGATCTTCAATTCAACTATGCCAATTATTGTGAAAAATAAAGCTCATTTTTTGCACAAAATAAACACCCTGCCCTGGGTTAGATTGGCCCTCGTCATGTAGTCTGAAGGACTACAAGAGAATCATCTCATCTCAATCCGGGCTTTGAAGCAGTCAAATACGCAAAACTAATGTAATGGAGTAATAGTACTTCGTTACATTAGTTTTTGCATGGTGGTCAATTGTTGACGCAATTGGTAAATAACAAGGAGGGGAAAACATGGGGCGCATTGTCAAAAAACCTGAAGAGCGTCGTCGTGAAATCGTAAGAGCAAGCCGAGAATTATTTCTTGCAAAAGATTATGAAAATACTACTATACAAGATGTGATGCAGAAGCTAAATATCGCCAAGGGAACCACCTACCATTACTTCAAATCCAAAGCGGATTTATTGGAAGCTGTTGTTCAAGACATGGTGGACGAGTATCTATTAGGTGTTAAAACAGCTTTGGAAGAAAGTCAAGGGAACGCACTAGATAAAATGCAGGCAGTGTTTGCTGCAGGGCGGGTCGAGGAAGAGCAAGCGGAAAAATTGCATGCATTGCACCGCTCAGGCAATAGCATTTTGCATACTCAGTTATTGGCCGTGACACTTTCAAAGTTAGCTCCTCTATATGCTTGCCTGATCGAGCAAGGATGTCAAGAAGGTCTTTTCCAAACCGATACTCCATTAGAAGCTGCTGAATTTATCCTTGCAGCCGCACAATTTTTGATAGATCAGGGAATCTATCCCTGGTCAAAGGAAGAATTAATTCGTCGAAAAAAAGCCCTGCCTCGAATAATTGAGCAGCTATTGCAGGCTCCGAAAGGATCATTTGATTATATGAATTGGAAATCTTGATAGGACAATTTCTTTAAGTAGCGTATTCCGGACATGGATAAAAAATTTAAAACATTCAATAGTGCGAATATTATAGAGAACTTGCAAAATTCAAAAGTTGAAAGAGAATTGCTGTCTTATTGAGCATTTAATTTTCGAATTTTGTTTAACTAAGATCTAAAGAACTCCAAAATCACTAAAGTTTTGCAAATTTGACATTATCTCGCTTGCTTACAATACAATCTTAAAAATATTTAAAGCCTAATTTAAGGCGCGTTCCGTGGCCAAATAAAAGAAGGATGTTTAAAGATGATTAATGTGGATCCTAATATAGGATATATATTGTTACGATCATAACAAAATAAAATTTTTAAAGATATTAATATATGTAATAAAACTTCTTACTTTACAAAAACATATCGATAAAGTAAGCTT
The DNA here is from genome assembly GCA_963754655.1 of uncultured Chlamydiae bacterium. Lineage (GTDB taxonomy): Bacteria > Chlamydiota > Chlamydiia > Chlamydiales > Parachlamydiaceae > JANWJE01. The sequence continues at coordinate 22,599 of CAVWGN010000002.1, read as the reverse complement.
ATAAGTAAATATTAAAACCATCTCAAAATATTTTAAAAAAGGAAGTAATTTATGAAAATATGTAAATCTATTTATATGTTTTTGGGAGTCACTTGTTTAACATCTTTTCCTACCGATTGTATCTATGCTGATGCTAATCTTTCGGATCGTGCTAAAGCAACTTACTATGACACTAAAGTAAAAGCTAAAGATGCGTATGATGATGCGTCGGATCGAGTAAAAGCCACTTACTATGACACTAAAGTAAAAGTAAAAGATGCGTGTGATGAAACCCCTAATACACCTCATCAGGCTTACGATGATGCTTCCGATCGAGTGAAAGCCACTTACTATGACACTAAAGTAAAAGTAAAAGATGCTTACCAAGAAACAGGAAAAGTACAGTAAACAAATCATCAAAGAAAATTTTTAATTCTTTGATCCTTAGATCTTTTGCCATATTAATATGGCAAAAGACTCGGATTAATGTTGGACCCAATTTCACTATTCAACAAATTGCTTATATTTAGCAGATTTGGAAATAGGGCCGATTCCTCCTAGTTCGCCTCGTAGTTGCATCAGCAACTGTCCTAAGCGATTTTTGCCTTTGCCATCACCGCCATCTGCCCAAAAGGCATCTCGACTGCTATTTTCGACTAAATAAGCATCTCCAGTTGCTAACAATAGATCTCTTAAGTCTATATGTTGCTTGAATTTAGCGCGCAGCACTTCTTGCATAATGTTTTCTCGGACTTGATACCAATCTGCACGTTGTTGATAGCTATGCCTTTGCGCTAGTTTCCAAGCCTCTTCACCATCTAAATGCGTAAAGCGCACGGCCAGCTCTGGCTTATGCAGAAATTTGGCTGCCTGAAAAGCTGCTTCTGAGCAAGAAAACTTCATATCCCAAACTTTTATCTTTGCTGGATAAAAGTTACTGAGAAAGAATGTGTATTTATTGTCTTTATCATCAAACCAAATAAAGCCATCATGGTCGGCAAAATAGGCTAATCGATTCTTCTGATGGGCTAGATAAAAACATTTATGCTGCTCGTGCAAAGCTTCTTTTTGTTTTGTTTTGACCTCTTTTTTCTCTTGCTTCAACTCTTTAAGTTTTTCAATACGATTTTCAAAATCTTTAGGAAGATGTTGTTGTCTTGAAATAGGAGGCAAAGTTCCGGCTGCGGAGGCATAAATACTAACAATAATGTTAAGAAACAAAATAAATTTTTTATTATCCATTACGTTTTTCCTGCAAATTCAAATTAATTTCTCATCAACTATAATTTCTCTATTAAAAATAATCAAGTTAAAGACAGAACAAAATAGATCTCTAAGTCATTCTCTTTTCTCTATTGACCGATAGTCGGTCAATAAAGTATCATGAATGCTATAGATTATTTATATGAGGCAATTTTTAATGAAGAGAATCATTTTAAACATCGTGTTGCTTTTTTGTTTCCCCCTGTACCTGCAGGGAGGACAAGCAATTTTAAAAATGGACAAATTAACAAATGAAGGGATGTCGAAGATGAAAAACAAGCATGTGCTTATTTCAGGAATGGGAATTTCGGGTCTTACGCTTGCCTACTGGCTTAAGCAGTATGGTTTTATTCCCACTCTAATTGAAAAGCATCCTACTTTACGCACAGGAGGATACAAAATTGATATTCGGGGTATTGCAATAGACATCATCAGACAAATGGAAGCGTATCCAGCTATTTATGAGGCAAGGACCGATATCCAAGGAGCGACAATTATCGAGAGTAAAGGCAAACATTCAAAAAAGATAGACGCAGATTTGTGTGGAGGGCGTATAAAAGGTGATCTCGAGATTTTGCGTGGTGATTTGTGTAACATTTTGTTAAAGCAGATGGGTGATATGGAGTGTCTGTTTGGGGACTGCATCACTCATCTTTCACAGAATAAAGAGAGTGTCTATGTTGAGTTCGAAAAAAACAAACCACGCCTATTTGATCTTGTAATAGGAGCTGATGGACTGCATTCAAATGTGCGCCACTTGGTATTAGGAAGTGAATCAAATTGTCTAAAGGAACTTGGTCTTTACATCGCGGTCTATTCCATTCCTAATTTTTTGCATTTAGATCGTTGGGAAATTGAGTATTTTGAACCTCAAAAGTTTATTAATGTTTATAGTTCCAGCAAAGATTTGAATGCGAAAGTAGGTTTTGCTTTTTCCTCAGGTTCTTCAAATTTTGATCATGGTGACAAAGAGGGGCAGCAAAAGCTACTGCAAGAGGCTTTTGCTGATATAGGATGGGAAACACCACGTTTGTTGGCAGCGATGAAGGAGACTGATGACTTCTATTTTGATTCTGCTGCACAGATTCATCTCTCTCATTGGTCAGAGGGGCGTGTGGTTTTAGTCGGAGATGCTGGCTATGCTTCTTCTCCTCTCTCAGGACAAGGCACAAGCGTTGCGATTGTAGGAGCCTATATCCTTGCAGGCGAGCTCTATGCGGCACAAGGCGATCACGAGATGGGTTTTTCTAATTATGAAAAGGTCTTACGTCAATTTGTGAAAAAGAATCAGGACTTAGTTGAGTTGAATGTCGCACTCATGACGGGGAAGAAAGATTCTTGGATCACTTGGATGCACCAGCAATTAATTCAACTTCTCCCTGAGAGCGCTGTGGTGGAGTTATGGAAAAAGTGGGGTGTGAAATGTATGAATGAAGCCGCTAATGATCTCAAACTCAAGAATTATTCTGCGCCTTAGGCTTGTTTGCAAAATGCTAGCCATTGAGCTCTACATAGTTTAAAAGCGTCACTAAAATTTTTTAGGAAGCTGCGGGTTGAAACTGTTGAATGAGAAAAGTAATAAAATTCAGGGATTTGTAGCCTTGACTGACAATTTCTTTTGTAAATAAGGTCCAGCCAAAGAAGACGATGGTTAAGGCGAGCAAAGATTTAAGCGGCATGCCAAGGAAAGTAATTTGCACTTGGGGAGCTAAGCGATTGGCAATGCCTAAAAAGAAGTCGGTCATGAGAATCATGATGAGCGCAGGCGCGGCCAGCTGTGTGCTGAGAATCATGACATTTCCAAGAAGTCCTATTGTGTATTGCACAATTTGTGAATCAGAGCTAAATAGGGCTGAATTTAACATTTTATCGGGCGGAAGAATCGTATAAGATTGAGAAATAATATCCAACACAATGAAAGGACCATCGATCATAAAAAAAAGATAGATGAGGACATAGTTAAAGATCGTTCCTAAAGGCGAAGATTGATTTTGCATCGTAGGGTCATTGACCATGAGGCTTGAGCCTCCGCGTTGGTGATCGATCAAAATCCCTGTATTTTGCACAATGACGAAAGGAATACTCAGAAAAAAACCAAGCAGTAACCCAACAAAGATTTCTTTGATCAGATATAAGACTAGGTCGAGGTTAAAGAGCAGGGGAGTTTTTGTTTCTGTCATAAGTTGAGGAAGAAAAATGGCAAATAAAGAAATGGCAAAAGTGACTTTTACAGGGCGTGGTAAGACACGACCTCCAAAAAAAGGAACTAAGGCAATAATGGGAAGCATTCTTCCCATGAAAAGAAACATCAGGGATAAAAAGGGTAAAAAGTCATTTTGAGCAAAAGCTGTGTTAATGTATAGCGATACATAATCCCCTGTCATGTTGAATTGACCTTTATTATTTACTTAAAATGGTCCATTGAGGGAAATTGACAAAAATATCATTGGCAAAGGACATAATTTGTGCTCCTAGCCACCCTCCCAAAAGCATTAAGGTTAGAGTGACTGCTACAAGCTTAATCGTAAACGAGAGGGTTTGCTCTTGAATTTGCGTAGCAGCTTGGAAAATGGCGACAATAATTCCAAAAAACATACTTACTAAAATGGGAGGAGCAGACAAAATCAAAATCAATAGCATCCCCTGATAAGCAAGCTGAATCACTTGGGTTTGAAACATGGACAATCTCCCTTATTGGAAGGTTTTAACAAGTCCCTCAATCAAAATTGTCCAACCATCCAGCATGACAAGTAAAAAGAGTTTCAATGGCATTGAAATGGTGACGGGCGACAGCATCATCATCCCCATGGCCAATAGAATATTGGAAGTGACAAGATCGATGACAAAGAAGGGGATATAAATCAATACGCCAATTTCAAAGGCATCTTTCAACTGGCCTGTAATATAAGAAGGAACGAGGACAATAAAATCATCGGGTTTCAAAGTGGTGCGAAAATCTTCAGACAAGCCGCGGTAAACCAAGCGATAAAACAACGCTTGGTGGCGTCCTGAGCTATTACGCTTAAGAAACTCTCTTAGAGGTTCACTGGCAGCAGCAGCAACTTCAATCACATATGTAGAGGAGTCAGGCGATAAAATAGAATCAGGAATTGCTTGTTGATTGATTGTGCTTTGGGCTGCTTGATACATCTTCACACCTGTTGGATACATAATAAATAAACTAAGTAAAAATGCCACACCATTGATGACCTGGTTTGGAGGAGCTTGTTGAACGCCCAACGCTGAACGCAAAAGAGATAGGACCACGACAATTTTGAGAAAGGAGGTCAAAATCATGATGATAAAAGGCAAAAGCGATAAGAGCGATAACAAAACAGCTTGCGTAACCAAAGAGGGACGTTTAAGAGTTGCTAACTCTGTTCCTGTTGTTTGGGGTGGTGTTGCAGGATTTGCAGTTGTTGGCTTAGCAGTTGCCTTGGATCCCTGAGCAGGCAAACTGGTCGTGGAACGTCCCCCAGCTGATTTACTAGTTCCAGTTGGAGAACTTGAACTTGACGTTGTAGTTTGAGAATGCAATGTCTCGGGAGCAAATCCCAAAATGATTAAGATGATTAAGGCCCCTATTAGAGATTTAAAAGACAAAAAGCGTAACACATGCATAATGCCTAACTTCCTTTTAAGGTCTCAGGAGATGTTTTGATCAGGGCCTCAAAGGCCTTTTCTAACGCACGCCAACGATGTTCCATTTGAGCGTTGATAATTCCAATTTCTGTTTCGATGATACATCCCTCTGGGGCTATATCATCGCGCGAGCGAATGGATAAACTTTCTAAATGTTCAAATAATTCGCGTAATCGAGGTTTATTTTTTTCCAAGATATCGAGTTGTTTCTTATTGACATAGATAGTAATTTTTTTATGTTGGATCACGGCTTTAAGATTAGAAGCTACAATATCAACGATAGTGTTTTCTGAAAGCTCAATTTCGCGTCCGACAATTTTTTTTGCGGCTTTAAGGGCAATAGGAATAATGGCTTGCTGCATTTCCTTGTGCAAGGCTTCTAACTGCTTTTCAAATTTAGCCAGATGTTCTGCCCACTGTTTGAAGCCCTCTTCATAACCTTCTTTGAAGGCATGTTCTTTGACCTCTTCACCTTCTTTGGCTACCTGTAACCGGTATTTTTGTGCATCTTGCTTGATCAGCTCTAAAACTTCTGAGGCTGCCTGTAAAGTAGCCATTTCATCGGCAGGAATAATTTTGTTTTTGGGAGCAGCATGAATGCGGTCTCCATGAATCAACGTAAAAAATTTTTTGCTCACAACCTACTCGCTTTATGCTATTATCAGGCATTCTCTAGAAAATTAATTAAATTTAAAATTTGCTGCTTCAATATCTTTGTGACTTTTGGCACTTCTACTTGTTGATATTCTTTTAATAAAATATTTCCTCTCCCTATATCCAAAGTGTGAGCGATATGCCAGACTAGATCTGGATGCTGTCCACAAAGAGCTTTGCCCAAGCGCAGCAAACCGCGTCGGTGAATGATTTGTTTTAACTTAGGACAATCTTGCTTCGTGGGATCAATTCCCAATTTAGGTGAAACAAGTTGTTCTTTTTGATGCAAGCACACTTTTAAATAATAAAATTGTTTAGGCGTGAGGCAGGTATAAATATTTTTTAGGTAATTGCGATTGACAATGTGGCGAACTTCCGAAGCCAAATCATAGAGACCTAAAAAATCAATTAAGTTCATGAGCTTTGCTTTAGTCCATTTGGATAAGGGAGAAAGTTCTGTTTCTGGCAAATATTCAATGGGAAAATGTTCGCTGATTTGTAAATGCTGATAGAGTTGATTGAGGATGAAAGTCTTCGCAAGATGAGAAATGGAGATGGGGGCAGAGATTTTCAAACCCATAATTTGTTCAGCTGTCAAAGCCGCCCTCACAGTAGGATGTAGGGGTTTGGGAAATTTATTTAGTAGTGGCTCAATCCAAGAATAATGGATTCTTGAAAGAGATTTTTGCGGCTGTTGAAGGATTGGCGCAAGATCGGTTGAGCGGATATCTTGATTCATGACTGCCTGGGCTTCTTCCGGAGAAAAAAATTTTAAAAGAGAGTTGCCTGCTTTGGGATTAAAACGATTAATCAATACTCGCAGCATCATCAAGCCTCTTTTATCCATGAGCATACCTTGTCAGAAAATCTTTATGTAACTCCACCTTGCTCTTCCGATTCTTCCTCTTTTTTAGCCTTCGCAGCCTCTTCCTTCTGTTCTTCTCGTTTAGTAGCTTCTGATTCAGCTAGCTGGTTCACCTCAAGCTGTTGAAGGGAGAATAATTTTTTCATTCCCCCTGCTTTGCGAATAAGAGGCAGGAGTTTCCATAAAATCCAAATCAGGGCCAAGAGCAAAATCAAAAGCGTAATCGTAAAAGAAAAGAAGATTAGACGAAAGCGAGAAAGAGAATTTTTGGCGATGATGAGCGACCAGACATTGACATAGGGGCGCTCTTCCTCATTTAAACTGCCTTGGAATCCTCCAAGAGGGGCTTCACTAAATCGCGCGCGATCGCCAATCACCGTGACATTATCATATTCAAGTCCAGGCACACTTCCTGCTACTAGCCGCTTAATACGCGTAATGAGATGAGCGTTTGGATCATCTAATACACCTGAATGCTTGATATAAACAGAAGCGGTAATTTTTTGTTTATAAGACCCTGGATTAAGAGGGTCTTCATCTGGAAAAGAAATTTGAACATCGGCATCTAGCACACCATCAATTTTACGGATCGTACTGGCAATTTGTTCGGCAAGGCCTGCCTGATACCGGATTTTCTCCTGCATTCCTGATGGGACGAGCCCAACGTTAGAAAAAATGCCTAATAGATTTTGCCCTCGGCGACGCGGTAAGCCCACTTGATTGAGAAGAGCCATTGCTTCATTAGCCTGCGAGGATTCTACGCTAATATTCCATAAGACGGCTTTTCCGCTGCCACCACCGGCTGCTTCGTTAATTGCTTGAACTTTATTGGCATTAATGCCTTTATTCGATAAAAAGACAAGAATTTCATTAGCTTCTTTTTCATCTAATCCATTGACGATGATTCGCCTTGATTCGCAGCCGGTCAATAAGCTGGCCAGCACAATCCATAGGATAAGATGATGGAAAAAGTGCAAAACAGAAGTTTTAGGAAAATGGTGATCCTTTCTCATAGGCCTGCTCTGATAGTAAGTCGTTAATTTATTTCAAATGCTAACAGAATATTGAATTTTGCTATAGTTCTTATTTGGTGACTATTGGAGATGAAAGACTTATCAGATAGCACTTAAAAGATAAATTGCGAACAAAACCATTGATTTGCAAACACCTTTGAAAAAAGTGGTGAGTCGTCATTGAAGGATAAACATGAGTCACTAATTAATAAGCCATAAATTTTTCAATTGTCCTATCAAATGAAATGTGCTCAGGAAAAGCATCTGTATGCATGCGATAAGCACTCAGGAGATTTTTCAGTTTTGGTTAAATGAGAGGTGATTGGTTGCATCATAGTTTTTTTATCCGCTTTAAAATTTATTGAGTATTTAAAATGATTATTAATAATACTAGGGCGATGTTAGTTAAAAAATAACTAGCTTATTAATTGAAAAAATATATAATTAAATTTAAAAATTAACTCTCTATGAAGGCGAATTATGCATTCTAGTTCAGCACCCCCTAGTTTAGGATCAAATTATTCAAATGATTACCAGATTGATCCTGCTGCTGCTCAAAGACTTCATGAGTATCAGGCAACTCATCTCGCGACTTTTTCAGGTGCGTCTTTATTTCCTTCGACTTTTCCGTTTGCGACTTCTCATTTGGTAAACTCTGCTGTCAAAGAGCAAAAGGGGGATACACAAGAAGCAGAGATTTTTCGCAAACAGTTTAACGCAGAATGTCAAAAATTAAGAGAAAGTTTAGTTTCTTCTGATCAAGTTAATCTCTATTCTTTATGTCCAAGTCTAGCAGATATTAAGACACCCTTGCGTGATTGTTTGGAGTTGGATCGAACAATTCAAAAAATTTCAGGGAAATTTGCTGTCAAAACATTACGAGAACCGCAATCAGGTTTATCAGGACGCGTCAAATTTGTCCGTTTTGCCAATGATCTTGTAAAAGAGCGATGGTTTGCTATTAAATGTCCCAAGGGCTTAGGTAATTTATTTGCTCGTTTATCCGGCCAAGAGAAAAAAGATGATCAAGCTGCAATGAACTATTATCGCAACAATCTGGAGATTGCTTTAAAGATTGGAAATCATCCCAATTTTATGCAAGTTCATGGCGTGATTGTAAAAGAAAAAAAGCAAGGGAAGAGCTCAAAACCTTACTTAATTATGGAATATATTGAAGGAAAAAATCTCAATAAATTGAACGAGTTTTCTGAATCTGAAGTTTTAAATTTGGTCGCTCAGTTAAAAAATGCCTTTATTCGCCTTTATGAGTGCAAAATTATCCCTGGTGATGCCAATAATGGTAATTTTATTGTGACTCCAGATCATGTCATCAAAATGATTGATTTTGATGCTTGGAAGCATTTACCAGAAGCTTCTCCACAAGACATCGGTCAACCTTTGTATGATTTATTTTGCTTGGTTGTCACAACTTTGCAAGGGCGATTGAATTTGATTCTCTCTAAGCCTACTCAATCTTTGCAAGATAAAGAAGTTTTTGCAAAAGAGCTAGAGATGATTTTTGCCCAATTGTCTTCTCCAAGCCATAACACTAATGACTTGTATGCATTCAATGATATTTATGACTTGTACTCATGATGATGATCTTTGAACAAGTTTTGAAGAGCGGCACGTACAACACTAACTTTACGCATATGCCCACCCAATTCCTTTTTAATTTATCATCATTAATTTCCATATGTGCCCTAATTTCGTGCTATTTATTAAATAACATTTTATTACGAAAAAGGAGCTAGCCAGCTCAAACTCTATTGTCAATGGGTTGGTTGTTCGAGTTAAAATTAGAAATAATGAATGTAAGCAAACTTTTGAGGCACACAGTGACTAATGGCGATTTTCATTTATGGTTTCTAGATTTTTTGATCAATTTTTCTGTGCCAAAAGTCATCTATATCTATAGCGCTATTGAAACTTTGCCATGCTACGTAACTTGATCCTATTCCTACGACGATTAAAAATCCTGCAAAGCTAGCTGTTACAGCACTGATAAGGTAAGCTGAGAGTTGATGACCCGCCGCTGCTGCCCGAACAAGGGATTCAAAACTCACAAAACTGATCGTCATTGAGGAAAAGGCTGCACCATGTACGAACCAGTCACTTTCCACTGTTTCTTCAGAAAAGAATTTGGAAGCAATGCCACAAATTGTCAGACACAAAACACCACCTAGCGTCAAATGAAATGGGATTTGAAGACAGAAATTTTGAACAGCTTGAGTATAGAATTGACTAAATCCTATTTTTTAGATCTTTTTACCTAGTAAGACTCCGGCAGAGATATAAGCGAAACCACCTAATAACGTTGAGCATTGTTTTACTCTCTCGTAATTAATTTCCATTATAAATCTTCCTTTTTATTTGCTATAAAATATCTTAGATAAATAAAGAGGTCAACCTATTGGTTGACCTCGTATTATTCCTGTTAGATAAAGCTTAAGCTTTAATTTTGATATCGACCCCGGCAGGTAGTGTGAGCGTTTTTAACGCATCAATTGTTTTGCTGGTAGGATTTAAGATATCAATTAAGCGGCGATGGGTGCGAATTTCAAATTGCTCGCGTGATTTACGGTCAATGTTGGGTGAACGCAAGACTGTAAATTTTTCGCAACTTGTGGGAAGCGGAATCGGACCTGCAATGGCAGCTCCTGTACGCTTAGCTGTTTCTACAATATCAGCGGTTGAACGATCAAGTAAACGCTGATCATAGCCTTTAAGCCGAATGCGAATTTTTTGTCTTGCTGCGGCTGTCCTGGGCTGTTTTTCTTGTTTTGCCATAATAACCTTATAAAACTCTTACTTCTTAATGATTTCTTCTTGAATTTTTGATGGAACACGTTCAAAGTGACTAGGTTCCATGACATAAGTCGCGCGCCCAGAAGAGAGGGAACGTAGCAAAGTCGAATATCCGAACATTTCGCTTAAAGGAACTTCAGCATGAACAATGACCGCTCCTTTATGCATTTCCTGGCCCACAATTTGACCACGACGACGGTTAAGGTCACCGATCACGTCTCCCATGTGTGCTTCAGGTGTTGTGACATCAACTTTCATGATGGGCTCTAGAATCACAGGCTTGCATTTGCGAGCAGCTTCTTTGAGCGCCATCGATCCGCAAATCTTAAACGCCATTTCACTAGAGTCTACGTCATGATAAGATCCGAAAACGATATCCACTTGAACATCAACTAGATTATAACCAGCCAGAACCCCTGTTGCAAGGCCCTCTTCAATCCCTTTGATTGTCGGATTAATGTATTCTCGTGGAATGACGCCGCCCACAATCTTGCTGGCAACTTCATTTCCTTTGCCCTTTTCATTTGGACGAATTTCAAGTTCAACGTGAGCGTATTGACCACGTCCACCGGACTGCTTGACGAACTTCGTCTGGCTGCCTCCAGGGATGGTAATTGTCTCTTTGTAGGCAACTTGAGGTTTACCCACGTTGGCTTCAACGTTAAATTCGCGTTTCATGCGGTCGTGCAAAATTTCCAAATGCAACTCACCCATTCCAGCGATAATTGTTTGTCCTGTTTCTTCGTTGGTATGAAACGCGGAAAGTGGGATCTTCGATGGAGAGAGCAGATAAGGCCATGGCTAGCTTTTCACGATCGCCTTTGGACTTCGGCTCAATAGCCATGTGAAATCACAGGCTCTGGAAATTCCATTTTTTCCAGAAGGATGGGATGTTTAGGAGAGCAAAGCGTATCGCCTGTTGTCGCTTTTTTCAAACCAATACAAGCTGCAATATCTCCTGTATGGAATTCATCTCTTTCTTCCCGCTTATTGGCATGCATTTCAAGCAGACGTGAAACGCGCTCTTCTTCCCCTTTGGTCGTGTTAAGGATCGGTGTTCCCTTAACAAGGGTTCCACTATAAATACGAATGTAGGTTAAGCGACCTACATAGGGATCTGTCATGATTTTGAACGCTAAAGCAGCCAGCGGCTGATCGTCAGCAGGTGTTAATATGATTTCCTCATCTGTGTCAAGATCGTGCGCTTTGATGGTTCCACGATCCAATGGAGAAGGCATCCAAGCAACAACTGCATCTAGCAGCTGCTGAACTCCTTTGTTTTTGAAAGCTGAGCCGCACAATACAGGATTGAATTTATTTTGGCAGACACCTTTGCGAATTGCTGCATTGATTTCTTCTTCAGTCAAAGAATCTGGATCTTCTAGCACTTTGTGCATGAATGCCTCATTTTCTTCATCAATGGTCGCCAGCTCTTCTAGCAATTCTGAGCGCATTTGCTTGCACTTTTCGACGAGGTCAGCTGGAATATCTGTTTCATCCCAGTCTGCGCCCAACGTCTCATCATGAAAGAGGTAAGCTTTCATTTTAACGAGATCAACCATGCCTTTAAAGTCTGCTTCTGCGCCAATAGGGCACTGAACAGGAATCGCATTGGCATGCAGCTTATCACGCATTGTCTGGATAGCATCAAAGAAGTCTGCTCCCATACGGTCCATTTTATTGACAAATGCAATGCGGGGAACGCCGTATTTGTCTGCTTGACGCCAAACTGTTTCAGACTGAGGCTCTACACCGGAGACTGAACAGAATAAAGCCACTGAACCATCGAGAACGCGCAAAGAACGCTCAACTTCGATTGTAAAGTCAACGTGGCCAGGAGTATCGATAATGTTAATCTTGGCTCCCTTCCAGAATACTGTTGTGGCAGCTGAAGTAATGGTAATGCCGCGTTCTTGTTCTTGCGGCATCCAGTCCATTGTTGCAGCGCCTTCGTGCACTTCACCAATTTTGTGGGAACGCCCACTATAGTAAAGAATACGCTCAGTTGTTGTCGTTTTACCGGCATCAATGTGAGCCATGATTCCAATATTACGAACATTGTTGAGATTTTCTTTAGCAGGTCTTGCCATTCAGGTTCCTCCCTATTACCACTTGTAATGGGCGTAAGCTTTATTCGCTTCGGCCATTCGGTGAGTATCGTCTTTTTTCTTAATTGTTGTGCCTTGATTGTTATAACAATCAGTTAATTCAGTAGCCAAAGCATCTTCCATAGAACGACCTGCCTTGCCGCGTGAATGGGTAATAATCCAACGCATCGCCATAGAAGCTCGGCGGTTGGCTGGGATTTCCATAGGAACTTGGTAAGTGGCCCCTCCAATACGGCGAGATTTTACTTCCAAGGCTGGTTTTGCATTCTCTAAAGCTTGTTCAAAAGCTTCTAGAGGATTTTCTGCTTTTACTCGCTTGGCAAATTTCTCAATTGCATTGTAAACAATGCGACGGGCAACAGATTTTTTGCCGCACTCCATCACTTTGTTAATAAATTTTGCTAAGACTGTACTCCCGTATAGCGGATCGGGATCAATCTGACGTTTTTCTGCACTGTGTCTTCTTGACATGACTTCCTCAATATTGAGTAGTTTAATCTGATTTTATAGTCAGAAGATCTAATGATTCACCTGGAATCAGGGATTTTTGAATCCCTTAACACCTGTGCGTGATTGGCGCTTTTTATTAAAACGCGAATCGCGAACCAGAATATTCATTGATAGGAATATCCTAGTGTTACTTCTTAGGACGTTTTGCCCCGTATTTAGATCTTCCTTGTTTACGGTCTTTAACGGCCGCACAGTCTAATGTTCCACGTACGATATGGTAACGCACACCAGGAAAGTCCTTCACACGGCCTCCTCGAACAAGCACAATACTATGTTCTTGTAAGTTGTGTCCTTCACCTCCAATGTAGGCAATGACTTCTTGGCCAGTCGATAGACGTACCCAGGCAACTTTACGTAAAGCTGAATTGGGCTTTTTTGGTGTCTTGGTTTTAACTTGCAAGCAAACCCCACGGCGTTGTGGACACTGCTGAAGGGCTGGCGACTTGCTGCGTCGTTTCTTCGGAGCACGTGGCTGACGAACGAGCTGTTGAATAGTCGGCATGTATGCCTTCTCCTTATATATGTTAAATAAATGCAATCTCCCTAAATAAAATGTGAATATATGTAGGAAGCTACCTGTCAAGTATAGAGAATAGAGAAATTTTTTACAAAGGTAAAATAAAAAGAAAGAAATTAGAAATTTAGGAATCTATTTTAATAAGGAATGTTTTTTGAATTGTCATCGCTATCTGAAATTCAAACATTTTTTATTTAAAACCCAGATTGAGCAGTTTGCAGAAATGAAATTTTGATTTATCGTAATCCTCTATTAATTTTGTATACGGGGATTTCCATGAGTATAGATGCACAAGTAGAGCGATTAGATCATTTGGTGTTATTAAGCCATTTATATAGAGTCTTATTTCTTTATGCCTACGCCATATGACCCACTAGATGATTGCCACGCATATGGCTGTGACCTTCTATTCGCAGAGGCTAGTGCACCAGGATCTTTTGATTAAAAAGATTTGATAGTACAACAGTTTTGATAGACAATGACTTAAAAAAAGCCCGCTTTTGGATGTAGTCTACAATTTTACAGCTCTGCCTGTTGATATAGTGATGTAGGCTTATCAAATCTTTTTAATCAAAAGACCCTGTAAAACGACAGAAGCTAAGCGATTTTTCATATCAAATCTTAAATTAACAGCAGAAAGAGCTGGAATATTAGCTCGCAGTCATTGGAGCATAGAGAACAGATTGCATTGGAACATGGATGTTAACTTTGGTGAAGACTCAAGTCTTGTATCCATTGGGAATGCTCCTGAGAATTTAGCAATTCTGAAAAGGTTGGCCAGCACCTTAATCAGAATCGATTTAGGAGGAGTTCGAGGAACTGCTCAAAGGCGGAGACAGGCAGCTTGGGATGACTCTTGGACTATTAGACTTTTGTCAAGAATATTTGAACTAGAACTATAAAGAAATTTCGAACGCTAATAAGGAAGTGATTGTCTCTTCTGCCTTTAGACATACTGCTGAAAGAGAATCTTACTTTAAAAACATTAAAATTGAGATAAATAAACAAAATAAACATGTCGTTGGAGCGCCAAATTTTGAACCAGGAAAAGGATACTCCTTAAGTTAGCTTAAGGAATCCTCCGCATAAATGCGGAGGAGGATGTCAACCTTCTGATTTGAAATTAGCTGCTTTGATATGATTTAAATACTTGCTTGCAAAGTCTCGTAATGCCTGACGATTTTTAAACCAGCCAAATAGGTTAGCATCTACCAACAGAGAGGAGGTTTTAGATAAAATTGTACGGCGATTCCAATCTGAGAATCTTCGCATCCAATTTTTTTCATCTTTTTTGATGTCCACTTGTGTTTGACGATGAGGAATATTTAACATCATATCTGAGTGTTTAACAAATGCATCATTTTGCTCTTTTGCAGATAAAGTTGAGATGATTTCAAAGTTTTGTCCAATGCGCTTGGGCGAAGCACTAGAAACAATATCGCCTGCCCGATGAAAAACCACAATTTTATCTTGAACTTGCTTATCTAATTCCATTGCAAAATCATGAATGTTTTTATCGACTCCTGGACTGTTGAAAGCAAATGTTTGATCAACCAAAGGATTATAAATCACAGCCATTGCTTGAGCTAATGTTCCGCCTAGGCTATGACCTGTTATATTAATTCTTTGTCCGGTCTTTTCCTTCAATTGTGCTAATAATACTAATAGCTCATCCGATCTCTGCCAAATAGGTAAAGAGGAGACTCCATTTGCATCTTTAACATCAGCGGCAATGGATTCTTGGGCACCTTCTTTATCTTCTGTTAACAGGGGTTCAGTTCCTCGAATCACTACCCAAGGTTGAGCATACTGCTTGATCTCTTTTTCTGTTGCATTGAGTGAAGAAGTTTGTGAAATGACAGGAGTAGAAATAGGTGTAAAAACATAAAATGGAAGCTTTTCTCCTAAATATTGTTTCTCAATTTTATAATTGACAAACTTCATTGTTCCTTCAACTTCAACTGGAATGACGATTTCCCTTTGGTCAATCTTATCGTTATAAGCGAGAGATTTAGACAAAGTCTCAGCAATCAGAGCATTTTTATAGTGATAAGTTTTGTGCTGCTGCGCATGTTGGTTGATGCCAGAGTTTGGATCATTCAATACAGGAGCCAGGTCATTTAAATAATTTTGAGTCGCTCTAAAATTGACTTCATCTAAAGCCCCCCTTTCTTTAACTGAAAGTTCTGCTAATGTATATTTTGTTTGGGTATTCAAATATTTAGCAGCTAAACTGTGCAAGTTTGAATTGTTTGGATTTTGCTCTAATAATTCAATCAAAGCCTGTCGTTGATGATGACTTAATTCCAGGGAATAGTAAGGAATAGGAGGGGTTAGGTTAAATTCATTAAAACTTTTTTCTTTTAAGGTGATAGGGGTAGAGGCATATTCTAATACCGTCGCTTGTTTATCGATTTCTCTTCTGGCTAATCCTGTCTGACTCAAAGGGGTAATAAAGGAAGGAACCAGCCTGGCAATAGTTTCAACTAATTGTGCTAATTTAGAGCGTTTTGGTAATAAATCAATAAAATGCTCATTAAAATTAGGAATGTTCTTGATAGAATTTTCTTTTAAAGCTTGTTTTAAATAACTAGCCTTTAAATCATTATCTACTTGTTTTGAATCACTTGGAATCATAATAAATACAGGGGTATAATTTTTATTTTTAATTAATTTCTCAGTCAATACTTTATTATAACAAAAGATTAATTTTTATTAAAACAATAATTTATTAATTTTAGTTAACAATTTTTAAACAAAATTTTAACATTGAATATTAAATATTTGAATAAACATTTTATTCAAGATAAGAAGGCAGGGATGTGGTTAGGAGATCTTTATTGAGGAAGCGTAAATTTAAAAATTTCCAAATAGAAGGAGTGCTACTCATTTTTGGCTTTTTCAATTCCCTTTAACAAATTAAAGATAAGCCATTTGATGTTTTCTTCTTGTTGAAATAACTGCCATAGACGTTGAGTTAAGACTACGCAAAAGTTTTTAATAGAACTTGTGTTATCGATCATCCATCCTCCAAGGAGGGAATAGGATTCCACTTCCTTGAGAATAACTTGATACAAAAGAGTATTAAGTTGGGTTTCAATAACCTTTTTACGCTTTATTTTTTCATTTTGATCCATTTTTTGCCAATTGAACCACGAGGCTTGCAATTTGTCTTGTTGCTGGTGCAATAAGATATGATAAATCACAAGTAGAGGCTTCATAGAACAGGGAGAGCTTTTAATTTGATGCAAACTTTGCTGGATTTGTTTAGCAAATTCATATTTTTTTCTTTTAACAATTGTTAACAGTCCATTCGTTAAGACATTGGCGCTCCATTTAGGATTTCCCAAATGAATTAATGCTTGTCCTAATTCTTCAAGAATATTGCCCAGTTGTTCGGTTAACTTTTCATCAATTTTAAAGACTTTGGGAGGAATTTTTGTGTCATTGTAATCTTCAAGATCCCAAGGATCAGAGCTTAAGATTCTGTCGAGGATAAAATAGAAAGTATCGGGTGTCATCAAGTGTTCGATAAGTTGGAGGCCTGTGTTGACTGTAAGCAGGGAGACAAAGGCGTTCATAGGAGATTGCTCCGGTTGCCACTGCAGAAAGAGTTTTTCCAAAGTGGAAGCTAAGAGTTTATGAAGCACTTCTTTAGACTGCGCAATTTGATTTTTGTTGAGTGCTTGTAAAAAGCGAGTGATTTGGACCAGACTTTGGTAAAGAATTTGAAATTGTAAGGGAGAAACGGGTGAGGGTGGTTGAAAAAACAATTGTTTAGCTACTGGAGGAAAGCGTTGATCAAAGTCTTGAATGAACAGCTGTTGTTGAAAATTCAATCCAAGCCAGCTCAGAGGAATGTAAGATTGACAAATGTCGTAGCTACGCCGACAAATTTTCTCGAGTTGAAGGGCTTTAATGTGCTCTTTTGCTTTCAGCTCTTTTTCTATTTGGATTTGCATGGATTTTTGTTCTTCTTCAGATTCTACAACTAAGACACAGTCTTCTTCAAAAATAGCTAGATTGTCTTTTGGTTTCATTAAGTGCTGAATTTTCGTTAAAATTCCTGGCGAGGATGAAGAAGGTAAAGGTTGAGCAGGGGAAGAAACAGAAGGTAAAGGAGAAGGACAATGCTGGAGCAAGCGAATGAGAAAGTGATAGCGCGTTTTAAGCTGTGAATCATTTAGGAGTTCTTGCAAAGGAGGACAAGTCGTAATCATATTTGAGAGACATTCGATGCTTTTTTGATGATCTTTTTCAAGCCATTTAAAGTATTTGACGGCAAAAGCAATGAGACATTGAGCACGATTTAACTCTTGTGTTGATAAGGAAATAGAAAAACGTGCGGGAGTTAAAAAAATACTAATATGGGTAATCGCTGTTTGCACATAGCTAAATTGAGCCCATAATGTAATAATCGTTTGATAGGCTTGAACGGTGGGTTGATCGAAGCAAAGCAAATCATTTTGTTCAGTTAAACGCTGAGCAATATGAAAGACCTGTTGTTGCGTCTCATTGTCCCAGTTCTTAAAGTTCTTTAGGGCGATTTGAGCGATGGAATAAGAACAATAAAATTTTTCCTTCTGTTCTTCAAAGGGAGTATCGATGTGATCAATGAAATCTGAAAGATGCTTCAAATGTATGATAATTTCTTTATCTGAAAGGATGTAATTGTCAATAATTGAAATTAAACCTGGCTGTATTTGCATAGCGCAAACCTCCTATTCAAATTACACTTGAATATTTCTTATGCGTTAAGTTAAGAAATAGGCTTTTTCTCTTCGCTTAATGCGTAGGCTCCGTCACCGTGGGCTAGAAACAGGTGTTCTATGGATTCTATTTAAAGTTGGCCTTTAAGTTCGCTTAGATCTTTAAGACCAAAGTGCTTTAAAAATTCTTTGGTTGTCCCATAAAGAGTCGGACGACCTGGAGCTTCTAATTTGCCAATGGATTCGATGAGTTGGCGTTCAAGCAATTGCATGAGAGTCCCGGAAGAGTCAACTCCCCGAATGGCATCAATTTGAGGACGTGTAATGGGTTGGCGATAAGCAATGATTGCTAGGACTTCGGTTGAAGCATGTGAAAGTTTTTCTCCTCGTTTCTGACGATGTAAAACTTCAAGATAAGGAGCATACTCTTCATGCGTGCGCAAGACATAGCCCTGGGCAATTTCCTCTAATTGGAATGCGCGTTGTTGAGCGAGATAATCTTGTTTAAGCTCATCAAGAATTTGACGCAATTCACGTGGGCGTAATTGCAAGATTGTATCTGTGACTTCGCGAATTTTAGCAAGAGGCAAGGGATCAGGACTAGCAAAGAGCAAAGCTTCGACTACGCGTTTAAGATGCTGCTGTAGTTGCTCGTCAATTTGGTTCCATCCATCTGCTTCGAGCCTATTTTCAGGAAGATCTACAGAACTTTCTTGAGAAGGTTGTAGAGTGATTGTTTCAATTTCACTTTGGAAAAAATTAATTTCTTTAGTCATGATTCTTTCTCCTTAGCAAAAATCCACAAAGAGTTTGAGGATTGTTCTCGTCCCACGGCTAATTCTCCAATTTTCATGAGTTCTAAAACAGCCAAAAAAATGACAATCATCTCTAAACGCGATTGTTGGGGCGAGAAAAGCAAGGTAAAGGCAAAAGCTGCATCTTGTTGCAGCATTTGGCGAATGATGCGTATTTTGTCGCCTACTCGCCAATTTTCTTCGTAAATTTGCGGCTTCATTTGAGCGACGCGGCTCATCATTTCTTTAAAGAGAAGGGAAAGTTCTTCTAAAGAGACGTGGTGAATACCCAAAGATTTTTTCCATTCGGGCACCTCTATTCCTCGGAAATAACAAGCTTGTTGTTTTTCTTGACGCGAGGTGAGTTCCTTGGCGGCTTGCTTAAAGCGGCAATAATCAATTAAATGATGGATAATTTCAAAATGAGGATCTTCTATGGCTTCTTCTGTTTCTACGGACTGTTCGTTGCGAGGCAAAAGCGTTTTACTTTTTAGCCAGACTAAATAAGCAGCCGTCCAAATAAATTCAGCGCCTTTTTCGAGCCCTTCTTCCTCCTTCGCCAATTGTAAAATAAATTGTTGAATCAGGTCCTGAATAGGAACATCATAGATATTGATTTCTTCCTTTTGAATGAGACAAATTAAGAAATCGAGTGAGCCTTCAAAATTGGCTAAAGTAAAATGGTCGTTTTTTAGAATCATAAATAAAAATTAACAATCCTTAATAAACATTTATCTAAATATAGGAAGAATTTCTTTAAATAACAAGAGTGAGTCGAATTGTATCGGTTCAAAGGTAAAAGGCAGGTCGGTTAAACACGCTCTAGAGGGCTCATATTTCGCGACCCTAATCAAAAAATAAAAAAAGAGATTAAGGGAATTTTAATTTGATAACAAGCAAAAGATACCATGCTCCCTAGTAATCAGTTAGTTGCATGAATTTTTGCCTATTAGGATGGGGATAGTTCAAAAGAATGAATTTGGGTAACATGTAGTCTGAAGGACTACAAGAGAATCATCTATCCCAAACATATTTTCATTAAATACAATTTCATAATTTTGATTGTTGTTTTAATAATCAAAGTTTATTTTGTTGTAAAGGGAGGAGGTTTTGTATGCGTAAATGGTGGTTTGCTGCAATCTTGTTTGTAATCATGAATTGTGTGAGTGAGGCGCATGAGCAAGATTTGCTTAAAGCGAAGGATATTTCGCGTATCATGCAGCAAATTTTAAGCGAGCACGTGGATAAAAAAGAAATGACCGCTCGCATTTTGCAGCATGCTCTTCTGGTCTATATTAATCAATTTGATCCTCATCGCATGTATTTACTGGAAAATGAAGTTGCTCCTTATGTTAATTCCTCACCCACTGAACTTCAGCAGGCACTTGAGCAATATAAACGTAATGATTTTGCTCTTTTTAAACAACTTAATCAAACGATTCAAATTTCTATTGAACGTTCACGTCGCATTCGGCAGGGATTGGAAGCAGAAGTCAGACAAAGCCTTTTTCATCCAAGTCCCGATAAAGAGCATGCGCCCATTGTGAATCAAGAGGAAATGGAGCCTTTTGCTCATCATCTGCAGCAACTCAAAGAACGTATTATGCAAAACCTGGGCACATACCTTCAAGCGCAAAAAAGACGTTTTGGCAAAGTCATGACGCCTCAAAGAAAAGATCAAATTCTTAATTCTTATGAGACGCGGTTAAAGGAATTTGAAAATCAATATCTTTATCAAGATGAAAATGGCAAACCCTTACCTTCTGATGAGCAAGAAAACTTATTTACCATTCATGTTCTGAAAGCCTTGTCTAATAGTTTGGATGCGCATACCTCTTTTTACGAAGCTAATGAAGCCTATGACATTCGCGTGCGTTTGCAAAAGGAGTTTAAAGGAATAGGTCTTGTATTAAAAGATACAAGCAATGGAATTGTTGTCACGCATATGCTAGAGGGAGGGCCAGCCGCACGTAGCAAACTCATTCAAATAGGGGACGTGTTGGTAGAAGTTGATGGAAAGCCAGTAGTCGATCATCCGTTTGAAAAAACCATGGAGATGCTGCATGGAGATAAAAACGTAAAAGTTAAGTTGACATTTAAACGATCAGGAAGCAAGGGTGATCCTAACAAAATTTATACAGTTGAACTGAATCGCGAACTCATTATTTTAAACAACGATCGCGTTGATGTCCGCTCTGAAGCTTTTGGAAATGGAACGATTGGAATGATCACTTTGCATGCCTTTTATCAAGGAGATGGAGTGTCAAGTGAGCAAGATGTACGTAATGCAATTGAGAAGTTGGAAAAAAAAGGGAATTTAAGAGGACTGATTCTCGATTTGCGCGATAATAGTGGGGGGTTTCTTTCACAAGCCGTGAAAGTAGCCAGCTTGTTTATTACTGATGGCGTGATTGTGATTTCTAAGTATTCCAAAGGGGATGAGCGCATTTACCGCGATGTGGATGGCAAAGCTGTTTATGATGGACCCTTGATTGTCCTGACCTCTAAAGCAACGGCGTCGGCTGCGGAAATTGTGGCTCAGGCCTTGCAAGACTATGGAGTTGCGCTGGTAGTTGGAGATGAGCATACTTATGGAAAGGGTACGATTCAGACGCAAACGGTGACCGATAATCAAAGTACTTCTTATTTTAAAGTGACGGTGGGCAAATACTATACAGTGTCTGGACATACTCCTCAAAAAGAAGGTGTTAAAGCAGATATTGTAGTACCTAGTCACTGGAATCGGGAGCAAATAGGTGAAATGTATACCGATTCTTTAGCCGCTGATATCATTCCTCCTGTCTATAACGATTCATTAAGTGATATTCCTCCTGATGTGCGCTCTTGGTATCTCAAGTATTACATTCCTAAATTGCAAAAGCGAATCACAGTTTGGCGCGATCAATTGCCTACCCTACGCAAAAATAGTGAATATCGCATTGCCAACAATAAAAATTATCAATATTTCTTAAAGGGAAAAGAAAGCGAAGAAGAAGCTGTTGATGACGAGAATGATTGGAATGTAACGGATGAGAAAAATAAAACATATGGTGAAGATGATTTGCAAGTGCAAGAGGCTCTCAATATTCTCAAGGATATGATTTTATTGCATAGTTTGGGGAAGAAATAGCAAGACAATCTATTCATTGCTTGATGGGTTCTGAAAATTGTTGCGCAAAATAAACGCTTCGTCTATTGTACTTTCTTTAGTTTGGCCAGATAGCTCAGTCGGTAGAGCAGAGGACTGAAAATCCTTGTGTCGCTGGTTCGATTCCAGTTCTGGCCAACTTTTTCTAAAGCATTCAACGCATAGACTCTGAAGGTTTTTTAACGCTAGGAGTCATCATGCAAACACTTCACAAAAAATCTAGTTTTCCGAATTTTTTACGCAAATGTTCTGAATCAATCAGAACAACTTCGCCATCAAACTTTCTAAACCTCAAACAAGCTCTTTTCTTATCAACTTTTATCTTCGTTGCAGAAAAATTGCGTAAAAAGCGCAAAGTTTGTTTATCGTTTTCGCCATTTACCTAGGAAAATCCAAATCGGAGCAACGGATTATCAATCCTATTCCCTTTTATTTAAGAAAATTTATAATCACTCTATTCAGGTAAAGACTATGGCAAAGAGATATCGAGTCCTGAAAGGACGGCATAAATAAGTTACCTTCAATTGAACCATGCCAAAATTCAGATATAATGAACGCTTTAAGACTTTTCAGTGGGGGCTGCGAATTG
>CAVWGN010000001.1:0-3123268 GCA_963754655.1 uncultured Chlamydiae bacterium | reverse complement strand
TGGTTCAAAAACGCATATTGGCCACCATCTATTTCTGATTTTCTTGTTTACGGCGAAGTATTAGGCCAAGTAAGCGGAGAAAAAATTACTAGCTTAAAGTATAAAGCTAGCCATAATCAGTGTCGTAAATGGGGCCATCGCCAAAAATACACACGTGTTAAAATTACCGGAATTGGAAATAAACGTCAGCAAAAGGAAAAATAAACCATGGCACATAAGAAAGGTCAGGGTTCAACCCGTAACGGACGAGATTCACACTCTAAGCGTTTAGGCATTAAAGTAGGAGCGGGCGAAGTTGTTAGAGCAGGAAGCATTCTTGTTAGACAACGTGGAACAAAATGGCATCCAGCTAAGAATGTTGGACGTGGAACAGATGATACATTATTTGCACTTGCTGATGGTGTTGTCTCTTTTCGAGTCTAATAAAACCTACGTTTCTATTGAAACAGGCGCTTAAATTCGTTCTAAAGGCTGTCCTAATAGATGTTCTTAAAAAGCTAACATCTTTAAGATGTTAGTCTTTTTAAGACATGCCTAAGCGCCCTTTATCTTTCATTCCATGCGCTTCCATTTTCATATTTTAGTCTAAATGAGGAATATGTTTGTTGATCGCGTGTTTATTCAATTTTCTGCCGGCAAAGGGGGCAATGGTGTTGTCGCTTGGCGTCGTGAAAAATATATTCCTAAGGGGGGTCCTGCGGGAGGCAATGGAGGAAAAGGCGGTTCCATTATTCTTGAAGCCGATACTCAAATTTCTTCTCTGGATTGGTTTCGTCATCGTCGCTTAATTAAAGCGGAAAATGGGGGAGAAGGCGGAGGAAATTGCCGTCAAGGGCGCAATGGACAAGATCTCATTCTCAAAGTTCCTTGTGGAACATTAGTCAAAGATGGCAATAGTGGAGAAATTTTGCATGATTTTACCCAAGATGGAGAACGTTGGTACTTTGCAAAGGAGGAAGAGGGGGACGAGGCAATGATAGCTTTAAAACACCGACTAATCGCGCTCCTAATCAATATACAGAAGGAACACCAGGCGAGAGTTGCTATGTTGAGCTTGAGCTCAAATTCATTGCCGATGTGGGATTAGTGGGTTTTCCCAATGCAGGCAAATCGACTTTGATTTCCTCCTTAGCTGGTTTAAGTGTTAAAGTTGCCGCCTATCCCTTTACAACTCTTCAGCCCAATTTGGGATTCATTGAACTAGACAATTACAAACGCATTTATTTAGCCGATATTCCTGGAATTATTGAAGGGGCTAGTCAAAACCGCGGTTTGGGATTAGAATTTTTGCGTCATATTGAGCGAACTAAATTACTCATTTATATTCTAGATGCTTCAGGCATTGATGGACGCACCCCTAGTCATGATTTTCGTGTTTTGCGTGAAGAAATGGGAGCTTATAATCCTGAATTGTTAGAGCGTCCCTATCTCGTGGCCTTAAATAAAATTGATACGGAAGAAGCTCAAGAGCACATTGCACATTTCCGCTCGTGATTATCAATTTCCTCCTAATACTCTTTTTGAAATTTCAGCTGCTTATGGGGAAGGATTAGAAACTCTTCTTCATGAAATTGCGAGGCGTTTAAAAACCAATGAAACTCCTGACTATTGATTTTATTTCTGTTCTAGGGATATCAAAATTTGAGCCCAGAGTTGGAGATGAGAAAACGAGGGCTAAAAACCGAGTTTTACTTAGCTAAAATCACTAACGATTCGGGTGGCAATTTATCTGATTCTAGTAAGCTCAATGACCTCTAAATTTATTTTGCCTAAACCTAAAACTTTCTTCACTGGTTTACGTATATTTGAAAAGACGCTCGTGCTTTTGATTTCTTTTTGAATTCATAATCTTATACCGAAGAGTTCTTCTTCTTATTCACCTTCTTCACCAACAAACTGCACATAAGCTTTTGATACAGATGGAAGAAAATTTCTTTCACCCCAATAATGAGCAATGATTTCATGGTTGCCAATCCGATTAAAGAAAATACCTCTTAAGATAGCTTCTCCCGTTCTATAACTTATGGACAAATATACCATTCATTACTTCTTGCTTCATCGATACATTGCTAATAGACTTTTGGCCTATCCCACAAGAGGAATCTCCACAAGCGTAAATTCCCGTGGAACTCACGGTACTCAATTTTAATAAATTTTTGGCTGCATTAATGTCTCTATCGTGTTGTGTACTGCAACGTTGACAGACCCATTCCCTGATGTTCAGCGGCATTTGGATGGCTTTATGCTGACAATGAGAACAGATTTTTGAAGAAGAATAATACCTTGGCGCTCTTATTAGCTTCGAGCCATACCATTCTGTCTTATAGGCAAGCATGCGTATAAATCCGCTCCATCCTGCATCGGCAATCCCTCTACTCAACCTATTCTTTTGCTGCAAAGTTTGTACATCCAAATCTTCAACAACAATAATTGACTTGGTTTTCGCCAATCTTGTTGATAATTTATGATGGAAATCAGTGCGTTGATTGCCGATTTTTCGATGCTGTCTGGCTAACAAAAGAGATGATTTCTTATAATTACTAGAACCCTTTTGTTTGCGACTTTGTTTTTTATTTAACACTCTTATCTTTTTAAGGGATTTATTTAAAGGCTTTGGTGAAATAGTTTTTTCACCTTCTGAAGTTGTAACAAAAGAGGTTAGCCCGACATCAATGCCAATCGCTGGTCCTTCAACTGGCTGGGAATTTTCTATTTCACACTCTACCGTTACACTAACATACCACCGATCTGCTTGACGAGAAACTGTAGCTGAAAGAATTCTTCCTCGTACTTCTGCACACTCTTTAAGTCGAATGATACCCAAACGAGGTAATTGAATGGATTGCTTATTAACTTTAATGGTTCCCGTTAATCGGAAATGATCGTTGATCCCCTTTCTCTTAAATTTTGGGAATCCTCCTTTCTTACCACTCTTCTGGCGGTGGAAAAAATTCTGAAAAGCTCGATCAAGATCTCTTAAAGCCTCTTGGGGCGCACATTTTGACACCTCATACATCCAAGAAAATTGTGACCCCTTCAAACTATTGAGTAATCGGTGCTGTTCAATAGCGTTAGTAGATATTCCATCTTTTTCATATTTTTCAATTCTTGCAGCAAGCCCCCAGTTATAAGCAAACCGAGCAGATCCTGCATGCTTGGCTAAGAGGATGCGCTGAGCGATATTCGGCTTTAATTCATGTCGGTAAGCTCTTTTAATTAGCATTTTGCATGGTTTCCAATGCTTTTTTAGCTTTGTTCTTTGCCGATC
Organism: uncultured Chlamydiae bacterium; assembly: GCA_963754655.1. Taxonomy (GTDB): domain Bacteria; phylum Chlamydiota; class Chlamydiia; order Chlamydiales; family Parachlamydiaceae; genus JANWJE01. The sequence continues at coordinate 3,120,000 of CAVWGN010000001.1, read as the reverse complement.
TTCGTCCGTATAGTCTAGCACAAAAAGAAGTTAACACTTCTATCATATCTTGAACTAAATCATCCTGTAACTCAGAACCATCTGCAACTATTAATTTTCTTCCTTGTGCAGCTAATGCTGACTCCACATATTCAGCACCAAATCTCATCAATCGATCTCGATGTTCGACTAAAATAATCCGGATCTTTGGATTGTTCAATAATTTTATTAATTTAGGACGATGGCCATTGAGGCCAGAGCCTATTTCTGTTACTGTGTGAGCCACAAGATAGCCTTTTTGATTGGCAAAAGTGACTAGCCGGCTTACTTGCCCGTTAAGATCATTTTTTTGATCGGCTGAGGACACACGTGCATAGATAGCAACAGCATTTGGCTCAAGCATTTCCTCTTTGATTAGAATTGTTCCTGTTTTTGTTTGCTCGGCAGGAACAGGGAGTTGTCCTGCTTTGAACCAGCGCCAAGCAGTCCTATAGCTTATGCCTTGTTTTTTTGCCCATTTACTTAGTTTCATGCTAATGAAATATCAAATTCGAACATATATGTCTATAAATTTGTCAACAATTCGCAGCCCTACCATCCTCCACCAAGAGCTTGAATGAATTGTATGGTTGCTATGTACTGAAATCCTAACAGAGCATTCGCATTAACTTGATAATTTAACCAATCTCTTTCAGTATCTGTTACATTGATATAATAGATAACGCCTAAAGTATAGCGATCCGAATAAATCTGATGAGTTTTTTCCGCAAGCTGACTGACAGATAAGGCGACTTCATATTGTTTTGCATAAGAATTCAGGCTAGCTAATGAATTCTCTACTTCTTGAAAAGCAATCAGGACTTGCTGCTGGTAACTTGCGCTGGCCTCTTGAAAGCGGTCCATTTGCAATTTTAAATTATAATAGGTCGCGCCACCATCGAAAATTAATTGATTGATCTGTACGCTATCCATCCAGTAGCGGCTTATCCAACTCAGAAAATCTTTAAGAATAGGGGTTTGAAATCCTACGGAAGCAGTAAGAATCAAGGATGGGAAAAATTGGGAATAAGCTTGCTTGACAGAAGCATGTTGTGATCTCATATTATGTTCTGCTTCAGCAATGTCTGGACGTCGTAGGAGAACCTCTGAAGGAATGCCTGCAGGTATGCAAGGAGGCATTTCTTTTAGAGGGTGATGTTCTAGAGAAAATTCAGAAGCTGGCACGCCAATTAAAATGGCAATGAGATCTTCTAATACCTCGCGTTGGCGAAGCACTTCGAGATATTGATTTTGAACCATTTCAACCTCTTCAGCAGCCAGAGTGACATCTGCATAAAAGGCTATTTGCTCTTCATAGCGGGCTTTATTAATTTCTAAGGCTTTTTGGCGTGTTTTGAGTGTTTTTAAAAGTAAATCAATTTGAGCATCAGCAGCTCGTAATTGATAATAAGCAATTGCTAAATTTGAAGTTAAAGTTAACATGACAACATCATAATCATTTTTTTGCGATAACCAATTATATTTTGCTGCCTGATATTGATCTCTAATCTTACCCCATAAATCAACTTGATAACTCATGTTCACGGGTAGAGAATAGAGGACCTCGTGAGCTCGAAACGCAGTTCCCGTAGCAGAATTGAGGGTATTGTTTGCGGCGCAATTCATGAGATTATTCTGACCAGTCGTGGGAGTCGTGAGTGCTGCGGAATTGAGGTAATTTTTAGTCAGTTCTACAGTATTGGTGGTGAGAGGATTTAAAGTAATGTGAGGATAAAAATTCGCCGCTGCAATGCCCATGAGTTCTCGTGCTTCTTGGACTCTCTCATAGGCTATTAGAAGCTGTCGATTGTTGTCGATAGCCTCCGTTTCTAATTCTTCAAGCTTCTCATCGTGAAAAACTTGCCACCAATGATCAAGATAAATGAATTCTCCATTTTCATCCCTTTCATACCCGCTACACTTTGTCTCTTGTTTATTTTTCCAATTTGATGGGACGTCAATAGAAGGAGGATCATAGGGCGGACCCACAGAACAGCTTGTTAGCCAGGCAGGAAAGATTGACCAGAGCAAAAATTTAACATTCAAAATGACGTTTCCTTTAGAAACAATTTCTTAAAATTAATACTATTTGCAAAATCAATTTTTAAAAAGTATATTGTTTTTTTTAACATAAATAATGCGTTTGTGCCGTGTGGATCGTAGAACTCGCTCTTAGGCGTCCTTATACATTTGTTGTCATTGCGCTTTTGATTGCGGTTTTGAGTGCCTATTTCTTATTCGTAACACCTAAAGATATTTTTCCCAATATTAATATTCCTATTGTCAGTGTGATTTGGTCATATACCGGGCTGCCAGCAAAAGAATTTGCAGAAAGAGTGACAACATATGGCGAATACACGCTTTCCAATAATGTCAATGATATTGAAAGAATTGAATCCCAGACTGTGGATGGCATAGGATTAATACGCCTCTATTTTCAGCCCGAGGCCAATGTTCCTTCTGCCATTGCTGAAGCAACTGCTGCCTCACAATCTATTTTAAAGCGTATGCCTCCAGGTATTCTGCCACCTGTGATTTTACGCTATTCCTCTAATACTGTGCCCATTATTCAAATGATTTTGTCTGGACAAAATGTCACAGAATCGGAACTTTATGACTTTGGTAACTGGCGCCTCAGGCAGTATATGGCTTCCGTTCGAGGTGCAACATTACCTACTCCTTATGGGGGAAAAGTCCGTCAACTAATGGTAGACGTAGATGCACAGGCGCTACAGGCACGTGGATTATCTGCTAGAGATGTTAATATCGCTCTTTCGAATCAGGTTTTGACTGCTCCAGTAGGAGATGCAAGGATTGGGGACTTTGATTATCGCGTCAATATGAATAATACTCCAGTTAAGCCAGAATCTTTTAATGATATTCCGGTAGGGTCTAAAGACAACAAAATGATTTTTTTACGTGATGTTGCATTTGCACATGATGGATTTGCTCCTCAAACAAATATTGTGCGCCGTGATGGAATAAAATCAGTGATGATACAAATATTAAAGAATGGAACTGCTTCAACTCTTGATATTATCAACCAAATTAAGATGCTTTTGCCTAATTTGCGCGCTGCTGCGCCAGAAGGAATGAATATTGACTTGATTTTTGATCAATCGATTTTTGTCAAAAAAGCAATCGAGGCAGTGGTGGTGGAAGGAGGGCTAGCCGCTATTTTGACGGGCTCCATGGTTTTGATTTTTTTGGGAAGCTGGCGAAGCACTTTCATTGTTTTAGTTTCCATTCCTTTATCTATCATGACTTCAATCATTATCTTAAGTCTGATAGGGGAAACGCTTAATATTATGACATTGGGAGGCCTTGCGTTGGCCATAGGAATTTTGGTTGACGATGCCACGGTAGCCATTGAAAACATTCATCGCAATATCAGCATGGGAAAGCCTTTGGAACAGGCCATTCTTGATGGATCTTACGAAGTGACAATTCCTGCTTTTGTTTCAACTTTATCTATTTGTATCGTTTTTTTACCCGTTACCTTACTTGTCGGACCTTCTAAGTTTTTATTTACCTCCTTTGCTTTGGCGGTTGTTTTTGCGATCATTGCCTCTTATATTCTTTCTCGAACTTTAGTTCCTGTCATGATCAAATTTATATTGCCACCCGAAATGTACATGTATACGGGTGGAGGGCCGCAAACTGCTCTGGATAGATATCATGTTAAATTTGCAGAAAAATTCCGCCGTTTTCGCAACTCTTATGGCAATATGCTTCAGTGGGCATTAGACAATCGCCCCCTTCTTTTAATGATTTTCGGAATGATTTTTGGAAGTGCTTTGCTCATTGCTCCCTTTGTTGGACAAGATTTTTTTCCCTCAGTTGATGCGGGATTGTTAAGATTGCATGTCAGAGCGCCTTCTGGAACAAGAATTGAGGTTACAGAAGAAATTTTTGGTGAAGTCGAACACGAAATAAAAAAAATCATTCATCCAAGCGACATTAATATGTTGATGGATAATATTGGATTAAATCCTGCCCCTTATACGCTTGCCTTCGGAGATAATGCTACAGTGGGAGGGTATGATGGGGAAATTTTAATTTCTCTTAATTCTAAGCGAAAATATTCTACTCAGCAATACATGGCAATGCTTCGCACTCAACTCAAAAATCGATTTCCCAATTTGCTGTTTTATTTTCAACCTGCTGACATGGTGAATCAGATTCTCAATTTGGGTTTGCCTACTCCTATTGATGTAAGAGTTGTGGGACATGATCAGGAAAATAATTTAAAGATCGCAAGAGAGTTAGTCAATGAAATTTCTCATGTTCCAGGAGCAGTGGATACTCATCTTCATCAAGTTGTCGATTTTCCCGAACTGTTTTTGGAGATGGATAGAATGCAGTTGGCCTATGCGGGTCTCAATCAATCAAATGCCTCTCAGGATATTCTTTTAAATTTTAGTGATAGTACAACTGTGTCTCCAAATTTTTGGCTGGATAGAAAGTCTGGGGTTCCCTATCTCATTGCAGTGCAAAATCCCAAATATCGAGTTAATACAGTCGAAGGATTACTGCATGTCCCCGTCTCAAGCCCCTTGACTCAACAATCACAGTTGCTATGCGATCTTTGTACATTACAGCGTCGATCAACGGTAGGTGTAGAAAATCACCTCAATATTCAACCTATTTATGATATTTATGCCAATGTCCAAGATCGTGATCTTGGAGGCGTGGCTTCCGATATTCAAGCTATTGTAGACGATTATAGCCAAAAAATGGCTCCTGGTAATGAAATCTTTGTCAGTGGACTTGTATCAAACATGAAAATCGCTTTTCAAAAACTGGGCATTGGTTTTATTTTTGCGATTATACTTGTCTATTTTATCATGGTGATTAACTTTCAATCGTGGCTTGATCCTTTTGTGATTATTACGGCCATTCCCGGAGCCTTTACAGGAATTATTTGGAGTTTATTTCTAACAGGAACAACTTTTAATATTCCTTCTCTTATGGGAGCGATCATGAGCGTTGGAGTCGTCACTGCCAATAGTATTTTATTGGTGACTTTTGCTAATCTTCAGCTGAAGGAAGGCAAAACGAGTATCCAAGCAGTTCATGCTGCGGCCATGACAAGGCTTAGACCGATTTTAATGACAGCTTTGGCAATGATTGTTGGGATGCTTCCAATGGCACTTTCATTTGGAGAAGGGGGCGAACAAAATGCTCCCTTAGGAAGAGCGGTGATCGGTGGGCTTGCTGTTGCAACCTTTACAACTCTATTTTTTGTTCCAGTGATCTTTTCATTTTTAAGACACAAAGAAAATCCTTATCTCCATGCCAAGACAAAATCCTACGCTCCGCCAGAACATCTTACAATAGGAAAAGAAGGGATTGATTAATGAATCCACCGAAATCTCCTCCTCGTCGCTGGTTCCCAATCATGGGACTCTTTCTTGTCCTGTTGGTTTTATTTTTATGGGGATGGATTCCTCGGGTATTAAATACAAAAAAAATTGATGATCTTGCTTCTAAGACTTCTTTGCCTAAAGTAGTTGTGATGCAAATCCATCCTAATACAAAGCCTATTGAGCTCATTTTACCCAGCTCGGCCCAAGCTTGGCATATTACTCCGATATGGTCTAGAGTCAACGGCTATTTAATTCATTACTTTGTTGATATTGGGGATGTCGTCAAACAAGGAGATTTATTAGCTGAACTTGATACTCCTGAAACTGATGAACAAGTGGCACAAGCTCAAGCTGATCTCCGAAATGCTATTGCTGAAAGAGATATTGCCAAAATTACAAGCGATCGTTGGCAGCGGCTATGGAATAAAAACTCAGAGGCTGTGGCTAAACAAGAGGTTGATCAATATCAGGCGAACTATCAAGCAGCAGAGGCTCTTGTGACCGCAAATGAAAAGAATGTTGCCAGACTCATCTATCAACAAAGGTTCAAATATATTTATGCTCCTTTTGATGGAGTGATTATTCAACGTCAAATTGACATTGGTTCTTTGATTTATGGCACAGTCAATGGCGCTCCTCAAGAACTTTTTCAATTGGCTCAAACGCCTATCATTCGTTTTTTTGTCGATGTTCCACAAAATTATTTTAGGCAGATTAAAGAAGGTCTTACAGCAGAAGTAACCGTTCAAGAAATTCCAAATAAAATTTTTAAAGGAACTGTCACCCGTTATGCCAAAGCTTTAGATTCTGTCGCTCGCACTTTATTAACTGAGGTAGATGTAGAAAATCAAGAGGGGCTTTTGTATGCAGGTTTATTTGGACGTGTCAAATTCCTCCTACAACCTGAAAACATTAATTTTATTATTCCTACTACGGCCCTTATCATCCGTTCTAGTTTTCCCTATGTGGCTATTGTCGATGAGAATCATATTGTCCATTTTAAACAAGTGACAATCGGTCGCGATTATGGTAGACAAATGGAAATCACTTCAGGCCTTCAAGAGAATGAGTGCATTCTGACAATTCCTTCTGATAGAATCCAAAAAGGCGTTAAAGTTGAGGTCATTTCAATGGAAAAAGCAGGGGAATCGCATGATTTATTGAAGTTTAAGGGTCCCTAATACTTATGTAAACGAGTCCTAAATCAACTGTTGGATAGATAATGAGGAAGGATGCGCTGACCTGTCAAGGCATTCCATTCGCTTACTTGAACTGAACCATCAGGATTGAGAATTTCAAGGCGATACACTGGCAAAAAAACTTCTTGTTCGTTGCGAATCTTAAAATCGTTGCCAAAAGCAGCCTGTGTAATTTCCATAATTTGGCTGTGGCTATAGGTTCTGGGTACTTTTTGCCCCTCTCCCAATGGCTTTGAGACAAGATGTTGTTTGATTTTTGTTTGAGGAGTGACCAGCAGTTTGGGTTTTTCAAAATGAAGTTGCAAAACATTTCCTTTTTGCACGATGAGATATTTCTGCTTAGCTCCTTCGATCCAAGAATTGAGAGCCTCGCGTTCGACCTGCAACTCTTTTTGCAATTCTTCTATTGTCATCATTCCTTGGCGACGTGCTAAAGCTTGTAAAATTTTAAAATCGCTGCGTGTTGCTTGACATTCTAGGCAGTCTTTAAAGCCATGAGTTGTTTCCCATGTTTCAGTATTAAGAACCATCTCACCATCATTCAATCCCCAGAGTAAGAGTCCTTCGCGCGTTCGATTGCTCTCAGGGTATTTAACATCGAGTAAAAGATAGGGATAATAGTTGAGAAGGGTACTTTGAAGAGTTCGCTTGTCGTTGCCCAGAAGTTCTTGGCGATGCGCTTCAATAATCTGCTCCGGCAAATAGTGCGCTTCTAAGGTGGCGATATCACGATTATCGACATATTGGAAAATGTGATCTTTCCAATTAGCCACTGCCGGACTGTTCCAAGTCCACCATCCTCCAGCGACCAGAATCACGAGCAAAGCAATTAAAGGCAAACGTCGAAAAGAAGTTTTTGTTTCCTTCTTAGCCATGAAAGGCAATCCTCTAAAATTAAAAAGGATAAAATCAACCCTATCTAGAAAGGGGAATGTTAGCGCCTTAATCAGAAAATTGCTAGCAAAAAATTGTTTAAAAATATCCAATCGCTGCCGTGATTTGATCTGTTTAGATGCGAGGTTAAAGAATCAGTGATACCCTTTAAATAACCAAATAGCATGATTTGTTTAATAGCCTGAAAGGCTTCAAAGAAAATAGCCCAGGGCATCGCCCTGGGTTAGGGTGTTCATTTTGTGCAAAAAATGAGCTTTATTTTTCACAATAATTGGCATAGTTGAATTGAAGGTCGCATGTTTATGCCGTCCTTTCAGGGACAATTGCAGAATTATTTAGCGTGTTATACTGCGATTTTTTTTCTGTCAATTGTACCTGAGATCGAAAAGAATCGATTCTAGACGACTAAGTTTTAATGAAAAAAAAACACTTTTATGCAAAACATTCGAATTTTTTGAATTTTTTTAAAAATTGATCTAATTTTGGCAGGGGGTAACGTAAGAAGATACTGTCAATCTTTGAAATTTAATCGATCTTTAGGAAGTGAATTTCAATAACATCATAGCGGCCGCTGTTAATACTCCAAATAATGCATGGCAAGAGACTTTCTGATATCCTCTGTAATATATCCTATGTCCTCCACAATAGTCCTTAAAGAATGCATTAAAGGATTCTTTGGGAAATCGCTCTGCGTACCTCTTTTCTTCAGCTGTTTTAAAATTTAAAAGAGTTTTTCTTTTTTTCTCTTCCATTTTTGCCTTTTTTTGAGCTGCACTTCGCGAACACTGATCGATAATTGGTATATGATTAAGGGATCGGCTAAATTCCTTGATTTCTGGATAATCGTAAGCTGCATCCATTAAATCGTACAAATTAGTTACTACCTTGCTTGTTTTTAGAGATAAAGGAATTGCAACTTCACAGTCATTACACGATGCAGATGTGACAATTGCAGCCAAAGGGACTCCATTATCATCAACATTAGTATGCAACTTATAGCCTTTCCAAAAAATGTGAAATCCCTGAGGATTTCTTTTCATGCCTTTGTCACATGCTATAGGAAGATGTTCTACCATTTTTCGAAGATCTGGTTCATTCAACTGCTGTTGACGTAGATTTGGTTCTCCAGCACTTTTCATTCTTCTTCTTTCTTTGTCTTTTTCTTTTCGACGTGTTTTTGCACATGGTTTTTTTAATGATTTTTCACGTGCTTCTAAGGGTGTAGAATCTGTTATCACATGTCCTATGATCTCTCCCTTGTAAAATTCTTTAACCAATGCTTGGTGAACCCTATCCGGAAGGGTTATTTGGCTAAATTCTTTGAAAGCTCTAGAAAATTTAGATTCAGAAGGAATTTTATGATTTGCCTCCCAACCACAAATAATCCTCAATTGTTCATCCTGGTTTAGCAGGCGAATAATTTGTTTAGTGTAAGGTTGTTTTAGGACTACTTTTGCGATAAAACTTCTAGCCATTGCGATGCGATCTTTTGGTGGCCTTCCTAATTTGAAGGATCGCGGAATATGACTTTCAATACGAACAAGTTCCAGAATTGATACTAATTTTTTATACTCAGGGCAGAGTTCATGAGTTCGTTTGATTAAATCAGGAAAAAGAGTAGACTGTACGTTATTCCACATTTGCGATAATTTTTCTCTGAACATTTTTCGGTTCCTTGTATAGTTTAAGACGGTTTTTCTACATCTAGACTATATTAAGGAGCCTTTTTTTGAAAGTGGTAAATTAAAATAATTTATTGTTTATTCTGCAATTGTCCCTTTCAGGACTCGATGTTTTTTTGATAGAACCCAGGCCTCCGCTTCGCTGCGACCTGGGGCGTGTTTTAAAAAGATTATTTATGATATAATAATAGTTGTAGGGACCCATAGGAGGTGTTTATGACTAGAATGTTTTTAAAAGATAAGGACTGGGAGAAGCTAAGTCCATTATTACCTTCGCAAACAGGTAAACAGGGAAGACCTAGAAAAAATGATCGGTTGGTAATAGAAGGGATTTTATGGTCTATAAGAACGGGAGCTCCTTGGAGAGATATGCCCCCTGAATTTGGCCACTGGCAAACGATCTATTCAAGAATGCATAACTGGACCTTAAATGGAACTTGGTCAAAAATTTGGAGTGTTTTGAAAAAAAAATGCATCCCACGAATCACATATTATTGATTCTACAAGTGTTAAAGTACATCAAAATGCAATGGGAGGTTTTGGAGGAAAAACATTTAATGGAATTGGAAAGACACAAGGTGGTTGGTCAACAAGAATTCATGTTGTAGTTAATGCTGAAGGGCAACCATTAAAAGTAAAAATTGCTCCTGGAAATAGAAATGATAATTTATTTGCTAAATCTCTATTAAATGGGAAACGAGCAAAAAATGTTATAGCAGATCTAGCTTATGATACAGATGAAATTAGATACTATTTAATGAAAAGAAAGGAACGAGCTGTCATTCCAAGTCACCCAAAGAGAACTGATGAAATTCCCTATAGCAAGCGTTTGTATAAAAAAAGAAAGGTTGTGGAGAATTTTTTCCAAAAACTAAAAACTTTTAGACGAATTGCTACTCGTTACGATAAGTTAGGAAAAATATTTAGAGGAGTGGTTATAATTGCGTTTATTATAATTTATATCACACATTGGTAATGTTTTTCAAACACGCCCTGGGCTGTAACATGACGGCCCTTCAGGCCTTAACAAGAGATGTTTAAGTCTCTCTTCTATAATCCCTAAATCATCTTTTTGTTAAGGCCTGAGGGGCCGGCCCTTCAGGTCTTAACAAGAGATGTTTAAGTCTCTCTTCTATAGTCCCTAAATCATCTTTTTGTTAAGGCCTGAAGGGCCGTCATGTTACAGCCCAGGTCGCAGCGAAGCGGAGGCCTGGGTTCTATCAAAAAAACATCGAGTCCTGAAAGGACGGCATAAACATGCGACCTTCAATTCAACTATGCCAATTATTGTGAAAAATAAAGCTCATTTTTTGCACAAAATGAACACCCTAACCCAGGGCGATGCCCTGGGCTATTTTCTTTGAAGCCTTTCAGGCTATTAAACAAATCATGCTATTTGGTTATTTAAAGGATATCACTGATTCTTTAACCTCGCTTGCGTAAGGTGAGTGGATAAGAAAGACGCGCAAATCTACTCATGCTCTGTAGCAGTATCCATTAATCCTTCATCGATAGCAAGAAATTCAACATTGCTATTGGTTTTCTTAAGTCGTCCCAATAGAAGATTCATCGCATCGCCTGGTGCCAAATCCGCCACTGCTTGACGCAAGAGGAAAATCTTTTCCAAGTTCATTGGGATGATAGAGCAGTTCTTCTTTACGCGTCCCACTCTTAATAAGGTCAATAGCTGGATAAGTGCGGCGATCAGCCAAGCGGCGATCAAGCACAAGTTCCATATTGCCCGTTCCCTTGAATTCTTCAAAAATGACCTCATCCATTCGCGAGCCAGTATCGATAAGGCCGTCGCAATAATGGTTAACGAACCTCCCTGCTCAATATTACGGGCAGCTCCAAAAAAGCGCTTGGGCTTATGAAGAGCATTGGCATCAATACCACCTGTCAAAATTTTACCTGAATGAGGCTGGACAGTATTATAAGCGCGCGCAAGACGAGTAATAGAATCCAATAGAATGACGACATCATTGCCATGCTCGACAAGACGACGGGCCTTTTCAATGGCCATTTCGGCCACTTGAACGTGTCTTTCTGGCGGTTCATCAAAAGTAGAAGCAATCACTTCACCTTTGACCATGCGCTGCATGTCAGTGACTTCTTCAGGCCGTTCGTCAATCAGCAAAACAATCAAGATAATTTCAGGATTGTTGATAGCAATAGCATTGGCAATATTTTGCAGGAGAATCGTTTTTCCGGTACGAGGAGGTGCAACAATCAATCCTCTTTGCCCCTTGCCAATAGGAGCTGCCAAGATCGAGAACGCGAGTTGACAATCTATCTTTTGTGGTTTCCATGACAATGCGTTCATTGGGATAAAGAGGTGTCAAGTTTTCAAATAAAATGCGTTCTTTGGCCTTTTCTGGAGATCTGCCGTTGATTTTATCAACTTTCAGAAGAGCAAAATATTTTTCCTTGTCTTTGGGAGGACGAATTGTTCCACAAAGTGTATCTCCTTTTTTTAAATCAAATCGGCGGATTTGGGCAGGAGAAACATAGATATCTTCAGCAGAAGGAAGGTAATTGTAATTGGGAGAGCGAAGAAAACCAAATCCATCTGGAAAATTTCTAGAACACCTTCTCCATAAAGAACTTCATTAGGATTTTCTGAAATCGCTTTGACGATTTCAAATACCATCTGCGATTTGTTAAAGAACCTAAATGCTTAAGGCCAATTTGTTTACCATATTGGTTCAGTTGATCGATATTCATCCGTTGGATGTCAGCAATTTTTGTGATCACTTCAGGTTGAGAATGTTGTCCTTGGCTGCACTACCCTGAGTGCTTGACTTATCAGAAGCATTGTCCTCAATCGTTGAGGTGTCTAAAGATCTGTTTTCTGGGTCCATTTAAAAGCAAGACTCCAATTGTAAAGGTTATGGTTTGCCTTCTTTTGATAAGAAAGCGTGAAATACACATATGAGAGCAAACAACAAGTTTTAATCCTCTAATAGCTCTTGATAGAGTTCTTTTGTTACTTGCTGAAGATCAGATAGAGTGCCATTGTTCATGATGGCATAATCAGCTAGGATGGCTTTATCTAATAAAGAAAGTTGTCTGAGCCATACGGTTATTAAATTCTTTTTGATCATCACCTGTTGCTTCTTCAAAACGCTTTCAGCAAATGTCTCAAATTTGCCACGACAGCGACTGTGATGTCATAAATCTTTTTGTCCCCCACTTTCAAATAATAAGGGAATTTCTGCCACGAAAAGAGAAGGAGGTGGGGATTGTGTTATGTTGTTTTTGATAATCTCTATTTAATTCCCTGTAAACTGCTGGATGCACAAGCGCTTCTAAAGCTTTTAAAAGCTCCAAATCATGAAATACAATACGGGCGATACGAGATCGATCAAGCTTTTGGTTAACCAATACGCTAGTTCCCAGTAAATCGACGATCTTTTGACCAAGGTTTGTATCGGAGGACAATAATTGATGAACGATTTTGTCAGCGCTTACGACGTAAGCCCCAAATTCCTTTAAAATACGACAAACCGAGGATTTGCCACAAGAAAGACCACCTGTTATGGCCACTTTTCTTAATTTTAACATTCTTTCCAATTTTTGCCAATATGGATGTCAACAACTAAGGGAATTTTAAGCGGCATGACATTGATCATGACATCATGCACGAGTTGTTTGACTTCTTCTAATTCTGGATCTGGAACTTCAAAAATCAATTCGTCATGGACCTGTAAAATCATATAGGCTTTTAATTGTCTCTCTACAAACTTACGCTCTATTTCCAACATGGCCATTTTAATGAGATCTGCTTGGGTTCCTTGAATAGGGGTATTGATGGCTAATCTTTCGGCCGCGGTGCGAATATGTATATTAGAGCTCGTGATTTCAGGGATTAAGCGCTCGCGGCCCAAAAGGGTCACGGCTTTACCTGTTTTGCGTGCCTGCAGCTTGCTTTGATCTAAAAACTCTTTGACCTTGTGATAGCGTTGAAAATACATTTGAATGAAGATAGCAGCCGTTTTGGGATCAATGCCTAACTCTTGCGATAACCCAAATGCTTGCTGTCCATACATAATGCCGAAATTAACAGTTTTGGCTTGATTGCGTTGTTCCCTGGTCACTTCTTGGAGGGGAATACTGAAAATTTGAGAGGCAGTAAAAGTGTGAATATCCTCATTAGCCTGAAAAGCGCCCATTAAAATGGGATCTTCGCTTAAATGGGCTAATAACCGTAGCTCAATTTGCGAGTAATCTGCTGCCAAATAGCTCCAGCCTGTCAATTGGGGGCGAAATGCTTCGCGAATTTTGCGTCCCACTTCAGTGCGTACTGGAATGTTTTGCAAATTGGGGTCTTGGCATGTCAAGCGTCCCGTTGCCGCCATCGATTGATTGAATGTGCAGTGGATACGCTGAGTGGAAGGGTTGACTTCCTGCGGCAAGGCATGGATATAAGTGGAACGCAGCTTTTCTAACGAACGATACTCCAGCAATTTGGCTGCAATAGGATATTCATTTTTCAGACTTTCCAATACTTCAGCATTAGTCGAATGTCCTGTTGCTGTCTTCTTCGGTGGATGAATTCCCAATTTGTCAAATAAAATTTGGCTAAGCTGTTTGGGAGAATTTAAGTTAAATGTTTCGCCTGCCATAGCGTAGATGTCTTCGGCAAGTTCGTCTATTTCTTTTTCAATTTCAATCGATAAGCGTTGAAGATAATGAATGTCGACAAAGATTCCTTGTCGCTCCATTTTGGCTAAAACGGGCAAAAGAGGGAGCTCAAGCTCATCAAACAAAAAGGTGAGTCCCCGCTGTTCTAATTGTGGAGCAAGGACTTGTTTGAGGCGTATGGTATAGTCCACATCTTCACAGCAATACAGACAGACTTTGTCGAGGGGTACATCACGCATGCTGATTTGATGCTTGCCTTTGCCTATTAATTCTTGAATGGAAATCTTCACTTTGCCAAATAATTCCAAGGATAAGTGATCAAGTGAGTGTTGTCGACTGTGGGAATTAAGAAGATAAGAGGCTAAGATGGTATCAAATTCGATAGTGGCAATCTGAATTCCATAGTTGAGCAAGACATGCGCATCATATTTGAGATTATGTCCATAAAAGCCAATCTTGGGATTTTCGAATAAGGGTTTTAAGGCTTTAATGACTGTCTCAAGTCCTAGCTGACCATTAACGGGAACATACCAGGCTTGATGTGACTCAAATCCCAGACCAATTCCCACAAGCTCAGCGCGTATAGGATGAACACTCGTTGTTTCCGTATCCACACAAATAGCTGTTTGCTGGGCTAATAGGTGTATAAGCTCTTGCAAACTTTTTAGATCATCCACAAGTTGATAGGAAACTTCGCTGCCGCTCTCAACGGGTCGCTGACTTAGACCTACTTGGACTTCAAACTCGCGAAGCAGCGAAGAAAAATTCATATAGGCATAAAATTCACGCAAGCCACTCCCATTAGGTGGTTCAAGCTTAAAAAACGCTTCCTCTTGTGTAAAAGGCACAGAAGTATTAATTGCGACCAGACGACGACTCAATAAAACCTTTTCTTTTTCTTGCACAAGCGTTTCTTGTTTTTTTTGACCCGAAACTTCAGTCGGATGCTCAAGCAAATAATCGAGACTACCAAATTGCCCTAGCAAGGCTGCAGCTGTTTTAGGACCAAATCCGGATAAACCAGGAATATTATCGGAAGTATCACCCGTGATAGCCAAAAAATCCATCATCTGACTGGGCGGGACGCCAAATTGCTGAGCCACCTCTTCGGGGCCTAAAATTTGATTATCTTTAAAAGAATTAAGAATGAAGATGCGGTCTGTTACCATTTGACACATATCTTTATCGCTTGTGCATAAATAGGCCAACGCCCCTTTTTGAGCCGCCCATTGCGCGACGCTGCCCATCGTATCATCAGCTTCAACCTCTGGAATCATTAGCTCCGGAATCCCCATCAATTGGCAAAATTGCTGCGCCCACGAAATTTGATAAAGCAAGTCTTTAGGCATTCCCTTGCGATGTGCTTTATAGTCAGCGTACAAGGTGGTGCGCGAAAGAGTATTTGCAGGGCCATCAAATACCGCCACTAGGTGGGTGGGTTGAAAGTCTTTTATCAATTTTAAAACAGAGCGAATAAAACCAAATAAAGCATTTGTTGATTCTCCTTTAGCATTGGTCATTTGACGAATAGCAAAGTAGGAACGATACAAATAGCCTGATGCATCTAAAATATATAATTTTTCCATGAAGTTGACATGCAGTTAAATCAGAAATGAAAGAATAAGAATAGATGAAAACAACTTTATTTGCACCTCATTTTTATTATTTTAAGCTAATGAAATAGAATAAGATAGGTCGAGTTTTCGACCTATCTTTATTGAAATCATTGTGGGTAATAGAGGTAAAGAAATTGGTTATGGAGCAGAAGATCGACTTCAGGTGAAAAAGAAAGTTGGTGTTGAATTTTCCCTTTAAACAAAGTGCCTGCTTGGCTGGAAAAAAGACTCGTCCACCAAGTTTTATTTTCTAAGCGGATGACTTGATAATTGCTTGTGGTAATATTCACCTCTTTGAGAAGTTCTTTCAATGTATCGGCAAGCGAAACCCCACTAACGTCAATAAAACCATATTCCTTGGCTTGAGGTGCAGGAAAAATGTGTGCTCCATAGTCTTTGACCAATTGATCTTTGGTAATTGCTGTACGATGAGAAGTGACTAATTCGACAAAGTGATTATAATAATAATCAATAAGCTGGCGATAATTTTCATCCTCACCCGGTTTCCAAGGGCGTAAAGGGTTAAGAGCATCTTTGTCTTTTCCAGCAGAGATGGTCAAGGTTTCTACGCCAATTTTTTCCAGCAGTTTCGTGAGATTCATAAAAGTGGGGGCAATCACACCTACGCTGCCAATGAGACTGGTATCGCTGGCGAAGATTTTATCGGCTGCCAAAGCCACGTACATGCCGCCAGAAGCGCAAAGTCCATCGATATAAGCATAAATAGGAACTTGATATTTTTTCTTATAATCTCCAAGTGCTCGAAAAATCCCATCGGCATCAGTGACAGTTCCGCCTGGAGAATTGATATACAGAAGGAGAGCTTTCACTCTATTATCTTTAAAACTTCCTTCACGCGATTCAACCAGTTGTTGGCGAATCGATTTATTATCAAGACTTTCCAAACCAATGACACCATCAATATTGACTTGTAAGATGACAGGTGCTTCGCTTGTAAGAGCTTCACGTTCTCCCTCTGCATTGGGAAGAATCTCTTCTGTATTGACAGTAGTCAATTTAGCGTCAGTTGTATTGCCTGATAAGGCGCTGACAATAACTGAAAGGAAGACAAAACCTAAACACAGGCCAATGACGACGCAAAATGCAACGACAAGTGCTCGAATAGCGGAATAAAGAATTGAATCACGCATATTTCACCCATATAGTGTTGAAAAATTACTTTATAATACAGGTTGGCTTTTTGGGGAAGAGATTAGAATAACAGAGGAGAGTAAATCAGAATGATTGATCAAAGAAGAAGTATCATTTGCAGCATTGAGAGAAGACGAAAAAATGGCCAGGGTTACAAAAGAGTGAATTTTGGGTAACATGTTTATGCCGTCCTTTCAGGACTCGATGTCTTTTTGATAGAACCCAGGCCTCCGCTTCGCTGCGACCTGGGCTGTAATAGGCCGGCCCTTCAGGCCTTAACAAAAAGATGATTTAGGGGCTATAGAAGAGGGACTTAAACATCTCTTGTTAAGGCCTGGAGGGCCGGCCTATTACAGCCCAGGTCGCAGCGAAGCGGAGGCCTGGGTTCTATCAAAAAGACATCGAGTCCTGAAAGGACGGCATAAACATGTTATCTTCAATTGAACCATGCCAAAAAATGGCATTTTTTCACAAAAAACTAAAAGCTAATAGAGAAAATGCATCAAATAAGTTCTTCATTAACGTCCTTTGATTTTCACACTAGCAGGCTCGGATGGATTGCCAAATTGATCAACAGATACAACATAATAGGTATACGTCTTGTTCTTTTTGCGATTATGGTCTTCAAAGCATAGTTTTTGATGACTTGAAATTTCAGCTACCAGTTTTGTGAGGTCTCGATCTCGATAAATGCGATAGGCAACTGCAGGAATTCCCTCTGTTGAGACTTTCCAAGTTAAAATGTTGACATAATCTGTTTGTGTTGCAAATCTATTAGCCTTTTGAAAGCCTTGTAAGTGGCGTGGAGGTAAAACCGTCTGGACAATAAAAATCGCTGCTGAAGAAGTCGAGGGAAGAAATTGACTATTGCCATTATAGACTGCTGTCAAAACATGTTGTCCTACGGATAAAACAGTAGTGGCAAAATTAGCAGTACCATTTATAAGCGGTGTTGTTCCAAGAAGAGAGCTCCCATCAAAAAAGCTTACCGTTCCCGTGGCAGACGAAGGAATAACCGTAGCTGTCAATAAAACAGATTGACCAAAAGGTACAACATTCTGTGAGATAAAAAGCGTGATAGATGTGTGTTGAACATAACTAAATTGATCGGCCGCCGTAATGACTGAAGTTCCATTCATCGTAGTCACAGTAACATCTACAGTTCCTGTTCCAGCAGGAGAGATGGCTATAATTTGGCTATCATTAACAACTGTAAAGGAAGTTGCGGCAGTTCCTCCAAACAAGACGGCTGTCACATCTGTGAAGTGTGTGCCTGTAATGCTAACAGATGTGCCCCCTGTTTGGAGACCTTGCATAGGACTAACGCTTGTGACAGTTGGAGGCAACTCTACTGCATAGACAGAGACATTATCACTAGACTCATTAGCAACAGCTGCGAATAAATTCCCTGAGACTTCAGGAGAAAAAGCAACAGAGCTAGGATCGTTTCCAGTGGGAAATGGGGAATTACTCACTGGTGTAAATGCGCCTGTGCTTGTGTTCACAGTGTAGACCAGGACGGTATTACTATTAAACTTAGCAGCAGCAGCGAATAAATTTCCTGAGACTTCAGGGGAAAAAGCAACAGATATGAAATCTTGTGTTGGAGAAAAGGGAGAGCCATTTACAGCAGTAAATGTGCCATTCAGTGTGTTCACTTTATAGACGACGACACCAACACCAAAAGTAGCAACAGCTGCAAATAAATTTCCCGAGACTTCAGGGGAAAAAGCAACAGATAGGGGACCACCCCCTGTTGTATAGCTATCTGTCAGAGAAAATGAACCGTTTGTTGGGTTCCCTGTATAAACAGAGACATTACTGCTTCCAAGATTGGCAACAGCCACAAATAAATTTCCCGAGACTTCTGGTGAAAAAGCAACCGAGTAAGGAAAGGTTCCGGCCGCAAAGGGAGAGCCACTCACTGGTGTAAATGCGCCTGTACTTGTATCGACTGTATAGATGGAGACAGTATTATCCTCAGAATTAGCAACAGCCGCAAATAAATTTCCGGAAACTTCTTGGGAAAAAGCAACAGACATAGCAGCGCTCCCAGAGTTAATTGGAGGAGCACTTACAGGTGTAAATTCGCCTGTACGCGTGTTCACTTGATAAATGGAGACAGTCCCATCCCTTTTAGCAACAGCCGCAAATAAATTTCCAGAAACTTCTGGGGAAAAAGCAACACTTGTGGGAACCTCTCCTGTCGCATAGCTATTCACTGGAGAAAATAAACCATTTGTTGTGTTCACGGCATAGACGGAGACAGTAGCACTATCCTCATTGGCAATAGCCGCAAATAAATTTCCCGAGACTTCCGGTGAAAAAGCAACAGAGAAAGGGGAGTTTCCGGTGGGAAAAGGGGAGTCATTCACTTGTTGAAAGCTTCCTAATGCTGCATCAATAGAACATGACCAACAGCTAAGAATAAATAATAGGTAAAACTTTACAAATGTCATCACTCCTCCTTCGAGTACTAGGCCCTATAATAAATTAAAATAATCTAAACTTAATCTGAGATCAATATAAAAAGAAAAATAAATAAGGTGGAATAGAAAATTTCCCGAAACTTTTGAGGAAAAAGCAAGAATAAGATTAATTTTCTGTATTAAATTACTGGATTAATTTTTATGAAATGACGAGTACTTCACTTGTTAAATTGATTATTAAATTTAGGATTGAATACAAATTTTGCAACAAATGCTCTTCCTATTACTGTTGCTATTCTATCTTTTCTTAGCTTTCAACATATCTTAGGGTATTTGACTAAAAATATTTGACATTGATAGCCCTGCAGGCCCATATGTATCACGCTAAGAGAGGAAGAGCAGGTCTTAACTTAACCATAAGAGGTGTAAGACTGTCCCCAATACGCAAAAATTATAGAGAAGGGCGTCAAATCAATAGCACCGATGCCCCCCTCCGGGGAACAATCCGGATTTCTCGTGAACCCACAGCTGCGCTTGCGCTTAGGCTGTGGGCTACAAAAGAATAGCGCAAAGCGCTAAATTTAAGCCTAAAAGCATTTACAGGATCAGTCACCTTACGCAAGCGAGGTTAAAAAAGCAATGAGATCCCTTAAATAACCAAATAGCATGATTTATTTAATAGCCTGAAAGGCTTCAAAGAAAATAGCCCAGGGCCGGGACTTAACAAAGAACTGTTTTGGGCTTGATGTTTTTCGCGTCATTTTCGGAAAATATGCCTCTACAGCCTGTTAAAGGCGGTGTGTTGTTAAATTGACTCGACGAATATCAAGCCCAAAAACAGTTCTTTGTTAAGTCCCGGCCCTGGGCTAGGGTGTTTATTTTGTGCAAAAAATGAGCTTTATTTTTCACAATAATTGGCATAGTTGAATAGAAGGTCGCATGTTTATGCCGTCCTTTCAGGACTCGATGTCTTTTTGATAGAAACCCAGGCCTCCGCTTCGCTGCGACCTGGGCTGTAACATGACGGCCCTTCAGGCCTTAACAAAAAGATGGTTTAGGGACTATAGAAGAGGGACTTAAACATCTCTTGTTAAGGCCTGAAGGGCCGGCCCTTCAGGCCTTAACAAAAAGATGATTTAGGGATTATAGAAGAGAGACTTAAACATCTCTTGTTAAGGCCTGAAGGGCCGTCATGTTACAGCCCAGGTCGCAGCGAAGCGGAGGCCTGGGTTTCTATCAAAAAGACATCGAGTCCTGAAAGGACGGCATAAACATGCGACCTTCAATTCAACTATGCCAATTATTGTGAAAAATAAAGCTCATTTTTTGCACAAAATGAACATCCTAGCCCTGGGTTAGATTGGTCCTCTTCATGTAGTCTGAAGGACTACAAGAGAATCATCTATCCCAAACATGTTTTCATCAAACTCGATTCCCCATTTGTTTTTATCCAGTTAGATCCTTGCTTAACCTCCTTAATCAGCTTACTCAATGGCAAAGTACAAGGTAACGAACAAAAAGGGAGTCAAAAAGAACCCATAAACAATGACATTTCAAAGAGTACTGCGAATTTCTAAAAAATATGAAATTAAGTTTGATGAAAACATGTTGGGGATAGATGATTCTCTTGTAGTCCTTCAGACTACATGTAGAGGATCAATCTGCCCCAGGGCGATGCCCTGGGCTATTTTCTTTGAAGCCTTTCAGGCTATTAAACAAATCAAGCTATTTGGTTATTTAAGGGATAGCACTGATTCTTTGACCTCGCTTGCGTAAGGTGAAAGGATCACTAAAGTTATGCAAATTTGGAATTATCTCATTTGATCCCAATATGATCTTAAACAATGTTGATCTTTTTTTCTTCTCATAAGAAAAATTAATGATTGCCTTTCGAGCGACCTTACATGTGATTGTGCAATTGGGAGATTGAAATTTGCAGAACTTTAGTGATCATGCACAGTGTTTTTAGGCTTAAATTTAGCGCTTGGCGCTATTCTTTTTGTAGCCCACAGCCTAAGCGCAAGCGCAGCTGTGGGTTCACGAGAAATCTAATTGTTCCCCGGAGGGGGACCTCCATTCTATTGATTCGACGCCCTTCTCTATAATTTTTGCGTATTGGGACACTTTCACACCTCTTATGGTTAAGTTAAGAGCGAAGCGCCGCGGCAGCGACGACTAAAGGCGTCGCTTAGCCTTAGCTCCTCTCTTAGCTTACACATAGAAAGCTTTAAGATTAAGAATATTCTCGCAAAATAGCGTGAACTATTGCTTCAGCATTCTTGCTCTTTAATTTCTTGATGAGAGTCTGTAATTTATGCGCGTCTAATTTTAAGTCATGTGCGACCATTTGTAAGATAAAGGTCCCACCAAAATTAAACTCACTTAAATAGGGTTGAATAGGAAGATATTTAGGGTTAAAAATAGCCATTTCGATATTTGATACAAGCTCTTCTACTTGTTCTTTAAGAATAGAATTATAAACTTTCAGTTGGTCATCGCTTTGCACTTTTTTTTCAGAATTGGGGCCGTTCATCCATTCTATTTCAAGGGCAAGAAGAGTATACAAATCATTGTTTTCATAGGCATTCGTGAGTTTTTTCATTAATTTTTCTTTTTCAATTTTTTGTGTTGTATCCGGTTCCAAATCAGGATGAAAAATTTTTGCAAGTTGCTTATAAACCGTGTTAATCCCTTTTTTTTGCATCCGCTCTAATTCTTTTGCCTTTAATTCGTTTTGAATTTCTCTCTTGCTTTTGGGTTTAGCAAAAGCTTCCTCTTGTTCCCTTTCTTGTTCCTTTGCTTGTTCCTTTGCTTGTTCCTTTGCTTGTTTGGCTTGCGCAGCGCCTTGCACTGCTTCAATAATCTTTCTTTTTATTTCCTGTACATCATCTGTTACTTCGATTTTAGAAAGATCGAGCTCCACTCCCGTTTCCATGAACATCTCTTTTATTTCATCTTTCAATAGATTCAAGTCATTTGCGGCAATTTCCTCAATGCTTACACCTTCCAATTTTTTCAAAATTGCTTTAATTTCCGCATCAATCTCCTGAAAAGAAATAGATTCCAATATGTCGTTTATTGCATTTAATAAGATTTCTTTGAGGTTGCGTCGTTCTTGTTTGGTGAGGGTCTTAGGTTTCTGATAGTAAGCGTACATAAGTTTGACAAATTCAATAGAGACAAGGGCGTGGGCTTTTCTCTCGGGTTCAATCTCTTTGTAATAAAAACTGAGAGCTTCATCATACTTTTGTTGAATCGTTTGAAGCTCCTCTTGCAAAGTCTCGACTTTCTTTTTTAGACGATTAAACGTTTTTTGCGCGGAATTTAAAGGAGGTTTACTCGGCTTTTTGCTTTTAATAATATCGGACATCTTGTTTACCAGTTATAAATGGATTAAATTTTTTATTTTAATTGAAGGCTTTTATATATAAAAGGTATAATGAATCGATTAAATAAAATCTAGAAAAATAGTGGGTGATAAATATGGCTGTAAACCATGCTTCTTTTTGTTCTTATTTTTTTCCTGTTCCTCCGAATGAGTGGACAGCAGAGACAATTCTTCAGACTGAAGAATTCGTTCGCCCGCTGCAAAATTCTGCCCAATGTTTAAAGGTTATAGGTGGTTTAGGTGCTTTATTTACAACCTGTAAAGTGGTCGTTTGCCTTTTTAGCGCTGTTGTTTTGAGTTCAACAGTTGTTTTAGTAGGCCTCACATCAATGGCTCTTATTGCTTTAGGGATGGGTATCAGCCGCTTAGTCGCTAGCCATTATAAAGGATTAACTTCAGAACATCGCTTAGAGATTGCATTAGAGGAACTAAAAGCAGCTTTTGATCAATTGCCTGTATTTGAATCAGAAGTAGAGTTACAACAAAGATTGGCAGATGATCTAGAATTTGATTGTCAGACTGCGGAGAGAATTCTTGAGAAAGCAAATAAACTTCACTATTTAGCCGTTGCCGATTATCGCCCAACAAAGCAAATCCAGCCTCGTCTGCACATTTTTAATGCCTTATCATTAGACCAGCAGAAAGATCTTCTGGAAGTTGCTTATCAAAAAGGAATTATTCTAGAATTTGCATCTTATCACTATCGCCTTGGTGTTGAGCCGCTTCCAGATGTTCCTGGAAGAAAGCTTGACGCCCAGGGATGTTACCGAAGAACCGTTGATAGGGTGCAGCAAGGGGCTAAATTAGCAGTTGATTTTTTGGAAAACTGCTTAATACAAGATAGCGATAGTATTGATATTAAACAGATAAATACTCAACTCTATGCTTTAGGATATACATTTGTTAAAAATGAGACGAAACATGTTCTCAATCCTGTTGTCTATATGGAAAGCGAAGACACACTTGTCATTCGTGGGAATTTCTCAGAAATTGACGATCTCCCTGCGATTATTGATCGTTTAGCCCCTCACGTGAAAAACGTTAAAATTGAAAGGCGGGGGTTGCTTTCTAGCCTTACACCTGCTCTTTTGAATGTCAACTTTGCTGGAAAGATGACCTTTGTGGATGAATTAGATGATATGCCTTCCATCTGGCAAACAGCAGTTCCTCTAGAGCCTGGATTGAAAGAAATATGGAAGGATATACAAGAAGACACTGCAAGAAAAAATGCAAAAAAGGGCTGATCAAATGATTTTTCTATTTGGGTAAAATCAAAGAAAAATCGGTGCCTTTTTTATCACAATTTTTGACTTCGAGTCTGCCTTGATGCAGATCAATGACCGCTTTGACAATGGTAAGTCCGAGTCCAATTCCTTCTAACTTAGAATCTGCTGGTAAGCGATAAAATTTTTCAAAAATAAAAGGCATCATCTCTTTGGGAATCCCTGGCCCTTCATCCATGACAGAGATTTTAAATTCTGTTTCCAATAGTTGAACCGCAATTTCAATGGGTGTAGAGATTGGCGAATATTCCATGGCATTGATCAGCACATTTTTTAGGGCAATCTTCATCAACTTAAAATCAAAACTAAAGAATAGCTTTTGTTCCGGTAATTGGACATGGAGGGGATGACCATTAATTAAAGATTTCACTTCTTGCTGCACTTCTTCAATTAAACGCTCAATTGAGTGCTTTTGTTTCTCAAATTGGATAAATCCTGATTCTAATTGCGAAATTGTCAAGATATTGTCGACAATCATTTTAAGATTTTTGCTCGCTTGATCCATTTCTTGAGTGAGTTCTTTTTCATCTTGGCTGTGAGCAATTTGTTTGAATTTTTGATTGATGGATGCTATTTTTTCCAACGGCGCATAAAAACCCTTGGACAGTGAATGAAAAATAGAATTATACAATTTTTCAACTTGCCGTAAATAATTCTGGTTTTGAATACGCTCTTCAAAGACATAGCGTTCCAAATAAATGCCTAACTGCTCAGTGACCGACTGTAAAAAATTGACCTCGTCCATTGAAAGAGGCTGTTGATTTTTCGGATAATAAACCAAAACCCCAAGAGAATTATTGGAAAATTTAATAGGAAAATATAATGCCTTGGCAGAGGGCAATGTATCCGTAGACCATCCTGCCCTTTTTCCTTTGCGATAACACCATAAAGCTGCTGCATGGTCTGTTTCTTCATTTAAAAAAGAGAGTTGGCTGTCAAATATCAGCTGATTGTCCGTTCCTTTAACCAAAATGTCGAATTCGCCTCCAAATAAGGCTTTTAACTTAGCATCAAGATTGAGACGCAGATACTGAAGATTAGGAGATTTGGCAATTTCTTGCATGACTTCATACAAATCTTCAATTTTTTCTTCTCGTCGATATAGAAAAAGATCTTTTTCTCGAATGCGAGTATTTAACATTCCCACAATAAGAGCAGTGAAAAAATAAATGGTGACCAGCACAGTGTCATTAGGATTTTTAATGGTCAATTGGAAAGTTGGTGGGATGAAAAGATAATCCCAACTCAGTGCACTTAATGCGGCTGCTAATAAAATAGGCCCCTGGCCAACAAATAAGCTCAAAAGCAAAATGCCTATTAAAAAAATATAACCTACTGCCCTATATCCAATCCAAGGAGTCAAAAAATAGCCAAAAAGAGTAATAAAAAAACCAGTTCCAAAGACAACCCAATAGGAAAGATAGGAACTCGTAAATTTTAAGGTTGGAATCGCTCGTTTATACAAACTAACCAATTGATCTTGCCTGAGAATTAAAATATCCATTTGCTTGTTTTCTTCCGCTAGGCGATCCAATAAGCTTGTATGAAAGAACTTTTGAAAAAAAGAGCGTTCAGTTGGCCTACCAATGACGAGGCGGGTCACACTTTTTTGCCTGGCGATGCGCTGCAAGGCATTGGCAACATTAAAATCATTTGTTGTCATGATTTCTGCTCCCAGCTCCTTGGCCAATTGTAAGTGTCTATTTAGTCTTGCTTGATCTTCAGCATTGAGCTTTTTCTCAGTATTGACATGGATAGCTATCCAAGGCGCATCGAGTTCGAAAGCGAGCCGGCGAGCAGAACGAATCAGTTGCTGAGAAGAGGGAGCGGGGCCGACTGCAACCATTAAACGCTCGCGCGTCCTCCACCCTCGGCCCAAAGCTAAGATACCATGCAAATCGTGGTCAACTTTTTCGGCTGTGAAGCGCAACGCTATTTCTCTTAGCGCTGTCAGATTGTCTGCTTGAAAAAAATTTTCAGCAGCGACAATCGATTGGTCGCCTAAATAAACCTTTCCTTCTTTTAAGCGCTGCAAAAGTTCAACTGGAGGGATATCGATAATTTCGATTGCTGATGCTCGCTCTAAAACAAGATCTGGCACTGTTTCGCGTATGGGAATGCCCGTAATGCTCTCGACAATATCTTTTCTGCTTTCCAAATGTTGAACATTCAACGTCGTGTAGACATCAATTCCAGCATCCAAAATTTCGACGACATCTTGCCAACGCTTAGGATGTTTAGACCCTGGTACATTGGTGTGAGCAAGTTCATCGATTAAAATGAGCTGCGGTTTGATTTCTAATATTTGCTCTAAATCAAGCTCTTTAAAAGCTTTATCTTTAAATTTTATCCACTTTTCCGAAATAATGGGCAGTCCCTCTAATAGCTTTTCAGTTTCCTGCCTGCTATGTGTATTCACTGTTCCGATGGCTAAATTTAATCCTTCTTTGAGACGCTCATGAGCCTCTTGCAGCATCGCATACGTTTTCCCTACGCCTGCTGACATCCCAAAAAAAATCTTAAGCTTGCCCAAGCTATAGCGTTGTTCTTCTTCTTTAATGGCTTTAAGAAGTTGATCTGGATCGGGGTTTTCTTCTATAATCATTTTTATTTCAGAGGAAATTGTTGGTCTAAGGCTTGATTGAGCAACAGAACATTGACGTACTTATTCTTAAACCCTTCCTGTAAAGATTCGATTAAAGAGCGAAGTTGAGCTTGATCTGCAATAGAACGTGCTTTTGCAACTCGTTCGATTTGATAATAAGCAGTCTCTAGGCTAATGTGAGGATCTAGGCCGCTTCCGGAAGTATATACTAATTCTGGAGGGGGATGAGAGCCAAGTATTTTGACTTTTTCTTCTACCTCTGCTTTAAGTTTTTTGCTGGTTGGCCCTAAATTGCTTCCTCCTGCGGGTTTTAGGGGATCAAAGTTAACAGCTGAAGGACGAGGCCAGAAATAAGCTTCGCCTTTAAAGTTTTGGGCAATGAGTTCTGAACCGACAATCTTATTTCCCATTTGAATGAGACTGCCACTCGCTTGCTTAGGCATTGCAATTTGAGCAATGAGGGTGATCAATAAGGGATAGATCAAGCCTGTTAATACGATTAGGGTGGCTAACATCTTTAAAGCAGTGCGAGCAGGATGCATCATCAAACAAGTCCTAGGGTTGTAATGAAAAGATCGATGAGTTTAATTCCAATAAAAGGGATCACAATTCCTCCTAGCCCATAAATCAATAGATTGTGACGCAAAAGATGGGCCGCTGATTGAGGCTTATAGGGAACTCCTTTTAAGGCAAGAGGAATAAGAGCCACAATAATAAGGGCATTAAAAATGACAGCACTTAAGATTGCACTTTGAGGAGACTGCAGCTTCATGACATTCAGCAGATTTAAGGGTCCTTTTTGCTCGGAAAAAGCATAGAGCAGTCCAAACATAGCAGGAATAATGGCAAAGTATTTAGCTACATCATTTGCAATACTAAAGGTAGTCAAGGCTCCTCGGGTCATGAGCAATTGTTTACCAATTTCTACAATATTTAAGAGCTTAGTGGGATTACTATCTAAATCCACCATATTGCCCGCCTCGCGAGAAGCTTGCGTTCCCGTGTGCATGGCGACGCCAACATCGGCTTGAGCAAGAGCGGGAGCATCATTGGTGCCATCTCCTGTCATGGCAATGAGATGTCCATCTTTTTGTTCTTGACGGATGCGTGCCAATTTCATTTCAGGAGTTGCTTGAGCCACAAAGCCATCAACTCCTGCTTCAGCAGCAATGGCTCCGGCAGTCAAGGGATTGTCGCCCGTAATCATCAGGGTTTTAATTCCCATTTTACGCATTTCAGCAAAACGCTCCTTGATGCCTCCTTTGATGATATCTTTGAGATGTACCACCCCGACCACTTGATTTCCATCCGCCACTAAAAGAGGGGTTCCTCCTTTCGTGGATATCGGTTCAACTGTTGCATAAAGTTGTTTGGGAAAACTTCCGCCATGCTGTTCAACATAACTGTGAATCGCTTCTACTGCTCCTTTGCGAATGGATCGCACCACTTTGCCATTTTCATCTTTAAAATCAATACCGCTCATTTTAGTTTGAGCAGAAAAAGGAACAAATTTAAAGCTTTTAGGATCTAATGCTTCTGCGCGTAGATCGAATTGATTTTTGGCCAGAACGACGATGGATCTTCCCTCTGGGGTTTCATCCGATAAAGAAGCCAATTGTGCAATTTCTGCTAATTCTTTTTCCGAAACATTTGGTGCGGGCAAAAATTCGGTGGCCATGCGGTTGCCCAAAGTGATGGTTCCGGTCTTATCTAAAAGCAAGAGATCAATATCGCCAGCGGCTTCCACAGATCTTCCGCTTTTTGCAATAACATTGCGTTGAATTAAGCGATCCATGCCTGCAATTCCTATCGCTGATAGCAAAGCACTAATCGTTGTGGGAATCAAGCAAACGAGCAAGGCAATTAAGACAGGAACTGTCACAATGCTAGAGAGGTCTTGCTGAGCAGCCTTTGCGCTATAATCAGCAAAGGTTTTCAGTGACATGACAGTGAGAATAAAGATAATTGTTAAAGCCGATAAAACGATATTTAATGCAATTTCATTGGGAGTTTTTTGCCTTTGTGTTCCTTCAATGAGAGCAACCATGCGGTCCAAAAAACTATGACCCTTTTCAGACGTTACCCTAATCAAAATCCGATCACTGACAATACGCGTTCCAGCTGTGACAGCGCTGCGATCTCCCCCGCTATCGCGAATCACTGGAGCAGATTCTCCAGTAATCGCCGATTCATCCACTGTCGCAATGCCATCAATGACTTCTCCATCAGCTGGAATGATATCTTCTGTTTCACAGGCAATGATATCGCCTTTTTTGAGTCCCGTTGCAGGCACTGACACTTCTTTTCCTTCTAGGATTTTTTTTGCAAACGTTTCCTTTTGTGTTTTCCTTAAACTGGTAGCTTGTGCTTTGCCCCTGCTTTCTGCAATAGCACTTGAGAAATTGGCAAAAAGAACGGTAAACCAAAGCCAGAGCGTGATCTGCAAATTGAATCCAGAAAGAGGCTCCAAAATCGTAATAAGAGTTGTAAAGATAGCTCCTAGATACGCTACAAACATGACAGGATTGCGGAATTGTGTCTGAGGTTTGAGTTTAATAAATGAATCGATTAACGATTCTTTAACCAAATCGAATGTTAAAATTCCTTTTTTTTTCATAAAATTCCTCTAAAACGATTGGCCTTTTAGCATCAACAACTGTTCGATAATCGGTCCAAGAGATAAAGCGGGGAAAAAGGTGAGGGCGGCCACGATAAAAATCACGCTAAGCAGTAAAATGCCAAAAAGAGAGGTATCCGTTGCAAAACTGCCAATAGAAGGAGCAACGATCTTTTTAGCCGCCAAACTGCCTGCAATTGCGAGGCTAGGTATCAAAATCGCCAAGCGAGTCAGGAGCATGACAATTGCCAAAACAATATTGTAAAAATAGGTATTGGTATTTAATCCAGCAAAAGCACTGCCATTGTTGCCAGCTACTGAAGCAAAAGTGTATAGAATCTCCGACAGACCATGGGGTCCTGCATTTCCTAAACTATTCAACGCATTGGGTAAAACACTTGCAATTCCACTTCCCAGCAAAATTAAGGCACAAGGAGTCAAAATGGCCAGCATCACCCATTGCATTTCGTTTTTTTCAATTTTTTTTGTCAAATATTCGGGCGTCCTTCCCACCATAAGACCTGATAAAAAGACAGTGAGGAGAACAAACATGAGCATCCCACATAATCCTACTCCAACGCCGCCAAAAATCACTTCTCCAATCATCATGTTAAACATGGAAACGCCTCCAGCTAAGGGAGATAAGCTGTCGTGCATGCTATTGATCGATCCATTGGACGTTCCCGTTGTGGTGACGGCCCATAAGACACTATTGAAAGAACCAAAACGCGTTTCTTTACCCTCTAATACAGGGTTGACTGTCATGACAGGATTGAGGAGAGATTCCGAATAAAGGGCGACTGCCAATCCTCCTAGCCATAAAGCACACATGACAAGAAAAATGATAAGGCCATTTTTACGTGATTGGATCATCAAACCATACATATATGTCGCTGCGGCGGGAATCCAAAAAATCGCAAAACTCTCAAAAAAATTGGAAAGGGGGGTCGGATTTTCAAAAGGATGGGCGCTATTGGCATTAAAGAAGCCTCCACCATTGGTTCCTAGCTGTTTAATCGCGACTTGCGAAGCAACAGGACCGAGAGGAATGGTCTGAGTTTCATTCTCTAAGGTGGTTGCTTGAACATAAGGGCTTAAAGTTTGAATGACACCCTGGCTGACCAAAAACAAGGCGAAAATGAAGCAAAAGGGAAGAAGTAAGTAGACGACAGTCCGAGTCAAATCGCGCCAAAAATTGCCAATGGTTGCCGAAGAGTGACGCTGAATTCCGCGAATGAAAGCTAGAAGGACGGCATTGCCTGTAGCGGCACTGACAAAGTTTTGCACGGTCATGCCTAACATTTGTGTGAAGTAGCTTAAAGTGTTTTCACCCCCATAAGCTTGCCAGTTAGTATTGGTAACAAAGCTAACGGCTGTATTAAAGGCTAGAGCAGGCTCTACACCACGAAAACCTTGTGGATTAAGGGGGAGCCAACCTTGCAAGAGCTGTAAAAGAAAAAGAAAAATCAAGCCAAACAAATTAAAATAAAGCAGGGCTTTAGCATAATTTTTCCAATCCATCTCTTGATGAGGATTGATGTGGCAGATGCGATAAATCATTTTTTCTAGCCATGCAAATAATGGATAAGATTTTTCTTTCCCATCTCGAAAAATAGAGGCCATGTAACGCCCTAAAAGAGGAAAAGTGATCAATAGCAATAAGATAAAAATGACAAGCTCCGGCCAATTGTCCATCCTTCTTTTCCTTAATAATTTTCTGGATATAAGATGGTATAAGTCAAATAAATCAGAAGGAAGAGACAGACAACCCCTGCAATAAGAAAGTCGACTTGCATACACTCCTCTTCGATTCAGATAAATTTAAAATTTGATTTTATATTTTTAAAGGAATTTATAAAATAAATTTTATTTATTTGAATTTTAAGCGTACGCGGTCATAGACATGTAGGCACGTGCTATTATTTACTCATCCATCTTTGAAATTGGATTTTTCAAACAGATCCGGCAGAGTGGTAAAGCCCCTCTAATAAATAGATGATGATAGTAATCAATAAACTTAATCATTCCCCCATACTTATTAATAATTTTTATTCTTTTTAAGTTGAGGTTAGGATCTAATTCCCGTATAGCATCAAATAATTGAGTCATGAGCAGAGGTTGATTGTCATGATTGATTAAAATTTTGTGAAGATCCTTTAAGATTTGTTTTTCTATATTGTCCTCTTCTAGGGGAAAAATCAGGAGGGCATTGGGACAAGCCTGAGAGATGATTTTTTTTAATTCATCTGTTACATTAGCCATTTTTTTTAAATCAAGCCGCGTTAAAAACGGTCCGGCTAATTGGGTATATGAGACTATTTTATCGGTAGGAATTTTATTTAAAGGCATTAATGTCCTTTCCCATAAAGAAGCAATGACTTGTGCATTCTTTGAATATTGATACAGGGAGTGATTGACAAGAGATAAGTCCCTATATCCTTGAAGATTTAATTGCTTAAAGATAAGAATGACTATTTCTTCTGGTAATTGTATTAAATTTTGTTCTTCCTTTTCATTTTGTTCGGCAGTTTGGGGCGATGGGTGTTGTCTATCAATAAACAGAATGCGATTAACAAAAAAGGAGAAAAAATCAATAGACATAAACCTCTAAGGGATTGTAAGATTTATTTTTCCTAAAATACTTTTTATCGTAAACAATAAATTCAGTGCTCGATCACAATTTTTTTTGTTTTCGACTGCTTCACTATCCTTATCATGATTGCAATTCCCTTTAAATAAAGAAATGCATTTAATTTCATATTTTGTTAGAATAAAAAGTTTTCCATTTCTCTCATTTATATAGGTTAACTATGTTTTATTTGAAATTTTTTCTGATGATAATGGGGCTTGTGAGCTGTCTTTCTCTATCGATATTTCTCCAAGCAGAAGAGAAGCCCACCGCAGCGACTTCTCTTCCGCTTATTCCCCGCCAGCTTTTATTTGGTAACCCAGAAAAAACAGCAGCGACGCTCTCACCTGACGGAACTAAACTCGCTTACTTGGCACCAGATGAAAAAAATGTTTTGAATGTTTGGATACGCGATTTACAACAGGCAGGGCCAGATCGGCAAGTGACAGCAGATCGTAAGCGCGGCATTCGCCAATTTTTGTGGCAATTCAACAATGAATCGATTTTATACATTCAAGATAAAGATGGCGATGAAAATTGGCATCTTTACCAAACGCATGTGAGCACGCAAGTGACCAAAGATTTGACTCCTTTTGAAGGAGTTAAAGTGGAGATTGTGGATGCCAATCATCGTTTTCCCAATGAAATATTGATTCAGATGAATAAGCGCGATCCAACTTTATTTGATGTTTATCGCCTCAATCTTCAGACAGGTCAATTACACCTTGATACTGAAAATCTGGGGGGAGTGATTCATTGGATTGCGGATCACAATTCTCAAATTCGTGCTTCGCAATCTTTGACTGACGATGGATCAACTTTAATTCGTGTGCGCAGCCAGGTCACGAGTCCCTGGCGTGATTGGTTGACCCTAGATCCCACTGAAATTGGAGAAATCCTTGATTTTTCGGCGGATAATCAATCTTTGTATCTCATGACGAGTTTAGAATCTAATACGAGCCGCCTGCTCAAGTGCAATGTGGAAACAGGAGAACGCAAACTGATTGCAGAAGATCCTCATTACGATCTTTCCGAACTCGTTCTTCATCCAATCACTTATATCCCAGAAGCCATAGGAGTTGAGCGAGAGCGTTATGAATGGATGGTCCTAGATCCGCAATTATCAGCCGATTTTAATTATCTATCCCAATACTTTAAAGGTCCCTTTAAGCTTGCAAGCCGCGATTTGGCGAATCAAAATTGGATTGTTGTCTCGCAATCTGATCAACGCCCAAGTCATTTTTATCTTTATCGTCGTCAGTCCAAAGAATTAAAGTTTCTATTTAGTACGCAGCCCACGTTGGAGCGCTACCAATTAAGTTCTATGCAGCCTATTCGCTTTCAGGCTCGCGATGACATGACCCTGCATGGCTATTTGACGATGCCTTATGGACAAGCACCTCGCAATCTTCCTACAGTATTGCTTGTACACGGTGGCCCTTGGTCTCGCGATTCTTGGGGATTGCAGCCCATGGCTCAATGGTTAGCGAATCGTGGATATGCCGTTCTGCAAATTAACTTTCGTGGTTCCACAGGCTATGGCAAAGCTTATTTGAACGCTGGCAATCGTGAATGGGCAAACAAAATGCACCACGATTTATTAGATGGCAAAGAATGGCTTGTCCGCCAAGGTTATGCTGATCCTCATAAAGTCGCCATTGTAGGAGGAAGTTATGGAGGCTATGCAACGCTTGTGGGTCTCGCCTTTACTCCCGATGCTTTTTGCTGTGGTGTCGATATTGTCGGCCCATCTAATCTGATTACATTATTGCAGACACTTCCTCCTTATTGGAAGCCTCTAAAAACCCTCATGGATTTAAGAGTAGGTAAGTTAGAAACAGAGGAGGAATTTTTAAAATCACGTTCACCTCTATTTAAAGCTGATCAAATTAAAAAACCTTTGCTCATTGCGCAGGGAGCAAATGATCCACGCGTTAAACAGACTGAAAGTGATCAAATTGTCGCTGCTATGCGCCAAAAGCAGCTTTCTGTGGAGTATCTATTATTTGCCGATGAAGGACATGGCTTTGCCCGTCCAGAAAATCGCTTAAAATTTTATGCAGCAACCGAAGCTTTCTTAGCAAAGTACTTAGGCGGGCGATATGAACCTGCATCTGTTGATGAAAATTGGGAAAGTCTGAAACGTTAGAGAATCTCACTATGAGTGAAACTTATAGTAAACAGCATCCTTTCTTGGCTTCGATAAAAGAGCGCTACGCTTTATCTAAGCCGGGATCAAAAAAAAATACTCAGCATCTTGTTCTCGATTTAAGAGGATCGGGAATTCGCTATGAAGTGGGAGATAGTATTGGCATTTTTCCTCAGTATGACCCTGAATTGGTTAATCAAACGCTGCAGGCTTTGAAGGCAACGGGTAAAGAAATCATTCAGAATAAGCAAACCGGAGAAATGATAACCTTATCCGATTATTTAACGTTTAAGGCAAATATTACTGATATTAGCCCTAAACTGCTCCGTGAGATGGCTAATCGCCAGCCAGATGCAGATAAAAAGCATTTATTGGAAGAATTGCGTCAGGAGTGTAATCGAGAGGCTTGTAAAGCCTATTTACAAAAGCATGAAGTATGGGATTTTTTACTAGCAAATGAAGAAGCGGCGTTTACTCCACAAGAATTGGCAGATTTGCTTATGCCGTTGCTGCCGCGCTTTTATTCCATTTCTTCTTCTCAAAGATTCGTTGGTGAAGAAGTGCATTTAACTGTGGCGCCTCTTGAATATGAATCCAACGGTCACAAACGCCGAGGGGTTTGTACGCATTATCTTTGCCAACTTGTCGACTTGCACGCACCTGTTGTGCCCGTTTTCGTGCAGCCCTCGCACGGGTTTTACTTGCCGCAAGATCCTCATGTTCCTCTTATTATGATTGGGCCTGGAACAGGCATTGCTCCTTTTCGTGCTTTTCTACAAGAGCGCCTTCATCATCAATCCAAGGGCAAACATTGGCTTTTTTTTGGAGAATGGAATGGCGCTTATGACTTTTTTTATGAAGAGGATTGGAAGGAATTTGGTAAAAGAGGGAATTTGCGCTTGGAATTGGCTTTTTCAAGGGATCAAGAACACAAGATTTACGTGCAGCATAAAATGTGGGAAAAAGGAGAAGAGCTTTTTCAATGGCTAGAAGAGGGTGCCTATCTTTATGTATGTGGGGATGCTCAGCGCATGGCTAAGGATGTAGAAGCCATGCTGCAAAATATCGTTCGGGAATTTGGTAGAAAAGAAGCACAGGCAGTTAAGGAATACATCAAGCATTTGCGTCAGCAAAAACGCTATTTGCGAGATGTGTACTAATAAAAACTAATAAAGAAGTACATCAAATAAATAGAATAGATGTGTCCCCGGGTTAGGGTGTTAATTTTGTGCAAAAAAATGAGCTTTATTTTCACCATAATTGGCATAGTTGAATTGAAGGTCGCATGTTTATGCCGTCCTTTCAGGACTCGATGTTTTTTTGATAGAACCCAGGCCTCCGCTTCGCTGCGACCTGGGCTGTAACATGATGGCCCTTCAGGCCTTAACAAAAAGATGATTTAGGGACTATAGAAGAGGGACTTAAACATCTCTTGTTAAGGCCTGAAGGGCCGGCATGTTACAGCCCAGGTCGCAGCGAAGCGGAGGCCTGGGTTCTATCAAAAAAACATCGAGTCCTGAAAGGACGGCATAAACATGCGACCTTCAATTCAACTATGCCAATTATTGTGAAAAATAAAGCTCGTTTTTTTGCACAAAATTAACACCCTACCCCCGGTGTTTTTTACTAAAATAGGTGGATGTCCCCCTTTCGGGCCTTATGTGTTTAAGCTAAGAGAGGAGCTTAAATCTTCGGGGTTGAATCCGTTTCACTAGGCAAAACCTATGTAAACGAGTATGTACAAGTGGCTGCTATTCTTGGGTGGTGACAATAGCAAATGCTTGCACACCATCACCGCAGCCAAAATCGGTTAAACCTTCGCCCGAAGTTGCCGTGATGCCAACTTGAGAGATGTCAAGGCGCATAATTCGCGCAATATTTTGACGCATTTTAAGAAGGCTATCTTTGAATTTGGGTTTTTTAGCTTCAATTGTTATAGCTACATGTGTCACCCATTGATTGCCTAACGTTTTCATCGCTTCCATTAGATAGACTTCGCTATCGGTGATGCCATCTTTTAGACATAAATCATCGGCAATATTTCCTAAAATTAAAATCCCTGTCAATGAGCTAATGGCATTGCAAATAGCATGTAAAACAATATCGCCATCTGAATTGGCATTGAAGCCAGGGGCGTCATTAAATATGAGACCGCCTATTATACAAGGCTTGGAAGAATCAGCAGGGAGGAATCGATGGCTATCTTGTCCAATTCCTGTGCGAACAATCATCGTTAAATCTCCTTTTGATTAATAAAATTTTCTCATATGAATACTTTAAAATAAATCAGAAAAATGCCATTTTTTTCTTATAAGAAACAAATCATATGCCTCAAATTGTTCACATCGCAAATACTAATGTAGAATTTGAATTTGCTCATCCCTCTCTACATGCCCTCGAACTTAGCTTATCCCGTAATCCCTTGTGCCTTCAGCTTCAATTTCTTCCATTATTATATGGTCAACCGGAAGACCTTGTGGCAGTTACCGCATTGCCTAGCGAAGACTATCTGATCGCTTTACAAGAAACGGGATGGTGGCCACAAGGATTGCCTCAACTAGCCCTTTTACAAGATGATGAATGCTTTCAAGGCAGGCAATGCCTCTCATGGGGGCCTTCACGTCAAGTCCAAGCATGGGCCAAAGCTCGCCAGATACATTATGCTCTTCCTAATTGGCAAACTGCTCAGCTTGTCAACAGTAAAGCATTCAGCTTTCGCTATACCTGTTTGTCAGAAGCTGCACTGCTAGATAACGAACAAGCTCTGCTTGATTGGTTGCAAAAAGTTCGAGGACCAAAAGTCTTAAAAACTTGCTTTGGACTCTCAGGAAAAGGCAACTGGCGCATAGATGCTCCTATCCCTTCACCAGAACTTCTCCTTTTCTGCCACAGAGAATGGCAGCAAAAACGTCCCATCATTGCAGAGCCTTGGCTTGATCGCTTATGTGACTTTAGTACTCAATGGTTGATTCATTCCAATGGACAGATTGATTTTATTGGAGCTACTCGTTTTGAAACAGATGATCAAGGAATCTATCAGGGAACCCTAACAGGACCAGAAGATATTCTTTTTACTTCTTTCGAAATTTTTTTGCAGCACCATCGTCAATTTGCTTTAAAAGCTTTAACCGATATGGCTGCCATGGGGTTTTTTGGTTACGTTGGAATCGATGCCTTGCTTTACCGTCATTCACAAAATCAATCTGTTTGCCTTTATCCTTTAGTAGAAATCAATGGGCGGCAAACAATGTCCTTGGTCGCTTTACGTCTGCAGCAGCGTATTTGTCCCCATCAAATTTTACGTCTTACTTTTCAGCATCAGCCCTCTTCTTTGTCCTCTCTTTTACCAAGGAAGCTCGTCAATGCTAAGAAAAACATCCTGTCTTTTCGACGAGACTTAACAGTGTTAATTTTGAAGAAGTAAATATTTCTTTGATTATTAATGATTTACAAAAAAATATTTCTTCTTTTAGAAGAAAAAGATCCTGATTCAATATTTTGTCAAAATTTTATTTAAATTTTTATTTAAAATAAGTTAACTTTTAATTGAAAGATTTAAGACTAATTTCATTGCGTATAACGGCTAACTGATGTAAGTTTTTTTTCTCTTTTCTTATCAAAGTTAAAATTTAGAATATGAAGGTGAGTAGGTCATGGATGTATTAAAAATCAAGGGTGGTAATCCTCTTAGAGGGAATGTAAAGGCTGCTGGTGCAAAAAATGCCATGACAAAGCTTTTGGTGGCATCTCTTTTGTCTGACAAAAAATGCACTTTTTATAATGTTCCAAACATTGGGGATGTGGAGGTAACAGTGTCTTTATGCCAAGAAATAGGCATGGAAGTCAATTGGGATCGCCAAGCAGCAACAATGGAAGTGATCACTAAAGAGCTTACAACTTCTTATGTTCCGCAACGCTTCTCTGGATCTAATCGCATTCCTATTTTAATGATTGGAGCATTATTGGGAAGAACGGATCAAGATATCATTGTTCCCACAGCAGGCGGTTGTCCAATAGGGCAGCGTCCGGTCGATTTTCATATTCAGGCACTTGAGCAGTTAGGAGCAGTAATTGAATATCGAGGCATGAAGCGTGAAGGGGCCTATTTTGCTCATGCTCACAATGGTTTGAAAGGAACACTCATTACGCTTCCTTATCCGTCAGTAGGAGCAACAGAAAATACGATTTTAGCAGGTGTAACGGCAAGAGGAAACACAATTATCAAAAATGCAGCGATGGAACCTGAAATAATAGAGTTAATTTTGTTTTTACAAAAGCTCGGAGCAATTATTACCATTGATGTAGATCGTACGATTCGCATCCAGGGAACACGCCACTTTTATGAAGTCGAGCATACTGTCATTCCTGATCGCATTGAGGCAGCTTCTTGGGGCATGGCGGCTATTAGTACAAAGGGTCGTGTATTTGTAGAGGGTGCGCAACATGTTAACATGGTCACTTTTCTCAATAAAATCCGGGAAGTAGGCGGAGGCTTTGAAATCAAGAGCAATGGAATAGAGTTTTACTATGATGGACCCTTACAAGGTGGACTGCATCTGGAGACAGACGTTCATCCAGGGTTTATGACTGATTGGCAGCAGCCTTTTGTTGTATTGTTGACTCAGTCTTCAGGCTGTTCGGTCATCCATGAAACAGTTTATGAAAATCGATTTGGCTATACAGAAACTTTGCGTGAAATGGGCGCCGATATTTCATTATTTCGCCAATGTTTAGGGGGCAAGCAATGCCGCTTCGCATCGCAAGGTTTTGGCCATAGTGTGATTGTCAAAGGAGCGACGCCACTTGTAGGGAAAGACATTCATATCCCAGATCTCCGAGCAGGATTTGCTTACGTCATGGCTGCATTAATTGCCTCTGATATAAGTACAATTTCGGGTTTACCTTTTCTTGAAAGAGGATATGAGGACCTTATCAAAAAGTTAAAAGAATTAGGCGCTGAGGTAAGCTTGGCGAAAAGCTCAAGCACTGCCAATAATCTGCAGATATCTCATAAGTCATTAGAAAATCTAGCCCCTATCTTACATGTTCTTAATTAAATATAAAGACTGATGGTTCTCTTAACGTTTTTCTGTTAGATTTAAGTCCTTAATTAATACATTGATAGGAAAAGTGAAGTCAGGTAATATAGGCTTTTGCTTTCTTTACTAATATTCACTATTCAAATTTAATTGCTTATGTCTTGTCCTCTATTGAAAATTGTGTCTAAATCTTCTTGGCGTGCCATTTTAAAAACTAATTTTACGCGTCTAGAAAGATTAGCAGATTTTTTAGAATTAAATGTAGAACAACGTTCTCAACTTATTTTACAACCCCATTTTCCTCTTCAAGTTCCTCTACGTTTGGCTCAAAAAATGGCTAAAGGGACTTTAGATGATCCTATTGCCAAGCAATTCTTGGCCACTTCTCAAGAGCGGCAGACACGTGACCAGTTTGTATTAGATCCTGTGTGTGATGTTGCCTTTCAAGAAGAAGGGAAATTATTGCGCAAGTATCAGGGACGGGTGTTATTGGTGTGTACAAGTGCATGTGCGATGCATTGTCGCTATTGCTTTCGGCAGCATTTTGCCTATGATGCTTCAAAAGGATTTGAAAACGAATTAGACAAAATCGAACAAGATCTATCAATTCATGAAGTCATTTTAAGTGGAGGTGATCCTCTCTCTTTATCTGATGAAGTGCTTGCGCAAATTCTTGGGAGGCTTACCAAACTGCCCCATATTCGACGTATCCGCTTTCATACACGTTTTCCAATTGGCATTCCCGAGCGTATTGATGAAAATTTTCTAAATATCATCGCCAATTTGCCTCAGCAGATTTATTTTGTGATTCATTGTAATCATCCGCGCGAGCTTGATAACGAGATTTTTGATCGTCTTAAAGCCTTGCAGCGTTTGGGATGTGTGATTCTCAATCAAGCTGTGCTTCTCCAAGGAGTCAATGATGATGTGAGTACACTTCAACAACTTGCTGAACAACTTGCGAATCAAGGAATTATTTTCTATTATTTGCATCAGCTAGATCGCGTTCAGGGAGCTGCTCATTTTGAAGTTGAAGAAGAAAAGGGACGGCAATTATTACTCGAAATGGCTAAACAATTGCCTGGGTATGCGATTCCTAAATATGTGCGTGAAGTTGCAGGGGAGCCCAATAAGACATCCTTATAGAACTTTTGTTCAAGCCAACATGTGTATTTTTGAATTTAATTTGTGATAACAGCCCGAACAAAGTGTTCAATAAAGGCTTCTTTAGAAAACTGTTGCGCTGCATACGATCTTAAGAATTGTTGGATTGCTTCTAAATAGAGCTGGTGTTTCTCTTCTGTCATCTGTGATAAAACATCATAGAGGCAATTCCAAGAAGAAAATTGGCGAAGATCAATAAAACAATTACTTGGAATCGTGTGAGTCACCTTTTCATGTCCTAGATAAATGGGAATCACGCCATTGGCAAAAGCATCCCATAGTTTTTCTGTAATGTAACCAGGAATTTGATCAGTATTTTCAGGACAAAGAACAAATTTATAGTTCTTTATTGTTTCATCCTTATTTTCTATTTCTCCTTTATAGATAAGAGAGGAAGGCCAGCCTCGACCAAAAAGATCGAATTGATCTGGATAATTTTTTTCAAAATATTGAATAAGCTCTTGTCGTTTTTGAAATGTTGGTCCTGGACAACATT
Organism: uncultured Chlamydiae bacterium; assembly: GCA_963754655.1. Classification (GTDB taxonomy): domain Bacteria; phylum Chlamydiota; class Chlamydiia; order Chlamydiales; family Parachlamydiaceae; genus JANWJE01. The sequence goes on along the minus strand of CAVWGN010000001.1, from coordinate 3,079,627 downwards.
TATTAGAAGCAATCAAACAACACAATCTGCGAGAATGAAAAGCAACTAAATCTGATCGCATTTGACGTTGCACAGGATACAAATAACCAAAGACTTTTTGGTTATCGACTAAACGTTGATCAAAAGTTAAAATCTTATCAAATTTATCCTGATAGCTTTTCTTATGTGCTTTTGGATCCATGGTATCGGGTTCATAAGCATAAAGAATGAGTTCTTTTGCAGTAGCTCTAATTTTTTTCAGGGCGTTTTTAGTCTGTAGGGTATCAATCACAACCACTATCTTATTTTTTAAAGAAGCTAAGGAACTTTCTTCAAAATTTTCGATATATTCAATGTTAAATCCATGAGTCAATAATTTTTCTTTAAGTAAATGCCACAGACTCACTTTTTCAATTCGATACATAAGATTTAACATCGCTTCAGCAGTATTCGTAGAACCAAGAATGCGACTATCTGAAGGAACGCGGGATTTAATCAAAAGGGGATCTAAAGCAAAAACAACCGTAGGGATAGGGGTCATTGTCATTTGTTCTTCATACTCATAATTGAATTACATGCGATCAACAGTTGGAACACCTAAAATAGTGAGTCCTTGTTTAAGCACACGTGCTGTGGCTTCACACAAAAGCAAACGTTGATTTTCTTGAGGACTACCCTCGACTCTACAATCGCGGAAGAAAGCGTTGAATTTTTCTGCTAATAGATATAAATAATCGGTCAGGCGATTAGGGAGCAAATCATCAGCTACTAAACCTAAAGTTTCTTGAAAACGCAACAGGTGTAGTCCTAAATCAACTTCAGAAGGATGCTCGAGGCGAATATGCGTCTTTTCTAAGAGAGTAAGGGGATCGATATTGACTTTGCGCTTAATGCCTGCTACACGGACATAGGCATACATCAGAAAAGCAGCAGTATTGCCTTCAAAGCGCAGCATACGGTCATAACTAAATGTATAATCACTCATGCGGTGATTAGAAAGGTCGGCATATTTGACAGCGCCAATACCAAGGGCTTCAGCAAGCCTTTGGCGTTCGCCTTCTTCCCTTTCTGGATTACGTTCTTGCAAGATTTTATCAGCATGATCAATGGCTGCTTGTAAAAGATCAATTAAACGCTCTGTTTCGCCTGATCGCGTGCGAAATTTTTTCCCATCTGCCCCTAAGACCAAGCCAAAAGGGACATGATCCACTCGTACCTTTTGCGGATCTCGATATCCTGCCATGTCTGCCGCTTTAAAAATCATTTGAAAATGAGTGCTTTGTCCTGCATCAGTGACATAGATCAATCGGTCGCCTCTTTCGATATTGATGCGGTGGTAGATCGTCGCCATATCTGTAGTGTCGTAATTATATCCTCCATCGGACTTTTGTATCATGAGGGGTAGAGGCTCGCCTTCGCGGTTTTGAAACCCCTCTAAGAAAATACACTTCGCACCCTGAGAAATTTGAACGACTCCCTTTTGTTCCAAATCGGCGATAATTTCAGCCAAATAAGGATTATAATAGGATTCTCCCCGCTCGATGAGGTGAATATCAAGCAAATCATAAATTTCTTGGTAAGCTTGACGGGAAATATCGCAGATTATTTCCCATGCTTGGCGAGCCTCTTTTTGTCCTTGCTGTAAAGCGACAACTTCTAGCTGAGCTTTTCGCTTAAAAGTAGGGTCTTCGTCAAAACATTTTTTAGAAGCTCTATACCACTGAACTAGATGGGATAAATCGGTTTTTTGCTCTCCAGTCAATACTTGAGGAACTTCTTCTTTCATATACGCAATCAGCATGCCGAAAGCTGTTCCCCAGTCACCAATATGGTTATGACGCACCACGTCATGCCCTAAATATTCAAATAAACGAGCTAAACTGTCTCCGATAATAGTTGAACGTAAATGGCCGACATGCATTTCTTTGGCTATATTGGGAGAAGAAAAATCAATAATAATGCGCTGAGGATAAATTGGAAGGTCGATTCCTAAATGAGAGTCGCGTAATAAAATATCGACTTCTTGGGATAAAAAAGTAGGATCTAGTGTCACATTAACAAACCCCGGCCCTGCAATCTCAAGATGGGCAATCATTCCATCTTGACGATCGAAGACGGCGATGATTTGTTCAGCAATTTTGCGCGGAGGTTGCTTAAGCCATTTGGTCAATTTCATAGCTGTATTGTATTGATAATGGCCAAATCTATCTTGCGTGCTTGGCGTCACCTCAGTTGGAATAATAAAATCTTGGGTCAGAAGCTCAGGAAAGGCTTTTTCAGCTGCCTGCTGAAACTTCGAATGTAAAACGGAAATTAGGCTTTTCATATTCCATGCATGAGATAATTTTAAAACGAAAGAATCTAAAGATAACCCTTTTCCGATTTAAATTTAATCAGTTTATTCACTGATGACTGCTGAATATGGATTTCTACGCACCAAGCAGCTTTCGATCTGTTTGGATGTCAATTGCATAGGGCGCTAGCATTTTCGGACTGTCTCTAAATCACCGCCCAATTTTAAAATTTGAATTTAATTGGTTTGAAACTAACTTTATTATATTGTAATAAAAATTTTTAATAAATCTAATATTAATAGATAATAATAATAAATAATATTATAGATAACTTTTGAATATAAGGTTTAATAAAATGAAGCATGGGGCCAGTTTAACAACATCCGGTCTTGATGTCAGATCTCCTATTTATGAAGCCCTTATTTCAGATCTTAATTCAAAACAAGTGATTAAAATGCTTCATCAGTTACAAAAACCCAACTTTCAAGATCAGGTAGGGGGGAGCTACTTACTGCATTTAGCAATCTATCGTAGTGCTTATGGAAGAGGAATAGAGGTCTTGGATGACTTACTTGATCAAGGAGCCTCTCCGAATGTGAAAGATGAGGAAGGTCGAACCCCCCTTCATATCGCTATTGAATTTTTAAAAGAAGATGCTCTGCCCATCGTTGAAAAACTTATCAAAAAGGATGCTCTTGTCACGGCTTCGGATAATCAGGAACGCACACCTTTACATTATGCAGCTAGTGAATCGTGTCATTTATTTCTCAAAGGAAAAAAAGATGATGGAGCTCTTGTGCGTACATTAATTCAAGCTGGAGCCAACGTCAACATGACAGACTACCTAGGCCGAACAGCTCTACACGAAACAGTTCTAGGCGAATCAGGTGCCAAAAATATCAGGTCAATAGTAGAATTGATTAAGGCTGATGGCATGGATTTAGATAAGCAGGACCATGAGGGGAATACAGCTTTGCACTTAGCAGTGGACAAGGGGGATGTTGAAGCGGTGCGAGCTTTGCTTCAACATGGCGCTAACCGCAATATTCGCAATAAGGAAGGGAGGCTTCCCGGAGTGCCAGGCCTTAAGGGATGGTTTATTTCACAAGAAATAAGGAAAGAAATTTTAGACCTTTTTGCTCAAATCTGACAGTTTATTAAATTTTTAAGGAGGGAAGATGTTGGCTTGGATATCGAATCTTTTTGAGAGAAGTGATTGGATTGAAATTGAAAAAGGAATTCAAGTTCAGGCAAGACCGAAAGCATTAGAATTTATCAACAACAAGAAAAAGTCAGATGGCCAGATTCAACATGTCATAGAAGAATTTCTGTTTCCAGAAGAATTAATTGCCAAAATATTTGAAAATCTTTCAGTGGATGCTTTAAAATATTCTATGGAGAGCAAAACACTGCAACCCCTTTTGCAGTGTGCTAGAGTCAGCCATCAATGGCAGCGTATAGCCGAAAGTTATTTTTCAAAGATTTGGGAACAATTGATGGGCAAAGATAAACCAGAGAATATGTGTTGGGCTCAATCTCTGGGCCTTTTGTATAATTGGAGTAATCAGACGGAAAAAAAAACTTTTCTTTCAACTTTTCAAATGACCTCAGAAAAATTTCAGCCGATTGATTGTCATTTAACTTTAGGTAATTTCGCCCTTACTTTTGACAAAGTAGAGATAAATGGTGTACGAGTGCTTTTAGGATTAAAATGTTTAATGGGGTTAGCCATTGAAATGACACATGATGGCCGACAGGTCTCTAAGCGCCTGTGGAATCAAACGATTGAAAATGCAGAACATTGCCTTTTTGTTTCAACAGATCAAAAGCTCATTGCCACGCAACATTATGATTCAATCAAGGACGAGAAATCTCAGCCATCAGGATGGAGTTGTCTGTTTAATGTTCGTCGCTTGCAAACGGGTCAATTGATAGGCAAAGTCAATATTTTATGCCCAGAAGGAAAAAAAATTTTTGATTCTACAAATATTCAGTTTGATTTGAAAAAGTTCACCTATCAAAAAGAAGGAAAAATGTGGACTCGCTACTATGATCCTTCCTTAGTTGCCTTAAAAGAAAAAAAAATTAAAAATGAACTCAGACAAGTTCTCATTTGAGACAATTTGAAATCTTTCTGGTAATGAGAGGGATTCACGAAGAAAATTGTCTTGAATGATAATAGTTTACACGTTAATCTAATTAACAGTATTTTTCACTTCAATTTTAAATTTTATTATCCACGCAGGTAAGGGGTTTCGATGACAACAATTGTCATAACAGAAGAACAAAAAAAAGAATTAGAACATTTTCTTAACGAAAATCGACCTGCAGAGTTGATCAATACTTATTTGCGTTTTATTGAACTTAAGTTTCATTTACAACCCATTCTCTTTCCTAAAGATAAGATTATTTATCAAAGTGCAGATGATGCTATACATCAATTAGAAAGTGAGGGAAAACTTTGGCATGAAACTGAAATTAAGATTGGTTTTGGCCAGGGGAGTGTAAATGAAGAGACAAAAAAGATTTATATCTGTCCTTTTACAGGAAAAGTCTTTGGAGATAATACACATCCTAATCCTCAAGATGCCATTTACGATTGGGTATCCAAATGTCCAGAAAACACTGAAAGAATAGGTGGCCTACGGGTCAAACGATTTTTTGTTTCTGAAGACCCCGAAGTCATTAAAAGTTATATTGATAAAACAAAAACAAGAAAAGAGCCAATTAAAAAAGTAGTTTATTCTTCGGTGTTGAGCGGCAAATTATTTAATAGCAAGGAATCTATCATTGAAGATTTTAAGCGCAACTACTTGAAAAAATTGACCTTGGTCGAAGTGCAGAATCAAAATAAATATAAAATTGAAGATCATTTCTTGACCTTTATTCAAAAGCAATTGGTTGAGGATAAAATCACAGCTTTTGTGGAAGCATTAGCAGAGTTTGATGAGTTTCTGCCTTATGTTGAAAGATGGGTAGAATCTGAGGACTAAGACTCGTTTCCATTAGTTTTGCATGCTTGGTCGGCCCCCCGGGGCTATTATGGTGGGCTAATGTAATGGAGTACCAGTACTTAACCACAGTAGTTTTTGCCTATTGGGACTGCTTCAAAGCCCTGATTGGGGGGAGATGATTCTCTTGTAGTCCTTCAGACTACATGACGAGGGCTAATCTAACCCAGGGCTAGGGTGTTCATTTTGTGCAAAAATGAGCTTTATTTTTTCACAATAATTGGCATAGTTGAATTGAAGGTCGCATGTTTATGCCGTCCTTTCAGGACTCGATGTCTTTTTGATAGAACCCAGGCCTCCGCTTCGCTGCGACCTGGGCTGTAACATGACGGCCCTTCAGGCCTTAACAAAAAGATGATTTAGGGACTATAGAAGAGGGACTTAAACATCTCTTGTTAAGGCCTGAAGGGCCGTCATGTTACAGCCCAGGCCTCCGCTTCGCTTGCGACCTGGGCTGTAACATGATTGCCCTTCAGGCCTTAACAAAAAAATGATTTAGGGACTATAGAAGAGGAACTTAAACATCTCTTGTTAAGGCCTGAAGGGCCGTCATGTTACAGCCCAGGTCGCAGCGAAGCGGAGGCCTGGGTTCTATCAAAAAGACATCGAGTCCTGAAAGGACGGCATAAACATGCGACCTTCAATTCAACTATGCCAATTATTGTGAAAAATAAAGCTCATTTTTTGCACAAAATGAACACCCTAACCCAGGGCGATGCCCTGGGCTATTTTATTTGAAGCCTTTCAGGCTCTGAACATTGGACATTTTTAGAAGACCTTCTTCTATAACGATTGTAGGGGCCATGCCTATTAAATGGTAAATACTCCACAATCATTTTAGAGACGGTTAACAAAAAGATGTCCAATGTTCAGAGCCTGAAAGGCTTCAAATAAAATAGCCCAGGGCATCGCCCTGGGTTAGATTAGCCCTCGTCATGTAGTCCGAAGGACTACAAGAGAATCATCTCACCCAACCAGGGCTTTGGCAGCCCCTAAGTAAAAATTAATGTGACAGAGTGAGTAGTAGTAGAGTGAGTAGTAGTGGTGTGGTGATGATGCAACAATATCTTTCGCACTCGGCAGCCGAGACATTTGATTTAGGACGCAAACTGGGGCAGGAGCTTCCCGTTCCGACAGTCGTGTGTTTATTTGGAGAATTGGCAGCTGGTAAAACAACCTTTGTTAAAGGTCTTGTTTATGGGGCTGCACAAGTGGATCCTTCTGCTGTTCAAAGTCCAACCTTTACTTATTTGCATATTTACGAAGGGCAAAAAACAGTTTATCATTTTGACCTTTATCGCTTACGCGATATTGATGAATTTTTAAGTATGGGATTCGATGAATATTTTGAAGCTGAAGGAATTTCTTGTATTGAATGGTCGGAGCGCATTGCTTCTTATTTGCCTCCGAATAGCGTAGATGTGTGTTTGACGCATATTCAAGAAAACCAACGTTTAATTACTATTACTTATCAAAAAAACCGGAAACACAATGTCAAAAGCTAGATTTATTAAAACAGCGATGTTGCCAAAGGATTATCCGGTGATTCGTAATGCAAAGGGGCAAATTCTTGCCGAAGTGGCTGTGTCTGGACGTTCAAATGTGGGTAAATCAAGCTTGCTGAATCACTTATTTCATACCAAGCATCTTGTCAAGACCTCATCTACTCCAGGCAAAACGCAAGCATTAAATTTTTTTGTATTTGAAGATCAGCTCTCTTTTGCTGACCTGCCAGGCTATGGTTATGCCCATGTTTCCCAAAGCGTCAGAAAGCAATGGGGGCCTATGGTACAAGCCTATTTAGAACAAAGAGACACACTAAAGTTGGTCTTGTTTCTCATGGATATCCGTCGGGTTCCCAATGCAGATGATCTGCAGTTTCTTGATTGGATTGTCCATCATCAAAAGGCCATGATTTTAGTATTGACAAAAGTGGATAAAGTCAATCGTAATGAACGTAAGCTCAATACAGTAAAAATTTTAGAGGCTTTAAGGGCAAGCAATATCCACTATGTTTATTATTCTGTTACGAAAAATCAAGGAAGGCGTGAATTATTGGCAATGATTAACGATGCTTTAAAAAATGAATCGCCAATATGAATTCCACAGAGCGCATATTTCAAAAGGTGTAAGGAAAAAAAACCATGCCAGATATTGAAAAGCAAAAATTTATTTGCATTGATTGTGAAACGACAGGATTGGATGCGCAGCAAGATCGCGTGATTGAAGTTGCAGTCATGTGTTTTGATGCCCATCAGGTCTATGCTCAAATGGAAACCTTAATCAATCCGGAGTGTGAAATTCCTGAAACCTCTATTGCCATTCATCATATTACGCCTGAAATGGTTAAAGATAAGCCCACTATTGCCCAGGTTCTACCCGACATCTTGCAACTAATTGGCAATCAAATTATTGTGGGGCATGGGGTGGGATTTGATATTGATATCCTTGCAATAGCAGCCGAACGTCACGGAATTCCCTGCATCATTCGCCACAATCTTTATTTAGATACTTTACGTATGGCGCGATTATATGGTGAATCTCCCATTAACTCACTCGAACATTTGCGCAAGCACTTCAATATTCCTCTTGAAGGCGCACATCGTGCGATGAGCGATGTGGTGGTCAATAAAGAAGTATTTAAACGACTTGCCAAACGCTTTAAGACAACAGAACAACTATTTGATGCGCTATCGCGACCAATTTTAATGAACACAATGCCTTTGGGAAAACATAAAGGGCGTCTGCTTAAGGAAATTCCCTTACAATATTTGCAATGGATTTCCAATAAAGACTTTGACCAAGATTTGCTTTATTCTGTTCGTACCGAACTTAAGCGGCGTAAAAAAGGCAATCTCTTTAATCAAGTAAATAATCCTTTTTTAAATCTATAGGTAGACGCGTTTTATGAAAAAAGAAAAATCTGTTGAAAAAGGGTCTTTTGAAGTTAAAGTGGCTCTTGCTGAGATGTTGAAAGGGGGAGTCATCATGGATGTGACAACTCCTGAGGAAGCCAAAATAGCAGAGGATGCGGGAGCTGTTGCTGTCATGGCTTTGGAACGTATTCCTTCTGATATTCGCACTCAAGGCGGAATTGCTCGCATGTCTCATCCCGAACTTATTCAGAAAATTCAAGAAGCTGTCACTATTCCTGTAATGGCCAAGTGCCGAATTGGTCACTTTGTAGAAGCTCAAATTTTAGAAGCTTTGCAAGTCGATTTTATTGATGAAAGCGAAGTATTAACTCCTGCTGATGAAGAAAATCATATCGATAAGCACCTTTTCAAAGCTCCTTTTGTGTGCGGTTGCCGCGATTTAGGCGAAGCGCTGCGACGCATTGGAGAAGGAGCAGCCATGATTCGCACAAAAGGAGAGGCGGGGACGGGCAATATTGTTGAAGCAGTGCGTCATATGCGGACTGTTAATCGCGAAATTCGCCGTCTTCAAGTCATGGAACACGCAGAACTGATGGCTGAATCTAAACGGCTAGGCGCCCCCTTCCATCTTATTCAATTAGTAGCACGTACAGGAACTTTGCCTGTGCCTAACTTTGCGGCAGGGGGAATTGCTACGCCCGCCGATGCAGCCTTGATGATGCAACTGGGCGCTCAAGCAGTTTTTGTAGGGTCAGGAATTTTTAAATCTCAAGACCCTGCACCCCGTGCTAGAGCTATTGTCGGTGCAGTCACTTATTGTCGAGATCCTGAAATGTTAGCACAAATTTCTATGGGGCTTCTAGATGCGATGCGAGGTATAGATATTCGCCAATTGAAAAAAGAAGATCTTTTAGCACGGCGTGGGTGGTAAATGCAGATTGGAGTATTGGCTTTACAAGGGGATTTTGCTAAACATGCTGAAGTTTTGCGTTCTTTAGATGTTGAGGTTCAAGAAATTCGAAAACCTCAAGATTTAGAAACTTGTCAGGGGTTAATTATTCCAGGTGGAGAATCTACAGTCATGCTGCGGCAGCTAGACTTTATTCAAATGCGAGATGCGTTATTGGATTTTGCGCGTCAAAAACCCATCTTTGGAACTTGCGCAGGTTTAATTCTTATGTCAAAGCAGGTTCAAGATTTTTCTCTTCAACCTTTGCAATTGCTGGATATCACAGTTGAGCGCAATGCATTTGGGCGACAAGTTGAGTCTTTTCAGGCTTTTATTTCTTTAGAATTCACTTCAGGCTATTCTAAAACATTTCCTGCTTTTTTTATCCGAGCCCCGCGTATTAAAAAATGGGGAAAAAATATCCAAATTTTGGCAATGTGGGAAGGCGAACCAATTTTAGTTCGGCAAGGACATCATCTAGCCTCTTCTTTTCATCCAGAATTGACTAACGACCCATACATCCACCAATACTTTATTGAAATGATTCGCCAAATGACACCTTAACTTATAAAATCAACATAAACTTTAGATATTCTCATCCGTTGAACAATCACGATTCTCATCTAAGGAGCTAAGCGGGCAATGTGCCAGGTGTGATTAAGATGAACATAACAAAATCGATCATGAAGGCGATTAGCGCGACCTTGCCAAAATTCAAAACGTTTAGGCCTAAGAAGGTATCCTCCCCAATAGGGAGGCGTGGGAATCGTTTGACCTTCATACATCTTTTCAAAGTGACGATAACTTTCCTCCAATTCCTTTCGCGAAGAGATTTCTTGATCTTGATGTGAAGCCCAAGTTCCTAATTGGCTGCCTCGGGGCCTAGAGGTGAAATAAGCCTCTGATTCTTGACGGCTTAATTTTTCTATTGCTCCTGCAAGGATCACTTGTCGCTCAAGTTCGCGCCAGTAAAAAGTCGCACAAGCAACAGGATTGCTGTCTAATTCTTTTCCTTTTCGACTCTCATAGTTAGTAAAAAATGAAAATCCTTGCTTATCTATTTTCTTAAGTAAAACAGTGCGGCATGAAGGAACTCCTTCAACCGAAGCTGTTGCTAAAGCCATGGCATTGAATTCTAAAACTTGTGCGTCTTGGGCTTCTTGAAACCAAATAAAAAATTGTAAAAAAGGATCGAGATTAAGATGGCTTAGATCCAAAGATTTAAGTCGATATTCTTTTCTTAAGTCATTGTTGTTTAGCATATAAAGCTTAATTGAATAATCCTTGACAGGCTCATCATGATGAGATATGAATGAAGCTTCAAGCTACCAATTGTAGTTGAAAAAGTGCAAGGTCTTTCATGACAAAAAAACTCTCTATCCAAGATTTAGATTTAAAAAATCAAAGGGCTTTGATTCGAGTCGACTTCAATGTTCCCCTGGAAAAAGGACAAATCACAGACGATTCTCGCATTCGAGCTTCCCTTCCTACTATTCAATATGTTCTTGATAAGGGTGGAGCAGTGATTTTAATGAGTCATTTAGGCCGCCCCAAGGGTAAATATGATCCTCAATTCTCCTTAGCGCCTTGTGCTAAGCGCTTTTCAGAACTACTGAAACGCCCTGTCCAGATGGCGCCTGACTGTCAGGGTGCTGAAGTGGCAAAAATGGCTCAAGAGCTTAAACCAGGAGAAATTTTGTTACTGGAAAATCTACGCTTTCATAAGGGAGAAGAAAGGCCTGAAGAAGAACCAACATTTGTCAGTGGTTTAGCTGAATTAGGCGATGTTTACATTAATGATGCTTTTGGTTCAGCTCACCGCGCTCACGCTTCAACAACTACCATTGCGCAACTTTTTCCTGGCAAGGCTGCCATGGGCTTTTTGATGGAAAAAGAAATTGCTTATTTGGGATCTACTTTGCTTAATCCCAAACGCCCTTTTTGTGCAATCTTGGGAGGTTCTAAAATCTCAACTAAATTTAAAGTGATCGAAGCGTTGTTGCAGAAGGCTGATGTCTTATTAATTGGCGGTGCGATGGCCTATACTTTCTTTAAAGCAGAAAATATTCCAATTGGTCAATCACTGGTAGAAGATAGCTTTTTAGGAGTTGCGCGTGAATTAATGGAGGTTGATGTTCAATCTCGTTGCCGTATCTTATTACCTAGCGATATTGTTGTTGCCCGTCAAATTAGTTCGGAAGCAGAAAAAAAAATTATAAAAGTGAAAGAAGGTATTCCAAATGGATTTGAAGGAGTCGATATTGGCCCTGAAACCATTCAACGATATGGTCAAGAAATTAGACAAGCCGCCACTCTCTTTTGGAATGGGCCTCTCGGAGTTTTTGAATGTCCTCCTTTTGATCATGGAACTCATGCCATTGCCCAGATTTTAGCTGATGTCAGTGAAGCAGCCATTACTATTGTAGGAGGAGGCGACTCTACCGCTGCTTTAGAACAAGCGGGACTGACAGATCGGATGAGTCACGTTTCGACTGGAGGAGGAGCTGCATTAGAGTACATTGAATTTGGCCAACTTCCTGGTATTCAAGCCCTATCGGATAAATAATCAAGAGGATGCCATGTGTATTCTGAAAATAAGAAAAAAAGAGGGGGTTAAAAAAACAATACAAATAGAAAATTATTGAATTTTATTAAGGAATATGTTATAATTTTCTAAAAGAAAGTTAATCTAGTTGCATCTTAAAGAATTTAAGAAAGTACTTGATTAAATAGGGCCAAAAGTTTATACCTTTTAGCTATCCAAGATAGATTAAGTGCCAAAAGAGCATTTTAACTTTCAAGGCTTATAGAGTAGATTTAATATGAATCAGCTTAGAACTCCATCTCTTCCTTCCTTCTTGTTGCTCGCTCAAGGTTTTTTTAGTATGAACTTATCCCCATATAGATTCATAACTGGCATTTTTCAATTCATGTTGTTTAAAAGACAAATGTTAATAAGATTTACCGGCCTTAATTTAAGGGAAAGGTTGCATGTCATCCCAGACACCTGTAGGGACCCCTCAGTTTAGTCAATGGCGGCGCTACTTATGGCCCGTCCACACTTATGAGCTTAGAAAGCTCATTCCGATGCTCTTAATCTTTTTCTTCATTTCCTTTGATTACAATGTACTTAGAACTCTTAAAGACTCTCTTCTCATTACAGCTAAATCTTCCGGTGCCGAGGTTATTCCTTTTGTGAAAGTCTGGGCCATGTTTCCTGGTGCTGTAATCATGACCATTTTATTTGCTTGGTTATCCAATCGACTACCACGCGACCAAGTTTTTTATATCATTATTTCGATCTTTCTCGTCTATTTTACTATTTTTACTTTTATTCTTTACCCGATTCGCGATTCCATTCATCCCCATGCGCTAGCTGATTATCTCTCGACTATTCTTCCTCCGGGCTTTAAGGGATTTATTGCCATGTTTCGCTACTGGACGTTTACCCTCTTCTACGTTATGTCGGAATTATGGTCGAGCACCGTTCTTTCCGTCTTGTTTTGGGGATTTGCCAACCAGGTAACCAAGATTAGCGAAGCTCAACGATTTTATGGATTATTTGGCGTAGGAGCCAATTTTTCGGGGATTTTTGCTGGACAAGCTTCTGTCTTTTGTTGCAATTATACCCGCTATGGAGGGCAATTGCCTATAGGAGAGGATCCTTGGCATCAATCATTGATTTTAATGGTTTCGCTGATTTTAGTTGCTGGAGTTCTGGCATTGATTCTTTTTCGCTGGATGAATGCCCAGGTTCTGACTGATAAACGCTATTATGATCCAGATACCGTGGCAATAGAAGGAGAAGTCAAGGGAAAATTATCCTTTAAGCAAAGCATTTCTTATTTGTTGAATTCCAAGTATCTTCTCTTTGTTGCCTTCATTGTCATTTCCTATAACCTCGTCATCAATTTAACCGAAGTTTTATGGAAAGATCAAGTCAACAAACTCTATCCAAATCCTAATGATTATACCATTTATATGAATCATATTGTTTCTATTATTGGAATTGTAGCGACTTTCAGCTCTCTTTTTATTTCTGGCAATGCTATTCGCAAATGTGGTTGGACGTTTACAGCCCTATTGACCCCTGCCATCTTATTACTGACAAGTATTGGCTTTTTTTCTTTCTTTTTCTTTGAACGATTCTCTCCTACTCTAGCCCTCTCTCTTATTGGGATGTCACCCCTTGCAATGGTGGTCTTTTTTGGCTCCGCACAAAATATTCTCAGCCGAGGGGCAAAATATTCCTTGTTTGATGCCACCAAAGAAATGGCCTTCGTTCCTTTAAAGCCGGAGAGCAAATTGATTGGAAAAGCTGCCATTGATGGCATTTGTTCGCGTTTAGGTAAATCGGGCGGCTCGGTTGTGCATCAGAGCCTTTTAATTTTATTCTCCACGCTCAGTGCAAGTGCACCTTACGTGGCTATCGTGTTGTTCGGTGTAATTGTGATTTGGGTAATGGCTGTTCGTCTCTTAGGTAAACAGTTTAATGAATTGACCTCGACAGTGGGTTTGAGTATGTCTCCAACCGCAGACTCTCAAGTCATTACTCCTATTCGTTCTCCGGTAACTGTTCTAAACGAGCATAGTTTATTGAACGAACAACAAGCAGTTTAATTGGTTGAAGCGCCTTGGCAATTTTAATTAATTGATGAGGTGCTTTTTGTTTTTTAAAAAATTACTTGAAAATTATTTTAAAATAACCTATACTTTTTATTTATAAAGGGTTTTAAATGTCTCTTACTAATTCAGAATTTGGCAGAATCCGTTTTCTCTTCTGGCCTATTTACCGGCATGAGATAAAGAAAGTCGTTCCCATGATGCTCATGCTATTTTTGATTTGCTTCAATTATAGCATCTTACGCAACGTTAAGGATGCTGTTGTGGTGACAGCAAAATCTTCGGGAGCAGAAGTTATTCCTTTTATTAAGGTTTGGGTGCTCTTGCCCATGGCCATTTTATTTACATTGATTTTCACTAAGTTAACGAATCGCTATAGCCAGGAAAAGGTTTTTTATTTGACGATTTCTGGTTTTCTTCTCTTTTTTGGATGCTTTACCTTTATTTTTTATCCTTATCGTGACGTTTGGCATCCTCATCAGTTAGCAGATTCCATGGAAATTCTATTGCCTGCCGGTTTCAAAGGTTTAATCGCCATGTTTCGCAATTGGTCTTTTACTATTTTCTACGTCATTAGCGAATTGTGGGGCAGCATGGTTCTTTCGATTCTTTTTTGGGGTTTTGCCAATGAAGTGACTAAGATGACAGAAGCGCGTCGTTTTTATAGCATGTTAGGCGTTGCCGCTAGCTTTGCTGGAATCTTCGCTGGCGTAGCAGCCAATTATTTGACAAGTGAGAGTTGGGAAGAAACTTTAAGAATTTTAATTCTGGTTATTATTGCAATGGGCTGTTTGACAATGTTGATTTTTCATTGGATGAATAAAAATGTCCTCAATGACTCCAGGTTTGATAAGTTGCACAAGATTCAGAAAGAATTGCAACCCAAGACAAAACTTTCAATGCGCGAAAGCTTTACTTATTTGTCGAATTCGAAATATCTGATTTGCATTGCTGTTTTGGTTGTTTGCTATAACCTTGTCATTAACCTTGTCGAAGTTGTGTGGAAAGATCAATTGAAACAGCTTTATCCATCGCCAGTTGAGTATAATCGCTACATGAATTATGTGACTTCGGGTGTAGGGATTATCGCTACTGTGACCTCTTTATTGATGTCCTACCTCATCTCTCGTTTTGGTTGGACACACACAGCTCTCATTACCCCCATCACTATGTTGCTAACAAGCGCGGGTTTTTTTGGCTTTATGCTTTTTCGCTATGATCTTGCAGAACCAGTCTTTATCTTGACAGGAACGACACCTTTAGCAATTGCAGTGTTCTTTGGTGCTGCTCAAGTGGCTATAAGTAAAGCATGTAAATATTCTATTTTCGATTCCACTAAGGAAATGGCTTTTATTCCCCTTGGGCATGAATGCAAGCTTAAGGGAAAAGCTGCTATTGATGGCGTCGGCTCGCGTTTGGGAAAATCTGGGGGCTCAGTCATTCATCAAGGATTGCTCATGATCTTTGGTGGTATTAGTATGAGTGCTCCTTACGTAGCAGTGATTTTGACGCTGGTCATTAGCGGTTGGATGGTTGCCGTTCGTTCCTTAGGCAAGCAATTTGCCTCCATTATAGGGGAAAAGGAACGAGAAGAAATGGGCGAGGCGCAAGTTTCTCTATCTGCTAAGGAGGAGAGAATGCCGGAGGAAACTGCTCAAAGCCTAAAGCCTGCTAAAGCCTCTTAGGCAAAAACTTTTCTCTTATCATTATCTTGATTCAGATTTAATCCAGTCGCCGGACAATCTGTTGTTCAATAAAATACAGCTCAAAAAGGGCTAAGATGCCTAGAACAATAAAACAGACAAAAATATAGATGGGCATGGCAACGTGAAAAGTTAAACCCAGCAAAACAAAGAATTGAAGGGTTGTCGTCACTTTGCCACTCCAAATTGAACGAAATTGAAAATTAGACCAAGTCCCTCGGAGAGCTAAATAAAAGCCAAAGAGCAACACGGCAAAGTCGCGCGAAATGAGAGCAAGCGCCTCCCAAAGCCTCAAATTTCCCTCTAGCACGAACATACTAACGGCAAAACATACAAAGAATTTATCCATCAGGGGATCTAAAAAAGCCCCAATTTGACTTGTCTTGCGGTATTTGCGAGCTAAGTAGCCGTCCAA
The DNA here is from genome assembly GCA_963754655.1 of uncultured Chlamydiae bacterium. Taxonomy (GTDB): domain Bacteria; phylum Chlamydiota; class Chlamydiia; order Chlamydiales; family Parachlamydiaceae; genus JANWJE01. The sequence continues at coordinate 3,063,777 of CAVWGN010000001.1, read as the reverse complement.
GCTATCGGTTGCCATAGCTAAAATGATGGCCAAACTGCGATAGACGGGATTGTCAAACATAAAGAGCAGCGCCAGAGGGCCGCGTAGAATGGAAAGAAAATTTGATAAAGTGAGAATCATGGTGAAAACCAGACGATGGCTTTAAATCATTTACTTCAGTGTATTCTATCTTTTTTCTTTCTTTCTAGCTAGTGAAAGATACACAATTAACAGTTATTGGGTTAGGTGTATAGGAAAAACAGGGTGTAAATCCTATGCGTTAAGTTCAGAGCAGGCACCGCTTAAGCCTACTTTCTCTCTTAGCCTAACGCGTATGAAACTCATGTAAAAGTGTATGAGCTAACATTTCCAATGACACCCAAGCCGCGGCTGTTTATTATGTTGCACGTCCCAGTTCAGGATGTGGTTTCATCATGAGCCCTCCATGAAATTCTACAATATTGGTTGGAGTCGCTATTTCGGCTCCTTCTTGCATAATAATGTCGGCAATTTTCAATAAGATATCTTGCCTTACGGCTGGAAAGCGAGCATCTGCAGTAAGAGAGACATAAGCAGAAATTTCAACATCGAGAGCAGAAGGGCCGAAATTTTTGAAAAAAACCTCGACGTTAAGTTGGTGGTCAATAGCTGGATGCTTGATCAGCATGAGCTTGATATTATCAATAATGGGCTTGATAACCTTGATATCACGATAGCGCAGGCCAATAGTATCATGAAACCGCTCATGACTCATGCGCGAAGGGGTAATGACAATGGTTTGGGTAAAAATAGAATTTGGAACATAGATGGGTCTTTTATCAAAGTTGCGAATGCGCGTTAGATACCAGCCAATCTCTTCGATATGACCCTCAATTTGACGCTCGGGCAAATTCACCCATTCTCCAATGGTAAAGGGCTGAGTAATGTAAATCATCAACCCGCCAAAAAAGTTAGAGACAACTTGTTGCGAGGCAAAAGCTAAGGCTAAGCCTCCAATTCCTCCAAATGCAATTAAAGTTTGCATATTTCGTCCTGTCACATCCATTAACAGGAAAATTGTCACAAAAATCACACTGATCGTAGCGACCTTTCCTATCAGATCTAGCTTGCTAGGAGTTAAAGAAATTTGATGACTTTGGCTCATTTCCATCATGTAATGGACGACTTGGGCATTCCAACGAAGCAAAAACCAACCAAATGCCAGAACAGCACCTATACTTAAGATAAGATGAATATTGGCTAAATGGAATGTAAAAACACTAGAAATAACAGTATCAATGGCGCAAAGCGATGCAACAAACCAAACAAAATAAAATAAAGGTTTATGTAAAGCGGAAACAAAACTTAACGCCCATATTTTGTGTTGATTTCCAAATCTCATCTTTAAATTGATGAGCAAGGCTCTAATAAAGAAATTGAAAATCAAAACAAAAAATACAATGCCTAAAATTTGAATTAAAGGACCATAATTACCTTCTAATGCTTTAGAACAAATATGAAAAAAGGAGAGAGGGTTATAAGGTTCTTCATTCATTATCACAGGTTCCTTTTTTTATGAGTGATCTTTTACCATTAAAGCTTGTCCTTGGCGCTCCTCCCAAGCTTTCTTTAGCTGATGCATGCGTTTATTAGAAATGCCCCCTAAAAACTCCAGGGCTTTAAGTAGACGGGCCCTGGTGCGATCTTTGCCCAAAATGCCCACGGAATCAAAAAGAGGAGGTCCTTGAGTTTTGCCCATTAAGCTTGCAAAAAGAAGGGGCATGATGACTTTTTTGTGATTGACGCCAAAGATTTCTGCAATTTCACGCGAGGCTTGATTCATTCCCGCGCTTCCCCAATTTTCTAACTCATCCAGGCGCCAGATCATGGCTTGTAGGAGATAGCAGCGCTGCTCTTTGGATAATTCCTTGGTTTCAAAGAGAGTGTCAGTATAGCGGATGTGATTGATAAAGAGAAAATCAAATAAATCCATGAAATCGCCAAATGTTTTAATGCGCGCATGGCATAAAGGCATGAGGCGTTCCATAAATGCATCATTAAAGCTCCACTCTTTTAAACGGCTCCAGAGCTGCTGAACCGGAATATTTTTAATTAAATATTGTTGATTGATCCAATCTAGTTTTTGTACATCAAAAACGGCTCCTGACACACCGATGCGCTTGTAATCAAATTCCTTAACAATTTCATCAACGCCGTAAATTTCGCGATCACCCGTCATACTATAGCCCATGAGGGTCAAAAAATTAAGGAATGCTTCTGGCAAATATCCACTATCACGATAGAAAAAGATAGAAGTGGGATTTTTGCGTTTTGAGAGTTTCTTGCCATCGCGCCCTAAAAGAAGAGGCATATGCATAAAAACAGGCGCTGTCCATCCAAACGATTCATAAAGCAGAATATGTTTGGGTGTCGAGCTCATCCATTCATCTCCGCGTATGACGTGGGTGATGCGCATCAAGTGATCATCGACGACATTAGCCAAATGATAAGTTGGGAATCCATCTGATTTAAGCAAAACTTGATCATCTATATCGGCCCAAGGAAATGTCATGCGTCCTTTGATAGCGTCTTCATACACACACTCTCCTGTCAAGGGAACTTTCAAGCGAATCACATAGGGTAAGCCTGCACTTTCGCGCTCCTGAACTTCGGTTGGCGTCAAATGACGGCAGCGGCGATCATAGCCTTGGCGACTTCCTTGTTTAGTAGCAAGCTCTCGCATCTCTTCAAGCTCTTGTGGCGTGCAAAAGCATTTATAGGCTTTTCCTCTTTCTAAAAGAGCCTCTACATATTGTTTATAAATATCAAAGCGCTCTGATTGGCGATAGGGACCGTAAGGTCCTCCAATATCTGGACCTTCATCCCATTGAATCCCACACCATTGAAGAGCTGTATAAATGCTCTGCTCGTATTCAGGACGGCTGCGCGTACGGTCTGTATCTTCAATGCGCAAAATAAATTGTCCTTGATGATGACGAGCAAAAATCAGGTTAAAGAGCGCCATATAGGCTGTTCCTACGTGAGGATCACCTGTTGGAGAAGGGGCTATACGAACGCGAACTGACATAGAATCTGTATCCTTTCGTTAAAATCTTAAACTGTTATCTCAAGAAGATAGAAGCTTTAAAATCAATCGTTACTAAAAATAAAATATGGAAATAATTGTCTACTATTGCTAGATAGATTTCAAGGGAAAGTCTGCAATCTTATAGGACAGATGTAATGAAAGATGTGAATTAGAAAAAGACAGGGAAATCAAGAACATAAGAGACATCAGGTGCAAGGATCAGTGGCTCAGATTCAACTCGAATCTGAGCCACGAATCATTAGGTAAGAAATCTTATTTTTGCTTTTTCTCATTTATTCTTTAGAGGTCATAGGGGATATCAGTGGCAATAAAGAGAAAACTTCTCTTGGAGGCGTTGAAAAGAAGGTCCCTTTTTCTTCCATGAGGACAATGACATCCTTCATAATGTTATAGGCCTCTTCCAGTTGCAAATCATTTTGGCCAAAGTTTTCAATTTCGTCGAGATTGCTCTCTTCTTTCTTTTTAATTTCTTTTATCATGTTTTGATAGTTATGCTTATTCTCTAAGCGATGACGCGAATTGTCTTTTAGCTTTTCCAAATAGGCAGCATAGGTGTCTAGTTTTTCTTGTAAACCGAATTTATACAATTTACGAATCTTGTCGCGCTGCAAAAAGGGAATATCTGACAAATCATCATCGAAATTGGATTTAATATAATCATTTTCCAGCGGATATTTGGCAAAGCGCTCGCCAATTTCTGACTCCGATAAAGGGCCTTGAATGGTAATATCAGAAAGAACGCCGGTCAACTGAGGTGTTTTTCCTGAGACAGTGTAGTAACGCCCACGTGTTACCTTGTATTCTCCTTGAGGATTCACTTGGTCAGGTTCAGTTGTTGTCAAGGTAAAGGTTTGGTAAGATCCTTTACCAAATGTGTGGTCATCTCCCACAACAATAGCTCGTCCATAATCTTGAAGAGTTTGAGCCACAATTTCAGAGGCTGAAGCACTCATGCGGTTGACTAATACAATTAAAGGTCCATCCCATGCCACCGTTTCATCTAGATCGCGTAAATGCTGAATGCGTCCATTCTCATCCTTGATGGAAACCACAATCCCCTTTGTAATAAAAAGACCCGTCACTGCAACAGCTTGAGAAAGTAACCCACCTGAATTGTAGCGTAAGTCTAAAATGAGTCCTTCTACCTGATGCTCTTTTTTGAGTGTATTGATTTCTTTTTCAAGATCGGCTGCTGATGAGCTATCGCGATCTTGGTAAAAAGAATAAAGCTTAAGATAACCAATCACTCCATTTCCATATGGTTCATACGAGCTCTTAAAACGCGTTTCTTTGAGAACCACTTCTCCTCTTAAAATCGAAAGATCAAGTTTTTCTTCTTTCTGTTTACCATCCGAACTCTTTGTCTCTCGAATAACAGTCAAAATGACGGGAGTATTGGCTTCTCCTCGAATAAGATCGACTGCATCTCCAATGTCCATGCCTACCACAGGTTCGCCATTGACTGCCACAATGCGATCTTTGACTTTTAATTGTTTGCCTAACGCGGCTGGTCCCCCTTCTACAATCTTTACAATGCTAAACCCATTGATATCGTCTCGCAATTGAGCTCCGATTCCATAAAGGCGTTGTTGAACATTAATCATAAATTGTGTGGCTTCACCAGGAGTAAAGTAGACTGTATGTGAGTCGAGTGCTGATGCTGTCGCCTTAAGAACTTGCGATAAAATTAAACGCTTACGTTCTTCAGGAACAGAAACTTTCATATCTTCTTCATATTTCGCTTGTCGTTTAGCAATACGTTGCATCGATTTTTCCCGCATTTCTTCATTTAGCTTAGCAGTCGTTTCAAGTTGCAAAGAACGAATACGCCTTAGCCGATTAACCAACTCCTCTTCCGATTTTGCCCAAGGCATTTCTTTAAATTCTTCCGCGCGTACATGGGTGGGAAGATTTTGATAATCAATTTTTTGCTCAATTAAATGACGCCTTTCAATCGCCTTAATAAAAGCATCCTGAATTTGTTCAAACGTGCTAAAATTGTGTTGATTGTACTCGTTTACAATTTGCTGTAGTAAAGCATCAGATGGATTTACCCACTCATCAATATCTGATTCAATAAAATAAGTTTTATTAAAATCTAAATTTTCCAAATAATTGTTGAGAATTTTTTGAGCTAAAAGGGGTGTTAATTTTTTATGGGAGGCGTGCGCTTTCATAATTTCATTTGCCTTTATTGTGACGTCCCGTGGACCAATATCGGGTAACTTGGCCTCGCACATAAAGGTCAATAAACAAAGTAAAAATGCTAAATACTTGCGCATTAGGCTAATCCCTTTTCCTTAAATTGTTTAAATTAAACTTCTCCCCTATCTTAATCCAAATTGACTTATCTGAAAAGAGTTTTATTATTTGATTTTTTTTTAATAAAATTAAAATTGTATTGCCTATTAAAATATATTGTTGTACAATTGTTTTATTTGATAGATTTTCAGGTAAGGTTATTTGGAAATGATATAATTGCAAAATTGTTTTTTATCCAGTTTGCATCTTTAATAAACATTGATTAATAGTATTATAAATTTATCAGTTATCAATTGTTAATCACTGATGCTATTGTATTAAAAATTTTGTAAAATTGCTTGATTAAAAATTATTATTATGTAAAAATATCTTTTCATTTGACGTAAAAATTTAAAATTTTATTAACAAAACAATTTATCCACTGGATAAATTTGGAGGTAAAAACTATGTCTCAGAATAAATCTGAAGAAAAAAAAGTAGTTTCCATTACAGAAGCTGCTAAACTAAACAATGTGACCAGACAAGCTATTTATGTTGCTATCAAATTGAACAAATTGAAAGCAACTAAAGAGACAACACGTTGGACAATTAATTTAGATGATTTAGAGGAGTATCGTCGTCAGAAGTATTCTCGTTCTAAGTCCGTGTTTAACGGTGAGTTGTTATTTGATAATCATAAGGGATATTTCTCTGTGAATCAAGCGGCTCAAATGTTAAGCGTGCCTGCTCAAAAAATTTATTACGCAACGCGTATTGGTTTATTGAAGGCTCATCGCAAGGGGGCCGCGTGGGTTATTCATGCTGATGATATGAAAGAATATCAAGAAAAACATGGTCAGAAGAAAAACCGTCGCCGTCAAGCAAGCTAAATTTTTATCGTTATAACCGCCCGCTTTCGATTTGATATCTTTAAATGAAAGGTGGGTGGTTATTTTTTTTTAATTTTTAAATAAACTAATGTTTCCACATGTGCTGTTTGGGGAAACATATCATACACGTATCCTTGCTGGAGTTGATAGTTTTGACATAAAACACTTAAATCGCGCGCTAAAGTGGATGGCATGCAAGAGACGTAGATAAGAGAGTTTGTTTGAGCTTTGAGCAATGTTTTTACCACGCTTTTGGACAAGCCTTGACGTGGAGGGTTGACAATGACTAGGTTTGCTTTCTCAGTCTTGAGCCAATGAGGTAAAACTTTTTCTACATCTCCTTGTAAAAAGTGAATATTTTTAAGGTGATTGAAATCAGCATTTTCTTGAGCAAAACGAATGGCCTCTGCATTATACTCTATGCCGGTAACGTGATGTCCTTGTTGAGCCAATAGAAGCGATGTGATTCCAAATCCACAATAAAGATCTAAGATGGGTTGTTGAAAAGATTGCCCAGCTAATTGGCAAATTTGACGATAGATGTTAGTACTTTGCTCGGGATGATTTTGAATAAATGTTTGAGGGGAAAAGCGGAAAGTGAGTTTTTCTAATTTTTCCTCACAGTAAGGATCTCCTAGCGAAATATTTTCCTCTGGGGTTTGCACCATTATGCCGGCAAAAGAAGGGGATTGTTGCAAGGTCATTTGGAAAATTTTAAGAGGAATGGCAAAGTTGGGGCCAAATTGAAAGGATAAAATAAATTGATCACGGTGATTTTTTAAGATCGTAACACGCCCATCTTGTTGTAAAGGATTGGGAATTGTTCGAACCAACTCTTGAACTTGTTGAATAATAGGATGATGGGGTTCATTGAAAATAGGACAGGTTTGAACAACAACCAAAGATTGGTTATCTTGCGCAATATAGCCTGCTTCAAATCCTTCATTTTTGGGTCTAAGATGCAAAGTAATATGCCGACGATAGGACCAATTGACTGAAGCTGGAATGATGGGAAAAGAAGGAATCGATAAATGTCCAATGCGTTTAAGCGCATCTGTGACGGAATTTAATTTATATTTAAGTTGAGCCTGTTCTTGCAAATGTTGAAGCTGGCATCCTCCACAAGTGCCAAAATAGGGACAGCTCGGTTCTGTACGATAGTGGCTGGCGTATTTAAGTTCGATCAATGTTCCCTTGGCAAAAGATCGCTTAATTTCCGTAATACGACAGGTGATGCGATCGCCTATTGCTGTAAAGGGAACAAAGACGACAAGGCCTCGATAACGCAAAATCCCTTCTCCGCCAAAGGCAATGGTTTCAATTTCTCCTTCAATGATTTGATCAAGCGAGACCATGGTTGAGCGTACTTAAATTGAGTGATTTTCAGAAAGAATAGGAGGAGTGTCTGCATTCGAAACTGCCTCTGAAGTTTCTTGAAGGATGGAATTGTCCCCTTCCAAAATTTTAAAATCACGAATGAGTAATTGAATGCTTGATTTATTAATTTGTGGAGTAAAAGCAATGCGTAACTTGAGATTTTTCTTTCGAAGCTGGGCACTATGTGCAGCTTTTCCTAGCGCCACTCCTTCTAAAACACGGTCGTTTTGTTCTAAATAGAGTTTGAGATGCGTCTTGCCAACAACTTTGGGAGGCCATGTTTGCCAAGCATCACAATACAAAATGGGTTGAGGATTCTCATTCCCATACGGCTCAAGCAATCGAGCAGACTCCATAAAGTCAAAGGTGAGATCGCTAAATTTAATTTCTGCATCAAGCTGAAGCTTGCTCATGACATCTGAATCTTTCAATTGTTGATTGGCAACTTCGATGAAGCGTTTTTTAAACTCTTCAATGCGTTCTTCTTTGATAGTCAATCCGGCAGCAAAATCATGCCCTCCAAAATTGAGCAAAATATCTGAGCATTCTTTTAAAGTAGAGAGAAGGGGGAATTCGCGAATAGAACGAACAGAGCCCTTGCCAATGCCTTTATCAATTGCTAGCATGACCGTAGGGCGATTATATTGCTTTGAAATGCGTGTGGAAATAATGGCAATGACACCAGGATGCCATTTATCAGAAATCATGACGATAGCTTTATTGGCCAAAATTTCAGGTTTTTCTTGAATAGTTGAATCAACGTCAAGGGACATCGTGCGCTCAATTTTTTGCCGCTCAATATTATTTAGATCGAGTTCGAGTGCCATTTTTTCAGCTAACTCGGCATTTTTCACTAAAAGCATTTGGACCCCTTTGCGAGGATCGTCAATGCGACCTAAACTATTTAACCTTGGAGCAATCTTGGAAGCGATCATAAAGGTTGTCAAGTCATTGAGATCGACATCACAAATGGAAAAAAGCTTTGACAATCCCATGCGCTTTCCCTTACGCAGTTGACGTAAGCCATATCTCACCAAAATGCGATTTTCTGTGTCTAATAAGGATCCCATATCGGAAATGGTTCCCAAAGCAACGAGGTCAAGATAACGTTTGAGATCAATTTTTTTGGGAGGAATTTTACCCTCGGCTGTCAATTGATTGGTAATGCCATGTGCCAATTTAAAGGCAACCCCTACACCGGTTAAATCTCTATTAGGATAAGTGTTCCTGACTAATTTAGGGTTTAGCGTCGCTATGCAGTGGGGAATTTTGTCTGTTGGCTCATGGTGATCAGTAATGATCACGTCAACATTTTGGGCGGCAACTTTGGCTATTTCAACCGCCGCTGTAATGCCGCAATCTACCGTAATCAAAAGCTTGCATTGATTCATCAATGCATATTCAAGCGCCTCAACAATCAAACTTTGACGCAAAGTTCCTCGATTGGACACATAGAAAAAGACATTTGCTCCAATATCTTGCAGAAATTCGGTTAAAAGAGTCGTTCCTGTCATCCCATCGACATCATTGTCGCCATAAATGAGAATATTTTCTTTATCTCGAATTGCACGACATACACGATCAACAGCTTGAGGCATCTCTACCATTAAAAAAGGATCATGCAATTCGGGAAGTTTAGCATATAAGTAATCATGGATTTGTGCAAAAGATCGAAATCCTCGCGAAACAAGAATTTGAGCAATGACAGGATGAATTTTAAATTCCTTGATGATGCTTTCTTTTAATTCATTTTCTATAGGGGGATAAATCCAAATAGGATCCTCTTGGCCCTGAGCATTGGAATGCATCAAATTTTCTCTCCGTTTGACTAAAACACGCCCTATTCATCAGAAATTTAGTTCCATGTAGGTCCTGCCCCCTGAAACAATTGAAGATTGAACTTCATTAACTTCTTTATTTAGTTATTGTAGTCTTTAGACACTCAAAGTCAAGTCAAATGATGCATTTACCCCAAGAAGTCGTACTTAATTCCAATAAATTAGATAATTAAAATAAATTCTTTGATTATCAGGTTTTTCATAATTAATTCTTTGATTATTTTTAAAAATCATATTTTTATAGACAAAATTTACTAATTATTTTAAAATTTGTGTGTTTTAATTGTTATTTTAATAGGAGCTAAGATGTTTGTTAATTCATCTCGATCTATTTCTTTCTTTTCTCCTGCATCTGATTTCATTAGGCAGGATCGAGTAAAGGTGGTAGTTAGTTGTGTGGCTATTGGCATTTTACTAGTAGGGGCAATTTATTGGGTTGCTTCTCATTTTTGGCAAAAGCGTCGAGTGACTCTAAAAGATTCTGCTTTAGTGAAAGTGGTGGATGCATCTAGCAACAAGCAAAAAGAAATGGAAGATAATAATGGAAAATTAGAGACGCAAGGAAAAAGGCAGGATCAAAGTGTAATAGCTAAGGCAGAAGAGGAAATATTGATGAAAGAGGATGATCTTGATGGTTCAAATCAACTAGATGATGAGGGTACTGTGCCTTCAGAGGAAGAGTTAAGCGCGGTATTAGATGAGTATTTAAGCGGTTACTTTAATAAAGAAGAAGGGTGTTGACTCCCTGATATTTTTCTCTTTATCCAAGAAAAGCTGGATTTTATTTTCAATTGACACAACAATCTCTTTTGATTAATTGTCTGAATTCAACTGACTCGCTCTATTTTTTACTTGCTTTTTTAGCAAGCCGGCTTAATAATTTAGATTCTTGAAATGTTTTTTTTCATAAATAGCTGAAAAAAAGCAAAGTGATGATCAAAATGTGTAAACAATAAACTAGTCTGAGGTTTTATATGTCGCAAGGTGCCAAACAGGAATTTGGTAAATGGAGAGCTTTTTTATGGCCCGTATATGGTTATGAGCTTAAAAAACTTCTTCCCATGTTTTTCATGTTTTTCTGTATTTCATTTAATTATACGATTTTAAGAGATACTAAGGATACGCTCATTGTAACAGCTGCAGGTGCTGAGGCGATTCCTTTCTTAAAATCTTTTGGAGTTGTTCCCGCAGCCGTTCTCTTCATGATTATCTATTCTAAATTAAGCAATAACTTAAGTCGAGAGAATCTATTTTATGTCACGCTCCTGCCTTTCGTGATTTTCTTCGGTTTATTTGCTTTTGTTATGTATCCCGCTAGAGACGCTTTGTTGCCGACCGAATCTGCCAATGCTTTAAGAGCTTACTTGCCTGGCGGATGGATAGGGTTAGCCGCTGCTTATCACAACTGGATGTATTCCATTTTCTATATTCTAGCTGAATTGTGGGGAAGCGTTGTTCTTTCTCTATTATTCTGGGGTTTTGCCAACCATATTACACGTGTCAATGAAGCTAAGCGTTTTTATAGCTTATTTGGTTTGGGCGCCAACCTTGCTTTACTTGTTTCTGGTCCAGCAATTATTTATGTTTCTGATATTCGCAAAAAGTTGCCTGCTGATGTCGATGCTTGGCAAATCTCATTGAATTATTTAATGGGAATGGTAGTGATTGCAGGGATTGGCGTGATGGCTTCTTATTGGTGGATTAATCGCTATGTTTTAACTGATAACCGTTTCTATGATCCTACTCAAGTATCTGGTAAGAAAAAGAAACTGAAAATGTCTATAGGTGACAGCTTTAAATTTATTTTCAGTTCAAAATATCTTCTCTGCCTATCTATTCTTGTCATTGCCTATGGAATTTCCATTAACTTAGTGGAAGTGACTTGGAAGAGTCAAGTGGCATTGCAGTATCCTGACAAAAATGATTATAGCACGTTTATGGGCTATTTCTCTACTGTGACTGGATTTGTGACAATTCTTATGATGCTTTTTGTAGGCGGTAACGTTCTTCGCAATAAGGGGTGGGGATTTGCGGCTATGATTACGCCTGTTGTCCTCCTCATTACAGGTATAGCATTTTTCGTCTTTGTCATCTTTAGAGGCAACATTGCTGGCTTGATTGCTTCGATTGGCACAACTCCTTTATTTCTGGCTGTCCTCTTTGGTGCGGCTCAGAATATTATGAGTAAGTCTTCCAAGTACTCTTTATTTGATCCCACTAAAGAAATGGCTTATATTCCATTGGATGAAGAATCTAAGGTTAAAGGAAAAGCAGCCGTTGATGTGGTAGGCGCTCGTTTAGGAAAATCGGGTGGCTCTATTATTCAGTTAGGTCTAATGACATTGGGAACACTGGCTACCATTACACCTTACATTGGAGTCATCCTCATGGTCATCATTGCAGCTTGGATTGTTGCTGTTCGCTCATTAAATAAGCAATTTAACAAGCTAACTACCCATCAAAACCCTCCAACTGCTCAGGGCGGGGGCGAGAAGGCAACAGCTGTTGCGGGTTAATTAAACATGAGTCATCGTTTGATAAACCCAATCTCTCTCAAGAGAGATTGGGTTTTTTTTTATTTAACATTTTATTTGCTTTGTGCAGCTTGGACCTTTTGATTTTATGTAGACAGAATGCCTAATAATTTGTTATGCTTTCTGTTTTATCTTTACATTCACTCACAGGAAGTTTTCGCTCGAGCATGAGAAATTGCCTAGCTAGGAATGCACACATGCGGCAAAGGGGGAAAATGACACTCATAGAAGGAAACATGATACTATGGAAAAACAGAAGCGTTGGCAATTTTATCTCATTATTGCCGTCTTAGTCCTTACGCTTTACAATATTTTACCGACAATTTTTTTCTATTCTAAACCTCTGTCGGCTCCTATTGATTCTCCTAAAGCAGAGCATGTGGCTTCTGCGATTATTGAGCGAGTTAATCAACTAGAGGTTGAATCGAAAGAATGGTTAGCGTCATTCTGTCGTCTGTTGGGCATTAAGCCCATTTCCATTGATCTTGTAACGGCGAATACAGGATTAATTCAAGTCTCCTTTAAAGATGAAAATGATACCGCTTTATTTAAGCGGTTTCTGCCCCGAGCGGGGGCTTTGATTTCTTTTGTGCCCGCCCAGCTGGAGTTGAGTCCAGAATCCACTTCACTTGATAATACCAAAGCCTTAGTGCAACGTAATATTGCTATGCAACTCGATTCAAGCGAAATGAATCAACTTTTTCAATTCACGCCCAAGTTTGGACAAGATCAGCAAATTGCCGACCTTTATCGTGATATTATTAACGATCGTGTGACGCAAATTGCTATAGCCATTGGCGGACCAAGCAAGCAAGCGATCCAGATGGTTGGAATGATCAACCATGCTCAAGATTCACGCTATGATGAGGCAGCCATTGCGCTAGCTAAACAAGCTGTCGATATAGATAGCGTGTTTGGTAAAAACAGTCCCATAGCCAAGCGTTATTATGCCAGTTTCTCTCAAATTTCTCCTAAGGAAGGCCAAAACTCCGTTCAAAAATTTGTTGCCAAACTTGAGGGAATCAATAAGAAAATTAAAGAGCAGCGCGATACTTTGCGCAAAACAGAAGCTGGAGAAGCCCTCACTGCGTCACAAGAACAAGAACTTGCTGTTTTTAACAACCAGATTCAGGCTTTAGAGACCAGCATCAATATCTTGCGCAAGAATATGGCCGATTTTCAACATGGCAAGAAGCCTTTAACAGTTGAACAAATTCAAGAGTTGCTTGCCAAGGGGCAATCCGATGCATTGATCCAAACTGTCAACCTCGAAGGTTATCATCCCTTTATCAAAGGATTAACCATTAACTGGGATAGCAGCCAAATTCTAGTCAATTTTTACGATGATGTGCAAAAGCTGCGTTCTCAAGAAGGTAAGACAGAAAAAGAAGCTTTTATAAAAGAAAAGGTGAATCAATTCATCATCAATGACATTGCTTATATCGCTCGTTTAACAGATGAAACTTTTAAGCCAAGCGAAGATTCTTTTGTTGTCAATCTCGATACTTTGAGCAATAGCCAAAGCTATTTGACTCTCAATTTAGGATATTTAGCTCAAAAGCGTGTCCAGCAAGTGATGGATCAATTGCTTTTATCCTGGGAACCCACTCAAACCGATCTTGTGCGCGATGCTTATCCTATTCGCTCTTATGCAAATTATCAAAATGCAAAGTCAGAAGATCAGAAACTTGGCTTGGTTGTTTATGCACCTGCTATGTATCCCTCTCATCCAATTTCAGGCTTTCGCAATCATTCCATTTACGTGATTGCCAAGGGAATGGATGCGATTGTGCAAAAATACAAAGAAGTCCCTGAAGCACCTGAAAGCCAGGCTTTAATTCAAGATTTCAATCAACTCAATACCATTTTGCAGCAAATGGGCTTTATTGGTTATTCAGGATCTACTTTTGATCTGCCCAAGGAGTTTAGTAAAGATTATATTTTTGAGCTGAATGACTATTATAGCTCTTTATTAAAGGCCACGCGTGAAGATTTTGGCGTTAAGGGAAGTAAGCGCTATGCTGTTTTAGACTTTTCCGATGTCGAGCAGCGAATTTTGACTATTAATAAAATTGAAGATCGCATTCAAGAAGATCTATTAAAATGGAAAGAGGCTTATCAGGCTGCTCAAGTTGATATCAACGTGACGAGTCGTTATACAGTGCCTGCTCCTACCCAGAATGTTTATTGGGAAAACTTCAAGCTAAGTGCTAAGAAGTATTTCCGCGGCGATGATCGCAAAATTCTTAAATGGGGTCTTGACCTCTCGGGTGGAAAAACAGTGCGTATTGCGTTGCTTGATCAAAACGGACGTCCTGTCAAAAATCCAGAAGATTTGAACCAAGCTGTCAATGAACTCTACAATCGAATCAATAAAATGGGAGTTGCCGAGCGAACGATCCGAATTGAAAATTCGAATATTTTGTTAGATTTCCCCGGCTCACAAAATCTTTCAGCTTCTGATTTGGTCAAAGCATCAGCGATGTATTTTCATATTGCCAACGAAAAATTTGGCAGTCGCAACGCAACGTTAAGTTCTGCTGTCAATCAATTTCTCCAAGATGTTTGGAATGAAGCAGTCGTCACGAATCGCAAAGACATTGATGCCATCAATGAAATTGCTTGGCAGCACCTTGGGGGAGAGTCTTTGCTTTCAGGCAGTTTGCGTCCGCGCAGCGATAACGCTAAGTTGCTTTATGATAATGGATTTCGCTTGACAAATCCAAAAGATCGCGCTGTCAGCTCAGCTTTTGATGATACGCTTTCTGCTGTGGCGATGTATAGAGGAGATGAGGCTGCTGAATGGGAGAATCAAACTCATCCACTTCTTATTGTCTTCCATCACTATGCCTTAGAAGGGGCAAGTCTAGAAAACATTCATGCTGGCTATGATGCGAGTCAAGGAAATATCTTAAGTTTTGGTGTCAAACGCTCTTATGAGGGTTCGCAAGATAAGGGCAATGGCAGTCCTCGTGATGATTTTTATACATGGACGTCTCAATTTGCTGAAGACCGCATTGCCGGAACGCCAAAAGAAATTTATTCACAAGGTCGCGGCTGGCGAATGGCGGTTATTTTGAATGGCAGCATCATTACTGCGCCTTCTTTAAATGCTGCTTTGCGTGATGGCGGAACAATTAGCGGACGCTTTTCTCAGCGAGAAGTCAATCAATTGGCTGCTGATTTAAAAGCGGGTTCATTGAGCTTTACGCCGCGCATTCTATCAGAACAAAACGTTAGTCCAGAACTAGGTCATGAAGAGCGCGTGAAAGGAATTGTTGCTTCTCTTGTTGCCTTGACGTTGGTTGTGGTCGCCATGGTAGGGTATTATCGCTTTGCCGGGGTTGTCGCTTCCTGCGCTGTGCTTTTAAATATCTTGATCATGTGGGGCGTATTGCAAAACCTAGGTGCTGCTTTAACACTACCGGGAATTGCGGGTATTGTATTGACCATTGGAATGGCAGTTGATGCTAATGTTCTGGTTTTTGAAAGAGTACGCGAAGAATTTAAAATTTCAGGACGTATAGCTTCTGCAATCCAGGCAGGCTATCGTAAAGCTTTCAGTGCCATTATTGACTCGAATATTACCACACTGATTGCGGCTTTGATCTTGATTCAATTCGATTCAGGACCTATCAAGGGCTTTGCTGTGACGTTAATCATTGGAATTATCTCTTCAATGTTTACAGCGTTATTCATGACTCGCTATTTCTTTGCAGGCTGGGTACGCAATCCAGAGCATAAGCAGTTGACAATGGCGCAATTTTTGAAAGAGACACACTTTGACTTCTTAGGTCAGGCCAAGAAAGCATTTGTGATTTCCTTGATTCTCATGACGATTGGGACTTTCTTCCTGATTGAAGAGCGCAAAACCATTTTTGGGATGGATTTTACAGGAGGCTATTCGTTAACAGTTGATTTAGAAGAGCAGTCTAGTCATCCTGATTATCGCTTAGAAGCCATCAATGCGTTCCTAGATCATGGTGCTTCCCGCCGTGACTTTGAAGTGCGTGAGCTCAGCCGTCCTAATCAATTGCGCATTCAGTTGGGAACTAGCATGGATGAAAAGGGACATCCTTTCTATCAAATGACCGATGTGAATTCAGCGGAAGGGCCCTATACCTACGAATATCAACGCGATCCCCGCCTTAATTGGGTAGTAGACACATTGCAATCTAGCAATTTGAAGGTTGCTCCTTCGGAATTGAGCAGTTTGCAAAAGAATTGGACCATCATGAGCGGTCAATTTTCAGATGCTATGCGAAACAATGCCATCTTAGCTTTGGGAGCAGCGTTGATCTCTATTCTGCTCTATATTACTTTCCGTTTTGAGTTTAAATATGCAGTGGGTGCAGTTGCTGGTTTAATTCATGACGTAATTATTACCTTAGGTATTTTGGCTCTTTTCCATGCCATGGGTTTTCCCGTACAGATTGACTTACAAGTGATTGGCGCGATCATGACTATCATCGGCTATTCATTGAACGATACGATTATTGTCTTTGATCGTATTCGTGAAGACATCAAGATTTTACGACGCATGAAGTTTAAAGATATCATCAATCATGCTCTTAATGTGACATTGAGTCGTACAGTCATGACATCGGGCACAACGTTGCTTGTTCTATTGACTCTCGTCTTGTTAGGAGGGCAATCCATTTTTGCTTTTTCGCTGGTGATGACGATTGGAGTTGTGATTGGAACTTTATCTTCGCTCTTCATCGCTTCTCCTGTCATGCTCTACTTTCACAATCGCGAAGTGCAACAGCACAATGGTGAGACTGCTGTCAAGAATGCGTAAGCATTTCTTAACTCAGAAGGACTTAATGCCTCGCAGGTATTAAGTCCTTGTTCTCACCTGGGTACTCTAACTCTGTCACATGAGCTTTTGCCTATTTGAGCCAGGGTATTTTTACTAAAAATAATAGAACCCAGGCCTCCGCTTCGCTGCGACCTGGGCTGTAACATGACGGCCCTTCAGGCCTTAACAAAAAACTATTTAGAGACTATAGAAGAGGGACTTAAACATCTCTTGTTAAGGCCTGAAGGGCCGGCCCTTCAGGCCTTAACAAAAAGATGATTTAGGGACTATAGAAGAGGGACTTAAACATCTCTTGTTAAGGCCTGAAGGGCCGCCATGTTACAGCCCAGGTCGCAGCGAAGCGGAGGCCTGGGTTCTATCAAAAAGACATCGAGTCCTGAAAGGACGGCATAAACATGCGACCTTCAATTCAACTATGCCAATTATTGTGAAAAATAAAGCTCATTTTTTGCACAAAATGAACACCCTAGCCCTTGGGTATGAGTGAGTTGTGTCATGCAGCCTGAAGGGCTGCCAGTGTCAAATATTTTTAGTAAAAAATACCCTGGATTTTGAGCCATCAGTTAAAAGAATCTCTTTTAAAAAGCCAAATGAATTTAAAATAGAAGGAAAATAATATAACAAACTACTAGAATTCTTAGACAATATTTGAGATTGTACGTCTTGCCATCCCCATCATTGCTATAACTTCATACATCGGTTATGAGTGTGGTCAATACTTCAAATGGGTTGAGCAAAAGATAAAATCAATAAGATTAAAACATAAAAAATAAAATAAAAAATACAAAATATTAGATATTAATCTTCTCCTGTTGCAAGCAAGGACGCAGGATAATGGTAAAGAGTTTCATAAATCATGCGTTTGGAGGTTTGAAATGAACGCATCAAAAGATAGCAGGTGACTTCCATAGCCAAGGATTGGTAGTCAGCATGTGCGGTAAGATAATCTCCTAATCTTTGCGGATTTAAACGTTCATAATGTCCAAGTATGATGTGAGGATGAGAAAAGCGCGTTTCAATTGAAAGATTAAGCTCTCTTAAATGACGATCGATAGCCTTTCTTAACGAGCTTAAATGAGGATTTTGGGCTACGCCAACCCAGAGAATACCCCCGTTTCCCTTGCTAGGGAAATGACTCATTCCTTGTAAAATAAGAGGGAAAGACTGGAAAAAAAGATTTTGTAAACACTCATGAATTGCGGCCACAGCAGGATCTGCTAGAGGACCGAAATAGCGCAATGTTAAATGAAAATTCTCTTCTTCTACCCAACGCACTTGGGGCAATCCATAACAGAAAGACGCCAATCTTGATCGAATCATTGAGGGGAGGGGAATCGCAAGAAAATGAGGATGCATGAAAGCCTTGGTCTATATACAAATCAGCCTCGATACAAGACAGCATCAAGGCTGATGAAACAAGAGATCGTTCTTATTAGACTGTTACAGTGACACCATTAACAGTTGCCGCGGCTTGGCTTGTCATTGTTTCGACATACATGTTCCAAAGCTCAGGCTCAATTCTGCCATGACGAATAGAAGAAATAAGCTCGCGCTTAATTGTTCTTAAATCTTTTTTAGGTGTTAATTTGCGAATCATGTCTTTATCGCCTGCCAATCGCGCCATATTCAACATTCTTTCTAAGTCTTGCTTAGAAAATGTGAAAAGGTCACGACGCTTGCGCGAGCCCCTTGCTGCACGAGGCTTTGGAGTCACGTCTTGTGGGTGACTTGTGTTAATAATATATTTTGTAATTAATTCAGCTAATTGTTGAGGATCTTCCGTTTTCATTTTACGCATGGTAAAATGATGGATATACCCACCCGTTGCGACTGGTAAATAATGACAAATGTCATTTTCTTTCTTTCCACCAACCTTTTTAACAGCTGACTGAATCAAATGTTCTAATTGTTTGTTATCCATTTTTCCTCTACTAACATCTTGGTTTAATAATTTTTGGTTCTTTTTACTTCCCTGTAAGAACCTACTGATAAGTTTAATTTGTTAAACTTGTCTCTTAAATACTTGTAACGCCATCGTTACCGTTCATCAATGCATTCATTACATTTAGCTATCATTCCGTTTACAGACTCTTGTCACAAGCTTATAACAATCTTCTTCCGCTTGCTTTGCTGTTAATTTGGCGATAGCTATATTAATCCCTCAAAAACAGCAATAATCTTTATTTTTGCGTTTTGAATTTGTAATCTTTAATGATTAAAGAGAGCTTAAGCCGTCGTTTAGCACCCCCACATATGCTTTTAAGCTAGATTTAGATCATTCTTTCCAATCAAAGTTTAAATCATTTTTAGAAGAAAAAATTTTCCAATCTACTCAAAATCATATCATTATAGCTATTTCACTGGCTGCTTCTCTATCACACTATTTATTGCCGCTCTTTATTTATTAAGGAAAATTTAAGAAATTATATATTTTCTTGCAAGATAAATAATCGGAAATTGCATTTCCTCTAACAATTTAATTTTTTTTCATATAATTAACAGGGAAAGTGATCTAATCTATATCAAATCAAAAAGATTGAATTGGTAAAGACATAAAATTAATGATGAAGTAATTATTGCATTTAAACTTAAGTATTAAGGATATAGAATTTCTTTCAATTTTTCTATTTTTTCGTTTGTATAGACTTGATATAGACTTCGTTAAGATGCTAATCTTTATTATCCAGTTCAATAAACAAGTCAGCATTCATCCGGAACGGCTTAGATAATTTTGAAGAACAACTTTCTCTGGTCAATCAAACCTTAAATCGATTAAAATGTTTTTCTTAATTGAAAAAATATTGGATAGGGTTCAGAGAATCTAAAATCAGGATATTGTCTTATGCCTTTGCCTATTTATCAAAAGGATCAGAAGTCTCCTTTAACTTTAAATTCTTTAGCTAACGTGCAAGCTGTAGTGGCAATTGCAGCGGGAAAAGGGGGAGTAGGGAAATCCTCTGTAACGGTTAACTTAGCATTGGCTTTGCAGGCTCAGGGATATCGAATAGGAATTATGGATACTGATATTTATGGTCCTTCCATTCGAAAGATGTTGCCAGAAGATCGCTTGCCTTCTCAAAAGGGGACATTGATTCAACCTGCCTTGTGTCGTGGAATTAAAATGATTTCAATGGCTTATTTCCACAAAGAAGGAGAAGCAAATGCCGTACGTGCTCCGATTGCCAATAGTCTAATTGCTCATTTTATTAAAAATATTCAATGGGGAGACCTTGATTTCTTATTAGTCGACTTTCCACCAGGGACAGGAGATGTTCAATTGACTTTAAGCCAGCAGGCGCATTTGATAGGAGCTCTCATGGTCACAACTCCACAAGAGGTGGCTCTGCTTGATGTGCGTAAGGCAATCTCTTTATTTGAGCAAGTTAAGGTGCCTATTATTGGCATTATTGAAAATATGAGCTATTACCAAGCGACTGAAGAAACTGAGCCCGTTTATTTGTTTGGCCGTGGAGGAGGCGAGCGTTTAGCCTTTGAATCTGGCGCTCCTTTTTTGGGAAATATTCCTCTTGATCCCTTCTTGTGTGCGTGTGGAGATGAGGGACACTCCCTTTTGGCGCTTGATCCAGAAGCTAAGCGACCCGTTACGCGCGCTTTTCAACAGCTCGCCAAGCAACTTGTGCAGCATGTAGCGGCTTTAAAGGCAGAAAAGGAACAAGGATTAGGTTCGTTCGAATTAATTTGGAAGGAGATGACTCCATGAATTCCCCTTTATTTTTGAGACAAATTTGGCAGAAAAATAATGAGACTTTTTCAATTCAATGGAATGATGGACTGATTCAAGACTTCCGTCTTTGTGATTTGCAAAGACAATGTCCGTGTGCGCATTGTACAGATGAAATAACGGGTAAGCGTTTATTGGATTCTAAAATGGTTTCTGATGATGTACGTGCGGTTTTCATTCGCAGCATTGGTCGTTATGGGCTGCGCATCCAATTCACTTCAGGGTGTTCAACAGGTATCTATACTTTTGATAGACTTCGCAAGATGATGAAATAGGAATAAACATGTTCAGGAAAATTGAGTATTTTTTTTATTTTTTTAGTGTGCTTTTCATACTTAGTGGCTGTTCGTTCGATCAGCATCAAAAGCGCCAGGCTCATTTTCAACAATGGATTCAAAATAATGGCAAAGTCAAGGTTCTTAGCACAACGGCCATCATCGATAATCTAGTCAAACAAGTGGGAGGCGATCATGTGGATAGCATTGCCCTCATTCAAGGAGAACTTGATCCTCATTCTTATCAATTAGTGAAAGGCGATGATGAAAAATTGGCTTTTGCACAGCTTATTTTTTACAATGGATTAGGTCTTGAGCATGGACCAAGCTTGCATACCTATCTTCTGAAAAATCCCAAGGCTATTGCTTTGGGAGATTTAGTTGCGCAGCAGGAGCCTGGCTTGATCATTTACGTGCATGGGCAAAGAGATCCCCATTTTTGGATGGATATGGCACTTTTTGCGAAGACAGTGCCCCTCATAGTCAACGCACTAAGCCGACAAGATCCCATTCATGAAGCTGATTACCAAGCTAATGGACAAAAACTCCAGGCGGAAATCGAAAAAGTCCATCAGCAAGTCAAAGAGGTGATGCACCAAGTGCCTGCTTCTAAACGCTATTTAGTGACCAGTCATGATGCGTTTAATTATTTTGCTCGTGCCTATCTCTCAGAGGATGGAGAAATAGAATCAGGAGAATGGGGAAAGCGGTTTGCAGCGCCAGAGGGATTGGCGCCTGAGAGTCAATTGAGTGCAACTGACATTAAATCGATTATTGAACATCTTAAGCGCCATGACATTCGCCTGCTCTTTCCTGAATCCAATGTCAGCCGCGACTCCATTCGCAAAATTGTACAAGCGGGTAAAGAGCAAGGACTTGATGTCCAAATTGCTTGTTGTGCTTTATATGGCGATGCGATGGGGCAGTCGGGATCGGAAGGGGATTCTTATCTCAAAATGATTTTATACAATGCTCATACGCTGTCGAAGCATATGGATCCAGATCTCAACAAGCAAGAATAACGTTCAAAATGCAATCTAATCAAGCGATTTTAGAAATCAATCAACTAACGGTCAATTATGATAAAACGCCTGTCTTATGGGACATTTCATTGAAAATTCCCGCTGGCGTTTTAGTCGGCATTGTAGGACCCAATGGAGCTGGCAAAAGTACGCTTATTAAGGCTGCTTTAGGATTGGTCAAATCTATGGCGGGCAAAGTCGAATTTTTTGGGCAGCCTTTGAAGCGCGTGCGTCAAAGCGTTGCTTATGTTCCTCAGCGTGAATCTGTCGATTGGGATTTTCCTGTCACAGTAAGAGATCTTGTCGTGATGGGACGCTATGGACGACTAGGTCTTTTACACTCTCCTCGCGAGGCAGATTGGGCAGCCGCTGATCATTACTTAAATCTTGTAGGAATGGCAGATTATGCTCACCGCCAAATTAGCCAATTATCAGGCGGGCAGCAGCAACGTGTTTTTCTGGCACGTGCTTTGTTACAAGAAGCAGATGTCTATTTTATGGATGAGCCTTTTACTGGAGTGGACTTGGCCACGGAAATGGTGATTGTTCAGCTACTGCGACAATTGCGCGCAAAAGGAAAAACAGTGTTTGTTGTGCATCATGACCTTAATACGGTAGAAACCTATTTTGATTGGGTCATTCTGCTAAATATGCGTTTGATTGCTTATGGGCCAATCAAGGAATGCTTTACACCTGATTACCTCAATGCAACGTATGGCAAAAGCTATGCTCTCTTCGATAAAGCTCTAAAATTGTCTCAACAAAAGCAAACAGGTTTCAAGGGATAAAGATGATGATAGCGCAAAGCTTATTTTCATTCTTTATAGATCCTATTTTACGAGCTCCTACCCTTGGATGTATGCTGATGTGTTTGGCGGCTAGTCTAATGGGTGTCATTGTTTTTTTGCGTAAACAGTCTTTGATTGGAGAGGCACTCTCTCATGCTGCTTATCCTGGAGTGATTTTAGGCGTCTTAGTGGCAGGCATGTTGTCTGTCCATGAAAGTCAAGAGCTTCATTTGTCGATCTTGGCATTAAGCGGAGCTTTTATCACTGCGTTGGGTGGGTTATGGACCATTCAGTTTTTAGAAAAGCGTATGCGTGTGCCAAGCGATGCTGCCCTTTGCTTTGTGCTCTCCACCTTCTTTGGCGTTGGACTGACCCTGACAAGCGATGTCCAATTTACCTTCACTTCGCTTTATAAGCAGGCATTGACTTATCTGTATGGTCAAGCAGCCACCATGACTGATATCCATATTGCCATTTATGGCATATTGGCTTTCATTGTCATCGTCACCATTTTCCTCTTTTATAAAGAATTGCAAGTGATGACATTTGATCGACAATACGCCAAAAGTCTTGGCATTCATGTGCGATCCATCGATATGCTGTTATTTATCCTCGTTGCCTTAGCCGTCATTATTGGCATTCGTTCTGTTGGCGTTGTTCTCATGTCAGCTATGCTGATCGCTCCTGCTGTCGCAGCACGGCAATTTACCAATCGCCTTTCCATTTTATTACTCTTAGCGGCTTTTTTTGGCATGTTAAGCGGCTTTTTAGGCAATTACTTCTCTGTGCAACTTACGGAACTCTTGGCGGAAACCTATCCGGCAGCGCGCATTATTTTGCCTACCGGACCCATGATTGTCCTTGTGGCAACCACTCTATGTATAGGAGCGCTTCTTTTTGCTCCAGAAAGGGGATTACTCGTGCGCCTTTGGCGCATTGCCCGTTTTCGCTATCTTTGTATTTGTGAAAATATCTTAAAAGCCATATGGCGCATCGATCCGCAGGCAACTGTTAGCTTAGAGCAAATTGCAAAATATCAAACGATGTCTTATTTTTATTTGAAATTTCTTCTTTGGCGTATGGTTCAAAATGGATGGATTGAACGTAAAAAGGATCGTTTTTATCATTTAACCATTGATGGTCAGTATCGTGCAGCGAAAATTGTTCGCTTGCATCGATTATGGGAAGTCTATCTCGCCAATTATTTGGGAATGGGAGGAGAGCGAGTCCATCGCAATGCAGAAGAAATGGAGCATATTTTGACTCCAGAATTAGAGCATGAACTGACTTTATTACTCAAGGATCCCAAGCAAGATCCTCACCAACAGCCTATTCCAGCGCGCGTGGAGGGATTTCATGCCCGCTGAAGCCCCATTTTTTAATCCCTATCATGGGCAGAGCTTTTGGGGATTTATCCTACTTTTTATACAACGCATGGGAGCTTTAGCCACAGGTCAACTTTCCTTTCAACAGCTGGCTTCGGATGAAATCCAAATTTTTGTTTTGATGGGAGTAGCAGTTTCCTCTGCTCTTATAGGAACTTTCCTTGTCTTGCGCAGGATGACGATGCTCGCTAATTCGCTTTCACATACTATTCTTATGGGAATTGTTTTAGCTTTTTTTTTGACCTCTCTTTCTTCACATCATGAAGAAAAAGGTTCCCTCTCTTATATTGCCCCTATGCAAATCCTACTTTTTGCCTCACTCATAACCGGTTTTTTTACCGCTTTTTTAACAGAATTTTTGATCAAAACAGTTAAGCTGCAAGAAGATGCGAGCACAGGATTGGTTTTTACAAGCTTATTTGCTTTAGGGGTGATTTTAGTGACTATTCTAACACGTGATGCGCATATCGGCACTGAAGCCGTCATGGGAAATGCCGATGCTCTACATATCAGTGACTTATTTTGGGTTTACGTCATCGTTGCTGGTAATCTTTTTCTGTTTATTCTTTTTTTTAAAGAATTTAAGCTAACAACTTTTGATCCAGCTTTAGCCTATGCGATGGGATTTTCTCCCCTTTTATTTAATTACTTACTCATGGCTCAAGTATCGGCAACAACGATTACTTCTTTTCGAGCAGTGGGTGTTTTGCTAGTCTTGGCTTTTATGACAGGACCCCCTCTTGCAGCTCGCTTATTGACTCAGCGTCTCAAAATCATGCTGATATGGGCTGTTGGAATTGGAAGCTTTTGTTCTTTGATAGGAGTCGCAATCACACGCCACATTCTAACTGTATACGGAATGGCATTATCCACTTCGGGTGTGGTGGTATGCTCCATTTTATTCATTTATTTTTTTTGCCTGATGATCTGCATCCTAAAGAGATCTATAAATTTTCCTGGAAAATTTCATTATACTGCTTTTCTGCCTCCTCTGTAGAAAGTCGTGTATTGGGATCCACATCGGTCATATTTTTTAATAGATTGCAAAAAGCTTCAATTTGAGAGGGTTGAAGGTGATTCTGTTGTACCAAGTGGCCTTGTAAAGTATCAATATATTGATGAATTTCGTCAACTTGCTTCTTTTGATTACTTTGTGAGAGCAATGGCATTCTTAAACGTCGGCTGATGACATTAAAATTGAATCCTTCATTACAAGCTAAAAATGCCTTATTTTCAACGACAAACTTTTCAACCCCCCGCAAATTTGGAGAGGCCTGCATATCCATATCCTCACTTTTGATATCGATCAAAGAAGGATTGTCAGTGGTTAAAAACCCTTCTTCAAAATCGCGGATAAGAATTAAAGCAGCGCCAAAGACATCTCCCTTTTTACTTTGCATTCCCTCTGGAGGAGCATAGCGCAGATTACCCGAATAAATTGTCGTGTCGTCACCATTAAGTTCCTTTGCCTTGCCAAAATCGGCGAGCTTAAGAGAACTTTGTTGCTCTTTTTCATAAATCAGAAGGTTTTCTGGTTTCAGATCACCATGCGTATAATTCACGCGATGAAGATTGGACAAGCCATTTAAAAAATGACTTCCAAAACGAATCCTTTCTCGAAAAGACATTTCTTTAAGTAACTTTTTTTCAAAATCTGTCGACGCTCTTTCGACTTTGAGTGTGTAGTCTGCATTAATTCGCTTAGTGTCTTTCATCTCCTTGCCTTCAACAGCTAAATGAGCCGTACTTCCTTCTTCAACTTCTTTCAGTTTATGAGCGATGGTTGACATCTTTTCAAACTCTGATTGAAGTTCTCTTGTTGCGCCTTTGAAAAGCGAAGACATTGCTGTGTAGTAAACACTTTGACTATGAATAGAAGGTTTTTTCCCTGCCTCTTCCGAAGGCTTAATTTTAGATCGCTTAACCCAAACAATTTTAATTGCTCCGCGCCCAATTTCAACAAATTGAGGAAGATTTTCAACACTCTTCTCTGTCTTGTTTGCTGTTTTTGCTAAAACTTCCTCTTCTCGTGTTTTATAAACTTCCCTATACTCTATCGTCTCATTAGAATAGATAGGTCCTGGGAAATAAGAATATTTAGAATCAGAGTTCATAAAATGACATCTTGATTTTATTAATTTAACTAACCCTTCAATTAATTATTATATCAAATATTTTGTTTATAAATAAGTATTATTAAAAGTTTTGTTTTATTTATGTTTATTTAAATAATTAACTAATGATTTATTAAATGGAAATGAAGGGGTTTAAAAGTGCATAAGGATAATAGAATTGGGATCTTTAGAGGAGCCTATTATGAAGGAGAGCTTTAGCAAACGAAAAAGGGAGGGAAGGAAGAGCATAGGATGTTTAACTTATAATAAGACTCTGTCATATGAGTTTTTGCATTTGGGCTGAGCCAGAGCTCGAATTTCAGTTTTTGGATTCTCTTTGATAGATATAATTAGTTAGGCAAAAAGAATTTGATTAGTTGTTCATGTTGACTTTTTCACTTTACATGTTATACTAGTAAAATATTTTACCTGATTTTTGTCATGAAACAGATTGCTATTTTAGGAAGTACAGGCTCTATTGGATGTAACGCATTAAATGTCGTGCGCCATTTAAAATCCTGTTTTCGAGTCGTCGCTTTGGCTGCTCGAGAGAATATTGATTTATTGGAGCAACAAGCGCGCGAGTTTCATCCTTTAATCATAGGAGTCTTCAATCCTGAAAAAGCGTATGAATTGCAAAAACGTCTACCTGGTCAAACAATTGTGGCTGGGATGGAAGGATTGAAAGCTGTGGCTGCCTGTCAAGAGGCTCAAATGGTGATCTCAGCTATTGCCGGGACATTGGGTCTGCAACCGACAGTTGAAGCGATCTTAGCAGGCAAAGAAATTGGCTTGGCAAATAAAGAAGCTCTCGTATCAGGTGGAGCACTTGTCATGCGGCTAGTGAAAGAGTGCGGAGTTCAGCTGATTCCCATTGATAGTGAACATAGCGCCATTTTTCAATGCTTAAAAGGAGAAAAGAGGGAGTCCGTGAATCGAATTGTACTGACTGCCTCTGGAGGTCCTTTTCGTCATTGGACACGGGAACAGCTAGAGCATGTCACAGTTGAACAAGCCTTGAATCATCCAACTTGGAAGATGGGACCGAAGGTCACTATTGATTCTTCTACTTTAATGAATAAAGGCTTAGAGGTTATTGAAGCTTGCTGGTTATTTAATGTAAAGCCCGATAAAATCGAGGTGATGATTCATCCGCAAAGCATTATTCATAGTTTAGTGGAGTTTTCTGACTATTCGATGCTGGCGCAAATGGGCGAGCCAAATATGATAGTGCCTATCCAGTATGCGATGACTTATCCAGATCGCTATCCTGGATTGCTCAAACCTTTTGATTTTATGAAGCATGCGAAATTAGAGTTTTGCAAACCTGACCTCACTCAGTTTCGATGCTTGGCTTTGGCTTATGAAGCCATTCGTCAAGGGGGAAGTTTGCCTTGTTACATGAATGCCGCGAATGAAATTTTAGTGCAGCGTTTTTTGACAGGGGAGATTAGGTGGAGCGAAATTGGGATTCAACTTGAGTCACTCATGAGTCAACATCAGGTTCAACCTATAGAAGCATTGGAAGATATTTTGGCCGTAGATGCTCAAGCAAGAGAAGAGGCTACGAAATTTGAAGCAGTAAGAGGTTAATCAAGGATTTAAAGGGTTTTATGACGCTTGTCAGTATTTTGTATATCATTTTTGCTATTTTGGGATTAAGCTTTCTAGTTTTTATTCATGAGCTTGGTCATTATTATATGGCTCGCCGTTTAGGAATGCGCGTTGAAACATTCTCAATAGGATTTGGAAAACCGATTTACTCATGGATAAGAGATGGCGTACGTTGGCAAATTGGATGGTTGTTATTTGGAGGTTATGTCAAAATTGCGGGCATGGACACCTCTGATCAACGCGATCTTTATGAGATCCAAGATGGCTTTTTCGGAAAACGGCCGTTAGATCGCATCAAGGTTGCCCTGATGGGACCCTTAGTCAATATCATTTTTGCCTTGTTAGCTTTCGGAGTTCTTTGGAGCATAGGCGGAAGAGAAAAAAACTTTAGTGATTATACTCATAAAATTGGTTGGATTGATCCAAAATCGGAGCTTTATATCAAGGGCATTCGCCCTGGAGATGAGGTAATGGCTTATAATGGCCAACATTTTCAAAGTTCAAAAGACCATCTCTCAGCTCCTATGACCTCACATGGCGATATTGAAGTTAAAGGATTTCATGTCAATTTTCATACTAAGGGAAAAACGCCCTTTACTTATATAGTCAAGCCTTATCCTCACCCAACTGCGTTAGATAAAGATATTTTAACTGCAGGTGTTTTGCAGCCTGCAAGTTATGTCATTTACAACCGACAATCTAATGGTTCAGAAAATTCTTTGCCAGAGGGTTCGCCCATGCAAGAAAGTGGCATTGAATATGGTGATCGCATTGTCTGGGTCGATGGATTGCCTATTTATTCTATTCAGGAATTAGCTTATGTTCTCAATGATGCCAAAGCTTTGCTGACTGTTCAACGAGGACAAGACATTTTTCTACGCCGTGTTCCACGTGTACATGTAGAAGAGCTAAAACTCGATTCAGAAATAAGAGAAGAGCTTATTGATTGGCAATTTGAAGCGCAGCTCAATGGAATCAAAATTCAAAAGCTTTATTACATTCCTTATCATCTCAATAATGAAGGAGTCGTTGAGAATCGGCTGAAATTTATAGATAAAGAAAGAGAAGAAGAAGCTTTTCCATCCAATCCTTTTTCGTTGCTTGAGTTGCCTCTAGAGGAAGGAGATCGCATCTTGGCTGTCGACGGCATTCCAGTTTCTCATCATTCTTATGAAATTCTTTCCAACCTTCAAGAGCGACATGTCAATATTATTGTGGAACGCGATCCGAAGCTAGCTCGCATTCCTTCTTGGCAACAGGCAGATGCTTTATTTGATCAACAATATAAATGGGAAGACCTGCAGCTGTTAATTTCTAAAATTGGCATTGGAACGAGTTCAACACCCCAATCTTCTAACAATCTCATCTTGTTAAATGCTGTAGTGCCTAAAATGCGCAAAGATTTCCAACTCAGTGTTGAAAGCCAGGCGCGCTTACAAGATGAAATTCGCGAGCAAGCACGTGAAATTGAAAATATTGATGACCCTGAAAAGAGAGCGCAAGCGCGCCATTTATTAGAAAATCGCGATAAACAGCTTTTATTGGGATTGCCTTCTGTTCAAGATGAACGTGTTCAATATAATCCCAATCCGTTTTCGCTATTCACTAAAGTTTTTGAAGAAATCTGGCATACATTGAAAGCTCTTTTTACGGGTTCTTTGAATCCCAAATGGATGAGCGGGCCTATTGGCATTGTCCAAGTGGTTCATGATACTTCGATGGTCAGTCTAAAAGAATCTTTATTTTGGTTAGGCGCGATTAGTTTAAACCTGGGTGTTCTAAATCTATTGCCATTGCCTGTTTTGGATGGTGGCGCAATTTGCTTTGCTCTCTATGAACTTATTACCGGAAAACGTTTAAAATCTAAGACTCTTGAAAAACTCATTATTCCTTTCGCTTTATTGTTGGTTGGGTTTTTCATTTTCCTAACCTATCATGACCTGGCCCGCATTTTTAGCCATTGGTCGCATTAGGGATGTAGCTTAAAATGTTGATTGAAACTGTATTCAATCGCTGCGTCCCTTATTCTAGACTCTATGTGAGGGCTCGCGGTGACGGTGGGTCTTAGCCCTCACATATGCTCTGAAAGCCTTGTAGACTAATAAGTAGTATTTGTTTATTGAAAGTCTTTAAGACATGCTCCAAGCATCGCCCCCATGTTGTCAAAACTTGCTATTCGTATTCAGATGAATACGTTCTTGTGCTTGATGTCTCCATCCGTTTTCAAAAAATTTATTTTAAAATTTACTTTAAATCAATATTTGACTTTCAATATGATGAGAGACGGATTTTGCTATTACCATTATCAAGCGAGACAGAGTGTTAAAGACTTCTACCCAAAGACCCCGCAATGTCAACGTCTTTCAAGCAGCAGCAATTTTATATGGCGATTGGGGGACAAGCAAGGCTTATGTCATTGGCTTGGCTTTTGCTCTTGCAGGATATAGCTCTTTTTGGCTGATTGCAGCTGTTTCAATTTTAATGCTCATCGTAGGATTGAACTATATTTCCATTTGCAAATTCAGTCCTACAGGAGGAGGAGTTTATGCTTCTGCACGCAAACATTCCGAAGTTTTAGCTTTAATTGGAGCCTTTTTTCTTTTGGCCGATTATCTTGTGACGGCTGCTCTAAGTGCTTTATCGTGTTTTGAATATTTAGGGGTTTCCCAGCCTGTTTACTGGACAATTAGTGCAATTATTGTAATTGGAATCATCAATTATTTTGGACCGCGCAGTTCGGGCAATCTTGCCTTAGTAGTCGCTGTTGCAACTGTGATCATTGTCGTCATTTTGGGAGTTTTGTCTTTGCCTTTTGTAGGAGAGGCCATGCACCATATTCGGCCTTTAGAGCCAGGATTCTGGAACAATTGGGATCACTTTGTTGGAATCATTGTGGCTTTATCAGGAATTGAATCAATTGCCAATGCGACAGGCGTTATGAGACTGGATCCTGGAAGTAGCGAAGAGCATCCTTCTGTCCATCAAATCTCAAAGCGGGCCATCCTTCTGGTCATGATAGAGGTTTGCTTTTTTACTGCTTTTTTTGGACTCATGATGGGGGCCCTCCCTCATCTAAGAGTGGTAGATAATCAAGTGCTCAGCCCTGAAAATACACCAATTCGAGATGCCATGCTTCGTTACATGGGTCAATACTTTGTCACTCATTATTGGGGTGGAGTATCCCTAGGCTATCTTTTCGGATCTGTTGTCGGTATTGCGTTTGGCGTGTTACTGCTTTCGGCTGTCAATACTGCCATAGTAGCTCTTGTCTCGCTTTTGTTTATCATGTCAAGAGATGGAGAAATGCCAGAATCCTTCCAAATTTTGAATCCGTTTGGAGTCCCTCGTTATCCTTTGATCCTTACCGTCATCGCGATTGTTGTCATTTTGTTATTCGTTCACGATATTGCTGCCTTAGCCAATCTTTATGCCGTAGGATTTATCGGTGCTATTGCCACCAATTTGGGGGTCAATGCTGCTGATAAAACTCTTCCTATGACCAGGGGAGAGCGCATCTTTATGTGGGCGACATGTGTCATTTTGGTAGCCATTGAAGCCACTCTTTTTATTACAAAGCCAGAAGCGAGACGTTTTGCGGTTTCCATGGTGACCTTTGGTTTGATTCTACGTATGTTAGTCGTAGAATATCGTCAAAGAAAATGGGGAGACAAAAAGGTTAAGCTACGCCATGCTTCTCTCTTTACGGAAGATACGCTTGTGCCTTTGCATGAGGGAGCGATTCTTTGCGCTATACGTACGATGGGCAAAACTCTCGAGTTTTCTATTGAAGAGGCTATGCAACATCAGCAGCCGCTCTATCTTCTTTTTATACGCGAGCAGAAAATTATTACAGCAGAAGATCATAGTCGCACGTGGTTAGAGGATGAAGAAGCTTGCCGTATTTTCGATTATGCAAACGAAAAAGCCCCTAGGCTTAAGATGAAATTCTTTTATGTTGTCAGTCATTCTCCCGTAGAGGCTATTGTTGATATGGCGCAACAACTCCATGTATCTCGTGTGATATTAGGACGCCCACGGCATAGTGTCATGCTGCAGCTAGTGCGAGGCAACATTGTAAAGGAAATTTCGGAAATCTTACCTCCAGATATAGATCTCATCGTGATTTCTTAAAGATAAAGATGACAGGCTGTAAAATGACCAGGTTTAATCTCCTTCCAAGCAGGTTTTACTGTTTGACAAATCGTTTGTGCTTGCGGACAGCGGGGGTGAAAAGAACACCCAGAGGGAGGGCGAATAAGGCTCGGGACTTCGCCTTTAATGACGATGCGTGATCGACGACTTTCTTGGTAAGGATTGGGCAGCAAAACGGCTGAAACGAGGGCTTGTGAATAGGGATGCAGGGGGTGATCGTAGACTTCGGTACTTAATCCATATTCCATAATTTGCCCTAAATACATGATGGCTAGCTGATGCGTTAAATAACGCAGAACGGAAAGATCATGAGAAATGATCAGATAAGAGAGATTTCGCTCACGTTGAAGATTCACTAAAAGGTTAATAATTTGAGCTTGAACAGAGACGTCTAAAGCTGAAAAAGGCTCATCGCAAATCAAAAGCTTAGGCTCTACTGCCATTGCTCTGGCAATGGCAACGCGCTGTTTTTGGCCTCCACTTAATTCATGAGGCAAGCGATGGAGATTATCTGTCGATAACCCCACTTGCGTAAGAAGGGTTGATAACCGCTTAGAACGCTCTTCTCCTTTGGCTAAACGATGAATGATTAAAGGCTCTGCAAGTGTTTCTGCTATCGTCATGCGTGGATCAAGCGAAGCAGCAGGATGTTGAAAAATCATTTGAATATGACGCCGCCAAGCTTGAGAGCGTTGACGGCTTAAAGCAGTGATATTTTGCCCTCTAAAAAGAATTGATCCGCTTGTGGGTTCGAGCAATCCCATTAACAATTTTGCAATCGTTGACTTTCCACATCCACTTTCTCCTCCCAGGCCCAAAATTTCACCTTCGGCTAATGCGAGTGACACATCTTGCACGGCATACAGAATGTTGCCTCTTAAGGGGAAGCCTTTAGATAAATTTCTGATATCAAGAAGAGGTGTCATCCAACCTCCCGAAAAGCTTGCGGAAGCCAACAAAGGACGCTTTTTTGAGGTGTCTTTTCATTTGGAGGATCTTTCTCTTGGCAAATGCGCA
Source organism: uncultured Chlamydiae bacterium (assembly GCA_963754655.1). GTDB lineage: Bacteria > Chlamydiota > Chlamydiia > Chlamydiales > Parachlamydiaceae > JANWJE01. Next base: position 3,030,899 of record CAVWGN010000001.1, on the reverse strand, counting down.
TGGCAGAGGGGCAACGTGGAGCAAATGCACATCCCGGCAATTTTTTGTATAAGCGTGGAGGATTACCCTCTAAGCAAAATAACGGTTGGTGGCGTGATTGACTTAAACTATTGCGCGATTGCAGCAAGGCCTTTGTGTAAGGATGTTGAGGATTTTTAAAAACTTGTTCAACAGGTCCAACCTCCACTAATTGACCAGCATACATCACCATGACGCGTTGACAGCAGCGTGCAACGACTCCTAAATCATGTGTGATTAATAAGATGCTCAATTGTTCATCTTTTTGAAGGATCTGTAGTAAATCAAGGATTTGGGATTGAACTGTCACATCAAGAGCAGTTGTAGGTTCATCAGCAATCAGCAGAGAGGGCTTGCAAATAAGAGCCATAGCAATCAAAATACGCTGTTTCATTCCTCCGCTAATTTCGTGCGGATATTGTCGCATGCGCTCGGCAGCATCTCCAATTCCGACCCGGATAAGCCATTCTATTCCTTTTTGGTAGGCGACTTGACGTGAAATTTTTTTGTGATAGCATAGCCCTTCAATCAACTGCTTGCCAATGGGAATAACCGGATTAAGAGCTAAAGAAGGATCTTGTAAAATCAAGCTAAGATGCGTTCCACGCAGATAAGCAAGCTGTTGAGTTGGAAGATGAAGCAAATTTTGTCCTTCAAATTCAATGCGGCCTGTTAAAGTATGCGACGAGGGAAGCATTCCTAAAATAGCTGAAGCTGTTAAACTTTTCCCACAGCCAGATTCTCCCACAAGTCCTACAATTTCGCCAGGGTAAATGGCAAAAGAGATCCCATGTAAAATTTTAAAACAACCTGAGGCTGTATGTAAAGTGAGATGCAAATGATCGACTACAAGTAAGGGATGCTCCATCATAAGCCTTCCTGATTGGATTGATCAAAAGCAAATTTTAATCCTTCTCCAATTAAGTGAAAAGCCAGCATTGTTTGGCTAATGAAAAAGGCCGGAACAAAAAGGCGCCAAGGATAAAATTGCAAGGCAGGCAATCCTTCATTGGCCATTGTTCCCCAGCTTGCTAAGGGGGCCTGAATGCCAAGCCCTAAGAAACTTAAAAAAGCTTCAGCAAAAATAGCCGAGGGAATAGTCAAGGTCAAAGTGATCAGAATAGACCCCATGGCATTAGGAAAGAGATGGAATAGGAGAAGGCGTGTTTGGCTGGCTCCTAGCGCTTTGGCAGCCATGACGTAATCCATTTCTTTGAGCAATAAAATTTGACCGCGCACAATGCGTGCCATTGTGATCCAACCCGTTAATGTAATGGCAACTAAAAGTGAGGAAAAGCCTGAACCTAGAACGACAGTTAAAACAATCACAATGAGCAAATAGGGCAAGGAATATAAAATATCGGCACAGCGCATGAGAACTTCATCGGTGCGTCCTCCTACCAGACCAGAGATTCCTCCCCATAAAAGGCCAATCCCCAGATCGATGACAGCCGCGAGTAAACCTACGCAGAGCGAAATGCGCGCCCCATAACAAATGCGTGTAAAAATATCGCGCCCCAAATCATCGGTGCCAAACCAAAATCGAGAGGAAGGAGGTTGATTTTTATTAATCAAGTGCAAGTCATCATAAGAATATCCACTCAACGAGGGACCAATCAGGATAAAAAGCAAAATGGGAACCATCAGCGCAATGCCAGTTTTTCCTAGAGGATGGCACCAAAAGCGATGCCACGCCTGTGCTTTAGGAGAAGGAAGAGAAGGGAGTAATGCAAAAACGCGTTCTGATGGATGGCTAAGCGGCAGCCATTGCTCATGTTCATAAATAGACATCCTATTATCTTTCCTTTGCCAAAATTCGAATTCGAGGATCCCAAATGCCATATAGCAAATCAATGAAAAACATCATCACAAGCAAAATCAAACTATAAAAAAGAGTGAGCCCCATGATTAAGGAATAATCGCGATTAGCTACGCTATGGACAAACCATTGACCAAGGCCTGGAATGCTAAAGATTTTCTCAATGACAAAGCTGCCGACTAAGATATTGGCTAAAAGAGGCCCGAGGTAGCTTAAGACAGGCAAAAGAGCATTTCTTAAGGCATGCCGCCATAGCCAAAAAGTCAAGGGTAGTCCTTTTGCGCGTGCAAGTTTAATATAGTCAGATTGCAAAACCTCTAATAATCCCGTTCTCGTGAGGCGGGTAATAAATGCCATAGGAGCAGCTGAAAGGGCTAAGGAAGGCAGAATGGTTTGAGATAGCGTTCCCCAACGAGCCAAGGGAAAAAGAGGAAAATAGATTGCTAAGCTATATTGCAAAAAGGCGGCCAAAATAAAACTGGGAATAGAAATTCCCGCTGTTGTTAATGCAAGAATCAACCGATCCTGCCACAGATGGGAGTTAAGCGCAGAGAGAGTTCCTAAGCAAACTCCGAGTACCAAAGCCATACAAAAGGCTTGTAGGCCCAGCTGAGCTGATATGGCAAAGCCTTCTTGAATAATGCTATTGACGCTACGACCGGGATATTTAATGGAATAGCCTAATTGGCCTTGTAATAAATGAGAAAGATAATCGCGATATTGTGTCAACCAAGGGAGGTGCAATCCATGCTGTTGACGCAGAACTTCATGCATATCGTGGCGTAGCGTTTGTTCTTCGCTAAAAGGATCTCCAGGAATGCATTTCATAAGAAAAAAAGTCAAACTGGCAATGATAAATAAAGAGCAAAAAAGGGATAAGATCTTTCTAAAAAAGTAAGTACTCACAGTTTTTAATGGCTCGCATCCAAATCCAAATAAGCATTTTTGAAATCTAAATATCCTAATTCTGAGAAATAAACCCCTTTAAGGATAGGATTTTTCACATAATTATAGGAGGCATAAAACAAAGGAATAATAGGCATTTCATTAATAATAATCCTTTCAGCCTGTTTTAAAAGCTTTTCTCGCTCTTGAGGTAGACGTGCTTGGGAAGATTGATCCAATAAAGCGATGTAGTGTGGATTTTCCCATTGCGTATTGTTAGTCCCATTGTCTTTTAGTTTGAAGACTTCTAAAAATGAGATAGGATCGCGAATATCGGCAAACCAAGATCCAATTCCCAAATGGTAGTCATGATTTTTTAAACGATCATAATAGACTTTTGCTTCACTGCTTTGTAAATCCACTTTGACTCCTAATACTTCTTTCCATTGCTGCTGAGCAACTTGAGAAATTTTATGAGAACGCTCTCCCGAAGCATAATAAATGGACACTGTTGGAAAATCTTTCACTGTTAGAGATTGCTCTTCCAATGCCTCTTGGAAAAGACGTTGAGCAAGCTGACGGTCGTCATCTTCAAAAAAAGGCTGTCCTTTAGCAAAGGTATAAGGAATAAGGCCAAAGGCAGGCTCTTGGTTGCCTTGTAAGACATGTTCAACTAAATCTACTCTGTTGAGAGCCAAAGCAAAAGCTTGGCGCATTTTAACATGATTGAAAGGCGGCTTTTCCGTATTGACGCGAAATAAATAAATACCCGCTGCTGGCATGATTTTTAATAGCCCTTGTTGGCTTAAAGAAGCCAAGGCATCGACCGAAAGAGTTGAAAGAGGGGAGCCTGTCCAATCCAATTCACTTCTTTGAAAGAGCTGAAGCGCAGTGGGGTTATCTAATACCACCAAGGAAATACGGTCTAAACGGACCTGATTTTTATCCCAATAATGGGGATTGAGAATGGCAATCAATTCATTTTGACGTTTCCATTTTTCCAATTTGAAGGGGCCATTTGTCAAGATTTGAGATTCTGGTAAGGAACTAGAATCGCTCCCTTGTTGGCGCAAAGAAGCATGGACAGGATAATAAAAATAAGAGGCTGTTAATTGAAGAAAATAAGGAGTCGGTTGCTCGAGCTCTACAACAAGAGTCGTGTCATCTTGAGCATGAACGCCAATTTGATCGCTGGAGGCACGCCCTTCTTTGGCCGCTTGTGCCCCTCGAATGACATAAAGCTGGTAAGCGTTGGGGCTTGGAAATTGCGGATCAAGAAGGCTTTTCCATGTCTGTTCAAAATCATAGGCTGTAACGGGCTGACCATTGGACCAGGCACTGCGTCTTAATCGAAATGTATACGTTTTTTGATCTGGTGAAATAGTAATTCTTTCTGCCAAAGCAGGAGCGGGTTGTCCATCTGGTTGAGCACGCATTAAGCCCTCATAAAGCATATGAATGACTGTGGCTGTTTGCAAGTCTCGCACACGCCTAGGGTCTAGCGTTTGAGGATCGCCTTCAGTACTGATGCGCAAAGTAGAGGTTTGCTGAGTGACGGGGTTTTCAGGTTGTCGACAAGCTATACATGTTAGCAAACAAAAAGGAATCAAAAAAAGTTTCATCCATTGAAGCCACATACCTGATCATCTCCTTTCCTTATCATATTCAGATTTGGAAATTCTTATAAGCGATGAAAGGATAACAAGAAAGAAAAATGAGAGTTTACTTTTTTGTAGGTCTTTTGCAATATGCCTGCTGCTCGAATTAATTCAAAAGAAGGTAAAGATATGAGAAAAATGTGGTTATTTGGATTAGCTGTATTTTTGAATCAGCAAATTCTTTTTGCTCAACCTCGGCCTATTGAGGAAAATATGAATCATTTAAATGAAACGACAAAACAAAGTCTTGTGCAATCTGCTTGCGAAGCGCGCAAGAAAGCGTATGCCCCTTATTCTCACTATTTAGTTGGAGCAGCTCTTCTAACAAGTAAGGGAGTAACGATTCAAGGTTGTAATGTAGAGAATGCTTCCTATGGATTGACATGCTGTGCTGAAAGGGTAGCTCTATTTAAAGCCGTTGCTGAAGAAATAACAGATTTTGTTGCCATTGCCATTACCACCAAAGATGGGGGATTTCCTTGCGGTGCTTGTCGCCAAGTTCTCAATGAATTTAATCCTAATTTAATTGTGTTAATTAGCAATGAAAATGGTCATATTGTGCGTGAAACGACGCTTTCAGCGCTTTTGCCTGAGGCTTTCGGCCCTCATAATCTAGAATAGTCAATTGGCTTTAACATGTAAGCGTTTAACAGACAACAGACAGATGAGCTTAGGCTACGCGACGCCTTCAGTCGCCGCGCCGCTTCGCTCTGGGCTCTAGGTGAGAGGGTTGAGGACCCACCGTTCGGTCGCCCTCCGGGCTCTGTCACGGTGGGCTAATATCAGTCGTCCTCCGGACTCTAGCAGCAGTGTAAAAGCCATTGAATGTTAAGTAAGGCGTTTTGATAATGCCGCTAGAGTCCGGAGGACGACTGATATTAGCCCACCGTGACAGAGCCCGGAGGGCGACCGAACGGTGGGTCCTCAACCCTCTCACCTAGAGCCCAGAGCGAAGCGGCGCGGCGACTGAAGGCGTCGCATAGCTGGAAAAGGACAAGCGAATTATGTTCACGGAACTATAAAAAAGGGGAACTTTCAGAATGGAATTTTTATAGGATAAAAAACATGTTTCTATTTCTTGGTTAAATGAGAAAATTGCAAAAAAAGTAAGCGAGTCCTTTTATCGGATGATTGTGCATATTTGGACGGCTTTAAACCTTATTTCAGAAAAATCATTATTTAAGTTTCTAAAATTCAACTGACAGCATTCTAACAAACTCTAAGAAACAAAAGAGCCAGAAGCTGTTTGATCTTCAGCTTCTGGCTCTTATTTTTTACCTAGAATAGAGGAGAGACAGGAATCTGCCTCTTCTAGAGACTAAGGTTTATTATCGTCAATGATTTCAACATCAGCTTCTTCAATGTCATCGGAATCTCTTCCTTGCTGACGTTGCTGTTGTTGGCCTCCTTTTTGACCGCCACCAGCAAAAGAAGAACCGGCACCGGCTGAGGAGTGTTCTTCCGTAGGGCCATGGCCACTTGAGCCAGCTCCAGCTTTAGACATGGCTTCGCCAATATGCTGCATGCTGCGTTCAAGTTCGGCTTTTGCAGCGCGAATGCGGCCTATATCTTGACTTTCTAAGGCTTTCTTCACAGCATCAATTTTGCTTGTGACCTCAGCGATAACATGTTGAGGAAGCTTGTCTTTGTATTCATTCAATGCTTTCTCTGCACGGAAGACAAGGGCGTCAGCTTCATTGCGTGCTTCCACTTCTTCTTTGCGCTTTTTGTCTTCTTCGGAGTGCTGTTCGGCATCGCGAACCATACGCTTGATCTCCTCTTCTTGCAGTCCTGATTGCGCTTCGATGCGGATTTTTTGCTCTTTTCCACTAGAGAGATCCTTAGCAGAAACGTGTAGAATTCCGTCGGCATCAATGTCAAAGGAAACTTCAACTTGAGGCATTCCACGTGGAGCTGGAGGAATATCGGATAGATCGAACCGTCCAATTTCCTTGTTATCATTAGCCATCTTGCGCTCGCCTTGTAAAACCCGAATGGTCACAGCAGGTTGATTATCGGCAGCTGTAGAAAAGACTTGTTTTTTCTGCGTCGGAATCGTTGTATTGCGCTCAACTAAAGGTGTCATGATTCCACCCAGAGTCTCAATCCCAAGCGTTAAAGGAGTAACATCAAGCAATAAGACATCTTTGACAACGCCTGTCAAAACGCCCCCTTGAATGGCGGCTCCGACTGCCACGACTTCATCTGGATTGACTCCCTTATGTCCTTCCTTGCCAAAAATGGATTTAACCATCTCTTGGACAGCAGGCATGCGGCTCATTCCTCCTACTAGGATCACTTCGCCAATGTCATCCTTTGTCAGACCTGAATCTTTTAAGGCTTTTAAGCAAGGCTCACGGGTGCGTTCAATGAGGTTATGAGTGAGATTTTCGAGCTTAGCACGCGTTAAAGTGAGGGCTAAGTGCTTGGGTCCTGAAGCATCCATAGTAATGAAGGGCTGATTGATTTCCGTAGACTGAACGCCGGAAAGCTCAATTTTGGCTTTTTCAGCTGCATCGCGCAAACGCTGCAAGGCCATTTTATCATGGCTGAGATCGATTCCATGCTCTTGGCGGAAAGAATCAATGATCCATTTGAGAATTTCATTATCAAAATCATCTCCTCCCAGGTGCGTATCTCCGTTAGTTGAAAGAACTTCGAAGACTCCATCGCCAATTTCCAGAATGGAAATATCAAAAGTTCCACCGCCTAAGTCGAAAACAGCAATTTTCTTCTCGGTTTTTTGCTTGTCGAGTCCATAAGCCAAAGCCGCAGCCGTAGGCTCAGGAATGATCCGCTTGACATCCAAACCAGCAATGCGCCCCGCATCTTTTGTGGATTGACGTTGCGAGTCATTAAAGTAAGCAGGAACAGTAATGACTGCCTCTGTCACTTTTTCACCTAAATAGGCCTCGGCGGTTTCTTTCATTTTGATCAAAATTTGAGCACCCACCTCTTCGGGCGACACCATTTTGCCTAGCACTTCAAAAACAGCATCTCCATTGCTATTGCTAGTCACTTTGTAAGGGACCATTTTGATTTCATTGAGCACTTCTTGGTACTTGCGGCCAATAAAGCGCTTAGATGAAGTAATGGTATTTTCTGGGTTTGTGACAGCTTGGCGTTTAGCTGGAATTCCCACTAAACGTTCAGTTCCTTTATAGGCAACGACAGAAGGAGTAGTCCTTGTCCCTTCTGCAGAAGCAATGACTTTAGGCGTGCCTCCTTCCATGACAGAAACACAGGAATTAGTCGTTCCTAAGTCAATTCCAATAATATGACCTTTTTTTTGATCTTTTGTTTGACTCATAGTCAAAACTCCCTAAAATTAAATGTTTTCATTTTGAATTTTGTTCTTGAGAGGGTGTGGGCTTCTCTGTGGGTTGTTTCGCAACTTTAACACGCGCAGCACGGATAGTACGATCTCCCATTTTATAGCCCCGTACATTTTCTTCAACAATGATGCCCGGTGGCTGTGTCGTTGATTCTACCATTTCTATTGCTTCGTGATCATGAGGATTAAATGGCTTGCCAAGTGAATCAAACGGCATCACGCCATGTTGAGCCAAGACATCTTTAAATTGTGTCAAGATCATTTGAAAGCCAAATGCCCAATTTCTCACCTCATCAGACATTTCTTGAGCAAAGCGTTGAGCATTTTCAAAATTATCAAGAGGCCGAAGCAAATCGATAATTAAGCCTTCTACTGCATAGCGTGTCATTTCTTGGCGTTCTTTTTGCAAACGTTTGCGCGCATTCTCACCCTCAGCTAAAAGGCGCAAATATTTGTCCTTATATTCTAGCAGTTCTCTTTGCAGTGATCGAAGGTCCTCATCCGTTACTAAAACTTGTTTAGGTTTGAGCCCGGAATCAAATTCATATTCTCCTTGATCACCAGGAGTTTCAGATTGAGTATTTTCGCTTTGATGAAATGGTTCTTGTTTTTCTTGGTTCACCATAAATATTTTTTTCTCCTCTTTCTAACTTCGCTCTTTTAGGAATACCCTTCCGGTTGAATCCTGGACCTTTGTCAAAATCTTTAATCTTTTTTTAAGCTTCTCTTGTCCGCTTGTCTTCTAATAGAATAAGACGCGATTGCCCGATGAGTCGATATTCTTCTTTTTGTAAATAAAGCTTGCCTGTTTCAGGCTGCCGGAAGCTAATCTTGAATTTATAAATATTACGCGTTAAAGTTTCACTTACACCCTCAGAAAAAAGACGCAGAATACTAAATAATAAGCGATAAGGTAATCGTGCGGGTCCTAATAGCCCTACTGCCCCTACAGCTGTATGATTAATATAGTAGGGAATGGCAAGGATCGAACAATTAGATTGAGGAGCGTAATGATTCAAATCGTCTCCAATCCAAAATTTTAAGCGATCCAATGCCATGCATTCTTTTAATAGGAGACGCATGCTTTGGACATTCTCAAATAAAGAGAGCCCGGTTGCTAATAGTCTCGTATCATGGAAATCTGAGTAGGTCAAAAGATGGGAAAATCCCGTGCGATAAATGTCCTCATCTATAAAGTTTGAGTAACCTACAATATAGCGTAGCATCAATTCATTGTAAAATGCTTGTCCAATGACCTCTTCTTGAGGTTCCAAATTCTCCGGTTGCCCTATGCCTGTCAAACGCCAATGAAAATAACTTTCAATGCGCTTAATGGCAAAGGAGGAGAGTTTCTCAGGTAAACGTAAAATCTCGGTTTGTACCACACCAAAATCAGTAATTAATACGCAAAGACAGCGAAAGGCATCCAAACCCACCAACTTAATATCAATCACAAAATCGTGATCAAAACGAGGTGCAGATAAAAATACCGCGCATTGACTCATCTTGCTAAGTAATTCTGCTGCTTCCTGTAGAAAAAATGCGATCTCGCGTGATTCAAATTGGCATAAAGATTGAAATTGGTCTCCCTTAAGGTCAAGAGGATCTTGTTCGAGATATGTCTCTGCATACGTGCGATAAGCTAAATAAGTCGGAATCCGTCCTCCTGAGGAATGAGATTGCGTCAAATAGCCCGTCTCTTCTAAATTCGCAAAATAATTGCGAATCGTTGCAGAGCTTAAATCTCCAAATCCAGCCTCTTTTAAAGTATTCGAACCCACAGGTTTACCAGTTTGGATGTAATACTCCACTAACCCTAATAATACCTTGCGCTCGCGATCTTGTTTGCCTATGCGTTTAATCGAAACCGGTTTCCACGTCTTCAATTTCTTATCTCCTATTGCACTTAATTATAAAATAGAGGCTCTATTCCGTCAATAAAATTAGCACTCGAATTGATTAAGTGCTGGATTTTTTAAGTCGTTAATTCAGTTCCGGCTAAAATGAGGGGAAGAATATCGACAATAGAGGGAGACCAATCGAGTCCTTTTTTATAAACCATATAAGAGGCAAGATGACGGGAAATGATGGCTTTTTTATGGTGGTCGGGAATTTCGCGCATTAATTCGGGAGTAAACTGAAGGCGCAGGGTAGGAAGGCAATAATTCAAGAAACAGCGAATCATAGGATCTTGAACGCTATTAGGCAGCGGCAGAAAATCCAGGTAATCTAAGAGCTGATAAGTATATTGGTTGATATGATCAGAGATGCGTTCGGAAATAGAAGTTAAAAAATCGCCTGTTTTTTTATGAGTACGCAAGAGTAGGTCCGCTTCGTTAGCTGCGCATTCTTTTACCCGCTCGAGAATCTCCGAGACCAAAGCAGGTTTGTTTTGAATAAAAGTTTCATCATTAATGGATAAACCGCAAAGAACTTCAAAAGATGAGCAGATGACGCCCCCTTTATTAGCCGAGCTGTCTTTAATGATGAGTACTCCTTTTTCTTCAAGAAAGCGGCGTGCTTTATTGTTAAGATACAGATTTGCTCCTTCAATAATGGCACGCGAAGTCGGATTGCCTGCGGAATTGAGAAATTCTTTAATATTGGTTTCATTTAAGGTGCGAGGGCGTCCGCCGGCCGGAATAAAAATATCGGTTTGAGTTTGATGAACATTGATGCGCAAGAGATGATTAGTATCGCTTCCAGATAACCAATCTTCGATGACGCGATCTTTCATTTTGCGCCAACATAAGGTCTCTTGAATATAAGCCGAAGGATAGCGCTTGATATTTTTATTGATAAGAAAGCTGCCAGACGAAAGCTTTTCTGGAGGATAAAAGCAAATGCCTTTGCCTTGATAAAATAAGTCTTTGAGAATGGCAAGATCTAAGCCTTGATCATCGCGAATGGTCCCCGTTCCATCTGTGAGAGCAATGACCTTTGCAGTATGTGGATAAAAGTTGTAGAGATTAAGAAGTTGATTGCCCGCTACATCGCCATCAGGGCCGCCGGTCATTTTGACGGTAAAAATCTCTTTTTCCGGATGAATGCCAATGTATTCCAATATTTGGTGCATATAGACGTTAATCCCTAAAGAAGTCACGCCATATTGCTTATGGTTAATCCCAGTTACAGGCTTGCTGGAAATAAATGCTCCTCCAGGCTTATAGTGATATTTCTTACTGAAATTGGCAATCCAATCAATCATAGAATCGTGCATGTTTTCATCAGGGCCCAAATAGATATATTCAGGCTGTTTCCAGTAATCCACAATAAATCTGGCGCGGATTTTCCCATCTTGATCGCAGTTGACAATAGTGATTAAACTGTCGACAAAAGCTCTTTGCGATTGGTGGAGATATTCCATTTTTTGTTCTTGCCGAAAGGCTTGAATGCGTTTTTCTATTTCATTTTGATGAATTTTTAACCACTCCAGTTCCTTTTTAAGGATAGGAGATTCAAAATCGATTTGAGAAAAAGGCTGCAAAAAAATCACTGCTTTGGCACCCCCTTCGGGAATATCTTTATTCTTTTTATGCTGTGTCCAAGCAAGATGGTAGCATTCTGTAAAGACATGATTGCGTTCAGCCACCATTTGTTCAACTTGCTCGGGATAAATGGTGCGCAGTCCTCCGCGAGCTAAATTTTTAAAACGGATGTGAAAGGCAAAAAAATGCATTCCCTTGATAAAGAAAATGGCATAAGGAAGTTCGGGAAATTTTTTGGCGCGATCAAAGGGAATCTCATCCAAATACTTGGGATCTAAGCGAAAACTAAGAGCTGTATAGTTGAGACGATAACAGTTAGTTTTTAAAGTGTGAGCTGATAAAGTTCATTCCTTGGCGCAAAACATTTTTTCGACGTGTGTCATTGCCCTCTTGTCCTGTATCCAATTGAGCAACATCAGCAAAAAAAATTTTACGGGCTTCAGCAAATTTTTCCAAATTGCAATGAGCCGGATCAAAGCGAAGCTTAAAGGTTTCACAAAGTTGTAGTGTTAGTTCAGGATGGCGGCAAAGCGCTTCTTCGACATTTTCGATGGTATAGGCATTGGTGTCAATATTAACCAATGCTTGATGAATGAAGGTGACCATGGCGCGCAAGAGATTACCCATGTTTCCCGAAATAATACCGGGAGAAACCAAATGTTCATCGATGGCATCAAAGGCTTCAAAGTATTTGACCGTGGAAATTTCGCGCAAAAGATCAGGAATATCGGCTACATCCCAAACTGCTTGCCCATTGCTGCCATGCAGGCTTAAAGCCATCACTAGCACACTTTGCTTATTAGAAGGGTCGGTGTAGGTGGCATTCACTCTTCTTACACTTAAGCCATGACGATACACAACCCGTGCTAAACGATAAAGAAAATTATGCTTAGGAGTATTGCGCCATGCTAGGACGATATACATGGAAGCAGTTCCTTTTTCTTGCCAATGCTCTTCATAGCGGACTTCATATTGGCAGTTATCTCGTGTTTGGGCACGATATAACAAATGAATTGCCAAAGCTAAACGTTCAGGAGGCAAGTGCTAAAAGAAAACGGGTATTCATTTTTGCTAAACAGGCCTCAAATTCTTTATCTGTTAGCAAAGGATTTTCTTTTTTGAGCAAAGTGCGCAGTATCTCTTTAGCCTCTAAGGAAAAATTTTTTTCGCTTGTCTCAATGGCTTCTGTAAAGTCAATAGTGGCAATGCGCAGATGAGCTGTTAAACCTGGAAAGGGAACAGGTTCTTTCGAAACATAGGCCTGATAGTTTTTAATTCCATAAGAGGTAAAAGGATGCAAAATGCGTAAATCGGCATCAGGACTATCGAGGCAGAGTCCAATAGCGGCATTTTTGCGGTTAATAGTGGAAAAATAATCTTGCAGATTAAAACCCATTAAACTGTGCGTAATGAGCATGAGATTTTCACGACTAACTTCTTCAAAAAACACGCGCGGCATGGCGCGTTCAAGCCAAAGATAGTACTCTTGGAATTTCTCCCCTTCAAGCTTGACAGCTTGCATGAGGTCAAAATCAGGTGTCTTATTAGAGAATGAAGGAAGGGTCTCTTGAGTCATGATTTCCCGCGTAAAGAATAGGGTTGACAAAAGGCAAAAGCAGTAGAACTCACTTTTTCCCAATTTTAGTCTTTTTTGTCTTTTATGTCCCTTTTATCCTTTTTCAACCACTTTTAATCACACCTAAATAATAGATTAATAAATAATTAATTAAATGTATGTTATAATATAAGATCAGGGAATTGAATATCTATTTTTTCCGATTCTCTTAAAATTTTAAGTGATTAATTTTTTTCAGTTTAACGAATAAGAGGTAACAGATGATGTTAAATGCTAATATTCACGAGGATTCAGTGGGAAAAGTACGAGGGCCCACTCCCATTTCTGCGCCTGAAGTTGGCCAAGAGGGACCCAAAGTTGATTCTGGAGCTTCTAGTATTGAAAAAAGTAAGGCAGTTCGCCCTGAAGTTGTCCCTCCTATGAACATGCCTATTTTAAACGCACCTTCTGAACAATGCATGGCCTTTGCAGTAGCCTCCATCGATGCAACGGGACGTGCTGTAGCCAATACCATTCATAGCTTTGTTTTAAAAGGAGAAGAAATTAAAAATTCTGTTTTAGAAGGATGGATGAAAAATTTGCGGGAAATTGAAGAATATGTTCGTCAGTTATTGGCTTCTCCTGTTTATCAACAATTGCAGGAAATTCGTCGCAAAGGAGACCCTCAATCAGACTCTGTTTCTGGAGTGCAGGGTGTGACATCTGCTAATGCTGCCGCTGCTAAAGGGGTAGAACAGATAGAATTGCTCTCCACATTGGATCGGTTACAAGTTTTAGAGCGTATCCCGCCATCCACTGAAATTTCCGATACTTCTGCACCTCAAGATTCTTCTCAAGTGCTTGTGCTGCCTTTGACGGCTGCTTTATTGGCGGGGGGAGGAGTGGCCATTGGAGCGGAGTTAATTCATGGAACAAATCCTTTGGGAGGAGTCATGGAGTTGATTGAACGGTTGCAGCCTCTTTTTCCAACCGTCTCCGTTCAAAATCTCGTGCCCTTAATCAATTTGATGGTTGTTGGACCGATTTATTTTAATTCTTGGAATGAGGCTGTTAGCAATTTAAGGAGTCGCGAGCGTCATAACCACGTGCCTGCCATTCAAAATTTTGCTAAGGACGTCATTAAAATTGTAGCCGATCCTAACTTCGTTAATACTACTCTTATTCAGCACATGAAAGGAACGGAGCATTTATCTCCACAAGATCAAGATCGCTTGGCTCGCATGTTAAAAGTGGTGTTGATTGGGGTTGCTCTGAGCCTGCTTTATTCTGCAGAGGTTGGCAAAGTGCAAAGCGGAAATTTTGGAGGAATAGAACCGGAAGAGTTAAGAGATCTCTTATTAGGAAAATTTACAGCACTTCCTGATCCAAGCAAAAAAGCAAGTACACAAGAACAATTGACGGCAAGTTTGATTAATCGCGCTTGGGAACAGTTAGAGCCTCTTTCCATTGAAGACCGAACCGCAGTCGTTGAAATGCTGCTCTCTTATGTGACTCAAAAGCGAGATCTTGATCCCATGCTGGATCCTGCTAAAGTTTTTGACGAGGCAATCGCTGCTAGCAACTTTAATCCTAAAGGAAAAGCAGGAATGGTGAAGGCGTAATTTTTAGAAATAAAAGATAACGAACCTATCTAACTAAAATTGTCGTAGTACTCCATTACATGATTTTTAGCCTATGGGGACTGCTTCAAAGCCCGGGGTTGGGATGAGATGATTCTCTTGTAGTCCTTCAGACTACATGACGAGGACTAATCTAACCCAGGGCATCGCCCTGGGCTAGGGTGTTCATTTTGTGCAAAAAATGAGCTTTATTTTTCACAATAATTGGCATAGTTGAATAGAAGGTCGCATGTTTATGCCGTCCTTTCAGGACTCGATGTCTTTTTGATAGAACCCAGGCCTCCGCTTCGCTGCGACCTGGGCTGTAACATGACGGCCCTTCAGGCCTTAACAAGAGATGTTTAAGTCCCTCTTCTATAGTCCCTAAATCATCTTTTTGTTAAGGCCTGAAGGGCCGTCATGTTACAGCCCAGGTCGCAGCGAAGCGGAGGCCTGGGTTCTATCAAAAAGACATCGAGTCCTGAAAGGACGGCATAAACATGCGACCTTCTATTCAACTATGCCAATTATTGTGAAAAATAAAGCTCATTTTTTGCACAAAATGAACACCCTAGCCCTGGGTTAGATTAGCCCTCGTCATGTAGTCTGAAGGACTACAAGAGAATCATCTCATCCCAATCCCGGGCTTTGAAGCAGTCCTAATAGGCTAAAACTCATGTAATGGAGTACTAGTCATTTGTCATTTGATTCTAATATTCTAAAGTTCGCCGATCATACGACTAATCAATTCTTCTCTTCATTCACATGTAAAAGGTTGAGGCCAATGAGGCGTTTGCAAAATATTTCCTAGCAAGAGGCACATGTCGATGTGGTCTTGGCAGGACATGAGTTCGCGGCAGGAGTGCATGGAGAGTTGGCCACAGCCAATATCGGTTGTGGGCATGCCTGTTAAGGAAGCTTGCAAGGGACCAATTGTGGTGCCACATGGAATATCATTGCGGCTGACAAATGTTTGCAGGGGAATCTGTTTAAGAGCTGCCATCATTTTGACAGGCAAAGAAGAACGTGCGTTGGTGGCGTAGCGCTGTTGAGCATTGCTTTTGAGGACAATGCCATGGCCTAAAAAAGGCTGATGCTGTGGATCATGCTTCTCAGCATAATTGGGATGCAAAGCATGCGCTAAATCAATAGAAATACAAGTGGATCGATTGAGCAAACAAAAATAATCTTCTCTTGACCCTTTGAATCCCTGTAAAATCCGTTCTAAGATTTGGCTGAAAAAAGGAGAGTCAGCTCCTTGAGCTGTGTGAGATCCTACCTCCTCATTGTCCCAAAATATAACCATTTTGATGTCATCTTCTAACGGATCTAGGTGATGTAAAAGGGCTTTTAAGGCGGCATGCACACTGGCTAAGCTATCGATGCGATAAGCAGCTAAAAAAGAGTCTTGAAATCCCAATAGACGTGCTTTTTCCAAAGGAAATAAGAGAAGATCATGAGCAATGATTTGTTCAAAATCCAGCTCTTCTTGCAATAGAGATTCTAAAAAAGAAGACCCTTTAAAAGCACTTTCTAATCCGGCTAGAGCATTTAAATGCTCCTGCTTATTGAGATGCAAGCCTTTGTCATTGACCTCGCGATCTAAGTGAATGGCAAGCTGAGGGATTGTGACAGGATAGCGATCGAGACGGACCAGGCTTTCTCTTACTTGTCCGTGATGGCTATAAAGGACGCGTCCAGCGATTCCTAAATCACGATTGAGCCAAGAGCTTAGTAAAGGGGAGCCATACACTTCGACTCCTAGCAAAATGGCGCGATGTTTTCGGATTTCAGGCTGAGGTTTGAGCTTCAGGCTAGGGCTGTCTGTATGCGAGGCTAATAAGCGGAGTCGTTGAGGAAAGCGACGAGGAGTAATGAAAGCACAAAGCGAAGAGCCATTACGGGTGACTAAATAAGGCTGTTGAGGTTGAATATTCCAGTAATTTTGTTCCGATAATTCTATAAAGCCAGCCTGTTGGAGTTGATGACGAGCTCGTGCAACAGCATGCCAAGCAGTGGGTGAGTCATCCAAAAAAGTTAAGAAATCTTGGATAAGGGAAGAATCTTTCATGATTTTTTTGTTCTCAAATAATGATACATTTCTAGACAACGTTTTGCCCATTCATCAGAAGTTGAAAGAAGGGGGCTTTCAATGTCATATTTTATTTGACGTTTTATCATTTGATGTTGATAGGTTTTATCATAATAAGCAAGTAACCTTTCAAAACCTTGTTCCATTTGTTCTTGTTCAATCAATTGTTGGACTTCTTTTGTTACTTGGCTTCCAAGATGTTTCGAAATACGCTTCACCGCTTCTAAAAGTTGTGACTTTGGAGCTTGTCCGTATTGGGCTAAAAGAATTTTTAAACGCTCCGTTGAAGAACGTTGCACGTAAAAAAGAGGAGCCTGAAGTAAACATTGATAAAGAGTATGCGGCAGATGGCAACGTCCTATCAGGCGGCTTTCATCTTCAATCCAAACAGGTCTTGACCAGTCTAACCGCTCGAGCAACCAGGCAAGTTCATTTTCAAATTGCTCTTGGGTAGGCTGCTGGCCAAGCCCAATTCCTCCAAACGCACTACCGCGATGTTTAGCTAAAGCTTCTAAATCAATTACTTGTTCGCCTTGTTTTTGCAGGGCTTGTAAGATAGCGGTTTTGCCACTTCCTGTTAGCCCTCCTAAGACGCAAAGAGAGGAGAAGGGAAGAGAATCTAAACGTTGAAGAGCCCATCGTCGATAAGTTTTATAACCGCCTTGTAAAGTAGCGATGAGATAACCTATTGATTCTAAAAAACGCGCTACAAAACCACTACGCATTCCTCCTCGCCAACAGAGAACATTTCCATGAGAAGCGAGACAGGAAGAAGCTTGGTTCAATATCGTATCTAATTTGGGGAGGACAAAGAATAATCCGACTTCTACTGCTTTTTGTCGACTTTGCTTTTTATAGATTGTGCCAATTTGTGCCCGTTCCTCGTCACTAAATAAAGAAAATGCAAGTGATCCTGGAATATGTCCCTGTTGGAATTCGCTTGGGCTCCTGACATCTAGAATGGGACCTGGTCTTTGTAAGAAATCTTTTAAGGCAAGGACTTGAGGCATAAGAGTCGTCTACAATTAAGTTTAACGAGAGAAAGTGAATGAGAGAATAAGAAAAAAGTAAGAAATCGCGTAGGGCGACGCAAGGTCTGCCCTAGGCGATGAAAAGAGTCAGTTGAAGACAAGATTAGAAATCGCGGCCGAATGTCAAGTTAATTGCATAAGAACGCCATTTATGATTGTCTCTGATGCGATCATCTCTAGATCCGAAAAAGTCATCGCCGTAGCTGTCTTCACCGAAGTTGCCACGGTATCTATGATGTCTGTTTGCACTCCAATCTTGGAATTTCACAGATAGACCAATTGTCCAGTTATTGCAGAGGTCATAGTCAAAACCTGCAGCAAATACCCAAGCTGTGGCATCATGAGAAGAGCGGTTGTGATCATCACAGAAGTTATGATCGAATTCGCTTCTTTTGCCTCTGAAGCAACCCCAATGGTATTCCAATTCACCCCAAACATTAAAGCAGGAATTCCATGGACGCCAATCGAAATCAACCCCGACAAAAGGTCCATACCAACGAGAAATAAATGTTTGTCTGCAGCAATGTTCGTTTCCATTATTGAGGAGACCGAAATCATCGCAATAAGAATCTCCACCGAAGTTAAAGCCTGGATCATCAACTCTAACGTTTTGCTCATCAAAAGCATAACCGATCACTGGAGCAAGAACCATTGTGCAATCACAAAAATAGAATGGATAGCCAATGGCAGCCCCAATTCCGAATACATACCGATCATCAACGGTGCTGTATCTGTCATCGGAAAATCCGAATTTGAAATTGTCATTAAATTCATAAGAATCATAAGGACTAAAATAAGCATTAAAACTACGCTCAAAGTCACCATCTATAATCCAACCCCAATAAGCAGAACCGCGTACATAGAAGTTGTTGCCCAAAGTCGATCTTCCATGAACACCAATTTGGAAAATGTCGAGATCTTTAAATCTTTGGCGAGAGGATACAAAGGGATCTTCTGAAGGAAACCGATGTTTCCAGTCAATATTATCACGACGATAGCCGGCTTCAAAAGTCACCTGGCCCATATTTGCATTGGCATAGGATCCGCATCCCACCAATAACGTCATTAATAAGGTTATCCACTTTCGCATATTGTTTCCTTGTTAACGTTGAAGTTTACCTTAAATTTTCTTCCATATTTGGCTTTGTTGCCAGAACGCTTATTGTTTAAGCGCTAGTTTTGTGATTAGCCTAAATTAAAATTTCTTGATCTAATCACTTTGTTGCTTTGCTTTTTCTTTTAGAATTGCCTAAGCAACCAACGCAAAAGCTCGCAACAATGTTGTCACTGCAATACCTGTAAACAAAACTCTGCGTAATTCGACGTCACTATCAATGATTTTTTAATTATCTGTCAAAGGTTTTTTTTTTAAGAAAATTTTATTATTTTAGATCGTTGAAAATTAGGTGTTTATAAAATATGCAAAAGGACTTTTTTTGGTCTCTGCTAGGGAAGGATTTTGTCTTATCTTTAACAAGTTAAGCTTTGATTCATCAAAATAATCGACTTTTAACTTTAAGAATTCTAAAAAATTTAATGATCTATATTCAAGATTGTTTGTCTGCTGGTTGAGATCTAACAAATGGATCATATTGATTTAATTATGACCCTTTATTGCTATTGAAATCAGCAAGAAAAGAACTTGAATACAAGTCATTAAATCTAATGATTGGCATATTTAAAATCCAAAAATTAAGATCAGTTTTAAAATAATTGCTTGAACTTTTAATTGAAAAACCAAGCCCTTATTAAGAATAATAAAGAAATTTAGGAAGATGGAGGAATGAGATGCGTTTGCCCGCCTAAATAGCGCTGTAAAGGAGGTGGTAAGTGGATAGATCCATCTTCTTGTTGGTTATTTTCAAGCAGAGCAACCATGAGACGAGAGGTGGCAAGTCCTGAGCCATTCAATGTATGGACAAAATCTAATTTGCCATCTTCGCGTCTAAAACGTGTATTAGAACGGCGAGCTTGATAATCTGTACAATTAGACACAGAAGAAACTTCATAATAGCGATTTTGGCCAGGCAGCCACACTTCAATATCTACTGTACGAGCAGCAGCAAAAGACATATCGCCTGTTACTAAGAGAACATTGCGGTAATGCAATTCAAGTCCTCTCAATACCTCTTCGGCACTTGCCATCATTTGATCAAATACCTGCATGCTCTCCTCAGGCTTTGCAAAGCAAAACATTTCTACTTTATTAAATTGATGCATGCGGATAAGGCCCCTTTCCTGAGAACCCGCTGCTCCAGCTTCGCGTCGAAAACAGGGAGTATAGGCAACATACTTTAAGGTTAAATCTTCTGTTGGAATGATTTCATCCAGATGGAGTCCATTAATAGAAACTTCAGCTGTTGGAATCAGATAAAGGTGATAATCGGGGTCATTGATTTTAAAGAGTTGACTATCAAATTTCGGAAGTTGGCCGGAGCCAAACATAATGGGAGGGCGAACCAATAAAGGAGGAATCCATTGCGTAAAACCATTTTTAATATGAATTTCAAGCATGTATTGTAGAAGAGCCCATTCAAGGCGAGCTCCCATATGACGATAAACGGGCCAGCCTGCGCCGGAAATTTTCGCTCCTCGTTTAAAATCAAAAAGATTCAATCGTTCATTCAATTCTACGTGATTCTTAAAGGAAAAAGTGAAAGAGGGTTTTTGACCTACCTCCTTGATAACGACATTATCTTTAGGATCTTGAGAAATCTTAATGTCATCCATAGGCAGATTGGGAAGACGCGCTAATTCTTGCGTAAATTCTTCTTCTAAGAGTTTAAGTTCATGATCGATTCGATGGATTTCCTCAGCTGATTGTGCCACTTGTGCCATAAATTCGCTGGCATCTTGCCCCGATCGTTTAAGTTCACCAATTTTTTGAGAATATTCGTTGCGCTTAGCTTTAAGATTTTCAACTTTTGTTTTCTCTTCGCGAATTTGTTGATCAAGTGTACGAAGATGGGACAAGTCAATTTGAGCATCTTTGGTTTTCAATTTAGCTTCAATGGTTGCATGATCTTTGCGAATGAGACGAATATCCAACATACAATGTCCTTTAAGGATTTAAAATCTAAATGAATGGCTATTTAAAGATTATAAAAAAAAATCCTCTTTAAGAACAATAGAATAGAAAGAATAGGGAATAAACTCACTCTTTGCTAAGCCTTTGCTAAGGATAAAAAAGACCTAAAAGACAAAAATTCTCTTGTTTTTTATATCCTTTAGGTGTTTTGAATCTTTTCCAAATGCGTGTTCATATTGTGAATTGATGGAATTTATTGTATGCTATACCGAACCACTGATTAGAGGGGGAGGCATGCGTCTAAAAAAACTTGCGATTTTAGGTTTTAAGTCTTTTGCAGATAAAACGATTTTGCATTTTGATGCTGGTATTACCTGCATTGTGGGTCCTAATGGTTGTGGAAAATCGAATATCGCAGATGCTTTTCGTTGGGTCTTAGGAGAACAATCAGCAAAATCCATGAGGGGTGCAAAAATGCCCGATGTCATTTTTGCCGGGACAACCCATCGCAAACCCCTTAATTTTTCCGAAGTTTCTTTAACTCTTACAGATGTGCAGGGGGCTTTGCCCATCGATTATGAGGAAATTACCATTACCCGTCGTCTTCATCGTTCTGGCGATTCTGAATATTTGTTAAATGGCAATTTAGTGCGCCTCAAAGATCTTCAGACCCTTTTTCTTGGCTCAGGAGTAGGACGCAATGCTTTTTCCATTTTTGAGCAAGGAAAATTAGACCAAATCATTAGTTATACACCCGTTGAACGTCGTTACATATTTGAAGAGGCAGCCGGAATTCTTCGTTTTCTGCAACGTAAAAAAGAAGCTCTTAAACGATTAGAACAGGCTGATCTTAATCTTTCACGTGTTCAAGATATTTACCTAGAAGTTGAAAAACACATTCAAACTCTGGAAAGCCAAGCGAAAAAAGCGCGGATTTTTAAAGAGCAAAAAGTGGAATTAGAGCAATTAGAAAAAGCAAGCTATGTTTTGCGCTGGCAGGGGTTAGAGAAGAAACAAACTGACTTACAAAGCAAGCAAAGTAAGCAGCAAAAACGTTTGGAAGAGTGCCAGGAACAAGGAAAGTTGAGATACGCTCAATGTCAAAAGATTAAAGAGATTCGACAACAGCATGACAAAGCTTTACGTCTTCAAAGCGAAAAGCTTTTGACTTTGCGTGGCCAGCAAGAAATCCAAACACTTGAATGCCAATCCCTGCAGCAGCGCCAAAAAGAAGTTCAACAGCGCCAAAAGAAACTCAAGCAAGAATTTGAAGATCTTGCCTTGGCGCGGCAAACACGTCAGAAAATACTGGGTGAAATCGGCCTTAAGCGTCAACAGGTGGAAGCTGAATGGAACGAGGCAGAAGCAAAATGGATGAATCAGCAAGACCGGGTCAAATTGCAAGAAAGAGAAGTTGTGCGCTTGCGCCAAGAGCTAGCAGCTAAGCAGCAAACTCATCTCAAATGCCTGCAGCAAAATAGTCAATGGCAAAGTGAACTCAAGCAAGCGGAAGTGCGTTTAGAAAATTTGTCCGGGCATCAAAAGCAGGTGGAAAATCGCCTTCAACAATTGAAAATAGATGGGCAGCAATTGGCTCAAAGCAGACAAGAACGAAAGCAAAACCTTCAGCAATTGTCGTCATTAGTAGATAGTCATAAAGATCGCCTAGAACAATATGAGGAAGAGCTTAAGAAATTAATTCAACAAGGAGAAGAGAAACAAAAAGAAATTGAGATCATTCGTAGAAAATTCCTAGAAATCAAAGCACGTCAAAAAATGCTTTTGCGTATGCGCGATGAACTCGAAGGCTTTTCTTCCGGAAGTAAAAGATTATTGCAAGAAGCCCAAAATCCTCAAAGTCCTTTTTACCAGAAGCTGCGCCCATTTTACGAGTTTTTTAATCCCAAAGCAGAAGATGTCGAAGCCTTAGCTGTTGTATTGAGATCTTATTCTCAAACATTAGTTGTTGAATGCGCACAAGATGCTAAGAGCCTGATTGCTTTTGCAGAACAAGCGGGTTTACAAGATTATTCTTTACTGTGTATTGAATGGCTCCAAAAATTTAAACGTCCTTTATCTCCACTCCCTAAATCTTTGATCGATAAAGTTTCTTCTAATCCAATTTCTGACCATTTCTTAGAGACTACTGCAGTTTGCTCTTCTTACGACGAGGCTTTAGCCTCTTGGCTGGAAGGAAAATGCGAGGAAGGGTGGAGTCTGCCAGGCACTTTCCTTGACTATCGAGGCGTTTTATTTAAAATTAAACCTAATGAGAATCAAGTCTTTATTCGCGAATCCGAACTCAAGAGCTTAGATGAAGAATTAATCAATAAAGAAGACCAGCTCGCCAAATGGGAACAAGCATTGCAGCATTTACAACATCGTCGCTCGCATCTTCAATTAGAGCGTGGGGAAGTCGACAAAATGCTCAGACGTGATGAAATGAAGTTGGTAGAAGTTAACTTTGGTTTACAGCGTGTAATAAGTGATCAAGAAAAAAATAAGGGAGATCAATCGCATTGTGAACAAGAATTAGTTCTTTTACAGCAAAATTTAGAAGAACAGAGAAAAGCTTTTCAAGCTTTAGATCAAGAATTTGCCCATACTAAGCAGGAGCTTATCAAGCTACAGCAAGAAAAAGATCTTCTACAGCAAGAAGTTGGCAAGCAAGAAAGCGCTTTGCGAATACAAGAACAAGATCAGAAAGCAAAAGGAACGCTTTATCAGCAATTAGCAGATAGTCGGCAACAAATGCAGCATCAATACCATTTATTGGAGTCCAAAGAGCAGGATCATGACAAAAATGTTCAGCGCATAGAAGATGAATTAGGCGAATTGAATGAGAGGCAACTGCAAATTACGCAAGCAGAAAAGGACATCCATCAAAACTTAACCTTGCTTGAAAACCAGTTAAAAGATTTTACAAATCAGTATGCTGAATTGGAAAAACAAGGAGAAAGTCTACGCCAACAAAGCGAACATACAGATCAGCAGCTAACTTTGCAGCAAGAGGAATTCAAACGGATTGAACATGAATTGGCTCAGCTTGATATTCAATTGGCCCATCAACGTGCAATGTCTCAAGCTCTTGCAGAAGAGCTAACAGAGCGCTATAACTTGATCATTGAAGATGCGCTTCAACTCTCTTTGCCTCTTCATCGTTCCTTAGAGCAAACAGAAAAGCAAATTAAAAGTTTGCGTCAGTCTATTCAAGATAACGGCGATGTCAATTTAACGGCTATTGAGGATTTAGAAAAACATCAGGTACGTTATCATTTTCTTAAACAGCAGATCGAAGATATGCAGCATTCAAAAGGGGAGTTGCTGACGATTATCCAACAGTTGGATGAGGAAAGCTATAAGATCTTTAAAGAGACTTTTGAGGCCATTCGAGCTAATTTTCAGAAAAATTTTCAAATTCTCTTTAATGGGGGAGAAGCTGATCTGCAATTTACAGATAAGCAAGACATTTTGGAATCAGGAATTGAAATTAGCGCTAAGCCTCCTGGCAAACAAATGAGATCGATTAGCCTGTTATCCGGAGGAGAAAAATGCTTAACGGCCGTGGCCTTATTGTTCGCCATTTTTGAAGTTAAACCTGCTCCTTTTTGCATTTTAGATGAAATTGACGCCCCTTTGGATGATACGAACGTGGAGCGCTTTGTCAACGTTGTCAAACACTTTGTTGATCGTTGCCAGTTTCTGATTATTACCCACAACAAGCGGACAATGGCGATTGGGGATGTTCTCTTTGGAGTCTCTATGGAGGAAAAAGGCGTTTCCAAATTATTGGCACTGGAATTTGCGCATAGAGAAACGCCAGAGGCGTCGCTTATCACTTAAGATAAGCGACAGAATTTAAATTTGATCTACTAGATTTTGCTCTCTGCGCTGATATGCCCAAAAAGGACTTTTGGGAAGAGGGTTGGGATAATCCAAGCGAATAAAATTCTCCTCTAATCTGGCATTTGAGTAATGAGCAATAATTTCTGCATTGGCAATCGAAAAAATCTTCTACTCATCCTCGGTCACTTCACCAGCATAATAAAAGGTTATTTGAGCTATATTTTCAAGTGTATTCCACATAGCCATTACCACTCTAATTTTACTAAGTGAATTCATCTCTTCAACAATTAAATTTGTGATGTATAGAAGATGCTCTTGCATATTGAGATATTCTTCTCCAACCATCTTAATAACTATATTTTATTTATTTAAACTGAATGTATTAAATTTTAATCTATTATTGCAAATGGATCCGAGGGAATAACATGAACAGTTTCATTTTTATCATAATGAATGATAACTTTTGTGGTTGGTATAAATTTACTCATTCAAATTTGTAATAGACCCATTTACGACTTGTCCTAAAATCACAACATTAGGACCTTTATAGATTCTTCCTTGACCCGTTGTAAAAACAATTGATCCGCTAATTGTTGTGGAACCTTGCAGGATAACTTGAGGTAAAGATGGAGTATCTTCAAGATCGTCTTTTATAAATAAATTTTCTAATTTACAACTATCCAGAATTGTTTGACCATCACAAATAATTACATTCCTTTGGAATGAGGTATTCAAAGCATTTAGTTGTCCAAATGATTTGCATTCTGCTTTTATTGTACAGTCGTCTAAATTGACAGTGCCATAATTGACTATTCCTAAAAATATTGAACCTTTACCTTCAATAACCCCCATTTTGTTGTTTACTATATCACCCCAACAAGTAGAGTTAATAAGATTAAATGTGCCAGAATTATCAATCCCACCGTAAATTGGGTGCATGGATCCGAAAATAAAAACTATAAAAAATAAAAAAAGTTTTTTCATATTTTTCCTTGAATTTGAAAATAGAGTCAGATTTTTGAAGGGCAGATATTAATAAGTTAACAAGCGACGAATCGTATCAATTTTATTCATTTTCTACAATTATTTTTTGCAGTTTCCAGCGTATAAAATTTAGTTAATTGATACTATTTAATGGCATAGTTCAATTGAAAGTAACTTGTTTATGCCGTCCTTTCAGGACTCAATGTCTTTTTGATACAGCCCAGGCCTCCGCTTCGCTGCGACCTGGGCTGTAACATGACGGCCCTTCAGGCCTTAACAAAAAGATGTCTAAGTCCCTTTTCTATAGCCCCTAAATAGCCTTAGAGATGTTTAAGTCCCTCTTCCATAGTCCCTAAATCATCTTTTTGTTAAGGCCTGAAGGGCCGGCCTATTACAGCCCAGGTCGCAGCGAAGCGGAGGCCTGGGTTCTATCAAAAAGACATCGAGTCCTGAAAGGACGGCATAAACATGTTACCCAAAATTCACTCTTTTTGAACCGTGTCCATTTAATGCTTTTATTAATGCTGAATATTTAGTATCCATCAAAGCTAGATTTTATTTAGTAGTAATTAACGGCCTGCCCAAAGCCTTTCTTAAAGCTGGAGCAAAGCGCAAAATCAGCTCATCTTGCTCTGCATTGATCTTGGGAATCACGTGTTTTGCTGCATCTTTTGGTCCGCAAGTTCCCCCCCATTTTTTTTGCCTAGAAATTTTCTTGTCATAGAAATACTGTCCGTCTCTTGCCCAATAGTGATTAATGCGCAATTTATTGGTTTGAACATAATTGCTACACATTCCTCTATCTAAAGGAAGCTTATCAGTATTCACTGCAAAATAGCCTGCATAATAAATGGGGAGATGGGGATTCGTAAAATGAGAAGCACATTCAGGTCTGACAATGCTTTTCACATAAAGATTGAGTGGAAAGTTTTTGGTCGTGCAACAAGTCAGAGCTTCAATGAGCAATTGATGGGGAAGAATCTTCCATACATGCGAGCTTCCAAATACGCGCCAATTCACCCCTAAGCCACC
Organism: uncultured Chlamydiae bacterium; assembly: GCA_963754655.1. Taxonomy (GTDB): domain Bacteria; phylum Chlamydiota; class Chlamydiia; order Chlamydiales; family Parachlamydiaceae; genus JANWJE01. The sequence goes on along the minus strand of CAVWGN010000001.1, from coordinate 3,004,510 downwards.
AAACATTTCGTAATCTTTTAGTACGGCTAGCAATGTATTGTCATTTAGAGGGAGTAGATATTCATCGATGTCTATAAAAGCTAGCCATTTGCAAACGCTACGCGCCTTATCTAAACACTTGTTGTAGCAATTGCATTGGATAGGATTAAAAGTTTTAAGATTGTCAGCACGTTTAGAGATATGTTTTAATTCAACTAATCCAGAAACGATATAAGAGTTAAGCACCTCTTGATAGTTGTCGCGGCTGCGATGATTGTATAAATAGAAATGTTCTACTCCCATCAATCGATGATATTCGATCCATTCTTGTAAATAGGGTGCTTCATCTTGAAAAATCGCACAAATGGCAAGTTGATATTTGTATGCTGCTTGGCAAAAAGGAGAGAAAATCAACAATAGAAAAACAATGAATTTGCCCATAAATCAAATTTTAATAAGATAAGTAATAAAGATTTCAAAAATTTACCTAAAAATTTTATTAGAATCAAGTAAGATTTTATACACTTATTAGATTGTTTTCCCAATCCATCCTTCTCCTTTCATCCTTGAACAGACACTATAGAATTGATTGAGGACTCACTTTTTAATAAAAATAATCTGTCATTTTTCTGATGGCTACAAATGATCTACCTGCGGTAGACTAGGAGGTTTATTTCATATAAGATCATTTTTAAATTTCATTCATTTAGCTCGGAGGAGATAGAGGATATTATGATTATTGGGATTCCCAAAGAGATTAAAAACCATGAATATCGAGTAGGGGCAACTCCTAGCATTGTTCGTTTATTAGTCGAAGCGGGGCACGAGGTTTGTGTGCAAAGCCACGCAGGTGATAAAATCGGCTATACTGATCACATGTTTACCATTGCTGGAGCTAAAATTGTCCATTCACCAGAAGAGATTTATGAGTGCGAAATGGTGATTAAAGTAAAGGAGCCTCAACCAAGCGAATATCTTTTGCTTAAAGAGGGACAGATTTTATTTTGTTACTTGCATCTTGCTCCAGATCCCATTCAAACTCAAGAGTTAATAGATAGTAAAGTGATTGCAATTGCCTATGAAACGGTGACAGATGTGCAAGGACGTCTTCCTCTTCTAGTGCCGATGAGTGAAATTGCGGGACGCATTGCCATTCAAGTGGGAGCCACAAGTTTACAGCTCAATAAGGGAGGGAAGGGAGTCCTTTTAGGAGGGGTGCCTGGTGTGATGCCAGCCCGCGTAAGTGTGATTGGAGGAGGGGTTGTAGGAACAGAAGCAGCGCGTATGGCTCTTGGGCTTGGTGCTGATGTGACCATTTTAGATAAAGACTTGTCACGTTTAAGAACATTAGATGCCTTATTTGGCCCAAGACTTAAAACACTTTATTCCTCTCCTTTAAGCATTGAAGAATCGATTTCTCGCGCAGATTTGGTGATTGGAGCCGTTTTAATTCCTGGAAAGACAGCACCCAAATTGATTACACGCGAGATGATTAAAAAAATGTCACCCGGTTCAGTCATTGTTGATGTGGCGATTGATCAAGGAGGCTGTGCGGAAACCTCCAAACCTACAACTCATGGCGATCCGACCTATGTTGTGGATGGAGTGGTGCATTATTGCGTGACGAATATGCCTGGTGCGTGTGCGCGGACTTCAACGCAAGCTTTAACAAATGCAACGGGAGATTATGCTTTAATGATCGCAAATAAAGGCTGGAAAAAGGCATTATTAGATCATGCTGGTTTGCGGCAAGGACTTAATGTTTGTTATGGACATATCACTAATGAATCGGTTGCCCATGATTTAGGCTATCCTTATGTTCCAGCTGAAAGATTGCTAGTATAGGTGTATCCTTAAATTGATCGGTGCTTTTATGGATAGATCTCATGCGCTATATTATTGGAATTGACTTAGGCACAACTAATTGTGCCTTGGCATTTATTGATACAGAACAAGCTGCATTGCCTTTGCAGCTCTTTGCTATTCCGCAATTAACAGCGGCAGGCAAAGTGGATGCTCTTTTGACTCTGCCTTCTTTTTGCTATCTCACTGCTGTAGGTGAATGGCCGCCAGGTGCTCTTAAACTGCCATGGAAGGAAGAGTCTTCGGATTTTGTTGGTCAATTTGCCAAACTTCAAGGAGCCCGTGTTCCCACCCGTCTCGTGCAATCTGCTAAAAGTTGGCTATGCAATGTAGCAGCCAATCGAAGGGACAAAATTCTTCCTCTTGAGGCAGCTGATGTATCGCAACGCTTAAGCCCTATTGAAGCTTCCGCTAAATATTTAATGCATTTAAGAGACGCTTGGAATGCCACCATGGCTAAAGGTAAGCCAGAGCTTGAGCTAGAGGAACAAGAGGTCATTTTAACTGTTCCTGCCTCTTTTGATGAAGTGGCGCGCATTCTAACGGTTGAAGCAGCGCGACTGGCTGGATTTTTGCATGTCACCCTTGTAGAGGAGCCGCAAGCTGCTTTTTACAGCTGGATTTCTCAGCATGAACAGGCATGGGAAAGCCGATTTAAGCCGGACGATAGCATTCTGATATGCGATGTGGGGGGAGGGACAACTGACTTTAGCTTAATTGAAATTCAGCAACAGGATGGCAAATTTGCTTTTCAACGGATGGCCGTTGGCGATCATTTATTACTGGGCGGCGATAATATTGATGCTGCTTTAGCGCATTATTTAGAGCAAAAGCTTCAACAAGCAGGCCATCCTCCGCTCGAATCAAGCCAATGGCTACAATTGCAAGCAGAAGCACGTACTGCAAAAGAAGCCTTGTTGCAACCCGAAGTGAAACCAGATGATGCTTACATGGTGATTCTGCAAGGAACAGGATCAGCAGTTGTTAAAGGCAGTCTTGCTGTTAGGGTCAAACGCGAAGAAATAGAAAGTCTTCTGTTAAATGGCTTTTTTGGACTTTATCCATTACAGGAGGCCTTGCAGCTGCGGCGCAGTCGAGGATTTCGCACGATGGGGCTTCCCTATGAAGATGAACCTTCAATTACGAAGCATTTAGCTCATTTTCTACAACAGGCTCGTGATTTAGAAAAAGGCAAAGGCATTGATTATATTCTTTTTAATGGAGGAACTCTCAAGCCCGAAATTTTTCAGCGTACCATTGAACAAGCTCTTTTATGTTGGTTTCCTCAAACACCCCTCCAACGTTTAACTTCTTCGAGTTTAGATTTAGCCGTCGCACGCGGAGCAGCTTATTATGGAAAGGTAAGACGAGGATTTGGCGTTGCAATTGGAGGTGGGCTGCCCAGGACTTATTACTTAAGAATTGATGTTAAGGATGCGGTCGGCCACATTTCGAGCAAGGCAATGACGCTTCTTCCCAGAGGATCGCAAGAAGGAAAAATTTTTCAACCCGATCAAGTTTTTGCTTTGCGGCCCAATATGCCCATTGCTTTTCATCTTTTGACATCTCATGTTCGTTTGCAAGATCAAGAAGGAAGTCTTATTGAAATTGATCCAATAGAAATGCAGTCTCTTCCTCCTATTCAAACCATTTTGCGTTTTGGAAAAAAACAGAGTCAATCAGAATTTGAAACAACTTTGCCGGTTCGCCTTGGCATTCGTCTCACCGCAATTGGAACAATCGAGCTTTGGCTGGACTCGCAAACTAGCGAGCATAAGTGGCAGTTAGAATTTCAAGTGCGTTCGGCAATGGGTCAAGACCCTTCTCTTATTCAGACAAGACAGATAGTGCGAGATGAGACTTTTGAAAAAGGATATCTAGAACAAGCGAAGGAGTCAATAGAGACTCTTTTTCAGTCAGGATCAAGTTTTAAGCCGAATCAAATCATGGAACGCTTAGAGACCCACATAGGGATGAGACGCCGTGAGTGGGGTCCGAGCTTATTACGCGAACTTTGGAGTTCTGTTTTGAAAGTGGCGCCGCAGCGCAAGCTTTCGGCAGAACATGAAGCACGTTGGTGGAATTTGGCAGGTTTTTTTCTGCGTCCTGGATTTGGTTTTCCTTTGGATGATTTTCGCATCAAGGAATTGTGGAAGATTGTGTTGTCTGATTTAAAAACATCTAAGACGACTGAATGTCTTGTCCAAATGTGGATTTGTTTTCGGCGCATTGCAGGAGGCCTCAATAAAGGACAACAAATGCAGTTGGTCAGCGAAGTGATTGGAACTGTTTTTGATAAAAAAACAGGAAAGATTGACATTAAACGCAAAGGAGATCTGTATTTGTATTCCGAAAAAATCCGCGCTTTAGCATCGTTAGAGCGCCTCGATTTGGCATTTAAAATACGTTTGGGAGATGCTTTGGTCGATCGTCTTCTGCATTATTCTCCAACAAATGATGATTATTGGGCGTTGGGTCGCATTGGCGCACGTCATCTCATCTATGGATCAGCAGGGCAAGTGGTTCCAAAAGAAGTGGCCACGAAGTGGATCGAACAATTATTAGGGCATCAGGCTGTTGCAGAAAATAAAGAATCGATGATTTTTTTGCTCAGACAATTGGCTCGCAAAACGGATCATCGAGAACTCAACCTTTCCGAAGCGATTATCCAAAAGATTTTGGCAGCCTATCCTCAAGACTATTTAGAGAATTGGATACAGAAAGAAAAGCTACTGACTCAAAGTGAGCAAGAACAGATATTTGGAGATCAACTTCCTGCTGGCTTATTGTTAGAACTTCCTATCAGTCCTTCAAGAGCCATTCTCGCTGATTAACTTACCTTACTCAAGCGAGATCAAAGAATCAGCATATCCCTTAAATAACCAACTAGCTTGATTTAATTGACATCATCAAAAGCTGTCGGGTGTTCCTGGTTTGTATCCACGAACTCTAGCAATTCAATGAGTTCGCTGCGAGAAAATGTTTTAAGAACATGCTGCTCATCCACTCCTATAACTTCTTCCATCAATTTTCCCTTGCGTATAATCATCGCATCAATTTTTTCCTCAAATGTCCCTTTAGTGACCAGCTTGAACACTTGCACGCCGCGTGTTTGTCCAATGCGATGTACACGGTCTGTTGCCTGATTTTCACGCGCAGCATTCCACCAACGGTCATAATGGATAACGACCGAGCCTGCCGTCAAATCAATACCCAATCCCGCTGCTTGCAGGGAACCTACAAATACTTCACAATCAGGATTTTGATTAAAAAGCTGTAACTGTTCTTTGCGGTTTTGTGTTGCTCCCCGCAAAGAAGCAAAACCAATTTGCTGTTGACCAAGATATGCTTCAAGAATGTCAAGCATTCCCAAATATTGTGAAAAAATGACAACTTTCTGCTGACTTTCACGAGCCTCTCGCAAGAGTTCAACAAAGAGCTCCCATTTGCCAGAAGAATATTCTTGATAATCCAAAGGGGTTTTTAAGTAGACTGCCGGATGATCGCAAATTTGTTTAAGACTGGATAAGAGGGCAAAGATGTGTAAATAGGGAATTGTGTTTTTATCATTGCTCAACTCTTCTAATAAATGGTGGCGTCGCCGCTGCAAAACTTCAGTATAAAGCTTCTGTTGACAAGGCATTAAGTCGCAATAGGCAATTTCTTCAATTTTTTCTGGCAATTCTTTGAGAACATCCTCTTTTTTGCGTCTTAAAATAAAGGGGTGGATCAAGCGATTCAAAAGTTCTTTTCTTCGCTTATCATGCTCCTTTTCAATGGGTTTAATAAAAAACTCTCGATAATCGGTTTCTCCAGGCATATAGGAAGGAAGTGTAATATCAAAAAGCGATTTGAGTTCTCGTAAATGATTTTCAATAGGCGTGCCCGTTAATCCAATTTTCATCCGTGCCTTTATGCGTGTCAACGCAGCATACACACGGCTAAATTGATTTTTGGCAATTTGAATCTCATCAAAAATTGCCACTTCAAACGACACTTTGGCTAGTAATTCACACTCATTGCGTAAAATGCCATAAGAAGTCAGCAAAATATCATATTGCTGATGAAAAGCTTCTAAACTACGTTTAGTGCCATAAAACGTACAAACTCTCAAGCTAGGTAAAAATTGTTGAAGCTTTTCTTGCCAATGATAAATCACTGAAGTAGGACAGACAATGAGAAAATGATGATGGCTTCCTTCTGCATAAGTGCGATAAAGATTTGCAATGCTTGCTAAAAGAGCCATGGCTTGATGGGTTTTGCCTAAGCCCATGTCATCGCATAAGAGACCCGATAATTGCTGCCGGTAAAGAAACCATAACCATTTTACACCCATTTCCTGATAGGGGCGCAAATGGCTTAATAAGCCTCCGATATCTGGCTGCTCAGGCGTATGCAGCTGAGTAAGATCATTTAAAATAGCGGCGCTTGAGTTGAGTTCTTTTTCTTCTCCGATTTTGAGCATCTCGATGGGCTCAAACGCATTGAGACGCATAAACTCTAAGGTTGTCAATAACAAGAGATCTGATTCTTTTTCAAAGCGTTCTTTTGACAGCTGACGCAGCCAATCAAAGCGCTTATCGCGCATATCAATGAGACCCGCTTCAGAAAATGCAAATGGAAACTTTTTAGATAAAGATTGCTTCAGATCAGTGACAGAGATCAATCCATGCTCTGTTTGATAAAAAAAACGAAAACGATACCATTCCCTTCCTTTTTCTGGAACAGGTTGAATAAAATTGGCAGCAAGATGCCATTCTTTAGGTTTAAGGAGTTGCGGATCAACAAAGGACGCATAGGGATAAAGTTCATCAATTTCATAAGTTAAGAAAAGTAGAAGATCTTCTCCTTCCAACTCAAGAGGATGCCGAAATTTTTCTGGCAGTCGCAAATCCACAGGTAATTCATGAAACCCTTCTTCCTCTAGATAAATAAAATCATCAAATAGTTGAATTGTCCTGCCTTGATATTCAGGTAAAAGGTTATATTCAGGCCTAATTTTGACTTTGCGCTTATCTGTTAATTCAATCCTAAAGCCTGATTTGGTTACAGGACAGCGTTCGCTAAAAAATTTAGGAATCAATTGAAGTTCTTCGCGATTCATGCGAATGAAAAGAGGAATTTGCTCAGGACTTAAAGAAACGCCTGGTCTCAGAAGAAAACTAAAGGACCCCGTTGCTTTAGAGTAGAACCCATAGCCTTCTAGATACACCCAAGTGCCAAAATCTTGTTGACGTGTCCCTTCTTTGAGTTTAGCTAAGCTGCGCGAAAAAGTCAAACGCTGGCTCGCACTGACTTGATAACTCATTTGATATTCAATGCTGCGCACATGCGTGTGGAAGCCTTCTTGAGTGTTAAACCAAGCACGATTTTGACTGACAAAATCTGAAACTTGATAAATGGACACCACGTTTTCAGCATGTTGAAATCGATTACCTTCAATGGGATAAAATCCATCTTCATCCAAATAAGCCCACTCTCCCATCAGCCAAGAATCACCCGTCGTCAAATCTCCAGGTTCAAATAAATAAGCAGTGAGATGTAAATTCCACTTCTGATCAAAATGAATTTGATAGGAAAGAGTGATGGGTTCGCGATGAATATGACAATCGATTATCAAAGAAGCGATTAAACGCTTGTGTTCTGTCAAAGCTTGTGTAAGTTCTTCGCCATGCAAATGAGGATTTTTTAGTAACTCGTGAGGTTCTGCAGTATAAAATCCTTCACCAGGAATAAAATTCCAGTTATCTAAAGAGATAACTTCAGTTCCTTTTGCAGTTTTGCGTCCAATACGCGGCGTCTTTTCCTCTTTTTTCTCTTCAATGTGCAAAATTTGTTCTCTTTTATCATACGTGATGCGCTCTATTCCTTTGCGATCTACGTGGTAAACAAATAAAGGACTTTTAACTGTTTTAAGAGAATCAATAATTAAAGGTAAATTGGCTTCTGAGACATAAAATCCTACTTCAATATCTTCAAAATGAATTTGAAACCAATTAGGAAGCTTTTTTTTAGAATATTTGAAGCTAATTTGATAAGGCGCTCCTTCTTCTTGCTTTTTCATTAACCATTTTGCTAAATCACTCCAAAAAGACAAATCATAACGGAGTTGAGGATTAGGCCTACCTTCGCGCCATAAGGATAAATCTTCATGAGATAAATTCGAAAATTTAAGCGAAGTCTCTTCTGTTTCTTGCGCGCGTTGGTGAATGATTTTATCTAAAACATAAACAGCATCGGAGGTCAAAGCCTGCAAAACAAAAATTTTCTTTCCTAAACTGGATTGGCAAACATATGAGCCAGGAAGATCTTCAATCAAAAGCTTAGGATCATCTCCTAAACGTTCTTGATAAAGACGACACAATTGATTCCACAAAGAACGGGCAAAACGCTGGTGCAACGGCTCTGAAAATTCCTTAAATAAGCTTAAATAAGCTATGGCAAGGTGTACGCAACTTGGATTTTCTGACAGGTGATCGCCAGAACAAAAAGCATCTTTAATTTCCCCTTTTCCCTCTAGCTGCAAAAAAACCCAAAAATCTTGCCCAGAAGAAAGGTCTTCGACTAGGACTTGATAGGTAGAACCTGAAAATTCAATATCTTTTATAGCCCCCTGATTCAAAGCACGTTCAGCCTCGCGTCTATAGGGTCTTAAGTCTTCAGGTAAAGGAACCTTCATGATAAATGTGTACAGTTAAACAATAATTGAGTAGATCATTCGCTTATTTTAAAGGAAAAGGCTGTTTATTTTATAGTCTAATAGCATGAAAAAATGCCTGTTTGTCCTAGTACTCAACCACACTAGTTTTGCCTATTGGGACTGCTTCAAAGCCCGGAATTGGGATGAGATGATTCTCTTGTAGTCCGTCAGACTACATGACGAGGGCTCATCTAACCCAGGGCTAGGGTGTTCATTTTGTGCAAAAATGAGCTTTATTTTTCACAATAATTGGCATAGTTAAATTGAAGGTCGCATGTTTATGCCGTCCTTTCAGGACTCGATGTCTTTTTGATAGAACCCAGGCCTCCGCTTCGCTGCGACCTGGGCTGTAACATGACGGCCCTTCAGGCCTTAACAAGAGATGTTTAAGTCCCTCTTCTATAGTCCCTAAACCATCTTTTTGTTAAGGCCTGAAGGGCCGTCATGTTACAGCCAAGGCCTCCGCTTGGCTGTAATAGGCCGGCCCTTCAGGCCTTAACAAGAGATGTTTAAGTCCCTCTTCTATAGTCCCTAAACCATCTTTTTGTTAAGGCCTGAAGGGCCGTCATGTTACAGCCAAGGCCTCCGCTTGGCTGTAATAGGCCGGCCCTTCAGGCCTTAACAAGAGATGTTTAAGTCCCTCTTCTATAGTCCCTAAACCATCTTTTTGTTAAGGCCTGAAGGGCCGTCATGTTACAGCCAAGGCCTCCGCTTGGCTGTAATAGGCCGGCCCTTCAGGCCTTAACAAGAGATGTTTAAGTCCCTCTTCTATAGTCCCTAAACCATCTTTTTGTTAAGGCCTGAAGGGCCGTCATGTTACAGCCAAGGCCTCCGCTTGGCTGTAATAGGCCGGCCCTTCAGGCCTTAACAAGAGATGTTTAAGTCCCTCTTCTATAGTCCCTAAACCATCTTTTTGTTAAGGCCTGAAGGGCCGTCATGTTACAGCCAAGGCCTCCGCTTGGCTGTAATAGGCCGGCCCTTCAGGCCTTAACAAGAGATGTTTAAGTCCCTCTTCTATAGTCCCTAAATCATCTTTTTGTTAAGGCCTGAAGGGCCGTCATGTTACAGCCCAGGTCGTAGCGAAGCGGAGGCCTGGGTTCTATCAAAAAGACATCGAGTCCTGAAAGGACGGCATAAACATGTGACCTTCAATTCAACTATGCCAATTATTGTGAAAATAAAGTTCATTTTTGCACAAAATGAACACCCTAGCCCTGGGTTAGATGAGCCCTCGTCATGTAGTCTGACGGACTACAAGAGAATCATCTCATCCCAATTCCGGGGTTTTGAAGCAGTCCCAATAGGCAAAACTAATGTAATGGAGTACTAAGTACTCCTTCAAGTTCATTTTTCCATAAAAATTATGAATCTATTTCGTCTTCATTCTCAAATTGATACTCGAGCTCCTCTGACTTTTCTTCCTCTTCATCTCCTTCTTGAGTCACTCTTTCTTCTTGAGAGGTAGTTGGCCTTTCTTTGGTTTTCTTGCCCTTAAGATACATCTGAATAGGGACTCCAGTAAAGGCATAGGCTTCTCGAAATTGGTTATAAAGATATTTTTTATAGCTTTTAAGCATTAAATTAGGATAATTCACAAATAAAATAAACTTCGGAGGCTTAACATCTACCTGTGCCATATAGTAAATACGTAATCTTTTGCCCATGATCATGGGCGGATGATTTCTCTGTAATGCCAACGCGATGAACTTATTGAGTTGGTGGGTAGTGATGCGCTTGAATGAATCTTGGTAGACCTCTTGAATCAAAGGAAAAATTTTATCGACATTGCGGCCAATTTTTGCTGAAATAAAAAGCTTGGGGCAATGCTTGAGAAAGGGAACTTCTTCTTCAATGCTTCTGAGAGCATGCTCCATGCGGAACCCTTTGACCAGATCCCACTTGTTGAAGAGAATAATGCACCCTTTGCCTGCCTCTTCAATGCGATTGGCGATTTTTTTGTCTTGAGCCGTCATTCCTTCTTGCACATCCAACATCAGAAGACATAAATCGGACCTTTCAATTGCTCTTTCTGTGCGAATGGCAGCAAACTTATCAACTACCTCATGCTCAGCCCGCTTACGACGAATGCCTGCCGTATCGATGAAAGTATATAATTTCTCTTCCACCGAAAATAAAATATCGACGCTGTCGCGCGTTGTACCAGGAATAGGACTGACAATGCAGCGCTCTTCATCCAATACATAATTGACAAGAGAGGATTTACCTACATTAGGGCGTCCTACTACGGCAACTTTAATAGCGTGTGGATTGTCTTCGCTCTTTTCTTCCGCTAAAGAAACATTTTCAAAAGCAGCCTCTAATAGTTCCGCAATTTGCCAGCCCTGGGCAGCAGAGACAGGAATTAAACGCGAAATGCCCAAGGAATAAAAGGGGTGCATAAGAGAAATTCGCGATAAATTGTCAATCTTATTAACAGCCAAGCAAACAGGCTTTTTTGTCTGCAGCAAAATTTTTGCCACTTCTTTATCTAGATCTGTGACCCCCACTTCACCATCTACCACTTGAATAATTGTATCAGCCTCTTCAATCGCAATTTCAGCTTGACGCTTGATTTCTTCGTTAAAAGCGACTTTAGACCGTGGATTAATTCCACCTGTATCAATGACTTCAAAGCGAAAGCCAAATAGATCGCTTTCAGCATAAAGACGATCGCGCGTCACGCCTTCTGCCTCATCGACAATGGCAATTTTTTGCTTGCAAATGCGATTAAATAAAGCAGATTTTCCAACATTGGGCCTTCCCACAATGGCTAATTTCGGGAGGTGAGTCATAACTTATTCTTTCCTTGAATCAAAAACTTTAAAGATAAAATTGTAAATAAATTGGGAATAAAAACATAGTTTTTTAAATTATTGTTCTAGATTAAATCCAAAAGACTTATAATTACTCTATTCCATATTATAGCTTATCAGTTTTTTTGACGGTTGAATGGCTGCCGCGTATTGAGTTGGTTGTAAAATAATAATTGATGAGTTTTAATACGAGAATAATATTTAATTTTAATCATTAATTTTTAAACAATTATGCCACATACTGTTGCCTCTCAAGATGATATTTCTCTGAATTATTTTAAGAAAGATTTTGAACGCTACTCTTGGAATGCATTGCGTTTGGACTTGGTTGCTGGTTTGACAGTCTCCATGTTAACGCTTCCTCAAGCCTTGGCTTATGCTTTAGTTGCAGGTTTGCCAGTTTCAACGGGACTGTATGCAGCTATTTTTTCTGCGATCATTATGGCTTTGTTTGGCTCTTCGCGGCATTTGGTTGTAGGGCCTAGTAATGCAATTGCGATTTTAATTCAGGGAGGAATTTCTGGCGTTTTATTTACCTACTATCGCAATGTGACAGGACCCGAAAGAGAAGAGCTTATATTGCAAATTCTAACGCAGCTTATGTTGTTGGTTGGAATTATTCAAATTTTAGCTGCCTTTTTAAAATTAGGGCGCTTGACCCATTTTGTCAGTCATACTGTCACTATTGGCTATGTATCGGGAGTTGCGCTGGCATTGGTGATTAATCAATTATTTCCCTTATTAGGCATGGCTGTTCCCACAGATGTCTCTTCGCTTTATGAACGCGGCGTTTATATTCTGACTCATTTGTATGCTATGCATTGGCCAACGGCTTTAATTGGAATTGTGTGCTTTCTTTTCTTGATTGGATTAAAACGCATTGATCGCAAGATGCCAGCAGGAGCAATTATGTTGGCGGTTGTTGCCATTTCGGCTTATTTTCTTGGTTATTTTTATAATTACTTTGAGGCAAATGAGTATCAATTTTTGAATTGGAACCAAATAGAGGGTTGGACGCAAGGGATTGCTGTTGTAGGCGATACGAGAGGGGGCGGATTTATTCCTCGATTAGATTGGCCTTATTTTAATCCTGGAATTATGAACAATTTATTGCCTGTTGCCTTTGCTATTGCCCTTCTCAGCGTAATGGAGGCCTCTTCAACGGCAAAATCAATTGCCGCCAGTTCGGGGCAGCATCTTTCAACGAATCAAGAGATATTTGGCTTGGGGTTGGGGAATTTTTTTTCTGCCTTTATTGGAGCCATGCCGCTGTCTGGAAGCCCTTCTCGTAGTTCTTTAAATTATGAAAGTGGGGCTAAAACGCGTTTGGCAGCTATTTTCAATTCTTTGTTTGTCTATTTAATGATTGTGGCATTTGGATTTTTGATTCGTCATATCCCGGTGGCTACATTTGCAGCTCTCTTGATTTTATCTGCGAGTACGATTGTCAATTTTAAACAACTTTTTCTATGTTTAAAGGCTACCCGCTCCGATGCTTTCGTGCTTGTTTTAACGTTGCTTGCATGCATTTTTTTTAGTTTAGATATTGCCTTTTATATTGGCGTTGCCATGTCTATTACTTTTTATTTGAAAAAAGCAGCTATTCCTCAGCTTGTCGAGTTTACAGTAGATGAGGCAGGGATTTTGCACAGCATTGAACACAATCAACAAAGCGAACCACGTAAAATTCGCTTTATCAAAGTAGAAGGCGAACTTTTTTTTGGTGCAGCAGATTTATTTCAGAGTACTCTTAAAGCTATTACAGAAGATGATACGACGACAAGAATCATTATTTTGCAATTGAAAAATGCGCGCGACATTGATGCTACAGCTTGTTTAGCTCTGCAACAATTGTATGATTACTTAAAAAATTCAGGGCGTTATCTTATTGGATGTGGCATTACTCATCAGATTTGGGATGTCCTCAGTGATTCGGGAATGGTTGAACTCATTGGTAAGAACAACCTTTTTATTTTTGACGAGCGTCATCCTCATCTTTCCGTGCAAAAGGCCTTTTTGCGTGCCTATGACTTGTTGAAAGTAGAATCTATTAAGGCAAGCGAATTGACGGCACCTGCAATGTCGGCAGCTTCGACTCCAGTCATGCCTTCTCCAATTGGCGAGGGAGAGTTGCAACCAGTTGCTCAAACAAAATAATAACTATCTCACATCTTTTACAATTTTTCGCATGTATGGGATGAGATGATTCTCGTGTAGTCCTTCAGATTACATGACGATGGCCAATCTAACCCAGGACATCGTCCTGGGCTATTTTTATTTGAAGCCTTTCAGGCTATTAAACACATCAAGCTATTTGGTTATTTATGAGATATTTGATTCTTTGACCTCGTTTGCGTAAGGTGATTACGTAGAATTTAGCTATGGCACGCTTGAATCAAAGCCTGTGCAGAATGATGATTAATGATGTCATATAAATCTCTTGCAGATAACTCCTTGAGCATCAATGTGATTTTAGGTTTTTGCTTGGTGACTTTGTCTTCCAAAACAGTATGAGCATCTTTTAAATTTCCATTGATATTTCTTTTGTCAATATGCTTATTGACAAAAGAAGCAAAAGTCTCATTATTTTTATAGATTTCATCTTTATGGGGATTACTTTCATGGTATTTTTTCATAAAGGTAAGTGAAGTAGCGTTTCTTACATAGCGCGGAGGCGTGTTTTGCCAAGCTAAACTATAATAATGATCTTTTTTCTCAGCGGGTAATTTTTTAAGTAAATCAAAGAAATTGGGATCTTGAGAAGATTGATAAACCGAATCAAACGAGAAAAAACCACAATTATAATTATCAAATTGAATGTGATCTTCTAACCCTAGAACATACATAAACTGGCAGTCCAATTGTTTTAATATAGAAAGAATCTCTTTGCATTTGGGATCTCCTGCAGCATCCATAACGGCCACTTGAGTCTCTTTTTTTGAGAGGTCGATATCAACACCTGTATAATGGACGTCATTTCGGACTAACAATTGAATCCGTTGAGACTTTTCAGAAGGCAGAGAATGATATAATGTTTTTAAGCCTTCTACACAGGTAGGAAGATCGCATATATCAATCACATAGCAATTTAATTTGGGATTTTTGTCCTTTTTTCTTTTGATAAGCAAAGTCATTAATTCATCCCGGTTTGTAGCAAAAAATTCTAAGTGAGATTGAATTTTTTCAGGTAACGACTCAGCTTCTTTTTCAGCTAATAGTTGAATTTTATCTTTATTGCCCAAGTAAGGAGCAAAGTGAAATAAAAGAGTTTTTTCTATAGGAGAAGAAGTCGCATAATTGTAATACTTATTAAAAATTTCTGTTAAATTTTTATGCTTTAAATCATGTTTTAAAGCTTTAATAAAAGCGGCATTAGTAGGCTCAGTGATTCTATCTGAAAAATTATTTAGTAAAATTTCTAAACTATTTTTAAATGTTTTAACACTTAGTGATTGATTTAATTCCTCACTTGCTTTCCTTATCAGTACTGTACATAGTTTGTTCGCTGTTGAGTCTAAAGGTTGAATATCTACGAGAGATAAATTTTGAAAAGCTTGTTGGGTAATTTTCACTAATACGTCGTTTTCTGGTTGACCAGCCTTAATAAAACATGTATTTACCTCAGTTTGAGTAGTTTGAAGGCGAGTGACATTCAAAATTTCTGCTGATTGCCTTAATTGACAATGAGAATTAATAGAATAACTGGTCATTTTTATCCTTAAATTTAAATTAATAATAAATTTACAATCTTATATCATAAAGTTTTAAACAATATTATTGAATAATTGTTTTAATTCTTGATAAAGATTGATTTAATTTTGCTTAATTTTTTTTAAATATTAAATTTATTTTGGCATTGAACTATTGGTAAATGGACGGATCAATTAGATTAAGTCATCGATATTAAAAAATTTAATAAAAAAAATTCTATTTGGAATTTTAATCCTTAATTGTGTTAATATTATGTCATTCAAAACACAATAAGCCATGGTTCAATTGAAGGTAACATGTTTATGCCGTCCTTTCAGGACTCGGTGTCTTTTTGATAGAACCCAGGCCTCCGCTTCGCTGCGACCTGGGCTGTAACATGACGGCCCTTCGGGCCTTAACAAAAAGACTATTAGGGACTATAGATGAGGGATTAAAACATCTCTCGTTAAGCCTGAAAGGCCGGCCTATTACAGCCCAGGTCGCAGCGAAGCGGAGGCCTGGGTTCTATCAAAAGACACCGAGTCCTGAAAGGACGGCATAAAAATGTTACCTTCAATTGAACCATGCCCAAAATAATAAGGGAGTCTTATCACATGACATGTATTAACTTATTGCCTTTAAATAATCAAATTGATGTATCTTTGCCATTTAAGGCATCTTCTTCTATTTCTAAATCAATTCGGAACGTATTAGACAAATCTTTATTAGTTTGTTCTTCGAAGATTCAACTTATATTAGTGGAAAAATTTATTAAAAAATTAAATTCTTTGACTTCTCCCTTAGACTGGAAGAACCAAGCGCAAAGTATTATTCATATTTACTTGAGTCAAATGCAAAATTTAAAGACGAATCATCGCGAAAAATTAGAAACACTTGAAGAAGACTTTAAAGCACACTCTCTCTATGAGATTTATACTAAATATAGTGCTTGGCTTAAGCATTTTGAATTAGATGCGGAAGAAGACCCTCTTTTTTTAAACCTGCTCAAGCTCCTATTTAGCGAATCAGTAGAAAATATTATTCAGCAAGAAATGTCTTCTGTCGTGCAACAAATTGTAGACAAACAATTTGAGTGGATCCCTGTTCAGCGCGATGAAATGTTACGTTTATTGGTACAGGTTATAAAAGAAAAAATGAACACCAAAGGATTAGATTTTGATTGTTATGTGTTGGATTATAAAGAGTTGCCCTCTTTTTTAAGCTTGGTAGAAAGGCAAATTAATCAACAAAAAATACCAGAAAAAAGATTATTTCTTTTAGTACGAAATGAGGTTCATTATACGGCATTAGATTGCCAATATAAACAAACAGAAAAAAGCTGCATCATTTTAGATGCTTCTCAAGATCCTAAGCATGAAATTCTTGAGAAAGATTTACGTATACGGGGGTTTAACGTCATCATAGCCGGTGAATCAGAAGATGACAAAATTCAATTAGATTATAGAAGCTGTTCTATTTTTTCATTGAACCAGCTTTCTCAAATAGCAAAAGAAGAGCATCTATTTCAGAAAATGAAGCGGAATCCATTTTTTAATCCTCGTACCAATAGACTGCCTTGGATAGCTTTAAACCCAGGTCTGATCAAAGACTCCCAAGATTTAAAATTCCTTAAGCGTTATTTTGAAGTGTATCAGCAGGCTCTATATAAAAATGAATCTTTTGATTCTTACATGCGAAAGAAATTAAATGAACAGCGAAGTGAAACAGAGAAGAATACAGGAATAGAGAGAAAGTTAGAAAAATACGTCAAGATTGTGCTTGACAGGCTCCAATCTGATTCGGTTGAGCGAATCAATCAAGTGGCAAGAATACATCCTTTTATGGTGATTTCTCAATCTCTCTCTGAGGAAAAACAGTTATCCATTCTTGGCTCATGATAGTTGGAAGTTGAACATTGTGGGCGAAGAGGCAAAAACTCATGTGACAGAGTAGTAGCAATGGTCAGTAAAATGGGGCTGATTGATCTCTTTTATCTTGTTGTTAGCGCACCGGATCCCATTTCATTGGCCTGCCAGCAGCATCGCATGTTTTGCGATAAACCCATTCTTCTTCATTTTCACGCATTAGGCGATCGCACCCCAGAGTAAAACCTTTAAAAAAACCGTATTTGCGCATGGCATCTAATGTGTATTGGGAGCTACTGGGAATATAATGGCTGCGAGGACCGTCAGCCGGTGAAATGACCTCTTGATGAAAGCGAATGGCCTTGATGCCCCAGCGAGCTAAAAGAGACGAAGGCTCTGTCTGACAGGGTGGACAGGAGAAATGCACAAGATCGGCATCTTTACCCCAGGGGTCAGCATGTAAAGAGCAAACGAACAGCAATGTTCCTAATGAAATCAATTTTAAAAAAGTGTTCATCCTTTGACCATCG
Organism: uncultured Chlamydiae bacterium; assembly: GCA_963754655.1. Taxonomy (GTDB): domain Bacteria; phylum Chlamydiota; class Chlamydiia; order Chlamydiales; family Parachlamydiaceae; genus JANWJE01. Next base: position 2,987,070 of record CAVWGN010000001.1, on the reverse strand, counting down.
TCTGTTTAAAAACTGGTTTCAAACATCAACACCGGAAAACAATGATGTTCGATTAAAATCTTTTTGCTGACGCCTTCAAAAAGGCGAGTATTAAATTCTTGGGCTTCAATGCCTGCACCATTAATTCCGCCCAAATACCAGCCGGTTTCTATGCTGGCCGTAATTGCTCCCGCTGCTGGATATCCATTGCGAAAAAATTGATAAGCGGCAGCAGTAAAGAGGGCATTGATAATAAAAGAGGTCATGGCGGAGCGTCGTTGTCCCACATAATAATAACCCGCTCCTGGTAATATGGCATTGAGCATACGCGCTTTTTGTGGAGACTTAGCAAATTGGTTATAAAAGGCAAAATCCATTTGCATAGCTTCAGCGTCACGATGTTGTGAAATTAAATCGCTAGACCTTTCAATGTCTCCACTTTTGAGACTTTGGTAGAGCGATAAATCTTGAGCGGTGTCAGGCGAAAATTGCCGAATGATTTCTAAAACGCACTCTGCTTTTTCTTCTTGTTTGATCTGCAAATAGCTTTCATAAATGATAAGGAGCAAATGACTGAAAGCGGGGAAATCGGGATTTGTTTGGCTTAAGTCACTAGCCTCAAAAACATGAATGGCTTCTTGGTATTTTCCTCCCAAGTAGTAGCAAAGGATAAGATCGTAATCGAGTTGCAAATGGCGCGCGTTTTCACACGGTGGAAGCAAAATTAAGGCGCGTTTGTAACAGGTAATGGCGCGATAAAAGTCACATTCTCTGGCAAACACCTCTCCCATTAAGAGTTCTTTGGTCCATTCTTGTTGGCGTTCTGCAGGCGAAAGGGAGGGAAAGGCGCTAGGCAAAGTATTGATACGAGATGTCGGAAGCTGGCAAACGATGACAGGTTCCATTTTCTGGCAGGTAGGCTGACAGCTAACCTGCGTTAGCGCCAGCCCTGCCATTAAAACAAAGGAAACAAAAGGCTTGGGGTAATGCTTCAATATTCTCATCGGTTGTTACGGTCGCTGCATCTACAATTCATATCATCTGGGTCTGTCGATTTAATATTTCCAAAATTCAAGGCTTCATCAATTTCATAGTTCCATGATCTTCTAAACTTCGTCTTCTCACGGTACACATCTTGTTGACGTCGGGTCACATCCTCATAATCTTCATCAGTATCGATAATGATGGGACGAATGAATAGCATTAAGTTCATCTTCATATCACTATTGGATTGCTGTTTGCCTATTGAGCCAATAATGGGAATTCCGCCGAGGCAAGGAATGCGATTATAGGAGCGCAGTTCCTGATCTTGAATCAAGCCGCTCAACACGACAAAAAAGCCATTGGGCACGTGCACTTTAGTGACCGTGCGCGATTTGTTCAACACTTGAACGAGGTTAACATCCTGGTTATTCGCAAGGCTTGGATCATTAGCACCAGGTGCAGGGCTAGTAGTTTCTTGAATGATTTCAAGGGTGATAATGCCATTATTGCCAATTAAAGGAGTCACGCGAAGAGTAGTTCCAACATCAATGAATTGGAAATTATTCGTGACCACACTTCCAAAATCTTGGGCAATAGACTGAGTTTTATAGCGATCAGTTCCCCCTACAAAAATCTCAGCTGTATTATTGTCTTCAGTAATGATTTTTGGATTTAAGATAATATCCAGCTTGCTATTGGAATGAAGCGCTCTGACCAAAGCGCCAATGGAGTTAAAACGTAGCCCATTATGAGTCAGGTGTGTTCCAATCACTCCCGCTGCAAATCCGAAGGAGTTTAAAAATCCGCTTGCAACTGGTAGATCGGGAACAGGGACAAAAGCATCTGTTGAAGTTTGCGTTGCGATTCCAGTCGTAGGATCAAAAGTTGCCGGAAAAATGCTTTCAGCTGTACGTAAAAAGTTAGACGAACTTGCTGCACCCGTTGGTTGAATAAAGCCCTCTTCACCCGTTGTTGTTCCGCCACCAAAACGATCAATCCAATCCACACTAAAAGCTAAAGAGTCAGTAATTGTCGTATTGAGAATGAGCATTTCAATGAACACTTGACGCAAGGGGACATCGATTTCCATGATGAGCTCTCTGACTTTATCGAGAGCAGTGGCTGTTCCTGTAAAAATAAGGGCATTGGAAGATTCAATCCATTGGCTGCTATTGATGGCAGAGATCAAATCTACGTTAGCTGTTCCCATCAATTGTAAGCTGTTGCCAATTTTACGCAGAGCAATTTCAATGTTATCTCCTTTGCGGTAGCGTAACTTGTAAATAAAGAAGAGGGTACGCTCAATATGTCCCACTGGAAGCTCTCGAGACCAACGCGTGGCAGCTTCAAGACCGCCTGGCAAGAAATTTCGACTCTCATCAAATATGGCACTTGGCCTGCCTTCTGCTCCAATGCCTCCGGGACCGAATGGATAAGGAGAGACAGGCTGACCGCGAATGGCTCCTTCAGCGCTAATACCGCCTAAAGGAAAACTTTCCGGAACAGCTTCGGGATTGCCAAATTGCCCGCCTGGGCCAAATCCTTCTTCGGGACCGAACCTACCCGCACCGCCTGGGCCAAATCCGCCTGCTCTGCCTCCTGGACCTTCTCCTGGTCTTATTCCTCCTGGTATAGCCCCGGGGCCAAATGGAGCGTTAGGGCCAACGCCTTCTGGCCTACCTCGGGCTTCTGTTCCACTTCTTGCTTCTGCTGGCGAAGGATAAGAAGGCTGCAGAGTTTCGAGCGATAAAATTTTTGTTCGTCCTTCATTGATGTCTAGATTTTGCAAGATCGCCAGTGCTTTTTCTACAATAAAGGAATTAGACACAATAAAAATGCTATTGCTAACAGGGTGAGGAACGAGAACAAAAGGATTGCCTTGGGCAATGGGCTGTAAAATTTTATTTGCTAAATCAACTAAAGAATCGACAAAAGCATTACGTACAACATACTGCCCAATGGTGACTCCGCTATTGGGTGCATCCAATGTCCCAATCAATTGAGAAATTTTATTTACGTTTGTGACTAAATCGGTGATGATGAGATTGTTAGTATCTCTCAAGACTTCGATAAGAGCATCCTCAGAAAGCAGAGGGCGAATAATTTCACTGGCTTTCACTGGATCTAAAGTATTGAGACGAAAAACACGCGTGACAAGTTCAAAATCTTGCGCAGAGATAAGGTCGTTACCGTCTCCCACAATTCGCGCAGGGGCACGAACACGAGGGTTACGATAAATAATAATGTTGTTCCCTTGCTCCATTAAAGAAAGATCGCGGATTTTGAGTTCTTGCAAAAGAGCAGCCATTAAATTTTCCACTGTCGTAGGCTCTTCGGAAACGATAGTGACATTAAATTGCAAGTCTTGATCGTCAAAAATAAAATTCTTATTGGAAATCCGGCTGATGAAGCGAATGTATTCAATCATGGCCACATTATTAAAATTGACTGAAATTTCTTTTAGAGTTCGCGATTGCCCAGGCGGAGTAGTAGGTTGCGAAAGATCAGAGCTTGAAGAATGGGGTGTAATCACCGTAGGAGGGCGTGGCTGCATGGGGAGAGGTAACTGTGAAGGCGTCAATTGAGCAGTGAGGTCATTTGAAGGCGTTTGATCTGTTGGAGAAGAAGGAGGTTTAAAAGGGGGCTCGATTTTATCCGTTGGCTCTGTCTGATCCGCCCACTCATTCGATTCCGTTGTTTTAGAAGAAGGGATGTGCGCAATGGTTTCAGTTAATTCTTCTTTCAAATGAGAAGGAGCAGAATCTAAGCGCTGATTGTTTGCTTGAGGTTTTAACTTGCTTGAATCTTCCTTTGCTCCCACCACAGGCTCGCTGACAATTTGTTTACCTATGATTCCTTCCGGTTGATTTAAGGCTTCTTCTAAGCGGCGAGCAGTTGAGACTGGTTCAGCGCGTTTTTTGACAATTTTAATATGACTTTTACCTTGGGATAAACTAGGAGAGAGTAAATCTTGTTCGTCATTCAATGATTCCTTATTGTCTTTTCGATCTGGATTGGAAGCAGAAGACAGTGGGGACGTCCCTTCAAAATGGTAAGCGGTTGCTTCTCCTTCTTTTGTTAAAGGATGTTGCTCTTTATCAGGCGCCTCTTCGAGAAGGGGATCAAAAGTGATAAAGTTTTGCTTATCAACTCCCGTTGGCTGTGAAGGTGGAAAGGGAGCAAATTCTGCAGGAGGCTGAGAATAACCTGAGAGAGTCTGATTCCAAAAAGGCGAGGCTGAATTATTAGGAGCAGATAATGGATCCTCAATAATTTCACCAGACGGTATATTCCAATCAGCTTGCATTTGATCAGTCTGAGGGCCATTATCAGCCGATGGGAAATCGCTTGATGCATCGTAAATTTGAAAATCAGGCTGGCTTTGCCATTCATGACTTGAGTAAGTAGGCCACTGCCCATTTTGAGGGCCATTGGGAGAGGATTGAGGATAGGTGGGTGTATCGTAAAACTGATTATCAGCTTGGCTTTGCCATTCATTACTGGAGTAAGGCCAATGCCCATTTTGAGGACCATTGCCAACCGATTGCGAATAGTTCGCCCCATTGTAAGGCTGAGGATCGGGCGGACTTTGCCATTCATTACTAGAGTAAGTCGGCCACTGCCCATTTTGAGGGCCATTTCCGGCGAATTGGGAAAAGAGTCGCCCTGTTTGACAAGCAATTGCTATCAGCCAAACTTTGAGAAACCGGTGGCAATGAGAGAATTTCACTATCTTCATGAGTCTTTTATTTATCTTTGCGCGTTTAAAATTGAAAAGACTGATTATTCCTTGTCTGTAGGATCGAGCTTTGTTTTATTCCAAACTCGGGTTTAAATTTCCACAAAAAAAAGTTGTGGTAGAGAAAGGAAATTATAGTTTAACTAAACTTGTTTATCAACTTTTAAAGAGATTAAATTTAATTTATGGGGATTTTATTTTTATGTGACTAACGTTGAGGTGGTTGTGGGAATGTTTTATTGCAATAGTTTGTTTAATGAGGCGCGAGTTGATAAAACGAAATGCCTTTATTCTTTTCTTATGAGACTGAGAAAAACGGCAGATCTCTCATCTGAAGTGCGACTGAGATTCACCTTCACTTTGCGCAAAATGCTATCTACTCGACGTTGTGCAGATGAATGAAGAAGATCTCCCATACTTGTTTGTAACTGTTCTTGAGAAAACAAAGCTTCCTTACTAGAAGATGGGGCACTTAGAGAAGAAGAAGCATATAAGAGAATAGAATCTCCTACATTCCAAGGATGTTCAATTTCTACAAAATTGGCATTAGGATCAGCTCCCAGGGAAGGATTATCTGACAGAATAGGCTCAAGAGAGTAGCTAGAGGAAGTGCAATACCACAGATGTCCGCATCGGCAGGAAATAAAGCGAAAGAGATTGTCTTGCGGCAATAGAATTAAATAGCTGAAAGAAAAATGTTGTTTCATAGGATCTTCTAGCAACAGCGCATTGAGTACTGTTGCCATTTCCTGCGCTTGCTTTGTCAGCTGGCAAAGAGCACGTACCATGCCTCTCAAAACGGAAGCATACACAATTCCGGGCGAACCTTTAATCGAGGGCTCTCCAATAATAATTCCATACGCTTGATCGGGAAGAGTAAAAAAGTCATAGTATAAGCTAGACGTTCCCAAGCTTTTATAAGTGGTGAGGCCAATTTCGAATTTAGGCCAAAGAGGAGCGACTTGCGGAACTAAGGAAAGTTGGGCTTGACGCAAGCTTTCAGATAAATCACTAAGAGGATCTAATTCTTTATTTTCCTTCAAAAGAGCAGGAGAATGCAAATAGGCAGAAACATCTGTCATAAAGTCGACGATATCTTGATAGCGATCTTCAGGTTGTTGCTGCAGTGCTTTGGCTAAGATTTTTTGCAATCCTTTGGGCATAATAGAAAGGTGAATATGGCCATGGCTCAATTTACCAAGAACCAATTCATAAGTAATAATGCCTAAAGAATAAATATCAGATGGATAGGAAGTCGATTCTGGATCATTTTTTTGTTCAGGACTCATATAAATGGGAGTCCCAATGAGGCGTCTTTTGGCATGAGCGTCTCTTTGGCTGTCGGTTAGCAACTGAGCAATGCCAAAGTCAATTACTTTCACTCCTCCCGATTCATTAACCAAAATATTTTCAGGTTTAAGATCGCGATGAATAATGCCGTGGGCGTGTAAATGGCAAAGAGCCATAGAAATTTCCATGACTAGTTCCAAAGCATGTTTGAGCGAAATCAAATTGCGCAAGAGATATTGCCTAAGAGAAATGCCTTGGATGAATTCCATTGCAATATAAAGTCCCCCCTCCCATTCTCCTTGTCCATACAATTTGACGATATTGGGGTGATCAGCCAAGGCAATAATAGCGGCTTCGCGCAAAAAACGTTGGACCATTTCAGGATTAGAAAGAAATTCAGGAAACAAAACTTTGATTGTAATGGGATCTTTTGTTTCGGGATGAGTAGCTAAATAGAGCAAACTCATTCCTCCTCTTTCTAGCAGGGCTTCTACTTTATAAGGGCCAATTGTTCCAGGTAGTTTTTCCTGAGTTGGGGGTTTACTAGCAAGGGTGGGAAAAGTTTTTTGCTTGTGAAAATCTGGTTCAACCATATTAACCATTCTCTTTATAGTCTTTTGGTCAATTTGGATCGGTCAATTTGATCGAAAGGGAGTATGACCAATCCAATCAATCACTCTCAACGTCCTAATTCCAAGACTCGGACCCCTATAACTTCTCCAATGCGAACGAGTTCTCCTTTGCCTACGACTTTTCCATTAATAGTTAAATCGACTCCATTTTCTGGATGGATACTAATTTCTAGGAGATTACCGGGTTCAAGTTTCAAAAGTTGATCCATCGTCATTTGAACTTGACCCACTTCAACAACTAGTGTGACGGGAATTTGCTCTGCAGCTATCAGGCGTGGTTTAGCCTCTTGTTCAGGTGCAGCAGCTTGAGTAGGCGATGAAACTTCCGAATCTGGTTCCATGACCGGAGTAGAAACTCCTGTGTCAGCTTCTTCGTCTTTGTCTTCTTCATCTTCGTCTTCATCTTCGTCTTCATCTTCTTCGTCTTCATCTTCTTCGTCTTCGAATAAATCATCTTCATCATCAAAAAGATCTTCTTCGTCTAATTCTTCATTTTCCTCTTCAGGCAAATCTAAATCACTTAAATCGTCTTCTTCTTCTTCAGGTTGTTTAGCCATAGATGTTTCTACCTCATGCAATAAGGGAAGTTCTAAAATTTTCAGAGTTCCCTCTTTAAGTTTAGCGCGAAAAGTTTGTTTACCATTAATAGTCAATAGAATACGACCGTCAAGCCGTTCAGGATCTAAAGAACAGCTATCGAGAATGATGAAATCTCCCAATTCAACAGATTTCCATTCAGCTAAAGAAAATTGGGTTTTGCCAGCTTCTAAATGGACAATGACATTGACTAAGTGTGCCATTTGTTGCGAGAGAGAAGAACTCTCATATTTTTGAGCAAAATGTTCGATCCAAGAGCGGCGAAATTCAGGGGAAATCATGAGTCGTCCCCAAATTGTATGATTGTGTATGAGAAGAGAAATATCCCAACAAAGGGCATCTTCGTTAGGCAAAATCCTTTGATTGGTTAAAATAGGGGATAGTGTTTTATCAAATGCAACCTGAGTAAAATGATATAAAACTTCTAAAGCCAAAAAGTGATAAAAACTTTCATCTAAAGCAGCGTCATGAAGAGGCAAGGGATGAGATTCTTTAGTTAAAAGCAAAGCAGCTAAAGAAGACATTTCTTGAGCAGGCATTATCCATCCTACTTGCCCGCGCAGAGAAGGGATGGAAAAAATTAATGGAAAAGGAGAATCGCCTAAGCCCTCATAAAGATCTTCTTTGGCACGCCAAGCCATTTCTCCCGGTTGAATGACCAACCCTTCGCGATCAAAAGAGCGAGCCAAACGAGCAGCTAAATCATCCCAGGGAAAAGGGGGAGCAGTCCCCGTTAAAGGGACGGAATCGAGTTTTTTAAGATTAGGCTTGATTTCACGGACCCAATCATAAGAAGAAGGAGGTGTTGTCATATTTATCTTATTTAATATCTATGATTTATGATTAGAGAAGAAAAGGGTCAGAAGGGCTAAAGCCGCTTAATTCTGATTTTCCACCTTCTGGAATTAAATATGTACAACAAAAATGCTTTTGTACAAAAGCTTAATATACTCCTTGCAGGACAATTGCATTGTTAAACACGAGGTAAAACGTTAAAAACTTTCGTTTTTTATGCCTATGATCAATTATTAAAAGGAGAAAAACTCAATATTCAGGTTAATAAGTTTTTAGAACATTTTAAACCATATAGACATAAGGACCCAAGGAAAATACTATTTTAATCCCTGAGTCCTTGATGTTTCTTTCTGACTTTTCGTCCTATTCAAAATTAAGGGGTTTCCTCTTCTTCTGGCTCTTGGAATCTTTGCTGTCTTTGTTGCTGCTGCTGTTGTTGCTGTTGCTGTTCTTGTCGATCGCGGAAAGATTGACCACTTGCTTCAATATTAAGAGGATTTTCTTGGGTTGAGGTTGTCAACATGTGCACAATAATCCCCTTGCGTTCTAATGTTTCCGTTAATGAATCCTCTTTAAATTTGCGGTCTAAGAGTAATTTGGCATCTGGGGATAAATTGGCAAATGCAATGTTGAATTCGCGTTTGGCATGATCTGTCGTTGTTAAGGTGATGGTTGCACCTTCTAATAAGGGAGGATGGCGAAGGGTAATAGTAGTATGGGTTTCATTATCTTTGCGCATGATTTGAATACGATCCACAATTTGAGTCACAATTTCTTTAATAGTTGCAGAACGAGAAGATTCTTGTCCTTCCTGCGCTTTATCCGTTCGAAATCCTACAGATTGAATACTGGCATTGACTGCTGCACTTGCATCTCCTTTCACTTCATTTGCCCCTTCATTGCGTGATTCTTCCCTTTTGCTGGTTTTTTGTTTTTTGGAGCTTTGGCTAGCATTTCCTGTTTCAAAAGAGGATGTTTTATCTAATCCTTTGGTTTTTTGAGACTGCAAAGCGGCTGCTTGCTGTCTTAAGGCATCTTTTGTAAGAGATTGATCAGGAAGTTTATTCAGGTCTTCCGGCATTTTAGGTTGAGGGATCTCAATTTCTGGCTCTTGAAAGCTTTCATCCATAAAGGTCAATTGGGAGTCATCGACAGCTGCAAATAAATCGTCTGCAGCTGACTGAAAATATTCGGTTGTCGCCTCTTCATTGGAAGCATGATCTTGGCTTTCATCGCGCTCTGGTTTAGATGTCACAGGACGGTTAGAAGCGAAATCTGAAGAGGATTCTTTTTTTGACTGACTCGTCGAAGAAGATTTAGGCTTAGATTTATTTTTTTTGGATAAATCAAATACAGAAGGGGATTCTTCACGATCTTCGACGGTTGAGACATGTTCTTCTTTAGAAGATCCTCTATCTCTCATGGATTTTCGAAAATCATCGTTACGTGGAGAGCCCTGGGGTTTTGTTCGATCTGTGCGGCCACTGTCCTCCCTTGAATTAGGGCGAATAGGGGATGTATTACTTAACATATTATACTCCTTTACATTCAGCTAGATTTAGTATTGATTTGCTCAATTGCAAAGTCTCAATGTTTGCGGTGATGGATGGCATGAATAATCGCTCCCAATTCATCTTGTTCGCGGCCTTCAATAATATCCATTTCTTTTTGCATTTGCTTTTCCCAATCTTTTTGATGAATGAGCAATTTATCAACCTCTTGACGCTTGCGTTGGAGGTCAATTTTGGCCTGTTCCAAATTTTTCTCTGCAATAGCGACTTGTTCTTTTTGATCTTTGACTTTTTTTTCTTCTACTTTTAATTTTTCATCTACCACTTTAAGATAGACTTTCATTTGTTGAATTTTAGGACTGGTGGTTCCTTGATCCATCGTTTCGCGCAATTGAGTGAGCTTTTCTTGTTTGTGCTTTTTGACTTTATCTCGCTCTTTTTCACGTTCTGCTAGCTTTTGTTGTTCTTTTGTTAGGGCAAGTTGTTTCTCTCTCACCACTTTTTCAGCTTCCTCTACTCGTCTTTGCTTGACTTCGATAATCTGTTTAAGAGGATAAACAATTTTACTCATTGTGCCCTACTTTCAGCATATTTATCTAAAAAGAGATTTCAGTAATTGAAGGGTTTCTTGAAAAGAACATTTCTCATCAATAGATTGTTTCAGAAATCTCAAAACTTTTTCAATGTGGTCGATTGCAAAATCACCCGCTTTATCAGCTCCTCGCTTATATTCGCCAATTTTGATCAATAGCTCATTTTTTTTATAGTTGGCCAAGACTTCTTTCAATTTTCCAATCAATTGCAAATGATCCTTAGAAATAATAGAATTAATGACACGGCTTGCAGACGAAAGAATGTCGATTGCCGGATAATGGTATTGACGGGCCAAGTCGCTGGACAGGATAATGTGTCCATCTAAAATGGAGCGCACTTCGTCTGCAACTGGTTCATTCATGTCATCCCCAGCAACGAGTACTGTATAAAATGCTGTAATGCTGCCTTTATCGGAGTTACCTGATCTTTCCAATAATTTAGGCAAAGTCGAAAACACAGAAGGTGTATAACCAGCACGTGCAGGTGGCTCGCCGGCTGCCAGCCCAACTTCTCTCAAAGCACGTGCAAAGCGAGTGACCGAGTCCATCATTAAAATGACAGATTTGCCTTGATCGCGGAAATACTCAGCAATGGCTGTTCCCACGTAGGCAGCATTTAAGCGTAATTGAGAAGCCTGATCAGAGGTCGAAACAATTAAAACGGAGCGTTTAAGACCTTCTGTTCCTAAATCTTTTTCAATAAATTCGCGTAGCTCACGCCCACGCTCTCCAATTAGACTGATCACATTGACATCAGCTACTGCATTGCGGGCAATCATTCCTAAAAGAGTTGACTTCCCACCACCCGCTGCTGCAAAAATTCCAACCCGTTGACCAAGCCCCGCCGTCAAAATTCCATCAATCGCACGAACCCCTACCGAAATAGGTTTATTAACGGGCATGCGTTTGACTGGATCGGGGGGTGCCTGAATGACAGGATATGTCTCTTCAAGAACTAAGGGACCTTTGGTTTCTTCGTCTAAAGGCTCGCCTAAGGCATTTAAGACTCTTCCTAATAATTGCGGCCCTACTTTGATATGGAGAGGAAGATAGGTAGGAATCACTTCAGAAGAAGGACCAATGCCCGTCATTTCTCCTAGTGGCGAAAGAAGAACCTCATCTTTGGTAAAACCGACAACTTCAGCGCGCAAGGGTTCACCCGCGCGTTTGATCAAGCACACTTCCCCAATTTTGACGTGGGGAACAACGGCTTTGATGAGCATGCCAACGATTTCTGTGATGCGACCATTAATTGTTGTCAACTGTAGGTCGTCTAGATCTCCCAGCAACTTGCCAATTTGATCGTTAGAAAACATGTTTTTCTCTTTGACCTGAGAGTTTTGTGAATAACTTAAAAAGAGATAAAATCACGATGTCTTTCGTGATGTTTATCCTTTAGGAGGCAATCGCTACTTAGACTTGAACGTTCATGATTGTCTTTGTCGATTCTAAAGCCTTATTCAACAAACTAGTGAATAATTCAATTTGTTGTTGAACATAACCCATCTTCATTTGAATGGCCAACATATTGGCTGGAGTGATCTTTCCGGTATTATTAACTTTATCAATGACCACATTCAAATTTTCAAGTTGATGTTGGCTATTGGTTAAAAAACCAATGAATTTGTGAATAGGACTATCCTTTCCCGCCTGGGTCACCGGAGGAGGAGTATATTCGACGCCTGCTTTATTTAGAGCAATCTTGAGGTTATCATCAATATGAGTGAGCCGATTGCGCAGCAGAGTTTGATAGGAAGGTTTAATCTCGTTTGCTTGCGAAAGCTGGGTTTTGAGATTTTCAATTTGTGCGATAGCATTTTTTGCTTGAGTCTTAATATGTTCTGGACTCGAATTCGAAATATTAGAGATATTCTTATTGAGCTTAGAGACTTCATCCATCAAAGAGTTCGTCTTTGAGGTCGATTTTTTAGAACCTGTGGCTGCTATGCCTTCCACTTCTTCTGTTTGCCCTTGTTGACGTTGCTTACGATCCTGATCTGTGGCTGTTCCACTTTTTTGGGCGGAAACATTTTCCTCTGCAAAAACGGGATTCTTTTCTATACTTTGAACCTCTTCGTTAACAAAGGCTTTTGTATCAATTCGTTCAAAAGAATTGGCTTTGATAGGTTGTGAAGAATTCATGAGCGAGTCAAAATGCTCTTTATTTTGAGAGAGGTGTTCCATCTCTTCAATGGGATTCGACTGCTTACTCAAAGTCTCAGTAACCTTTTTTACTGCTTCTACTTGATCTGCTGCCATGATAAGCTTCCCTTATCTTAAAAATCTTTATAATAACAGTGGCCTTGGGAGGAAAATCATTCTGATAAAACTCATTGCTTTAAATATAAATGAATTTCCACACCAAGAGCCACATGTGATGGGAGTTGCCAAAATTTATTTTGGCTATTCCATCATTATGACTTAACGTTACGCGCCATTGAGCTAATGGCAGTGTTAGACGCACTGACGATAGAGGTTGACATTTCGGATAGTTGAGAAAGCTTGTTCATCAGCATTTGCATCTCAAACATGTCAGGAATACTGATCGCACTTCCTCGTGCCTTCAATTCCTTTAATTTTTTATCAACCATCTTGGTTCCGTCACCGATGATTTTCAGCAATTCATCTGTACTGAAACCTTCTCTTACTGTTCCGTCGCCTATAGCCATAAATTTTTCCTCCAACTACTTCTTCTTATTAAGATACATAATAAGTTCAGTAGGGAATTCAGATTTGGGAAATTACACTTCCTGAAGTTTAAGAGCTTGATCCCTTTAAACTTCGGTTCTGAAACGCTACAACACTTAAACTTTATAAATTAAAGACAAAGAAAAGAATCAATTACATCATTTAGCTTACGCTGAATGAATGGACTTCTTCATTGTCTCCTTAATTTTGCACGCTTGTTTTCTTTGATAAATCTCTTGCACTTTCAATAGGACTAAAGACTTACTTTATACGTATTCAAGCGGTGCCTTATTCTTCACTTTTAATTATAGCATTAATTCTTAATTAAATCAAGAACGATGCTATTTCCAATTCAAATATTTTATTGTTTAGAAATTGTTTATTTTTTGTAATTATTTCGTTAGTTTATTTATTAAATAAACATTAGTTTAATTTTGCAATTAATTTTTCGTTAGCAAGTTTAAATCAACTTCTCGCAAAGGCAAAGAGCGATCTTTTAAGCCGGGTTGGGAGGACATGATTCTCTTGTAGTCCTTCAGACTACATGAAGAGGGCTAATCTAACCCAGGGCTGGGACTTAACAAAGAACTATTTTTGGGCTTGATATTCGTCCCGTCAATTTAACAACACCGCGCCTGTAATAGACTTTAGAGGCATATTTTCCGAAAATGACGCGAAAAAAATCAAGCCCAAAACAGTTCTTTGTTAAGTCCCGGCCATAGGCTAGGATCGAAATGCTTCCGGCAAACTCCACAAGCTGAATTTGTCGCTCAAGCGGCGTTAGCCGCGCATGGATAGTAGCCGTGGGTGTAGGCGAAGCCGGAACCCACGGTGTATGGTAAAAAAAATGAAGCCACGTTAGTGGCGTAGGAAATGTGATGGTGGAGCAATGTTTATTTAAACGAATGCTACGCCACTAACGTGGCTCAAATTTGTTTTGAGGGTAACCGTGGGTTTCGGCTTGCGCCTACACCCACGGCTATTATCCATGCGCGGCTAACGCCGCTTGAGCGACAAATTCAGCTTGTGGAGTTTGCCGGAAGCATTTCGATCCTAGCCTATGGCCGGGACTTAACAAAGAACTGTTTTGAGCTTGATATTCGTCCCGTCAATTTAACAACACCGCGCCTGTAATAAACTTTAGAGGTATATTTCCCGAAAATGACGCGAAAACATCAAGCCCAAAACAATTCTTTGTTAAGTCCCGGCCATAGGCTAGGATCGAAATGCTTCCGGCAAACTCCACAAGCTGAATTTGTCGCTCAAGCGGCGTTAGCCGCGCATGGATAGTAGCCGTGGGTGTAGGCGAAGCCGGAACCCACGGTGTATGGTAAAAAAAATGAAGCCACGTTAGTGGCGTAGGAAATGTGATGGTGGAGCAATGTTTATTTAAACGAATGCTACGTCACTAACGTGGCTCAAATTTGTTTTGAGGGTAGCCGTGGGTTTCGGCTTGCGCCTACACCCACGGCTACTATCCATGCGCGGCTAACGCCGCTTGAGCGACAAACTTAGCTTCTGGAGTTTGCCGGAAGCATTTCGATCCTAGCCTATGGCCGGGACTTAACAAAGAACTGTTTTGGGCTTGATATTCGTCCCGTCAATTTAACAACACTGCGCCTGTAGTAGACTTTAGAGGTATATTTCCCGAAAATGACGCGAAAAACATCAAGCCCAAAACAGTTCTTTGTTAAGTCCCGGCCATAAGCTAGGAACGAAATGCTTCCGGCAAACTCCAGAAGCTAAGTTTGTCGCTCAAGCGGCGTTAGCCGCGCATGGATAGTAGCCGTGGGTGTAGGCGAAGCCGGAACCCACGGTGTATGGTAAAAAAAATGAAGCCACGTTAGTGGCGTAGGAAATGTGATAGTGGAGCGATGTTTATTTAAACGAATGCTACGCCACTAACGTGGCTCAAATTTGTTTTGTGGGTAACCGTGGGTTTCGGCTTGCGCCTACACCCACGGCTACTATCCATGCGCGGCTAACGCCGCTCGTCGCTGAGGGAAAGGATATGGATCAAGCAACATTGCAAAAACAAAGATAAAAATTCCGATTACCTAGCCATATGCCGGGACTTAACAAAGAACTGTTTTGGGCTTGATGTTTTTCGCGTCATTTTCGGGAAATATGCCTCTAAAGTCTATTACAGCCGTGGTGTTGCTAAATTGATGCGACGAATATCAAGTCCAAAAATAGTTCTTTGTTAAGTCCCGGTCCAGGGCATCGCCCTGGGTTAGATTAGCCCTCATCATGTAGTCTGAAGACTACAAGAGAATCATCTCATCCCAATCCCGGGCTTTGAAGCAGTCCCAATAGGCTAAACTCATGTAATGAAATACTAGAAACAGTCGATAAGGAGGCGAAATTGATTGCTAATACAGCGAGGTGTTGCAACGACTGGATATTACTTGCTTTCTTCTTCTGAAGTCGCATCTTTTTGCCCAGCAAAAAAAGGTGCGGAAGATTTTTTAGATAAATCTTTTAAAGCCCACTCAAGCGAAAGAGAGCCTAAGTTTTTAATGGTGGGATCGTTGGTCTTTTCCATGGCTTCTTTGATGATTTTTTCCCCTTTTTTTTGTTTTCCTTTAGTCAACAAAAAGCAAATGCCTAAAAATGTCTGAGCCAGATGATTTTCTGGCTCTGTTTGAGTGACAGCTTCAAAAATGCGGGTTGCCTCTTTAATTTCCAATTTATTGATGGCAATATAACCCATTCCAATTTGAGGGGCTGTATTGGATGGGCTGAGGGCTTGAGCCGCTTGAAAAATACGGCTTGCGCTGATTTCATCGAGTTGCTTGACTGCGACAAAACCTGCTTCAATGAGAAGCGCAAAGTCCTCTTTAAACTCTAATAATTTTTCCTCGTTCATAATCCTAAATCCTTATTTCGTTTTGGAAGTAAAGCGCGATATGACTTTAAGTAGAGAGTTATAACCATGGAGAAGGATGCCGAAACGATCAAATTCCTCCTGATCATCACCTGATCGTAAGGTCTCTTTAATTTTTTGAAGGCGGTTCTCTACTTGTTGCCTTATCTCTTTCTGTTTTGCAGGATTTTTAAGATCCTTTTCAAGTTCAAAGATAAACTCTTCATTAGGCTTTTTCTTTTTTTGACTTTCTAAACCAAACATTGCCACATCCTCATTTAATAGAGATTTACCTGTTAGTAATCAATGCGAAATTGATCTCCCTCTTTTTCCAGCATAACCCGACTAGAGGTGATTTGAGTAATTGTCATTCCATCCAAATCATCGCCCTCTGAAAGAATGCGACCGTTGATGACCACGGTATATTTATTGCCTACACGCGATTTTCCTGTGACTGGATAATGATCTGAAATATTGATAATTCCTGTTTCAGCTGTTTGAGTCTGAACGAGATTCGTCACAATGCGTACGCCAGGAATTTGCTTAATTTTTGCAAGAATATCAGTGAATTCATTGACCTTTGCAGGTG
Source organism: uncultured Chlamydiae bacterium (assembly GCA_963754655.1). Classification (GTDB taxonomy): domain Bacteria; phylum Chlamydiota; class Chlamydiia; order Chlamydiales; family Parachlamydiaceae; genus JANWJE01. Next base: position 2,970,807 of record CAVWGN010000001.1, on the reverse strand, counting down.
GAACTCCTCCTGTTAGGATCACTTCACCGTTAGTCATTTTAGGAACAACCTCGGATAATTGAGCATCACGTAGCCAGGCATTGATTTGATTGACGACATCTTCTTCAACAACAATTTGTTTTTTGAGTAAATCGAGATAGGGGAAATTCAAGCTTAGATAAGAAGAGAGTTGCTCAGCTTGTTTACGCGTTTGCAATTGACCCGAGAGAATAAATTGGCCAGCTGCGGACGAGTGAATGCTAATTCCTTTCCAAGCAGGATTGCTAGACAGAAGAGAGTTGACTTCGTTCCACACACCTTCATCAATGATGATATTATTGTCATCAATGCTTTTAATGAATTTTAAATTTCCTAAATTATAGAGAAGTTGATTTTTGTCAGATAAACTTGAAACGTGGCCCAATAGCAAAAGGCTGCTATTAGATTTATTAAATGTCCAACGAACAGCTGGAAAAGGCTTTAGAGCTTGTTGAATTAATTCATCTGCATTCTCTTGCATGTGTATAATAACGGGTTCTTCACGGAAAAGAGTAGAGGTTCCAATGCCGGCAAGAGCAAATAGGCCAATAATTGCCGTTAAAACAATATAAGGCCCAAATTGCCGTGGGGGTTTAGGAGGGGGAGGTATTGGTTCAACAATAGGTGGATGAGTCGAAACTGGCACAGCAATAGGTTCAGGCTCTGCCTTAACGGCAGGCTCTTCAGGTGGAGGTTCTGTTTTGGCAGGTTCTTGCTGCAATACCTTGACAATAGAGGGAAGAAGCGGCGAAATAATGGTTTGCATTTCCCCTTCGCGATCATAGACGACAAAAGAAGTTGTTCCCAAAGTAATAATTGTATTAGAAATAAGAGGTTGCCTACCTTCAATAGGGGCACCATTGATTAAGATGCCATTACGGCTTTTGAGATCTTCGATTAAAAGTTCATCCTCAGGGGTGACAGTAATGCGGGCATGTTGGCGTGAAACACTGGTGTCATGAAAAACAATGTCGCAACTTTGTGGATCAGTCCCCAGAACATAATGATTGCCGGCCTGCATGTAGAATTCAGCTCCATTATTAGGACCTCCAATGACCTTGAGCAGCCAGCGTCCGGTTTCGACTACGCCAAAATCAATTTCAGCTAAAGAGGCTAAATCTGCATCTTCATCTTCAAAAATGGTGTCTTGTCGGAGATCTTGTTGGGGAGTTTGTTCTTCTATAGGAGGGGAGGAAGGGGGAGTTTGTTCTTCCAAGGGGAGAGAGGAGGGAAGAGGAGGTGTCGAAAAGGGAGGTTCTTCGACTTGAGGAATGATCTCGCCTTCTTCAGGAGCAAGATTTTCCATGTCGTTTGATTCGATATCAGGTGAGATCTCTTCATCAAGAACTTGAGCGGATGTGTCTTCGTAGAAACGCAAGACCTCATTGCCAATCCTAAGAGCATCTCCGTTTTGTAAAAGGTGCGGTTCATTTATTTCTTCTTCGTTGACTAAGACAGGATTAGTAGCACTCAAATTTTCGACAACAAAACCCTCAGGAGTACGATGCGTAATGAAATGCTTGCGAGAAACTAAAGGATCTTCAATGACAAGCTGGCACTCCTCCGGATCTCGCCCAATGGTCCAGCTATCGCCTTCTTCAAGCGACAATGATAATCCCTTCAGATCACCTTCTTCTATTACTAGCTTTGCAACCATAATTTACCCATGTTCATTCAAAAAAAGATAACAATTTTTTTTATTGATGTTTTGTGGCTTCTTTACGCCAATAATCAATCACGCTAATAAAATCTTCTAACTTCTCTTTGAAGTCTTGAAAAGAACTATTGTAATCTAGCTCAAGCGAAAGGGTCAACACTTTCCCTTCGTCATTTAGTCCTATTACCGCTCCTCGAGTTCCTCGACCAAATAAATTGGCTTCCATTGTTTTAAGCAAAAATGACTCTTTGTTTTGCTGAGGGCATGCTCCAATGACTCCTTTAATTAAATAACCTTTTTCTAAATCAAGGACTTGGACTTCGATATGATTGTCAAAGGGTAAAAGATAGCGGTGATCTTCAGTAGAGGTAATGACATCTTCCATGGACAGTTCATGGCTTAATTGTTCTATCAGCTTCTCTAGCATCATAGATCCCCTTTAAATTTTACTTTCAAAGCCAACCCTTTAAGAAAAGGGTTGGCTGATGACATCGAGATCCATCAAAAGGCTTTAAGTTAAAAAGCAGCTAATTAAGTTCTGTTTATCCGCGGCCAACAAGGTGAGCTCTGACTGAATCGGAGACGAGTTGACCTAGGCCTTGGAAAAATTTATCAAGTTGACCAAGCAGTTCGTCTCTAGATTTTCTTAAGTCATCATCTAATTTACTCAACACTTGCAAAAGGGCCTCATTGACTCCTTTGGCTTTTTCAAGCTTTCCTTCTTCTAATGTCACTAATCCGCTTGCAAATCGAGTTGCGCCATCTGTTAAACCTTTAAAAGCTTGAAACAAATTGTCAACGGTTTTTTCTCTTTGTTGGAGCTCCCATTTATAGGCTTTATCTTCTTTATGTTTAATAAGATTGAGATCTTTTTGCGCTAGCGCAATTTCCTTGTCTTTATCAGCTATGCGTGTCAATTGTTGCTGTTCTTCTGGTGAGCCGGCGGCGAAGTCTCCAGTCTGTCCTTGCAGCGCATCCCTTTCTGCTGTTAGGTCATCTAATTTCTTCTGGGGTCCCTGCTTTTCAGCCTCAACGCTTTTTGCAGCCTCTCGTTTGGCGGCTCCTCTTTGGTGAACCGAAGCGCCTATCTGAATAAAACTGACTGCCGCATTCACATAATGACCGATTGCGGCTATGAATTCTTTTTGTGCAGCAAAATCCTTTAGCGTTTTTGCAAAGTTGGCATTTTCTATGCCCAATTTGAATTTAAATTCTTGAATTGTCTGTTCTAGCTTGGATTCATTTAAGCGAGTCTTACTCACATTATCTAGATAGTCCCCATACTTTATCATTAATATACCCAAATAGTTCTTACCTGTATAAGCGGGATTAGAACCTATCAATCCTTTTAGAATTCTCGTTCTAAGGTCCTCATTCCGCACATCTTTCGGAGTGGGAATAGGCGGAGGTAATCCAGGTTTATCAACCCCAGGGGGTTTTTCCTTAGCTTCTTGCTGTAAGCTAGGCATTAATGCATCGCGAGTAGGAAGAGGGCCACCTTCAGGCATGACAGGAGGTAATTCACCTCCTGTTTCCGCTTGCCCTGTGCCTTGCGGACCCGTGTATTCATATTGATACTGTGAGCCTGATTGATTTTCTATTGGGCCTTTCATATTTTCATTCTCCATTTAAAGCACTGATCGAACGGTAAAGCTTACACTTAAGCTGCATGTATCACTGTTGCCGTCAGGGCAGTGCGGTCAAAAATATTTTTAAAACTCTTGTTTAATTGTGCACAAAATGCACTTAATCGTTGTGTGTCTTGCTTGGCTTCCTGAAAGGAAATGCCTAACAGATCAAAGCTGGCTGACAAAGCCTGTTTGATGGCTTCTGCATCAGAAGCTTCCAACGCTTGACGCATCACTTGAACCTGCCTTAAAGCAAGAGAGGCTTGATGAGTATCTAAAAGGCGTTGCGCTTCTGCCTCTTGAAGAGCAGGCTCAATAGAGTCTAAGGTGGGTTGCATAAAGCGCTTCAGCGTGTCTAAAAACTCCTCATCTTGCACTGTTTCGTGCTGTTGGTTCAAAATTAACAGAACCAACAAAAAGCACATGCCACTATCGGTCATTCTTTTTTGACTCACTTCTTTAAGTCCTAACCCCTCTGCAATCGAGCGAAAAGCAGATTCTGCTGTGCGCGAACCCAAAATAAAAGTGAGGCCAAGCTCTTTTAGCAGCAATCCTGCTTTTTCGGTAGCTAAGGGATCGTCATTCTGAGGGAAAAGGCGTTTCCAATTTTCCACTAATTGCGTGGCGATAAAAAGCGTTCCCAAAGCAATCACTTGGGTAAAAGCAAATACCAAGGGAGCCAAGTCTCTTTCGGTTGGAGGAAGAGACAAATGCATAAAATGCGTCACTAACTGTTGCAGGCGCTGCATCGCAGGTCCCACAAATCCCGCTTGACTCTTTTCCGTTTCTTGCGCGTGCAAAGCAGATTGAAATGTCATCAGTAAGCGAGCAGGAGGGCCGGCGATTGCCCATTGCATCTGCAAATGCAAACCATGAACGAGCGTCTGTAAAATTGCCCACTTTCCTTTAACCTTAGGATGATGTTGCAAGAGGTGTTCGCTTAAGGCAAGTTGATGGCTTAAGCGTTTGAGTCTATTATAATAAGAAATTTTTTTTTGCAATTCCATCCTGGACCCCTGGATTTTAACTAGTACTCTGTCACAGTAGTTTCCCGATTTAATTTCAATAATTCTAAAGCCTCCCTCATCTGATTTGAAACATTGAGTAAGATGTCATAACTTGCCTCATTAGGCCCAATAGAGCTTAAATAATGATCAAGAAAGCGTAAAACTTTTGCTCCATCATTTAAAAGCTCTTGCTGCACGAGAGAGGGTAGTGCAATGTATTGTTGAGCGCTAATTAGGATTCTCTCTTCATCGTTGCTTGGAACGGAAAGCGTATCAGTCAAAGCAAGCAAGTTAGCCTCAAATTTCAAACTTATATCCAAAGCAATGAGATCAGGATCTCGATCAGCGAGGGTCAATTGGGTCTCGTCTCTTTCTAATTTGTTTTTTAAGAGAGGAGACAAACTGTTCCTTAGAGTTTGATAGTAATGTTTACTTAAATCTTCAGGCTGGCGATCCTCGATCAAGCGCATGCGAAAAAGAGGAGGCAAAAATGGACGACCAGCGTCTGCCTCTTGGCTTTGAATGCTAATGTGTTTCTCAAAAGGGACCTCTAAAGAATCTTTGGTCAAGATTGCTCCTTTAGAACCTTGAGAAGATTCAGAACTTTTAACGTATTCGAGCTCGTTTTCGTTAGTATAATTGGGCGTTAAATTGGATCCCGTATTAAAAATAGGCGTAGTCATAAAATATCCTCATTGAGCCATTTCATTTAGGTGATAACTCTTGTTTTTCTTTCGTTCCATTTGTCACAGATCTGAGATGCTCAAGCTCTAATTCTATTTTTTCTTTTAATTCAGCATATTTAGGATCTTGTGCAGCAAATTGATGGGCCATTTTCATTGCATTAAAAGCGAGCTCGGGTTGATTCATTTTGATAAAGCAATCAGACAGGTGGTAAGCGGGAAGGGGATCATCAGGGTTGACTAATTCGCATAGCATATAGTTGCCCGCTGCTTCTATGTAGTTTTTCATATGATGATGGGTAACGGCGAGGGAAAATGTAAAACGTTCATCGTTGCCATCTATAAATCGCAGAATATTGAAAACGGGCAGTGCTTCTTGATATTTGCCGCTTTGAAAAAGGGAATATCCGTATTGATAAATCTCTTCTATTAGTTCAGGACTGAATCCCAAAGCTTCTTTGAATGGTAAATTTTCGGTCTGCATCTTCGTCAGAACTTGTTTAACTAATGGAACAGCCTCAGGAGGAATATCTGCTTTATTTTTTTCTACAAAGTCATCAACTTCTTGCGCTATTGGACTTAATTTTTCTGAATGATTACCCATGTCTACCTCCTATATTGGAACACGAGATGCTCTAGCTAAAGTTTGATCTGCTGAGGCAAAGGTGCTATCCATTGCATGTTGAAGGCTCTTAAGCCAATCAGAAATTTTTCCCAAGTCATCTTGAAAACTATTCAAGAGTTGATCAAATAATTTGATCAATAGCTGAGTGATTTCCTGAGCTTTTTCAATTAAACCTACCTCTTTAAGTAAATCTGATAATTTCATACCCAAGATACCCACAATAATTCCAACCGCAATTTCTGTGCCAAGCCCTGCAAGTTTAAGAGTGTAGATAAGCGTCTCTAAATGGTGTGTTATTGCAGCCATAGTCTCTTTGTCCAAGCTACGTGTACCAATAATATGCTTAATAATATCTGCCATATCCCGAAAAACAAATAATAAGCTTATCGCTAAATCTTTGGATCCTACCACGAGGTCTCTAGGAGCATTTTTAATAGCGTTAAGAAGAGAGCTAAGCATTTTAATAAGTGTCTGAATTAGCTGTTGTATTCCTTCTCCTAATTTCGCAAGGCTGGATTTCAAATCTGTTAAGATTTCTACCATGGATTTTAAGGTGTTGGCTATTGTCCTTCCAACAGATTTTGCCCCTTCTGAAATGCCTTTTCCAATTTCTTTGATGCTTCCAACTCCCTTTCCTCCAGTCGCTACAATGGCCATCATCGTGAGCATGGTCACGGCCATCATCGCCATTTCAGCCCACATTTTTCCTTCCTTGTCCTCTCGATTAAGAACTCCAGATTCAATTAACGCAGTACTAAACAATTCGGGAATGATGTTGCTAGACATAATAGTGATCATGATTGCTTGGAGAGATAATTGCTTGAGGGTCTCTAAGACAGCTGTCTTGGCAATTTGAGATGCGGTTTGAGTCGCAATATTAGCTGCCGCTCCTCCTCCTGTCGCGACGACGGCCACGACAAGAATAGCGACAACACAAGCGATGATTGCTGCTTTAACCAGTGTTCTTTTCCAGTTATTCTCCTCCCCGGGAAACATGCCTTCTAAACATTTATTAAAGGCTGTCAGAAGTTTTGTTGTCACATTGAACGTTGCATCCACAATGGTATAAGCTGTCATAGCGGCAGCAACAGCAATACCCGCAATGATCAAAGCCGTACTCATCCCTGCTGTAAAAGGAAGAAGAATGGCTCCGACAATGGTTGCTATCACTGAAACAATACAGGAGACAATTTTTGCAGTTTTGGCTTTTTCTTCCTGTTTTGCTCTTGTTTCAGAGATTTCTTTATTTTTTTCTATTTGATCGTTTATTGAATTTTCGCGGTCTTTAATTGCTCCAAATTTAGCATCCGACAGCTTAATAGAGGTATCTGATTCTTTCATTTGTAAATTTCTTAAGGCTTCCTTTAAGCCTCGAATTGCTTGAGAAATCACCTGGATTAAATCGGCTACCGGTATGCGTATATGTTCTACGGAAGACAAAGAATCGATAACTTTTTGACCAGCTTTTTGCATGGCTTCTAAGAGCTCTGTCATATTGGCAGCCAGAAATTCTTTACGGGCTAGATCAATATTGACAGGAGGATCAACCTTTTTGATAGGCGTCCAATCTAGCTTTTGATGTGACCCCACCGACCAGGAGGCGGGCAATCCCCAGGCTTCTTGCGTTTCCTTAGTTGTTTCTACTGCCAATTTTTTTTGACTTTCGCTCAATGTTGCTATTTTGCCACTGATGACGCTGCTTACGATGAGAGTTACCTCTTTTTCAACTTGAGGCAAAGGAAGTTCGGGTCCTTCTCCTTCTTCTTTTTCTGCTGCACCTTTAGCTGATTGATTTTTAGGTGTGTTAGACTTGTCGGCCTCTTTTTCTTTGATTTCTTTTGTTAAAGAATCTTCCATTACTTGGACAGTGGCGGCTTGAATGCCTGTCTCCTTTTTTCTTAATAACTCTCTCAGGCGGTCTTTGAAAAAATTCTTAATTGCAATTTGCGAATCAGGTTCATAGGGTTGTGGACCTGTTAGCCCATCTGGATCAGGTTCGATAGTTAGCTTAGGGCGGTGTGGATCAGCCTGATAAATGCCTCGGGGTTGCATGGATGCAAATTGTTGAGTGACAGTTGTTCCGATATCAAAATTATCTGTTCCTTCAAATACTTGGAAATCAGCAGAAATGGCTGCTTTGGACGCCTGTGTAGAAGTCGGTTGCTGAATTGATGTCTCCCCAAAAGAAGTTGTGCCAACATCTGCGGCAGTTTTAGAAAAAGGATCTGAAGAGGATCCGTTAATAGGATGATTCATAATTAATGACCTTTTAGTTGTATAAAAAAACGATCTATGAGTAAAGATCAAATCGTCTTTCTTGTTGTTCCTTTATTAAAGGTGATTCTTCCTCTACTGGATTTGAAGCGACTTGTTGTTTTAAGCTTTCTAAGCTTAATTGTGCTCGTTCTTTCATCTTGGCATATTCTGGTTTGTCTCCGGCCCGCTCGATCGCTAGTTCAAGGCAGATCATGGCGGATAGATAGTCCTTCATTTGAATGAAACAATCAGAAGAGTGGTAATGGGGAATGGGGTTATGGGGGTCAAGCGCGCCGCACATCGTATAAGTCTGAATGGCGTTAAAATACTCTTTCAACATGTGGAAGCAAGCTGCCAGACCCAACATGTACTTAGGTTCCATGGCATTTAACATAATGAGAATGCGAAAGAGATGAATTGCCTCAGCATATTTTCCCGTATTATAGAGACGATAAGCCTGGGCATAAATGTTTTCTAAATAAGTAGGACTAAGGCCCATGGCATCTTTAGGCGTCATTCCCTGCTTTAACATTTTATTGGCAATGTCACCTAAAGCTTGGTCAAATTTTTCACCTTGCTTTTCGGCAGAGCTCAAAGTCTCTTTTCTCATTTGCCCTTTTGTTTCGCGAGAACCTTTCATGGTATCCCCCTTAAATTGAGATCCTTAACTTGTCATGTCTTGACGCCTATTGAGCCACTTATTTCCTTAGGGATTATTGAGAGATCTTGGATCCTACCTGGCGCCACATATCTGCAAAAGAAGTCATAAAATCAGAAGCTTGTTGGCCGGCATCTTTCATGGCTTGAAGGATGGTATTCAATTTTTTGGCCTTATCTTCTTCTATTCCTTTATTTGCACGAATGGCTTCTAACATATTGCCAAACTTCTGGTTGATCTGGCCTCTATCCTCTCTAATTTTTTCGTCCTTTGTTGAATCACCCGTATCGTCCATGAATCCCATTCCATCGGTAATGACGGGAATTTGTGTTTGAAGCTTGCTATAGGCATTGAGTTTTTCGGTAATTTTTCCGAGGTGGTCAGCATAAATAGTAGCCACTCTTGACAAGACTTGATTCAATTCCATCAAAGCGTTCATCACACGGCTCATAATATTCAGGCTAGCAGAAGATTGTTGAGCGTAGTTTCCAACCATTTTATCATAGAGTTTTTTGTATGCCGGATCGTTTTTTAACAATTCATTGACATCGAGAATGTCGTCTGAATTTTGACGTTGGGTTTCTTCTGCGGTTGCCTCTTCCTTAACTTTCGTATCCTTATTAATATCGAATAAAGGATTTCTTTCAGAAACTGGAACATTTTCTATTGGACTCATATCTTTCTCCTAAATAATTGAGAGTCAAAAGGAAGCTTAGCGAGCTAACCCAAGAACTTTCAATAGTGCAAGTGTTATGTTTAAATACAGCAATAATCATGCCATCTTTCTTAACGAGCGATATTCCGAGCAAAGCCTTGTTTCGTTTTATCTTCGGTTTTCATCGCTTGTGTAAGAATCTCATAAACGGTATTGAGGAAAACATTTTTGGCTTTAATTTCATCGGATAATTGAGCACTTAAAAATTGGTTAGCGGAGATGGCATCGTTAATTAAATCGACGACGTTTTTTCCAGGGGTTGTTATTTTCTCCCAGCCTTTTCCATCCTCTGTTCTTTGATAACCTTGACCAGCCATGAGAAACTCCTCAACCAATCTTTTGGCATCTTCATCTGTATATACATCTTGAGAAAAGTGCGATTTAAGTTTATCAAGAACCTTCTTTAAGGCATAAGCTGCAGATCCTTCTTCAGTAGGGTCATTACCAGCTTCTTCTAAATTTTTTAATTGCTGGGCAAGCTTATCGCGTAGTTTGATCAAATCTATAATGGTACCGGGTGGTATCTCTCCAGGGACAACTTCAAGTTCTTTTCCAAAATAGTTATTACAGATGTCGACAAATGTTCCCTTGTTATTTCTGACCCATTCTATAAGTTTTCCAAAATCCTCTGTTTTCTCAAGCTTCCAATTACCACTCCCTTCAGGTTCCTCTTTCCAAATTGCTCCTGGTGGAATGCCGTTGCCATCTTTATCTTTGTACTTTGCTAGTGCTGCTCGTAATCCTGGCGGAAGGTCTGCCTCAGACTTCCACTTTGTAGGATCTATCTGAAAATTATCTGGATATTGATATTTGAGTTTGTAATTCTTAAGAAGCGCCAACAGATCCCCTAAGCTATTGAGGATTTGGGTGGTATAGACGACTTGTTGCTGTAATTTCTCAACTTCCTTTGAATACATATCATAAACCCAAGTCGAAAAGTGCAGTAATGTATCGCCTAATGCTCGATTAGCCTCTTGTGCTCTTGCAGGGTCTAAGGCAAGGGCGATGGCCTCACCAAGTTTAATTTTTTTTCCGCTGCTTTGCCCGTAGAGTGGTGGCATTTCTAATGTGACATCTTTAAGCGCTAGCAACTTTTTAGGATCAACAGGATCGCTATTATTAGGATCTATTCCTGCAGCCTTAAAAAAGAGAAAAACAAGATCCTTATCGTATTCAAGGACACTCTCTTTTAGATCTAGACCATTGATCAGCCGCATGAGCTCTCTTAAGTCATTGATATCCTGCGCAGTAAAACTTGATTTGTTCATGATCGCTTGAATGCGTTGCATATACGAGAGATAAGCTTTTGATACATCACTTTCGACATATTCACCGTATGAATTGCCGCTCACTCCATAACTTGATATTGATTCTACCATAAAATGACTCACTTTTAACTCTTAAAGAGTTTCAATTTTATTATTGATATTAAACAAATTTTAATTTTTTTAGATTAATATTTAATAATTCCATAATTACTATTGTACAACAGTTTGATTTAAAAAACAATTAATCCTTTAAATGCTTAATAGATGCTTCTTATGAATTTAAATGGGAATAGCAATCGGTTTATTTCTTCCTTGATCCCCATAAATAATCCCAGAGGCAAAAACAAAAAGATAAGCCGGATCCATAATTTTCAAGGAAAAAGCGTAAAAGCTTACCATTGTTTTAATGCTTTCTTTAAAAGTTTCAACGACGGCATTTGTCCAAATTCGATTTTGCTCGACATTGAGATGATACAGTTGATTTCTGACAACGTTCACCAAGGCATAAGGGGATTTAATCTGTGCGATATCACTGGAATCAGGATGAATAGTACCAAACAGGGTTTTAGCCATTTCCTGGCTGACTTGCTGAGCTAATTGAGTTCCCAATTGAGGCACAAGAAGTTGAAGGATGCGTTTTTCTACAATGGCCGTCACTTTAATAGGGGAAAGCTGTGGCGGAGTAGCGATAGGCGGAGTCTGGGGCGCAGGAGGAGCGGAAGCTGGAGCAATCGATGGAGTAGTGGCACGAATAGGAGCGACAGCGACTCGAGGAAGGGATGGTTCTGGGAGAGGAATCAGCACGGCAGCAGCAGCAATATTGGGACTCATTTTAACTTGCAAGTCGACTAGATTGGATTCCAAAGCAGCACGGAATTGCTTTGCAGTAGGATAAGGAGCATCTGCAAGAGTCAAATCAACAGCTTCATGAGCAACGGCATGGGCATCGTCTAAAGAATAATGAGCCAGGACAAGTTCAGCTTTCACAGAATTCACCAGTAAAGGTTGATTGAGCGTTTTTGGGGAGATATTGGCCGTCACAGCCGGAGTTAAAAGGCCTTGTTGAGTGAGGTCAGAACCAACCTGAGCTAAAAATTGGGCTTGATCTTCAGAATAGCTTTGTTGGATAAAGTGATCTTTCATCTGAGTTTGCAGCTCCAGTTGCCCTTGTTCGACCTCCTGCTCTGCTTGAGGAATCACATCCTCAAGATTTAAAGTGGGTAAGAGAGAAGGCATTAGGGGATTTAATAAGCCTGGCAGTCCCAGAGAATCTTCTATTAATTTACCGACCACCATTAGTTGTCCCAAATTGAGAGCTGCTTCCAGTTGGGCTTTCTCTTCGGTAGGCAAGGCAGTAAAGTCAGGATTTTTATCGAGGAAAGTTTGCAAAGCTTCAGCCGTGGTTCCTTGCTTGATCCCTTCTTGAATACGATTAGACAAAGAAACGGCAAATAAAATCGCGAATGCTGGGCTATCTTTGGGTAATGAAGCTAGGGAATCTGAAAGGATGCCAAGGCTAGGAAATAAGGATTGCATGCTTTGATTGCCCAATAAGCCAACAGATAAAATCAAGACTTGATCGGTTAGCTGCTCAATCTTTTTATCTCGCTCTACTCCCTTCAGCCCTTCTAAGGCTTTAAGATGAGAACTCTTAATGACTTGCTTGAGCAAGGCTTGTCCCATCAGGACTTGTACATGGGGATTGTCTATTCCCATTGTTTGCATGGCCAAAGAGCTAGAAGAAAGGGAAGGTCGAGAGAGAGTCAAACCAGCAGGGAGAAGTCTTTGTGCAAGGGGTTTGGAATTGAGTAAGCCATCGGTTGAAGACTCTTGCTTATTCTTTTGAAGAATTTGACGATTCACAAAAGACCAATAACTCGTGAAACGGTTGATTTCTTGATCCAAGGGGGCAATGCGGCTTTCATATAACTGATTGTATAAGCCTGTATATAAAACCTGAGGATCAAAATTTGGAGACGGAACGAGTTTTGGCAAAGCTCCAGGTCCCGCTTGAGCAATTTTTCGAACATAATCGGGTAAAGGATAATGGGGGACAGTACCGGGGACGCTGGTAATTGGCACAGGGAATGGGATATGATCGAGATAACCAGAAAGATTGCGCTGGCTGCTTTCCTTTAACTGAGGAAGTGTAATTCCATTGTCTTCTAAGAACTTGCGTAGCTTATTGTCGTCAATAAATTGGTTGATCTCTTGATTGTATTTTGCGACCGCTTTGTTATACTCGATCGTTGCAGCATTATATTTATTAATTTCAGATGAACGCTTCTTCCAGTAATCATTAAAAGTGGCAACAGAATTTTGATACTTCCTTGTCAATTCATTATATTTTTCTTTAGTTTCTGGCGGCTTATCTGGAATTAAAAAATTGCCATCTTTATCGATCTCAATTCCCTCTAATTCTTTTACTTTAGAGAGATATTCATCATAAGCACGAGTGAGTTCTTCATATTGTCTCTTTTCTTCCTCGTTGCCTCCATTAATGCGATCAATTCCTTCTCGTTGCTTTTTTTCTAGCTCCCGCATTTTATCTAATATGTCTTTCAATCCGCCTAGTTTATTTGCAATCTCTTCTTTTAGCTTAGCCAAAGCCTCTGCTTTTGCTGCAATAAGCTTTGAAATCTCTTCGGCTTGTGTCACGGCTAATTGGCTGAATTTGCCACGAGCTTCCATATTAGCTGAATCTGAGGCGCTAAGTTGATTGCGAAAAGCGCGGATGGCGTCACTCCATATTTTAAAAGAACCTACAATAGAATTGTCTCGAGATTGAGGCTCGTTTAGCTCGGGTGCTCTGCTTTCGCGTGGAGTCAAACGCGTGCTTATCTCATCTTTTTTAAAGGTTTCTAAGGAATCCTTGGCAGAAAGAAAAGCACTTGCGGGTTGGGTGGCTTCAGTTGGTTTAGAGTCGGTTGTAGAGTTTAATGAGCGGGGATCTTTGGGAATTTCCACTGACATAATAGCCTCTCCTTTGTACAAATCCACTAAATATCCAATGCATATAAGGAAATATCCTTACAAGAAAAATGCCAAATACGCATTCCTTTACAGCTAATGTCAGAAATTTTGACATTCTATAAAGTTTTAAAGAATAAAATTTTATTCTTCTTATGTAATTATAACAATTCCTCTACTTAAATTTAATTAAGATCATTTAAAGATAGTTTTTTTGGTCAAAAATATTTCAATTATTCAGTCCCGGTATTTTAACTAAATCCTCCTGAAAGATTATATCAGCAACCCATGACAATGATTTTCCATGAATCAATGTTCTCTTACCTAAGTTTTTTTGATAGAACCCAGGCCTCCGCTTCGCTGCGACCTGGGCTGTAACATGACGGCCCTTCAGGCCTTAACAAGAGGTGTTTAAGTCCCTCTTCTATAGTCCCTAAATCATCTTTTTGTTTAGGCCTGAAGGGCCGTCATGTTACAGCCCAGGTCGCAGCGAAGCGGAGGCCTGCGCCTGTAACATGACGGCCCTTCAGGCCTTAACAAGAGATGTTTAAGTCCCTCTTCTATAGTCCCTAAATCATCTTTTTGTTTAGGCCTGAAGGGCCGGCCTATTACAGCCCAGTCGCAGCGAAGCGAAGGCCTGCGCCTGTAACATGACAGCCCTTCAGGCCTTAACAAGAGAGTCTTATGTCCCTCATCTATAGCCCCTAAATCATTTTTTTGTTAAGGCCTGAAGGGCCGTCATGTTACAGCCCAGGTCACAGCGAAGCGGAGGCCTGGGTTCTATCAAAAAGACATCGAGTCCTGAAAGGGACAATTGCAGAATAAACAATAAATTATTTTAATTTACCACTTTCAAAAAAAGGCTCCTTAATATAGTCTAGATGTAGAAAAACCGTCTTAAACTATACAAGGAACCGAAAAATGTTCAGAGAAAAATTATCGCAAATGTGGAATAACGTACAGTCTACTCTTTTTCCTGATTTAATCAAACGAACTCATGAACTCTGCCCTGAGTATAAAAAATTAGTATCAATTCTGGAACTTGTTCGTATTGAAAGTCATATTCCGCGATCCTTCAAATTAGGAAGGCCACCAAAAGATCGCATCGCAATGGCTAGAAGTTTTATCGCAAAAGTAGTCCTAAAACAACCTTACACTAAACAAATTATTCGCCTGCTAAACCAGGATGAACAATTGAGGATTATTTGTGGTTGGGAGGCAAATCATAAAATTCCTTCTGAATCTAAATTTTCTAGAGCTTTCAAAGAATTTAGCCAAATAACCCTTCCGGATAGGGTTCACCAAGCATTGGTTAAAGAATTTTACAAGGGAGAGATCATAGGACATGTGATAACAGATTCTACACCCTTAGAAGCACGTGAAAAATCATTAAAAAAACCATGTGCAAAAACACGTCGAAAAGAAAAAGACAAAGAAAGAAGAAGAATGAAAAGTGCTGGAGAACCAAATCTACGTCAACAGCAGTTGAATGAACCAGATCTTCGAAAAATGGTAGAACATCTTCCTATAGCATGTGACAAAGGCATGAAAAGAAATCCTCAGGGATTTCACATTTTTTGGAAAGGCTATAAGTTGCATACTAATGTTGATGATAATGGAGTCCCTTTGGCTGCAATTGTCACATCTGCATCGTGTAATGACTGTGAAGTTGCAATTCCTTTATCTCTAAAAACAAGCAAGGTAGTAACTAATTTGTACGATTTAATGGATGCAGCTTACGATTATCCAGAAATCAAGGAATTTAGCCGATCCCTTAATCATATACCAATTATCGATCAGTGTTCGCGAAGTGCAGCTCAAAAAAAGGCAAAAATGGAAGAGAAAAAAAGAAAAACTCTTTTAAATTTTAAAACAGCTGAAGAAAAGAGGTACGCAGAGCGATTTCCCAAAGAATCCTTTAATGCATTCTTTAAGGACTATTGTGGAGGACATAGGATATATTACAGAGGATATCAGAAAGTCTCTTGCCATGCATTATTTGGAGTATTAACAGCGGCCGCTATGATGTTATTGAAATTCACTTCCTAAAGATCGATTAAATTTCAAAGATTGACAGTATCTTCTTACGTTACCCCCTGCCAAAATTAGATCAATTTTTAAAAAAATTCAAAAAATTCGAATGTTTTGCATAAAAGTGTTTTTTTTTCATTAAAACTTAGTCGTCTAGAATCGATTCTTTTCGATCTCAGGTACAATTGACAGAAAAAAAATCGCAGTATAACACGCTAAATAATTCTGCAATTGTCCCTGAAAGGACGGCATAAACATGCGACCTTCAATTCAACTATGCCAATTATTGTGAAAAATAAAGCTCATTTTTTGCACAAAATTAACACCCTAGCCTTGGTGTGTAAGATAAATGCTAACTTAGGCGCTTGCGTCATTCTATTTTTAGCCCACAGCCCAAGCGCAGCGCAGCTTGTGGGATCTCATGAAAATATTGATTGTTCCCCAAAGGAGGACATCCTTCCATTTGCAAAGATTAAATAAAAACTTTAATAGCATGTTTAATACGGTCGACTTTGCGGGCAACAGGTAAGAGTCTTTTTTTGATGAAACGCCACCAAGAGGGATCGATTTCTTTGACATTGATTTCTAGGGTAGCATTCGGAATAGGCAATGTTTTGTGGCGGCGGATAGACTCTACCAGGAGTTGGATTCCACAACCCGTATGCAACAAGTCGCTATCAATATAGAGAATGGAATAACAAATGGTTGAGGGATTAGGACGCTGAGTGATACTCCAACCCATGACACGATTTCCTTGACGCAACCCTACACTTGTTTCCATATCAATAAGTGCTTCATTTCTAAATGGATAAAGAGAAGGAACAAATCTTCCTTGAGAAGCTAAATACTCAATATATTGTCTATCTTCGGGAAGTAGATCTTTCCATGAGAAAAACTTTAGTGAAGGAGGAAGTCGGTAAGGATAGTGAATCCATGAAGGATTAAAAGCATAGAAATCAAAATGACAACAAAGTAAGAGAGTTTTAGCAGGTATCCAGCCATTGAATGCCAAAATTTTTTCTACGGCAGGTGTAAAAGGATCTTCCTGCGTATAGAAAAATTCAAAAGAGAGGATGTTTTCTTCTTTAATTAGCCACTCTTGTGTAAAAGAAAAAAGTTGGCGGCCAATGCCTTGTTGGCGATGGTGAGGATGGACGATGAAGGAATAAAGTTGAGCAATCTGTTTCCAACCATCGTTGTAGACTTCTGAAAGTGTCAGTCCCACAAGTTCTTCATTTAAACGAGCTTCGATAGCAATCCATTGCCCAATAGAAGAGGAATTTTGGAGGAAAGGGAGAATAGAAGGCCTGATAAGAGGAAGATAATTAGATGATTGAGCAAGCTCAGATGGAGCAAGGGAAGAGCGCCTAATTTCAACCATAAGCTTAGCCATGAATGAATATTAGCAAAACATAAAGGAAAAGAGTCTAAGGGCGCTAGCCTTTTTAAGGCGCGCGCCCATCGCATAGGACAGGTCGCTAAATGTTGCTTTAGGCAATTTTTTGATCTGTACGTTTGATAATAGCGAGTTTTTTTTCTGTTACTGTTTCTTTTTCAATTAAAATTTCGCTGATGGTCTCATCAGAGGGAACTTCAAACATGAGCTCGCGCATAAGATTTTCTAAGATGAGGCGCAGTGCCCGTGCACCTGTTCCCGCCTCAATTGCTCGTTGAGCAATCGCAGCTAAAGCTTCCTCTGTAAATTGCAATTTGACGCCTTCCGCTTCAAACATGGCAATGAATTGCTTGATAATAGCGTTTTTAGGCTCAGTTAAAATACAGGTGAGATCTGCTAGGGTCAATTCATTACAATTGGCAATACTGTTAAATCGACCGACAAATTCCGGAATCATGCCAAATTGAATCAGATCTTCTGGTTCAACTTTTGAAAGCAGCAAGCTTTTTTGGGTAGGATCAATGACCTCACGATTTGAGCTATCAAATCCAATGGTTCCTCGTCCTAAGCGTTTGGCAATAATTTTTTCGAGATTGACAAAGGCGCCTCCCACCATAAAGAGAATATTTTCTGTGTTGACTTTGATATACTCTTGATTGGGGTGTTTGCGTCCTCCCTTCGGAGGAACATTGGCAATTGTTCCCTCAACAATTTTGAGCAGGGCTTGTTGCACGCCTTCTCCCGAAACATCGCGCGTAATGGAAACATTAGCCGTTGTGCGATTAATTTTATCAATTTCATCGATATAAATAATGCCTTGTTCAGCTTTGGCGACATCGTAATCTGCTGCCTGCAGAAGTCGCAAAATGATGTTTTCAACATCTTCTCCCACATAGCCCGCCTCTGTTAGAGTGGTAGCATCAGCAATGGTAAAAGGAACATCAAGAATAGACGCTAATGTTTTGGCTATAAGGGTTTTGCCTGAACCTGTTGGACCAAATAAAAGCACATTGGATTTGCTAAATTCTACTGGCTGCGCCTCTTTACTTTTGGACCGAATGCGCTTGTAGTGATTATAAACAGCAACAGCAATTGTCTTCTTGGCATTTTCCTGCCCAATGATATATTCATCCAATCTTTGTTTGATTTCTTTGGGTTTTAAAATTTTAAATTCATAATTTGTAGGAGCTTTCTTATCTAAAATTCCAGTACAAAGGCGAATGCATTTATCACAAATGTAAACATTAGGCCCAGAAATTAATTTTTCGACCGCTTCTTGTGTTCGCCCACAGAAAGAACAGCTAGCAAGATCTTTATTTGTTAAAGATTTTTTACTCATGGATTGGCCATCCCAAAGGTTAAAAATTGAATATAAGACAAAAACCGCAGCTAATTTACATAATTTATAAAGCTGATTATGATAATATTTTAATCATAACAAATGATTTAAGAATATTATATCATACTGGCTTTTTTTTCGGGATAATAACATCATCAATCAAACCATAATTTTTAGCTACTTGAGGGCTCATGTAAAAATCACGCTCTGAATCAATGCTAATTCTTTCTAAAGGTTGTCCCGTACAATCGGCCATGATTTGATTTAAAAGCCTTTTAAGCTCTAAAATTTCTTTAGCTTGAAGAGCCACATCTGCTGATGTTCCTCCGACTCCACCATAGGGTTGATGAATCATCATCCGACTATTAGGCAGCGCGAAACGTTTACCTTTTGTGCCCGCTGTCAATAAAAGAGCGCCCACAGAAGAAGCTTGTCCAATGCAATAAGTATTAATGTTACATCCTAGGTATTGCATGGTATCAAAAATGGCAAGACCCGATGTGATGTAACCGCCTAAAGAATTGATGTAAATATGCACATCTTTCTTAGGATCTTCCATTTTAAGAAAGAGAAGCTGAGCGACAACAACGTTGGCAACATGATCAGTGATTTCAGTTCCAATAAAAATAATACGATCTTTTAATAGACGAGAATAAATATCCATTGAACGTTCGCCCCGTCCTGTGTCTTCAATCACATAAGGTGTCAAGGAAAGTTGGGGTCTTGGATAAGGCTGTTGTGACATAGCAATCCTTTGTTAAAATCATTAGGGCTTTTGTTATAGAATAAAGGATTTAAGGGAATTTAGCAAGTGGGAGGTAAGACATTAAGGTAAACAGTAGGAAATTAAAAGAGCTTACCTGCAATTCTTCTATTGCCTCATAATCGCTCTATCTCCTTGCCTCATTCGCTAAGCTCTATAGAGAGAGAATAAGAAAATTTCTATTCCTCGAAAGTGATATGATCGAGCAAAAATTGTTTAATTTTGCGATCAAGGGCGAGCCTATATAATTGCTCTTCTAGTTCTTTTCGATCGCCTGCAAAATCAAGATTGCCTTGTCCGCGGGACATGAGAGCGACTTGGTGCGTTAATTCTTGCGCAATGTCATGGTTTTCAACAGTGATGTTGTGATCAGCAGCGATTTTGCGCAAGAGAAAGAAAACCTGTAAATGAAAGAGGGTACTTTGTTCTATTGTGTTTTCAATTTGACGATATTCTTCTTCTGAATAAACGCGTTGTTGCTCTTCTAATTTCTGAAGATAGGTCTCTAATCGTACTTCTTTATTGGTATCGATATACGATTGAGGAAGGTCGACGGGATATTTTTCTACAAGACGCTGTTCAAGAGCTTGAATCTTGAATTGATAGGCTTCCTCTTGCGTTTCTTGTTCGAGGCGTTCATCAATCTTTTTATGCAAATCCTCTACAGATTGCAGGCCAACGCGTTTAGCCAGCTCTTCATCGACTGCAGGAAGATGGCCTTGCCAAATAGCATTCACAGTGACGCGGAAAGGAAGGGATTGAAAGTTGGGATCGGGTTCCGTCAGATGAAGATCTTGTTCCGTCATTCCTTCAGCACTTTCACCTACATTTAGACCAATCACTTTTTGGAGTAGCCAAGAAGGAAGGCCCTTTGAGTTGACTTGTGTCCGTTGATTGTGAATGACCTCGCGAGGAGGATCTTCTAAAATCACAACACTCACATTGATAAAGTCTTCTTCTTGGACAGGGCGGTTTTCAATAGGGTCATAGGTGGCAAATTGTAGCAACAAATTGTGAAGAGCGTTCTGCTTTTCCTGATTTGTAATGGGAGCAGAGGGAGGTTGTGGAATCTGCAAATCTTCAAATCTAACGGTTGGAATGACAGGACGCGATTCAAATTCAATGACAAAATGTCCTCCTGTTTCACGGCTGCATTCAATGACAACAGGGCGTTTAATCTTACCATCTTTTAAAGGATGCAAATGAGTCAAATGAATGGCTTCATTAAAAGCTGTTTGTAAAGCGATATCGACAAATTCTTTTTGGATTGAGGATTGGTATTTCTCAACAATCAGAGATTCTGGCGCGCGACCTTTACGGAATCCAGGAATCATCACTTCTTTATTAATATTTTTGAGAGCTTTATGATAAACCGCTTCGATCGCTTCGGGCTTCACCCGAATCTCGAATTTAACTTGACAATGAGGTTTTTTTGTGACTAATACGCTAAGATGATCAGTGTTAAATGTAGAATTAGCATCGTGCTCTGTCTCTTGAGTTGACACAAAAACCCCTCTTTTCTAATTAATTAGCGGGTGATGAGGCTTGAACTCACGACCCTCACGTTGGCAACGTGATGCTCTACCACTGAGCTACACCCGCATGAGATTGAAGATAATAGCGGGCGATGAGGCTTGAACTCACGACCCTCACGTTGGCAACGTGATGCTCTACCACTGAGCTACGCCCGCAATAAACTAGATATCTCTTGAGCGGGTGATGAGGCTCGAACTCACGACATTCACCTTGGGAAGGTGACGCTCTACCAACTGAGCTACACCCGCAGATTGGATATCTTAGGAACGAATAACTATAATAGGCAGAGAATATTTTCAGCAAGCGGAATTTGATTTCAAATAGAAAGGGGGCAAAGAACTTAAAGGAGTCAAACACCATGGGATGTCTCTTAGATTCTTTTAGTCATTTCCAAATAGGTAGTAAGGATGCTTTTTAAGGATGCTTTTTATTGTGTTATTCTAACAAAACAAGTAAAAGGAGAGTCAAAAGATCTGCTCTTCTGTGAATTTTATCAATAATCAATGTTAAGATTACTTTGAGAGTCAAATGTTAAATTTTCGCAAGCTAAAACATGATTTTTCACCCTCCATTTTAAAAGAAGGTAAAGCCCTTTATGATAAAAAAATGGTGGTCTCTACAAAAATTATTAAGCTAAAGGCCGATTGCGTACGCTTTAGCTGCCGTGTGATGGGAAATTTTGAAAATTGCTATGAGTCAGAATTGGAAATTGATCGAAATGAATCAGTCATCATTGATTCAGATTGCGATTGCTCCTATAAATATGATTGTCAACATCTAGCGGCTGTTCTTTTTTACTTAGAATCTCATTACCATGAACTGTTAGTTACCTATTCTAAAGAAGCAGATTTAGAAAAAGCAATGCCTGTAGACGATCAAGAAAAAGCTCATTTGCTTGAAACCTTTAAAGAAGCAGCAACAAAAGAGCATGCAAGGCAAGATAAAAAATTTTTGAAAGAATTATTGGAAGAATACATCTATGCTTCTCAGCTGCTTGGACAATCGTCATTTTTTCACCCTGAAGAGGAATTAACACAAGATAAAGCCGAATTAGCGGTTGTTTATAGCATGGGACAATCTAAAACAGATGCCCCCCAAATTGAAATTCAACTGGCTTTACGTTTGCCTTTCCGCTCAAAATCACTCAATATTTTACAGATTAAAACTTTCTTAGATGCCGTGCGCTATAATGAAGCGATTTACATAGGAAGCAAACGGTATTTCTTTTCTATGAACTCCTTTGATGAAGCAAGTTCCCAAATTCTCAAACTCATCATCGACTTTGCCCGTTTTCCAGAAATCAAAAACGATAAACAGCAGCGTACAACTTTTATCGATACCGAAGCTTTTGGAACTCTTTTAGCTGTTTCTTATGCCATTGCTGAGGCTCGCTTGACTTCCCCTGTTCCATTTAACGAACAGAAAATGGAGCCTTTTGCTTTGCCCTGCATTTATTGTGGAACTATTGAAGAACCCTTGCGCATGTCTATGACCCCCGCGACTTTGCGCTTCGAATTAAACTATCTAGAAATCCCCACTCCCAAAATTTTACTTAAGCCTCAAATTGTCTTGCAAAATCGAGTTGTTGTTTGCGAAGAAGCCTTGTTATTTGAATGCGCCAAGCCGGGAATGATTTTCCAAAATGTCTATTACTGCTTTCAATCCAATATTAAGCGCAAGCATTTGCGTCACCTTGCCGCTATCCGCAATATGACTATCCCAGAGCCTCTTTTTGGAACATTTGTTGAAAATTCCCTTTCAGAATTAAGTCGTTTTGCTGAAATTTCCAATAAAGAAATTATTGATTGCTTTGTGACGCTGCCCTTTGTAGAACGTGTAGCGGCTGAATGCGATATTCATTATTTGAATGGTGAACTTGAGGCTTCCCTGCATTTTGTTTATGGCAAAGTCAAAGTTCCAGCGGCCTCTTCACAGCTAACAGTGAATCATATTTCGACTTTCGTTACCTCTGAAGGAATTTTAGCTCGCAACTTAACAGAGGAACAGAAAATTATCGATAATCTTTTTCAAGATTTTGTGTATGATCCAGGACAAGGCGTCTACTCTGCCAAAAATGATAAAAAAATTGTAGAATTCATGACGGAAATCATTCCGGCTTATCAACATCGCGTCAAATTCAATTGTCCTGAAAATCTTCTTGATCAATTTATTTACGATGACTCTGTGTTTAAACTCACTCTACGTGAAACTGCGCGAGTCGATTTATATGAAGTGGAGATTCAGGTTGATGGCTATTTACAGGGAGTAACAGTTGATTTATTATGGGATTGCTTATCTTCTAAGCGCGCCTTCATTGAACTATCTGAAAAAAAATCTGGAAAGCGCAAAACGAAATCAGAGGATCCTAAAGCGCCGCACAAAATTTTGGTGCTCGATCTCGACAAACTGGCTCCCGTTGTGCAAATTTTAGATGAAATGGGCATTAATCGTTTGGACACTCATGTGGAACAGCGTCCATTATGGAGTTTGGCAAGTTTGGATATCGAGCAATTTGCTGGATTGCCCATTCAGTTCTTCATTACCCCTAAATTACAAAAGATTCAGCAGCAAATGCTAGGGCAAATTCCTTATGAGCATTGCGAAATTCCCTCTGCTATTCAAGCGTCTTTGCGCAATTATCAGGTCGATGGCATTCGTTGGCTTGATCGGCTCCGTCGAATGCATTTAAATGGCATTTTGGCAGATGACATGGGATTTGGGAAAACCCTCCAAGCCATTACAATATTAACTCAATATAAACAGGAAAATTCCAAACAGCCTTCCATTGTCATTTGTCCCACTTCGTTAGTTTACAATTGGAAAGAAGAATTCTCTAAGTTCAACCCTAATCTTAAAGTGTTGGCTGTGGATGGGAATCCTACCCAACGCAAAAAACTTTTGAGCGTAATTGAAGAAGTTGATGTCATCATTACTTCGTATACACTCTTGCAAAAAGATATTGAGTTTTACAAAATGATTCCTTTTGGCTATGCCATTTTGGATGAAGCCCAGCATATTAAAAACAGAGGAACACGCAATGCGCAATCGGTGAAAATGATCCAAGCAGCACATCGCTTAATTCTTACAGGAACGCCAATTGAGAATTCATTAGATGAGCTGTGGAGTTTATTTGATTTCCTAATGCCCGGCCTATTGAGTTCCTATGATCGCTTTCTGGAAAAATATATTCGTTTCCCTACCACACAGCAAGCGAACAAAAATTTGGAAAACTTGCGCCGTAAAGTGGCTCCCTTTATTTTGCGTCGCATGAAAAAAGATGTTTTGTCTGATTTGCCGCCAGTCTCTGAGATTGTTTATCACTGCCATTTATCGGAGATTCAGCAAGAGCTCTATCGGTCTTATGCTGCTTCAGCGCGTGAAGAATTATCACAATTGGTTAAAAAAGAAGGGTTTGATCGCGTTCAGATTCATGTTTTAGCCACGTTGACGCGTTTAAAGCAAATTTGCTGTCATCCAGCCATTTTTGCTAAGGATCAAGCGGAAAGCGGCGATTCATCTAAATATGACATGTTGCTCGAGCTCTTGCAGACGTTAATGGAAGGGCGTCATAAGACGGTGATTTTTAGCCAATATACGCGCATGCTCAATATCATGCGCGAAGATTTGCAAAAACAGGGAATCCGCTTTGAATATTTGGATGGCTCGAGCAAAAATCGCCTAAGTATTGTGAAGAAATTCAATGAAGATTCCAATATTCCTATTTTCTTGGTCTCTTTGAAGGCAGGAGGATCTGGGCTCAATTTGGTGGGTGCCGATACAGTCATTCACTATGATATGTGGTGGAATCCCGCAGTGGAAAATCAAGCGACAGACCGCGTTCATCGCCTAGGACAAAAGAATTCAGTTTCCTCTTATAAACTCATTACGCTCAACACTATTGAAGAAAAGATTTTGGAATTGCATAAGCGTAAGAGAGGTTTGGTCAAAGAAATCATCAGCCGCGATGAAGACATGATGGCAAAGCTCACATGGGAAGAAGTATTGGAATTGTTGCAGACGTAACTAGCCGATACTTTTATCTGAAAGCCTGTTTTAGGCATATAAGCGTCAGAAATAAAATTGTAATAACAATATTTAAATAGATGGGTTAGTATGCATGTCACTAACTTAAAGACATTCATTGATGATAAGTGGCGCTAGATCCGCAGGTTTCGGCAGTATGTTCCCTTTACTACTCTCTATGCGCAAGAGAAACGCTTAGCCTAACCTCATCTCTTAGCTTAATGAGTAGAGGTAGCTCATGCTGCTTATCAACAACACATTTCTTTAAGTTGCCGACATTGCATGCTTGAATGGCTTTTAGTTAGCTCTGCATATAGCATCTAAATAAAAGGAAAGAACAGAATCACATTAGAAGAAAAAGAGAAATAAGAGATTAAAATGAGTAAAAAACAGCAAATCAGCCTTAAAGGAGCCTTTAACTATCTTAGCCACTTGGCTTTTGGACAGCTTAATCGTTTTCGAGGCGTGTTTTCAAACGACATTGGCATTGACCTTGGAACTGCTAACACGTTGGTCTTTGTCAGAGGCAAAGGAATTGTTTTGGCAGAGCCTTCTGTTGTCGCTGTCGATTCCACAACCAATGAGGTGTTAGCTGTTGGACATAAGGCCAAGGCTATGTTAGGTAAAACTCCACGTAAAATTCATGCTGTCCGCCCTATGAAAGATGGTGTCATTGCTGATTTTGAAATTGCGGAGGGTATGCTCAAAGCTTTAATCAAAAGAGTCACTCCTTCTCGCAGCCTTTTCCGCCCCAAAATTTTGATTGCTGTCCCCTCCGGAATTACTGGCGTTGAAAAACGAGCGGTTGAAGATTCTGCCTTACATGCCGGCGCACAAGAGGTTTTCCTCATCGAAGAGCCCATGGCTGCGGCTATTGGAGTGGATCTTCCCGTTCACGAAGCATGTGCCAGCATGATTATCGATATTGGCGGCGGAACCACAGAAATTGCTATCTTGTCGCTGGGTGGAATTGTCGAATCACGTTCTTTGCGCATTGCAGGTGATGAATTTGATGAGTGCATTATCAACTACATGCGTCGCACTTATAACCTCATGATTGGACCGCGGACGGCGGAAGAAATCAAGATCAGCATTGGCTCGGCTTATCCATTGGGAAATGAATTGGAAATGGAGGTGCGTGGACGCGATCAAGTGGCCGGTTTGCCCGTCACAAAGCGCATCAATTCCGTCGAAATTCGCGAATGTCTAGCTGAGCCTATTCAGCAAATCGTAGAAAGCGTGAAATTGACGTTAGAAAAATGTCCTCCCGAGCTTGCTGCCGATCTTGTTGAGCGTGGCATGGTGCTAGCAGGCGGAGGGGCTTTGATCAAAGGGTTTGACAAGGCACTCATCAAAGAAACAGGATTGCCTGTCATTGTCGCGCCTAATCCCTTGTTGGCTGTTTGCTTGGGAACAGGCAAGGCCTTAGAATATCTTGATAAATTTAAAAAGCGTAAATCTCTTTAAATCAGGAGTTGGCTATGCAGCACCAACTATTAAAACAATGGGTTAGTGATGTTGTTGCGCTTTGCCAGCCGCAGGAAGTGCATTATTGTGATGGCTCCTTGCAAGAATATGATCAATTGTGTCAGAAAATGGTACAGCAGGGAACTTTGATTCCTTTAAATCCTCAACTCCGTCCCCATAGTTTCCTGAGTCGCTCCGATCCTCAAGATGTTGCACGTGTGGAAAATCGCACTTTTATTTGTTCCAGAACAGCGGAAGAGGCGGGTCCCACTAATCATTGGCGCGATCCGAATGAAATGAAACAGCTGCTTAAGAGCTTGTTTAAGGGCTGTATGCGGGGTCGTACGTTATATGTCATTCCTTTTAGCATGGGACCTTTGGGGTCACCTTTATCTGGCTTAGGAGTAGAATTGACTGATTCACCTTATGTTGTCTGCAACATGCGCTTGATGACGCGCATGGGTAAAGAGGTATGGGAATTAGTTAAGAGCCATGATTTCGTTCCCTGCTTGCATTCTGTTGGCATGCCATTAATAGAGGGACAAATTGATGTGCCTTGGCCTTGCAATAACCAAGATAAATATATTGTTCATTTTCCTGAAACACGTGAAATTTGGTCCTATGGCAGCGGCTACGGCGGCAATGCCCTATTGGGCAAAAAGTGCTATGCCTTGCGCATTGCTTCAGTTATGGCGCGCGATGAAGGCTGGTTGGCTGAACATATGTTAATCATGGGAGTGACTAATCCTCAGGGAGAGAAAAAATATTTTGCTGCGGCCTTTCCAAGTTCCTGCGGCAAGACCAATCTTGCTATGTTGACTCCAACCTTGCCAGGTTGGAAAGTTGAAACCGTGGGAGATGATATTGCTTGGATGAGGTTCGGAGAAGATGGCAAATTGTATGCCATTAATCCCGAAGCCGGCTTTTTTGGAGTTGCTCCTGGAACTTCAATGCATTCAAATCCTAATGCGATGCGCACTCTCACTCACAATGGGATTTTTACAAATGTTGCCTTGACTGATGAAGAAGATGTGTGGTGGGAAGAAATGACAAAAACTCCTCCTGCGCATGCCATTAACTGGTTAGGACATGATTGGAGCCCTCAGTCTGGAGAAAAAGCAGCGCATCCCAATTCACGTTTCACCATTCCTGCCTCGCAATGTCCAGTTATGGATCCCGCTTGGGAAGATCCAGCAGGAGTTCCTATTTCGGCTATTTTGTTTGGTGGCAGGCGAGCTTCGACAGTTCCTCTTGTGTGCGAAGCCTTTAATTGGCAGCATGGAACTTTTTTGGGAGCGACAATTTCTTCTGAAACGACAGCAGCAGCGGTTGGGAAAGTAGGACAGCTTCGACACGATCCCTTTGCCATGCTCCCTTTTTGCGGCTATCACATGGGTGATTATTTTAGACATTGGATAAATTTAGGAAAAAAGCATGCCACCTCTCAATTGCCTAGGATTTATTCTGTCAATTGGTTTAAAAAAGGAAAAAATAACGATTATCTTTGGCCAGGATTTGGCGAAAATAGTCGTGTGTTAAAATGGATTTTCGAACGGACATCGGGAAGTCCACATGCTGTGAAAACTCCCATTGGCTTTCTTCCAGAAGAAGGAGCAATTGACACCCAAGGATTACACCTATCGCCGGAGGCAATGGAGCAACTCTTTGCAGTTGATCGTGCGGAATGGCTGCAGGAAGTAGAGGAAATTCATCAATATTTTACTTTGTTTGGCCAGCATTTGCCATCTGAATTGAAAACAGAAGTGAATCATTTAAAACAAAGATTACAAGCGCTCTCTTATGACATCCGATCCCACGCTATTTACTAAGAGAATTCGCCATTTGAGCTTAGCTCTGATTGTGAGTGGAGCGCTCAACATTGGAGTATTATCTCTATTGCTTTATTGGGTACTGAGCGAGCGTCTGCCTACCTCTTATTGCGAGTTGAAGCCCGCAAGCTCCGAGCAACAGCAAATTCCCTTAGCTGATCAGAGGGGATGCGCAGAGATGCTTGCTCAATTGTCGCAGCTTTCCTTTTCTCAGCTTGTGAGCCGTTTATCCCATGCTCAACTGATTGAAAATGGCTATGCCGAAAGAGACTTGGCTTTGGCTTGTTTAACAGCTTTTCACTATTTTGATATTCAACGTGCTCTTCCTAAAAATGCTCAACCTCAACAAAAGCGTTTTCTGGCATGGAAGCCAAAGCGGCAAGAACTTGCTATTCCCTTGATTGTCTATCCCGATCTGACACAGCCGCAATTTGATGCTCTCATTCAATTTGCCAAAACAGAGCGCTGGCCTTTAACAGCCGAAGGGCTTTTTTTATTATTAAAAAATCAGAAAGAGAACAATTCTTTTGATCATCCTCTCATCGAAACGTTTGTACTGACTCCTGAATTTTGGACAGTGGAGCTTTTGTTTAATCGTGCAGGACAAAGGATGGATAAACAAGAGATTTTGACGGTGCTTTTAGAAGGCAATTGGATGGTTCTCAAGCAGTTTGTCGATCAGCAAAGGCAAGTGCATGATTCCTCTGATGCACGCCGCCAGAAATTTCTGTTAGATTATGTGAAAGCAGGTTCGCCATCGGCTGCTGTTTTATTGCTAAAGACAGATTGGGATTTTGCTGTCAAAAAATTAGATGATCAACAAGTGTTGGCCATTTTGCAATTAATGCCGCTCAGTTTGCCAGAGGGAATGATCTTCGCTAAAGAAATGTTGGTGAGTCCGCGCAGCACTCAGGTGTGGCGACAAGCCTCTCAATGGCTTTACCTCCAAGCAGGCGAACAGCTACCAACAGATTGGACCCATTACGCTGCTTTAGTGCGTTTTGTTCCAGAGAAGGCTTCTATAGAGCTTGTCTCAAAGCCGCCTGTTGTTTTAGCTCCTATTCCTCCATCGCTTCCGCTTGTGCGCGCTAAGGCAGGTAGGGCTACACCTATTAAACCCAGTGCGTCATCTAAGTCAATGCCCCTTGTTGCTCAAGCGGCGTCCCCAAAGCTAGTTTTTAAAGCGACAAAGAAACCATTAGCTAAGAAAGAGGCATCGCTCATCCAAGCCAAAGCAGTGATCTATGTTGTGAAAGAAGGAGATTCCTTATGGAAAATTGCGCAGCGTTTTGGCATCAAAGTAGATGAAATCAAAAAGCTTAATAGCCTCAAATCCGATACTCTTAAAGCCGGCATGGCGCTTAAGATTCCCAAGCCTTCTGAAGGAAAATGAAGACGGTAACTATCAATTTAAACTTTTTTTGGTGATGGTGAGATTACTCAATTTCGAGAAGCCATGAAGAGATGTGTTGTCGTATCCACGCTTATTTTGTCCATTCAACATGGGACAGGTTCAAAGGTGGATTTAACTTTTCAAGAATTTTTGAGACACTTTCCTTGGCCCTTTAGTTTTATAACAGGAAGCGTAAAAACATGGGCTGACTGGATGGATTTTCTATTACCAGGAAATCAGGTAACTCCGCCTTTTAGACATCAATTACGTGCATGGGGAGTATATCCTGAAGCAGGATCCAATTTTGTTTATATGAATTTTGTTTAAGAAGCGTAAACAATAGAATAGGCTTCGATTCTAATAGCGATTCCATCTTGTTTCGAAATAGAGGCGTTTACTGTTCATGGGATGATCTTTTTAATGAATGGTAGGGAAGTAGAGTGGGGCGCAGCTCACGCCAGGTCACGCGCCATTGATCCAGCGAATGATGAAGATTAAATTGAGCATCGAGGTAGCTTTTGTTAAGAGCTAAGGCTTGTCGAAAGCATTCTTTGGCTTGATCTAATTTTCCTTCAAGGGCGTAGGCGACTCCTAAATTGTTATAGCAGGCAGGGTTAGTTTGATCTTGCGCGAGTGCTTGTTGATAGGCTTGCAAGGCTTGCAGAGGATGATGGAGCCGCAGAAGGCAGTTGCCTTGATAAAAGAGAGCTAAACTTAAGTGAAGCTGCTTAAAGAGAGTTAAAGCATCTTCAAAGTGTTCTTGGTTAAACAGAATACGTCCTTTGAGAAGCTCCTTTTCCTCAGGTGGAAGGGTCGTTTGATTCACAATTTGATCAATCTGGGAGCGGGGATATTTTTGCAATACTTTGCATTCGGTGGTCCGATGAGCTTCTAGATCATTAGAAAGGTTGGTCTTGTGGCGGCGGTAGCGCGTTAAAGGAACATCGAGATAATGAAAGTGAAAGAGGTGGGCTAAACGCAGCATAAGCTCATAATCCTCCGCATGTCTGTAAGCAGTATGATAGGGGTGCTCTTTTAAACAGTGGCTTTTGGACATGATGACGCTTGAGGTGGGAATGAGATTGCGGAAGAGCATGAAGGCTAGAAAATCAATTGATGGAATTTGTTGACCTTGCATGATTCCTAAGGAGTGGCCTTGAGAATCGATTAATTCTAAAGCTGTATAAACAATGTCGATAGAGGGATTTTTTTGAAAGACTTCATATTGCTTTGCAACGCGTTCAGAATGCATGATATCATCGCTGTCCAATAAGCAAATATACTCTCCTTGAGCTTGTGAAATGCCGTGATTGCGTGCATGGGCAGGCCCTTGATTCGTTTGCTTTATCCAATGAACTCTAGAATCTTGTTCATAGCGTTTTCCAATCAGGACTGTCTCATCGGTTGATCCATCGTCAATGACGATCAATTCGATTGAAGGATAAGTTTGTTGAAGAACGCTATCTAATGCTTCTGGCAGATAGCGCGCTTGGTTATAGGTAGGAATAATGACACTGACAAGAGGGAAAGAGTTTATAGCCATAGAAGTTTCTCACCATGATATAAGTGGGTCAACTTGACCGCTTTTTAAAACAATGTTCGGACATAAAATAAATATTTATACGTCAATTAAAACAGGATAAAAACTTTAATTTCTTGCTATATCGCGGAGCGATAAAAGTGGGAAGCCCGCATGTAGCGTAAGGCCGGTAGGCCTGAAGCGGAATGTGGGGGTGTATCCAAAAGATCATTAAGCTGCGGGAGCAGCGTAAGGATAGTGAATGTGATCATCCCAATACAAATCTTTCATCATATTTTACATGATGATGTTTCAAGAATTTAAGATATTCATCCTTAAATGACATAGTTGCATGATGTTGTTCTTGATTTTGTATGTACTTCTGTACATCTTGTAGAGCTGAATAACTTACGGAAAAAGATCCATAGCCTTCTTGCCAGGCAAAATCATGGAGATTGGGAAAATTTTTATGAATCCATTGAGAGGAAGATGCTTTTAGATCTCTGATAAAATGAGAAAATTTATCGAGTAAAGAAAGCTCTATTAATAAATGAACATGATCTGACATTCCTCCGATCTCTAACAGTTTTCCTGAATGATTCCGTGTAATAGCTCCCAAATAGGGATAAAGACGGGATTGAACATCAGGAGCGATATGAGGGAGTCGCTGTCTGGTTGACCAAATAAGATGGAAATAATGCAGCCGATAGGAATGAGTCATATCTCCCTCTGTCGTCGCTTCCGCGACTTAAGAATTTGGTTTGGCAGCCCCACATTCCGCTTCAGGCCTACCGGCCTTACGCTGCATGCGGGGCTTCCCACTTTTATCGCTCCGCGATATAGCAAGAAATTAAAATTTTTATCATATTTTAATTTACGTATAAATATTTATTTCATGTCCGAACATTGTTTTAAAAGCGGTCAACTTGACCATGGTGTCTATAGTAATAGTACTCCATTACATGAGTTTTAAGGAACAGGATCATGACCGCCAGGATGCCACGGGTGGCATTTACATAAGCGCTTAAGACCTAGCCAGCCTCCCTTGAAAAAGCCATGGCTCTTGAGAGCCTCGATCATATAAGCAGAACAAGTCGGATAAAAACGGCAGCATAACCCCAAAAAAGGGCTAATTGCCACTTGATAGAGACGAATGATAATAATTAAAAATTTTGTTAACATCAAATCCAAGGCCTCTTTAAAAGGAAAGACGATAGAAGCTGTGTAAACAACCACAATCGTCTTGAAACAAAGAAAAAAGTAAGCGCTTGGCCTTAGGTCGTATGAGCTAAAAAGTCACAAATCACAGGAAGGCTAATCTCAATTGGCCATGGCATTTGTTCAGCCAATGGGCTCGACAAGAGTTGTCCAGAATGATGAGCTTTATCAAATGAAAGATAGTCAGGAATAGCGCGATGTGGACTATCCATGGCTTGATTGATGATCTTCATCGAACGAGATTTTTCTTTAATCGAAACCACCATGCCAGGTTTGACTTGGAATGAGCGGCGATCGACTTTCTTGCCATCCACTTGAACATGCCCGTGAGAAACGAGCTGCTGGGCTGCAAAAATAGTAGGGGCTAATTTCAAACGATACACGATATTATCGAGACGGCACTCGAGCATTTCAGTAAAATGCTGCGCAGTATTGCCTTCTAGCGCCACAGCTTTCTTGTAATAGCCAACCAATTGTTTTTCAGTTAGCATTCCATAAATTGCTTTTAACTTTTGCTTTTCTTCTAACTGAAGGCCATAGTCAGATTTTTTGCGCCGACGAGCACCATGCACTCCTGGCGGATTGGGCTTATGCAGTAGAGGATTGCGGGTACGCCCAAAGATGTTGACGCCAAAACGTCGGGCAATGCGATTTTTATTACCTGTATAACGAACCATTTGATCTCCTAACGATTTGTCTGTGCAATCTCTAATTGTTTAGATTGCAAGTGCGAATTATGACAAAAAAGAGGATTTTCTGCAATGACAATTGAAAATTTTTGCCCCTTTTTTTCCATAGGGATTTGTTTTATTCTCTGATTTAGAGTAAAATAAAAGGAACAATATATACTTTAATTAGCTTTTATATGTCAACACCTCAATCTTTTTCTTCGCCTGCATTGTCAAGCAATTCTTTTAATTTAGAACAAGCGTTTAAACAATTTTTTTTAGAAACAGAGCGGCTGGAAATGACCTACCGCAATCTGCAAGATCGATTTAACTCTGTTCAAATGGCTTTGCAGGAATCTCATACGCGCGTTGCGGGAAAGTTGAGTGAATTAGACTTTGTTTCACGTTATTTGGAAACCATTTTGCATCATATTTCCCAAGGAATTCTTTTTATTGACCTAAAGGGGATTGTCACCACTTACAATGCTGCTGCTCAGCAAATTCTGCAAATTCCAGAAAAAGATCTGCTTTTTCATCCTTTTAGTGATCGTTTTGACGACAAATTCTTAGGTTTTTCTTTGCAAGAGGCTTTTGATACAAAACAATGTCCCAAAATGACATTTTTATCTTGGAGCCGACAAGGGCAAGTCATGGAATTGGAAATCGAGGGGACCTTTGTGGCTATGAGTCAGCAAACATATTCTTTGGCCCATCGCCAAACTTCCTCAACCCCTATTCAGGGGCTGCTGGTCTTATTGCGCGATATTACCCAATTTCGCCGCTTGCAGCAAGTGGCTAACCGCTACGATCGCTTGAAAGATTTAGGAGAGCTCGCCGCTCACCTGGCTCATGAAATTCGCAACCCTTTAGGAGGAATCAAGGGATTTGCCACTTTATTGCAGCAAGAGTTGAAAGAGCGTCCTGATCTGCAGCAAATGGCTGCTTATATTGTACAAGGATCAGATGATCTCAATCAATTTGTCTCGCAGGTGCTACAATATGCACGTCCTTTTCATCTGCATATCGAAAATGTGGATTTGATTCACTTAATTGAAGAAATCAAGCAGCTTATGCAAATAGATCTCAATTGGAATACTCAAATTGATTTTATTATTCAAACTCCTGTTTCTTCTCTCATTGTTCCACTTGATCCGCAGCTATTTAAGTCTGCTCTGTTGAATGTGTTTGTCAATGCTGCTCAAGCCATGCCCGCGGGAGGCCGTCTTTTGGTTAGAATAGAACCCGATTCCTCCTGGGTGACTCTGCATATTGAAGATACGGGAATGGGAATTCCAACAGAAAATTTATCTAAGATTTTTTCACCCTTTTTTACCACTAAAGAAACAGGCAATGGCTTAGGATTGGCAGAAGTTCATAAAGTCATTCAAGCTCATCAGGGATGGATTGAAGTGCAGTCGCAAGTTAGCAAAGGTTCAGTATTTACAATTAAAATTCCGCTAAAGTTAGGAGAATAGAAACAGAATGTCTATAGAAAAAATTTTAGTTGTCGACGATGAAGTTCTCATGCGCAATTTTTTAGTAGAGGCTCTTAAGCGCAAAGGAGTTGAAGCTATAGCGGCTGAGAATGGTACCAAGGCTTTGAATCTTCTCAAAGAACAATCATTCGACTTAGTCATCACCGATATGAAAATGCCGGGCATCACGGGCATGGATGTGCTGAAAGCTGTCAAAGAAATTTCACCTCGCACGCTTGTCATCGTTGTTACAGCCTTTGGCACCATTGAAAATGCTGTAGAAGCGATGCAAAGCGGCGCTTTTCATTATCTTATTAAACCTTTTTCACTTGAAAGTTTAATGGCGAATATTGAGAAAGCCAATCAGCATGTGGTTTTGGTAGAGGAAAATCACTACTTACGTGAACAAATTGTTTGTCATCCTTATGGACGCCCCATTATTGCGGAAAGCCCCGCTATGAAGAAAATTTTGCAAGATGTGCAACAAATTGCCAAAAGCAATGCCAATGTTTTTATCAATGGAGAAACAGGAACAGGTAAGGAAGTCATTGCTTATTTAGTTCACTATAGCTCACCTCGAGCTAACCAACCTTTCATCAAAGTCAACTGTGCAGCAGTTCCAGAAGCATTGGTTGAATCAGAGTTCTTTGGACATGAAAAAGGAGCTTTTACAGGTGCTGCAAGCAAACGCCTTGGCCGCTTCGAGTTGGCTGATAAAGGATCTTTGCTTTTGGATGAAATCACTGAAATTCCCTTAGCTTTGCAAGCCAAGCTTCTCCGTGTGACACAGGAGCAGGAATTTGAGCGAGTAGGGGGATCTAAATCCATTAAAGTAAATGTGCGTTTGATCTCAACGTCTAATCGTGATATGCATGAAGCAATTGCCAATAAAGTTCTACGCGAAGATTTATACTATCGATTGAATGTTGTCCCTATCATTTTGCCTCCTTTGCGCGAGCGCCAGGAAGATATTCTTCCCTTAGCTAATGATTTTATTGAGCGGACCTGCCAAGGCAATCATCTAGAAAGGAAAACACTGAGCCCAGAGGCTAAAAAGAAACTGTTGTCTTATCGTTGGCCAGGGAATGTGCGTGAGCTGGCAAATGTCATCGAGCGCTCCATTGTCATGGATCGTGGCAAAGTCATTCAAGATCATCACTTGCATTTGGATGGGCCTGCAGCCAATGCAATAGCAGGTAAGACCCTTCAAGAGCTTGAAAAACAGCTCATCGTTGAAACACTGCAAATGCATGAAAATCGGACAAAAGCTGCTGAAACGTTGGGAATCAGCGTAAAGACATTGCGTGATAAACTACAAGAATACAATCTGATTTAACTTGGCCAAAAGTCCTTCGTCACATGAAACTCATGTGACAAAGTACTAATTAGGCCTTGGTTTAAAATGATAAATATTAAATTTTCAATCACTTGTAATAATTAGATAGAATCTTCTCCAAAGAAAAAATTGATGGTGATAAACCCAAAAATATGATTTCTTAAAGAAAGAAAGATCATTTTTGGAAGGAACATGACAGTTTTACTGGAGAAAAATCACTTAAGATCGGCAGAAGAAATGAATGCCGAGCATCGAGAAGAACTCAATCTTCTCAAACTCTATCAACGAGCCACTAATTATTTGGCTGCTGCCCAAATTTATTTACAAGACAATGTCTTATTGCGTGAACCGCTTAAAGCCGATGATATCAAGCCGCGCCTTTTGGGGCATTGGGGAACCTGTCCCGGCATTAACTTAATTTATGCACACTTAAATCGCCTCATTATCCAATACAATATCGACATGTTTTTGGTGACAGGGCCTGGCCATGGAGCACCGGCTGTCTTGGCTAATCTTTATTTAGAGAGCTCTCTAAGCACTTATTATCCTCATCTGACGCAAGATTTAGCTGGAATGCAACAATTTGTACATGATTTTTCTTGGCCGAATGGCTTTCCTAGCCATTTATATGCTGGTCTACCTGGAACGATCCATGAAGGCGGCGAACTAGGTTATGCGTTGGCAACAGCTTTCGGTGCAGCCATGGATAATCCCGACTTAATTGTTGCCTGCATTGTGGGGGATGGAGAAGCAGAAACTGGTCCGACAGCCACAGCTTGGCATAGTCCAAAATTCATTGATCCTGCCGAATCTGGAGCCGTGTTGCCCATTGTCCACATCAATGGCTATAAGATTTCAAGTCCAACGATTTACGGCACAATGAGCGATCAAGAGCTGCAAGATCTCTTTCGCGGCTATGGCTACCATCCCTGTATTGTATCTGGCGATGATTTAGATGCTTCGCTTTTTGCTGCCCTGGATTGGGCTTATCATCTCATCCGCTCCATTCAAGAAATTGCTCGTTCTGGAACACCCATTGCGCAGCCACGGTGGCCTGTGATCCTTTTACGCTCACTAAAAGGAATGGGAGGCATTAAAGAAATCGATGGAGTGCGCATTGAAGGCACTTATCGAGCTCATCAAGTTCCTGCGCCAGATGTGAAACAAAATCCCAAAACATTACAGTTACTAGACGATTGGCTGCATTCTTACCGTCCGCATGAACTCTTTGACACTGAAGGACATCCTTATGAGAATGTTCTTCGCATGTGTCCTAAAGGGCAACGACGTATGGGCTCTAATCCGCATACTTTTGGGGGCAAAGTCTGCCAGCCATTAAAACGGGAAGATATTTATCATTATGAAATCCAGCTAGATAGACAAGGGGCAGAGATCGCGCGAGGTCAAAAAAGAATCAGCAATGTGACATCCATTGTTTCCTTGCTTGAAGATATCATTCGCAATAATCCGTCTCATTTTCGCATTTTTTCACCGGATGAACTTGAGTCGAATAAGCTGAACGTCTTTAAAGCGACGCATCGCGATTATCAATGGCCTCTACATCCTTGGGATACTTATATTGGTCCGGATAATGGCCGCGTTCTTGAAATTTTGAGCGAACATACTTGCCAAGGTTGGATGCAAGGTTATGCTTTGACTGGACGCTATGGGCTTTTCCCTTCCTATGAAGCCTTTTTAGGTATTGTGGCAACAATGGTTGATCAATATGCTAAGTTCATTAAAATGTCTCACGACTTTCCTTGGCGATTGCCTGTTCCTTCTTTAAATTATATCGCCACTTCTACGCTTTGGCGTCAGGAACATAATGGATTTTCCCATCAAAATCCAGGCTTTCTCAATACACTACTCAATAAAAAAGGAGAGATGGTTCGCATCTATTTACCCCCAGATGGCAACTGTTTGATCAGCACAATTGACCATTGTTTGAAAAGTAAAAATTATATCAATCTTGTCGTTTCCAATAAATTGGAGATGCCTCAATGGCTAACCATGGATGAAGCGATTAGCCACTGTCGTGCAGGCGTCTCTATTTGGAAATGGGCGAGTGTAGAGGATGGTATTGACCCAGATGTTGTCATGGTGGGACTTAGTGATATTCTGACGGTTGAAGTTTTAGCGGCAGCTCAGCTTTTAAGAGAAGAGGTCCCTGCTTTGCGTTTACGTGTCGTCAATGTGACGGATTTATTAGTCATTGAATCTGGATCGCTTCACCCTCATGGTTTGGATCAAAACATGTTTGACGCCCTTTTTACTAATCATTGTCCTGTGATTTTTAATTTTCATGGTTATCCCTCTGCTTTGAAGCAATTACTATTCCATCGTGGAGACACTCAACGTTTTCATATCAATGGCTATCGGGAAGAGGGAACAACGACCACCCCCTTTGACATGCTAGTACGGAATAGAGCCAGTCGCTTTCATTTAGCTAATCAAGCCATTCGCTTGGCTAGCGAGAAGAATCCAGAAGTCGCGGCTTGTGCTATGGAGAAAATTTCCATGTTTGATTATATGTTGAAAGACCATCGGCGCTATATTGTAGAGAAGGGGGATGATCCAGATAATATTAAAAATTGGACGTGGAAAAGAGCTCAATCATGAAAATCTTAGTTGTGAACGCGGGCTCAAGTTCACATAAGCTATCCTTATACGATCTGCAAAATGAAAAGCTTATTGACCCTTTGTGGGAAGGATTTTTAGATTGGGGGAGAGAAAATCAAGTTCTTTTTCTATCCGTGAGGACCTTCAAAGGTGTTCAAATAGAGCAAAATTTGGATCACCACAACATTGAAACAGGAATCAAAACGCTGCTTGATAGTTTATGGCAAGGGGATACTCAAGTCATTGAGGGCCTCACTGCAATTCAAAGAATTGGACATCGGGTCGTGCACGGAGGAAAAGAGTTTGAGCAGGCGACTCGCATTGATGCCAAAGTGAAAGAGCGCATTCGACAACTGATTCCATTAGCTCCGTTGCATAATCCAGCTAATCTCCAAGGAATTGAATTGATGGAAAAAATTTTTCCTTCTATTCTCCAAATTGCCATCTTCGATACGTCGTTTCATGTGACAATGCCAGAAATTGTGAAGACTTATCCAGTCCCTTGGGAGTGGAAAGATAAAGGAATTCAACGTTATGGTTTCCATGGCATTAGCCATCAATACTGTGCAGAGCGGGCAGCAAGTTTTTTAAAGCAAGATGCTCAATCTTTAAAGATCATCAATTGTCATTTGGGGAATGGCTGTTCGCTTTGTGCCATTCAAAATGGGAAAAGCTATGAGACGACAATGGGATTAACTCCCTTAGAAGGATTGATGATGGGGACTCGTTGCGGCTCCATTGATCCAGGTATTTTACTTTATTTGATGCGAGAACAGCGAATGTCCTTACAAACTGTTGATAAGGCTTTAAACTTTGCTTCAGGCCTTAAGGGTATCGGAGGAAGTTCCGATATGCGTGATCTGCTCAGTAAACAGGAAGAGCGTGCTCACTTAGCAGTTCAAATGTTTGTTCATCGCTTAAAGACAGCTATTGGAGCTTTGGTAGTTTCTTTAGGTGGTTTTAATGTCTTGAGCTTTACAGGAGGAATTGGAGAAAACGCAGCATTCATTCGCGAAGAGACTTGCCGAGGATTGGCCTGCTTGAATATCGCTATTGATCTTGAAAAAAATCGGAGATGTCAACCAGACGCTGAGATTACAAGCTTTTCCTCGCCTATCCGAGTATTGATTCTCCATACACGTGAAGAATGGATGATTGCGCGTAGTTGTCTCAATTTTTAGTCTAATCTCTTGTCATCCTTCAGACGGCGTGGTAGGAGGGTGTAGCCAACACAGAATAATGCCTTATACGCATTAAGCTAACGCATAAGTTAATGCGACAGAGCAGTAATTTTCAATCCTTTAATAGAAGGAATTCATGTAATGAACAAAATTCTTAAGTTAATATTTCCCCTTTTTCTTATTTTGATAAATTTAGAAGTGATGGGCTTAAATCCCTGTGCCCATGGTGATCAATCTCGTTGGGAAGGCGAAAATAATGAATGGCATACTTTACAAGCAGGGAATAGAAAATTTGTGAGAAGTCGCAAATATTCTAAACAAAGGAAACCTTTGGTAAAAGGGCAAAATCCGCGTGTCATAGTATTAAGTTGTTCAGATTCAAGAGTGCCGCCAGAAATTGTTTTTTCCCAAGGCCTGGGGAAATTGTTTGTGGTACGCGTTGCAGGTCAAGTCATAGATGATGTCGTGCTTGATACCATCGAATTTGCTGTTACTCATTTTGACGTCTCTTTAATCCTTGTTATGGGCCATACCGAATGCGGAGCGGTGAAAGGAGCTCTTAATCGATTAAGAGAAAATCATGGAGTGATCGATACTCAGAACGGACAACTAAATGCTGTTCTCATTCCAATTGAAAAGGCTATTTTAGCAGCAGGTTTTGATATCTATGCTCCCGATGCTTTTCAACTCTCAATTGCAGCTAATATTTCCTACATCGCAAATCAACTCGTTTCTCTATCGCCCATTGTTGCAAAAGCTGTAGCAGATAAAGAGATAAATATCGTCGGTGCTGAATATGACTTAGCATCAGGAAAAGTTGCAAAACAGCTTGTGATAGATTAAACAAATCCAGCTATTTGGTTATTTAAGGGATAGCAATGATCCCTGGACTAGGGTGTTCATTTTGTGCAAAAATGAGCTTTATTTTTCACAATAATTGGCATAGTTGAATTGAAGGTCGCATGTTTATGCCGTCCTTTCAGGACTCGATGTCTTTTTGATAGAACCCAGGCCTCCGCTTCGCTGCGACCTGGGCTGTAACATGACGGCCCTTCAGGCCTTAACAAGAGAGATTTAAGTCCCTCTTCTATAGTCCATAAATAGTCCTTTTGTTAAGGCTTAAAGGGCCGGCCCTTCAGGCCTTAACAAGAGAGATTTAAGTCCCTCTTCTATAGTCCATAAATAGTCCTTTTGTTAAGGCTTAAAGGGCCGGCCCTTCAGGCCTTAACAAGAGAGATTTAAGTCCCTCTTCTATAGTCCATAAATAGTCCTTTTGTTAAGGCTTAAAGGGCCCGCCCTTCAGGCCTTAACAAGAGATGTTTAAGTCCCTCTTCTATAGTCCCTAAATCATCTTTTTGTTAAGGCCTGAAGGGCCGTCATGTTACAGCCCAGGTCGCAGCGAAGCGGAGGCCTGGGTTCTATCAAAAAGACATCGAGTCCTGAAAGGGACAATTGCAGAATTATTTAGCGTGTTATACTGCGATTTTTTTTCTGTCAATTGTACCTGAGATCGAAAAGAATCGATTCTAGACGACTAAGTTTTAATGAAAAAAAAACACTTTTATGCAAAACATTCGAATTTTTTGAATTTTTTTAAAAATTGATCTAATTTTGGCAGGGGGTAACGTAAGAAGATACTGTCAATCTTTGAAATTTAATCGATCTTTAGGAAGTGAATTTCAATAACATCATAGCGGCCGCTGTTAATACTCCAAATAATGCATGGCAAGAGACTTTCTGATATCCTCTGTAATATATCCTATGTCCTCCACAATAGTCCTTAAAGAATGCATTAAAGGATTCTTTGGGAAATCGCTCTGCGTACCTCTTTTCTTCAGCTGTTTTAAAATTTAAAAGAGTTTTTCTTTTTTTCTCTTCCATTTTTGCCTTTTTTTGAGCTGCACTTCGCGAACACTGATCGATAATTGGTATATGATTAAGGGATCGGCTAAATTCCTTGATTTCTGGATAATCGTAAGCTGCATCCATTAAATCGTACAAATTAGTTACTACCTTGCTTGTTTTTAGAGATAAAGGAATTGCAACTTCACAGTCATTACACGATGCAGATGTGACAATTGCAGCCAAAGGGACTCCATTATCATCAACATTAGTATGCAACTTATAGCCTTTCCAAAAAATGTGAAATCCCTGAGGATTTCTTTTCATGCCTTTGTCACATGCTATAGGAAGATGTTCTACCATTTTTCGAAGATCTGGTTCATTCAACTGCTGTTGACGTAGATTTGGTTCTCCAGCACTTTTCATTCTTCTTCTTTCTTTGTCTTTTTCTTTTCGACGTGTTTTTGCACATGGTTTTTTTAATGATTTTTCACGTGCTTCTAAGGGTGTAGAATCTGTTATCACATGTCCTATGATCTCTCCCTTGTAAAATTCTTTAACCAATGCTTGGTGAACCCTATCCGGAAGGGTTATTTGGCTAAATTCTTTGAAAGCTCTAGAAAATTTAGATTCAGAAGGAATTTTATGATTTGCCTCCCAACCACAAATAATCCTCAATTGTTCATCCTGGTTTAGCAGGCGAATAATTTGTTTAGTGTAAGGTTGTTTTAGGACTACTTTTGCGATAAAACTTCTAGCCATTGCGATGCGATCTTTTGGTGGCCTTCCTAATTTGAAGGATCGCGGAATATGACTTTCAATACGAACAAGTTCCAGAATTGATACTAATTTTTTATACTCAGGGCAGAGTTCATGAGTTCGTTTGATTAAATCAGGAAAAAGAGTAGACTGTACGTTATTCCACATTTGCGATAATTTTTCTCTGAACATTTTTCGGTTCCTTGTATAGTTTAAGACGGTTTTTCTACATCTAGACTATATTAAGGAGCCTTTTTTTGAAAGTGGTAAATTAAAATAATTTATTGTTTATTCTGCAATTGTCCCTGAAAGGACGGCATAAACATGCGACCTTCAATTCAACTATGCCAATTATTGTGAAAAATAAAGCTCATTTTTGCACAAAATGAACACCCTATCCCTGGGCCGGGACTTAACAAAGAACTGTTTTTTGGGCTTGATATTCATCGCGTCAATTTAACAGCACCACGCCTGTAAAAGGCTTTAGAGGCATATTTCTCGAAAATGACGCGAAAAACATCAAGCCCAAAACAGTTCTTTGTTAAGTCCCGTCCCTGGGCTATTTTATTTAAAGCCTTTCAGGCGATTAAACAAATCAAGCTATTGGGTTATTTAAGGGGTATCACTGATTCTTTGACCTCACTTGCATAAGGTGACTAATTAAGCTTTTTCTTGCCTTCAATTGTTCGCTGAATGAGATCTCGATTAAAGCGCGCAACATCACATAAAAAGATGATGCGCTGTTTATCTAGTTCTAACTTGTTTAGGATGCGTTTTTTTTCTGGCTTATGCCTTTTAGACATTTGAAGGTTTTGAAACGTGCGATGATGTAAGTGAAGAAAGATCTGATTAAAAATGCTCAATAAAAAGGAAAAGCCGATCTCTTCTTCGATATCACTTTCTAAAAGCATCATAGAAGGGGTTTGTAGGCTAGGTGGAAAAGAAGCGCCTTGCTGAATGTGTTCGATGAATTGATCAATTTCCTCTAGCTGCTTTGAAAAGAGATGAGTGCAGCGATCCAAGCTTTCCTTCATTTCTTGAAGTAATTCTAAGAGCTGTTTTAGGTGAATATGCTTAAGAGAATGTTTTTGAATTTCCTGATCAATTTTTGTGATTCCATCTTGCGGTTTTTGTAAATATTGAGTGGCAGCTTCTTGCAATGACAAGTTTGGGACACCCTTAAATCCCAAGCCTCCTTCCGTTGCATTGATGATCGTGATTTCTGGATGCGATTCAGCAAAGTCGGAAATCCACTCGGATTCTGTGATCCATTTCCATAACGTATAAATAGGTTGTCCATGAATATCTTCTCTTAATACAAGAGGCGAGCCTGGTTGATTGTCAATTTTGAGGTCTTCTTGGGTTAAATTTAAGTTAGCGGCAATACCATCGGCATAATAGTTTTGATTGGTAAAAGCTAGGTCGGTTCCAATAATGATAATGGGATTGCAGCCTAAAGCCTGTGCAATTTGCAAGCTAAAATTGACAACATTATGCCCCTCATCTAATTCTTGCCCTTCGATATTTAATTTCTCCTCAAACCAATGAGGAGTGAGATAAGAAGATCCTCTTCCTGTTGCTAAGTAAAGACGTGGACCCGTCACTGCGGTAAGTGCTTCATGAAATAGCCGTCCACGATAAAAAAAAGGGACTTGGTAAGGTTGGGTGACTGCAACTCGAGAGTATTGATCAAGATTGGGATCAAGGGCGACGCCAAAATGAGGAATGATTCCCTTTGGGATTAGAGCATTAAGAGCAGAGCCCCCTGCGATGATCAAGGCGCGATTTTTCAGTTCAGGAAGCAGGGCAATATTTTTGTTGAGAGAAGGTCCAGCGCCGCAGATAATAGCGGGGATTTGCGAAAAGCAATTGAAAAGACCGTTGCCCCAATAAGCGTGGGGAAGTTCGAGTAAATTGGGATAAAAGTTGCGAAAAAAACTAACACCAAAGTGCATGTATTCATCAACAGCAGCCCTCTTTCTTTCAAAATGAAAAGAGAGCTCATGCTGCAGTTGCAAAAATCCTTCAGCATTCACTTCTTGGTAGAGTTTTAAGCTTGAAATAAGATAAGAATCATTAAAATAAGTCCAAGAAAGTTCATTAAAAATGGGTTTATTGGAATGAGCGTCTTGTAAAAAGATCAATTGTACTTGAGAATCTTTTAATAAGCGTCCGCCTAGCTCAGTTTCGCATAAACGATAAAGGACA
Organism: uncultured Chlamydiae bacterium; assembly: GCA_963754655.1. GTDB lineage: Bacteria > Chlamydiota > Chlamydiia > Chlamydiales > Parachlamydiaceae > JANWJE01. The sequence continues at coordinate 2,926,720 of CAVWGN010000001.1, read as the reverse complement.
TTTAAGTCTTCTTCTAAAAAGACAAGGGTATGATCAGGATGCTGCTTAAGCCACGCTTTGGCAGCCTCATAATAATAGCCTAAGCCAATGCCATAAACAAAAAGGACTGTTGCCGCATGCAAGTCAAGCGATTGAAACCATTCTATCGCTTCTTCTAAAGCAGAGACAGGGGAATGATAATAATAAGATTGATTTTCATAAAAACGTTTAAGATTAAGTTCCTCTTGTTGAGTCCAGCAAATTTCAAGATCTTTAGGATCTATTAAATCCAATTGATGAGCCAAGAGAGGATGCGTTTTCTGCAACAGCTGAAAATTCTTCTTAAAAAAAATTTGTCGATTTTTCATATTCTACCAATTGCAAGCAGAGGAATCTGTCTTCTTTCTTTCATAGTCATCCTCTAAAGAGGGAGCCAATTTTTATCACCACCAAGCGATTTAAATAGCTTACGTCGTTCCTTTATCTGTTGTTTATCCCCCTTTTGAGAAGGGAGTTTTTCTCGTCTGGTTCCTCTTCCACGTTCTATTGCCTTCGATAAGGCTAATTTCATCACACGTGCTTCCTGTGCAATATCTTCTGCACGCCTAATAAGCTGTTTATCACTAGATCGTGTAGTAGTAGATTCTAAAACTTCTTTCTTATAGCCCTCACTGTCTATATCCAATAAATCAAACAATTCTTGGCTAGTTTCTTTAAAATCTGTAGTGGCTGCTTCCAATTTCTCTATATCGGTTAATAAATCAGGAGTAATCTGAATGGATCCCTCATGATTTTGCAGAATTTCCATGGTTTTTCTAATTTGCACCAATAAATCTTCTAATGAGTCTGGTTTTTTTTCCATAAAGTATCTCATGTTAATGTTGCTATCCATATTTATTTTATCACTTTAAAGATACTTAATCAAAAAATCTCTTGCTGTCTCTTTAAAGTTAGAGAAGAGCCTTAAGACGCACTTGTTTCAATAAAATTTCATAGGAAAGAAGACCTTCTTGAAATCTAAAGTCTTTATAATCATCATGATACCATCCAAGATAGGAATGATGTTGATTAACAGCTGCAATAAAATGCGCTCCAACAAATTGATTATATCCAATGATTTGTCGTAAGACTTTATTTGTTAAAGAAACGGCTTTGCATTCAATAAGTAAGAGTGGATAAAAAACATGTTGAGGATGAAGGTTTTTAGCAAAAACAATGAGATCTGCACGCCGTTTGGGCAAAGACACTTGGGTTTTAAGATGGGGAAGTTGATTAAGATTTTTTTCCAAGGCAAGACTTCCCAATGGATAGCCTAATTTTTGAGTCATTTCTTGGATAAGGCCCTGCCTGATTCTTTCTTCAGGCAGAGCAGCCACCCATATTTTTCGAAGAGGACAAAAAAGGACATGAGACATGAAAAGCTTCTTTAAATTTAAAATTTAGAGACACTTTCAAGACTTAACAAGCGGGCTCAATAATGCCATAATTTTCATCATTGCGGCGGTAAATGACTTTTAATTTTTGATCTTCTTCATTTTTGAAAATCATAAACTGATCACCAGAAAGCTCCATTTTCATAATGGCTTCCTCATAAGTCAACGTTTTAAGGGGTAGAGTTTCTTGTTTGACAACGCGATGGGGCTTGAAACGATTAAAACCTTGATCTTGAATGGGTGTCTCATCAATACCAAGATCTTCTTCTATCTCTTGAGGACTTAACACGTTAACTGTCATATCTAAGATAGCATGACCTTTGGCGTGATGATCTTGCAATTTTGATTTATAACGCAAAATTTGTGTTTCTAATTTATTCACTGCCTGATCGATAGAGACATACATATCAGTAGTAGAAGCTTTACTTGTAATTTTGACGTTGCCTGCTTTAAGAATAATTTCTACGCGATGTTCCAGTTTCTGGATGTCCATGATCACATTGACATCAATAATGCGATTCATGAATCGCTCAATCTTAGAAATTTTATCCATGGCATAATCTTTCATCGAATCTGTGATTTCTATGTGACGACCTGTAATTTGAATGTTATAAGCTGCGTCTATAAATTCTAAGGCTTTAGCTTTGCGATTCATAATGTACCTCAATGAGTTAACGTTAAGTAATAGTTTTTTGAATTCTATTACATGGATTTTGGATTATTCTTCTCGTATTCAATGCCTTTGATTCTTTGAAAATCATCATAAATATTTCCTTAGAGTCAACATATTGGAATTAGCCTTAAAGATAACTGTTAATACGAAGAAAAATAAACCTAAAGCCAAGTTATTGATTTATCTAGGATCCAGATAATCCTTGCATTTTCATTATATCACTGTAAGTTCCCTATGCCAAGGGGAATATTCTAACTCTTTTAAATTTTTCTATTTCTATTTGCTTGTTTTAGTATACACTCTAGCGCGAAAAAAGGAGCTATCCTCCTGCAATTATCATATGATTCGTTGCCACGCTTATGGAATGTAATCATTTTTTATAAGAAGATTGCCCTGTCTTATCTTCAAAGGAAAAATATGAACAAAACTGAAAAAGGCTTCTTATTTATGGGGTATTTCCTAATCTTTTTGATGTTTCCCTTTTTATCGCTTTATGGGAAGGCAAATATTTACGGTCATGTGACAGATGCTGCCTCATCTGCTACTGTTGAAGGAATTAAAATCACTTTGGTTAATATTCCATGCCAAGAGGCAATGACAGATGCTGAAGGTTTTTATCAGTTTGTAAATATTCCTTCAGGTAAATATACAGTCTATATGGAAATCCCGGCTGGATATATGGAGGTGAGTGCAAATCCGGTAGTAGTTTCCTTAGAAAATCTCGATGCAAAAGCGAATTTTTCTTTAAGCCTTCCTGGAAGGATTGAAGGAGTGATTAAAGATAGCTACACCAACCTTCCTATTCCTCATGCAAATGTCGATATTAAGCGAGGAAGCAGGGTTGTTGCTTCCACAGTCACTGATGAACAAGGGTACTATTATGTATCTGGCTTAGCTCCTAAGCCTCATATCCTAAAAGTGAAAGCGCCTTCTTATCAATCCAATGGGCAAATCATCATTCCAATAGCTGGCCAAACCACTCTCTTTAATCTTGCCCTTGAATTTCCTCCTGGCAAAATCACAGGACAGATCGTGCATTTTTTTACTGGTCAATCTATTGCAGATGCAACGATTGAAATTTTAAAAGATGATTTTATTATTGATTCTGTTCAATCCAATGAAGAAGGCTTTTATACTCTGAGTCTTGCTCCTAACACATATGAAGTAAGAATTACTCTAGCTGATTTTAAATCCTCTACCCAACTTGTAAACATTGTCTCTTATGCTACAACACTGATTAACTTTGCTCTAGAGCCATGTGGAACTCTAGCCGGACAAGTGGTTCACTTTTTTACAAATCAGCCCATAGAAGGGGCTTCTGTAGGGATATGGCAGAATGGACAGCTTTTTCTTACGACTTCTACTGATGCCAATGGCTATTTCAAGCTAAAAGGACATGGACATTATCAATTGATCATACAAGCTCCGGGTTTTCATCCTCTAGAACAAGGAGTGCAAATTAACTCTTTGCAGACGAATGAAATTAGCTTAAAATTGACTTGTTTTGAGCCTCATCCTCCTAACTATTTCCAGGGAAAGGTCATCAAAAAAATGATTAATCATCATATTTTCGATTATATTCATCAATTTACATGGGAAGCAAGCTCAGATCCCTCGGTTGTTTCTTATCGCCTTTACTGCGAAGAAATATGTCTTGCAACAATTGCAGCCGATGATACTTTCTATTTAGAAATTCATGGAAGAAAGAAAAAACCAAGACTTTATCAATTGAAAGCTGTCAATGCTTTTGGGCAGGAAAGCAGGGCTTTGACCATTCGGCTTTCTTCTAAAAAATAATCGGAAAGAGTTATTGCAATTTGCGTCGTCGCAACTCAAGATTGCCCAATTGCCCGCAAGCTGCCATAATGTTTTGCCCTTTTGTCTGGCGTAAAAGGGTATAATAGCCTTTTTCTCGTAAACGCGTTGTAAAAGCTTCCAACACCTCTTGCTCGGGAGTTTGATAGCGATCGTGGCTTTGAGGATTATAAGGAATCAAATTAATTTTGACTTGCAAGCCTTGTAGGTAATGAGCTAATTGATCTGCATGCTCCAATGTATCATTTAGTCCTTTCATCAGTACATAGGCCACTAAAATCGATTTGCCTCTTTTGCAATTAAAGGCCTGCATCGCTTGATAGAGATCTTTTAAAGAATAGGTGCGATTAATGGGCATCAAACGGTTGCGCAGCTCATCTGTTGGGGCATTTAAAGAAACTGCAAGATGGGGAATGGGACCCTTTTCTTGCATGAAACGATAGATTTCTTCCACTCGTCCACTTGTTGAAAGAGTCAAGTGATGAAGACCTAATCCAAATCCATAAGAATCAGTAAAAATGCGTATGGCCTGCATGACATTTTCATAATTGTCAAAGGGCTCTCCCATCCCCATAAAGACCAAATTTCGCACCTGAAAGCCTAAAATAAAGCGAGCAATAAAGAGTTGGTTGACAATTTCTGCTGTGGTTAAATTGCGTAGCAAGCCCATTCTTCCCGTTTCACAAAACGCACATCCCATGCGGCAACCAACTTGAGAAGAAACACACAGAGTTCCTCCTGCTTGCATGGGAATTAAAACTGATTCAATTTCTAATTGATCATGTGTTTTAAGAAGAAATTTACCAGTATTGCCATCTTGCCGCTCTGCAACTAAGGCAAGAGTAGTGCAATCGATGACTTGACGCATTTGTTGTAAAAGTGCTTGGGCATTTGAAAAGGCGGGATGATTTCCAGTGATTTTCCCACTGCGAAACCACTCTTGATAAATCAACAGAGCATGCTGGTAGCCTTTTCCCAAGCAATTGCGAATTAAAGAGGCAAATTCTAAAGAAGAATAAGAAAAAATAGAGAAAGAGGGTGAATTTTCCACAAAAATAAAAAGTGCACCGAAGAGGGCTCGAACCTCTAACCACCCGGTTCGAAGCCGGGTACTCTATCCATTGAGCTATCGGTGCATAATATCGTTAAATGCATTTTAATAACTAGGAAATCAATATATAAGGCAAGAGATTATAAGTCTAGAATTATAATAAGAAATTGCAAATTTTGGTTTCTCTAGTGTATAAATGAAGAGAGATTTTCAAATTGCTAAATCCTTACTTTAGGATGAGATGTTAGATTGCAACCTTATGCCTGCTCTGCCTTGGACGTGTTTACAAAATGCTAGCGCCTTAATACTCCTGTAATGGAATACTAGCTAGGGTGTTCATTTTGTGCAAAAAAATGAGCTTTATTTTTCACTATAATTGGCATAGTTGAATTGAAGGTCGCATGTTTATGCCGTCCTTTCAGGACTCGATGTCTTTTTGATAGAACCCAGGCCTCCGCTTCGCTGCGACCTGGGCTGTAACATGACGGCCCTTCAGGCCTTAACAAGAGATGTTTAAGTCCCTCTTCTATAGTCCCTAAATCATCTTTTTGTTAAGGCCTGAAGGGCTGTCATGTTACAGCCCAGGTCGCAGCGAAGCGGAGGCCTGGGTTCTATCAAAAAGACATCGAGTCCTGAAAGGACGGCATAAACATGCGACCTTCAATTTAACTATGCCAATTATTGTGAAAAATAAAGCTCATTTTTTGCACAAAATGAACACCCTAGCCCTGGGTTAGATTGCCCATCGTCATGTAGTCTGAAGACTACAAGAGAATCATCTCATCCCAATTCCGGGGCTTTGAAGCAGTCCCAATAGGCTAAAACTAATGTAATGGAGTACTAGGCAATATGACTCAAGTTTTTCATTCTACAGAAGGGGTGATTTTGCGCGTCATTCCTTTTAGGGATTACGATCAAATCCTTTCGATCTTTACTGCCGATGCCGGACTTATTAAAGTTCTTTATAAAGGCAGCCGCGGCAAGCGCCAGCGTGGGCAAGGGATGACTATTCCTTTGACCAAAGTAGAGGTCATCTATCGTGAAAAAAGAGGAGAAATTTTTAGTTGCCACGAAATGACCTTGCTTGATTCATTCTCTTTTTTGCGCAAAAAATTACTAGATTTAGAAGTCGCCTGTGATTTAGTACAAGCTTTGCTTGCTTCGCAATTTTTAGGCAAATCTGCTACTCAACTTTATGCCCTTCTCTGTTTTTATCTTGTAAAAATCCCTCATACCGTGAATCCTTGGATTCTAGCAACGAGTTTTCGCCTTAAATTACTTAAACATGATGGTTTAATAGCTTTTCCTTTTCGATGCTGCGAATGTTGGCAATCGTTGCAAGGCTTGGCTTTTACTCGAGATTCAGAGAGCTGGTGTCCAAATCATCAACCGGTTGGAAGCTTGATTTGGGAACAGGCGGAATTACAGCTGCTTTATCGGCTAGCGACTTGTCAAAGCTATCGGGAAATTTGCTCAAATGAGATCTCCCTTGGCTTACAGAACAAAATGATGGCTTTCTTTGATGCTTGTGTAAAAGCATAAAGTCGCAACTGCGAAAGATACCCCCATCAATTTAATTTTTCTTATTTAAAGAAATTCCTTAGCTTTTTATTAATATTAAGTGCTTACTATTTAGTTTTGATTAAAAATAAATAGCATTTATTAATAATATCTTATTTTAATTTAAATTAATTTTGTTATATAATACATTTAAATAATTAGTTTTATTTATTATTTTATTAAAATATATTTTTATTAAAAAATAGAATCTTAGGCAAAAACTAGTGTCACTGATTACTAAACTATGAATTTATTTAATAGTGGAGGTTAGTATGAATATAGGAACAAGGTCAGTCAATGATCCTAATGAAATTTTTTCAAATACTCAATTCCATGAAAGGCTGGATCAATTGATCGAAAGCAATCCCCAAAAACACCTTCCTGAAATTTTAGAAGTATTGCAGCGAGGGATTAAGTACATTAGTCAACAAGATGCTCAATCTTATCTTCTCACGATCAAATCCAAGCTTATCCAAGACCAAGTGGATCCCAATGATCCAGTGGTTCAAAAAATAAATGAAATTTGCCAAACATTAGTGACTGGAAAAACAATAGAAGATTTACCAGAAGATGTTCTTCTTTATTTTTTGAAAAGATTGGATCAAAATGAGCAAAACAAATTTGGAAAGACATCTCAAGATTTTCAGAAGTTGCAAAAGCCCTTGTTATCCGCTTCGATATTAGAGAGCGAAAAAACAAAATATCAGGAACCAAAAAAAGCTTTTATTTCACTGGAAAGCAAGCTAGAAATGGCCAAACAAGTGGGAGAGTTTTTAACAAAGCTTAATTTAGAAGATACTCTTATTACAGACCTGCAACTACAAGAAATCTTACAAGCTTGTCCAAATATTAAAGAGCTTAATTTAACCAATTGCCTGCTCCTCACAAATGAAGGGTTAAAAAATTTGCCCAAAAAACTTGAAGTGCTGATATTAGACGTCATAGAAGCAGAAGAGTCATTCTTAACAGAAGAAGGGATAAAAAATTTACCTCCAGATCTTCGGTTTCTTAGCCTATCTCATTGGATTTTAACAGAAGAAGGATTGAAGAATTTGCCCGAAAAGCTTGAGACGCTTGAATTAACTGGATGTGTTTTAAAAGATGTCACCCTGAAACATTTGCCTAAGGATCTTAAAAATCTTAGTTTAAGCGGTTGTGGTGAGTGGTTAACAGATGAAGAATTGAAGAATGTGCCAAAAAATCTTCAAACGCTTAATATTACTTCGTGCTTTCAAGTGACGCAGGAAGGAATAAAAAATAATTTGCCTAAAGATCTCAAGATTATCAAATTCTTCTGATTTTTAAAGGGAGCATGCGATAAAGTGTAACGCTTCATTTTAAATCTGTTTTTAATCCTGAATCATTTTCTTTGCAAAATCTGATTGCTTGGATACAGAGAAAAGTGCTATTATACCTTTTTCAAGTTGTGCGAAAGTGGCGGAATTGGTATACGCGCTACTTTGAGGTGGTAGTGAGGGTTTCCTCGTAGGGGTTCAAGTCCCCTCTTTCGCATCCATTCTATCTAACTCTTCAACCGCCTCTTCCATCCAATATTAAAGGCCCCCCTTTATGGATTGCCGAGCCTATTGTACTGCTTCTGCCTATCATATTAAGGCACTTTATGAGCGCTTTAAGCAGGTTGGAGCGAATGTCACTTTATATCGCGATGTCATTCATTTTGTTGTGCCCGGTGAAGTCATTGGAGATATTTTTTATTTTCCCTATGGGGCAACAGTCTTTTGGGGGCTAAGTCTAGAGCGCTGCTGCGCTTATCTTGAACAAATCAAAGAATTCGAAGAACAGCCTATTGAAGAAATTGAAATGGATGAATTTACCTTTATTGTAGGGGAAATGCCGAAGATAGCAGAGGATGAAATTATATTGCCTAATCTAGATGTTTTGAGCCGCTTGGCCATTTCACATGGGTTAGCTCAATCAGTTAAATTAGGTACGTTTGAAAGTGCGCTTCGAAAAACATTTAACCATACCAAACATATTCCTGAAGATCTAGCTAAGCATGGTCGCATTTCTTTATCTCGTAGAGAAATTAGACGTAAGATGGGGGAGCTATTTATTGAGCGTAGCTCTATTAACTTACATGTGGACGTTTTAGATACTCCAGAATTTTTTTGGGAATATACAGAATTAGAGCCGCTTTATGCCATGACAGCTAATTACCTGGACCTCGAAACACGCGTGGAAGTTCTGAATCAACGTTTAGATGTTATTCACGAATTATTTGAGATGCTTGGTAATGAACTCAATCATCAACATTCTAGCCGTTTGGAATGGACGATCATAGGTTTGATCATCATGGAAGTCACTCTTACTCTATTGCGAGATGTATTTCGCGTTATTTAAATTCTGGTTTATCAGTATGAAATAATGAATTTAAAGAAAAGAAAGAAAGTAAATAACGTTTAATTTGATTCTCATCGGATGCATCCATATTTCCCGATATTTTTTGATTAACTTCCTTAATTGCAAGTTGAACAATGCTTTCAAGTTTAAGAGCTGTCTCGCTGACTGTTTTGATGTCTTCTGTGACCTGATGATATTCACCTTCTGCCAGAGGAAAGTCAAAGATTAATTCATCAGTTAACTGAATAGATGAAGATTTTCTTTTAAGACCAGGCGATGCAGAAGCTAAATGAAAATCTTTGATATTAATTTTTGTAGGGCGAATAATTTTTCCAGGTTCTTCTCCCTCATACTCTAAGGGAATTTCCTTCGGAAGACCAGCCTCTCCAATAATAAAAATGGCTTTAACAGATTTATTTACCTCTTGTTTTTCATCTAATGTTAAATTATTTTTTTCAGGATGAACAAATATCTTTTCATCATCTAATCCAACTTCCGCCCACTCTTGAAAAAGTTTCAAACAATCCCAATTTTTCTTTAAAAATTGGATAATTTTTTGACAGGAAGGATTCTTTTCTAAAAACCAGTCAGGTGAAGAAAGCTGCTTTTCTTTTTCATTTAATTTCTCGATAATTCGCTTTCTAATTTGATAGATCATTATTTTAATATCACGCTCTTTATGAATAAGAGGCTTATTATCAATAACACCCTTCAATTTTTTGAGTTCGTTTTTGCAGGTTTGCAGTTGGAAGATGCAATCTTTAATTGACTTCTGGTCATTTCTCATTAGATTAATATCTTTTAACCAGTTCTCTGCCCATTTCTTGGTTTTAAAGCTTGTTTTTAATAGCAAAAGCTCGTTAAACATGGCTTCAACGTTACGCCAAGATTTCGATTGCCGAAAAATTAAACTATAATTTCTAGAATCAGGGGTCTTTCCTAATACAGGATGCTCGATTCGTTCTGAAAAATAATTTAATAATTTATTGACAATATTTGTATATAAATCTTTCTCATCTTGATTTAAATCTCCAAAATTAAACTCCTTTCCATTCGAAGAGGTTGCTTTCTGAAAAGGAGATAAGCATACACCTAACTTATTTACATGCATAAACGAAAAACTCCTTAAATAAGAAATTGATATATTAAAGATTATAGAAATTACTGTCAAGAATTATTAATCAAAAAAAACAATATACAAATAAAAGGTTGTTTTTAATTTTATTTTAAATTAATTAATTTATTTTGGGATTTTACTGATGTTAATTAATTAAAAACATTTAATTTAAATGATTACGATGATTGATTTGTGTTTTTGAAAAAAAAATAGAAAAGAAGCAGCGTTGAATAAGGCAAAAGATGAAGTAACACAAAAATAAAAGGCTTCCAAACGTCAATGTTTGGTAAGCAAGAAGGGCAAATTCAGTAGAGAGTGAAGAAGAAAGAAGGAGGGTATCGGAAAAAAAAGGGAGGTATTGAAACAAAAGGCGAATTTTATAGGTTCCCCAACATGCTGCAATTGAGGCTAAGGTCATAGGTATTGTTTGTTGCAAAAGGGTCAGAGAAAATAAAGAAGAATCTGTTCGAAATAATTTCCATCCTAGTACACCTAAGTTGATCCAAGCGCTGATGCTGGTGGCAAGGGCAACGCTGACTGCTCCCCATTGAAATTCCATAATAAATAAGGTATTGAGCAATAAGTTTAATAACATGGTAATAAAAGAAGCTATTGCAGGAAGGACATAATTGCTTTGAGCATAACTAGCGGGAGCTAAAACCAAGACTAGGGCGGAAGGGATCAAACCAATTCCGTATGCCCAAAGGCAGTAGGTTGTTTGAACAACTGCTTGTGGACTAAAATCGCCTCTTCCATAAAGAAGTTGAATACTCGTATCGCCCATGACGAATAAAGCTCCAGTGAGAGGCAGCATAAAGATCCAAGTGCGATAAAGGGCATCATGCAAAAAATGATAATAATCTTCCCATTGATGCGCCTTTAGAGCACGAGAAAGAGGAGGAAGAACAGCCCCGGCGACAGCAATCCCGAATAAAGCTAGAGGCAGTTGTTGGACGCGAATGGCATACCAAAGAAAAGCAGGACCTTCTGGTTCTGCATATCGAGCAAATAAACTATCAATGGCATTGTTAATTTGGGAGGCTGCCACACCTAAAATTCCCAAAGCAAGAGGTTTGCCTAATTGATAAAGATCTGGGGATATGCGATGAAAAGTGGACCAAATTGCAGAGGAACGAATATTTTTTAAGCTCTTCAACGTATGTGGAACAGTTAACAACCATTGACAGAGGCAGGCAATGACAACACCAAAGGAAAGCCAAGGCATTGCTTGCTCCGCAGGCATATTCCTTAAACTGAAAACGATTGCTATCCAAATGCCGTTAAAGGCCACGGGGGCTACACTAGGGATAAAATAGCTCTTTTCACACTGGAGAAGGGAAGCATTAAGTCCAAATAAGCAAATAAATAGAAGGCTTGGCAGCATCAAGAGTGTAAGGGACACAATTTCTTGATTATCGGGATGCAAATCTCCCCACCAAAGAAAACCTGCTAATCCTGCACCACATACGCCAATCAGAAGAATGAGAAATAAAGTTAAAACCAAAGTCAAATCGCGAAAAAAGAGAAAGGCTCGCTGTTCTTGTTGATGTCGAAGAGCTTCAAATTCAGGGATAAAAGCCGATTGCAATGCTCCTTCTCCAAATAATCTTCTAAGCAAATGCGCAAAACGAAAAGCGACCATGAAGGCTGCAATAGATGGCTGAGTACCAAACACATAAGCCATGGATATGTCACGAAACATACCTGTTAAACGGCTAAGTAAAGTTCCTGAGAAAAAACGACGCGAAGAGCGACGAATGGTGTGAATGGTGTCTTTCATGGATTGTGAAAATTTGCGGAATCAAGAAGATTTTAGCGAGTGCCCAACATAACACGTTGTTTTTTTATTAAGCAAGGAGAAGCGCTTGTCAATAACCCAGAGCCTTGCTAGAATCGCAGCTCCATAAGGTAAGAATAAAAGGCCAGCCATGTTAAATGCGACAAATCTCCTGATAGGAGCCCACACTTCTACAGTGGGTGGAATTCATCGCGCCCTTTTAGAGGGCAAGGAGATTGGAGCAACAACTATCCAATTATTCACGAGTAATCAAAAGCAATGGCAAGGGCGTTCTTTGACACCTGAAATCATTGAGAGTTGGCAACAAACTTTGCAAGAGACAGGACTCTGTCACATTATGAGTCATGATAGCTATTTGATTAACTTAGGTGGACCAAGGCTTGATGTTTTAGAAAAGAGTCGAAAGGCCTTTTATGAAGAAGTGGATCGCTGCGTAAAGCTTGGCATCCCTTATTTGAATCTTCATCCAGGAGCAGCTTTAAATGAAGATATTCAAAAATGCCTAGAGCGCATTGTTGAAAGCTTGTTGCTCGTTCGCCCTATTTTACATAAAGGGACTACGCGGCTCCTATTAGAAACTACGGCAGGACAAGGGTCGACTGTTGGCTATCGCTTTGAACATCTGGCCTATATTGTTGAGCAAGTCAAAGAACATCTTCCCATTGGTGTTTGCATGGATACCTGTCATTTATTTGTTGCTGGATATGATGTACGGACGCCCGAGGCTTGGGAAAAGACATTATCTGAATTTGATCGCATTGTAGGTCTTTCTTTTCTTTATGCTTTTCATCTCAATGATTCTTTGAAAGAGTTGGGCTCACGGGTGGATCGTCATCAACCACTAGGAGAGGGTCAAATTGGATGGGATTGTTTTCGCTTCTTGATGAGAGATTCCAGAACGCGGCATTTACCCAAATATCTGGAAACACCAGGACGAGTAGAGCTATGGAAAAGAGAAATTCAGCAACTTAAAGAATTAGCTTAAATATTCAACGTTAGGGAGAATGCCTCATGCGCATCAAAATTAAAGATTTAAAACATCCACGCGCAGATGCCCCTTCTTTGGTCGGACACGAAGTGACAATCAAGGGATGGGTTCGCACTGTTCGCAATCAAAAAACATTTACGTTTGTCGAAGTTAATGATGGATCAACTTTATCTAACTTTCAACTGATTATGACGCCAAACGTGCCTGGCTATGAGAAACTCTTGACACAGCTAGCAACAGGTTGTTCTATTTCTGCCAATGGAGTCATTGTAGAAAGCCCAGCAAAAGGACAGGCACTAGAAATGCAGGCGTCGGCTGTTACATTGATAGGAAAGTGCGATCCTGAAACGTACCCGATGCAAAAGAAAAAACACACTTTCGAATTTTTGCGTACAATTGCCCATTTGCGCCCTCGTACCAATACTTTTGGCGCCGTGGCTCGTATACGCAATGCCTTAGCTTTTGCCACCCATCAATTTTTTCAAACTCGAGGCTTTTTATATGTTCATACTCCTATTATCACGGGTTCTGACTGTGAAGGTGCGGGTCAAATGTTTCAAGTCACGACTTTAGACCTGGCTAATCCTCCTAAAACACCTCAGGGCAAGGCTGACTTTGTTCAAGACTTTTTTTCCAGGCCAACTTATTTAACTGTGTCTGGACAATTAGATGGCGAAATTTTTGCTTGTTCTTTGTCAGATATCTATACTTTCGGTCCCACCTTTCGCGCTGAAAATTCTAATACTTCGCGCCATTTGGCGGAATTTTGGATGATAGAGCCCGAAATGGCTTTTGCCGATCTCAACGATGATATGGATTGTGCAGAAGCGTACTTAAAATATGTTTTCAAGTATATTCTGACAAATTGCCAAGAAGATATGCAGTTTTTTGATAAGCTGATTTCACAGGGTCTTATTCAGCGCCTTGAGCATGTCATTAACACCCCTTTTGAAAGAGCGACGTATACTTACGCCATTCGCATTTTAGAAAAGGCAGATAAAAAATTTGAATTTCCAGTAAAGTGGGGATTGGATTTGCAATCTGAACATGAGCGCTATCTTGCGGAAGAGTTTTTTGCAAAGCCTGTTATGATTACTGATTATCCTAAGCAAATTAAAGCCTTCTATATGCGCGCTAATGATGATAATAAAACAGTTGCTGCTATGGATGTGCTTTTGCCCAGAGTAGGAGAAATTGTGGGTGGGAGTCAGCGTGAAGAGCGTCTCAATGTTTTAGAAGCTAGAATGAAAGAAGTGGGTCTTCCAGTCGAAAACTATTGGTGGTATCTTGAATTGAGAAAATATGGAACTGTGCCCCATGCTGGGTTTGGAGCAGGTTTTGAACGCTTAATTCAATTTGCAACGGGCATGGAAAATATTCGCGATGTGATTCCTTTTCCACGCTATCCTGGAAAAGCTGAATTTTAATTAAATTTCTATCCGAGATGCTTACGTAATTACTAAGGGCCAGATGCTGGTGTTTTCGAACACGTTCTATGCGGTTACTGCTAATAAAGCAATTTTAGATTTTGCTTTTGTTAGGTAGCGAGTTGTATGTTCATGCGTTGCCTGAGCCACGCGCTGTTCAGCTTCTTTTAACATGTGCATCATGCGACGAGAGCGAATTTTTAACAGTCGATTGATTTGATCAATATTTAGCAAAGTCACGCGAGAGTCTTGGCCTAGTTTAGGTTCTACATTACGTGGAACACATAAATCCATAATTAACTTTTGGCTAATAGGACGCTGATGGATTTCTTTGTATGTGATGAGATAATCAGGAGATTTTGTTCCAAAAATGATCCAGTCATACTCAGGCCAATGATTGAGCTGGGACCAGGGGAGATGCTGTACACCGTGTTGCTGGGCTAATGCCTTTGCTTGTTCATCCGATCGATTGCAGAGGCTCATATTTTGAAAATTCTTGTTTTTTAAAAACATCAAAATTTTTTGATTAATATCTGAGGCTCCTACAAATAGTAAGCGAGTCTGCTCAGGAATTGTAAAAACATATTTTCCTGTTTGTAAAATGGCATGTTCTAAGTTTGGCATTCCACGTCCTAGCTGAAGCTCTGATCTTAATTTCTTGGCGGTTCCTAGAGCTTTTTGAAATAGAAAATGCAAATCTTCTGGCAAGGAATGATAATCAGAGGTGTTTTCATATGCCAATTTGACCTGCCCCTGAATTTCAGTTTCTGCAATGATCGCACTATCTAATCCTAAGGTCACGCGTGTCAAATGACAAAAACAATCTGTTCCAAAGTAGGAATACAACTTGTGGTCAAATTCCTCTTCCACTTCATTGCGTAAAATGCTCAAAAGATAAGTATGTGTGGCTGTTAAATCTTGAGAACTAAAATAAATCTCTGTCCGGTTGCAAGTAGAGAGTAAAACAAAATAGTGATGGTCATGCACTGCTTGCAAAGCGCCAAACCATTTCTGACAGGCTTTTGCTAACTGCTCGCGCAATTTTAAGTCTGCTAATTTGTGATTGATGCCAAGAATTCCTATTCGCATGTGCGCTCCTTCCTTAACCCAAAATTTGTTCTTGACTTGTTATAAAAAATTTCGCAATTCTTGCCAAATTAAAATTTTAAGCCGGGTAAATAATAAAACTCCTTTTTTAGTAAGTTTTAAAATTTCTTTTCCTATCATAGGTTTAATAGGTTTAAAGGATGTGCTCATGAAAATTTTGCCCTTTAAGAAATTGACGGATGTCTTCTACGCTTAGCCATTCAGGATTGGTGTGCGATGCATAAACAAAATCAATAGGGACAGCCTCGCCTCTTACACGGCAAATAGGGCGTTTCTCATAAATAGGATCTTCACGCGCTAATTCGGGTAAAATGACATAGTACCTGTCAAATTCAACGGTGTGTCGGCTATCATCTGCGCTGATCATTAATTCATTAAGCTTTTCTCCTGGGCGAATTCCACAAATTTCTTTTGGAAGCTGAGGAGCCATAGCCTCGGCTAAATCCATGATCTTAACACTGGGAATTTTGGGAACAAAAATTTCTCCCCCTTCCATGTTTAAAAAGCACGAACGGACAAGATGAACAGCTTGGTCAAGGGTAATCCAAAAGCGGGTCATCCGTTCATCCGTAATAGGCAAAGCTTTAATGCTTTGATCAATAAGTTTTTGCCAGAAAGGAATAATGCTGCCCCGGCTGCCCGCCACATTTCCATAGCGCACAACGGCAAATTTGGGGTAACCCCTTGCTCCCACATATGCATTGCCCGCAACAAAGAGCTTGTCAGAGCACAGCTTCGTTGCGCCATATAAATTGACAGGATTCACTGCTTTATCTGTCGATAGGGCAATAACTTTTTTGACTCCGCAATTAATCGCTGCATCAATGATGTTCATGGCACCATTGATGTTGGTCTTAATAAATTCGGATGGATTATATTCAGCAGCGGGCACCTGCTTAAGGGCTGCTGCATGAACAATGAGATCGACTTCATGAAACGCCCTTGTAAGGCGATCCGCATCGCGCACATCGCCTAAAAAATAGCGAATCTTAGGATGGTCAAAAAGGGGATCATTGCGGCGCATTTCCCATTGTTTCCACTCATCGCGGCTGAAAATAATGACCTTGCGACAAGCATTTTCCTGCAAGACGTGCTTGGCAAGTGCACGTCCAAAGCTCCCTGTTCCACCGGTAATGAGAAGTGTTTGATTGGCAAAAGGAGAAGCATGAGACATAAAGATTCCAATTTAAATTCTTATCAAATTCAACTATTACGTACTAACATCAAAATGACCTTCTAAAGTTTTTCTTTCAAGTAAAGATTGAAATTTATATTTTTTTTAAATTTTAATTTAAATAGTTGAAGGGGGAAATCTTTCGCAGTAAATTGATAAAAGGGGATTGATGAATAATTTGGCAATTTTTGGATTTAATTGCTAAAAAGACTGGATTTTCAATTCAAAAATAAGTATATTTTTTATAGTTTAACAATATAAGTAATTGTGATTTATGGCAAAGCATTATGATGAGAGTACAGTTAAGACATTAGATGCCTTAGCGCATATTCGTTTGCGTTCGGGAATGTACATTGGCCGATTAGGCGATGGGTCTAATCCAGATGATGGAATTTACATCATGCTTAAAGAAGTCATCGATAATAGTGTTGATGAATTCATTATGAAGCATGGCAAAAAAATTATTGTCAAAGTGGATGAGGCCACCGGTTGCGTAGCTGTTCGCGATTTTGGTCGAGGCATTCCCTTAGGTAAAGTGATTGAATGCGTCAGTCAGATTAATACAGGGGCAAAATATAATGATGATGTCTTTCAATTTTCTGTAGGATTGAATGGCGTTGGAACGAAAGCTGTTAATGCTCTCTCGAGTTATTTTTTTGTGCGCAGTTATCGCGATGGCGAATTTGTTGAGGCGCGTTTTAGCCAAGGAAGGTTAAAAGATCAGAAAAAGGGGAAAACCCAAGAACCGAATGGAACTTATGTTGAATTTATTCCCGATCACGAAATCTTTAAAAAATTCTCTTTTCAAAAGGAATTTATTCTTAAGCGCATTTGGCACTATGCCTATTTGAATACTGGTCTATACTAGAATTTAATGGAGAAAAGATTCAATCGGACTATGGATTACTGGATCTCTTGAATGCAGAAGTAACTGAAGATAAGCTTTATGAGCCTTTGCATTATCGCGGTAAGCATTTAGAGTTTGCCTTTTTACATACTCGTAGCTATGGCGAAAGTTATTTTTCGTTTGTCAATGGCCAATATACAGCAGATGGCGGAACCCATCTTTCGGCTTTTCGAGAAGGAATTTTAAAAGGAGTGAATGAATTTTCTAAGAAAAACTTTCAAGGAGTGGATGTTCGAGAAGGAATTGTGGGGACCATTTTGGTTCGAGTCAAAGATCCAATTTTTGAATCGCAAACCAAAAATAAGTTAGGAAATACCGAGTTGCGCGGACCTGTTGTTCAAGAAGTTAAAGAAGCAGTTGTCAACCTTTTGCATAAGCATCCTGACATAGCCAATCGCATTATTGAACGCATTGCTTTTAATGAAAAGCTACGCCGTGAATTGGCTGCTGTCAAAAAAGAAGCCAAAGAAAAACAAAAGAAGATTTCGTTTAAAATTCCTAAGTTGCGCGATTGCAAATACCATTATCAAGATCAATCGGACTATAGCGATAAAACCATGATTTTCTTGACTGAAGGGGATTCAGCAAGTGCTTCGATTGTTGCTTCACGCGATCCGTTGACTCAAGCAGTTTTCTCTTTGAGGGGAAAGCCATTAAATGTGTTTGGTATGAAGATTGATCAGCTTTATAAAAATGAAGAAATGTTCAACTTGATGAATGCGTTGAATATTGAAGATGACATTGCGCAATTGCGTTATAACAAAGTCATTTTGGCAACTGATGCTGATGTCGATGGTATGCATATTCGCAATTTACTCATTACCTTCTTTTTGACCTATTTTGAAGGACTAGTCCTCAATGGTCATTTATATATTCTAGAAACGCCTTTGTTTAAAGTGCGCAATAAAGAAAATACGCTCTATTGCTACTCAGAAGAGGAGCGCGACCGTGCCATTGCCAAGTTAAAAAAAGGAGTTGAAGTGACTCGTTTTAAAGGATTAGGAGAAATTTCTCCTCACGAATTCAAGCAATTTATTGGAAAAGATATTCGATTAATTCCTGTGACAATTCGCTCTTTTTCTGATATTAAACCTACCCTGCATTTTACATGGGTAAAAATACGCCAGAGCGCAAGCAGTTCATTATGCAAAATTTGATTAACGAAGAAGAATTGGCTGTGGGCGTGTCTTAAAAATAGTACTAGTATTCCATTACATGAGTTTTGCCTATTGGGACTGCTTCAAAGCCCGCGGTTGAATTGGCGTAAGTGGGTCCATATTGCTAATATTGACCACTTACGCCAATTCAACCGCGGGGCTTTGAAGCAATCTAAATACACAAAACTAGTGTGGTGGAGTACTAGAATAAATTAATCATTAGCCGTCATTTTTAGGAAGTGCTATGGAAGATATTAAGCAGCTCATGCAGCATCATTATATCAAGTATGCCTCTTATGTCATTTTGGATCGTGCCATTCCTAATGTCGTAGATGGTCTCAAACCTGTTCAACGCCGCATTCTCTATATGCTTTGGATCATGCATGATGGCAAATTGCATAAAGTAGCTAATGTGGCGGGTCAAACGATGGCTCTTCATCCACATGGTGATGCTCCCATTACAGAAGCCCTCGTTAATATGGCAAATAAGGGTTACTTGCTTGATAAACAAGGAAACTTTGGTAATTTGTTTACTGGAGACCCAGCCGCAGCGTCTCGTTACATCGAAACCCGTTTAAGTCCTTTGGCCAAAGAGACGCTTTTCAACGCAGATATTACCAGTCTCAGCTCTTCGTATGATGGACGCCATCAAGAACCTGTTTACTTGCCCGCTAAGATTCCTGTTGTGCTTTTGCAAGGGGCAGATGGGATTGCTGTGGGAATGTCTACTCATATTTTTCCGCACAATTTTGCCGAGCTACTCGAAGCTGAGATTGCTATTTTAGAGGGAAAATCCTTTAACATTTTACCTGACTTTCCAACTGGCGGCATTATGGATGCCTCTCAGTATGATAAAGGTCGAGGAAAAGTTAAGTTGCGAGCCAAGATTGAGGTCCGTGATCCCAAAACACTAGTGATTAAAGAAATTTGCTATGGGACGACAACTGAATCTTTGATTCGCTCTATTGATGAAGCGGCGAAAAAAGGCAAAATTAAAATTGAGGCTATTCAAGACTATACAGCAGAAAATGTCGAAATTGAGATTAAGATGCCTCGAGGACATTATGCGCAAGATTTGCTCGATGCCTTGTATGCCTATACGGAATGCGAAGTGTCGCTTCACTCGCAAATCGTCGTCATTAAAGATAACTTGCCTTGGGAAGCAGATGTCGAAGAAATCTTGAGATATCATGCCGATAAACTGCAAGAATACTTGCGTCGCGAATTGGAAATTGAGCAGGCACGCTTGAAGGAAAAAATTTTTGAAAAATCTCTTGAACAAATTTTCATTGAAAATCGCTTATATAAGCATATTGAAAATATCGAATCGTATGAACAGATTCATCAAACCATTGCCACAAGCTTAAAACCTTATCACATGCAACTTTTGCGTGAGCCTACACAGGAAGATCGCGAACGCTTGCTCAATATTCCTATCCGCCGCATTTCACGCTTTGACTTAGCAAAAAGCCAAGAAGAAATTGTTTCCTGTCAAGAGCAGTTGGCAAAAGTGGAAAAAGAGCTTAAAAATATTAAAAGGGTCACTATCCGCTACTTACAAGGCTTACTTAAAAAATATGTCAAAGACTATGAAAGGCGAACAGAAATTCAAGCTATCCAGCAAGTCGACACTCGCGCAATGGAGACAAGGCAAGTAACCGTAGGATTTGATCCAGCTTCAGGTTTTATTGGAACAAAGGTGGAAAGCAAGCATCTGTTGGAATGTACTAACTTTGATAAGCTGCTCGTCATGTTTAAGGATGGCTCTTATCATGTGATCAATATTCCAGAAAAGCAATATATGCATCATCAAGGCAATAAAGTCGTCTACTTGGGAGTGGCAGATAAAAAAGCTATCATTAGTGTTGCTTACCGCGATCCTAAAACACATTATGCTTATGCCAAGCGTTTTATCGTGGAAAAGTTCATTTTGGATAAACCCTATCGCTATGTAGAGGAGGGGATGGTGCTTGATTATATTTCCACTGCCCCTCATAACACCCTGGAGTTGCAACTTGTTCCAAAGGCTAGGCAAACGATTGCCAAAGTGCAATTTAAGCTTGAAAGTGTAGCGATCAAAGGCGTCACTGCCAAAGGCGTCAGAATGACGCCACGGGAAGTGAAAAAAATGATTCAAGTTAAATAAAACCTCTTTGAAAAAGATCTCATCAGGAGGAAGGCCTTGCAAGTGATATTTCAACCCAAAGAAGGAAATCGAGATCGCTGGGAAATTTTGCTTAATGGCGAAAAATGGCGTGAAGTGCATCGCGCTATTTTTGGACGTCAGCCTACTTTTCCTCCTCTTCCTTCCGAAGAAGAATTACAAACTGTTTTTGATGCCTTTGAATATCGGCGCGTCAAAGGCTACGTCTTGTGGCGCCTGTCCTCTCAAAGTTATCATTCTGAGCAGTTGGCCAAGCTCTTGCGCGACCGCTTAGTGCAAAACAAGACCATTGAGCGCGTTTTGCAAGACTATCGAGAGATAGGTTTTTTAGACGACGAGTTGTGGCTGCAGAGTTTTATGCGCATTCAACAAAGACGCTATGGCCTGCGCTTTATTCTCAACAAGCTTTATGCAAAAGGTTTGTCTTCAGAGACGATTCAGCGCTTAGCAAAAGAATGGCAAAATCCAGAAGAAGAAATTCAAGCGATTCAGCATTTGCTTAAAACGCGTTATCGTACAAAAGATCTCACTCAATATAAAAGCCGGCAAAAGGTCGTCGCTGCTTTAGTGCGCAAAGGCTATTCATTTGAGCAAGTTAAAATCGCATTAAGCCAATTGCATATAGAAGAGCTAGAAGAATAGAATTCTTCACTCTGATCTACTTCTATCATCCTAAACTTCCAATAAGTTTCACCCGCGTAATAATGATTAGCAGTCAAATTAACTGGAGTATTATTAGACATGTTGTTTAAGTCCTTTTTATAATTAAAATAATAAATTTTTTAATATAATAACAACAAAAAAATTAAAAATAAATTAAAATTTAACTATTTATCGTTTTATCTAAATATAATGTTTAGGTTTTGACTGCATTAAGTAATTCAAAAATTAATTTAAATTTAGCAGATTAATTTAATGAATTGTAATTTATATATTTTTATGTTAATATAAGAGTATAAATTGAAAGATTTAAATTTCAGGAGAGAGGGTTTTTATGTCAATAGAAAGTACAAGTGGGTCATCTCCTACAAATGAGACTCAGTCAACTGATCAAACAACAGGGTCTCAGAAGCCAGCAGATCCTTCTAAAGAATATGTAGGTGGGATAGGTGGTTTAGATAAATTCAAAAAAGAACACCCTGAAATGTTTGAAGAAATGTTAAAGGCGATGGCGATGGAAATCACTAATAAAATGAGAAAAGGGCAGGAAAATATCAAAAAGATTCTTCGCGAAAGTCAAAGATAATAAATCTTTTTGGCCAAAAAGAGTGAGAGTCGTATACTGTTGTTATGTTTGATTCCATCCTTTTTCTTGGCTTTCCCATGTCAGATGCTTATCAACAAGAGCTTCAACTGCTTCCTGCTGTCGAGCAAGAATTATTTATTCAAAATCAAGTGTCTTCTTATTTACAGCGAATTGAAAATGAGGGGATTGTGTACTTAGGTAAATCTTTGGGTACTTCGATTGAGTTAGCGACGCTAGAGTCTATACACTCGCATATTTATAGCCTGCTTAAAAAATTGGTTCCTCATTTTCCTTACGAACAGCATCCTCTTTTGCTTTTGGCGATACCGGCAGCCGCTCAGTTTGCCTTATAACAGGATCTTAAAGATGGAAGCAGATGAAATTGATCTTTTGGTTGTGACGGAAGAAGAGACGGGAGAGCGTTTAGATAAAGTTTTAGCTAAGCGATTTAAAGAAGTTTATTCGCGTACCTATTTTCAATATTTAATCGATGAGCATCTCGTTTTGCTCAATGGGGTTCCAGTTAAAAAAAGGATTAAACCTCAACTAGGCGATGAAATTGAAGTCCAATTTGCTGCTACACCCGAGATTCAGCTTACTCCTGAACCTATTCCCTTAACCATTCTTTTTGAAGATGAGAATTTGCTAGCAATTAATAAGCCCGCTGGCATGGTTGTTCATCCAGCCCCGGGAAATTGGTCAGGAACATTTGTCAATGGTCTTCTTTATCACTGTGGTCAATTGATAGGGCAGGAAAATTCCTTGCGGCCTGGTATTGTTCATCGTTTGGACAAAGAAACGTCAGGAGTCTTAGTGGCTGCTAAAACATTAGAAATGCAGCAGAAATTGACCGCTCTATTTGCCTCTCGCCAAGTCTATAAAGAGTATTGGGCTATTTGCTTGGGTCGTCCAGCTGATGGCGAAATCTCTGCTCCTATTGGACGCCACCCGATTCATCGCAAGCAAATGGCTATCGTTCCTACAGGTAAACAAGCGATCAGTTTTTTAAAAACGCTGGGTTGGAATGATAAATTGAGTTTTGTCCAAATCCTCATTGCGACAGGGCGTACACATCAAATTCGCGTTCATCTTAAGTATAAGGGAACCCCTGTTTTGGGAGACGAGCTCTATGGAAATTCTTCTTTGAATCATTACTATGGAGTTCAGCGACAACTTTTACATGCTGCCAAAGTCAAATTTCAGCATCCGTTCACAGGTTGTGAACTAGAATTGACAGCTCCTCCGCCAGTAGATATGGTGCGTTTAATGCGTAAAATCCTTCCAGAAGCCACTTTGAAAAGCTTGACAGAAAAAGATGATGAGCGTTAGTTTAAAGCGCTACCATTATTCTAATGAATTTCACTTATGCGATTGCTCATTCAACGGGTTCAAGAGGCGCGGCTTTTTATTCAAAAACAACTCTATAGTGAGATTGGACCTGGTCTATTAGTTTTCCTGGGTATTCATAAAGAAGATGATGCCAGCCAGATTCAATGGCTAGTGAATAAGCTCGTTCATTTGCGTATTTTCAGCGATGAAGAAGGAAAAATGAATCATAGCGTCAAGGAAATGGGTGGTCAAATTTTAGTGGTTAGCCAATTCACTTTATATGCCAATTGCCTTAATGGACGACGTCCTGATTTTATTCAGGCAGCTCCACCTGCAATGGCTGAACCTCTTTACCATCAATTTATTGAACAATTAAGTCAGAAAATAGACTCTATTCGAACAGGTCTTTTCGGAGCAGAAATGCAAATCGCTCTAATTAATGATGGACCAGTGACTCTCCTTATTGAACCCGACAATGGGCTAAAATGAACTCAAACATTGTTTTTCATGTTTTTCTAGAAAATTAATTGAATAATTCGTATTGTCAGGTTATACCGAAGTATCAAACGTGTCAATTTGCAAAGGATCGAATTATGAAAGAATTTGTAGCTTATATCGTCAAAAATTTGGTTGATCATCCAGACAAGGTGAAGATCAACGAAATTGGAGGAACGCAAACACTTATTATAGAGCTCTCGGTTGAGAAATCCGACATTGGCAAAATCATTGGCAAAAAAGGAAAGACGATTAATGCAATCCGCACACTTTTGATGTCGGTTGCAAGTCGTAATGGAATTAGAGTGAATCTCGAAATTCTTGAAGAAAATTCTCGACCAGAATAAGTGCAGTCAAGAAATCAATAATTATGAGTTCCAGAGACAACAGAATGAGATAACTCATTCAGTTGTCTGGCTGGTTGCTTGTTGTTAAAGAGAACAGGTAATTGATTAGAGGTAACCTTTGATCAATTACCTTCACGGTTTTAAAAGACCGGCATAAAAAATTGACAGGTCTAGCCAAAACCACTCTTAGACCAAGCGGGGCAAATAAGGGGTAATCATGGATTTACGTGAATTTAAAGCCCCTGCTTTAAAGCGGAAAATGGCAATAGGAAAGGTACTGTGGGAAGGGGTTTTATTTTTGGAAACCTCTGGAAAATGAAGAGTAAAAATATTCATGAATTCTTCAGGCAGAGAGCCTAAAAACTCTAAAGACATGGTTTTTTTAAACTCTTTTACTGCATATTGAAAGCCCGCCAAAAAGCTATTGAGATGGCGATAGCCCAATTGAGTAGGAGGAGTCCAAAACCAAAGCTCATCTTGATGCATATACGGACCTATTTGATTCTTATAGACCTCTTCAGCACTCGCAATGGTGCTGATCATGTGGATATGCAAATCAATTTCTGGCTTTTCTTTAAAAACTTCGTAGGATTGATTCAGCCAAATTTGTCGAATCTCTTGAGCATGCTCAATGAAAAAGGGAAAATTGGAAGAAAACATTTTCGTTTGCCCTACTCGAGCACAACCATTTTGTTCTTTTGTGTCTAAAAAGATGTTAGATGATCGGTTTTGAATGCAAAAGCCCAAGTTCGATTCTATTTCCAATTCTCTTAAATGATAAATTTGCTGATATAAAGAATACATGTCAGATTGCTGCAAGATTCGTTGTGCAGCGGCTTTAACAAAATTTTTATCTCTTGGAATATCGTCAAAATGAACAATTTCTACTTCACGCCTGAGCGAAAGCGATTTCAAGCGATTTAATAATTGCGCCATGCACTCAAGGTCGCGATGAGAAACTTTGGTAAGTAAGTCGGTATCATCTAAAATGGCATAGAGAAAGCATAGGTACTCAGTAAACTCTCTTCTAGGATGAATAAAGTAAGGTTGACTTTTGTGAGCAATGAGGCGCCGCTGAAAAAGACGTTGTAAAAGGCGCATTTGACTGAAATTTGTTAAACGAGAAGAGACCTCCTGAATCTGCGCTTCAATCTGTTCTACATTCATTCCTCCTAAGCTGTATTTATCATTCAACATAAACATTTGTTCGGCAATCAAGACATTGCAAGATTGCGCATCTCCAATTAAGGCTGTTGGGACCGCCAGTGTTTTTAAGGAGCTTTTATGATGATCGACGACGCTGATCACTTCTAAATAAGATGACATCCGGACTTCTTCTAAATTACAAAAATCGCGTAAGGTGACTGTTCCCAATCCTTGTTCGCGCAAATCACGTGCACGGACAATGCCCACGGGAAATAAGGAGCCATCTTGTTCATAAATGACAACTGTTAAAAAGTCATGATTTTGCATTTTCTGCCGCATTTCATCGACATCGCTACGTAGGGTAATGTAAGTATAAGGCATGCCTAAGACTTTATATTTGATACTGAGAACAATATCCAAGCGCTCAACATAATTGCGTACTTCAAAAATCGCTTCATCAAGATGTTTAATCAGTTCTTTGAGGCAATTAAAAATTTGTGGACGATTTTCTTTTAAACAACCCTTCTCGTCAAAAATGTTGTGGGAAGGGAGTTTCTCTACTTCTTTTTGAAAGTTCAGCATCCCTTGGACTGAAAGCCGATTGAGGGCTTCGTTGAGATCGCGGAATGTTCCTTCAAATCCGTCTTTAATACCCAATACTTGATAAAAGAAATCATTTAAATAACTTTGCTGCTTTTCGTTAACATCTTGAACAAATTCGCAATCTTTAATTCGAATATCAAAAATAGAAAAATTAAAAGCGGATAAATCTTGAATGGAAAGATCTTCTTTTGCAAAAAGCGAGATTAAGTGGGTATGCAGATTGTTTTCAAACCAATGAAGGCACGCCTTAACTAAGATAATGATTTGACGGACTAACTCTACATCTGAACTGCGCCAATCGCCTAAATAGTGTCCCTGTTCATTGACGAGAATAGTGGCTTTTTCATTTGATTCATGATCAATTGCCGTAATCAGTGTATCGCCCCATTCTTTCTTAAAAAGCTTTTGAGTGACTAAATCCATGGCAGTAAGGGTTAGCGTTGGAGCGAGGCGCGCAAGATAAGAAAAAATGTTGAATCCAAACAGATTGCGAAAAACAGAGGTAACGGGAGAATCTGGTGGCCCTCCCGGCAAGCACCATACATGCAAACCCGATCCAACACGTGCTCCAAAGGCATCCATCCAACCCCAAAAAGAAGCCATCATGGTATCAATATCTGGCGACAGATGAGCAGTAATAAAATGTGTTCCAAAATAGACTTTTCCCATTCCAATAGGAAAAAAAGCTTGATATTCGTCGCGTGGAAGATATTTTCCTACAATTTTGGCTCTTATCTCATAATTTTCTTGTTCGGAAAGATCAGAAAAATGATTAAGCCAGAATTCAAAGGCAGCCAGGTCAAGAGGCTCTTTAAGGACTTTTTCTTGATTGATGCGATCAAAGAAATCAAGAATAGCGCTAAGGAGAAAAGCTGGAGAAGGAGCCTGATGGATCAGTTGATAAAGGGTGTGGTTGATTTGCCTAAAACGTTTGCGTAAAGTTAAATTGAAAAAACAGCGTTCGCGAAATCCCTTCATGACCTCTTCAATAGTGGGAAATATTTCAGGCGAATAACACTGTGCGCTTAGGTGAGGCGGGTCTTCTGGTGAGAATTTTGAGGCGGATGAAGATTCGCTTTTCATTTTCTTGACCATAGGATAAAACCAACTTTGGAAGTCATCGGACTGAGTAGGATTCGAACCTACGACCACCCGCTTAGAAGGCGGGTGCTCTATCCACTGAGCTATCAGTCCTTAGAGATTAATCAGGTAAGGAAAAGAAAGATATTAGCGATAAAAGCTCTTATTTTCAAGTTCTTTATGTGTTTTCTATTAATTCTATCCCTTCAAAAATTTGCTGTCTTTCTTGATCTTGAATATAACTTACGCGATAGATGACATGTCCAAGGATCGCCGCTCCTAGTAAACAAGAAAATAATCGATCTATGAGATTCAACTCTCTTAAAACGATAAGAAAAGTCATGTTGACAACTGTTGAAGTCACAAGAAAAATTCTTTGAGATTGTAAATCTTTTCCTTTCAAAACGTAATTGGCTATGTGATAAAATAGAGTATGCGCTAAGGCGCGAATGACAAAAATAGTTGCTATCAATTCAGAATTTTTTTGACCTAATTTACCCCAGAGATAACCTGCTAAACCATCAACAGCGACAGAAAAAGGAAGGTTTGCCAAAGAAGGTAAAGAGGGAGCTGTGACGTTCATAAAAGTTATTCCCATAAAAAAGAAAGCTGGATTATAATTTATTTAGCTGAATAAAATCAACCTCTAGTAAATATTCTCGCATTAGGAAATAATAGATTTATGAAATGAATAGCATCGATGTCTATTTAAGTTTGGGAGGAGATATCGGACAAGTCCTTCCTCGCCTGCACCAAGCTTTAGCCTTATTATCTCATCAGACAGGCATTGTGAATTTAAAACATTCTCATTTCTATCATACCGCTCCTCTTCATGTGAAGAGTCCGGTTTGGTTTGTCAATGGCGTTTGCTCTTTTCAAACATTTTTAACTCCAACGGAAATTTTTAAAATCACCCAATCTATTGAAAATGAGTTAGGAAAAATTCCAAAGCCTAAAAATGCTAGGCGTCCTATTGACATTGACTTTTTGTTTTATGGCAATCAAATTTATTATGACAAAGAGCTGCAAATTCCTCACCCACGTTGGAAAGAGCGTCTTTTTGTTTTAATTCCACTCTCAAATTTGACTAAAGAAATCACCCTTCAAGAAAAAACAGGGATGACGTGTTATCTTCTACAAGATTTGATCCAATCTCTTTTAACTCAATCTTCTCAAATGCTTTACTTGCTAGAGAAAAATCCTGATCTTCAGTAACATAATGATCTTTATATCCTAATATCCTATCCCATCTAAGAGAAAAGGTCAGTATGATACGTCGAGTTCCTGTTAAAAATTTTTTTATTGGACCTAGAGAATCATTGGTCGTTATGTCGGGTCCTTGCGTGATTGAAAGTGAAGATCATTGCTTGAAAGCAGCTGAGGCACTGAAAAAAATGTTTTGCAAACATGATGTACGCCTGATTTTCAAATCAAGCTATGATAAAGCGAATCGCTCTTCCTGTCATTCTTTCCGTGGCCCTGGTTTGCAAGAAGGATTGCGCATTTTACAGCGTGTTCAAAAAGAATTAGATTTGCCTGTTGTCACCGATGTTCATTCTCCGGAAGAGGCTCGTATTGCGGGGCAAGTATGTGAGATTTTGCAAATTCCCGCTTTCTTATGCCGCCAAACAGATCTTGTTTTAGCTGCAGCAGAAACAGGGGCAGTGATTAACGTAAAAAAAGGACAATTTTTGGCTCCTTGGGATATGGAAAACATCGTACAAAAAATTGTTTCAGTTCATAATCATAAAATCATTCTTATCGATCGCGGGACAACATTTGGTTATAACAACTTAGTCAGTGATATGCGTAGCATCCCGATCATGCAGCGCTTGAACTATCCGGTTTGCTATGATGCGACGCATGCTGTGCAAAAACCAGGGGGGCTGGGTTCGCAATCAGGAGGGGATAGAGAATTTATTCCTGTGCTAACCAAAGCTGCTTTAGCAGCAGGGGCAAATTGTCTGTTCATTGAATCGCATCCCGATCCAGCCCAAGCTAAAAGCGATGCAGCTTCTGTGATGGATTTTAAAGATTTAGATATTCTTTTGCCCCAATTCAGACAGCTTTATCATTTAATTCAGCAGCAGTCTTTTGGCAATGTTTAAAAAATACTTAACTGGCTTGATTGTCTTGTGGATTTTCATTGTTCTGGGCTGTTTTTGGTTCCTCTCGATTTCTTCAGACGCTACACAAGACTATCAAGCTTTGATGGGAGATAATGAGCGAGCTAGAAAAAAGCGCCGGCAAGAAGACTCTCATACGACTCAACAAATACGTTATCAGGTGAGTAAGCAAATTTTATATAAAAAAGACGTGCATCGTCTACAATCTCGCCTTATCAGTGAGTCTTCAAAATTAATTTATTCAAAACAAGAAAGGGAGTTTGTCGAGTGCTTTGAGGGATTGACATGTGCTATGCAAGAAAAACTGATTGATGCTCCAAATCATAAAGAAGATGAACTTTTCCCTTTTCCAATTGCTGAACAACCCCAACAAATGATTCGCCAATTAAAAGCCAAAGAAGCGGTTTACTCTTATAAAAGTAATCAGTTAGAAGCCAAAGAAGTGGAAATTGCTCATTATCTTTTGCCTGGACATCTTTGGCTAAATTCATTTGATTCTTTTCATCCTCTTCTTCAAGGGCGAGCACATACGATTCAACTTTCGCTGTTCGAAGAAGCTCATGTGAAAGCACAAGGATTCCAAGCGATTTTTCATAGCTGGGGGGAAGAATGATAAAAAGACTCTTCCGCTTGTGGTATTTCAAAATCGCATTTTTATTTTCCCTTTTACATGCAGAGAATGCTCTTTTGCAAAAAGAGGATTCAATGGTTGTCAATTCTGGAGAAGCTCAATATGATGGTAAACAAATTATTTTAGTTGGACAAGTGATCGTCCAACATAGCTTGGGGCAAATTTCTGCTCGTCGTCTATCAGTACAGTCTTCTTCCAATATAGATAAAAAAAACAAGTTAGGTTTTCTAAAAATCAATGATGATGTGCAGATCGAACTTAAAGAAGGTGGGAGGCTTTATTGCCAACAGGCTGAAGTTGATTATGCCAATATGCAGGGGATTTTTTTAGGAAATGCTGCCTGGCCGGATGTGACTTATTTTAATAAGGGAGAGGAAGGGGAAAGTGGAGAAAAGACAAGACCCCCTGTTGAGCTCAAAAGCAGTCAAATGACGCTTGATCTTCTGCGAGAGTCAGCAACTGATTCACCAGCTGCTAAAATTCTCGTCAGACAAATTGAGGCTAATCATAATGTACGTGTTCGCTATAATCAGGATCATTTACTTTTAGCAGATCATGCTGTTTATCAACGCCTGCCGGCTGAAGTGAACAAGGGGAGTTTAGCAGGGATTTTAACTCTGACCGTAAGAGGAGATCTACCTGTTTGCAAAATGACAAATGTCAATGGAGATCACTTGTCTGCTCAAATGATTCAAGTGAATACAAGGGAACGCAAGCTGTGGCTGACCCAGCCGAAAGGAATGCTTTATATGCGTCGAGAAGGGCGCCCTGTACAAACGTTGGAATTTTCAGCTAATGAACTTGCCTGGGATGAGCAACAGCACACCTTACAATTAACAGGAGATGTGAATATTACCCAAAATGGTAGTTTGCATATCCATACAGATCATGAGCTCTTAATCTCACAAGCCATAGTGAATGATAAAAGAGTATTGAAATTCCTTCAATCTCCTGAAAATACATACATTGATTATACCGATACTCAAAAAGGAAATACCCATAGGATCCATTGTCCGGGGTTTTTTAGCATTGATCATGAGCGTCAAGAAATGGTTTTTCAAGGTCTAAAAGACATATCAGGAAAAAATAACGAAGAGCTGCAAGTTTATATTGAGGATGTGTTAGGGGAAATGTATGCAGATCGTGTTCGTATTCACTATACTTGGGAGGAACGACAACTTGTTCCAGCAAGAACGATATTAGAGGGACATGTTCGTCTTATGAATCGCTTTGATGGACATGTTGAAGAAACTGGATCTGTTCTTCATTATGCGTTAGCAGATGTTGTAGAATATTTTCCTAAACAGCAAGAAATGGTCTTAAAGGGTTCAAATGGCAATCGCGTGCTCTTTTTTGATAAAGTGAATAATGTTCAGATGAGCGCTCCCTCTTTAAAGGTGATACATGATACCACAACTAAGAAAGAGATTATTCAAGGATTAGGTGACGTCCGTTTTACATTCATTGAGAAAGAGCTTGAACAATTAAAGCAGCATTTTCCTTAGTCATCAGTGACATGAATTTTTGAACCATGCCAACTTTTGCCTATTAGGATTGCTTCACAGGCCCCGCGGTTGGGATGAGATGATTCTCTTGTAGTCCTTCAGACTACATGAAGAGGGCTAATCTAACCCATGGCGATGCCCCATACGCATCAAGCTAAGAGAAGAGCGTAGGCTACGCGACGCCTTCAGTCGCCGCGCCGCTTCGCTCTGGGCTCTAGGTGAGGGTTTTGAGGACCCACCGTTCGGTCGCCCTCCGGGCTCGGTCACGGTGGGCTATTACCAGTCGTCCTACGGACTCTAGCGGCATTATCAGAACGCCTTAAATAGCATTCAATGGCTTTTACATTGCCGCTAGAGTCCGTAGGACGACTGGTAATAGCCCACCGTGACCGAGCCCGGAGGGCGACCGAACGGTGGGTCCTCAAAACCCTCACCTAGAGCCCAGAGCGAAGCGGCGCGGCGACTGAAGGCGTCGCGTAGCCTACGCTCTTCTCTTAGCTTGATGCGTATGGGGCGATGCCCTGGGCTAGATTAGCCCCCGTCATGTAGTCTGAAGGACTACAAGAGAATCATCGCATCCCCAACCGGGCCTGTGAAGCAATCCCAATAGGCAAAAACTAATGTGGTTGAGTACTAGCAATCATCCAGAAGGAGGCGAAAAGGTGCAAAATCAAAAAAGAATGGGTCCTGTTTGTTTAGAAGTTCAAAATTTGGTTAAGAGTTATGGAGGCCGGCCAGTAGTGAATGGCTTGTCTTTTAAAGTACAAGAAGGGGAAATCGTTGGCCTTCTTGGACCTAATGGAGCAGGTAAAACGACAGCCTTTTATATCACTGTAGGCCTTATTCGTCCTGATCAAGGGCAAGTCATTTTTTGCGATCAAGATGTTACCTATATTCCTATGCATAAACGAGCGCGCATGGGAATGGGATACTTAGCTCAGGAATCTTCTGTTTTTCGCCAATTGACAGTAGAAGAAAATATTCTTTGTATTCTAGAAAGCTTGCCATTATCTAAGCAAGAACGCAAGCAACGTTTGGAAGAACTGTTAGGAGAATTACACCTTGAGCATTTAGCCAAAAAAAAAGCTGCTGCTTTATCTGGTGGGGAACGGCGACGTGTCGAAATTACGCGAGCCCTAGTGACTAAGCCTTCTTTTCTCATGCTTGACGAGCCCTTTGCCAATATTGATCCCTTGTCTATTCAAGATGTCAAACATCTGATTCAACTTTTGGCTCAAAAACAAATTAGCATCCTGATTACCGATCATAATGCACGCGAAATTTTTTCCGTTGTTGATAAAAGCTATTTGATACAGGAAGGAAAAGTCGCTTTTGAGGGAAATGTCAATGAGCTCTTAAATAATGAAAGCGCAAAGTGCTCCTATTTAGGAACAGATTTTAAAATGTAATTGATGTTGCAACTCGACGTCTCTTTTCACTAGTAAAAATTTAAAAAAAAATATATGCATAGGAATATTAAACGTAAAATGTGCATTTGACAACTTAAGGAGAAAGTTTATGTATAGACAATCTAATTATAGATCGAGTCGATTCCTTTTGTTGACTCTATGTTTGATTGTTTTACATGGTTTGTCCGCCTTCCATTCCTTTGGCTCCTTATATGCACAAACAACTCCTTCTTTGCTTTTACCTCCAACTGATTTAAGAGGCGCACAGATTGCAAATCGATTTGCTTCTCAAGCCGATCTGATCAATGAAATCTTTTGGCGATCTCCTTCTGAAGGAACACCCCCTGTTGCCTATAAAATTTATCGCAATTCAAACTTAACAGAGCTGGCAGCCACCATTTCAGCCGATCAAAAATTAAGATTTCGAGATCACAATCGCAAGAAACATCAAATTTATACTTATTATATTGTAAGCGTAGATGAAGCGGGCAATCAATCCGCTGCCGCTATCATTAGGTTTATCGGAGCTAAGGTGCGCGTGTTCCATCCTGTTTTAACTAAAATTGAAGTGACACCAATTGATCCAGTGGTTGCAGTTAATTTTACCATTCAATTTACGGCAACAGGCATATTTAGCGATAATTCAAAAGTCGATTTGACAAATAAGGTTCAGTGGTCTTCTTCGAATCCAACAGTCGCAACGATTTCTGATGAGCCGGGAAGTAAGGGGTTAGCCACTGGCCTAAGTCCAGGTACCACTGTAATTGAAGCTACAGTAGGTGGAATATCTGGAAGATATAGTAGCAGCTCCTCGGATAGGAGTCATACCTCTGAAACACATCGCTCATCTGGAGAGCGACATAGGATATCAGGGTCGACCACATTGACAGTGACAACTGCTCAGCTGGTCTCCATTGAAATAGATCCTGAGTTTTCGACACTTGCTGCCGGATATCAACTTGCCTTTACAGCCACTGGGATATTTAGCGATGGAACAACAGAAAATCTTACCAATAGCGTCAATTGGGAATCCTCTAATCCAGCTGTTGCTGTGATTTCTAAGGGACTGGCTACAGGCTTAAGTCCTGGCACGACAACGATTAAAGCAATATTAAATGGAATATCGGGCTCGACACAATTGACAGTGACAAATGCTGTGCTGACCTCCATTAATATCACACCTATTGATCCAAGCATTGCTGCCGGGTATACTCTTCAATTTATAGCAACAGCGATTTTCAGCGACGGTACAACAGAAAATATCACAACCCAAGTCACTTGGAGTTCTTCTAATCCAGGAGTGGCTGTCATTGACAGTCAAGGGCTGGCTATAGCAATAACTGTAGGAAGCACAACCATTACTGCAGCTTTAGGGAATGTGACAGGATTGGCGACCTTAAATGTGACATCAGCTGTCTTAGAATCAATTACAGTGACACCCTTTAATCCAAGCGTTACTGTTGGACGTACTGTTCAATTTACAGCGACAGGAGTTTTCAGTAATGGAACCACGCAAAATCTTACAGCTCAAGTGACTTGGAGTTCCTCCAATTCAGCAGTTGCAGATATTTCTAATGCTGCAGGCGGTCAAGGAGAGGCTACAGGAGTAGCTGTAGGAACTACAACAATTAGTGCCACTTCAGAGAATGTAACAGGATCGACAACCTTAACTGTCACTTCTGCTGTCTTAGAATCAATTACAGTGACGCCCTTTAATCCAATCGTTGCTGTCGGACGTACTGTTCAATTTACAGCGACAGGAGTTTTCAGTGATGGGACAACGGCAAATCTTACAACTCAAGTGACTTGGAATTCTTCTAATTCAAAAGTTGCTGTCATTTCTAATGCTGCAGGCAGTCAAGGACTCGCTCAAACATTGGATGTAGATACCATAACAATTAGTGCCACTTCAGAGAATGTAACAGGATCAACAACCTTAACTGTGACATCAGCTGTCTTAGAATCAATTACAGTAACCCCCTTTAATCCAAGCCTTGCTGTTGGACGTATGATTCAATTCACAGCAACCGGATCTTTTAGTGATGGGACAACAGAAGATCTCACAACTCAAGTGACTTGGGGGTCTTCCAATCCAGAGGTGGCAGAGATTTATAATGTTTCTGGTAGTCAAGGACTCGCTCAAACATTGGATGTAGGCCCCACAATAATTAAGGCTTCTTCAGGAAATGTGACAGGATCGACAACCTTAACTGTGACATCAGCTGTCTTAGAATCAATTACAGTGACACCAGCTAATCCAAGTATTGCTTTTGGACGTACGATTCAATTCACAGCAACCGGATCTTTCAGTGATGGGACAACACAAGATCTTACAGCCCAAGTGACTTGGGAGTCTTCCAATTCAGACGTTGCAGTGATTTATAATGTTTCTGGTAGTCAAGGACTCGCTCAAACATTGGATGTAGGCACCACAATAATTAAGGCTTCTTCAGGAAATGTGACAGGATCGACAACCTTAACTGTGACACCTGCTGTCTTAGATACAATTACAGTGACACCCGTTAATCCAAGTATTGCTCTTGGATATACTATTCAATTCACAGCAACCGGATCTTTTAGTGATGGGACCGCAAAAGATCTTACAACTCAAGTGACTTGGAATTCTTCCGATCAAAACGTTGCAAAGATTTCTAATGCTTCTGGCAGTCAAGGACTCGCTCAAACATTGCATGAAGGCACCACAACAATTGAAGCCTCTTTAGGAGCTGTGAAAGGATCGACAACCTTAACTGTCACACCAGCTACTTTAGAATCCATTACAGTGACGCCAGCTACTCCAAGCATTCTGGGTGGAGAGACGATTCAATTCACAGCAACAGGATCTTTCAGTGATGGGACAACAGAAGATCTCACAACTCAAGCGACTTGGAGTTCTTCCAATACAGGAGTTGCAGATATTTCTAATGCTGCAGCTGATAAAGGAGCAGCTACGGGCAACAATGCAGGCAGTACAACCATTACAGCGACACAAGCAGGAGTCTCGGGTTCTACAACATTAACAGTAACCTGTTCAGCCGTTAGCTTCAGGACAGAGACATTACCCGATGCCACAGTGGGTGGCGGTTATTATCAGTTTGTTGAAATATCCACAACTGCATCTGCTCCCTTTAGATTTGCTATAGTCTCAGGAAGTTTACCTACGGGACTTATTCTGTCTCCAACTAATTTTCCTGGGTTATTTGCTGGGACTATTACAGCTAGTGGAGAAAATGAACCAAGTGGTTCACCGGGAACTTATACGTTTACTATTCGGGTAACTACCAGTTGCGGAAGTTCTACTCAAAGAACCTTTACTATCACTTTAAATGAGTAGAGTAAGTCTGAAAAATTCATAGCCGATGCACGCCAGACGTTTCATCACGTCGGATTTGAAATTGAGATTTACAAATTGAGTAACCTAGCCATTTTGCTGAACGATAGCCAAGGCAAATGCTGGATCTTTTTGAAGACTTTCATGTGCTTATCGAAGAGAGCTGGTTATTAGAAGCACAGGAAATCTCTTGATCTTCTCGAAGGCTTTGATCTGCATATAGAACAGCCATGCCATGTTGTTGAACGGCAGCCAAGACAATCTCTCGATCTTTTTTAAAGCTTTCATGGATATCCTTAAATACTATACCTCCAAAACAGCGAGCAGTTTGAACAAAATTTTTTTTATCATTAAAATTGAGAGATTTTTTAAGTATGGAAATGACCGCACTTTTTGTCATGTGCCACATGCGACTGTGAATCCTATGGTACAGTTTTGCAATAGAATCGTTTTTAATAACCGCTAATTTTTGATCGTCAGTGCCTGATGCAAGAGAAGTTAGAATAGACAGTTGTTCTTTAGCTATATTACGGCATTCAGTCGCCCGCCGCTTCGCTCTGGGCTCTATTTGGGGGTGCCGGACCCACCGTTCGGTCGCCCTTCGGGCGATTGTGTAAAAAATTATGTGCAAAAAAAGGTCATGGTAAGATGATCTCTTATTAACTACAAAAAGAGGTATACCATGACCAAAAAGTATTCTATTGAGAAAAACAAATTATCTAAAGAAGTTATTGAACAAGATGTTGATTTAATGAAGTCTCTTATGAAAACTGCTCTCGAAAATTTTTTAGAAGCCGAAATGATCGAGACTTTGGAAGCAAATAAGAGTGAAAGATCCAAAGAAAGAAAAGGCTATAGAGCAGGTTATTATACAAGGCACTTAGTGACGCGAATAGGCAATATAGAGCTAAAAGTACCAAGAGACAGAGAGGGAATGTTTTCTACCGAGCTTTTTGAACGATATGAAAGATCGGAAAAAGCATTAGTATCAGCTCTAGCAGAAATGTATGTCCAAGGAGTATCAACCAGGAAAGTGAAGGCAATCACAGAAGAACTTTGCGGACATGAATTTTCAGCGACGACAATAAGCAACATCAATAAGAGCTTGGACGAGGACTTAAAGCAGTTTGCAAATAGAAAATTGACAGAAGTTTATCCTTATCTAATTGTAGATGCTCGTTATGAGAAAGTTAGAGAAAATGGGATAGTAAAATCGCAGGCTATATTAATTGCAGTAGGTGTGAATGGAGAAGGTTACAGGCAAGTATTAGCAGTGGAAATTGCAAATCGAGAATCTCACAATAGTTGGAAAGATTTTCTATTGAGATTGAAAGAAAGAGGATTAATAGGAGTTGAGTTGATTATTAGTGATGAGCATGCAGGGCTTAGGAAAGCGATAATGGAAGTATTTTATCAAATCCCTTGGCAAAGATGTTATGTTCATTTCTTAAGAAATGCAATTGATTATTTACCAAGAAAAGCAAACGACGATTGCTTACAAGAATTGCGATGGATCTATGATAGAAAGGATATTAAAGAAGCCAAAACAGATTTGAATATGTGGCTAGAGAAGTGGATGATGAAGTATCCAAAGTTATGTACATGGGTGGAGGAAAATATTTTTGAGACATTAACGTTTTACCAGTTTCCAAAACAACATCATAAGCATTTAAAAAGTTCGAACTTACTCGAGAGAGTAAATGAAGAAATTAAGAGAAGAACACACGTTATTAGAATTTTTCCAAATGAAGAGAGTTGCTTAAGATTGATATTAGCAATTGCAGTTGAGGTTCATGAGGGATGGGTAGATAAAAGATATTTAAATATGGATCTATTAAAAGAGCAAAAGAAACAAGAACAACTGAGCGTTGAAAAAATAGCTTAACCTAATGAGATCTCTTACCAATTTGCACATAATACTTGACACAACTCTTCGGGCTCGGTCACGGTGGGCTATTACCAGTCGTCCTCCGGACTCTAGCGGCAGGATCAAGACGCCTTGACTAGCATTCTAACAGCATTAACAAAGACCTTACCTAACATTCAATGACTTCTACATTGCCGCTAGAGTCCGGAGGACGACTGGTAATAGCCCACCGTGACCGAGCCCAGAGGGCGACCGAACGGTGGGTCCTCAACCCCTCACCTAGAGCCCAGAGCGAAGCGGCGGGCGACTGAATGCGTCGCGTAGCCTACGTTCATCTCTTAACCTTAACGCATAGGGATTTAAAACTGTCCCAATAGGCAAAAACTAATGTAATGGAATACAGTCAACCTTTTGGCGCTTGGATTTCCTGCAAAACCAACCCAACCAATGCAAATTCTCTCATTTGAAGCGATTTAGCCTAAACTTCATTTTCTTAGTTCGACAGCCTGTAACTAACGCCACGACATCAACAGATTGTGAGTTAATGACGTGGCTCGTCCTTTATAAGATTTTCATTCGTTGATGCCGACTTTATTGCCAAGTAAATGAAAGTTAGAAATTAATATCCCGTATAGATTTCATTAGGTTGGAAGAAAAAGGCAATTTCTTGTCGAGCTGCTTCAGGACTATCTGATCCATGAACGGCATTTTCAGTAATAGATTGTGCAAAATCAGCACGAATGGTTCCTTTTTCTGCTTTTTTGGGGTCAGTGCTGCCCATCAATTGTCGATTCTTGCTGATTGCTTGATTGCCCTCTAGGACTATCACAATGATGGGGCCAGATGACATATATTTGACAAGATCAGGGAAGAAGAGGCGTTCGCGATGCATGCTATAAAATTGACTGGCTTGCTCCGAGCTCAATCTGATCATTTTAATCGCAGCCACACGTAAGCCTGCATCTTCAAAGCGAGAAATGATATCGCCAACATGTCTATTTTTTAAAGCATCAGGTTTCAAAATAGAGAGAGTGCGTTCAATTTTTTGATTGGGGCGCAATTCATCAGATTGAGGAGGAGCATAAGCATCATTTGCATATCCAGAATTGGAAAGGCGATTTTCGTCTTTGTTACCCGCTTGTGTTTGACCAGTATAAGTACCTTTTGGAAAATAACTCCCTTCTTCATGATTAGAAGGAAGCTTTTGGACTTGCACTTCTATTTGAGGTGCAGGTTGATTATTTTGATAGGGCTGAGCCATAAGCCCTGCTTGCAAGACAAGCGAAGTCAAGAGGGCCAAAAAAGAAAAATACTTCATAATAAATCCCTAAGGGTTAGTTGAAATTTGGAATAAACCTATAAACAAAAATTAGCGGGACAAAGCGAGCTTGTCAAGGAAATTCCTCAAAAGAGAAAAACCCTGTTCTGTCAAGATGGATTCAGGATGAAATTGCACGCTTTGCTGTGCTAAAAACCGATGGCGCAGTCCCATGATTTCTTGGGTATCTGCTCTTGCTGTAATTTCTAAACAGGAGGGAAGAGTGGCTTCCTCTACAATAAGAGAGTGGTAGCGTGTTGCTATAAAGCCTTGGGGAAGTCCGCAAAATATTCCTCTATTCAAATGAAAAATAGGACTTGTTTTGCCATGCATAGGCATGTGGGCTCGCTTGATCACTCCGCCATAGATTTCAGCTAAAGCTTGATGTCCTAAGCATATTCCTAAAAGAGGAATGTTTTTAGGGTATTTCAACATCAGTTCTTTTGAAAGAAGGGCCTGAGAAGGAGTGCCTGGACCTGGTCCAATCACAATGTAACTTGGACTTAGAGCCAGGCATTCTTGAACAGTTTTCGATTGACCTCTTACGACATGCGTTTCAATACCTAATATTTGGAAATATTGCACGAGATTATAGGTAAAAGAATCAAAATTATCGATGAAAAGTAACAAATGTCCTTAACGCGTCCTTGTACAAATTTCTTCGGGTTTAAAGAAATAACCAATTTCTATACGCGCTGTCTCTTGGCTATCAGAACCGTGGACAGCATTCTCATCGATTGTTTTTGCAAAATCTGCCCGAATCGTTCCAGGAGCTGCTTTTTTAGGATCGGTCGCTCCCATAAGGTCTCTATTTTTGGCAATGGCATTTTCTCCTTCCAACACCATCATGAGGACAGGCCCGGTTATCATAAATGAAACTAAATCTTTGAAGAAAGGGCGCTCCTTATGCACAGCGTAGAAACCTTCTGCATCTCGCTGAGTCAAATGCTTCATCTTTGCTGCAATCACACGTAAGCCTGATTTCTCAAAACGAGTAATGATTTCTCCAATGTGATTGTTGCCCACGGCATCAGGTTTAATAATAGATAAAGTATGCTCTACAGCCATAGTTTTTATTCTCCTTAAAATCATGAAAGAATTAATGTTAAATGCAAATTGCCAATGACGATAGCATAAATGAACAAAAAAAATGCATAAAATTAAATGACTTTAGAATTCATAAAAGCTTTTTCCTTTTAGCAATACGCCAGAATATGCTATAAAAAGTCTTTCTAAAAAGTAGCGCGAGTAAAAATAATTAAAAATTTAAAAATTCCTCATTCTAAATGAGGAAGAGTTTTTCCGAAGTTTTTAACCTTTAGGTGTTATGCGTATTCCTTTATCTTGGCTGCAAGAATATATTTCTCTTTCCCAGACGCCTGATGAAATTGCTCAAATATTGACAATGGCGGGTTTAGAGGTCGACCACTATGAAACGATTGGAGAGAACTTAAAAGATGTTGTAGTTGCGCGCGTGATTGAAGCCAACAAACATCCCAATGCCGATAAATTAACCCTTGCTATTGTAACAGATGGCCAAAAGACTTATCAAATCGTTTGCGGAGCACCTAATTGCCGTGCTGGAATGAAGACTGCTTTGGCCCGTGTTGGAACAGCCCTTAAACTGGTCGATCAGGTTGTGACAATTAAAAAAACAAAGATCCGAGGAATTGAATCCGAGGGCATGTTGTGTTCCGAGTATGAATTGGGATTGTCAGAGCAGCATGAAGGCATTCTCGATTTGCCCATTGATTTAACCGAAGGATCTTCCTTATATGATCTTTATGCCGATACCTATTTTGATATTTCGTTGACGCCTAATTTAAGTCATTGTTCTAGTGTGATGGGAGTAGCGCGTGAATTGGCTGCCTTAACTCAGCAACCTTTGCATCTGCCTCAAATCGAGATGCAAGAAGTAGAAGAGGTTATTGAGGATTTTCTACATGTTCGCATAATTGATAAAGAGAAATGTCCACGCTATGCTTGCCGAGTCATTCGAAATGGGAAAGTGGGTCCATCACCTAATTGGCTTAAAATGCGCTTGGAGAAATGTGGGTTGCGCAGCGTCAATAATGTCGTCGATGTCACGAATTATGTCTTATTAGAGATGGGACATCCTTTACATGCTTTTGACTATGATCTCTTGGAAGGACAAGAAATTGTGGTAAGAAAAGCTAAGGAAAACGAAATCATTAAAACGCTGGATAGCAAGGAAAGAGCTCTCAAAGAAACGATGCTAGTGATTGGCGATAGTTTAAGACCTATCGCAATTGCAGGCGTGATGGGTGGGTTAAATAGTGAGATTCAAAACCAGACTCACACATTCGTTTTAGAGTCCGCTTATTTTGATCCAATGAGTATTCGACGGACAAGCAAGCAATTAGGATTGCAAACAGATGCCTCTAAGCGGTTTGAGAGGGGAACAGATCCCAATCAAATCTTGATGGTCTTAAATCGTACTGCCATGCTCATCCAAAAAGTGACAGGTGGAGAGATTCTTTCTGGCGTTTTGGATATTCAGTCAAAAGAGTTTCCAGAAACCATTGTCAATTGTCGTCTCAGCCGCGTCAACCAGATTCTTGGCAGAGTTTTCAGCCGTGGAGAGGTGGAGGATGTGTTTAAGAGGCTGCAATTTCCCTATCAATGGGACGGGCAGGATCAATTCATAGTTCGCATTCCCACTTATCGCGGCGATATCAAAGCTGAAATCGATTTAATTGAAGAAATTGCGCGTTTATATGGATATGATCATCTTCCACGCACTCGAGGACGTTACCAGGCTTCTGCTTTGCCTTCTATACCCATTTATCTTTTTGAAAAAGAAATCCGCTCCAGGCTGATAGGAGAAGGATTGCAAGAATTTTTAACATGCGATCTCATTGGTCCTACTCTCACGCAGATTGTGCAGGATCAATCCATGCCGGCTGAGTCCATTATCAAGGTTTTAAACCCAACCTCTATTGAACAATCTATTTTACGCACCTCGTTGCTTCCAGGGCTATTGCAGGTGGCCAAATACAATTTTGACCATCAAATTCGCAATGTAGCAGGATTCGAAGTGGGGCGAATTCACTTCCGTGAAGGAGAGCAGTATAAGGAACAGCCTGTTGTGGGGATTATGATGATGGGGCAGGCGCATCCTCCTCATTGGGATCAAAAACCTCGCGATTTTGATTTTTTTGATCTGAAAGGGATTATCGAAAATTTATTAAATGCGTTTGGAATTGAAAACTATGTCTTTAAAAATATTGGTCTTGAGACTTTTCACTCTGGAAGGCAAGCCTCTATTTTCATTGATTCGTTGGAAATTGGCTCGATAGGAGAGATTCATCCTACAATTCAGCGCCTTCTAGATGTGCCTCAACGCATTTTATTTGGCGAATTTAATTTGCAGGATTTATTGCAAATTGCCAAGCCGCTTGAACAAGTCAAGCCTTTAGCGATTTATCCTAGTTCAGAGCGCGATTGGACATTTACTGTTAAAAATTCAGTTGGTTTTGCAAAAATTTTAGAGATTATTCAAAAACAAAGCTCTGCCATTTTAGAAGAAGTGTCCTTAAAGGATATCTATCGCAGTGAGAAGATCGGTGCAGATTATCAAAATATGACTTTGCATTTCGTCTATCGCGATCCTTCTAAAACCATTGAACAAGAAAGGGTAGAAGCCGAACACCAACGCTTGACGAAAGCTGTTATAGACCAATTAAGTGACGCAGTTAAAATTTGAGTTCAATTTGGAGTATGTTATGAAATTGCCTCGTTTCTTCTGTTTCTTCATCCTTGTAGGATCATCGATCACCTCATGCCAATCTCATTACGATTGTTGCGATGAAGTGGTATGTGAAACCGTGCATCGATATGGAGTTCCTTTAGAGCCACAAGATTGGTCGGAGCGCGGCCAATATGGCCAGGTGACTTCTATGCGCAAAGATGGTGTTGCTGTCACGCGTAATTATGAAGCAGGTGTTTTACATGGAGAATGTTCTTATACTTTTCCACATCGCGATGTCATTCAAAAAAAAGAAGTGTATGAGCAGGGAAATTTAAAGCAG
This sequence comes from uncultured Chlamydiae bacterium, assembly GCA_963754655.1. GTDB lineage: Bacteria > Chlamydiota > Chlamydiia > Chlamydiales > Parachlamydiaceae > JANWJE01. The sequence continues at coordinate 2,883,524 of CAVWGN010000001.1, read as the reverse complement.
GAGGTGTCTCATTATCCTAATGGATTTCCTCAAAGCCAAGTGATGTATCAGCCTCCTCATTCTCAATATGTCATTACATGGTATGAAAGCGGGGCTCCTTATTCCCGTGAACAGATTGAAAACGGAAATTTGATGCATGGAGAATATTATAGCATAGGTCAACAAATCGAATCGCGCATTGAACAAGGCAATGGCTTGAGGACGTGTCGTGATGGTCAAGGGCAATTGCAATCTGTTGATACGATTCAAAATGGCCAAATGGTGCTCAAGTCAACCTATCATCCCAATGGCGTACCTGCCACAGTTAGTCCTTATGTCAATGGAGTCATAGAAGGGGAGCGTCGCACCTATTCATCGGGGGGCGAACCAGCAACGATAGAAATGTGGAAGGATAATATGCAACATGGAACTACGTGTGTGTTTGAGCAAGGTGAAAAACGGACTGAAGTGCCTTATGTCAATGGGCGCAGGCATGGCATTGAACGTCGCTACCGCGATGATGGACAGAGTGTTGCACAAGAAATCACATGGATACAAGGCCAAAAGCATGGTCCTGCTTATAGCTATGTGGGTAACACTACTCAAATGGATTGGTACTTTCGCAATCGTCCCGTATCCAATAAATCCACATTTGATATGTTGAATAATCAATAGAACGGCAGAAGAGAGCGAAACTTAAAAACATTATGAGTTAAATTAAAATTTATTAATTAATTATGATCTCAAGCGATATAAATTAAAATTTTTTTAATTAAATTTAAAACCATCACTCAGCAATAAAAGAGCTTAATGTTTCCGTCTATTCATTCTAACATTCAACATTAAGCATCAATGACGACATCGCCTGTTAAAGCGCATTGACAAGCTAGGCGGTGTGAATCTAATTGCAAACGGCAAAGAGTCTCTTGTTCTTGCTTGGTTTGAGGAGAGAGATTTTCTTTGCCTGCTGCTATCTTAATGGCACAAGTTCCACATAGCCCCTTGCAACAGCCAAATCTCAGCGGAGTACTTGAGTCAAGATAGGGCACTCGCAAGAGTTCTGTTCCTTCTTTTAAACGCACGGAGTGATTTTGTTTACAAAAAGTTAAGTTAGGCATATTTGAAATATACACAAGAGAGCTCAAAAATTGCAATTTGTGAGTTCATTTATGTATAAAGCAGGAGGAATTTGCATATTCCAATCTTCCATTAACAAATTCGTGAATTCACCTGTCACTCGATCAGTCTCATAAACTTTTATCATCACGGGACGTTTCTCAATATCATAGAGGATAACTCCATCAAAAGAATCCTGTAAGCATTGATAGTACATGCGATGGATAGAGAGAGGAATGCCATGCACTGAATTTGTCTGGCATGTTCGGCATTGATTGTTTTCAAAAGACAATGTTTCAATGAGAATGGCTCGGTCGTCTTGATTGCGTAAAAGACAAATGGATAAATCTTTTTCTTCTTTGAGAATTTCCCGTTGCCAAGCCATTTGATCTTTAAGTGTCAGATGGCGGAAATCAAGCAAACAAGAATCATAGATGACTTTGTCGAAACCAGTGTATTGATATTTTTCAATTGAAAAGCGTTTGTAATAGGGATCTACAGCAATTTTATAGGAAATGGGAGCTTCGATTGGTTCCACTTCTTGGCTGCCATAAGGTTTTCCTTCTTTCCAATAATAGTCCTGAAAATGCTTAAACATTATCATAAGGTTTTATGCTTTCGATCCTTCAATATGAATTTTAAGTGTTGAGTGAGACTCACTTTATCATGCTTTTTGATAGCGCATAGCTCGTTTTTATGAAATAAAAATGCTATCGAGATTTGATAGCTGATCTCCAGAAAATCCGATGATTGTGAAACGGATGCATCCATCTTTAAATTCAGGCCAGATTTTGACATGTTCGAGCAAATTCTCAAAAAAAAGTTTCTCGTTGGGAAATTCAAAAAATCCTGCTAATTCTGAACCAGAATCATGGAATCGATGATGGCCGTCAGAAAGTTGAAAAAACAGCGCATGGCCTGCATGTTCTCCCTCTTTTTCTTCTTTTGCTTTGCTTTCTTTTAAATCAATTATTCCAGCAATTGTTAAGGATCGGACATTTTTTTGTGCTTCTTTGATTTCCATCACTCCCTGTTCAATTGTTTCCTGGATATGCTGAAAATTGATAGAATTGACGTTAAGATAATCTTCATGATACCACATTGCATGCTTTTTAAAATCAAAACCCAGCATGTTTAAAAAGAGAAAATCCTCGGAGTCATATTCAGGTTTGACACTTTCTTTAAGGCTCTCACTCCATTCTACAGATTGATTCCGAAATTTGAAAGCGATAGAGGCTCTACATAAAGCCGAATAGGCGCCCTCATTATTCATGCAATCAATGATAAACTCATCTAAAAGCTGAAAATCTACGACATTTTCTAATTGAATATGCTGAAGTAAGGCTGAACAGCTCTCATTGGCATATTTTGGCATACAGGTTAAAAGTGCAATTGAATAACCATAACAGAGTCCTTTTTGTAGCTCGCGACATAGAGGCTCAATGGCAGATTCAATAGTATTAAACTTCTTATAAGCCAGCCACTGCAGCAAAAAATCACTCTTTTCAAAGTAAGTTAAAAAGCGGCGGACGTGAGGTTTCCATTGTGCAATGTTTGCCAAATCTTCCGATTGTTGAAAATAATAATTTAAAGGCGTGAATGTATCGCCTTGATAAAATTTATGATGAGGAATCTGGCTTTTAATCCATTGATAACGGCATTTCCTAGTTATTAAGCAATAAATTATTCCCGTTGTCAATAAAGCGGATAATGTTAATTTCGTTATTGCCATAATGGAATGATAATCTGATAAAGGATAATGATACAAAGTGTCGACGATGTCATAAACCGAATAAGCCGTGATTCCTATTAATCCTGCAGTGAGCACAAACGCCGTAATTTTGAGAGCTTGCATTTGTGTTTTAGTCCCCAATCCCTTCCACGAACAACATTTTTTACTTTGTTCGCTTTTGAGTAATAAACAAGTTTTTTCATCAAACATGATTGGCGTCATTATTTTCCCCAAAATTTTTTTTGATGGATAAATCTGAAATACTCACTTTAAATTAAATAAATTATCTATTCTCATCCATTCTAATTTGCTTAATTTGGAGTAATAAAATAAACTAAGTAGCCGATAGGAAAATAGATCTACCAAGTCAGGATATGTCGGTCGTCTAATGTCAACATCCTCTAAATATTTGAAAAACGCCACTCAAGAACTTTATTTTCATCTTCAGATTGAATATGGTCAACATGGAATTCGGTCTGTTTTACTTCAGCCTAGTCAACAAAGGTTGCAATGGAGTTTTACTTCCAAACAGCCCAATCAACATCTTGAAACTCTTATCACCGAATGGTTAGAAGCGTATTATCAAAAGAAAAACTCTTCCGTCTCACTTCCCTTTGATTGGACTGTAATACCTGCATTTACCCAACAGGTATTGCAAGTTGTAGCAACCATTCCTTTTGGATCTTTCGCTACTTATGGCCACGTTGCCCATCTTATCGATCGCCCTGTAGCTGCGCGTGCGGTAGGTGGGGCTTGTGGGCGTAATCCCTTTCCTTTTTTTATTCCCTGCCATCGCGTATTAGATGCTAAACAGGGCTTAAGAGGTTATTCAGCGGGAGGAATAGGAATCAAAAAAATTCTCCTAAATTTTGAAGGCTTAGAAATTTAAGCAATCTTTTTGTTTTTTTTATTCATTTTGGCACATTTTTCGCATAAACTATTGTGTTTTCTCAACAGGCACTATTCGATGGAAGGAGGAAGCCATGAACAAAGCCCAATTACAGCAAAAAGTTGCCCGGCTTGAATTTGTTTATGATCAATTAGAGGCCGAAATTCTCTATGTTGACAGCTTACTAAAATCAGTAGGATTTCCTCGTGGATTGTCTTCAGCTAAAGAAGTTGCTCTGGAATTGTTAGAAAATTCAGAACAAGAAAGCCAAACTGAAAACGATAGGGATAACGCAGCCTAAATTTATTAAAAAACTGATTGGGATCGTAATCCCTCTTTAATCAGATCAAAGTTTGATAAAGCTGTAAAAATCGTACCATTCTTTAAGCCCTGCTGTCCCTTATGATTGTAATCATTAATAATTGAGAGACGCAGGGTTTTTTCTTTCTTTTAGATTTGTCAACAATTTTAGAGCCTCAAAAAATCATTTTATGGAAATTTGATTAGATCTTTATTGAGAATTCACAAGGTTGTCGTTTGATAGAGGTCCTTAATAAAGCTTTAGAGTTCTATTCTAAATAAGGAAAAGTTTCTCGAGAAGAAATAGGTGAAATGGCCTCTCAGTATGACTAAGCGCTTTTTAGTTAAGCTGTTGAGGAAAAAAATAATTAATTTATAATTCACTTGATCTTTATTAATGTTTAATATCTACAAGGTTAAATAGAGTTTCATCAATGCAATAGTCTAATAAAAAGCCCTAATAGTTCTACAGCCCTGGACTTACTAATAAATAATAAACAGTCCAGGGTTAAATGGGCTAAAAATGCAAAGATGGCATACAACATGCATCATTTAACATGACAGTATTGATACTGGGAGGTCAATATGACTAAAAAAGATCTTATAAAAAAAGTGGCTCAATTAGAGTCGGTGAATGATCATTTATTGACAGAACTTAGCTACGTTGATCGTCTTATGCGTTTAGTTGGTTTTGCAGGTGGATTGGAAACTGTCAAATTAACTGCACAAGAGCTCTACGAATCAGAAAAGGAAGATCTGTTAGATTTCAACGGATAAGGATTGCTAATCTAATAAAAATCGCAAATCTTCGATGGTTAAAGGATTGGAAAGGAGTTCTGTCTCTAATAAATCATCAATCATCAATCGCTTTGTTGCCTTTAGTTTCATCATCTTTTCTTCTATGCTTTCTGCGACGACAAAGCGTTTTGCAATGACTGAATCTTGTCTGCCTATGCGATGGGCACGATTAATGGCTTGCTCTTCCACTGCCTCATTCCACCAGGGATCATATAAATAGACATAATCTGCCGCTGTGAGATTAAGTCCCACTCCTCCCGCTTTTAAGCTAATAAAAAATAATAATTGGGAGGAGTCCTCTTGAAAACGTGTGACAACTTCTTCTCGATTTTTTGTATGGCCATCCAAATATCCGTAAGACCAGCCGCGCTCTTTTGCCGCTTGTGTCATCAAGTGCAGCATCGAAGTGAATTGGCTGTAGACCAAAACTTTATGCTTTTCTTCGACAATAGTTTCCAAATCTTGCAGCAATGCATCAAATTTAGCACTTGTTGGAATGGCCTGGTCAAGTAAAGAAGACACCAATAAGGGATGGCAGCAAACTTGTCTCAGACGTAAGATAGCCTCTAAAATCTTTAAGCGATGCTTGCCCATGCCTTCTGTCTCAACCTTTTTGAGCAATCCACTTTTGAAACCCGCCAGCAATTGGTCGTAGAGCTTCTGTTGGTCTTCTGACATTTCAATCCAAACGACTTGCTCTAAGCGTGCTGGAAGATCGGTGGCAACATCTTGTTTGCGGCGTCTTAAAAGGAAGGGCGCCACTTTTCTTTTGATGCGATCCAAGTAACGACGGTCCACCTGAGCGGCTTGAATATTGGCTTCAAATTCTTCCTTTGGTCCAAATAAATCAGGCATCAAAAAACGAAAATGCGATCCAAGCTCTTGCAAATGATTTTCGATTGGCGTTCCCGTTAAACATAATCTCATTTGAGCATTGAGCTGACAGACTGCCTGAGCTATCTGTGTATGGGAATTTTTGATCATTTGTGCCTCATCTAAAATCAGACATGAATAGGTAAGAGATTGTAAGAAGGAAAGGTCTAAGCGTAGAGTGGTATAAGAAGTCAGAATGATGTCGGCTGGAGGGAGTGCTTCTAGATTTTTTGCACGTTGAGATCCCTGGTGGATGTGGCAATTTAAATGAGGCAAAAACTGATGAATCTCATTACGCCAGTTAAATAATAAAGAGGTAGGCATGACAACCAAATGAGGATAGCCAGGAGGCAGATGGGAAAGAAAGGCTAAGATTTGCACTGTTTTACCCAATCCCATTTCATCTGCTAAGATGCCATGAAAACCATATTGATGTAAAAAAGCCAGCCAATTGACTCCCTGTTGTTGATAAGGGCGCAACTTTCCATGAAAATCAGGTGATGGAAGAACTTCTTGAATTCCGTTAAAATTTTGCCATTTTTCTTTTAATTCATTGAGTGAGGGAGAGCTCTGAGCATGCTCCCAAAACTGATCTAATGCTCCGAAGCGAGTTTTTTTGATGTGCACTTCGCCGGCTATCCATTCGCTTTCTTGGACCAAGTCTTGCAAAGCTTGTTGGGGAGCATCCAATGTGAGAAGTCCAACCACATCTGAAGATAATTGAATAAAATGCTCGCGTCGGTTGAAAGCTCCGACAATTTGTGCGACATCGGCTTTATAGTCATCATAGCGTATATGACCTTTCACCGCGATGGTTTGTCCTTGATCATCAAGCTGTAAATCTAACTGCGTTTGCTTGATCACCCTCCGCTTTTGCCAATCGTGAATTTGCCAGCCCACTTCGAGTAAAAAGGTGAGGCTTTTGGCGACTCGATCGAGAGGGCAGTAATAATGTGCTGACTCTACCCCTTTTTTAATAAAGTCTGTTTCAAGCAGATCTTTTTCCCAATTGGCTTCTGCTTGAAGTTGACGCTTGAAGATCAGTTTACCCTGATCATCTTTGATTAAAGGGTAAGGGTCATGGATAGCAACAAGATGGCCTTGGCCATAATCCATCCATAGATCGGCACATGCTCCCCAACGATCTTTTAACTGCAAAATTGGATAAGGCGTAACAGATTGCAAGGCTTCTTCTAAAGAGCCTTCTTTGACAATCAATTGAGGTGAATCCAAGTCTTCTGGATCGAGATCTTCTAGAAATGTCTGTTTAGCCCCTCCTTCTAAAAGAAGAGGAGCTTGCTTTAACTCCTGCAGCCTTTTCCAATTCACTGAGGAATGAATCATTTTTAAAGTCAAGCCGCGCACGAACCAATGATAGGGCTTGCCCGGTCCTATTGCTTCGCATTCGTTAAGAGCAATGTCTATTTCGCGCCAGCGTAGCCGCCCTTTAATCTCCAACAGATTGTTTTTTAAAGGAATGCCTTCATAATAAAATTCTGCTTTGCCAAATAAATCAATGACTAGCTGTTTGCCCTGACAATACAATTTTTGAGTCGGGGCTAGTAATTTTAAGGCTGTCAATACTTGCGAGGCAGAAATATGCACTTGACTTAACTGCAAGGAGTCGACGTGAGGCGTTTTGCCGCTCGCTCGCTGTTGAAAAAAGAGCTCCTCCTTGAGCAAAAAGGTAAAAGCCTCTTGATCTGCAGGCTGCAGCGCCAAGGCTCGCCATTTTGGCATTAAATATCCTTCAGAAAAGGGAAGTAGACGAAAAGTATAGGCTTCTTTCACAACTTCAAAAAGATCTATAACCAAACAGCCTTGACTTAAAGTGGCTTGGGGATTGATGGCATAGGCAATTTCGCTCATAAAGAAAAACCTTTTCTGTTAAACTTAGGTTCTAAAGTTTAGGTTAATATTAAACAAGATTCGCAAAAGAATAACAAGCTAGGATAACAATGTCGCGCTTACCTATATGGCAGACCAATTGGGATCAGGCAGAGCAAGAGTGGGATCAACAGGCTCAAGAAGCGGCAAAAAAGCGCCCCTTACGCAGCTTAAAGATTCTTCCACAAATGCCCGGTATCACGGAAGAGACTGCAAAGGGATTAAAGTGGAAGAGTTTAAAGTGGATGATTCTTAAAGATCATCAAAAAGAAATTTTTAAGGGCTTTTTTAAGCATCCATTTAAGTATGGATGGGCCTTATTAAAATCAGCCATGCAAGCAAAACCTTATCAGCGGCAAGGAGATTTCTTCTTCTATGGAGTCGATTCATTGACGCATTTTGAAGAATTGTTGAAGGATCGCGATTCCCTGCTGGTATTGGGTTTTTCCTACTGCCATAAACCTTTTGAATGCCCTTCCGGTCGTTTTACGCCTGATTGTATGCATGATCCCGGTAATCTTGTTTGTCAGCAATGCTTTATTGGCAAAGCCGTACACGCCGCAACGCCCAAGCAAACAATTCCTTTATTTATTCCTACTATTCACTACATTGGAGGAAAAATTTTTGAGATTGTTCACCAGAATCCAGGCAAATCGATCTTCTTTATGATTACAGCATGTGAAATGACACTAGAAATGTTTGGAGATTGGGGAAATATGACTAATATCCGTGGTTTGGGTATTCGCTTAGATGGCCGCATCTGCAATACTATGAAAGCATTTGAACTCTCTGAACAAGGTATCAAGCCTGGCTTGACAGTCGTCTTAGATGAAACTCAAAAGGCAATTTTGCATTTGATTCGCTGTCGCAATCAGGCCATGGACTTGTCCACCTCCTAGTAGTACTCGTTTACATGAGTTTTTGCCTCTTGGGATAGTTTTAAATCATTATGTGTTAAGGTAAGAGATGAGCGTAGGCTGCGCAACGCATTCAGTCGCCCGCCGCTTCGCTCTGGGCTCTATGAGAAGAGTTATGACCCCACCGTTCGGTCGCCTTCTGGGCTCGGTCACGGTGGGCTAGGATCAGTCGTCCTACGGACTCTAGCAGCAATGTAGAAGTTATTGAATGTTAAGTAAGGTGTTTGATAATTCTGCTAGAATGCTAGTCAAGGCGTTTTGATAATGCCGCTAGAGTCCGGAGGACGACTGATCCTAGCCCACCGTGACCGAGCCCAGAGGCGACCGAACGGCCCCCTCTCATAGAGCTCAGAGCGAAGCGGCGGGCGACTGAATGAGTTGCGTAGCCTACGCTTATCTCTTACCTTAACACATAGGGATTTAAAACCATCCCAAGAGGCAAAAACTAATGTGGTTGAGTACTAGGATTCCTTTGTTGATTGTTCTTCCTTATTATCAAAGTAATGATACCATTTGCGGAAAGGCTTATGAGCATCCTGTTGATGATAAGGGCGTATACGCGGAGCTGTTTGGCACTCTGTACAACAGCAGCCTTGAAATTGTTTGAGGCAAGTGGAACAGCAAAGGAAAAGGCGGTTACAATCCATATTTGCACAGTTATAATAAGATTCAATTTCTGTTTGGCAGTGATAGCATGTGCCTATGACAGGCGTTTCTTCATCCGAAATAGGCACAGTCAAGCGATCATCAAAAACAAACAGTTTGCCCAGCCAGTGATCGCTTCCTTGTTTGAGGCCATAATTGATGATGCCTCCCTCTAACTGATAAACCTTTTTGAATCCTTCTTTGAGAAGAAGAGAAGAATAAAGTTCACAACGAATGCCCCCTGTGCAATACATCATGACAGGCGTCGATTGAGGATCAACTTGGGATTTAAGCTCTTTAGCATATTGACCAAATTCGCGAAACGTCTCACAAGGAGGACAAACAGCTCCTTCAAAGCGGCCCACTTCCCATTCATAGTCATTACGCACATCAAGCAACACAGATTTTTCTTCACTTTCCATGAGATCCTTCCACTGAGAAGGGGAGACATGTTCTCCACTTTGTGACAGATCAACCGCTTCGTCCAATGCTACCAATTGCTTGCGGTATTTGATGATTTGGCGAGGAAAAACATGTTCATGATAAGGATGAATTTTAAAGGGTATATTTTCGAATAAAGGATTGGCATGCATCCATTTCATGTAAGCTTCGGCATCCTCGCGAATTCCGCTCATTTGACCATTGATTCCTTGTTCCGAAATGTAAATGCGCGAAGTCAGCTGGCGTTCTCTAAAAAATGCCTTATGCGCAGCAACCTCTTGCTGAGGATTAGGAATTGAGGTAAAATGATAGTAGGCTAGAATGAAATATTGGGGATTTTTAAGCATGTTATAGAGGGATTTAAATCAATAATAAGCAATAATTATATAGAAAATCACCCTTTATTTCAAGAAGGATTAACAAGATGGAATGAAGAGTTTTTACCTGTCTGGTTCTTTTTCTCTTTTTAAACAAGAATATCACAGGATTACCTGGTAAAAAAACTGATTAAAGGTAATAATAGAGTTCTTCATTAGTCGATCATTAGGAGTTTTTATGGCACAAAACATGACACATCTAACAGATGAGAATTTTCAAGAAACCATTTCCAAGGGATTAACCTTGGTTGATTTTTATGCTACCTGGTGTGGGCCTTGTCGCATGATTGCCCCTGTTGTCGAGCAATTGGCTGGAAAAGTTCAAGGTAAAGCAAATGTAGCTAAATTGGATATCGACCAAGCGCAGCAAACAACAAATTCTTTGCAAATCACCTCAGTGCCCACTTTAATTTTATTTAAAGATGGTAAAGAGGTGAAGCGCATAGTAGGAGTAAAAGATTTAGATTATCTTCTGAATCTGGTTCATTCTTATAGCTAAATTTAATGATCCCTTAGCAGGGATCATTAAATTGAGGAACGGTTATAATGGGCAAAAGTCTTGTTATCATTGGACTCGTTATTGTTGTGATAGGCGTATTGCTGATCTTGAAAGTGCCCATTCCCTTTGGTAAATTTCCTGGAGATATTGCTATTAAAGGGGAACATGTTCAATTTTATTTTCCCATTGTAAGCTGCATCATTATCAGTCTTATCTTATCTTTGCTTTTTTATCTGTTTTCTGGAAGGTCTTAGGGAACTAAATTCTATTTGCTTTGAAAGCCTTGCTGACGCCAAGCCTCGTAAACGCCTATCCCTACCGAAGTGGCCAGATTGAGGCAGCGTACGCCTGCAATCATCGGAAGAGTGACAAAGTGATTGGGCCATCTTTCAAATAGAGCGGGTGGAAGTCCTGCGGTTTCTGAGCCAAAAATGAGTGCTGTATCCGCTTGATAAGCCACTGCTGAATAAAGAGTGGTTGCTTTGCTAGAAAAGAAATAAAAAGAGCCTGAATATTGAGTCAAATAAGCTTCTAAATCATCAATGAAAGAAACCTTAACTCCTTCCCAATAATCAAGCCCCGCTCGCTTGAGCCAGCGATCATGCGTGCTAAAGCCTAACGGCTTCACCATCATGAGATCGCAGCCTGTGACCGCGCAAGTGCGAACCACATTGCCTGCATTTTGGGGAATTTGAGGTTGATAAAGAATGACTCTCATGTTGACTCGGAATCTTGTTTCTAAAAAATAAAAGACTTTTTGGAATGGCTCCAAAAAGTCTTTATCTTCTAAAGAAACACGCTCAATTAACGATATTGCGTTTGCGTTTGAGGTGTTTTTGTAGGGGTGCTTGTTGCGTTGGGATTGTTATTCCATGTAGAAGAGTTAGGCGATGGAGGAGAAGTGTGCTGTCCTTGATTGGGGACTCTGGCGTTATCTTCTTCTTCCTCTTCATCTAAGAAAAAGTCATCTTCTTCGTCTCCTTGGCTAGATTCATGAGTCCCTGTGCCACCCGCTTGACGTCCTTTCCCTTTACCCTCATCTGAATTGGCTTTAACGAGTTCGATGTCAAAGATTAACAATTCGTTTGGGGGCAATTGGCCTGTTGTACCATATCCTAAGTCAGGATGCACATACAAGCGACGTTTTTCTCCCTCTTTCATGCCAATAATTCCCTTGCTGAAACCCGAAATTGTTTGATCAAGAGGAATGGTAATAGGGCCTCCCATTTCTTCGGATGTACCAAATACTGTGCCATCTTGGTACTTGCCTGTGTAGTTAATCTTCGGAGAAGAATGAGCTTCCACAGTTGCCCCATTGCCTTGTTTTAAAATAGAATATTGAAGCTTGCCTGGGACAATTTCATTGATTCCCGATTCTTGCTTATTCTTGGCCATAAAATCATTTGCTGCTTTTAAATTATTAGCAGACATTTCTTTAAAGGCTTTTTCCTGCACAGCCGTCATCATTTCTTCATATTCTTTTTCATTTAGTGGAGAAGGTTGACCAGTAGCCCCCTCACGAATTCCCTTAATAATACTATCTAAATCAAACGATAATCCAGGGGATTGTAGATTGCGGCCAATAAAGTTACCAAATGCCTCTGATAACTTTTTCATATCAATTGGCTTATTTTGATCTGCTGCTTGACTAGTTGCCGTAGTAGCATTCTTATTGATCTCAGTATTTGTACTGCTCTTATAATCAGCTGCTTGTAAGCCGTAGTATCCCAAAAATAGCCCAAGACTAGTCAGAGCTGCTAATCGTCTCTTTTTTAACATAGGTTGACCTCCAATTTAAAAAGAAAACATTACTGTAGGCTATCAGGACAATTAAGTCCATGAAAATTGAGGGGGTGGCACCCGGATTTCTAATTCTTTAAGCTGCTGGTTAGAGACCGTAGAAGGTGTTTGCAGCATTAAATCGCTAGCTTTCTGTGTCTTAGGAAAAGCAATCACATCGCGAATGTTTTCTGTTTGAGTTAAAAGCATCACAATGCGATCGAGTCCTAACGCGATACCTAAGTGAGGAGGTGTTCCATAGCTTAGTGCATCTAAAAAAAATCCAAATTTCGTCTCAAGTTCCTCTGGAGTAAGCTTAAGACACTCAAAAATTTTCTGCTGAAGTTCGCTATTGTGAATGCGCTGCGATCCTCCTCCAATTTCATAACCATTGAGAACAATATCGTAACCAGAAGAGCGCATTTTCAAAGGATCTTTGTCTAGTAAATGCAGATCTTCCAAATTGGGAGAAGTAAAGGGATGATGCTCACTTTCCAGACGCTTTTCTTCAGCATTCCAACTAAATAAAGGAAAATCAGTTACCCATAAAAATTCGTAGCGATTGGGATCCATGAGTCCCTGATCTTTGGCTATTTTGCGTCTGAGGTGATCTAAGGCTTGATTGGTACGCGTGGGTTGATCTGCAATCATAAAGATAAGATCATTCTTTTCGATTTTCATTTCCTCGATTAATTGCTGTTGAATTTTTTCAGGAAAAAATTTCACAATATTAGAACTCAATCCTGTTTCTTGGTATTTCATCCAGGCAAGTCCCTTGATGCCCAAACGGCCGACAAAATCAGTGTATTCATCAATAGTTTTACGCGAAAAATCAGCGCCTCCCTTCACACATAATCCCTTGACAATCCCCTCTTCGCGCAACTGGTCGAGAAAGACAGAAAAAGTTGTTTGTTGAGCAAGGGTACTGAGTTCATGTAATTCCATGCCGAAACGCAAGTCTGGTCGATCAGAGCCATATTTTGCCATGCAGGTTGCATGGCTTAGGCGGCGGAAAGGAGTGGGGAAATCGAGATTGCAACAAGTTTTAAAAATGGTTTTGATTAAGCCTTCAATGATTGACATAAGATCTTCAGGAATGCCAAAGCTCATTTCCATATCGATTTGTGTAAATTCAGGCTGACGATCAGAGCGCAGATCTTCATCGCGAAAGCACTGGGCAATTTGAAAATAGCGATCCATGCCGGAGACCATGAGCAGCTGTTTAAAAATTTGAGGGGATTGTGGTAAAGCATAAAAACTGCCAGGATAAATTCGTGAAGGAACCAAATAATCGCGCGCTCCTTCTGGAGTCGATTTGCCTAGAATAGGCGTAGTAATTTCCAAAAAGCCTTGTTGATCGAGATATTGTCTTGTGGCCAGCATGGCAAGATGGCGGGTGATTAATTTTTTGGCGACATCGCCGCGGCGGATATCGAGATAGCGATATTTAAGACGCAACTCTTCATTGACGTCGATGTGTTCATCGCAGATAGAAAAGGGAGTAGTCTTTGCTTTAGACAAAATTTCCATTTCTTCTACAAGCACTTCAATTTCACCTGTTGGGAGTTTGAGATTAGTCATGCCTTCTTCGCGAGGAATCACTTTTCCTTTTACAGAGATGACCCATTCTGAGCGTAGCTTTTCGGCTTGGCGATGGGTGTCGGGCGTTTTAATGGGATCAAAAACTAATTGTGTAAGGCCAAATCGGTCGCGAAGGTCAATAAAAATAAGCCCTCCATGATCGCGTCGGCGGTTAACCCAGCCCGATAAGGTAACAGAAGTGTTAATATCTTCGCGGCGCAAGGCTCCACAGGTGTGAGTTCTGCGATAATCAAACATAAAATTTTTCTACTCATTTTTATGATTTTTATTTTCATTTTAAAATGGCGTTAAGGGAAGAGAAAGACGTTTTTACTTTATGTCCCGTTGCCATTTCTTTGAGTTCAACTTCTTGTGCATCGAGTTCTTGATCGCCTATTACAGCTACATAAGTGGCTCCGATGTGGTTGGCATATTGCAAGCTCTTTCCCACTTTCTTATTGCTAAACTCCATTTGTGTGGAAATGCCTTGTTGCCTTAAAACATGTAGCAATTCAAAGCAGACCTCTTTTGCTCTTTCTCCTAACGCAATCAGAAAGAGAGTCGGATGGTCAGGATGCGGCAAAGAGACATTTTGGTGGATCATGGTTTGAAGAATGCGCTCAATTCCTGTTCCAAAACCAATAGAGGGGAGGTCGGGACCTCCAAGATCAGGTAGTAATCCATCGTAGCGCCCTCCTCCTCCTATGCTGTTTTGTGCTCCAAGCTCGCCTGCCACTACTTCAAAGACAGTTTTATTATAATAATCGAGACCGCGCACGAGTAAAGGATTGACCTGATAGGGGATGCGCAACAGATTGAGCAAGCGCTTGAGCTCTTCAAAATGCGCACGCGCCTCTTCACTGAGAAAATGTAAGATAGAGGGAGCATGAGTCACAATATCGCGATCGCGAGGATCCTTGGAATCTAAGATGCGCAAAGGGTTCACCTCCAGACGCGTTTGACTATCGGGAGAGAGAAGAGAAGCGTGGGGTGTCAAATACTCCTTTAAAGCCTGACGAAAAGCCTGACGGCTAGCAGGATCCCCAATTGAATTGATAAAAAGAGTCAGATTTTGAAGTCCCAAACGTTGATAAAGAGTATATAAAAGATCAATGAGTTCAACATCTTGCTCAGGTGTTGCATTGCCAATGGCTTCAGCTCCAAATTGATGATGCTGGCGGTAGCGGCCAGCTTGCGCTCTCTCATAGCGAAACATAGGAGCAATATAAAAAAGTTTTTGTACGGAAGAGGTTTGATGTAATTGATGCTCAATAAAGGCGCGCATGATAGGCGCTGTTCCTTCTGGGCGAAGCGAAAGAGAGCGGCCTCCTTTGTCTTCAAAGGTATACATTTCTTTGGAAACAATGTCCGTAGTGTCTCCTACACTTCTTTGAAAAAGCTCTGTGCGCTCAAATAAAGGAGTGCGAATTTCTTGATAGCCATAATCGCGGGCTGTTTCTCGCATCACTTTTTCCACATAAGACCACAGATAAGAACTTTTCCATGTTTCTTGGCCATCAATTGGAAGAATGTCAAAAACCCCAGGCGGAATTGGGTATTTCATGTGGGGACTCCTTAAAAAATATCTTTTTCAGAAGAGAAAATGAGTAATTATAAAGCGGGTTCACTATATCAGTAAAGAGATTTATTTACCTCATAAACCTATACATTAAATTAAATTCGAATAAAATTTTAAATAGATTTAGTTTATGGTGCTAAATTCATTGATAAAAATGAAAATTTTTAGTATTTTTACTTTACAAATTTAATCTTAGAGGCAGCTCTTAGTTATAAATAAATTTAATAAGAGGTAGTTATGAGTTTTCCACCCCTATCCTTAGAATTTTATGGGGGCCTTTATCGTTTACCTGCTTTATTATTATGGAAGGGAGTAGAAAAGACTTGTGGCCTGGTTTGGAAAACCATTTATCAAACGACTCATCAACTTTATCAACTCATGCTCCTCATTAGCGAAGCCGTAAGAGCTTGCTTTGCAATTCCTTTACAAGATGACGATGGCCTAGATCGAAATGATGAACCTTCTTTAGAGGTTAAGTCAGAATTTAGTCATTGGAAATCTCCAGGTCAAGCCCTAGAATCTTCTGAGATAGATCTCAATTTACAAATTTTAGGTGAGTTTGACGAAGAAGCCTCTCTTAATCAACAGGAGGAGGAGGAGTCTCCTAATTCTTCCTTCAATTTAGATTTCAATAAAGATCCCTTAAGTTCTATGGGGGATATCCCTTTGAATTTAGATAAGCGCATTAACGATCTTAAAAATGAGAATGGCGCTATCATCCTAGAGGATGAAATCTTAGATATTGTGAAGGAAATTATAGATCCAGCCTTAGACTTACTAAAAGAAATAGAAATCAAAAAACCGACAACTTTACAAGAGTATCTAGAGTTAACGATACAATTGGAGGAAAAATATTTGCCCTTGCAACGCTGGATTTCCGCCTTTGAAAATGATTCGCCTACAGGACATCAATTAATGCAAAAGACTCGTTCTTCTCTTGAAGAGAAAAGAAATGAGTTAGAAAAAGACCTCAGCCTTCAAATGAGGCGTCATTATCAAGTTAATAATGCAATTCCCAGCGATGGACATTGCCTCTTTTGGTCAATTGACGATCAAGTCAAAGGTAAAAAGGGGGTTAAGTACTATCGAAAACTTGCCGCAGATTTTATTCGCAATCATTCGGAAGAATTTGAAAGTGGGATTACAGATGCTTTATCCTCCTCGCATGTAAAATCTAGGCTTGTCATTTATACCAAACTTCAAGGTGGAAAAAAGGCTTTGAGTGAAAAATTAGAAAAAAAATTAAAGCGGACACCTACACTACTGGATTTTTATTGCGATTGTTTAGAAAATTCCACTTTATGGGGCGGAATCAACGAAATTATTGCTCTTTCAGAAAAATTAAAAGTGCCCTTTTTAGTTTTTACACAAAATACTAAAATGTCTTGGAGATTTGACTCAAAAATTGGTTTATCAAAATTTAAGAAACCTCCTATTTTGCTTCATTATAATGGGACTAATCACTATCGAAGTTTAATTCCTAAGTAAAGCTATTATTCAGTTTTGAATCCTTATGTTAATAGTTAATAGACCTGCATCTGGAGGCTCTCATGAATCTTATATCCTGTAACTCTAATTCTAGTGATTCTCTTGATAACAGCATTATGCTGAGTGCCTTTTGGAAAAAGAAAATACAATATGCCTTGCCTAATGGGAAGCGAATTGTTAGAAACAATACTCAAGAGAAACTCATCCTTCTTCACATCGATCAATTTATTGCCCATTTTAATAACGACGCACTGCAAAAAGCTTCTTCCTTACAGTTGAGAAGGTGGATAGTCCTTAGCGGCTGGACGAATTTGAGTATCCTATGCCAATTAATGCCAAATTCATGCTTTTCTAACTTGTCAAATTCTGAAATTAACAATTTTTTGCTTGGGGAGGGAATTTGTACTGGCACGGTTATTCATTATTTTAATCAATTTTTTCAAACACATTCCCCTACAAAATCTTCTCCTTTCCCCCTTGCGCTTAATGCAATAATGAGTGTTAAAAATAGAGCAGAATTTTATCTGTTTAAATCAGATAAGGCGTTTTTAGAAAAACAAACAGATCGCTTACGTTTTTTACAAGCATCCTATAAATTGGCTTACGAATTAAAACCCACCCATTCTTTAGAGTTCTTATCTACAGGCATTTTAAAAAATGCAAATATAGAAATCGTTCAACGTATTCCTGATAGCCAAGAATTGGGTAAGAATGCTTTTAGTATTCAAGAACTCATCTTCCAACTGAAACAACTTGCTCAAAATCAAAATGACAGGGGATATCTATTAGGAGTCTCTGGCGCTACTACTCACCATGCACTGGGTCTTTATCTTCAGGCTCCCTTTCATTTTTTAGACCCAGGTCAGGGGATTGGCATTGCAAATCGTCTCGAAGATCTCATTTTATTTTTAGCGAGTTATTTAACAGAGAGATATTCTCAGTGTGTTTCTTTTGCTCTTTTAGCTTTTGAGCCGCAGAATTCAAAAACTGAAAAAGGAAGAGAAGAAGAAGTAGCGGTAGGGGATCTGTATTAAATTACTTTTCTAGTTACTCCATTACATTAGTTTTAGCCTATTGGAACTGCTGCAAAGCCCCGGGATAGGATGATAAAACAAAAAAAATATTTAACAACTAATTATTAGAACTGTTTTCCTTTTATTTTAAATTAAGTTGGCTTTTTAAAAGAGGTTCTTTTAACTGATGGCTCAAAATCCAGGGGTTTTTTACTAAAAAAATTTGACACTTGCAGCCTTTCAGGCTGCATAACACAGCTTACTCATACCCAGGCGTTGCCCTGGTCTTTTGCAATTACAGCCCTTCAGGCTGAGATTAATGATTGCATAAAAATTAAAATATTAGGATATGTATATTAAAAGCGAATTATCTGAAAAAATAGCAAAGAGATCAAGCATGAGTAGATTTTTCTGTACAATCTTTAGAATGAATATTTTAATTTTCTCACTTTTTACAAATCTGTTTTCCTATGCTGAAGAAGTGAACATATGGACCTTCAATATGGGTGGCAATATTTCTACTCTCACCAAAAATTATAATTTATTTTTACAACAAGTTAGCATACTTCCAGATTTCATTGGTTGTCAAGAAGCCATCACTTCCGCTGACAATCGTTTTCTTGATGCTCTGAGAAAAAAATCAATGGAGCAGGGCAGCGCGGTTTTTTATGAGCTGATACAAGGCAAGCCGCGGGGTGGCATTCCAGACAGTGGAGAAAATGAAAGATGTTCAATATTCTATGATTCTAATAAATGGATTCGAGAAGTTGGTTTAGAAGAAAGTTTGGGGAGTACTCTCTATCAAAATATGGCAAATCAGCTTATGGAAAACTGGAATTTGGTATTGACCAATGAAATAAAATCAAAGCTACAAAATCAAAGCGCGGTTACATTTCAGCTAACATTGCGAGTGAGCAACGCTCATAACAATATAGGTGGACCTTTTAAAGATAGAAAAGATCCTTACGGTCCATTCAGCCGAATTGCAACATGGGCTATCTTTACATCGAAAATCACGGGCAGTCAAGTTTTGGTTGTCGATGCTCATCTTTGCAGAAAGATGAATGAACTTGATCCAGGGCAAAGAGAGATCCTCTATGATGAGCTTGTAAACAATCTTATCAATACATACCGTGCTGCTTTTCCTAATTCGAACGCTATCCTCATTGGAGATATGAATGATAATAATTGCTTTAATAATATCAATAAAGTGAAATCAACTATTCCTATTTCTTGGCAAATAGGTGCAGGGCCATCAGTGGTGCCTATTAATGAACCAAAAGGGCTCTTAGATTGGATCCTGTTCTCTTCTCCTTCTGGAACTTTCACTGCAAAAACATCTCATTGTTTCACTGCAAATACACGACAAACAGGAGATGTCTCCGATCATCCTTGTGTGAAACAAGCTACACTCAATCTTAATTAACTATAGATCTTAAAAGGGGATTTCGAATAAAAACAAGCAGCAAACAGCCAATTTTTAGATTTGTTGCTCTTTTTAATGGGTTCATATTATGTTAATATTGACCCACTTACGTCAATTCAACCACACTAGTTTTTGCCTATTGGGGCTGCTTCACAGGCTCCGGGTTTGGGATGAGATGATTCTCTTGTAGTCCTTCAGACTACATGATGAGGGCTAATCTAGCCCTGGGTCGGGACTTAACAAAGAACTGTTTTTGGGCTTGATATTTTTCGCGTCATTTTCGAGAAATATGCCCCTGAATCCTGTTACAGTCGTGGTGTTGTTAAATTGACGCGGCGAATATCAAGCCCAAAAACAGTTCTTTGTTAAGTCCCGACCCAGGGCTAGGGTGTTCATTTTGTGCAAAAAATGAGCTTTATTTTCACAATAATTGGCATAGTTGAATTGAAGGTCGCATGTTTATGCCGTCCTTTCAGGACTCGATGTCTTTTTGATAGAACCCAGGCCTCCGCTTCGCTGCGACCTGGGCTGTAACATAACGGCCCTTCAGGCCTTAACAAGAGATGTTTAAGTCCCTTTTCTATAGTCCCTAAATCATCTTTTTGTTAAGGCCTGAAGGGCCGTTATGTTACAGCCCAGGTCGCAGCGAAGCGGAGGCCTGGGTTCTATCAAAAAGACATCGAGTCCTGAAAGGACGGCATAAACATGCGACCTTCAATTCAACTATGCCAATTATTGTGAAAATAAAGCTCATTTTTTGCACAAAATGAACACCCTAGCCCTGGGTTAGATTAGCCCTCGTCATGTAATCTGGAAGGACTACAAGAGAATCATCTCATCCCAACCCCGGGGCTTTGAAGCAGTCTAAATACACAAAACTAATGTGGTTGAGTACTAGGGAGCGTACCTAAAAGATTTAAAATAATAACTCTTATGATTTATAATTTTCTCTGATAAAACAAGGGGGAAATTTGAATGAGTAGGATAGTATTAACTAATGAAAGATGGATAAAAATAAAACCTTTATTGCCAAAAGAACGAGGATATTGGGGCAGACCAAGTCGGCCTCATCGTAAGATTTTAGAAGGCATTATTTGGGTTTTAAGAACAGGAGCCGCTTGGAGGGATCTACCACCCAAGTATGGTCCTTGGAGCACATGTTATAATCGCTTTAATCGATGGACAAAGGCTGGAATTTGGCAAACGATTTGGCAAGCTTTAAAAGATGAAATTGATGAGGAAAATTACTCTGTAGACAGCTCAATTGTTGAAGCGCATCAAAATGCTTGTAGGATAAAAAAAAAGCCGAAGAAGCCCTGGGAAAATCAAGAGCCGGAACAACCACAAAAATTCATGCAGTAACAGATGGATTAGGTCGTTGCATCGATTTTGTCTTAACAGAAGGCCAAGTACACGAGAGCACTCAAATGAAGCTTTTACTCACTGGAAAAAATCCACAAAATGTTATAGCTGATAAAGCTTACGACTCAAATGAAATCAGAGATTTTATAGAAAAGATGGGAAGTCAAGCTGTCATACCCAGCAAAGTATCAAGAGCTGAACTAATTGAACATGATAAACATATCTACAGAGAGCGTTGCTTGGTAGAAAATTTTTTTCAGTTTATAAAACGATTTAGGCGTATTGGAATAAGATACGAAATGAAAGCTCAAAATTATGCAGGAATGTTGACAATCACTTGTATTATACAATGGCTAATCTTTTAGGTACGCTCCCTAGTATTCAGGCTGTTGAGATGCTATAATCTCTTCGAATTCTTTCAGAAAAAAATCTTTTTCTTCAGGCTTGATCAAACGCTCTTGGCCAAGAATCCGCTGTAAAATTTCTTTATCCTCAGCTTTGACAAAAGAATGTTTTTTTTGCGATAGCAAGTACCTTTCGAGTTGCTCAAGTAGTTGATTACGCAAAAGATTTTGATATTTCATTAACTCATGAGGATCTTTGATGTAATCGAAACTTAACCAAGTACTCGCAATATGAACAAAATTATCAAGTTCTGCTAACGATTTACTATTATCCATGTAAGTGAATAGAAGCTCCATATTTTGCTGGCAATTTTCATCTACGACTGACAAAGATTGATCATCTTGTTGAATGATCTGTTCCAAATGCAAAGCTTTGATAAAGCCCAGAAATTGATGAATCGGAATATCTTCATATTGATGATAAAGAGTATCGAGCGTCTCTTTAATGACTTGTTTATGTTTGGCATTTGCCATTAAATAGGTGTGTGATAAATTTTGAAATTCCACTTGAAATTGCGTACAAGGGACTTGCAAGTCTTGATTGACAAGGTTGGAAAGAGCAACAATCAAAGGCTTCAATTCATTTTCTCGAGCTATCATGAGGGAATGAAGTTGAATATAAATAGGATGATTGATATCGACAGTAGAGTCTTCAGCATTTTTTTTGCTGTTCTCATTGGCTACTATATCAGCAGAAGTCTGAAATGCAATGATGTCATTCTCTTTTATCGCATGTGTGACCGATTCTTTTCCTTCTTCTTCCTCTTTAAGCAGGTGAACTTGATGAATTTTACCTTGAGCATTAAAAAGTAGATAACCAAACAGTATCTTGTCTGAAGGCGCAAACATCATTAATCCTTGACGTACAAGTAAGGCAGATTTTTTGCCTTGATCTGAATACAAAGTAAAATGATTAAGCCAAGCAAGGTTTTCAACATCTTCTTTCAAAGTAGCTACTTCTTGACTCGAACCCTTCGAAGTAGACAATGCCATAGCCTTTTGTACAATATGATGACCTAATCGATAATAACGCGGAGCATTATAAATTAAATTCTCAGCTCCAGGGCGTACCCATGCAAGGTTTTTAGGAGGTGCGAAGTCTAAATAACCTGATTCATTAGCAAGAGTAGAAAGGCGAATCAACCCTCCTTGTTTAATTAAAGACGTGATTTCCTTTCCATTAAGTCCATCTAAAGGATCAGGATTTGCTAATAAGCGATTTAAACTTCTTGCATCTTTCAAAATGCGCAATTCCATCAAGTGCGAATCAACCACAATCAAAGATTGAGGAATCAACCAATTGAGGAGGCTTGGCGCCGGTTGGGCAATCAATAGAAAATGGGAAAGATCACTACTGGTATAAATACGCAAACTATAAGGACAGCAGTTAAATTGACCTTGTGCATCAATTTGAGTAGCATAAGACAAAGTGTCCGACAAAATCGTCTGTAAATTGATTTTTAAAAAATCGACATCTGACCAATTATGATTATGAGGCTGTAAGCGATTGAGCTGCGCATGAGTTAAAGCCATCGTCACATCTGCTACTCCTTGAGCTGCTTTTGTTTCATGTGCTTCCTTTTTATCGCTTACACTAAAATAAATAATAGTTCCTATGATTCCAGAAATGGCAAGTAAAGAAAAAATAAATAGCAAAATCCATTTCCAAGCTTGATAAAGGTGGCTAGGGTCTTTCGAATGCTCAAAAGGTTCTTTTTCTCCTTTCTGATTATCATCTTCCAAATCTCTTAAATAATCATCTTTTAAACTTACCGTTTTTTTGCGTTCAAATTGCTTTTGTTCTTCTACAGATAGCCCAGGAGACGCCTCTTGCATTAACTCTAATTCTTTGAGATAGTTATCAAGTGAAGCTTGTTGGAGCTCCTCTTCTCCCAATATTTCGACTTCCTGCTCAAATGGAAAAGAAAAAGAAGATAAATCAGGACTTTCTAACGAAGGAGCAGGAGCAGAGAAATGACTTGTTTCCTCTTTTTGTCTGATTTTATTCTCTAATAATGAAGCAAGCGCCTCTTCTTTCACTTTATCACTGCTAGAAATGGGCGCAGTATTGAGATTTTCAAACAATAAGGTTGCTTGATGAACGACAATGATATCGCCTGAATTCAATAACTTTTTGCCAAATGGATGTCCATTGACTGAAACAAACGGATCATTCACATGATTAATGAGAATAGGAAATCCATTTTGTTCAATAATTTTGAGATGAATCGGTTGAATATCTGAATCTGAAAGAACAAGATCTACGTGACTTGCCTCTGATCCAATTAAAATTGTCGATTTATTGAATAAATGAATTTCAGGTTTAGATTGAGCATGAAGAGTAAGCCTGATCATGAGAAAATTGTCTTAAAACCTTAATGTTTCTATTTCAACCATTTCTAACAGATTAGAGGCCTAACGTCAATCAGAAATCGAGGGGATTCCACTTTCACTAAAATTTTCACTTGTTTCCTTTGCTTTGTTCGACATTTCAACCCAAACTCGGGTTTTAAAGGCAACTTTTGCTATGGAATCGCCATGCTAAAACAATTCCTCTTTTTGAGCGAACATTTTATTTATTAACAAAGGAATTATTTTAATTTAGACTCAAATTTTACAATTATTTATAGTAATTTATTGATTTATTATTAAATATAAAATATAATCATTATTTATTTGCTTAAGCCTTAATATTAATGAATTTAGAGCGCGAGTGAAATTCACTGTCCTAGTTGTTTATCTAACAAAGAATTAATTCTAGATGGAAAAATCTTGACAGAATCTAGCTTTTCCTTTCTATTTTCTAGTTTTAGCAGATTAAGGATTAGCGTGTTTGATTGCTAAATTTCTTCTTATTGCTTATGATTTGACAATGAGAAAAAAGAGCAAAAAGTTAGCCAATCCTATTTAAGAGAAACCTGTAATGGAGTGTATGTACGACTATCTATCAAGTATCGTACTGATAATAGAACTTAAGGAGAACACGTGTGAATAAACTGCTCGCATTGCTACAACCTGCTCCGTATCTTCCTGAGATTCAAGATAAAGAGCAAGTTATAAACGACTATAAGTATTGGCGTATTCGTATTCTTTATTCTATGTTTATTGGCTATGCCTTTTATTATTTTACTAGGAAAAGTTTTACGTTTGCAATGCCGGGTTTAATTCAAGACCTAGGATTTGATAAAAGTCAGTTGGGAATTTTAGGAACTATCCTTGCAATTAGTTATGGAATAAGTAAATTCGCAAGCGGCATGATTGCAGATCGGACAAATCCCCGTTATATGATGGCATTTGGGCTCATGTTAACAGGTGTTTTTAATATTTGCTTTGGTCTTTCTTCTTCCCTGTTTTTCTTCGCTTTATTTTGGGGATTGAATGGATGGTTTCAAGGCTTTGGAGTTCCTCCTTGTGCACGCTTTTTGACCCAATGGTATTCCCATTCAGAACGTGGATCTTGGTGGTCTACATGGAGCGTATCACACAACGTGGGAGGCTTTCTCATTCCTTGGATTGCAGGAGTTGCGCTGCAGTATTATGGGTGGCGTTATGCTATGTATATCCCGGGAGTGCTTTGTATCTTAGTGGGATTTTTTCTGATTAATCGTTTGCGCGACACCCCTCAATCATTAGGTCTTCCTCCGATTGAAAAATACCGAAATGATTCTAATGATAAAATAGAATCTGAAAATGGCCAAGAGATCTCGACCAGAAGAATTTTGATTGATGATGTCGTGAAAAACCCCTATATTTGGCTGCTTGGAGTTGCTTACTTTTTTGTCTATGCAGTGCGAATGGGGATTAATGACTGGACGGCCTTATTTCTTGTAGAGTCGAAAGGATATAGCAGCATTGGAGCCAATGGTTGTGTATCACTCTTTGAAGTAGGAGGATTTTTTGGAAGTTTAGCCGCCGGCTGGTCTTCAGATCGAATTTTTGGAGCTAAAAGAGGGCCTGTCAATGTGTTATTTGCTGTTGGGATGTTTCTTTTTATTGCTCTATTCTGGCTTATCCCTGAAGGATATGCCTTTCTTGATTCCATGATTATGTTTTGCGTTGGATTCGTTATCTTTGGACCTCAAATGTTGATTGGGTTAGCCGCAGTTGAGCTTGCGCATAAAGAAGCAGCAGCCACATCTAATGGTTTTGTTGGTTTATTTGCTTATGTCGGAGCGGCTTGTGCAGGCTATCCCTTAGGGTTAATTGCGCAAGAGTTGGGATGGGAAGGGTTTTATTGGACTCTTTTATGTTGTTGTATTATCGCCGTTCTCTTGTTAGTCCCTCTATGGTCTGTTACGGCTTCTCATTTTCGCCATAAATCCTCTTCTTCAAATGATGAGCCTTCTCCCTCTCTTCACGTTAAACCAAAAGAAGCGCGAACATAGAAGAGTGGATAATCTTCATTCAATTCTTTAATAAGGTGTTTAGTCATGCCTTTATTTGTCCACTTGCGCGTTCATTCTCAATATTCAATTCTTGATGCTTCAGCTTCAGTTACTCATCTTGTTCAAAGAGCTGCAGAAGGTGGAATGCCTACTTTGGCTTTAACAGATCATGGAAATTTATTTGGTGTAGTAGATTTTTATAAGGCTTGTAAAGAAGTGAAAATAAAGCCTGTTTTGGGGTGCGAATTATATGTAGCTCCTCAATCACGCTCAAACAAGATAAAGATGCCGGGGATGAGAGCGGCCTACAATCTTCCTTTATTAGCTAAAAATAAACAAGGATATCACCACTTATGCAAGCTCTCTTCTATTGGTTATTTAGAAGGATTTTATTATTATCCTCGGATCGACTATGAGTTGCTTGAGCAATATCGAGAGGGGCTTATTTGCCTAGATGGAAGTTTGGGGACCCGTTTAGCGCATGAAATTTTGCAAGGAACTGAAGAAAGCGTGCAAACTTACGTGGCAAATTGCCGTAAGCTATTTGGCAATGACTATTATTTAGATTTGCAGCGACATACCATGCACCCAGATGATATACAGGCTGATGGTCTACATCAAGAATCTTGGCTCATTCAACAATACCAAGACTATATTCATCGACAGCAAAAAGTTAATGAGGCGTTAATTCGTTTAAGTCATCAACATGGGATTCCTTTAGTTGCTACTCATGATGTTCATTATCTCAATCGAGAAGATTGGCGTGCTCATGAAATTTTGCTGAATATTCAATCAGGAGAGCCATGTGAAATTTGGGAAAAAGATGCTTATGGTAATCTAAAATTTCGCCTACCCAATCCCAAACGGCAAACTTACCCTTCCCATGAGTATTATTTTAAATCCTCGCAGCAGATGCATGAATTATTTGCTGATATGCCTGAAGTTTTAGAGCAAACAGTCAAGATTGCAGAACAATGCAATGTCGAGATGGATTTTAAAACAAAGCATTATCCTGTCTACATTCCTCCCACTCTAAATAAAAGCACTTATACAAAAGACGAACAAAGCGAAGCAGTAGAAAAGTTTCTAAGACAGCTATGTGAAGAGGGGATTCCTCTGCGCTATATTCCCGAACGTTTAGCAAAAGTAAAAGAAATTTACCCAGATCGCGATCCAATGCAGATTGTGCGCGAGCGACTGGAATATGAGTTGAGCATTATTATTCCCAAAGGAATGAGCGACTATCTCTTAATTGTTTGGGATTTTATCAATTGGGCCAAACGTAATGGCATTCCTATGGGACCTGGAAGAGGATCTGGAGCGGGTTCAATTGTGCTTTATTTAATTGGCGTGACGGATATCGAGCCTTTGCGCTTTCACTTGTTCTTTGAACGTTTTATCAACCCCGAACGTATTTCTTATCCCGATATTGATGTTGATATCTGCATGGATCGCCGTGGCGATGTGATCAATTATACTCTGCAGAAATATGGCAAAAATAATGTTGCCCAAATCATTACCTTTGGAACGATGAAGGCCAAAATGGCGTTAAAGGATGTAGGCAGAGTACTGAGTGTGCCGTTATCCAAGGTAAATGAAATCGCCAAGCTTGTTCCCGAGGATCTCAATATCACTTTAGATAAAGCTCTTGAAAAAGATCAGGATCTCAAAATGCTTTATGAAACCGATGAGGAAGTTGCACACTTAATTGATTTGGCACGCATTTTAGAAGGATCGATTCGCAATACCGGTATCCATGCTGCCGGGATTATCATTAGCGGTGCGCCTCTTACCGATCTCATTCCCATTTGCAATTCCAAAGATTCTGAGATGCCTGTCACACAATTTTCAATGAAACCCGTTGAAGTTGTCGGTATGCTGAAAGTGGACTTTCTAGGGCTTACGACACTGACAGCTATTCAAGTGTGTATCAATGCTGTTGAAGTAAGTACGGGCCATAAAATTGATTGGATAAACCTTCCCTTGGATGATAAACCTACCTTTGATTTGCTCAATCAGGGAAAAACAATGGGAATCTTCCAATTAGAATCGGGCGGAATGCAAGATTTGGCTCGGCAGCTGCATCTCGATCGCTTTGAAGAAATTATCGCTGTTGGTGCGCTCTATCGCCCTGGACCCATGGACATGATTCCCTCCTTTATCAATCGTAAGCATGGCCGTGAACCTATTGACTACGATCATCCATGGATGAAGGAGATTTTGGCAGAAACTTATGGCATCATGGTATATCAAGAACAGGTCATGCAAATTGCCAGCAAGCTTGCCAATTTTTCGCTTGGCGAAGGGGATGTTTTGCGCCGAGCCATGGGAAAAAAGGACATGGATCAAATGGCAAAACAGCGCGAGAAATTTCGCCAAGGAGCCATGGAAAATCAAATTGACGAAGAAACGTCTATGTTGATTTTTGACAAAATGGAGAAATTTGCCGCTTACGGATTCAATAAATCGCATGCTGCCGCTTATGGTTATCTCTCCTATGTCACAGCTTATTTAAAGGCCAACTATCCTGGCGAATGGATGGCTGCTTTGATGACATGTGCTCGCGATGATTTAACTAAGGTGGCTAAATTTATTCGCGAATGTCAAAGCATGGGTATCTCTATGCTGCCTCCTGATATCAATGAAGCTGGAGAAGCTTTTCAGGCCACCAAGCAGGGAATCCGTTTTGCTATGACAGGCATCAAAGGTGTTGGGGCAGGCGTTGTCGAAGCGATCATTCAAGAACGGCAGCGTCAAGGTCCTTTTAAGAGCTTTTATGAATTTTTTAAGAGAATTGATACGAAAAAAGTGGGCAAAAAAGTCATTGAAAATTTAGTGGAAGCAGGATGTTTTGATTTTACAGGATGGTCGCGCGATGCCCTGGTACTAAGTATCGATCCGATTTATGAAGCCGTCTCGAAAGAGCAAAAAGAGCAATCACTTGGTATCTTATCGCTTTTTTCTTTAATGGGAGATAGTAATGAAGCTAGGTTTAGTCAACCCCCTGATGTCAAACGTTCCACCCCTTCTCAAGAAATCTTACTCAAAGAAAAAGCGCTATTAGGCTTCTTCCTCACTGGTCATCCGATGGATGAATACAAGCATATCTTGCAACGCTTATCCTGTATTCCTCTTCGTCGGCTTGATCAAATGAATCATGAGGCTGTTTTTCGCTCAGCTTTCATTGTAGAGTCAATTCAAATTCGAGTTGCTTCAAAATCGCAAAAGAAATTTGGCATCTTAATGATCAGCGATGGAATTGAACGGCAAGAACTCCCGATTTGGGCCGATTTATATGAGGAAAAAAATCATCTTTTACGCGAAAATCAACTTCTTTATGCTGTTTTGCAAGTAGATAAAAAAGGAGAGGAATTGCGTTTATCTTGTCGTTGGCTCGATGATTTGACCAAGGCAGATGAGAGCATGATTGAGGCTTGCGATAAAGCCTTTGATAAGGCAAAACACCAGATTACGCGAATGGCGCAAGCAAAGCCTTCATCTTCTAAGATGCAGGAAGCAGCTAATAAATCGAAATCTTTAGCAAAAAAAGAGCAAACACCAATGAAATCCCTTTCTATTAAATTAGATGCCAATCGGACACGCCTCAGCCATATCTTGCAATTAAAACAGCTCTTTTTACAGTATCAAGGAATGACCCCTATACAAATTCACTTTCACACGGCCGCTAAATCAATTGCTACTCTGCATATTGAAAGCCAAAGAGGTGTCACTCTTAGCGATCAATTCAAACAAAAAGTGATCGAAATAAGCTGTGTGATGGCAATTGAATAGACTTCGACTCACGATGGAAAAAAAACCTTAAGGGATATCACTGATTCTTTAACCTCGTTTGCGTAAGGTGAAGGATTAAAATCTATTTTTAAAAGCTTGATTGCTTCTGATTCCCTAATTTGAACTTTTTATCTATTTAGAACAAATTTTATGTCCAGTTTCCTTATTTGGAAGAATTTTATTTCCTTTCTCGGCATGGTTTAAAAAAATTGAATTTTGGGTAACATGTTTATGCCGTCCTTTCAGGACTCGATGTCTTTTTGATAGAACTCAGGCCTCCGCTTCGCTGCGACTTGGGCTGTAATAGGCCGGCCCTTTAGGCCTTAACAAAAAGATGATTTAGGGACTATAGAAGAGGGACTTAAACATCTCTTGAAGGGCCGTCATGTTACAGCTCAGGTTGCAGCGAAGCGGAGGCCTGGGTTCTATCAAAAAGACATCGAGTCCTGAAAGGACGGCATAAACATGTTCCCTTCAATTGAACCATGCTCCTTTCTCAAATACAACTGTTTCTATTTTTAGCTAACATTAAAAAATAATTATAATTATTGCGGTGTTATGACTATATAATAAATAAATTTTGTTTTATAATAATATATATAAGAAATTTAAATTATTTTTTTAAACATATAATTATTAATAATTTTATTCAATTTTGTTTTTATAATTAATTATTTATTAAAATTTAATATTATTTATAAAATAAAATATTTGCTTTATTGTTAAATTTTTTAAATAATTATAAATTAAATCACAACTTAAATAGGAGTATATTTATGGATCCAAGCTTTAATATACCTCCCAAAATAACAGGCTCGTCGGGTGCTAGGCTAGAATTAGGACCTATAAAAGCTAAAAAGAAAAGCACTTCAGAAAAACAGGTCAATCTCTTAGGAAGAGAGGTAGGATTAGAAAAACAACATAAGTTTAAGACTCATGATATTAACCGAGTGATCACGATATTAAATCGACAGAAAGTTTGTTCTCTCGTTGATTTCAAGGCAAAAAGGGTTACGATTTTAAAGGATTATTTAGCGCAAATGAGTCCTGAGGAAAGGCAAAAAGACACCTCTAGTAAAATTTTAGATTTGATGAATACTGCTTATGCTGTTTATACAAAAGGTACAAATGATAAAAATGATTGGATGAAAAGAGATATCCATAGCGCTCATGCTGGCGACCTAGCAGTATCAAATATCTATAGGAGAGAAATAGAAGTTAGAGAAATGGAAACAGCGTTAGAAGAAGCTAAAAAAGAACCCATTTTATCTGAAAAAAATTTATCTAAAGAAGGAATTGAAATTGAACGTTTTGAAAATAATTATGATGAACTACAAAGTGCTGAACTAAGAATGGGAAATTTGTCTCAAACCTTAAAGGAGAGGGTGGTAAAAAAACCGGTTGTTCATGTTAAAAATATTGTAGTTGGAGCTGGGGATGCTGCAACTGAATATTGGCTAGATATACATAAAGAGTCTCACCAGCAAACAAGTGCATTGCTCGAAAAAGATCAAAATGCTCTTCCTGATGTCCTTATGTTAGCTAGCAATACAGGTAATTGGAAGCATGATTACACATTAGCTCAAACTTATAGCTTATTAGAACGCGGAGGTGCTCCCTCTAATCCTCAAGATTTTACTACAACAGAAAATTATGAGGAAAATCGGCATGTTAATGCTCGGTTTTTATATCAATCTAATTTGATTAATTTAAGCAATACCGAGGCTCCCGTTATTCTTGGCTCTCGGATTTTATCAGTAGAAAAAAAAGACCCGAAAGACAAGAAGTGGGAAGTTAAAAAGGCTAGTAGTCGAGTGAATATTCAGATGAAATTATCAGAAAAACCAATTAAAGCGCCTATTCATATTGACCGAGCCGCTACCAATTTATATACGCAATTAACAGGAAAGCCACCAAAAGATCAAGAGGCTCGAACTTTTTTAGCTAATTTACTAAGTGTATCAGAGAATAAAGTTCAGGAAGCTTTTTCGACTGCTGCTATTTCATCGCTTCTTGCAATGACCAAAACAGAAGAATCTTTTGCACCTATCAAACAAAGATTAGGCTTACGAGATGTATCTCATACACAATTTGCCAAATCTCTTCAGATATTTCTAAATGAGGTGGTTAATGATTCTCTTGCATCGGCGCAGAATATTGACCAAGCCACTACCAATTTATATACGCACTTAACAGGAGAGTCACCAAAAGATCAAGAGGATCGAACTCTTTTAGCTAAGTTACTAAGTGTATCAGAGAATAAAGTTCAGGAAGCTTTTTCGACTGCTGCTATTTCATCGCTTCTTGCAATGACCACAACAGAAGAATCTTTTACACCTCTCAAACAAAGATTAGGCTTAAAAGATGTATCTCATACAAAATTTGCCGAAGCTCTTCAGATATTTCTAAATGAGGTGGTTAATGATTCTGCATCGGCGCAGAAACCAGCGAAAAAATTTGACCAAGCTGCTACCAAGTTCTATGAGGAATTAGCGGAGAAGAAGCAATCACAAGATCACGAGGCTCGAATCTTTTTAGTTAAGCTGTTACGTTTAGCCACTCTAAATCCCACTCTATCAGAAAGTCAAGTCGAGGAAGCTTTTTCGCCTAAGGCTATTTTATCGTTTCTTGAGAGAATTAAAGAAGAGAAACCTTTTGCAGCTAACAAAAAAAAATTAGGCTTACCAGATACTTTATCCCATGAACAATTTACTAAATCTTTTCAGACATTTGTAGCTGAGACGATGCCGAAGAAAGATGAAGCTTATCATTCCTTACGCGTTGCTTCTAATATGTATGACACCCCCCAAATTGCAAATGGGCAAATTGTCCTTATTGAAGATAAATTTATCAATAAGCAAGTTTATGCAAATCAAATCAATGTATGTGCGGGTTTCGGAGAAGCAAGGAAATTAACAGAAGCGCAACTTGCTCCCTCTTTCAATTACTTAACCAAATTTAATCCTGCCTTAGGCTATACCCCTATAGTAGATGGCAACAGCTTTATGCTTACAGCAAAAGAAGAACGAGCAGTTCCAAAAAATATTATTATTTATGGCGGAGGCGGAAATGCCACAGCTTGTTATAGAAAATCCTTCTTCCGGCACGATACCCACTTAGAAGATAGGAAATATAAAAAAGACAATCAATTTGCTAAAAATATCACCTGGTTCTCAAGAGATGGTTTTGAGCTTGCAGGATATGGAAATTTAGCCAAAACAGCCATATCATTTGCAAATCAAAATGACCAACTTTGCTGTGGTGATTTGGTAAAAGTAGAAGAAGCTCCAAATGGAAAAATTAAGCTCTATTTTAAAGATTTGGCTGGAACTTATGAAAGAAAGCCTATTACATATTCAACAAAAATGGATAGCGAACATCCTAGAAAAACAATTCAAGATCCCAATGATTCCCATAAGAAGATATTAGTGAGGGAATTTGAATGCGACCAATTCGTTTATACTATTGGGCAAGAAGGTCAACCTGTACGAGACGTATTTGATGAATTCGAAAAAGAGTATGAGGTTTTTCAAGATGATGCAAGTTCAATGCCTTTAGGAGTAAGAACTAAAGATAGCTCTATTCAATTTTGGGGAGCTACGGCGTCGGTTGTTTCTCCTTCCAAGGAAGCTAAAGTTGAAGTGCGTCAAGCTGATATTGATAAGCTGAGAGCAGAATATCAGACAGCTCAACAAGCGGCACTTGAAGCTACTAAAAAAGCATCAACACCAGAAGCTCAAGCAGAGGCTGCCTATCAAACAACACGATCTCAAATGCTTAAATTCCGCATTGACGAAGCTGAGAGTCGAAAATTTATCACTGAGGATAAAACTTCTAAAGGCATTAGGGAATGGGCAAGTGAATTTAATGACCGCTTAAGAGATTGGATTGTCATTCAAAGAATAGCAAGAGATGCCGAATGGCCAGGTGTCATGCCTCCTTCTCGTGTCTCTAGCAGGCAAGCAGCATTTGCGTCAAATAATCGCTTAATGAACGAATTACAAGCAAGGCAAGATCAATTAAAAGCAGACAGTCAAGCAAAAAATGATAAAATTCAACAACTCAAGCACCAAGGAGAATCATTAAAAGATGGTTCTGTAAAGAATAATGAATTACACAATAGAGTAAAGCAATTAGAGCAGGAAAACATTGAAGTGCAAAAAGAAATCGAGCAGATAGAGTCTAAAATGAGAGGCGCACAATCAGAATTTTCTCATGCTAATGCTAATTTAGATGATATTGAATATATCAATGGATTTTTAGTCAAAGCTGGAGTGGATGATAAGATCACAAGACTAGGGTTTTTAACAGCGCTTCTTGAAGTAAGACAAACCGCTTACCACAACAATCATTTTCATGGAATTGCTAATAAAGAAGTTGATGAGCTTCTTGCAAAGTTCAAGATTAACGATCGAATAATCAGAGAGGGACATTGTACTCTTGCTATTAGAAAAAAAAAGGCTTAATTTAAATAAATTAAACATTGTGACGTTTATTTAAAAACTAAAACAAACATATCTGTCATTATCTGCTTCGGATAAATCCTGTAAAGGGATAGGGGTGTTTTTATCATTTTCTGTATGAGAAATATCTGTAATGACTAAGAGCGCTCTTTCCTTTAGAGAGCCAATTTCTTTTTCTTTGTCTAAGAAATGATTTTTTCGAAAAAACTCTATTGAATTTAATGGTTTCCAATTTTTCCTTTCTAGAGAAAATAAACCAAAGGGTCCAACTTCTGGCTTTGAGAATGAAGAGTCAGGATCATCCACAATTGCTTCGTAAATAGGTTGTAGAAATGTTGAAATATCATACTCTGCTGGATAGTCGCTGGATGCTGGAATTGAATAAAATGTGTGTTGTGTTGTTAAATCAGAGGAGTCTTGCTTGATATCTTTAGATAAAACAATGGACTTTTCTTCTTTTTTATACATATTATAAAAAGGAAGGGTGTTTGGACCTATGAGATTTTTTTTTGGTAATCTTATTTCGCAATGTTCTTCATCTTGGTCTTTCTGGCTTGTTTCCTGCACAGCTTTTTGAATATCTATTAATTGTGTAGTAGGATAAATTTTATAGTGATTTTTGGATAAAGATCTTCTGTATACGCCTGATGATAAATGATAAATCGTGATGTCAATAGGTGTATTAAGATACTTAAGTAAATGATCTGCGCTAGACCCCTGTGGTTGATGATATCCGTAAGAAAGGGTATCCCAGATTGCCTGACTCACCCGCAAAGTTTTGCAAGAGCTAGATAGTCTGACTAAATCTATTGTTCCTAAATACCTAACGATTTGTGGAAAACAATCATAATTTGTTATGTCTAAAAATGAATTGTTATCCGAGTTTAAAATATTCATATTACCTCCATTTAAAATCAAATATTTGATAATTTGAATACCTCTTCATCCGATAATCTCATTAATAGTTGTGAATTTTATATTCATTGGAAAATTTAATTATATTGATTATAAGATAAAGAATCAAGGAAAATTTATAATAAAAAATGATCTGCGTTTTCCTGCGTCGTGTATTAATCTTGATTTTTTATTTATATCATCTTAACATCTTTTTCATTAGAATAGGGTGCTTTTATTGAATAATAGAAGTTATTCAGGTGAATCAGAAAAACAAGCTTTTTTTCTTTGCTGAATATAGACGTGAAATGCATTCAATGGTTTAGTCTTAAATCCCTTAAACTCAGAAAAAAGTTATTAAATTATGAATAGTATTGATTTATCTTGCTCTATACATGAACTTCAACAATCTCCTCTTGCTCAGGAAAGGGTTGGCCAACATATTTGCTCTAGAATGGAAATATTGCTTGGAGGGGCCATTGCTTTAAAAAAATTTGCCGAGGTGGCTAACGATCATGGCAATAGAGGAATTTGCGCAGGTATTACGCTTGCAACGGGTATTAGTTGTTTAGCTCAAGGTCATTTTGTGACTGGCAGCATCGCGACGTTTGCGGGTTTAAAAGAAGTCGTGAATATTTACCAAACAGTCAATTCCAAGAATGATATTGCTAGCCTGTTAAATGATGCCAATGCTGGTGTTGACATGGTGAAAACGCTTGAAGAAGCGAATGGTGAATCCTTTAAAGTTGTCGACACCAATTTAGGCATCATTCGTAAAAATGTCAAAAAAATGAATGATCGAATGGAAAAAATTAAAGCTATTGTGACGGAAGGACAAAAAGATATTGAAGAGCTTAAAGCCCAAGCTTCAGAATCATATGAAGAAGCGGAAGAGCAATTTTGCATTGCTAAAGATTCTTTTAACTTAAGTCAGAAAAGATTCGCAAATGCCAATAAAATCTTTATGCGCGCATTAAAGCAATTTGATGAATTATTTAAATTAGTTCAAACAGCTGAGATCACTGACAGCGAAAAACTAGAAAAATTCATTAAGATTGCAAAAAGGATTCAAGAGCAGTGTCTAGCTGCTCAGAAGGTGATCAAGCAAGGAAACGAGCAAATGGATATAGGGTTGCAAGCTTTAGAATGCGCTCAGGACAAGGAGCATAATGCCTATGGTCAATCAATCCTGGCTATAGAGCGTGCAAAAAATAAATTGGAGTTAATTGAAGCCCAAGCAAAGGTAAAAAGAGAATACGAACAAAAAATTGATGACACAAAAGAAGAGTTGGATCATATCCAGGCAAGAAATAAAGATATTACAATTTTATTAAATGAACTTTCAACAGATCTAAAAGATGGAAAAAAACTTAGCGACGATAAGTTTGGAACGTTGAGTGTGGCCTTGGGTGTGATTCCCGGGGCAGTGGTTGGGTTTAGCGTAGGAGGTTGGGTTGGCGCAATGGCGGGTGGTCTTGGAGGGGGCGCAGCGATTCATCATCGGAATGCTATCCTCAATAAAGTTGATGATTTTGTGAATGGAAGTGTCATTTTAATTGATACGAATCCAAACAAGAAAGAGTGTGTTAAGGTAAAATTTAACAGTCGTTCAACTGGTTGGTGGAACCGATTTATCAAGGGATCCACTCAATCTCACACAGCTGGAATGGTAGAGATTCAGGTCGGAAAAGAAGCGATCTCTTTGCCTTTTAACCTAAACAAAGACTATAAAATCAATAAGCCAGATTTATATGAATTTCAGCAGCTTTTAGGCAAAAAAGTTATAAATGGCGAAATCACAGCTCAAGAATGCTTAAATATAATTTCTGAATTAGAGAGCAAATCTATTGATCGCGGCCTAAGCAAAAAAGCTGAAAAAGGACTGATTACAAGCAATAGCCTTTATTTTAATGAACTCAAACGTGTTTGCGAAAAAATCGTAGAGCGTGAGCAGAAAACGGTGGATGACATTGTAGAAGCTATGGCAATTGCAGGATAGCATGATAGGCGAGGTGTCTATTTGGTGTGATTGAAAGACTACAGCCAAATGAAATTTAGAGCCAGGATGGGCGGCAAAAAAACCGACCATCTTGGCTCAATTGTTTATAAATTCCTCATTTGTCTATTTATTTTTCTTGTTTCCTTTCCCTTGAATCCTTTACTCTTGTATCCTTCACTTTACTATTGAGAGTTCCCTATGAAAATAAGATTAATTTCAACTCTTTGTATCTTAACTGCTTTGACTTTGTGTTCACCCTCATTGCATGCATTAAAGCCAAAATCAAAATATTTCAAATCAGAAGAGGAAGCCAATTGTTATTTGACAAAACGCTATAATTTGGGCTGTAAATATTATAATCGCGAAAATTGGCGTGGTGCTACCTCCGAATTTGAAAAGGTTATTTTTTATTTTCCTGATTCAGATGCGGCTGCCGAGGCCTCTTATTACTTAGCTGTGAGTTACTTTGAGATGAAAGAATATGATTTTGCTAACGAAGAGTTCTCAAATTATCTTAAAGCTTCTCAGCATCCAACTTTTTTTGAGGATGCGGTGCGTTATAAATTTTGCATTGCTGAACATTTTAAGGGGGGAAAGAAAAAACGTCCCTTTAAAATGCGTTATTTACCCAAATGGGTGTCAGCTCAGGATTCAGCTCTTATCATCTATGATGAAGTTGTGGCTGCCCTGCCTAACCATGAATTAGCCATTCAAGCTCTTTATTCTAAAGCTGATTTGCTCAAAAAAATGGGGGAATATCGAAATTGCATAGAAACTTATCAAATAATGATTCGCCGATTTCCTAAAAATGATATTGTTCCAATTTGTTATCTCAATATTGCGGATGCCTATGTCCAGCAAAGTCGATTAGAATTTCAAAATCCTGATATTTTAGCTTTGGCAGAACTTAATGTCCGTAAATTTAGAGATGATTTTCCCCGTGATGAACGAGTGACGATTGCCGAAGAGGCTGTCTGGTGCATTAAAGAAATGTATGCAAAAGGATTGTGCGATCTAGGATTGTTCTATGAGCGCACAGGGCAACCTGATGCTGCAGCCATTTATTTCCAAAGTTCAATTGAAGAATTTCCAGATACACGAGTGGCGAAATTTTGTCGTTCACGTCTTATTTCTTTAGGGTATGTTGAAGAAGAGTCAGTTTCCTGTTTGGATGAAGTTGCGCCCCCTGCAATGTGTGAGGAAGAAAAAGAAATCCCAGTTAGTGCAGAAGCTCCTTCATATAGCGATATTCCTTTTTGTTCTGAAGTTTCTCTGCCACCACCTCAAGTGCAGGAATATGTGCATTATAGCCTAACAAAGAAAAGGGAAATAGCGCAATGTTCTTGCGAGCCATCGCAGATATGTGAAGGAATAGAAGGAGAAATGCCTTATCCAGAAAATATTAACCAGCAGGAGGAGCAACCTCTTGGACTGTGGCATTATAGCGCCATTAAGCACCGAGACCAGTATGTTCCTTGCCAAGATTAAAGGGTTATTACTTGTAGTAGTAGTGGGATATTTCTTATTTGGTTGTCAATACCAATTTGGGCGAGGAGAATTATCACAGCGTTATGCAACGATTTCAGTTCCCTATGCCGAGGGTGACCAAAAAGGGGAATTGACAACAGACGTCATTAAAAAGCTCAGTACTTCCGGCGCTTTTCGCTACGTAAGTTGTGGAGGCGATCTCATTCTAAAAATTAAACTTGTTGAATTTCGTGAAGAAAATATTGATTTTCGCTATGATCGCAAAAAAACGGGTCGATTAAAGAAATCGATTATTCCAACGGAAACACGTGTCACCGCCATCTCTGAAGTTCTTCTTATTGAGAGTGGAACAGGCCAAATAGTGAGGGGACCCACACAAATTACCGCTAGTACAGATTTTGACCACACTTATTATACAACGCGCGATAAAATGAATATTTTTTCTTTGGGTCAATTAAACGATATCGATGCTGCACGCGATGCTGTTATGCATCCACTCAATCGATATCTTGCAGAGCAGATTGTGGATTATGTGATTAATAGCTGGTAGGGATTGATTTTGAGTATTTTGCTAATGTTCTCCTTATTGGAAGGACTGACAACTATGTATCATAAAGTCTTCCCAGCCGAACTCGAGCGTCTCTATGATATGCTTGAGTTTATTAAAGAGTATGGAAAATCTCACCATGTTCCCTCAGATGCTTTAGATCAACTCACTCTTGCTGCTGAAGAGGCTCTAGTTAATATCATTAATTATGGCTATCCTAAAAGTAAGGGAACAATTGAAATTACCTGTAAACATTCTACTCCTAAAATTGGAATCAAAATCATCATCAAAGATCAAGGAATTCCTTTTAACCCCATAGAAAGTGTTCCCAATCCACCTCCTTCCGTTTCTACTATTCTCGGGAAATCAGAAAATTCTTTAGGAGGATATGGAATTTATATTTTAATAGGATTGATGGATAAGGTAGAATATCAACGTTTTGAGGGTGGGAATATGCTGTCTTTGATCAAATACTTGGACGTCTAAAAGTTTACCCTAGATTCTTAAGCACTATCTTGATATTTAGAAAGAATCATTTCTGTTTCTTGAATTTCCACTAAGAACCTTTCTAAAACTTTTAAAACAAGTTTAGAAGAATTATAAACTCCTGAGGCAATAAAAGCGACTTCTAATTGAGGCTCTTGATTTTCCCGGTTTAAGGCAATTAAGATGTAGGTTAAAGAAGTGCGATCGACTTTTTCCGGCATGATCCAAATCACAAATTCGTCGTTCAGTAAAGTGACTTTTTCAGGAGACTCAAAAACTTGGAAATAACGAGTCAAAATCGGATCTTTACTTTCAACACGCGGTTGAAAGTGTAATAAATCAAAATGATGCAAAAGTTCTAGATTAATAAAATAAATTCCTTCCGGAATCCAGGAATATAATCCTTTAATAAATTTCTTATAACATTCTTCTATTATCGACAAATTATACATAGAAAGCCTCTCTTAGCTATCTAACTACTATTTTAACTTAATTTGTTAAACAATTTCAATTAAATTAATTTATATTTTTATTTCATATCGGATGGTTTTAATTTTATGTCATATTTATTTATTTTATTACTAATTTTAACTTGAGATTAGAGATAACTTCAGGTATAGAAGAAAGGCAAAAATTTTGGCGAGATATGCGATTTCACATTAAGGATTTTGGTTTTAAGTTAGGATGGCTTAATTTATTCCTTAGCGTCTACTTGGCAGCTGAACCTCTAAAATTTGAAGTTAAAGGGGAAGCAGCCCTCTTAATGAATGCTCAATCAGGAGATATTTTGTTTGAGTATCAAGCTTTTATGCCCCATTTCCCTGCCAGTACAACAAAGATTGCTACGGCCCTCTATGCTTTAAAGATAGGGGAAGAAAAATGGGACGTGCCCATTACGGCAGAAAATGATTGTTTGGTCACTCTCACTCAAGAGGCAAAGCGTAAAGCTAATTATACTTTGCCTGCTCATTGGCTAGAGCCTGATGGAACGCATATTGGACTTAAAAAAGGGGAAATTCTTTCTTTACGCACGTTATTATATGGTATGCTAATTTCATCGGGAAATGATGCTGCTAATGTAATTGCGCACTATTTAGGACCTACCATTCCTGTTTTTATTGAAGGAATGAATGCTTATCTAAAAGAAATTGGATGTCACCATACCCATTTTTGCAATGTTCATGGCTTACATGATCCTCAACACCAATCGACTGCTTATGATTTAGCTTTGATGACGCAGGAAGCTTTGAAACATCCCCTTTTTTGTGAGATTGTCTCACAACCCCGTTTTTTGCGCCCTAAAACCAATAAACAAGCAGCAACAACTCTTTTACAGACCAATCGATTGCTTCGACCAGGAAAATTTTATTATTCCAAGGCCATTGGAGTTAAGACAGGCTATCATGCTAAAGCTAAAAAAAACTTTGTGGGAGCTGCTCGCTCAGAGGGAAGAACGCTAATTGTAGTTTTATTAGGCTACCAAGACCGCAATGCCATTTTTGAAGATGCCATCAAATTATTTGAGTCTGCTTTTAATCAACCCAAAGTTCAGCGCATCTTTTTGAAAGGGGGGCCGCAGACTTTTGAGATGACATTACCCAAAGCAAATGGTCCTATTAAAACTTATCTAACAGAGCCCTTAATCTTAGAATATTATCCTGCCGAAGATCCTCGAGTCAAATGCTTGCTCTATTGGCGGCAGCCATTATCGCTTCCTATTTTAAAAGATCAGCCAGTGGCAGATTTGCGCCTTGTGTCAGCCAAGGGGCAAGTCTTACAAGAAATGCCTCTTTTGGCCGCTCAAGAGGTCAAATTTGCTTGGCCTTATAATTGGCTAACTGCTCTATCCTATCTTCCTTGGCTATTCATTTTTGCGGGAGGATTAATTGGAATTGCAGTTTTAGGATTTATTTGGCGAAGATTCAAAGCGCATTAATTCTTTTCAACAGTGATAGCTGGTACTCTGGCACATTAGTTTTGGCCTATTGGGATGGTTTTAAATCCTTATGCGTTAATTTAAGAGATGAGCGTAGGCTTAAAGCAACGATTCAGTCGCCGCGCCGCTGCGCCCTAGTACTCAACCACATGAGTTTTTGCCTAGTGGGGCTGCTTCAACAAAGAACTATTTTTGGACTTGATATTCGTCGCATCAATTTAACAACACCACTCCTGTAATAGACTTTAGAGGCATATTTCCCGAAAATGACGCGAAAAACATCAAGCCCAAAACAGTTCTCTGTTAAGTCCCGTCATATGGCTAGGTAATCGGAATTTTTATCTTTGTTTTTTCAATGTTGCTTGATCCATATCCTTTCCCTCAGCGACGAGCGGTGTTAGCCGCGTATGGATATTAGCCGTGGGTGTAGGCGCAAGCCGAAACCCACGGTTACCCTCAAAACAAATTTGAGCCCCGTTAGTGGCGTAGCATTCGTTTAAATAAACATTGCTCCACCATCACATTTCCTACGCCACTAACGTGGCTTCATTTTAGTTGTGTCAAGTATTATGTGCAAATTGGTAAGAGATCTCATTAGGTTAAGCTATTTTTTCAACGCTCAGTTGTTCTTGTTTCTTTTGCTCTTTTAATAGATCCATATTTAAATATCTTTTATCTACCCATCCCTCATGAACCTCAACTGCAATTGCTAATATCAATCTTAAGCAACTCTCTTCATTTGGAAAAATTCTAATAACGTGTGTTCTTCTCTTAATTTCTTCATTTACTCTCTCGAGTAAGTTCGAACTTTTTAAATGCTTATGATGTTGTTTTGGAAACTGGTAAAACGTTAATGTCTCAAAAATATTTTCCTCCACCCATGTACATAACTTTGGATACTTCATCATCCACTTCTCTAGCCACATATTCAAATCTGTTTTGGCTTCTTTAATATCCTTTCTATCATAGATCCATCGCAATTCTTGTAAGCAATCGTCGTTTGCTTTTCTTGGTAAATAATCAATTGCATTTCTTAAGAAATGAACATAACATCTTTGCCAAGGGATTTGATAAAATACTTCCATTATCGCTTTCCTAAGCCCTGCATGCTCATCACTAATAATCAACTCAACTCCTATTAATCCTCTTTCTTTCAATCTCAATAGAAAATCTTTCCAACTATTGTGAGATTCTCGATTTGCAATTTCCACTGCTAATACTTGCCTGTAACCTTCTCCATTCACACCTACTGCAATTAATATAGCCTGCGATTTTACTATCCCATTTTCTCTAACTTTCTCATAACGAGCATCTACAATTAGATAAGGATAAACTTCTGTCAATTTTCTATTTGCAAACTGCTTTAAGTCCTCGTCCAAGCTCTTATTGATGTTGCTTATTGTCGTCGCTGAAAATTCATGTCCGCAAAGTTCTTCTGTGATTGCCTTCACTTTCCTGGTTGATACTCCTTGGACATACATTTCTGCTAGAGCTGATACTAATGCTTTTTCCGATCTTTCATATCGTTCAAAAAGCTCGGTAGAAAACATTCCCTCTCTGTCTCTTGGTACTTTTAGCTCTATATTGCCTATTCGCGTCACTAAGTGCCTTGTATAATAACCTGCTCTATAGCCTTTTCTTTCTTTGGATCTTTCACTCTTATTTGCTTCCAAAGTCTCGATCATTTCGGCTTCTAAAAAATTTTCGAGAGCAGTTTTCATAAGAGACTTCATTAAATCAACATCTTGTTCAATAACTTCTTTAGATAATTTGTTTTTCTCAATAGAATACTTTTTGGTCATGGTATACCTCTTTTTGTAGTTAATAAGAGATCATCTTACCATGACCTTTTTTTGCACATAATTTTTTACACAATCTTCATTTTTTTTACCATACACCGTGGGTTTCGGCTTGCGTCTACACCCACGACTACTATCCATGCGCGGCTAAAGCCGCTTGAGCGACAAATTTAGCTTCTGGAGTTTGCTAGAAGCATTTCGTTCCTAGCCTATGGCCGGGACTTAACAAAGAACTGTTTTGGGCTTGATGTTTTTCGCGCCATTTTCGGGAAATATGCCTCTAAAGTCTATTACAGGCGCCGTGTTGTTAAATTGGCGCGATGAATATCAAGCCCAAAATAGTTCTTTGTTAAGTCCCGGCCCTGGGCTATTTCCAACCCGGGCTTTGAAGCAGCCCCACTAGGCAAAACTAATGTGGTTGAGTACTAGGCTCTGTCACGTTGGGTCCACCTTTAACAGAAGAGCATGCAATTGTAGAAATTGTTCTAAAGATAATGTTTCAGGACGTGCGAGTGGGTTTTGTCCAATGCTCTCTAAAGCCTCTTCAATTTTCTGCGAGGAAAATAAATGCTTAAGAGACGCTCGTAGCATTTTGCGACGATGTTCAAAAGCTGTGCGTGTCAGCTGAAAAAAAGTCGTGACATCCTCGCCGCTTAACGGCGGCTCTCGTAGTTGAAGAATGACAATCGCGGAATTGACTTTAGGGATGGGATAAAAACAATTGCGGCTAACACTAAAGGCATAATGAGGCGTTGTATAAAAACGCAAAAAAAGAGTAAACGAACTATAGTCAGCTGTGCCAGGTTGCGCTGTGAAACGCCTTGCCACTTCTTCTTGCACCATGACAGTTAAAGAAGAAAATAACCCCCGAAGAGGGACTAATTGGGCAAGAATAGGCGTTGTCAAATGATAGGGAAGATTCGCAATGACTTTGGCTTTTTGCCCTTCTTTCATCAAGCGAGCCATTTCCTTTTCTAAAGGAAAAGTTAAGATGTCATGGCAAAAGAGACTCAGAGATTGAGCAGGAGTTTGCAAACGCTCCAAGGCTTGTGCCAAAACCACATCTTTTTCTACCGCTACCACATGAGCTCCCGTTTCCAGAAGCGCTTGAGTCAAAGATCCAGGCCCTGGACCAATCTCCAAAATCGTATCTTCAGATTGGACTTCCGCTGTTGCTACAATTTTGCGAATGATATTTCCATCTATTAGAAAATTTTGAGAAAGCCTTTTTTTGGGAAAAATTCCTAATTGATCAAGAAA
This sequence comes from uncultured Chlamydiae bacterium, assembly GCA_963754655.1. Classification (GTDB taxonomy): domain Bacteria; phylum Chlamydiota; class Chlamydiia; order Chlamydiales; family Parachlamydiaceae; genus JANWJE01. The sequence goes on along the minus strand of CAVWGN010000001.1, from coordinate 2,839,390 downwards.
AAGACGTAATTCACTCGGTTTATAAATGGACATTATTGCTTTTTAAATATAAATGGCTGATAACCAGGCGGTAAAAAAGATTCTAACTCATTTTGGCGAATATGATAATGTTGTCGCAATTTTTGAAGGTAAAGGTCTGTTTCCTTATCAATTTCTTGATCCAATAGCTTTTCTTTCAAAATGCTTTCCATTTCCTTATAAGAGGGAATGCCTCCCGGATTTTTCTCTTCAATCGACAGAATGCGATAAACGGTCGTCTTGCTGCTGCGGCTTTTATTAGCGAAGGGCTGGCTATACATCCCTTTATCTAAAGTGATCAAAATATCGCGATAGTCTTTTGAAATCTCTTTGTCATTATGTTGGATGACATTAGAAACAGTCACTTTGCCTTTGCGGCCAAGGATTTTGCGGTCTTTTAACTGAGCAGAGAGTTGATCTAGCGAGACTCCTTGCATTAAAAGCTGATAAGCTGCCTTTGCTGTTTCTTCCGTTTTTTGCAGATTGCGTTCTTTGATCGTCACAATGCGATAAGACCATTGAGTCAAGCGAGTATTTGCTGGGTCTTGAATAAATGTGTCATAAGTTTGGCGGACTTTGCTAGGTGTGACTTGACGCAATGCTTTGGAATGTACTCGTCCAGCAAGTAGACGGCGGATAATGATGTCTTCTTGCATAATTTTAGAAGCTTCTTCATAACTCAGGCCTGCTTTATCCAAATTGGCAATGATATTGGGACCAAAAGAGAGTTCAATTTCTTGTCGGACATCTCCACTGCTGACTTCAATTTTACTTTCTTGGGCATCAGCTAAAATGAGCTCTTTATCAATCATTTCGTCTAACGCCGGCTTCCAACTCATTTCATAGAATTGAAAGCGTGCATCAATAGATCCGGCATATTGGGGATATTGACGAAAAAAAGCTAAGTCCATTTTTTTCATTAAATCGTATGTTGAAATAGGCTTGCCATTCACACGAGCTAAAATGCGATTATTGATATAAATTTTAGACTCTTCTTGTCGAGGATTAAAAAGAGATTCATTGTTAAGCGCTTGTATGTTTGATGAGCTCATTAAAGCGAGTGTTAGGCAAATAAAAAATTGATTTTTCATAAAAGAACAAGTTGAGCGATTAAAATTGTTAATAAAAAAAGAGATGAACTCTTCTATGATAGCCCTATGCTCTTTTAAGAACAACTCCAAAAAAGCCATCCATGCCTCCTAAGGTAGGAAGCGTCTGAAAAAGCTCCCCTTCTATTTGGAGAGAATAAGTCGATAGAAAATGATCGACTTGTAATTGATTTTCTTCTTTTAAGACGCTACAAGTTGCGTAGACGATGCGCCCTTTGGGTTGGAGAAAACTTAATGCTTTTTCAAAAATCATGCGCTGTTGTCCCAGCAAACGAGCAAGCATATTGGAATCAAATTTCCATTTCATGTCAGGATTGCGCCGTAAGGTGCCTGTTCCTGAACAGGGAGCATCGACTAAAATCCAGTCCATTTTCTTTTTTAACTTGGAGAGATGGGAACTATCGGGTAAAAGAATTTGATAATTTTGAATGCCTGCTCGAAGCAGTCTTTTGCGTGCTTCTTGCAATGCAAAGGAGCGAATGTCATGGAGATAGATTTGCCCTTTTCCCTGCATAGCAGGGGCAAAGGCCAAGGTTTTGCCACCTGATCCTGCACAATAATCGAGAATCTGTTGGCCTGGTTGTACTTTTACTAAATGTGCTAGCAACTGACTTCCTTCATCTTGGACTTCAAATAATCCTTCCTTAAATTCAGTTAACTGAAAAAAATTCATTTTCTTGTGAAAAATGATTCCATCAGGCGAAAAAGAAGTTGAAGAGACGTCATAAAGCTCTTTCCAGCGCTTTAATAGATCATCGCGGCTGATTTTCAACGTGTTAGCTCGAACTGTCGTTGGTGCAGGTGTATTGCAAACTAAGCAGAGTTCGTGTGCTTTTTCCAGTCCATAACTCTTGACTAAGAGATCGAATAGGAAGGGAGGAAAGCTGACGCGGGTCGCTAAAGGGACATCGTTTCGTTGCTGCAATTGATCAAAATTGACGTTTAAATAAGTCTGGTAGCGATCTTTCCAAGAGGAAGAAGGGGCTAAATAATCCAATAAGGCTTGCCAGCGCACAAGAGCGTAGATTGTATCAGCAATAAAGGCGCGGTCTTTGGATCCCAGGGCGGGATGATCGCGAAAATAATAGCTAATGAATAAATCAAGGGGGCGTGTTTGTCGGCTATAACTTTCTAAAAGCTCAAGAAGATGGTATTCGCGATAGGGGACTTTGCTCATGGTCATTCAGTAGATTGTATTAAAATTGTAAGCGCTTGCTTTAAGAGGAAGTTTTTTGATTATACAACCATTTTGCTTGGTCTGACCTATTAGTGTCCAGAGGTGATTGTTTATTCCTTTAACTTGCGAATAGCGATCTCGAATTAAGAAAACTTGTAGGGAAAAGAAAGGATAGCCATAATGATTGGAGAACTCTTTGGCAAGCAATTTCAAGAAGACATTATGCAAGTATCGCGCTTTAAACTGGCTGTGATTTGTGGAGGCCCTTCGCAAGAGCGTGGAATTTCTCTTAATTCAGCGCGTTCAGTCATGGACCACTTACAAGGAACGCAAATTGAAATTATTCCAGTTTACGTTGACTATCAAAAGCAGTTTTATCGTATTTCACATGCCCAGCTTTATTCGAATACACCTGCCGATTTTGATTTTAAACTTAGCCAAACCGCAGCTTGGCTTGATCCATCGGCTCTGGAGCAACTTTTAAAATCGGTCGACCTCGTTTTTCCCGTCATCCATGGGGCGTTTGGAGAAGATGGTGACATTCAAGCATTACTTGAGCTTTACCATGTTCCTTTTGTCGGGCATAGCAGTGCTTGTTGCCAATGGATGTTTCGTAAACATCAAGCAGCCGAAACGTTGCGCCATCATGGGTTTTCTACCCTGTCTCAGGCCGTTTTTTCCAATCAAACAAAAGATCTGCAGAGTCTTATTGAAGATTTTTTTCGTCAGCATGCTTTGCAGAGGGCGATTGTTAAACCTGCCATTGGAGGATCTTCCATTGGAGTCTATTCTGTTACGACTCCACAGGAGGCTTTTGCAAAAGTGCAAGAAATTTTTACACGAGGATTGGATTGCAATGCTTTACTCGAACCTTTTTGCATGGGCAAAGAATTTACCATTGTCGTATTTGAAAATTGGCAAGGAGAACCTGTTGCTTTGATTCCCACAGAAGTGGATCTCAGCTATGAATGCAATGAGATTTTTGATTACCGCAAAAAATATTTGCCGACCAATCAGGCCGCTTATCATACTCCTCCAAGATTTGATCCATTCACGACTCATGAGATTCGCAAGCAAGCAGAGCAGATCTTCAAATTGTTTGGAATGCGTGATTTTGTGCGCTTAGATGGATGGGTTGTGAAAGAGAAAAGTCTTTATTTCACAGATATTAATCCCGTTAGCGGATTAGAACAAAATAGTTTTCTTTTCCGCCAAGCCTCTCTTCTTGGAATGACGCATCAGCAAGCGTTGGAATATATCCTCAAAAGAACTTGTCAACGGTATGGACTGACATTTCCGGTAGAAGAAAAGAAGGAAACTCATCAATCAAAATTGCCTGTCTATGTTTTATTCGGTAGCCACAATGCTGAGCGTCAAGTTTCCCTTATGAGCGGAACCAATGTCTGGCTCAAACTTTTGCAATCTCACTATCATGCACCTATTCCTTTTCTTTTTGATCCTCAAGGAGGGATCTGGGAATTGCCTTATTCTTTTACTCTTAATCATACAGTTGAAGAGATTTATGCCAATTGTCTGAGTGCACAGGAAGAAAAGGAAAATTGGCACAATCTTATCGATGCCATTCGGTTAAAACTCGGCATTCAATCAAAGCCCCACTCTCAACCAATCCAGATGCCTTTAAATCAATTTATGGACCGCGCTCGGAAAAACAATGCATTTGTTTTTATTGCTTTGCATGGAGGAGAAGGGGAAAATGGCACGTTGCAGCGCCATTTAGAATCCTACCAGATTCCTTTTAATGGCTCAGATTCAAAAGTCTCTGCGCTATGCATGGACAAATATTTGACAGGGCAAACAATTCAGCGCTTAGCTGATTCAGAAATCTTCACAATTCCTAAAAAAAGTGTTTGCCTCGCGCAATTTGAAGGATGCTCAATTACAGATTTCGAAAGTTTGTGGCAGCAGTGGTGCCAGGAATTAGCAAGCCAGCGCCTCATTGTGAAGCCTCGTTGCGATGGCTGTTCGGCAGGGATTGTGCTGTTGCAATCAGCGGAAGATCTTGAACGCTATTGTCATTTTTTGTATCAAAAAGCAGCGTTTATTCCCCCTTTTGCATTTGCCAATCAATTTGGAACCATTGAAATGCCTTCCTCCTTGACAGGAGAGTACCTCTTAGAACCCTATATCGAAACGGATGGCATTGTCATTGAGCAGAGTGAATTGAATTTTATTCCGAAAGAAGGCTGGATTGAACTCACTGTTGGAATTCTAGAGCAAAGAGGCATCTATCATGCCTTGAATCCCAGCATCACAGTAGCAGAAGGAGCCATTCTTAGCTTAGAAGAAAAATTTCAAGGAGGCACCGGGATCAATCTCACGCCACCTCCCACAGAGATTCTTTCCTCTTCTGCCACCCAAAAGATTAAGTTACTTGTGGAAAAAGCTGCGCAAGCGTTGAAAATCCAAAATTATGCTCGCCTAGATATTTTCTTTAATCGGCTAACCGAAAAAATGATTTTAATTGAGGCCAATACGTTGCCCGCCCTGACTCCCTCTACTGTTATTTATCATCAGGGATTAGCGGAAGAACCTTCTCTTCCTCCACTGGTCTTATTAGATAAAATTATCTCTTCGAAATTAAATAGTTCTGAGTTAAACTCTTTAGTATATTAAGTTTATGCCATTTGTTTGCTAGCGGTCTCTTTTGAAATTAAATATTAATTGAATCCTTCAGATGAATGAAATTTTTTCTTTAACCTCTTGGCAAAAGAGCGGCTTGCTCGTTCTTTCCTTTGTCATTGTGGCTTTTGGCCAGCCACTTTGGAGCGGGTGGCTGGGGCTTGTTGCGGCCATTGGAGGATTTGCCTGTTTTTGGAGAGTTCTTTTAGAGATTCCCAATGCCAAGGAACGTTTTTGCGTGGCAATGGGTTGGTATGCAGGCGTTCAAGTGGTGCAGCTTTCTTGGTTTTTCTCGCATCCTTATCTTTATATTTACGGCGTGACTCTCTTTTGTGCCTGGCTGATGGGAGCGCAATGGGGATTGGTGGCCATTTGGATTAAACCTCAGACTTTTCGTCATTTTCCCCGACTCTTGGCTTTAGCGGGTTTATGGACACTGTTGGAATGGTCCCGTTTATTTCTTCTTTCTGGCTTGCCCTTCAATCCAGTGGGTTTATCCCTATCCAGTGCGCTTTATCCTTTGCAATTGGCCTCTTTAGGAGGCATTTACGGATTGTCTTTTTGGGTGATTCTGACGAATCTTCTCTTTTTGCGTGCTTGGATTCAGCCTAAGTCTTGGTTGAAGTGGGCCGCAGGGGGGGGAGCGGCCTTATTGCCTTATGCAGTTGGCTGGGGGCATCTGACTCTACATGAACAGGCCTTTGTGCACCATTCAAAAACTTTGCAAGTTGTTCTTGTACAATCTGCCCTCCCCATAGAAGAAAATCTGACCTTTCAAAGTGCTGATGAGGCGCGTCAATTTGTTCTAGGTGAATGGCGCCAGGCTCTTTCTACCTTGCAAAAACACGTCGGGCAGACAATTGATCTGATCGTATTTCCCGAATACCTTGTTCCCTATGGAACTTATCATCACGTTTTTCCTGTCGATGAAGTTCAATCTTTATTTCAGGAACTATTTGGAGATGTCTCAAAAGCATTTCCTTCCCATGCTGAAAGCCCCTATATCGATTCATTATGGGCTAACAATGGGACTGGGAGACAATGGCTTGTTTCCAATGCTTATTTGGCGCAAACACTGGCCAATTTTTTTCAGGCGCACGTCATAATCGGATTGGAAGATAGCTTTTATGTCAATCAACGCAAGGCAGAATCTTACAGTGCAGCTTTTCATTTTATTCCTGGAAGCAATCAATTGCCTAAGCGCTATGAAAAGCAAGTCTTGGTGCCGATGGGGGAATATATTCCCTTTGCCTGGTGCCAACGATTGGCCGCTCAATATGGCATTACGGGATCTTTTACAAGCGGCAAAGGAGCCAAGATATTTGATGGTCCTGTCCTTTTTGGAACTTCAATTTGCTATGAGGAAATGTATGGCCATCTTATGCGCGAAAATCGTGTCAAGGGAGCCGAGCTATTAGTTAACTTGACGAATGATGGATGGTATCCTCATTCGTGCCTGCCAAAGCAGCACTTCGATCATGCTCGCTTACGAACGGTAGAAAATGGTATGCCCCTTGTACGGGCTTGCAATACGGGGGTGACAGGGGGAGTGGATAGCCTGGGGCGCATTGTAGGTGTTTTAGGAGACGATCACATGCAAGTCCAAGAAGTGGCCGATTCCATTCGCTTAAGTGTCCCTCTTTATCATTACCAAACGGTTTATGCCCAATCTGGAGATCTGCCAGTGATCCTCTTATCTAGTTTATGCCTTTTGGGAGGAATTAGCTGGAAGAAAAAAGAGGAGGAAAGATAGCAATAACAATTGCGCGAGGCGTGAATTTTTCCTTATGGAAGTTCACACATCGCCTAAAAATTACTCGAAGTCCTGTTGAAGTGATTGTGCGACTATAATCATCACGTATGGAATCAAGCACACTGCAGTAAAACCGTAAGGAATGGAATAGTTCATTTGTCTCAATAAATAAGTAGAGCTGAATGCTGAGATAATCGGTATGATTGCCCGGCAAATTTCATAGACTTTTGGAAAATCTGATTTCTTATCATAACCTGCGGCATACATTCCCGTTTGAGGTGTAAAAGTTGTGCTGGTAAGTTTGCGATTGACTGCACTTAAGGTGAGATGAGTCAATCCAGCGACTAGGCCTAATCCAAACGCATGGCTAAATTTGGGAGTCACAAAGTCAAAAACTTTTTGATCCAAAGCTGTAGCTCGCATGAAATAAGACATGCCTCCTGCATAGACCCCATGCATTGTCGTTGTTATAAGTAAACTAGCAGTTCCCATCATAATAAATCCTTTTTTAATTATTAAATTATAATATAAGTGATTTTAATTAAGTTGATATTAAATTACGTATAATTTTTATGTCAACATTATAAATATAATAGACAGGGCTCTTAGTATTAAAACACTTTTTGAATAATCAACTTTAAAATAACTTGCCCAAAATCCTTAACGTTCATTAAGATGCTCCCTGCTGATACACCTATAAGAGTACTACTTCTTAATCAAAAAAAAGGTTGATGTGATTACTGTCAATCCAGCATTAGAAACTATTGTACGCAAGCAACGGACATTGAAAAATTCAACTTCTTTTTCTGGTATTGGAATTCATACGGGAAAAGAAGTCGGCCTCCGCTTTTGTCCGGCTAAAGAAGGAACAGGGATTGTTTTTAAGCGCATTGATTTGCCGAGCCAGCCTGTTATTCCAGCGACCGTAGAATATGTTCAAGATACTTCTCGCAGCACGACTATTGGAATTAATGATGTTCGCATCCACACTGTTGAGCATGTCCTTTCGGCTATTAAAGCTTATAAAATTGATAATTTGTGCATTGAGATTTCAAGCATTGAACCGCCAGTAGGAAACGGAAGTTCTGATGTCTTTGTCGAAATGATCGAAAAAGTTGGAGTGCGCGAACAAGAACATTCTGTTCACATTGTAAAAATTCAGCAGCCTGTTTATTGGTCTGAAGGGGATATTCATCTCATTGCTCTTCCCTATAACGGCTATCGCATTAGCTACACTTTGAGTTATCCAGGTTGCTCCTTTTTGCGCGGTCAATTCCACTCTGTTTTAATCAATGAGGAAAATTTTAAGAAAGAAATTGCTCCTTGCCGTACATTTTCGCTCTATAAAGAAATTTCTTTTTTAATAGATAAGGGATTGATTAAGGGAGGAAGTTTAGATAATGCTGTGGTGATTAAGGATGATGTCATTCTTAGCAAAGGGGGACTTTTCTTCCCAGATGAAATGGCTCGCCATAAAATCTTAGACCTTATTGGAGATCTTGCGTTGATTGGCTTTGATTTTCATGCTCACGTCATTGCCCTTCGTTCTGGACATGCCTCTAATTTTGCTTTTGCTCAACGCCTTTTAAATCATATTACGATGGAGAATCATTAATGGTTAACCCGTCTAATCAAGCTCAAGTTTTAGATATTAAACAGATTCTGAGCATTCTACCCCATCGCTATCCCTTTCTCTTAGTTGATCGCGTTTTGGAAATCGATGTAGATAAAGGCTATATTCTAGCACAAAAAAATGTTACGATTAATGAAGCTTTCTTTCAAGGACATTTTCCAGAGGTTCCCATTATGCCTGGAGTGATGATTCTTGAAGCTTTAGCGCAAGCTGGAGGCATTTTGGTCCATCTTAAGAGCCCTGGTGATAAAATTGCTATCCTCCTTAGCGTCAATCACGCAAAATTTCGTCTGCCAGTTAAACCAGGCGATGTTCTCCATTTGCGGGGACAAGGTTTGCATTTTAGCGGTAAAGGGGGACGCGTCAAAGCAGAAGCGCTTGTCAATGATAAGATTGCCGTGGAAGCTGAGATTGGATTTGTCTTTGTGAATAAAAGTCAGATATAACAAGAATTTTTAGCCCAGTTGACACCATGAAAAACTCGAATCAAATTCATCCTACAGCAATCATTGCACCTGGCGTAAAGATAGGAAGCAATGTCACCATTGAACCTTATGTTGTCATCAATTCTCCTCATGTTGTTTTAGAGGATAATGTGACTATTAAATCATATGTTTACATTGATGGGTATACCACAATTGGGTCGGGAACGACAATTTATCCCGGAGCCAGCATCGGGACTAAAACACAAGATCTCAAATATCGCGGGGAAAAGACCCTCGTTAAAATTGGCAAAAATTGTGATATCCGCGAGTTTGTCACGATTAATTCTTCTTGTCAGGAAAATTCGATCGTTCAAGTGGGAGATCATTGTTTGATCATGGCCTATTGCCATGTGGCTCATAATTGCATAGTTGGAAATCGCGTTATTATGAGCAATAATGCCACTTTGGCTGGACATGTCACATTAGAAGATTGCGCCATCATTGGCGGTATGACGCCTATTCATCAGTTTGTACGCATTGGCCGCTATGCAATGGTGGGAGGAATGAGCCGTGTCACCCATGATATTCCACCCTATACAATCGGAGCAGGAATTCCCTATAAATTTGGAGGTCTCAATATTATCGGATTGAAGCGCCATGGATTTCCTCTTGACACACGTCGCGAATTGAGCAAAGCCTTTAAACTTCTCTATCGCTCTCAGCTTCATATCGAAGAAGCTCTCAAGCGTATTGAAGAAGAATTAAATCCCTTGCCTGAAATTCAACATTTTGTGCAATTCTGCCGCCATACAAAACGTGGTTTAATGTGCCTGCAAGGAGCCGAAGAAGAGCTTCCTCCTCAAGAAGATGAAGAGGTAGAAACGGCTGCTTTAGTGAGATAGGTTCATATGCGTGTTGTTTTTTTTGGAACGCCTTTGTTTGCTGCTCGCGTGCTTGAATATTTGCTTCAGTACAAGGTCAATATCGTCGCTGTCATTTCTAAGCCTGATCGACCTAAGGGGCGCTCGGGTACTCCAGTTGCAACACCTGTCAAAATGGCGGCACTTGCCCATGTTCCTTCCTTACCTATCTCCCAACCAGAAATTGTCTCTACACCTGAATTTGCCAATGTGCTTAGATCGTATGACGCCGATTTATTTGTCGTAGTAGCCTATGGAGAAATTATCAAACAACCTCTATTAGACATCCCGCGCCGCGCCTGTATTAATCTGCATGCTAGCCTGTTGCCTAAGTATCGGGGAGCTGCTCCAATTCAACGCTGTATTATGGCAGGAGAAACTGAAACAGGTGTGACCATTATGCATATGGTCAAGAAAATGGATGCGGGCGATATGATAGAAAAGGTAAAGGTTCCAATTGGTCCTGAAACTCTATTTGGAGAGTTGGAACAAGCTCTTTGCGAAGCGGGTAAAGAACTTCTTCTTCATGTGATTCAAACTTTTGAGAATGCAGAGCCGTCGCGTACGCCGCAAGATCATTTGCAAGCCACATTGGCCCCAAAAATTGAGCTGGAAGATTGCGAAATACACTGGAATCAATCCGCACAAAAATTGCATGATCTCGTAAGAGGTGTTAATCCTTATCCGGGAGCTTGGTGCTATGTCTTAGTTAGAGGGAAAAAAAAACGCCTTAAAATCAATCGAACAAGAATCCTCTCTTGTGCGCATACAGAACCCGGAACTGTATTGAATGCCCATCAAACCCAGGGTAATTTAATCATTGCAGCGGGAGATCAAGCTTTAGAGTTGTTAGAAGTGCAATTAGAGGGTAAAAAAAACATGTCTTCAGAAGAATTAATGCGTGGAATTTCCCGCTCTTCCCTTCAGTTCAAATTTCTCCCTATGGATTAAAGGTCAATTCTTATCTATTTTCTAGCAAATTTAAAAGTCTGGCTCTTTATTCCTCGTAAATAAATACAAACAGATGTTGTTTATTAATCTTATTTAAATTTATCAATAATTTTTTACGAAACTATTTATATTAATGTTATAAGTTGATATAATTATAGCTTAAAGATTTAATTTTTTAAACTAAGTAATAAATAAATATTAATATAATAAGATACTTGAGGGAGTAATATGGATTTAATAGAGTTTGTTTCTCGCCCTGTTAACTATTTGGCAACTGCTGGAGATTATGCAGTAAAAAAAATAGCCGCTAACCCTTCGGGTGGTAGAAAAGTCTTGCAAATAGCAGTCAAAATCTTTGCAGCTGTTGACTTATATCGTCTTGGAAAAGTTCAGGAGCGTAAAATTATTGATGTCATGAAAGAGTCAACCGACCTGATTCAGTTCTATAATAGCTACAAAAATCTAATGTATTGGGTTAATATTTTTTCTAAAAATAGTTTGGACACAGATCTCTTAAAACAATCAATTGAAAATTCATTGTCTGCTTCTTATCGAGATTCAACTCAGCAGGACCAGCAGAAAACTATTGCAAATGAGGTTTTTAAGGAGGTCATGTCTGTTGAGAAATATCATAGTAAAGGCGAAGTTCGAGATGCCATTAGAGTGAGTTTAAGCAACCATGGTTATTCAAATGCGCGTCAGATAAACATTCTTGCAGGACAGGTAATGATTGAGCAGAAAGCTCGTCCGATTACGCAATCTTTGTATATGTTTTGCTTCACCATTGCCGATCTTGGAAGCAATATCTTATCATTGCAAAAATGGCACATTCTTGAGTTATCTCAATTAGCAGCGACCATTGGAAGCCAATCGCGTGTCTTTATGTTTTTTATAGAGCTCGGTGCAGATACAGTTTTAGGAGGTATTGCAATTGCAGGACTCGTCTTAACTGTTGGCGAGGCTTCTTATCAAGCCATTATTCATGGGATCGAGCTTTATAAGGCTGTCAGTGAAGAGGATAAAAAAAACGCCTCTAAAGAATTACGCAAGGCGCTGCTTCATTTCGTTGCTGCAGGAGTTGAGCTTACGGCTGCCTCTCTTCCTCTTGTATTTGCTCTCAATCCGCTGACTGTTGTGGGTTTAGCAATTTTTGCTAAAGGAACAGGTGTGATTTTCATTGTCATGCAGCCTTAATTCTCTTATCTGGGCCCCCTTTATGCTCGAATGGGGGACAGATTTTTATCTACTTTGCATCTATCTTCATGTCCGTTTAAGAATAAAAGTTCTTGACTAACACTCATTACAATAAGTGCATGAGTCTATTCTTTTAATCTGAACAGAGACCTATGTCTTTTTCCATTAATAAATTTGACTTTTAAAGACTGTTGATTGTTTGGCTCTGATTTTTAAATGAATCTGAAGGCGTCTCTTAGTCTTTCCTATCTTTTGAAGTCTTTAATAAATTAAATTATTTTGCTTAAAATTTGTTTTCTTGATTTTAATTACAATGTTCTGCAAAATTAATTTCCCATACAAATAATCGTTAGGAGTATTAAGATGGATATTCAAGGAGCCTTCCAAGGCGTCGCTCAATCATTTAAGCATTATTGCCATACGACTCAACAAGCAACAATGTCTAATATGTTGAAAATAAAGGACTTACGCAACAACCCAGAATTTTTTCAAAAAGTTTGTCAGGTTGCTTTTGCAATTCTTCAATTAATTATTATTAATAATCCAGGAGCGGCTGTTTTATCCCGTTTTTCCTTTGCTTTGGCGACTGCAGGTATGCATGATTTTTATCGCTTTTTGCAACAGCCGCGTCAATGGTTTTTTCCTGTCAATGCGCAAGTCATTGATGAAAATCTTGTCTTAGAAGATATGGCCCGATTTATTTATCGAAAATTGGTTTTTCTGTCTGATGTTGAAATAGAACCTATTATCGACATTGATGGAATAGAGAATGGGCGTGATGAAATCGACATAGACCACGAAAGAGAAAAAATTAATGAACAATTTGACGGGGCTTATGATGTAGATTTTCTGAGTTTACGCCAACTTCTGCGTGATTGTTTAAAAGCTCAATTGAAAAAAATGGATGAGAATAATGATGCTTATCGTAGTCTCGATGAATTTAAAGACGTTGTATACAGACGCTTAATTGAGATGAAAAAGGCAGATTTTAATGAGTATGATTTCGATCGCATCACCCATCATGATTTAAAAATGGTTGATCTTTCCGATTTAAATAAAAAGAATCAAGATTATCACGTTGCACAATGGATACGTCATGTTCCTTTGGCTGAAAGAATTCTCTCTCTCAACTGGATGATTGTTGATGTTGGATGTGTAGGATTATACCTTCAGGGATGGAAATTGATCGATACCGCTAAGTGGGCAGAACAAATAGGGCAATATCCTGCTTTTCAATGGGTAAAAAATCATCATTTAGAGAAATGGGTCGTTGGACTTGTGTGCACAGCTTTTTCATGGAAACTCTTTGAAGCGGCTCGCAAATTGTATGATGAGAATCTAACAGTACAGCAGAAACGCAATGCAAGATGGGATGTCGTCACTTCTACTGCAGAGCTTACTCTCTTTACTGCAATCTTTTTAAATCAAATAGGTAAGACACACTTTAATCATGCCTACTTACAGTGGTTAGCGATTGGTGCTAAGTCTCTGGGACTTTTAAATATTATCACTCGGCCTGAGCCCGAATTTTTTCAAAAGCCAGAAGCTGCGCCAGCCGCATAATTAAAAAGATGATCACTTATTAATTCATATATATTCGAGGATTGAAATGGTTGATGTTATAAATAATATAGGCAATGCATTTGATAGCTATTGCATAGAATTTATTAATGCGGGAATAAAAGCTAAAAAAGGCATGATTGCTGTCGGCGAAGCAAGCAGTAATGTCATGTATGATATCTATAGCTTGAATGGCTTTGAGAAATTTGCTAAAGCCATGATTGCCAATTTAAGAATGTTAGAATTAATTCCTTCTATCAAAGGAACGTTTGAGCATTGCTTGAAGACTTTAGAAGCGCAAAAAGATCTTTATTATGCCACATTAGTGTTTGGTTCAACATGTGATTTCATTAAAGCTGATTATGATAAAGTCACACAAGAATTTAAGGGCTATAAATTTACTCTCCCTAGAGTTAATCCAGATAAGGATAATTCACCCATAGATTGGGTCAAGCTGCTTTATGGCATTGGAAATCCTTTTGAAACAGCTAAATTTTTACAAAAATACAAAGTCTTAGAGTTTCCACTTTGTTCGCAATTGGCCAATCAATTTGGATCAATCAAATTATTTACTCTTAATGGACAAAATTGGACTGTTGAGGATATTCCGGTTCTAAATTGTTGGTGTGATAAACCCAAAGATTTTTTTGTTTTCTTGGCCTCAGGCTGGACGACTTATAGTTGCTTGGTAAGCAATCATTTTTGGACGATTGAAAACTTGCTCAAGTTGACAGGTGGCATTGGTAAAATGACGCTCATTAGTGGCAGCAATTTCTTAATTTCTAGACAATATTTTTGGACTCTTGCCGTTATTGATGTTGTCACACAAAATGCAAGTTTAATTAGTTTGATTTTGAAATGCGATAAAGCCCGAGAAGAGCGCTTTGAGCATCCAGGTTATAGATAATTTTTGCAAATTTGTTTCATCTTAATAGGCGGTCAAGCACCCTAAAAGGTCCAGCAAAGCCATTTGTTGGACCTTATCTGTTTACGGGGGCATGAGAGTTTTTGTCATTTGTTTTTAGGGAATTTTTAATGACCTATCTTTTAACTACGACTATGAATATCTTGATTGAATTTATTTAATGATTTTGGCAACATCAAACGTTCCAAAATTAAACAAGAAAAAATAATGAGACTTGGGTGTTTTGAAGCTTGTGGTTGTCTCTCTTCATGTTATGAGTTTGCCAAACAAGCTTTAGCTGTCACAATGATTCAGCTTGATAAAATAAGGCGTGATCCCGGAGCTTTTCAAAAGACATGTATCGTTGCCCTTGCGATCCTTCGAGAAATCAATTTTAGCCGTCAAACTCATTCTTTTCCCCATCTTATTGCTGTATTAGACATTGCACCTTCTTTTGATTTTTATGGCTTCTGTCGCCTTCCTCGCTATTTCCTTCACCCCTATACTGCTCAGCGTTTGAATGAATATGCCATCTTGGATCAGTTGGAAGTGATCTTATGTGATAACTGGCACTTGGGTATTCCAGATGATCAGGGGCAAAATCGCGATTCCGAGGTACACCAATTCGCTCGAGAGCAGCTAGAATCTTTTTTGGAGACAATGGTAGAGGATGAGCTGGATTTTAGAACAGAAGAAGAGGTGAAGAACATTCTCCATAATTGGTTTGAGGAAACTTTGGAAGATGAGCCTAAAAAAGATTTTAATCCACACGATATTAACCTGCAAGATCTCACCATTCCTCTTAAAAAAATTTCTTGGCTCGAAGCGATGTCCTCTGCCATATTTGTTGTTGTAGACATTGCCTGTATGCCCTCTTTTTTGAGGAGTTGGTTGTTGATGGATTTAATGCCATACGCCCATGCTGTTGGACGCTTTCCGCTTTTAGCCTGGGTACCCAAGCATAATTTAGATGATTGGATTTGGGGAGCCATAGGTGCAGGCTACATAATCGTATTCTTAGAAGCTGCGACGTCATTGTGGGAAGGAAATTTGACGTCGGAAGAGACGAAAGATGCCAAATGGCTCATGGCTGTTTCCATAGCAGAATGTATTTACGCACTTGTCAATATTCAAAGCAAGAATCTTAGACTGATTAATAGCTTAGCTTTGATTGCCAAATCCGTCGGATTATTTGCATTTTTTCTTGCCTCTAAGCCTACTTTTTTTAATGATGACTGCTAAGCTTCCTATTCACGAATGGTGTATTATTCTTTTATTTTGTCTCGTCTTATTGGCTTTGGCGGGATTTGCTTTACATCGACCCAAACCTGCTTTTAAAACCTCCTCTTTGCCTCCTGAGTCCATCGCTACTGTTCTCGAAGTGAGAATTGAAGGCCAAGTTGCAAAGCCTGGTCTTTATCGTTTGCCACTCAATGCAAAATTGAAGGATCTTCTTGAGCAAGCTCAACCTCTATCTTCTGCTGATCTTAGCCAATTAAATTGGCGTCGAAAACTGCGCAATGGCCAACTTTTACATATTCCTGAACGACGCTTAATTACAATACAACTTGCAGGGGCGGCCCGTCAGCCGGGACCTTTGGTGATTCTCAGTGGAACTCGTTGCTGTGAACTGGTCAATCAGCTGCAAATCTTGCCAGAGGCTGATCTCAATGCAATACGTAAAAGAAAATGTTTCTTGCAAGAAGGGGATTGTATCGAAATTCCAATTAAAGGAAGAAAAAAAGAGAAAAGTGCATCACATAAATAGAATAGCTGTCCCCTCCGGGGACATCGTGCTTGATATTAAGGTATCCTGTGGATGCTAAGGTGTTTTTAAATTGATTTCGCAGAAATGGGTGTGATTAAATCTGGGAGTTTATATTTTTTAGCAGATCGATACGAAATAGTAGGGCGGCGGTAGCCGCTTTTCAGGGGGAAGCCCCGTATGAAGCGAGCTTGCGAGCGGAATGCGCGGGGTGGACATCAATAAAATATCAACCGCGGAAGTGGTGTAAGTGATCTTACGCTGCTTCCGCAGCTCAATACTATCTTGCCTACACCCGCATTCCGCTCGCAAGCTCGCTTCATACGGAGCTTCCCCCTGAAAAGCGGCTACCGCCGCCCTACTATTTCGTATCGATCTGCTAAAAAATATAAACTCCCAGATTTAATCACACTCCTCAGAAATCTCTTTGTTTAAAAAATATTTTATCGTTTTGTGTTATTTTGGTAGAATAAAGAAGTCATCAGTGACAAAAAATAAAAAATTTTTATTTTATTTGTTTGAGATTTAAAGATTTAAGAGAGAGATATCCTTTCCAAATTTCCCCTTTTTTCCTTGAAAATTCATTAAATCACAAATATTTAAGCTTTTCGCTTGTAAAAAAATAGGTGCTTTTGTTAATCTTCTCGTTTTAGCTTTCTAGTAGATTGCTAATTCATTCAAAATTGCTTTGTTTGCTCTGGTAAGAACGTGCTTCGTGCGTAACTTGCCACATGCGATAAAGCCGCAATCTTGATGTTATTGTTAATAGATTAAAGCAAGCTCTAAGTTTGTTGAAAAATAGCGGATCATTAATTTGATTAAGGATTGATTATATGGCGCTTACAATGATGGGGAAAAAACGTGGCATGATGCAGCTTTTTGATGAAAAAGGCAATGTCATCGTGTGCACTGTGATCCAAGCTGAGCCAAATGTTGTCACCCAGGTTAAAACAAAAGAAACAGATGGTTATACCGCTGTTCAATTGGGTTTTGAAAAGGTGTCAGGTAAAACGCAGTATACAATTGAAGCGAGAACAGGAAAACCCCAGCTGGGTCATTTTAAAAAGGCCGGGGTTGGACCTCGTCGTCATTTATTAGAATCGAGAACAGATTCCAAAGAGGAATATTCATTAGGCCAAGAAATTGACGTAAATATTTTCGGTGAAGTGGAATTTGTAGATGCAACAGCCATTTCTAAAGGAAAAGGTTATCAAGGGGTCATGAAGCGTCACCATTTTGCTGGTGGACCTGCTTCTCACGGGTCTGGTTTTCATCGCCATGCAGGTTCAACAGGGATGCGTTCAACACCCGGACGTGGTTTACCAGGTGGAAAAAAAGCTGGACAAATGGGAAATGAAAGAATCACTGTTCAGAATCTTCAGGTGATTAAAGTTGATCTAGAGAATAATTTGATCGTGGTGAAAGGACAAGTTCCTGGCCCGCGCAATGGCTTGGTTTATTTGACGCAAGCCAAAAAGAAAATGCCAAAGAAGAATCAGAGTCATAAGTAATAAGATCTTGTGGAGTTGAATTGTGGCTATACTTAAAAAGTACAATCTTGCTGGTAAAGAAATTGGTCAAGTTGACGTTGACGAAAAACTGATCAATGCTGAAGCCAACAGCCAAATGATAAAAGATTACATTGTCGCACTGCGAGCCAATGCAAGGCAATGGTCTGCGAATACAAAAACCCGTGCTGAGGTTAGACATACAACTAAGAAGCCTCACCCTCAAAAAGGGCAAGGACGTGCTCGTCAAGGCTCTCTTGTTGCTCCTCAATATCGAGGCGGTGGTCGAGTATTTGGACCAAAACCCAAGTTTGATCAACATGTCAAGGTTAATCAAAAAGAGCGTAAAGCAGCCATCCGCTTCTTAATTGCTGAAAAGCTAAGAGGAAGTCGCGTGTGGTTAATTGAAAATACTGAAATGGGCGCTCCTAAGACAAAAACAATTGCCGATTTCCTGAAAGGATTAGATGTTAGTGGCCGTGTATTGTTTTTGGGAGAAAGCACATTTGCTGAAGTGGAAACAGAAGGGAAAAAGCAACGTGTTAGCGTTAGCCATGCTAAGCATGATCACTTTGTGAAAAGTATGCGAAATCTGCCAAAAACGAGCTTTATGCTTGCATCGAACATTAGCGGTTATGATGTCATGGTTGCGCGCGATATTATTCTGACAGAGTCTGCTCTGCATGAATTGAACCAATGGTTAACCTGATAAAGGAGTCACAAGTCATGGCAGAAAAGAACGTCTATCAAGTGATAAAGCATCAATATGTGACTGAAAAGTCGATGATGTTGCAAAGATTAAAAACGGCTGAAAGTAACCCTTCGCTTAAACGTTGTAAATCTCCAAAATATGTGTTTATCGTCGATCGCAATGCAAATAAGCATCAGATTGCCCAAGCAATTGAAGAGATTTATAAAAATGAAGGAATTAAAGTTGTAGCGGTTAACACTATCAATGTCAAAGCAAAGGCCAGACGCGTGCGTGGCAGACCAGGTTTCAAAAGTGCTTTTAAGAAAGCCATTGTTACCTTGCGACCCGGCGATAATCTGGATAATGTATAAAGGAGCTTTGAGAGCAGATGTTTAAAAAATATCGACCCATTACACCGGGAACGCGTCAGCTAGTCCTGCTTACTCATGAGCGCCTGACACGTATCAGTGATGATAGAAAAGCCAAGGTTAAGCCTACCAAGTCACTCTTATTGCCTAAGAGAAGAACAAATGGGCGCAATAACAATGGCCATATTACCTGCCGCCATAAGGGGGGAGGACACAAACAGCATTATCGCATTATCGATTTTAAGCGCGATAAAGAAAATATTCCAGCTCGTGTGGCTTCCATTGAATATGATCCTAACCGCACTGCTTATATTGCCTTGCTGAATTATGCTGATGGGGAAAAGCGCTATATTATTGCTCCTCAAGGCTTAAAAGTAGGCGATACCGTTCAAACAAGTGATCAGCCTCCTTTTCATGTGGGATGCTGCATGAAGCTCAAGTTTATGCCTTTGGGTTCTGTGATTAACAATATCGAGCTTTATCCTGGCCGCGGAGGCAAACTTGTTCGTTCAGCTGGTCTTTCAGCTCAATTAATGGCACGTAGTGGCGGTTATGCAACCATCCGTATGCCTTCTGGCGAAGTGCGGATGATTAATGAAAATTGCCGAGCGACATTTGGTGCGGTTTCTAATCCAGAGCGCAATCTGCGCAGTGAAGGCAAAGCAGGTCGTATGCGTTGGAAAGGGATCCGTCCTACTGTTCGTGGTACAGCGATGAACCCTGTTGACCATCCACACGGCGGTGGTGAGGGTAAGCATAAAGGTAATACGCCACAAACACCTTGGGGTCTATATACAAAAGGACTCGTCACAAGATCGAATAAGAAATCTAATAAGCTTATCGTTAAAAGTCGAAGGAAGAAGTAGATATGGGAAGATCGTTGAAAAAAGGTCCTTTTGTTGATCACCATCTACAAAAAAAGGTCTCCACTCAAAATAATGAGGGAACGTAAAAAACCCATTAAGACGTGGTCTAGACGTTCGATGATTACGCCTGATATGGTGGGACATACATTTGAAGTGCACAATGGTCGTAAACATCTTACGGTATTTGTCACCGATAACATGGTCGGTCATCGTTTGGGCGAGTTTTCTCCCACACGTACATTTAAAGGACATCCTATTAAGAAATAAAGGTTGCTAATAAGATGAATAATGCTATAGCCATAAGCAAATATGTTCGTATTAGTCCTCGCAAGGCCCGTTTGGCTGCTGGACTGATCCGTGGACTATCGGTTCCTGAAGCCTCCATGCAATTGATGTTTAGCAACCTCAGAGCAGGACGCTTACTGAAAAAAACATTAGATAGTGCTGTTGCCAATGCGGAAACACAGCTAGACATGCGACGTGAGAATCTGAAAGTGGTCGAAGTGCGTGTCGATGCGGGTCCAACGCTTAAAAGGGCAAAACCCAAAAACCGTGGTGGTCGCCATCCGATTATGAAGAGAACAAGCCACTTTACTGTGATTGTAAGCAATCAATAAGGAGTAATGAATGGGACAAAAAGTTAATCCAATCAGTTTCCGCCTGATTCGTACACGTGATTGGCGCTCCAAATGGTATGCGAACAAAAAAGAATTTGGCGAATTGGTGAATGAAGATCGAATCATTCGTTCTTACTTGATGAAAAAACCTGCTTTAGTCGGCGTATCAACGATTAAGATTAAGCGAATGAGCGGAAAAGTGGAAGTCACGATTGTGACAGCTCGCCCAGGCCTTGTCATTGGTAAGAAAGGTGCTGAGATTGATATTTTGAAATCCGAACTTAGTAAGCTGACTGGCAAAGAAGTTTGGATCGCTGTTGAAGAAGTCAAGCGTCCTGATATGGATGCTAAAATTGTAGCAGATAGTATTGCCAAGCAGCTCGAAAGACGTATTCCTTTTCGCCGTGCGATGAAGAAAGCGATGCAATCTTCCATGGATGCAGGCGCTTATGGAATCAAAGTTCAACTTTCTGGACGAATTGGCGGAGCTGAAATTGCGCGCACCGAATGGTATAAAGAAGGAAGCACTCCTCTTCATACACTTCGCGCTGATATTGATTATGCGATGGGCCGTGCAGAAACTACCTATGGAAGCATTGGAGTTAAAGTGTGGATCTACCGTGGTGAAGACAATTTAGTGAAGAGGGAGGGCTAACCATGGCTCTAATGCCAAAACGCACTAAGCATCGTAAGATGCAGAAAGGACAATTTTCTGGACTCAGCAAAGGTGCTAATTTTGTTCACTTTGGAGAGTTTGGAATTCAAGTTCTTGAAAGAGGTTGGATCACGAACCAACAAATCGAAGCATGCCGGGTAGCGATTAACCGCTTTTTTCAACGCCGGGGTAAAGTGTGGATTCGCGTTTTCCCTGACAAACCTGTTACGAAGAAACCTGCAGAGGTTCGGATGGGTAAAGGTAAAGGAGGAGTCGATCACTGGGTCGCCGTTGTGAGACCAGGACGCATCCTATTTGAAGTGGCCAACGTACCAAAAGATATGGCACAAGCTGCTTTACGCCGCGCTGCTGCTAAGCTGGGACTGAAGACCCGATTTGTTGAACGCGTAGAACAAGTTTGAGGAAATATGTATAAAGCGAAAGATTTAAGAGATCAAAGTTTAGATGAACTTGAAGCGATTTACGATGAGTCTTGTAAAAAGCTTTTCGAACTGATTAATCAGTTTAAATCGCAGAAGAAGCGCGAAAAGCCACATGAAATCAGGCACGCTCGCAAAGACATTGCGCGTCTATTGACGGTCATGACTGAAAAGCGTAGCCAAAACCAAACTCAATCAAGCTAAAAGGTGGCTATGGAACAAGAAAGAGGAATTCGCAAAGTTCAGAAAGGAATTGTTGTTTCTAACAAGATGCAAAAGACTGTAGTGGTTAAAGTAGAACGCACTTTTCGCCATCCTAAATATGGCAAAGTGGTGACGCGTGCTAAGAAGTTTTACGCCCATAATGAATCTGCTCCTTTGCAAATTGGTGATGAAGTACAGATTGTTGAGACACGCCCTTTATCGAAATTGAAGCGTTGGCGTGTAGTGGTGTAGGCAGAAGTTAGCAAGCCGAGAGCCAGAAGAAAATATAAAAGAGAGGGAGAAGCCGGAAGATGTTATTCCCGACTCTCCAAAAAGAAAATGATGATGGAGTTTGTAAGTCATGATTCAACAAGAGACCGAACTCGAAGTTGCAGACAATTCGGGTGCTAAACGGGTAAAATGCTTTAAAGTATTAGGTGGATCGAAGCGTCGTTATGCCCATGTTGGGGATATCGTAGTGGCTTCTGTACAAGATGCCTTGCCGGAAGGAAGCGTCAAAAAAGGCGATGTTGTCAAGGTTGTCATTATTAGGACAAAATCTTACATCAAGCGTAAAGATGGCACTAAGCTTCGCTTTGATACTAATAGCTGTGTTCTGATTGATGATAAGAAAAACCCTCGTGGAACACGTGTGTTTGGACCTGTCGCACGTGAAGTTCGTGATAGGGAATTTTTGAAAATTAGCTCACTGGCTCCAGAAGTGATTTAACATATAAAGAGGCTAGGAAGAGATGGAAAATAAGCCAAATCAATCAAACAAAAAGATTCGCAAGGGAGATCGGGTGGTTGCCATTGCTGGCAACAATAAAGGTCTTATGGGTACTGTCTTATCACGTAAAGGAGACAAAGTTGTTGTTCAAGGACTTAACGTGCGTAAAAAGCATGTGAAAAAAAGCCAAGAAGCTCCTAAGGGCAGAATCGTTGAAATTGAAAGACCCATTCATATTTCTAACGTAAAAGTTTGCGTAGAAGGCGATACAGCAGCCAAGTTGAAAGTGCGTACAGAATGAACAAGGAGATCGCGAGTTTGTCTACAAGCAAGGCGATCAAGAAATGGTCTACCGTTCAGTAAAAAAACCTAAGTGAGTAGAAGAAGCCAATGTCTAGGTTAAAAAAGAGATATCAAGCTGAAGTTAAGCCAGCATTACAAGAGAAGTTTAATTATCAGAACCCTATGCAGGTTCCTGGCTTATTGAAAGTTGTGATTAACATGGGAATTGCCGAAGCATCCAAAGATAAGAACTCTATTCAGGATTGCGTCAAAGAAATGACAATGCTTTCAGGTCAAAAACCCATTGTGACAAAAGCCAAAAAAGCTATTTCGAACTTTAAACTGCGTGAAAAACAACCTATTGGAATCAAAGTCACTTTGCGCGGTGAAAGAATGTACGATTTTATTGATCGTTTCGTCAATATCGTTTGTCCTCGTATTCGCGACTTTAGAGGTTTTTCTTCTAAGTGTGATGGCAATGGGAAATTATTCGTTCGGTCTTAGATGACCAGCAAATTTTTCCTGAAATTAACTTGGATGAAGTTAAAAGAGCGCAAGGAATGCATATTACATTTGTAACGAGTGCTAAGACAGATGAAGAATGCGTAGAACTTTTAAGATTATTAGGCGTTCCATTTAAAAACTTACCGATTTCGGTAGCAGCTTAAAGATAGGAGAAGAAATCATGGCAGTTAGTGACCCAGTAGCCGATTTCCTCACAAGGATTCGCAACGCCATCAAAGCTCAGCATCGGTATGTAGATGTGGATTGGAGCAAAATGAAGCAAACCCTTGCTGAAATTCTCAAGAGTCAAGGATTTATCGAAAACTATCTTGTCAAAGTTGATGATGGTCAACGTGGTACAATCCGTTTATTCTTGAAATACACAAGCGGTCGTCGTCCTGTGATTCAAGGCTTAAAAAGAATTTCTAAACCTGGTTTGCGCAAATATGTTGGCCACCAAGATATTCCTCGCTTCTATGGCAACATGGGGCTATCCATTGTTTCGACTTCCAAGGGAGTCATGCCGGGCAATGAAGCAAGCCAGCTTGGAATTGGTGGTGAACTTCTGTGTTTGGTTTGGTAAGAATAGGAGAAAGCGATAATGTCTCGTAAAGGTAAACTTCCCATTCCTCTTCCCAAAGGCGTAGAGGTAAAAGTATCAGATACTGAAGTCTTCGTCAAAGGCCCAAAAGGTTCTTTGCATCAACCGCTCGTTCCTGGCATTCAGGTTAAAGTGGAAGGCAATCAAGTTCTTGTTGCTTTAGAAGATGAGAAGGCTGATCTCAACCATTACCATGGTCTTTACCGTACCTTAATTCATAACATGGTGATTGGTACGACAGAAGGTTTTGAAAAGCGTCTGGAAATGATTGGCGTCGGTTATCGCGCTGCTGTCCAAGGCGATTTATTAGATCTTCAACTGGGTTTTTCCCATCCTACTAAATTGCCTATCCCTAAAGGATTGACAGTTAAAGTGGATAAAAATACCCTCATTAGCATTTCTGGGTTTAATAAGCACCTTGTGGGACAATTTGCAGCCACTGTGCGCAGCAAACGTCCACCCGAACCTTATCAAGGAAAGGGAATTCGTTATGTTGGCGAATATGTACGTAAGAAAGCGGGTAAGGCTGCTGCTAAGAAGTAATCATTCAAGGACTGAATATGTTTAATCAAACGAAAAATAGTTATTATTTACGTAGAAAACGTGCCCTGAGAGTGCGTAAGCTTCTTCAAGGAACAAGCACGAAGCCTCGCCTCTGTGTTGTCAAAAGTAATTGCCATATTCAAGCGCAACTCATCGATGACGAAACAGGTACTACTTTAGGTGGGACTGCGACTTTTGCAAAAGAATTCCGGGATACGGAGTTCAATAAAAAGAATAAAGCTTCTGCTCGTAAATTAGGTGAGCAGATTGCAGAAATTGCCAAGAGCAAAAATATTAAAGAAGTGGTCTTTGACCGCGGACCCTTTAAATATCATGGCATCCTAGCGGAGCTTGCAGATGCAGCTCGTGCTGGGGGACTTCAATTTTAAAGGAAAGGAATAAGGACGAATCATGGCAAAACACAGTGAGTCTCCAAAGAAAGAAAAATCAGAAAACGAGCTAACTGAAAAAGTATTATATATCAATCGTTGCTCTAAAGTGGTCAAAGGGGGCCGTAAATTTAGTTTTTCTGCCCTGATCTTAGTTGGCGACGGAAAAGGACGTGTGGGCTATGGCTTTGCTAAGGCAAATGAATTGACAGATGCCATTCGCAAAGGTGGTGAAGCCGCCCGCAAAAATATCATTCATTGTCCTATGGAAGGAACCACGATTCCACATGAAATTATTGTTCACTGGGATGGTGCGACAGTTCTATTGAAGCCAGCTCCTGCCGGTACGGGTGTTATTGCAGGTTCAAAGGTAAGAGCTGTTCTTGAATTGGCAGGTATTAAAGATGTTATGGCTAAAAATTTGGGAGCCAATAATCCCATTAACCAAGTTAAAGCAACCTTCGAAGCCATCGGAAAATTATCAACCCGCGATGAGATTAAGCAGAAAAGAGGGTTACAAGGATAACGTATGATTTCGCTAGATAAATTGAAAAATACAACACGTCTTGCAAAAGCAAGAAAGCGTGTGGGCCGAGGGCTTGGTTCTAAGCTAGGCAAGACATGCGGACGCGGGGAGAAAGGAGCAGGCGCTCGTGCTGGTTATAAGAGACGCTTGGGTAAGGAAGGGGGTAACATGCCTCTTTTTATGAAAATTCCTATCCGTGGATTTAACAATGCTCGTTTTCGTCGTGCATATGACGTTATCAATTTAGAGCAATTGAACGGAATGTTTAAGGATGGTGAAATAGTCAGCATTGAAACATTGAAAGAACGTGGTTTTATCAGTGGGCCTACCTACGGAATCAAACTGTTAGGAAAAGGTGAATTGACAAAGAAACTCACGATTCGCGTTCAAGCTTTATCTGATAGTGCACGCGAAAAATTGACACGTGCAAAAATTGCTTTTGAAGTTGAAAAGTAAGTGGATCAACTTCCTGTTGAATCTTGAAATTTGAAAGGGACATAAAGGACCAAAGGGACAAAAACAATCTCTTGTCCTTTATGTCCTTTAATCCTTTTAGTCCCTTCCAAATTCCAAGATTCAACAGAAGGAATCTAACATAGATAGTGTGACGGATGCACCCCTAACCCCATAGTCGAGAGATGCTAAACGGATTAACACGCGTTTTTCAAATACCTGAGCTCAAGTCGAAAATTCTTTTGACACTTCTTCTATTGGCTGTCTGTCGTATTGGAAGTTTTATTCCAGTCCCAGGCATTAATGGAGAAATTGCCGTGAGTTTTTTCCGACATGCAACCGGAGGAAGCCAAAACCTTTTCCAAATGGTGGATATTTTCTCTGGTGGAGCTTTCTCCCAGATGACTGTCATCGCCTTAGGTGTGACTCCTTATATCTCCGCTTCCATTATCATGCAGCTGCTTGTAGCCTTAATTCCCAGCTTGCAGAGAGAAATGCGTGAAAATGGAGACATAGGAAAACGAAAAATTAACCGCTGGACCCGTTTTCTCACCGTGATTCTTTCATTTTTGCAAGCGGCTTTATTTGCCAAGTATGCGTTGCAAATGAACCTTTCGCGCCCAGGAATTGTAGCAGGTGAATTGCTTGACATTACATTATTTGGTGTTCCTTGGCTTTTTTATATGATCACCATTTTTACTATGACAACAGGAACTATGTTCTTGATGTGGGTGGGGGAGCAAATCACAGAAAGAGGAATTGGCAATGGAATTAGTCTGATTATCTGTTTGGGAATCTTATCGCAAATTCCTACAGCCATGGGATTGATTTTGCAACAGCTTAATCTTGACTCCCAAGAATCTGGACAGATGAACTTTTCTTCTATCCTAGTCCTGGTGGGGTTTTTGTGGCCGTGACCCTTGCTACGATTCTTGTGATTCAAGGACATCGGCGTATTCCTTTGCAACATGCCAGACGAGTTGTCGGACGAAAGGAAGTACAAGGAGGTAACTCCTATATTCCTCTTAAGATTAACTATGCAGGTGTCATTCCTGTCATTTTTGCCTCGTCGCTCTTGATGTTTCCTGCTACTCTGGGAACTTTTGTGGGACGTGGTAATTGGTTGGGCGAGATAGCCAGTTGGCTTTCTCCAGGAAGCGGCTTGCATTTGGTGCTGTTTGTTGGTTTGATTATTTTCTTTACCTACTTCTGGACAGCAACACAGTTTCGTCCCGATCAAATTGCCTCTGATATGAAGAAAAATGGAGCATTTATTCCAGGAATCAGACAGGGAAAGCCTACTCAAGATTATCTTGAAAGTACAATGAATCGAGTCACATTATTGGGAGCCATTTTTTTAGCGCTTGATTGCGATTCTGCCAACGATGGTCAGTCGTTTGCTTGGGGTTTCACAGACCATTAGTTACTTTTTTGGAGGAACAGCTCTTCTAATCTTGGTGGGAGTGGTGCTAGATACCATGAAGCAAATTGAATCTCATCTGTTGATGAAACGCTATGATGGCTTTATGAAAAAGGGAAGAGTTAAAGGGTCGTTAAATAAACCTAATCGATCATATTAGGTTCAGGGTTGCAATAAAAGGGAAATTTCTATAAAATTTATAGTTCGTTTTGGAAAAATTAGGAGAGTTCAATGCCTAGAGTCATAGGTATCGATATACCAGATAACAAAAGATTAGAAATTAGTTTGACATATCTTTACGGAATTGGTCAACATCTATCTAATGAAATCATTAATAAATTGGGCTTAGATCCAAACATGCGCGCGCATAAACTGACTCAAGATGATATTGCCCGCATCAACGGTCTCTTGCAATCTGAATATGTAGTAGAAGGTGATCTTCGTCGTCAAGTTCAAAATAACATTAAACGTTTAATTAGCATTCATTCCTATCGTGGAATGCGCCATCGTCTTGGTTTACCTGTTCGTGGACAACGTACAAAAACGAATTCGAGAACACGTAAAGGTCGACGTAAAACTGTCGCTAATAAGAAAAAATAAGAGTAAGTAGAGGAGTTCTTAACTTTGAGTAAGCAAACAGCTAATCCTACAAAAAAACCTGTTAAGACAAAGAAAAGAGTCTCACAGAATGTCCCATCAGGAATTGCACATGTTAAAGCAACTTTTAACAACACGATCATTGCTATTACAGATCCAGCAGGAAGAGTCATTTCTTGGGCTTCTGCAGGAAAAGTGAACTTTTCAGGATCGCGAAAATCTTCTGCTTTTGCCGCTACTGTTGCCGCACAAGATGCAGCTAAGATTGCAACCTCGCTTGGAATGAAGGAAGTGGAAGTTAACTTGAAAGGACCCGGTGCTGGGCGCGAATCAGCCGTTCGAGGATTGCAAAGTGCAGGTTTAACGATTACTGCTATTCGCGATACGACACCTGTTCCTCATAACGGATGTCGTGCACGTAAAAGACGTCGTGTATAAAAATTAATCGTGTATGAGATGTTTGGTTAAATGGGCTTTATGCTGAATATTCCATCGAGCTAAGCCATCAGATTTTGATTTAACGATTGCCTAATTAAAGACCAAGCACTTACGGTTTCAACTATTATTTTATAGGAGCCACTTCATGTCAGTTAAATATGGCAAATTTGAAATGCCCCAACGGATCATTGTTGATCAAGATGATGCCTGAATCCAACTTTGCTCGCTATATTGCAGAGCCTTTTGAAAGAGGATTTGGACATACGATTGGCAATTCTCTGCGACGCATGATGCTCTCTTCACTTGAAGCGCCAGCTATCATTTCCGTTCGCATTGAAGGTATCCCTCATGAATACATGGCGATTGAAGGCATTGTAGAGGATATGACAAATATCATCCTCAATTTTAAAGGTGCCTTATTACGTAAATTGCCGATGGATGATGTGCCCAATGTCGCGAGAAACACGCATTTTCACGAAATTGTTGAAGTTACACAAGACGATCTTGATCGCAATAAAGGGCAATATCAATGTGACGCTTAGGAGATGTCGTTGCAAGAAGGTAATTTTGAAGTTGTCAATCCAGACTTACATCTCTTCACTGTCACCAAGCCTATGCGCCGTCAAATTGATTTGCGCATTGCTTTTGGACGTGGTTATGTTCCTTCTGAGCGACATGTCGTACAGAGATAAAACTTCTGATGAAATTCTTATCGACTCTGCTTTTTCTCCTGTTCGTCTAGTGAACTATTATGTCGAAAATACACGTGTTGGACAAGATACAGATTTTGATCGCTTAATCATTGAAGTGACGACAGATGGGCGTATTACTCCTGCTGAAGCCTTAAGTTTTGCTGCTCAAATTGGTCTCAAGCATTTTGAAGTGTTCAACCAATTCAATCACTATGTCCTTTCTTTTGATGAAAAAGGAGGGGATCGCGATGGCGATCAAGATGAACTGATGGATAAGCTTTCTTTAGGTATTGATGAAATTGAGCTTTCTGTTCGCTCTGCAAATTGCTTGACAGGTGCCAATATTGAAACATTGGCTGAACTTGTGTGCATTCCAGAGCGCAGAATGCTGGAATTTAGAAATTTTGGTAAAAAATCTCTGAATGAAATTAAAGCGAAATTGCATGAAATGGGTCTTCATCTTGGCATGGATCTCAGCCGATTTGGAATTACTCCTGATAATGTCAAAGAAAAGATCAAGCAATATCGCGAAGAAAAAAAGAAAAAGAAAGAATTATTAAAACATGAAGAGTCTAAGTAGGTAAAGTATGAGACATCTCAATCAAACATGTAAGCTCAATCGCACGACGTCTCACCGACGTTGCATGTTTGCAAACATGTTAAAATCTTTGATTACCCATGAACGTATTCAGACGACTGTGCCTAAAGCTAAAGCTCTGCGTCGCTATGCTGACCGTATGATTACTTTAGCTAAAAAGGGTACGCTTGCTGCACGTCGCCAGGCGATTGCAGAACTCATGATTCAATTTAATACGCTCACTCCCAAAGAGCGTAGAGCGGTTAAAGAGGGCAACACCAACTCTTATAACGATGATCGTTTGGTTATTGTGAAACTATTTGAGGAGCTTGGGACTCGCTTTGCTCAGCGCCAAGGCGGTTATACACGCATCATTAAGCAGGGATACCGTGTCGGCGATAATGCCCAAACTTGCGTCATTGAGTATTTAGCTGATTAATCTCCATCCTTAGTAGTGAGTTACATGAGTTTTATTAAACTGTAGAGATCATTCTACAGTTTAATGAACTTTCTTATGCATTAATGGCATCGTCGATTCTAAGGAATAGATTGATTTTCAACCATTAATAGAATTGCAAGAAAACAAATTGTCTACTCCAATCAGTCAAATTCCTCATGCAAGAGTTTTTCTTTACAATCATGATCGTAATAGATTATTTTCCAAGAAGAACAATAAAGAGGAACTTATGCCAATGAATATCGCCATTAATGGATTTGGAAGGATTGGGCGCTTAGTTTGCCGCTTAGCCCTTGCACATCCAGAAATTAACTTGATTGCCATCAATGATTTAGTTCCTGCTGATAATCTCGCTTATTTACTCAAATATGATTCTACTCATGGCCGCTTTGACAAAGAAGTGAAGGCAGAAGAGAATGACATCGTTGTTGATGGAAAAAAAATTCTTGTTTTCTCTGAGAAAGATCCAGTCAATCTTCCTTGGAAAAAGCTTAAAATTGACTATGTGGTTGAATCGACAGGAATTTTTACAACACATGAGAGTGCGAGTAAGCATCTCACTAGCAGGTGCTAAGCGTGTGGTGATTTCAGCTCCTGCCAAAGGGGATGTTCCCACTTTTGTCATGGGAGTCAATGAAGAAAAATATCATCCTGAGACCGATTACATTATTTCCAATGCTTCTTGTACAACAAATTGTCTAGCTCCAATTACAAAAATTCTTTTAGATCGCTTTGGAATTGAAGAAGGTCTTATGACGACCATTCATGCGATGACAGCTTCTCAACCTACCGTGGATGGTCCTTCAAAAAAAGATTGGCGCGGAGGTCGTGGCGCAGCACAAAATATTATTCCTGCTTCTACAGGTGCAGCAAAAGCAGTGGCCCAGTGCATACCAGAAGTGAAAGGAAAACTGACAGGGATGGCGTTTCGAGTGCCGACTGTTGATGTTTCTGTAGTGGATTTGACAGTGCGTTTGAGTAGACCGACTTCTTATGACGAAATTTGCCAAGCAATGAAAGAAGCTGCTGAAGGACCTTTGAAAGGTATTCTTGCCTATTGCGATGAGCAAGTGGTTTCTTCTGATTTTATTGGAACAACTTATTCTGCCATTTTTGACAAGGAGGCAGGAATCGCCTTAAACTCCCAATTTTTTAAAATTATTGCTTGGTATGACAACGAAATGGGATATGCGGCGCGAATTGTGGATTTATTAGTTTATATGGCTTCGCATGAAACGACAATTGCCATGAAATCGAAAGACCAGTAAACTAAGAGTGAGCTTTTATGGAGTTTACGATGTTAATTAGCAACGAATGATGCATGCATAAATCAATGGAATCATGAGAGATCTGCTCGTCGTAAACACTTCATTGCTAGGGCGAAGTTGCCCTGGCAATAGATACGTTAAGGCCCAACTTAAAAAGGTGTTTGCTCTGAAAAAAAGGGTTGTATGTTACTGGCCTGAAAATATGAATCTTAGCAAATGCTTGAAGGTGAAAAGTTTGGTCGAGCTAAGTACAAGTAGCCTCTTTTAATTGCCTAATAGACTTGAAGTTTTCGCAACTTGTGGAAGTCAGAGAAATTTATCTATAGAACTAAATGTTTGAAAAACACCGTCGATCAAGTTTTATTTTGTCTTGAACGGTACAGCAATGATCTGGATAAATCAAATGAAAAAGAGCTTCTTGGTTAGCAGGATGGAATATTCTATTCTTGTGAAAATCAATGACCAAATGAATATCTTTCAAGCGTGAAAAAGCTTGGAATCATTCTTGTATACACCTTGTTAAGTGATGGGTCTTTATTAAATGGCCTGGGAAGTGTCTTAAAAGTGCAGCATTTTTAAGACACTTTCTGAGATGAGAATTCTTTTAATCCATTAAAGAAAACTTATCTGGTCGTAAACACTTAACAATGGGATGAAATACCGTGGATTTTACGCGCGAACCTATTATAGAGACGATTATTACTCCTAAAGAGGGATATAAACTC
Source organism: uncultured Chlamydiae bacterium (assembly GCA_963754655.1). Taxonomy (GTDB): domain Bacteria; phylum Chlamydiota; class Chlamydiia; order Chlamydiales; family Parachlamydiaceae; genus JANWJE01. The sequence continues at coordinate 2,807,790 of CAVWGN010000001.1, read as the reverse complement.
GTTATTAGAAGTAGCAAAAGCACAGGACAAGAAGAATATTTTGTAGATGCAGTTGAAATTATTGCATTTGGCCATGCCTTATTTTTTCGCTCCTTAGAAAGGCCTAAAGCTTTTCTTGTTCCTGTTTCAGATTATGAAGTTTTAGAAGTCAGGGAAGCCCGCATGGTGCTAAAAAATGTAGGGCTTGATCGTTCGATCAAAATTGGTGGAGGCAAAGAGGGAAATCTTAAAGCCCCTCGTGAGGAAGAGAAAATAGAAATTGTGACTGCTGAAGAAGGGACGGTGCAAGAGGAAATCCAGTCAGGCGCTGAAGTTACAACAGAAGGGCGCCCAGAAGTTCGTGTGGATAAAAGACGCGATCGCCGCCGCCATTATCGCAAGCGCCGAGGACGTGAAGAAGAAGCAAAAGAAACTGTTGAACCTACTGTTCCTCCTCTTGAAGATGAGAAAATCACTATTCCTCCTCCAGAGGAAGGTGTGGAAACACTATTAGAAGGCGCACCGGTAGTCTCTACTCTATTCTCCTCGTTATTGCAACCGCCACCTACACTCATTTCAGAGACTATTAGTCGTTACCGTCAAAATGATTTATTCAAAGGGGCCTTCTATTTAACAGAAGAAGATCACTATAAACCACACGATAAGGTGCAGGAATTACTCAATGAAGAAGATGAAGACGAAATGCTGCCTTCTTTACAAGAGCCAGCTTTTGAGCCCACAGAACTTCCAGAAGAGTCTAATTTAACTGAAATTGAAAAAGATGAGGCGTATATAGAAGAAGAGTCAAAGGCAGATGCAGAAACTGAGAACGTTGAACAGAAGTTAGAAGAAGAAAACTTAATTTTTGAAGAAAACGAAAAAGAAGAGGAAGAAGAAAAACCTCACTCCGCCCTTCCTCTTTATGCAGAAGAAGATATCAGCCTGACAACCGAATCTCCCTATGCTCCAGAAGAAGAAAAGGATCCAAAGAATCAGCCTCAGACTGATCATGAGGAAGGTTAAATCAGAAAGCAAGGCTTAAAGAATTTTAAGCCTTGCGAAAAGAAAATTGGCTTAAATCCTATTAAAAGAGTAGAAAGGGACCTAGTCAATTTTCTTTTTAAGGTTGATGCTCTCTCTAAAGAGGGAGATGGGAATGATGCATGGATAATAAGTTTTAAAAAGCGCTTGACTGTTTAATAGAGAAGAGGTAATTTTTTAGTACATTTTTGCTCGGATGGTGGAATGGTAGACACAAGGGACTTAAAATCCCTTGGCCTTTTTGGCCGTGAAGGTTCGAGTCCTTTTCCGAGCATGCCAAACCGTTAGAAGGGTGGTCTTTGACTTCGTTACCTTCTCTTTAAACGGCTTAAGTCTTGATTGACTTAAGCCGCTTTAATAGCTGTTTGGCCGGCTACCTATCACCTCCTAACTATCGAAACGCCAAAATCTGGGCCAATTCTGGGCCAGCGCAAACAAAATGGAGGTTATTCATATGACATATATTCAAAAGAGAACGCACGGTTCTTTAATATATTTTCCTATATCTTCAAAAGGTTTAATACAACGCTTATAAAAACCTTCTCCTTCACAGCACCCATCACATCTAATAATTATGTGCTCTTTTGTTTTCTCAAAAAACCGGTCTATTTTCAGAGCTCTCAGCGAAAAGTTTTAAATCTTCTAAAACACCGCAATCCTATTGCAATGAAATGCGTAAAGAAGATTGGCGGGCGCTACATGTTAGATCTGCAAGCCTTCAAAACCTATGTAGATCAAGCCACATTACCAAAACAAAGATAAAAAATTCCGACTGACTATCCACGAAGCTAGTCACAAAATAGCTCCTGGCAAACTCCAGAAGCTAAATTTGTCGCTCAAGCGGCGTTAGCCGCGCATGGATAGTAGCCGTGGGTGTAGGCAAAGCCGGAACCCACGGTGTATGGTAAAAAAAATGAAGCCACGTTAGTGGCGTAGGAAATGTGATTGTGGAGCAATGTTTTTTAAACGAATGCTACGCCACTAACGTGGCTTCATTTTTTTACCATACACCGTGGGTTCCGGCTTCGCCTACACCCACGGCTACTATCCATGCGCGGCTAACGCCGCTCGTCGCTGAGGGAAATGATATGGATCAAGCAACATTGCAAAAACAAAGATAAAAAATTTCGATTGCCTAGCCATAGGCTAGGAACGAAATGCTTGTGGCAAATCCCCGGAAGCTAAATTTGTCGCTCAAGCGGCGTTAGCCGCGCATGGATAGTAGCCGTGGGTTCCGGCTTCGCCTACACCCACGGCTACTATTCATGCGCGGCTAACGCCGCTCGTCGCTGAGGGAAATGATATGGATCAAGCAACATTGCAAAAACAAAGATAAAAAATTTCGATTGCCTAGCCATAGGCTAGGAACGAAATGCTTGTGGCAAATCCCCGGAAGCTGAATTTATCGCTCAAGCGGCGTTAGCCGCGCATGGATAGTAGCCGTGGGTGTAGGCGCAAGCCGAAACCCACGGTGTATGGTAAAAAAAATGAAGCCACGTTAGTGGCGTAGGAAATTGTGATTGTGGAGCAATTTTTATTTAAACGAATGCTACGCCACTAACGTGGCTCAAATTTGTTTTGAGGGTAGCCGTGGGATTGTGTAAAAAATTATGTGCAAAAAAAGGTCATGGTAAGATGATCTCTTATTAACTACAAAAAGAGGTATACCATGACCAAAAAGTATTCTATTGAGAAAAACAAATTATCTAAAGAAGTTATTGAACAAGATGTTGATTTAATGAAGTCTCTTATGAAAACTGCTCTCGAAAATTTTTTAGAAGCCGAAATGATCGAGACTTTGGAAGCAAATAAGAGTGAAAGATCCAAAGAAAGAAAAGGCTATAGAGCAGGTTATTATACAAGGCACTTAGTGACGCGAATAGGCAATATAGAGCTAAAAGTACCAAGAGACAGAGAGGGAATGTTTTCTACCGAGCTTTTTGAACGATATGAAAGATCGGAAAAAGCATTAGTATCAGCTCTAGCAGAAATGTATGTCCAAGGAGTATCAACCAGGAAAGTGAAGGCAATCACAGAAGAACTTTGCGGACATGAATTTTCAGCGACGACAATAAGCAACATCAATAAGAGCTTGGACGAGGACTTAAAGCAGTTTGCAAATAGAAAATTGACAGAAGTTTATCCTTATCTAATTGTAGATGCTCGTTATGAGAAAGTTAGAGAAAATGGGATAGTAAAATCGCAGGCTATATTAATTGCAGTAGGTGTGAATGGAGAAGGTTACAGGCAAGTATTAGCAGTGGAAATTGCAAATCGAGAATCTCACAATAGTTGGAAAGATTTTCTATTGAGATTGAAAGAAAGAGGATTAATAGGAGTTGAGTTGATTATTAGTGATGAGCATGCAGGGCTTAGGAAAGCGATAATGGAAGTATTTTATCAAATCCCTTGGCAAAGATGTTATGTTCATTTCTTAAGAAATGCAATTGATTATTTACCAAGAAAAGCAAACGACGATTGCTTACAAGAATTGCGATGGATCTATGATAGAAAGGATATTAAAGAAGCCAAAACAGATTTGAATATGTGGCTAGAGAAGTGGATGATGAAGTATCCAAAGTTATGTACATGGGTGGAGGAAAATATTTTTGAGACATTAACGTTTTACCAGTTTCCAAAACAACATCATAAGCATTTAAAAAGTTCGAACTTACTCGAGAGAGTAAATGAAGAAATTAAGAGAAGAACACACGTTATTAGAATTTTTCCAAATGAAGAGAGTTGCTTAAGATTGATATTAGCAATTGCAGTTGAGGTTCATGAGGGATGGGTAGATAAAAGATATTTAAATATGGATCTATTAAAAGAGCAAAAGAAACAAGAACAACTGAGCGTTGAAAAAATAGCTTAACCTAATGAGATCTCTTACCAATTTGCACATAATACTTGACACAACTAGCCGTGGGTTTCGGCTTGCGCCTACACCCACGGCTACTATCCATGCGCGGCTAACGCCGCTTGTCGCTGAGGGAATGATATGGATTAAGCAACATTGCAAAAACAAAGATAAAAAATTCCGATTACCTAGCCATAGGCTAGGATTTAGAATGCCAAGCCTGACCCCTCTTAGAGAATAACTCCGAATGTTTTCCTTATAAGCTACCTCAGAGTGCCTTATAAGTTATATTTATTACCTATGAGCATGTTTTGAATGCGATTTTCCTTTAATAGGCAAAAAACGAATTTCGACTCGCTTATCGAGTGCAGCAGCAATACGATTAAGCATAGCCAATGAATGCCCTTCATAATCACCGTCTTCTAATCTACAAATAACCGATGCTGTAGTTCCAACTAATTTAGCAAGTTCCCTCTGAGAAAGTCCTGCTTTTGTACGCAAGTCGTAAATCTTTCTTGCTACATCATTGTCAGCGCGAATTTTCTCTAGTTCAGCAACTTTTTCTGGATCATCATCAACGAGACGGCGATGCAAAATTTCAACTGCATCATCTGTTGGCTTATTTTTGTGTTTAGCCATTTTATTTCTCCTCATATGTGTGAGCTTTTGGATTCATCTCAAAATTTTTTCGGCGATGTATTGCTTTGTCAATCTCTATCGGAGGAACACAATCCTCTTTTACAATTCTATGAGACAAAACAGCAGCCGTATTGCCGTGAAAAAAATAGAGAATTCTATAGGAATGCCTTGTAAACTTGCCCTCAATTCATAAATCTTATCTCTGAGGAAATCTGCCTCTGGTCTACGCAATTGATGTCCTTCTTCCTTTAATCTTTCAATTCTTGTCAGACATTTTAAGCGGGCCTTTAAAGGAATAGTATCCAACCATTCAAGTACTGGAGCTGTCGTTTCATCTTTCTCTTTGTAAAATACAACTTTCGTTTTAGTCATATTCTCTTTATTTTTGTTAGCAAATTTGCGAACAAAAATCAATAAAATGTTATCTCTTTTCAGGTGGAAATATTTAATGATTAATGAATCAATGAAAGTTTATTGCTCTTGTTATCAGCTCGGCTACTCTATCACACATAAGCGTTGATCAGTTTGATCGAGGCTTTCCTAATGACTTTCTAGATTTTGTTTAACGCAAAGCCTATCTAGAAGGTGATTTGTTCTGATATTAGCTCTTGATAAGAAGGATAAAAATAGTCTAATCTATAAATATTTATTTTTAATATTGGTGGATTTATGGCTAACACATTTGCTTGCTTGACTTTCCACGTGATTTGGTCCACAAAAAATCGATTGCCATTCATTAAACCTGAAATTCGAGACCGGCTATATGCCTATATTGGAGGTGTTATTAAAAAAGAGAATGGAAAATTAATTTGCATTGGTGGAATTGAAGATCACGTTCATCTTTTGATCAGTTTACATCCCAATATTGCTATTTCAAGTCTCATGCGTGCGGTTAAAGCTAAATCTTCTTTATTTATGAAGGATCTTTCAAAGCAAGATTTGTTTGGATGGCAAGATGGCTATGGTGTCTTTTCCGTTAGTCCTTCTACTGTTGAGAAGGTGATCGATTATATTAAACGTCAGAAAGAGTATCATAAAAAATTCACATTTCGGGAAGAATTCGTTCTTTTTCTTAACCATTACAATATTCAGTATGAGGAGAAATATTTGCCTTGAAAAAGCTGCGCCACTACGTGGCTTAAGGTTCTCCTAAGCTTACCGTGGGTTTCGGCTGCGCCTCCACCCACGTCTATTATCCGGCGCGGCTAGCGCCGCTTCGCATCAACCAATGTCTTTAAGTTGATGATATTGAGCTATGCCTGCACCCATGACTACTATCCATTAAATAAAAATTATTTCGAGTAATTTTGCGGGGCCAAATGTGGGCCAGTACATCACGTGATTTTGCATGATTTGCCATGATAAATTCGTATGCTGAAATGTCATCATGGCATGCTAGATTTCTCTCTGGAAAGTTAGGAGGCGTTAGATGGCCTCACGAGCGACAAATACCAAACAGGATACAAAACACGTTAGAATTCAACTGTTTTAAAGGCAATCAGCTCTTTTCAACCACTATTTCTTTATTCGTTGCCAACGCCCTTTTATTAATTCGTGATAACGTGCCTGCAGTTTTTGCGATAAAAAGCTTTGATCTATAAGAAGATGCCAGAAATCTAGTGATTTCTCAAATTTTAAAATTTCTTCTTTTAGTACAGCTTCAGTAAAACCTAATCTTTCAATTCCAAAATATGCGATAAAATCAGCTCGATTAAGGTTTCTTTTTTTCCCTTTTATGGGAAGAGCAATTTCTTCTTGAGCGTTGGTAACAATTGTTGTATTTAAAAGATCATAAGCAGGGCTTAGTTCTACTTTGTTCTCCCGCCTAATTAATGAAAAATTTTTCAAATGCATATCCTCATTTCCTACAAGAAAATTAAAGATTGCAAGACGGAATAATTTTAACTTTTCTATAACAGGAAATGTGCAGTGTTTCTGTATGACAGAAATCACTTTTTCCATACTGGATTCGTACTTTGTTTCTCGAGAAAAACCTAAAATTTGGGAGAAGTCCTCAACTGCGACTTTTTGATTTCTCGGTAATCGATCGAACCGTTTAATAAAATAGCTTAAAGAATCATCAATGTTATAAATCATACCATGAAGAGGAACTTCTATCCCTACAATTTTAGCTAATTTCATAGTGAGATCTTCATTTTGTGGAAGTTCGTCATAGATGTGATGCGGGGGCTTTAAGATGAATTTGCCATCTCTTTCTACAATTTCAAACTCTTCCTTTGTAACGTTCAAATTGATACTTAATTTCGGTTGTATCCCTTGAATTGATAATTTGGCTGCAAGCTGAGTTGCTAATTGTATCTGTTCTTTGAAAGTATAAGGAAAATTTTTTAGATTTTTTAAATTTTTAGAAAGTAGCTTAATCCCTTTAGTTGAGTATTTCTGCTTTCCACATAATTCGTATGTAATGGGGCAGCGATTCATTCTGCGGCCTCTATTGTAACATTTCCAACAAGATCTTCTCCAACTGTAATAATTTGAGACATTAAATCATGCCGATCTATTTTGGTTTGCCGCAAAAGCCCTTCTAACATGATTCCTTCTGGAAGTAAACCCTCGAAAAATGGAGGAAAACGATCAAATTCATAGACAGATTTTGATAGAGGCATTTCTAAAGAAACAGAGGGTCCCTCATAAGTGTCTAGATAGATAAAAAGATATTTTTTGCCTCGCTCAATTTCCTGAAGCTCACCTGCCAGAGTGCCATTAACAAATACCTTAGCTCTTTTCATCTAGTTGTTCCTCAAATAGGCCCATCAATGAGCTTTGAAATTCCATTTTAATATTCAATACTTCTAAAACCTTTAATAGAGTCGCTAGACGAACGGTAAGTTTTCCTTTTTCAATATCAAAAATGACTGTTTTACCTAATCCAGCAAGCCTGGCGAGCTCTTCTTGAGATAAGCCACTCTTTTTGCGATGAAAATGAACCATTTTGCCTATTTTGTTTGCATTCATCTTTACCCATTAATTACTGCTATGTCAGTAATTATGCATTTTTTTGAAAATTTTACTATAAAAATGAGCTAGGAGCGGAATTTTTTGCTGCTATAGCAGTAATTACGAATGATTGATTTACGACAAAATCAGATTTAGCGTGATAAGAGGATAAAGGAAGTCATAAAAAGAATTTTGCGGGCCAAATATAGGCCAGTAAACGACGTGATATTGCATGATTTGCCATGACAAATTCATATATGGGAATTTCATGGCGTGCTAGAGTTTTCTCTGTAAAGTTTTTTATTAAAATATTTGACACTTGCAGCCCTTCGAGTACGACAAGCTTATTAAGCTCTATTCTTTGATAAAAATTAAAAATATTTAATATCAAGGAATAAAAATAAATAAATTCCAATGACGTGGTATGGATGTAAGCGAAAGTTGTTTTAACTAAAAAATAAAAATTTACTCGCCTCCCTCATCTACTTTACATCCTCCACCTTCCCACTCTTTATAATCCTCACATTCTCATATTCCACGCCGATCCGCATTTGCCGTGAAGCCTCTATTCTTTACAGAATAGCAATTGAATGACGTCAAGAAAATTATCTATGGCTCTATTTCCAACTTATGCAACAAGTTTGGTTACTGCTATTTAACAAATCAATATTTAGTCGAACTACCTGGCATAAGGATTATCATAAAGGTGATACACTCTTGAAGCTAGGCAGCCTGATAGGATGACTGTCCCTATTCCGGCAATTAAATTTAATTGCCTAAAAGCAATGATGGAAGCGATTCCCCAGATTGCATTCACCGCAATTAGTGACCTCCAGGCATCGTAGTCTGTTAAATAACTCGTATTAACAACCTTCTGCCAACGATTTGAAAGAATATTGAGTGCAAAATAAGAGATTGCAAATGCTGCTGCTGCATTTAAAGGACTTACTTCACTGAATTTTCCGTAGCAAAATCCTATAAAGCCAGCTATGAATGTAGGTAGGACAGTGTGAATTGAACTAATTTGATACATTAAGTTACCTAATTGTTTTTATAAATAAAAAAAATAAACCAAGATATTCAGGTTATAATTCCCTACGGCTAAGCAATTAACAGAATAATTAATTATGAACACTTATAACATTATAAGTAATTTAGAATCAAGAAAAGCGATGCTATTAACTAAAGTTGTTGTCGAGTACTTGAAAGGAGAATGTGTTCATAGATTAGTTTTTAGTCAGCATGTATTTCCTAGCAAGGATGGAAAACGGCCTGCAAATATACGCACGGCGTGGGAAAGTGTGATAGCTAACTACAGGCCTAGTAACTTAATAGTTTCGAAAGAACTTTTTTGTAAGCCAAATAAAGGATTTACTACAACTACTTCATTTGAAGACACTAGAAAAATAAGTGATGATTATTAAGGATTCAAAAAAAATACTTGACTCCAAGAAATTTTTGAGATAGTTTTCTGAAAGCGAAAGCTTCCCTCACTATTACAATTTAATTTATGAAATTATTCATTATTACTCTTTTTCTTGTTTTAGCTTCCTTTTGCCAAGCGGAATACAGCTATCAACTTGCCGTTTGTGCGATTTTCCAAGATGAAGCTCCTTATTTAAAAGAATGGATCGAGTACAATCGTCTGATGGGTGTGGAGCATTTCTATTTATATAATCATCGCAGCGGCGACAATTTTCAAGAGGTGCTTCAGCCATATATCCGTTCTGGTTTGGTGGATTTAAATCATGTCACTCAATCCGCTGATAGTCTTATGGCTTTTAATCCGCTCCAATGCGAATGTTATACAGAATGTTTGAAGAAATCGCGTGGCATTTGCAAGTGGCTGGCATTTATAGACATCGATGAATATTTTCTCCCGATGAATGAACCGACAGTTCCGGCAATCCTAAAAAAGTATGAGATGTTTGGTGGATTAGGGGTGAATTGGCGCGTTTTTGGACCTTCCCATGTTTGGAAAATTCCTCCCGGTCAACTGCTCATTGAAGCGCTCACCTGCTGCTCGGCTAAAAATTTCCCTCCGAATGTCTACGTCAAAACCATTGTGAGGCCGGAGCGAGCCTCTCATTTTACAAACCCTCATCTCCCCATTTTTTATCCAGACTATTTTGCCGTAAATACCGATAGAATGCCTTTAAAGGAAGAAATGGAAAGCGATTATGTTCAAACCAATCAATTGCGCATCAATCACTATTGGGCAGGAGATGGACACAATTTCTATAACAAAAAGCTTTCCAGGCTAAAAAAATGGGGGGGGAACTGCGGAACAAATGATGCAGCCGAATACGTGGTTCCCAAAATCAACGCTGAAAGGGATGAGCTAATCCTTCGTTTTGCTCCTGCTCTCAGAAGAGCAATGGGAAATTCTATGTCCTTTAAGAGATAGTTGTAAAGTATGATCAGGATGCTGTGCTGCTCAAATGAGTTACAATTGCATAACGTGGCTATTAATATTTTATCTTGAAAACCTTTGTTTATCTCACCTTTCTCTAAGTCTTTTCAGGGCCTCTATACATTTTGCTGAGGCTGCATTTAGTGCCAAAATTTGAAAAAACAGTTTTTTTTTATTGTTCATAAGGTAGGGAGACCAAATATGATGAAACTCAAATATATGACCTTTGCTTTAGTAATTTCTACTGTTAGCCTTTTCGGGGATCAATCCTTCAGAATGCCAGTCAAAGAAAAGTGCCTCGAGGCAGATATCATAGTAGTGGGTGGTGGAGCGGCAGGTTGCGTATTGATGAACCAGCTATCGGAGAATGGTCTCTTTTCAGTATTAGGCATAGAGGCAGGTCCAAATTTAACAAGTGATCCAGAAATAGAGGCTGTGGGTCTCCCAGCACTCCTATTACCTGCGACAGCAGCTTACAAGTATTTTTGGTGGGGATGGAGACAAACTGAGCCGCAGCCAATGCTCAATGGACGAGTAGGGGGTGATTGGATCACAGGAATGATGTTGGGAGGTGGCTCATCGGTTAATGGATTATACTATGGTCGTGGCTCGAATGCCGTCTATTCGCGTTGGGAAGAAATTTCGGGCAGCGACAATTGGAGTCTGGATAAAATTTTGAAAACCTTCAAGGATCTTGAGAACTACCAAGGATTGACAATCACACCAAGGGCGCGAGGAAAGAAAGGTCCTGTCCATGTCCTACAGACACCTACAGTGTCGCAGATGACAAGAGATATCTTATTGCCCGTGACGCAGGAAGCGTTTCCTGGAATTCCAACGGTGGTAGACTATAATGATCCCAGTGTTGAGAATTGCCTAGATACTCGTGCGCAGTGGCTGATTGATTCTACTGGTACCAAGCGAGTGAGTAGCGCGACAGCATTTTTAAATAGTGAAGTGATGACGCCAGAAGGTTACGGAGTTAACGGGCATACACTACGTGTGATCTTTGATGCTGTAGTTGATAAAATAGTATTTAACAAACATGGGCGTGCCAAAAAAGTAAAATTTATCAAGGATGGTCAACTCTTAGAAGCACGCGCTCGGAAAGCTGTTGTTTTGGCAAGTGGCATCAACAGTAGCAAGATACTCCAACTTTCGGGCATAGGACCGAAAAAAACACTAAAGAATGCAGGGATCAAGCCTGTGTTCATCAATGAGAATGTAGGGAAACATCTCAAAAACCATCCACTGATGTCCATTACTTTGCTAGCAAATCCCAGCAGATAATGGCATACCAGATGGGGCACCGTATGCATTTACTATCCATAATGTCTACTTACCGGTAGTGGGGGGAGTGCCAGTGATCCACGAATGCTACAGATTTTGTTCGAATTCGTCCCAGCTAACGACCTAACACCAGTTCCCCTACTCATTCATTGGATTTGAGCTTTTGAATCCAAAAAGTGAGGGAAGTGTCACCATTCAAAGTGACAACCCATTTCAGATAGCTGCAGCGAGTGATGGCTGTTTACCAAGATCCTGTAGACCTGGAGAATATGAAGAATGCCATCAAAGTCTATATTCGCAATTTGCTTGCACAACTAGCCCTCGTCGACCCCAGGATTTTTTTCTATAAACCCATTCCACAAGACCCAATTAACGTCGTCATGCTTTTTCAACTATGACGATGCAGTGGTTGAGGCGTATGTGAAAAATAACACCAATCTTGGAGCAGATGCACGCCACTTTGCATCGCACTGTAAAATGGCACCTCTGAAAGCCGGAGGAGTGGTAGATGGTGACACACGTGTTTATGGCACAACGAACTGTTTTGTAGCGGACAACTCCATCTGTCCGGAAATTCCTGATATCAATACGACAGCATCTGCGATGATGATCGGATTACGAAGTAGCGAAATTCTAAAACATATCTTGCGCAATGGAAAATCAGGTATAAAAGAAAATTAAAACGAATTTCCGGGAAAGAAACAACCTAAGATAGAAATCATGCAGCTGATAGGAATGAGTCATATACACCTCTGTCGTCGCTTCCGCGACTTAGGAAAAAACTTATTTTCATAAGGTTGATCGCCTTCAATAGACACTTTGACTTTATTCCACTCAGCGTAAGGTTTCATATCTAAATTTTTAGCATAATCAATAGCTCCTAAAATTAGGCTGCGAGCATCTTGATAAGAAATAGAAGTCAAGGAGTGAATTAAAGTGAGAAAAAATTTCAGACTCCTAAAGCTCAGTTGTTTTGAAGTTGTGCAAGCAGCCCCGCTTCTATCCAATCGGTTGCGGCTTAAATTTTAAAAAATTTTATTTCTATTTTTATTAGATGAGTGCTAGCTTGAGTTTTTTCAAGGAGTACAGATATGAAAGAAAATATTCTACGCATTTTTTTTACTTTAGCACTTGTTTTGGGGATTACTAGACAAGATCCAATCATGGGGACGCCAATTTATGAGACCTATCTAGAAAGTTGGAACAGTCAGTGGTATCAAGTCATGACTGGATTGCCTCCTACACCATCGAACTCTCCAACAAGCTATAATAGAGTCATTTTAAATATTGCATTCGCTTCCTATACATTTCCGGGATTAAATGGCATTCAGTTTACAAATCCTACCACTGATGTACAAACAATAATTTCCTTTGTGCATTCGCAAAATGGAAAAGTCAAGATATCATATGGAGGAGCTTCTTATGCAGGCCCTAATTACTTCATTAGTCAGACGTATGGTTGGCCGAACAATATTCCTAGCCTTGTAGCAGGAGTCACAAATGTCGTTACTAGTTATAATTTTGATGGCATTGATTTTGACATTGAGGATCCTCTTCCTACAGGGATAAACGCTGAACAATTTGCCGAACAATTGTTTAGCTTTTTTACTCAAGTGAGAAATGCTCTGCCAGGAAAAGTTATCTCTCTTACTATTCCAGGTCAAGGATGGGGAACTTATTGGAAGATTTTGGCTCAGAAAGTAGCAGATGCAAAAACGGTCGATTCTATCAACTTTATGGAGTATGATATTTGGGTTGGAGCTCCTTCATATTCTCAGCAAATCGAGGCGGACATTGTAACTTATACAGGTCCGATTGGCACTTTTCCAGCTCCCAATTATGCTGAAGGATGGGGAATCCCTGCCAGCATGCTCCAGCTCGGTCTTATGCCAGGAAATGATGACATTGGCCATTTTCTTTCTCTTAATGATGCACAAACCCTTACTCACTATGCTGTATCAAATGGATTATTTGGCATTATGACATGGGATTTAGATCGCGATGCCGGTGTAATAGACCCACAAAATCCATATAAATATTCGAAAGCTATTCGGGAAATTCTAGATACAGCCCTCCTTGCTGGAAATGCTTTTCTTTCACCTAAACAGAAGCATCACACTAAATCCAGGAAGAAAGCCCATAGACTCAGGCCCCCATTTGAAAGACAAGCCCCTCCCTTACACGGAGCACCCAGTTAAGTTGATGCTAAACCATTCTTTATAATCTTAGGATACTAGCATTTTGCAAACACGCCCCAAGATAGAGCGTAAGATTTAATGAATGATTATCATTTATTTAGAAGATGGGTATGAACTGTTTATTTTGTTTCCATTTGTAAGATATAATTGGCTATTTGTTGTCTTCTCATATAGGCCGCCATAAACTGCGTTGTTTTCATGCATAGAATCCCATTCCTAGACCAGGAAGATAAGTTTTTGAATTAGATAAGAGCTCTGTCGTTAGGCCTGAAGGGCCGTCATGTTATAGCCCAGGTCGAAGCGAAGCCGAGGCCTGGGTAAAATAAAAAAAAATCGAGTCCTGAAAGGACGGCATACTCAAAGGAGTGATTTCGCTTCGCAAGGGAATGGAGGATTTTCTATCTCTACATTAGCTCTAGAAGGAGAAAAAATATCTTGCTTCTCAAAAAGAACACCGAATATTTGTGGGATTAATTTATGCCGTCCTTTCAGGACTCGATTCTTTTTTTATTTTACCCAGGCCTCCGCTTCGCTTCGACCTGAGCTGTAACATGACGGCCCTTCAGGCCTAACGACAGGGCCCTTAGCAGCCCTTAACTAATTCAAAAAACTTATTCTCCTGGTCTAGGAATGTGGGATAGAAAAAGCTAAGACTTACACATATTTTATTTTAGACAGTTGAGATGACATCCAAACCGTGTTGTATTGATCCTAAGTGTTTTGAGTGCTCACCAAAAATGACTTTTATTGTTTTCTTCGTAGCTTTTTTTGAATAGTTTTATATTAATGATAGGATTTACTTATAAAAGTATGGATATTAAGAGATTAAAAGAGAAAAATCTACGTCGCTTATTTGAAATTAGCCTGATCTGTAAAGGGATTTTTGCGCTGTTCGAGATTTTTGGTAGCATAGGGACTTATTTAATTTCAGAAAAATGGATTCTCTGTTTTGTCCAACATTTCACTCAAGCTGAACTTGCTGAAAATCCCCGAAATTTTATAGCAAATCATCTTTTACAATGGGCGCAGAATTTTTCCATAAGTTCTAAGCACTTCGCTGCTTTGTATTTGTTAAGCCATGGAATGATCAAATTGTGGTTAGTCGTAGGTCTCTGGCGAAATAAAATCTGGTATTATCCTACAGCTCTAGTCTTTTTTGGTTTATTTATTATGTATCAATTGTATCGATTTACATTTACGCACTCGATATTACTTATACTTATTACGATTTTGGATGTTATCATTATTCTCTTAACCTGGCATGAATATCGGTATTTATCTAAAGAAAATAATTTAACTTAATCTTGTGCTTCACAAAGTGTTAACATTGCGAAGTGTCTGCGGACAATGCCTGAGCAATAGCCCCTTTGTAAAGAATACGTAGCAAAGCGAGGTCTTCAATTGCGGTTTTTAACATCTTTTTCCTAAACTCTATGTTTATCATTTTTGTTGCTGCCAATTCATTGGTATTATAAATATTTTTTTTAATCCACTGATTAGCAAATTCTTGAAGACGTTGAGCAGAAACTGTGACATGATATCCAAAGGTGCCTATTCCAATTGCTGTAAGCCCTGCCATTAAACTTAACCCTCGTCCGAATCTTGGAATGTGCCAAACCATATAACTCACTCCTAAGCATGTGAAAGTTCCTCCACCTCCTATTATTCTTCCTGCCAGTTGCATGGTCTGTATTGTTTCTTGAATTTCTTTTATTTCCTCATCTGATGGTATCTTAAGAGTTTCTTTGTCATAACAGGCTCTGGTCATCTCCTCAAAAGTCATGGCTATATAGCTTGGAAATCCATTGAATTCAGTATTCATACATTTCTCCTTTTTAAATTGACAATCACTAACAAATCATAAAATAGAATGAATGAAACTTCTTCCCTAATGTCAGGTGTGTTGATGAGCATAAATCATTGATTAAATAGAATAAGACCTGCAGCTTTTTCAACTTTTTGAGCTGTTGTCTTAAAGTGATTAAGAGGTGTGTCTGAGGGAATAAATGTATTGGGTAAAACATAAGCCTGAATTTCCCGTTTTCCTCGCCGATCTTCAAGCGTGATGACTTTAAAAAAATGAGAAGGCACACCTACATCATTCGGGCCAATGACTTGATATTTAACAAAACGTCTTTTACCTTCATGATAAGGCAAATAAAGAGGTCCTGTGACGACATAAACGTGCCGATATTCTTTAGTCAGGTCACGCACATGCCTCTCAAGTTGAGACCAATATTCACGATTGAATTGAGGGCATTGTGGACACATATTTGTTAAATAAAAAGTATCGCTCATCTTCTCTTCGCTTGAGCGATGATCGGCGGCAGGAGCCATATGTCCTTGATCTAAGCCTTGTCCTTTATAATCAGCAAGAGTGGCTCTTAAATGTTGTGGAATGCGATCATCTTCTTTAAATTTAAAGTGTAAGCGATCGACATCGCCTTTAAGGTTATCTGCTGTAAGATGCTCATAAACCCACGCAGGATTACGCGTGCGTGCATCATAAGCTAAAGAATAACCAGATCGGTGAATAATGAATGAAGAAACAGGATGGCTTGAAAGGGGATTTTCTTCTGAATAATGTGAGTAAGGGATTTGTTGATCAGCTAAATCCATGCTATCGTCATGGAGATGACGACCGATTTTGGTTTTTAACTCTTTGAAAATAGGATGTTTTTCTATCGGCCGAACAAGTTCATCGGTGTAAAACTTTACCTCTGGAATTTGTTGCGATATCATTCCAATGACAACACCTACAAGGAGTGTCATCCACCAAGAGGTTTTCATCAGGATAAACTGAGATTTTTTCTTTTTTGACATATGAGATAGGTTATCCTATTTTATTGAGCACTTTTGCCTTTTTTCTTTTTTGTATAACCTCTACATACCTTTTTTAAGAAAAAATAAAAAGTAGAAATATGATGCAGATTTAGGAGTAGATAATAATTATTAAAAAATATAAATAAATAAGATAAAATGTGTCTATGAAAAATACATATTCTCCTAAACAGTTTGGTTCATTGATTGGCCGTAAAACACATTTCCTCTCACATTCTAAAATTAATATTCCTGTGGAATTTTGATGGAAATACAAATGCAAGGCATTTTAAAAAAAGAAAATGGATCTTCCTAAATATGATATTTGCGAGTTCTTCCGCGATTGTTCAGAGACTAACATTCCAAATCAAAACCCATACATGTTTGAAACAAAAAACCTTATATCTCTATCCGAACTCATAAAGACGTATGATATTCCTGGTTTGTCATTGGCATTGATCTCTGAAAAAAAGATCATGACTTTTGAATGTGGGGTTAAGAATAGCATTTCTCAGTATCCTGTAACCTCTTCCACTGTTTTTGAGGCGGCCTCTTTAAGCAAACCGCTGATTGCCTATGCAGCCCTAGAATTATGTGAAAAAGGACTCCTGGAAATGGACCAACCCCTAAGCACCTATTTACCAAGCCCAGAATCCGACGACCCATTTTTATCTGCTGTTACTTTAAGGCATGTTCTCTCGCATACTGCAGGATTTCCTACTGCTAATCTAAAGCCAGGCGATCCATTGAAATTAGAGTTTTATCCGGGAAGCCAGTTTGCTTATTCAGGGGAAAGCTACTGCTATCTTGGCCGAGTGATAGAGCAGATCACAGGAGATTCTTTAGCTTCCTATATGCAGGAACACGTTTTAACGCCACTAAAGATGAATAATAGCAGCTTTATCTGGAAAAAGGGTTACGCGGCTCAAGCAGCATCTCCTCATGATCAAAAAGGTCGCCCAATCGAAAAGTGGAAACCGGTAAAAGCCATTGCCTCATTTAGTCTTCACACAACGGCCGCAGACTATGCAAAATTTATGATTGTGGCAAGACAGTTTTCCGCTATGTCCGAAATCCAAATTCAAATTAACAAAGAAATTGGCTGGGGCTTAGGATGGGGAATTGAAATAACTCCTAAAGGGAGCTCTTCTTGGCATTCAGGAGATAATGGAACATTTCAATGCTTGGCCTTTCAAAACGAGCAAACAGGTTTCGTCATCATGACAAATAGTGCCAACGGAATGAAAATATATAGGCACATTTTTGATCTTTTGATCGGCGGCGAGCATCCTTTGTTCGATTGGGAGCAATTTGATTCTCGCGCAGAAGAAAAGTTAGATGAAGAGTTCCTTGCAAATTGGTGGAAAATCTACGAGCTATAGGCAAAATCAAATGAAGCAAATGCAGTCTTCCTATTTAAGTTTGTGCACTGAATTTTATGATCTAACTAAACCAGAAGCTGGCCCTAAAGAAATTGCATTTTATGAAAAGCTTCTTGGAACGGCAAAAGGTCCTATCCTTGAAGCGATGTGCGGATCGGGCAGACTTCTCATTCCTCTGCTTAAAGGGGGATTAGTTGTAGAAGGTGTCGACAATTCTATCCACATGCTTCAAAGCTGCCAAAAACGTTGCTCTGACCAAAGTCTTGGGGTGAAACTTTACCATCAATCTCTTCAAAAACTTGACCTCCCTCGAAAATATGATCTTATTTTCATCGCTATAGGATCTTTTCAGCTCATTCAAGATCGAAAAGAAGCGTTTAACATCTTAAAAAATCTCCATTCAATACTATTACCTGCCGGAAGGATTGTGCTTGAAACTTTTATCCCATGGGATGCAATCAAAGAAAACATTAATGGCTCAGTGTTGATGGATGAATCAAAAGAAAGGCTTTTTGAAAGAACAGTTCATTCCACTGATGGTTTTCAAATTGTTCACAAATCAACTGTGACCGTCAATTTCAAAGAGCAAATAGAAAAGACCCAAAGTCGTTATGAAAAATGGGTCCATGAGCTATTCAGCCATACCGAAGAAGAGGAATATATGGTTAGATGGTATCACCGTTTTGAAATGGAACTTTTATTAGAAAAGGCTGGTTTTTCAGCCGTGAGTATCATAGATGAATCTTTTGAGCAAAATGAGCAAGCAGTTGTCTATGTAGCATCTAAACCGGGGAAGCGATCGTGATATTCCTTAAATAACCCAATAGCTTGATTTGTTTAATAGCCTGAAAGCTTCAAATAAAATAGCCCAGGACATCGTCCTGGGTTAGATTGGCCTCGTCATCTAGTCTGAAGGACTACAAGAGAATCATCTCATCCCAACCCCAGGGCTTTCAAGCAGTCCCAATAGGCAAAAACTAATGTGGTTGAGTACTAGGATGCTACTCAAAAAAATTTATATGATAGGCTGTATGATAAACAAATACGATGTGGCAAAAGTGCTTGATGAGATGGGAACTTTATTGGAGCTGCAAGGAGAGAATGCTTTTAAAGTGCGAGCCTATCATCGTGCAGCACGAGCGCTAGAAAATTTGGAAGAGGATCTTGACATTCTTGTCAAAGAGGAGCGTTTACAAGAAGTCCCAGGGATTGGGGAAAGCCTTGCCGCAACAATTACCACTCTAGTTTTAACAGGGCAACTTCCCTATTATGAAAAGCTTAAAACATCTGTGCCAGCTAGCTTAATGGAGTTATTTAAAGTTCCTGGACTTGGCAGTAAAAAAATTAATCTTTTTTATAAAGAATTGGGAATTAAAAGTATTGAAGATTTGCTTGATGCTTGTTGTAAGGGACACATTGCAGAATTGCCTCATTTTGGTAAAAAAACTCAGGAAAATATTTTAAATAGCATTAAAAGATTTCAAACAAGCGGACATCGGCTACTTTGGTGGGAAGCCCTGCCAATTGGCGAATTAATCTTAAAACAACTGTCCAAGCTTAAGGGAGTACAAAAAATAGAAATCGCAGGAAGTCTGCGGCGTAAGTTGGAAACAGTAGGGGATTTGGACTTTTTAGTGGCTTCTTCTGTACCAGATCCTATTATGGAGTGGTTTACGACTCAACCTTGGGTAGATAAAATTTTAGCCAAGGGATCCACTAAGTCTTCTGTGCGTTTAAAACAAGGAATTCAAGCTGACCTTAGAATTGTTTCACCTAAACAATATGGTTTTGCCTTAGTTTACTTCACAGGATCTAAAGGGCACAATATCAAATTACGTCAACGAGCCAATGAGCAGGGCTTTAGCTTAAGTGAATATAGCCTTGAACCCATCGATCCCACTCTTCCTGCTGCTTGTTCTAAACTTTCTAAAAAAGAGATAACTGAAGCAGAGGTTTATCAAGCATTGGGATTGTCTTATATTCCTCCAGAATTACGTGAGGAAATGGGGGAAATTGAAGCGGCTGAAAAAGGAAAACTGCCCATACTCATTGAAGAAAAAGACATTCGGGGCGTTTTTCATTGCCACACAACTGAATCAGATGGTCACAATTCCTTAGAAGAAATGATTACAGCTGCGCAAGCATTAGGCTGGGAATATTTTGGAATTGCAGATCATTCAAAATCGAGTTATCAAGCGAATGGCCTACAGGCAGATCGTCTCTTGGAGCAAATTCAACGTATTCGTCAAATCAATCAATCGGGTCAATATTCCCTCTATGTTTTTGCTGGCCTGGAATGCGATATTTTAACAAATGGCCAATTAGATTTTTCAAATGACATTCTTAAAGAATTAGACTACGTCGTTGTATCGGTTCATCGTGCTTTCAAGCAAGATGAACAAACCATGACGGCTCGCCTCATTAAAGCGATTGAAAATCCTTATACAACTATTGTGGGACATGTGACAGGCCGTTTATTATTGCGCAGAGACCCTTATGCTCTCAATTTAAATAAAGTCATCGATGCCTGCATTGCTAACCATAAAATCATGGAATTAAATGCCCAGCCCACGCGACTAGATATGGATTGGCGTTATTGGCACAAAGCCGCGGAAAAAGGATTGAAGTGCTGTATCAATCCCGATGCCCATAGCACAAGCGATTTGCAATACGTTCGTGCTGGGATCAATATTGCTCGCAAAGGTTGGCTTGCAAAGGAAAATGTCTTTAATACTCTTCCATTAAAAAAAGTGAAAACTTATCTCAAGAAGCATTAATTCCAAATGATAAAGGTATTTAGAATCTTTATAGCTCATCTTAACCTTTTAAAGGCCGGTATATGTAGGTGTGCCTGTAGAAGGCGGAATTAATTCTGATAGGTTTTTTGTAGTTAATTTTTGTCGTTGTGATGTTAATTCTTCTGTTTTTAATTTTAACTCTTCTTGCTTTGGTTCTAAATGTTTTAATTTTAACTCGTTTTGTTTATTTTTTAATCGATTTATTTCTGCCTGTGATTTTGATTCTGCAGTTTGTATCTGTGAATTTGATTTTTCTCCCGCTGACTGTAAAGTGCGCATATACATTTCTTGAGCTATTTCCCTATCAAGCTCAGAAAAATTTTTAATTTCACCCATTCTCTTTTGATGTTCTTGTTGGAACTTAGTTTGCTTTTCTTTTATAGATTTTATTTCTTTGATAGTATTTTCTTGTATTTTTCCTATTTTTTGTTCGATTTCTTGTATATTCTTATTTATTGTTTCTATTTCTGTTTTAATTTGTTTTTTTTGTTGAGATAAATTTTTTAATTTATCGTCTGTTTTCTTACTTACTTGGCTTGCTTGTGGAGCTTTTGGGAGTGCTATATCGGGTGTTAACTCGGCTTCTGTTTGCTTAGTTTCCTGAAAGGATGATTGTTTGCCTTCTGCCTTTTGCCATTGGAGCTGTGCTAATACAAAGTAACCTATCGCTCCTGCCTTAACATAAGATTTTAATTCATTTATATTTGATTGTTTTTTAGCTAATTCAGATCTTTTTGTGTCTTTTTCTCCTCCAATCGGCCGCTGTTCATCTCTTTTTTTAAAGGCATTAATTCCTGCCATAATTAAACCTATTACAGGTCCTAAAGTCAGGCTAATAGGAGAAATTAATACTCCCACTATTCCCAATCCAATTGCTGAGGCTTTTAGACCAATCACATCCAAAGTTTTTGAGCGAATTTCACTTTTTATAGGCTTTGAAGCATTTGTGGTACTCTTGAGCTCGGCTTCTACTTGTGCCGATGAAGGTGGCTGATCACCAGCCCCTATTTGCTGAGTTTGGGGGGCTGAGTGAGCACTAGAAATACCACCTATACCTATTCTAATATCATTATTAGAAGTCATAAAGATTAATCCTGTTTATTTAAATTTATTTGCATTATTAGATTATTTATCTGGTTTATTAAATCTTGTTTGTTATCTAGATGATTGGAATGATTAATAATTTTTTCAGCAATTTTGAGTTGTTCCTGTGCCATTTCAGAATTGTTCAGTTGAAGATCGACTTGAGCCCCTAGAATAAAAGCTTCAGGATTGTCTGAATCTAAGGTCTGGGCTGTTTCAAACATGATCTTCGATTCTTCATATTTGCCTTGGTTTTGCAAACTGATTCCCAAAGCAATCCAAAAAGACCTGACTGTGGGATTAAGCAAAGTTAAAAAGTAAAGCAAAGAATCTGCATTTTTGAATTCTCGTTTTTCCAAATAGCCATAAGCCAAAGAATAAATGAGCGTCATGCTCTCATCGGAAATTCCATAAATTTCTTGCAAAGAGCTAAGTTGATCAATGAATTCAGCAGGCTTCTGAGAAATGTCATCAAAATGATTAACACTTTTTTCAAATTCCCCTTTTAACTGATCAAATTCTGCCAAAGAGACTTTTTGAGGCAACTGATTCATGATTAAATCATAGGCTTGTACAATATGTCCTCTCAGTTCCCTCTGTTCTAATTCCTCCTTTAATTGGCGCTTATGATCTTCTTTTATTGCCTTGGCTGGTTTTAATGGCGTAGATTGGAATTGATAAGTCTCTTCACTTTGTAGTAAGTTTTCTATTTCACTATCAATTAATTCTTTATAAACTTTATCTACCTCTGAATCTTGATTTGTAACAGCTTTTTCTTGTTTATGATTAGACAATAATTTTAAATTAGACATAGAATATTGCATAAATAGACCATATTTAAATGATTAAATGAAAATGTTAAACATTAAATTAAATCAAATTAATTATAATATAATTATAAACATTTATTTAATTAAGATTCTACTGAAATGCTGAAAATAATTAATTGAGACTATTTTTTCCATTTTTAGCTAAAAAGGAAAAAATTCGTGATTATAGTAAAACAAAATACTGCGTAGGATAAATTCTAAACGCGATCTTCTAAAATTTGTTCGCGATATTTTTGCATGAAGCGAACCATGAAATAGAGATTATGAGCAGTAGCCAAACTCATGCTCGTCAGCTCCCGGGCTTTGAAAAGATGGTGCAGGTAAGCAACCGTGAATTTGGCGCACGTTGGACAACCACAGTCCTTTTCAATGGGAGAAAAATTGGTAGCATTTTCAGCCTTGGTCACGTTCATTCCTCCCTGAGAGGTCAATAAAATTCCATGACGAGCAGAACGTGTCGGATAAGAGCTGTCAAACGTGTCAATGCCCAGAGGGACACAGCGTTCAATCGAAGCTAAATCGCCAATGCCAAGCAAGTGATTAGGTTTTTCCTCTGGAAGTAAAGGAAGAGTGTACGAAAGAAGCGTATGCATTTCTTCCTTGTTTTTTCCCATGCTTCCCCCAATGGCAAATCCATTAAAAGGTAACCCAGTTAAAAAATCGCAGCTGGCTTTGCGAAGCTCAAGGTCAATGCCTCCATGAATCACCGCATACATCGCTTGCCCTTGGGGCTGTTTCAAATGAGCTTCCAAAGAACGTTGTTCCCAACGATGCGTACGGGCTATCGATTTTTTAAGGGCTTCGGGCGAAATGTGATAAGGAGGAAGTTCATCAAAGGGAATGATAATGTCAGCGCCTAAATCTTTTTGCGCTTGAATCGAACTCTCTGGAGTCAGCATGACTTTGGCCCCATCGCGATAAGAGCGAAAAAGAACCCCTTCTTCTGTGATCTTAAGAACAGATCCTCCTTGCTTTTTTGTACCGCGGCTTTTGAGTTCGTCAGCAACTGATCCATAAGCCAAACTGAAAACTTGGAATCCACCTGAATCAGTAATAATGGGCAATTTGCGATGGATAAACTGATGAAGCCCGCCCGCCTTTTTCACTACTTCTGTTCCTGGCTGCAGCAGCAAATGATAAGTATTGCAAAACATGAGCTGCAGCCCAATTTCATGCAGAAGGGCGTTATCGAGGGCTTTGACAGTTCCATTAGTCCCAACCGCAACAAAGTTTGGAGTGTCAATCACGCCATGAGAGGTATGAATGCGCCCTACGCGAGCTCGTGACTTTTTTGAACGGTGAATGAGTTCGAAATAAAAGGATTTCATGCTTTTGCCCACCTAACACAAGAGGTAAAACAGAAGATCACCATGAGTTTGATCAGATAGCTAATGACAATGATATGTGTGATCGAGGCAACGATTCCATATAAGCCAGCAAAACTGAAAAGAATTGTATCTAGCAACTGAGTGATCACCAAAGTAATAGCAGTTCGAAGTGCAAAGCTGGTCCGCGTTAACCTATTTCTAAGAAAAGCAAAGAGGCGAATATCGACTTGCTGAACAATAAAAAATACGCTCATGGAGGCCATAAGCAGGCGAGGAGAAGAAGTCAAAATGGCGAGAAAAGCTGGTTGAGTCGTGTCATAAGGACTAGGTTGATAAAGCAAATGCAGCTGAGAGACAAGCACAAAGAAAAGCATAAAGAAAAAACAGACCCAGGTCGCCTTATTTGCCTCCTCGCGGTTAAAATATTCCTGCAGAAAGTTAAGGCCTAAAAGACTTCCAATGGCAAAAGCATCGCTAGCTGTTACCTCCAAACCTAACAAAGTAATTTGTTTCAATACAAAGAGATTGGCAATCAGGGCTTGAATGGCAACCCAAGCCACTAACGCTTCTTTGCCCAGTTTGTAGGCTCCTAAGGCAAATCCCACGATCAAGAATGTTTGAGCAACAAAAATTAACTCGTTCATTGAAAAATAATTGTTAATAGTTTAAAAATTTATTATAATAATATTTATTTAGTTTATTTTTATCAATAAATTTCAATGTTAAATTAATGTTTATCAGTAAAAATGAATGTTTTTTTAGGAAAGATGATTGTGCCGCGATCTAAATCTTGTAGAATTGTTAAAGGACATGTTAACATGCAGCTTATTATCTGAATTTGAATGTCAAACCATGAATAAACCAACCATCTTAGTTGTCGGTGGAGCAGGTTTTATTGGATCTCATGTCAATAAAATGTTGCATCGCAAAGGTTATCAAACAATTGTATTGGACAATTTAAGTCGCGGACATCGCGAAGCTGTTCGATATGGAAATTTTATTGAAGGAGATTTAGCTCATCCCCACACTTTAAAACACCTTTTTGAGACTTATTCAATTCAGGCTGTCATGCACTTTGCAGCCTATATTGATGTGGGCGAGTCTGTTCAAAATCCTGCCAAGTATTATTTAAACAATGTCGCACATACACTCAATCTTTTGACAACAATGGTGCAGCATCAGGTCAAGGTATTAATCTTTTCTTCTACTGCAGCTATCTTTGGCCAGCCTCAACATCATCTTATTAAAGAAGATCATCCTTGCCAACCTATTAATCCCTATGGAACATCCAAATGGATGATAGAGAAAATCTTGTATGATTTTGAATTGGCCTATCATTTAAGATTTTGCTGTTTGCGCTACTTTAATGCGGCAGGAGGAGATGCTGAAGGAGAAATTAAAAATCACCAAATCCATACTCCTAATCTTATCCCGCGTATTTTAATCAGTCTTAAAAATCCTGGTCGCCCTGTCACTCTTTATGGAATTGATTATCCAACGCCTGATGGAACATGCATTCGCGATTATATCCATGTAGAAGACTTAGGGATAGCCCATATCACAGCCATGGAGCAACTTCTTAGAGGCGCTCCCTCTAATTGCTATAATTTAGGCAGCGGCAAAGGTTTCAGTGTTCGTGAAATCATTCAAGCTGTTGAAAAAGTTTTAAAGAAAAAAGTTCAAATCATTGAAGGAACTCGGCGCTCTGGTGATCCCGCTGTTTTACTTGCCGATTCTAGCAAAGCCGCTCATCAATTGAACTGGCATCCCCACTACTCAATCGAAAAAATGATTGAGCATGCTTGGCAATCTTATTCTGTTATGAAATAATCAGTAAAATTTATATAAAAAATTTACTTTTAAAAATTGAATAATTTTTATTTTAAATTAAAAAAATATCTTGTAAAATAGATAAAGAAATAAATTAAACAAATGGAAGGATTTCTGGTTAATATTAAATTATATTTTTTATAATAAAATAGACGTTTAATTTTAAAAAAACTAAAATTAATTGTTAATTAAAATAAAAATATTGTTGATTTAATCTGGATTTTAGTTGAGACTAATGGTTTAGTCAATTTCTCGTAATTTTAAAAAATTTTGTGGTGTAATTAAATTTTTAATTTGAAATTTTTAGATAACATGCAAATTTCAATCTATCAAAGAAAAAAAATCATTTTTTTTGCTTTAATTTTTTTTATTTTCTTTGGGACTGGAGCTGGAGTTTACCATCATTTTATTAAGTGGGGACCTTATGATATTGAACATGTGAGGCGGTCAGTTAAAGAGAATGGATTAAACCTTCGGCATGCTTCAGATGAATTGAAGAATGATCGTCAAATTGTCAAGACTGCTATATTGCAAAACGGAGCAGCGCTTGAATTTGCTTCTAACACTCTTAAAAATGATCCAGAAATCGTCCGTTTGGCAGTGCAGCAAAATGGATGGGAACTACAATATGCTTCTGCTAAGCTTCAAAATGACCCAGAGATGGTCAAGCTTGCTATTCATAAGAATGGATATGCCTTGAAGTTTGCTTCTTTTGTTCTTCGAAATCATGCTGAAATTGTCCGTCTAGCTGTCCAAAAGCATGGATGGGCTCTTGAACATGCTTCCCTAGAGCGTCGAGATGACCCAGAGATTGTAAAAATTGCTGTTCAACAAGATGGGTCAGCCCTTGAATTTGCCTCAGATAGGTTAAAGAATGATTTAGAAATTGTTAAAATAGCTGTTCAGCAAACTGGACTCGCATTGAACTATGTCTCAGAAAAATTAAGATCTGATTTAGAGATTATCAAATTGGCTGTAGCGCAAAATGGAACAGCACTCCGGTTAGTTCCCTCAAGTCTTCAATGCCGCGAAGTTGTCTTACTCGCTGTTCAGCAGGATGGCAAATCTTTGCGCTATGCTTCTAATGAATTAAGGCATGATCGAGAAATTATCAAAGCTGCAGTTCAACAAAATGGTCAAGCATTCAGATATATAGTGAATCCAGAGCTCCGCAAAGATCGCGAGATTGTTAAACTGGCGGTTCAACAAGACGGCCAAGCGTTGCGTTTTCTTCACGATGAACTCCAAAATGATGAGGAAATTGTCAAGCTTGCTATTCAACAGTCTGGATATGCACTGGAACATGCTTCTGCTGAATTAAAAAAAGATCGCGAAATTGTAAGACTTGCTGTTAAGCAAATTGGAACTGCTCTTAAATTTGCTTCTTATGAGTTAAGAAGCGATCGTGAAATTGTCAAGTGTGCTGTTCAACAAGAGGCTGCAGCTTTCGAATTTGCCTCATCGGAATTGAAAAATGATGTAGAAATCATTCAATTAGCTACTCATCAAACCTATCGTCCATAAAATGGAGCCGCTTACGTGCCTTTAGTAGTATAGTATGGTTCAATTGAAGGTAACATGAAAATTTCTTTCTTCTTAACTTGATAAGAACTTGATTTAACTTTCTAATGAAGCTTGCTCTTCATTTTCCTCTTCTTCCTCTTCGGATGATTCAGGTAAGAAGCCACCTGCCTGCATATCCCACATACGCGCATAGTGTCCACGAGATTTGATGAGTTCTTCATGGGTGCCATCTTCAACAACTTTTCCTTCTTTAAAAACGAGAATGCGATCCATGCCCGAAAGTGTAGAGAGCCGATGGGCAATGACAAGGGTTGTATGCCCTTGCATAAGGTGTTCGAGTCCTTCCTGGATTTCTCTCTCAGTGACAGAATCCAAAGCGGAAGTGGCTTCATCTAAAATGAGAATGGGAGCATTTTTGAGAATCGCGCGTGCGATGGCGATGCGCTGCCTTTGTCCTCCAGACAATTTAATCCCTCTTTCCCCAACTGGAGATTGGTATTTTTCAGGCATCTTCATGATAAATTCATGACTGTGGGCTTTTTTTGAGGCTTCAATGACCTCTTCATCTGTTGCGTCTAGACAGCCGTAGCGAATATTTTCCATTAAAGAGCGATGAAATAAGGATGGATCTTGAGGGATCATCGAAATCTGCTCTCTTAAGGAGCCTTGTGTCACTTTAGAAATATCTTGTCCATCAATGAGAATGCGTCCGCCCTGAACATCATAGTAGCGTAAAATGAGATTGGCGAAGGTGCTTTTCCCTGATCCAGAGAAACCGACAAGACCCACTTTCTGGCCCGCCTCAATGGTAATGGTTTTGTCCTCAAACAGATTCTGATGTTTAAGATAGCGAAACGTGACATGATCAAAAACAATTTCTCCGCGCGTCACCTTGAGAGGCTTGGCATGAGGAGCATCTATGATATCATGGGGATCTTGAATAATGGTCAGAGCTTGTCGGCATACTCCAATTTCTTTAAATAAGAGGGGCAATTCCAAGCCTGCGAGCCAAGCCATCATGGTGATATTCCAAGTGGTATTGAAAATAAAAACCACTTCACCGGCAGATAGATGCCCTTGTTGCCAACTATAGAGCATATACCAGTTAAGAGCCACGCCAGCGCCCAGGAAAGAGGCAATCCCAAGAGCGAGCTTCATTTTTTCGATATACCATAAAGAATTCTCATGCTTTTTCAGTTCGTCGCTTTGAAAAAGCGAGAGATAGTAATGCTCAAAACGGTTGCGAGCAAATAAGCGGGTATTGATACTATTTGTTAAAGTATCAACAATTTTTCCTGATAAGATACTACGCGATTCAGCATGGATGTTAGAGTATTCATCACACTTTCCCGAAAAAGCTAGGCAAATTCCCATGTGAATCGTGACCCAACTGATCAAAATAATGGCAAAAAGGGGATTAATACGAGCAAAAAGAACTGTTGAAATGATCAAGGCTAAAGCAACAGGCATAAAAAGATAGATGATTTGATGTAAAAGGCGTGTCATGCTTTGAGGCATATCGGAAATTTTATTTGCGATTGCTCCAGCCATTTGATTACTAAAGTAAAGATGAGAGTGCTGCAAGACATAATCAAACATCTTCATGCGGATATCCGCTTCAAGGCGAGGAAAGACATAAGAACTTAAAATGCCGGCAAGACGAAAAGAAATTTCAACCGTAATCCACAGGCTAAGTCCCATGATAATGGGTGTTCTTAGCATCTGCCACATCTCTGCTTTATCTCCAGCAAAATTGGTAATGGTGTCAATCAAAGTCATGATGACATAAGGCCAAAGAGTATGATCAAGCGACCATGCAAAGCTAAAAAATTGAATGAATAAGAGCCATTTCCAATACTTCTTTAGGAAATGCCAAAAAAAGGACATTAAAGTTTTAGGCAAAGTGGGATGAGACATGGCTGTTATATCCAATAAGGTTGCATAAGGTATTAAACTCAGATCGTATGATGGAATCGTCAATGAATCGGTTTATGTTCATTTTAAATAATTAATGCTTTTTAATCCCGCAAAATTTAAAGCAAATTAATTATGGATTGCCTTATAGGCATTATGAACTAATAAAGATCGATTAATAAATGAAGGAATTATTCGATATAAATCATTTTAGAGAGGATTCACAAGATGTGAACCCTCTCGAAAAGACAACTTTGATTCATACAATTAACTAGAAGTAGTAGCTGATAAACCTTGTGCTTGTAAGAAGGCCTCGGCTGACATACCAAATAAGCGTGCTTCTGATTTCACTTTATATCCTTTCGCACCGGTATTAAGTTCCGTAATTTCCAAGTTGCCAGCTTCCAATAAAACCTTTTCTAAAATTTCGGCAAATTTTTGGCGGAGTTCGGGCTTTTTGATAAATTGTTGATGTGTAACATAATAGCCGTTACGTGAAGCAGCCATAATGGCAAAGGTTTTGGCAACTGCATCCATCCAACCTGTTCGATCCTTGCCGCTCATACAGTTAAAGGCGCCCTTAAAACCAGAAATACGGTTTATAGGCTCTCTTGTTTGATTGATAGTTTCAATCGTTTGGTCCATTAAGCTGTTTAAATTAAGAATTTTGGCGCCAATTTCATATTGGTTATCGCCTTTAAGATACGCTTTTTTGTTCTTCATTAAGAGCTCAATATCCCGCATTAATTGGCGGGCTTCTTCTTTTTTTTGTCCCACAGCAATCTTGCGATCTATCAATATTTGATATTGGGGGTCTTGAGGTTGAAGGTTTTTGAGTTTTTGAGTTATTTCAGCCCTTTCCTTGTCAATTTCATTGTTAAATTTTTTAAAATGTTCGCGAAATCCTTTCATGGCCTTCAAATTATGTTTGTATTGATTTTCAAGTCCCATTTGATAGGTATCGGCCAGTGCATTGACGCCAAAATTAAAAGTATTGACGCTGACATTCACTTTAATTTTAATGTCATCTAACTCAATCTCTTGTTGACCATTGAAGCTCTGTAAGCCCAATACTTGATCTAGTAACATTTTCTTTTCATTTGCTTGCCCTGGTAAGTGGGGACGAACATCATCGGGAGTTACCAAGCTGATAGAGTTTAAATTGAGGGTAATGCCTTTTTTTTGTGCTTCTTCAATTGTCAACCCTTGGGTTTTAATTTCTTCTAAAAGAGCGGCTTGGATAAGCTCTAAGGCTGCCTGTCTAGAATTTTTTTCTCGAATTGTTGCATCTTTCTCATATTTATCAGAAAGAATAGCGTGACGCAACGCACGAAAAATGGTTTTGCCGTTTTGAATGAGATTCGTTTCCCAGCCATTGATGAGATGGGGTTCTTGGCGATTAGCGCTTGAAATTCCGCGTGTTCCAAAGAGATTTGTAAAGACTGCGGTAAGCACTCCACTAATGCCCATATGGAGATCAAATTCTTTATTGAGAGGAATGATCTTACTTGTGAAAGATTCCTTGTCTATTGTTATCTCACGTTCAATCGATGTACGCTCAATGTAACTGATATCTTGCGCTACAAATGACTTGAATTGCTTATGAATTTCTTTTTCAGAGAAAGCAACTTGAAAGCGATAAATGCCATTCAATCCTATGACACCTGCTCGGCGATCTAAATTCCCTGCCTCAAATTCTGCGCGTTTATCTTTTTCGACCTGACTTTCGTTCTCATTGCTAACAAATTCTTTTTTACTGGCTTGTTGCATAGCCTGTTGACTTCCTGCAAAAACTTCAAGAGCCGTGTCATTGACCTTTGAAACAAAGGATAAAAAGTAAATAATTTTGGCACTCCAGCCACCTCTGGCCAAAGTAGCCACTTTACTTCTAACAGTTGCAATGTCTTTGTCCGCAACCTTTCCTCTAGATTGTTGTGCTCCAATTTCTGCTGCGACCTCGAGTTGAGTCTCGCGAATGATTTTAACAATTTCTTTTTCTGCATTCTTTAATTGCTTTTTTAGATCCTTGAATTCTTTTTCACTTAAATTTAAGGGATCTGCCGGTTGCTTTGGACTTACTTGATGAATTTTATTATGGATCCGTGAATTGATTGCATAAATTTTCGCTTGTGCCTTTGTATAGATATCCTTTAATTTTTTCTCGTCCAAATTAATTTCAGGTGCTCGATTCTGCTCTTTGAGTTGATGTAACATCTCAATAGCATGCCCCATGAATTTAACGATACGCTGCTCTGCGCTTGTTCTACTGAGCGTACTAGCTACATTAGGTGTTACTGAATTGCTGCTCTGGAGTCCATCCACTGGATTCATAAATTATCCTTAAATTATTTATTATGTTATATTTATTCTGTAGTTGCTTTTATGAAATCATTCTATTTTAACTCTATTCTACCATAAGGTTTTTTGTTTTTTATTAAAGTTATATATAAAAACTGTAAAGAAAAAATAAAAAAAAACTAGTTATAAAAAAATTAATAAAAACTTTCTGAATTATTAGCAAAACTATTTAGATAGCGTAGGCTTATACAGTAATTGAGAGATGTGTATCACCACTTTTTAGAAACGGCTTATGGAAAAGATGCATGCTTAAGCCAACACCACTTAAAATCGTCATAATTCCAATAAATTCTAGAAATTGAGGGAGGCGCTGCTCAACCAAGTAAACAAAGATTAAGCCAAAGATAGTTTCAAAAATCGTTAACTGTCCAGCCAAAGAGAGAGGCAATGCTTGGCTGCCACGGTTCCAAAAATAAGATCCTAACCAAGAACAAATAAAACCGAGGAGGCATCCCCCTAATAGAAAGGCAAGAAGAGTAGGTCCCCAAACAACATATTTGAGTAAGTCAGCCGTAGGCGTGATCACAAAAAAGCCAAAACCTATAGTCATGACCCAACCAAAAGTTCCTACTCCTATCAATGTCGACCAATCACTGGGCGAAATTGTTGGATGTTGTTTAAGAAATTGAGTATTCGAAATGATATACCAGTTCCAGATGATTAAAGAAAAAATGGCACATAATAGACCAAATCCATATTCCCAACTGGCTTCAATTGATAAAGAAGTTAAAGCAGGCCAGTTAACGCAAATAAGACCGCATCCAATGAAAAGACTGGGAATCAAAATTTGTCGATAAGAGCCTTCCTGTTGGCACCAATTACCATAAAAGGCAATGGTAATTGGACTAATTCCAGCAATAAGCGCAATGACTGAAGCACTAGAATAGCGTAATCCTGAGACCAACGAAAAATAATATAAGATATTTACACTTAACGCATATAAAATGGCTTGTCGCCAAATAGGCCAAGAAAATTTTCGCCAATTCCCTTTTCCTAACAAAAAAATGCAAGAGATAATGCCCAGAAAAAAATAACGTCCTAACGCAACTTCTAATGGACTAAAACCACTCATGAATCCGGGGATGATAAAAATAAGTCCCCAAACAAAGCAGGCGCTTAAAACCAGCAAAATGCCTTTTAACATACAAATGAAGCCTTTGATGACAAATAGCTTACAATAAATGAGAAATTCAGACAAGAGAAATAAAAGATTGGCTTTATGTGGTTTAACTATTAATTATAATAAATTTCTGTTATAATTATCTTATAAAATAAAGAAATTACTTATCTATTAGTTTGAATGTGGCAAGCATTTTGCAATATTTTGATGCCAAGCAAAAAATTTTTCTTTCTCTTTCGGATTGTCTTTTATTCAATTGTTTCAAAGCTCGAAATAAAAAACGAATTTTAATCTCAATTCGCAGATTTTAATTATTTATGTTGTTAAAGCGAGGTTCAAATGGATTCTATGGTCAAAATTCTTAGTTTAGATCAAGTAGGTATTCAAAATTATGTTGGACTCTCTAGCTTTCAAAAGGGCAAGGAATATGTACTGAATCAAGCCATTCGCCAAGGAAAACTGAAAAATCATGTATTAACGGCTTTGTGTCAAGGTCATGAATTTGATCCTTACCGCGTCGAAGTGATCTTGAATTCCGAGGGAATTCAACAAAGCTACTGCTCTTGTCCTATTGGAATAGAAGGAAAATGTAAGCATGTGGCAGCTCTTCTTTTGACTTGGGTTGACTCTCCCGATACATTTGTGGATTGGGAAAATCTTAAGGGAAATTTACAGGATTATGATGCTTCTACGTTATTGGAATTAATTGACCTATTGGATGATAAAATTGAAACATCTTCTGATATCATTCGTGCTTTTAGCAGAAGCCTTAAAGCTGTAAAATCTCCCCGCTTGGCAAGATATGAGCGTCGCATTGATGAAGCTTTTCACATTTCAGAATTTCCTTGGTACCATCCCGATGAAGGAGGATTGACTGAGATAGTCTTTGCTTTGGATAAAATTCGTTCAGATGCTGATCTCCTTCTA
This sequence comes from uncultured Chlamydiae bacterium, assembly GCA_963754655.1. Classification (GTDB taxonomy): domain Bacteria; phylum Chlamydiota; class Chlamydiia; order Chlamydiales; family Parachlamydiaceae; genus JANWJE01. Next base: position 2,774,501 of record CAVWGN010000001.1, on the reverse strand, counting down.
AAAGAGGGACAAATAGAAGAAGCTATTTGCATTGATCAATCTCTCATTCAGCAAATATTGAACCACTTGGATGATCATTTAGATCCGTGGGAAAATTTAAGTGAGGAATTGAAGCGTTGCGTTCAAAGCTTAAGTCAAGCGCTTCAGCATTTAGACAAGCGGGAAGATTTAAGGTTAAAAGTTTTTCAAATTTTGTTCCGTTTAATCGAAGAGCAAGTCTATCGCGAAGTCAATGTAGGATCAGAAGAGGCGAAAGAGGTCATTTTACAGCATGTGCGTCCTACTGAACGCGATAAAATTGTCGCTTGGATTGAGGCAATTCAAATGCATCAATTATCGGCTGAAGAACAAAAGTATTTAGGATTAGAAGATTTTCTGATTGATTTGCAAAAGGATATTTTAGAGCCTGATGTTTATTTAACGTATTATCGAGAAACTGGACAAGTGCTAAAATTAGTTGATAGTTTGCTTGCGCTAGGCAAGGTCAAAGAGGCCATGCATGCCGCTAAACAAAAGGAATGGACTTTCCAAACACTTCCTTTAGCTAATCTGTTTGTTAAACATCATCAAGAGGCTATTGCTGAAAAACTCGTTTTGGATTTTTTTCAAGATCATCCTGGTTTGCAAGTATTGCACTGGCTTAAAGATTTTTATCAACAACGAGGCAATTTTGAAGCAGCTCTTGATGCCGCTAAGCAGATTCTTTATTTGTCTCCTCAATTTAGCTACTACCAAGTTGTCCAAAATTTAGGCCAAAAGCTCAAGCAGTGGCCTGCATTACGCCAAGAAATTATTCAACACTTTAAGGATATTCCAGATGAATTGCTGCAAGTTGAAATCTATTTGGATGAAAAATCAATAAAAGAGGCCATTGACGCTTTTAAATCAATCTCTCATTTATCCTACTATTCTTTTAAAGATATGCCCTATGCTTTGCTTGCTTTACGTTTGGCTGAGATGGCACGATCGAAATATCCTCGTTTTTCTTTGCAGGTTTATCAAGATGTGGTTGATCATCACATTGAAGAGCGCAATCGTGAAAGCTATCGTCGAGCTTGCGAGCACTTGAAAACCATTCAATTGATTTTTGCAGATTTGCAAAAAATGGAAGAATGGGAAGTTTATTTAAAATCTCTGATGCAAACCTATCGCCGTTTAAAAGCTCTTAAAGATGAAATTTATCAAGCAGGTTTGATTTAATAATGGAAAAGGAAAGGGGATCTCGATTTGTTCAGGATCTGGATTTCTAGTAAGCTCAATGACATCTGAATTTATTTTGCCTAAACCCTAAACTTCTTTACTTGTTTAGTCTATCTGAAAAGACGCTGGTGCTTTTGATTTCTTTTTGAATCCATTTTTTGCCTCATACTTTTGAGAGTGTTTTACTAACTCACCTTACGCAAGCGAGGTCAAAGAATCAGCGATATCCTTTAAATAATCAAATAGCTTAGCTTGATTTGTTTAATAGCCTGAAAGGCTTCAAAGAAAATAGCCCAGGGCGATGCCCTGGGGCCGGGACTTAACAAAGAACTTTTTGGGCTTGATATTCATCGCGTCAATTTAACAAAACCGCGCCTGTAATAGACTTTAGAGGCATATTTCCCGAAAATGACGTGAAAAACATCAAGCCCAAAACAGTTCTTTGTTAAGTCCCGGCCATAGGCTAGGAACGAAATGCTTCTGGCAAACTCCAGAAGCTAAATTTGCCGCTCAAGCGGCGTTAGGCCGCGCATGGATAGTAGCCGTGGGTGTAGGCGCAAGCCGGAACCCACGTGTATGGTAAAAAAAATGAAGCCACGTTAGTGGCGTAGGAAATGTGATGGTGGAGCAATGTTTATTTAAACGAATGCTACGCCACTAACGTGGCTCAAATTTGTTTTGAGGGTAACCGTGGGTTTCGGCTTGCGCCTACACCCACGGCTACTATCCATGCGCGGCTAACGCCGCTCTTCGCTGAGGGAAAGGATATGGATCAAGCAACATTGAAAAAACAAAGATAAAAATTCCGATTACCTAGCCATATGACGGGACTTAACAGAGAACTGTTTTGGGCTTGATGTTTTTCTCGTCATTTTCGGGAAATATGCCTCTAAAGTCTATTACAGGAGTGGTGTTGTTAAATTGATGCGACGAATATCAAGTCCAAAAATAGTTCTTTGTTAAGTCCTGGCCCTGGGCTATTTTCTTTGAAGCCTTTCAGGCTATTAAACAAATCAAGCTATTGGTTATTTAAAGGATATTACTGATTCTTTAACCTCGCTTGCGTAAGGTGACTTACTAAAATATTTGACACGTTTGACACTTGCAGCCCTTCGAGGCTGACAGGAAATTGATAATTTCTGACTTATATAATTTATTTTAACTGGTCTTGATTATATTGTGAGTGGTTTCAAAAATTATTTAAGGCCTGAAATTATCAATTTCCTGTCAGCCTCGAAGGGCTGCAAGTGTCAAACGTGTCAAATATTTTAGTAAAAACACTTGAGGATATGATAAACCTTCGATCAGCGGAACTCATCCATAATAAGTAGACAATGGGACGGAAATGGAAACAAACACAATCTTTATCACACCAAATCTTTGAATCCTTTGCTTCTTGATCATCAATACCACCCAAAACCCCCATCAATGAGTTTAAAAAGGAAGAGTTCAACAAATCAACGATCGGATCCTCGTTTGATTCCCTTCAATAAACAAATAAATGCAGCTGCAAGAAATTATGACAGTGAAGCGTGCAAAAGAATTCTGAAAAAAATTGAGCAAGCAGGCTTAAGGCCGGATGCCTATTCTTACAATCCAATTATTAACCTATTTGTCAGAAAACAAGATCAGAATTGATCTATTGGTTAAGCTTGATTGTCTAGAACAAGCCGAGGTTCTCTTTTCTTCAAAACTTTCAATTAAAAAGCTCATGAGTCAAGATTCATTAGATCTTCACAGGCTATCGCATGGTGCCGCTTTTATCGCCTTATCCATTTTTATAAAATCTCATTGGGAAAATGACACATTCTTTTTAATTACTGGAAAGGGGCTTCATTCTCACGGTAAAGACCCTTATCAGATGAGAGACTTTATGATGAAAAAAATAAAAGAAAAAATTTCTCATTTAGAATGCCACGTTGACCCACAGAATGAAGGAAGGCTGATCATTCACCGAAAGAAATCAAACCAGTATTAATTAATTTGTCGTTACATCTTAAGATCATTTCCTTGTAGTAAAGATGGCTCTTTATAACATTCTTACTATAAGAAATAGAAAGGATTCTCTTAATAAAGGTAATCGATATCCCTTCTTCGATCAGCGCAACTCATCAGTTATTAATAGCAAATTAATTAACATTCTCTCGCAAATGCAAAGATGGCTTCTTATGGCACTTTTAACAAGCCGAAGATAGGATAGACTTCTATTTAAATTAGGAATTTAGGTTGCTATCTATTGATTTTCATCATATCTTTAATAGTATTTTTAAAAATTAAAAATAAAATTAAATCAATGATTCAATTTAAAATCATTAAGGTTGATATTTATGAATAATTTTGAACAAATTCCGATAGATCCAACACCTCGTTATCCAGTAAATCCATGGAGTTCTGAAAAATCGAATGAAAGACGAGAACAAAATCAAGATTCTATCTCATATAAAGATGCTCAAAAAGGAGAAAAGAAAATTCGGCTCGATTCCGAAGCTCCAGAAAAGACTGAGCTTTTTCAAAAAACGGTCCATTTAACAACTCCCTATACACAAAAGGAAAAATCCTCGGAATTCCCTAACAAATCTTGGCAGAAACAAGGGCAAGAATTAAGCAGAGGCAAAGACAAAGCCAATGAAACTTATCAAAGGGCTGCGAACTGTTGACAAATTTATAGACATATATGTTCGAATTTGATATTTCATTAGCATGAAACTAAGTAAATGGGCAAAAAAACAAGGCATAAGCTATAGGACTGCTTGGCGCTGGTTCAAAGCAGGACAACTCCCTGTTCCTGCCGAGCAAACAAAAACAGGAACAATTCTAATCAAAGAGGAAATGCTTGAGCCAAATGCTGTTGCTATCTATGCACGTGTGTCCTCAGCCGATCAAAAAAATGATCTTAACGGGCAAGTAAGCCGGCTAGTCACTTTTGCCAATCAAAAAGGCTATCTTGTGGCTCACACAGTAACAGAAATAGGCTCTGGCCTCAATGGCCATCGTCCTAAATTAATAAAATTATTGAACAATCCAAAGATCCGGATTATTTTAGTCGAACATCGAGATCGATTGATGAGATTTGGTGCTGAATATGTGGAGTCAGCATTAGCTGCACAAGGAAGAAAATTAATAGTTGCAGATGGTTCTGAGTTACAGGATGATTTAGTTCAAGATATGATAGAAGTGTTAACTTCTTTTTGTACTAGACTATACGGACGAAGATCGGCAAAGAACAAAGCGAAAAAAGCATTGGAAACCATGCAAAATGCTAATTAAAAGAGCTTACCGATATGAATTAAAGCCGAATATCGCTCAGCGCAACCTCTTAGCCAAGCATGCAGGATCTGCTCGGTTTGCTTATAACTGGGGGCTTGCTGCAAGAATTGAAAAATATGAAAAAGATGGAATATCTACTAACGCTATTGAACAGCACCGATTACTCAATAGTTTGAAGGGGTCACAATTTTCTTGGATGTATGAGGTGTCAAAATGTGCGCCCCAAGAGGCTTTGAGAGATCTTGATCGAGCTTTTCAGAATTTTTTCCATCGCCAGAAGAGTGGTAAGAAAGGAGGATTCCCAAAATTTAAGAGAAAGGGGATCAACGATCATTTCCGATTAACGGGAACCATTAAAGTTAATAAGCAATCCATTCAATTACCTCGTTTGGGTATCATTCGACTTAAAGAGTGTGCAGAAGTACGAGGAAGAATTCTTTCAGCTACAGTTTCTCGTCAAGCAGATCGGTGGTATGTTAGTGTAACGGTAGAGTGTGAAATAGAAAATTCCCAGCCAGTTGAAGGACCAGCGATTGGCATTGATGTCGGGCTAACCTCTTTTGTTACAACTTCAGAAGGTGAAAAAACTATTTCACCAAAGCCTTTAAATAAATCGCTTAAAAAGATAAGAGTGTTAAATAAAAAACAAAGTCGCAAACAAAAGGGTTCTAGTAATTATAAGAAATCATCTCTTTTGTTAGCCAGACAGCATCGAAAAATCGGCAATCAACGCACTGATTTCCATCATAAATTATCAACAAGATTGGCGAAAACCAAGTCAATTATTGTTGTTGAAGATTTGGATGTACAAACTTTGCAGCAAAAGAATAGGTTGGGTAGAGGGATTGCCGATGCAGGATGGAGCGGATTTATACGCATGCTTGCCTATAAGACAGAATGGTATGGCTCGAAGCTAATAAGAGCGCCAAGGTATTATTCTTCTTCAAAAATCTGTTCTCATTGTCAGCATAAAGCCATCCAAATGCCGCTGAACATCAGGGAATGGGTCTGTCAACGTTGTAGTACACAACACGATAGAGACATTAATGCAGCCAAAAATTTATTAAAATTGAGTACCGTGAGTTCCACGGGAATTTACGCTTGTGGCGATTCCTCTTGTGGGATAGGCCAAAAGTCTATTAGCAATGTATCGATGAAGCAAGAAGTAATGAATGGTATATTTGTCCATAAGTTATAGAACGGTCTATCCAATCGATTCCAATGTGAAAGAAAAAAGGCCGCTTAAAACAAATGAAAGGGACAGCAAGCGAGAATCGTGTCACAACATGAGAGATAGAGATGATTCTTTTAATAAAGGAAATCAATCTCCCTTCTCTAATCAGCGGAATTCATCCACAAAAAGCAGACAACCGGACGGAAATAAACACAATTCTTATTGCGCTAAATCTTCGAATCCTTTGCTTGATCATCAACACTTCTCAAAAACACCATCGGTGATTTCAAAAAGGGAGAGTTCAACAAATCAACGATCGAATCCTCGTTTGATTCCCTTTAATAAGCAAATAAATGAAGCTGCAAGAAATAATGATAGTGAAGAGTGCAAAAGAATTCTGAAAGAGATTGAAAAAGCTGATTTAAGGCCAGATGCCTATTCTTACACTCCGATTATTAACATATTTGTCAGAAAACAAGATCAGAAGAAAGCTTATGCCGTCTTTGCAGAAATGAAAACCAAAGGAGTGCCTCCCAATGAGGTGACCTATACATCTTTGATCAATTTATTTGTGAAAAAAGAAGATGTAACAGGAGCTTACGCTGTCTTTGATGAAATGAAAGCCAACGGAGCGCTTCCCAATGAGGTGACCTATACATCTTTGATCAATTTATTTGTGAAAAAAGAAGATGAGACAGGAGCTTATGCTGTCTTTGAAGAAATGAAAGCCAAGGGAATGTCTCCCAATGAGGTAACCTATAATTCTTTGATTAATTTATTTGTGAAAAAAGAAGATGTGAAAGGGGCTTATGCTGTCTTTGAAGAAATGAAAACTAAGGAAGTGCTTCCCGATGAGGTAACTTATCAATCTTTGATTGATCTATTGGTTAAGCTTGATTATCTAGAACAAGTAGAGGTTCTTTTTGCTTCAAAGTTTTCAATTAAAAAGCATATGAGTCAAGCTTCTTTAGATCTTCACGGATTATCGCATGGTACAGCTTTTGTCGCCTTATCCATATTTATAAAATCTTATTGGGAAAATGATTCATTCTTGTTAATTACTGGAAAGGGGCTTCATTCTAAAAGTAAAGACTTTTATCAAATGAGGGACTTTATGATGAAAAAAATAAAGGAAAAAATTCCTCATGTAGAATGCCAGGTTGACCCAGAGAATGGGGGAAGTCTAATTATAAAACGGAAGAAAATCATCGGAATTTAATAAAAAACCAACTTTTAATTAGTTTGGCATTAAAATCTTAAGATCAATTTTTGCAAATGCAAAGATGGCTTCTTATGGCATTTTTAACAAGCCGAAGATAGGATCGACCTCTATTTAAATTATTGATTTAGGTTGCTATTTGTTGATTATTATCTTCTATGTTATAGTATTTATAAAAATTAAAAAATAAAATTAAATTATTGATTTAATTTAAAATCATTAAAGGTTGATATTTATGAAAAGATTGAGATTTATGAATAATTTTGATCAAATCCCGACAGATCCAACACATTCTTATCCCGCGCATCCCTGGAGTCTTGAAAAATTGAATGAAAGACGAGAACGCAATCAAGATTCTATCCATTATAAGAATCATCAAAATGGAGAAAAGAAAATTTGGCTTGATTCCGAAGCTCGAGAAAAGACTACGCGCTGTCAAAAAACGATCCATTTAACGACTCCCTATACACAAGAGGCAAAATCCTTGGAATTTACTAACAAATCTTGGACAGAACAAAGGCAAGAATTAAGCGGAAACAAAGACAGAACGGATAAAGCTTATCAAAGGATATATCCAACAGATTCCGATGTGGAAGAAAGAAAGCTGCTTAATACAAATGAGAGAAAAAGGGAGCGAGAATCGTATAACGAGAGTAGAAATGGAGATGATTCTCTTAATAGAGGAAATCACCACCTCTTCTTCGATCAGCGGAACTCATCCACAAGAAATAGTCAACCGGAAGGAAGCGAAAACACACACAATTCTTATCACGCCAAATCTTTGAATCCTTTGCTTGATCATCAACATCCCTCAAAAACCCCATGGGTAAGTTTAAAAAGCAAGAGTTCAACAAATCAACGATCGAATCCTTATTTAATTCCCTTCAATAAGCAAATAAATGCAGCTGCAAGAAATAATGACAGTGAAGAGTGCAAAAGAATTCTGAAAGAAATTGAGCAAGCTGGCTTACGACCAGATGCCTATTCTTACAATCCAATTATTAACCTATTTGTCAGAAAACAAGATCAGAATAAGGCTTATGCCGTCTTTGCAGAAATGAAAGCCAAGGGAGTGCCTCCCGATGAGGTAACCTATAATTCTTTGATCAATTTATTTGTGAAAAAAGAAGATGTGGCAGGAGCTTATACGGTCTTTGAAGAAATGAAAGTTAATAGAGTACCTCCCAATGAAGTGACCTATACATCTTTAATCAATTTATTTGTGAAAAAAGAAGATGTGACAGGAGCTTATACGGTCTTTGAAGAAATGAAAGCCAAGGGAGTGCCTCCCAATGTGGTGACCTATACATCTTTGATCAATTTATTCGTGAAAAGAGAAGATGTGAAAGGAGCTTATGCTGTTTTCGAAGAAATGAAAGCTAATAGAGTATCTCCTACTGAGGTGACCTATACGTCTTTGATCAATTTATTTGTGAAAAAAGAAGATGTGACAGGAACTTACGCTGTCTTCGAAGAAATGAAAGCTAATAGAGTGTCGCCCGATGAGGTAACCTATACATGTTTGATCAATTTATTTGTGAAAAAAGAAGATGTAAAAGGAGCTTATGCCGTTTTCGAAGAAATGAAAGCTAAAGGAGTGCCTCCCAATGAAGTGACCTATACATCTTTGATCAATTTATTTGTGAAAAAAGAAGATGTGAAAGGAGCTTACGTTGCCTTTGAAGAAATGAAAGCTAATAGAGTCTCTCCCAATGAGGCGACCTATAATTCTTTGATCAATTTATTTGTGAAAAAAGAAGATGTGACAGGAGCTTATGCCATCTTCGAAAAAATGAAGGCTAGTAGAGTGTCTCCCAATGAGATGACCTATAATTTTTTGATCAATTTATTTGTGAAAAAAGAAGATGTGACAGGAGCTTACGCTGTCTTTAAAGAAATGAAAGCTAATAGAGTATCTCCCAATGAGGTGACCTATAATTCTTTAATCAATTTATTTGTGAAAAAAGAAGATGTAAAAGGAGCTTATGCTGTCTTCGAGGAAATGAAAGCTAATGGAGTGTCTCCCAATGAGGTAACCTATACCTCTTTGATCCATTTATTTGTGAAAAAAGAAGATGTGACAGGAGCTTACGTCATCTTTGAAGAAATGAAAGCTAATAGAGTCCTTCCCGATAAGGTGACCTATAATTCTTTAATCAATTTATTTGTAAAAAAAGAAGATATAAAAGGAGCTTATGTTGTCTTCGAGGAAATGAAAGCTAATAGCGTGCCTCCCGATGAGGTGACCTATACATCTTTGATCAATTTATTTGTAAAAAAAGAAGATGTGAAAGGAGCTTACTTTGTCTTTAAAGAAATGAAAGCTAATAGCGTGCCTCCTGATAAGGTGACCTATACATGTTTGATCAATTTATTTGTGAAAAAAGAAGATGTAACAGGAGCTTATGCTGTCTTCGAGGAAATGAAAGCTAATGGAGTGTCTCCCAATGAGGTAACCTATAATTCTTTGATCAATTTATTTGTGAAAAAAGAAGATGTGACAGAAGCTTATGCCGTCTTTGAAGAAATGCAAGCCAAGAAAGTGTCTCCTGATGAGGTGACCTATCATTCTTTGATTGATCTATTGGTTAAGCTGGAGTATCTAGCACAAGCCGAGGCCCTCTTTTCTTCAAAACTTTCAATTAAAAATCACATGAGTCAAGATTCATTAGATCTTCATGGATTATCGCATGGTGCAGCTTTTATCGCTTTATCCATTTTTATAAAATCTCATTGGAAAAATGACTCGTTCTTGTTAATTACCGGAAAGGGGCTTCATTCTAAAAGTAAAGACCTTTATCAGATGAAGAACTTTATGATGAAAAAAATAAAGGAAAAAATTCCTCATGTAGAATGCCAGGTTGACCCAGAGAATGGGGGAAGGCTAATTATAAAACGAAAGAAAATCATCGGAATTTAATAAAAAAAAAGAGTTTTAAGTGTTTTGCTATTAAAATCTTAAGATCGTTTTATTACAAATATAAAGATGCTTCTGCATAAGAGATATAGGCAATAATCGTCGTTCGGGGTGCAATTAAAGTGTAGGTTGACAATTTTTTTATGTAAATTGTTTATAATATCTCCAAATCACTGAAGGAGAAGATTATGGATAATAAAGAAGACGAATTTTTTCGATTGAATAAAACAGCACCCTCGCCTTAAGCAGAGATTTGCTGAGATCTTAAATATAGCTGAAAATACTTCTGGAGAATTAATTACAGCGGATGAAGCAGAGATGAAAGCAATAGAAGAAGTTCGGAAATTAGGAAAAGAAGTCATGCATGAGTGGACAGATTATCAGCATAAAAAATAGATTGAAGAATTTGAAAGCCAGAATAAATGTCGTAAACACATAAAAAAACTCTAGTACTCAACCACACTAGTTTTGTGTATTTAGACTCTTCAAAGCCCCGGGTGGGTGTTCATTTTGTGCAAAAAATGAGCTTTATTTTTCACAATAATTGGCATAGTTAAATTGAAGGTCGCATGTTTATGCCGTCCTTTCAGGACTCGATGTCTTTTTGATAGAACCCAGGCCTCCGCTTCGCTGCGACCTGGGCTGTAACATGACGGCCCTTCAGGCCTTAACAAAAGAGATTTAAGTCCCTCTTCTATAGTCCATAAATAGTCCTTTTGTTAAGGCTTAAAGGGCCGGCCCTTCAGGCCTTAACAAGAGATGTTTAAGTCCCTCTTCTATAGTCCCTAAATCATCTTTTTGTTAAGGCCTGAAGGGCCGGCCCTTTAAGCCTTAACAAAAGGACTATTTATGGACTATAGAAGAGGGACTTAAATCTCTTTTGTTAAGGCCTGAAGGGCCGTCATGTTACAGCCCAGGTCGCAGCGAAGCGGAGGCCTGGGTTCTATCAAAAAGACATCGAGTCCTGAAAGGGACAATTGCAGAATTATTTAGCGTGTTATACTGCGATTTTTTTTCTGTCAATTGTACCTGAGATCGAAAAGAATCGATTCTAGACGACTAAGTTTTAATGAAAAAAAAACACTTTTATGCAAAACATTCGAATTTTTTGAATTTTTTTAAAAATTGATCTAATTTTGGCAGGGGGTAACGTAAGAAGATACTGTCAATCTTTGAAATTTAATCGATCTTTAGGAAGTGAATTTCAATAACATCATAGCGGCCGCTGTTAATACTCCAAATAATGCATGGCAAGAGACTTTCTGATATCCTCTGTAATATATCCTATGTCCTCCACAATAGTCCTTAAAGAATGCATTAAAGGATTCTTTGGGAAATCGCTCTGCGTACCTCTTTTCTTCAGCTGTTTTAAAATTTAAAAGAGTTTTTCTTTTTTTCTCTTCCATTTTTGCCTTTTTTTGAGCTGCACTTCGCGAACACTGATCGATAATTGGTATATGATTAAGGGATCGGCTAAATTCCTTGATTTCTGGATAATCGTAAGCTGCATCCATTAAATCGTACAAATTAGTTACTACCTTGCTTGTTTTTAGAGATAAAGGAATTGCAACTTCACAGTCATTACACGATGCAGATGTGACAATTGCAGCCAAAGGGACTCCATTATCATCAACATTAGTATGCAACTTATAGCCTTTCCAAAAAATGTGAAATCCCTGAGGATTTCTTTTCATGCCTTTGTCACATGCTATAGGAAGATGTTCTACCATTTTTCGAAGATCTGGTTCATTCAACTGCTGTTGACGTAGATTTGGTTCTCCAGCACTTTTCATTCTTCTTCTTTCTTTGTCTTTTTCTTTTCGACGTGTTTTTGCACATGGTTTTTTTAATGATTTTTCACGTGCTTCTAAGGGTGTAGAATCTGTTATCACATGTCCTATGATCTCTCCCTTGTAAAATTCTTTAACCAATGCTTGGTGAACCCTATCCGGAAGGGTTATTTGGCTAAATTCTTTGAAAGCTCTAGAAAATTTAGATTCAGAAGGAATTTTATGATTTGCCTCCCAACCACAAATAATCCTCAATTGTTCATCCTGGTTTAGCAGGCGAATAATTTGTTTAGTGTAAGGTTGTTTTAGGACTACTTTTGCGATAAAACTTCTAGCCATTGCGATGCGATCTTTTGGTGGCCTTCCTAATTTGAAGGATCGCGGAATATGACTTTCAATACGAACAAGTTCCAGAATTGATACTAATTTTTTATACTCAGGGCAGAGTTCATGAGTTCGTTTGATTAAATCAGGAAAAAGAGTAGACTGTACGTTATTCCACATTTGCGATAATTTTTCTCTGAACATTTTTCGGTTCCTTGTATAGTTTAAGACGGTTTTTCTACATCTAGACTATATTAAGGAGCCTTTTTTTGAAAGTGGTAAATTAAAATAATTTATTGTTTATTCTGCAATTGTCCCTGAAAGGACGGCATAAACATGCGACCTTCAATTTAACTATGCCAATTATTGTGAAAAATAAAGCTCATTTTTTGCACAAAATGAACACCCTACCCCGGAGCTTTTAAATAACACTGTAGGACACGAGACTGGTTAGCTCATAATATTGTGTTTCCTAGGTTAAGGGTTAAAATTTAGAGATAGTTCGCAATATTCTTATTTGCAAAGAGGAGTTGCCATATTCTCCAACAGTCTTTTAAACGGGATACCTTTATTAAGGTTCACCAATGATATCACCGGCAACTCATTGACCACGCTTTCACACAGGCTCTATAGCACTAATGCTCCATCGGTCTTTAGAATTAACTATCCAAAAAAATTAACAGCCTAAAATTGAATGAATTCTATTTTTATTTTACTGAAGTCTTTACGCTTGCACTGGAGTCAGGGTATAACCCATTTCTTTTGCTCGTTTTTCCAAACTCTTCAAAATACGCTCCTGATATTGTTGCTCATAATAATTTTCTCCCAGTTCTCGATAATTTTCTCCATTGACTAACATTCGATAGATGATTTTCGCGAACTTATGTGCTGTGGCTGTAATCGCTTTTGGGGTACCTAAACGAGCTCTCATCCTTCGGAAAAAAGCTCCGATATAACACGAGGAATTGTACAGAGATGATGCTGCCATTCGCAGGGCTTGAGCAACTTTATTGTCGCTTGGCTTGGTTTTACTGCTTAAGACTTTTCCTCCAGATACTTTATTCCCTGGGCATAATCCAAGTCATGAGGCAAATGCTTTAGCACTCCTCCAGCGTGACATGTCTGTGCCAATTTCACTTAAAATTTTCATTGCAATATTTTCATTAATTCCAGGAATGGTTATGAGATCGGCTTTTGTAATTTTTTGAATTTCACTTCTTGCCTCAAAGTGATAAGGGCTGCGATTATACGTCGTTTTTGATCTATATTTCTTGATAGGTCTTCCTTGTTGCTCGAAAGATTGTGGTTGAGACTCGTCATCACAAGAGGCTTGCTTTTCTTGAATAGCTTTCAAAATCTTTTGAATTTCCATTTCACATTTATGAATTTGCTCATGAAAAAATTCATATGCTTCTCGTGACTGTTTGAGTGCAAATAAATGCTCTTTACGATAATTGCCTTCCAATGATTTTGCTATGAGATCCCTATTTTTTCGACATCCGGCAACACTTAAATTAGCTAGAGCTATTGCATCTCTTTCTCCTTGTAAAATTGCTTTAATAATATTTGTACCAGTCATTCCTGTAATGTCACTAATGACATTATTAAGCTGAATATTCATCTGAATTAATGCTTTATGCATCAATTGCACTTGAGTTGCAGCTGATTCAAATAGGCGACTGCGCTGTCTGACATAAGACCTCAATTCAACAACATCTTGAGTTGGTCGAAAAGATCCTCTAAGTAAACCATATGAATGCAATTGCTGAATCCACTGACAATCTTGCACATCTGTTTTTCGTCCAGGAACTGCTCTAAAAAATCGTGCATTTACCAATAACACTTCAAATCCAGCTTCTTCAAGAAGTTCATAGGGCACAATCCAATAAACTCCCGTTGATTCCATAGCAACACTTTCAACTTTATTTTCCTTTAACCAATTGATCATGTGCTTAATATCTGAAGTAAAAGTCAAAAAGGAACGAACCTTTTGCTTAGAGCGATTTTTGGCTATACAGACAAATAATTCAGTTGCGCCTACATCTATGCCAGCATATTTTGGATTCAGTTGAGATAAAGATGCTGGTATTGTTTTTTGAGATTTTGTAGACTTTTTCATGACAAGTTCCTTTTTCTTTGTTTATTGGAAAGAAAAAAGAATAAAAGAAGCTTGTCTTATTTATAGATATCTCCGGGGAACCCGGTACGGCGCTTTCAAGCAATCTAAATACACAAAACTAGTGTGGTTGAGTACTAGAGAGGCCCTGTCATATTCTCTGCTTTTTTAAGTTCTGTGCTTTGTTAAGCAGTGCCATAAGAAGCTATCTTTACATTTGCAAGAAAATGATCCTAAGCTGTTAATGGCAAATTAATTAAGAATTAGTGTTTTTATTAAAATCTGATAATTTCTTCCGATTAATGATTAGTCTGCCTTCATTCTTTGGGTCAACTTGGTATATTAAATGAGGAATTTTTTTCCTTTAGTTTTTCTATCATAAAGTCTTTCATCTGATAAGGTCTTTACTATTAGAATGAAGCCTCTTTCCTGTAATTAACAAGAATGAATCATTTTCCCAATGAGATTTTATAAAAATGGATAAAGCGACAAAAGCTGCACCAGGCGATAATCCATGAAGATCTAAAGAACCTTGACGCATGTGCTTTTTAATTGAAAGTTTTGAAGAAAAGAGAACCTCGGCTTGTTCTAGACAATCAAGGTTAACCAATAGATCAATCAAAGAAATGATAAGTCACCTCATCGGGAAGCACTGCGTTGGCTTGCATTTCTTCAAAGATGGCTTAAGCTCCTTTTACATCTTCTTTTTTCACAAATAAATTGATTAAAGAATTATAGGTCACTCATCGGGAAGCATTCCCTTGGCTTTCATTTCTTCAAAGACGGCATAGGCTCCTTTCACATCTTCTTTTTTCACAAGCAAATTGATCAAAGAGGTATAGGTCACCTCATCGGGAAGCACTGCGTTGGCTTGCATTTCTTCAAAGACGGCATAAGCTTCTTTCACCCCTTCTTTTTTCACAAATAAATTGATCAAAGAATTATAGGTGACTTCATGGGGAAGCACTCCGTTGGCTTTCATTTCTTCAAAGACGGCATAGGCTCCTTTCACCTCTTCTTTTTTCACAAATAAATTGATCAAAGAATTATAGGTCACTTCATGGAGAAGCACTCCGTTGGCTTTCATTTCTTCAAAGACGGCATAGGCTCCTTTCACCTCTTCTTTTTTCACAAATAAATTGATCAAAGAATTATAGGTCACTTCATGGAGAAGCACTCCGTTGGCTTTCATTTCTTCAAAGACGGCATAGGCTCCTGTCACATTTTCTTTTTTCACAAGTAAATTGATCAAAGAATTATAGGTCACCTTATCGGGAAGCACTCCCTTGGCTTTCGTTTCTTCGAAGACGGTATAAGCTCCTGTCACATCTTCTTTTTTCACAAATAAATTGATCAAAGATGTATAGACATCGCCATCCATAGAATGACTATTCTTTGTTAATAAAATCCCGCCTTTTCCTTTAATTTCATCTTCGCTCTGATAGGCAAGAGTTTCTCGTTCAGCAAAATCAGGAGCGATGGTTAAACAAGCAATTTCTTGTCTCTTTCTATTTCTATTTATTTTCTCTTCCTCTTCTTTTTTGGCTGCATGGTCTACAAGATTTGGAGGTGAATTGGGATTGACATAAGGAGAAAGATCTGATTCTTCGAGATCTAATTTTTTCCCTTTATACTGGCGATAAATAAAAAATAGAGCTGTGATTGCACCAAAAATTGCAAAAACAACAGCCGCAATTTTTGCATATTTTTGAGTTAATTCTGAAAAATAATTGCTGGTTGTCAAATCGTTTTGTAACTGTTGAATTTTAGAAGGAATAGATGGGAACATTAAGGCCTCTTATTGTTTAGTGATGAACTTTTAAATTTAATTATAGTTATTTTATAAAATCTATGAAATAGTTAATTTATATTTGTTAAAATATTGTTTTTATAATCTTTTGGTAAGAATTTCTGAATCCACGCCCAAGCAAAGCCCAAGCTTTGACTAAACTTGGTAAATGCTCCGAAAATCATACCGCGAAGGAGGGCTTCATCCTCAATAAAAACCTTTGACAATACTCTCTTGACATTCTTCCAAATGAATTCAATTAGATTTAAATCCGACGAATAAGGGGGAAGAAATACTAAAAGAATCCCAAGATCAAATTCAATTTTTCAACCTCAGTGGCATGATGGGTCTTAAAGTTGTCTAAGATGACAATAGTGTATTCATAAGAGTGGTTTGCCTTCCTAATTTTTGTGAAGAATTCTTTGATAGACTCTGTCTTGGAGTCCAACAAAAAATCGAGAGCATTTTGCCCCTCAATTGCATAAAAACCAATTGTATTTGCCTTAAACTTTTGCGTATTTACTTTCATTTCAGATTTGTCTAAGTTTCAAACACGTGCGGAATTGGCTTTGTTTTGCGGTGAAGCTTCATCTAAAAATCCAATTGCTACCTGTTGTGATTTAACCCATAAGAATCTAAAAGCTTAAATTTTTTCTGCAATTCATTTTCAAGTATTTCTTCCGCATTTTCTGGTCTTCGATAATCCTTTTTATAAGGCTTTGCATATGCATCTCAATCTTGTTTCGCAGGAGATTATAGACTGCTGTAATCCCAATTTCTATATTGAATAGATTGAAGATAAGTTCTTTAATTTCCTTTAATTCCCAATTTTTCCCTTTTAAATGTTCCTTAAGTTCTTCTACTTGGCTGTCACTCAATTTAGGAGGCCTTCCAGTAATTAAATGATCTTTCAAAAACTCTATTCCTCCTTCATTCTATTTATGAATCCATCCATAAGCAGTTGTAAGCCCTATTTTAATGATTCACAGGCATATTCTATATCCTCAAAATTGTGATGCAAAAAACGAAGGAATAACAGCCTTAGTTTGAGTTCCGCCTCATGATATTTGTCCAATTCTTGCTCAAATTCTTCCAACCTTTGAATTTTCAACTTGATTGTCTTTATATGTAATCCTCCTGGTTTTTATCCCTATCCTTTCTTAATCATAAAACCAGGGAGATTATTGTATATTTTTTTACTGATTTTTAGTTTTGACTATAATAAACAACCTACATTTAATTTAAATAGAAGCTAAAGAAGCTTATCATATTCTCTGCTTTTTTTAAGTTCTCCGCTCTATTAAGAATGCCATAAGAAGCCATCTTTGCATTTCATTTGCGAAAAATTGATCTTAAGCTGTTAATGGCAAATTAATTAAGAATTAGTATTTTTATTAAAATCTAATTTCTTCCGATTAATGATCAGCCTTCCTTTATTCTCTGGGTCAACTTGGCATATTAAATGAGGAATTTTTTCCTTTAGTTTTTCTATCATAAAGTCTCTCATCTGATAAAGGTCTTTACTGTGAGAATGAAGCCCCTTTCCAGTAATTAACAAGAATGAATCATTTTTCCAATGAGATTTTATAAAAATGGATAAGGCGATAAAAGCTGCACCAAGCGATAATCCATGAAGATCTAAAGAACCTTGACCCATGTGCTTTTGAATTGAAAGTGTTGAAGAAAAGAGAAGCTCGGCTTGTTCTAGACAATCAAGCTTAACCAATAGATCAATTAAAGATTGATAAGTCACTTCATCGGGAAGCACTCCATTGGCTTGCATTTCTTCAAAGACAGCATAGGCTCCTTCCACATCTTCTTTTTTCACAAATAAATTGATTAAAGATGTATAGGTTACTTCATTGGGAAGCAATTCTTTGGCTTTCATTTCTTCAAAGACGGCGTAAGCTCTTTTCACATCTTCTTTTTTCACAAATAAATTGATCAAAGAATTATAGGTCACCTCATCGGGAAGCACTTCCTTGGCTTTCATTTCTTCAAAGACGGCATAGGCTCCTTCCACATCTTCTTTGTTCACAAATAAATTGATCAAAGACGTATAGGTCACTTTATCGGGAAGTACTTCCTTGGATTTCATCTCTTCAAAAACAGCATAAGCTCCTGGCACGTCTTCTTTTTTCACAAATAAATTAATCAAAGAGGTATAGGTCACCTTATTGGGAAGCAATCCAGTGGCTTGCATTTCTTCAAAGACGGCGTAAGCTCCTATCAGATCTTCTTTTTTCACAAATAAATTGATTAAAGAATTATAGGTCACTTCATTGGGAGACACTTCATTGGCTTGCATTTCTTTAAAGACGGCGTAAGCTCCTTTCATATCTTCTTTTTTCACAAATAAATTGATTAAAGAATTATAGGTCACCTCATTGGGAGATACTTCATTGGCTTGCATTTCTTCAAAAACGGCGTAAGCTCCTGTCACATCTTCTTTTTTCACAAATAAATTGATTAAAGACGTATAGGTCACCTTATCGGGAAGCAATCCATTGGCTTGCATATCTTCAAAGACGGCGTAAGCTCCTCTCACATCTTCTTTGTTCACAAATAAATTGATCAAAGATGTATAGGTCACCTCATCGGGAAGCACTTCCTTGGCTTGCATGTCTTCAAAGACGACGTAAGCTCCGTTCACATCTTGTTTTTTCACAAATAAATTGATTAAAGATGTATATGTCACCTCATTGGGAAGCACTTCCTTGGCTTGCATTTCTTCAAAGACGGCGTAAGCTCCTTTCACATCTTGTTTTTTCACAAATAAATTGATTAAAGATGTATAAGTCACTTTATTGGGAAGCACTTCCTTGGCTTGCATTTCTTCAAAGACGGCGTAAGCTCCTTTCATATCTTCTTTTTTCACAAATAAATTGACCAAAGAACTATAGGTCACCTCATCGGGAAGCATTCCCTTAGCTTTCATTTCTTCAAAGACAGCGTAAGCCCCTTTCACATCTTTTTGTTTCACAAATAAATTGATCAAAGACGTATAAGTCACCTTATCGGGAAGCACTCCTTTAGCTTTCATTTCTTCGAAGACCGCGTAAGCTCCTGTCACATCTTCTATTTTCACAAATAAATTGATCAAAGACGTATAGGTTACCTTATCGGGAAGCACTCCGTTGGCTTTCATTTCTTCAAAGACGGCGTAAGCATTCGTCTGATCTTGTTTTCTGACAAATATGTTAATAATTGGAGTGTAAGAACAGGCATCCGGTTTTAAGCCAGCTTTTTCAATCTCTGTCAGAATTTTTTTGCAGTTTTTAATATCATTATTCCTTGCAGCTGCATTGATTTGCTTATTGAAGGGAATCAAACGAGGATCCCATCGTTGATTTGTTGAACTCTCTCTTTTTGAATTCGCTGATGGGGTTTTTGAGGAATATTGAAAATCAAGCAAAATAGTTGAAGATTTGACAGGATAAGAATTGTATGTGTTTCCGTCCGGTTGCCTGCTTCTTGTAGAGGAGTTTCGCTGATTAGAGAATTGATATTGATTGCCTTTATCACGAGAATCATCTTCCTCTCTCTTGTCGTAATACGATCCTTGCTCTCTTTCCCTCTCCTTTGTTTTGAGTGACTTCTTCTCTTCCACGTGGGAATCGGTTGGATATACCCCTTGATAAGTTTTATTGGTTTTGTCAGTGCCTCTGCTTGATTCTTGCCCTTGTTTTATCCAAGATTTTTTAGCAGGGGATTCGGAGGATTTTTTGTCTTGTGTATCGGGAGTCTTTAAATGGATCGTTTTTTGACAAAGCTCAGTCTTTTCTCGAGCTTCGGAATCAAGCTGAGTTTTCTCTTCTCCATTTTGATCATGCTTATATGAGATATCTTGATTGTGTTTTCGTCTTTCATTCGAAGATTTTTCGCAAATCCCCGGATTCGTCGAATAACGAGTTGTTGAGTCTCTTGGGATTTGACCAAGATGATTCATAAAATATTCACCTTTACTTATTTTAAATTAAATTAATGATATAATTTTATTTTATAATTCTATAAAAGATAAGACAAAACTTAATATATAGCAACCTAAATTCAATTTAAATAGAAACTAGAGAGGTTTATCATATTCTCTGCTTTTTTAAGTTCTTTGCTTTGTTAAGTTTTCGGATTTGTTAAGAGTGCCATGAGTAAGAAGCTATCTTTACATTTGCAAGAAAATGATCCTAAGCTTTTAATGATATATTAATTAAGAATTATTATTTTTATTAAAATCTGATAATTTCTTCCGATTAATGATCAACCTTCCTTTATTCTTTGGGTCAACTTGGCATATTACATGAGGAATTTTTTTCTTTATTTTTTCCATCATAAAGTCTCTCATTTGATAAAGGTCTTTACTGTGAGAATGAAGTCCCTTTCCGGTGATTAAAAAGAATGACTCGCTTTCCCAATGAGACTTTATAAAAATGGATAAGGCAACAAAAGCTACACCATATGATAATCCATGAAGATCTAAGGAACCTTGAACTATGTGCTTTTTAATTGAAAGTTTTGAAGAAAAGAGAACCTCGGCTTGTTCTAGACAATCAAGCTTAACCAATAGATCAATCAAAGATTGATAAGTCACTTCATCGGGAAGCACTCCATTAGCTTTCATTTCTTCAAAGACAGCGTAAGCTCCTTTCACCTCTTCTTTTTTCACAAATAAATTGATCAAAGAATTATAGGTCACCTCATTGGGAAGCACTCCCGTAGCTTTCATGTCTTCAAAGATGGCATAAGCTCCTGTCCCATCTTCTTTTTTCACAAATAAATTGATTAAAGAATTATAGGTCACTTTATTGGGAAGCACTTCCTTGGCTTGCATTTCTTCAAAGACGGCATAAGCTCTTTTCACATCTTCTTTTTTCACAAATAAGTTGATTAAAGAATTATAGGTTACCTCATTGGGAAGCACTTCCTTGACTTGCATTTCTTCAAAAACGGCGAAAGCTCCTTTCACATCTTCTTTTTTCACAAATAAATTGATTAAAGATGTATAGGTTACTTCATTTGGAGGAACTTCCTGCACTTTCATTTCTTTAAAAACTGCGTAAGCTACTTCCACATCTTCTTTTTTCACAAATAAATTGATCAAAGAATTATAGGTCACCTCATTGGGAGAAACTCTGTTAGCTTGCATGTCTTTAAAAACGGCGAAAGCTCCTTTCACATCTTCTTTTTTCACAAATAAATTGATTAAAGATGTATAGGTTACTTCATTGGGAGGAACTTCCTGCACTTTCATTTCTTCAAAGACGGCGTAAGCTCCTGTCTCATCTTCTTTTTTCACAAATAAATTGATCAAAGACGTATAGGTCACCTCATTGGGAAGCAATCCCTTGGCTTTCATTTCTTCAAAAACGGCGTAAGCTCCTTTCATATCTTCTTTTTTCACAAATAAATTGATTAAAGAATTATAGGTCACTTCATTGGGAAGCAATCTCTTAGCTTTCATTTCTTCAAAGACGGCGTAAGCTCCTATCACATCTTCTTTTTTCACAAATAAATTGATCAAAGAATTATAAGTTACCTCATTGGGAAGCAATCCCTTAGCTTTCATTTCTTCAAAGACGATGTAAGCTCCTATCAGATCTTCTTTTTTCACAAATAAATTGATCAAGGAATTATAGGTCACCTCATTGGGAAGCAATCCCTTAGCTTTCATTTCTTCAAAGACAACGCAAGCTCCTTCCCCATCTTCTTTTTTCACAAATAAATTGATTAAAGAATTATAGGTTACTTCATCGGGAAGTACTTCCTTGGCTTTCATTTCTTCAAAGACAGCATAAACCTTCTTCTGATCTTGTTTTCTGACAAATAGGTGAATAATTGGATTGTAAGAATAGGCATCTGGTCTTAAGCCAGCTTGCTCAATCTCTCTCAGAATTTTTTTACACTCTTTAATATCACTATTTCTTGCAGCATCATTTATTTGCTTATTGAAAGGAATCAAAAGAGAATTCGATCGTTGATTTGTTGAACTCTCTCTTTTTGAATTCACCATTAGGGTTTTTGAGGAATATTGAAAATCAAGCGAAATAGTTGAGGATTTGACAGGATAAGAATTGTGTTTGTTTCCGCCCAATTGCCTGCTTCTTGTAGAGGAGTTTCGTTGATTAGAGAATGGATGTGGATTGCCTTTATCAGGAGAATCATCTTTCTCTCCCATGTCGTAATACGATTCTTGTTCTCTTTCCCTCTCCTTTGTTTTGAGCGGTCTCTTCTCTTCCGCGTAGGAATCGGTTGAATATACCCTTTGATAAGTTTTATTGGTTTTATCTTTGCCTCTGCTTAATTCTGGCTCTTGTTCCTTCCAAGATTTGTTAGGGTATTTTGAGGGTTTTTTGTCTTGTGTATCGGAAGTCTTTAAACGGATCGTTTTTTGACAAAGCTGAGTCTTTTCTTGAGCTTCGGAATCAAGTTGAGTTTTTTCTTCTCCATTTTGATCAGGCTTATATAAAGAATCTTGATTGTGTTTTCGTCTTCCATTCGAAGATTTTTCGCACCACGGATTCGCTGGATAACAAGTTGTGAGGTCTGTCGGGATTTGACCAAGATGATTCATAAAATAGCCACCTTTCATCATTTTAAATTAAATTAGTGATATCATTTTATCTTATAACTTTTTAAAATCTTATAAAATATAACACAAAATTAATATATACCAACTTACCTTTAATTTAAATAGAAGCTAAAGAAGCTTATCATATTCTTTGCTTTGTTAATTTCTGAGTCTGTTAAGAGTGCCATAAGAAGCTATCTTTGCATTTGCAAGAAAATGATCTTAAGCTGTTAATGGCAGATTAATTAAGAATTATTATTTTTATTAAAATCTGATAATTTCTTCCGATTAATGATCAACCTTCCTTTATTCTTGGGGTCAACTTGGCATATTACATGAGGAATTTTTTCCTTTATTTTTTCCATCATAAAGTCTCTCATTTGATAAAGGTCTTTACTATTAGAATGAAGTCCCTTTCCGGTGATTAAAAAGAATGACTCACTTTCCCAATGAGACTTTATAAAAATGGATAAGGCGATGAAAGCTGCACCAGGCGATAATCCATGAAGATCTAAATAACCTTGATTTATGTATTTTTTAATTAAAAGTTTTGAAGAAAAGAGAGCCTCGGCTTGTTCTAGATAATCAAGCTTAACCAATAGATCAATTAAAGAATGATAAGTCACCTCATCAGGAAGCACTCCATTGGCTTTCATTTCTTCAAAGACGGCATAAGCTTCTTTCACATCTTCTTTTTTCACAAATAAATTGATCAAAGATGTATAGGTCACCACATTGGGAAGCACTCCCTTGGATTTCATTTCTTCAAAGACGGCATAAGCTCCTGTCACATCTTCTTTTTTCGCAAATAAATTGATCAAAGACGTATAGGTCACTTCATTGGGTAGGAATCCTTTGGCTTTCATTTCTTCAAAGACAGCATAAGCTTCTTTCACATCTTCTTTTTTCACAAATAAATTGATCAAAGACGTATAGGTCACTTCATTGGGTAGGAATCCTTTGGCTTGCATTTCTTCAAAGACAGCATAAGCTTCTTTCAAATCTTCTTTTTTCACAAATAAATTGATTAAAGATGTATAGGTTACCTCATTGGGAGACACTTCATTGGCTTGCATTTCTTCAAAGACGGCGTAACCTCCTTTTATATCTTCTTTTTTCATAAATAAATTGATCAAAGACGTATAGGTCACCTCATCAGGAAGCACTCCTTTGGCTTGCATTTCTTCAAAGACGGCGTAAGCTCCTTCCACATCTTCTTTTTTCACAAATAAATTGATTAAAGAGGTATAGGTCACCTCATCGGGAAGCACTTTGTTGTCTTGCATTTTTTCAAAGACGGCATAAGCTCCTTGCACATCTTCTTGTTTCACAAATAAATTGATCAAAGAATTATAGGTCACCTCATTGGGAAGCACTTCATTGGTTTGCATTTCTTCAAAGACGGCGTAAGCTCCGTTCACATCTTCTTTTTTTACAAATAAATTGATTAAAGAATTATAGGTCACCTCATCAGGAAGCACTCCGTTGGCTTTCATTTTTTCAAAGACGACGTAAGCTCCTTTCCCATTTTCTTTTTTCACAAATAAATTGATCAAAGAATTATAAGTCACCTCATTGGGAAGCACTTCATTGGCTTTCATTTTTTCAAAGACGGCGTAAGCTCTTTTCACATCTTCTTTTTTCACAAATAAATTGATCAAAGAATTATAGGTCACCTCATCGGGAAGTACTTCCTTGGCTTTCATTTCTTCAAAGACGGCGTAGGCTCCTTCCACATCTTCTTTTTTCACAAATAAATTGATCAAAGACGTATAGGTCACCACATTGGGAAGCACTCCATTGGCTTTCATTTTTTCAAAGACGGCGTAAGCTCTTTTCACATCTTCTTTTTTCACAAATAAATTGATCAAAGAATTATAGGTCACCTCATCGGGAAGTACTTCCTTGGCTTTCATTTCTTCAAAGACGGCGTAGGCTCCTTCCACATCTTCTTTTTTCACAAATAAATTGATCAAAGAATTATAGGTCACCTCATCGGGAAGCACTTCCTTGGCTTTCATTTCTTCAAAGACGGCGTAGGCTCCTTCCACATCTTCTTTTTTCACAAATAAATTGATCAAAGAATTATAGGTCACCACATTGGGAAGCACTCCATTGGCTTTCATTTCTTCAAAGACGGCATAGGCTCTTTTCACATCTTCTTTTTTCACAAATAAGTTGATCAAAGAATTATAGGCCCACTCATCGGGAAGCACTTCCTTGGCTTTCATTTCTTCAAAGACGGCATAAGCCTTCTTCTGATCTTGTTTTCTAACAAATATGTTAATAATCGGAGTGTAAGAATAGGCATCCGGTCTTAAATTAGCTTTTTCAATCTCTCTCAGAATTTTTTTACACTCTTCACTATCATTATTTCTTGCAGCATCATTTATTTGCTTATTGAAAGGAATCAAACGAGAATTCGATCGTTGATTTGTTGCACTCTCTCTTTTGGAATTCACCGCTAGGGTTTTTGAGGAATATTGAAAATCAAGCAAAATAGTTGAAGATTTGACAGGATAAGAATTGTGTGTGTTTGCATCTAGTTGCCTGCTTCTTGTAGAGGAATTTCGCTGATTAGAGAATGGATATTGATTGTCTTTATCACGAGAATTATCTTTCTCCCTCTTATCGTAATACGATTCTTGCTCTCTTTCCCTTTCCTTTATTTTGAGTGACTTCTTCTCTTCCGCGTGGGAATCGGTTGGATATATCCCTTGATAAGTTTTACTGGTTTTGTCAGTGCCTCTGCTTGATTCTTGCCCTTGTTTTGTCCAAGATTTGTTAGCAGGGGATTCTGAGGATTTTTTGTCTTGTGTATCGGAAGTCTTTAAACGGATCGTTTTTTGACAAAGCTTAGTCTTTTCTCGAGCTTCGAAATCAAGCTGAGTTTTCTCTTCTCCATTTTGATCATGCTTATATGCGATATCTTGATTGTGTTTTCGTCTTTCATTCGAAGATTTTTCGCAAATCCACGGATTTGCCGGATAACAAGTTATTAGGTCTTTCGAGATTTGATCAAGATGATTCATAAAACATTTACCTTTATTTATTTTAAATTACATCAATAATATAATTTTATTTTATAATTTTTTTATAATCTTATAAAACATAAGGCAAAAATTAATATATAGCAACCTAAATTTAATTTAAATAGCAGCTAGAGAGGCTTATCATATTCTCTACTTTTTTAAGTTCTCGGCTCTATTAAGAGTGCCATAAGAAGCCTCTTTTGCATTTGCAAGGAAAGAATCTTAAGCTGTTAATGGAAAATTAATTAAGAACTGTTATTTTTATTAAAATCTGATAATTTCTTCCGATTAATGATCAACCTTCCTTTATTCTCTGGGTCAACTTGGCATATTACATGAGGAATTTTTTCCTTTATTTTTTCCATCATAAAGTCTCTCATCTGATAAAGGTCTTTAATGTGAGAATGAAGTCCTTTTCCAGTAATTAACAAGAATGAATCATTTTCCCAGTGAGACTTTATAAAAATGGATAAAGCGACAAAAGCTGCACCATGTGATAATCCATGAAGATCTAAAGAGCCTTGACGCATGTGCTTTTTAATTGAAAATTTTGAAGAAAAGAGAACCTCGGCTTGTTCTAGACAATCAAGCTTAACCAATAGATCGATTAAAGAATGATAAGTCACCTCATTGGGAAGCACTCCCTTGGCTTGCATTTCTTCAAAGACGGCGTAAGCTCCTTTCACATCTTCTTTTTTCACAAATAAATTGATCAAAGATGTATAGGTCACCTCATCGGGAAGTACTTCCTTGGCTTGCATTTCTTCAAAGACGGTGTAAGCTCCTGTCACATCTTCTATTTTCACAAATAAATTGATCAAAGACGTATAGGTCACCTCATCGGGAAGCACTCCCTTAGCTTTCATTTTTTCAAAGATGGCATAAGCTCCTCTCACATCTTCTTTTTTTACAAATAAGTTGATCAAAGACGTATAGGTCACCTCATCGGGAGACGCTCTATTAGCTTTCATTTCTTCGAAGACGGCATAAGCTCCTGTCACATCTTCTTTTTTCACAAATAAATTGATTAAAGAATTATAGGTCACCTCATTGGGAATCACTCCCTTAGCTTTCATTTCTTCAAAGATAGCGTAAGCTCCTGTCACATCTTCTTTTTTCACAAATAAATTGATTAAAGACGTATAAGTCACCTTATTGGGAAGCACTCTCTTGGCTTTCATTTCTTCAAAGACGACATAAGCTTCTTTCACATCTTCTTTTTTCACAAATAAATTGATTAAAGATGTATAGGTTACTTCATTGGGAGGAACTTCCTTCACTTTCATTTCTTCAAAGACGGTATAAGCTCCTTTCACATCTTCTTTTTTCACAAATAAATTGATTAAAGATGTATAGGTTACTTCATTGGGAGGAACTTCCTTCACTTTCATTTCTTCAAAGACGGCGTAAGCTCCTTTCACATCTTCTATTTTCACAAATAAATTGATCAAAGAATTATAGGTCACCTCATTGGGAAGCACTCCCTTGGCTCGCATTTCTTCAAAGACGGCGTAAGCTCCTTTCACATCTTCTTTTTTCACAAATAAATTGATTAAAGACGTATAAGTCACCTCATCGGGAAGCACTCCTTTGGCTTTCATTTCTTCAAAGACAGCATAAGCTCCTGTCCCATCTTCTTTTTTCACAAATAAATTAATCAAAGAATTATAGGTCACCTCATTGGGAAGCACTCCATTCGCTTGCATGTCTTCAAAGACAGCATAAGCTCCTGTCACATCTTCTTTTTTCACAAATAAATTAATCAAAGAATTATAGGTCACCTCATTGGGAAGCACTCCATTCGCTTGCATGTCTTCAAAGACGGCATAAGCTCCTGTCACATCTTCTTTTTTCACAAATAAATTGATTAAAGAATTATAGGTCACCTCAGTGGGAGACACTTCCCTGGCTTTCATTTCTTCAAAGACGGCGTAAGCTCCTGTCACATCTTCTTTTTTCGCAAATAAATTAATCAAAGAATTATAGGTCACCTCAGTGGGAAGCACACCCTTAGCTTTCATTTCTTCAAAGACGGCATACGCTTCTTTCACATCTCCTTTTTTCACAAATAAATTGATTAAAGAGGTATAGGTTACTTCATTGGGAAGAACTTCCTGCGCTTTCATTTCTTCAAAGACGGCGTAAGCTCCTGTCACATCTTCTTTTTTCACAAATAAATTGATCAAAGATGTATAGGTTACCTCATTGGGAAGCACTCTATTAGCTTGCATTTCTTCGAAAACGGTGTAAGCTCCTTTCACATTTTCTTTTTTCACAAATAAATTGATCAAAGAATTATAAGTCACTACATTAGGAGACACTTCCTTGGCTTTCATTTCTTCAAAGACGGCATAAGCCTTCTTCTGATCTTGTTTTCTAACAAATATGTTAATAATCGGAGTGTAAGAATAGGCATCCGGTCTTAAATTAGCTTTTTCAATCTCTCTCAGAATTTTTTTACACTTCTCACTATCATTATTTCTTGCAGCATCATTTATTTGCTTATTGAAAGGAATCAAACGAGAATTCGATCGTTGATTTGTTGAACTCTCTCTTTTTGAATTCAGCGATGGGGTTTTTGAAAGCTGTTGAGGATCAAGTGAAATAGTTGAAGATTTGACAGGATAAGAATTATGTGTGTTTCCGTCCGATTGCCTGCCTCTTGTAGAGGAGTTTCGCTGATTAGAGAATGAATATTGATTGCCTTTATCAGGAGAATCATCTTCCTCTCTCCTATCGTAATACGATTCTTGTTCTCTTTCCCTCTCCTTTGTTTTGAGCGGTCTCCTCTCTTCACCATTGGAATGGGTTGGATATACCCTTTGATAAGTTTTATTGGTTTTATCTTTGCCTCTGCTTAATTCTGGATCTTGTTTCTTCCAAGATTTGTTAGGGCATTCTGAGGATTTTTTGTCTTGTGTATCGGAAGTCTTTAAATGGATTGTTTTTTGACAAAGCTCAATCTTTTCTCGAGCTTCGGAATCAAGCCGAGTTTCTTCTTCTCCATTTTGATCATGCTTATATGAAGAATCTTGACTTTGTCCTTGTCTTACATTCGAAGATTTTTTGCAAATCCACGGATTCGTCGGATAACGAGTTGTTGGGTCTGGGGGGATTTGACCAAGATAATTCATAAAAATAGCCACCTTTCATCATTTTAAATTAAATTAGTGATATCATTTTATTTTATAAATTTTTAAAATCTTATAAAAGTTAAGACCAAATTAATATATAGCAACCTACATTTAATTTAAATAGAAACTAGAGAGGCCTATCACATTCTCTGCTTTTTTTAAGTTCTCGGCTCTATTAAGAGTGCCATAAGAAGCCCTCTTTGTATTTGCAAGAAAATGATCTTAAGCAGTTGATGGGTGTGATTAAATCTGGGAGTTTATATTTTTTAGCAGATCAATACGAAAGGTAGGGCGGCGGTAGCCGCTTTCAGTGGCAAGCCCCGTATTGGGATGAGAAAACAAAAAATATTTAACAACTAATTATTAGAACGCCTTCCTCCTATTTTAAATTCGCTTGGCTTTTTAAAAAGAGGCTTTTATAATTGATTGCTCAAAATTAGATGAGGCATAAAATGGATTCAAAAAGCACTCAAAAGCATGAGCGTCCTTCAGATATACGTAAACAAGTGAAGCATTACCAGGAAAGTCGTGATGAATGGAAGCAAAGAAACGCAGAAAAAAGAACTAAGATTCAAGCTCTAATGACTGATAAGAAACGATTAGGAGAAAGGCTACAAAAGGAACAAGATAATATCTTGGCATTAAACAAACAGATAAAATGCCTTCAGTCGAGATTAGAAGAGGTAGAAGAGAAAAGTAAAATCAAAGACAAGCAAATTGATGAATTAAAAAAAAAGCTTGTGCAATAATTGAGCAAGAAATTAGCAACAATCGAAGGGTCGCTCGACATCAATATCCTATATTATTTATATTTTTTGTGATTTCACTTGCATTAGCTGCAATAGCATTTAGAGCGATTCAGCGAATTTTCATCTCCATGCAGAGTTGTAACATTCCAATATTTAAATATTTCAATTTCCAGCCTTCATGGAAAAGCGTCGAATTGTGGTTTTTACGATATGGGCTTTACAAGCTTATAAAGGCTAAGAAAAAGGCTTCAGATTGGATTATCCTTGTTGATTTTAAAGTTCAAGCTGGTTACCAAAAGTGCTTAATAGTTCTTGGAGTTCAATTAAGTACATTACAAAGTAAGTTTGAAAAAAGGGGCAGCTTTGATATTCATTATGAAGATTTCCAACCACTGGCGCTACAACCCATGAATTCATCAACTGGTGAAAAAGTTGCGCATGTTTTAGAAGAAATATCGGAAAAAATTGGCCCATTTCTGCAGATAGTGGCAGATCATGGCAGTGATGTAAATAAAGGTGTAAGACTATATTGCCAAAACCATGAAAAAACAATAAACACCTATGATGTGGTCCATAAACTAGCAATTCTATTAAAAAGGAACTGGAAAAAGATGATACTTGGAAACACATAATTCAATTGATTACAGATACAAAATAAAAGACAAAACAGAGTCCAGAGGCTTTTTTTGAGCCCTCCCAAACAAAGAGAAAAAGCGCGATTCATGAATGCTGATATTTTAATTGATTGGCCACAAGATATTTTAAACCTTCTTCAAATGCAAGAAACGATTCCTCATTTAGATATAAATAGATTAAAAGATAAAGCTGGTTGGATAGTCGATTTCGAAGAAATCATTGAAGAATATGCTCAGATGATAGAAATCATTCGTTTAGCAAGGGCTCACAACGCCTTGACCAGCCAATGGTTTCACAAAAAATATTTAACAATTAATTATTAGAACGCTTTTCTTCTATTTTAAATTCACTCGGCTTTAAAAAGAGATGTTTATAACTGATTGTTCAAAATCAGATGGGGCACAAAATGGATTCAAAAGAAATTCAGCTATTTAAAATCGAGTGCTACTCTAAAGCTAAGTTGTCGTGAATAAATTGCTTAATATATTTAACAGGAATACCTCCGCCCCGCATCAGCCTGCCATAACTTCTGATATCTTCAACTAAAGTATTTAAAAGATCAGGATCATCTTTTTTATACTGACTACAAGCACTCATAAGACCTGTATAGAGCAGAAGCCGACTATGAAATCCTAAAACATCAAGCGTTGGAAGATTAACGATATCTGCAAGATTAGGGGGAAATAATTCTATAAATTTTAAATTAACTAATTCTCCTTTTTTTTCTAAAATGGAATCCCCGAGTAAGCGCTGTAATTGTTGCCAGGCTAACTCATATCTTTCTGAAAGAATATTGTTAAAAATTGGTTCAAAATTTGCGCATTGTTTTTTTCTTTGCTGATGTTGATAGATTTGATAAATATTATATGCAATGAATACTACAGTTACACTAGCTGCAACAATAGAGACAGCAGAAAAACAAAATCCAACTGTGGCAGCAGCCACACCCGTAATTAAAAGGGTCGCTCCAATAGTATAGACCTGAGAATGTGGAAATTTTTTGGCAATAGTACAAATTGAATCACCATCTCTTGCAATCTTGCGCAAGTCAGCTTTAACATTAGAATAAGATTCTAAATAATTCATAATATATCCATTTAAAAATAATAAACATAAAACTATAAAATAGATTATAAATTATAATAAGCTAAATTAAAATTTAAATCAAATTTAAAATTAACTATAATAGGGATTTTATGAATAACTTGAATTTTGTGAGTTTCCTGCTTGGATTTTAGGCATTTTGCGAGCGAAATTTGTTCTTTTTGCTTGTGAGCCACATCTCAATTGATCTGGCTCACAAACATCTAAGATTCAAGCAGAAAAACTCAAATTCAGCTTAATAGAGCCCCAATTTGCAAACACGCCTTAGCTGGTGATAGGGATGGCATAATGTCCTGGAAATGTTGTGTAGTAACGCATATCCTGCGACAAACACACCATTCCTATCAATTTTTTTGTGTATTTTTTGCTGCGTGCAATTTTGATGCCTTAATCGCGCGATTAGAATGCACTGAAATCTTCAAATTACTCGCGCAGTTAAGGCATCAAAATTGTACAAAGTCGAGAGAAAGACCTATCATATTCTCTAATTTTTTAAGTTCTCGGCTTTGTTAAGCATGTCATAAAAAGCCATCTTTTGATTTGCAAGAAAATGATCTTAAGCAGTTAATGGGTGTGATTAAATCTGGAAGTTTATATTTTTTAGCAGATCGATACGAAATGGTAGGGCGGCGCGGTAGCCGCTTTCAGTGGGAAGCCCCGTATGAAGCGAGCTTGCGAGCGGAATGCGGGGTGGGCATCAATAAAATATAAACCGCGGAAGCGGTGTGAGTGATCTTACGCTGCTTCCGCAGCTCGATGCTATCTTGCCTACACCCCGCATTCCGCTCGCAAGCTCGCTTTCATACGGGGCTTCCCACTGAAAGCGGCTACCGCCGCCCTACCATTTCGTATCGATCTGCTAAAAAATATAAACTCCCAGATTTAATCACACCCCGCTGTTAATGGCAAATTAATTAAGAATTAGTGCTTTTATTAACATCTAATAATTTCTTCCGATTAATGATCAGCCTTCCTTTATTCTCTGGGTCAACTTGGCATATTACATGAGGAATTTTTTCCTTTAGTTTTTCTATCATAAAGTCTCTCATCTGATAAAGGTCTTTGCTGTAAGAATGAAGCCCCTTTCCAGTAATTAACAAGAATGAATCATTGTCCCAGTGAGACTTTATAAAAATGGATAAAGCGATAAAAGCTGCACCATGTGATAATCCATGAAGATCTAAAGAACCTTGACGCATGTGCTTTTTAATTGAAAGTTTTGAAGAAAAGAGAACCTCGGCTTGTTCTAGACAATCATGCTTAACCAATAGATCAATTAAAGAATGATAAGTCAACTCATTGGGAAGCACTCCCTTGGCTTTCATTTCTTCAAAGACGGCATAGGCTCCTTTCACATCTTCTTTTTTCATAAATAAATTGATCAAAGAATTATAAGTCCACCTCATCGGGAAGCACTCCATTGGTTTGCATTTCTTCAAAGACGGCATAAGTTCCTCTCACATCTTCTTTGTTCACAAATAAATTGATCAAAGATGTATAGGTCACCTTATTGGGAAACACTCCATTGGCCTTCATTTCTTCAAAAACGGCATAAGCTTCTCTCATATCTTCTTTGTTCACAAATAAATTGATCAAAGATGTATAAGTCCACTCATCGGGAAGCACTCCCTTGGCTTTCATTTCTTCAAAGACGGTGTAAGCTCCTGCCCCATCTTCTTTTTTCACAAATAAGTTGATTAAAGAATTATAGGTTACCTCATCGGGAAGCACTCCCTTGGCTTTCATTTCTTTAAAGACAGCGTAAACTCCTGTCACATCTTCTTTTTTCACAAATAAATTGATTAAAGAGGTATAGGTCACCTCATTGGGAAGCACTCCTTTGGCTTTCATTTCTTCAAAGACGGCGTAAGCTCCTGTCCCATCTTCTTTTTTCACAAATAAATTGATCAAAGACGTATAGGTCACCTCATCGGGAGAGCACTTCCCTGGCTTGCATTTCTTCAAAGACGGCGTAAGCTCCGTTGCACATCTTCTTTTTTCACAAATAAATTGATTAAAGATGTATAAGTCACCTCTATTGGGAGGCAATTTCTTGGCTTGCATTTTTTCAAAGACGGCGTAAGCTCCTTCCACATCTTCTTGTTTCACAAATAAATTGATCAAAGACGTATAGGTCACCTCATCGGGAAGCACTTCATTGGCTTGCATTTCTTCAAAGACGGCGTAGGCTCCGTTCACATCTTCTTGTTTTACAAATAAATTGATTAAAGATGTATAGGCCCACTCATCGGGAAACACTCCCTTGGCTTTCATTTCTTCAAAGACGGCGTAAGCTCCTTCCACATCTTCTTTTTTCACGAATAAATGGATCAAAGATGTATAAGTCACTTTATTGGGAGGCACTTCCTTGGCTTGCATTTCTTCAAAGATGGCGTAAGCTCCTTCCACATCTTCTTTTTTCACAAATAAATTGATCAAAGAATTATAGGTTACCTCATCGGGAAGCACTCCATTGGCTTGCATTTCTTCAAAGACGGCGTAAGCTCCTTCCCCATCTTCTTTTTTCACAAATAAATTGATCAAAGATGTATAAGTCACTGTATTGGGAGACACTTCCTTGGCTTGCATTTCTTCAAAGATGGCGTAAGCTCCTTCCACATCTTCTTTTTTCACAAATAAATTGATCAAAGAGGTATAGGTCACCTCATCGGGAAGCACTCCATTGGCTTTCATTTCTTCAAAGACGGCGTAAGCTCCTGTCACATCTTCTTTTTTCACAAATAAATTGATCAAAGACGTATAAGTCACCTTATTGGGAAGCACTCCATTGGCTTGCATTTCTTCAAAGACGACGTAAGCTCCTGTCACATCTTCTTTTTTCACAAATAAATTGATTAAAGAATTATAGGTTACCTCATTGGCAGGCACTCCCTTGGCTTTCATTTCTTCAAAGACAGCATAAGCCTTCTTCTGATCTTGTTTTCTGACAAATAGGTTAATAATTGGAGTGTAAGAATAGGCATCCGGCTTTAAGCCAGCTTGGTCAATCTCTTTCAGAATTCTTTTACACTCTTTAATATCATTATTTCTTGCAGCATCATTTATTTGCTTATTGAAAGGAATCAAACGAGAATTCGATCGTTGATTTGTTGAACTCTCTCTTTTTGAATTCACCGATAGGGTTTTTGAAATGCTATTGAGGATCAAGTGAAATAGGTGAAGATTTGGCATGATAAAAATTGTGTTTGTTTCTGTCTGGTTGCCTACTTCTTGTAGAGGAGTTTTGATTAGAGAATGGATATTGATTGCCTTTATCATGAGAATTCCCCTCTCTCCTGTCGTAATACGATCCTTGCTTTTTTTCCCCCTCCTTTGTTTTGAGCGGTCTTCTCTCTTCCAAGTGGGGAGCGTTGAATATATCCTTTGACAAGCTTTATTGGTTTTACCAGCGCCTCTGCTTGATTCTTGCTCTTGTTTTGTCCAAGAT
The DNA here is from genome assembly GCA_963754655.1 of uncultured Chlamydiae bacterium. GTDB lineage: Bacteria > Chlamydiota > Chlamydiia > Chlamydiales > Parachlamydiaceae > JANWJE01. The sequence goes on along the minus strand of CAVWGN010000001.1, from coordinate 2,740,040 downwards.
TTGTTAGGAGGGGGTTCTAAGGATTTTTTGTCTTGTGTATCGGAGGTTTTTAAATGGATCGTTTTTTGACAAAGCTCAGTCTTTTCTCGAGCTTCGGAATCAAGCCGAGTTTTCTCTTCTCCATTTTGATCATGCTTATATAAAGAATCTTGATTGTGTTTTCGTCTTCCATTCGAAGATTTTTCGCACCACGGATTTGCCGGATAACAAGTTGTTAGGTCTGTCGGGATTTGACCAAGATGATTCATAAATAGCCACCTTTCATTATTTTAAATTAAATTAATGATATAATTTTATTTTGTAACTTTTTAAAATCTTATAAAATATAAGACAAAATTAATATATAGAAACCTACATTTAATTTAAATAGAAGCTAAAGAAGCTTATCATATTCTGTGTTTTTTTAAGTTTTCCGATCTATTAAGAGTGCGTAAGAAGCCATTTTTGCATTTGCGAGAAATCGATCTTAACCTGTTAATCGCAAATTAATTAAGAAGTAGCATTTTGATTAAAATCTGATAATTTCTTGCGATTAATGATCAGCCTTCCTTTATTCTCTGGGTCAACTTGGCATATTACATGAGGAATTTTTTCCTTTATTTTTTCCATCATAAAGTCTCTCATCTGATAAAGATCTTTAATGTGAGAATGAAGCCCTTTTCCAGTAATTAACAAGAATGAATCATTTTCCCAGTGAGACTTTATAAAAATGGATAAAGCGACAAAAGCTGCACCATGTGATAATCCATGAAGATCTAAAGAACCTTGACGCATGTGCTTTTTAATTGAAAGTTTTGAAGAAAAGAGAACCTCGGCTTGTTCTAGACAATCCAGCTTAACCAATAGATCAATTAAAGAATTATAGGTCACCTCATTGGGAAGCACTCCCTTGGCTTTCATTTCTTCAAAGACGGCATAAGCTTCTTTCACATCTTCTTTTTTCACAAATAAATTGATCAAAGATGTATAGGTCACCACATTGGGAAGCACTCCCTTGGCTTTCATTTCTTCAAAGACGGTGTAAGCTCCTGTCACATCTTCTTTTTTCTCAAATAAATTGATCAAAGATGTATAGGTCACCTCATCGGGAAGCACTCCCTTGGCTTTCATTTCTTCAAAGACGGTGTAAGCTCCTGTCTCATCTTCTTTTTTCACAAACAAATTGATCAAAGACGTATAGGTCACCTCATCGGGAAGTATTCCCTTGGCTTTCATTTCTTCAAAGACGGCGTAAGCTCCCTTTACATCTTCTTTTTTCACAAACAAATTGATCAAAGACGTATAGGTCACCTCATCGGGAAGCACTCCCTTGGCTTTCATTTCTTCAAAGACGGCGTAAGCTCCTTTTACATTTTCTTTTTTCACAAATAAATTGATTAAAAAATTATAGGTCACCTCATCGGGAAGCACTCCGTTGGCTTTCATTTCTTCAAAGACGGCGTAAGCTCCTTTCACATCTTCTTTTTTCACAAATAAATTGATTAAAGAATTATAGGTCACCTCATCGGGAAGCACTCCGTTGGCTTTCATTTTTTCAAAGACGGCGTAAGCTCTTTTCACATCTTCTTTTTTCACAAATAAATTGCTCAAAGAATTATAGGTCACCTCATCAGGAGGCACTCTATTAGCTTTCATTTCTTCAAAGACGGCATAAGCTCCTTTCACATCTTCTTTTTTCACAAATAAATTGATCAAAGAATTATAGGTCACCTCATTGGGAAGCACTCCCTTAGCTTTCATTTCTTCAAAGACGGCATAAGCTCCTTTCACATCTTCTTGTTTCACAAATAAATTGATCAAAGATGTATAGGTCACCTCATCGGGAAGTATTCCCTTGGCTTTCATTTCTTCAAAGACGGCATAGGCTCCTGTCACATCTTCTTTTTTCACAAATAAATTGATCAAAGACGTATAGGTCACCTCATTGGGAAGTATTCCCTTGGCTTTCATTTCTTCAAAGACGGCATAGGCTCCTTTTATATCTTCTTTTTTTACAAATAAATTAATCAAAGAATTATAGGTCACCTTATCGGGAAGCACTTCCTTGGCTTTCATTTCTTCGAAGACGGCATAAGCTCCTGTCACATCTTCTTTTTTCACAAATAAATTGATCAAAGAATTATAGGTCACCTCATTGGGAAGCACTCCATTGGCTTGCATTTCTTCAAAGACGGCGTAAGTTCCTGTCACATCTTCTTTTTTCACAAATAAATTAATCAAAGACGTATAGGTCACCTCATTGGGAAGCACTCCATTGGCTTTCATTTCTTCAAAGACGGCATAAGCTCCTTTCACATCTTCTTTTTTCACGAATAAATTGATCAAAGAATTATAGGTCACCTCATTGGGAAGCACTCCCTTAGCTTTCATTTCTTTAAAGACGGCATAGGCTCTTTCCACATCTTCTTTTTTCACAAATAAATTGATCAAAGACGTATAGGTCACCACATTGGGAAGCACTCCATTGGCTTTCATTTCTTCAAAGACGGCATAGGCTCTTTTCACATCTTCTTTTTTCACAAATAAATTGATTAAAGAATTATAGGTCACCTCATTAGGAAGTACTTCCTTGGCTTTCATTTCTTCAAAGACGGCGTAAGCATTCGTCTGATCTTGTTTTCTAACAAATAGGTTAATAATCGAATTGTAAGAATAGGCATCCGGCCTTAAGCCAGCTTGCTCAATCTGTGTCAGAATTTTTTTGCAGTTTTTAATGTCATTATTTCTTGCAGCTGCATTTATTTGTTTATTGAAGGGAATCAAACGAGGATCCGATCGTTGATTTGTTGAACTTTCTCTTTTTGCATTCACTGATGGGGTTTTTGAGGGATATTGAAAATCAACCGAAATAAGTGAAGATTTGACAGGATAAGAATTGTGTTTGTTCCCGTCCGGTTGCCTGCTTCTTGTAGAGGAATTTCGCTGATTAGAGAATGGATATTGATTGTCTTTATCACGAGAATCATCTCCCTCTCTCCTGTCGTAATACGACCCTTGCTCTCTTTCCCTCTCCTTTGTTTTGAGTGGTCTCCTCTCTTCCACGTTGGAATCGGTTGGATATATTCTTTGATAAGCTTTATTGGTTTTGTCTTTGCCTCTGCTTAATTCTTGCTCTTGTTTTGTCCAAGATTTGTTAGGGTGTTCTGATGAATTTTTGTCTTGTATATCGGGAGTCTTTAAATGGATCGTTTTTTGACAAAGCTTAGTTTTTTCTCGAGCTTCGGAATCAAGCCGAGTTTCTTCTTCTCCATTTTGATCATGCTTATATGAAGAATCTTGATTGTGTTTTCGTCTTCCATTCGAAGATTTTTCGCACCACGGATTTGTCGAATCACGAGTTACTGAGTTAGAGGGAATTTGACCAAGATGATTCATAAAACATCCACCTTTCATCATTTTAAATTAAATTAATAATATGATTTTTTTATGCTTTTAAAATTATTATAAAAGATAAGAAAAAGATTAATATATAGCAACCTAAATCGTTTTCTAATTGATAGTTGAAAGACCAATTTTTTCCTTTTTAAGTTGCTAGATATTGATTTTTATCCTATTCTATATAAATTTTAAAAATTACAAAAAAATTATATCATTGATTTAATTTAAAAGTATTAAAGGTAGATATTTATGAATCATCTTGATTAAATTCCCTCTAACTCCAGTAACTCGTGATTCGACGAATCCGTGGTGCGAAAAATCTTCGAATGGAAGACGAAAACACAATCAAGATTCTATATCATCTAAGCATGATCAAAATGGAGAAAAGAAAACTCAGCTTGATTCCGAAGCTCGAGAAAAAACTGAGCTTTGTCAAAAACGGTCCATTTAACGACTCCCGATATACAAGAGAAAAAATCCTCGGAATTCACTAACTTTGTCGCTCAAGCGGCGTTAGCCGCGCATGGATAGTAGCCGTGGGTGTAGGCGCAAGCCGGAACCCACGGTGTATGGTAAAAAAATGAAGCCACGTTAGTGGCGTAGGAAATGTGATGGTGGAGCAATGTTTATTTAAACGAATGCTACGCCACTAACGTGGCTCAAATTTGTTTTGAGGGTAACCGTGGGTTTCGGCTTGCGCCTACACCCACGGCTACTATCCATGCGCGGCTAACGCCGCTTGAGCGACAAATTTAGCTTCTGGAGTTTGCCGGAAGCATTTCGTTCCTAGCCTATGGCCGGGACTTAATAAAGAACTGTTTTGAGCTTGATATTCGTCCCTTCAATTTAACAACACCGCGCCTGTAACAGGCTTTAGAGGCATATTTCCCGAAAATGACGCGAAAAACATCAAGCCCAAAACAGTTCTTTGTTAAGTCCTGGCCCACCGTGACCGAATTTAATTAAAAATCTTAAGATGTTTCAGATTAGGCAAACTTTAATTTCTCTAATAAGAAATCAATGAAATGTCGAATTTTAGGACTCAAATAGCGGTTTTGCATGTAATAAATAAAGATGGAGTATTCCTCTTGGCTATAAGGCTGTAAGATTTCAACTAACTGCCCCGTTTTTAGATTTTCCTTCACCATGTAATCATGTAGCTTGACAATTCCTAGTCCATTCAAAGCGCATGTTAACATCGCCCATGCATCATTGATGCGTAAATAGGGATCCAACGTGATTTGTTCGTTGCCAAAAGCTAGGATGTGATCAGGCTTGCGCATCGAATGGGTAATGTAGCGGTGCTGAACTAAATCAATGAGTTTTTTAGGGGTGCCAAACCGTTCTAAATAGACTGGAGAAGCACAATAGATATAGCGAGTCTTGCTGATCATGCGCCTAACAGCTTCAACTGGACCTGGCATTGAGACTCCTATGAGCAAATCAATGTTTTCCTTTATTAAATCGGGAACCCGCTCTTCTAAGTGTAAATGAACCCTAACTTTAGGATAAGCTTCCAAAAATTCTCCAAGATGAGGAACGACAAGATGTTCTCCAAAATAACGGCTGCAGCATAACTGTAAAGTGCCTGAAGGTTCCTTGCGCATGGTAGACACTAGTTCTTGCATTTCCTCCATTATCTCTAATAGGCGCTTACACTCTGTATAGTAAATTGCTCCGCCTTCTGTCATCTTTAAACGGCGCGTGGTTCGTTCAATCAGCTTAATCCCCAATTCTTGCTCAAGAGAAGAAATCTGCTTGCTAATCGCCGCTTTAGATAAATTCATTTGTTGAGCAACAGCCACATAACTGCCTGCTTCTATCACTTTGACAAAGGTTTGAATACGTTCTATAGAAGGCATGAATTTGTTTAATAAAAGTTAACAATGGTTTCCAATATGCCATATTGTAAATATCTCCTTATTAAATTAAAATAAAAGAGTTAAAGATAATAAGGAACTGTTTATGAGTGACTTAAGGATAAAGCCTTCTTTGTCAATTGGTTTAATTGGCCTTTTACTGGGTTTTCCCCAAATGAGTGAAACCATCTATACTCCTTCATTGCCTGATTTGGCTAATGGATTAAAGGTAGGGGAGGATTGGGCTGAGTTTACCTTGAGCATTTATTTCATTGGTTTTGCTTTAGGAGTGTTTGTTTGGGGAGTTATAGCTGATCGATTAGGCCGTCGGCCAGCCCTGTTATGCGGTCTGGGAATTTATGCTTTAGGCAGTTGGGGCTGTTATCAATCCGATCATATTTTTTCACTTTTAGCCTGGCGTTTCCTTCAAGCCTATGGGGCAAGTGCTGGCTCAGTCGTCACACAAACAATGATTCGCGATATCTATTCAGGAGTACGCCGCAATCAAATCTTTTCGATTGTTGGAGGCGTTTTAGCTCTTTCTCCCGCTATTGGTCCATTGTTAGGTGGATATCTCGATGAAGTAGCGGGATGGAGAGGGAATTTTGCTTTCTTAATTGGAATGGGAGGTTTTCTTCTCGCTTATACTTTTTTTAAATTGCCTGAAACAAAGCCTATCGAGGTTAAACAACGCACACCATTCGGCCAGGTTTTTCTTCAATTCATTAAAGATCCCCGTGTGCTTGGATATGCAATTTTGATTGGCGGAACAAATGGCATCATTTTCAGCTATTATGCAGAAGCTCCCTTTATTTTTATTGAAATTTTGCATTTGACGCCAATTCAATATGGTTTATCGGGAATCGTCATTGCAGTCGCAAGTGTGGGGGCTTCTCTTATTTCCCATCGTTTGAATTCTCATCACTATCAACATGAGCAAATCATTTTGATGGGATGCTATCTCATGGCCTTGGCAGCCTTGGCTTTGACTTTCTTAGCTTATGAAGGAATCTTTATAGATGTTTCTGGGCTGCATTTATCTTTCATTTTGGGGTTAGTGAGTCTTTTATTTTTTGGAATAGGCTTAGTCATTCCGAACGCATTGAGTCACGCCCTGTCTGCTTATCAACACTCGATTGGCACAGCAGGAGCTCTTTTTGGATTGCTTTATTACATTCTCATTGCTGGATTCACTTTTCTCATGGGCCTTTTACATGATGGGACAGCCTTGCCTATGCCATTGTACTTTTTCATTCTTATCGCCATGATGCATGTTTCACTTTATGCGTGTATTTTTAAGAAGTCAGAAACAGCGAATATCTTCTAATTGACTAAAATTTAATTAATTTTAAATGTTTAGTTACTTTTTTTATAATTTTATTTTATAATATTGATAGATGGACGTTTATTATTAAATTAAAAATTAAATCTTTGATTAAAGACGGTAGGTGCTTAGGGACAGAACTTTTAACTTTACAGGTAATATCGGATATTTTTGACTTTTATAGTTTAAAACGCTAAATTATTCCTATTTCCTTTAATCATTTCATAAAATTGGAGTTTGTGATGAATAATGAAACGCACATGCGCTTAAAAGAAATTGAAGAAAGACAGCTTCACATGTGGAGGTATCTTTGACTTAGCTTCTAAGGAAGCGCGAGTTAAAGAATTAGAGACTCTTATGGAGGCCAACGAGTTTTGGCAAGAAACAGATCGTGCTCAAGAAGTCATTAGTGAAAGCAATCAATTAAAGGCTTGGACAGTTCCTTATCAGGACCTCAAGAAACGTTTTGAAGATATCAAAGCTCTTTTGCCAGAAGCGTATGAGGCTAATGAAGAATCGCTTGTTCAGGAACTCATTGAGGATTTAAATCGGATTGACAAAGCGTTGGGAGATCTTGAAGTCCGTCGGATGCTTGCTGGCGAAATGGATAGCAAAGATTGCTATTTGACGATTAATTCTGGGGCTGGTGGAACGGAAGCTTGCGATTGGGCTCAAATGCTATCGCGGATGTATCAGCGATGGGCTGCTAAGCGTGGTTGGAAAGTTGAAGTTGTCGATTTTGTGGAAGGAGAAGTTGCAGGACTTAAAAGCATCACTTTAAAATTTCAAGGCAGTTTTGCTTATGGTTATGCAAAGGCAGAAAAAGGAGTGCATCGCCTTGTACGCATTTCTCCCTTTGATAGTAATGCTAAAAGACATACAAGCTTTGCCTCAATTGATGTCTCGCCTGAAATCACCGATGATATTAAGATTGAGATTAAACCAGAAGAGGTGCGCATTGATACGTTTCGCTCATCGGGTGCAGGTGGGCAACATGTCAATAAGACAGATTCTGCTGTACGCTTAACACATCTTCTGACAGGGATTGTCGTTTCATGCCAGGCTCAGCGAAGTCAAGTTCAAAATAAAGAAGCGTGTTTTCAAATGCTTCGTTCTAAACTTTATGAGCAAGAAATTTTAGAGCGTGAGCAAGCTTTAAATGAGTTAAAGGGAGAAAAGAAGGACAATGCATGGGGCAGTCAGATTCGCAATTATGTCTTCCAGCCTTATACATTAGTCAAAGATACGCGCACAAAATTAGAATCTGGAAATATTCAAGCCGTCATGGATGGCGAGATTGACGACTTTGTAAATGCTTATTTAAAGGAGTTTGGCTAATGAATCAATCACAACCCATGCAAGTTCCTGCAGGCATAGAGGTCCGTTATACAGAACCTGAAGATGTCAAATATCTCAAAGCGTGGTTAATGGAACCTAGTGTGATGTGTTGGTTTCCAATGGAAGATGAAGTAGAAATCGATGATGCTGTCATGCGTTGGATTGCTTTTTATCGCTACAAATGCAGTTTGACCATTACAAAAGAGGGTGTTCCCTGCGGAATTGCCACGCTCTATTTGCAGCCCTATCGCAAACTTGCCCATCAATGTGAATTTGGCATTATTGTAGGGACAGGTTATCGCAATATGGGCATTGGCAGTTACTTAATGAGCAGCATCATGCATTTGGCTAAAGAAAAATTTAAAATTGAACTCTTGCACTTGCAGGTGTATGCTGAGAACCCTGCAATGAATTTATATAAGCGTTTTGGATTCAAAGAATTTGGTCGGCAGAATTCTTGGATTAGAGAAAAAGATCGCTATGTTGGACGTGTTTTTATGGAAAGATTCCTTTAATGAATATGCTTTACGATCTAGATAATGAACAAACATTAACATTTCAAGAACAATTAGAAAATAGCGTAGGGATTAAACTGCGCCTAAAAATTAATGACAACCGCTCAACTATGCTGAGTGTGAAATGGGAGCCTGATTGCACCAAAGTTTCGCTACATCGTATGTTTTTGCAAGCTCCTCAGAACGTTATGCAAGCCTTGGCCTGTTATCTTAAAGGAGAGCACAAAAAGCTTGCTCCTAGCATTAAGGCTTATATTGAATCCAATTTGCAAAGATTAGATTATTCGCATGAGCTTGATCTTTCTAAATTGGATACGAAGGGGCGCATATATGACTTAGAAAAAATCTATCATCATTTAAATCGGCAATACTTTGATTGCCCTCTTGGCTTACACATCACATGGTTTGGCGAAAGACGTAGGCGTATTTGCAAGCGAGTAACATTTGGTCTCTATCATGATCCTTTAAGGTTAATTAAAGTTAATCGGCTATTAGATAATCAACGTTTTCCTGACTACTTTGTTGCTTATGTCATTTATCATGAAATGCTTCATTATATTTGCCCGGCTTATGTGGATAAAAATGGGCATAAGCACATCCACAGTAAACAATTTAAAGAGCGGGAAAAAGATTTTAAATATTTTAAGCAAGCGCAACAGTGGATTCGAGATAATCAGAATTATTTATTTATGGGGTATTCTTAAATTATGGCGGGTCATAGTAAATGGGCAAACATTAAACATCGCAAGGGAAAGGCAGATGTCAAAAAAGGCAAAATCTTTTCACGTATTGCGAAAGAAATCATTAGTGCAACAAAGTTAGGAGGACCTGATTCTAAATCTAATCCTCGCTTGCGAATCGCCTTGCAAAAGGCAAGAGATGCCAATATGCCGAATGACAATATCGAGCGTAATATCAAAAAGGCCTCTAGTATTGATCAAGCCGATTACCATGAAATGACTTATGAACTTTATGGGCATGGGGGAGTAGGATTGATTGTGGATGTCATGACGGATAATAAAAATCGTATTGCTTCCGAAATGCGCATTGCCACAAATAAAAGAGGAGGGACTATTGCAAGTCCAGGAGCTGTAGCATTTAATTTTGATCGCAAGGGAGTCATTCAAATTGCCAAAAAAAATGCTATTGAAGATGAGCTGTTTTTAGCTGCAACTGAAGCGGGAGCAGAAGATTTTGAGGCTACAGACGATATGTACCTGATTACCACTGATTCTACTCATCTTTATGCAGTAAGAGAAGCGATTCAACATTTAGGTTTCAAATGTGAATCAGCAGAGCTTGAAATGATTCCCAAATCATATGTGGAATGTGAAATGGAAACTGCTAAAGAAAATCTGGCTTTAATTGATTGGATTGAAGAGTTGGAAGATGTCGATGCAGTTTACCATAATATGAAAATTCCAGAAGAGTTGCAAGAGGCCTAAGGAACACTAAGTGCTGGTTGACTTCACTTTATCTGAGATGTCCCCCTCTCTTCTTTTATCTATCGCTCATTTTTTTGCCGATTGGAGAGGCACTTGTTTGCTTTATTCGGGTGGAGATATGGATTCTGCCCAATGTTCTTTCCTAGGATTATTTCCATTTGAAACTGTCACTGTTTATGGACAACGGCTTTCTTATCAAAAAGGCAAGCAAAGGCACAATGTGACAGTCCAAAATCCTTGGGATGGGCTGCAAAACCATTTTTTTGTTCAACTTGCACAACATCTTCATTCGATGGCTTTTGGTTGGTTTGGATATGGAATGGGTGCTTTTGCTGATTTAAATAAAACCCTGCCTTATCGTCCCTCTTCTACACCAGATGCCTATTGGCAGCGTTGTGCAGTTGTTCTTAGGGAAAATCAACAAACGCAGCAAGTGGATATCCAAGTCGATTTATCTGCAATTGAATATCTTTGCGCAAAAGCGGGAGAATGGGTACAACGCTTGTCTATCTTAAGAGGATGGCAAGAATTCATCAAAATGCTTGTATGGCACCCGTTAGCTTATGAAAGCATGTTTTCTAGCCCCCTTTTTTTGAACAGCCCGCAGCGGAAAGAGAGCTATTTAAATAAAGTTCAACAAGTACAAGAATTGATTCGGGCGGGTGAGATCTATCAAGTCAATCTTTCACAGAATTTTGAATTTCAAAGCCATCGCCATCCTTTTTCAATTTTTCGTCAAATTTGTGAATTAAATCCTGCACCCTTTTCTGCTTATTTTCGCCATGAACAATTCAGTATCATCTCGACTTCACCAGAGCGTTTTTTGCTCAAAAGAGGATTAGAATTAGAGACGCGGCCGATCAAAGGCACCATTCAAAGAGGGGAAACCCAAGAAGAAGATCAATTTTTGAAAGAGCGTTTATTATCATCGGCTAAGGAAAGAGCTGAATTGCTCATGATTACAGATCTTATGCGTAATGATTTGGGCAAGATCAGCAAGATTGGAAGCGTACAAACAGTAGAAATATGGCGCTGTGAAGCCTATACAAACGTTTTTCATTTACTCTCCATTATTCGCTCTCAAGTTAAGCCGGAATGGACCCCCCTTGACATCGTGCGCTCCTGTTTTCCTGGCGGTTCGATCACGGGATGTCCTAAGCTAAGAGCAATGGAAGTAATTGATGAATTAGAAAAGCGTCCTCGAGGGATTTATACAGGTTCTATTGGGTATTTTACTGGCCAAGGAGATTTTGACCTCAATATTGCGATCCGCACTTTAATCGCTAAGAAAAATTGTCTTTCTTTACAACTTGGGAGCGGAATTGTGATTGACTCTCAGCCGCATCAGGAGTATCAGGAAACCCTTTTTAAAGGAGCCTCAATTTTTCATATTCTTCAAACAAGACAAATCATTCAATGAATGAAAAGTGGGTTTTTTTAAATGGAAAATTTTGTTTTGAGAAAGAAGCGGCCATCCCTATCACTGATCGGGGTTTTCTATTTGGAGAAGGCATCTTTACTACCATTAGAGTTCATCAAGGAAAATGCGAATTACTTAAAAGTCACTTACATAGGCTCCAACAACAAGCTAAAGTGTTAAATGTTGAGTGGAATCTCAAGCAGGAGGATTGGATTGCAGAACTGATTAAGCGCAATGGAGCCTGCAAGGGGACTTGGCGTTTAAAAATCTTGGCTACCTTTAAGGAAGAGCATACAATTGGAAATGTATTAGCAACCTTGAATCCTTATGAAGAAGTTTCTGGACCTTGTACCTTATGCCTTTTTCCCTATCCTCTCGAAAGTCCTTTAGCTCATATCAAGAGTTTATCTTATCTTGATCATCTCTACGTCCGCAACTATGCTCATCAGCAAGGGTATGCTGACGCCATTACGCAAACGCGAGAAGGAATTTTGTTGGAAACAGGATGTTCCAATCTGTTCTGGATTGACCAAGACTTATGTTGGGTTCCCGATCCGCAATTGCCCTATCTAAAAGGAGTGTTTTTACAAGAACTCCTTTCTCATTTATCTTTACCTATTCAATGGATAAGGGCAACAATTAATACAATCCCAGCAAGTGCGAGTGTTTATATCTGTAATGCTCTTACCCACGTTCGTCCTGTCTTGTCTATTGATCACCATCTTTTTAAGCGCAATCAGGGATGGGAAGAATTACTGCAAAAGACAGCTATGCAGGCTCTGCAAGGGAATGAGCTGTCTCTCATTTTCCCCTGTATTTGGAATTCTTAATCATGTATGCTAAATGGACAATAAGTTTAATATTTATGAGAATGAGTAGATGAGATCATTATGACAAAAGAGAAGAGTGCCATTAGTCCTACGCGTGAAGAAGACTATCCTGAGTGGTATCAACAAGTCATTAAAGCCGCTGATTTAGCTGAAAATGCTCCTGTTCGCGGTTGCATGGTTATCAAACCCTGGGGGTATGGAATTTGGGAAAATATTCAACGCTTACTAGATGAGCGTATCAAGGCGACAGGACATGAAAATGCGTATTTTCCTCTTTTTATTCCATTGAGTTTTTTTGAAAAAGAGGCAGCCCATGTCGAAGGGTTTGCGAAAGAATGTGCCGTCGTTACCCATCATCGTTTAGAAGAAAAAGAAGGAAAACTGATTCCAGCAGGGGAATTGGAAGAGCCTCTTGTTGTGCGGCCAACATCTGAAACAATTATTGGCGATTCATTTTCACGTTGGATAGAATCTTATCGCGATTTACCTCTTCTGATCAATCAATGGGCTAACGTGGTCCGCTGGGAAATGCGTCCACGCATCTTTTTGCGAACAACCGAATTTCTTTGGCAAGAAGGACATACTGCTCATGCCTCGCCTGAAGAGGCTATGGAAGAAACCCTGCAAATGTTGCATGTTTATCGCTATATTGTGGAAGATATGCTAGCAATTCCTGTGATCATGGGGGAGAAATCTCCAGGAGAGCGGTTTCCAGGTGCAGAAAATACCTATACTCTTGAAGCGATGATGCAGGACCGTAAAGCGCTGCAATCTTGTACGTCTCACTATTTAGGACAAAACTTTGCTAAAGCCTCCAATATTCGCTTCAGCAATAAGGCAGGTCAATTAGAATATGTTTATACGACTTCTTGGGGTATGACAACGCGGTTAATTGGCAGCTTAATCATGTGCCATGGAGATGATGATGGATTACGCTTACCGCCTCGTATAGCACCCAAGCAAATAGTGATCATTCCTGTGATTCCTAAACCTGAGTTAGAAGCAGATATCTTGGCTTATGCAGAACGCTTGGCCGGTGACTTAAGAGGTAAGCAATTTAATGGAAGACCTCTTCTTGTTCATGTCGACAAGCGTGATAGGAGAGGAGGAGAAAAAAATTGGGAATGGATCAAAAAGGGAGTTCCTTTACGTTTAGAAGTCGGTCCTCGAGATTTGGAAGCGCAAGCTGTCATGGTAGCAAGACGCGATCGCTCAGTGAAGGATAAGCAATCCATGTCGATTCAACAGTTTTTGGATCAAGTGGTTCCTCTTTTAGAAGAGATTCAACAAGTTTATTTTCAACAAGCCAAAGCTTTTCGGGATGCCCATATTTACCAACATATTGAGACATTTGACCAATTAAGCAAGTTTTTTACTCCAAAAAATGAAGAGAAATCTGAAATTCATGGCGGTTTTGTTTTGGCAAAATGGTGTGGTGATCCAGTTACGGAGGATCTATTAAAGGATTTAAAAGTGACAATTCGGTGCTTGCCTCTTGAACAAAGTGGCACAAAGGGGCGTTGCGTATTAACGGGAAGAGAAGCGACTCTGGATGCAATTTTTGCCAAATCTTATTAGAGGATGATTTTAGGAAATTCATTTAGCGTACAAATAACCAATGCTGTTGAATTTTTCCTTTTTCTGAATAAACAGTTTTGGTTTTGTTGGCATCGCGCACATTATTCAAGTCTAAATTTAACCTTTCATTTATTTTTTTCTTTTCATTTTGCAATTTTTCCCAGATAGGAGGAGCAAAGTTATCAGGATTATCCATGAACTCTTTTAATTGTTCGGGTGTTAATGCGAGTTCTTCTAAAAGACCTTGGTATTCACGATTTAAGCGCTGCATATGAACGGATAACTCAATCAATTTTCGCTCTGTTTGATGGATTTTCTCTTCAAGCTTTTCGTGGATAGCCATCACGGATCTCCAAATAGATAATAGTTGCATTTTATTAAACACCAGAATTAATAACAAGGCGGCAAGGAAGAACAGAACTGACGTATTAACATCCATGGCTTTAATGCCATCCTACGATAGCAAATTTATTTCTATTCCAAAAAAATGACATATTTAAAGGTAAGGAAGGATATGCATATTAATGTTGCTCTAGATATTGATGGTGTCTTAGCTTGTCGTCGTGTCGGTAGCAATGAGCAGGCCCAATTTTTTAAGAATCAAGGCGCAATTATTACAGCCAAAAAAACATATTATGTATTTCCTGGTGTCATTCAATTAATAAAATTATTATTTCAAACAGAAGATATAAAAGTTTCCTTTTTTAGTGCAGGAAAAAAAGAGAGAAATGAACTCTTTGTTGAAGAATTGTTAAAGCTCGCTTTAACTCCATCAAAATACGAAGACATCAAGCATAAGTTACGCATCTTATCGCGTAACGATTTGATCTCGGCCAGCCTAGAAGAGAGACAAACACAAATGAAAATATATGATATTCTTCCTGGGAGGAAGCAAAAAGATCTATCAAAAATATTATGTGAGGGTGAACTTCTTGAACATGCGATTTTAATCGAAAATGACATCACCTATGTTGCATGTGGTCAAGCTAAGAATGTCTTGCTTATGCCTTCCAATGATAATTACAATTTTAGAGTGTTATCCTCTAAATGTAAGGTCTATCAGCCAGAGGGTTATAAATTTTTAGGATGCGTTTTAGTAAGTGAAGCATCTTGTCATGCCTTCCAGAAAATTAGGGTCGAAGAAGGAAAACAAATTTTACTATTAAAAACGAAAAATGAATTTGAAATCGGTTTTCTAGATAAGGAATCTCATCAATATAAACAAGAGACCATTTCTTTAAAGGATAATGAAGAATTGATAGAAGAACTAAATAAAATTCATCAAAATCAGATAGAAAAAAGCCAGAATATTTACCAAATTCAAGACCAAGAATTAATAAAAACCCTCTGTCATTTAGTCGGTGTACGGGGCGGACTAATGAAAAAAATTTGCCGACGAGCGAATCGCATTTTTTATGTGACAGGTTTATTATTTACAGCTTTGAAACAATCAAAATCCCAAGGCATTCCAATTACTGAATTTTTATTGCGTTTACAATTTAAATTACAAGACAACAATACTTATACTCCTCGATTTAGAGAGTTAAGAAAAATAGATGATTTATATCTTTTAGGATTAGAAAAATTAAGAGAAATAAAGAGTGACTTGCAACTGATGACACCGCACCATTATGTCGAGTGCATCAAGCTGCCTTTATTAAAAGAGGAACAATTAACGGTTGACCAAGCACTTGTCACCCAGGATGATGAGTGTTGGATCATGTAAACTTTGAGGCATGATTCAATTGAAGGTCGCATGTTTATGCCGTCCTTTCAGGACTCGATGTCTTTTTGATAGAACCCAGGCCTCCGCTTCGCTGCGACCTGGGCTGTAACATGACGGCCCTTCAGGCCTTAACAAGAGATGTTTAAGTCCCTCTTCTATAGTCCCTAAATCATCTTTTATAGTCCCTAAATCATTTTCTATAGTCCCTAAATCATCTTTTTGTTAAGGCCTGAAGGGCCGGCCCTTCAGGCCTTAATAAGAGATGTTTAAGTCCCTCTTCTATAGTCTCTAAATAGTCTTTTTGTTAAGGCCTGAAGGGCCGTCATGTTACAGCCCAGGTCGCAGCGAAGCGGAGGCCTGGGTTCTATCAAAAAGACATCGAGTCCTGAAAGGACGGCATAAACATGTGACTTCAATTGAATCATGCCTTTTGAAACTGTTTCATTTTTTATGGATGATGGAAGCAGGATATAAAAGAGAGGCAGCTCCTGCTAAAATTAAAGAAATCAAAAGAACAATTAAAGTGATCCACGTTGGAATATGGAGAAAATTGACAACCATCATTTTACATCCAATAAAAATCAAAATGAAAGCGAGAGCATAGTGAAGAAGATAAAAGGCTTTTAGTAGGCCTTCTAAGGCAAAAAATAGGGAGCGTAGTCCCAAGATAGCAAAGATATTGGAAGTATAAATAATAAAAGGCTCTGTTGTAATCCCTATGATGGCAGGAACGGAATCTAAAGCAAAAATGAGATCGGTCGTTTCTATAAGAATGAGAACTGCTAATAAAGGGGTGGCCATCCAACGTCCATTTTGTCGAACAATGAATGCATCTCCTTTGTACTCCTCTGTCAAAGGCAGCCATTTTTTGAGCCAGTGATAAACGATGTTTTTTTCCAGTTCTTCTTCTTTTGCGGTATTAAATGCTAAGCGAATTCCCGTTATAATTAGAAAGATGCCAAACACCATAAAAATCCAGCCAAAATGCTTGATTAAAGCAATACCTCCCCAAATGAGCAAAGCACGCATGATAATGGCTCCTATGACTCCATAGAATAGGACTTGATGTTTGGCTATTGCTGGTACCTTAAAATGGGCAAATAAAAGCAAAAAAATAAAAAGATTATCAACACTCAGAGATTCTTCCACAAGGTAACCTGTCAGAAAGTCTAGAGCAGGCTGAGAGCCGAATGTAAAATAAATCCAAAGATTGAAAAGAAAGGCTAAAGAAATCCAGCCTGCAGAGGTGAATAGAGCCTCTCTAACTCCGATTGGATGTGGATAGCGGAAAAAGCGCCAAAGATCAATTCCCAAAAGAAAAAGGATCAGGAAATTAACCGCAATCCAATGATAGAGCGTCACAGGCATTTTTGTTTACTCATATTGACTGATTTCGCGCATATCTTGCAGGTTTGAAATGGATTGATAATGAAAATCCTTATGAATTTTTCCCCGAACTAAAACCGCCAAGCGCCTTTTATTTTCTTTTCCTAAGAATTGCCTGGCTGTTTCTAAGAATTCTTCATAGGTCAAATCGTTTAATCCTTGAATGCGCTTGGACATCCAAGCAAAATCTCCTTCATACTTGAAAGCTAAGGTTTTTAGCAAATACCCTGTTTCAGTTAAATTTTGCGGTGTATTTTGTAAAGTATTTACTAAAGATTGACGAATGTTTTCAAAGTGCTCTTGTGTAAGCTCATGATCCTCCATTTCCTGTAAGAAACCCTCGATGAATAATTCAAATCGTGCGAGTAAATCACGGGGGTCATGAGTAGCGGATTGGACAGCAAAAAATGAGAAAAGGTGTTCATCAAAATCCTCTGCCCGAGAATAAAGCAGATAGCTTGTTTGCTGTTTTGTGCGCAAAGTAGAATAGAAAGCGCTATTCATTGCCTGAGCTAATATTTGTTGGGCTGCACGTTTTTTAAAGGAGAAAGAGTCGCTTTCTATTCCTAAAATGGCAGCATGAGCTGAAGATTGAACGTGGATGTCGCTGACATAAGGACCTGATTGAGCAGGTAAAACAAGCACGCGTTCAATCATTCTTTGTTCTAAAGGAAAAGGTTGGCTTGATAAAGCATTTTGCAGTTTTTTCCAGATTCGCACAGCTTGATTCTCGCTAACGTTGCCATATAGCAAGCCTGCTGTATAGGTTTGGTCGTAGAGATGATTCATATAATCAAGAAAAGAATCATATGACACTTGTTCTAAGGCCTCCGCTTGTGCTTGATGAGTAGAATCAGATTCAAATAGAATATTGTAATAAGCTTCCATTCCTTGTTTTAAGGGGCTTTCTTGACTAAAATCCGAGTGTTGATTGCGAAGAAAGTCTTTAAAGAGATGGAATAGGCGCTCTGTTGGAGAACAATTTTTTAAGTGTGCTAGAAGGGTGTCAAATAACGTTTCAGCATTATCGCGATATCCCGATAGAGAGAAAAGAATGCCGTTTGATGTTCGGGAGATATGATAAGAAAGATCTGCTAATTGAGCTGGATAACTATAGGATTGAAGGGCTTCTTCTAAGCATTGGATATAAAGATCGGTTAGAACGACTTTATTCGGATCATGTGCTTCAATGGCAGGCGTTTTGATTTCAAAAAACCATAGAGTTTGAGGAATGAGAAAACGGTGATCGGCGGCAAAGTAAATCTTGGCCTGCTCATTATCGACTAAAAGATGGGGTGTGGGTAAAGAGGAAGTGGAATGAGTTTGCTGAGAAGTCGAATCTTGGACTAACGTAAGATCTTGAGGAATAAAAGGATTAGGAGCAGGAAATTCAAAATCAGAAGATTGTGGTAACTGGCTCCATGAGGCGATTTGTTCAGATGCTAAAGGAATTATTTTGTAGGGAACTTCCATCCATGGCTCCATTTGATCAAACGGACTGGGAGGATGGCGAGTCAATAAGGTTAAGTGAACGCGTTGTGGACTTAAATGACTAAGAAATTCACGTATTGAATGTTGATTACAGAATGGGGGAATTAAAGCATTCTCAGGAAAATTTTTTAAATCTTCATAGACTAAAAGCCCTCCCAATTGCATCAAATTGTCAAAAGTATTTTCTCGTGATTGGTATTGATAATGCAGAGTTTGGATTTTATTTAATTCTTCAAAGAGATAAGAAGGGACATCTTGTTTTTGGAAAGCTTGAATGGCTTGAAAACAGTGTGTGATAACTTGAAAAACATTTTCTAATCCTTTTTCAGTCAGATTGATAGAAAGAGAAAAGAATAAATGCTGTTTGCCTAAGTAATAACTGTCGCAAGTTAAGTTGCCAGCCAAACCTTCTGCTTGAAGAATTGCAAGCAAACTACCTTTCCCCTTGTATTCTAAAATAGAAGAAATCACCTTGTCTGATTGGTAGGAAATTCGATCGGCGATCGAAATCGGAAGCTCCCATGTCAAGCGAAGAGATTGAATATTTTTGACAGGTTCAATACAAACCAACTTTCCTTGCATCTCTTTTGCTAAGATTGGTCCTTGAGGATCATGAGGTTGTATACCATTAGAATGAATATCTGTAAAATCCTCGACCACCCATTTTTTTAAAGTTTCTAAAGAATAAGGACCATAAACAATGAGGCGCATGAGATGCGCACTATAGTGTTCTTGATACCATTCCCTTAACGTTTTTTGTGTGATTTTCTCAAGCGTAGTTGAATTGCCTGCACTAAAGCGATGAAAAGGATGATGAACATTGGCAAGTGCTTTTGTGACATAGTTTTCCCGAATGTGATCTTGATCAATATTCTTAGCAAATTCTTGGTTGATTGCTTGGATTTCTCGATCTATTCCGGAAGGATTAAATAAAGGTTTTTTAAAAAAGAACGAAAAGCGATCCAAAGCCTCTTCGAAAGCAGGGGGAGAAATAGAAAAGAGATAGAGGGTATAATCACTTGCCGTATAAGCATTAGACTTTCCACCATGTTCCTGAATAAAGCGGTCATAATCTGATTCAATGGGATATTTTTCCGTTCCTAAAAATAACAGGTGTTCCAAAAAATGGGCTAATCCAGGATATTTTTCAAGATCGCTCCAACTTCCTGCTTGTACTGTTAAAACAGCCCCTGCCTGCGTCGCTTCTGGATCAGCAATCACATAGGCCTCAAGTCCATTGGCTAAACGCAGCTTAAGTGTTTGGCGTTGAGCTAATGATGGCGTTAAAATAGGAACAGCGCTCTGATCTGTGATGACAGTATAAGCAGGATCCTCTCCTCTTAACAGAGATCCCAAGCAAATGCTCACTATCAAAAAATATTTCCAAAAACTTCTGTTCATGTAAACCTCTTCGTATTAAAGAAAAAATTTTAAACAATTTTTTATTTATTTACAAGTAATTAATTTACATCTAAAGTTTATGGATATTTTAATTTAATTTATTATGTTTACTTTTTTTGTTATATTTAATTAAAGATAATAAAATAAGATGAATAGTTTCATAGAAGGTGATTAGGGAGTAGGAGGTTGCTCATTAGATGATAGGGGGGAAGCGTTGCAGGAAGTTTTTTAGAAAAGCCGCCCATTTAAGCTAATATCGATTAGGTTGCTTCACAAATGAGGCTCAAATGCTTTAGCTCTAGAAATAGTTTTTACTGGATTAAAAAACCAAAAATGATGTATGATAGTGTAATAGATCAAATTATTTACATTTATCAATAGCTTTTTCTTTTTGCAGAATTTCTGCAAAAAAAAAAGTGCATGAAAAATTCAGTTCAAAATAATTGTTTCGTAAATTTTACAGATTCACCTTGGATAAAGCGAGCCCTGATTCTTGGGCAATTTTTTTTAATTATTTTTGTCTATCATCTCTTAAAGGATTTAAAAGATACGCTGGTGATCACTTCAAGTGACGCAGGAGCGCAAGTCATTCCCTTTATTAAAATTTGGGTGATTTTACCCTTTGCAATTTTGATGAGTTATCTTTTTTCTAAGCTCTACCAAAAATTAGGAAGAGAAAAGACGCTTTATTTCTTTGTGACTTTGCTTTTAAGTTCTTATGCTTTATTTGCTTTTTGTCTTTATCCTTTCCGTCAGGAACTTTTTCTAGATCAGCTTTCAGATTTTTTAAAAGCTGTGCTTCCTGTGGGATGTAAAGGATTAATTGCGATGGTTTGCTTTTGGATTTATACTTTCTTTTACCTGGCAGCTGAACTTTGGGCCATGATGATTTTGACTATCCTTTTCTGGGGCTATCTCAATGAAATGACTTCAGCTCAACAAGCTAAGACTTTCTACCCCTTGTGTGTATTTGTGGGAAATTGTGCAGGAATTCTATCAGGGCAGACCTCTCGTTTTCTTTGTCAATCTTTAGTAGACATTTTATCCTGGCAGGAAACATTACAGGTAATGATAGGGATTGTGATCCTTTGTGGAGGGGGAATCATGGTCATCAATCGCTTGTTATCTGCTGGCAGTATTCAGTCTTCCTCGCAGCCAAAGAAGTCGGCATCCTCTTTGACATTCAAAGAAAGCTTTCTCTGCATTGTCCAATCTCAGCCTTTACTCTGCATTGCAACCTTAGTTGTGGCCTTTGGTCTAACGAGCAATTTGGTCGAAGTCGTATGGAAAGAGACCATTAAAAGCGCTTATCCTTTACCGCAAGCTTACAATGCCTATGTCAATCAACTGACCTCTATTATTGGAATTCTGGCTGTTTGCATGTCTTTGATTGCGCGTTGGATTTTTCAAGTTTTCAATTGGTCTAAAATTGCTTTGCTTACTCCGGTCACACTATTTATCACAAGTTTTATCTTTTTCTTTTTCATGCAACTTCCAGAAGAGTATGTCACTCCTTTTGCTTCATTGCTGAATATGAATGCGTTATATTTAGTAATGACGCTAGGATCTGTCTATTATGTCTTGGCTCTGACCGCCAAATATACGATCTTTGATATGTGCAAGGAAATGGCTTTCCTTTCCATTGATGCTAATGAGCGCATGCGAGCTAAGTCTGTCATCGACAGCGTGGGATCACGTTTGGGTAAGTCAGGATCTTCTTGCTTGTATCAAGCCTTACTTATTGCGTTTGGCTCTACTGCAGGTCATATTCCAATTGTAGGGATTACAGCAGTGTTGGTGATTGGAATTTCTATTCTTGCTACCAAAAAGTTAGGATCGCATGTCTCAAAGCAAGGAGATTATGTATTAGCTGAAGCTGCGGCTTAGAAAAGCGTTGATAAGGATGTTAAGCAAAGGCTAGAAGCTAGTACTCAACCACATTAGTTTTTGCCTATTGAGATGGTTTTAAATTCCTAGGTGTTAAGGTAAGAGATGAGAGTAGGCTAAGCGACGCATTCAGTCGCCCGCCGCTTCGCTCTGGGCTCTAGGTAAGGGGGATATGGACCCACCGTTCGGTCGCCCTCCGGGCTCGGTCACGGTGGGCTAGGATCAGTCGTCCTCCGGACTCTAGCAGCAATGTAGAAGCCATTGAATGTTAGGTAAGGTGCTTGGTAATGCTGTTAGAATGCTAGTCAAGGCGTTTTGATAATGCTGCTAGAGTCCGGAGGACGACTGATTCTAGCCCACCGTGACCCGAGCCCGGAGGGCGACCGAACGGTGGGTCCATATCCCCCTTACCAAGAGCCCAGAGCGAAGCGGCGGGCGACTGAATGCGTCGCTTAGCCTACTCTCATCTCTTACCTTAACACCTAGGAATTTAAAACCATCTCAATAGGCAAAAACTAATGTGGTTAAGTAGTAGTCTCTCTGGCTGCGTAAAGCCTGGCTTGAATCGGCGTAAGTGGGTCAATGCCTAGCCATCTTGCTGAACGTTAGCCAAGACAATCGCTCCTCGCTCTTTTTTAAAGCTTTCATCTGCATATTCAAGAGCATGACCTCTTTTCTGAACCGCAGTCAAGATAATCTCTCGATCTTTTTAAGACTTTCATCTGCAAATTCAAGAGCCCCGCCATCTTGCTGAATGGCAGCCAAGACGATCTCTCGATCTTTTTTAAGGCTTTCATCTGCATATTGAAGAGCTCTGCCATGTTGCTTAACAGCAGCCAAAACAATCTCTCGATCTTTTTTAAGGCTTTCATCTGCACATCTAAGAACTTTGCCATCTTGCTTAACAGCAGCCAAGACAATCTCTCGATCTTTTTTAAGGCTTTTATCTGCAAATTGAAGGGCTCGGCTATTTTGCTGAATGGCAGCCAAGACGATGGCTCGATCTTTTTTAAGGCTTTCATCTATAAATTGAAGAGTCCAACCATCCTTCTTAACAACAGCCAAGACAAAGTCTGGATTTTTTTTAAGACTTTCATCTGCATGGACAAGAGGATAGCTATTTTGCTGAATGGCAGCCAAGACAACTTCTCGATCTTTTTTAAGACTTTCATCTACCAATTCAAGAGCCTCGCCATCTGGCTGAACGGCAGCCAAGACAACCTCTCGATCTTTTTTAAGGCTTTCATGTATATTAAAAACAGCACGTCCAAAACAGCGAGCAACCTGAATAAAAAAATTTTTGTCGTTAAAATTGAGAAATTCTTTAAGTGTGAAGGTCACCTGTATTTGTGCCATATGCCACTTCTTTGATTGATTTCGAACACCAACGTAAAGCTTTGCGATAGAATTATTTTGGATAAGTGTTAATCTTTCTTCGTCAGTGCCTACTGCAAGAGAATTTAAAATGGACAATTGCTCTTCAGCTATTTTGCGGATATTTTCATTAGCACTATTTTTGCAAACTTCAGGCTCCCAGGGATAGCGATCCAAAAGAGAAAGAAATAAACTCTTGGGATGAAATAATTCTGAATCAACCATTAATAATCTTTTAAAACCATCTTTGTAGTAGAGGTCGCCTTCTTGGGCTCGCTCAATTAGGTTAAGTTCTTGAGATGTAAATTGCTTCTTTTGGTCAGTTGCAAGACACTCCTGGGGAAGAGTAATAATAGATAAGTTACTGTCTTTAAGTTGAAAAAGGGTTTGTGCTAATGAAATGCAAGGATTTTCCTTCAGTACGCTTGTCCATTTTTTACATGTCAGTAAAATAGAAGAAATATCACGTAAAAGTGGACATTTTTGATTGATCACTTGATCAAAAATATTTCCTAATATTTCATTCGGAAGTAAGGTTTTTAAGTCATCGTTGCTTGAGATGCTTTGCATAGGTTCTGAATTAACGATGGTCAGTTGCATAATTATCCTTTATAGTTAAATTGATGATTGTAAGAATTAGATTAAATCTATAATTTTTTTATTATATTTTATAATTTTATTTTATTTACGTTTATTCGAACACCAGCATAAAGCTTTGTGATAGAATCATTTTTGATCACTGTTAATCTTTCTTCATCAGAGCCCATTGTAAGAGAATTTAAAATGGACAATTGCTCTTCAGCTATCTTGCGGATATTTTCATTGGCGCTCTTTTTACAAACTTCAGGATCCCATGAATAGCGATCCAAGAGAAAGAAATAAACTCTCCGGGTGAAATAATTGTGATTTACCCATTAACAATCTTTTAAAACTTTCTCCGTAGTATTCACCTTGTTGGGCTCGCTCGATTAGTTTAAGTTCTTGAGACGTAAATTGCTTTTTTGGGTCAGTTTTGATTTTGAGACACTCCTGGGGACGAGTAATAATAGATAAGTTACTGTCTTTAAGTTGAAAAAGGATTTGTGCTAATGAAATGCAAGGATTTTCCTCCAGTACGCTTGTCCATTTTTTACATGTCAGTAAAATAGAAGAAATATCACGTAAAAGTGGGCATTTTTGATTGATCACTTGATCAAAAATATTTCCCAGTAACTCATTCGGAAGTAAGGTATTTAAGTCATTGTTGCTTGAGATGCTTTGCATAGGTTCTGAATTAACGCAGGTCATTTGTATCATTATCCTTTATAGTTAAATTGATGATTGTAAGAATTAGATTAAATCTATAATTTTTTATTATATTTTATAATTTTATGATTATATTTTTTTTGCTTTTATAAGTAATTTTATTGCAAATTGAAAAGCTCCACTCTATTTCTGAACTGCAGTCAAGACAATCTCTGGATTTTTTGAAGACTGACAGTTGCAAATAAAGCGTCTAACCATTTCATCTTGCTGAGCGGTAGCCTGGACAAAGCCTAAGTCTTCTTTAAGACTTTCATCTGTCAGTTCAAGGGTCGAGCGATATTGTTGAACAGCAGCTAAGACAATCTCTGGATCTTTTTTAAGGCTTTCATCTGCGAATTTAAGAGCCCAGCCATTTTGCTGAACGGCAGCTAAGACAATCTCTCGATCTTTTTTAAGTATTTCATCTGCAAACTCAAGCGCGAAGCCATATTGCTGAACGGCAATCAAGACAATCTCTGGATCTTTTTTAAGGCTTTCATCTGCGAATTTAAGAGCCCAGCCATTTTGCTGAACGGCAGCCAAAACAATCTTTTGATCTTTTTTAAAATTTTCATCTGCATTTGCAAGAGCCAAGCCATCTTGCTTAACGGCATTCAAGACGATCTCTCGATCTTTTTGAAAGCTTCTATCTGCCCATTGAAGAACCAAGCCATTTTGATTAACGGCAGCTAAGACAATCTCTCGATCTTTTTTAAGGCTTTCATCTACCCATTGAAGAGCCCAGGAATTTTTCTGAATAGCAGCCAGTACAATGTTTCGATCTTTTCGAAAACTTTCATCTGCAAAATAAAGGGCCAAACCATCGTACTTCACAGCCACCAAAACAATGTCTCGATCTTTTCTAAGGCTTTCATGTATATCAAAAACAGAGCGTCCAAAACAGCGAGCAACTTGAATAAAAATTTTTTTATCATTAAAATTAAAAAATTGCTTAAGGGTGGAGATAACAGATGTTTTTGCCTGAGGCCAATTCGTTGATTGATCTTGAATACCCGGGTAAAGCTTTGCGATAGCATCATTTTTGATAACCGTTAATCTTTTTTCGTCAGAGTCCTGTGTAAGAGAATTTAAAATAGACAATTGCTCTTCAGCTACCTTGCGGATATTTTCGTTGGCGCTATTCTTGCAAACTTCAGGATCCCATGGATAGTGATCTAAAATAGAAAGAAATAAACTCTTCGGATGAAATAATTGTGACTGACCCATTAACAATCTTTTAAAGCCTTCTTTGGGGTAGCAGTAGCGTTGTTGGGCTCGCTCAATCAGGTTAATTTCTTGAGATGTAAACTGCTCCTTTTGACGAGTTGCGATACACTCCTGGGGACGAGTAATAGGAGAGAAGTTAATCTTTTTAAGTTGAAAAAGGGTCTGTGCCAATGAGATACAAGGATTCTCTTCAAGCACACTTTTCCATTTTTTACACGTCAGTAAAATAGAAGAAATGTCACATAAAAATGGGCACTTTTGATTCACAACCTGATCAAAAACAATGCTTAATATCTCATTAGGAACTAATGTATCTAAGCAAGCTTCATTTAAGGTGTTTTGCAGAGAAGGTGAATTAAGGGGAGTCATTTGTATCATTATCCTTTATAATTAAATTCAATTTATAATTTTCATTACTATAAGAAGTTGGCTGCACTTGATGATCAAGCAACATTTTGAGGTACTCCTAGAAAGCACTCATTTAAAATCGAATATTAGTCCAATTTGAAGACTTAGATTTACAATTGAAGAATCTAGTCTTTTTCCTTAACGGTAGCCAAAACAAGCTCTGGATCTGTTTTAAGGCTTTCATGTGCAAATTGAAAAGCTTCGCTATATTGCTTAATGGCAGCTAAGACAATCCTTCGATCTTTTTTACAACTTTCGTCCGCATATTCAAGAGCTTCGCCATGTTGTTGAACGGCAGCCAAGACGATCTCCTGATCTTTTTTAAAACTTTCATCTGCATATTGAAGAGCCCATCTACTTTGTTGAACGGCAACCAAGACGATCTCTCGATCTTTTTTAAAACGTTCATCTGCAAATTGAAGAACCGAGCCATCTTGATTAACAGCAGCTAAGAAAAGGTCTCGATCTTTTTTAAAACTTTCATGTACAAATTGAAGAGCGTAGCCATTTTGTTGAACGGCGGCCAAGACGATCTTTTGATCTTTTTTAAGGTTTGCATCTGCATATTTAAGAGACATGCCATCTTTCTTAACAGCAGTCAAAACAATCTCTGGATCTTTTTTAAGGTTTGCATCTGCAAACTGAAGAGGTGGATCTATACCACCTCTCTGAAGGGCGGCTAAAACAATCTCTCGATCGTTTTTTAAGCTTTTATCTGCATATTTAAGAGCCCCACCATCTTGCTTAATGGCAGCCAAGACAATGTGTCGATCTTTTTTAAGGCTTTCATCCGCATATTGAAACATGAAACCCTGTTGCTTAACAGCAGCTAAGACAATGTCTGGATCTTTTTTAAGGCTTTCGTCTATATATTCAAGAGCTGTGGCATCTTGATTAATGGCAGCCAAGACAATTTCTCGATCTGTTTTAAGGTCCTCATCTGCATATCGAATAACCCAACCCTTTTGTTTAACAGCAGCTAAGACAATCTCTCGATCTTTTTTAAAGCTTTCATCCGCATATTGAAGAGCCCAGCCATCTTGATTAACAGCAGCTAAGACAATTTCTCGATCTTTTTTAAAGCTTTCATCTGCATATTGAAGAGCTAAGCCATTGGTCTGAACGGCAGTTAAGACAATGTTTCGATCTTTTTGAAGACTTTTATCTGCAAAATTAAGAGCCAAACCATTGTGCTTAACAGCTACCAAGGCAATGTCTCGATCTTTTTTAAGACTTTCATGTATATTAAAAACAGAGCCTCCAAAACAGCAAGCAACTTGAATAAAAATTTCTTTATCGTTAAAATTCAGAAATTTCTTAAGTGTAGAGATAACAGATGTTGCTGCTTGATGCCAATTCGTTGGTTGGTATTGAATACCCCTATAAAGCTTTTTGATAGCATCATTTTTGATAAGCGTTAATTTTTCTTCGTCACTGCCCAATATAAAAGAATTTAAAATAGATAGTTGTTCTTTAGCTATTTTGCGAATATTTTCATTGACGCTGTTTTTGCAAACTTCAGGATTCCATTGATAGTGATCCAAAAGTGAAAGAAATAAACTCCCCGGGTAAAATAATTGCGACTTGCCCATTAACAATCTTTTAAAACCCTCTCTGTAGTAGAGGTCGCTTTTTTGGGCTTGATTAATCAGGTGAAGCTCTTGAGAGGTAAACGTAAATGGCTGCTTGTGGTCAGTTGAGAGACATTCCTTGGGAAAAGTAATAATAGATTGATCATTCTCTTTAAGTTGAAAAAGGGTCTGCGCCAATGAGATACAAGGATTCTCTTCCAGTACATTTTTCCATTTTTTACAAGTAATTAAAATAGAAGAAATATCTCGTAAAAGGGGGCATTTTTGATTGATAACTTGATTAAAAATAATTCCTAATATCTCATTCGGGAGTAATGTATTTAAGTCATCATTGTTTGGGATATTTTGCATGAATTCTGAATTAACGAGGGTCATTTGCATAATTATTCTTTATAATTAAATTGATTGTTATAGTATTTAAATTAAACATATAAGTTTTTATTATGGCTTATGATTTTATTTTATTTAATTTTATAAGTCTAGTGTTTTAACGCGTTTATTTTATAATTGCCTTTAAAGCAAGAAGATATCTTAGTCTTTCAGAATCACATCTGCTTATCAATTGAAGATCAAATGGGTTTGGTTTCTAGCTGACCTTTTCTACGGCAATGCTGGTATTTAAAAAGAAAAGAGAATGATAAATATTTTGCTCGAACAGATATTGTAAAGTACTCACTGCTTTTTTTGGAAAGATTGCACATGATGTCGGAGAAGGTAGTAAATGAAAAGTCTGTAGTGCTAAAGACTTTTCTCTTAGTTTAACGCATAAGGAGGGCTGCGAACTGTTGACAAATTTATAGACATATATGTTCGAATTTGATATTTCATTAGCATGAAACTAAGTAAATGGGCAAAAAAACAAGGCATAAGCTATAGGACTGCTTGGCGCTGGTTCAAAGCAGGACAACTCCTTGTTCCTGCCGAGCAAACAAAAACAGGAACAATTCTAATACAGGAACAATTCTAATCAAAGAGGAAATGCTTGAGCCAAATGCTGTTGCTATCTATGCACGTGTGTCCTCAGCCGATCAAAAAAATGATCTTAACGGGCAAGTAAGCCGGCTAGTCACTTTTGCCAATCAAAAAAGGCTATCTTGTGGCTCACACAGTAACAGAAATAGGCTCTGTCCTCAATGGCCATCGTCCTAAATTAATAAA
The DNA here is from genome assembly GCA_963754655.1 of uncultured Chlamydiae bacterium. Classification (GTDB taxonomy): domain Bacteria; phylum Chlamydiota; class Chlamydiia; order Chlamydiales; family Parachlamydiaceae; genus JANWJE01. The sequence goes on along the minus strand of CAVWGN010000001.1, from coordinate 2,711,419 downwards.
ATTATTGAACGATCCAAAGATCTGGATTATTTTAGTCGAACATCGAGATCGATTGATGAGATTTGGTGCTGAATATGTAGAGTCAGCATTAGCTGCACAAGGAAGAAAATTAATAGTTGCAGATGGTTCTGAGTTAAAGGATGATTTAGTTCAAGATATGATAGAAGTGTTAACTTCTTTTTGTGCTAGACTATACGGACGAAGATCGGCAAAGAACAAAGCTAAAAAAGCATTGGAAACCATGCAAAATGCTAATTAAAAGAGCTTATCGATATGAATTAAAGCCGAATATCGCTCAGCGCATCCTCTTAGCCAAGCATGCAGGATCTGCTCGGTTTGCTTATAACTGGGGGCTTGCTGCAAGAATTGAAAAATATGAAAAAGATGGAATATCTACTAACGCTATTGAACAGCACCGATTACTCAATAATTTGAAGGGGTCACAATTTTCTTGGATGTATGAGGTGTCAAAATGTGCGCCCCAAGAGGCTTTGAGAGATCTTGATCGAGCTTTTCAGAATTTTTTCCACCGCCAGAAGAGTGGTAAGAAAGGAGGATTCCCAAAATTTAAGAGAAAGGGGATCAATGATCATTTCCGATTAACGGGAACCATTAAAGTTAATAAGCAATCCATTCAATTACCTCGTTTGGGTATCATTCGACTTAAAGAGTGTGCAGAAGTACGAGGAAGAATTCTTTCAGCTACAGTTTCTCGTCAAGCAGATCGGTGGTATGTTAGTGTAACGGTAGAGTGTGAAATAGAAAATTCCCAGCCAGTTGAAGGACCAGCGATTGGCATTGATGTCGGGCTAACCTCTTTTGTTACAACTTCAGAAGGTGAAAAAACTATTTCACCAAAGCCTTTAAATAAATCGCTTAAAAAGATAAGAGTGTTAAATAAAAAACAAAGTCGCAAACAAAAGGGTTCTAGTAATTATAAGAAATCATCTCTTTTGTTAGCCAGACAGCATCGAAAAATCGGCAATCAACGCACTGATTTCCATCATAAATTATCAACAAGATTGGCGAAAACCAAGTCAATTATTGTTGTTGAAGATTTGGATGTACAAACTTTGCAGCAAAAGAATAGGTTGAGTAGAGGGATTGCCGATGCAGGATGGAGCGGATTTATACGCATGCTTGCCTATAAGACAGAATGGTATGGCTCGAAGCTAATAAGAGCGCCAAGGTATTATTCTTCTTCAAAAATCTGTTCTCATTGTCAGCATAAAGCCATCCAAATGCCGCTGAACATCAGGGAATGGGTCTGTCAACGTTGCAGTACACAACACGATAGAGACATTAATGCAGCCAAAAATTTATTAAAATTGAGTACCGTGAGTTCCACGGGAATTTACGCTTGTGGAGATTCCTCTTGTGGGATAGGCCAAAAGTCTATTAGCAATGTATCGATGAAGCAAGAAGTAATGAATGGTATATTTGTCCATAAGTTATAGAACGGTGAACCCGTCCTAATAGTCAAAACTCAAATAAAACTGAGTACTAGAGGTTTAGATTTGTAAATTGAAGAATCTAGTCTTTTTCCTTAACGGTAGCCAAAACAAGCTCTGGATCTGTTTTAAGGCTTTCATGTGCAAACCGAAGAGCTTCGCTATATTGCTTAATGGCAGCTAAGACAATCTCTCGATCTTTTTTAAGGCTTTCATCTGCATATTGAAAAGCCCAGCCATTTTCTTGAACAGCAGCCAAGACGATCTCTTGATCTTTTTTAAGGTTTGCATCTGCATACTTAAGCGCCCCGCCATTTTGCTTAACGGCAGTCAAGACAATCTCTCGATCTTTTTTAAGGCTTTCATTTACACCTTGAAGAACCCAACCCTTTCGCTTAACAGCAGCTAAGGCAATTTCTCGATCTTTTTTAAGGCTTTCGTCTATATATTCAAGAGCTGTGCCATCTCGATTAATGGCAGCCAAAACAATTTCTCAATCTTTTTTAAGGGTTTCATCTGCATATCGAAGAGCCAAGCCATCTTGCTGAACGGCAGCCAAGACAATTTCTCGATCTTTAAAGCTTTCATGTGCATATTCAAGAGCCAAGCCATATTGCTGAACAGCAGCCAAGACAACTTCTCGATCTTTTTTAAAGCTTTTATCTGCAAAATTAAGAGCCAAACCATCATGCTTAACAGCTACCAAGACAATCTCTCGATCTTTTTTAAGACTTTCATGTATATCAAAAATTAAGTTGAAAAAGGGTCTGTGCTAATGAAATACAAGGATTCTCCTCAAGTATACTTTTCCATTTTTTACAAGTAATTAAAATAGAAGAAATATCTCGTAAAAGTGGGCATTTTTGATTGATAACCCGATAAAAAATAATTCCTAATATTTCATTCGGAAGTAATGTATTTAAGTCATCGTTGCTTGATGCTTTGCATAGGTTCTGAATTAACGCAGGTCATGTGCATAATTATCCTTTATAGTTAAATTAATTGTTATAAATTTAAATTAAATATGTGTTTTTTATTATAGTTTATGATTTTATAATATTTGATTTTATAATTCTAGAGGTTAATGTTTTTATCTTATAATTTATAATTACCCTTAAAACTAAGAAGAGATTCGAATCATTCATAGTCATTATCTGCTTATGAATTGATAGATTAAAGCTGTTTGATTTTTCGATTACTATTCTTCTAAAACGCCAGCGTTTAAAAAGAAAGGAGAGACGTAAATAGTTTGTTCGAAGAGGAGTTGTAAAGCGCGTTCACTCTTTTTAGGCCTTGCACTTACTTTTGTGAATGCGCTGTTTTAAGATATTCTCTACTACTGGCTCTGCCTGTAGCAGGTGAGGCACTATCAGGAAAGGTTTGATACATTTGGCAAACTTTTTGCCAAATGTATTCAGCACGTTGGTTGCGTTTTGCTCTTTTATCTAGATGTTCGCTTCCAGGGAAATTTTCCATCTCAATTTCCTCTCCAAAACCTAAATAGATGGGTGTGACATTAATGATCCGTTTTTCACCCAATTCTTTTTCTACTTGGCTAGGAGGAGGCATTAAATGAAAAGTTTGCAGTGCTAAAGGATAGAAATGAGTGGACTGCTCGGCTTGTTGGCCCAACAGCCAAAAAAGCTCCACGCTTTGCGGATCAAAAGGAGCAACAGTGACCTCTCCATTTGCATTGGGTCGATCCCGGCCGCCGCTCGGTGCCACATAAATGCAATAGCCTCCCTCATTGAGAAGTTCTTGCATTTGCTTTAAAGTGCGTTGATTGTGTAAGACCTTTTTTGCTTTTTCTTCCGGAGGATAAGCTATATGTTTTTTAGAATAGATACAGAGAAGATTTCTTCCTAAACTCATCGGAATTGCCATGGGATCGCTGATCACGCGATGCCCTGCCACAAAGACCATGTCAACAGCTAATTTTGGATCAATTTTTTCTAGCAAAAGACTCAGGACTTGAGGATCGGGTTCAGTTTGATGATTAGCCAGCAAAATGACATTTTCCCTTTTCTTAATCTGTTCCTGAATGGCTTTAAGCGCATTTAAACCGAAAATTTTGGATCGGTCAAAATCGATAAAAGGGCGGATAAAATCGAGTCCAAATTGGTAATAATCAACAGGCTGGCGGATACAACGATGAAAAATGGAAAATTCATGAGGGTATTGCATCTCCTCGACGACAAGCTTGATAAGCAATTCAAATAATTGCTGCCCTTGTTCTGGTTGAGAAGATTGCGCTAACGCTTGTTGATAGTTGTCGTAGAATGCTCGAATCAAATGATAAAGCTTTGCATTCAGTAGCCCTTTTTCTAAATAGGCGTTTAAATAAGAGAGAATAGAGCGCATCTTAAACCTCAATACGCTTGTTATTCGTAGTTGAATAAAACTGCCAATCATTCAGATGCAAGCAATCATTTGTCTCAAAAATTAACTGAGCATTGTGTTCGGCTACCAATTTCAATAAATATTGTTTATCCATTACATTGAGATGTTGATCGATTTGCGGATGGGTCACAAGTTTGAGAGCAAACTGTTCTTGACAAGATAAAATTTTCTTTAAACCACGTTCAATTTCAATGGAAATGCTTTCATGTGATTTCACCATTCCACTTCCTATACAATAAGGACATGCAGTGAAAATGGTTTGCATTAAAGAGCCGCGATTGCGCTGCCTTGTCATCTCTACTAGACCAAATTCGCTCATTCCCAATATGGTGCATTTAGCTGAATCCTCTTTCATGCAATCCTTCAAGCGCTCGAGCAGACGGCGTTGATTTTTGCGTAGACGCATATCGATAAAATCGCAGATGATTAATCCGCCAATATTGCGCAAACGTAGTTGGCGCGCAATTTCTTCGGCTGCTTCCAGGTTGATGCGCAGAAGTGATTCTTCGACATCTGTTTTGCTTGTATTGCTGCGGCCAGAATTGACATCAATGGTATACATGGCCTCTGTACGATCAAAAAAGAGATAGCCTCCGCCGGGTAGCCAAATCTTACGCCGAAGAGTCTTTTCGATTTCTCTTTCCACGTTAAAACGCTCAAACATGGGAGTTTTATCGCGATAGTATTCAATTCGCAAAGGATGCTCGCTGGCATAGCGGCTATAAAGACTTTTGCAAGTTTGATAAATGGCATAGTCGTCGACTAAGATGCGATCATAATGTTTGTCAATAGCTGTTAAGACGGCGCGCTTAATCAAGTCGGACTCCGCGTAGAGCAAAGTCGGTTCACTGGCCTTTTGGAAATTGTCCATAATGCTCTGCCAATTATTTAAAAGATCATGTGCTTCTGCAATTAACATTTCTGGAGTCGCCAAAGCACTGGCTGTTCGGCAAATAAGGCCCATATCTTGCGGCATTTCAAAGGCGCGGATCAATTTTTTTAGACGCTCACGCGCAGCTCGATCTTCAATTTTGCGCGAAACACCTCGATGAGAAGAATTGGGTAATAAGACGAGATAGCGGCCAGCAATAGAAATATTGGAAGTTAAACGTGCCCCTTTTGATCCAATAGGTTCTTTTACAACTTGTACGAGAACCGGTTGTTCGGGTTTCATCAATTGTTCAATTTCTAAATTTTGTTGCTCTTTTTCATTGAGGGCTTTGATATTGTAACCTAAATCAAAGTCCATATCGAACAACTGCTCAAATTTTTTGGTGTTTTCAATGATATCCGAGATGTGAATAAAGCCATTTTCTCCTTCATTGATATCGATAAAGGCAGATTGTATATTGTGAAGGATGTTTTTGACCTTTCCACGATAGATATTGCCTGTCAATTGCCTTTCTTTTTTGCGTTCAAGAATGAGATCGCGTAATTCTCCATTTTTTAAAAGCGCATAGCGCATTTCTTTTGATTCAATATTAAGTAAAATTTCGTGCATTTCGTCACCTTTCTAGTCTCTGAACGAAAAACACAAACTCGTGTCCCCAAAATAGGGGAATAATCGTTTATGATCCAGAATCAATAGTTGATTCCTCCTTGTAGGACAATATAAGGTAAAAAAAAGAACTTAGTTTCTGCGAATGATCATTAGGCGACACACTCTAAGTCTTGTACAGGCGATCTTAAGATGTCTGTAATCTTTTCAGTCAACGAGGTTGCGTCTTTGTTTCGTTTAATTTTGAACTGCATAAGAAATCATCTTCTTAGCAGACCATTTAATCTTTATTCATTAAGCTTACAACCCTGATGTAAGCAAACGAAGAATCCTGAATGAATCAGAAATCCACGGTTGATGACATCTTGTAAAAATAGATGCAAGCCTTAATTAAAGTGTAAGGGATTTAGGGGGTTCTTTTCCAGTAAAAAATGTAGGAAGAGATGTTTAAAATGCAGAGAATTTGCTGGTAAAAAAACCCTTTATTCTCTAAAATCAACTCCTTTACACGGTTTTATTTCCTTGGTAATAAGCATGGACGATATTTTTAAAATTTATATTGAGCAATTGCGCGAAGGTCATGAGGAAAAAATTCATGAGAAATTGGATTCGAGCTTTCTCGACATCCAGGAGTCCGAGTTGGCATTCGATAAATGGGTGGACTTAAAAGGTGTTGCCTACCTGGCTGAGCATGAGTTGGTCTTGCATTGGGATATTCGAACCGAAGCTTTTGTCCCCTGTTCAATTTGTAATGAGACCGTTAGAGTGCCCATTCATATTCAGAACTTCTATTATAGTGAGCCTTTAAGTGAAATAAAATCGGGTATTTATCATTTTAAAAATCTTTTGCGCGAGACAATTTTACTTGAAGTTCCCCCATTTAATGAGTGTAATGGAGGAAATTGTCCCAAGCGTCAAGAATACAAGCAGTTTTTAAAAGAACCTTCTAGTCCTTCCGATGAAGAGGGATATCAGCCCTTTGCCGATTTGGACTGGAAGCCTTAAAATTTATTAATGATTAGATGAGGAGAATCAACCATGGCCGTCCCACGTAATCGCATGTCGAATGCACGTAAGAATTCAAAGCGCGCGCATCATGCAAAAAAACCTAAGCATTTATCGACTTGTCTAAACTGTGGAGTCGCTCGCCGCCCCCACTTTAGCTGTCAAGCATGCGGAACCTATGGAGAAAAGGCTGCAGCAGAGAAAGAATCTCAATAAATTTGTTTACACTCTAAGGAGTTTAACACTTGCGCATTGGGATTGATCTTATGGGGAGCGATCGCTCTCCGGCTGTCCTATTTAAAGCAGTCGAGCAGGCTGCTGAAGAATTTCCTCTGATCGATTTGGTAGTCTTTGTTACACAAGCGGCTCTTGATGAAATTCTTTTAGTTTCTTCTGCTCATTTTTCCTTTCGCCCTGCTCACGTGGAATTTCAAATTGTTTCCGATACCATTGAAATGCATGATGAGCCTTTAATGGCCATTCGTCAAAAGAAGAATTCTTCCCTTGTACAAGGGATCAAATTTTTAAAAAAACGCTATTTGGATGGCTTTGTTTCCGCAGGCAATACGGGAGCTTTGATTGCTGGGGCCACTTTATCTTTGCCCCTTCTGCCAGGGATTAAACGCCCCGCTTTATTGGCCACTTTGCCTACTGAAAAAGGAAGTGTGGTCATTATTGATGTGGGTGGCAATGTCTCTTATAAGGCTTATCATTTAGCTCAATTTGCCCAGTTGGGAGTTGCCTATCAACGCTGTTGCGAAGGAATTGAGCGGCCTCGTGTAGGTTTGCTCAACATTGGAGTTGAGTCTAAAAAGGGAACATCAGAAGTGCGTAATGCCTATCAGCTTCTGCAAGCAATGGCTCAAAGACAAGACATGTTGTTTATCGGTAATGTGGAAGGGCGAGAAGTCTTTCAAGGTGCAGTGGATGTCCTTGTAACGGATGGTTTTACCGGCAATGTTTTACTAAAGACTTCAGAAGGTGTCTCTTCGTTTATTTTACAGCAGTTGCAACAAGCTCTTCAAGACGTTTTGCCCGATCAACACAAGACTATCTTTCGGTATTTACAATATCAATTTGACTACGAAGAATATAATGGTGCGATCATTTGTGGAGTCGATTGCGTCGCCGTCAAATGCCATGGTCAATCTTCACCTAAAGGGTTTTTGCGTGGAATTCAAGGAGCCATTCAGCTTGTTCAAAATGGCTTTATTCATCAAATTAAGCAGCAGCTCATTCAATCCAATAGAATCAATTAAGAACTGTCCTCATATTTCAATTGGATGATGTTTGCTCAATTGGTTGGCTTCTTGTCTTTTGAGCCTATTGTCGTCCTATTATCCAAAGCCTATCTCAAAGAGATATTCTTTAATTTATTTTAAGAGAAGTGCTGACAGGTATAGACATAGCTTTTTCTTGAATAATGAGATCATAGCCTATATTCATCTTTGCTTTGGCTATGCAGGCTGGGACAGGGCAATTGGAGCGCGAATTCTTAGATGAACATTGGGTTTTTACATCCTGCTAGTACTCAACCACATTAGTTTTTGCCCATTGGAACTGCTTGCAAGCTCCCGCGGCTGGGATGAGATGATTCTCTTGTAGTCCTTCAGACTACATGAAGAGGGCTCATCTAACCCAGGGCTAGGGTGTTCATTTTGTGCAAAAAATGAGCTTTATTTTTCACAATAATTGGCATAGTTGAATTGAAGGTCGCATGTTTATGCCGTCCTTTCAGGACTCGATGTCTTTTTGATAGAACCCAGGCCTCCGCTTCGCTGCGACCTGGGCTGTAACATGACGGCCCTTCAGGCCTTAACAAAAAGATGTTTAGGGACTATAGAAGAGGGACTTAAACATCTCTTGTTAAGGCCTGAAGGGCCGTCATGTTACAGCCCAGGTCGCAGCGAAGCGGAGGCCTGGGTTCTATCAAAAAGACATCGAGTCCTGAAAGGACGGCATAAACATGCGACCTTCAATTCAACTATGCCAATTATTGTGAAAAATAAAGCTCATTTTTTGCACAAAATGAACACCCTAGCCCAGGGCCGGGACTTAACAAAGAACTGTTTTTGGGCTTGATATTCGTCGCGTCAATTTAACAACACCACGCCTGTAACAGGCTTTAGAGGCATATTTCCCGAAAATGACGCGAAAAATATCAAGCCTAAAACAGTTCTTTGTTAAGTCCCGGCCCAGGGCATCGCCCTGGGTTAGATTGTCCATCGTCATGTAGTCTGAAGGACTACAAGAGAATCATCTCATCCCAACCGCGGGAGCTTTCAAGCACTCCCAATAGGCTAAAATTAATGTAATGGAGTACTAGCGCCCCACCACATCTTTCACACTCCTGCCGAGAAATTATGGCAGCTTTTGCTGCGCGAGATGGGGAATACGCAACTCTTTCTTCCCGAAGACCTTTCACTCAATTAGAATGAGTTTTTGTATGGGGATGATCTTAAACCTCTTATGCGTTAATTTTTTTACCAATTTCTTCATAAAATTCGTCTCTAAAATTTTAGATAAAATCACAGATTACTAAATTAACTATCCGGATTGCTAAATAAATTATAACAATAATTAATTAAACAAAATTGTTGATGTTTAATTTAGATTTTGATGTCATTTGTTTTATAAAAATTACTATTTTAGGTTAATATGAATGTAGTTGTTAGTTTTCATAGTTATTTTAATTAATTTCAAGAAAATTTGGGTGCTTTGAAAAATAGGGCTCATGCCTATCTTGGACCCATCTTTAAAAGTTTATTTTCTTCCGAGAACGGGAATGCCCCTAATGAAGCATCTTCTTTGGTGGGACGTGTGAGTACAGAACCAGACCATTTAACTCTAGTGAAGTCTACCGATAAGATAGCAAAACCCATCCTGATAGAAAAGATGGTTGGAGAAGCGAAGATTACTAAAATAACCGATCAATCCCTACAAAATATTCTCATTAAAAAAGTCAAATTTCAGGGCAATATCATATTCACTGCTTACCTACAAAGCCCAGAAGCAATGATTAATTTAGGTTATATAACAATCAATCATTTGAGACTTTTAAGTGACAACATGTATGGATATGAACAGGAGAAGGTTCCTCTTGGTTTTAGCCATTCTTTCAGCCGATATGGACAAGAAAGTGAAGTAGCAAAAGCGGATAGGGTTTTTTGCAAATGATAGAAGCTGAATATAACAAGGAGTATAAAGGGATTGGCACCACTCTAATACAAACTGCTATAGAATATGGCCTGCGTAAGAATTGCGAAGGGCGTATTCAACTTCAGGCTTGTTGAAATTCTCATGGTTTCTATTATAAATTAGGATTAAGAAGTTATCAAGAAGACAATGAAGCAATCGCTCAAGAGCTTGAGAGAGCGCAAAAAGAAGGATCGACTCCTAACACAAGGGAACTTGGAAGCATATATATGCACCTTCCAAGTACTGAAATTCCAAACTGGTTAAAAAGGATCCAAGAATATCCCATCCTTTACAAGACAAAACAAAACATAAAATGATCAATAGAATTACAAAAATGACATCGAGAAGCTGCTTCATTTTCTATAAAAAAAGCACAAAGAAAAACTTTGTGTTTTTTACTTGAACTCTCTCTGGATTTTGAGCCAGCAGCTAAAAGAATCTCTTTTAAAAGCCAACTTAATTTAAAATAGAAGAAAAGCGTTCTAATAATTAGTTGTTAAATATTTTTTTATTTTCTCATCCCAGCCAGAGCGAAGTGGCGCGGCGACTGAATGTGTCGCTTAGCTTGCTTCTTCTTTTAACTTAATGCGTATGCATTATCATCGCTAAGCAGCAAAAAATCCAAACTATAGAGACAGTGGTCTAAAAGTACAATAACGCCCTGCCTGAGTGATTGCTTATTTTTTTTTACGCTTTAATCAGTATTTTACACAAAGTTTATTTGGTATTCAAATTAAAGGCGCATAATTTTAATTATAACATTTAAAAGGTCTAAATTAATAAAAAGGAATGATTTATGGGCGCTTTAACATCATGTGATGCCGTTAATTGGCAAATTAAACTTGTGGGAATAAAAGATCAAGATGCAAAAATTATCCAAACATGTGTAGGGAGTTATACTCAGGGGGAAGGGGTAAGCGAAAAATTAACTTATCTTTATCGTCGGCTGTGCAACGCAGTCAAATGTCTTTTTGGAAAAAAATCAGAGTGGCAATTGGCAGAAGAAGTCATTGAAAAGCATATGTTTTCGTATATTCCCTCTCCTTGTCGTGAGCTTGTTAAGAGTAAAACACATACTCAGGTCCATTTTGTAGCTGGAAAGACTCTTAGCTTTTTAATTTGGGAAAATGAAAAAAAACTTGCCATTCCCAACTTTGTAAAGACCTTAGTTGAGAGCCAAATCAAAGTGGCACAGTGTGCAATTCATCAATTTATCTCTCAGCGATTTAGTGCTTATGATGCGGTGATGATAGGTCTTGCGACTGCTGATAAATTATATGAAATGGGTGGGGCAAGCTTAGTCCAGGCATTCGTAAAACAAAATATTCAGCTAGATAAAGAATTTTATCTCTCTTTATTTCAAAAAGCAATGAATCGTATGCCGCGTTTATCTCTCCAAACTGCTCAGGAAACAGCTTAGAATTCTCTAAGAAGGTAAGGCATTCTTGAGAATTTGTTTTGCTTCTTCTAAGTTAGGAGAATGAAGGGGATTGAAACGTATGGGCATTGCAAAAGAGACTCGGATAGTCGTAAAAGGTTTAGGGAAACGTAAGCGATCCCAACTTTTAATTTCCCAATAAGCTTTTGCTTCCCAATTAAGGGGAAAAACAAAAGCGTGAGTTTCTAAAGCCGCAATAGCAATTCCAGGTTTCATTTCGTATCGCGGACCTCTGGGACCATCGGGTGTAATAATGACAATTTGCTTGCCTTCATCCACATGGCGAATGATATCTCTCAAGGCTCGGTAGCGGGATTTGGGGGAAGATCGAATCGTGCGTCCATTGTGAAAAGAATGAATGAGGGAACTTAAAATATCGCCATCTCGATGATTGCTAACTAAGGCTGCATATAAAAATTGTGGAGTATAATGTGAAAGAATAAAGGGGATAATTGTCAAACGATTATGCCATAGCATAATCATGCATTTTTCTTTTTCAGCAACTTGGCAGAAGTGTTCGATTCCCTCGAATTGAATGCGGCAAGTTTTAATCAGAAGGCTAAGAAGTTTTTTGCCCAGTACAAGCATCAAAAAAATTTTTAGCTTGGAGAATTCTTTTTTCCAAATTGATTTGAGACGCTCTAGCATGTCATTAATTCCTCAATAGCTTTTGCTGCACATTGATGGGAAAGTTTATTTCCTAGTCGCGCCTTTAATGATTCGCAAGCCTCTCGAATGAATTGGCGTTGATTTGGATCAAAATGGACACTTTCTAATTGTTTTCTTATTTCAGTTAAGGGTAAGTCTCTTCCTATTGACTCAGGAAAAATCCTTCGGTTTTCTAAAATATTGACAATGCAATAATGGGGCAACTGAAGCCGTAAAATGTATTTAGCGAAGAGAGAGTTGAGAAGAGATAAATCGTAGTGCACCACGGTAGGAACGCTATGGAGGGCGAGCTCGAGCGTCACTGTTCCGGATTTAGCCAAGGCGGTTTTGCAAGTGGACATCAATTCGTAGTGGCTGCAAGGAGGGATCACATAGAGATCCTCGTTCAAACGCAAGGGACTTTTTTGAAGCAATTCAAAAAGCTGATCGCGCAAGCTTTCTTGTGCGCAAGAAATGGCAAAACACAAATGAGAATGGCTTTGCTTGAGTTGAGCAGCAATTTGAAGTTGTCGGGGAATGTGTCGTTGGATTTCCCCCAATCGACTTCCCGGAAAAAGAGCAATCAAGTCTTGGCCTTCAGGCAATCCCATCCGGGCACGCCAATTTGTTTGGTAGGGATGTGTACGAATCGTTTCTATTAAAGGATTGCCAATGTATTCCACTTTAAGGGGAGTATGGATAAAGTAAGCGGCTTCAAAAGGGAAAATGGTGAGCAAAAGATCATAATGAGTAGTTAAAACATCGATACGTTTTTTGCCGTGCGCCCAAACTGTGGGGCAAATGTATTGGACCAATTTACCTTTAAATCCCCGTTTACGCAAAGCGCCTGCTAAGCGCAAGTTAAAGCCAGGATAATCAATGAGGATCACGCAATCAGGTTGTGCTTTTAGAATCAAATCTCGCACTTTATAAAAAAGTTTCCAAAGCTGGGGAAGAAATTTAATGACGTCGGAAAATCCCATGACTTGAAAACTTTCCATTTGCTCAAAGCATTCGAGTCCCACTTGTCGCATGCGTGGTCCCCCCACGCCACACAATGTACTATTGCTTTGTTTGGATCGAAGAGCTTGCATCAAGCGACTTCCATGTAAATCTCCACTGGCTTCGCCAGCAAATAGAAAATAGCGTGTCATGGTTGTTGAGCGACCGTTTTCTTGCGTTGAATTAACATGAGATTGCGGATATAAGGAACAATTCCCACTAGAGGTCCTAGGAGATTAACGCTATCGGCAATGCGTAAGAAGTAAGCAATAGACAATAAGGCTCCGATTAAACTCAGCCACCAAAAAGAAAGAGGCAATTGGCTGGCATGTGCTTTTTCAGCCAACCACCATTGAATCCAAAAACGACTTGAAAACAGTAAGTAGGCTAGGGTTCCCAAGACATGCCAGAAAAAAGAAATGGAAGTTGCCGAAGAGTTCTGCCACGGAGCAGTGGGAAGGCGAAACCAGTTTCCATCGCGCAAGAGTAGCCAATCTTGAATGACAAAAGCTGAGGAAATCAAAAGAATAGACCCCATTAACAGGCAGCACACGGTTTTAAAAGCAACCGAAGGCCGTCGAGTTTGTATCAAATCGAGATTGCGCCAAGAAATGACTGCATTGGTTCCTTGAACCACGCAAATTGGGTATTGAATTTGAATAAAGCTATGAAGCATTAACAAAAGATTGCCCAGTAAAGAAAGAATCCAAAACGAGCGGGGGACAAGACTTTTATGTGCTTTTTCGCTTTGCAGCCATTGGATAATAAAGCGTGCTCCAAAGGCAAACGCTGATAAATAGCCTAAAGGGTAAAGAAAGGTGCGCCAATCTTCTATCATGCCAAGAATAAAACCTTCTCTTTTGTTTTTTCTGACTCTATGGGAAAGAAATGCAGCTGAGCAGCCTTTAAGGGTAAAAAAGGCAAAAGCGAAAAAATAGCTAGAACAAGGAAGTGGTTCATGATTTGAGTGTGAATGATTGTTCAGACTCAATTTGATAGCGCAAATGGCGCTTTTTCATCCAACGCACAGCTAATAGATCGGCAATTGTATTAAAAGAGCGATTAAAAAAATTGTAATGACTCTTGCCTTTTACCCTTTCACGATGATTAACGGGGATTTGTTTAATGCGGAAGCCTTCCATCTTAAAAAGAGCAGGCAGAAAGCGATGCATGCCATGATACATTTTAATATGACGAAGGCAATCTTTACGGTAAACTTTGAGAGAACATCCCGTATCTTGTACGCCATCCTCACATACGCGGCTGCGCACAAAATTTGCCAATCGAGAGGTCACACGCTTAATAAAAGAATCTTTTCGCTTAAGGCGAATTCCACAAACTAAGTCGCACTCATGAATGAGCTCAATCAGGCGAGGAATATCTCGGGGATCATTTTGCCTATCGCCATCAAGGGTAATGACAAACTCTCCTCTAGCAGCTTTAAAACCGGCATCAAAGGCGCTCGACTGTCCATAATTTTGTTTGAAAAAAATAATGCGCAAATAGGGTTTTTGAGAAACAAGCTCGCTCAAGATTTGGCGTGTGCCATCTGTTGATCCATCATCTATGCAAATAAGTTCCCAAGGATGTCCTATGTGAAACATGACAGGTTCTAGCTCATTGATAAGGTCAACAATATTACTGGCCTCATTTTTTAAAGGAATAACGACAGAATAGATACAATTCACAATATTCTCCTGTAGCGCTCTTTTAGGGGGTGTCCTTAAATTGCTGTTTGATCCAATCTGCTCCTTCGTAGAAAATATAAGAGGGGGTGCCATGTCCCTTATGGCCAATGCGAGGATAGATAATGAGCTCAACAGGAGGGGAGCGTATGCCCTGATGAATACCTGCAATCGTTAAAGCCTGAATAAATTGATAACAAGCCTCTGTCCCTACGCGCATATCATGATTGCCGATATAAAAACGTAAGCGCGTATGAACTAAACGATCTACGAGAGAAGTAAGGGCGATATGATCAAAAGAAATTCCATGAAAAGATTGTAATTCTTCTAACGGCTTGGGTTGAGTAAGAGGAGCAAATCCTAAGACAATTTTAAGGCGTGGATCGCGAGCAGCTAAGTGTGTGGCAATAAATCCCCCTCTTGATAATCCTGCAACAGCCAAGTGCTGGGAATCAATCCATCCTTCTTCAATAAGATAGTGAATATTGCGCTGGCAGAGATCTAGGAAGTCAGAAATAAAAGAAGGGCAATGGACAAATTCATGGGCCCATTGACGCATGGCATCCTGGGGATCAAGGCCTAATCCATGAAAAGGAAGATCCCAAGAAAAAACGCGTATTCCTTGCTGACTCAGACGCACCACAGGTTGGTTGAATGGGTCTTCAAATAAACTCATCTCAGCAGATAGAGCAAAAAAAAGAACGGCTGGCAAAGCTCCATGTTGAAGATCTGGCCCTTGGTAGTAAATGGGCGAGCCATGTTGGGGAATGAGTGGTTTATGAGGTGACATGAGGATGCTCTTGTTTAGCATGATGAGGGCCAGAGCGAGGAGGAGGATGGTGTTTGCGGTCTCCATGACGCACTAATTGACGATATTGATTGCGAATAGAAGTATAGATGTCCACATATTTCTCATCCACTAGTGCACGCAATTTCAAAAATTTGAGTGCAAAATCAAAATCTTTATGGCGAAGAAGTTTGTCACGATAATGACGTTTACCAGATAAAGGAGTAATGCGGTATTGCGCAACCAAAATAGAGACCGTAGTGGAAGTAATCCGTCGAGGAAAATGAGAAAAAGCTTGAATCAGAATTTCTTTGATAAGTGTTGAAGCGATGATTGTAATTTCACCAATATGAGGAGTCTGTTTTTTGCTCAAAAAATGCTGATCTAATTCATATTCTAGCAAGGGATAAATCAGGCAAGAGGTCAAGATCGCGCGATCTAGAGTGTTTTTACCTTTATGTTGATGAATTTGATCAGCACAAGCTAAATAGTGAAAAATTATTTTGCCTTGCGGAGTTCGTAAAGCTTGCATCAGACGAGGAAAAAGAATGCCAAGAAAATGATGCTCGGCGAGTAAACGGAAAAAAGGTGCAGCAGCTCCAGATTCCAGCATACGCAAAATTTCCTCTAAAATACGAGCAGGCGAGCTCTTGACGATTTCTTCGCGGCAGGAGAGAATGGCAGCTTCAGTGACAGGATCAATCTTAAATCCATAACGTGCTTGAAATTTCAATAATCTTAATAAGCGGACTGGATCTTGTTTAAAACGAATTTCAGGTTCCCCAATAATTCGCAGCACATGTTTTTGAATATCTTCCCACCCTCCCACATAGTCGATAATGGAATGATTAGAAGCATCATAAAAAAGGCCATTAATCGTAAAATCGCGGCGCATGACATCTTGTGCAGCAGAACCCCATTCATTATCTTGCACAATGAGTCCGCTATCATTTTCTCCTGTGCGAAAGGTCGCAACTTCAATAATTTTATGGCCAAAGCGGATATGTGCTAGCCTAAAGCGGCGGCCGATCAGAATACATCGACGCTGAAAAATGGCTTTAATTTGCTCAGGTCGAGCAGATGTTGAGATATCAAAATCTTTAGGATTTTTTTGAATAAGGAGGTCGCGTACACTTCCACCCACTAAATAAGCGATAAAGCCTGCTTGACGAAGTTTTTCAAGAACATACAGCGCATCTAAATCAATGAGAGAAGGATCAATGCCATGCTCTTTGGAAAAATAAATTTTTGGTTGCACGAAAAGTTGCTCCTAGACATTTACAGCATAGTAGGGAACGGGAGAAAAACTAGGCCGATCTCCAGTCTGCTTGGAAATTGATTATCGCTACAGTCCTAAACAATCAGCTAGTCTAAGCATTTTTCAAAATGATTTAACCTGATAATGCCCAACTTGTTAAAATGAATTTCATTAGAAAAATAGTTGATGTCAATGAAAAAGTCAACTCCTGATTCATTCCCTTTTCTCCTATTTTATCATTTTTAAGGCTTTCCATTCTATCTTTCTAAAGCTGAAAATTAGAAAAAAAAGAGTCTATACGGTGATTGCTGATTTTCTTAGGCCGAGGCTTTATTTTCTTGATTAAGCTAATTAAAATCGTTATTTTCTCATTCATTATTTCTTAGATCTTATCTTAGATCTTAGATCAAATTATCCGTCATCTATTTAATGGCTCAATGGTGTAAACAAAATGGCTGGGGAGCGAAATTTTAAAATTTTTGGAACAGATGGAGTAAGAGGACGGGCAAATAAATTGCCGATGGTTCCTGAAATCGCCCTCGCTTTGGGACGGGCAGCTGGCAAGATGCTGCGTAGCCGTTCTTCGAGAAAAGCACGGGTAGTCATCGGAAAAGACACGCGTTTATCTTGTTATGTCTTTGAAAATGCTTTGATTGCCGGTTTGTGTTCTATGGGTGTAGACACATTAATGGTTGGACCTCTACCTACTCCTGGCGTTGCCTTTATTACACGCGCCTATCGTGCTGATGCAGGCATTGTGATTTCAGCTTCACATAATCCCTATTACGACAATGGAATTAAGTTTTTTAATTCAGAAGGTTTTAAGTTGCCAGATGCGTGGGAAAAGGAAATTGAATCCATTGTTTTTAAAAATGATTTTCAAGATTGTTTGCCTGAAGATAGCGATTTAGGAAGAAATACAAAGATTATTGATGCTGATGGACGTTACATTGAATTTGTCAAAGCGACCTTTCCGCGTGGACAATCATTAAAAAGTTTAAGTATTGTCCTCGACTGCGCCAATGGTGCAGGTTATAGAGTCGCTCCTTTAGTTTTTCGGGAACTTGATGCTAAAGTGTTTAGTGAGGGCGTTCAGCCTGATGGACTCAATATCAATCAAAATTGCGGATCTCTGCATCCAGGAACAGTACAAAAGGGCATTATTGAACATCGCGCAGATGTGGGCATTGCCTTAGATGGCGATGCGGATCGCGTCGTCATGGTGGATGAAAATGCTCAAATTATTGATGGCGATACCATTTTAGCCATTTGTGCACGCGATATGCATAAGCGCAAATTACTTAAGAATAATCGCGTTGTTGGCACGGTCATGAGTAATTTAGGTTTTATCAAAGCGATGGAAAATTTAGGCATTGACGTCATAAAATCGCAAGTGGGCGATCGCTATGTCATTCAAGATATGCTATTACATGAGGCGAATTTAGGAGGAGAGCAAAGTGGGCATGTGATTTTCCTTGATCACAATACAACGGGAGATGGCCTTGTTTGTGCTTTGCAAGTTTTGCGCATCATGATTGAAACCGATGCAAAATTATCTGATCTTGCTTCCTTCATACAGCGCTATCCACAAACTTGTTTGAATGTAAAAGTGGCCTCTAAACCAGATCTAGAGTCTTTAAATAAAGTCAAAGCAGCAATCGAGCAGGTGGAAAAAACATTAGGAAATACAGGGCGTATCCTTGTGCGCTATTCTGGAACCGAAAATATTTGTCGCGTCATGGTGGAGGGATCCAAATACAAGCAAGTGACTCAACTGGCTCAAGGAGTGGCTCAAGCTGTCCGTGAAGAAATTGGAGTAGAAGGCGATAAGGGATAAAATTATGTGTGGAATCTTTGGATATGTGGGGCCTCGTAATGCTGTCAATGTTGTCATTGACGGGCTTAAGCGTTTAGAATATCGAGGTTATGATTCAGCAGGGCTGGCAGGAGTGCAGGATAACCAAATTGTTTTTTGCAAAGAAGTGGGTAAGGTTTGCACTCTTGAGGTAGAAGCAAAAAAACAGCCTATTGAAGTGCCAGCAGCTATTGCTCAAACGCGTTGGGCAACCCATGGCAAAGTCACAAAACTCAACGCACATCCTCACTTTGATATGCAGCACTCTTTGGCTTTAGTGCATAATGGGATTATTGAAAATCATGCGAGTTTGCGTAAGCAGTTAAAAGAACAAGGAGTCATTTTTGTCTCAGATACAGATACAGAGGTCATTGCCCATTTGATTGCGAATCATTATCAGGGCGACCTGCTGACTGCCGTTCAAAAAGCGGTCACTCAATTGAGAGGGGCTTACGCTGTTGCACTTGTACATCGCGATTATCCTGATCAAATCATTGCCATTGCGCATGAGGCGCCTCTTGTTATTGGAATCGGTAACCATGAAGCTTTTATTTCTTCCGATCCACACGCCTTTGCTTTTTATACGCGCCAAGCCATTTATCTTTCTAATTCAGAAATTGCGATTATAAAAGCAGATAGTCAGCAAGTTTACTCAACCGAAGAACAAATTGATAAGAAATCCCATATTCTTAATCACGAATTTTGTGAAGTTTCTAAAGGTGAATTTGAGCATTACACCCTTAAAGAAATTTATGAACAACCGCAAACCATTCGTCATGCTCTTCTATCGCGCTTTC
Source organism: uncultured Chlamydiae bacterium (assembly GCA_963754655.1). Taxonomy (GTDB): domain Bacteria; phylum Chlamydiota; class Chlamydiia; order Chlamydiales; family Parachlamydiaceae; genus JANWJE01. Next base: position 2,692,397 of record CAVWGN010000001.1, on the reverse strand, counting down.
TTGTTGAATATGGCACAGCAATTTTTGAAGAATTGACATTTGATGATGGAGATTTATTGGAAGTCGAACGCATTTTAATTTTAGCTTGCGGAACTTCATGGCATGCAGGTTGTGTCGCCTCTTACATGCTGCAGGAGCTTGCGCGCATTCCGGTTCAAGTCGAGATTTCTTCTGAATTTCGTTATAAAAATCCTATCGTGCCTCCTGGGACTTTTGTGATTGCAATCAGTCAATCGGGTGAAACTGCCGATACCCTTGCTGCTGTCCGTGAAGTCAAAGCTAAAGGAGCAAAAGTCTTAGCCTTATGTAATGTTCAGGGATCTACACTGGTTCGCGAAGCTGATAACACAATTTTTTTAAAGGCTGGAGCAGAAATTGGTGTTTGCTCAACAAAAGCATTTACAAGCCAAGTCGTTGTTTTATCTCTTTTTACTCTTTTGATGGCTAGAATGCGTCATATGACTAAAGCTGAAGGACAACACTTTTTAGAGCTGCTATTGAAATTGCCTGAGCAAGTGCAAGCGGTTCTCGATCAAGCGCCTCATATTGCTGCAATTGCACGTAAATACGCCCATTACGAAAATTTTTTTTATATTGGCCGTCGCTACATGTATCCCACTTGTTTGGAGGGCGCTCTTAAGTTAAAGGAAATTTCTTATATCAATGCCAATGGATATCCTGCTGGAGAAATTAAACATGGTCCAATCGCCTTAATTAGTGAAGAGTGTCCAACAGTTGCGCTTTGTGCAGATCGTATGACGTATGATAAACTCTTGAGTAATCTAATGGAAATTAAGGCTCGTCATGGAAAAACAATTGCGATTGCCATCCAAAAAGACAAATATTTAGAAGAGATTGTAGATGATATTCTTTATATTCCTGCCTCTGGCGATGAATTTGCTGTTGTTCCTGTGACTGTAGCAATGCAGTTACTTGCCTATTATATCGCTCAGATCAGGGGCGCAGATATTGACCATCCTCGTAATCTCGCCAAATCGGTCACAGTTGAGTAGCCCTATAGCTGGCAACAATAAAAGAAGTTGTTTAAATAAATTTTCTACCGTAAGATATTTCAACTAGAATTGCGCACAATTCAATAACTGAACTTTAAATTAGAAATGGAAATTGCCTTGTTTCTTCATGCTGAGAATAAATATGCATTATAAAGGAAGTCTTTTAGGGGGGTCGCTTTTAGTAGCAGGAACCTCGATTGGGGGAGGAATGTTGGCTCTTCCTGTCTTGACAAGTTTGGCAGGCTTTATGCCCTCCCTTGTCATTTATCTCTTCTGTTGGCTATTTATGGCGAGCACGGGTCTATTATTTTTAGAGATTTTACAGTGGATGAAAGGGGAAGCCAATATTGTTTCAATGGCTGAACGCACTTTGGGAACACCTGGTAAATACTTGACTTGGATGATTTATCTCTTTCTTTTCTACTGTTTGACAGTCGCTTATATGGTGGGATGCGGAAATATTCTTGTAGAATTATCGCAATACAACCTTCCCGATTGGTTAGGTCCTTTGATTTTTGTGTTTCTCTTTTCTCCTTTAATTTTGATTTCAACAAGATGGGCAAGTCATTTGAATATTTGGTTAGTGGCGGGATTGGCTATTTCCTATTTTGGATTTGTCTTTCTTGGTTTCCATTATGTGCAACCAGAATTCCTCAAACATGAGGATTGGTCTTATTCACTCAAAGTTTTACCCATTGCTTTTACTTCATTTGCTTATCAGGGCATTATTCCCACGCTTGCTTCATTCATGCATCATGATGCGAAAAATATTCGCAAGGCCATTCTTATTGGAAGTTTCATTCCGCTCCTTGCCTATGCTCTTTGGGAATGGTTAATTTTGGGAATTGTTCCCTTGGATGGACAAAATGGTTTAAAGGATGCCCTGCAACAGGGGCAGAACGCTGTTCATCCTCTTAAATTTTTTATTTATAATGGAGCAGTTTATTGGTTAGGACAAGCGTTTGCTTTTTTTGCTCTTATTACTTCTTTTTTGGGAGTCGCTTTAGGATTACGTGATTTCTTATCAGATGGATTGAATATTCAGAAAGATACTAAAGGAAAAATCTTGCTTGCCTTTCTGGTCTTATTGCCGCCTCTCATCATAGCTGTTAGCTATCCTCATATCTTTTTGATTGCATTGGATTATGCCGGAGGATTTGGCTGTGCCTTGCTTCTGGGGCTTCTGCCCATTGTAATGACTTGGCGAGGGCGCTATGCTTTGGATCTGCCGTTTCAGCCGCAATTGCCTGGCGGGAAAGTTTTCCTTTCTTGTTTAGCTTTATTTGTTTCAATAGAGCTTATCAGTGAATTTAGACAGCTTTTTATTCGTGTATTTTCCTAGTACTCAACCACATTAGTTTTGTGTATTTAGACTGCTTCAAAGCCCCCGCGGTTGAATTGGCGTAAGTGGTTCAATATTAGCAATATGGACCCACTTACGCCAATTCAACCCGGGGCTAGGGTGTTCATTTTGTGCAAAAAATGAGCTTTATTTTTCACAATAATTGGCATAATTAAATTGAAGGTCGCATGTTTATGCCGTCCTTTCAGGACTCGATGTCTTTTTGATAGAACCCAGGCCTCCGCTTCGCTGCGACCTGGGCTGTAACATGACGGCCCTTCAGGCCTTAACAAAAAGATGATTTAGGGACTATAGAAGAGGGACTTAAACATCTCTTGTTAAGGCCTGAAGGGCCGGCCCTTTAAGCCTTAACAAAAGGACTATTTATGGACTATAGAAGAGGGACTTAAATCTCTTTTGTTAAGGCCTGAAGGGCCGTCATGTTACAGCCCAGGTCGCAGCGAAGCGGAGGCCTGGGTTCTATCAAAAAGACATCGAGTCCTGAAAGGACGGCATAAACATGCGACCTTCAATTTAATTATGCCAATTATTGTGAAAAATAAAGCTCATTTTTTGCACAAAATGAACACCCACCCCGGGGCTTTAAAGAGTCTAAATACACAAAACTAATGTGGTTGAGTACTAGATAAAACTTTTATTATTGATGTATATATTCAAGGAATCTAGAATTGATCCTTTCAATTATTTAAATAAAATAGGATTATTAAAATGAATCAAATTGCTTTTAGTTCTTTACACTTAGCTGCTATGGGATATGCTGGATATATGTTTGGTCAAGACATTAAAATGAATCCTAAAATAGGGGCTCTCGCAGGCATTGTATCATCCATTTGTTTTCAATTTATGTCAGAAATTAACCACAGAATTCATTTAAACGATCTCGAAAATGACTTAAAATACAAAACTCCTGAGGAACAAGAAACATGTGGCAGGGGTGCTCGACATGTTGCAAATGGTTGTAGCATCATTGGAATGACCTTTGGTATTGTTTTGGGAGCAAACAATACTTTTGCTCAAGCGACTTTGATGACGCTGGGTCTTATATGGACTTCCTACTGGAGTGCAAGAGTAGGTACCTATTGCTTTTTGGGTGATAAAGATTTTAGCATTTTAAACGTGGATAGAAAAAGAGTTTGGTGAAGATAAATCCTGCTAAGAGAAGAGCCAAAAAAAGCCTCTAAATTATTTAGAGGCTTGTATATCTTATTCAATTCAATGAATGTTTTGCTTTATCGCACGTTAAAATAGAGACCGGCTCCATCTATATTCGCGCCTGCGCCTATTCCGTCATTGCCATAGTATTGTTGTCCGTCATACGGATAACTGTTATTGTAGTAAGACCCATTATAGTTATACCCATTATATTCAGCAGGGTGAGAATTGTAACCGCCAGAGTAATGATTGGATTCTGGCCATCCATAGTCGCCATACCAATCACTATTTCCATTGCCCCACCAACCACCATTTCCACCCCAGGCACCTCGCTCATTATTGTAAGCACCCCGTTGCTCATTATTGTAACCACCTCGCTGCTCATTATTGTAAGCACTCCATCTTCCATCAGCTGCTTCTAGCTTATTGAAATCAGAAGAAGCGAAAAATAGCGCGAGACAGGATATGGCCATTAAAGATTTTAAAGAACGAGACATACTAACCTCCTTTTTTTCATAATAGGGTAAGAGTGTGTACTTCATCACACTCCTTTTATTCGAATATTTTTTTATCATATTTATCAAAAAAAATAACCCGAAAAATAAAGATGAGAAAAAATCTTTATTTCTCGGGTAGATAAAGAGGGGAATTTTAAAAAATGCCTCTTCTTTATGAAACAGTTAACTCTCTTTCTCTAGAGAGTACCTTTTTGACTTATTCACTATAATATACACCTGTTCCTTCGTTAGTCTCATATTGGTAGGGAGACGAATAGGGGACAGAATTATCATTTTCATAATAGGAGCCTTCATAAGGATAAGAAGGATAGTAGTAATTAGTAGAGTAAGAGGGATAGGCATAAGAGTAATCGTAATAAGGAGCATATCCATTTCCATAATAACCATAATATCCAGGCCATCCTCCCCAGCCATAATAACCAGGGCCATAATAACCATAGTAGTTACCATGCCAACCGCCGTGCCCTCCATGCCAACCGCCGTGCCCTCCATGCCAGCCTCCGTGGCCTCCATGCCAGCCTCCGTGGCCTCCTCCCCAGCCGCCGTGCCCTCCATATCCTCCATGACCCCCCCAACCGCCATGTCCTCCTCCATGGCCACCGCCACCGTGGCCTCCTCCTCCGCCACCATGGCCTCCGCCGCCACCATGGCCTCCGCCTCCGCCGCCTCCATGAGCAGTCACTTGATTAAAGTGGGCTGGCAGAAAGAAGAGGGCAAGTAAAGATGATCCTATTAAACTCGCTTTTAAACTTTGAAACATACTACCTCCTTTTTTTCACAAGCCTCCCTCTTAACATTTTTTTAAAAAAAAATAACCCGAAAAGAGCTATTTCTTTAATTTCTCTTTTCGGGTTAGATCTATCCGTATAACAGACAATGGTTTGCAATTTGTAACAGAAGTATCTTTTATTTAAAATTCAACCTAAATTGACTTATCTTACATTAAAGTAGAGTCCAGAACCATCTCCATAGTATTGGTCAGAGGGATAATAACCGTTGTCATAGGAGTCATAGCCATAGTCTGGATAAGAGTAGCTATCATTGTCATAATAGCCGTAATAACCAGGGCCTCCATATCCTCCATATCCCCCGTATCCTCCATATCCATAATTATGGCCACCATGACCACCCCAGCCGCCACCATGACCACCCCAGCCGCCACCATGACCGCCACCATGACCACCGAAGCCGCCACCATGACCGCCAAATCCGCCACCACCATGACCACCAAATCCGCCACCACCGTGGCCGCCAAATCCGCCACCACCGTGGCCGCCACCACCACCGCCATGACCGCCACCACCGCCATGACCACCACCGCCACCGCCGCCACCACCGCCGTGAGCTGATACTTGATTAAAACTAAAAGGTAAGAAGAACAGCGCTAAGAAAAACGAACCAACAATTAAGGATTTTAGATTACGATACATACATTCCTCCAGTTCTTAAATAAATAACCACCCTCTTTCCTTAAGAAGATTACACGCTCAATCGTCTTAGGAAAAGCTTTACAATTAAGCAATGCAAGAAAAATGCCAACTTTTAATTTAAATTCCAGGCTTATTTCATTCCTATGGAAAGGAGTGGCTACAAAATGTAAATGTGTTCATGAGGCGAAAAGAGGTAGACCGATCTTTGTATCTAGCAAATTTTAAATATTGACTCACGAAAAGCATCGCTTTTTGCTTAATCTCGGTCTACCCTCTTTCGCCTCTAAACACATATTAACTATTTATTATTATTATTTTTTATTAATAATTATTTAACCTCCTTGTTTTTATTATAATTTTTATTTATTGTTTTGTCAAAAAATTAAATTAAAACAAGAATGAAAAAAATATTGAATTAATCTCAATATAGGTATTGGCTTGTGATAAAAGAGAGGTGCTTCATTCCGCTAAAATCAAATCACAGGAGCTTGTCTTTTATCTTGTGCAGGGAAGAGGAAGATTATCCTCGTTTGGAGTATCCATCCCAGGCACTGAATTAATCGAATAGATTGTCAACAAACGTTTGAGGGTCAAAGGGTTGTAGATCATCTATCTGCTCGCCTGTCCCAATAAACTTAATGGGCAAGCCAAGTTCACGCTGAATAGCTACTACAATACCTCCTTTAGCGGTTCCATCCAATTTAGTGAGAATAATGCCAGTTAAAGGAGTAAATTTATGGAAATGTTTGGCTTGATCAATAGCATTTTGTCCCGTTGTGGCGTCAAGAACGAGTAAAGTTTCATGTGGTCCACTTAAAGAGGCTTTATGGCAAGAGCGTTTAATTTTTTCCAACTCTTGCATGAGGGGAGTTTTGGTATGAAGGCGTCCCGCTGTATCGACAAGGACGACATCGCATTGCCGTGCTTTAGCTGCCTGAACTGCATCAAAAGCAACGGCTGCTGGATCGCTTTTAGGCGAACCTTTCACGATGTCAATCTGGAGTCGAAGAGCCCAAATTTCGAGCTGTTCAATGGCTGCAGCTCGGAAAGTGTCTGCAGCAGCCACCAGCACTTTTTTTTGATTTTGTTTGAGAAAATGAGAAAGTTTGGCAACTGAAGTTGTCTTGCCATTTCCATTAACTCCCACAACAAGAATAACCATAGGAAGTTGATTTTGAGGGATTTGTATTAACCCTGTAGGATGTTGACTAAGGATTGAAACAAGATGAGATCGTAAAGCAGAGAGATAATCGGAGGTTTTAAAAGAAGGATTAAGGTGATGAATTTCGCGTACTTTATTAGTCAACTCCTTGGCCGTCTGAACACCAAAGTCTGCCTCGTATAACAATTGTTCTAATTGTTCTAGCGTATGTTCATCAATCTTTCCTTGAAAGAGCGATTTAATTTTTTGGCCGAATAAAGAACGAGCACGGGAAAGAGCTGATTTAAATTTGGAATAACTTGATTTGAAAAATTGCAAAACCATGCTCAATCCTTTTTCTTTTCTTTAATTAAAAAAAGCTTAGCACAGAAAAAGAAAAAAGGGGAAGATCTATTAGAGGGTAAAGTGCTCTCTGGGAGAATCAATTGACTATGAATATTCATGAGTTTCAAGCTAAGCGTGTTTTGGAAAATTATGGCATTCCTATACCTGAATTCGCCGTTGTTTCCTCCATAAAAGAATTAGAAGAGCTTTTGCAGTTGAAAGGCTGGCAAGCGGCTGTCCTCAAAATGCAAGTGCATGCGGGCGGCCGAGGCAAAGCAGGAGGTGTCAAATTTGCCCAAGGTCGGCAAGAAATATTAGATGCTGCCCAAGATTTGCTAGGAAAAAAAATGATCAATGAGCAAACGGGGCCTGAAGGGCTTGTTGCGCATCAAATCATGGTTTCGCCACCCATTAGTATTGCTCACGAGTATTATCTGGGAATGACAATTAGTCGTGAGCGAGCTCAAAGCATTCTTATCGCTTCTTCAGTTGGTGGAATGGATATCGAACGAGTCGCTCAACAGGAGCCAGAAAAGGTCTTGATTTTACCACTGCCTCCTGAGAAGTTCTACCGTTCTTACCATCTTATTCGATTGGTCAAATTCATGGCATGGAAAGGGAAAATTGCCGAGCAGGGAGCGAATATTGTCAATGCCCTCGTCAAAGCCTTCATAGAGACAGATGCTTCCCTTTTAGAAATCAATCCTCTTGTCGAAACCCTGGAAGGTGAGCTGTTTGCATTAGATGTTAAGTTAGTTGTCGATGACAACGCACTTTTTCGCCAACCCGTTCTCAAGGCTTTATTTGATCCTTCTCAAGTAAATGTACAAGAGGCCCGAGCACAAAAAGTAGACCTTGCATATGTGGCTCTTGATGGAAATATCGGCTGCATGGTCAATGGAGCAGGTTTAGCAATGGCCACGATGGATCTCATTCACCACTTCGGTGGCCATCCAGCCAATTTTCTTGATGTTGGAGGCGGAGCATCCAAGGAGAAAGTTGCAGAAGGGTTTAAAATTATTCTTTCAGATCCTAAAGTAAAAGCTATTTTAGTTAATATCTTTGGTGGAATTATGAATTGCGAAACTTTAGCTTCTGGAATCATTGAGGCGGCAAAAGATCTACATATTCCCGTGCCCCTCGTTGTGCGTCTAGAAGGAACAAATGTCGATCAAGGCAAGAAGATTCTTAAAGATTCAGGTTTAAACATTATGAGTGCCAGCGACTTGTCAGAAGCAGCAAAACAAGTTGTTCAGATGGCTCAACAGGCAGGAGCTTAGGTGATATGTCTATTCTGATTAATCGCCATACAAGAATGATTACGCAGGGTATTACGGGCAAAGCTGGTCGCTTTCATACTGAGCAAGGCATGGCTTATGCTCCAACTTATGTAGGTGGAGTCACGCCGGGGAAAGGGGGAGGAGAAATTCTAGGGCTGCCCATTTTCGATACAGTTTTGGAAGCCAAAGAGGCGACTCAATGCAATGCTTCACTGATCTTTGTTCCCGCTCCTTTTGCTGCTGAAGCGATTTTAGAGGCTGAAGAAGCGGGAATAGAGTTGATTGTGTGTATTACTGAAGGAATTCCTATTCGCGACATGCTCAAAGTTCATCAAGTCATGCGTGCTAGTCGTACAAGCCGCTTGATTGGACCCAATTGCCCTGGAGTCATTACACCAGGCGAATGTAAAATGGGCATTATGCCAGGCTATATTCATTGCAAAGGAGAAGTTGGAATTGTCTCGCGCTCTGGTACATTAACTTATGAAGCGGTTTGGCAGACGACTTTATTAAAACTGGGTCAATCGACATGTGTAGGTATTGGAGGAGATCCACTGAATGGAACATCCTTTATTGATATCCTCAACCTCTTTGAAAAAGATCCTGAAACAAGTGTGATTTTGATGATTGGGGAAATTGGTGGAAAGGCTGAAGAAGAAGCGGCCGAATGGATTCAATGTAATTGCACTAAACCAGTTGCCGCTTTTATTGCCGGTCAAACGGCGCCCGCTGGACGGCGCATGGGGCATGCTGGCGCTATTATTTCTGGCGGGCAAGGGACAGCAGCTACTAAGATTGCTGCCCTCAGTGCTGCTGGAGTCAAAGTGAGTCGAACACCCGCTGAAATGGGATTAACCGTGCAACAAATTCTACAAGAATGTAAATAACTATGATTTCTATTCCTGGACGTATTCCAATCCATATTTTTCCTTTTTTTTGGTTGTTGATTGTGATGATTGGATGGCTTAATAGCTCATCTATTTTAGGAACGGCCATTTGGTCAGTTGTCATTCTTTTCTCAGTTCTTATTCATGAATATGGGCACGCTTTAACCGCTTTAATGTTTGGGCAAACAGCCGAAATCAATCTCGTGGGTTTGGGAGGTTTAACCAAACGTCAAGGGCCGAGGCTTGAACGTTGGAAAGAATTCATTATTGTCCTAAACGGTCCCATGGCTGGTTTTATCACTTTTATCTTCGCTTATTATCTCATGAGCTTTGTAGGAGAGAAAAAAGCCATGCTGATTTATGCCTTAGAAATTGCGATCAATGTGAATCTTTTTTGGACCCTTCTTAACCTATTGCCTGTTTTGCCTCTCGATGGTGGCCATCTTTTACGGATTCTCTTGGAAGGAGCATTTGGCATACGTGGACTTAAGCTAGCTTTTTTCGTTAGTATCGTGCTAGCAAGCTTGATCGGACTCTATTTTTTTATGATTCAGCAGATTTTAATGGGAGCCTTATTTTTCATGCTGGCCTTTGAAAGCTATCGTGCTTGGGCTGAGGTCAGGGGCATGGCTCCTCAAGATGCAGATCAGCAGCTTCAAGATTTAGTCAAAGAGGGTGTGGAAGAACTGAAAAATGGACATCCTCAAGAAGCTTTAGCTAAATTCTCTTTTGTTCGTCAACAAGCTCCAAAGGGAATTTTATATGTGACCGCTACACAATATGCAGCGCGTATTTTGGCTGAACAAGGAAATCTTAAGCCAGCTTATGAATGGCTTTATCCACTCAAAAACCGTTTGTCAATTGAATATTTGCGTCTTTTACAGCAATTAGCCTATCGCATCCAAGAATGGGAGGACGCCGTTCAAGTGGGCCAGCAAGCCTATCAGCAAGAGCCATCTGTTGATACAGCACTAATCAATGCTCTTTCCTATGCCATCATGGGAAAAGCACCTCCAGCTATCGGCTGGTTGCGTTGCGCTGTTCAGCTTGGATTGCCCAATGTTCAGAAAATCATTGAGAAGAGAGAATTTGATGCCATTCGCGACTCTGATGCCTTTCAAAAATGGCTGAAAATTCTCCCAAACGAATAGCAACTGCCTTGAATTGACAGAAGGTCAAGCAAATTTATCTTGTTACTAAATAAGACTTTTAATATTCTTCCCTGCGAAATTATAAATAGGAGTGTCTAAATGAAACAAAATTTATTTTTTATTATTACCCTTTTGACCTGCGCTTTTACATTTAGCTTTGTTGAAGCTTCCTCCGATAACTATGAAATTTCAAAAGTTCCTTTGACTATTGAAAGATTTATACAAGATGATAAGTTGCAACTCCATATCAAATTACCTGATGGTTTAGAGATTCCTAATAAATACGGCATTTATGAAGGAAAGTCTGGCCTAACCTGCCGATTTAGCACCAAAGTGATAGATGGAACGCTCTTTCCCGATTCTGAAGGATACCCCTTAACAAATTTGGATATTGTTGTTCAAGCTAATAACAACTCTGAAAATCATACAATGACACTGGTAATACAACTCATCAAACAAGTTATCCAAAAAACAAATAATGTCAGGAAGTCTACTACAACCACCACAATCAACTATCAACAGATGCAGGTGAACGTAGCCAATCAACCTAACTTAAGTGTGTTAGAGGGAGATCCACATCAAGGCATGATGACCTTTGATATCATTTTTACCGACTAGTCTTCCTTCAAGGCTAGTACTCTCAACCACACTAATTTTAGCCTAGTGGGATTGCTTCACAGGCACTGGGTTGGGATGAGATGATTCTCTTGTAGCCCTTCAGACTACATGACGAGGGCTAATCTAACCCAGGGCGATGCCCTTGTCATTACCCAAATTTTTCAAAAATTTATTATTTTCATTAACTTTGCACCTTCTACAAGATCTATAAGCCTACTCATGTCAAGCCAAAGGGTCTTTAATCCCGGCATTCCATCACTTTTTCTGTTAATGTGACCTCCTAGCTTCCCGATCGCTAGCGCTACACATTTAACCGTCTTTATCTTCCTTTTAAGATAGGTTTCAAGGACTTTTATTTCAAATTGACTAAGTCCGCTTTCTTTTGCGTCGCCATCAGGATTAGTCCTTAAAGATTCTCTGAGATCTACTAATCTAAGTGCAACAATACTCATAATCGCAATTGCAGCAAAAAGTCTATGAGCATTTTCTAATTGAAGATCTTCGGCTCTTAATCCACTTTTAAGAGTTTTATGAAAATCTTCTATCATCCAACGTAGCGAATAATATTTTACAATAAGATATGCAGATTCAATATTATTTATGCTTAAAGAAGTATATAAAAACCATTCAATCGTACTGCCATCCTCGGGATCAACGCCCCAAACATGTACTACAGTCACTTGCAGCGTAGGTAATTCCCCAATACTATAACCGGGCCTTGCAGGAGCCCGTAGGGATACTTCTTGCCAATTTACATTCAATGAAATCGTTCTTTTTGTTGTTCCATTTCTTCCTCTGCGATCAATTGTAGTAGCTCCTATTGGGGGTAATTCTCTTAATGTTTCAAACAAACGAATTTCCCAATCGTTATTATCTACACGATCATGTTTGACTCGGATGATATAATCATATCCAGATGCCTGAGTATCCTGAAGAACTTCGTAAATATCTGCATTGCGATCACAGACTCTAATCAATCTATTTTGATTACTCTTTGGAGCCTGGTTTTTAAGCATCTTTGACCACAAATCTGTCTCGAGCCCTTGTTGTCCGTTTCCTCGTTTATGGGTCTTCTCTCTTTTAGGAGGACGCACATAATATTGTTGAGAGGGCAAACCTAAAATTTTTACACAGGGATCTTTTGAAGAGGTTTTGTTCCTTATTCCTAAAGCAATAGTAGAATGCAAAATAAATCCTTGATCCCCTTTTCTGCCAGAGCCTACAGGACCCAAACCTTCAATTGGTTCTTGTCCATTCCATTCAAATTCTGAACTATCTTCTATAAGTAAGATATCGCCATGCCAATTTAACATGTTTTGTGTTGCTAAAGCCCGATGGTTTGATTGAATGGTATCAGGTGTCATAACATTTTGATCAAGAAGATTATAGGATGCTTTAATATCATACCACTTTGTATAAAGAGAGGAAAAAAATTGTCCTGGATGCATAGCTAGTTTTGTTGCCATATCAACTAATCTCCGCGTCCTCCTTTTATCAAATAGCTGAACTTTCCCAAAGTTTTTATAAGCCCACATGCCTGTATCAAATTCATATCGTGTTGTATGCATAAATATCTCCTTTGTTGAAAAACATCTATTATACAACAACCTTGAAAAATTTGGGTAATGACAAGGGCGATGCCCTGGGCTATTTTTATTTGAAGCCCTTCAGGCTCTGAACATTGGACATTTTTGGAAGACCTCCTTCTATAACAATTGTAGGGCCATTCCTATTAAATGGTACATACTCCACAATCATTTTAGAGATGGTTAACAAAAAGATGTCCAATGTTCAGAGCCTGAAGGGCTTCAAATAAAAATAGCCCAGGGCATCGCCCTGGGTTAGATTAGCCCTCGTCATGTAGTCTGAAGGACTACAAGAGAATCATCTCATCCCAACCCAGTGCCTGTGAAGCACTCCCAATAGGCTAAACTAGTACTCAACCACATTAGTTTTTGCCTATGGGAATGGTTTTAAATCCCTATGCGTTAAGGTAAGAGATGGGTGTAGGCTACGTGCCGCATTCAGTCGCCACGCCGCTTCGCTCTGGGCTCTATGAGAGGGTTCATGGACCCACCGTTCGGTCGCCCTCCGGGCTCGGTCACGGTGGGCTAGAATCAGTCGTCCTACGGACTCTAGCGCCAATGTAGAAGCCATTGAATGTTAGGTAAGGTGTTTCATAATAATGCTGCTAGAATGCTAGTCAAGGCGTTTTGATAATGCCGCTAGAGTCCGGAGGACGACTGTTTCTAGCCCACCGTGACCGAGCCCGGAGGGCGACCGAACGGTGGGTCCATGAACCCTCTCATAGAGCCCAGAGCGAAGCGGCGTGGCGACTGAATGCGGCAACGTAGCCTACACCCATCTCTTACCTTAACGCATAGGGATTTAAAACCATTCCCATAGGCAAAAACTAATGTGGTTGAGTACTAGTACTCAACCACATTAGTTTTGTGTATTTAGACTGCTTGAAAGCTCCCGCGGTTGAATTGACGTAAGTGGGTCAATATTAGCAATATGGACCCACTTACGTCAATTCAACCCCGGGGCTTTGAAGCAATCTAAATACACAAAACTAATGTGGTTGAGTACTAGAGCTATTAACTTAAAGCACTGATACGATCGCATACATTGACAATAAGCCTAATACAGCTTCCCGGCAAGGAAGCTGGCTGCTATTAATGAGTGGGTAATTGAAGTGAACTCAAAAAGTGTTTAAGTGTTTCCGAATCAAAGTCTTTTTCAGAAGCCAAATAAAAACAAACATAGAGTGTCTGATTTTTGACTAATGCGATGCCCTCTAATTTTTTAACTACTCCATGATCCTGAAATGAAAATTGAAAGGAAGCAGAGTCTTCCCCATGGAATTCAGTTGGATGAAAATTAAAAACTTGGAGATGCCGAAAGATTTCGGGGTTGTAAAAGAAATGGGGAACTAAAAGGGTTTCAAAAAACTGGTAGAGCTGCTCTTTGTGCAACCCATTAGACTGAATTGTTACAGAACGAAAGATGCTCAGACCTAAGACTCCTTTCTGAATAGGAAGAGAATAAAAGTGAATGTGACCTTGAGGAGGGCTATTTTGAAATGGAACATCAAATGTCATTTCAAGAGGACGATGCGGAAAATCGATTTGTAAACCCGTTTCGTCATCCTTAATAGTTACCCATAATGGAGGTAAAGGATGATGGAGTTGTTCTGCCATAAGGCCTCCTCTTAAAAAAATGATCAATCCCCATATGAAAAGATTAAAACCTAATTTCATCTTACCCTCCTATTATTAAAAGGTCATTGCAATTTTATCGTTTCTGATCCATTTGTTAAGATGCTTTAACATATGCTTGATGATATCTTAATTTTTTATGGCTTGTAAGTAAACTAAAATAATTATTTAATCATTTTATGTTAAAAGAGTTAGAAAATTAAAATTCAATTAAATTTTTTTGATTTTGAATTTTAATGGGCTAAGATAGATGCGCTTAATGAAGAAGGAAATCAGGCGCAAATTAATTGATTTCAAATTGCTTTTCTGGATCCTATAAGAAAGAATCATATTAGCAGGCAAAGATTGAGCGTAGCTCTCAGTTTTGCCTGCTAGAGTAAAAGTTTACTATGTATAAGCTATGATGCAAGCTGTCGATGACATCCTGCATTTTGTTTAACTAAGCTTTGACCTCTATATTATTGACAACTTTTTTGACTCCCACAACAGTTTTTGCTTTAGCTTCTATATCTGATTTAGCCTTTGATGAATTGACAACTCCACTCAAGGTCACAACTCCCTTATCGACAGTAATATTAATATTATTAACAAATTGAGCAATCTCTTTATTTGATGAAATAGCGTTTTTAACAGCTAGGTTAATCTCCTCATCGCTTTGCACCTTATTCTGAATAACTGAGCTCGAGGTCTCTACTCCATAAATTTGATGTTGAGTAACAGGAGCTAATAAAAAGAAACCTGCTGCTGTTAAAAGTAATAATTGATAATTCATACAATTTCCCCTTGCTAATGATTTAAAATTGTTTCAAATTTTTTGCATTGATGCACCATGCCTTAATTCGCTAGTGGATTGTTCAGCCATTTTATGACTGTAGTTAAAATAGTGAGCCCATTTAATTCTTATTCACCTTAAGTAAAACACTTAATGTACAAGCTAGAATTAATCCGTAAAAAAACCTGCTAATGTAAAAAATTAATTTAATAAAATTTACTTAAATCTAACTCAACTATTTTATTATATATTATTGGCTACATTTTTCATTTTATCATAAATTAATTTTTTAATAATTGATAATATTTATGTAAAATTTATTACACATCTGATTGTTTATTTTAAGTAATTGACAATAAATTACTTAAAGAACAGCTAGAAATATTTAAGTTGGCGAATTTTATTGATTTACCACAGATGAATGCGTATAGTTTCTGTTAATTAATACATAGATACACAATTTAATTTTAGACGATTATGATTTTAGAATTATTTTTTCCAGTGAAAAAAGAGGTTAAATTTGAACCTTTAGCCTTATGGGATAGGTTCATCAAGCAATTGTTATTTGGGATGGCTCTATTGCTATTATTAAGCAGTTGTGAAACTAGGCTTGAATTACCAGAGCATCCCTCTCCTATACCAGAGCGGCCAGCTCCTGAGTGTATACGGGTTGCGCTTGTATTGGGAGGAGGAGGAGCAAAGGGCATGTCACATGTCGGAGTTTTAGCAGAATTTGAAAAAGCCGGGATTCCCATTGATGTGATTGTAGGATGTAGCGCGGGTAGTATTGTAGGGGCTTTATATGCTGATTATCCAAATGCTTCCTACATTAAAGAGATCTTAAAGCCTTTGCGCAGATGGGACATATTAGACATTAACATTTGGTATGGTCGTTATGGTTTAGTGCAAGGAGGAGCGCTTAGAAGCTTTCTCAGACGCAATCTTTCTTGTCGATCCTTTGAGAAACTTCAAATTCCTCTCTATGTAGTGGCAACAGATTTGCTAGCTGGAGAATTAGTGTGTATCAATTCAGGTCCCATTATTCCTGCTGTTCATGCGTCGGCGGCTGTTCCTTTTGTTTTTTCTCCCGTGCATCTTTACCAGCGCTGGTTAGTGGATGGAGGTGTCGCTGATCCCGTTCCTGTTAGAACAGCTAAGAAAACAGGAGCAGCTGTTGTGGTTGCCGTCGATTTGAGTGGTCTTTTGCCGGAAACTTGTCCAACTAATCTATTTGGCGTAGCCACTCGTTCTGCGGAAATTAAATTTTTTTTACAAAGCGAGAGTTGTGTACAAGGGGCAGATGTGGTCATTCAACCTGAGCTTGGCGATGTCGGGTTGTTTGATGACAAAGATCCTGAGCACGTCTATCAGGCGGGCTGTCAAGCTGCGCGAAAGATGATTCCCAAAATTCTTGAGCTCCTTTCGCAAAAAGGGTTGATGACATCTTCCTAATACCGTTTGGCATCACACATGTCTTTAAGTTGACAGCGTGACTAACCCATTACTATTTATCGACTAAACATTGAATAATATAGTCATGAGCTTCTGGAGAATTCAATAGTCCCAAATGACCTGTGGAAACTTCCTTGTGATGATCCGCGTCGTAGAAAGATTGACCACTTACTAAAATATCATATTTGCCAGTGACTTCGTACATATTATCAGCAAAATCAGGTGCCCGTTGTCTTAAATCATTTATTTCACCTTGATCCGCCAGTGCACCAATTTTAATGACTTTTCCAAGAAATAGAGGTGTTTTCGTCCACGTATTCCATATTCCCTCTAGTGGCATATGATGAGTCATGATCTGCACGAGAGCTCCACCTCTAGAGTGTCCGACTACATCAACGTTATCAAGATCGATGTTAAATTTACTATACTGTTCTGCTATTTCTGCGAATTTTTCCACAAAAATTTCGAAATCTTTTTTAGTGATATCTCCATTAGGCAAATTAATTGTATAGACGGGACCTAATTCTTTAACTTGTTGTAATTTTTTAGCTAAGCCTAACCACGCAGATTGGTTGTGATAATTTCCATGAATCAACAAAATAGGTCGTTTTTGGCTTTGTTCCTTTGTAAGAATTTTAGGATTTAGATTATAAAAATTAAAATGTTCTTTGCAATTGCTCAGATTCATAAAAGCAGCCTTAATGGCTTGCCAAGGCTCTTGCAATAAGGTCCCTAAAACCATGGCAGTAACAAAGAATTCATGATTATCCAGAAACTTTACAAATGCCTGGATCGCACTGCTATACGTATCACTTATTTTTTGACACAAGGATAGAGTAATTGTAGGTTGATTGAAATCCTTGTGATCCAATCTCATAGGTTCATTTAAATCCTGAGAAATAAGATTACTTTCCAAGGGAATAGCAGAAGTTAATAAAGGAGTAGAGACCATTTTAATATCTCATTAATAATTTGTGGTGCTTATAAGATAAAAATTATTATACTACATTCAAATTAATTATTCAAATTAAAAATTAATGTTTAAAAATAAATAAATTCAGTTTATTTATTTAAATAAATGATAGGATTAAAAAGAATATAGATGATAAAAAAGACAAAATCTGGGAATTCACAAAAGCACAGGCAGCTTTGCCTGTGCTTTGAAAGAAATCATGATGAATTTATTCTTTTAAATTATCTGTTTGTAGTGAGATGAAAAGATAAACATCGCCTTGCTTGACTTGGAGGAGAACATGTTGATCTTTTGGGGATTGAGCGAGGGCGCGATTGAATTCATCGACATTAGTCACTTTTTTACGATTCACACCCAAGATTAAAGCTCCTTTTTTAAGACCTGCTAAACTAGCAATACTTCCAGGATTCACACGTGTAACAACTACACCTTGATCTTGCACATAACCCATTTGCTGTGCGATCTCGGGCGTGAGGCTGCTCACTTCAATTCCTAAAGAATTTTTTTGCAAGTTTGTGGTTGTCACATTTTCAGAGTATTCCCCTACAGTAACGGGAATTTGAAGTTGCTGATCTTTGCGTAAAACGGTTAACATTGCTTGTGTTCCTGGTTTCATCATATAAACGGCATTGCGAAGAGTTGCAGCATTTTCAATGGAACGATGATTAATGCGCAAAATGATATCTTCAACTTGCAAGCCAGCGCGATCAGCCGCTGAGTTTTTCGCCACATTAGCAACTAAAGCACCTTCCACTTTTTTCAGTCCAAAAGCTTTTGCTAGATTGTAGTCGATAGATTGCAAAGTCACACCCAAAAATCCACGTGTAATTTTTCCTTCTGAAAGAATTTCATCCATGAAATTCTTTGCCATATTGCTGGGAATAGCAAATCCAATGCCCACATAACCGGCAGCTACTGTTGTGGCAATAGCAGTATTAATGCCCACCACTTCGCCATTTAAAGTGACAAGGGGACCTCCTGAATTTCCACGGTTGATTGCAGCGTCGGTCTGAATGAAATCTTCATAGCGTGCAATATCAAGATTGTTGCGGCTCTTTGCGCTGACCACTCCCACCGTTAATGTGGCTTGTAATCCAAAAGGATTCCCAATTGCTGCTACCCATTGACCCACTTCTAAATCATCTGAGTTGCCAAGGGTCAAATACGGAAGGTTATCTGCATCAATTTTAATCAACGCTAGATCGCTATTAGTATCGTCGCCTAACACTTTGGCAGAAAGCTCGCGGCCATCATTTAATTGGACGTTGATTTGATCCATCCCATGCACGACATGACTATTCGTTAAAATGTAACCATTGGGATTGACGATCACTCCTGAAGCTTGTCCAGCGAAAGGTTGGGAGCGAGATTCGCGTTTTGGAAGTCCAAAAAAGTTCCAGAGATCGTCATTGCCAAAGAGGTCGGAAGGTTCTTCGAACTGATTCTCATTACCCAACATAGAAGGTCTTTTTTTACTTTGAACTTTGATGGAAACCACAGCGGGAATGGCCTTCTTGGCTACTCCTCTAAAATCAGCCACTGTTTCCTTTCCTGGTAGACGACGAATATCTTCTGTCCGATTGCCATCGAGTGGAGGTGCTTCTTGCTGTTGCGATCCCGACATAAAAGACGTTGTTGCCAAGGCTACACCAGATAACACAATAGCAAATTTGAAAAAGAAGGAAGAATAATAATGCATGATAAAACTCCTTAATTATTTATTGAATGAACTTCTTTTTTACTCCTCCTTTCTTTGGTTTGTCAAGAAAGTTTATTTGAAATGCAGCACTGAAGATCAGTAAGATATTACAAATTTTTCGAGCATTGAATGAAAATTTATCCATTATTTAAATTTGATTTATTCAAACTTAATTTTGATGTTGATAATTACTAGTATGAAAATGAAATACATAAAATCTAATAAAGAGGTGATATTGTGAATCCATATTATAATGCAGGTTATAATCCAGGTCTAAATTATAGCAATTCTGATGCTTTTAGCTATCCAGTTACTCCTTCCGCTCCTGATTTCGAAGACAACATGCAAATGGCTCCTTCGCAGCCTATGCCAGTTTATCCTAACTATTATCAGCAGTTGACGCCAGTCGATGCTCGCTATTATCAGTCATTGGTAGTTCCAATCATTCCTCCTAAACCGGTAGTGACTCAACATGTCCATCATGAGACAGAGAAGTTGCTTGCAAAAGCTGCTGAAGTTTCCAGCTCTATTCTCTATCAACCAACCCCTAAATTTCCTTCCTCTACCCCTTCTGGTCAAGCTAAAGTTGTGCAGCCAGTTATCACACCGTTAGCTCCTATAAACATTGATCTGTCAGATAGACGTTGGGAGATGTTTAACAATAAAACAGAGGTTCATCACCATCATCATAATGGGGGAGGAAAGGATGTTGAGAAAAAAGAGGATACCGGAACTCGCCTATTAGTTGGAGCCATTGGGTTGACTGTTGCTCTTGTGACGGCTTATTTTGCCGGCAAGGCTATTGCTCAAGGAGAAGATGAGGCCGAAGAAAACGTTGGATTTGAAAAATTGAAAGATTGTTGGAACTTTAACAAAGTTTGCTATGAAGATGATTATCAATCTAATGTAGAAGACATAGTCAGCAGAACAGACGCTATTTTGCAAAGAAAGCAAACTAGCCGTACGCAAAATATTGCCCTTCTTATTTTCGCTTTTATCGCAGGTGGAGTAGGTTTTGCAGGAGCTTTAATGAGTTCGCCTGCTTTAATGACCACAGCGGTTGCGCTTGGAGCTCTTGTAGGTGTGGCTACTCTGTTTAAGCTAGGATATAGCTGTTTTAGTACGCGTAATGTAAAAGATGCCCAAGAAATCCATTATCGTTTTGTTGAACTTCATCAACAACAACCTATTATTGTGGGTTAATGGATGAGTTCAGAGCTTTTAGTGGTCCATTACATGAGATTTTGTCTCTTGGGACGGCTTTAAAGTCCTTAGGCGTTAAGTTAAGAGATGAGCTTTGGCGAAGCGCGGCGCGGTGACTGAATACCCTGCTTAGCCTACGCTCATCTCTTACTTAATACTTAAGAGTTTTTAATAGCTTGGAGGGCAAGAAGTTCTATGGCTCGCGCCATGACGAGCATTCCTTTTTCTAAGCGATCCAAGTCAAAGTGTTCATTTGGCGCATGAATCTGATCAGTTGTCAAGCCTAATCCCAATAAAATCGTATCGCCGCCGCAAGCTTCTGCTAATTCAGGTACGATGGGAATAGAGGCTCCTTCAAAAATAAACTCACAAGGCGTTTCAAATACTTCTTCAAAGGCTTTGGCAAAGGCTTTCACAACTCCAGCATTGGGGCTAATGCGCACTGCTCTGCCTTGACCTGGATGAACGTGGACCGTGACCTGAATGCCTGGCGGAGCGTTATCTTTCAAAAATTTGGCAACTAATTCTCCAATCTCAGTAGGTTGTTGATCAGGCACTAGGCGGCAAGAAAGTTTGGCAAAGGCCTTGGCTGGAATGACCGTTTTAAATCCTTTGCCCGTATATCCGCCTTGAATGCCATTGATTTCCAAAGTGGGGCGAGTCCAAGCTCGTTCCAAAACAGAATATTCAATTTCTCCACCTGTTGGAAAAGCGCCCGTTTGCTGATGATATTCATTTAAATCAAATTGAAAAGAGACGCGAGAGCGCTCTTCTACTGACATCTCTCTGACATCTTGGTAAAATCCCGGAATCGCAATGCGTCCTTGATCATCGCGTAGGCTAGCCAATAAAGTGACAAGGGTATGAATGGGATTGGGGACAATTCCTCCGTGAGAACCCGAATGTAAATCAATGTTCGATCCCTGGACTTCTATATCCATGGTGATGATGCCTCGAATGCCTAATGTCAAAGCGGGGATTTTTGCCTTACGCAGGCCTAAATCCACAATGGCGACATAATCTGCTTTGAGTTGCTTTTTTTTGTCAGCTAGCACTTGGGCAAGGCCAGCGCTGCCAATTTCCTCTTCGCCTTCAATGCATAGCTTAATATTAAGGGGAAAAGAATGAGTAAGGTCTTGTATAAGTTTGAGAGATTGAAGGACATAGAAGCATTGTCCTTTATTATCTTGAGCTCCTCTCGCAAAGATCTGTCCATTGCGCAAAGTAGGCTGAAAAGGGGGAGATAACCACTCTTCTAAGGGATCTGCGGGCTGAACGTCATAATGATGATAAATGAGGAGAGTGGGTTTGTCTGGTCCCGCTTGCATATTAGAGGCAAAAATGACCGGATATCCAGTCGTAGGCCAAGATTCAACTTCAAAGTTAAGATCTTTTAAGTAATGAGACAGCCATTGGGCACATTCCAAAACTGATTGCTTGAATTGGGGCTCTGAACTCACACTGGGAAAGCTTAAAAAAGTCATAAACTCTTCAAGCCATTGCGGACGCTTAGTCTCAATCCATTTTTTCATTGCTCCCAAAGAAAGCGGAGAATCTGCCGTCATCATGAGAATTCCTTTTTCTCCTACACATTAGGTCATCTATTGATTTTAAGTCATCAAATAAAGAGCCAGGCAGCTTGCCAGAAGAACAAAGAAATAAAGGAGAAGCCATATTTTGACGCGTCGGTGGTGATGCTGAATGCAAGCTGGATTTTTCATGGCCTCATATAAAAAGCGAATGCGCTCCTGAAGGCTGAAATGATGCCAGCTGGGATGAGAGTGTGTATAGCCTGTTACAACACCTAAGTGATCAAGAGCCTGAATTAAGAGGAGGGGAGAAAGCGAAGATTCAAAAATGTATAAATCGGCCTGTCTTTCAAACAAACGTGAAAAAAATCCAAAAATTAAGCGAAAATATAATCCCATGAGCAAGGCGTATAAGATGAAAATTGCTGTAATTAAAGTAAAATAATTGGTGTCGGAAGAGAGGGGTTCCAGCATAAATGAAAAAAAATTATCTAATCCCAATAACACTAAAGAGCCAGAAACAAGCATTCCCAACATGATAAAAGGATAGCAGAGCAGATGCCGGTAGCGATTGTGCCCAAGTTCATGAATTAAAATGGCTTCGATTTCTTCGGGCCTAAATTGATTGAGCAATGCCGGAGTAAAAAGAATATAGCGGAAGGCGGGGACAACGCCAATGATTCCCGCAGTAAAAGAATGGGACATGACAGACCAAATCTTAAGCCCGGCATGTCGAAAATGCAAAGAGGTGCATATTTTTTCCAATTTCTCCTTTAAGTCAAAGCGATCTAACGGGCGGCAGCGCCAACACATGACCATGAGAGCTGGAAGAAAAATTAAGGTTAAAACTAAAAGGCAAAGGCTAAATAGCAATAAAATGACCTCTTGACTAAGAGGCAATGTCCCATTTTGCCAGGCGGGTAAATGTTCTAATCCATCTAAAAGAAGAGTCATTGTGATAAAGGGAATGCAAAAGGGACAAAAAAATAACAACTGCTTCCAGGCGAGCTTCAATGCTTTTTTTAAAGAGCTATGGAGCTGGAAATAAGCATGCCAGAGATGAGCCCAGCCCAATGCCAGAAAATAAAGCAGCACAGAGACTAAAGTAAAAGGTGTTTGATAAGATGCCAGTTGACCTTGTAAAAAAAAGCGCTGGGATCCAAAGCCAAAATGGTAAAGTATCAAAAAAAACAACGTTTCTAGATTCACTAAGGGCCACCAAAAAGCTTGCAAACGCTTATTCAGCATAGAAGGCTGACATTTCGATTGCCCATATAAGAGAGTCAAAAGAATAAGATAGCTACCCAATCCCCACCAAAAGGCTTCATTGGGATCGGCGACCCAAAATGTGAGGTGTAATCCTGAAGTAAAAGTCATTAAAATCAAAGCGAGAAGAATGAAAAAAAGCTGGCTAAACACGTAAACCTCTCCCTATTCAATCCATTGAATTTGAGAAAAAGAATAGATTCTTTTTTTATTTTAGGCAAATGTCAATTCCTTTTTATCATAATTTTATTGAAAACCAATTATAAATAGATTATTTTCTT
This sequence comes from uncultured Chlamydiae bacterium, assembly GCA_963754655.1. Taxonomy (GTDB): domain Bacteria; phylum Chlamydiota; class Chlamydiia; order Chlamydiales; family Parachlamydiaceae; genus JANWJE01. The sequence continues at coordinate 2,669,103 of CAVWGN010000001.1, read as the reverse complement.
TTTAAATTCTTAGAATTAATAAACTTGATTTTATTAATTAATCTTTTTAAGGTGAGGTATAGACATGGGACTTCCCATTATTGATTTACATTGCGATCTTTTATTTTATTTAGAAGGGCATTCGCAGCGAACGCCTTATGATTCCGCTGCTCGTTGTGCAATCCCACAGTTGCGACAGGGCCATGTGAAGTTGCAAACTCTACCTGTTTTTACTCAAACATCACTTCATTCCGCTCGAAAAGGGCTTCATCAAACTCACCTTTATCAAGAATTGCCTTTGCGCTATCCAAAAGAGTTTGTTCATTATTCTGCGCAATGGAATTTGGAGTCTCCACTAATTGCTCTGGTGATAGCCTTTGAAAATGCCTCAAGCTTTTGCGAAGAAGGAGAGTCTTTGCAAGAGGGGTTCAAACGTTTAAAGCACATCACACAAACGATTGCTAAACCTTTATATATTAGCTTGACTTGGAACACTGAGAATCGTTTTGGAGGAGGCTCATTAACTCAAACGGGATTAAAAGAAGATGGCAAGAGTTTATTAGAAGAACTCCATCAACAGCAAATTGCCGTTGACCTTAGCCATGCTTCTGATGCCTTAGCTTATGAAGTCATTGATTACATTGAAGGGCATCAATTGAATATTCCCTTAATGGCTAGCCACTCTAACGCGCGAGCCGTGACTTCTGTTCCTCGCAATCTTACAGATGAAATTGCTAAAGAAATTTTTCGACGTGGTGGAATTATTGGATTAAATCTTTATCATGATTTCATTGGTGAAACTGAAGATTTTCTGCCCAAGCATATTGCTCATTGGTTAGAACTTGGTGGAGAAGATCATATCGCTTTAGGAACGGATTTCTTTTACGAAGCAGATGTCCCTACCGCTTATCGCTATGGCAAAGAAGTCTTTTTCCCAAACTTTCAAGATGCCTCTTGTTATGGCCGTCTATTAAATTTTCTGCAAAAGGAGCTTAAGTTGAAAGAAAATTTTCTACAAAATTTCTCTCATCGAAATGCATTAGGATTTATTCAGAAACTATTATCTTGCGGACCCACATAGCTAGTACTCGTTTACATGAATTTTGACTGTTATGGACCCACCTTGACAGATCCGGAGGGCATATGCATTAAGCTAACTCAACTTACGCAAGCGAGATCAAAGAATCAGTGATATCTCTTAAATAACCAAATAGCTTGATTTGTTTAATAGCCTGAAAGGCTTCAAATAAAAATAGCTCCAGGGCATCGCCCTGGGCTAGGGTGTTCATTTTGTGCAAAAAATGAGCTTTATTTTTCACAATAATTGGCATAGTTGAATAGAAGGTCGCATGTTTATGCCGTCCTTTCAGGACTCGATGTCTTGTTGATAGAACCCAGGCCTCCGCTTCGCTGCGACCTGGGCTGTAACATGACGGCCCTTCAGGCCTTAACAAGAGAACTCTCAGCTAATTCAAAAATCACTCAATTTTTTTCATACTTGTTCGATAAGAAGAGGTTCCTTTCCCTCAACCAATAACTCTTGATTAGCCTTTTCTAGCAATTCTTTGCTTGCAAAGACGACAGGGGATCCTTGATTCATTTTTTGAAAAACGATGCGCTCTACCGCCCCTATCACTTCTTCGCGTGTTAAGGCTAGAAGTTTATTGCGGTAAGCTTGGCGGATAGTCAAAGTGCGTCCTTCACGCCACCATCCATAAGCGACTTCGGCTTGGCTACCAGGTGAAACGGGAGTATCTAATCCTTGAATCATCTCGAATTTCGCTTCTTCCAAATCCGATTCATCAAAATTTCCCTGAATGACAGATTGAACTGCTTCATCAAAGGCTTTAAATGTAGACACAATATTTGGATCGCGATAGGAATAAAAATAAAAGTTGCCCGACATGGGGTTGCTGACCGCGCCTCCGCCATAAGCCCCTCCTTGCTCTCGAATCTTAGTATGAAGAGTCAAGTTATCAAACAAAAAGGAAGCAATATTGAGAGCTGGAGCATCAGGATGAGTATAGGAAACTGTTGGAAAGACATTCCCAATAAAAGCGACAGGTGATGCAATCAATCTTCCTTGCGGTGGAACTGTTGCGAGGGGAATGTTTCCCTGCCAGGGTTGATAAGGAGAGGTTTTAATATCTTTAAGACCATAAAAGCCATGGGTTTTGAGCTGATTATACATGACTCCATCACAACCAATGACGAGATGAGGATTCTCTAAGCAAGTGATTCGTTCTTGTATCTCTTGTAACTTGGCAAGGAGGTAGGGACCTTGCCGATCGAAGTCTTTGATAAGATCACGAATTTTCCAGAAATAATTCAAACCATAAAGATCATTGGCGATTCGTGAGGCTTCATTGAGAGCACTCGCTGATAAATTAATGGCATACTTAAGAGCACTTTGATTTAAGCGACTTTCCATTCCCGTAAAATGCTTGAAAATGATTTCTTTTAAGCGCTTGAGATCATTCAGTTGAGCTGTAGCTGCCATTTCATGTAAAAGAGGAAAGAGTTTAGATGCTTTGCGATAAAGGGATTTGCCGCGTAAATGAAAAGAGGGAAAGAATTGATGATGGTTGGCTGCTTGTAAATTCAGGCTGATCCCCGCTCCAATTCCTCCTGTATTGCCTTGAATGCATTCCAGGTTTTCTTGATAAGAGCGAGTATTGCAGCCGACTTGTGTCAAAACAATGGTAAATAAGCGGAGATAGGCAAGATCTTTTTCTTCAAGATGAGGAAGATTAAAGATCAAATCTGCATAGACAATGTCATTGGTAAAGACATGGTGATGAAAGACTGTCAGTTGTCCAACTTTTTCTTGAATTAAAGGGTAATCTTTAGCGCTTAAAGGAATATCATTTAATGCAACCTTAGGCAAAATTTCGATGTCTTCTTCTTCTTGTTTCTTTTGAAATTCAGCCAATTGTGCAGCCTGATCCACAAGAGCTTGGAGTTGATTGGAAGAAAGATCCTCTTGGATAGCTGCTAAGAAGTTTTTTTCTGCTTGCGCCTCTCTTTCTCCTTGTTGAGGATCGGGCTTCATCACAATACGAATAAAGTGAGGATTATCGATAAGATGTTTTTTGATTAAATGGCTGAAATAATGAGGATCAGCCAATGTGGCTTGACGCAGGCGATTGAATAAGGAGTGAATCATTAATCCTTCCGTAGGATCTGCTCCATGTTGCTTAAGCAGCGCTGACCGCATAAAAAGAGAGAGGCCAAATGGAGCATGATCTCCTGTGATTTCACTGCGATGAAATTCCAGTTGGTGAATGGCATTTTCAATCAGTTGAAGAGGAATACCCTCTTGAGAAATGCGATTTAAAGTCTCTCGAATCAATTTTTCTAATGCATCTGCATTTTTAGCCTGGCATCCTTTAAGCGTGATTCCCCATGGAATTTCATTAAGTTCGACGTCGATAAATGAATTGGCCTGTTTACATAAACCCGATTGCAAAAGTGCCATTTTAAGTGGTGAGGCATCGGTATCCATCAAAATGATTTCAAGAATATTAAGAGCCAAAGTTTCTTGTTGTTCGAGAATATGGCAAGTTAACCATCCAAAAGCAATGAGTGACTTTTCATGGGTCTCTTCATTAGGAGCAATCGGATAAGTGAGTTCGCGATAAACAGGCGATGTAAAACGAGGTTGAAGAGGGATGGGAGGCAAAGGAGGGAGCTGATGCGTATGATTCAACGTGTGCTCTGCTATAAAATTAAGGTGCTGTTCTAAGGGCATATTTCCATAGAAAAAAAATAGACAGCGGCTGGGATGATAAAATGTATGATAGAATTGTTTGAGTTCTTCATAGGTGAGCTGGGGAATTTCTTTAGGATCTCCACCCGAATTGTGGCCATACGTCACATGAGGAAAAAGCGTTTCATTGATAGCCTCTGATAAGCGTGCTGTCGCAGCCGATAAAGCTCCTTTCATCTCATTATAAACAATTCCCTTCAATTCTAATGGAGTTTTGGGATCCAAAGGTTGGTTAAATTCTAAGCGATGCCCTTCTTGCAAAAAGCTGAATTCATTGAGAAGAGGATGAAACACCGCATCTAAATAAACTTCTAAAAGATTATAAAAGTCTTTATGGACCTGAGAGGCGGCTGGATAACAGGTAAAATCAGCACCTGTTAAAGCGTTCATAAACGTGTTTAAACTGCGGCGATTCATGGCAAAAAAAGGATCTTTAACTGGGAATTTTTGCGAGCCACATAAGACAGTATGCTCCAGAATATGAGCAACTCCATTTGAATTATAGGGCAGAGTTTGAAAAGAAAGACAAAACAAATTTTCTGGGTCATCATTTTCAATATGCATGATGCGCGCACCACTAGGCTCATGAATTAATTCGCGTAGTAGACATTGCAGCTCAGGAATTTCAACCGCTTTGATGAGTTTAAACTGATGATAAACTTGTCCAACAGATCGAAGGCGCGAGGACTGAGTTGACATGTGCGTTTTCCTTGTAGTTTAAGCCGTATCCTCAAAAGATCGGTCAAAAGATTGCATGTAGAGATTCTCCTTCAGAGGATAAATAAAGAAAAGGATAAAGATAGGAATCGTGCACTTGGAATCATAGCTTACGAGTCACCTGATTGTTGGGTTGTTAGGCATTTAGGTTGCATCAAAGCTCTCCATTAAGAGAGCTTTGATGCAACTAAAAACCCCAAACCAAAGCTCGTGTAAAACGAGTACTAAAGGGGTGGAGTAGGAGGAGTGCGTCCACCTAATAATCCTATTAACAGTGCAACTAAGAATAGGACTAAGAAAATATAAAATAAGATTTGTGCAATTCCACTTGCCGTTGCTGCAATTCCACCAAAACCTAACACAGCAGCTATGATTGCAATGATAAAAAAGATAATGGCCCAGCGTAGCATAATTCCTCCTATAGGTTTTCCTGTGCTGAGCTTAGCGAATTATTAAAAAAAGTCAAATAATTTTTAGCTATAGCGAGAATGTTATCCTTAGCATAAGATAGTTGTATACAAAAGATTAAGTATTTATGATTGATCGAAATGTCTTTTTCTCATGAGCATAGTATGGATGCAAAAAAATTAAAGAAAATCGCTTTGTTGCCGAATGTCGTCACGGCATTTGGACTTTCTTGCGGATTATTTGTCATATTCAAAATGAATATGATAGGTGTCGGAGAGGCTAATGGTCAGGTGTTGCTGGCTGTAACTGGAATTTTATTGCTGGCTTCTTTTGCTGATTTATTGGATGGAGCGATTGCAAGGGCAATTAAAGCAGAAAGTGATTTTGGTGGAATTTTTGATTCTTTGGCCGATGCGATTTCTTTTGGAGTCGCGCCCTCAGTGATCATTTTAAAAAGTTTATCAGTTGTCCCTGGCACAAAACTCTCCTTTTTAGCCACAATTGCAGCAATTATTTTTTCTATTTGCGGAGTTCTGCGGCTTGTGCGCTTCAATGTCAATGCCCTAGAAGCAAAAAGCAATGCTGATCTTGCGAAAGCGCAAAAAAAACATTTTACTGGATTGCCTATTCCCGCAGCTGCATCATCAGCTGTTTCTTTAAATTTATTTCTTTTTTCGGAAGATTTTCAATCCGTTGTGGCTCTTTCTGTGGCGGCGGAAGTGTGGATTTTATCTTTGGCGTTGATTTTACTTGGATATTGCATGATCAGTCGCTGGAAATTTCCCAGTATTAAAACCTTAGAAATTCGGGTCGCTTCTTTTCGCATGGTCTTTTTTACTGTGTTGGCTGCCGTTTTAATTTTTTATGGCATTTTGCACTATTTTGCCCTTGTCTTTATGATTCTTTCATGGAGCTATGTCTTGATTGCATGGACGTTAGCAATCATTCGGATGTTGGCTGGCCGCAAATCAAAAACGCTAGAAGACTTTGAGCCTGAACCCGATGAACTAGAAGATGAAGGATAACTCTCATTCTCATTCCCTGTATTTTTTAGGGAAACAATCGGCTGCTTCTCCTTTTTTTCAGCGTTATCAGCGGTTGAGGGAAAGTTGTGCAAAAGAGGGAGAATTTCTTTCGTATGATCTCTCGTCCGAATGGCTTTCCTGCTATGAACGCGATGCACAATTTTTGCATGCCAAACTTCCTCTCTTAGTCTTTCGTCCTCATACAACTGCAAGCATTTCTCCTTTTTTGAAGGTTTGTCATCAACTGACTATTCCGGTGACTGTCCGCTGTGGGGGAACAAGTTTAATGGGAAGTTGCGCACCCAGCTCAGAAGGAATCGTGTTGCTGACGGGCCATTTTAAGCAAATGCGAGACTATGATCCTGAAAGAGGAACGCTTTCAATCGAGCCAGGAGTGACAACTCGCCAGCTCAATTATCGGGTTGCAGCTGAGGGTTGGCATTTTCCTCTTTCATTAGCTACTGAAGGAGTAGCCGGATTGGCGGGTTGTTTAAGTTGTCATGCCAGAGGCTACCACCAACAACAACAGCCCATCTATAATGCCATTGAACACGTCACTCTTGTGGATGGGCAAGGTCAGATCTTGGAGGTCCCGACTGCATGGGTATGCGGAGCAGAAGGATTATGGGGAGTCATCATTGAAATGAAAGTGCGATTAAAAAAGACATCTTCTCAATGTCAAGAATTCTGCTATGCAGGGTCTTGGAGAGAGCTTTTGATTCAGCTACCTCTATTGCACTTACTTCATTCCTTGACGTTTGTGACTTGGTTTCAGAATCAGTTTTATTTAGGAATAGAAGGAGAGCTTTGGCGCATGCCGAGCACTGCTGCTTATCTTGCCAAGTGTTTACCAGGAATCCAGCCAACAGAGAAGTCTGGAGAGCCAAGCAAAGATTTTATCCCATCACGTGCAACTTTTGTTGTTATAAGTGCTGTCTTTAATCCCACTCAATTACCAGAAGCTTGTCAATGTTCAATGGAACAAGCTCAATCCCTTCAATTAGAATGCTTTCAGCAAGCAGATGTCTTAGCAGGGAGTTTGCATCTGATTTTGCAAGCGAAAGACACTGTTTATTCCTTTACCAAGAAAATCGAGCAATTTTTGGTTTGGTGGACAGATTTTGTCAATCGTCAACAAGGCCTATTGGCAAGCTGCCATGGCGTGGGAATGCAAATGCGATCCTATATGCCACTCTTTTGGACAGAAGAGTCTCAAAAGGCTTGGAGAAACCTGCAGGCAGCATTTGACCCTAAAGAGTTATTTGGCAGAGAACGCTTTTTTCCACAAGAGGTTTGATGAGCGAACAGCCTGGAGCACAAACGCCTTGGAAATGTATCGATCAGCTGTTATTACTAGATGAGCGATTTGAAGTGCGTTCATCCGATTGGAAAGGTTTTCTTTTAGCTCCTAAGCAGGCTTCTCAATTGGCCGCTTTGCTTTATCTTCTTCGAGAAGAAGGGATTGCTTTTCATGTCCAGGGAAAAGGAACAAGTGTGAGGCCTGCAGCTCATTGTTCTGTCATTGTCTCTGCTCGTGCATTTTCGCACCTCGTATGGCATGAGCAAGGAGTCGTTGAAGCAGGAGCGGGATGTACGCTTTCTCATTTGCAACAATTTCTTTTTGAAAGAAATCAAGAAGTGGCTGTAGAAGAAGATCCTCTAGCTTCTCCCAAGCGCTCAGTTGCGGGGTTGATCTTATCTGGTAAAGGGTCGGGCATGCGTTATCGCTCAGAAGGACTGCCAGAAAATATTTTAGGAATTGAATGGGTGGCCTGGGATGGCAGCCAAATCAAATGGGGAGGGCAGCATCGTAGTGCTGCGGCAGGTCCTGGTTTGCATCAACTGATGTGGGGATTGCACTCTTGGCCTGGAATCATTATCAAAATCATGTTAAAAACTTCTCCTCTTCCGCCGGTGCGTTTACGTCTAGCTTGGAAATTTCGCCAACCAGAGGCATTATGGAAACAAGTGGATGATCTTAAACACTGCGCTTCAACATGGGAGTCTTTAGAAATTGTGCGATCGGGACAACCGACTGATCAAGGATTTATTTTTGCGCAAATTTCAGGATTGCCAGAAGAGATGGAAGCTTTTTCTCACGCATGTCCCAATTATTCAATAGCTTGCCAGCAGGGAGAGAGGTTGCATCTTAAAAATTTTCTGAATCAGCAAACATTGAAATGCCATATTGTGGCTAGGGACCATCGCTTAGAGCCGGGAGAATATCTTTGGATACAAGAGAGAAATGAATGCGCTTGGTGGCTGACTCAGCGATCAAATGAAAAACAAGAGCGCCCTTTGCCAATGTGGAAGCAACGTTTTTGGAATAGCTTTAATTTTTTTAAAATAAATGAACATGGATGAAAAGCAACTCGAAGAAAAATTAACCCAGCTTGATCAGTTGCAATCTGCTTGCACCCATTGCGGGCTTTGCTCTGAAGGCTGTGCCACTTTTCAGGCAACGGGCTGGGAGCATGAATCGCCGCGCGGACGCTTGCACTTGGCCGCTCAATTTTTGCATGGGCGCATTTCTCCACAATCTGAGGCTTTATCCACTTTTGACCGATGCTTGGGATGCCACGCTTGCGAACCCTTATGTCCCCATCATGTGCCTTATGGCCAAGTGCGCCAAATTGTGCAAGAATTGCGAAGAGAATTAAAGGCTTCCCCATCATCTGCCATGGAACAAAGTCAATATCGGCGATGGATTGCGCTTGCTCAGCGTATTGGGAACAGGTGGTGGCGCAGCTATGGGGCAAGATGGCTAACAATTCCTTTTGTGACGTATCAAAACAAAGGCAGTTTTATCAAGAAGTGCAAAAGTAAGCAAAAGGGACAGCCTGTTTTAGCGATTTGCTGTGTACAGGATCTTTTTCAGCATGACGTCATTGAGCAAACCCTCGCATTTGTCCAACGCCTCGGCTATTCTCTGGAAGTCGATTATAAGCAGCCTTGCTGCGGAGCGATATTTGAGCGGTTGGTGCATGGAGGCGAAGAAGGGATTTGCTATCCTAAAGAGCAACAAAAAGCGACTGCTTTGCAAAGAAAAACGCTTCAAGCTTTTTTAAAGTGGATGCCTTCGCAGACCTATTTTCTGTCAATGGGATGCCAATGCTTTGTGAATAGACATTGCCAAGCCGATGTTCTTGATGTTTATCAGTGGATAGAAACCCTTTTGGATGAACAGCAATTGAGGCTTTGCCTTCCGCCACAGGAGGTGTATTATCAACCTTACTGTGGATCTAAAAAAGGATGGCAAGAGGATCCCATTTGGCGTTTGCTTCAACGAATTGAAGGGTTGATCGTACGCCCTATTTCACAGCCTCATGCTTGTTGTGGCGGATATGGTGGAGAGGTTCTTTTGCATCCTGAACATGCGTTAGCATTAAGTCGGCACAAGATCTCCAACTTGCCCAAACAAGCAACTCTCATTGTCGCAAGTCCTGATTGTTGGAGTTTATTTCATCAGGATACGGCACATCTACAGTTGAAAATTTCCTATCCTATTCAATTACTAGCACAAGCATTATTTATTTGACTTAATCCCCCACAATAACGGGCATCTTACCAACCAGCGGACCTGCTGGAACAACAGTAACAATTATTGGAACAAATTTAACCGATATTCAAGAAGTCTTCTTTGGAACAACTCCTGGTGGGATCATCAGCCAAAACGGGACGACATTGGTTGCCATTGCTCCTTCTGGAGTTGCAGCAGGTACAGTTGTTTCCGTGAGCGTACTCGCATGCAATGGCACTCTTGTTGTTGGGTCAACCTTTACTTTTACAAACACATGTCCGCCTAATCCAACAATAACGGGCATCGCACCAAGTAATGGGCCTGCTGGAACAACAGTAACAATTACAGGAACAAATTTAGCTGATATTCAAGAAGTTTTCTTTGGAACAATTCCTGGTGGGATCGTCAGCCAAAACGGGACGACATTGGTTGCCATTTCTCCTTCTGGAGTTGCAGCAGGTACAGTTGTTTCTTTGAGTTTACTCACATGCAATGGCAATTTTGTGGTTGGACCAACCTTTACTTTTACAAACACATGTCCTTCTACTCCAACAATAACGGGCATCGCACCGACTAGTGGACCTGCTGGAACAACAGTGACAATTATCGGAACAAATTTAACTGATATTCAAGAAGTTTTCTTTGGAACAACTCCTGGAGGGATTGTCAGCCAAAACGGGACGACATTGGTTGTCATTGCTCCTTCTGGAGTTGCAGCAGGTGCGGTTGTTTCTGTGAGTGTACTCGCCTGCAATGGCACTAGTGTGGTTGGACCAAGCTTTACTTTTACGGCTGAGGTTTCTAATCTTGTTTGTCCACCAAGAGATGTACAGGGAAAGCAAAAAAAGAGTCATTATGGTATCATCAACCTTATTACATGGAAGGTTCCCAATAAAAAATGCGGCACTGAAAGACCTGTGGCTTATCGTATTTTTCTTGATCCAGCTTTAACTGAACTATTGGCCATAATTCCTGCTCATTTTGGTAAAAATAAATTTGCCTATCAAGATCGCACTGCAAGGCGAGGTAGAACCACTTATTTTGTCGTTTCTGTTGATCAATTCGGCAATCAATCTCTTCCAGTTAGTGTGACGGTAAGGCCTAAGCGTAAGCATGAACACAATCATTCTAGTTCTAGGCATGACTGCACTACTTTGTTGCCTATGATGATCAATTCAACAATTATTTCCAATTAAAGCAATAAAAGGAAATTTACGATAGATCGAATAAGTCTAAAAGTTTAATAGATTCGGATCAGGGGTGTTGCAAAATACTAGCATCCCAGGGAGCTTACCTAAATAATTTAAATTAAAATGATTATGATTTATAATTTTCTCCGATGAAAAAAGAGAAATTGAATGATTAGAACAGTGCTAACTCATCTTTCTTGCTCTATCGCGGAGCGATAAAAGTGGGAAGCCCCGCATGTAGCGTAAGGCCGGTAGGTCTGAAGCGGAATGTGGGGGTGTATCCAAAAATCATTAGCTGCGGAGCAGCGTAAGAATAGTGAATGTGATCATCCCCATACAAATCTTTCATCATATTTTACGTAATGATGTTTCAAGAATTTAAGATATTCATCTTTAAATGACAGAGCAAGCTGCTTTTAATACCTACTCAATACCCAATTCAAAATTCAATTGACTTGTGATGTTTTTATTGTATTTATTTTTAAATTATATTAAATTAAATGAATATCATTATTGTTTGTTCCTAAAATTAATAATTAAAAATTGTTTATTGTTTTTTTTATTAGGAGTGGGAGGACATATTAAAATAAATCCTTTAATTAAAGGATAGTGATGAAAACTATCAGCCCTCATTCACAAATCATCCTAAGCACTTCGGAAGAATCCCTCGTGGACTTCAATACAGTAATTCCTAACGATGTATTAGGAATTGTTTTTGATGACATTGTCAATCAAAAAAAACAGCCTTTAGGTGACATTTATTCTATTTTACTGACCTGTAAAACATGGAAATGCGTTCTTGAGAAGAATCCTTGCATCTCATTAGTGCAGGCTCTGTTTCAACTTCATGATGAATCCACTACCACGGCTCTTCAAGAGCAGTTATCAACTGAGCAAAAGAAGAATTTTACTTCTCAGGAACTTAAACTGATTGATCGATTCATAAAGAAGGGAGAAAGACTTCACAAATTGTTAATGGTTAAGTCAAATCTATTTCAGCCGAACAGTTTATTTCTTCCTCTTTTGAATCGCTATTCCCGCTATACCTGGAGTCTTGACTTTTATAAAGAAAGCGCTAATAAAAACATCCGAGATGTGGTTGAAAATCAATTCCATATTTTGAATTCTCTTATATTAGGCAGTGATGACCAAAGGTTAACCGTTCTCAAAAGTGGCTCTATCGAAAAACTTTACCTTAATAGTAGAAGTCACCTGTGGCGGGAGGCAACCGTATCTGTTATCTCCACCCTTAAAAAAATTCCCAATTTTAATGATAAAAAAATTTTTATTCAAATTGCTCACTATTTTGGACGTGATGTTTTTGATATAAATGAAAGTCTCCCAAAAGATCGTGAAATTATCTTGGCTGTTGTTCAGCAAGATGGCTTGGCTCTTGAATATGCAGATAAAAGCCTTCAAAAAGATTCAGCAATTGTCTTGTCTGCTGTTAAGCAAGATGGCAGTGCTCTCGGATATGCCGATGAAAGCCTTAGAGAAAATCGGGAAATTGTCTTAGCTGCTGTTAACGAAGATGGCTGGGCTCTTGAATATGCAGATGAAAGCTTAAAAAAAGATCGAGAAATTGTCTTGGCTGCCGTTAAGCAACAGGGTTTGGCTCTTGAAGATGCAGATGAAAGCCTTAAAAAAGATCAGGAAATTGTCTTGGCGGCCGTTCAGAAAAATGGCTTGGCTCTTCACTATGCAGAGAAAAGCCTTCAAACCGATCGAGAGATTATCTTAGCTGCCGTTAAACAAAATGGCTATGCTCTTGAATATGCAAATGCAAACTTTAAAAAAGATCGAGAAGTTGTCTTAGCTGCCATCAAGAACCAAGGCTGTGCTCTTGAATATGCAGATGAAAGTCTTCAAAAAGATCAAACAGTTGTCTTGGCCGCTGTTCAGCAAGATGGCTTCTCTCTTAAATATGCAGATAAAAGCCTTCAAAAAGATCGAGCGGTTGTCTTGGCAGCTGTGCAGCAAGATGGCATGGCGCTTAAATATGCAAATGAAAGTCTTAAAACAGACCGAGAGGTGATCTTAGTTGCCGTTAAACGGCATGGACTCGCTATTCAATATGCAGATGCAAGTCTTAAACAAGATCCCGAGATTGTCTCGGTTGCCTCTAGAGAATACAGAGGACACTAAGCTGAGAGGATCTCTTTAGCTTAAGGCTTGTTTGCAAAGTGCTAGCGCCTGGAGATGACTACAAAATTAATTCGAAGGAATTTAGGATGAATTGAATCAATCTAAAAACTTAATACAGACGAATCAGTCCAACCAGGGCATATGAAATCAGAACAATTTTTTGAATTACAGAGCATGGAAAGAATCGCTAGCTTCTTTCGCCCGTTCCCGGGCTCCAGAGAGTGGTGGAATAGTCCCCGCGTTCCAGTCATGCGCCAGAAGGCGCATGATCTTACACACGGGGCTTACACCTCTTGCTGAGGCTGCCGCCGCAAACTATTACTCCCATTTTAAGTTCTGCAAAGCAGTATAGTTATTTCTCAACACTCAAGTGAATGTAATAAAGATCTTTTCTTCAGGGAACAACCTGTTCTCCTCTTCGACCCCGCTGTACTTGTACTTGCTGTGGATGCACATTAGAGCCTACTATTCAAACTGGTTTTAATACTTAATCAATTGATTTGTGATGTTTTTATTGTAATTATTTTTAACTTGTATTAAATTACATGAATATCATTATTGTTTATTCCTGAAATTAATAATTAAAATTTATTTATTTTTTTTATTAGGAGTGGAAGAACATATTAAAATAAATCATTTAATTAAAGGATAGTGATGAAAACTATCAGCCCTCATTCACAAATTATCCAAGGCACTGAGGTAGAATCCTTTGTGGACTTCAATACAGTAATTCCTAACGATGTATTAGGAATTGTTTTTGATGACATTGTCAATCAAAAAAAACAGCCTTTAGGTGACATTTATTCTATTTTACTGACCTGTAAAACATGGAAATGCGTTCTTGAGAAGAATCCTTGCATCTCATTAGTGCAGGCTCTCTTTCAACTTCATGATGCATCCACTACTACGGCGCTTCAAGAGCAGTTGTCAACTGAGCAAAAGAAAAATTTTACCTCTCGGGAACTTAAACTGATTGATCGATTCATAAAGAAGGGAGTAAGACTTCACAAATTGTTAATGGTTAAGTCAAATCTATTTCAGCCGAACAGTTTATTTCTTCCTCTTTTGAATCGCTATTCCTGGAATCTTGAATTTTACAAAGAAAGCGCTAATAAAAACATCCGAGATGTGGTTGAAAATCAACTCCATATTTTGAACTCTCTTATAGTAGGCAGTGATGACCAGAGATTAACCTTGCTCAAAAGTGGCTCTATCGAAAAGCTTTACCATGGAGGTAAAAGTCGCCTGTGGCGACAGGCAACCAAATCTGTTATCTCCACCATTAAAAAAATTCCCAATTTTAATGATAAAAAAATTTTGATTCAGATTGCTCACTATTTTGGACGTGATGTTTTTGATATAAATGAAAGCCTTAAAAAAGATCATGAAATTGTCTTGGCTGTTGTTCAGCAAGATGGCTTGGCTCTTCAATTTGCAGATGAAAGCCTTAAAAAAGATCGAAAGATTGTGTTGGCTGCTATTAAAAACGAAGGATGTGCTCTTGAAGAGGCAGATAAAAGCCTTCAAAAAGATCCAGCGATTGTTTTGGTTGCTGTTCAGCAAGATGGCAGTGCTCTTCAATATGCAGAGGAAAGCCTTAGAGAAAATTGGGAAATTGTTTTAGCTGCCGTTAACCAAGATGGCTCGGCTCTTGAATATGCAAATGAAAGCTGTAAAAAAGATCGAGAAATTGTCTTAACTGCTGTTAAGCAAAATGGCATGGCTCTTGGCGATGCGAATGAAAGCCTTAAAAAAGATCAAGAAATTGTCTTGACTGCGGTTCAGCAAGATGGCTGGGCTCTTCAATATGCACATGAAAGCCTTAAAACAGATCGAGAGGTTATTTTAGCTGCCGTTAAACAAAATGGACTGCTTCTTAAATATGCAAATGCAAGCCTTAAAAAAGATCGAGAAATTGTCTGGGCTGCCATCCAGAACCAAGGCTGTGCTCTTGATGATGCAGATGAAAGCTTTAAAAAAGATCGAGCGTTTGTTTTGGCTGCTGTGCAGCAAGATGGCATCGCTCTTAAATATGTAAATAAAAGCCTTCAAAAAGATCGGGTGGTTGTCTTGGCTGCTGTGCAGCAAGAGGGCATGGCGCTTAAATATGCAAATGAAAGTCTTAAAACAGACCGAGAGGTTGTCTTAGCTGCTGTTAAACAAAATAGACTGGCTATTCAATATTCAGATGCAAATCTTAAACAAGATCCAGAGATTGTCTTTTGGGCTGCCAATAAAAGCTCCAGAGGGTGCTAAGCTGAAGATAACCGCTTGGTTGGCTTCTCTTAGCTTAAGGCATGAAGCTCACGATTCGTTTAAATTTTATAATTCATTGATGTTTAATTATTTATGATTTTAAAAATTGATTAATTATGAATTTCAGTCTTTTACAACATATTAAAATAAACCATTTAATTAAAGGATAGTGATGAAAAGTATCAGCCCTCATTCACAAATCATCCAAAGCACTTTAGAAGAATCCCTCGTAGACTTCAATACATTAATTCCTAACGATGTATTAGGAATTGTTTTTGATGACATTGTCAATCAAAAAAAACAGCCTTTAGGTGACATTTCTTCTGTTTTACTGACCTGTAAAACATGGAAATGCGTTCTTGAGAAGAATCCTTGCATTTCATTAGTGCAGGCCCTGTTTCAACCTCATGGTGAATCCACTACTATGGCGCTTCAAGATCAGCTTTCAACTGAGCAAAAGAAAGATTTTACCTCTCAGGAACTTAAACTGATTGATCGATTCATAAAAAAAGGTGTAAGATTTCACAAATTGTTAATGGTTAAGTCAAATCTATTTCAGCCGAACAGTTTATTTCTTCCTCTTTTGAATCGCTATTACTGGAATGTTGAATTTTACAAAGGAAGCGCTAATAAAAACATCCGAGATCTGGTTGAAAATCAACTCCATATTTTGAACTCTCTTATAGTAGGCAGTGATGACCAAAGGTTAACCTGGCTCAAAAGTGGCTCTATCGAAAAACTTTACTGGGATGATATAAGTCCACTGTGGAACCGGGCGACCGCATCTGTCATTTCCACTCTTAAAAAATTTCCCAATTTTAATGATAAAAAAATTTTTATTCAAATTGCTCACTATTTTGGACGTTTTGATATAAATGAAAGCCTTAAAAAAGATCGAGAAATTGTTTTGATTGCTGTTAACCGAAATGGCATGGCTCTTGGCGATGCGAATGAAAGCCTTAAAAAAGATCACGAAATTGTCTTAGCTGCCGTTAACCAAGAAGGCTGGGCTCTTCAATTTGCAGATGAAAGCCTTAAAAAAGATCGAGAGATTGTCTTGGCTGCTGTTCAGCAACATGGCAGTGCTCTTTTCTATGCAGATGTAAGCTTTAAACAAGATCGAGAAATTGTCTTAGCTGCCGTTAATCAAGAAGGCGGGGCTCTTATAGGTGCAGATGAAAGCCTTAAAAAAGATCGAGAAATTGTCTTGGCTGCTGTTCAGCAAAGTGGCTGGGCTCTTCAATATGCAGATGCAAGTCTTAAACAAGATCGAGAGGTCGTCTTAGCTGCCGTTAAACAGTCTGGAATGGCTATTCAATATTCAGATGCAAGTCTTAAACAAGATCCGGAGATTGTCTTCTGGGGTCATTAATTAAAGGCTTCGGGTACTAAGCTTGAGATAATCGCTTGATTGGCTTCCCTTAGCTTAAGGCCTGTTTGCAAAATGCTAGCGCCTGAGAGACTACTCAATTAATTGAAAGGAATTTAGGATGAATTGAATCAATCTAGAAGCTTAATACAGACGAATCAGCCCAACCAAAACACCTTGAATTTGAATGTGCTCATAGCGCACAGTTAAGGATGGAATTTGCGATTGCTGACTCTCCAAACGAATGTACTGTCCTTCGGGATAATAGCGCTTAAGGACAGTATCGTTTTGGTTGATGCGTCCTAAAATGATTTCCCCCGGTTGGATATCTTGTCTGGCTTCAATGAGCAATAGATCGCCATCTTGCATCCATTCATCTAAAAGGGCATCGCCTTGAACTTGCAAAATGTAAGTATTATCAGGGGCATGCACTAAAGAAGAGGGAACGACAATTGTTTGCGGATGGACAAAAAGCTCTAAAGGATAGCCAACCGATAAGTTGCCAATTAAGGGAAGTTGAATATCGGTTGATTCCTTAACAATTTTTGGAGCTTCGATTGGTAGTAGCGAACGATGAGAGTATTTATCAGCTGTTAGAACTCCTTTACGTTGCAATGTCCGAATATGTTTGTAAACAGAACCGGGTGACGTCAATTCAAAATGCTGCATAATCTCTCGATAACTTGGAGAATAATGATGATGCTCAATGTAGCGTTGAATGAATTGCAAAATTTCAAGCTGTTTAGGTGTCAATCCTTTCATTCTTCCAACCTGTTGCGAGTAAAAAATAAGCTAATCCCCAGGCTGTCAACCACATGATCAAAGCTGAGGCAAGTGTGTCCGAAAGGAAATGCCCTCCTTGCGCAATGCGTGCAATGCTCAGCAATAGTCCTAAACCCCAGGCTAATCCTATTCCTAGCCAATAAAGCAAACGCGAGTGATACAAATTTCCTAAGAAGGCAAGAGCAAAAAAATAATACCCTAAGGAGGCATGTCCGCACGCAAAAGATTTGGAAGGTTCTGGTTGATTGCTCCGATTTGGTTCGTAATAAGCGCGGAAAGGTTGCAATCCTCCAAATTCAGTGACTTGACGTGGTCTTGGCCGACCCCACTGATCTTTTAGCACAGCATGGATAATCAACCCGCTTCCTATGGCAAATGTCAAAAGCAAGTAGAGACAGGGGATACGCCAAGTCAGGTAAGAGGGGACAAGAATAAAAGATAGGATAAATCCAATTAAAGCCAAGCCCGCCAGGAGCCAAGCAGGCCAAATGCCATAGAGATACATCCAATCCCAAAAAGGATGGGAGACAAAAACTCCATTTTCATAAAATGCATGGCTGACTTTTAAATCTAACCAGGCTGACCAGGGCGTCAAGATTATCCATAAGAGAATGGGAAAGAATACCCCTTTAAAGATAGAAGGAAAAGTTTGAGAGAATTTAATGCTCATTGACCATACAGAATACCATGATTCCAAATTTGTCTGATACAATCTAACATTATAAATCTTTTTGGGAAGATTAATTTTAATATGAATTTTAGAAAATTTTAGCATTTAATAAAATCATTTTTTATTAATTCGAAATAAGGCATTTTCCATAAGAGAAAGACCTATGGGTCAATTTCATTTTATGATATGGTAATAATAAGAATAGTGAAAAGGTCTTACGGCTAATGTCTGACAGAAATAGCACACTGGAAAAAGATCAGGATCTGAAATTTTCTGGCGAGCAAGGATTTTTTGATAAAAGCAAAATCATTCGCTATTTAGTTGTATGTATTTTTGCTTTGACACTTTTTGCCTATTTACATTTCCGTGAAGTTCAGGTCGATGTTCCTGAGTTGAACAGCATTGCGCCTAATTATACTGTCTCTCAAGTTGATTTTAATTTTCCTGATGATGAAGCCACTGTCATTATGCGACAAGATGCTTTGCGAGACATTGGCAAAATTTATCATATTTCTCAAAAAGATATTCATCAGAAAAGAATCGATTTTGAAAATTTTTTGCTTTATAATCAGGCTTGGCATGAACAAGCAGAAGGCGGAACATTTCAGGAGCTTTATCAGGCTTCGGAAACGATGGAAAAAGCCCTTGCTCAACTTCGTTTGACTGATGCTCGCACTTTAGATAGGATGAAGGAGTTAGGATTTCCCATCCAAAATTATCAAATTTACACTCCCAATACTTTATTTGAACAAGTTCTTTTGCCTGCTTATATTTGGGATGAAATTAAAAAAAAATATTTTCCTACGACAAATTACGATTCACTAGTGACGGCTCTTATCATTGAATTTTTCAAACATAGTCATTGGCATATTGAAGAAGATATTCCTACTCAACGTTTATTGCGTAAACGGGTGCAAGCTGAAATTCCAGAAAAAATGACACATGTTAACGCTGGCAACCGGATTATTGATCAAGGCGATAAAGTCACAGCTCGCCATGTTGCCATGTTGCAATCAATGAAAGAAGCTTTAGGCGAAAGCCGTCATCTTTCTTCTCCATTCACCTTATTAGGCTCTTTGATTTTGACTCTTCTTTTATTAGGAATTTTCATTGCTTATTTCCAAGTCAATTATCCTCTTTTATTGGTTTCCAATCGTAAGCTCTTTTTGCTTGTGACCATTCTCGTGGTCACGATGGGACTGTCGAAGTTAACAGAGTTTTTTATTTTAAATTCTAAGAGTAGTATGGCTGAAATTTTTCGCTATCCGCTATTAATTCCCTTGGCAGCCATTTTGATTTGCAGTTTGCTTAGCACAAGCGTAGCGACATTTTCAAGCGGCTTCTTAGCCGTGATATCCGCTTTTGCTCTGGCCTTTGAATGGGAAGGATTTCTCCTCTTAAATCTTGTTGCTTCTATTGCCGCTATTTTAAGTACACGCTCTTTGCGTCGACGCAAAGAAATTTTTGTGGTTTGCTTAAAGGCCTGGCTTTGCGCGGTGATTGCCATTATTGCTTTTCATTTCTATACCAATCATTTAGGCTATTGGTCGATTCTCTCTGATATCTTTAGCGCCTGCCTTTTTATGCTGTTGACAGCCGTTTTAGTTGTGGGTTTTCTCCCTCTATTGGAAACAGGCTTCGGCATCATGACAGATGTCTCGCTCATGGAATATATGGATCCCAATAATGATCTTTTAAGGCGACTGACAATTGAAGCGCCGGGCACTTATCAACACTCTGTCGTTGTGGGCAATTTAGCCGAAGCGGCGGCTCTGGCTATTGGTGCCAATGGGCTCTTCTGCCGGGTGGCAACCCTCTATCACGATGTAGGGAAGATGGCAACTTCGCAGTATTTTACAGAAAATCAATTGGGAGAAGTCAATATTCACCAGCTTTTAACTCCGGAAGAATCTGCTCAAGTGATTATGGCGCATGTGGTAGAAGGGGTGGCTTTGGCTCGCGAGGCAAGTTTGCCAGAGCCCATCATTGATATTATTAAAGAGCATCATGGCACAACGCTTGTTTACTACTTTTATCGCAAGCAAGTGGAAAAGATGGGTGGAGATAAAAGTAAAGTGGATGAGCGTGAATTTCGCTATGCCGGTCCAAAGCCGCGCTCTAAAGAATCGGGCATTATTATGATTTCTGACTCTTTTGAAGCAGCTTCACGCTCTCTTGACAAAGTGAATGAAGACTCTTTGACAGAACTTATTGACCGCCTTGTGCGCGAAAAAATTGATGATGGGCAATTTGATCATTGCCTATTAACTTTTGAAGAGCTTTCTATTGTCAAGCGCATCCTTGTTAAAACGTTACTCGCTGCCGGCCATTCAAGAATAAAATATCCTGTTGCGGAGAAAAAAGGATTTCTTGAACAAGCTGAGGAGATTGCGTGATGAATGACCGCTTAGCTCTTATCACAGGCGCAACTTCTGGCATTGGCAAAGCGACTTGTGCATTGTTCGCACAAAAAGGACTTAATCTTATTATTACAGGACGCAATGATCAAGAACTACAGCAGCTTCAAGGCGTGTTGTCAAGGCAGGTGAGCGTTCTGGCGATACAAGCAGATCTTTCTACGTCTGAAGGAAGACGGATTTTAATTGATATTTTGCATACCCACGCACCCGATTTCGTCATTAACAATGCTGGGTTTGGTCTCTATGGCGGTGCTTTAACTTATTCAACGGAAGAACAAGTCAATATTTTAGAAGTCAATGGAAGAGCGTTATTAGAATTGACGCTAGAGGCTGCGCGTACTTTAATCTCATTAAATAAAAAGGGAGTGATCTTGAATATTTCTTCTGCTGCTGCTTTTCAATTTTTATCTAATATGGCAGTGTATGCAGCCTCTAAAGCCTTTGTTAGCCATTTTTCGCAAGCCTTTGACTTTGAAGTCAAAGACTATGGGGTTCGTGTGTTGACTCTTTGTCCCGGCATGGTTGACACTGATTTCCAAACACGAGCAGGAGGAACCCTAGATAAGCGGCAAGCAGGTGTGATGACGGCTTCATTTGTCGCTGAACAGATTTGGAAGCAAATCAAGCAGCTGGATCCTCTTTTAATTATTGATTGGAAGTATCGACTACTCATCTTTCTTTCATTTTTGGTACCCAAGAGCTGGGTAGCAAAAACCGTCGAACGCATCATTACCAAACGTATGAACCCAAGAACTTTAATAAAAAATTAAACTATGAATTCGAACGAAACTCTTTCCGGATTTGCTGCTTTTCATTTAGATGCAGCTATTTTAAAGGCCTTAGAAAAAATGAATTTTAAAGAGCCTTCTGCTATTCAGGCTCAAACCATTCCCTTGATTCAACAAGGAAAAGATCTCATTGCATTGGCTCAAACAGGGTCCGGCAAAACAGCAGCTTGCATGATCCCCATTTGTAATCGCGTTGACACGACGCGTACAGAGGTTCAGACGCTCATTATTGTGCCTACGCGCGAATTGGCTTTGCAATATGCGACGGAGGCGCAGAAAATTGGAATTTATAAGGGAGTCAAAGCATTTGCCATTTTTGGTGGCGAAGATCCCGCTCTACAACAATCTAAACTCAAGAATGGCGTACAAGTTTTAGTGGCGACGCCTGGACGCTTGATTGATTTTGTCTATTCACGTCAAATTGATCTTTCGCATGTCGAGACATTGATTTTAGATGAAGCGGATGAAATGTTAAGCATGGGATTTTCTGATGATCTTGAATTTATTATTCAGTGCTTGGTACATCCTCATCAGACGCTTTTGTTTTCAGCAACGATGCCGCCCAAAATTCGCCAGCTTGCCAAGCATCACATGAAAGAGACTCAAGAAGTCAATCTTATTCAGCATCAAGCAAGTCCTAGTCTTATTCAACACTTATTTGCCTATTGTCCTCCACACCAAAAAGATCAGGAACTCTTACAGCTCATTGACCAAACAAATCCGGTACAAGCCATTATTTTTTGCCACTCTCGTTATCAAGTTGAAAAAGTGTGTCAATTTCTTAAAAAGAAAGTGGATAGTGTAGATTTTTTGCATGCTGGCCTGAGTCAAGATGTCCGTACGATTGTTTCTAATAAATTTCGTTCCGGAAAACTGCGGTTGCTTGTAGCGACTGACGTTGTAGCTAGAGGTCTTGATTTTTCTAAAGTCAGTCATGTCTATATTTATCAACTGCCACATGATCCAGATATCTATGTGCATCGCTCTGGCCGCACGGGGCGTTTTGATAAAGCAGGTGTGGTCATTTCTCTTGTGACGCAACGAGAACTGTCTCTTTTGCGTTCAATTTTGCGTCAGATTAAACAAGAAGCTCAGTGGATAGGTCCACCACCCCCTGCAGCTCAATCTTCCGCGCCTCCGAAGAAATTATCTTCGCCTAAACCGCGCCCTGGCCCTAGGCGTGCCAACCCTCCTCGAGATCATTCAAAAGGAAATAAGTCATCTGATTAATATTCTATCACGTGAGTTTTTACATATTTAGAATAGATCTCCCCCTCCGGGAAACAAGCAGGGTTTTTCGTGAACCCACAGCTGCGCTTGCGCTGGCTGTGGGCCGGGACTTAACATCTAGTACTCAACCACATTAGTTTTTGCCCATTGGAACTGCTTGAAAGCTCCCGCGGTTGGGATGACATGATTCTCTTGTAGTCCTTCAGACTACATGAAGAGAGTTAATCTAACCCAGGGTCGGGACTTAACAAAGAACTGTTTTTGGGCTTGATATTCATCGCGTCAATTTAACAACACCACGCCTGTAACAGGCTTTAGGGGTATATTTCTCGAAAATGACGCGAAAAACATCAAGCTCAAAACAGTTCTTTGTTAAGTCCCAGCCCTGGGCTATTTTTATTTGAAGCCTTTCAGGCTCTCAACATTGGACATCTTTTTGTTAACCGTCTCTAAAAAGGATTGTGGAGGATGTACCATTTAATAGGCATGGCCCTACAATTGTTATAGAAGGAGGTCTTCCAAAAATGTCCAATGTTCAGAGCCTGAAGGGCTTCAAATAAAAATAGCCCAGGGCATCGCCCTGGGTTAGATTAGCTCTCGTCATGTAGTCTGAAGGACTATAAGAGAATCATCTCATCCCAACCGCGGGAGCTTTGAAGCAATCCCAATAGGCTAAAATTAATGTAATGGAGTACTAAATGTTAAGTCCCAGCTGTGGGCTACGAAAAAGAATAGTGCAAAACGCTAAATTTAAGCCCTAAAAGCATTGACATGATCACTAAAGTTTTGCAAATTTTAAAATGAGTGGAAAGGATTACAAATGGGTTGCAGATAGCGCTGTATGACAATCTTGGCAAGATTTTGAAATAAATCGCCTGCAGGAAGAGTGGAGTAAAGAGCGCTTGGAATTCCTTCATCGCCTCCTTGGCGAATCTCAGGAATGAGTGGAATACTGATGAGGACTTGAGTGTGAAAGCGTGCAGCTAGTTCCTGTGCTTTGCCTTGACCAAAGATGTGATAGATCTGTTGAGTCTCTGGGGCTTGAAATCCAGCCATATTTTCCACAATCCCCCATAAGGAAATATCCAGTTGATCAAATGCATTAATGGCTTTGATAGCATCCAACATGGCCACCTCTTGAGGTGTGCATACCACCAAAGCACCTTCTCCTTTCAGCAATTGTGAGAGTGAAAGAAGGACATCACCCGTTCCAGGTGGGAGATCAACGAGTAGCAGATCAAGTTCACCCCACATGACATCTTGTAGCATTTTTTGCAAAGTCCCATGTAGCATAGGACCTCTCCAAATAATAGAACGTGCTTCCTCAATGAAAAATCCCAAAGAGAGAATTTGAAGGCCAAATTTAGTCAGAGGAACAATTTTATTCTCGCCCGAAGGCAAGCGCTCAATGCGTGGGCTTAAACGTCTTAATCCTAACATAATGGGGATAGAGGGACCATAAACATCAGCATCGAGAAGGCCCACTTTTAATCCCTGTTGAGCAAGAGCGATGGCTAAATTGACTGCGACGGTGGATTTACCAACTCCTCCTTTTCCTGAACCAATGAAGATGACTTTAGAGCCAGAGGGATTAAGTGTCATAGCTAGAAATTTTCTCTTGAATGAGGCGCTGCTTTTCAATTGTTTCAACTGGAACAAGGGGAGCTTCTTTGTGAATGCCTTCGCAAAAGCGAGCGGCTTCTTGCCAGTCTTTTTCTGTTTTTAAATTTCGCGGCCACCAAGGAAAGGTCTGGCATTGTGTGGGACGCACAGGATAGATTTGACATTTTTTATCTTTCAAGAAGATGCAATCATAAGTTTTGGGGAGTTCGAGCAAAGATAAACGTCCCTTGACATGTCGCAAGTAAAGGCGTGAAAATTCTTCTATTGCGAGGTTGAGAAATTGAGCAATGTTTTGAATTTCTTCTTCATTTACCCAAATATAGCCGGGAGCACCTGTGCAGCATTGGCCGCAACCTGTACATTCAAAATGGAGACCTTGAGCATACCAAGTAGAATGATCTTGGATGACTTTTAGCATCGTGACTATTCCTAAAAAAATTTAATCTATATCTTTTTCTTTGATCATTTGCCTAATCCCAGAGACCACAAATAAGATGAGAAAAATCATACAAATAATTCCCACAACTCCCGCCTCTACAAAAAGAGATAATAGCAACATGTCGAACTCCTATTCCGTTCTCTTAATTTATGATAAAAAATACCTATTGTCAACTTGTGTATGATTTGATATCATTTCAGCTTTAATTTAAATCTTTTCTATTTAATAGAGTTTACATGTTAAAGTATTGTTTTAAACTTTTAGCTCAACCCTCCTTGATCACTGCCAGGTCCCATGGCACAGGGACGGGTACCTGTGGTACCTGCAAGTAATTACTCTATCTGTTGTCTCAAACTTGAATTTTTAAAGTCATCAATTATTGGGGAGTTTAACCCATGCAGAAGCAAAGAGAACATTGGAGCTCACATTTAGGATTTATCTTGGCCGCCGCTGGATCTGCAATTGGTCTAGGGACGCTTTGGAAGTTTCCCTATGTGACAGGAGAAAATGGTGGTGGGGTTTTTGTTCTCATTTATATTATCTGTACATTTTTTATTGGAATTCCCGTTTTTATTGCCGAGCTTGTATTGGGACGCAAGGCACAAAGGGGAGCCGTCGGTGTTTTTGCGACGCTAGCAAATAATTCTGCTGTGTGGAAGGCAGCAGGTTGGTTGGGGGTGGCCTCTTCTTTTCTGATCATGTCTTTTTATAGTATTTTAGCTGGTTGGGGACTCAATTATGTCTTTATGTCGCTGAGTCAATTTTATGAAAACATGAGTGCAAAAGAAATTTCTGGAGTGTTTGATATCTTAGCGTCTTCTGCCGATATTACATTATTTTGGCATTTCATATTCACTGCTCTTGCTGCAGCCGTCGTCTATCGCGGGATTCGTCAAGGAATTGAGTATTGGAGCCGCTTTATGACAATTGGTTTGTTTGTGATTCTCGTGGGAATGTGTTTATATGCGACCACTTTAGAAGGTTTTGGACAAGGTGTTCGCTTTATTTTTTATCCAGACCTCTCACATTTTAAACCCTCTGCAGCGATTCAAGCTTTAGGGCTCTCTTTCTTTACTTTGAGTTTGGGGCAGGGAATTATGCTCACTTATGGCAGCTATATGAGAAGAGGGGATGATATTCCCAAGACAGCTGTGATCATTGGTGCCATGATTATTCTCGTTTCGCTTCTCGCCGGTCTTATGATCTTTCCTATTATTTTTACTTTTGGTTTTGCTCCAGAGGCTGGTCCAGGATTAGTCTTTAAAACCCTTCCCGTTTTATTCGCGAAATTGCCAGGAGCACTCTTTATTTCGACTGCCTTTTTTATTCTCTTTGTTTTTACTGCGTTGACTTCAGCAGTGGCATTGATTGAAGTGGTAGCGGCTAACTTTACCGATTTGCTAGGCTGGACACGCCAAAAAGCTGTATTAGTTGTGGCGATTAGCTGTTTT
This sequence comes from uncultured Chlamydiae bacterium, assembly GCA_963754655.1. GTDB lineage: Bacteria > Chlamydiota > Chlamydiia > Chlamydiales > Parachlamydiaceae > JANWJE01. The sequence continues at coordinate 2,643,321 of CAVWGN010000001.1, read as the reverse complement.
ATTTTTGGAATTCCAAGCGCTCTATCCAATACAAATACTTTATTTGCAAACTGGCCAGTGATTTATGGGAAGACTTTCTTCGAAACAATTGATGATATTGTTTCTCTCTGGTTCTTGCCCATTGGTGGATTAATGGTCGCCATTTTTACTGGCTGGTTCTTAGATAAACAAATCAGCCAAAGCGAATTTAATTCAGGAACAAAGATGCGTTGGATGTGGCGTCCTTGGCTTTTCTTCATGCGCTGGGTTTCTCCTATTGCCATTATTTTTATCATTCTCCAGCAAAGCAAGTTGATTGATATCGATGCTTATTTTGGTCGCAAATCTGATATTAAAGAAGAGCGGAAAAAAGAAGAGCCAGCTTTTTCTTTTCCTGGATTGCCTCCTGATCAGGAAGAGCCTTAAGATAAGAGGCGAATTTTATTCGCCCCCTCTATTAACTTTATCCAAAAAAGTTCCTATTTAAAACATTGGTAAGAGTGGACGTATCAACAAGACAGTTCAAAGGTTCCTAATTGATCATTAGAAAACACTCCAAAGACTTTTTTCAATAAGCTAGGCGTCATGATGTCTGTATATTTTCCCGTGGCATAGCAATGTCCTTGATTAAGAATGACAAGTTCCTCACAAAATCGTTGAGCTGCAAAAAAGTCATGAACAGCAACAATGATCAATTTACCTTCTTTGGCTATAGAACGTAATAGCTGCCAAATTTCTAATTGATGACGCAAATCCAAGTAGGAAGTTGGTTCATCTAAAAGCAAAATCGGCGCATGTGTAGCCAGAGCGCGTGCAATATAGATGCGCTGACGCTCTCCACCTGATAATTGCGATAAAGATTGATGGCGCAAATGCCATGCATTCACTTGACACAAAGCCTGTTCAATTTTGCTCCGTGCTTCAGGAGTGCGGCAGCCGTAAGGATAGCGTCCCATCGCGACCATGCTATAAACATTGAAATCAAAGTAAAGGGCTGGATTTTGCGGAACCAAAGAAAGGGTTCGGCTTAGGGCTATTCGTGAAAATTGCAAGAGATTTTGACCCTGCCAAAGCAATTGGCCTGATGTGGGCGTCCAAATGCCTGAAAGGGTTTTAAGCAAGGTTGATTTGCCCGAGCCATTAGGTCCTAAAATACCATATAAGATTCCAGAGTTAAAGGTCAGCGAAATATCTTTAATGAGTGGACGATGGTTCAGGCGATAAGTTAAATGATGAATGGCAAGCGTCATGAGTACGCCCAATTCTTTTGTGGTCGGAATAAAAGGACTAAAAAGAAGAGGCCTCCAATAATGGCTGAAAGATTTCCAATGGACACATTATGCAATTGAAAGTAACGTAAACAGAAGTCTAATGAAGTTAAAGTGGCTGCACCTGCCACTAGACACAAGGGAATAAGGCTGAAGTGATCGGGTCCTTGTAAGCGGCGAATAATGTGGGGAAGAACAAGCCCAAAAAAGGCGATCATTCCTACCGCTGCAAGGGCGCCTCCAGCTAAAAGAGAGATACAGAGAAATAAGCGCCAACGTATACGTCGTACATCAACACCTAAATTGGCAGCTTCTTCTTCACCCAAAGCTAAAATATTTAATTCTTCTCGGTAAATCCAACATCCCCAAAGACCCACTAATGTAAGAGGCAGTTGCATGTGAACATGCTGCCAGCTGCGATCAATTGTGGAGCCTGCCTCCCATTCCGTGATGGTTTGAATCAATTGCCAACGATCTCTTAAGGCATATAAAAGCAGTCCTTGAATGGCAATTAATAAGGTAGAAATGGCAATCCCAGTCAAAATTAAATTGGTCAGATGTTGACCTTCTTGCCAGCGTGATAAGCTATAGACAAGGCATAAAGTGATAAAACAGCCTAAAAAGGCAGCCAAGGGAAGAGCGTAGGGATAAGTAAAGCGTAAATCAAAAATGAAGACAAGGACAACAGATAAGCATCCCCCGGAACTAATTCCCAACACACTAGGAGCAGCAAGAGGATTATGAAACATGGATTGCATGATAGCTCCTGATATGGCTAAGGAAGCTCCTGTACAAAGGAGAACAATCAGACGTGGAATGCGCTCATCTAATAAAGGATTCCACACATTTGATTTTCCTTCAATTCTTTGTAAGAAGCCTTCCCATACTTTCTCCCACGGCGTTTCTCCGTATATGAGTGTAAGAATAGAGCTTAGAATTAAAAGGATAAGGCAGAGAATAATCAAATAAGAAAAAGGGATGTGTTTTTTCATAAGCAATGCGCTGCTAGAGCTTGAAAAATATCAAAATAAGCTAATGTAATATATTGAGTAGGAGATTCTTGAATGGCCTCATCCAAATAAAAAATACGCTGCAATTGAAAAGCCTCTGTTTGCTGTAAGGCAAGAGGGAGGCTAGAATGAATATCTGAAAAGTGTGTTGAAATGATGAGGCAATCTGGCTTAAATTGCACAATTTTTTCCTGTTCAAAAGGAATGCTCCATTCCGCCCGGTTTTCAGGAATCGGACAAGAGAGATGCGGGCAATGCTTTAAAGCGCGAGCCATGAGCTGACCCGTTAAACATTTAGTGGTAGGAAGCATGAAATGTTGATGATAGGAAAGATAAAGGAGGCGTCGGGGAATAGCTGATGAAAAGAGTTTTGCTTGCAAAGCATGCAACCGATTATCAATGGAAAGCATGCAGGCTTCCATGAAAATTGCCAATAATTGAGCTTCTAAGATGTGGTTGCTAGCATGGCCGACCTTCAATAGAGCTTCTTGAACTTCTGCAACACTATTCACGTATTTAAGGGAATAAAGTTGAATGTTTTGATTGCGCAGAACTTCTAAGGCGGGAGGATGCGAGTAGGGAGCAACAAAAGCCAAATCTGGGCGATTTAAATACAGTTTTTCACTATTTGTGCGATCAATATCATGAGGAACTTTTTTCAATACATCTATTGGATAAATTTGATGGAGTTGGCGTAATCCTTTAGGCAAAGCAATGACTTCGCTTGGAGTTGCAATCGCTAATAAAAAGCTTGCCGCAATATAGGTTTGAGGTAGAAAACGCCGGAAGGAGTCTTCAATACGTATGATTCGGCCATGATCATCTTGCATCCATTCTAAATTCATTTTGCAATTGAGTTGCTGCAAAGAGTCTTTCGAAGAATTGAGCAGTAAATGTCCTAAAATATGAGCTTGAAGATAGGTTTCTGATGGTAAGCGTTGAATGCCTTCCACTCCTTGATTAGTCAGTAATTGGGCATCTTGATCCCATTGATTAATAAAATCCAGCATCAAAGGGAAATCGCCTGCAAGAGCACGTTGTAGAGTATCACGCTGGAGAGGAGAGAGCTCCTCAAGAAGAGCAGAAGTTTTCAATGCTAGCGATTGAGGGAGTTCCAGAGATAGGCTAGAGTGGAAAGAAGTTGGAGGATGGAAAGCGAGCATCCACCATCCTATAATAAAACTACTAAATAAGAGATAGGGAAGCCAAGAGCCCGCACCCATGAACTGGTAGAAGAGTGAAGTCAAAAATATCAAAATACGCTGCATGTCTTTCTATCACAGTTTGGATCTTGCTTGATCAAGTTAAGACTTTTGTTGATGTTAAGCGGTGTTAGCCAGATGTATGGGTGTCTTAAAAATTGATAGCACCCCTGTTCGTTTACATGAGAGTTTTGCGTATTAAAGGGTGGCGTTAAACGTCTTATGCGTTAAGCTAAGCTAAGAGATGAATTCAGGCTAAGCGACGCATTCAATCGCTGCGTCGCTTCGCTCTGGGCTCTATCGAGTGTTTGCTAGGAGGCTTTTTCTTCTTCGTCCTCATCCGCGTCCGTGATAAGCGCTTCTGAGAGAAGAATGATGCCTGCTGTAGAAGCTGCATAAGTTAAAGAATGCCTAACTACTTTGGCCGGATCAATGACACCTATAGCCACAAGATCTTCTACCTTATCTGTCAGAGCATTAAATCCATAATTCTTTGGGGATTGCAAGATTTCACTTAAGATTACGCTACCGTCAAATCCAGCATTATAAGCAATTTGCTTAATGGGGGCTTCGCAAGCATACAGAACAATTTTGGCTCCCACAGCCTCATCGCCTTCCAACTTTAAGTTCTTAATGACTTTACTTGCATTGACAAGAGCGACCCCTCCTCCTGGAACAATTCCCTCTTCTAAAGCCGCGCGAGTAGAATTAAGGCTATCATCAAACATTTGCTTCTTCTGCTTCATCTCTGTTTCTGTGGCAGCTCCTACACGAATCACAGCAACGCCACCACTCAATTTTGCCCGACGCTCTTCTAACTTTTCTTTATCGTAGGAATTCTTACTTTGTTGAATTTCGGAGTCCAGTTGTTTAATTCGACCTGCAATTTGCTCAGGCGCACCCGCACCACCTACGATTGTTGTGGTTTCTTTGGTAATGGAGACTTTTTCAGCAGAACCTAATGCAGAAGTAGGAATTTCTTTGAGAGACATGCCCACTTCTTCGGAAATGACTGTTGCTCCCGTAAGAATCGCAATATCTTCTAACATTGCTTTGCGGCGATCTCCAAAGCCAGGAGCCTTGACTGCTGCTACTTTAAGCGTTCCGCGTAATTTGTTGACGACTAGAGTAGATAAGGCATCACCTTCAATATCTTCAGAGATGATCAGCAGTTCTCGACCTGCAGAGGCGGTGGCTTGCAATACGGGGAGAAGCTCATGAATGTTGGAAATCTTTTTATCTACTAGCAAGATTTGGGCGTGGTCCATCTCGATTGTCATTTTTTCAAGATTCGTGCATAAATAAGGACTGACATAGCCGCGATCAAACTTCATTCCCTTGACAACTTCAATGGTTGTTTCAGTTGTTTTGCCCTCTTCAATTGTAATAGCGCCCGAATTGCTAACCTTTTCCATCGCTTCAGCAATAAGATCCCCAATTTCGCGATTGCCTGATGCTGACACCGTTGCAACATTGCATGTTTCTTGTTTTGTTTTCACTGGAATAGCCGCTTTCTCAATTTCTTTGACAACCGCTTCAACAGCTTTGTCAATTCCACGCTTAAGACCAATGGGGCTTGCTCCTGAAGAAATATTCTTAATCCCTGCTTCAACTAACGCGCGTAATAAGAGGATACCTGTTGTTGTTCCGTCCCCGCATTTCTCTTTGATTTTCTGGACAACTTCTTTGGCCATTGCCACGCCCATATTCTCATATTTATTGGGAAGCTGAATGTCACGAATGATGCTAGCCCCATCATTAGTAATAGTAGGAGCGCCCCAACTTTTTTCAAGACCAACGTTGCGGCCCTTGGGTCCCAAGGTAAAAGCTACAACATCGGCAAGCTTTTTAAGACCGGTTAAGAGATAATCGCGTGCCTCTTCTTCAAAAATGATTTCTTTTGGTGTGGTTGCCATATGTGCTCCTCGTTAAAATCTATATTCTCTATTTCTGAAAAAAACTTTCCTTTTTCATGTCTTAAATTGTCCATTCTTGATCAAGATTATCGTCTTTTGATAATTGATCAACATCCAACTTCAGCTTCAAAGGGAAGTATGAGTATAGAGAAAAAAAGCGAATTTTAGCAAGAAGAAAATTTTAACTTTTAGCAGATTGATACTATTAGTGCTAAATTATGTAACCTAAAACGCCATCTTCAAGTCCATGTCTTTAGATTTTCAAAATCCTTAAGAAGCTTATCTTTTTAATAATTGAATGGCTGGACCAGGAAGAGATTTAAGTTTATTAGGCGAAGGAAGAATATCAGCTTGGCCAACTTGCAAAAGCAAGAGAGAATAATCAAGAAAATCTTGATGAATTTCTGTGCCCTCTTTGAGGACAAAGATATAGGGATGGAGGAAATGGTCAAAAGGCTTGGAATGAGATTCTTTCATGTTAACTCTTAAGTTAGATCTTCAAGGAATTATATTTTAACACTTTTTGTATTTTTAGGGGAAGACTTGAAGAATAGAGTGGATAGAATTGACGTCTACCATCTCTTCTAATTTGATGGTTATTGTTTAATCATTATTTCAAAATACTTTTTTATTCTTCATCAGGAGAAAAATGTTTTTTTTCAAGCAGTTGTTGATAGAGGTGCCGTTTCGGCACCCCTCTCAATTCGGCTGTCAATTTAATGGCTTCCTTACGGTTTAAGGTATAAGCTTTTTCAATCCATTGGACGTGTTCTTCAGGTGTCCAAGCTTCCCACTCAGGATGCTGCTCTAAAGAAGCCGGAGAAAAGAGAAGAACAATTTCACCTTTGAGCGGTGTTTGCTGCCAATGTTCTATTAGCGCTTTTGCAGATCCGCGCACAATTTCTTCAAATTTCTTAGTTAGCTCGCGCGCGACTACAAGTAAGCGTTGAGGTTGCATGGATTGAATTAACTCTAAAACATTGAGAAGACGATGAGGAGATTCGTAACAAATTGTTGTTCCAGGATAAACCAAAATGCTTTGTAATTCACGTTTGAGCGCACCTTCTTTTCGTGCAAGAAATCCCCAAAATTGAAAGCGATCGGTTGGCAATCCAGAACAAGAAAGAGCTTGAATAGCGGCACAAGGTCCAGGAATAGCGCTGATGAGAATGTTGCGTTCGATACAGAGCTTGACAAGAGCGGCTCCTGGATCAGAAATGCTTGGTGTTCCGGCATCGGAAATCAAGCAAATGCTTTTCCCCAATTCTAAATCTTGAACAATGGATTCAGCACGAAAAGCTTCATTGAATTTATGATAGCTTTTCAAAGGTTTTTCGATGTTGTAATGCTGTAAAAGGATATGGCTGTGGCGCGTATCTTCGCAAAGAATGTAATCGCAAGATCGAAGTGTTTCTAATGCCCGAAGAGTGATATCAGCAAGATTGCCAATAGGTGTAGCGACAAGATATAACATAAAACTTATAAAAAAAGATGGCACCCAGATTCGAACTGGGGAATGGAAGCTTTGCAGGCTTCTGCCTTACCACTTGGCTATGCCACCGTTGAAATCAAGCACTATACAAGAAAGAATCAGATCACGTCAAGCCTTTTAACCAATATTTTTACTTGCCTCTTATTCAAACACTAAGAGATTTTTGCCCTAAAATATTGCGAGATAATTGCACCCAACAGCGCCAATCTTGTTTGAGGCTGCGTTTGACTTGGTTAATTTGCTGCTTGACTTCTTTTAATCTTTCGCGCTCTTTTCCCTCTTTGCGTACTTGTCGGTAATGTTCTTTCAATTGATTGGCTTCCGCAATCTTATTGACAATGCGATCTGAAAGCTCCAAAATGGTTTTTTCAAGTTCGTCTTTTTTGATGTAACACAGACCACATAAACGTTCGAGAAGGAGTTCTTTGCGTTGCAGTACCAGCCTCTTCTTGATCGTATAGGAATCCATTCTTTTGAGCCCACTTGTGAGACCGAATTTATTTAATATCCAAATAAGCCACTTTGTTGGGTCAAAATGATACCAGCGAATTCCATTGCGATAATCATTGGCATAGGTGTGATGAAAGTTGTGATAGCCTTCTCCAAAAGTTAAAAGGGCGATAATGTAGTTATTGACTGCAGATTGCTCTTGGCAGAAAGGCTTGTCTCCCCATGTATGGGCTAAAGAATTGATAAACCATGTAAAGTGATGCAAAGCAAACAAACGGGTCCAGCTAGCAAGAAAAAAAGCCCCTAGGTAGTCATTGAGTAGCCAGCCTACTAACAGGAAAGCGATCAAATTGGTAAGAATCATTAAAATGCCAATATGACGATCTTGAAACTGCACTAATGGATTTTTCATTAAATCGGGCACAACTTTGGGGTCGATCTTTCGCGGTTTTTCTAAGATCCATAAAAAATGGGCATACCAAAAGCCCTTCTTAATTGAATAAGGGTCATCATCCGTATCGACATGAGCATGATGGAGACGATGATCAAAAGCCCAACGCAAGGCGCTCCCTTGACCAGCCATCGCGCCAAAAAAAAGTAAAATGGTTTCAATCACAGGTTTTGCCCGGTAGCTCCGATGCGCATAAAACCGATGATAGCCTGCCGTAATGCTTAACCCTGTCAAGTAAAGTAAAATCACCGAGGCTAAAATCATTTTCCAGCTAGGAGAATCATAATAAAAATAAAAAGGCAATGCCAGCAACAAACAGCTCTGATAAATGATCAGGAATAAACCTGGCCCTACGTTGAAGTTTTTCCAATTCATCTTTGCCTCCTTTAAATACAATTGAATAAACAGTCTAACTGAAACAACAACTAATGACAACTATAGAGTTTGCTTTCCCAATTTTTTCCTATTGATACCACTGAATTCAAAAATTGAAGATGGATAAATCGAATAGATGTATTTAATTTCGTTTTAATTTGTTTTTAAATAAAAATCAATTATTTTCATTTAATTAGTTAAGTAAGGGTGTGATTAAATCTGGGAGTTTGTATTTTTTAGTAGATCGATACGAAATGGTAGGGCGGCGGTAGCCGCTTTCAGTGGGAAGCCCCGTATGAAGCGAGCTTGCGAGCGGAATGCGGGGTGTAGGCAAGATAGCGTTGAGCTGCGGAAGCAGCGTAAGATCACTCACACCGCTTCCGCGGTTTATATTTTATTGATGCCCACCCCGCATTCCGCTCGCAAGCTCGCTTCATACGGGGCTTCCCACTGAAAGCGGCTACCGCCGCTCTACCATTTCATATCGATCTGCTAAAAAATATAAACTCCCAGATTTAATCACACCCTTAGTCAGCTGGTTTTGTGCTTCTTTATTGTTCAAAATGAGAGAACAATTTAAGCTTGTACTCAACCCCATTAGTTTTTGCCTATTGGGGCTGCTTGAAAGCTCCCACGGTAGGATGAGATGATTCTCTTGTAGTCCTTCAGACTACATGACGAGGGCTAATCTAACCCAGGACGATGCCCTGGGCTATTTTATTTGAAGCCTTTCAGGCTCTGAACATTGGACATTTTTTTTGTTAACTGGCTCTAAAATGATTGTGGATTATGTACCATTTAATAGGCATGGCCCTACAATCGTTATAGAAGAAGGTTTTCCAAAAATGTCCAATGTTCAGAGCCTGAAAGGCTTCAAATAAAATAGCCCAGGGCATCGCCCTGGGTTAGATTAGCCCTCGTCATGTAGTCTGAAGGACTACAAGAGAATCATCTCATCCTACCGTGGGAGCTTTCAAGCAGCCCCAATAGGCAAAAACTAATGTAAAGTCATATGCAAAAGGATCAATAACATGCGTTCGATGACTTTAGATCAGGCTGCGCAGATTCTCCATTGCCAACCCTGGCCATCCTCTCCTTCCTTGCTCATACAAGGCTATTGTACCGATTCTCGCTTGTTGAAGGAAGGAGAATTATTTTTTGCATTAAAAGGAGAGCAAGTGGATGGTCACGACTATTTGCAAGAGGTTCAACAAAAAGGGGCTGTGGCGGCTGTTGTCTCTAGAGACTACCAAGGAGTTGTGAAGGGGCTTCCTCTTTTTTTTGTGGAAGATCCCCTACATGCTTTGCAAGAACTGGCAAGGATAGTTCTTTCCCGCTGTTCGACTCGCGTCGTTGCTATTACAGGATCATTAGGTAAGACTTCTACTAAGGAATTCACAAAAACACTATTGGCAACGCAATACCATGTGGCTGCATCTCCAGGAAATAGCAATTCACAAGTTGGAATCCCATTGTCTATTCTTAATCATTCCACGGGCAAAGAAGACATTTTAGTTCTAGAAATGGGAATGACCAGGCGTGGACATCTTGCGCGACTCGTACAAATTGCTCCACCAGAAGTCTCGGTTTTAACAACCGTTGCTCTTGTGCACGCTTGCAATTTCGAGTCTCTTGAAGAAATTGGTTGGGCCAAGGCAGAAATTTTTTCACATTCTCACACACGTTTGGGAATTTTGCATCGCGATATTGCCAACTTTACTGATCTGTGTTATGTCGGTTCCTGTCATAAGTTATCTTTTTCTACAACTACGCTTCTAGCAGATTATGGATTGGATCCTTCCGATTCTTCTCTATTAGAAGCAAGGTTAGAAAAAGCGAAATTTTCACTCGGTTCTTTGCCTATACCTGGGAAGCATAATATGCATAATTTATTAGCTGCTATCGGCGTTGCAAGGCATTTTAATATTAGTTGGAATGAAATTCAGCAGGCGATTGCTTCTCTTGCTTTACCTGATCGAAGATTGCAATTTGTTCGCCATCCTCGCGGTGTGTTATTTCTCAATGACTCCTATAATGCGGCTGAGCTATCAGTGAAGGCAGCTTTGGAGTCTTTGCCTCAACCCGAAGGTGAGGGTAAAAAAATTGCCATCTTGGGAAGCATGCTTGAACTTGGAAAATTTTGTCACGATTGTCATCAACGTGTAGGAGAGTTTGCCTTAAAACACGTTGAGCAGATGTATTGTTTAGGAGAGGAGTGTTTGCCCATTTATGAGATTTGGAAAAAAGCTGACCGTCCTGTTCAATTTTTTAATAATCGAACGGACTTGGTTGCTTGTTTAAGGAAGGATTTAAAACCGCATGATATCGTGCTTCTTAAAGGATCGCGAGCCAAAGAGCTCTGGAAAGTGTTAGAAGAATTGTAACCCATGATCATCTATGATTTTATTAATAATTGATTTTCTAAGAAAATATGCAGAAATTAAAACACCAGCTGTGTTTAGTTATTTTTCAACACGCATGATGCTGGCGGCTTTGACTTCTTTATTAGTCAGTATTTTTCTAGGACCTTATTTCATTCGCAAACTTTATGAATTGAAAATTGGACAATCAATTCGCAAAGAGGAGTGCCCTCTCTTGGGTCAATTGCATGAGAAGAAACAGAACACACCGACAATGGGTGGAATTTTGATTCTTTTTTCAATGCTTGTTTCTCTTTTCTTGTGGATGGATCTCACCCATGTTTTTACGTTAATTTTATTCATTACCACGCTGTTTTTAGGCTGGCTTGGAGGGCATGACGACTATTTAAAACTCAAATATAAGAATGCAAAAGGAATGTCAGCGAGAGGAAAACTTTTTTTTCAATTCTTGCTGTCTTTTGTCATTGCTTCCTATTTTTTGTGGACACCTGTTAGTCAAGCTATCGCTTATGGGAATTGGTTTCAGCCGCCTGTCATTAAAGAAAATGTTACATCAAAAGAAAGCGCAACCTCTCTTATCTCTCCTCCGGCTGCGCATCAGATGAATTTAAAAGAATATGCTTCGCGTCTTTATGTTCCTTTTTTTAAAGATCCCGTGGTGACGTTAAGTGGGTTTTCTCTCATTTTCATGGCTCTTTTTTTCTTTTTTGTCATTACTGGATCTTCCAATGCAACCAATCTAACAGATGGACTTGATGGCTTGGCTGCTGGTTCTCTCATTATGGTCGCAGGAGCCCTTGGCATCATTGCCTTTGTTTCCAATCATCTAGAAATTGCACGCTACTTAAATATTCTTTACATTGAAGGAAGCGGAGAAATTGCGATTTATCTTTGCGCCATGATGGGTGCTTGCCTTGGATTTCTTTGGTATAATGGCCATCCTGCTCAAGTGTTTATGGGCGATACTGGATCTTTACCTTTAGGAGGGATTATTGGAGTGTCGGCTGTTTTGCTTAAAAGAGAACTTCTCTTAGGAATTGTCGGTGGCATTTTTGTAGCTGAAGCTCTTTCTGTTATTTTGCAAGTGGTCAGTTATCGACTGCGCAATAAAAAACGCATTTTTCTTTGCGCGCCTCTTCATCATCATTTTGAATATAAAGGTTGGCCAGAAACCAAGGTGGTGATCCGCTTTTGGATCATTGGCTTACTATTGGCTATCATCGGCATTGCTTCGTTAAAATTTCAATAAAGGAAATCTATGCAGAAGTTAACTTTTGCAGGCAAACAAGTGATTGTTTTAGGGATGGGAATCAGTGGACGCTCTGCTGTTGAATTTTTGCTTGCCCACGGAGCTTCTGTTCATGGAGTCGATCGTGATGCGCATTTATTGGAAAATCATTCTGAAATTCAATTACTTAAAAAAGCGGGTTTGCGTGTTTATGTTGAAAAGGATTTTCAAAATATCGCACAATTTGATTTGTTGGTCCTTTCACCAGGTGTCCCATTGACTCATCCGATAGTGCTGGCAGCCAAGCGAGTGCCAGTGCCTATGATAGGAGAAATTGAACTTGGATGCCAAGCGGTCAAAAATCCTTTATTGGGAATTACAGGAACAAATGGTAAGACCACGGTGACCTTACTTGTCACGCATGTTTTAAAGCATTGTGGTCAATTGGCAAAAGCATTGGGAAATGTCGGAGTTCCTTTTACGCGTGAGCTCTTGCATACTGGCTCGCAAGATCTTATTGTTTTAGAGCTTAGCTCCTATCAAATTGAAACTCTGGATCAGCGCTGTTTGGAAGCTGGAATGATTTTGAATATTACTCCTGATCACCTTGACCGTTATCAAACCATGGAAGCCTATGCTAAAGCCAAATGTGGACTAGAGCGTTCTTTAAAGTCGAATTGTCCTCTTTATATGGAAGAGCAGGCTTGGCACCAATATGGCCATTTTTTAAAAAGTGTAACTCCCCATCTTTATGGCTACAGCAAAACAGCGTTTATTTATACAAATTTATTGACTGTTTTCCGTGATGGAAAAAAAGCATTTGAGCTGCCTTCTTCCTTAAAAAATAAAAAAAGTCATGATCTTGAAAACATGTTGGCTGCTTATGCTCTTTGTGCAGATAGAGGCGTGACCGGCGCGGATTTTTTGGATGCTTTTTATTCTTTTCAAAAGCCAGCCCATCGCATTGAATTTATCACAGAGTTTCAAGGAGTGCGCTATTATGACGACAGCAAGGGAACAAATATTGATGCGGTCATTCGTGCAGTTCAATCTCTAGAAGGCTTCATCATTTTAATTGCTGGTGGAGTTGATAAAGGATTAGATTATACTCCTTGGTTGGAAGAGTTTAAGAATAAAGTAAAATTGATTTGTGCAATTGGCCAAGCAGCTGCTAAAATGCATGAGCAACTTGCTTCCCATATTCCCGTGACAATTTTCAATTCTCTTGATGAAGCAGTTCAGCAGGCAAATCGATTAGCGCAAAAAGAAGATGTTGTGTTACTCTCACCTGGTTGCTCCAGCTTTGACATGTTTAAAGATTATGCGCATCGCGGGGAAGAGTTTCAAAGAATTGTTCGCAAATTAGCGATACGAGGAGATTAAAATGACGAGGAAAGATACCATTCTCATTGCCGTTGTCATTAATGCGGGCTTGCTAGCCATTTTATTTACGACTGCAGTCATTTATGATACAGATGGGGGAAACGAGCACATTGATTTTGTCAGTCCTGTAGATAATAAATCCCCTTACGCCGAGCTTCAGCCAACTCTGATTGCAACTGCTTCAACGGGAGATGAAGTTGACAATGTTTTGAAATATTATCAACCCTCTGCCTCTCAACCCATTCCTGTGAAAAGTGAATCTGATATTGATGTCCCAGAATCTATCAACGTGCAGTCTCATACGACTAATGAAGAAGATCGTACTTATCTAGAACAAACTTCTCAACCAGAGCGTTTTATTGAAGTGATAGTTAAAAGGGGGGATATGCTAGAAAAAATTGCTAGAGTCAATAAAACAACAGTAGGAGCCATTAAACGGGCCAATCAATTGGAAAGCGAACGTCTTTCGATTGGGCAAGTGCTCAGAATTCCCGTTAAACAAGGTCCTTCTACATATACATCTGCAGCAGTCATCCAATCAGAACGTCAAGCTGAACCTAAGCTAGAAGCTCCAAAAGAATTCAAAGCGACTGAAACTGTTTACTATGTCGTTAAAAGTGGGGATAATCCCTGGAAAATTGCCAAGCAATTTGGCGTAAAATATGATGAAATTCTCCGCCTCAATAACTTGGATGAAGACAAAGCACGCAGTCTCAAGATAGGCGATCGCATTCGCGTGAAATGAAAAAAGATGCCGATAAAACCGTAATTTGATTATTACGGGAGCCATTTTAAGCGCAGAATGGATAACTGTATGCTAACTTTCCACCGTTTGCTATTACTTCTTTGCGTGAGTTCTATCTTTGTGATGGGACTCTTGATGATCTTTAATACATCCTCTGCAGAGGTTCTTGATCTTGCTTTGACGCGTAGTACTCATCAGGCGCTCTTCAAACAGATCTTCTATGCTTGCATTGGGTTGATTCTGGCTGGAGGAATATGGAAATTAGGTTATCGCCGCGTCATTGCCTTGAGCCCTTACTTACTTGCTTTCTTTTGTTTTCTTTTAATCCTGACTTTAATTCCTGGCATTGGGCGCGAAGTCAATGGATCTAAACGCTGGATTGCCATAGCAGGATTTTCTTTTCAACCTTCAGAATTTGTCAAATACATTGTGCCAGCTTATATGATCCATCGTTTACTACCGTTCGATCCCTCTCTGCTTACTTTTCAATCTTTTCTGAAATTGGTCGGAGTGTTGGCGATTCCCATTCTTTTGATCCTCGTTGAGCCCAATAATGGCACAGCAGGGGTGATCGGAGTTATTGTCGTCATCGTTTGCGTTTTGGCGCGTATTCCGTTTAAATATTGGGCACTGCCCCTCCTCGTTTTTATCATGATTGGCGGCATATCAGCTTATCATCTTCCTTATGTGACAGCACGTCTTAAAGTTTATTTGCATCCTGAGCTAGATCTCAAAGGTAAGGGGCATCAACCTTACCAAGCCAAAATTGCAGCAGGTTCGGGACAGCTATTTGGGCTTGGTCCTGGCAATAGCTTGCAAAAATTGAGCTATCTGCCCGAGGCTCAAAATGATTATATTGCGGCTATTTATGCTGAAGAATTTGGCTTTGTAGGTGTGAGCTGCTTAATTCTGCTTTATATGCTCATTGGCTATATTGGCTTTTTCATTGCTCACTATACTTTGGATCGCGGAGGATTTTATTTTGCAGCAGTGATTACATTTCTTATTTGTTTTCAGGCTTTTATGAATCTTGGTGTTGTCTCAGGGCTGTTGCCTAGCACGGGACTCAATCTCCCTTTTTTTAGCCAAGGAGGAACATCGCTTATGGCGAATATTATGGGAATAGGTTTACTGCTAAACATCGCCAACGAAAAAGAAAAGGAAGAGGAATGCCAACCAAACGCATTTTGATAACGGCTGGGGGAACAGGAGGGCATCTTTATCCAGCACAAGCTTTGGCTCAGCAGCTCATGAGGCAATCAGGAGCGTCTAATGTTTTATTTGTTGCGGGTGGGTTAGGAACAAACCGCTATTTTGATCGCAATTGTTTTTCTTTTCGTGAAATTGCCTGTAGCCCTTTACTTTCACGCAATCTTTTAAAAAGCTTTAAGGGAATGACAAATCTTTTTAAAGGATTCAAAGAAAGTGTTGCCATTTTAAAAGATTATCGTCCTGATGTCGTGGTGGGATTTGGAAGCTACTATACAGTTCCCACTTTACTTGCGGCTAGATGGCTGAAAATTCCCATCGTGTTGCATGAGGCAAATAGCATTCCAGGTCGAGCAAATAAATGGCTCGCTCCATTGGCTGCCTGTATCGGTTTGCATTTTCCCTTAACGGCTGCATTCTTTAAAAAAGGGAAAACAGTGGAAGTGGGATTGCCTTTAAGAGAAGGTTATCACTTAAAAGCAGTAAGCAAAGAGGCGGCATTAACGTATTATGGTCTTTCTGCCCAGCGCACAACTTTATTGATTTGTGGTGGATCGCAAGGAGCGAGAGCCATTAATCAATTGATCGAGCAGTGCTTGCCTGTTTTGAGGAGACTATCTCTGCAGATTATTCATTTGACAGGAGATGCTGACACAGCATTAGCTCTAACTGCATTGTATGCTTCCCAGCATATTCCAGCCAATGTGAAAGCTTTTGAAAGCCAAATGCAGATGGCATGGTGTGCCGCAGATGGGTTTGTGGGACGTTCAGGAGCCTCTACGATTGCGGAATCAATTGAATTTGAAGTTCCCGGCCTTTTGATTCCCTATCCTTATGCAACCAATCAGCATCAAGAGAAAAATGCGGATTTCTTAGTTGACACGGTGGGTTCAGCTTGGAAGTTATTAGAACTGGGCTTAAACTCCGAGCGTTTAGGCAAAGGCATCGAAGATCTTTTTCAAGATCAGCAATATGCAATCTTTAAAAAGGCATTAAAGACTTATAAACAGCGACCCCATCAAATGACATTATGTCAATTAATTCTTAATTTAAATTTTTCAAAGGAATTATAATCAACTATGGCAAATAGCTATCATTTTATCGGTATCGCCGGTATTGGAATGAGTGGTTTAGCCCGTCTTTTGCTTAGCCAAAATATGACAGTGACAGGAAGTGACATTGTCTTTAATACGATGATTGAAGAATTGATCAAGGAGGGAGCGACCATCCACAAAGGACAAGCAGCAGAAAATGTTCCTCGGCATGCCAAAGTTGTCTATACAAGCGATGTCAAACCTGATAATCCAGAGTACCAAGCAGCAATTAAGATGCAATGCGCTCTCTTACATCGCGCTGATCTCTTAGCTGAACTTCTGAAAGGGCAAAAAGCTTTAGCTGTGGCAGGTACCCATGGTAAAACGACAACCTCTTCTTTATTATCGACAGTTTTAGTAGATGCAGGATTAGATCCTTCTTTTGCCGTTGGCGGGATGCTTTCTGCTTTTCAAAGCAATGCTCGCTTTGGTAAAGGAGACTATTTTCCATTCGAAGCTGATGAAAGCGATCGTTCTTTTTTGAAATACCACCCATTTGGTGCTATCGTGACCAATATTGATGATGATCACCTCAACAACTATGAAGGTCGTTTTGATTTATTGGTTGAAAACTTTAAGCTTTTTATAGCCCAGGTGCAATCGTCCCCGCATCTTTTTTGGTGCCGAGATGATGTTCATCTCAATCATCTTGATCTGTCAGGACAAAGTTATGGCTTTCATTTGAGCAGTGATTGGAAAATTGTGTCCATGCATCAACAGGGTTTTACGATGTATTTTGATCTTGAACATCAAGGACACCTCTATTCACAAATTGAATTGACCTTAGTCGGCCGTCATAACGTGCTGAATGCTGCCGCTGTTTTTGGCTTAGCGCGCACTTTAGGCGTATCTGAAACAAGTATTCGTCAGACATTTAAGACCTTCAAAGGAGTGTTAAGGCGATGTGAAAATAAAGGCACATGCCATGGCATTCAATTCATTGACGATTATGCTCACCATCCCACGGAGATTCAGACGACTCTACAAGGGATTCGCCAAGCAGTTGAACCGAGGCGTCTCATTGCTATCTTTCAACCTCATCGCTATTCGAGGACGCAAGACTGCTTAGGAGCATACGGCACAATTTTTGATGCTGCCGATGAGGTTTTTATTACAGATATCTATGGAGCAGGAGAGACAGCCATTCCTCATTTATCTCCCGCCCTCATTCAGCAAGAAGTTAAAAATTGCTCAACAATTCCTTGCCGCTATGTTTCACGCCCTGCTTTAAGTCACTGCTTAAGTCAATTCCTTCAGCCTTTCGACGTCGTTGTGTCTTTAGGTGCAGGTGATATCACTAAGTTAGGCAGTGAAACGCTATCGTTGCTTGAAAAGCAGCCGCCACCTTTTATCAAAGTCGCGATCGTTTGGGATGAAGAAACATTTGTTCAACTTCGACCTTTCTTTCAAAATTTAACTTCTTTGCGTTTTTATGAATGGGGATTAACGAAGAATGGTCAATGGGTTGCGGGAGAAGAAATGGAAAAGCAATTAATAAAGCAAGAGCATTCAATGAAAGAGAATCGTTTTCCTTTGTCAATGATTCAGCAATTATTGGAATGCGATGTATGTCTTCCTATGTTTGTCGGTCAAAAAGAAACAGCCTTGCAGGGTTTTTTGGAAATCTTAGAAAAACCTTATGTCAAGAATGAAAAACCAAAACAAATGATAGAACAAAAAAAATTGGAGCATGCCATTCTCGTGGCTTTACAAGAAAAGCGATGGAAAGAAAGGAATGAGAAATAACAAAATGCCTATCAGTCGAGCAATCGTGTGGATTTTAGTCTCGACTCTTTTTATTTCAGGTTCGGCATTTATGGGTTGGCTCTATTATCTGCATTTGAGAGAGCGCCGTTTGCATGATGATCAATATCGCATTGTGGCCTTGATTCAAAGCACGCCTCAAGCCGATTCTTTGAAAAGTGTTTATTTAGCCGAACTACTTGATCTTTCTTTGGATCGTCCCATCAATCTTTATCAATTTAATGCAAAAGAAGCGTCTCAAGCGCTTCTCGGTCATCCTTTAATCAAGTCAGCAACAATTAAGAAGATTCTTCCGGGATCTCTTTATATTTATTATGAAATGCGTACGCCTTTTGCCTATGTAGGAGATTTTTCCAATACTGTCATAGATGAAGAAGGGGTCCTGTTTCCTTTTCACCCTTTTTTTACTCCTAAACGCTTACCTATCGTCTATCTAGGCTTAGAAAAAGAAAATTGCAAATGGGGTGATTGTTTAAAAAATTTTTCTTCTGTTCAGTTGACATATGATCTTCTTTGTCAATTTGGGCAACTCCAACAAGATCAATTTTATTTGAAACAGCTAGATGTGACGCAAGCACAAGCGGATAGCTATGGACAGCGTCAAATCATTATGGTGCTAGAAGAAATTGGGCAAAATCAATCCCAACCTTTGCAAAAACCATTGATTTTTTTGCGTTTAAACTGTGATGAAACAGAGCAAGGTTTGGTCAAATTTCAGACTTTGCAAAAAGCTTTATCTGAACAAAAGGAAGGTCTTATACTCAAGAAGGGGAATATGATCTTCGATTTGCGCATTCCACATCTTGCTTTTGTTAAGTCTAGTACTTAACCACATGAGTTTTTGTCTGTGAGGATGGGATAAACATGTTACATTCAATTGAACCATGCCTGTCATTTTTATGACATGTGCCCTACATCATGTAAACAAGTCCTTAGGGCGCTGTCATTTTCGAACACGCTTTAATCGGATTGACTTAGTTTTTAACCTTACCTTTTCCTTTTATCCCTTCTAAGAATTCGTTGCGATTTTCTTCGAGATCTTTTTGATAATTCTTAAAGATTTCTCTTATAGGCTTCTCCAAAGCTTTGATCTCTTGATTAAGCGAATTTTCGGTTTCTTGCTTATCTTCCTCTTTTGTTAGTTGTGGTTGATAGAGTTGGGTAAAAAAATTATATAAGTTATTGCATATAGAATTCATAAAATTTCCTTTAATTTTAAGAAATGATCATAATAAATATCAAGATTTAATGATATAATAAAAATAAATTAAAATCAATTAATATTTTAGTATAATTTCAAACAAATGAATATGACTGATTGTAGGATTAACTCTGAAAATTTAAATATTTTACACGTAATTGGTGATAGGGTTGAGTTTTAATAAATTTTTAATTCATTAATTCCTTTAATTTAAAATGTTTAATTCTAGTACTCAACCACATTAGTTTTGTGTATTTAGACTGCTTCAAAGCCCCGGGGCTAGGGTGTTCATTTTGTGCAAAAAATGAGCTTTATTTTTCACAATAATTGGCATAGTTAAATTGAAGGTCGCATGTTTATGCCGTCCTTTCAGGACTCGATGTCTTTTTGATAGAACCCAGGCCTCCGCTTCGCTGCGACCTGGGCTGTAACATGACGGCCCTTCAGGCCTTAACAAGAGATGTTTAAGTCCCTCTTTTATAGCCCCTAAATCATCTTTTTGTTAAGGCCTGAAGGGCCGTCATGTTACAGCCCAGGTCGCAGCGAAGCGGAGGCCTGGGTTCTATCAAAAAGACATCGAGTCCTGAAAGGACGGCATAAACATGCGACCTTCAATTTAACTATGCCAATTATTGTGAAAAATAAAGCTCATTTTTTGCACAAAATGAACACCCTAGCCCCGGGGCTTTGAAGCAGTCTAAATACAAAAAAGTAGTGTAGTTGATTACTAGTACCATGAGTAATGTTTTAATTACTATTACTTTCAATTTTAATGTTCGATAGCTTTAATTGCCTTTAAAATCTAATTTTAGTTATCTTATTATATTTAAATTATTTATTTTAAACTAAAATTTATTTTTTTATTATATTTATTATAAAATAATTTAATTTAAGTTATAATAGATATTAGATAAATATAATTATTATATTTATTATTAATTTAAATATCGGAGATTTTATGCAAGTTGGACCTTCTAATTCCAAGCAAAAAGTCGAACCAAGTGAAAAATTAAACGAGCAAAATAACGAGCAAAATGTAGAAAATAGGGCACCTATTCATTCTACCGCTCAGTCGATTTATGGTTTTGCTGCTCGCTTATTTGAAGGTGCAGCAAACTATTTATATTTAGATTCAAATTCGAATCATCAGACTTCAGAAGAAGATTCGCCTTTGACTTCTACAACTTCAGCAGAAGTTAGAACGAGCTTAACTACTGGAGAGATGTTAACAAATAGCCTTCCTAGTATTGCAGGTAGTCTTACCGAACAAGTGCTTAATGCGTATCCTAAAGTGGTTTCTAAAGTGGTTCCTTCCAAAGCTGTTCCATCTATACCTAAAATTGTAGCTGATGGAGTAAAAGGTGTCGTTGCTCAGCAGCTCTCTCCATCCGAACAAGAAATGCGCAGCCAAGCTTATACTAAAGTGGTAGACGCAATTAAGCAAGAACAGCAAAAGCATGAAAAAGAATTAAATCAATATGTTGAGCAATTTACAGTGCTCGCAAAGGAAGCCGGCTCAGAGATGCAAGATGTTTCAGAGCGGTTAAAAAGAGTTTTTCTGGAACAGTTACCTACAAAAAAAGCTTTTCCTTTTGATTATGTCAAGCTCATTTACCAAAAAGCGGGATCTTTCATGGGATATGAATTTCCAAAAGAATTTGGCCAAACAGAATATGAGCAGTGGTGTCAAGAACTCGATCAAATCGTTTTGAACAAGCAAAATGATTTTAAAAGTTCTACAGAAATTTATCAAAATAAAACAACGTCTAGTTGGCTTCAACGCAAACAAGAAATGTCAAATTTAGTGGCTCCCCAACAAACTCAACCTTCATCTGCATTTAAGGAAAATAAACTTGTAGAGGTATTAAAGGAAGTTGTTCGAGGAACCAGCATTAGTACTTTAGAAGTATTAACAAATACGGTTGCTTTGGATAAATTAAAAACAAAAGGTCCAATGCCTTTTATTATGGGTATGGCTATCTTGAACGCGTTCTTAGCTGGTATAGAAGTCAAGACACATTCTTCAGCTAAAATAATGGAAATTAAGAAAGAAGAAAAAGCAATCACAATTTTAAATAATGAATCTTTAGAATTTATGCGGCGCTTAGTGAATTCTTTTGGAGTTGCAGGGGTTGGCTTGATTGCTTCTCTTACTATTGGTTCAAAGGCAAAAATTGCAACATTCCTGATCACAGGTGTTGCTACTGCAATAGCCACGGGGATTATGGAGACAATTAACTCGACGAGTTCAACTCCAAGCGATACAGACAAAGCCGTAAAAGATCTTCAAAAATTCATAGCTGAGCAAATTGTCAGCACTAATCCCCAACTCTTTACTCTTTCAGAAAGCAAAGGAAAATTTCAGAACGAGATTCGAGAAGCCTTTTTGACGTATATAGATGAAAATACAGTTAATGAACAGCTTGCGAAAATTTTAAAGGAAAAATTAGATGAGCTTATTCCTCCCGATGAGATTAACATTGAACAACTCACTAAGAAGATTCAAGAAAAAGAATCTGTAAGTCACCCATCTAACCCATCTAACAACGATGATTTACAAAAACAAGTGATGTATTTTGCTTTCGAATGTATGCTGATTCTTATTTTTAGATCCTTACCTACACGCAAAAAAGCTCAGGTTGATGAGCAATCATTTAAAACCGAACAACCTGCAAAAACAACTGACTCGCAACAGAATTCTGAGGTCATGGAATCCTTACCTTTGGCTTCCAACGACAACAACCTTAAAGCGTCTACCATAAGAGAAAAACTTCCTTGGGAAGAAGAAAAAATCGAACAGGAAGAAAGAAAGAAAGCTTTTCAATCTTTAAAAACATTTTCTGATTACCCAATGGGAAAAGAAAAGATGAGTCCCGTGTCCTCATTAAATGAATCTATTGAGCAGCTCTTAATTCAAGAAGGTCGTGAAGCGCAGACGCGACAAAAGGCAAATTATCAGAAAATGGTTAAACAATTAACAATAGCTGCCGATGAAGTGATGGCAGGTGACTTCGAAATCGATACAAGTGAATTCTCTCCTCATTCTGATCATGAAATTTCAGCGAATTTCCGCACTTTTCAAATACAATCTCAAAGCATTAATCAACTTTTTTCAGGAATAGAAATCTCTTTTCTATCAACAAAGCAAAGAATGAGATTAGAGAAGATGAAACAGACATATCTCAACCGAATTTCAGCAAATCGTAAGCAATTTATCTCGGATATAAAGAGAGACAACCTACGAAAAGAAGTAGCAGATACAAAAAAAATATTTCAAGATCGAGTGGTTTTAGACACACCAAGACCTGATAATAAAAGAGTCACTCAAAAAGCAAGGGCGATAGAAGTAGAAGACCAAATGAGAAATTTGAGAATAGCAAGAAATGAACAAACTCGCATGGTTAAACCTAAACGGCAACCTAGACCTATAAAACCCAGGCACCCCAATATTTCCAATGTTTCACGCACCCGTCCTATTCCACGCCTAAAAATTTTTTGAATGGAAAAAAGAATCGTTTTTTTTATTTAGACACGCTCTAATACTCCGTCGTATTTTTATCATGCGATCTTGTTCTGCAAAGTTACTTTTAGAAATACTTGAAAGTCCTGAAATTTGGCCTCCCAGGGTTAACATGCGTTTGAGAAAAAAAATGTTTTAAACCATGAAGAGGCCTTTTGTCATCAAAATTCAATTTATCTAATTGCTTACAAAGTATATAAACCCGTGAAGCTAGGCGCTTTATATGAATTAACATGATTCCGCCACTCCCTTTCTCGGTCACTGGCAGCTATGCGTTGATGCTCTAGCTGAATAGCTTTTTTATATAACTGATCAGGGGTTTGGCCAGCATGATTTTTCTTTTTGTCGACACCTTCTGAACTATACTCTAATAACAATCGGCGAACTGTTGCGGTTATAAACATAGGTTTACCTGCAAGAGTGATTTCTATAGCATCGTGATGCAGGGTATTTCCATCATCAGGATTTTGATAATTTGCATCAGCCTGATTTTCAAGGAGTACTTTCACTACGTTTATGATACTGAGGTTTATTTCTTTCTGATTTTTATATATTCTTAATTGCATTGCCAAGGGTGGAAATCCTTGATAATTTTTGATATTAGGGTTAGCTCCTCCTTTAAGAAGGGCAGACATTGCATCATCATCATGGGTTAAATGCAACATTGTGTTCCCATCGCCATCTGTGAGATTCGGATCCATTCCACTATCTAATAGCACCTGTTGGGCAATTTCGCTATCTATTCCGAAGTGACGGTAACGATAAAATGGCTTATTCCCGTCAACAGGTAATTGTCGTAGGTCTTGACAAGGAAAAAGTTTTTTCTTTTTCCAATTCATTAATGTTTTTTCAATATCCACTTGACCGTTGTCTTTAAAATAACAAAATTCATCAGAAATAAATCCTGATTTGATCAAATTTTCTGTTACATGCAGAATAGATTTTAAGTATTTTTTTGTTGATGCATCATCTTTTGCACCCTTGTAATTCAATCTAAATGCTTCTAGAAGAAAAAAAACATTCACACATTTTTTAGCAGTTCTATTCACAGCAGATAGATTTGCCAAAGCCTTATAGGGCAGATAGGAACAAATATGCTGAATGACGTCATCAACTACTGGAAACAAAATGGGGGGTGATTCTTTATTCTTTCTTCTAATTTCTATCATGTTTTTTAATAAAGTTTCTTTGGCTTTTAGGGCCAAAAAGTCTTCCTTATAAAAAATTTTAGTGAATGCGCAACGACCTTCAAATTTTTGAGTATATCTTTCTACAATCGTTGTAAATATTGTAGTTAAATGGTTCCATTGATTCATGTATTGTTCTTTTTGAATCCATTTTTCAATGCGACTTAATGTTTCAAGTGCTGTTGGGTTATAGGATTCTTTTTTGGGAATGATACAACAAGATAAACAATTTTTTTCTAAGTTTTCATAGATATCCAATCTTTCATTCGAGTTAAGTTTTGGAAATTCTCGACCAGAATTAACCTGTAAATTATTCATATTAAAATTCTCATATTAAATGTTTTATGGTTTTATATCTTATCACTTCTTTAAATTTATTAACAATAGAAAACAGGGGCGGTCTGCTTAGGGGTGTGTGATTAAATCTGGGAGTTTATATTTTTTAGTAGATCGATACGAATGGTAGGACGGCGGTAGCCGCTTTCAGTGGGAAGCCCCGTATGAAGCGAGCTTGCGAGCGGAATGCGGGGTGGGCATCAATAAAATATAAACCGCGGAAGCGGTGTGAGTGATCTTACGCTGCTTCCGCAGCTCAACGCTATCTTGCCTACACCCCGCATTCCACTCGCAAGCTCGCTTCATACGGGGCTTCCCACTAAAAGCGGCTACCGCCGCTCTACCATTTCGTATCGATCTGCTAAAAAATATAAACTCCCAGATTTAATCACACCCTGCTTAGGGCGCTATCATTTTGCAAATACACCCTAAACGCAGAGGCAATTAAAGCTGGTGATTAGAAAAGACAAGGAAACAAGGGATAAAGGCAGCTTGATTTACAGTTTCGCCGTTCATGATTTTTCTCAACGGCTATTTGTAATAATTGATCGGGATTTGAACGATATTTCACATCTTGCTTTTATCAAATCAGGTCATTAGGATAGAGGCTAAAGTGAATAGGAGTCTTGAAATGGCAAAAGATTTTATTGAAGTTCATTGGACTAGTGGGACATTAGATGAAGCGCGCCGTCTCTCTCGCTATCTTGTTCAAGAGCGCTATGTGGCCTGTGCCCAAATTGTCCCTTGGATTGAATCCATTTATATGTGGAACAATCAATTAGAAACAGGGCAGGAAAGTAAAATTATTTTAAAGACCTGCTTGGAAAATTATCCTAAGATCCGCGAAATTATTGAACAAAACTCTAAATATGAAGTGCCTGAAATTACATGGTTTAAAATTGAAGGAGGAAATCCTTCTTATATGGAATGGTTGCAAGAAAGCACTTGGGGACCTGATCGCTCCACTTTGGAAGAAAATCAAGCTTCTCATTATCAATAGAAGGGTTGAATCACACCATGTCTCATAAAATTCAATTAGACCTTTTTACAGAAGAAGATGAAATGTCTTTGCTACGCAAAGAATTAAAAGAACTCTCCCTTCAGCAAGAGCGCCTCAAGCGCGCCTTATATGCGCGTCACCACGATCTTTCTCGTCTTTGCCTGCAGTTAAAAGAAGAAAATGAGCAATTGAAAAGTCGCTTAGATCGTTTAGAGAGTGCCTTACAACAGCAAGGGCATTCATCCAATGACGATTTGCTTGAAAAGCTTTTCAAAGAAGCTTATCTGCTCTCATCTTAAAAGACTTTACCCGTTGGCGTCGCCGCTTTAATTAATTGTTGAGGAGTTCCTTCAAAAATAAGCTTACCTCCCTGAGGGCCTCCTCCAGGTCCCATTTCAATGATCCAATCGGATTGTTGAAGTAAACCAAGATGGTGTTCAATAAGGAGAATGGAGTGCCCTTTATCGACTAAGCGATGAAGAATAGCCGTGAGTTTTTGAATATCTTCAAAATGAAGGCCAGCAGAAGGTTCATCCAAAATGTAGAGAGTCGTTGCTTGCGACTTGGCGATTAAATCGGACACAAGCTTCAGGCGCTGAATCTCTCCTCCAGAAAGTGTTTGAAAGGGCTGTCCAAGTGCCAGATACCCTAATCCTAATTCTTGCATTAATTCAAGAGTAGGGGCAAGAGAGGGAATGTATCTAAAAAATTTGACTGCTTCGTCTACTGAAAGAGCTAAAACTTCAGCTATATTGCGATTTTCCCAGGTGACTTGGAGAGTTTCATAATTATAGCGTAAGCCTTGGCAGACATCACAAGAAATAAAGAGATCTGACATAAGCTGCATATTGACGCGCAGCTCGCCTAATCCCTCGCAAGCTTCACAGCGTCCTCCTCTTTTATTTAAGCTAAAGCGTGAAGCTGTGTAACCGCGCGCTTTAGCTAGTTTTGTCTCTGCAAATAGCTGACGTAGAGGAGTCATGATATCGACATAAGTGGCAGGAATGGAGCGCGCTGAAAAGCGTTCAGCTAATTTTTGACCCCTCACAAGACGTTGAATCGATTGATAGCCTTTTAAAAAGGGAATAGGAGAGTGATGGGTTAGATAGTGCTGCAAGGCATTCCCAATGAGATCAAGGGCAAGCGTGGATTTTCCTGATCCTGATACTCCACATAATCCGACCAGACAGCCTAATGGAATTTTAACGCTAAAATGGTGCAAATTATGGAGTGACACATCTTGAACTTCAAGCCATCCCTGTTTGGGTTTGCGGCGGGGCGTTTTAGAAAATGTTTTACGGCCGCTCAGCCACTGACCTGTCAGGCTTGTCTTATCCTCCAATAGCTGGGAATAAGTGCCTTGAAAAGTTACGTAGCCTCCCTGTTGGCCAGCTCCTGGTCCAAGTTCAACGATATAGTCGGCTTGGCTGATCAAACCTCTTTCATGCTCGACCATGACAACAGTATTGCCGATTTGCTTGAGTTCTTGAATGACCTGCTGCAGATATTGAATGTCTTGGCGATGTAAACCTAAAGAGGGTTCATCCAAAATGTAAATCAAACCTGAAAGCTTGGCTCCAATCTGCGAGGCAAGCTGAATACGCTGCGCTTCTCCATCGCTCAGTGTTTTTCCTTGGCGATTGAGTTCCAAATAGCCGAGTCCCACTTGCTGCAAGAAATGCAATCGTGTCTCAATGGCAGGTAAGATTTCTTTTACTATCACAGCCTCTTTACCTGAAAAATGCCATGTTTGAATATTTGTTAGAAGTTGAGAGACAGTTTCTTGGCAAATAGTAGCGATGTTTTGGCCTTGCACTAGACAAGCCAAGCTTTCGGGTTTAAGGCGATCTCCTCCGCAAGCGGAACATTCCTTCCATTCAACAAAAGGCAATTCACTCAAAGATCCTTTTGATTTCTTCTCTTGTAGTAAGCGATTTAAAAAAGGAATAAAACCTTGCCAAGTGGTTTTTAAATGATGAAGCTCGCCTTGTGTAACTGTAGAGAATTCGAAAACCTGAGAAGAACCATATAAAAATTGTTCAAGCACTTGAGGAGGAATGTTTTGAATTTTGATTTCTTCTTCAATCTTGTTTAGGTCTAAAAAAAGCTGCAAAATTTTTTGAAAGGAAGCAACAACTTTTTTGGGGAGTTGATCAAGAATGAGGTGAACTTGTTCAACTAGAGGGGAGAGAGGATCTTCAAATAGCAAATCTGGACTGACCTCTTCTTGTCCTCCTTGTCCGCGGCAGATGGGGCAAGCTCCACGTGGAGAATTGAAATTAAAATCAACCGGTTCTAAAGGTGCAAAAGCATGCGAAGTTTCTGGACATACATAAATCTCCGTTAAATAGCGGATTGCTCCTGATTTTCCTTCTTGTACTTTGAGAATTCCTTGACTGAGATCAAGGGCTGTTTCAACAGAAGTTGCCAAACGTTCGCGAATCCCTTCTTTCATTTCTAGTCGATCGATGACGACATCGAGTTGTGAAATGGATTGAAGAGACGGGAGCGGCATTTCACTTGTCCACTCTTCCCCTTGAATTTTCAGACGAACAAATCCCATTTGTTGAAGGCGAGCAATGGCTTGATGCGCATTTTCGTGATGAAGTTTAATGGGAGCAAGTAATTGAACCTTAGTTCCAGCAGAATAATCTGTGAGAATCAATTGAATGATTTCTTGGCGCGAATATCTGATCAAGCGTTTGCCTGTAAGGGGGCTATGTTGTTCGCCGATATTGGCATATAACAAGGCTAAAAAATCATAAATATCAGTATAAGTGGCCACCGTCCCACGCGAAAATAATTCATAACGCCCTTGGCCCACGGCCAAAGTAGGAGACAACCCTTCAATCAGATCAACATCTGGTTTAGCCATTTGTTTGATCCAAGCCCTTGATCGAGAAGATAAATACTCTAAGTAGCGTCGTTGCCCCTCAGCAAAAAGGGTGTCGAAAGCCAAAGAAGATTTTCCAGAGCCACTCACGCCTGTTAAAACTGTAATGGCATGTTTAGGTAAAGACAGAGAGAAATTTTTTAGATTGTGTTGGCGACAGCCTTTTAAATGAATCCAAGAGGAAAAGAGAACGGTCATGGTTGACATCTTGAAGATAAATCAGGTGAAAATGACTTCATTTTACTACATTTATAATTTACTAAAAAGATTTAGTTGTTGCATTCTCATGGTCAAACAGCTTAACATGAAAAATAAAGAGATAAGAGTCAATCTACCTGATTGAACGGGCAGGAAATATGGGTAATATAGATGGATTAGTGAGTATCAAGCAAGAAGCGAAGGGAGATGTCTTAGTTTTAAGAGTGAGTGGGCGTTTAGATGCTGTCTCTTCCCCAATTGCTGAACGCAAAGTTTTTGATTATATCAATAATGGTCAACATAAACTTTTATTTGATTTCTCCAGTATAGATTATTTAAGTAGTGCAGGAATGCGCATGCTACTATCTGTGACTAAAAAGCTTAAAACCCTTTCCGGAAAACTTGTTCTCTTTTCTGTAACTTCAAATGTCATGGACATCTTGAAAATGTCTGGCTTTGATCACGTCTTAGAAATTGTTCAAACGGAGGAAGACGGTCTGCGCAGGTTTTAAATCATCAATAGTTGCAGGCAATCTCTAACATAGGGTCAAGTGTGTGATTGGCGGAATTTCCCTTGAAACAGAAGAAGTTAAACGCATTATTCTCAATTTTGCGTTAGAAGTCCAAAAGCAAATTCCTTCCAATTTTCAAAAGAAAAAAAAACGCATCCTTGTGATTTCTGGACCCACTTGTTGTGGCAAATCCAAATTGGCTATGGAACTCGCTCAAGCCATGGATGGAGAAATTATTTCAGCCGATTCTATGCAAGTTTATCGTGGCATGGACATTGGAACTGCTAAGGCCACTAAAGAAGAGCGCTTGCTCGTTCCCCATCACCTCATCGATATTCGTGATATTCAAGAGAGTTTTAATGTCGTTGATTTTTATTATGAAGCTCGGCAAGCCTGCCAGCAGATTTTAGATCGAGGCAATGTACCCATTGTGGCAGGAGGATCAGGTTTTTATCTTCATGCCCTTTTATATGGTCCTCCCAGTGGCCCTCCCTCTGTTCCTGAAGTCAGACAAGCCCTAGAAAAAGAAATGGAGCAAATGGGTTCTGAAGTTCTTTATGCCCGTTTGTCACAATTGGATCCGCAATATGCCAAAAGCATTACAAAAAATGACAAGCAAAAAATTGTTCGAGCTCTTGAAATTATGATGCTTACCAACAAAAAAGTCAGTAAATTGACTTGGAAGGGGCGAAGAAAACCACAAAATTATGATTTTCGGTGTTGGTTTTTGCATAGACCTAAAGATAAATTATATGAACGCATTGATAAACGCTGTGAAAAGATGCTGAAAGAAGGATTTCTCGATGAAGTCAGACAACTTGAGCAGTTAGGGTTGAGACAAAATTCTTCAGCTGCACAAGCAATTGGCTATCGACAAGCTCTCGATTTTTTGCTGACTGCGCAAACGCCAGAAGATGAAGAACATTTTGTCAAAGCTTTTAAACAGGCGACGCGGCACTATGCAAAGAGGCAATTTACTTGGTTTCGCAAAGAACCTCTTTTCAATTGGTTAGATGTGGATTTGCACGATCATGAGGTAGTCTTTGATATTATCAAAAAAGATTATGAACTGCTTTAGTACTCTGTCACATTAGTTTTTGCCTAGTGGGATGGTTTTAAATCCCTATGCGTTAAGGTAAGAGATGAGCGTAGGTTACGTGACGCCTTCAGTCGCCGCGCCGCTTCGCTCTGGGCTCTAGGTGAGAGGTCATGACCCCACCGTTCGGTCGCCCTCCGGGCTCGGTCACGGTGGGCTAGTAACAGTCGTCCTCCGGACTCTAGCGGCAATGTAGAAGACATTGAATGTTAGGTGAGGTATTTGATAATAATGCTGCTAGAGTGCTAGTCAAGGCCTTTTGATCATGCCGCTAGAGTCCGGAGGACGACTGATCCTAGCCCACCGTGACCGAGCCCGGAGGGCGACCGAACGGTGGGTCCATGACCCCTCTCATAGAGCCCAGAGCGAAGCGGCGGGCGACTGAATGCGTCGCTTAGCCTACGCTCATCTCTTACCTTAACGCATAGGGATTTAAAACCATCCCAATAGGTAAAAACTAATGTAAACGAGTACTAGTATTTATGATAAAAATTGCGGCACTGGGAGGGAGTTTACGGCCTAAATCTTTTACCTATTACGCCCTGGAATTAGCGTTAAAAAAACTTGAAGCCCAGGGTGTTTCAACAGACTTAATTGATCTGCGTCAATTGCACTTACCTTTCTGCAATGGACAGTCTTTCTATTCGGATTATCCTGATGTCAAAATCCTGCGTCAAAGCGTCCAATCTGCCAACGGTCTTTTATTAGCTACACCTGAATATCACGGCGACATTAGCGGAGTATTAAAAAATGCTCTCGATTTATTAGAAGAGGAGCACATGCGAGGCAAAGTTGTGGGGTTGATGGCCATTGTAGGAGGAGCTCATAGCACTCATGCAATTAACACGATGCGCTTGGTCTGCCGACAACTGCATTGTTGGGTAATTCCTGAACAAATCGTCATTCCTTATTCTGAAGAAAGTTTCGATCTTCAAGGCCACTTAAAGGATTCACAGCTTGAGGAGCGGCTGGAAAAAATGATTGCACATCTTATTTTAGCGACACGTAAATTGACTTTTTGAACTCTTAAAACCTACTATTTAAGGTTAAAGTTAAAGTTTGGAGAAAATAAAGTGTTAGATTTGAGGAACTTGAATTATCTTCAAAAGCGATCACAATTTGATTTACTTAAAAAACAGCAATAAACTATTATTGCAGGGTAAAACAATCCTTAATAAGAGCTAAATTCCATTCTAGTCTTCCTCTTAAAGGAAGGCCTGCCCGCATAAAATATGTGTAGTCAAAATCTCGAAAATTCTTACCAAGTAATTGTCATGAATGAGTCTGAAAGTATGAGTTTACACGAAGAATCTCAAGAAAATCATTTTCCTTTAAATCCAGAAGATCCTCCTGAAGCACGTATGGAGGAACAGCCCTCAAATGAAGAAGGTTCTGAAGAAGAGGGTTCTGAAGAAGAAGGGTCTAGAGAGAGTGAGGACGTACAGATGGAAGAAGCTTCTTCTGAGGAGAAAGAGGTCACTCATAAAAAGAAAGATCAGCGAGAAGGATACACAGCTCAATTTGAAGGTTTTAAAAAATCTTTTGAAGAGCAAACAGAAAATGAATCGAAATTGCAACTAGCCATTGATTTTATGGAAGCCTCTTTAGCACAAGGCGGGACACCCCATTTCCGCAGTTTTTGGGAAGCTAGGCGTCTTTGTTTACCCCTCTTTAAAGAAAATGTTTCCCCTGCTTTGCGTAGCCAATTATGGACTAAATATAGTGAACTCTCTAAGGAGGCACGTCGTTTAAAAGAAATTTTAGATGAGCAAAGCGCTTTTGCTGTTGAGCAGATTGAAATTGCTATCCAAGCTTTAGAAACAGATATCTCGCAATTCGATGAAAAAGTAGAAAGATCGGCTTTTCCTGAAACGCTTATTTTTCCACAAGTGCTTCAAGCACATTATGATGTTTATCAAGATCTACAACAACAACTTAATATCCTCAATGCCCAAGCTTCGCGCATCAATGCCTTGCGCAAGGAACTTCTCAAAACAGAAATGCGTGTGCGGCATAAAAATAAATTTTTTCAACGTTTATCTGCTGCAGGTGATAAGGTCTTTCCAAAACGTAAGGAGCTCATTAAGCAGATTAGCCAGCAATTTTCTGATGACGTTGATCAATTCATTAATCAACACTTTGGGGCACATCCTTCTCGAGAATCTCTTTATGTATTGCGAGAAGAAATTAAAGCACTTCAAGGTCTAGCAAAAGTGCTGACGCTCAATACCCATTCGTTTACTCAAACAAGAACGCGCTTGAGTGAATGCTGGGATCATATTAAGGTAGAAGAAAAAGAGCGCAAAAAAGAGCGGGCACAGCAACGTGTCATCTATAAACAAAATGCAGAAGAGCTTGAAAAGCAAATTCAAACATTAAAAGAAGCGATTGAAAAGAATGAAGAATCTGTAGCGGATGCTCACAAGAAAATAGAAGGTATTGTGACGCAAATGCGCAAAGTAGAGCTTGGACGAGATGAACTTCAAGTTCTGCGCGAAGCTTTAGGAGAAGTCCGTAAAATGGTTCAAGACAGGATTAAATCGGACGAAGCCACGCGCCAGCAGCAGGAAATTGAACGCAATCGTCAAAAAAGAGAAAAATACCAAACTTTTAAAGAGCAAGCGGAGTATTTGATTCAAGAGCAAGAAGAGCAAGAGGTAGACAATTTGATTGTCAACCGCGATGCTTTGTTAGCGCAAATTCATGATTCGCCTTTGTTAAAGAATGAAAAGCAAGAACTCGAACGCATTTTGAAACCTTTGCGCGATATCATCACAGATAAAAAGGAAAAGGCACTTTTGGCTCTTTCCGAAGATGATCGTCAAGCATTGCAACAAATGCAAACTATTCTCAAACAGCGCAAAGAAAGACGTCAAGAAATTAAGAATCAACTGGAAGTGCTTCGCAAAGCGGCAGGCTCCTCTAGTCTCGACTTTGAAAAAGCAATGAGTTATACGAGCCAAATTAATGAGGAAAAGGGACGCTTAGAAAAAGTCAATCAATCGATTCAAGAAATTGAACGAAAAATTAGTGAATTACAGGCCAAGATCTGAAGCTAATCAGTTCAATTTATGCTTAAATTATTGATACATTGAGGGATATGATTCTGTGGGTTTAACTATCTTTGATCTGGATCATACTTTACTCACTGTCAATAGTAGCTTCCGCTTTGGCTCTTTCCTTTATTGCCAAAAGTTTTTTTCATTCTGGACCCTTCTAGGCTGCTTAATCGATTATGCGCGCCACAAATGGCTGGGAATGTCGATTGCAGATTTGCATGCCAAGACTTTCAAACGCATCTTTATAGGACGCACTCTTTCCGATATCAATCGCTATGTTGACATGTTTTTAAATG
The DNA here is from genome assembly GCA_963754655.1 of uncultured Chlamydiae bacterium. Classification (GTDB taxonomy): domain Bacteria; phylum Chlamydiota; class Chlamydiia; order Chlamydiales; family Parachlamydiaceae; genus JANWJE01. The sequence continues at coordinate 2,610,076 of CAVWGN010000001.1, read as the reverse complement.
AATCCTTAAGGGGTTTCTTATATCCTCCTGTTGTTCAGAGGCTTGAAAATGCGCAAAATCAGAAAGAGGAGGTTCTTATTTTATCAAGTTCTCCTGATTTTTTGGTAAAAGAAATTGCTGAGCGGCTTCATGTGTTTCACTGGAAAGCGACAGTGTATCAAACAGATGAAATGGGAAAGCTAACGGCTATTGCAAGTGTCATGGATGGAGAAGATAAAGCAAACTATATCAAGGCGTTAATCGATCGAATGCAGCTTCCTCCATCTGCAATTACTGTTTATTCTGATAGCTATTTAGATTTACCTATATTACAAATGGCAGGACAAGCGATAGGGGTGGAGCCAGATGGTTATTTAAAGCGAATTTGTCTGCAAAACGGGTGGGAAATTTTGTAATTCCTAATACTCCGCCATATGAGTTTTTGCCTAGTACTCAACCACATTAGTTTTGTATATTTAGACTCTTCAAAGCCCCGGGACTAGGGTGTTCATTTTGTGCAAAAAATGAGCTTATTTTTTACAATAATTGGCATAATTAAATTGAAGGTCGCATATTTATGCCGTCCTTTCAGGACTCGATGTCTTTTTGATAGAACCCAGGCCTCCGCTTCGCTGCGACCTGGGCTGTAACATAACGGCCCTTCAGGCCTTAACAAAAAGATGATTTAGGGACTATAGAAGAGGGACTTAAACATCTCTTGTTAAGGCCTGAAGGGCCGTTATGTTACAGCCCAGGTCGCAGCGAAGCGGAGGCCTGGGTTCTATCAAAAAGACATCGAGTCCTGAAAGGACGGCATAAATATGCGACCTTCAATTTAATTATGCCAATTATTGTAAAAAATAAGCTCATTTTTTGCACAAAATGAACACCCTAGTCCCGGGGCTTTGAAGAGTCTAAATACACAAAACTAGTGTGGTTGAGTACTAGCGGTCTACGAATGTGGGGATTAAATATTAGGCAAGTCATTTTCGTAATGCGGCGAAAGTGCATAGAAGGATGATAAATGAGTGCGTTGTTGGAATCAAAATGGCAGTAAAGAAAATTGGTCTACTTGGAGGAACATTTGATCCCATCCATTTTGGACACCTCAATTTGGCTTTTGAGCTCATGGAAAAAAAAGAATTGGATCAAGTCTGGTTCATTCCTGCTCAGATCAATCCCTTTAAGATAGAAGCGCCTCCAAGCTCAATAGAACATCGACTTCAAATGGTGCGGTGGGCTATTCATCAAATTCCTCACTTCTATCTAAAAGATTTGGAAAAAGAGCGTCCACCTCCCTCTTATACCATTGATACCTTGCGGGCTTTTATTGCCGAAGAAACGCATAGTTTGACACCGCATCAATTCTATTTGTTGTTGGGTGAAGACTCAGTACCCGGATTTTTTCATTGGCATTTACCCGAAGAAATTGTCAAGTTAGTTCCCCTTTTGATTGGATCGCGTACCGGCATATGGCAATATGAATTGGATAGCTTTAGCTTATCTGTGCGCGAAGCCATTCAAGAGGGCTTAACCCCTACTCGTCTAATGGATATTTCAGGAACTGATATTCGACGTCGTTTGGCTCAAAACCTCTATTGCGGTCACTTAATTCCAGCTCCTGTTTTGCACTATATTCAAGAAAATCAACTTTATATGTTTAAAACATGATAAAATGATGGTTTTTAAGAGGGGTAAATGGTAAAATCTTTTATTCTGTATCCCTCAATAAAAAAGAATTAGTTTCTTGATCAATAGCTTTTAACCATTAATTTTATTGTATTTATGAATCACTCCATTTTAAAAGACCTCAATCGAATTGCCCAGGTCATCTATGATAAAAAAGGATTTAATATCCTTGTTCTTGATGTCCGCGGCATTTCCACGATGACAGATTTCTTTATTATCGCTGAAGGAACTGTGGATCGTCATGTTAAAGCCCTAAGTCATGCGATTATTGATGAATTTGTTCAAACAGCACAGGAGCCTCTGCATGTTGAAGGACAGCAAGAAGGGGACTGGATTGTGCTTGATTATGGTGATTTTGTCATTCACTTATTTATTCCTGAATTGCGAGAAAAATATGCTCTTGAAAAGTTGTGGAAAAAAGGTGAAATTGTTGATGTCAAAATTGATACAGTTAAACCTGAATTCAAAAAGCAATCGTCTGCAGAAAATGTGAGGTTGTAATGGGAAAGGATAGGGGAAACATGAGTAAAAAACGCATTGTAGTCACAGGGATGGGAATCGTTTCTTGCTTTGGAAATGATGTGGATGTTTTCTATCAAAACCTTCTAGCTGGCAAAAGTGGAATCAAGCCCATTACCGAATTTCCTTGTGAGGATTATCCAACTCGATTTGCGGGCTCTATTCATAATTTTGAGGCAGGCGATTATATGGACAAGAAGCAAGCACGCCGTGTCGATAAATCCATTGCTTATACCATGGTGGCAGGTAAAAAAGCGCTTGAATATGCAGGCCTTACAGGAGAGGCATTGGATCGATTGCAAAAGGGACACTGTGGGATTTTGATTGGATCTGGAATGGGTGGAATGACAATGTTTGCTGATGGCGTCCAAACCTTGATTGAAAAAGGGCAACGTAAAGTCTCCCCATTTTTTGTTCCCTACATTTTGACTAACATGAGCGGAGCTATGTTAGGAATTGATCTGGGTTTCATGGGACCTAACTATTCGATTTCCACTGCTTGTGCCACTTCGAATTACTCCATTATCTCAGCAGCTCATCACATTCGCAAAGGGGATGCTGATCTTATGTTGACGGGAGGAGTAGAAGCTGCTATATTACCGATGGGGCTCGCCGGATTCTGTGCTTGCAAAGCTCTCTCTCAACGTAATGAGGCTCCTGAAAAGGCCTCTCGCCCTTGGGATCGCAGCCGTGATGGATTTGTCATGGGCGAAGGAGCGGGTGTTCTTGTTTTAGAAAGTTTAGAACATGCCCAAGCACGAGGAGCTAAAATTCTAGCTGAATATCTAGGCGGAGGACTTTCTTGCGATGCCTATCACTTGACCGATCCACGGGTAGATGGAGAAGGCGTTGCAGCCTGTATTCGCTATGCCTTAGAAGATGCTGATGTTGCGGCCGAAGAGATCAATTACATCAATGCGCATGCGACATCTACACCTATAGGAGATATGGCTGAGGTGCACGCTCTTAAAAAGATTTTTAAAAATTCAGCTTCAATTAAGATGAATTCTACAAAATCGATGATAGGCCATTTGTTGGGAGCGGCAGGAGGTGTAGAAGCAATTGCAACGATTAAATCCATTACTGACAATTGCATTCATCCAACCATTAATTTAGAGGATCCCGAGCCTGATTTAGCATTCGATATCCCTACACAAGCAGAAAAATTTGTCATCAACAAAGCAATGTCCAATTCATTCGGTTTTGGTGGACATAATGCTTCTGTTATTTTTGCAGCCTATCAGGCATAGCCAATGAGGATAATAGAATGAAGAAGGAAAATTCATTTGGAATTGTTCCTTTGCAAATTTATCATAACGATTGGCAAGTTTTACTTATTCAGCATCATGCCGGTCATTGGGCCTTTCCCAAGGGACATGCTGATCCTGGAGAGAGTCCGCAACAAACTGCGGAAAGAGAGTTAGGTGAAGAAACAGGATTAACAATTCAACGATTTCTTTCGCCCAAGCCTCTAGTTGAGAGCTACTTTTTTATGTTTGAAGCTCAGCGTATTTCTAAAACAGTACACTATTTTTTGGCATTGGTTCAAGGCTGCGTCGTCATTCAAGAGCGTGAAATCAAAGCAAGCCAGTGGTTATCTCTACAAGAAGCTTATGAATGCATGACATTCAAAGAAGGTAAACGCGTTTGCCTTGAGACATCAGAATTTCTAAAAACGCTGGATAAACAGGGAAATCCTTTGTTACCCTGAATGAAAGCAAATCTATCACCTCGCTTGTTTAACTTCACCTGTATGCTTATGCTTGAATTGTATCGTTTAATAAATTTAAACTAAATTTTAATTTCCTGAGTCCTTAACTTGATTACAGGCTTTAGGTTGTATAATAAGGAGGATTTTGAACGTTCATAATGATTTTTTTAAAGGTCAGTCTTTTTACGTTGGACCTACAAATCCATTAGCTAAGGAAGAGAAGGAAAATAGGATGGACGAGTTGGATTTCCTTAGGAACAGGTGTCCTGAATTAGAGAGAGAAAATCTTCAAATAAGCCAAGAAATGACCTATCCTTGCGAGACTGAGAAAAAAATAAACTCAGTTTATACGTCCTCTCAAGACATGCATTTGATCATTGAAGGAATCTATCTTGGAAATATTAATGCCTATAAGAATTGGGTAAAGAATGCTGAGGATAATCCTAAGAATCATTCGATGATTATTTCTGCTATTAAAATGAATGCTTATCCTCCACCTCCTCCAAATATTCAGCATTTAATTCTTAATATTGATGATGATCAAAGTGCTTGGACGGTCAAAGATGGAATGAAAGATCAATTAAAAAATATTTTCCAATTAATCGATCGAGCAAGAATAGAAAAAAAGCGATTACTCATTCATTGCATGGCTGGTAGATCAAGAAGTGCGTTAATCTTGACGGCTTATTTGATGTGGTCTTGTCAACAAGAATATCAGGTAGTATTGCCATTTATAAGAAGTAGGCGTTTGTGGGTTGACCTCTCTAAAGAATTAGCAGATATTCTTAATAAAGAGTTTCAAGAAATGCTAAATAGAGTGGGGAGAAGCGCATGTCATTAAATTCCCTTCATAAGGTCCCTCACTGATACGCTCTAAAACAGCAAAATTTTGTCATAAAATTAATTTAATTTTTTAAATTTTTCTTTTCTTCTTCTGGAGCTGTTTTTACCCAACAGCGCAACACTTCTGCCACACTCCATGCTTGAGCAATACATCCACGGGGAGTAAAAGGTTCTAGCGCATCAAATACTTCGCTGATAGATCCAATGCCTGCATCGCCTAAGTGAACTTCAAAACCACTTAAAAAGCGCCGTGCTCCTTCTCTGTCTTCTGGATGCAATTTAATCCATGCATCAATAAATGGGCCAATGAGCCATGCCCAAACAGTTCCTTGATGATAGGCAGCATCTCTTGAGCGTAAATCTCCATCATAGCGAGATTTATAATCGGGATGGCGAGGATCTAAGGAACGTAAACCATAAGGGGTCAACAGACGTTCACGCACAACTTCTAAAACAGAATTCCAATGTTTAGGATCTAAAACGGGATGTTTAAGTGAAATTGCCAGCAATTGATTGGGACGGCAAGCAGAATCGTCTTTGCCTCCTTCGCCATCTACGACGTCATAAAGATATCCTCCCTCGGCATACCAAAAACGTTGATTAAAAGACTGGTAAACTTTATCAGCTTGCTCACGAATCGACTCAGCTGCAGCTTCCCCTTTTTCTTCTCGCAGCCAATTTTCCAATAAGCGCAGGGCATTATACCATAAAGCATTAATTTCTACAGACTTGCCACGGCGTGGCGTGACCACCCAATCTCCGACTTTCGCGTCCATCCAAGTCAACTGAAAACCCTCTTCTCCTTGGCGCAATAAGCCATCGTGAGGATCGACACTAATTCCAAAGCGCGTGCCTTGTAGGTGATGATACACAATGTTGAGAAGAGTTGTTAGAATCAGTTGCAGTGTTTCTCGATCTCCCGTCACCTCAATATAGCGGTCGATAGCATGAAAAAACCAGAGAGTGGCATCTGCAGTATGGTAAAGTCCTTCATTTTGTCCTTCCGGAAACATATTAGGAATTAATCCATCGCGGACATAATGATTAAAAGTACGTAGAATCCATCCAGCTTCATTGTAGCGCCCTGTACTTAGCGTCAATCCTTCTAAAGAAATCATTGTATCACGGCCCCAGTCAGTAAACCAATGATATCCGGCAATAATGGTGCGGATTTCATCACCAGCTGCATGCGCACGCGCAGCATTTTCTATACGGCTAGTAGGAGTAATAATGAATTGATCAGCTGCCAGCACAAGCTCTCCTCCCAGGCCTATGCGAGCAACAGGTGGAGCTGTATACAAAAGTTGATTGCGGCGTTCTCTTTCGGCATTGATTGCTTCGTGAGGAGTTAAGGCTTGAACCATCTCCCAACTTTCGGTGGAAACAATCAATGTGGCGAGTTTTTCGGGATACAAGTCGACTTTAAAGAAGCCCGGACTCCATAAATCCCCGACTGATTCATAACCGCGCTTAGATTCAATTCGGAAAAATGTATTGCGGATCAATCGACTCTCTAAAGTAAATCTAGCTCTTTGACCCTCAATTTTGAGTCTTAGAGGGGGAAAATTTTTAGTGGAGATTTGATAATTGTCATCGATTGCCGTGATGACATAAGGTTCATCAATTAAAGTATTCACTGGTGCTTCATGAGGACGGAAGTGAACGGAGGGTTGGAGTCGCAAACGAATAGGAACATTGCCTGAAACTAATCGATAAGAGATGTGCAAAGTGTTTTGCAAGTGAATAAGGAGAATCCGTTTTTCAATCACGACACCCTGAATTTCGAAGATCCAAACGGGAAGACCAGCCTCCAAGCGAAATTCTCTTAGGTGTTCCATCCCTTCTAAGTGAATGTCTCCCTCTAATCGCTCTTCACATCCCAACCAAAATCGTTTTCCATTAGGGAAAATCAGTTGTTCGGATAAATGATTGAGCATGACAGTGCGTCCAAAAGGAGGGGGAAGCGAAGCGACTAATAATCCATGATATTTGCGAGTGGTAACTCCTGAAATGGAAGAAGAAGCATAGCCTCCAATGCCATTAGTGACGAGCCATTCACTGCGTAAAAATTTTTCTGATTCTTCATGGGGATCTAAAGAGCACTGAAGATACTCTTGTGGAGTAAAGACGATATGTCGAATTAAATTATACATACTCCACCAATCCTTCCTTTTTAGGAATGAGCACGATGGCTGCATGCCCAAGAAGGTGCCAGTATTTGTCTGTAGAAAGAGGTGGAGTTCCTCCGCCGCCATAACGAGGATCTTCACTTGACCATAAGATATCCCATTGAGTTCCTACAGGTGGTGCTAATAGAGGTTCAGGAGCTGGTGTAAAAGAAAGATCGACACCAAAATTGACAATTAAAAGACGGGTATCTTCATCATAATCGCCAAAATAACGCAAAAGAAAGGCGTCATGGCTTAGAACAGCTCCATCAACACCTCCTAAACGAGGGACATTAAAAACGTTATCATTGCGTCTAATACGCAAAAGGTCTCGATGGAGGGCATATTCATGGGAATGGTATTCACGATCCAAAAAGTTCAATTTGCATTTATTAAAGGTTGCAGGATCTGAGGGATTGGGCAAGCGAGCCTGAATTTCTGGAGTGCCAATACTGGCAAATTGCTTAAAATAGTCGCGTCTTCCCTTGAAAACGAGTTCAGCAAGTTCTGGAGTATGGTCAGCAAAGTAATAGAAAGGGGTGGAAGCGGCAAATTCTTGTCCTTGAAATAACATCGGGGTACCGGGAGCAAGAAGCATTAGCGCTGTAATCGCGCGATAATTTCCAGGATCGGTTAAATGATGAAGGCGTAATCCATGGGCGGAATTGGCAATTTGGTCATGATTTTGCAAAAAGGTAATAAAGGCTGCCGGGTTGAGATGTAAGCTGGGTGTCCCTCGCTTTTTTTGCTGCCATACGTACCATTGTCCTTGGTAAAGATAGCCATATTTAACTGACGAAATAAATTCTTGAGGTGTTCCAAGATAATCGGTGTAATAGCTTTCATTGCGTCCTGTTAAACGCACCAAAGCAGTATGGTGAAAATCATCATTCCACACAGCATCTAAGCCATTTCCTCCCTCTTCAGTGGGATGAAGAAGCTCTGTTTGTTGAAGTTCATTTTCAGCAACAATATATGTTTGGCTGTGAGGCGCCATTTTACGCACTTGCTGGCTAATTTGAGAGAGAATATGTGGTGTGGAAGTATCGTAAATATTCTGTGTGGCATCTAGTCGCAGCCCATCAAAGTGATATTCATCAATCCAAAACCCAGCATTGGCAATGTAAAACTTGCGTACTTCTTCTGACTCGGGACCATCGAAATTGATGGCATCTCCCCATTCGGTCACATACCGATGGGTAAAATAGTGGTCAGAAAATGCACGCAGATAATTGCCATCGGGACCGAAATGGTTATAGACCACATCTAAAATGACGGCAATTCCCAAAGAATGCGCATGATCAATAAAGTCTTTCAAATGATTCGGTGATCCATAAATATGCGTAGGAGCAAATAAATTGACTCCATCATATCCCCAGCCAAATTGACCAGGAAATTCATTGACAGGCATCATTTCAATGATTGTAATGCCCAAATCTGCTAGTTCTAACAATTCTTGTTTGGCACTAATCCAAGTCCCTTGCCTTGTAAAGGTTCCAATGTGCATCTCATAAAGAACGCGTCCCTCAAGAGCTACCCCCTTCCAATGTTGATCGTTCCATTTAAATTTCGAAGGATCAATCACTTGTGAAGGACCATGAGGCCCATTAGGTTGAAAACGCGAGGCAGGATCTGGATAAAAGGAATGTGCTTCGTTAATTCGAAAACGATAAAGAGTTCCATCTGCAGCCTCTTTGATTAGTCCAGAAAAGTAGCCTTTTTCTTCGGGTTCAAGGCGACGGACAAGAAAATGTTCAGAATTTGCAGACATTGTTTTTTCTAAAACAACTTCTACCGTATGTGCCTTTGGTGCCCATACACGAAAGTGAACGCCTTCTGGGACAACCTCTGCCCCAATAGGTAAACGTCTTGTCATTGACTTGAAAGTCATGCATCCATCCTCAATCAAATAATTATTGCTGCTTCCTTCATATCATTAGAGGGAATGAGATGTCAAAACAGTTAATGTTTGACACTTGCAGCCCTTTAGGCTGCATGACACAACTCACTCATACCCAGGGCATTGCCCTTGTCTATTGCACTTACAGCCCTTCAGGCTGATGCAGGGAATCTCAGCTGACAATATTAGACCGCGGTCTAAAAGTACAATAGCCTAGGATATTTTTTTGCGCCATTTTCGAGAAAAGTGCCTCTAAAATCTGTTACAGGCCTGGTATTATTAATTTGACTAGACGAGTATCAAGCCCAAAAACAGTTCTTTGTTAATTCCTTTTCCCTGGGGCTATTTGTACTTTTAGACCGCGGTCTAATATTGTCAGCTGAGATTTCCTACATCCTGAAGGGCTGTAAGTGCAAGGCCAGGGCAACGCCCTGGCTATGAAGAGGTTGTGTCATGCAGCCTGAAGGTTGCAAGTGTCAAATATTTTTAGTAAAACATTCTGGATTTTGAGCTATCCATTATAAGCACTTCTTTTAAAACCGCAGCCCAAGAAGCACAAGCGCAGCTGTAAGCTCCTGAGAAATCCTATATTCCCTCTAAACGATGATGCGTTTAAATAAATTTCTCAAGCCATTCTTTAACTGGATATTTTTTAAAATTTTTAGCTATTCCTTCAGGTGAGAAAACAATGGATAAACGAGAAAGATTCACCTGCTTGTCATTGAAGTAGTCGATGATATTCCTGACCTGTTGAGACCCCGGTCGATAATGACCACTAAAATTGGCAATTTCGATGACATTGCCCTCAGTATCAAATTGTATCCATCCTGCACTTTTGATAGGACCGCCTCTTGTAAAAGAAGAATGTTGAATTTTACCGCATGGAGTTTCAAATTTCTGTCCAATAAATAATTTATCTTCAGGATCAAGTACAAAAATATAATTCTTATTAGCTAAAAGCTTTCCATCTTTATATAATTTGTTTTGATCAATATTGACCCGAAAATGATTGAGCTCTTGATCTGAAAAATACAATACATTAATTTTTGCAAGACTGAATTCTTTAAGAAGGAGCTGTTTAGCTACATAATTTTGATAAGTGATGGGATGGTCATTTTTTCCCCACTCTTTTTCCCACTTTTTATTAGGGTAAATGTGTAATTGTAGAGAGGCAACCGTAACAGGAAAAACCTCTTTCCAATATGTAGGATGCATGATTTTGCAACCCGGACGAAATTGATGGCAAAGAAGATGAGTTTTTTTGCGAATTTCATTCCATTTACTTAATGATAAAGAAGAGCTTTCGTTGCTTGCTATTCTAACTGAGCGATAAATGGATGTTGCTAAGAGACTATTATTTGTTTTTATTCTCTTTGCATTAGGTAAATTTAAAGTATCAGATACTTCCTCATAACTACGCTTTATTCCTTGAACAGAAATCGGTAAAAACATCACCCCTCCGAATTAAACTTTTATTAATATTATAAATAAAAACAAAAAATATCAACAGAATTATGGTTTTAAATAATTCAATATTTATTTTTCAATAAATTAATATCTTAATTATTAGTTAATAAATTATTTGTATTTTATTAACTAACATAAAATATAATATAATCATTACTTGAAAACTTAAACAAAGGATATATAATGTTTAGTAATACTAGTCAAATTTCTATGCAAGCACCCATGTTTATTTTGCCTGACCCATCTTTAGTCAATCCTTCTTCTCAATTTTCAGAAAAAATCGAAGAAATGGATCAAAAAATAGGAAACAAAAGGCAAAGAACAGAAAGTGAAAATAGCCAGCCAGAGGCAAAAAAATTGAAACTCAGTCCTCAGTCACCAGTTGTTCAAAAAGTTCAAGAGATCGTTGAAAATGAAGAACTCTTTCCATTGACTGATCCCTATAATAAGTTTGAAACTCTTCCAATAAACTTTAAAAAAAAACTTATCCATGTCTATCCCACTGAAAAAGTTTGGAAAGCAGCTCACTCCTATATGAATCGACCTATTCCAGAACAAATAGAAAATTTAAAATCTCAATTTAAAAATAAAAATTTAAATGTCCACGAAGATACGACTGTTTACTATCCTAAAGAATTTAAAAATCAAATAGAAGTATCTGTAGAAAACAAGGAAAATAAACTTTACCGTAATAATAAAGAATTAAGTGATAAATTATATATTTTTGTATTATCAAGAAAGGATAGGCTATTTGTCGTTGAAAAGAAGTTAAAAGGAAAGCATGGAAGGGTTCACCATTCTTCTGTAGTACGAGGTAAACCTGTTCGTACAGCAGGAATGATAAAGATTGAAAAATGTGACGATGGTTCTAGAACAATTCTTATTACAAATGCAAGTGGTCATTATAAGCCTACACCCGAGTCTCTTGACAAGATTGTTAAATGGCTCGAGGATAAACAGCTTATGTTTAACATCAGCGAAGATAAAGTTGAGGAAAAAAAGATAGGAAAAGTTAGATCTATTACACTACTGACTTCACCTCAAGGTGCTCAAACCTGAAATAAAGAAACTGATTAAGCATCTCTTTTCTATAGTTGCTTATCAAAAGCATTTAATCAAAGCCACCTATGCCTAAGCATAGGTGGCTTTTTTTTATTAGAGCTCTTTTATTCAGAAACTTCTTTATTCATTTATTTTTTAGAGTTGTAAATTTTCAACTCATATAAATGATTTTCCTTTCCAAATTGATTAAGGGAGGGAACTCTTCCATAAAAAAAACCATTAAGTTATCTTCTTCTATTATACACACATATACATAAACTGGTTGCTTTCGCTCGCTCTATTTCGCCAAAGTATTTTGCCTCTTGCGAAGCTTAATTTCTCTAGCTCATAAGAGAGAATGTCGGATTTTAAAAGCTATAAAGCAAGTTTTTATTGATAATCCTTTAGTCACTTTCCTTCCTCAGCCTTAACTTAATCTCAAAAAAGTCCTGAGTAATTACAATTAGTTACAATAAATTAATGTCTTAATTATTAGTTAATAAAAAACAAATAATTTATTAACTAATACAAAATATAATATAATTACTAATTAAAATCTTAAACAAAGGAAATATATAATGTTTAGTAATACTAGTCAAATTTCTATGCAAGCACCCATGTTTATTTTGCCTAACCCCTCTTCACTCAATCCTTCTTCTCAATTTTCAGGAAAAATCGAAGAAATGGATCAAAAAATAGAACACAAAACGCAAAGAACAGAAAGTGAAAATAGCCAGCCAGAGGCAAAAAAATTGATACCTAGTCCGCAGTTACCGGTTGTTCAAAAAATTCAGGAAATCGTTGAAAATGAACAACTCTTTTCATTGACTTATCCCTATAATAAGATTGAAACTCTTCCAATAAAAGTTAATAAAAACTTGATCCATGTCTATCCCACTAATAAAGTTTGGAAAGTAGCGCAGTCCTATATGAATAAATCTATTGAAGAACAAATAGAAAATTTACAATATTACTTTGAAAGGAACCAATTAAGTATTGAGGAAGATGCAATTATTTATTATCCTGAAGAATGTATAAATCACTTAGAAGCATCTGTAGAAAATGAGGACAATAAGCTTTGCCGTAATAGTAGAGAATTAGCTGATAAGGTATATATGTTTATATTATCAAAAGAAGATAAGCTATTTGTCGTTACAAAGGAGGTAAACGGAGAGTATGGAGGAAGGGTTCACCATTCTTCTGTAGTACAAGGTAAACCTGTTCGTACAGCAGGAATGATAAAGATTAAAAAACATGCTAATGGCTCTAGAGAAATTGTTTTTACAAATGTAAGCGGTCATTATAAGCCTACACCAGAATCTCTTGACAAGATTGTTAAATGGCTACAGGATAAAAAGCTTATGTTTAAAATCAGCGAGGATAAAGTTGAAGAGAAAGATATAGGTAAAATTAGATCGATTACATTATTGACTTCACCTCAAGGTGCTCAAACCTGAAATAAAGAAACTGGATTACGCACCCCTTTTCTATAGTTGCTTATCAAAAGCATTTAATCAAAGCCACCTATGCCTAAGCATAGGTGGCTTTTTTTTATTAGAGCTCTTTTATTCAGAAACTTCTTTATTCATTTATTTTTTTAGAGTTGTAAATTTTCAACTAATCTCAGAAAATAGAAGGAACTTTTAGAAGGAGAGTCTGCTGTGAGAAAATTTCTTGCTCTTGTTTTGCTCTATTTTATGCGGTTTTCGTTGTGGTTTCGCTATCGCATTACAATTAAAGGATTAGATCAAATCAATCCAAAAGTATTAAACAAGCCGGGCGGCGTCCTTTTTCTACCCAACCACCCTACGATTTTTGTTGACCCAACTTTGGTCACACTTGCAATTTGGAAGAAGTACCCTATCCGGCCTGTGATTGTCGAATATATGTATTATATGCCATTGATTCATACCATCATGCGTTTTATGAATGCTTTGCCCATTCCCAATTTTATCACGTCGAGTAATAGTTTAAAAAAGAAACGGGCGGATCAAGTCATTGAAACAGTAATTGACGATTTAAGTAATCAAGATAATTTTCTCATTTATCCTGCGGGAAAAACCAAGCATCAGGCGAAGGAAGTCATTGGAGCCTCTGGGATTCATCGCATCATTCAATCTGTACCGGATGTTAATGTTGTCCTTGTTCGCACCACAGGACTTTGGGGAAGCCGCTTTTCACGCGCCTTGACAGGTGGACGCGCGGCTCCGCCTCTGTTTGAAACTATCTGTTGGGGAATCAAGACCGCTCTGAAAAATCTATTGTTTTTTACTCCAAGGCGTCATGTCACCCTTGAATTTGTTCCTGCCCCGCCTGATTTTCCCTATCAGGCTTCTCGTTTGGAAATGAATCGCTATCTAGAAAAATGGTATAATCGTCCCGATGGCATTTTACCGCAAACAGAAGAGGAGCCGGGCGAAAGCCTCTATCTGGTTTCCTATAGCATGTGGAAAGAAGATCTTCCTCCCGTCATAAAAGAAAAAACGGATGAGGGTCTCGATATTTCCAAGATTCCCACCCCTATTCAAGAGAAAGTGAAAAATAAGTTATCAGAAATGACACAGATTCCTGCAAATAAAATCGAGCCAAACATGGATTTAGCAGGTGATTTGGGTCTCGATTCTCTCGATAGCGCCGAACTGATTGCATTTCTTGATGATCAATATGAAGTTTCTGGCGTGCCCGTGCATGAATTGACTTCTGTGGGCAAGGTCATGGCATTGGCAGCTCAACAGGTGTCGTTTGGAGAAGTGAGTGAAGAAGAGCACATTAATCTTTCGCACTGGAACAAGGCGAATGTTCATCGCAAAGCCTCAGTGGCTGCAGGTCAGACGATTCATGAAGTGTTTCTCAATTGTTGTCAGACAATGGCTAAAGAGGCTGCCTGTGGAGACGATCGATCTGGTGTTTTGACTTATTCTGCTGCAAAGCTGCGCGTCCTGCTTCTAGCTGAATACATCCGTCAACTCCCAGGTGATTACATTGGCATCCTATTACCTTCCAGCGTTGCTGCTTATTTGACCATTTTGGCTTGCCAGTTAGCTGGCAAGGTGCCCCTTATGGTTAACTGGACAGTGGGTCCTCGCCATTTAGAATCGGTTGTTGCTATTTCACAAGTCCAAGTGATTTTATCGTCTTGGGCTTTTATGGATCGATTGGAAAACGTAGATCTCAATGGAATTGAAGATCTTATCGTGATGTTAGAAGATGTTGGACGTCAATTTACCCTAAAGGATAAATTAAAAGCCTATTTTCGCTCCAAGTTAAAGACCTCTACGTTGCTTTCGATGTTTGATGTTCAAAAGATGAGCAAAGAGGCTCAAGCTGTTCTCCTTTTTACAAGCGGTACAGAAAGTATGCCCAAAGGAGTTCCTCTTTCGCATGAAAATATTTTGGCGAATCAGCGAGTAGCGTTAGAAGAAGTTGGATTGTTTGAAGATGACGTTTTGCTTGGCATTTTGCCTCCTTTTCATGCGTTTGGCTTTACACTCAGTGGGCTTTTACCTTTACTCGCGGGCATCCGAGCTGCTTACTATCCGGATCCAACAGATGGAAAAGGATTAGCACGTGCTATTGAACGCTGGAAGGCGACTTTAATTTGTGGTGCCCCCTCTTTCTTGAGAGGAGTGTTTAAAAATGCAAAGTCAGAGCAACTGCAAACTCTGCGTCTTGGATTTACTGGAGCAGAAAAAGCTCCGCAGGATCTTTTCCAAATGGTCAATGAGCTGGGTCATTGTCGTTTATTGGAAGGATATGGCATTACTGAATGTTCGCCCGTCATTACCGTTAATATGACAGGCGATCAAACAAAAGGAGTGGGTAAACCCTTGCCAAATGTCGAACTTTATATCGTCGATCTTGAGACGCATCAACCCCAGCCGCAAGGGCAGCAAGGGTTAATCTTGACAAAAGGACCCAATGTTTTTAAAGGTTATCTCAATAAAGGTCTTTCTTCTCCTTTTCTGATGGTCAATGGAGAACACTGGTATTCAACAGGAGATTTGGGTTATCTTGATCCGGATGGATTCCTTATTTTGTCTGGACGACTTAAGCGCTTTATTAAAATAGGGGGCGAAATGGTGAGCTTGGCTGCTATTGAAGATGCCTTGCAAAAGACAGCGGGTCAAAAATCTGGTATCAAAGAAGAAGGCCCTCTCCTTGCTGTTTGTGCTAAAGAAGAGGCGGGTGAGAAAACAAAAATTTTTGTGTTTACCCGTTTTCCAACCTCGATCGAAGAACTTAATCGCTCTTTAAAAGAAGCGGGATTTAGCAATTTAGTCAAAATATTCAAAGTTCAACAGATGGCGGAAATTCCGTTAATGGGCTCAGGCAAAATTCATTATAGAGCTTTAGAAGCGCAAATTCCCGATTTGCTAAATCAGGATTATCAAGAATTATGTACAAACCCAAAATGACCATGATAAACATCTCTTACCTATTCATTTCATAAGGCTATGACTTTTCAAATTGACTTAGATCGTTTTCCCTTAAGGCTGTTCAATACAGCTTCACGTCAGAAAGAAACGCTGATTCCTCTGCAAGATCGTCATGTCCGCATGTATACGTGCGGCCCGACGGTTTATAATTTCGCCCATATTGGAAATTTTCGCACGTACATATTTGAAGATTTGTTAAGGCGAACCATTAAATTTTTTGGTTTTACTATCACGCAGGTGATGAATCTGACAGATGTTGATGATAAAACGATTAAAGGAGCCATTGCGCGCAATGTCTCTCTCAATGATTATACGCAGCCCTATAAAGATGCCTTTTTTGAAGATTTACGGATGTTGCGAATAGAACCGGTTGAGCATTATCCTGCAGCTACTGATTATATTCCAGACATGATCCGCATGATTGAAGTCTTGATGGCCAAGGGGATTGCCTACGTAGGAGGAGATGGAAGCATCTACTTTGCCATTCAAAAGTTTCCTCGCTATGGCTGTCTCTCCCATCTCCACTTAGAAGAATTGCAAGCGGGTGCTTCTGAACGCGTAGCAAATGATGAATATGATAAAGACAATGTTGCTGATTTTGTGCTTTGGAAAAGTTATGATCCAGCACGCGATGGGCAAATTTATTGGAACAGTCCTTTTGGACCGGGAAGACCCGGCTGGCACTTAGAATGCTCTGCAATGGCAATGAATCTGTTGGGCGAAACCATTGACATTCACGTGGGAGGCGTCGATAATATGTTTCCCCATCATGAAAATGAAATTGCGCAATCAGAGGCGTGCTCGGACAAACTCTTTGTCAAGATTTGGCTGCACGCTGAGCACTTGCTCGTTGATCATAAGAAAATGTCAAAAAGCTTGGGTAACTTTTATACTTTGCGCGATTTATTGGAAAAAGGATACACGGGCACTCAAGTGCGCTATTTACTGCTACAAACGCATTATAAGACACAACTTAATTTTACTTTCCAGGGCTTGGAATCAACCAAAAGTGCTTTACAGCGTCTCAATGATTTTATTCAGCGTTTGCATGAAATCAGTAGCATGCAAGTAGGAGGTAGAGCCGAAGAGCTATGTCAAAAAACCTTTGATCACTTTGCAGAAGCCTTGGCAGATGATTTAAATATCTCAGCAGCTTTGGCTGCACTTTTTGATTTTGTCCGTGAAATGAATGGTCTTTGTGATGCTGGGCAAATCGGAAAGGAAGAAGCGCAAAAAGCTTTGGATTTGATAAGAAAATTGGACTCGATTTTAGGGGTGCTTTCTTTTGAAAAACAAGAATCTGCAATACCAGCAGAATTGCAAGAAGCCTTTGAGAGGCGTCTGCAGGCGCGAAAAGATAAAAACTGGAAATTAGCGGATGAGCTGCGTGATTTTATTCAACAGCGTGGCTATACCATTGAAGATACGCCTCATGGGGCCCGTTTAAAAAAAGTTTAAGAGGATGGCATGATTGAGCGAGCAAAAACTAAAGATGAAATGTTTATGTTGCGTCTCTATGAAGAGGCATCTAAACAGTCCGATATTGAGGATCCTCTCGATCGCTACTCTATTGGAACTTTGGCTGGATTACAGTCGAGGGCTGTGGATGCGATTTGTAACCTCTTAGTAAAAGCAAATTTTATTAGAAAACATGGCAAAGTTGAAATCTCCATTACTCCCCACGGTATGAAGCTCGTTGAAAAAATTAAACTTAATATATAACGCACGACTCATTGAAAGTGTGAGCAATATGAGTCCCGAGAAATAAATTCACATTTATGTGCATAGAAAAGTCGCTCAGTACATGAATTTATTTCTCAAGATGGGCATCCCTCATCCCTTTAATTATTCCTTTATTTTATCATTTTTTAGTAAATTTTGTTGCAAATAACTAATATTTTAGTTAAATTTACTGATAAAATTTTAAATCTAAAAATAAAAAAAGGGAATTATGAATATAGAAAATCGTATTAATGATTTTACTACTGGATTTCAATCTGAAATTGATAACTATGTTAAAGAAAAGATTAAATCAGTATTTAAAGACCAATATCAAGATTTTGTTCCCATAGTCACCGCCAGTATCGAAGAGGTGTGCAAACGTTTATTTGATGCAATAAAGAAAGTTGCAAACACTAATAAAGAAAGCTTTAGCTGCCAGACAACTCTCAATGATAGCTGTTTAGATTCAGCAACTTTGCATTTAATTAGCAATATTTTTCAAAAAAAATTCGGTCTGCTTTCTGATTTTAATTTGTATACTAATCGCAAGGGATTAAATTCGCTTAATTCTGAACTCCTTCCCTGTGGCTATCTATTTGATTTTTCATGTTATTGGACACCTAAAACTCGCCCCTTTTGTTTTGAAAGCATCCCTTTGCGTTATACCTACAATCCAGAAATTAAAAACGTCTTTTTATTAGACTGCGCTAAGAAAAGGATCGAAACAGATGTAACGATCATCAGCAAAACCGCAGAGAAAATATCTGTCCATTCTCTCTTTTTAAAAACGAGTTGTGAATTTTTTAAGAGCATGTTGAACTCATCAATGAAAGAAGGTAATACCAAAACGATTACTTTGGAAGGTTCTACAGAGGCTGTCAATAATCTTGTACAATTTATTTACCAAGGCAACATACAAGCTTCCTCTCACCAAAATTTAGAGCTGCTCATTGAGCTTTTAGTAATCTCTCATCAATATCAGATACCTGATTTATTTAATCACTGTACAGATCTCATCCTGCAGCTCTTAAATCGGAAAACAGAGTTATCGCCAGACACTATTGTAAATCTTATCAATAGTGCTTATTATTATCAGCTACCGGAGTTTATAGAGCCCAGTTTAAAAGCGGCTGAAAGATTAAAGAAATCAGATAACGCCTCTTCTTCAGCGTCTAGTGCACAATCGCCAGATGCCGATTCTGTCCTTGATTGGAAAAAAATCTCTAAAGATCATTACGTAGAATTGTTTAGTTTTGCCATCAAATATTCTGTGCCAGGTATAGAGCAAGAGTTAAATCTCTTAATCAATCACTTCATTAAAAACAGTTAAAAGCGCTAGGACTTGTTTACATAGAGCTTGAAGCGTTAGCAGAGCGGCGACTTGAAGGCGTCCGCTTTGCTAAAGCGCATCTCTGAGCTTAATTAGGCGGCTAACACCGCTTTCTTAGTTTTTAAAAACGATAAAAAAGTTGCATATCGCGTGAATTTATTGCTTAAGAGTGGTATCCCTCATACCTTTAATTATTTCTTTATTTTATCATTTTTTTAGTAAATTTAATTGCAAACAACTAATTTCTTAGTTAAAATTACTAATACAATTTTAAATTTAAAAATAAAAAAAGGGGAGTTATGAATATAGAAAATCGTATTAGTGATTTTACTACTGGATTTCAATCTGAAATTGACAGCTATGTTAAAGAAAATATTAAACCAGTATTTAAAGGCCAATATCAAGATTTTGTTCCTATAGTCACCGCCAGTATCGAAGAGGTGTGCAAACGTTTATTTGATGCAATAAAAAAAGCTGCAAACACTAATAAGGAAAGCTTTAGCTGCCGGACAACTCTCAAAGATAGCTATCTAGATTCATCAACTTCGCTATTAATTAGCAATATTTTTCAAAAAAAATTCGGTCTGATTTTTGATTTTGATTTGTATGCTAATCGCAAGGGATTAAATTCGCTTAATTCTGAACTCCTTCCCTCTGGCCATGTATTTGATTTTTCATGTTATTGGACACCTAAAACTCGCCCCTTTTGTTTTGAAAGCATCCCTCGTTATACCTACAATCCAGAAATTAAAAATGTCTTTTTATTAGACTGCGCTAAGAAAGGGATCGAAACAGATGTAACGATCATCAGCAAAACCGCAGAGAAAATATCTGTCCATTCTCTCCTTTTAAAAACGAGCTGTGAATTTTTTAAGAGCATGTTGAACTCATCAATGAAAGAAGGCAATACCAAAACCATCACTTTGGAAGGTTCTACAGAGGCTGTCAATAACCTTGTACAATTTATTTACCAAGGCAACATACAAGCTTCCTCTCACCAAAATTTAGAGCTGCTCATTGAGCTTTTAGCAATCTCTCATCAATATCAGATACCTGATTTATTTAATCACTGTACAGATCTCATCCTGCAGCTCTTAAATCAGAAAACAGATTTATCGCCAGACACTATTGTAAATCTTATCAATAGTGCTTATTATTATCAGCTACCGGAGTTTATAGAGCCCAGTTTAAAAGCAGCTGAAAGATTAAAGAAACCGGATAACGCCTCTTCTTCAGCGTCTAGCACACAATCGCCAGATGCCAATTCTGTCCTTGATTGGACAGAAATTTCTAAAGATCATTACGTGGAATTGTTAATCCTGGCCATCAAATATTCTTTGCCGGGTATGGAGCAAGAGTTAAATCTTTTAATCAATCAGCTCATTAAAAACGGTTAAAGACGCTAGTCTCGTTTACATAGTGCTTGGAGCGTTAGCAGAGCGGCGACTGAAGCCGTCCGCTTTGCTAGAGCTTGATTAGACGGCTAACACCGCTTTCCTAGCTTTTAAAAACGATAAAAAATTTGCACGTCGCGTGGAGTTTTATTGGTTGATTTTAATCGGGAAGAAGTTGATTTGCTAAATCTTTAGCAAGCTTTCCCTCTACCCCAGAATTGATCTTCATAATTGCTTTCATCACCATTCCTAAATCCTTTTTTGTCTTGGCTCCAGACTCTATGATGGCTTGCTCTACGATTTTTTTAGTTTCTTCGTGGGAAAGAGCCTTAGGTAAAAACTCTTGTACGATTGCAATTTCACTTTTTAATTTCTCCGCAAGCTCAGGTCGGTTAACAGTATGAGCCTGATCCATGGCTTCTTGGAGATTTCCCAAATAAGTTTTGAAAAGTTTGACAACTTCTATGTCGGGGAGATTGCCGCGTGCATCCACGGTTAATATTTTAGATTTGAGCATACGCAAAGTTTCAAGTCTGAGAGTCTCTCTATTTCTCATAGATTCTTTAATATCATCATTAATTTTTTCGATTAATGTCATTTTCCTGCCTTTATTGAGTTAAGTATGGGTCATCATACTGCAAGAATAACTAATTGCCAAGAAAGTTTTGATTGCGAAGTACTTGACTGATTAAATGAGGTTTTACCAGTAGGAGGATTTTCTAGCAAATAGCCTCAATGAATTCTTTATCCTCAGCTTTGTGGCGCTGAGCATCATATTTCAGTCATCATCGTTGCATTTCGAAATCATTGAGTTTACTATAGAGATTACAAATTTCTTGGGGAGAATAAAATACTTAAATCATTCGATAACTCTTCGGTTTTTAATGATTTATTGAATTAAAATTTTAAAAATATATCAATATTATTTGCTTTTAACTATTAATATAATTAATTATTTCAATATTAAATTAACAAATTTTTATTTTAAAAGCTAATTTATCTTTCAAATAAATTGATTATTAATTAAGATTATAAAAATTTAATATATCAACTAAATTTAAAGAGAATCTCATGTATCCCACGTATTCACATCATTCATATAAAAATGATTCTTTATCTAGAGATTCAAATTTTGTTCCATGCAAAGAAGATAAGCAAAAGCAAGAAGATCGCTTAAGATTCAAAGAGAGGCAAAAAGAGCATGCATCTGATTGGAATCAAACATCTCATTCTTTTAGATATTTACGACGAGATTCCTTAACAAAAGATTCGAATGCTTCATTTGTTAATGAAAGCAGTCGGTCCTTGCTCAAAAGGGAAAGATCAAAAGAAGAAGTTGACCGAGCATTTAAACGAGCCTTAATAGACACAAAAGGACAAGGTTTAAGGGATAAAGAAAGAGATTTAAACGATAGAGAGTATGGCAAAAGAGTGGCAGAGCATCCTTCACAAAAAGAGAGCGAACAAGAGTGGGAAAAGAAAGACTTCAAACATGACAATCGATCAGATTCATTCTATTCACCAAAAGAAAAGTTAAATTTTGATAGCCGAATACCTATTGGCACATCGAAGCCAAATAAGCAGCGTTCAGATCCAAAGCTTATGCCTTATAATCAAGCGCTTGCTCAAGCAGCAAGAGAAAAAAAAGCAAAAACGGCAAAAAAGATTTTTGACAATGTGATTCAGGCAGGGTTAAAGCCGGATGTTTATACCTATACTTCATTCATTCAAGCTTATGTAAAGGCCAATGAGCCTGAACAAGCTATTCAAATATTTCAAAATATGCAAAAAGCTGGCATTGAGTCTAGCATTGTGACGTATAATACGCTTCTTAATCTATATGTCAAAAAGAAAGATGCTCAAGAAGCCAAAAATATTTTAGATCAAATGCATAGAGTAGGTCTCGATCCAAATGAAGTGACGTATACGACGCTTCTCAATTTATATGTTAAAAATGAAGATGTTCAAGGAGCCAAAAATATTTTAGATCGAATGCATAAAGCGGGTCTTCATCCCAATGAAGTGACGTATAATACGCTTCTCAATCTATACGTCAAAGAGGAAGATGTTCAAGGAGCCAAAAATATTTTAGATCGAATGCATAGAGCAGGTCTTCATCCCAATGAAGTGACGTATAATACGCTTCTTAATTTATACGTTAAAAAGGAAGATGTGCAAGGAGCCAAGCATGTCTTGGATCAAATGTACGAGGCGGGTCTCCATGCAGATGAAGTGACGTATACAACGCTTCTCAATCTATACGTTAAAAAGGAAGATATTCGAGGAATCAAACGTGTTTTAGATCAAATGAATAGGGTGAATCTCGATCTAAATGAAGTGACGTATAATACGCTTCTCAATCTATACGTTAAAAGGGAAGATGCGCAAGGAGTCAAACATGTCTTGGATCAAATGTATGAGGCGGGTCTCCATGCAGATGAAGTGACGTATACAACGCTTCTCAATCTATTCGTCAAAAAGGAAAATGTTCCAGGAATCAAACAGGTCTTGAATCAAATGAATAGGGTAAGTATCCAGCTAGATGAAGTCACGCTTCGCCTTCTTTCGGATTTTTACGTTCAAAAAAGAGAGTTAGAAGCAGCTAAAAGCTTATTTAATGATATCGCCCATTTTTCTCCTTTAAAACAAGAAAATGGCCAAGATCTATTAGATTGTCATGGTCTTTCTTATGGAGAAGCTTGCATTCTGATTCATCACTACTTAACCTCTCAAAAAAGCATCTCTCCATTTATTATTGTGACAGGCATTGGATATCATTCTAGCAATGATCAATATGAGATGAAAAATAGAGTTAAAGATTTTATTCAAGAATTTCATCCAACAATTAATATAGAGGAAAGAAATTATAATTTAGGAAGGCTATATTGCAAAAAAAGAACATAAGATGCAACGTAAGAGTCAGTGTCAAATTTTTTTAGTAAAACACCTTGGATTTTGATCAATCAGTTAAAATAACTTCTTTTAAAAAGCCAACTTAATTTAAAATAGAAGGAAAAGTTTTATAATAATTAAGTTATTAAATATTTTTTGTTTTCTCATCCCAACCCCAAGGCTTTGAAGCAGTCCCAATAGGCTAAAACTAATGTAATGGAATGCTAGCTTAAATTAGCTGTTTTCTTAGATTTTATTTAGCAGTTACTAGCCCCACCAGTGGCGACGCCTTCCTCCAGCATGAACCATCTTATATTCTCCCCCTGTACCTGCTAAAGCAATAAACCAGGCAATAATGCAAAGAATCGGATTCGTTTGCCAATAATATTCTGTAGCCAAAATGGCAACAGTTAGGTGAGGGGCAAAAAGCCAACCCAGCCAACCTAAAAGGCCAAAGTGAACTGTTATTGCAAATAACATGGTTAAACGAGGAAAAAAAGTAATGAAAATGAGAAAAAAAATGCCATGCACAAGCCAAAAATCCATTATCTATCTCCTTAAATTAAGTTATGTTAGAGAGAGGCTTCATTTAGGAAAATTATAAGATACCTCGAATAAAATGTGAATAGGTCATGATCATAAAACTAAGCAGTCTATACCAATTCTAATTCCACCAGTAGGAGGCATTCTCTAGCAAATAGCCTCAATGAATTCTTCATCCTCAGCTTCGCGGCGCGCCGAGCTTGAGATTTCAGTCATCATTGCATTTCGAAATCGTTGAGTTCACTATAGGCATTACAAATTTATTGGCGAGAATAAAACGCTCAAAGCATTCGATAGCTCTTCGGCTCTCAATACACCAACTATCATTATTGCTTGAACAAGTGTAAACTATGTCCTTGGACACTGTAATCTATGTACTCGACAAAATATAACTAATTATACCCATAAAAATAAATAAAAGAATAAGAGTTTACAGTTAATTAGTTATTTATTATAATCACATTTAATTTATTTTTTTGTTATTTAACATAAGCGTTTTGAATTAAATATTTAAAGATTAAGAATGATAAATAATCAATTTTCTATTTCAGAAGATCAATTTAGACAAGAGAGTTTTTCATCAATTCCAGATATTCAAAAAGAGGAGATGAAAATGATAAATATCGCTGAGAGCGTGTTTTCTAACAGCAACGAGCTCCTTCAATTGCCAGAAGAATTATGGCGGAAAATCTGTTCCTATATTCCCCCACGCAATTTAGACATTCCTTACAAACAGGGAGGAGTGCAAAGTGGATTAGAAAATATGTATTTTTCCTCCAAGCAATTGAGTAAGATTGCAAAAAATGAGGAAAAAGAATGGGCTAGCGAGCAGCTTGTTTCTCTTAAAAAATATAGATGCAACACTGCAAAAGAGGCTATCCAGTATGCGATCAATCATGATCTAACAGGAGCAAATCTAAGAGAATTTCCGGATTTAGAGGAAAGTGACATTGAAGAATTGTTTAAAAAGTGTCCAAATCTTAATCAATTAACGATTAGATCCGATAACATAAGAAAATTGCCACCTCAGACAAGCAATCTCATAAGACTGGACTGCAGCGAATGTTTTAATCTGCAAAGCCTGTCTGAGCTGCCAAATGTGCAAGTGCTTGACTGCAGCCGGTGCACTAAGCTGCAAAGCTTGCCTGAGCTGCCAAATGTGCAAAAGCTTGACTGCCGCGATTGCGATAATCTGCAAAGCTTGCCTGAGCTGCCAAAGGTGCAAGAGCTTAACTGCTGCTTTTGCCCTAATCTGCAAAGGCTGCCTGAGCTGCTAAAGGTGCGAGAGTTTGACTGCTGCTTTTGTCCTAATCTGCAAAGACTACCTGAGCTGCCAAATGTGCAAGTGCTTAACTGCAGCAATTGCTCTAATCTGCAAAGGCTGCCTGAGCTGCCAAATGTGCAAGTGCTTAACTGCCGCGAATGCTCTAA
Organism: uncultured Chlamydiae bacterium; assembly: GCA_963754655.1. Taxonomy (GTDB): domain Bacteria; phylum Chlamydiota; class Chlamydiia; order Chlamydiales; family Parachlamydiaceae; genus JANWJE01. The sequence continues at coordinate 2,585,011 of CAVWGN010000001.1, read as the reverse complement.
TCTGCAAAGACTGCCTGAGCTGCCAAATGTGCAAGTGCTTAACTGCCGCGATTGCGATAACCTGCAAAGCTTGCCTGAGCTGCTGCCAAAGGTGCAAGAGCTTAATTGCAGCTGGTGCGCTAATCTGTTAAGCCTGCCTGAGCTGCCAAATGTGCAAGAGCTTAACTGCTGCTTTTGTTTTAATCTGCAAAGCCTGCCTGAGCTGCCAAATGTGCAAGAGCTTGACCGCCGCTTTTGCTCTAATCTGCAAAGCTTGCCTGAGCTGCCAAAAGAAGTAATAATTTTCCGTTGAATGACTTCATCCAGCTAGATGCTCAGAAAGGGTAAAAAACTTCCTTCCTTTCGAATTCGTTACGCTGGATTTGATTTCCTCGCTTGATCGCTGGACGTTTTAATTACGCAAAAAGTCTATTTTATGATTTGATGAAGAACGTTAAATATCCTCCCTCGTAATATAATAAGTTCAACAACTTCTCTATCTATTTCATTTACATCAAAGTAAATATAGATAGAGGCCATGAGCCTTTGTAACTTGAGTACCTTGTCGTCCGTTAATTTGCATGTAATTTTCCTTTGGAAAATTCGCACATCGCGTTATCCTAATTAAGTCTTAGTTAAGATCATCTATCCAAGAAAACGAAAGATTTTTGTCTAATTCTTCAAAAGTCAAATCCTGATTCGTAAAAGAGGGGTACGATTCAAAAGTAAAGAGCTCGTTATGACAGGTCAACGATTGTTGAAAAATAGAATCCAAAACACGGATATCTTGAGGTTGTTGCTCTAATTGTTTAGGAATAGGTTCATTTAATAAAATCGGTTGAGGTGGAAGCTGGGGTTGGGGCTGATCTAATTCTGTAGAATTCGGATTTAAAGCAATTCTATTTTCATTCAAATCCGATACGTCAGAAGAATGATTTTTTTTAAATTTTTTTGAAGGCCTTTCTTCAATAGGAGAATTTGTTTCACTTCTAGGGCGCTGCTTATTATATTTTGGATATAATACTTGCCAACGATTTGCACATTGTTGATTTGTTTTATTAGACAATTCCTTTGCAATGAGATCCCATTTATCCTGTCCGAGGCGTTGAACGACTTGTTTTAATTGATCATCTTCCTCTTTTGTCCATTTTCCATGTTTGATAAATGGATTTAAACGCGCATGGTAGTGCTTCCTACATTGCTGATTAGTCCTACCCGGAATCTGTTTGGCTATCTCTGACCATCTTTCTCCCCCTTGCTCTACAAGTTGTTTCAATTTCTCGTCTTCCTCTTGCGACCACTCTCCATGCTTAATTTCAGAGTTCAATGCAACTTTCCAATGATAAGCACATTGCTGATGAGTTGTACCAGGTATCTTCTCTGCAATTCTCTTCCAGTTCTTTCCATATTCTTTTATATAATTGCTCAATTGAATATTTTCAGCATCTGTCCATTTTTTTTTCGAGGACTGTTTCACAGATTTTGTTTTCACATCATCCAAAGACGAGGTAATTAATTGTTGAGTATAATTATTTGAAATTTCCGTATTCATATAAAATTCCATTTTAAAATTTAATAAAAGTTTTAAAATAAATTTAATTTAATGTCAACAAAAACTTTTTTACACTAAACTAAAAAATTATAAAATAAAATTTTCATTAATAAAATACTATTCGTATTCTTTCAGTGTTAAAAGCCAAGCCTATATTTTTAAAGCTTTGATTAATGGCCAGCATCCGGCACCTATTATGACAAGATAAGAGATAATACTTTTAGATATGACGTTAAGGAGTAGAAGAAGGCAGTCACTTTAATTCGTTAAAATAAATGTTGCTGTTCGGTCTTTTACCTTGAACAAATATAAATTCGCTCCACCCATCTATGGAGGTATTTTCTCCAGCATGGACATCTTATATTCTTGCCTTGTGCTCGCCACAGCGGCAAACGAATAAGAAAAAAAAATGCAGTGTCACTGCCAAAAGTCCACTGTTTGTTTCCTTACTTCCGAATTATGTTTGTAAAGGCTTCATCCAGGGAAAATATAAGACATCTCGGATAGAATGTGAATTCGTCATAATCATAATCAAGCGGTCGATTCCAATTCCAATTCCCCCAGTAGGAGGCATGCCCTGGCAAATGGCTTCAATGAATTCTTCATCCAATGGGCTTGCCTCTTCATCCCCAGCTTCGCGTCGTTGAGCTTGATGTTCAAGCAAACGGCGCTGAATTTCGGGATCGTTAAGTTCACTATAGGCATTACAAATTTCTTGAGTGAGAATAAAACTTTCAAAGCGTTCGACAAGCCCTTCCGCTCTCAATTTTGGATCGCGATGAGGTTTACACAGGGGAGTTGTTTCAATGGGATGATCATAAATATGATGGGGTTGAATTAAATGAGGCTCAACAAAAACTTCAAAAAGGGCTGCAATAAGTAAACCATGGCTAAGGCCTGCCAATTTTTTAACATCGCAATGCCCGCTTGCTTTAAGCATTTCGCGTATTTGTTCATCGCTTAAAGTCTCTACATCTAAATTGGCATAGTGTTTAAGGCTTTCTTTCATACTCATGCGCTTCCAAGGTGCTTTCATATCCACCTGCAAAACTTCTCCTCCATCCGGTGGAGTATAGGGAACAAGCGTCGACCCGTATAAATCTAGAGCTAAATGCTCAAATAAATTCTCAACAAATGACATCATGTCATGATAGTCCCAGTAAGCAGCATAGGCTTCTAGCAAAGTAAACTCGGGATTATGGTTGCGGTCGATGCCCTCGTTGCGAAAAACGCGTCCCATTTCATAAATGCGATGCATACCGCCGACAATGAGTTTTTTGAGAGGGATCTCTAGCGAAATTCGCAAAAACATTTCTTGATCAAGAGCATGAAGAGTCGTTTTAAAAGGGCGCGCTTCGGCTCCTCCATAGATGCTTTGTAAGATAGGCGTTTCTACTTCTAAAAATTGATGATGATGGAAAAAATTGCGAAGCACCTGAAGGAGATGCGTGCGTGTGCGAAAAAGTTGACTGATTTCGGGATGAGAAATAAGATCTAGCCAGCGCTTGCGATAGCGCAATTCTTTATCTGCTAATCCGCTGTGTTTATCTGCCAGAGGAAGCAATGTTTTGCTTAAGAGCGTGACTTCCTTGGCAAAAATAGTCAGTTCACCTTTTTGAGTGCGGAAAAGATGTCCTTCTACTCCAATGATGTCTCCTAAGTCAATTTTTTTCTCAATAAATTTATAAGGAGTGATCTCCGCATCTTTTCCCTCTGGCTGATATCCGGTAACTTGTGTGGCATCGCGATTAAATAAGATTTGAATGCGGCCTGTTTCGTCTTGCAAATGAGCAAAACTGTTTTTGCCCATTGAGCGAAACAAGACAAGGCGGCCTGCAACGCGAACTGGTTCTGTTGTTCCAGCTGCGGCATCATCGCTGTGGCCAACATCGATTTGATTAAATTGTTGATGAAGCTGCAAAGCTGTATTTGTTGGAGTGTATTTATGCGGATAAGGTTCAACATTTGCTTGACGAATTTCAGCTAATTTGCGTGTGCGATTTTGAAATTCTTCTTGTTGGTGATACTCGGGTAATTTAGTCATGGTCATCCATTTTATTTATGATCAGGGGGTGGAATTTTAATCACGATGGGTGGAGTAAGATCGCTGCGACTATAGGCCAATCTTGCATAAGCTTGGGCTGTCGTCCATACAAGAGCAATCAGATAAATCGCCCACATGAAAATAAAAAACTGAGTTTGTCGATGAGCGTTTTTAAACTTTTTAATTGCTTGCCACATAGCTTAACTCCTTTGCCAAGAAAGAATTTATTTCGGTTATAGCCGATTCAATCTTTTCTCTCCAGACATGACATGAGTTGTTCTCTAAATGACCTTGCCGATAAGGTCATAATCTGCGATATCGGTAATTTCAACTGTATATAATTGACCAAAAGCTTTGACTTTGCGTCCATCATTGATAATGACTTGCCCATCAATATCAGGGCATTGTCCATAGTGGCGGCCAATCATCAGCAAATTGGACTCGGGATGATAGCCTTCTACAAAGACAGGCAATTGCTTTCCAATCATCTTTTTCTGCAGCTTTTTCACTCTTTTTTTCTGAACCTGCATCAAACGGTGATAGCGTTTATTCTTCACCTCTTCTGAAATTTGATCAGGAAGAGAATAAGCATGAGAGCCTGGCTCGCGTGAAAACTTAAAAATTCCTACGTTATCCAAAGGATAGTCTTGAATGAATTGAACAAGCTCTTCAAATTGCTCTTCAGTCTCTCCTGGAAAACCAACAATCAAACTTGTGCGAATCACCACCTCAGGTATTTCTTGGCGTAAATGGGTCAACGTGTGGATGATGTCTTCTTTAGAAGTTGTGCGTCGCATAGCTTTAAGGATTTGATTATTGACGTGTTGGATGGGCATATCCAGATAAGAGCAAATGCGCTTGTCGCTCTTCATAAGAGCAATCAGCTCATCAGTGATTTCATCCGGATAAAGATAGAGAAGGCGCAGCCAGAAAGGTTGATCAATGCTTAATATTTTGCGAAGTAAATCGAGTAAAGCAGTTAAATTTTTTGAGCCCTGATCTTTGCCATAATCACCTAAATCTTGCGCAATCAAAATGATTTCTTGTACCCCTTGATTCAGTAAAAGATGGAATTCTTTGAGGATTTGTTCTTGGCTTTTACTTTTCAACGGTCCCTTAATCGTAGGGATCACACAGTAAGCACAACGCTTTCGACAGCCTTCTGCTATTTTTAAATAGGCATAATGCTTGGGAGTCGATAAGCGGCGCGGCACTTCGCCAGCTTCAAGATAGCTGCGTGCAGTCGTAATGCGTTCACCCTTTTGCGTGGATTGAACAGCATCTAAAATACCATTGACATCTCCAGAACCTAGCAAATAATCAATCCCTGGAAATGTCTCTTTCATTTCTTGGCTATGCGTTTGTACCATGCAGCCTGTGACAATAAGCTTAGCTGTTTTTTTGCGCTGAGCTAGAGTCTCACGGACTGTATCTCTTGATTCTTGCCGAGAAGCTTCTAAGAAGCCACAGGTATTAATGACAATATAATCGGCTTCTTCTAAAGAGGGCGCAACCTCATACCCTGCCTGCAAAAGAATGCCTAACATCACTTCGCTATCAACCAAATTCCGCGGACAGCCTAAGCTAATAAAGTTAATCTTATTACCATCAAAGCGAAAATTCAATACACGTTCATCTTCTGATTCTTGGGCAACAGCGGGCGTAGGCTTGCTGGACTGATCTGGATTTTTATACATGGGCAACATGCAAGAGCTCTCCTAGCTAATAGATAATTTTTAAAATTCTTCGCTTCCAGTCTAAATTAACTGTTTTTTAAATTCAATAGTGTAATTTTAAATCTTACTTATATTGATTTAATCTAATAAAATTAATAGTTTCTTTACTTGTTTTTTCTAATCATTTATTAATTTTTGCTTAAAATAAGTGTCTGTTTAATTATTTATATAATAAAAATAAAGAGAGGAATTGATGATTAATAAAACTTACCTTCCCCATACTTATGAAAATCAAGCAGTTTTACGCGAATATGGAGTAAAAATTGGAGATAGCTTTGGAAAACAGGTACATTTAGTAAAAGGTCCGGGTTTATGGGCGCGTATTTGCAGTTATTTCCCCACTTCTCAAACAGTGGGATATAAGGCAGGTGAGCATTTGGCTTTAACTTATGGAGCTCAATGGAGCAATAGTGCCATTGACTTTGTTGTAAGACGTTTTTTTCAACCAGAAATGAGACCCCCTTCTTTTTGGGATAGGATCAAAAATATTATGACTGGAATCACTGGGAAAACAGTAGCTGAAACATTAAAATTGACTATTACCCCTGCCCTTTTGCCTTACATGACGTTGATGACTGGAACAGCAGTATCAGTGGCAGCGCCCACATTGATTTGCTTAGTTTCTTTAGCTTATCAAAAAGCAATGTTTGACCCACGCAAGCTACAACAGCTCTCTAAATTGTCAATCGATCAGCTATTTACAGTAGATGCAGAAACGGGGCGCTTGCGCGATGCCTTTGGACGTTTAATGTCTCCTGAAGATATGAAAGACATTTTTGCAGGAGCGGCAAAATATGATTTGATCTGTAAACTCATTGAACTTTGCCATCAAGTCGATCAAATAGATGCCGATGACGATGCCTTGCAAAAAAAGACATACAAAATGGTAGAGACACTAGCAGAGTCTTACATGATTGAGTGTAGCGATGGCCAAGTGGTGTTTCCTGATGGATATCTATGCACAGAGGAAGAAAAAGAAATTATTCGCAAAGGCATGATTGATTTATCGCGTATTAATCCTCGTCAGAAAGCAAAAAAAATTCGTAAATTGATCAGGTTGCTTGCGAATCATTCTTTACTTCCCGTTGAAACCCTATCCCCGCTTGAAAAAATAGGGCTAACAGGCAATCCCAAGCGCATGCCATCTCTTTTTCCAGAAGGAGAACAAACATGGAAAAATGCCATTATACGCACTCAGGATGGTAAATATGTCATCACTAAAGACGTAGAAGGGAAAAAGAAGGGAACAGTTGTTGATGAAAAAGAAATGGCTCAAATTCTGAATGAAGTACACGCCATTCAACATCAACAAGTAGTAGAGCAAAAGCAAACTTTTGAGGCTTTGTTCAAGAAACCTAAACAGCATAAATCTCTTGTAGAAAACTCAATCACTTAAGTAGAGAAGAATCAGAATTTTTTCAAATCTTATTTTATTCAGCGATAAATCAGCAAGCTGTTTTCCGCAACGCTGACTTATTGTCTGAGAAGGATTGGCGAAAGTTTTAACAAGACCTTGCTCTTTAAGAATAATCTGATATTAACATTCATACACGAGGGCATCGCCTATTAACTGTTTTTCTCACTACTGACATATGAAAATAAATTAAAAAAATTAGTTAATTTACAATTATTTATCAATCTCAGATAATGATGTTAATTTTTTTTGTATTAATACTAAGAATTTAACTAATTTTAATTTAACAGGATTTAAAATGAAAACAATAAGTAGCAATCACTTTAATGTTTTAGAGGATCAATCTAGACCAGAGGGTTTGTCATTAATTCCAGAAGAAATTCAAACAGACGTGATGAAGATAATGAATATCGCGCAGAGTATGTTCTCTACTAGCAACGAGCTTCCTCAATTGCCGGAAGAAGTATGGCGGAAAATTTGTTCCCATATTCCTCCACGCAATTTTGACATTCCTTACAAAAAGGGAGGTGTTCAAAGTGGATTGGAAGAGATGTATTTTTCCTCGAAGCAATTGAGTGAGATTGCAAAAGATGAGGAAAAAGAATGGGCTAGCGAGCAACTGGTTTCTCTTAAAAAATATAAATGCAAAAATGCAAAAGAGGCTGTCCAGTATGTGATTGATCATGATCTGACAGGAGCAAATCTAAGAGAATTCCCAGACTTAGAGGAAAATGACATTAAAGAATTATTTACCAAGTGTCCCAATCTTAATCAATTAATAATTAAATCGGATAAAATAAGAAATTTACCAATTCAGGCAAGCAATCTCATAAAACTTGACTGCAGCTGGTGCGATAATCTGCAAAGCTTGCCTGAGCTGCCAAATATGCAAGAGCTTACCTGCAGCCATTGCTCTAATCTGCAAAGCTTGCCTGAGCTGCCAAATGTGCAAAAGCTTGACTGCAGCGGGTGCGTTAATCTGCAAAGCCTGCCTGAGCTGCCAAATGTGCAAAAGCTTGACTGCTGGGAGTGCTTTGATCTGGAAAGCTTGCCTGAGCTGCCAAATGTGCAAGAACTTAACTGCAGCGAATGCTATAATCTGCAAAGCTTGCCTGAGTTGCCAAATGTGCAAAAGCTTGACTGCTGGGAGTGCTTTGATCTGGAAAGCTTGCCTGAGTTGCCAAATGTGCAAAAGCTTAACTGCAGCGAATGCTCTAATCTGGAAAGCTTGCCTGAGTTGCCAAATGTGCAAAAGCTTAACTGCAGCGGATGCTCTAATCTGGAAAGCCTGCCTGAGCTGCCAAATGTGCAAGAGCTTGACTGCACCCATTGCTCTAATCTGCAAAGCTTGCCTGAGCTGCCAAATGTGCAAAAGCTTAATTGTAGCAATTGCCATAATTTGCACAGCCTGCAACTGCACGGAGTAAGCATTTTATTTTAATGTCATCATCCAGCTAGATGAATATCTTAGGAAGAATGAAATCCCTCGTCCTATTGAGGATAAATTAAAAAAGCAATTATTTACAATTATCAAATAATTTAGTATTATTATATTTAATTTAAATTTTATTAACTAATAAATTAGTTTTAAATTAAATAATTAGAATAATATAAAAGGATGATAAAAATGATAAATAATCAATTTACTGTTTCAGAAGATCAATTTAGACAAGGGGATTTGCCATCAATTCCAGAAGAGATTCAAAAAGACGAGAGGATAATTATAAATATCGCTGAGAGTGTATTCTTTACTAGCAACGAGTTTCCTCAATTGCCAGAAGAAATATGGCGGAAAGTTTGTTTCCATATTCCTCCGCGCAAGTTTGACATTCCTTACGCAAAGGGAGGAGTTCAAAGTGGATTGGAAAATATGCATTTTTCCAAGCAACTCACTAAGATTGGAAAAAATGAGGAAAAAGAATGGGCTAGCGAGCAGCTTGTTTCTCTTAAAAAATATAGATGCAACACTGCAAAAGAGGCTATCCAGTATGCGATCAGTCATGATCTAACAGGAGTAAACCTAATAGAATTTCCGGACTTAGAGGAAAGCGACATTGAAGAATTATTTAAAAAGTGCCCCAATCTTAATCAGTTAATGATTAAATCAGATAAAATAAGAAATTTACCAATTCAGGCAAGCAATCTCATAAGGCTTGACTGCAAGGGGTGCTCTAATCTTCAAAACTTACCTGAGCTGCCAATTGTGCGAGTGCTTGACTGCAGCGGATGTTCTAATCTTCAAAGTCTGCCTGAGCTACCAAATATGCAAGAGCTTAACTGCAACTGGTGCACTAATCTGCACAGCCTGCCTGAGCTGTCAAATGTGCAAGAGCTTAATTGTAGCTGGTGCGCTAATCTGTTAAGCCTGCCTGAGTTGCCAAATGTGCAAAAGCTTAACTGCAAGTGCTTAAAGTTGCACAGCCTGCCTGAGCTGCCAAATGTGCAAGAGCTTAACTGCAGCTGGTGCGCTAATCTGTTAAGCCTTCCTGGGCTGCCAAATGTGCAAAAGCTTAACTGCAGTTGGTGCTCTAGTCTACAAAGCCTGCCTGAGTTGCCAAATGTGCAAAAACTTGATTGCATCCGGTGCTATAATCTGCTAAGCCTGCCTGAGCTGCCAAATGTGCAAGAGCTTTACTGCGGCTGGTGCTCTAATTTGCAAAGCCTGCCTGAGTTGCCAAATGTGCAAGTACTTGACTTTAGCCGGTGCTCTAATTTGCAAAACCTGCCGAAACTGTCAGAAGGAGCAAGAATTTTCCGTTGAATGACATCATAGCTAGAGGTTGGCAATTCAATCCCATGCCTTCAGTGGAATACAGAGGTTTTACATGAACCGACAGCTAGGGTGTTCATTTTGTGCAAAAAAATGAGCTTTATTTTTCACAATAATTGGCATAGTTAAATTGAAGGTAACTTGTTTATGCCGTCCTTTCAGGGCTCGATGTCTTTTTGATAGAACCAGGCCTCCGCTTCGCTGCGACCTGGGCTGTAACATGACGGCCCTTCAGGCCTTAACAAAAAGATGATTTAGGGACTATAGAAGAGGGACTTAAACATCTCTTGTTAAGGCCTGAAGGGCCGTCATGTTACAGCCCAGGTCGCAGCGAAGCGGAGGCCTGGTTCTATCAAAAAGACATCGAGTCCTGAAAGGACGGCATAAACATGCGACCTTCAATTCAACTATGCCAATTATTGTGAAAAATAAAGCTCATTTTTTTGCACAAAATGAACACCCTAGCCCAGGGCGATGCCATGGGGCTATTTTTATTTGAAGCCTTTCAGGCTATTAAACACATCAAGCGATGTGGTTATTTAAGGGATATTATTGATTCTTTAACCTCGCTTGCGTAAGGTGAATTATCTAACATCATTGCTTATTTGGAAATGAGTTTAGATTTTTAAAATTGACAACAGCATAAACAGAAAGTTAAATGTTTTTTGTAAGAGAAGCAGAAGAAAGAGATTGTAAAAAGCTAACTGAACTTCTTATCGAGCAATTTGAGCAAGAGCAAAAAAATAGAAAACAAATTGAGGCCAGGGTTTTAAAATGTATTAACTCAAAAGAGTTAACAATTTTCATTGCTATAGGGCAAGATCAAATTAAAGGTTATCTGACTATTCATTGGATGCAAGAATTATGGTCGGATACACCCGAAGCTTTAGTCTCAAGCCTCTACGTCATTTCGCAGGCAAGAAACAGGGGAATTGGAAGAGCGCTATTAGAAGCTGCAGTTCAAAAAGCTAGAAATCAGGATTGTTCAAGATTGTGGCTAGAAAATAATCGAAATAATCCTATTTATATTAAGCAGTTTTATAAAAAAAGAGGTTGGAAGGAACGCTTGGACTTAGCTATCTTTGAATTTCCTTTCTAAGCAAAAAGTTGTTATAAAATATGATTCAGGAACAAAATTCATGAGAATTGGCGAACCTGCGACTTGCTACGCATTAAAAGAAGGTTGACGAAGGATTAATGTCGACAAAAAGCTTAACCTGGCGGGGTAGCGGAATTTTTTCCTGTAGGGTTTGTAAAACACTATTGAGGGGAGATAAAGTAGGACCGCGTAAAAGAAATTGGTAGCGGTAATGATCTTTAATTTTCTTATAGCCGCAAGGTACGACGGGATTAAATTCGAATTGAGGAGGAAGAGAACGAATGAGGAATTGGCGAATTTGTTCGGCCATTTCCTGCGTTTGCTGCGCATTTTTTCCGGTAAAAAGGAGCTTGGCCATCTGTCGGAAAGGGGGATAGCGAAAAAGTTCCCGTACTGCAATCTCTTCGTTGTAAAATCCTACGAAATCTTGGCATGCAGCGTATTGAATTGTGACATTATCAGGCAATGAGGTTTGAATCAGCACTTCGCCTGGAATGACTCCGCGTCCTGATCGACCTGCCACTTGTGTAATAAGTTGAAAAGTCGTTTCTGAAGCTCGAAAATCGGGAATATTCAACCCAGCGTCACTGTTCAAGACGCCTACAAGTGTGACTTCTGGAAAATGAAGTCCTTTGGCGATCATTTGTGTACCAATTAAAACATCTGCTTTACCTGTGCCAAAATCTCGAAGCAATTTTTGATGGCTTCCCTTATGTTTTGTGGTGTCAGCATCGATGCGCAAGGTACGAATCGAGGGAAAGATGGCATGTAGCGCACGCTCAATTTGTTCTGTTCCAACACCTCGAAATTTAAGAGGGCGTTTTCCATGGCATCCAGGACATTCAGTTGGAGGCGGCATGAATTGGAAGTGGCATAAATGGCAAGAAAGGCAATTGTCGCCCAGATGAAAAGTCATGGGAACTTCGCAATGTGCACACTTGATAGTGTGCTGGCAATCTTGACAAAGTAAAATGGTATGGTATCCGCGCCGATTCAAAAAGAGAATAGTTTGCTCGCCTTGTTCATGTCTCTTTTGAATACCATTGAGCAAAGCCTCAGAAAAATTGGTAAATCCTTTTGCTTTTTCAAATTCCTTGCGCATATCAATGATGGTGACTTGCGGAAGCTTGGCTATGTCTGCGCGCTGAGGCAAAGTACTGAGCGTATATTTGCCGCATTGTGCATTATAATAGCTTTCCAAGCTAGGCGTTGCGCTTCCTAGTATGACTGTGCTCTTTGTTAATTTGCCGCGCATGACAGCAACATCGCGTGCTTGATAGCAAGGAGAGAGCTCGTTCTGTTTATAAGATTGCTCATGTTCCTCATCAACGATAATCAGCCCCAAATTGACAATGGGACTAAAAATGGCTGAGCGGGCGCCGACGACAATCTTCGCTTTGCCTTCTCGAATATGATGCCATTCGTCATTGCGTTCACCTTGACTTAAGCGATAGTGTAAAATGGCAATTTTTTCCTTAAATCGACTGCGAAAGCGTTCGATTGTTTGAGCTGTTAAAGAAATTTCAGGAACTAGCATAATAGTGCCTTTATCAGCTTTAAGAGCTTTATCAATAGCTTGTAAATACACTTCGGTTTTGCCGCTGCCTGTTACGCCATAAAGCAAATGAGTTTCAAATACTTGATGATTCAAGCTTTTCTCAATTTTAATTAATGCTTCAGCTTGATCTTGATTAAGTGTTTTAGGCTTTGTTGTAAAATATTCTTCATTGATCAGAGGAGAGCGATCTAAACGGACAATATCGACTACTAAAAGCCCTTGCTTGGCTAAAGTATTGATTGTGCTGCGCGATCCTTTGGTCTCTTCAAGGAGCTTAGACAGAAGAATCCCTTTTTTGACCGGCAGCATCGCTTCCAAGATAGCCGCTTGAGCGGGCTTTTTTGCACGCAAGGCAATGCAAATCTCTCGTAGCTCGTCACGGGTTTTGCCTCGCATGACAAATAATTGCTCTTTAGGCGCCATCCCTTTTCTAACCCCAGGCGGCAATAAAATTCGGAAAATATCTCGTAAAGGAGAGCAATAATAACGGGAAATCCATAAAGCCAATTGAAATAAATCGACAGAAACTAAGGCAGTGTCAGAAAGAACATTGGCAATAGGTTTGATAGAAGAATAACTCGGCTTTTCTTTGATTTCGACAACATATCCAGCTCTTAGATGTCCTCGAACAGGAACTTCTACCCGGCTGCCAGGTTGGATAACCTTGCGTTGTTCAGCCGTCATGCCATAATCAAGGAGCTTGTCTACAGCAACATCGAGCACAACTGAAGCAAAACCAGCAAATTGATTCATAATTGTTGCAAGGAGGCAAATTCATTGCAGATCGCACGCCACAAAAGAGGTTTGAGTTGAGGCTCTTTTAAATACAGGGAAAGATCGGAAAGGAGCAACAAAGGAATTTGATTGAGTAAATGCTTGCTCTGTTGAGGGATCTCACGGTAAAAACGCATTAAATTGGGTTGAAGGTAAAGTCCATAATCACACGCAATGATCAAGCGTAAATGGGGGGAGTTTAACACATTTTCCCAACAATTCTCTTTTTCTAATTTTTGAGCTGATAAAACACGGGTGGGAGCAAGGCATAGGGAAATGGCTTGCGCAATATTTTTGAGGAATGCTAACTGCTTTTCCTCTTCATGAAAGGCTAGAATGATCACAGGAGTGATCGTTTGATGGTTTAACCAAGCATTTTTATGCTTCTGGGCAAGAGCATCGCTTGGAATCGTTTCACATAGAATCCAATCTAGAAAAAGAGTGCTACAAAGTTTCCAAAATTCACGATAATCTTTTGTTGAAGAGGCTGATGTCATAGGTTCTAAAATAAATCCTTTACCTTTGCTTGAATGATCTTGAATAGCAGGCGGCTTAGGATCTGGAATTAACGGCTCTGGTTGATTAGGAGGGGGCAAAGGCTCAGATGGAGGTGGCTCTGGACGAGTCTCAGGCGGTCGGGGATCAGGTGATGGGGGAACTGTGGTGGCAGAAAGGGAGTTTTTAGGCATCTGAACGGGTGCCATAGAAGCCAGGGGAGGAGGACGAACCTTTTTTGTTGATGGCAGCACAAAGGAGCTTTTCATTTTGTTTTGAAAAAAACCAAAGGTTACAGGATCAACCATTTTGGCTTCTTTAAGAGAATATTCACGCAGTAAATAAAGCTGCGTTAAATTGAGCAATTCGGCAAAGCCGTGCTTAATGGATTTCATATTGATGTTCCTATGATTCAAGAATATGTTGGATACTGGAAAGCAAAGCTTCAAATCCTCTTGCCTGGTAGCGTTGAACAAGCAATTGACTGAGGTCTGAAGTCTTCATGGGCCATTTGAAACGCTTGTAAAGAAAATCGGATCCATAAATTTCAGTCAGTAAAGCTTTCTTACGTAGTAAGCATAAAATCACATTTTCATTGTTCCAATAGGCATGCATGACGCGTGGAATATAACGACTAATCTGTGTAAAACGCAATTGTAAGCTGTGAAAAGCACGTTGGAGAGGGTGAAAAAATAAGATGGTTCTGGAATTTGGTGTGTAAGAACTGATGTGTAAAGAGTTTAATAATTCAAGATTATGAATTGCTGTTAACCAAGCTTGATGAGAGGCCATGTGTAAATTGAAGTGAAGTTTATTTTGATGAGAAGAGTTGTGCGAAAATTGTTCGCAGTATTCCTTAAATTTTGTTAAAGAGCCTTTAGTCCAGCGCGAGAAAGGAAAGCGTTCTTGCTGAGGCAGATAGCCGACAAGCTGACCTAAGATTTGAATTAAAGAGGAAGCTAATGAGTTTAATCCTTCCTTGGACTTTAAACTCTCCTGAATCAATATTTTCATTTGGGAGGTTAATTGATAAGATTGAACAAATTCCTCTAAAATGAATTGAATCAAAAGAGAATTGTCTTCATAAAAGGCGCTGAAATGGTGGTCTGGCCTTCGGATTTGTGTGAACACAGTCCTCGTCCTTCTTTCATTTGCAATGATCCTATCATGCCCTTGACAAAAAACTCAAATGAAATTCTAATAAAAAATTAATTTCTCAACTCTTAAAATAAAAGTCCGCGCAGTCCTAGAACTGCGCGGCTAATTGATTTGCATTCAGTTAGCAAACACCAACCTAGTCAATTAAAATTGGCCTTTCTTCTGATTAGGATTCTTTGTAGAAGATTGGTTAGGTTTCTGTGGTTGTTGCTTTTGATTTGGATTTGGATTTTGCTTTTGTGGTTGTTTTTTGTCGTTGTTGTTCATAATAAGCCTCCTTAAAAAATAAATTTTTAATTGCTTCCTTTAGTCTTAAAGTAGAATCCTGTTTTTCCTACCTAAATCCAAATAAATGAAACAATTAAGTGTTTTTGATTAACACACCTTTATCTATATCCTTGTTAGGCATATGATTGTCAATAGAAAAAAAATTCTTCCTCCTAAAAAATTTATCCGCCTTTTTAAACGCCTTATTACAAATAGTTTAAGGCAAAAATTGCTTTTTGTAAGAAAAATCTTGATATTATCTCATTTTTTCAGACGGTTAAATTAGAACTTAGGAGCCATCAAATAGAGATAATTGGAAATCTGTTGGAGAGGCTCTGAGTTTAGTTGGAGAAGGTCTTTTAAGCCGCGAGGGTTCAAAGGCGCTTTTACGGTTGGCGTTCTCTTCTAAATGTTCCAAGATTTCTTTGGATCGCTGAATGACGTTTAGAGGCAGTCCTGCGAGTCTTGCGACATGGATGCCATAGCTTTTATCTGTTCCGCCCTTGACGATCTTGCGCAAAAAAGTAATGTGGTCTTCTGCTTCATGTACAGCAACATGATAATTCACTGCTCCTGGAACCTTGTCTTCGAGTTTTGTGAGTTCCCAATAATGAGTAGCAAAAAGAGTTTTAGCCATGCGCTGCTCAGTTGTTAAAAGATATTCCGCTACAGACCATGCAATGGAAATGCCATCATAGGTGCTTGTCCCTCGTCCAATCTCATCTAAAATGACAAGGGAGCGCGATGTGACATTATTCAAAATATTGGCAGTTTCTGTCATTTCTACCATAAAGGTGGATTGGCCCCTGGAAAGGTCGTCACTGGCTCCAATCCGAGTGAAGACCTTATCAACAATGCCAATATGGGCTTTTTTAGCCGGTACAAAAGATCCAATTTGAGCCATAATGACGATCAAGGCTACTTGGCGTAAATAAGTGGATTTTCCTGCCATATTAGGGCCTGTAATCAATAATAGGCGTTGCTCTTGATCATTTAAGTAAGTTTCATTAGGAATAAATTTTTCCTGTTTGCAGACATGTTCAATGACTGGGTGGCGTCCCTCTTCAATTTGAATGGAATTGCCTTCATCGATGGTAGGGCAGCAGTAATGATTTTGCTTAGCAGCCTCTGCGAGTGCGCTTAAACAGTCTACACGACCAATTGCTTGCGCAACATTCATGACTGCTTTTGTATATTGAGCTACCTCCTGCCGCAGTTCTTGGAATAATTCACTTTCGATGGCTTGCATGCGCTCTTCAGCCGTTAAAACTTTGCTTTCATATTCTTTGAGAGCAGGGGAAATATATCGCTCGGCATTGACAAGTGTCTGACGACGCAAAAACGTCTCTGGCATGCGGTTGATTTGTCCACGGCTGACTTCGATGTAATAGCCGAACATCTTATTAAAGCCCACCTTGAGTGTTTTAATTCCCGTCTGTTCACGCAACTCTGCTTGATAGCGGGCTATCCAAGCTTTACTGTCGCGGCTAATTTCGCGTAATTCATCGAGCTCGCGATGAAACCCGTCTTTAAAAATTTTCCCTTCTCCAATGCGTAGAGGTGGCTCATCGATAAGTGCTTGGGCAATGCGATGATTCATTTCAGTTAAGGGATCTAGTTTTTGAGTTTCATTTTGAATCCAGACAGAAGAAAGGGGAGCAAGTAAAGCTGTTAAAGAACCAATAGGAGCAAACGAGTGATGCAAAGCCATCAAATCGCGCGGAGTGGCATAGCCTGCACTAATTTTCATGATGAGACGTTCAATATCCTTCACTTGTAAGAGTCTTTCTCGTAAAGCTTTTAGAGAAGGTTCATGCTGAAGGAAAGTGTGAATCCCTTCTTGCCTTCGTTGAATTTCACTCACCGATAATAAAGGTTGCTTAATCCAGTGCTGCAAAAGACGGGCGCCCATAGGAGTTTGGGTATAATCTAAAATATCTAATAAGGTATTTTTCCGCCTTCCATCTTGTAAAGAAGAGGTCAATTCTAAATTGCGCTGCGTTATGCTATCGAGAGCCATGAAATTTGAAGTCGAATAAGCACGAAGATCTTGAATTTGGTGAATGGGCAGGCATAATGTTTCTTGAATATAGCGTAGAAGCGCTCCCGCAGCATTGATGGCTGCCACCATTCCTTGTAATCCAAAGCCATCAAGATGATAAACTTTAAAATGTTGAATTAAAAAATCATGAGCTGTTTGATGCTCAAAATGCCAATCGGCTTGGGTATTGACTAAGAAAGGATAGCTTTGACGAATTTCCTCAAAGAGATCTGCATGTTTGACTTTGAATTTCTCTGAAGTCAAAAATTCGGCAGGATGAAGGCGATAAATTTCGTTAAGCAAGTCTCTTTCATGGGTAAATTCGCTAACCCAAAATTCACCTGTGGTTAAATCAATAAAGGCGAGTCCCATGACTTTTCCAACTTGCGTCAAAGCAGCAAAGAAGTTATTGACTTTTTCAGATAATAAATGAGAGTTCATTAAAGTCCCAGGAGTCACCATGCGCACAATTTCTCGTTTGACTAATCCCTTTGTTTTTTTTGGATCTTCCACTTGTTCGGCGATGGCAACTCGAAAGCCTTTGGCTACTAATTTGTCTATGTAGAGCTCGCATGTATGGAAAGGGACGCCGCTCATGGGGATGTCATGGCGTTTTGTCAATGTCAAATCAAGCTCTTTTGATAGCAAAATGGCATCCTCATAGAAGGCTTCATAAAAATCGCCTAAACGAAAAAGAAGCACGGCATCTTTGGCCATTTGCTTGCAAGCATGCCATTGAATCATCATAGGAGAAATTTTAAGGTCATCAGAAGTTTTTGTATCCATTACCATATAAAAAAGGGGGTTAAAATAAGGTTTCTAGTTTACCTAGATAGAATAAAAAAGGCAATTCAGATTAAGGCGTTAGCAGTTTTAAGACATGCCTTAGGACATCGCCTTGATTTTTGCTAATTGAGGCTCAATCTTCTGACGTTGCTCTTCTGTCAAATGATCGATAATTAAAATGCCCTGGAGATGATCATATTCATGTAAAAAATTAGCAGCATGAAGCCCAACAAGAGTGTCTTCAAATGCTTGTCCTAGGAGATCGGTTGCTTGAATGTGAATACTAACAGGTCTTGAGATTGTCATGTAGATGTCTGGAATAGATAAACATCCCTCTTCTGATTGCTGCGTTTCTGGGCTACAGCTAATGATTTCAGGATTGATAAAAACCCGATTTTTTCCTCGGTACCATTTTCCCTCGCTTATCTGAATGGGGATACAAGAGACAAAAAGCCTAAGAGAGTGAAAAACCTGGGGAGCTGCTAAGCCTATGCCACGCGTGAGATGCATTGTTTCTAACATGTCATTGACGAGTTGACGCAGCGCATCATCAATGGATTCCACGCGCTCTGCTTTTTGACGTAAAATGGGATGAGAATAATAAGCTAAACGTAATTTCATAAAATTAATTATTATTAGTTAATAATATTCAAAATAGAATTAAATTTCAACAAAGATTTAATTTTTATTTAAATTAATAATTACATATTTTCTGTAAACAAGATTTGATTTAAAATAGGGCATTTCGAGCTATAAATTTCTAAAGCAATAAGGAGTTTTTTTTATGGTGCCTTGTCAATGGAAGTTAAAAGGATTCTGGACTTATCTTTTGGTCCCTTTTCTGATAAATTCTTATTTAGGTGAAGCTGTTGAGCATTCTATTATTCCACAAATGGAGAAATTTGAAAATCTTAAGAATCTTCCTACTGCCAAATATTCTAAAGGGCAATTTTCGGAAATAGCATCTGCTCTTAAAAGTAAGAAGGAAAGCTTCCGAATCGTGAGTTACAATGTACTGTTTAATCTTTACGATCACAATTTGGATGAAGAGAATCGCTGGCCGCAGCGTTTATCACGTATTGTCGAGTTAATTGATGAAATGAAACCTGATATTATAGGAGTGCAAGAGCTGTATCCGGATCAGCTTGTGGATTTGTTACCTCATTTTGAAGAACAATTTGAATTTTATGCTAAAGCTTGTCAAGATGGCGAGCTCAATGGCATCTTTTATCGCAAAGAACGTTTTGAGGTAATGGAGCATCACATTTGGTTGATGACCCCTACACCAAATGTAACAAATGCAGGAACGTTAACGATGCTGCAATTAAAAGATCGTCTGACTGGGAAATGTCTAGCAGTTTTTAATACTCATTTGGCTTTTTCCAAAATTGAGAAGAGAGATTTTCAAGCGAGGTTTATTGCTCACAAGATTGCGGTGTTTGCAAAAAAAATGCCAGTGATATTGACAGGCGATATGAATACTTTTCCTAATCGATTGGATTTAGAAAAATTGCCTTTTCATGATGGCGACTACGTCCATCGCATTCTGACAAAAAAGCATTTGCGTGATGCCAAAGATGTTTCTCTTTTAGGTCATTTAGGCCCTGTTTCTACCTTTAGTAATACAAGCGATGATACCATTCCCTTTAAAGGGACTGGCACTCCAGGCGTATTTTTAGATCATATTTACGTTTCAAATGGACTCACAGTGATCCTGCATGCCGTGCAGCCGGGAACCGTTGATGGGCATTTTCCATCTGATCATTTGCCAGTGTTAATTGATTGTTTAATAGATTAATGGATTTACTATTTTTGCTGACTTTATCAATCTTAAGTAAGTCACCTTACGCAAGCGAGGTTAAATAATCAGTGATATCCTTTAAATAACCAATAGCATGATTTGTTTAATAGCCTGAAAGGCTTCAAAGAAAATAGCCCAAGGCATCGCCCTGGTTTAGGGTGTTAATTTTGTGCAAAAAATGAGCTTTATTTTTCACAATAATTGGCATAGTTGAATTGAAGGTCAGATGTTTATGCCGTCCTTTCAGGACTCGATGTCTTTTTGATAGAACCCAGGCCTCCGCTTCGCTGCGACCTGGGCTGTAACATGACGGCCCTTCAGGCCTTAACAAAAAGATGATTTAGGGACTATAGAAGAGGGACTTAAACATCTCTTGTTAAGGCCTGAAGGGCCGTCATGTTACAGCCCAGGTCGCAGCGAAGCGGAGGCCTGGGTTCTATCAAAAAGACATCGAGTCCTGAAAGGACGGCATAAACATCTGACCTTCAATTCAACTATGCCAATTATTGTGAAAAATAAAGCTCATTTTTTGCACAAAATTAACACCCTAAACCAGGGCGATGCCTTGGGCTATTTTCTTTGAAGCCTTTCAGGCTATTAAACAAATCATGCTATTGGTTATTTAAAGGATATCGCTGATTATTTAACCTCGCTTGCGTAAGGTGACTATCTAACTTGCTCGCAACCGATCTTGAAAAATTGTTAGTCTTTTTCTTGTTCTCTTGAAAAACATGGATGATTGCCCTTTTAGCAATATGACATATGATTGTAAAATCGGTAGATTGAAATTTGCAGAACTTTATCGATCATATACAATGCCTTTAGGACTTAAATTTAGCGCTTTACGCTATTCTTTTTTGTAGCCCACAGCCCAAGCGCAGCACAGCTGTGGGTTCATAAGAAATCCTGATTGTTCCCTGAAGAGGAACTTTCTTTTCTATGTATTTAACGCATCGCCCCAACTCTTAACTTAACACATTGGGGTGGGGCGTTATTCTTTTAAGATACGCCCCATCTCGTTTTTGAGCGAAGTGGGGTATTACGACTAAATATATCGAATCATCCAGTCTTATCATCTGGTTATTTAACAGATGCGCTACCCTTTTTTTTCGGCTAAATTCTTCCCATTAACATTAAAATAATAAAGATAATGAGAATAGTACCGAGAATCCCACTGGGACCATACCCCCAACCAGCACTATATGGCCATGTAGGGAGAGCGCCCAACAAAATCAAAATAAGAATGATTAATAAAATTGTGCCTAACATACCTTCTCCTACTGTTAGTTAAAACTCCCAAGTCTAATAAGGCAGACGTGCATTCAATTTAATTATATCATATTTATTAATTTATTATATATTTACCTATACTTTTTACTGGAGCTTTTTAATAAGAAAAATTTGACAGATTTAAACGATTTATTTTCTAACGTTTACAATTTATATTGATTTTATGTTTAAAAAGAAGAGGGTTGAAAAAAGAAGATGAATTGCGGTGGTTTTTGTTGTAACTTTTAGAAATGAATAGAATTAAGGCTGCCAAATTGTTTTAGTTAAACGTCCTGAAGGGGGATAAGATTAAGGAGACTCATCATTTTTTGTCTTTATCCTTTTCTTTTATGCTTGTAAATTTTTTTTTGACATGGTATCAAACAATTTATTTTAATGATGAGCAAAGAGCCAGCAAATAGACTAATTGAATTCAAAAATGATAGGGGAATTGGTCAAAACCTATGTTGAAGCAATCTTTCATTGAATTTGAATTTTTAGTTTTGCATTTATTTCGTCTAGCAAAAAATTTTATGTATGATACAGTTGAATTGGTAAATAACATTATGCCAGTTTCAATGAATAATCCTCCTATACCCATGTTCTATTATGCAATTAATGTTGGACCCGGTGTCTATCAACTTAACTTTACTCTAGTTACATCCAATAACACTGCTACGAACACTATGGGTTTACCTAGTGCACAACTTGTAGTAAATGGCATGAATATAGGGGATAGTATTCTTTTACCTCTCAATATAAATCAGAACGAATTTCCTTCCGCAGCTTTTACGTCTATTTTTCAAGCAACTCAGCCGAGTAATATGGTATATGTAAACTATATTAATTCTAATGCGGACCCAACAAATGTCTATTATTATTATCGTGCACAGTTGGGAGTTGTCCGTATAGCAAATCTTCCTTAGCCTTGGGGATAAAATAAATCTTAAGCTTAACTGCTTCAATTGAGGATAGGCATATGACAAGTTATTTCTCAGTTTACGTTTATTTCTGGGTCGTGATTTTGATTACACTACTCGTCTTAGGCGCCTCCTCTCTTTTTCCATCCAGAAAATCTTCTCTAGTCAAATTTATGCCTTATGAATCTGGAATTTCAACTGAAACGAATTTGCTTCATGAACGGTTTACCCTTCACCATTATTTAGTGGCTTTGATGTTTCTTGTTTTTGATATTGAAGTGATTTTTCTATACCCATGGGCTGCCATTGCTAAGCAGATGGGAGCTTTCGCTTTTTATGAAATGGCATTTTTTTTAGTCGCACTTTTAGTGGGATTCACTTACGTTTGGCGTAAAGGAGGTTTGCAATGGGAATAATGACCATCTAATCTGTTACAGGAGAACACCATGGGATATGCCCCTCGAGAAAGAATTCCCTTCTTATTGGGTCCCTTTGAAAAGTTGCTTAATTGGGCCCGGGGAAATTCGCTTTGGCCCGCACAATTTGGATTAGCGTGCTGTGCCATTGAAATGATGTCAACTGCTGCTAGTCGCTATGATATGGCTCGTTTTGGAATGGAGGTTTTTCGTGCTTCTCCTCGTCAAAGTGATGTCATGATTGTTGCAGGGCGTGTGAGTCAGAAAATGGCTCCTGTGCTTGTCACTATTTACGAGCAAATGTTGGAGCCTAAATGGGTGGTTGCAATGGGCGACTGTGCCTCTTGTGCCGGGGTCTTCAATAATTATGCAATCATTCAAGGGGTGGATCTCCTAGTGCCTGTCGATGTTTATGTCGCTGGCTGTCCTCCACGTCCCGAAGCTCTGCTTGATGGGTTGCTTGTTTTACAAAAAAAGATTCAATCCAAAGAGGCTTTTGTCAAAAGAAGGCAAGCACATGAAAACGTCTGACGCTGTGAAGGAAGTTAAAGAAAAATGTGGAGAAGCTATCCTTAAAGAAACTGACTTTTGTGATGAAATCACCTTAGAGATTCGCAAGGAAAATTTGATTGAAGTGCTCTCTTTTTTAAAGCAGACGCCAGCTCCTGGCTATGAGGTCTTAATGGATTTGACAGGAGTTGATTATTTAGAGCCGATCAAAGGAACCAAAGTCGTCTATTGGCTTCATAATCCCATTGATTATCAAAGATTGCGCATTTGCCTATTTGCAAAGCGTGAAGAAATTCTTCCTTCTGTCGCTTCTCTTTGGGAAGGAGCAGATTGGTATGAGCGCGAACTTTTTGATTTGTTTGGTGTTCATTTTAATGGGCATCCTGACTTAAAGCGCATTTTGATGCCTGATGATTGGAAAGGTCATCCTTTATGCAAGGATTATCCTTTAACAGAGCAGCCGGTTGCTTTCAAGCATGGCGTTCATCCTAAGGTTCCTTCAGAGATTATCCATGTAAGACGAAAACAAAAGAATATTCATGAATAGCGGGCAAGGCAGTATGTCAAAGGTAAGCGAAGATCTTAGCCTTGAAAAAACAGGCGATATGATGGAGCTCAACCTCGGGCCTCAACATCCCTCTACTCATGGCGTATTGCGCATCAAACTTAAGCTTGATGGAGAAGTGGTCATAGCGGCTGAACCTGTCATTGGCTATTTGCACACAGGCATTGAAAAAGAATGTGAGACGCGTACCTATTTTCAAGTTTTTCCTTTGGTTGATCGGTTAGATTATTTATCAGGTCCTTCTGAAGAACAAGGCTTTGCTGGGACAGTGGAACGCTTGATGAAAGTAGATGTTCCAGAAAGAGCACAAATCATCCGCTTGATCATCTTGGAACTTGCACGCATTGCCAGTCATTTATTATGGGTCGGAACAAGTGCCCTCGAACTCAATATGTCCTCCGTCTACATGTATTGTTTTGCTGAACGGGAAAAAATTTTAGATGTCTTTGAGGGATTTTCCGGTGCGCGCATGTTCCCTAATAGCTGGCGCATTGGTGGATTAGCTTATGATCTTAATCCTGAATTTGAAGATCAAGTGCGTGATTTTTTAAAAAATTTTCCTAGGACTTGGAAAGATTTAGATCATCTGTTAACAAATAATTATGTGTGGTGCGAAAGACTGCAAGGCGTGGCTGTCATTAATCAAGAGCTTTGCAAGCAGTACATGTGTACCGGCCCTGTGATTCGTGCAGCTGGCGTCCCCTATGACATCCGCAAGATCTATCCTTATCTGGGATATGAAACGTATCAGTTTGACATTCCAACTTACACGGAAGCCGATGCCTACGCCCGTTATTTAATACGCATGGAAGAAATGCAGCAAAGTGCTTCTTTGGTAGAGCAAGCATTAGGACGGCTAACGCCTGGACCCATTATCACCGATAATCGCAAAGTGGCTTTGCCTCCACGTCGTGAATTAGCGCGTAGTATGGAGGCGGTCATCCATCACTTCAAGCTGGTAAGCGAGGGAATTCATCCACCGGTTGGAGAAATTTATTACTGCGTTGAATCAGCGCGCGGAGAACTGGGATTTTATCTCGTCAGTGATGGAAGCAACCGTCCCTATCGCTTGCGGGTGCGCTCACCTTCTTTTCCGCATGTGGAAGTCTTAAAAAAGGTATTAGTAGGATTGATTCTATCCGACGTCGTGGTAGCCATCGCCAGCGTCGACCCCATTCTAGGAGATGTGGATCGCTAATGCTAACTCAGAAAACAAAAAACGCAATTTTGAAATTGCAAACATTATATCCTGAGAAGCGCTCGGCGCTTATTCCAGCGCTTCATTTAGCACAGGCGGAAGTGGGATATCTTCCGCGCGAGACGCAAAATGAAGTGGCTGTGCTTTTCGGATTGGATCCAAATGAAGTCAATGCTGTGGTCACTTTTTATGACATGTTTTTTGAGGAGCCGGTTGGCAAGCATTTGATTCACGTCTGTAAAAATATTTCCTGTATGTTGCGAGGATCGGATGAATTGTTAGAAAAGTTGTGTGATAAGCTTCAAATCCATCCAAGTGAAACGACTGCAGATGGCGAATTTACCGTTGTTCCATCCGAGTGCTTGGCTGCTTGCGATCGTGCTCCCATGATGATCGTGGATGAGAAGGTGGTAGGGCCGGTCAAGGAAGAGGACTTAGATCGCATTTTAGCAGAAGCCAAACAAGGTCCTGGGCACCCAGCCCCAATCGAAAAACCGGAGGCTGATGATGTCTGAAATGCGTATTCTCATGGCTCACGTGGATTCACCCGATCAAATCCATATTGATACCTACGAACGCAATGGAGGCTATCAAGCGATTCGTAAGGCGATTCCTAACATTGCACCGGCAGAACTGACAGAGCGTGTCAAGCAATCAGGTTTGCGAGGTCGGGGAGGAGCTGGATTTTCAACTGGCGCGAAGTGGGGCTTTATTCCCAAAGATTCCTCGCTTCCTAAGTATTTGGTTTGCAACTGTGATGAAAGCGAGCCTGGAACATTTAAAGATCGAATGCTAATCGAGCACGATCCTCATCAGCTGATTGAAGGAATGATTCTGGCAAGCTATGCCATTAACGCCCATTTTGCCGTCATCTATTGTCGTGGAGAATTCTTTGAAGGCATTGCCAAATTGCGCACAGCGGTCAGAGAGGCGAAGGAAAAAGGTTATCTCGGAGAAAATATTTTAGGATCCAATTTTTCTTTAGAAATCATTGTCCACCCTGGAGCAGGTGCCTATATCGCTGGCGAAGAAACAGCGTTACTTAATTCCTTAGAAGGCTTGCGCGCCACGCCACGATTGAAGCCTCCTTTTCCCGCTGTAGCAGGCCTTTATAGCAAACCGACTGTCGTCAATAATGTTGAGACTTTATGCAATGTCGTACACATTGTGAATCGGGGAGTGGAATGGTACCAAAAAATTGGAAAGCCCAAGAATACTGGAACGAAAATTTTTCAAATCAGTGGACAGGTCCAGCATCCTGGCTGCTATGAATTTCCGCTAGGCATTCCTCTTCGCGAAGTCTTAGATGCAGCGGGTGGGATGCTTCCTGGGCGGAAATTTAAGGCTTGTTATCCAGGGGGTTCCTCGTGTTCACTTTTGACTGCGCGCGATTTGGATATTTCCATGGATTTTGAAGAATTGGCAGCCCGCGGATCAGCATTGGGAACAGCTTCCATTATCGTCATGGATGAGACAGCCGACATGGTCAAAGTTGTCCATCGCTTGATGCAGTTCTATCAAAATGAATCATGTGGGAAATGTACGCCTTGTCGCGAAGGAACGCGTTGGATTGTTCAGATTTTAGCAAGAATTGAAACGGGTGGTGGAACATTGGGTGATTTGTCGGTGATTGAACAGGTGTGCAATAGCATGGCGGCAACCTCTTTTTGTGCTTTAGCCGTTGGAGCAGCTCCACCCATTGTGAGCGCGATTGTCGAATTTAGAAATGAATTTGAAGATTACATTCGCCGCAATCCCAATGCCAAAGGACATCCGTCCATGAAAGTCTCCTATCCCTATTTAAAGGTCTATCCTTTTGCCGTGGAAGGGGGAGTAGGGGAAGAGACGGCGGTCCACACACGAGGACCTGAAGGAGAAAAAAAGAAATTAGGGATAAGAAGTTAAATAATGAGTGAGCCAACAACAAACCCAATGATGATTAATTTGACAATTGATGGCAAAAGAATCACTGTTCCTCAAGGGACAACTGTCTATCAGGCATGCCTGCAAATTGGAATTGAAATTCCGATTTTTTGTTATCTTGATCGCTTGCCTCCTTTTGGCGCTTGCCGTGTGTGTTTAGTGGAAGTGGAAAAAATGTCGAAGCCGCAAACATCTTGCACATTGGAAGCGAAAGAAGGAATGGTTGTCAAAACCCAAAGTCAAATGGCAGAAGAGGGTCGCAAAGAAATTATTGAATTCTTGCTTCTCAATCATCCGCTCGATTGCCCTATTTGCGATCGCGGAGGGGAGTGTCCACTTCAGGAAAATACTTTGAAATATGGGCCTGGAATGAGCCGCTTTTTTGAAGAAAAAAGAAAATTTAAAAAACCTCTGCCATTAGGGCCTGTTCTGATGCTGGATCGCGAACGCTGCATCGTATGTGCTCGCTGTACTCGCTTTGGTGATCTTCTAGCGGGCGATCATGCGCTTGAATTTCTGGAACGAGGCTATAGAACAGAAATCGGAACTCCAGATGGAGGACCTGCTGAATCCAAATTTATAGGCAATACCATTATGATTTGTCCAGTCGGTGCCTTGACAAGTCAGGTTTATCGTTTTCGTGCGCGGCCTTGGGATAATGATTCTACTAATAGCACGTGTCCCTTATGTCCTGTTGGATGCAGCCTAATTCTTGATTCGCGCGATGGTCAGATCATGCGGACACGGTCGCGTGAAAATCGCGATGTGAATGACATTTGGCTATGTGATAAAGGTTGGTTTGGTTACGAGTTTACCTATCATCCCGATCGTCTGACACAGCCGCTGATTCGTCGCAACGGTCAATTGGAGTCAGCCAATTGGGAAGAAGCTTTGTCGTTAATAGCTTCTAACATCCAAGCAGCTAAGCCCAATGGCAAGTTAGCTGCATTCGGCGGCAATCCTCTGACGTTTGAAGAGAATTACTTGTTTCAAAAGTTCATGCGTGAAGGAGCGGGTGTCAATCATGTGGATCATCGCATTGGAATGCCTCTTACAAGCCTAGAAGAAGAGGGCATAGGGCCGGGGATGGAAATGACCATTGGTGAATGCGAAGATTTGTCGTTTGCTGTTCTTCTGGGATTGGACCTAACTGAGCAATTTCCTGTGATCTGGCTGCGTTTGCGGCAAGCCATTAATAAAGGAGCTCAAGTCATTTTTATGGGACATTTTGCTCCTGAAATTGCCCCTTATTTAACAGAAACCATCCTTCATCCGCCTGGTCGGGAACTTGAAATATTTAAACAGCAGTTATCTAAGATAAACGATTTAGCAAAACAGGGAAAAAAAGGCGCTCTTTTCGTTGGCAGGCAGTACTTAGTGAGTCCGCAACGTCGTGCAATTTTATCTGAATTATTGAAATTGCGCCAAGCAATGCCTAATCTTACGCTGAACATTATGGAAGGAAGAGGCAATAGCATGGGAGCTCGCTTGGCTGGGATGCGGCCAGAATGTGGACCTTTTGGCAAAACCATAGAGAAGCCTGGCATGAATGCTCAACAGGTTTTAGAGAGCGCAGCCTCTGAAGGCTGGGATTTTCTTTATGTTGCGGGTGCAAATCCAGCCTTGCAATTCCCTACAAAACTTTGGCAAGGCGCTCGTTCCAAGTTAGGATTTTTGGTCGTTCAAGATCTCTTTTTAACAGAAACGGCACAACAGGCTGACGTCATTCTTCCGACATTGACTTTTATTGAAAAAGGGGGAAGTTTTATCAACATTGAAGGGCGCGTGCAGGCGCTGCTTCCTGGAAAAGAGGTGCCTGAAAACATTTATGGTGATGCTGAAATTTTTATGGAACTGGCTAAAAAATTGAATTTCAATTTGGAGCTCGATGCCGATTTTGCCGACAAGCTTAACCTTAAGCGCTTCCCTTTAACGAGGCCGCAAACGTTGGAACCTCATGTGCAATCTCATCAGCCGGCTCCCTTAAATCAGGGAGCGCTTGCAGCAACTTTTACCCGTACTCTTTTTGATCATGGAGTGCGCATGAAGCATGATCCTCACCTTATTTGGCTGGCAAAAGAACCGATGTTAAGATTGCAAGATCAAGAAGGATTGAAGCAAGGGTTAAAGGATGGCGATACAGTGCGTGTCAGTGCTAATGGCAATTCCATCGTAGCAAAAGTGAGATTTGATAAGCGGGTAGCCGAAGGGACAATTGTTTTGCCTCTTGGGTTTGAGCACGAGATTCCCGTTCATGAATTAGGAACTGGTCTAATGAATGGAATGCAAGTGAAAATCAGCCGTGAAACAGAAACACAAAGCCGAGAGTGGGGAGTTAAGAGCCAAAAGTTTGAAGTGAGGCGCCAAGAATCAGGGGCTGGCAGCCAACAGCAAGGTCTGGGCAATCAAGAGCGTGAAATCCGAAATCCAAGGCAGGAAACTTAAAGGACTAAAGCTTGATTTGTTTTTAAAAAGAATTTTAAAAAAGAAAAATGCATGCTTGAAATGACAGTCGAAGTGCTTATCAAATCCATCATCCTCATTGCCCTGCTTATGTTGGCGGCTGCTTATATGACGTTGATGGAGCGTGTGGTCATGGCACGTATGCAGCTACGTTTGGGCCCCAACCGCGTGGGACCTTTGGGACTGCTCCAGCCCATTGCCGATGGAATTAAGCTTCTAAGCAAAGAGCGTTTTCAACCGGCAAATATTGATATCTTTACCTATTGGCTAGCTCCTGGAATTTCTCTTTTTACCGCTTTATTTGCCTTTGTCCTTATCCCTTTTGGTGGAACAGTGACAATTTTTGGCCACCCAGTTGCTTTACGCATTGCAGATGTCAATGCAGGCATCGTCTTTTTTCTCGCCTTTTCTTCTTTAGCTGTTTATGGTGTTGTTTTAGCTGGCTGGTCTTCAAATGACCGTTATTCTCTTTTAGGAGGATTGCGCGGCACAGCGCAAATGATCAGCTATGAAATTCCCATGGGGATTTCGCTTTTAACTGTGATTCTTTCGGCAGGAACTTTAGATTTTACGCAAATTGTAGAAGCGCAGCGTCAGCATTGGTTTATTTGGACCAATCCCATTAGCTTTATCATTTATGTCATTACGATGTTTGCCGAAACGAATCGCGCCCCTTTTGATTTGCCGGAAGCTGAACAGGAATTGACGGGCGGCTATCATACCGAATATGGGGGAATGAAATTTGCCATTTTCTTTTTAGGCGAATATGTCAATATGTTGGCTGTTTCTGCGATTGCCGTTACTCTTTTTCTTGGAGGATGGCTTGGACCTTGGGATATTCCCATTTTGTGGTTTGTGGTCAAAGTCGCGATCTTTATTTTCTTTTTCATGTGGGTACGGGCAACGATGCCTCGCTTTCGCTATGGTCAGCTGATGAATTTTGGCTGGAAAGTCTTGCTTCCCATCGCACTCATTAATTTGATTGTCACAGCATATTTTATTTTGGTGGTAAATCATGAGAAAAACAATATCAAAAATTGCATCAATGATTAACGGTCTTTTTATTGTTTTAAAATATGCTTTTAAACGTCCGGTGACCATACGCTATCCAGAGGAAAAGCGTCAACCTGCTTCCCGTTCTCGCGGCCTCCATTACCTCACCAAATGGGAAGATGGTCTAGAACGCTGTGTGGGTTGCGAGTTGTGCGCCATTGTTTGCCCCGCCCAAGCCATTTATGTGAAGCCAGCAGAAAATAAACCAGGCGATGTGCATTCGCATGGCGAGCGTTATGCCTCTGATTTTCAAATCAATATGATTCGCTGTATTTATTGCGGATATTGCGAAGAAGCTTGTCCGACAGGGGCAATTATTTTAAGCAATGAATATGAGCTTTCTACCTATACGCGCGAAGAAATGATCTTTACCAAAGAAATATTAACAGAAAAATATCCGGGCGAATCGGGACGTGATCCCCGAAGGGAGATTTAAATCGCAATGGGACCTTGGCACGTTAGCTTTACACAATGGATTTTAGGTATCACATTAATTTTATCTGCTATAGGCGTGGTCTCGCTGCGCAAACCGATTCATGCCAGTCTTTCTTTTCTTCTTTCGCTTATCGTATTAGCTGTGTTTTATCTGCAGCTATCTGCTGAATTTATTGCCGTTATGCAAATTTTAGTTTACGCAGGAGCGATTCTTGTGATCTTTGTTTTCGTCATTGTGCTTTTTCAAGATGCTTATCAACAGATGGCGCGATTTAAATCGCAAAGTCAACCGCAATTTTTGACAATTGCAGGTATTGCCTTTGTGGTGGCGTTGAGTTTTTTTGGATCAAAGCTCATTCATTTGGCCAACTTTAATCAAACGCTGCCCCAAGAATTTGGGAGCGTGCATGGAATCGGTCGGGCTCTTTACTTGGATTTCTTTTTTCCTTTTGAAGCTGTCATTTTACTTTTTTTAGTTGCTATCGTTGGAGCGCTTTACATTGCAAAGAAGGAGAATTAAATGGACATTTCGTTCATCATTTTTATCAGCCTGGCGCTGTTTGCAATTGGCATTATCGGAGTCTTGACCAAACGCAATACATTGATTTTATTTTTATCGATTGAAATGATGCTCAATTCCGCTAATCTTCTCTTTGTTGCCTTTGCTAGGCAATGGGAAAATCAAATTGGTTTAGTTTGGGTTTTCTTTGTCCTTGTTGTAGCAGCAGCTGAGGCAGCCGTAGGACTTGCCATTATCATCAACTTATTTCGCACAAAGAAAGTGGTTGATGTTGATCAGTACAATGTATTGAGAGGATAAAATGTCATACGTCTTGTACCTTGGACTTTTTCTGCCATTGGCTGGGTTTTTGGGATTGGTTGCGTCTTACAAAGTGATTGGAAGACGTTGGGCTGGCATTATTGCATGTTCCACTCTTTGCTTTTCCTTCATCTGCTTTATCAGTCTGCTGGCCATGTATCTTAAAACAGACATAAGTTCTGCACAATTCACTTTATTTCGCTTCGTCCCGCTTAAAGGCATTAACGCTGATTTTACCTTGCATCTTGACTCTTTATCATTGCTCATGACCTTAATCATTACAGGCATTGGTTTTCTCATTCATGTCTATTCGGTTGGCTATATGGAAGAGGAGGAAGATTTCGCCCGTTACTTTGCTTTTCTGAACTTCTTTGTCTTTTCGATGTTGTTATTGGTCTTAGCAGGCCATCTGCTCGTTCTCTTTTTGGGATGGGAAGGAGTGGGTCTTGCTTCCTATCTTTTGATTGGATTTTGGTATACACGTCCAGCAGCTGCGCAAGCGGCTACCAAGGCTTTTGTCATCAACCGCATCGGCGACTTGGGCTTTTTATTAGGATTGATTTTGACATTTTACTTATTTGGAACAGGCGATATTGCCGAAATTTCCCAGCGAGCAGGACAAGAATTTGCAGTTGGAGCGCCCATTATCACTCTGTTGACTATGCTTTATTTTGTTGGCGCCACTGGAAAATCAGCGCAGCTCCCTCTCTATTCCTGGCTGCCTGATGCGATGGAAGGTCCAACACCTGTTTCTGCACTGATCCATGCTGCCACCATGGTAACTGCAGGCGTTTATTTGGTGGTGCGTTTGCATGCGCTCTTTCTATTGGCTCCAGTGACGTTACAAGTGGTTGGGATAATAGGAGGAGTCACCTCCTTGTTTGCAGCTCTTTGTGCTTTAGGTCAGACTGATTTGAAACGAGTGTTAGCTTTCTCTACTGTAAGCCAATTAGGATTAATGTTTCTGGCTTGCGGAGCAGGTGCTTTTTACTCGGCCATGTTCCACTTGACAACCCATGCATTTATTAAAGCTCTCCTTTTCCTGTCTGCTGGCAATGTTGTCCATATGCTGCATGGAACCACTGAAATGGCAAAGATGGGTGGATTATCGAAAATTTTTACTAAGACACATTGGCTCTTTTTAATTGGAGTGCTCGCCTTATCGGGAATTCCTCCATTTGCCGCCTTTTTCAGCAAAGATTTAATTTTAGAACAAGAATACTTAGCGGGATATGACATCCTTTTTTATATTGGCTTGGCTGCATCCATTTTGACAGGAGTCTATATGACTCGCGCTTATTGCCTCACATTCACAGGACCACACCGTTTTGATCCTCAGGAATTAAAGACAGTGCATGAGGCTCCAAATGTGATGTTGATTCCAATTGGGATTTTAGGACTGCTTGCCATGATAGGCGGCTTCTTGGGTTATACATTTAATGGTTCTCCACTGCTAGAGCATTTTTTGAAGGAAGTGGGAGTCACCCACTTAGAAGAAGAGCTGCGTAGTGGTTTTGTGCTTACGCCTGAAACCTGGATCGCTATAGCAGGGGCTTTTTTAGGAGTAGGGGTGACAGCCTTTATTTATACCCGCTATTTGAATCGCTTAAGTACCCCATTCGCGCTGTTGAAACATCAATTCTATGTCAATGAATGTTATGAGTGGGTGTTTGTTAAACCTCTTAAAGCGATTGCAAGATTGATCGTTCAATTCCTTGAACCAAAAATTTTTGAGGGTGTGATAACAGGAGCAGTTCGTGTCACCCAACAAGTTGCTCAAAGGTTACAACGTCTTCAAAGCGGACAAATCCGTTCATACATGGCATGGATGGTGGTTGGCTCAGTTCTTTTAATGATTTATTTTGTTTTTTGAGGTCGCATGCCTAAATTGATGTGGTTGTTTATCATTCCCTTTCTCGCTTCAATCGTCGCTTTTATTTTTCCCTCGATTTCAGGAAAAAATTTCAAGCGTTTGGCAGTAGGGATGAGCCTTCTTCCTCTTTTGCTTCTCCTTTCATTTGGTGTGAATAGTTGGGTTGGTGATCGGGTAGAATATGCCTGGCTTTCTCCTTTGTCCATTGAATTTTACTTGAGAGTGGATTCCCTTTCCTTGCTTTTTTTGTACTTAACGGCAATGATCATTCCAATTAGCCTTTTAGCAATCCATGGTAAAGATCTTTCTTTTCCCAATACTTTTTATGGATTTGTTTTGCTTTTGCAAGGATTACTTATTGGATTTTTCACAGCGCGCGATCTCGTGCTGTTTGTCATCTTTTGGGAAGCGATGCTTTTTCCCCTGTATTTTTTGATCACACTTTGGGGCAAAGCACATCGAAAGACAGCCGCCCTTAAATTTTTAATTTATATGATCACAGGCTCTGCGTTAATGGTGGCTGCTGTGTTGGCTCTTTACGTGGCATCTGCGGCTCAGGGAAAAAGTACTTTTAATCTTGATGTTCTCTCTGATTTGGCTTCTCATCATCCCTATGCAGGTTGGATTTGCGCCATCTTCGTGCTCGCTTTTTCAGTGAAGACACCTCTTTTCCCTTTTCATGGATGGCTGCCAGATGTTTATTATCAAGCGTCGACGTCTGGATCCATTCTCCTCGCGGCTCTTCTATCCAAAGCGGGCATTTATGGTTTTTTGCGCATTGGATTGGGATTATTTCCCACTCTCATTAGGGAATGGAGTCCTCTATTGCTTGGATTAGCAATTGCAGGTGTGTTGTATGGAGGGCTTGCAGCTTGGATGCAAAACGATTATAAGCGTTTGATTGCCTATTCGAGTTTTTCGCACGTCAATTTTATTTTGGCTGGAATTTTTGTTTGGAGCCAGGCCGCCCATGAGGGAGCCGTTTTGCAAGCTTTGAACCACGGCGTGACCATCACGGGCTTATTTCTAGTGGCAGGCTGGTTGGAAGAGCGTCTGGGGTCCACAGCGATGGGTCCCTGTAGTGGAATCGCCAAGTTTTTGCCGCAACTGTGCTGGCTGACAATGATTTTTGTTTTATCCTCTATCGCTCTTCCTGGCACAAACAACTTTATTGGCGAGCTTTTAATTCTTTTTGGTTTATTTGAACAGCATCCTTGGTTAACGTTGATTTTAGGATTGACTGTCATTCTTTCGGTCATTTATATGCTGCGTTGGATGCAAAAGGTTTACTTTGAAACACCAAAAGCAAATTTCTCCCTTTCTTTTGCTGATATTCATTTCAAAGAGTTATTGATTGCTTTTCCGCTCGTGGCTGTGATTTTCTGGATTGGCTTTTATCCCGATCCAGTGTTGAAACAAGTGGTGCCTGCTGCTGGAAAAGATCTTGTCCTTGTTAAGGATCTGGAGGAGTCATGAATCCTGTTTTGCAATTGATTGACTTTGCTGCTTTAAGCCCACTTTTGATCTTGCTCGTGTGCGCATTGAGCTTGCTTTTGATGGAAGCTTTTAGCGAAAAAATCGCAAAAAAAGGGTCTTTTTATGTAGCGTTAGTTGCGATTACCTTGGCGTTAATAGCCACTGTATTTGCTCCCGCTAGCGACAATGCCCTTTTAACTCCTTGGTTGAAATTTGATTCCTTAGCCCGTTTTTTTTCTATTTTATTTTTAAGCATCGGCTTTGCGTCTGCTTTTCTTACTGCCTCTTTTTTTCAACGCTTTGAAGCGACGCATGGGGAATATTATTTTTTTCTCCTCTCCGCTCTTTTTGGATTGATTCTGATTGGGGCTGCTGCCGATTTTTTGACTTTGTTCTTGGGGCTTGAAACTCTGTCAATTGCCCTTTACGTCCTGTGTGGCTATATGAAAAAATGGAAGGCCTCAAGCGAAGCAGCCATCAAGTACTTTTTGATCGGTGCTTTGGCGACATCCTTTTTTATTTATGGAATTGCTCTGATTTATGGGGCGGTAGGGACGACTCATTTTGCAGATTTACTGGGAGACTATCGCTCTTTATCGATGACATCGAATCAAGCGCTTTTCTTAGGCGGAATTGCTTTAGTCACTCTTGGATTGGCTTTTAAAGCAGCTATTGTTCCCTTTCATGTGTGGGCTCCCGATGTCTATGATGGAGCCCCTAATCCCGTCACTGCTTTTATGGCTGTAGGAACCAAGGTGGGTGCTTTTGCAGCTTTTGCAAGAGTTTTTTTAGTTGCATTACCCCAATTTAATCCTATTTGGAATCAAGGAATGGCCTGGTTGGCTATCGCAACGATGATCTATGCCAATATAGTTGCCCTGCGTCAAGTGCAGCTGCGCCGTCTGTTTGCTTATTCTGGCATTTCGCATGCAGGCTTTCTGCTCATTCCCATTGTGGCTAATACTGCAGAATCGCTGCCGTCGCTTGAGTTTTATTTGGTCGTCTATGCTTTGGCAACATTGGGTTCTTTTGCCGTTCTCGCCATTCTCGACCATGACAGCCAAGGTGTTTTTCTTAAGGATCTGCAGGGGCTTTTCCGACGTTCGCCTTTTCTGGCTGGAGTCTTTGCCTTGTGTCTTTTAACGTTGGCTGGTATTCCTCCAACTGCAGGATTTTTCGCGAAGTTTTATGTCTTTAAAGTGGCTTTTCAAGCGGGCTATTATGTGCTGGTTATTGTCGGGCTTTTAACAACCATTATTTCAATCTTTTACTATGTTCGCCTGATCTCTATTATGTTTTCAGACACGCCAGTAGACGAGACCTCCCCTACGCATTCTTGGCCAGCAGTAGTAGTGGGAATAACTATCTTTGCCGCTATCCTTCTCTTTTCTATTTATCCAGATCCCCTCTTGTCTTTGCTGCCAAATTAAATCAAATCATAGAGAGATCTATTAGCTAACCAGGGTTATTTCTATTTAATTCCTTTAAAAGAATTTATATTGATAATGAATCATTTTTTTGATAATATTAAGGTTGTAGTTGGGGTTTTATTAATTTGATTTTTATCCTGTAGGGGAGATGAGTATGAATGTTAATAGTAATTACTCGGATTATTCCGATTATCAACAAAATTTAAATGGATTTGATAATAATAATCCAAAACCTCTTTTAGACGCATATAAGAAAACAATAGACGATATTTGGAATGATCCTAATCTCTCATTGGAAGAAAAGAGACAAAAAGGCAAAGATTTTTTAAAAACTTTAAGAGATCCGATAGATCGCATTGAGCGTGAATCTGAAGAGGATCCTAGTTTTAAAGAAAGCTTAGAATCCATTAAAAGAAATTTATCTGAAGTAGAGAATTATATGCTTTCTAAAGAGGGAGCAGAAACGGGAAGTTCCCAGCCTGTTTCAGAGCACTTTCCTCGTCCTTTTGGTATGTAAGGCTTATCATTGGAAGCAAGCTTTAATAGAGTTTATCTAAGGGAGGCTGAAATGACAAAGAATAAAAAATTTAAAAGTGGAGAAGAGGGTTTTGAAGAGGTGTCAACTTCTCATGAAAACGAGAGGGATAATGGCATAGCAGATAATGACATAGCACAAAAGGATGACTCAAAAGAACCTCTTTTTCCGTTTGATAAAATGATTTACCAAGAAAAAGGCGAAAACGAGAATGATATACATGAATACGATATGGGAAGTCATCAAGAGTTAAATTTAGGCGAAAGTGAATCTCGTACAAAAAAACGTACATTAAGAGACGAAAAAGGTGTAGGACATGAGCCTTAAATAAAATGGCTTATTCTAGATCATGTTAAGCTTACACAAATGGCAAAGTACGAGGTAAAGAAATAAGAAGACGAACATGATCTTTAACTCCTCCAATTTCAAAAGCATGGCAACCATATGCACGCATAATATTTGCCATATAACAATGAAGATCTCTAATGATGGATGGTTGTATAAATGGCCGACATGTTTTGGTGCTAAATATAATATGGATAAGAATGCTAGCAAGCGACTGTGTCATAATTTCTCTTGTAGTCTTTCGGACTACGCTATGGGGGTGCTTTTTCCCAGGCCGCTGGGCCTGGGCTATTTCACTTTAGAGCCCTTCAGGCTCAAACTACCTACTAACATTAGGGAAATGTAAAGGTTGAAAGTACACTATATATGTATATGTATGAGTCAAAACTCATCATATTTAACATAAATATTATAAATCAAGCCATTGTCATACGCAGCAAGTCTAATATGATCATTAACTGAATTTTTTCCATTGTATGGCTCAGGATATATTCCAAGTTCACCTTATGCAAGCGAGGTCAAAGAGTCAGTGATATTTCCCAAATAACCCAATAGCTTTTATTTGTTTTATAGCCTGAAGGGCTTCAAATAGAAATAGCCCAGGGCTAGGGTGTTCATTTTGTGCAAAAAATGAGCTTTATTTTTCACAATAATTGGCATAGTTAAATTGAAGGTCGCATGTTTATGCCGTCCTTTCAGGACTCGATGTCTTTTTGATAGAACCCAGGCCTCCGCTTCGCTGCGACCTGGGCTGTAACATGACGGCCCTTCAGGCCTTAACAAGAGATGTTTAAGTCCCTGTTCTATAATCCCTAAATCATCTTTTTGTTAAGGCCTGAAGGGCCGTCATGTTACAGCCCAGGTCGCAGCGAAGCGGAGGCCTGGGTTCTATCAAAAAGACATCGAGTCCTGAAAGGACGGCATAAACATGCGACCTCCAATTCAACTATGCCAATTATTGTGAAAATAAAGCTCATTTTTTGCACAAAATGAACACCCTAGTCCTGGGCATCGCCCTGGGGCATATTTTCTATCCTCATGTAGTCTGAAGGACTACAAGAGAATCACCGAATTCCAAACATATTTTTCATCAAACACAACCTCATATTTTTTTTAGAAATCTACGATATTCATCTTGAAAGGTGAAGTTGGCACGAGTACAGCAGCTTAATCATCATGCTGCTAAGGCATCCAGATAATGTGTAAATATTGAACTTAAACTGATTTTAGGATTATAATTCATAGAATTAATAAATTAGGGGTAAGATTTTGTTAAATTTTCCGGCTTTTAATTCTTTTTGTCCTATTTTGCTTATAGATAAGTTTAAGTTGACTTTAACGAGTCAAAATAAAAAAATTTTAATCATTGTCTCTGTAGCTTTAGGTTTGTTAGCAGCTTGTTATGCTGCTTTTTCCTATTGCTCTTCTTATTTTAAAGCAAAAGAACTTTTCAATCCTATTCAAGACCCAGATTCCATTCAAGATTCAGATCGCATTCACAACCAAGATCCAGATCTTGGGAGTCTCTTTGTTGATCAACACGAGATAGATTTTTCTGTTGAAGATGAAGAAGAATTTTTGTCTGAAGATAATTCTCAAATTAAAAAAGCTACTGAAGGAGAATCTCTTTTGACACTCGACACTCTTCCTTTGGATATTTGGCAAAATATTATTTCTCATAGCAGACAAGGAATAGGGTCCGTCTGCAAAAGCTTAGAATCTGTTCCTTCTCATCCTCCCATTGCTGCACTGCTCTTCGAAACTAACTGTCATCGTCTTTCTTCATTCAATCAAGTATTGAATTCAGAGGTGGGAGCTTCGATTAAAACTTTAACCCTTATAAAAACTTCTCAATCTAATCTGCAACTTGTTCTTAAGAATTGCCGCAATTGTGAAAGTCTATCTTTAAATAAGAGCATCACAGATACAGATCTTAAAAAACTGAGCCAGAACTTGACTCATCTTACTTCTCTTAATTTAAAAAATTGTCAGCAAATCACCAATAAAGGGCTTGCGCATTTAAAGGATTTGACCTCTTTGCAATCTTTAAACTTAAGTTTTTGTAATATAACCAATCAAGGGCTTGCGCATTTAAAGAATTTGAACTCTTTGCAATCTTTAGATTTAAGACAGACGAAGCTAACCGATCCAGGGCTTGTGCATTTAAAGAATTTGACCTCTTTGCAATCTTTAAACTTAAGTAAATGCGTGAGGCTAACTGATCAAGGGCTTGCGCATTTAAAGGATTTGACATCTTTGCAATCTTTAAATTTAAGTAAATGCGTGAGGCTAACTGATCAAGGGCTTGCGCATTTAAAGGATTTGACATCTTTGCAATCTTTAAACTTAAGTTTTTGTAACATAACCAATCAAGGGCTTGCACATTTAAAGAATTTGACATCTTTGCAATCTTTAGACTTAAGTTTTTGTAATATAACCGATCAAGGGCTTGCGCATTTAAAGGATTTGACCTCTTTGCAATCTTTAAACTTAAGTTTTTGTAATATAACCAATAAAGGGCTTGCGCATTTAAAGAATTTGAACTCTTTGCAATCTTTAGATTTAAGACAGACGAAGCTAAGCGATCCAGGGCTTGTGCATTTAAAGAATTTGACTTCTTTGCAATCTTTAAACTTAAGTAAATGCGTGAAGCTAACCGATCAAGGGCTTGCGCATTTAAAGGATTTGACATCTTTGCAATCTTTAAACTTAAATTGTTGTAATATAACCAATCAAGGGCTTATGCATTTAAAGAATTTGACATCTTTGCAATCTTTAGACTTAAGTTTTTGTAATATAACCGATCAAGGGCTTGCGCATTTAAAGGATTTGACCTCTTTGCAATCTTTAAACTTAGGTTTTTGTAATATAACCAATCGAGGGCTTGCACATTTAAAGAATTTGACCTCTTTGCAATCTTTAAAATTAGAGAGATGCGCGAAGCTAACCGATCAAGGGCTTGCGCATTTAAAGGATTTGACCTCTTTGCAATCTTTAGAATTACAGGCATGCGCGAAGCTAACCGATCAAGGGCTTGCGCATTTAAAGGATTTGACCTCTTTGCAATCTTTAGACTTAAGTTTTTGTAATATAACCAATCAAGGGCTTGCACATTTAAAGAATTTGACCTCTTTGCAATCTTTAAAATTAGAGGGATGCGCGAAGCTAACCGATCAAGGGCTTGCGCATTTAAAGGATTTGACATCTTTGCAATCTTTAAACTTAAGTTTTCGTAATATAACCAATCAAGGGTGTAATCAATTAAGAGACTTTTTTAGGAATCGTTTACACATCATTTTATAGTCAGCATTTTTAAGGCATTGTCTCATTATCTATGAATGAGAATCAGCTTATCTTCATTTACAGACGTAAGACAGCGAAATTAAAATTTTGATAAATGTTACTTAAATTATTGGCAGTAGAGGTCACCTTAACAGAAAAAGTGATGGAATGCCGGGGTTAAAGACCCTTTGGCTCGGCATGAGTAGGCTTATAGAGCTTGTAGAAGGTGCAAAGTTAATGAAAATAATAAATTTTTAAAAAATTTGGGTAATGACAAGGGCATCGTTCTGAGTCAGATTGCCTATCGTTATATAGTCTGAAGGACTACAAGAGAATCACCTAATCCCAAACATATTTTTCATCAAACTCGATTTCATATTTTTTTAGAAATTCGCGATATTCATCTTGAAATGTTAGTGTTTTATGGTGTTCTTTTTGATTCTGAATATATTTTTGCAGAGCTGGAAAACCTGATTGGCCTATAGAAAATGCACCATAACCATTTTGCCAAGCAAAATCTAAATAAAACTCTCCATTTGTTTTTATCCATTTGGAAGATCCTTTTTTAACCTCCTCAATAAGCTTACTCAATGGCAAAGTACGAGGTAAAGAAACAAGAAGATGAACATGATTCTCAACTCCTCCAATTTCAAAAGCATGGCAACCATACGCACGCACAATATTTGCCATATAACAATGAAGATCTCTAATGATTGGTGGTTGTATAAATGGCCGACGTGTTTTGGTGCTAAATATAATATGGATAAGAATGCTAGCAAGTGACTGTGCCATAATTTCTCTTGTAGTCTTTCAGACTACGATATGGGGGGTGTTTTTTTACTAGGCTGCTGGCCTAGGCTATTTCACTTTAGAGCCCTTCAGGCTCAAACTACCTACTAACATTAGGTAAATGTAAAGGTTGAAAGTACACTATATATGTATATGTATGAGTCAAAACTCATCATATTTAACATAAATATTATAAATCAAGCCATTGTCATACTTCTTTTCTATTGGCTTAAATTTTTTTAGAATCGTAGCAAGTCTAATATGATCATTAACTGAATTTTTTCCATTATATGGCTCGGATTTATTCTAAGAGCATAAATGACACCTTAAAAAAATTTAGCAATATAACATGCAGGCTTACCAAACATATTCTGAAAAGAATTGGCATTCATGGGTGATTATGAAACTTTTTTTTCATCTCAAAAATTATTCTTGAAAAATTTTTATTTTACAGGCATCTTCCTTGATTTTTAAATCCACTTTAATCAAGGAGAATCTATGAAAAATTTTATGTTAAGTCTATTAGGATGTGCGCTAAGTTTTCAATGTTTTGCTAGTTCTATGAGCGAACTGGATGGCAAGCTATATGTGGCACCAGGATCAGTTGGAATTTATATCCAGGATTTGGAAGGCAGAATAATGAAGTGTTTAAGATGCGGAGAAGTGCATGATTCACGTGAAAAATGCAGAAACGCGAAATAACAAGTTAAATGATGATTCTTATTCTTTTTGTTTTATTCGCTTGCATGAATTTGAGTGCAAGCGACTATAGTCATACAATTGAGATTATTAATTCAATTCCAAAAAATGATAGAGAAGAAATCAAATCTCTATTCAAAGATTTATTTAAGACACATACGTTTGCTTACTCTCTATATGGTGATAAGCCTATGACTTATTGCGACGTATCTTTAGAAGAAAGTCACTTGTTGAAAGTCTTAGAAGATTTCCCTTTAGATCAATCTTGTAAAGAAATTCTAGAAGTGTACTCTGAACCAAATAGATTAATAAAAGAACGATGGAAAATTTGGAAAAAATACAGTGACAGATTTGAAATAAAAAAATTCCTTTTAATAGAGAAAACAATTGGTAAAAAAAGAAGAATATTTTTGATAAATAAGGAAGCTTTCAAAAAAATTATAAGTCAAGAGATCAATATATTCAAAAAATTTATTGATCATGAAATATCAGCTGAAAAATTACTAAATCAATTTCAGCTAGAAAATACAAATGTATTTAGTATTCTTCATGATAATGAAGGACTGCTGGGAATTTTACTGGGATTTGGTAAACATAATGCTATCTTATTTCAGAAGAGAGAACATTTAATAGATTTATTAGAAAGAGCAAAAAAATCTGGCATATACAAATTAGACATTATCAAAAAAAATCTAAATAAAATTAATGATAAATTGAAATTATTTCATGAACATGACTTTAATATTATTGCTTCAATTAATCGTGTAATGTTTCTTTCAGATTGTGATCATTCAGAAACCATTCAACTAAAAGAAAAATATGATGAATTAAATAAGAAATTAAATGAAATTTATTATAAAGATGATTGGTTTGAGCAAACTCTTTTTAAACTGACATCCGATTTAAATGAGTGATATCCTGTAAATAGTCCAATAGCTTTTATTTGTTTTATAATAGTCTGAAGAACTACAAGAGAATCACCTAATCCCAAACATATTTTTCATCAAACTCGATTTGATATTTTTTTAGAAATTCGCGATATTCATCTTGAAATGTTAGTGTTTTATGGTGTTCTTTTTGATTCTGAATATATTTTTGCAGAGCTGGAAAACCTGATTGGCCTATAGAAAATGCACCATAACCATTTTGCCAAGCAAAATCTAAATAAAACTCTCCATTTGTTTTTATCCATTTGGAAGATCCTTTTTTAACCTCCTCAATAAGCTTACTCAATGGCAAAGTACGAGGTAAAGAAACAAGAAGATGAACATGATCTTCAACTCCTCCAATTTCAAAAGCATGGCAACCATACGCACGCACAATATTTGCCATATAACAATAAAGATCTCTAATGATTGGTGGTTGTATAAATGGCCGACGTGTTTTGGTGCTAAATATA
Source organism: uncultured Chlamydiae bacterium (assembly GCA_963754655.1). Classification (GTDB taxonomy): domain Bacteria; phylum Chlamydiota; class Chlamydiia; order Chlamydiales; family Parachlamydiaceae; genus JANWJE01. The sequence continues at coordinate 2,542,137 of CAVWGN010000001.1, read as the reverse complement.
ATATGGATAAGAATGCTAGCAAGTGACTGTGCCATAATTTCTCTTGTAGTCTTTCAGACTACGATATGGGGTGTTTTTTTCCCCAGGCCGCTGGCCTGGCTATTTCACTTTAGAGCCCTTCAGGCTCAAACTACCTACTAACATTAGGGAAATGTAAAGGTTGAAAGTACACTATATGTATGAGTCAAAACTCATCATATTTAACATAAATATTATAAATCAAGCCATTGTCATACGCAGCAAGTCTAATATGATCATTAACTGAATTTTTTCCATTGTATGGCTCAGGATATATTCCAAGTTCACCTTATGCAAGCGAGGTCAAAGAGTCAGTGATATTTCCCAAATAACCCAATAGCTTTTATTTGTTTTATAGCCTGAAGGGCTTCAAATAGAAATAGCCAGGGCAGGGTATTCATTTTGTGCAAAAAATGAGCTTTATTTTTCACAATAATTGGCATAGTTAAATTGAAGGTCGCATGTTTATGCCGTCCTTTCAGGACTCGATGTCTTTTTGATAGAACCCAGGCCTCCGCTTCGCTGCGACCTGGGCTGTAACATGGTCCGATCTAGGGACATGGGTAACACTTTATCTAAGGACATAGGTGACATTATCCAAGGACATGGGTAACACTCCGGTTGATTAACAACTGGAGGTAAACCCATGCCTTGGAGGATTATGTCGACTACAGAGGAACGTAAAAAATTCATAGATCAAGCTTTACGCACTGATCGCCGCCATGTAGCTTTTGCAGATTTATGTGAAAGTTACAATATTAGTACTAAAACAGGATATAAATGGTTAAATAGATTTAAAAAAAACGGAGAAAAGGGCCTTGAAGACCTTTCTCGGGCTCCCTTTTCCCACCCTAATCAAATTTCAAAAGAAGTTGAATTAGCAACTGTCAGTATTCGCAAGCAATTTCCTAACTGGGGCCCTAAAAAAATACGAGCCGAGCTTGTAAATCACTATCGTGAATTATTAGTGCCTTCTGAAGCCAGTATCGGTAATATTTTAAAGAGAAATAATTTGTCCAATCAACGAATCCACAGGAGACATGTTACTCAAACAGCTCCATTGGGCGATTGCAACGCTTCAAATGATACCTGGATGTATGATTTTAAAGGGTGGTTTCGAACAGGTGATAATCAAATATGCGAACCTTTAACAGTTACAGATGGCTTTTCTCGCTATCTTCTTCATTGTCAACATATGCCAAGGAAACGGGGATGTGATGTTTGGAAGGAATTAGAACAACTTTTTTATGTGTACGGATTACCAAAGAAATTGCGAAGTGATAATGGTCCCCCTTTTGCTTCTTTGGCTGTAGGTCGATTATCTAGCATTGCAATTAAATTAATCAAAATTGGCGTTACTCCAGAATGGATCGATCCTGGATGTCCTGAACAAAACGGTAGGCATGAGAGGTTTCATTTAACTCTAAAAAATGAGACAGCAAATCCCCCAGCCTTGACGTTATCTCTTCAACAGGAAAAATTTCTTCAATTCAAAAAATATTACAATAACAGACGTTACCACGAAGCATTAGGCCAGCAAACACCAGCTTCCGTGTATAAACCTTCTCGACCTATTTGGGATGGTAAATTCAAACCCATTGAATACCCCAGTTACTATGAAGTCAGAAAAGTTTGCGCAGGAGGATTGATTTCTTGGAAGGGCACCTATTTCTTCATTAGTGAAATGCTACGAGGGGAATATGTAGGACTCAGAGAAATTGAAGTAGGGATAATGGGGATTTATTTCGGCCCAATTCTCCTAGGAAAAATTAACATGGCCAGAGGGTTTAAGAGATTATGAAGGAAAACACAAATTTTCTACCAAAAAGTTTAAACTTACAGATGAGCAAATTAGGATATACGTATGGTTGAAAGAGCAAGAAATAAATACAGATGATGGAACTCTTTGCTATTGGGTAAAAACATACCCTTCAAAAAGGCTAAAAGAAGTTGTTGAGTTTGCAAATGTAAGAATGACTTCAGGGCAGAAAATCCTGAATACTGGGGGATTTATTCGTAATCTCCTTCAAAATGGAAGTACAGTTGTTAACGATACATGTCAATTCAATCGAGAATATGCATTAGAATTGCTATGACAAAAAAGTGGAGTGATTTGAAAATTTACGAAAAATATGTTAAGGACAGTGTAACAGGAGATGACCTCCCTTTAACTATAGTAATAAGTGAGTTTAAGCTGGCTCTTGAAAGGCTGTACCAAAAAAGTTGTCTTTATAGATGGGCCTAAAAAGGACATTGCCTTATTATATAAGTGTTTTATTTTAATTAAAACCGTTACCCATGTGCTTAGATAGAGTTACCTATGTCCTTGGATAATGTGTTACCTATGTGCTTGATCGGACAACATTGACGGCCCTTCAGGCCTTAACAAAAAGATGATTTAGGGACTATAGAAGAGGGACTTAAACATCTCTTGTTAAGGCCTGAAGGGCCGTCATGTTACAGCCCAGGTCGCAGCGAAGCGGAGGCCTGGGTTCTATCAAAAAGACATCGAGTCCTGAAAGGACGGCATAAACATGCGACCTTCAATTTAACTATGCCAATTATTGTGAAAAATAAAGCTCATTTTTTGCACAAAATGAACACCCTAGCCCAGGGCATCGCCCTGGGGCATATTTCCTATCCTCATGTAGTCTGAAGGACTACAAGAGAATCACCGAATTCCAAACATATTTTTCATCAAACACAACCTCATATTTTTTTTAGAAATCTACGATATTCATCTTGAAAGGTGAAGTTGGCACGAGTACAGCAGCTTAATCATCATGCTGCTAAGGCATCCAGATAATGTGTAAATATTGAACTTAAACTGATTTTAAGATATAATTCATAGAATTAATAAATTAGGAGTAATATTTTGTTTAATTTTCCGGCTTTTAATTCTTTTTGTCCTATTTTGCTTATAGATAAGTTTAAGTCGACTTTAACGAGTCAAAATAAAAAAATTTTAATCATTGTCTCTGTAGCTTTAGGTTTGTTAGCAGCTTGTTATGCTGCTTTTTCCTATTGCTCTTCTTATTTTAAAGCAAAAGAACTTTTCAATCCTATTCAAGACCCAGATTCCATTCAAGATTCAGATCGCATTCACAACCAAGATTCAGATCTTGGGAGTCTTTTTGTTGATCAACACGAGATAGATTTTTCTGCTGAAGATGAAGAAGAATTTTTGTCTCAAGATAATTCTCAAATTAAAAAAGCTACTGAAGGAGAATCTCTTTTGACACTTGACACTCTTCCTTTGGATATTTGGCAAAATATTATTTTTCATAGCAGACAAGGAATAGGTTCCGTCTGCAAAAGCTTAAAATCTGTTCCTTCTCATCCTCCCATTACCGCCTTGCTTTTCGAAGCTAACCTCCATCGTCTTTCTTCATTCAATCAAGTATTGAATGCACAGATTGGAGGCTTGATTCAAAATTTAACCCTTAAGAGTTATTCCCAATCTGATTTGCAACTTGTTCTTAAGCATTGCCGCAATTGTGAAAGTCTAGATTTAATTAATAGCAATATCACAGATACAGATCTTAAAAAACTGAGCCAAAACTTGACTCATCTTACTTCTCTTAATTTAAAAGATTGTCAGCAGATCACCAATAAAGGGCTTGCGCATTTAAAGGATTTGACCTCTTTGCAATCTTTAAACTTAAGTTTTTGTAATATAACCAATCAAGGGCTTGCGCATTTAAAGGATTTGACCTCTTTGCAATCTTTAAACTTAAGTTTTTGTAATATAACCAATCAAGGGCTTGCGCATTTAAAGAATTTGAACTCTTTGCAATCTTTAGATTTAAAACAGACGAAGCTAACCGATCAAGGGCTTGTGCATTTAAAGAATTTGACATCTTTGCAATCTTTAAACTTAAGTAAATGCGTGAAGCTAACCGATCAAGGGCTTGCGCATTTAAAGGATTTGACATCTTTGCAATCTTTAAACTTAAGTTTTTGTAACATAACCAATCAAGGGCTTACACATTTAAAGAATTTGACCTCTTTGCAATCTTTAAACTTCAGTAAATGCGTGAAGCTAACCGATCAAGGGCTTGCGCATTTAAAGGATTTGACATCTTTGCAATCTTTAAACTTAAGTTTTTGTAACATAACCAATCAAGGGCTTACACATTTAAAGAATTTGACCTCTTTGCAATCTTTAAACTTCAGTAAATGCGTGAAGCTAACCGATCAAGGGCTTGCGCATTTAAAGGATTTGACCTCTTTGCAATCTTTAAACTTAAGTTTTTGTAATATAACCAATAAAGGGCTTGCGCATTTAAAGAATTTGAACACTTTGCAATCTTTAGATTTAAGACAGACGAAGCTAACCGATCCAGGGCTTGTGCATTTAAAGAATTTGACTTCTTTGCAATTTTTAAAATTAGAGGGATGCGCGAAGCTAACCTATCAAGGGCTTGCGCATTTAAAGGATTTGACATCTTTGCAATCTTTAAACTTAAGTTTTTGTAATATAATCAAGGGTGTAATCAATTAAGAGACCTTTTTAGGAATCGTTTACACATCATTTTATAGTTAGCATTTTTAAGGCATTGTCTCATTATCTATGAATGAGAATCAGCTTATCTTCATTTACAGACGTAAGACAGCGAAATTAAAATTTTGATAAATGTTACTTAAATTATGGCAGTAGAGGTCAATCCATACACAAGGATAAAAAAATGATCAAAGTTTATCTATATGTACACGCCCTCCCCCTTTTTACTGCAGGAAGATATGAATGTCATGTTTCATTGCGGAATCTCCCATCCTCCCCCTAAGGCTTTATATAGAGAGATATAATGCACAAGTAAATTCTCTTGACTTTGCAAATAAGTCTCTTCTGCAACAATTAAAGCGCGGTCTGCCGTCAAGACATCAAGATAATCTTTGATTCCTTTTTGATAGAGCTGCAAGGTCAATTGATAGGTTTCTCGTGTAATGAATTTTGCTTGGTTTAATTGCTCATTTCTTTCTAATTCATAGCGATAGGAAGCCAAAGCATTTTCGACTTCTTCCAAAGCAGCTAAGACGCTCTTTTGATACTCAAATAACGCTTGGCGGGCTTGAATTTGATTCAATTCCACATCTTGCGTAAGCAAACGACTATTAAAAATGGGAAAAAGGAGCTGTGGAGCTGCAAACCAGGTGACACCACTGCTGTTTGTCAATGACCGCAATTGTGTGCCAATTTCTCCTACAAATCCAGAAAGAGAGAAACGAGGGTAAAGAGCAGCAACTGCACTGCCCACGGATTCTGTTGCAGCTGCCAAATGTCTTTCGGCTTTGCGAATATCAGGTCGCCGCCTTAAAAGTTCAGAAGGAATGCCAATGGGTTTTTCACAAGGCAATTGGGGCAAAGTTTGAGTGGGACACAGTTCTTCAAAAAGTGCCCCTGGTGGATCGCCTAAAAGAATAGAGAGGCGATGAATGGCTTTATCTATGTCAAGATTGAGTAGCGGCTTTTGAGCATAAAGCTGGTTCAGTTGCTGTTCTATCTGTAGCAAATCAATGCTGCTTGCCATACCAATTGTCAGAAGCTGTTGAGTCAAATGCACACTGTCTTGCAGTGTTTCAATATTTTTCAGAATAAGAATGCGACGCTGCTGCAGTCCCCTCAATTCGACATAATTGCGTCCAATTTCAGCTGAAAGTGTAATCCAAACATCACATAAGCTTTCTTCTGTAACCTCAATCCTCGCTTGTGCAGCATTAACCTCATGCTGATTAAATCCAAAGAGATCAATCTCCCAATCAGCATCAAATCCCACTTCAAAGAAATTGACATTGCGCTTGCAATGAGGACGATGAGACCCACATTTCCCTAAAATGCCATTGCGAAGGAGATCTTTGCTCCAGTAGAGATGCCCGGTGGTGATGGATCCATCAATGTGAGGGTAAAGTTCTGCTTCTTTTCCTTTCCGCTGTAGGCGCGCTTCTAATAGGCGTGTGCTAGCAATAAATAAGTCCAAATTTTGCTCTGCGGCTCTTCGCATGAGAGAATTCAAAATCGGATCATTCAAAGCCTCCCACCAAAGAATAGAGCTAGGGTCAGCGGTAGACATGCCTGTAGAAGAAGGAGTTTGCCACTCGTTTGGAATATCCATTTGCGGCGGTCCCTTATACGTGGGACCTACCACTGTACATCCTGTAAGAAAGAGTAAGAGGATTTGACAAAAATAAGTCCAATGCATTTGACTTCTCATGAGGGAAATTCAGCTTCAATAAAAACATCCATCTGTTGCCCAACAAAGATATGATGATCTTGGTTCTTGATAAGATAGATGACTTGCAAAACACGTGTATCTACTTTCTCTGTAATGTTATTGTTTAAATTTTCTTTGTCGACGAGATAAGGAACTAATCGGACAAATTCTAAGGGAAATTCTACGCGCGCATTTCCTCTCAAATAAGCGACAGCTGGAGCGTCAGGGCGAAAATAGGGAGTATCAAATTGGTTAATACTGACTTTAAGGTAAATTTCATCCGTATTGCCCACAATCAGTAGCGGACCATTCGCTCCAATTGCTGTGGGAGATTCTCCTTCATGAATTTTAATCTGCAAAACTTTGCCATTAAGAGGAGAGCGGATGAGCGTGCGTTGGATATCAGTTTTTATGCGGTCAACATTGGTTTTTGCTTGTTGAACCTCAAGAGAGGCGATCGCAAGATCGGGTTTCCATGCGCCTGATTTGATTTTATTCAAATTGGCTTGTGCTTCCTGCCATCGGGCTTGGACTTGTTCATAATTGAATCGACGGCGATTGATTTCTTGCTGGCTCAATGCCCGAGAGTCTTGTAAACCTTGTACTATGTCATATTGGTTTTGGGCTTGATCCAGCTCTACTTGAACAATTTTAAGACCCGCTTCGGCCTTGATCAAATCTTCGCGCTGCGGCAAATCCTCCATTTTTTGTAATTTGGCTTTCGCAATCTCATATTCTATTTGACGGGAGGCTAAATCAACTAGAAGATCTTGATCTTCTAGTTTAAAGAGACTATCTCCTTTTTTGACTTCTTGCCCAACATGAACAAAGACTTTTTCCACAATACGGTTGATAGGAGTGCCAATGGAAATATTATCGCTGCTGGCTTCAACAATCCCTACACCAGAAATAGAAGATTTAAAAGGAGCAACAGGATAGGATGCAATGGCTGCTGGTACAGAAGTAGACGGCTTAATCGTTTTCCACATGGAATAAAAAGTGAAAAAGACGCAAGCCAAGGTAATGAAAACGATCCAAAAAAAGTAGTTTCTACTCATGTTTTTCACCTGGTATGATTTGACCGTCACTCATTTGGATGATGCGATCAGCAAAAGGAAACGTGCGCTGATCATGTGTCACGACCAATACAGCTCTTGAAGATTGCAAAACCTTTTCGCGTAAAAGAGTCATGATTTCTAGTCCAGACGCTTGATCTAAAGCACTTGTTGGCTCATCGCATACGAGAATGTTAGAGTCGTTAATGATTGCCCGTGCAATGGCTACGCGCTGCTGCTGCCCTTTGGATAGCGTATTTGGGGGTGAATGAAAGCGGTGCATTAAATGCATCTTTTCCAGTAGTTCCCTTGCTTTATCTAATGCTAGCTGTCGATTGAATCCAGCAATAATCAAAGGCAGACTAATATTTTCTGCTACAGTGAGAGTCGGAATTAAAAAAAGCGATTGAAAAACGATTCCCAAATGATCACGGCAAAATTGAGCTCTTTCAATTTCTGACATTTCATAGATATTTTGATTCAATAAATAAAGCTCCCCAGCGTCTGGTGTTAAAATAGTCGTAATGATGGATAACAGGGTCGTTTTTCCAGACCCAGAAGGTCCGACTAAAAGCGTGAGTTGCCCTTGCTCGACATCCAAATCGATCTCTTTTAAAGCCTCCACTCGATTATCGCCTTCTCCATAATGTTTTTTAATGCCTCTGCAGCAAATGGCGAGTTCCGTCATACGAATTAGGTTCCCATGAGTGATTTAGGATCAGCTCGAAAAACTTTTCGAATGCTTAAACCCGCAGTCAAAATACAAATGACCAACACAATCATTCCTGTAAAGACCAGAAGCTGCCAAGGAAAAAGAAAAGCTAAAGTTGTATGTTGAATTGCCAAGCCCCAAAGAAGTGTAGCGCCAATTCCTAAGAAAAAACCGATGATGCCTACAACAAGTGCTTGGATTAAAATCATTTGCAAAATCATCTTTTGCGTTCCTCCTATTGCTTTAATTAAGGCATAGTACATTAAGTTCTCAAGTGTCATGATATAAAAAATTTGTCCGGCAATAGAAAAACCTACAATAAATCCCAAAGCAACAGAGAGACCAAAATTAATGAGAATTCCCGTTGCCAAAAAAGTTTTAATGATTCTCCATTTAAACTGCTCGTCAGTTAATGCGTTCAAATTGGGGAAGGCCTTGATGCGGTTGCACACTTCTTGAATATTCGCTCCAGGAACGGTTTTGGCTGCAATAAAGCTTAAGTTGTGACTTGCAAAAGAGGTAAAGCGGTGAAAGTCATTCAGGCTCGTAAAAATAATGGGTTGGGGGTAAAACCCTTGAGTAATTTTGCAAATGCCAACAACGACAGCGCGATGATTATTAATTTCAAGTTCATCGCCAATTTGAAGGGGTTTTTTTGTGCCGTCTGGTAGGGGAGTGGCTAAAGCTCCTTTGGCAGAATAGATATCGACGATGATTCCTCCTTCACGACGCAAATCTTGAATTTTTCCTTCTAACATATGCTGAGGAGCTCCGATTAAAGTGGCAGTATCAATTCCATAAAGCTGGGAAATTTGAAAAATGCCCGCTTGTGTTACTAAAGGAATATGCATCACATTGATTGGAACCGCCCATTCCACTTGAGGAATACTGCGTACAACGTAGAGATCATCTTCGGGTATTTCTCGTACGCGGTCATCACTTTCAGTAGCGGGGTCCATGACCCAAATATTGGGCGAAGGAATGTCGGTCAAGGTACGATAAGCTCTTGAAATTAAGCCTAAAAATATGGCCGATTGCTGTGAAATAAGTAAAGTTGCTAAGAAAATACCAAAAATGACTCCAATAAAGGAGGCCCTATTTCCGATGAGCATTTTAAGGGCTAAAACAATCATAACGTCATGTCTACTAGTAGATAAAATTTTAATGTATCAAAGAGGCTCTCCTTTGCCAATTAGAATTTTACTTCAAAGTCTTTTGGGCTTCTAAACAGCAGCTAATGGGAGCAACCCTTGGTAAAGTGAGATATAGAGATAGATTTAAATGAATGATAGCTAACAATAGATAAAATTTGTATAATGCTATAAAAATCAATGTTTTTATTATGAAATTTAATTGATTGGATTAAGAAATGTAATTTTAATTAAATATTATTTAATTTTTGGAGCTAATTTATGAATATTTGTTGTAATTTTTCGTCCGTTGACTCTCCTATTAAATTGATGCAAACCCAAGTAGTCAAGAGTGCCATTAATCAAAGAGTGGTCATCATCGCCCTTGCCATTTTAGGGTTTACAGCTCTTTATTATTTTTGTTGTTATCAATTTAAAGCGGAAAAAGTAGAACCAGAAAAAAAAGCTCTTCCTGGAAATGTTCCGTTTAAAAAGAAAAAAGCAGAGAAGAAGGAGGGAGAACAGAAAAATACAAACTCATTATTTCATGGTATTCCCGATAGCAAAGTGAAAATATTAGGGGTTTACAAGGATAAACCAGAGCAATGTGGTAAAGTCAAAAAAATGATTATTTTTAATGATATTAAGTTTATTGAGTCGCAGGGTCAGATCAGACAGGATATTTTTTCAGTTGTCGATTTAATGCTTTATTTAACTGAATTGAGTGAAGTGGATCTCAATCACCCGATATGTGCCCGCGTGATAATTGATGTTTTTAAAGAATGCAATAAAGAGACAAGCGAGCAGCTGGGGGAATGGTTAAGAAAAGAAAAAACTTTTAACACGAGTTTATTAAAAAGCTGTTTGCAAGTTTTTATAGATAAACTTCAGCAGCAAGTTCCTTTTAGTCCTTATGCTTTAGAGTTATTAATCAAGACTTATCAGGAAAAAAATTGGAATCAAACACAAAACGCATCGATTCTTCCCTCTAATCATCCTCTTCTTGTATCTGCAATGACTATTTTAATTAAAAACAGCCCTAATGATGATAGAATCATGGCTTTAACTAAATGGATGATGCGGCAAAAAGAGTACGATCTCAATACTTTTGAGGAATGGGTTAGCATTTTTCAACAAAAAGAAAAAGAAAAAATAGCCCTTCATAACCTCTATTATCCTCTTTTAAATACAATGATTGCTGATTTCAAGACAAGATGGGGAGCTAAGCATTTGAAAGAGGTTAGTCCTTCCGTTGTCGATTATCTGCTTCAGAAAGATCCAGCCTTGAGTATTAAATCTTGCAAATAAAATTGTCTTGGCTCACAAAGGTAACAGAATGGCGAAAGCAGGCTTGTAATAACTTTTTAAATCATCATCAGATCGGGTTTTTTGAATGGATGCATTAGCAAATAATAGCGCTTTGCAAGTGTGGTTGATTCATTATGGAAGTTTCGCCTTATTTTTGTTATTGACTATTGGCATTATAGCCTTGCCGGTTCCAGAAGAGACTCTTATGGTTATTGCTGGGATCTTAATGCATCACGGTAAGCTTCAAATTCCACAAACTATTATTGCAGCAGTATTAGGAAGTTTATGTGGAATTACCGCAAGCTATTTATTAGGTCGTACGGCAGGTCATTTTTTAATCATTCGTTATGGGAAATGGATAGGAATTAAACAAGAGCATCTTGATAAAGCGCATGCGTGGTTTGAGCGGTTTGGTAAATGGACACTATTTTTGGGTTATTTCATTCCTGGTATTCGACATTTTACTGGATTTACCGCGGGCATGAGTTCTCTTGATTTTAAAGACTTTGCTTTATTTGCTTATAGTGGAGCGTTAATTTGGGTGACGACGTTTCTTTCCATAGGATACTTCTTTGGGAATTATTGGTTTTCCATTTTCGAAAATATTGAGATTGACATGGAGAGTATTTTAACGGTCGTCATATTGATTGGACTCATTTATCTTGTTTATTTGATTAAAATGAAAAAGAGACAAAATAAAAAAGGAGATGATGCCTACAAAGACACACCTTAGTTTAAAGGATCATTTTCTTATTTTAAGGCAAAATTGATGAATTCATTTATTTCAGTATTGATTGTAGGAGCCGGCCCAACAGGCCTCATGATGGCTTGTGAGTTAGCTCGTTATGGGATTTCTTTTAGAATTATAGAAAAGAAGCCCGAGCCTACACAATTGACCAATGCTGCCGTCATTCATACACGTACTCTAGAAATATTTGATCATCTTGGCATTGTGGATCGTTTCTTGCCTTTGGGTTTGCACTGCAGGGGATTTCGTATTCATGGCCGTGAGGGACAAACATTAACCGATATTGCTTTGTATCAGCCTGATTCTCGTTTTAACTGTTCTTTATTCATTCCTCAAAGCCAAACCGAAAAATTATTAAATGAACGTTTAGAAGAGCTTCATGGTCCTGTAGAAAGGCAGCTAGAATTAGTTGATGTGAGACAGGAAAGTCGAAAGATGATTTCAACTGTCAAGCACGAAAATGGGGAAATAGAATTCATTGAGAGTGATTGGCTAGTGGGATGTGATGGATTTCGTAGTGTAGTACGCGATAAATGCCATATTCCTTTTTCAGGAGAAGATCTGCCAGAAGAATATTTAGTAGCTGATATGATACTAGAGAGTCCCTTATCTCAAGATAAAGGAGATGGATTTTTGGGGAATGGGAAGGTGTTGGCTTGTTTTCCCTTGGGAAATCATCTTTATCGTGTCATTGCGAATATGGGAAGGCAAGAAATTGAAATAAAACCCACTGCAGAAGAGATGCAAGAACTTGTTCATAATCGATCTAAAGGATTTTTCAAGGTAAAAACGATTGTATGGCTCTCTCCATTTTGGATCCATAGTAAAATTGCAAGTCGTATGTCTCAAGGAAATGTTTTTATTGCAGGCGATGCTGCTCATGTCCATTCTCCAGCTGGAGGACAAGGAATGAATACAGGAATACAAGATGCTTATAATCTGGCTTGGAAATTAGCTTTGGTGATCAAAGGCCAAGCTTATCCTTTTTTATTATTAAAAAGTTACCAAGATGAGCGCTACCCAATCATTAAGAGCATTATCCGTGTGACAGAAAGATTAACAAAGATGGGTTCAGTTTCAAACTCTATATTGCTTAACATTCGAGATAGTTTAATCCACAATGTGATTGGACGTAGTCAATTTTTAAAAAGTAAATTGAGTAGTGTGATCACTCAACTTGCTATCCGTTATAAGCAAAGTCCCATTATTGATTATCAAACGAACGTTAAAAAAGAGGCTCCTCAGCCAGGAGAAAGAGCTCCCGATCTGTCTATTGCCAATTCCTCTCAACGCCTTTATGATTATTTTCGCCATCCTTATCACAATCTTTTATTATTTACAGGATCATATATTCAAGAAGAGGATATCAGTCAGTTAAAGATGCTCATAGAAAAGGTTCAGCAAAATTATTCGAACACAATCGCTTGTTTCTTGATTAGTCCTAAAGAGATTCATCCAAACCTTTGCCCTCTCATTTTAGACAGTGATTTTTCTATTTCTAAATTGTATGGTTGTGCGGAAAAGCATGGAATGTGTTTGATTAGACCCGATCTCTATATTGCTCAGATCATGAATCATTTTGATGATAAAAAACTTGTGGCACTTCTTGATAGGTATATAAGATCTAATACTTCGTTACATTAGGTTTTGAGCCTAATCTCGGAGGATATACGGATCAAGCTAAGAGCGAGCGCTAGGTTAAGCGACGCCTTCATTCGCCACGCCGCTTCGCTCTGGGCCGGGACTTAACAAAGAACTGTTTTTGGGCTTGATATTCTTCGTATCAATTTAACAACGCCCCGCCTATAACAGCATTTAGAGGCATATTTATCGAAAATGACGCGAAAAATTATCAAGCCCAAAACAGTTCTTTGTTAAGTCCCGGCATATGGCTAGGTAATCGGAATTTTTTATCTTTGTTTTTGCAATGTTGCTTGATCCATATCCTTTCCCTCAGCGACGAGCGGCGTTAGCCGCGCATGGATAGTAGCCGTGGGTGTAGGCGCAAGCCGAAACCCACGGTTACCCAAAAAACAAATTTGAGCCACGTTAGTGGCGTAGCATTCGTTTAAATAAACATTGCTCCACCATCAATTTCCTACGCCACTAACGTGGCTTCATTTTTTTTACCATACACCGTGGGTTCCGGCTTGCGCCTACACCCACGGCTACTATCCATGCGCGGCTAACGCCGCTTGAGCGACAAATTTAGCTTCTGGAGTTTGCCAGAAGCATTTCCTTCCTAGCCTATGGCCGGGACTTAACAAAGAACTGTTTTGGGCTTTGATGTTTTTCCCGTCATTTTCGGGAAGTATGCCTTTAAAGCCTGTTACAGGCGGGGTGTTGTTAAATTGACATGAAGAATATCAAGCCCAAAAAAGTTCTTTGTTAAGTCCCGGCTCTGGGCTGGCTAATCAAGGCGTTTTGAGCCTGAAGGGCTCTAAAGTGAAATAGCCCAAGCCAGCGGCCTGGGAAAAAGACACACTCCTATCGTAGTCTGAAAGACTACAAGAGAAATTGTGGCATATTCACTTGCAAGCATTCTTAATTCATATCCTATTAGGACAAAACACGCTGGTCTTATGACACTCTCTTTTATGGCGTTGCCTCTTTTTGAAATTTTTGATTAATTGTCGAAAATGTATTGAGGTTATGCTTTCCTTATTCTAAAAATCAACAACTTTTGATAATATCTCCGCCTGGTTTCCTCTCTTAGCTTAAGCTTGATGTGTAGGCAGTTAACGCTGCTTAGAGCATCATTGAATTTCTTTAAATCGATTACATTGCGTAACTGCGTATTGACTGGAAAATATTATAAATTAAAATTGAAATTAATTTAATAATTAATTAAACTTTCAAAAAATGTAATTTAAAAATTGTTTTTTTTAATTAAATTTACAACTTCGTCACTAAACAATAAGAGGCCTTGATGTTCCCATCTATTCCTTCTAATCTTCAACAGTTAAAAAGCAATTTGACAACTAGCAATTATTTTTCAGAAGCAACTCAAAAATATGCAAAAATTGCGGCTGTTGTTTTTGCAATTTTTGGTGCAATCACAGCTCTATTTTTTATTTATCGACAGTATAAAGGGAAAAAATTAGATCTCGAGGAATTAGATCTTCCTCCTTATGTCAATCCCAATTCACCTGCAAATAACGACACTGAGCCAAAACCTGAGAACGTGTTCTCTAACGAGCTTTCTCAATTGCCAGAAGAATTATGGAGGAAAATCTATTCTTATATTCCTCCACGCGATTCTGAAATTCCTTATAAAATGGGAGGAGTTCAAAGTGGATTGGAAAAGATGCATCTTTCCAAGCAATTGAGCGAGATTGCAAAAAGTGAGGAAAAAGAATGGGCTAGCGAGCAGCTTGTTTCTCTTAAAAAATATAGATGCAACACTGCAAAAGAGGCTGTCCAGTATGTGATCGATCATGGTTTGACAGGAGCAAACCTAAGAGAATTTCCGGACGTAGAGGAAAGCGACATTGAAGAATTATTTAAACAGTGTCCAAATCTTAATCAATTAATAATTAAATCGGATAAAATAAGAAATTTGCCAGATCAGGCAAGTAGTCTCATAAGACTTGACTGCAGCGGATGTGCTAATCTGCAAAGCCTACCTGAGCTGCCAAATGTGCAAGAGCTTAACTGCCGCGGATGCTCTAATCTGCAAAGCCTGCCTGAGCTGCCAAATGTGCAAGAGCTTAACTGCCGCGGATGCTCTAATCTGCAAAGCCTGCCTGAGCTGCCAAATGTACAAAAGCTTTACTGTCGCAGATGCTTTAATCTGCAAAGCCTGCCTGAGCTGCCAAATGTGCAAAAGCTTGACTGCAGCTATTGCTCTAATCTGCAAAGCCTGCCTGAGCTGCCAAATGTGCAAAAGCTTGACTGCAGCGGTTGCTATGATCTGCAAAGCCTGCCTGAGCTGCCAAATGTACAAAAGCTTAACTGCCGCGAATTTTATGATCTGCAAAGCCTGCCTGAGCTGCCAAATGTGCAAGAGCTTAACTGCTACTCTTGCTTTAATCTGCAAAGCCTGCCTGAGCTGCCAAATGTGCAAAAGCTTAACTGCAACAGATGTTCTAATCTGCAAAGCCTACCTGAGCTACCAAATGTGCAAGAGCTTGACTGCCGCGAATGTTCTAATCTGCAAAGCCTGCCTAAGCTGCCAAATGTGCAAGTGCTTCGCTGTAGCGGATTTTTGCAACTCAAATTCTATACCAATGGTTTGTTTAATTAAATTTACAGCTTCGTCACTAAACAATAAGAGGCCTTAATGTTCCCATTTATTCCCTCTAATCTTCAACAGTTACAAAGCGATTTGACAACTAGCAGTTATTTTTCAGAAGCAACTCAAAATTATGCAAAAATTGCGGCGGTTTTTTTGCAATTTTTGGTGCAATCACAGTTCTATTTTTTATTTATTACCACTCTAAAGAGAAAATTAGATCTGAGGAATCAGATCTTCCTCCTTATGTCAATCCCCATTCATTTGCAAATCTTGTAGACAATGCAGCCAAATAAAAAGAGGCTGATTAGCAGGCTACCGATAATCTCAATTGACATATGTAACCTTTTAGGTTACACTGGTATTTAGTGGAGATTGGAATGACTATCAGAAAATTTAAGAATAAGGGACTGAAAAAATTTTTTGAAACTGGAGACAAATCAGGAATCTTTCCATCACTTGCAAATAAGATAGAATTGATTCTAGATAGACTTGATGCCGCTATTAATCCAAAGGACATGAATTTTCCTGGTTCTGATTTTCATCCACTAAAAGGAGATCTAAAAGAATTTTATTCAGTGCATGTCAATGGCAATTGGACCATTATTTTCAAATTCGAGAATGGTGAGGCTTATGAAGTTGACTTGGTAGATTATCATTAGGAGTCAATATGAGCGATAAGAAAAGAAAGCCCACTCATCCTGGAACTATATTAGATGAGCATTACATTAAGATTCTCAATTTGAATTTACAGGAGTTGGCGAACAACCTTGGAATATCAAGAAATACACTTTTCAAGATTCGTTCAGGTAAAGGTGCGGTCACTCCTAGCATCGCAGTTCGTTTAGCGGCGGCGTTTGATACAACACCAAATTTATGGCTAAATCTCCAGCAAAAATATGATCTATGGGTGGAAGAAAATGAAAAGCAACCCAAGGCAATTAAACCTCTTTATAAAGCTAAACCAATTAAAGTACATCGTAAGAAAGTAGCATCACTATCACATTAAGGTGACTGCAGGAATATAGATGCATAGCTCTTTAGCTAAAAGTTTGTGATAACCTATCTAAGCAATCAAAAACTGTTTGAACTATGCCTGAATTTCTTTAAATCGATCACATTGCGTAACTGCGTATTGACTGAAAAAATATTATAAATTAAATTGAAATTAATTTATGGATTAATTAAACTTCCAAACAAGTTAATTTAAAAATTTTTTCTTTTAATTAATTTTAGAAGTTCGTTACTAAATAATAAGAGGCCTTAATGTTCCCATTTATTCCTTCTAATCTTCAACAGTTAAAAAGCGATTTGACAACTAGCAGTTATTTTTCAAAAGGAACTCAACAATATGCAAAAATTGCGGCTGTTGTTTTTGCAATTTTTGGTGCAATCACAGCTCTATTTTTTATTTATCGCCAGTATAAAGGGAAAAAATTAGATCTCGAGGAATCAAATCTTCCTTGTTATATCAATCCCAATTCACCTGCAAATCTGTTAGATAATGCAGCCAAACAAGAAGAAGAGGAAATAAATAGAAAGAGACAAGACATTGCTTGTTTACCCATTGTTCCTGATTTTGCTGAACGAGAAACTAGCACTGAATTCCCTCAATTAACAGAAAAATTATGGCGTAAAGTCTGTTCCCATATTCCTCCACGTAAATTTGACATTCCTTATAAAAAGGGAGGAGTTCAAAGTGGATTGGAAAATATGTATCTTTCCAAGCAATTCAGTAAGATTGCAAAAAATGAGGAAAAAAAATGGGCGAGCGAAGAGCTTGTTTCTCTTAAAAAATATAAATGCAATACTGCAAAAGAGGCTGTCCAATATGTGATCGATCATGGTTTGACAGGAGCAAACCTAAGAGAATTTCCGGATTTAGAGGAAAGCGACATTGAAGAATTATTTAAACAGTGTCCAGATCTTAATCAATTAATGATTAAATCGGATAACATAAGAAATTTGCCCGATCAGGCAAGTAGTCTCATAAGGCTTGACTGCAGTGGATGTTCTAATCTGAAAAGCCTACCTGAGCTGCCAAATATGCAAATGCTTTACTGTCGCAGATGTCATAATCTGCAAAGCCTGCCTGAGCTGCCAAATGTGCAAAAGCTGGACTGCCGCGGATGCTTTAATCTGCAAAACTTACCTGAGTTGCCAAAGGTGCAAAAGCTTTACTGCAGCACTTGCTCTAAGCTGCAAAGCCTACCTGAGCTGCCAAATGTGCAAAAGCTTTACTGTAGCGATTGCTATGATCTGCAAAGCCTGCCCGAGCTGCCAAATGTGCAAAAGCTTAACTGTAGCCAGTGCTATAATCTGCAAAACTTACCTGAGCTGCCAAAGGTGAAAAAGCTTGACTGCACCTATTGTCGTAATCTGCAAAACCTGCCTGAGTTGCCACATGTGCAAGTGCTTGACTGTAGATTTTGCGACAAGCTGCAAAGCCTGCCTCCTGAGTTGCCAAATGTGCAAAAGCTTGACTGCAGCTATTGCTATAAGCTGCAAAGCCTACCTGAGCTGCCAAACGTGCAAGAGCTTACATGCCACGTTTGCCACAATCTGCAAAGCCTGTCTGAGCTGCCAAATATGCAAAAGCTTGACTGCAGCTCTTGTCGTAATCTGCAAAGCCTGCCTCCTGCGCTGCCAAATGTGCAAAAGCTTGACTGCAGCTATTGCGATAAGCTGCAAAGCCTACCTGAGCTGCCAAACGTACAAGAGCTTACATGCAACTTTTGCTCCAATCTGTACAGCCTACCTGAGCTGCCAAAGGTTCAAGTGCTTGAATGCAATCGGTGTAATAATCTGCAAAGCCTGCCTCCTGAGCTTCCAAATGTGCAAAAGATTGACTGTAGCGATTGCGTTCATCTGCAAAGCCTACCTGAGCTACCAAAGTTGCAAAAGATTAACTATAGTGGCTGCTCTAATCTGCGAACTTGACTCAATTATTAAAAGGAGCAAGAAGTTACCGTTGAATGGCTTCATCCAGCTAGATGAATTTTTCAGGAAGGGTTGTCTCAAATACTTTCAAGAAGGTAAATGATAAGAAAAATGCCAACAGCGAGCACGGAAAGTGTCAACATGATCTCTAACAAAATAGAAAATTGATATTTTCCTTGTGCTATTTGTTTTTCAACATGCTTGTATTTGATAAATGCGAGAAGACCTATTAAAGCACCAAGGCCCACAAGAAAAGTTCCAAAAATTGACGAATTTTCTTGAATTGGATTGGATGCGTAAGGATGTTTTGACAAATGCGCTTCTCCTAAAAGAAAAGAGAGTCGCTTGAGAAACAAGGCAAACTTTTCAACGACAAAACCAAATGCCATATTCCTTTTTCAGGAGAAGATCTGCCAGAAGAATATTTAGTAGTTGATATGATACTAGAGAATCCCTTATCTCAAGATAAAGGAGATGGATTTTTGGGGAATGGGAAGGTGTTGGCTTGTTTTCCCTTGGGAAATCATCTTTATCGTGTCATTGCGAATATGAGAAGGCAAGAATTGAAATAAAACCACTGCAGAAGAGATGCAAGAACTTGTTCATAATCGATCTAAAGGATTTTTCAAGGTAAAAACGATTGTATGGCTCTCTCCATTTTGGATTCATAGTAAAATTGCAAGTCGTATGTCTCAAGGAAATGTTTTTATTGCAGGCGATGCTGCTCATGTCCATTCTCCCGCTGGAGGACAAGGAATGAATACAGGAATACAAGATGCTTATAATCTGGCTTGGAAATTAGCTTTGGTGATCAAAGGCCAAGCTTATCCTTTTTTATTATTAAAAAGTTACCAAGATGAGCGCTACCCAATCATTAAGAGCATTATCCGTGTGACAGAAAGATTAACAAAGATGGGTTCAGTTTCAAACTCTATATTGCTTAACATTCGAGATAGTTTAATCCACAATGTGATTGGACGTAGTCAATTTTTAAAAAGTAAATTGAGTAGTATGATCACTCAACTTGCTATTCGTTATAAGCAAAGTCCCATTATTGATTATCAAACGAACGTTAAAAAA
Organism: uncultured Chlamydiae bacterium; assembly: GCA_963754655.1. Lineage (GTDB taxonomy): Bacteria > Chlamydiota > Chlamydiia > Chlamydiales > Parachlamydiaceae > JANWJE01. Next base: position 2,522,700 of record CAVWGN010000001.1, on the reverse strand, counting down.
GAGGCTCCTCAGCCAGGAGAAAGAGCTCCCGATCTGTCTATTGCCAATTCCTCTCAACGCCTTTATGATTATTTTCGCCACCCTTATCACAATCTTTTATTATTTACAGGATCATATATTCAAGAAGAGGATATCAGTCAGTTAAAGATGCTCATAGAAAAGGTTCAGCAAAATTATTCGAACACAATCGCTTGTTTCTTGATTAGTCCTAAAGAGATTCATCCAAACCTTTGCCCTCTCATTTTAGACAGTGATTTTTCTATTTCTAAATTGTATGGTTGTGCGGAAAAGCATGGAATGTGTTTGATTAGACCCGATCTCTATATTGCTCAGATCATGAATCATTTTGATGAGAAAAAACTTGTGGCACTTCTTGATAGGTATATAAGATCTAATACTTCGTTACATTAGGTTTTGAGCCTAATCTCGGAGGATATACGGATCAAGCTAAGAGCGAGCGCTAGGTTAAGCGACGCCTTCATTCGCCACGCCGCTTCGCTCTGGGCCGGGACTTAACAAAGAACTGTTTTTGGGCTTGATATTCTTCGTATCAATTTAACAACGCCCCGCCTATAACAGCATTTAGAGGCATATTTATCGAAAATGACGCGAAAAATTATCAAGCCCAAAACAGTTCTTTGTTAAGTCCCGGCATATGGCTAGGTAATCGGAATTTTTTATCTTTGTTTTTGCAATGTTGCCTGATCCATATCCTTTCCCTCAGCGACGAGCGGCGTTAGCCGCGCATGGATAGTAGCCGTGGGTGTAGGCGCAAGCCGAAACCCACGGTTACCCAAAAAACAAATTTGAGCCACGTTAGTGGCGTAGCATTCGTTTAAATAAACATTGCTCCACCATCAATTTCCTACGCCACTAACGTGGCTTCATTTTTTTTACCATACACCGTGGGTTCCGGCTTGCGCCTACACCCACGGCTACTATCCATGCGCGGCTAACGCCGCTTGAGCGACAAATTTAGCTTCTGGAGTTTGCCAGAAGCATTTCCTTCCTAGCCTATGACCGGGGCTTAACAAAGAACTGTTTTGGGCTTTGATGTTTTTCCCGTCATTTTCGGGAAGTATGCCTTTAAAGCCTGTTACAGGCGGGGTGTTGTTAAATTGACATGAAGAATATCAAGCCCAAAAAAGTTCTTTGTTAAGTCCCGGCTCTAGGCTGGCTAATCAAGGCGTTTTGAGCCTGAAGGGCTCTAAAGTGAAATAGCCCAAGCCAGCGGCCTGGGAAAAAGACACACTCCTATCGTAGTCTGAAAGACTACAAGAGAAATTGTGGCATATTCACTTGCAAGCATTCTTCATTCATATCCTATTAGGACAAAACACGCTGGTCTTATGACACTCTCTTTTATGGCGTTGCCTCTTTTTGAAATTTTTGATTAATTGTCGAAAATGTATTGAGGTTATGCTTTCCTTATTCTAAAAATCAACAACTTTTGATAATATCTCCGCCTGGTTTCCTCTCTTAGCTTAAGCTTGATGTGTAGGCAGTTAACGCTGCTTAGAGCATCATTGAATTTCTTTAAATCGATTACATTGCGTAACTGCGTATTGACTGGAAAATATTATAAATTAAATTGAAATTAATTTAAGAATTAATTAAACTTTCAAACAATGTAATTTAAAAATTGTTTTTTTTAATTAAATTTACAACTTCGTCACTAAACAATAAGAGGCCTTAATGTTCCCATCTATTCCTTCTAATCTTCAACATTTAAAAAGCAATTTGACAACTAGCAATTATTTTTCAGAAGCAACTCAAAAATATGCAAAAATTGCGGCTGTTGTTTTTGCAATTTTTGGTGCAATCACAGCTCTATTTTTTATTTATCGACAGTATAAAGGGAAAAAATTAGATCTCGAGGAATTAGATCTTCCTCCTTATGTCAATCCCAATTCACCTGCAAATAACGACACTGAGCCAAACCTGAGAACGTGTTCTCTAACGAGCCCCCTCCATTGCCAGAAGAATTATGGAGGAAAATCTATTCTTATATTCCTCCACGCGATTCTGAAATTCCTTATAAAAAGGGAGGAGTTCAAAGTGGATTGGAAATAATGCATCTTTCCAAGCAATTGAGCGAGATTGCAAAAAATGAGGAAAAAGAATGGGCTAGCGAGCAGCTTGTTTCTCTTAAAAAATATAGATGCAACACTGCAAAAGAGGCTGTTCAGTATGCGATCGATCATGGTTTGACAGGAGCAAACCTAAGAGAATTTCCGGACGTAGAGGAAAGCGATATTGAAGAATTATTTAAACAGTGTCCAAATCTTAATCAATTAATAATTAAATCGAATAAAATAAGAAATTTGCCAGATCAGGCAAGTAGTCTCATAAGACTTGACTGCAGCGGATGTGCTAATCTGCAAAGCCTACCTGAGCTGCCAAATGTGCAAGAGCTTAACTGTAGCGAATGTTCTGGTCTGCAAAGCCTACCTGAACTGCTAGATGTGCAAGAGCTTAACTGCAGCAAGTGCTTTAATCTACAAAGCCTGCCTGAGCTGCCAAATGTGCAAGAACTTGACTGCAGCGGATGTTATAATCTGCAAAGCCTGCCTGAGCTGCCAAATGTGCAAGAGCTTAACTGCTACGAATGCTTTAATCTGCAAAGCCTGCCTGAGCTGCCAAATGTGCAAAAGCTTAACTGCAGCGGATGCTCTAACCTGCAAAGCCTGCCTGAGCTGCCAAATGTGCAAGAGCTTGACTGCAGCTGGTGCACTAGTCTGCAATATCTGCCTGAGCTGCCAAATGTGCAAAAGCTTAACTGCAACAGATGTTCTAATCTGCAAAGCCTACCTGAGCTACCAAATGTGCAAGAGCTTGACTGCCGCGAATGTTCTAATCTGCAAAGCCTGCCTAAGCTGCCAAATGTGCAAGTGCTTCGCTGTAGCAGATTTTTGCAACTCAAATTCTATACCAATGGTTTGTTTAATTAAATTTACAGCTTCGTCACTAAACAATAAGAGGCCTTAATGTTCCCATCTATTCCTTCTAATCTTCAACAGTTACAAAGCGATTTGACAACTAGCAGTTATTTTTCAGAAGCAACTCAAAAATATGCAAAAATTGCGGCTGTTGTTTTTGCAATTTTTGGTGCAATCACAGCTCTATTTTTTATTTATCGACAGTATAAAGGGAAAAAATTAGATCTCGAGGAATTAGATCTTCCTCCTTATGTCAATCCCAATTCACCTGCAAATAACGACACTGAGCCAAAACCTGAGAACGTGTTCTCTAACGAGCTTTCTCAATTGCCAGAAGAATTATGGAGGAAAATCTATTCTTATATTCCTCCACGCGATTCTGAAATTCCTTATAAAAAGGGAGGAGTTCAAAGTGGATTGGAAAAGATGCATCTTTCCAAGCAATTGAGCGAGATTGCAAAAAATGAGGAAAAAGAATGGGCTAGCGAGCAGCTTGTTTCTCTTAAAAAATATAGATGCAACACTGCAAAAGAGGCTGTTCAGTATGCGATCGATCATGGTTTGACAGGAGCAAACCTAAGAGAATTTCCGGACGTAGAGGAAAGCGATATTGAAGAATTATTTAAACAGTGTCCAAATCTTAATCAATTAATAATTAAATCGGATAAAATAAGAAATTTGCCAGATCAGGCAAGTAGTCTCATAAGACTTGACTGCAGCGGATGTGCTAATCTGCAAAGCCTACCTGAGCTGCCAAATGTGCAAAAGCTTGACTGCGGCGGATGTTCTAATCTGCAAAGCCTACCTGATCTGCCAAATGTGCAAGAGCTTGACTGCAGCGGATGTTCTAATCTGCAAAGCCTGCCTGAGCTGCCAAATGTGCAAAAGCTTTACTGCGGATGTTCTAATCTGCAAAGCCTACCTGATCTGCCAAATATGCAAAAGCTTAACTGCAGCGGATGCTCTAGTCTGCAAAGCCTGCCTGAGCTAACAAATGTGCAAAAGCTTGACTGCTGCGCATGCTCTAGTCTGCAAAGCCTACCTGAGCTGCCAAATGTGCAAGAGCTTAGCTGCAGCGGATGCTCTAATCTGCAAAGCCTGCTTGAGCTGCCACATGTGCAAAGGCTTTACTGCTGGGATTGCTCTAATCTGCAAAGCCTGCCTGAGCTGCCAAATGTGCAAGAGCTTGACTGCAGCTGGTGCACTAGTCTGCAATATCTGCCTGAGCTGCCAAATGTGCAAGAACTTGACTGCGGCTATTGCTCTAATCTGCAAAGCCTGCCTGAGCTGCCAAATGTGCAAGTGCTTGACTGTCACGAATGTTCTAATCTGCAAAGCCTGCCTGAGCTGCCAAATGTGCAAGTGCTTGACTGTCACGAATGTTCTAATCTGCAAAGCCTGCCTGAGCTGCCAAATGTGCAAGTGCTTGACTGTAACAGATGTTCTAATCTACAAAGCCTACCTGAGCTACCAAATGTGCAAGAGCTTGACTGTCACGAATGTTCTAATCTGCAAAGCCTGCCTGAGCTGCCAAATGTGCAAGTGCTTGACTGTAACAGATGTTCTAATCTACAAAGCCTACCTGAGCTACCAAATGTGCAAGAGCTTGACTGTCACGAATGTTCTAATCTGCAAAGCCTGCCTGAGCTGCCAAATGTGCAAAAGCTTAACTGCAACAGATGTTCTAATCTACAAAGCCTACCTGAGCTACCAAATGTGCAAGAGCTTGACTGTCACGAATGTTCTAATCTGCAAAGCCTGCCTGAGCTGCCAAATGTGCAAGTGCTTGACTGTAACAGATGTTCTAATCTACAAAGCCTACCTGAGCTACCAAATGTGCAAGAGCTTGACTGTCACGAATGTTCTAATCTGCAAAGCCTGCCTGAGCTGCCAAATGTGCAAAAGCTTAACTGCAACAGATGTTCTAATCTGCAAAGCCTACCTGAGCTACCAAATGTGCAAGAGCTTGACTGCCGCGAATGTTCTAATCTGCAAAGCCTGCCTAAGCTGCCAAATGTGCAAGTGCTTCGCTGTAGCAGATTTTTGCAACTCAAATTCTATACCAATGGTTTGTTTAATTAAATTTACAGCTTCGTCACTAAATAATAAGAGGCCTTAATGTTCCCATTTATTCCCTCTAATCTTCAACAGTTACAAAGCGATTTGACAACTAGCAGTTATTTTTCAAAAGGAACTCAACAATATGCAAAAATTGCGGCTGTTGTTTTTGCAATTTTTGGTGCAATCACAGCTCTATTTTTCATTTATCGCCAGTATAAAGGGAAAAAATTAGATCTCGAGGAATCAAATCTTCCTTGTTATATCAATCCCAATTCACCTGCAAATCTGTTAGACAATGCAGCCAAACAAGAAGAAGAGGAAATAAATAGAAAGAGACAAGACATTGCTTGTTTACCCATTGTTCCTGATTTTGCTGAACGAGAAACTAGCACTGAATTCCCTCAATTAACAGAAAAATTATGGCGTAAAGTCTGTTCCCATATTCCTCCACGTAAGTTTGACATTCCTTATAAAAAGGGAGGAGTTCAAAGTGGATTGGAAAATATGTATCTTTCCAAGCAATTCAGTAAGATTGCAAAAAATGAGGAAAAAAAATGGGCGAGCGAAGAGCTTGTTTCTCTTAAAAAATATAGATGCAATACTGCAAAAGAGGCTGTCCAATATGTGATCGATCATGGTTTGACAGGAGCAAACTTAAGAGAATTTCCGGATTTAGAGGAAAGCGACATTGAAGAATTATTTAAACAGTGTCCAAATCTTAATCAATTAATGATTAAATCGGATAACATAAGAAATTTGCCCGATCAGGCAAGTAGTCTCATAAGGCTTGACTGCAGCGGATGTTCTAATCTGAAAAGCCTACCTGAGCTGCCAAATATGCAAATGCTTTACTGTCGCAGATGCCATAATCTGCAAAGCCTGCCTGAGCTTCCAAATGTGCAAAAGCTGGACTGCCGCGGATGCTTTAATCTGCAAAACTTACCTGAGTTGCCAAAGGTGCAAAAGCTTTACTGCAGCACTTGCTCTAAGCTGCAAAGCCTACCCGAGCTGCCAAATGTGCAAAAGCTTTACTGTAGCGATTGCTATGATTTGCAAAGCCTGCCCGAGCTGCCAAATGTGCAAAAGCTTAACTGTAGCCAGTGCTATAATCTGCAAAACTTACCTGAGCTGCCAAAGGTGAAAAAGCTTGACTGCACCTATTGTCGTAATCTGCAAAACCTGCCTGAGTTGCCACATGTGCAAGTGCTTGACTGTAGATTTTGCCACAAGCTGCAAAGCCTACCTGCGCTGCCAAACGTACAAGAGCTTACATGCCACGTTTGCCATAATCTGCAAAGCCTGCCTCCTGAGCTGCCAAATGTGCAAAAGCTTGACTGTAGCTATTGCGATAAGCTGCAAACCCTACCTGAGCTGTCAAACGTACAAGAGCTTACATGCAACTTTTGCCCCAATCTGCACAGCCTACCTGAGCTGCCAAAGGTTCAAGTGCTTAAATGCAATCGGTGTAATAATCTGCAAAGCCTACCTGAGCTGCCAAATGTGCAAAAGATTGACTGCAGCGATTGCGTTCATCTGCAAAGCCTACCTGAGCTACCAAATTTGCAAGAGATTAACTACAGCGGCTGCTCTAATCTGCGCAATTTGACTCAATTATTAAAAGGAGCAAGAAGTTACCGTTGAATGGCTTCATCCAGCTAGATGAATTTTTCAGGAAAGGTTGTCTTAAATACTTTCAAGAAGGTAAATGATAAGAAAAATGCCAACAGCGAGCACTGAAAGTGTCAGCATGATTTCTAACAGAATAGAAAATTGATATTTTCCTTGTGCTATTTGTTTTTCAATATGCTTGTATTTGATAAATGCGAGAAGACCTATTAAAGCACCAAGTCACACAAGAAAAATTCCAAAAATTGAGGAATTTCCTTGAATTTGATTGGATGCATAAGGATGTTCTGACAAATGCGCTTCTCCTAAAAGAAAAGAGAGTCGCTTGAGAAACAAGGCAAACTTTTCAACGACAAAACCAAATGCCATATCCCTTTTTCAGGAGAAGATCTGCCAGAAGAATATTTAGTAGCTGATATGATACTAGAGAATCCCTTATCTCAAGATAAAGGAGATGGATTTTTGGGGAATGGGAAGGTGTTGGCTTGTTTTCCCTTGGGAAATCATCTTTATCGTGTCATTGCGAATATGGGAAGGCAAGAAATTGAAATAAAGCCCACTGCAGAAGAGATGCAAGAACTTGTTCATAATCGATCTAAAGGATTTTTCAAGGTAAAAACGATTGTATGGCTCTCTCCATTTTGGATTCATAGTGAAATTGCAAGTCGTATGTCTCAAGGAAATGTTTTTATTACAGGCGATGCTGCTCATGTCCATTCTCCCGCTGGAGGACAAGGAATGAATACAGGAATACAAGATGCTTATAATCTGGCTTGGAAATTAGCTTTGGTGATCAAAGGTCAAGCTTATCCTTTTTTATTATTAAAAAGTTACCAAGATGAGCGCTACCCAATCATTAAGAGCATTATCCGTGTGACAGAAAGATTAACAAAGATGGGTTCAGTTTCAAACTCTATATTGCTTAACATTCGAGATAGTTTAATCCACAATATGATTGGGCGTAGTCAATTTTTAAAAAGTAAATTGAGTAGTGTGATCACTCAACTTGCTATTCGTTATAAGCAAAGTCCCATTATTGATTATCAAACGAACGTTAAAAAAGAGGCTCCTCAGCCAGGAGAAAGAGCTCCCGATCTGTCTATTGCCAATTCCTCTCAACGCCTTTATGATTATTTTCGCCACCCTTATCACAATCTTTTATTATTTACAGGATCATATATTCAAGAAGAGGATATCAGTCAGTTAAAGATGCTCATAGAAAAGGTTCAGCAAAATTATTCGAACACAATCGCTTGTTTCTTGATTAGTCCTAAAGAGATTCATCCAAACCTTTGCCCTCTCATTTTAGACAGTGATTTTTCTATTTCTAAATTGTATGGTTGTGCGGAAAAGCATGGAATGTGTTTGATTAGACCCGATCTCTATATTGCTCAGATCATGAATCATTTTGATGAGAAAAAACTTGTGGCACTTCTTGATAGGTATATAAGATCTAATACTTCGTTACATTAGGTTTTGAGCCTAATCTCGGAGGATATACGGATCAAGCTAAGAGCGAGCGCTAGGTTAAGCGACGCCTTCATTCGCCACGCCGCTTCGCTCTGGGCCGGGACTTAACAAAGAACTGTTTTTGGGCTTGATATTCTTCGTATCAATTTAACAACGCCCCGCCTATAACAGCATTTAGAGGCATATTTATCGAAAATGACGCGAAAAATTATCAAGCCCAAAACAGTTCTTTGTTAAGTCCCGGCATATGGCTAGGTAATCGGAATTTTTTATCTTTGTTTTTGCAATGTTGCTTGATCCATATCCTTTCCCTCAGCGACGAGCGGCGTTAGCCGCGCATGGATAGTAGCCGTGGGTGTAGGCGCAAGCCGAAACCCACGGTTACCCAAAAAACAAATTTGAGCCACGTTAGAGTTGTGTCAAGTATTATGTGCAAATTGGTAAGAGATCTCATTAGGTTAAGCTATTTTTTCAACGCTCAGTTGTTCTTGTTTCTTTTGCTCTTTTAATAGATCCATATTTAAATATCTTTTATCTACCCATCCCTCATGAACCTCAACTGCAATTGCTAATATCAATCTTAAGCAACTCTCTTCATTTGGAAAAATTCTAATAACGTGTGTTCTTCTCTTAATTTCTTCATTTACTCTCTCGAGTAAGTTCGAACTTTTTAAATGCTTATGATGTTGTTTTGGAAACTGGTAAAACGTTAATGTCTCAAAAATATTTTCCTCCACCCATGTACATAACTTTGGATACTTCATCATCCACTTCTCTAGCCACATATTCAAATCTGTTTTGGCTTCTTTAATATCCTTTCTATCATAGATCCATCGCAATTCTTGTAAGCAATCGTCGTTTGCTTTTCTTGGTAAATAATCAATTGCATTTCTTAAGAAATGAACATAACATCTTTGCCAAGGGATTTGATAAAATACTTCCATTATCGCTTTCCTAAGCCCTGCATGCTCATCACTAATAATCAACTCAACTCCTATTAATCCTCTTTCTTTCAATCTCAATAGAAAATCTTTCCAACTATTGTGAGATTCTCGATTTGCAATTTCCACTGCTAATACTTGCCTGTAACCTTCTCCATTCACACCTACTGCAATTAATATAGCCTGCGATTTTACTATCCCATTTTCTCTAACTTTCTCATAACGAGCATCTACAATTAGATAAGGATAAACTTCTGTCAATTTTCTATTTGCAAACTGCTTTAAGTCCTCGTCCAAGCTCTTATTGATGTTGCTTATTGTCGTCGCTGAAAATTCATGTCCGCAAAGTTCTTCTGTGATTGCCTTCACTTTCCTGGTTGATACTCCTTGGACATACATTTCTGCTAGAGCTGATACTAATGCTTTTTCCGATCTTTCATATCGTTCAAAAAGCTCGGTAGAAAACATTCCCTCTCTGTCTCTTGGTACTTTTAGCTCTATATTGCCTATTCGCGTCACTAAGTGCCTTGTATAATAACCTGCTCTATAGCCTTTTCTTTCTTTGGATCTTTCACTCTTATTTGCTTCCAAAGTCTCGATCATTTCGGCTTCTAAAAAATTTTCGAGAGCAGTTTTCATAAGAGACTTCATTAAATCAACATCTTGTTCAATAACTTCTTTAGATAATTTGTTTTTCTCAATAGAATACTTTTTGGTCATGGTATACCTCTTTTTGTAGTTAATAAGAGATCATCTTACCATGACCTTTTTTTGCACATAATTTTTTACACAATCTCCTTCCTAGCCTATGACCGGGGCTTAACAAAGAACTGTTTTGGGCTTTGATGTTTTTCCCGTCATTTTCGGGAAGTATGCCTTTAAAGCCTGTTACAGGCGGGGTGTTGTTAAATTGACATGAAGAATATCAAGCCCAAAAAAGTTCTTTGTTAAGTCCCGGCTCTAGGCTGGCTAATCAAGGCGTTTTGAGCCTGAAGGGCTCTAAAGTGAAATAGCCCAAGCCAGCGGCCTGGGAAAAAGACACACTCCTATCGTAGTCTGAAAGACTACAAGAGAAATTGTGGCATATTCACTTGCAAGCATTCTTCATTCATATCCTATTAGGACAAAACACGCTGGTCTTATGACACTCTCTTTTATGGCGTTGCCTCTTTTTGAAATTTTTGATTAATTGTCGAAAATGTATTGAGGTTATGCTTTCCTTATTCTAAAAATCAACAACTTTTGATAATATCTCCGCCTGGTTTCCTCTCTTAGCTTAAGCTTGATGTGTAGGCAGTTAACGCTGCTTAGAGCATCATTGAATTTCTTTAAATCGATTACATTGCGTAACTGCGTATTGACTGGAAAATATTATAAATTAAATTGAAATTAATTTAATAATTAATTAAACTTTCAAAAAATGTAATTTAAAAATTGTTTTTTTTAATTAAATTTACAACTTCGTCACTAAACAATAAGAGGCCTTGATGTTCCCATCTATTCCTTCTAATCTTCAACAGTTAAAAAGCAATTTGACAACTAGCAATTATTTTTCAGAAGCAACTCAAAAATATGCAAAAATTGCGGCTGTTGTTTTTGCAATTTTTGGTGCAATCACAGCTCTATTTTTTATTTATCGACAGTATAAAGGGAAAAAATTAGATCTCGAGGAATTAGATCTTCCTCCTTATGTCAATCCCAATTCACCTGCAAATAACGACACTGAGCCAAAACCTGAGAACGTGTTCTCTAACGAGCTTTCTCAATTGCCAGAAGAATTATGGAGGAAAATCTATTCTTATATTCCTCCACGCGATTCTGAAATTCCTTATAAAAAGGGAGGAGTTCAAAGTGGATTGGAAAAGATGCATCTTTCCAAGCAATTGAGCGAGATTGCAAAAAATGAGGAAAAAGAATGGGCTAGCGAGCAGCTTGTTTCTCTTAAAAAATATAGATGCAACACTGCAAAAGAGGCTGTTCAGTATGCGATCGATTATGGTTTGACAGGAGCAAACCTAAGGGAATTTCCGGATGTAGAGGAAAGCGACATTGAAGAATTATTTAAAAAGTGTCCAAATCTTAATCAATTAATGATTAAATCGGATAAAATAAGAAATTTGCCCGGTCAGGCAAGTAGTCTCATAAGGCTTATCTGCAGCGGATGTTCTAATCTGCAAAGCTTACCTGAGCTGCCAAATATGCAAGAGCTTGACTGCAGCAGATGCTCTAATCTGCAAAGCCTGCTTGAGCTGCCAAATGTGCAAAGGCTTTACTGCTGCGATTGCTCTAATCTGCAAAGCCTGCCTGAGCTGCCAAATGTGCAAGAGCTTGACTGCAGCAGATGCTCTAATCTGCAAAGCCTGCTTGAGCTGCCATATGTGCAAAAGCTTGACTGCTGCGGATGCTCTAGTCTGCAAAGCCTGCCTGAGCTGCCAAATGTGCAAGAGCTTAACTGCAGCGGATGCTCTAGTCTGCAAAGCCTACCTGAGCTGCCAAATGTGCAAAAGCTTAACTGCAGCGGATGCTCTAGTCTGCAAAGCCTGCCTGAGCTAACAAATGTGCAAAAGCTTGACTGCTGCGCATGCTCTAGTCTGCAAAGCCTACCTGAGCTGCCAAATGTGCAAGAGCTTAGCTGCAGCGGATGCTCTAATCTGCAAAGCCTGCTTGAGCTGCCACATGTGCAAAGGCTTTACTGCTGGGATTGCTCTAATCTGCAAAGCCTGCCTGAGCTGCCAAATGTGCAAGAGCTTAACTGCAGCTTGTGTCGTAATCTGCAAAGCCTACCTGAGCTTCCAAATGTGCAAGAGCTTAACTGCAGCGGATGCTCTAGTCTGCAAAGCCTACCTGAGCTGCCAAACATGCAAAAACTTAACTGCTGCGGATGTTCTAATCTGAAAAGCCTGCCTGAGCTGCCAAACGTGCAAAAACTTAACTGCAGCTGGTGCTCTAATCTGCAAAGCCTGCCTGAGCTGCCAAATGTGCAAGTGCTTGACTGCAACAGATGTTCTAATCTGCAAAGCCTACCTGAGCTACCAAATGTGCAAGAGCTTGACTGCTGCGGATGCTCTAGTCTGCAAAGCCTGCTTGAGCTGCCAAATGTGCAAAAGCTTAACTGCAGCGATTGCGATAAGCTGCAAAGCCTCCCTCAGGTACCAAAGGTGCAAGAGATTAACTACCGCGGATGCTCTAATCTACCACGATTAATTGAATTACCAAAAGGAGCAAGAATTTACCGTTGAATGACTTCATCCAGCTAGATGAATTTCTTAGGAAGGGTAAAAAATCCTCATACAATGTAATGGAGTACGAGTTTGGAATCAGTATGAAAAATCAAATTTAAAACCTTAATAACTACCAATTATTCAGGATTTCATTTTGATAAGGCAAGTAGTGTGCATGCATAGGGTTCCCATGCTTTTGAAATTGGAGGAGTTGAAGACCGATGTTCATCTTCTTGTTTCTTTACCTCGTATTTTGCCATTGAGTAAGCTTATGATGGAGCGTAAGAGTCGGAGGGCAACCGCACGGCGATTTGTCTTAAATACTTTCAAGAAGATAAATGATAAGAAAAATGCCAACAGCGAGTACTGAAAGTGTCAGCATGATTTCTAACAGAATAGAAAATTGATATTTTCCTTGTGCTATTTGTTTTTCAACATGCTTGTATTTGATAAATGCGAGAAGACCTATTAAAGCACCAAGTCCCACAAGAAAAATTCCAAAAATTGAGGAATTTCCTTGAATTTGATTGGATGCATAAGGATGTTCTGACAAATGCGCTTCTCCTAAAAGAAAAGAGAGTCGCTTGAGAAACAAGGCAAACTTTTCAACGACAAAACCAAAGGCCATGATTCCAATGCTTGTCCTTATCCAAGCAAGAAATGTCCTTTCATTAGCCATATAATTACTCACCATATAATAATCACGTTGCTGATTATTGGCATCTGGGGGTGTTCTATTGTTAAACATGCTTGCACAGATTTTGTTAATGGATTTTTTAAGCAATATCAAAAGGAATGGCAAAACAAACGGCTGTAATCAGCACAAGAGAGAGGCGAAACATATGCCGTCCCCACAGCTGATCGTTAGTAGTAGTGGTAAATCCCTTCACGCAGAGAGCCAGCCACATCAAGCTAAGGCTAATTGTAATAATTAAATAGATATATCCCGTGTAATGAAAGACAGTTAACATTATGCCTGCAAAAATAAAGCCAAGAATGTAAAGCACCATGTGAATTTTTGTTATGAAGGCTCCTTTTTTAATAGGTAGAGTGGGGATCTCGGCCGCCTTATAATCATCAAAGTGATAGAGGGCAATCGAAAAAAAATGAGGCATTTGCCATAACACCAACATGGTAAATAAAATCCCAGCTCCTATATCAAAATGGTTACTGACCGCACAATATCCTACAACAGGAGGAACAGCACCTGCAATACTGCCTATCGCAGTTCCATAAATGGTATGGCGTTTCCAAAGGCTATAAATAAAGACATAAACAAAAAAACCAATAGCTGCAACTGCCACTGTCAGAAGATTGGTGTATACATATAAAATGACGTTGCCAATGATTCCAAGAATAATGCCAAAGGCAAGAGCATTATGCCCTGAAATTAAGCCTGTGACTAGGGGACGGTTTTTAGTCCTTTCCATTTTCTTGTCAATTGGACGATCGATATAATTATTAAACACACAGGCAGAAGCAATGATAAACGCTAAACCTATTAAGGTTGCAAAAAATAGTTGCAAATCCATTCTTCCTTTTGACGCTAGTAAAAATCCTGCAGCAACAGTGATGAGATTGCCTAAAATAATTCCGGGCTTAGTCAATAAATAATAATTAATCATGAGAGGGAATGTCCTTAATTTCCTGAGATTGTTTTTTTGTTCATGTCTGAAGGCATGACACGCTTTTTCAAGTCATTCATCACCCATAGAGATCCAATCACGATGATCAGCAGACAAATTGTCATACAACAAAATGAAATGGTTTCCCAGCGTGGTTTAGCTTCTTGCCCGACGTGCAAGAAAAATAACAACTGAATCATTGCTTGTACAAGCGCCAGGCCGATCAGAGTGTAAAATAAGAGGTGGGGGGAAAGGAGTTGGGCATAAACTAGGTAAAAGGAAGTTGCGGTCAATAATAGGCAAGAAAAAAAACCAATCAAATAAGCTTTTAAACTCCCATGCCATTCTTTTTGAATTTCCTTCAAACTGGGTTCGGCTGTCATCTATATCACTCCCATCAAGTAAACGAATGTAAAAATGAAAATCCATACAACATCTAAAAAGTGCCAAAATAAGCTGAATACGACGAGCCTACGAAAGGTATCCACATTGATGCCAAGCCATAATACTTGGCCTATCATGATCACCATCCATAATAACCCAATGGAGACGTGAAGCCCATGTGTTCCTACAAGACCAAAATAAGAAGATAAGAAGGCGCTTCTTTTCCAGCTATATCCTTCTCGAACAAAGTCTGCAAACTCGTGCAGTTCGAGTCCAATAAAGGAGGCACCCAGCAAAAATGAAATGGCTAGCCAAGTAATGACTTGATTTTTCTTTTTCTTTAAAGACAGCAACATGGCGAATCCACATGTCACGCTGCTAAATAATAAGATCATTGTTTCAGCAAATGCTGTCGAGAGGCTAAAGATCTCTTTCGCTGACGGACCCCCAAAGGTGTTCTGATGAAGAATAGCATAGACGCAAAAGAGAGAAGCAAAGATCAAGCAATCGGTCATCAGATACAGCCAAAAGCCTAGAACAGTTTTAGAAAATGTATCCTGATGGGGATCGGGAGTACGAGTGTCGGGAAAAGATTCGAGGGTATCTTGATAATGAACGGCCCATGTTTTACTCATATCGCTTCAGACCTCCTTGAGTATGCAGTTTCTATTTCTTCCACTTGCGCTGCAGTCAGAATATCATGTTTATCTTTCCTAGAAAGCCGAATAGTCAAACAGATGACGATGCCAATAAAGCTTGCGATTGCCAGCCACCAGATATACCAAATCATGGCAAATCCAAAGAGCAAGCTTAAGATTCCAATATAAAGGGCTAAGGGAGTATTTCTGGGGATATGAATATCCTCATAAACCTTTTCAGGTACAGGTGCATGGCCTCGTTTGATCGCCCATAAGGGGTCAATTTGATCGACTGTGGGAATAATAGCAAAATTATAAATAGGAGGAGGAGAGGGGATAGACCATTCCAGTGTTCTTCCATTCCAAGGATCTCCCCCCGTGTGATCCCAATTCTTCTTGCGATGGAAAATACTCCAAAAGAGTCCTAAAAATTGGACAGCTGCTCCGAGCACAATGATGGCAGCTCCGATTGCCACAAGAATGAACAGAGGATGCCATTCAGTATCTGCACTGTAGCGGTCTAGACGCCTTGTAGCTCCCATAAAACCGAGCGTATAAAGGGGCATAAAGGCAACCATGAATCCAAGAAACCAAAGGCCAAAAGCATATTTGTTCAACTTTTCATCCAAGAAAAATCCTGTGTATTTGGGAAACCAATAAGTCACAGCAGCAAAGAAACCAAAGAGTACGCCGCCAATCACCATGCCGTGGAAATGAGCGATCAAGAATAAGCTATTATGGACTTGATAGTCGATAGGCGGCGAAGCAAGTAAGATTCCGGTCATTCCTGCAACGGTAAAATTGAGCAAAAAGGCGAAAAACCACAACATAGGCGAGGTGAAGTGAACACGTCCTCGAAACTTGGTAAATAGCCAGTTAAAGATTTTAACTCCTGTGGGGATTGCAATAATCATTGTCATGATGGAGAAGAAAATATTGACAGGAGGGCTGGCACCCATTGTAAAAAAATGGTGCAGCCACACGATAAAGGAATAAAATGCAATTAAGACCAGGGCCCACACCATGGACACATATCCGAATAGTCGCTTTTCTGAGAAGGTGGGCACAATTTCAGAAAATACACCAAAAATGGGTAAGATAAGAATATAGACTTCAGGATGGCCCCAAGCCCAGATAAGATTAACATACATCATGGGATTGCCTCCGCTGCCCGCTGTAAAGAAATGCATGCCGAGGTAACGATCTAAAGTCAGCATATAAAGTGTTGCGGTCAGAATGGGGAAGGCGAAAATAATTAAAACCACCGTACAAAGCACGCTCCAAACAAAGATAGGCATTTTCATTAGCGTCATACCGGGACAGCGCATTTTTAAAATCGTCACTAAAAAGTTAATGCCTGAAAGGGTAGTTCCCACCCCTGCAATTTGCAGCATCCATATCCAATAGTCGACCCCTTCATTCGGGGTATATTCCACACCAGAAAGAGGAGGATAGGCAAGCCAGCCTGCTATTGAAAATCTTCCTATGGTAAGCGAAAGAAGTGTTAAAATAGCTCCCGCAGCAAAAAGCCAGAAGCCCAGAGCATTTAAAAACGGATAGGCAACATCTCGAGCACCAATTTGTAAAGGAATAATAAGATTCATAAGGCCAAAAATTGCACCCATGGCGACGAAGAAAATCATTGTTGTGCCATGTGCAGAAAAAACTTCTTGAAAGTGTTCGGCTGAAATAAAACCAGGCGCATCTCCCACAGCAATTGATTGTTGAATGCGTATCATGAGAGCATCAGCTAATCCTTTGGCAAACATGATAAGAACGACAACGATGTACATGATCCCAATTCTTTTGGGATCAACACTCGTGAACCACTCATGCCAGAGCCATTTCCAAAGCTTGAAATAAGTGATGACGCCAATGAGGGCAAGGCCTCCAAATAGCATCGAATAGACAGCGCCATCTTGAATGAAATCATGCTTAAAAGCATCTGAAGTTAATCTGCCAAACATATTTGACTCATGGGTGCATATATTTATCAATAATTTGATTGAAAAGAGAATCGTCTTGCAAAGTGAAAATCTCCACTGGGTGATTTATGCTTGGGGCAGCCAATTGTTCATAGTTTTTTAAGGTAAGGGGTTTTGATGATTCTTTTGTTGATGCTACCCATTTTTGATAATCTTCATCCGAAGAGGTGTGGGTTTTGAAATGCATGCCTGAGAAGCCTACACCGCTAATATTAGCCGATGAACCTCTAGAATCTCCAAGTTGATTTGCCATCAAATATAATTGTGTTTTCATTCCCGGCATGGCATAAATTTGGCCGCCCAAATCGGGAATCCAAAGTGAATTCATGGGTGCATCGGCGGTAATTTCAAAATGAATAGGAGTCTGGTTCGGAATTTGCAAAAAATTGACAGTAGCAATTTTCTCTTCTGGATAAATAAATAACCATTTCCACTGGAGAGCAACGACTTGAATTGTCACTGGCTTTTTATCAGATTCAATCGGCTTATAAGGATCCAATTGTTCAGTTTTGATCCATGTTAATGCGCAGACAATACAAGTCATGATAAGGGGAAGTCCCCACCAGACCACTTCAGCAAGGTTATTATCAACTAAATCGGGATCGTAGACTCCCTTAGGGTTTTGAGCACTATATTTCCAAGAAAAGACAAAAGTCAAGATGTAGACAGGGATAATGACAAGCAACATAAGGGCTTGAATAATAAAAAGAAGATTACGCTCTTCAAGAGCAATGCGTCCTGAAGGAAAGAGAATGTCGATATAGTCGCCAAAGTGAAAGATTGCCACCGGCTGCATAAGCAAGACGATGATCACAATTAAACCTGTAAAGAGCAACATGTAAAAGACAGGTTTTCTTGCCTTTTTCATTTTTCCAAATATCCTTTAACTTTTCTATGTGTAGTGATTTTAAAATAAACTCTAACATAAGTTTTATTTAACAAAAGTCAAGTTGAATTTTTGAAAAGGGGAATCAAGGAATTAAACGAGCATGCAATTATCTAATCTTGAAAAGTAATGGAGTACTAGGGAGCGTACCTAAAAGATTAGCCATTGTATAATACAAGTGATTGTCAACATTCCTGCATAATTTTGAGCTTTCATTTCGTATCTTATTCCAATACGCCTAAATCGTTTTATAAACTGAAAAAAATTTTCTACCAAGCAACGCTCTCTGTAGATATGTTTATCATGTTCAATTAGTTCAGCTCTTGATACTTTGCTGGGTATGACAGCTTGACTTCCCATCTTTTCTATAAAATTTCTGATTTCATTTGAGTCGTAAGCTTTATCAGCTATAACATTTTGTGGATTTTTTTCACTGAGTAAAAGCTTCATTTGAGTGCTCTCGTGTACTTGACCTTCTGTCAAGATAAAATCAATACAACGACCTAATCCATCTGTTACTGCATGAATTTTTGTGGTTGTTCCGGCCCTTGATTTTCCCATGGCTTCTTCGGCTTTTTTTTATCCTACAAGCATCTTGATGCGCTTCAACAATTGAGCTGTCTACAGAGTAATTTTCTTCGTCAATTTCATCTTTTAAAGCTTGCCAAATCGTTTGCCAGATTCCAGCCTTTGTCCATCGATTAAAGCGATTATAACATGTGCTCCAAGGACCATACTTGGGTGGTAGATCCCTCCAAGCGGCTCCTGTTCTTAAAATCCAAATAATGCCTTCTAAAATCTTACGATGAGGCCGACTTGGTCTGCCCCAATATCCTCGTTCTTTTGGCAATAAAGGTTTTATTTTTATCCATCTTTCATTAGTTAATACTATCCTACCCATTCAAATTTCCCCCTTGTTTTATCAGAGAAAATTATAAATCATAAGAGTTATTATTTTAAATCTTTTAGGTACGCTCCCTAGTTGATTTTGTAAATTTACTTCCGCCAGAAATCAGTCTTGAAATTTTTTCTTATTTGAATAGCAAAGAGCTTATCAGGTGCTTTCGAGCGAATAAAACATGGAGCCGAGATAAGACTTACACGGCTCATCAAGCTCTTCTTGCTGCATATGCTAAAAAAATAGAAATCAAACTCAACTTCTCCCAAGAATTTTCAACACCCTCAAAATTAATAGCTTAAAATTCACTTGAAAATAAAGTATCCTAGAAGATACAATAAGGTTATATGAAAGAGATCGAAATTGAGGTTTACGAAACAACGACAGGCAAGCGACCTTTCGAAATTTGGCTTGAAGGACTTAAAGAGGTTCATACAAAGGCTAGAATCTCAATGCGTCTAGATCGATTAAAGCTTGGAAACTTTGGAGATTGCAAAACGTTGCAAGAATGAGTTTCTGAGTTAAGAATTCATTACGGATCAGGAATTAGAATTTTATTACAGGAAGATTGGTAATAAGATCGTTTTATTGCTTTGTGGTGGCGATAAAGGTTCTCAAGATAAAGATATTAATAACTCACCTTACGCAAGCAAGGTTAAAGAATCAGTGATATCCTTTAAATAACCAATAGCATGATTTGTTTAATAGCCTGAAAGGCTTCAAAGAAAATAGCCCAGGCTAGGGTGTTCATTTTGTGCAAAAAATGAGCTTTATTTTTTCACAATAATTGGCATAGTTGAATTGAAGGTCAGATGTTTATGCCGTCCTTTCAGGACTCGATGTCTTTTTGATAGAACCCAGGCCTCCGCTTCGCTGCGACCTGGGCTGTAACATGACGGCCCTTCAGGCCTTAACAAAAAGATGTTTAGGGACTATAGAAGAGGGACTTAAATATCTCTTGTTAAGGCCTGAAGGGCCGTCATGTTACAGCCCAGGTCGCAGCGAAGCGGAGGCCTGGGTTCTATCAAAAAGACATCGAGTCCTGAAAGGACGGCATAAACATGCGACCTTCAATTCAACTATGCCAATTATTGTGAAAAAATAAAGCTCATTTTTTGCACAAAATGAACACCCTAGCCTGGGCTATTTTCTTTGAAGCCTTTCAGGCTATTAAACAAATCATGCTATTGGTTATTTAAAGGATATCACTGATTCTTTAACCTCGCTTGCGTAAGGTGACTTAATAAAGCAAAAGATTATTTGAAGGATTATCAATCAAGGGGTTTAAATAATGGCAAGAAGTAGAAAATATCAAAATTTTCTTTTGGAGCAACTTCAAGATCATGATTTTGCTGTGGCTTATTTGAATGAAGCATTAAATGAAAGCTTAAAAGGAGATGAAGAGTCTCAGAAGCTTTTTCTTGTGGCATTACGCAATGTTGCAGACGCACAAGGTGGAATTGGTGTTTTAGCCAAGAAGGCGCATGTCGGCCGAGAGAGCCTTTACAAGACTCTTTCAGGTACAGGCAACCCAAAATGGCATACATTAGTTTCCTTATGTGTGGCTTTGGGTTTGAATTTAAGATTAACCTAAGAATAAGTCCTTAAAGATATTAATGTTAACAAATATCAAGTCTTTACCTAATTTGCGGAATGCCAGGATCGGGAAAACCACTTTAGCAAAGCGAGCTACGGAAATCTTCATGAGTTGAAATTGAGTGAAAAATATTAATGGCTAATTTGTTTTTTTCGAACTTGAAATTAGATGAAAAAAAGCGGCTAGTGACATCGCGTGAGTCGCTTTTGGCCTTAAGTGCACTGTCACATCAGCCAGTAAGTCTCCGGATGCAGGATTCGAACCTACGACCAATGGATTAACAGTCCACTGCTCTACCGCTGAGCTAATCCGGAATAAGTAAGAAGTGCTATATTAGAAGATCATTTAATTTAACACAATATTTTTGTGATAAAAATAGTAAAGAGGGATAAAAAAGGGAAGGCCACAGACCTTCCCCTTAACTAATAAACTCAAGGTTTTAAGCTTCTAATATTCCATTCCAGCTGGAGCCATAGAGGCCGACTTTTCTTCTGGAATATCCGCTATAATAGCCTCTGTTGTGAGTAGCATGGAGGCCACAGAGACGGCGTTTTGCAATGCATAGCGCACAACTTTAGTGGGATCCAAAATTCCAGCATTGATCATATCGACATATTCACCTGTCAACGCATTGTAGCCGAATCGATCACCCTTTTGCTCAACTTGTTGCAAAATAATCGCTCCTTCTTGCCCTGCATTTTCTGCAATTTGTCGTAAAGGTGAACTTAACGCACGGATCATGATACGGGCGCCCGTTTTTTCATCGCCTTCTAAAGAGTCTGCGAATTTGTTTAAAATAGGAATGCAACGCACTAATGCAGTTCCGCCGCCTGGCAAAATACCCTCTTCCACGGCTGCAGCTGTGGCACGCTGAGCATCATCTACTCGGTCTTTTTTCTCTTTCATTTCTACTTCTGTCGCTGCTCCTACGCGAATGACAGCCACACCGCCGACCAATTTAGCTAAGCGCTCTTGTAATTTTTCCCGATCATAATCAGAGGTGCTTTCTTCAATTTGATGCTTAATCTGAGCCCCGCGCTCTTGGATGGATTCTTTAGATCCTGCTCCCTCTACCAGTGTTGTTTCATCTTTTGTAGAAACAGCTTTCTTAACACGTCCTAGCTGCTCTAGAGTAACGTTTTCTAACTTCATTCCAAGTTCTTCGCTGATGACTTCGCCACCTGTTACAATGGCAATATCTTGTAACATGGCTTTGCGGCGATCGCCAAATCCTGGCGCTTTTACAGCCGATACTTTTAAGCCCGCACGTAGGCGATTAACGACAAGCGTTGCTAAGGCTTCGCCTTCTACATCTTCAGCGATAATGAGAATGGGTCGTCCGTTTTCGACCACAGCTTGAAGCAGCGGAATGATCTCTTTAATTGAACTAATTTTCTTGTCGTAGATAAGGACATAGGCATCTTCTAAAACACACTCTTGCGTCTCTGGATTGGTTGTAAAATAAGAAGAAACATAACCACGATCAAATTTCATTCCCTTGACCACATCAAGTTCTGTTTCAAATCCTTTGCCTTCTTCAACCGTAATAGTTCCATCACGACCTACTTTTTCCATTGCTTGAGCAATAATTTCTCCAATTTCTGCATCGTTATTGGCAGAAATTGTGGCCACTTGTGCAATCTCTTGGCGAGTTTCTATTTTTTTGCTGCGCTTCTCGAGCTCTTGCACGATAATCTTAAGAGTCTTCTCCATTCCTCGCTTGAGATCTAAAGGATTAGCTCCTGCTGCGACGTTACGCAGTCCTTCTGAATAAATAGCCTCTGCTAATACAGTCGCCGTCGTTGTCCCATCACCAGCTTTATCTGCTGTCTTGTTGGCAACTTCTTTGACCATTTGCGCTCCCATGTTCTCAAATTTGTCCTCAAGCTCAATCTCTTTGGCTACCGTCACACCATCTTTTGTGATATGCGGAGTGCCATAAGATTTGTCAATAACGACATTGCGTCCTTTAGGTCCTAAAGTGACCTTAACGGCATCGGCCAATGTGCGGACACCTTTGAGAATTTTTTGGCGAGCTTCTTCTTTAAATTTAATCGTTTTTGCAGCCATGTGAATCTCCTCTTAATTGTTCTATCATCTGATTACTGTTCGACAATCGCAATAATATCATCGGCACGAAGAATCACAAATTCTTCGTCATCTAATGTCACTTCCTGTCCAGAATACTTTTCCATCAAAATGATGTTGCCAACTTTAACCGGCATGGGAATTAAGGTGCCATTCTTATCCTTTTTTCCAGAGCCAAGAGCGACGACTTCTGCTTGCTCTTGCTTTTTCTTTGCTGTATCGGGAAGAATAATTCCTCCTTTTAATTTTTCCTCAGCTGCTAAGCGACGAACAAGAACGCGATTGCCTAATGGTTTAAGCTTAACGTTGCGAGAAGTAGATGTTGCTGCCATTTGAGTTTGGGCCATAAAGAATCTCCTATGTTAAGTGATAAATGATCGTCTTGAAGCTAATAAAGTACTTCTTTTGTCTTTTTTTTGCAACAAAATTAGCACTGGCTGTATTTAATTGCTAATATCGATGTTTTGCATGCTATGTTTTGTTAATCATATAATAAATATTTTAGCTCTTTGTCGTTTGATGAAGCAGTTGTTCTAATTCAGTCAAGAGTTGATCGAAGGTTTGAATAGCTGCTTTAACGGGTGCAGGAGATGTCATGTCTATGCCGGCCATTTTTAACATCTCAATGGGATATTGGCTTGATCCTCCTTTTAAGAAAGAGAGATAAGCTGCACGGTCTTGTTCATTGCCTTTAACGACTTTTTCTGCGAGAGCTAAAGCGGCGCTGATTCCTGTTGCATATTGGAAAACATAAAAATTGTAGTAGAAATGAGGAATACGTGCCCATTCGATCTCAATTTCTTTATCAATAAAGGTAGCAGGCCCAAAATAGGTGTGGTTGAGTTGTCGATATTCTTGTTTGAGGAGTTGGGGAGTCAAGGGAGTTCCTTGTTCAACATGTTGGTGAATGAGCAGTTCAAATTCAGCAAACATTGTTTGGCGGAAAAGGGTTCCTCGAATATCTTCAATTTTTTGATTGAGGAGAAAAATTTTCTCGTGAGGATCTTGACAGCGATTAATAAGCAAGCGGGTCAGAAGATCTTCATTGAAGGTTGAGGCGACCTCAGCCAGAAAGATGGGATAATCGCTGTATTGATAGGGTTGTGTGTTACGACTGTAAAGACTATGCATGCTGTGACCTGCTTCATGCGCTAGAGTGAACACATCACGCAAAAGGTTCTTATAGTTCATGAGAATATAAGGCATGCTATCAAAGCATCCGCTAGAATAAGCACCTGAGCGTTTATTTTGGTTTTCATAGCGATCAACCCAGCGCTGTTCCTGAAATCCTTTTTTGAGAAACTCTTGATATTCAGATCCCAAAGGAGCCACTGATTCAATCACAAGTGTTTCGGCTTCTACATAGGACATGCGAATGTCGACAGCAGAAGTCAAGGGCACATAAACATCATACAAATGCAATTCATTCACTTCTAAAATGCGTTTGCGGAGTTGCATATAGCGATGCAAGACATCGAGGCGTTCATGAACAGCTTGGATTAAGGAATGATAAACAGAAGTGTCGATGTTTTTGGGAAATAGAGCGGCTTCTAAGCACGAAGAAAAGTGGCGTGAACGAGCTTGAAAAAGATGATTTTGCACTTGACCTGTCAAAAGTTCGCACAGGGTATTTTCATAAGAATTAATATTGGCGGTGATACTGTTTAAAGGCATGTTCACGCAAAAGGCGATCTTGATCACGAATATAAATTCCATAAGTGGCATGCGACAGAGGCTTGGATTCTTCTTGGCTGTCTAAGACCGCCTCAAATTTAAAATCGGCATCATTAATTGCACTAAAGGCTTTATAGGACGTTTGGAGGGCTTGCCCTGCAAAGGCCATCAATTTCTCATTATCAGGTGATAGCGTATGTTTTTTCATGCGAATCATTTTTTCTAAGTAAAAATGATAATCAGCAAGAAGAGGGGAGGCGAGATATTGACTCAAAAGAGCGTCAGATAGTGCCATTAATTCAGGTTGAAACCAAGCCGTTTCTTGAGCAAAAGCGTGGGCAAGAGTTAAAATTTGCTCATAGCTCTTTTTAAATTCAGGATTGGTGATATCTTCATCGTGGCGTAAATGAGCATAGGTATAAAGTTTAGAGAGTTCTCGATCAATATCCATCATGAGATCAAGCGCTTTTTTAACCTGTTCGGGACCCTTCTCAAAACTTCCTTGATAAGCTTGCAGGGCTGGCCAATGAGGAGTTTGTTGAAGATGAGGAACGAAGGTTTTGAATGCTTGTTCCCAGGCGATTTGATTGGGATAAAGAGCTTCGACATTCCATCGATCATTTAAAGGCACTTCTTCACGCGTTTTCATTATCTTATCTCCATAATAGAAAACATTTGCTATAAATCTTATCACCTATTATTTGTTCATAGAAGAATAATGATGAGTGATTATTGGTTTCTTATTTCTATGGTTTTTTCAGTTTCAAATCTGATTCCATTTACGAGGACCGACAGTCCAGCCTAAACTTGTGCTGTTGAACAAGGATAAGTGATATAAGGATAAAACGCGATGACAAATCCACCTATCAAAAAACGCACGGCAAAAGGAAAATTTGTGGTAGGCAATGATCGTGGTCTTCATACGCGACCTTCTACTGAATTAGTGAAATGTGCAAGTTGCTTTCAAATCAAAAGTCTGCCTGGTTTATCAAAAACAATCTGTTAATGCAAAGTCACTTTTAGGAATTCTCATGTTAGCTGCGACGAAAGGTGCAAAAATTGGAATTGAAGCGGAAGGGGAAGATGCCGAAGAAGCTGTGCAATCCATTATGACTTTGGCTAAAAATAATTTTTACATTAAGTATTAGCATACACTCGACTGATAGCGAGCGAATAAATACCAAAAAGAAATTGAAAAAATCAAATTAAACTGCTCATTCTTCTATAGGAATCGTCTTGTAGAGAACTTCTCTTGTGCAATAAACCGGGGCATTATTCATGAGAGCGAGAGTGAGGCAATCGCTGGGACGGGCATCAATTTCTACAATATGGCGCATGTCTCCGATATCTTGTTCAAGAAATAGACGAGCATAATAAATAGTATCTTGAACATCATTGATGACAACTTGTTTTACACGGATGTCCATTCCTTCAAAAATTTTATCAATGAGCTCATGTGTGAGGGGGCGTGGACTTTCCAGCTCTGTCAAAAAGAGCTGGAGTGTTTTACCAATGCCTGGATCTGTATAGATTGCAAAGCTTTTACCTTGCGCGCTTAGGACAATAACCGTATAAGAGCGTGTCTGCATAATTTTATCGAAAGAAACTTGAATGAGTTCAGAGAGCATGCCGTTATCCTATTTATTTTAGCTCAGGTTTATGCCTGAATTTTGACAAAACCATCCTCATAACCAATGATAATTCTTTTGGCAAGATCAAAAAAGAGTCCTGTTTCTAGAACTCCTGTAATGCTTTTTAAGCGTTCTTGTTCTTTCTGAGGATCTAAAATAGGCGTAGAGTATTGAATATCAAAGATATAATTGCCATTATCAGTGACAAAGGGATCTTTTTCTCGGTTCAGTCTTAGAACTCCTTGATAACCTTGCGCTTTAAGACGCTGCAGTGTGTTGCAATAAACAAACGAAGCAATTTCAACGGGAAGAGGATGGTCTCCTAAATGATCGACAAGCTTAGTTTCATCAATAATAACAACCATTTCATGACTGGCTTGAGCAAGAAGTTTTTCTCTAAGCAAAGCGCCTCCGCCTCCTTTAATCATATTTTTATGATGATCAATCTCATCAGCTCCATCGACAATTAGATCAAGCATGGTAATAGTGTTGGGGTCTATGAGCGGAATTCCCAATTGCTGAGCTTGGCGATTTGATTGTTGTGAAGTGGCAATAGCGGCAATCCTCAAGCCTTCTTGGCATCTTTTTCCAAGAGCTTCAATGAAAAAAGCTGCGGTAGAACCTGTTCCTAATCCTACTAGCATCCCTTCTTGAATAAGTTCAGCTGCAGCTCGTCCGGCAGCTTTTTTAGCAATTAAAACAGGATTAGAATCAGTCTTCGTCATAAAGTGTCTTTTACTTTTCAGTTTCCTTTGATTTGACTATGCCAAAAATCTGATTGAACGAAAAGATGTTTTAGCTTTTGCCATTTTTTATCCCTATTTTTATACTTGTTTCATTTGGAAATGAAGAAAAATTGTTAGCTTTTATTAAGAAAGGATAGTGAATGTGCAAGGTATTTTTACTAAAACCATGTGACACTGGCAATCCCTTAGGCTGCATGACACAACCTATTCATAACCAGGAGGTTGTCCTGGTTTATTGTCCTTACAGCCGGCATGGTACAAAAAGAGTAGATTTTGGGTAACATGTTTATGCCGTCCTTTCAGGACTCGATGTCTTTTTGATAGAACCCAGGCCTCCGCTTCGCTGCGACCTGGGCTGTAACATGACGGCCCTTCAGGCCTTAAAAAAAAGATGATTTAGGGACTTATAGAAGAGGGGTTGTCAGCCTCGAAGGGCCGCCCCTCAGGCCTTAACAAAAAGATGATTTAGGGACTATAGAAGAGGGGCTTAAACCTCTCTTGTTAAGTCCTGAAGGCCTGAAGGGTCGTCATGTTACAGCCCAGGTCGCAGCGAAGCGGAGGCCTGGGTTCTATCAAAAAGACAACGAGTCCTGAAAGGGACAATTGCAGAATTATTTAGCGTGTTATACTGCGATTTTTTTTCTGTCAATTGTACCTGAGATCGAAAAGAATCGATTCTAGACGACTAAGTTTTAATGAAAAAAAAACACTTTTATGCAAAACATTCGAATTTTTTGAATTTTTTTAAAAATTGATCTAATTTTGGCAGGGGGTAACGTAAGAAGATACTGTCAATCTTTGAAATTTAATCGATCTTTAGGAAGTGAATTTCAATAACATCATAGCGGCCGCTGTTAATACTCCAAATAATGCATGGCAAGAGACTTTCTGATATCCTCTGTAATATATCCTATGTCCTCCACAATAGTCCTTAAAGAATGCATTAAAGGATTCTTTGGGAAATCGCTCTGCGTACCTCTTTTCTTCAGCTGTTTTAAAATTTAAAAGAGTTTTTCTTTTTTTCTCTTCCATTTTTGCCTTTTTTTGAGCTGCACTTCGCGAACACTGATCGATAATTGGTATATGATTAAGGGATCGGCTAAATTCCTTGATTTCTGGATAATCGTAAGCTGCATCCATTAAATCGTACAAATTAGTTACTACCTTGCTTGTTTTTAGAGATAAAGGAATTGCAACTTCACAGTCATTACACGATGCAGATGTGACAATTGCAGCCAAAGGGACTCCATTATCATCAACATTAGTATGCAACTTATAGCCTTTCCAAAAAATGTGAAATCCCTGAGGATTTCTTTTCATGCCTTTGTCACATGCTATAGGAAGATGTTCTACCATTTTTCGAAGATCTGGTTCATTCAACTGCTGTTGACGTAGATTTGGTTCTCCAGCACTTTTCATTCTTCTTCTTTCTTTGTCTTTTTCTTTTCGACGTGTTTTTGCACATGGTTTTTTTAATGATTTTTCACGTGCTTCTAAGGGTGTAGAATCTGTTATCACATGTCCTATGATCTCTCCCTTGTAAAATTCTTTAACCAATGCTTGGTGAACCCTATCCGGAAGGGTTATTTGGCTAAATTCTTTGAAAGCTCTAGAAAATTTAGATTCAGAAGGAATTTTATGATTTGCCTCCCAACCACAAATAATCCTCAATTGTTCATCCTGGTTTAGCAGGCGAATAATTTGTTTAGTGTAAGGTTGTTTTAGGACTACTTTTGCGATAAAACTTCTAGCCATTGCGATGCGATCTTTTGGTGGCCTTCCTAATTTGAAGGATCGCGGAATATGACTTTCAATACGAACAAGTTCCAGAATTGATACTAATTTTTTATACTCAGGGCAGAGTTCATGAGTTCGTTTGATTAAATCAGGAAAAAGAGTAGACTGTACGTTATTCCACATTTGCGATAATTTTTCTCTGAACATTTTTCGGTTCCTTGTATAGTTTAAGACGGTTTTTCTACATCTAGACTATATTAAGGAGCCTTTTTTTGAAAGTGGTAAATTAAAATAATTTATTGTTTATTCTGCAATTGTCCCTGAAAGGACGGCATAAACATGTTACCCAAAATCTACTCTTTTTGTACCATGCCTTACAGCCCTTCAGGCTGATACGCTGAATTTTAGCTTGCCATATTAGACTGCGGGTCTAAAGTAAAATCTGAGAGTCAGCGCATCAGCCTGAAGAGGCTGACAGGAAATTGATATTTCGGACTTATATAATTTATTTTTAACTGGTCTTGAGTATATTGTGGGTGGTTTCAAAAATTATTTAAGGCCTGAAATTATCAATTTCCTGTCAGCCTCGAAAGGCTGCCAGTGTCAAATATTTTTAGTAAAAACACTCTGAGTAAATGTGATTATCCCCATACAAATCAATTCAAACTTTTTAAGGAAATGATGTTGACATTAGAAGAATTATGCATTTATTTAAATCAGTTGCTTTCTAGTCAAGGGGTCAATGATTATGCTCCTAATGGATTGCAAGTAGAAGGCAAAGCACGTATTGTAAAGTTGGCAACAGCTGTTTCAGCGAGTTTAGCAACTATTGAAGCAGCGGTCAAACAAGGGGTCGATGCCTTAATTGTTCATCATGGAATTTTTTGGCAGCGTGATAGCTATATCATTCAAGGCGTTAAACGTAAAAAGCTTCAATTGCTGCTTGAACATGGGATTTCATTATTTGCCTATCATCTACCCTTGGATATGCATCCGCTGATTGGCAATAATTGGAAAGCGGCTAAAGATTTAGAATGGTCTGACTTACAACCTTTTGGTTATTTGGAACGAATCCCCGTAGGTGTCAAGGGAAGAATTGCTCCCTGTTCGAGAGAAGAATTTAAGAATCGATTAGAGACTTATTATCAGCATCCAGCAACCTGTGCTTGGGGTGGTTCTCCAGTTATTCAGACTGTCGCTCTTGTTTCTGGAGGAGCTCATAAAACAATTTTAGATGCAGCTAAAGAAGGAATAGATGCTTATATTACAGGGAGTTTTGATGAGCCTACTTGGCATCAAGCCCTGGAAGAGAAAATTAATTTCTATGCTTTGGGACATTCTGCTACTGAAAGAGTGGGCCCTATAGCGTTGGCTAGCCATTTAGAGCAAGCATTAAGTCTTCCCTGTCATTTCTTAGATTTGGTGAATCCCTTTTAAAATGGCTATGCTTAAAGCATAGCCATTTTTAAGAATAAAATAAGAATGACTTATTTATTATAGTTCTTAGAAGTTGTAGCTTCAGAAGAAATAGAAACATCTTCAGCGCCATTTTGTTGCATGATATCTTTGACGCGTTTCGCTAGGCTATCGCTATTGGCACGAATAGAAAGAAGAATGCCTCCTTGTTGCAAGCGATTTTCGTATCGCTTCGCTTCGTATTCTGGAATACCTGCGCCAACCAGACTACCCACAATTCCTCCTACTGTACCGCCAGCGCCAAGTCCAGCTAATGTTGCCATCAGAGGACCTGCAGCAACAAAGGGTCCTAATCCTGGAATGGCAAGTGCTCCAATTCCAGCCAGTAGCCCAAGAGTTCCCCCAATAATGCCTCCTGTTACACCGCCAGTTGTTGCTCCTTCTGGAGCTTTAGTGTGTTTTTCAGTTCCTAAGCCACCTTGGTGTCCCGAACTAGTTCCTCGAGAGGCTTGAGTGGTATCGCTTACATGCTCTGGCATTTGTTTTCCATTAGGAAAATCTGTGACGCGCTCTTCTGTTCTCCAATTGCGATTGGAGGGGAGAGCCTCTTGACTAAGCTCATGAAATTCTTTTCCTTGCGAACTGAGAAAAGAAATGTCTTGGGGTTTAACACCTGCATCTACTAAAGCTTGAATGATTGTCTCAGCGTTAGCTCTACTGCTAACAATACCATAAATTGCTTGAAAAGCCATAAAAATCTCCTTTATTTTAAGACTCTCTATGCACAAGTGAATCGCATTACCGCTAGCGACCACTCGCATTATTCGCTACGAATAATTTCCAATTGATTATCTACATTACTGACACCAGAAATAGATTGTGCTTTTTGGCCAATGTCATTCTTTTCTTTATCGCTATTCACAGCACCGCGCAAAACCACCGTGCCATTCTTTGTCATAATTTTAACGTTTTTTCCATTTGTTGATAAAGAATCGTCATTCATTAAAGATTGGCGAATTTTCTGTGTAATGGTACGATCTGCTTCACTTTCACCCTGTTCTCCAGGAGTTATCGTTGGTCCACGATCACGAACATTGCGTCCCGTGTTATCTGCATTGGGGGGATTTGATTGATTTTCACATGCACTTAACACTAAACATAGCGAAGACAAAAGAAAAAGTTGCTTTTTCATGATTAAATTCTCCTCATAGGTTTTATAGAGTTCCCTTAAAGTTGTTGCCTGTTTCAATCTGGAGAATAAGAAAAATAGCAAAAAAATCAAGCTATTTATTTTTTTTCGCTATCTTCGGTTCCTTTAATGCAATAAGCTAAATGATAAGTGAACAAAAAGTTTAGGGCCTTTTGCATTGCGCTTTTATGCAAATATTAGGTTTAATTTAAACACCTTTTCAAAGTTGAAGAGCAAATAAATCTTTATTTTTATCATAACAAATAAAATAATATTTTTATAGCTTGATTTTTTACTTGTTTTCTATTTAAGGGATAACATTCAATCACCTGCTTATCTTAAAGTGAAATTAATACGAATGGAGTGCTAGCTTAAAATCATTTTTATCCTGCAATTTCCCCTTGAGAAAAACAATTATCGACATTGACAGAAAATCAAGACATTTAGACAATGTTCAGACCAAATCTGCCTAATTCTTAACCGGATGAAAACCATGGCAACTGTTATTGATGTTTTAAAAGAACGTGGATTTATTGAAGCTTTAACAAGCGATGAGCTGCACCAATTGACTCAGCAGCCGACTCGCATTTATTGTGGTTTTGATCCTACTGCCGACAGCTTGCATCTGGGTAATTTAGTCGCCATTATGGGCCTCGCATGGTTCCAACGATTTGGACATATGCCTGTCGCAATTGTTGGAGGAGCGACTGGCATGATAGGGGATCCATCAGGCAAAAGTGCGGAGCGTCAATTGCTTGATGAAGCAACACTGGAAAACAATTTGAAAGGAATTAGAAAAAATTTAGAAATCATTTTAGATTTTCAACATGCTGACGCACGTCCCCTGATCTTAAATAACTTTGATTGGTACAAAGATTTCTCTTTTATTCAATTTTTACGTGAGATTGGTTCTCTTTACCGTATAGGGCCCATGTTGGCAAAAGAAAG
Organism: uncultured Chlamydiae bacterium; assembly: GCA_963754655.1. Taxonomy (GTDB): domain Bacteria; phylum Chlamydiota; class Chlamydiia; order Chlamydiales; family Parachlamydiaceae; genus JANWJE01. The sequence continues at coordinate 2,491,000 of CAVWGN010000001.1, read as the reverse complement.
CGTAAAATTGCGCTTGCAATCAGAAGAGGGGATGAGCTTTACCGAATTTAGCTATCAAATTTTGCAAGGATATGATTTTTTACATCTTTATCAACATTATGGCGTGACCATTCAACTTGGGGGAAGTGATCAATGGGGAAATATTACCGCCGGCACCGATCTCATCCGTAAAGTTCATGGCAAATCTGCTTATGGCATTACCTTTCCCCTCTTGACTCGCAGCGATGGGCAAAAGTTTGGCAAATCAGAAAAAGGAGCTATTTGGCTTTCTCCAGAGAAACTTTCCTCTTATGAATTTTATCAATACCTTATCCGCGTAGAAGATGCCGATGTGATTAAATTGATGCGTATGCTGACTTTTATGGACATGGCAGAAATTCGTCATTATGAAAAGCAAATGCAAGAGGCTGATGCTGTCCCACGCACCGCTCAAAAGCGTTTAGCAGAGGAAATCACCCGTCTTGTACATGGTAAGGAAGGATTGCAAACCGCCATTCGCGTGACAGAAGGAATCGCTCCCGGCATGCAAACGCAATTGAATGCGAATATGCTCGAAAGTGTAGCTTCTGATATGCCCAGTTGCCAGCTGCCATTGGAAAAAGTTTTAAATATAAAATTGATTGATCTTTTAGTAGAAATTGGCCTACAGGGTAGCAAAGGCGAAGCAAGACGTTTATTACGCAACGGCGGAGTTTACATCAATAATGAAAAAATAGAAGATGAAAATTGCGTGATAAATCATAAGTTGTTAATAGACAATAACTTAATGCTTATAGCGGTAGGGAAAAAGAATAAAATGCTTGTGCGCATTAGCGGAAGTTAAAATTAATCTTGAATTCAAAACAGTATTTCTTATTATAGGAAATATTCACTAAAATCTTTATTTACCAAGTGTTAGAAAAAAGAGGGGTTTTTGGCAGAAAATTGGTTTTGGAGGAGTTCAATAGTTTTGAAAAAAACAAAAAGAACTAAAAAGAACTTGCTTGAAAATCAAAAGGATATGACAATGTCGGAAATTCAGAAATCTAACGAAAAAAGTGCAAAATGAAGGAGCAGAGCCTATGGCAACCAGTACAAAGAAAAACACCATGACAAAGAAAAAACTCATTAATTCCATTTCACAAGATAAGGGGATTCATCCAAATGATGTCCGTCATGTGATACAGGCTTTTTTGGATAAAATCACAGATTGCTTATCGCAAGGAGAGAGATTGGAATTTCGTGAATTCGGTGTTTTTGAGGTTGTCGAGAGAAAGCAAAAAATTGGGAGAAATCCCAAGAATGCAGCAGTGCCTATTGTGATTCCTGCCCGTCTTGCTGTTAAGTTTACACCTGGAAAAAAAATGCGGCAAGTGGTAGAGACAGAACAACCCGAATATTCTCATAATGGCGTAGAAGTAGGCGTTTAAAGCCTGCTCCAAAGTCAACTCAATAAGAATTCGCTTAAAAGAGTGGGACAAGCGTTTAGGCTTGAAGCAGCTCTTTTAAGTTTAATTCTTTTATTCAATACTATCTGCGGATGAACCTATTAGGATGCAAGAGGTTCATAGAAAAATTGGATCACATCAACATGTTGGAGCTTTGTTCTCTTCAATCTCTTTATTTCACTCAGATTGAAAATTCTTCCTCTTATTTTGATCAAATGGTCCGTCAGTTTCTTGAGTCTCGCATTATTCCTCCACAGAACGTCGTAGAAGAATGTTTATGGCATGAACCTCTTTTTGAAGAAGAGAAAGCCATTGAAAATTGGAAACAGCTTTTAGCTGTGAATATTTTGTGCGATCTTGCTCAATTACATCCATCCGAGCTATCGGTAAAGGTGCGTTTTTTTGAGCGTCACCCTTGGAATCAGAGTTCGCAGTATTTAAGATCTTTGGTGGCTTTGAATCATGCTTTTGCCAAGATGCCCATCCCTGAAGTAGGGCCGCATCTATTGGAAAGTGGAGCTGCCCTTATCGATTTGTATGAGTATTGTCCTTGGCTATCGTTGCCCTATACTCCTCATCATTTTGAATTTGGCATTTTTCTTTGTCTATTGACTTTATTGACCAAACGGCAAGATCTGCAAGAAACAGTGTTGCGGATTGCACATTGGCAGCTGAATACCTTAGATACTGAGGCAAAGCCATTAGCAGGGCTTTTTGTACGTGAAAAAGAGGGAAAAACACTTCAACAGTGCTGTTTAAGCTATTTACTCTTTCGAAGTGCGGCTCTTTTAAGCCAAGAGACTCCCTTCGCTGCTATAGCCGAAATTGTCATGAAAGGGATTCAAGAGCGTGTAGAGAAAACGAGAGAAAAAATGGATCCTCTATGGGTATTGATTGAAAAATGGCTTGAGCATCATCATCAGATCTTATCTCATACTTCTCTAGAGTTATCAGAACATATTTATGATCCTTCGACAGCTTTAGCTGGATATCGCTCTTCTTCTTACCATATTGTATGCACCTTGCATGGAGAGCATACAGGATTAGGGATGTTACGGCAAGGTGATATTGAAATCATTAGTTATGGCCCACAGTATTTGCCTTTAGGAGAATGTCAAGGTTTTGGCATCGAAGGAAATGCTCTCTGTGATCATGGCATGAGACGTTCAATGATTGAATGGCGGCGCGGCTCGTTTGTTTTAAAGGGGTGTACTCGGATGGTGGATCAGCCTTCTTCCTCGCCTTTTAAAGTCGGGCAATTTCGTGGAATTTGGTTGGAAGTTGTGCAAGAATTTAAAAAACCGCATTTTCATTTAAAGACAACCTTTTTGGGACTTGATGGATGGGACTCCGTGGCCTTTAGTTTCTTTGTCAAAGCAGCTCAATGCAAAATCCAATCTCAAGTTTTGTATCCTCGCACTTTAGGAAGTTATGATGGAGAAACGCACTCGCTTTTATTAGAAGGTCATGACAATCAATTAGAGCTTAGCCTTCTTTCCATTAAAGGAAGAATGCAAGTGATTCCACTGGCGGGTGGAGATAATTTCTGGGGAGCAGATTTTCTAGTTGCTTATCATATGACCGCTGATCATTGCCATTATCAATGGCATATTGGGCCTCCTCGATAAATTAAACCTTTTTTATAGTTAAAATTTTTCTAGAGACTATTTTAAATCAATCAGGTCTAATGATTAAATGAGATGGAGGGAGGTGAGAATTTGTTATCAGAACAAATGTGCGATGCTCTTATTGAAGTACAACGTACTTTAGAAGAGACTCCTTAAATTATTTTTTATCCTATCTCTTCTTTCTTGCTTTGTAACTTGGCAAAAACACCACAACCTTTTATCATAATAGCCGACCTTCAGCAAATTTCTGTTACATTCTTTAATTTTAATGAATAAAGGACTTAGGCTATGAGTTTACCTAAACTAGTTGCCATCGTATCGCTTTTATTATTTGGAATTATTGGAATTGTCGCTTTTTTTAAACGAGAGCCAGCAACGTCTATCGCTTCTGCATTCCCTCAAGTTCCTATAGAAGTTGAGCTCGATCAAGAAATTCAAGCGGTAATGCCGGCTGCTACTGCACCTCATCCATTTGTTGCCCTTTCAGAAAGAGGACAAACAGTCGTTTCAGGTCATTTGCCCGATGCCAATCGAATTGAAGAATTATTTAATAAAAGTGGGCCAAAACTCCCCATTGTGGAGACAATTACCTATAAAAGTCATGTTCCTTGGCAAAAGGGGAGGCCTGCATGGCTATCAGATTATGCCAATCATTACCACACATCACGCCACTTTATTGCGCGTAGTTTGAATGGCAAACCTGATTATTTAAAGCAAGAGTTAGCAGAAGGGCATAAATTTAATATTTTGCGGACAGACAAAAATTTTGAATTTCATCTTGTTGTCGATACTTCGCGCTGTCGCATGTGGTTTTATTATGTTGATTTAGATACTAAACAAAAGACGTTGTTAAAAACTTATCAGGTTGGCCTAGGAAGGCTTGATTCCTCTAAAACCTCAGGACTTTTAACTCCTTTGGGAAAATATGCCTTAGGTAGCCGAGTGGCAATCTTTAAACCAAAGACAATGGGGAATTATCAGGGCAAAAAGGCTGAAATGATCACAGTTTTTGGAACCCGTTGGATTCCTTTTGAAAAAGAAGTGGGAAACTGTACGTTACCTGCTAAAGGTTTTGGTATTCACGGAACCCCTTGGATGAAAAGCTCTCAAGGAGAGTTAGTGGATAGTTCTACCGGTATAGGAAAATATGAAAGTGATGGATGTATTCGCCTTGCTACGCCGGATATAGAGGAATTATTTGCCATTATCATTAGTAGACCAACGACCATTGAAATTGTGCGCGATTTTTTCGAGTCGTCGCTAATGGATATAAATCCTTGAAAATATAAGAAAGGAGTTGAGGATTGGATATTTTACCCCATGAAAAGCAAATTCAGGAGTATATCAAAACAATCGAACATTTGAAAAAACAGAGTCAAGATAATCCCATTTTTAAGGCGGAGATTCGCAAGCTCGAGCAGAAACTTGAAAAACTCAAACAACAAGTGTACTCTGAACTCACTCCTTGGCAACGTGTTCTCATTTGCCGACATCCTGGTCGGCCTCACGCTCTCAACTTCTTTACCTCTATGTGTGAAAAGTTTATAGAATTGGCGGGAGATCGCACTTTTAGTGATGATCATTCCATGGTAGGAGGTTTTGCCACTATTGGAGGAGTCAAATGTGTTGTGATTGGGCAAGAAAAAGGACATGATACAGAAAGCCGCGTCTATCGCAACTTTGGTATGCTGAATCCAGAAGGGTTTCGCAAAGCTTTGCGTCTGATGAAACTAGCTGAGAAATTCCAACTTCCAGTGATTTCTCTTCTCGATACTCCGGGTGCTTATCCAGGTTTGGAAGCCGAAGAAAGGGGGCAGGGATGGGCTATTGCACATAATTTACGCGAAATGGCTCGCATTAAGACGCCTATTATTGTGATAGTGATTGGAGAAGGATGTTCAGGTGGCGCGCTTGGAATGGGAGTCGGCGATGTCATTGGAATGTTAGAACATTCGTACTATTCGGTTATTTCACCCGAAGGATGTGCGTCCATTTTATGGAAAGATCCCTCTAAAAACGTTGAAGCAGCCTCCAGTCTCAAGCTTAATGCCGAAAACTTGTTGGAGCTTAAGATTATTGATGCCATTATTCAAGAGCCTTTAGGAGGAGCGCATCATGATCCTCATCAAACTTATCAAAACGTCAAGCACTTTATTCTTGAGCAGTGGAATATTCTCCGACGCATTCCATTGCCTTTGCTTCTTGAGCAGCGTTATCTTAAGTTTCGTCAGATGGGACAATATGTAGAGAGTTAAAATGCGACGCTTACTTCAAACCGCTCTTTTAGCGCGGCAAAATCAACTTCTCATTGTTTTTTCCATTATTGCTATGATTCTTCTTACGCTTGCTTCTCAGCTTGAAGTCGTCGCGCTAGGAATTATGACGCGCAAGGGACCTGATTTTTTTGAATTATTTGCTCCTATTCAAGACGGGAAATTACAAAAAAATCAAGAGGTGAGTTGGAGTGATGTCCAAACACGTTGGCAAGAAATAGATCAACAACAGCAAGGCAAAGTCACAAGGGAAGAGACAGGGCGATTTTTGACGCAGTATAAAGGGGCGGATCTTGTTGAAAAAGTGATTCATATAGTGGATTATTGGATTCCCATTGGGACTAGTTTACAAGCCTTAGCTTTATTTATTGTCATCGTGGCTTTCTTTAAAGCGATTTCTTTGTTTTGTCAGCGTTTTTCCTCACGGCTTGTAGCAATTCGGATCAGCCGAGATTTGCGCCAGGCCTATTTTGAACATATTCAAGCTTTGCCCATGGAATTTTATCACCAGTATAATATGGGCACTCTTTCATCCCGGGTGGTAGGAGATGCTGCTTTGGTGGCTGAAGCACTCAATGCTTGCTTAGTTAATTACCTGCAAACTCCTTTTACAGTCATTTCGACTTTAACCTTATGTTTTTACACTTCATGGCGCCTGTCTTTAATCATTTTTTTGGGCTTTCCTCTCATTATTGGTCCCATTATTTTCTTAGCGCGTCGCGTCAAGCGTATTTCTAAGCAAATCCAAAAAAATCAGGAAACATTTGCTTCTGTGCTTATTGATTTTCTAGCTGGAATTCAAACTGTCAAAGTGTTTGCCATGGAAGACTTTTCTTTAAAAAAATATCGTGAACAAAATAATAAGATGGCGACATTAGAACAAAAAAGTGCTCGCTATGATTTATCATCACGCCCCATTGTCCATACAATCGGCATGTTTTTCTTAGCAACAGCTCTTTTGTATGGACTCTATATTCTTCAAATGAATGTCTCAGAAGTTTTGGTCTATTGTGGGCTTCTTTATGTCTTTTATGAACCGATCAAAAAATTTGCGGAGGAGAATACACATATTCAGCGCGGGATTGCAGCTGCTGAACGGATGCAAGAAGTTCTTTATCTACAACCTGATATTAAAGATAGCAGTGAAGCTCTGACACTTCAAAACTTTCATGATGCGATTGAATTTGAAAATGTGTGGTTTCGCTATCAAAGCCAGTGGGTTTTAAGAGGAATCAGTTTTAAGGTGCGTCGAGGGGAAAAGGTGGCTATTGTAGGTCCTACTGGATCAGGCAAGTCGACCATTGTCCAATTACTGCCGCGCCTTTATGATGTTCAACAAGGAGAAATTCGTATTGATGGATATCCATTGCAATCTTATACCCAAAAGTCGCTACGCGAAAATATTGCCTTTGTCCCTCAAAAGCCATTTTTATTTTTAGATACAATCTCAGAAAATATCGCCTTCGGTCGTTCCTTTTCTTTGGAAGAGATTCAACAGGCGGCTCGTCAATCACATGCAGATGAATTCATCCAGTATCTTCCTCAGGGATATCAGACGGTTTTGCTTGAAACAGGTAAAAATTTATCGGGTGGTCAACAACAACGTCTAGCTATTGCACGAGCTCTTGTGAAAAAAGCACCTATTTTAATTTTGGATGAGGCCACTTCGTCACTAGATGCAATTAGCGAAAATCATATTAAGCGTGCATTAGGAGAATTGCATGGCAAAGTCACTCAAATTATTATTGCTCATCGCCTATCTACCATTGAAGATGCAGATAAAATCATCTACTTGGAAAAGGGAGAAAAAATTGCAGAAGGAACTAAAGAAGAGCTATTGAAAAATTGTCCCGGTTTTCGACGTATGTGGGAAATGTTGCATCATCCGCATCTTGCTCAAGAAGACCCTATCAATATAAGCTAAGAGAGGTCCTCCCTCCGGGGAACCTCTCTTAGCTTAACGTATCTATTACTCAACCACATTAATTTTGCTTATTTGGACTGCTTCAAAGCCCGAGTTGGGGTGAGATGATTCTCATGTAGTCCTTCAGACTACATGATGAGGGCTAATCTAACCCAGGGCATCGTCTGGGTTAGGGTGTTCATTTTGTGCAAAAAATGAGCTTTATTTTTCACAATAATTGGCATAGTTGAATTGAAGGTCGCATGTTTATGCCGTCCTTTCAGGACTCGATGTCTTTTTGATAGAACCCAGGCCTCCGCTTCGCTGCGACCTGGGCTGTAACATGACGGCCCTTCAGGCCTTAACAAAAAGACGATTTCGGGGCTATAAAAGAGGGACTTAAACATCTCTTGTTAAGGCCTGAAGGGCCGTCATGATAGAACCCAGGCCTCCGCTTCGCTGCGACCTGGGGCGTGTTTTAAAAAGATTATTTATGATATAATAATAGTTGTAGGGACCCATAGGAGGTGTTTATGACTAGAATGTTTTTAAAAGATAAGGACTGGGAGAAGCTAAGTCCATTATTACCTTCGCAAACAGGTAAACAGGGAAGACCTAGAAAAAATGATCGGTTGGTAATAGAAGGGATTTTATGGTCTATAAGAACGGGAGCTCCTTGGAGAGATATGCCCCCTGAATTTGGCCACTGGCAAACGATCTATTCAAGAATGCATAACTGGACCTTAAATGGAACTTGGTCAAAAATTTGGAGTGTTTTGAAAAAAAAATGCATCCCACGAATCACATATTATTGATTCTACAAGTGTTAAAGTACATCAAAATGCAATGGGAGGTTTTGGAGGAAAAACATTTAATGGAATTGGAAAGACACAAGGTGGTTGGTCAACAAGAATTCATGTTGTAGTTAATGCTGAAGGGCAACCATTAAAAGTAAAAATTGCTCCTGGAAATAGAAATGATAATTTATTTGCTAAATCTCTATTAAATGGGAAACGAGCAAAAAATGTTATAGCAGATCTAGCTTATGATACAGATGAAATTAGATACTATTTAATGAAAAGAAAGGAACGAGCTGTCATTCCAAGTCACCCAAAGAGAACTGATGAAATTCCCTATAGCAAGCGTTTGTATAAAAAAAGAAAGGTTGTGGAGAATTTTTTCCAAAAACTAAAAACTTTTAGACGAATTGCTACTCGTTACGATAAGTTAGGAAAAATATTTAGAGGAGTGGTTATAATTGCGTTTATTATAATTTATATCACACATTGGTAATGTTTTTCAAACACGCCCTGGGCTGTAACATGACGGCCCTTCAGGCCTTAACAAGAGATGTTTAAGTCCCTCTTTTATAGCCCTTAAATCATCTTTTTGTTAAGGCCTGAAGGGCCGTCATGTTACAGCCCAGGTCGCAGCGAAGCGGAGGCCTGGGTTCTATCATGACGGCCCTTCAGGCCTTAACAAGAGATGTTTAAGTCCCTCTTTTATAGCCCCGAAATCGTCTTTTTGTTAAGGCCTGAAGGGCCGTCATGTTACAGCCCAGGTCGCAGCGAAGCGGAGGCCTGGGTTCTATCAACAAGACATCGAGTCCTGAAAGGACGGCATAAACATGCGACCTTCAATTTAACTATGCCAATTATTGTGAAAAATAAAGCTCATTTTTTGCACAAAATGAACACCCTACCCTGGGGCTTTGAAGCAGTCTAAATACACAAAACTAGTGTGGTTGAGTACTAGATGCAGTTCACGGTGGCTCTTCCCAGAAAGATTGGGTTGATTTAAGTCACCTGAACAAATCCCTCTTCGTAGATCGGACCACTCTTTCCAATGGGTAATGTTCCTTGGAAATATTCACGGTAAACTTTAAGGCCTTGTTCAGCCGTCTGAATACAAAAGAAACAATTGCTTACCCATTCTGATCCTTTAATTGTTCCGGTCCTCAAATTGCATTCGAAACGGCTAGTGATTTTTTCTTTCCAATAAGCGACATCGCCAAAAAGTAAAATGGGAGTAATCATGACCGATCCCACTTTGCGTCTCACTTCTTCTAAAGCATACTCAAAGTCAGTTCCAATTCCCCCAGTCAGAAAAATGGGGAAATCTAAATTAAACTCTGCTTGGCGTTCGACAAGTTTATCCAAACGATAGGTCATTTTAGCTTCGATATAAGGATTTTGCAATTGTTCATTGATGACTGGGTCCCCCTCCTTGGCACGGAAGTCAACAATGTTTGCACAGGAAAGAATATGCAGCTCTTTTGCCACTTGATTGCCAATTTCCATCGCCCCGGGACCTCCTCCCGTTACAAGAGAAAGGGGAGTATTCTTATTAAGAAGAGGATGATGGCTTTGAGAACGCATGTCTAAAATCCCTTGAAAAAGCGTCCGCAATTGCTTTTCAAATTGGCCAGCCATTAGATTAGAACCGTAAATGCCAAAAACCGTAGATTTTAGAAAAGTTTCCACGTTATGAACAGGAACAAAAAGCCCCGAGTCTCGTTCGGGTTTTTGTGCATATTGCAAAATTTGTTCACTTGCCTTATCAACCCAATAAACCGGAATAGCGAATTTGTCTAAGTCGTGCAAGAGTGCTCGATCCTCGGATGAAAAGAAGTTAAGATTGGAAAAGGAAGGGTAAAGAAAATAGATTCCTTTCAGACATCTTTGTACTTGATCGCTCAAAAGCATACGTTTCATCAAAGGCGAGGGAAAATAACGAGTTAATAGAATTCCCTGACTCGTAATAGTTCCATTATCAATGTTCTTTAAAAAGGGATATGAAGGTTGCTGTTCAATATAGCGTTCTACCATTAAGGCCTGTCGCGTGCTGTGAAGAAGGCCTGGGAATTCATGCAGACGTGGTTCACGCACAATCCAGTCCTCAGGCGTCAGATTTTTGAGCTGGTGCGCCTTTACAATATAGACCGCTGCTCGATGGTCCAATGGTTTTGGTGCGGTCTCAAAAGCATCGAAAAGTACCTTGCTATCTTCAAGGCAGGTTTGAAGTTGATCTCGATCTGAAAAGAAAACATATTCGCGATAAGGTTCTAAGGTGTAAAATTCTAAAGGAATGTCTGTAATTTCGCGTTTGCTTTTACCAAAAAGCTCATAGATATCTCCAGAAGCACAAGTATCAGGCTGCAAAATAGAGGCCGTGGTGTGATAATAACCCGGCGAAAGCAATTCATTCACGACGCGGGCAAAAACTGTGCGAATATGCAAAGGTAGCGTACGGACTAGAAGAATTTCATTTTCATTGACATTGCGTGGAACGAGAGGTTTCCACTCTTGATGCAACCGCAAAATATCGCGCATCTTTGTATTCGCTACTAGTGCTTTAGCAAGAGTAGGAAGAAAGCCATAAATTGAAGCATCGTAATCAATTCTTCCATTTTGCAATGTCAAAAAAGCAATTGCTCGGCCATCTACCCGATCTAAAATTAAATCATTGCTTCCGTGTAGACCCCCTAAAGAAAGAAGAGGCTTGCCCCAACGGTCCGAACGTCCAAACATACGGGCAATATAATCAGGATCGCGCACTCTCCGTCGCTCATCAGCGGCAAATAGTTTGCCAATGGCAGAGCCCACTTGTAAAAGCTTTAACATCTCAATCGCAATAGGTCCCAATGCTTCAAGCTGCACTTGCACCTGTGCGCATTGATTTTTTAAGTCAAGTTCATAGGCTAAGCCTTTTCCCGTGATCCCGAGCTGAGCAAGTGTGCTTTTAATATTAAAAAAAATGGATTGTACATCAATTTGGAATCCAACAAATTTGGAAGAAATATTTTGAATGAAAATAGTCGCTTGAGCTGTACGTTCATTAAGATAACTTAGATCTGTAATAGAACCATCAGGTGTTGCTAAATCGTATTGATGCGGGTCTAAAAAATCTTCCATTTGCATTCTCATAAAAATAGGAGGTCGTTCCCTTCAGATAGTCCACTTGCTAAAAACCTCTTCCTTTGTTCTTAGAACTTTAAGATGAAACCTTTGCGCCTATATTTGCAATAGAAATCTTGATTCAAAAAAATGAAGTTCTCTCTCTATCTCTTCTTTTTCTTTCTTAATAAGTATGCCTTTTTTATGCCTAATTTTAGATTTCTTTAACAATAAACCCTCAAAATTGTGGATTTTTTTAAAATAAGTTGTTTATAGAGAAATGAGAGCAAGAGACAAGGGCTTCAAATTAGAGGGACGGAAAGTCTGCTTAAAAAAAAATAAGTTTACTAAGTGCCTGAAGATTAATAAAGTGAATGATATTTACTCCCTTGTATTGAAAGGAAATTTTTTTTAAGAAAGTTTTATTTGACAAAGGCAAGATTGTTGATAAGTGAAAATTGATAAGAGGCTCTGAAATGAATCAAAAAAGTAGTTGGGAAAGATTTTATCTTTTTCTGAAATTAATTTTGTGTCATAATTGACTTTTAATTTTGTTTTTTGCAGTCGTTATACTTTTAAAGTTCGCCCTGAAACTATTAGGTTATACGATTTATGCTCCTTCCAGTCAAGTTGAACGGAAGATGCATAAGGGGATAAACGCTTTATTGACATGAATATGCAAAAAATTTTACGCACTTGTGGCACCCATGATGGGACCTTTCATGCTGATGAGATTACAGCATGTGCGCTGCTCATGCTTTTTAATTTAATTGATGAGGACAAAATTATTCGCACGCGTGATTTAAATACGTTGGCAAGTTGCGAATATGTCTGCGATGTTGGGGGAATTTATGATCCCGATCAGAAATTATTCGATCATCATCAAGTCGATTATCAAGGGCCTTTAAGTAGTGCTGGAATGGTTCTACGCTACCTTCAATCAATGAACATTCTGAAATTCAATGAGTATGATTTTTTTAATCACTCTTTGGTAATGGGAGTAGATGCTCATGATAATGGGAGGGACCCCCTTCTGCCTGGCTATTGTTCATTTTCTCATATCATTTCAAATTTTACTCCCATTCGTTACGATTGCTCGGCTGAAGAACAAAATCAGGCCTTTCATCAAGCTCTTAAGTTTGCTTTTGAGCATCTTCAACGTTTATGGAAGCGATTTCAATATACGCAATCTTGCCGACAAATTGTATCTGATTGCATGGAAAAGTCGCAGGAATGTTTAATTTTTGATCAAAGTCTTCCCTGGCTTGAAATCTTTTTTGAGCTTGAGGGGGCTGATCATCCTGCTCTTTTTGTGATTATGCCTTCAGGTAATCATTGGAAATTACGTGGAATTCCGCCAACTTATCAAGATCGTATGAAGGTGCGTTTGCCACAGCCCAAGCAATGGGCTGGGTTGCTTAACGACGATTTAAAGAAAGTCTCTGGCATTCCTGGGGCTGTGTTTTGCCACAAAGGACGTTTTATTTCGGTTTGGGAAACACGAGAAGATGCTTTTAAGGCTCTTGAATATACACTTAAACATGCTGAGGAGACAGAAAATGACAACAGTTTTTGGAAAAATTATCAAAGGAGAGCTGCCAGCAGAAAAAGTCTTCGAGAATGAGCGCATCCTTGCCATTAAAGACCTTTATCCTGTTGCTCCAGTCCATATCTTAATTATGCCAAAGAAAGAAATTCCTGATCTTCAGTCCGTTACTTCAGAAGATCTTCCTCTATTGAGTGAAATCTGTGCGGTTGCTAAACAATTGGCTAAGGAATTGGGCGTTGAAAAGGGATATCGTTTATTAACGAATAATGGATCGGATGCCGGGCAGGTCATTTTTCACTTGCATTTTCATTTGATTGGTGGAAGACGTTTAGGCCATATTGGATAAAATTTGCATGCCTTCATTTACTTTGCAGCCTCTCCAAACTGTTTTACTCATTGTCGATATGCAAGATAAGCTTTTTCCGTCAATGAATCGAGGTCCCGACGTCTTGCATACCTTGTGCAAGCTCATCAAAGGTTTTCAAATTCTCAATTTGCCTATCCTTCAATCGGAACAATATCCACAAGGTTTAGGACAAACAGTTGCTCCTTTACAGGCTTTACTCGGACAAGCTTATCAGCCCTGGATTAAATCGAGTTTTTCTTGCTTAGATGATCCAGCTTTTTTTAATTGTGCGATTTCTCTTCCCTATCAGCAATGGGTCATTGTGGGCATTGAAGCACATATTTGTGTTCTGCAAACTGTAAAGGGATTGTTAAAAGCAGGCAAACAAGTTGCTGTTCTCAACGATGCAATGACTTCTCGCTCCGTTGAAGATTTCTCAACAGCTGTTGCGGAAATGCGAGATGCTGGAGCACGGGTGAGTTGTGTTGAAACAATCTTATTTGAATTACTCAAAGATTCTAAACATGCGCAATTTAAACTTATTAGCGATCTTATTAAAACACGTTGCGGCATATGAATCCATGAGGGTCCGATTTCTTTTTTTAACTTTTATTGTTTTGGGAGTAGGAAGGTTACAGGCTGCTTCTGATGAGGAGCGTGTGGCGAGACGCATTCAAGCGCATTTGACTGTACGTGATTATTCAGTTGCCATTGAAGAGGCGCAACAAGCGATTACTCATTATCCTCAGTGTGTTTCTCTTTATGAGGGTTATATTCGGGCTTTGGCGAAAGGGGGAAATGAGAAAAAGCTTGTGCAAGCTTGGGAAAATTATGTGCAACGTTTTCCCGATAAAGCAATGAATCGTGAGCTAATCGAAGAGATGGCTTGGGGTGTTCTTCAGAAGGCTTCTCATTCTTCTTCTATTATTATGCGGGAGATGGCTCTTTTAGCAGCATTTTTCAGTCAAGATGCTAAAGGCGTTGCGATTTTAAATCAAGGCATGCGCGATTCTAATTATGCCGTCCGTACTGTTGCTGTCAAGCTCGCTAGCCATTTTCGTGATCACCAATTAGTTGAGGGGGTTAAACGCTTATTTAGGGAAGAAAAAGTTTGGGCTGTGCGGCAGCAAGTGTTGAAAGCCATAGGTAAGATGGAGATTATCAACTTGCGAGTCGAGCTAGAGACTGTCATTGCTTCTAATGAAAGTCTTGCCGCTGAAAAAGCTTTGGCTATTGCTGCTTTGTTAGAGTTGCTTGATACCATTAATCGCACAGAAATCGAGCGGCTAGCTTCTAGCAATCGAGCGGGATTGCGTCAGCTTGCTTGCAAGGCAATTGCTTATTTTCAATCACTGCGAGACCTGGATCAATTATTGTCCTTGGCAGAAGATCCTCATCCCGATGTGCGCCTAGAGGCTTTTCAAGCCATTGGTCAGTTGCGGCCAAATGGAAAACTGGAAAAGATTTTAGCCCTTATTCGTCAAAGTTCTCAAGATCTCAATTACAAAGTGGCTTTATCCGCTGCTTGGCTCTTGACTCTTTACATCCCAGAGGAGGGGCAACGAGTTTTAGAACGTTTTCTTCATAATAGACGTCGTGAGGTGCGGGCTCTTGCAGCAGCAGCTCTAGGGGCAACGGGGCGTTATGGCATGACTTTAACACTTGATCAATTTCGCCTTCATTCTGATCCCTACGTACGTTTGAACTTGGCTCTTGCATTATTAGGACAGCGCCAAGCAGTCCAAGAAGCGGCCACTTATACCAGACAAATCCTTATGACCGAAAAAGCTAACTGGAGTACATGGGAAGTCGGCCTTTTCCGTGCGATTATGAGTCAATCTCCCAAGAAAGAAGATGACCTGTTGACAACACCTGAAATGGAAAATCAACTCATTCGTCTCGAATTGTTAAATTTATTGGCTATCCTTAAAGCTCCGGATATTCAGCATGCCATTCGTCAATACTTGAGCGAACGATCGTGGGAAATTTCAGCGACTGCTGCAATTTTGCTTTTGACGGAAGGGGATGAATCTGCTATTGAAATAGTTCAGCAGCTTTTACAGGATACTCAACCGCGTGTTCGGTTGCAAGCGGCGTTGATTCTTTCTCTCTGGAGTCGGGAAGAAAGTGCCATTCAAACATTGGAAGAGGGATATCCTAATAGTGAATGGGAACAAAAAGCGCGTATTCTAGAGGGAATCGGGAGAATTGGATCTATTCGCTCGATTCCCTTTCTGCTCAAAGTATTTAAAGAACATTCTCAAACGTTGCGCCTTATTGCAGCTATGGCGCTTATTCAATGTTTGAACCATTAATGCAATCAAAAGGATGATGTGATGAGTTTTGAATCCAAGCTTCGAGAAGTTAAAGCGAGTTTAATGGATCAAGAAATAGATGGCTGGCTGTTATATGATTATCGTTGCTCTAATTCTCTTGCTTATACTTTTTTAGAAATTCCTCCTGATATTATGGTGACGCGCCGATTTTTTTATTGGATTCCGCAAAAAGGGGATCCTATCAAAATTGTTCCCTTAATTGAGCCTTACACCTTAGATCACTTGCCTGGGCTCAAGTGGACCTATCGGAGTTGGCAAGATTTAGAGCATCTCCTTTTTTCAATTGCAGTAGAAAATCGTAAAATTGCAATGGAATATTCTCCATACAATGCACTGCCCAATGTTTCAAAAGTTGATGCAGGCACACTGGATCTTATTCGAAAGGCAAAGTCTCAGGTTGTCAGCTCAGCCAATATTTTGCAGCGCTACACCAGTGTGTGGACTCCCAAGCAATTGCAAAGCCATTTAGCCGCTGCCCAAGTGCTCGAAACCATTGTAGACCGGACTTGGGCTTTTATTGAACGTTCCTTACAGCTGCGTGATCCTCTTGATGAATACAAAGTGCAGCAGTTTATGCTGCGTGCGATGGATGAAGAAGGATGCCACACGGCGAACTGGCCAACTTGTGCAATTAATGCACACTCAGCAGATCCTCATTATCACCCTGCGCCCGAGCAGGCTTTGCCGATTTTAGTCGGGGATTTTATTTTACTTGATTTGTGGTGTAAACAAAAAGTTCCTCAGGCTGTTTATGCCGACATTACGCGCGTGGGAGTTGCTGCTGAGCGGCCTACTCAAAAGCAAAAAGAGATTTTCAATATCGTGAAGCATGCGCGTGATGTCGCAACCTTAATGATTAAAGAACATTATGAAAATCAGCGACCTTTAGAAGGATGGCAAGTTGACCAAGCTTGCCGGAATGTGATCCAAGAGGCAGGTTTTGGAGACTACTTTATTCATCGTACAGGGCATAATATTGGCGAAGAAGTTCATGGTCCAGGAGCCAATTTGGATAATTTGGAAACTCATGACTATCGGCAACTTTTGCCTGGGACATGCTTTTCAGTTGAGCCTGGCATTTATTTACCTTATGAATTTGGCGTGCGGTTGGAATATGATATTTATTTAGATCTAGCAGGTCATATGCGCATTACAGGAGGAATCCAAGAAGAGTTAGTTTGTTTACAGATTTAAAAGCATATAATTGAAATATTTAACTTTCAAATTTTCGATCGGAAAATGCTAATCCTTCTTTTCTTGTCCTACTATTAATATCTTTCAGAAATTTCAATGCCCCTTTTCTTTAATTCCTGAACTAATTGATCCCTGCTCACAAATAGAATGCCATCAAGACCGAAAGATCTCGCTGTTTCAACATTCTGTGGCTGGTTATCAATAAATACAACGGATTGTGCCGGAACTTTTAACTTGTTTAGTAAAATTTCATAAGCTTTAGGATCGGGTTTTCTCACTCCAATTTCATATGATAAAAGAAGGGGGCTAAATAAATCATAGTATCCTAACTTGCGCTTGATATCAGCCTGGGATCTTCTGACATTTGATAACAGAGCTGTTTGATAGCCTTGTCGTTGCAAATCCTTGACAAGCGCAACCATACCTGGAATTTCCTGCAAGGCTTGTAATCGCGCTTCATCCAGTTTTTCTATCCAGTTCTCAGGTAATTGGATTCCTTGTGCTTTAGCGTAATCTTGCCAAAAATCTTGTTCTTTTTTGCCTTGAAGAATGTCCTCTTTAAGTTGCTTGAGAGCGTCTAAAGCTTTGCTATCTGTTATATTCAACGATTGCGCAATAAAATGGGCGACTTCTTGACGATCTGTTTTAGCAATGACACTTCCAAAATCAAATACAAAGACTTTGATTTGATTTTTTTGAGTTGCTTGTAAAGGAATAGAATCACCAACTATGAAAAGAAAAAAACACAATAAGTACGTTAATTGAGTCAACATCGTCTATTACCTTCGGTTAAATTTTAAAATTATTCCTATCTTATTCTTTTATCATCTATCTTAAATAAAGATTAAATCAAACTTGTTTAAAGCAAAATCACCTCTGACAAAGAGATCGGTTTTTTATTGAGAACAAAAATCAACTATGTATCATAGATTTTGAATCATTAACAAGGAGACGATCATGCCCAATGATTGGTTGCAATTTCGAATTCGTCGCTCTACAGTCATTACCTTTTGGCTTGTTATTCTCGCCATTTTTCTAGGCATTTACTTTTTTGCTCCTTCTCTTTTTAATCAAATGCGGCAAGTATCTTATCAAAATACTCCTTATGTCGATACTCCTTTAAAACCTTAAAGCTCTTTCTATCAAAATAAAAATTAATCTCTTTGATATCCAGTGTGAATTTTTTAATGCTGCCTTGATTATAGGAGAGATAGCTATTTCAGTGCAATTTAGATTAAAAATTTTTTTTATCAAAATTCATCTTTTCTCATAAGCTTTGGAAGTTTATAATTATACGTTTTTTAGAGTGATACCAAAGTAAAAGTCTTAATGCAAGGAGTAAAGGTGGGAGAGAGTGCACATTCTGTCCAACGGGGAAGATTCATTTCTGCCGTTTTTTTAATTGCTGGAACTTGTATTGGAGGGGGGATGCTGGCCCTGCCTGTGGCAACGGGAATTAGTGGTTTTATTCCTTCTACTCTTATCATGACTCTTTGCTGGCTTGCAATGACAGCCTCAGCTCTTTTATTGTTAGAAGTGAATCTTTGGATGAAAGAAGGAGCACATGTCATTACCATGGCCTCGACTATTTTAGGGCCTGTAGGAAAATTTGTCAGTTGGTGTGTCTATCTTTTCATTTCTTATGCCTCGATTGTGGCTTATACAGCTGCCGGTGGGTCCTTGGTTATCAATGGTGCCGACAACCTTTTTCATTTGCATCTTTCTAAAGAGTGGGGATGTTTATTATTTATTGTTTTTTTTGGGGGAATTATTTACCTCGGAAATCGCATTGTAGGGCGTGTTAATACCATTCTTTTTGTTGCGATGATTGTCGCCTATTTTGCTCTTGTTGCAACAGGCATTTCCGAAGTGAAAAGGGAATTTTTAGAGCATATGCATTGGCCAACCTCTTTTCTAGCTGTTCCTTTGCTTTTGACAACTTTCAGTTTTCAAACCATGCTGCCAAGTTTAACTCCTTATTTGAAACGCAATGCGTGGGCTTTGCGTTGGGCAATCATTGGAGGAACGACCCTGACATTTATCGTTTACTTGATTTGGCAATGGCTGGTGTTGGGAATTATTCCTGTTTCAGGACCCAATAGCTTAATCAAAGCGCTTGAAGTGGGAGAGCCTATTACTCAATTTTTGCGCGAACATGTTCAAAGTCCCTGGGTCTCCGTGATTGCAGAATATTTTGCTTTCTTTGCTTTAGTCACCTCCTTTTTGGGAATGGCGTTGGGGCTTTTTGATTTCCTATCCGATGGACTGAAAATTCCAAACAAAGGCAAAGGAAAGATATTTCTCAGTTTACTCATTATTGTTCCAACTTTTATCTTTGCAGCTTATTTTGAGCGTATCTTTCTTTTGGCTTTGGATACCTCCGGAGGATTTGGAGATTCTATTTTAAATGGAATTATGCCTGTATTAATGGTATGGGTGGGACGTTATATTCTTAAGTTTCCCGATGATTATCGCACTCCTGGAGGCAAACCTTTACTCATTGTTGTACTTGCTTTTTTTGTCTCTGCCCTTATCTTAGAAACTTTAATTCATACAGGATACACGTGCTCCATCTTCGAAGCTTGCCAGTTGTTTATTAAGGAGCGAGGAGAAGGAGTCTTCTAAAATTTTTAGCGAATAAAGGATGACAACATGGGATTAGGATTAGCATTTAAGGCTTTTATCAAGGCTTTTAAAGAGCCTGAAAAAGCGCAGCAATTTGTGGAAGAAAAGGCATTCACATCTAAACAGATAGAAGGGGTAGATCAATCGCATCTGCGTTTGCTACATTATCTTCAACAATCAAGTCGTCTAATTGATTTTTTAAAAGAAGAGATTAGCGCCTTTAGTGATGCACAAGTGGGCGCTGCTGTGCGGAAAATTCATCAAGATTGTGCTCAAGCCATTGAAGAGCTTGTGACTATTCGCCCTTTGAGAGACGAACAAGAGGGATCGACTGTTCAAGTTCCTAAAGGTTATAATCCAGCTGAAATTAAAGTGGTGGGAAAAATCAAGGGCGAACCTCCCTTCACGGGAACATTAGTTCATCGCGGATGGAGGGCTCAAAAGCGCTCGCTACCTAAAAAAACAGGTGAGCAAACACCGGACGTCATCTGTCCGGCAGAAGTAGAAATTAAATCTTAGAGGATATGATGAGTAGCGCTTCTTATATTATAGGCATCGATTTGGGAACCACCAATTGCACGATGGCTTATACGCCCATGCAAGTAGAAGATAAGCAACGCCCTTCTTTGGAGCAAGTTGCCATTGCTCAAACTATGGCTGCGCAAATGTTAGGGACTTCTTTTTCATTGCCATCTTTTATCTATTATCCTTTGCCTGAAGAACTTAAAAATAAAGTTGCGGAGCTTCCCTGGAATCAAGAGCGCCCATTTGCCATTGGAACCTATGCAAGAGATCGTGGCGCTGAGCTTCCCACTCATCTCATCGCTTCTACGAAGTCTTGGCTTTGTCATCCAGGAATTAATCGACGCGAAAAACTTTTACCTTTAGAGACCGACGAAGGGGGTAATCGAATGAGTCCTTTGGAGGCTTGCGCCGAAATTTTGCGTCATTTGCGCGAAGCTTGGGATGCCGCCATGCCCGATGCGCCTTTTGGAAGTCAAAAGGTGCTAGTGACTGTGCCAGCCTCTTTCGATCCCAGCGCTCGGCAGCTCGTACAAGAAGCGGCAGAACAAGCAGGCTATCCCGAAGTCGTGCTCTTAGAAGAGCCCCAAGCAGCCTTTTATGCTTGGTTACATGCGCATGCCGATGAATGGCGCGAGCAGTTGAAAGTGGGCGACTCCATTTTGGTCATCGATATTGGGGGAGGAACAACCGACTTTAGTCTGATTGCTGTGGAAGAAGAAGAGGGGAATTTGCAACTCAAGCGTCAAGCAGTAGGCGCCCATTTGCTTTTAGGAGGAGATAATATTGATTTAGGGCTTGCTTACCTAGTTAAACAAAAGCTTGAAGATCAAGGACACAATTTAGATCATTGGCAGCTCCAAGTGCTTGTGCATCAATGTCGGCAAGCGAAGGAGAAATTGATGGGAGAAGAGTCTCCTAAAAGCGTCGATGTGACTGTATTGGGCCGTGGAAGTCGTCTGATTGGCAATACTCTTAAGGCAGAGTTGACACAAGAAGAAGTACGACGTTTTGTCATCGATGGCTTCATTCCACTGGTGGCTCCTGACGAGCGCTCACCAACAGAGCGGCGTGTGGGGATTCAACAAATTGGTTTACCTTATGTCCAAGATGCGCGCATTTCTTGCCAATTGGCAAAATTCTTGTCTATGACAGGAGAGTCAGATGACGGCCGAATGGATCAATTTGTGTTGCCTACCGCTGTGTTGTTCAATGGAGGCACCCTCAAAGCTGCCGCCATTCGTAAACAACTGATGACGCTTCTCAATGGCTGGGCCAAAAAGCTTAAAAAGCCGGTTGTGAAAGAATTAGCGGGTGCTGATTACGACTATGCGGTCAGCCGGGGAGCCGCTTATTATGGTTTAGCTCGTCAAGGACATGCTGTGCGTATTCGCAGCGGAACAAGCCGCAGCTATTTTGTCGGCGTTGAAGAAGCGGCTCCTGCAGTGCCTGGAATCAGCCCTCCTTTACGAGCTGTTTGCATTGTTCCCTTTGGATTAGAAGAAGGGGAAGAGCGCGAATTGGACAATCAAGAGTTTGCCCTTGTCTTGGGCGAGCAATCCACTTTCCGATTTTTCAGTCATGCCACGCCAAAATTATCAAATGGCCAGGAGCCAAGTGTAGGGGCGATGGTCCGCAATTGGAAACAAGAGCTCACCGAGCTGCATCCCATCGAGACGCTTTTAGATAAAGGCGACGGCGATGGCAAAACCGTGCGGGTCAAATTGAAGTCTAAGGTAACCGAATTGGGAGTATTAGAACTGTGGTGCGTGGCTTCCGATGGACGTAAGTGGAAGCTGGAATTTGATATTCGGCAAGATAAAACGCTCCCGGTTGCTTCTTAAACTAAATGATTTATATGGCTTTGTCTTGCTTGGGAAAGAAGTGATAATAATAATACCTCTGCATATATCTATTTTCCTAATCTTGAGCAATGGCGAGTTTAATTCTCTAAAATTTTAGAGAAAATTCCAAAAGATCGCAATTTCGATCAGATACAAAATCATCATGAGCAGCGTACCGACAAGCGTGGCTTGTCGCCTTTTTTCAGATTTAGGCATAAGCCACCAACCTAAAAAAAAGAGAGTCATCGGCATCATCGGCCACGCAATGAGTGTCACACTCAAGGCATTGCCAATAAATGTGGCTAAAGAAACATTCAACCCTGTTGTCAATAGCGAAAGGTATTTGAGTTCCAACGCCACGATTGGAAACAAGACTAGCAATACAATCATCGTCTGCTTCCAGACGGGCGGTGCTTCTCCGGCTTGCTGAGCAAGAGGAGCAAACCATCCAGCATAGGGCGAAATCATGCGATGGCTTTCAAGTGAGAGAATCAAAGGTTTTGCTTCATCCAATACTTTTTGTCTTTCTGATGAATGCAACCAGCGATCCAAGTTCTCAGGCGTATCAAATTGCAAGAGAGTCATCCAATTTAATCCACCCTTTTGAGGGGATTGCATGTAGACACGTTTAAACCCAGGAAATTTAGCTTCAGCTTGATGAATTTTGGCTGTCCATTCGCGATAAATCTTTTCTTTTTCAGGAGTAATTTGTGTGACAAAGACTTCCGTCACTCCGCCTTGCATATCGCCACTACTTGAAAATGCCTCTTGCACACTCTCTTGATAAGAGCCTGCTAAATATGGATTGAGCTCTTCCAAAAGTTTTTTGCGAGTGTCAGAATGATGCCAATCAAGCATATTTTCATGAGTATAAAATCTTTGGATAAGCAACCATCCTGGTTGCAAGGGGTAAATAGGAGACAAGATTTCCAAACTGACAAAACCGGGAGAGGCAGCAATCGCAGCGTTGAGTTGAGCTTGCCAATCTGCAAAATCGACGATGCACTCAGGTTTAATGAATAGCTTGTTAGTCAATAGGGTAGCATTTTCTGCTCTATCCATAGAGTCCCTAAAAGGCATTAGTAGCGCGCACGATCAGGCATTTTGGCAAATTCTTTCCATACTTCGACAGCTTCTGTATGCATCTGTTGGGACCACTTCACTCTTCTATCTTTTGGATCTTTGCGTATCTCATCAAGAATATCAATATCAGCAAACTCCCCATACTTCAATGCATCAGCGGTGGTTGCGCCATAGTAAATGTGATCAAGGTGTGCCCAATAAGCTGTTGCTAAGCACATTGGACAACATTCAGCGCTCGTGTAAAGGACGCATCCTTCAAGATGAGGCGATCCTAATTTTTTACATGCTTCTCTAATCGCTTGCATTTCTGCATGCCAAGTCGGATCGTTGTGCTTCTTCACTTGGTTATAACCTTCTGCAATGATCTTACCATCCTTTACGATGACAGCTCCAAATACACCGCCAGATTTCTCTACGATCGATCCCTGTCTGCTAAGCTCAATCGCTCTACGCATAAATGCAGGGTTAAATTCTTTTTTATAATCTTCCAAATTCTTCTTATTTTCTTGTGTCTTAACAGTCATCCTATCTCCCTATTTTAAAGGTTCAAAATACTTCCTATGCTAAAAGCGAGTTAATCGAAACAAATGGATTTTGTCAAAAAAAATAATTAATTGCTAATATAATTTTTTAGTGGTATTAAAACTAATTATGGTTTATTTTATTTGTTTTATAAATTACTTATTAAATTTTAAATGGATTTTTTTTATGAATATAGAATTTTCAAATAATTATACTGAACAATTCATGGCACCTTTTATTGATGTTGCAGAAACAGGTTCTATGAAAAAGTCTAAGAAAAAATGGACAGATGATGAAGATGCTCAATTGAAGGGTTATATCAAAGAATATGGAGAGAACTGGAAGAAAATTGCAGAGAATATGCCTGGTAAAACTCATAGGCAATGCGAGGTTCATTGGACAGGTGTATTGGATCCTACGATTAAGCACGGAAAGTGGTCGGAAGAGGAAAATGAGAAATTGAAAAAACTGATCGATCAGCAAGGAGAAAAATGGACGAAAATAGCCCAAGAAATTCCAGGTAGAACTGCTCTACAGTGTAGGCAACACTATAGGCGAGCTTTAAGCCCGACTATCAAACAGAAAGAATGGACACAAGAGGAGCAATTACAAGGCCTTGTCGATAAGCAGGGAGCAAAATGCGTTGAGATAGCCAAACAGATTACAGGTAGGACAGATCTTCAATGTATGGCACACTATCAAAGATCTTTAAATTTTTCTATCAATAACAAAAAAGGTCTTTCAACTGATCTAACAAAAAGAAAAAAATGGACAGAAGAAGAAGATGACCGATTGAAAAAGCTGATCGACCAGCATGGAGAAAATTGGGTAGAAATAGCCAAAGAGATGCCAGGTAGAACGAATAACCATTGTTGGCAACGCTATAAATTATCTTTAAACCCAACGATCAAACAAGGAAGATGGACGACACGGGAAAATGATCAATTGGAAGATCTTATCGATCAGTATGGAGAAAATTGGGCGGAAATAGCCAAACACATTCCAGGTCGAACTTATCTGCAGTGTAGGCAACACTATAACTATAACAAGTCTTTAAGCTCAGTTATCAAACAAAACGCTTGGTCAGAAGAAGAGGATAATCAATTAAGAGAAACTGTTCAACGCATCGGAGAAGGTCAATGGGACCTCATTGCAAAGGATTTCTCTAATAGAACAAATATTCAATGTGCACGCCGTTGGCAAATATTGAATCCAACATCTCATTCTAATAAGAAACAACCGAGAAGCGAAACACATTTTTCTATTGAAGAAAGACCTTTAAAAAAAATTAAAAAAACGCATTCTCCTCAAGTAGTGGAGGAAGAGGGGGATCTTGATGAAAGTGAGGTTCCTTTAACTAGGCCTTCTACACAATCAGATCAGCATCAGCCTACTTCATCAGATGAACTTATCTCTCCACAATTGGAGCAACCTCAAACTGTTCTTTTTTCGAATTCTGATTTTAACCAATCTTTGCCTGCTGAATCCTTTTTGTCCGAAGAGAATCCATTTCCTATGGAGCAGAATTGGATTCCTGAACAATTAGAGGAAATTTCCCCTTGTTGGATAGAAGAAACCTTTAAGTAAACGACATCTAATAGTGATGTTTTTAATATAAGAAGGCTGATGGAGAATCAATAGATCTTATTTTATTGATTCTTTTGCTTACTTTCACGTTCCACAAGCATTTTAAGCGCCTCCTGTTTCATGCGCAGATGCATGCTATAAAGGCCACTAGCTCGATTGGGAGTCAAGCTTGCATTAATTCCTATTTCGTCCAAATAAGTAGGAGGGCATTTAAGCACGACCTCAGGTGGTTCTCCACTATAAACTTGGACCAATAAAGCGGCTAAGCCTGCAGAAATTAAGGCATCAGATTCGGATTCAAAAATGATCTTATCTCCCGACCAGTAAGCGTGTAAATACATTTGGCTTTGACAACCCTTAACCAAATTCTCCGGAATTTTATAAGCAGGGGGAAGCGGATTTTGCTGACGCCCCATTTCAATGATTTTTTCATATTTCGCTTCTTCAGTCGGACATGCTAAAAAGAATTCTTTGATTTCAAATTGTTTTTTTAAACAAGAATCGAACATAAGTTACTCATTATTAATGATAATAAACTTTCTAATTTTAGTTTAATCAATCTTTTTTTTCTTTGATATGAAAATCATTCTCTGGATTTTTAATCAGAAATCCTTACAAATGTGAATCAATCAATGAGGAAGAAGTATG
Organism: uncultured Chlamydiae bacterium; assembly: GCA_963754655.1. Taxonomy (GTDB): domain Bacteria; phylum Chlamydiota; class Chlamydiia; order Chlamydiales; family Parachlamydiaceae; genus JANWJE01. Next base: position 2,465,617 of record CAVWGN010000001.1, on the reverse strand, counting down.
TTTCAATTTTTTGTTATGCTAGGAACCAGCCTAGTTGTCGTGGAAACTTTGATGTTTGTATTTTGGTTGCTTTATTTGATACGTCGCAATGTGAGTATTGTGGATATTGGATGGGGAATTGGATTTATTTTAGCTGTTTTAGTCGATTTTATTCTAGGGGATGGATGGATTTGGCGCAAAATCCTTATTTTAACCATTGTTTCCATTTGGGCTTTGCGCTTAGTTTGTCATTTAGCTCAACGCTTCTTACCGGAGCGTGATGATCCGCGTTATCGACTTTTATTGGAAAAATGGCCTTTCGCTCAGCATCCTTTAGTTCAAATCTTCACCCTTTTTGCTTTTCAAGGTCTTCTCGTGACTTTTTTATCTCTTCCTTTTGTTTTAATGTGCCAAAACAATCAACCCTTTTTTACTGCCTATGAGGTTTTTGGTCTTTTAATTTGGATGGGTGGAATTGTAGGAGAGACAATAGCAGATCATCAACTGGGATATTTTAAACAAAATCGCATCCATTCAGGAGAGGTGTTGGATCAAGGATTATGGAAATATTCTAGACATCCGAATTACTTTTTCGAATGGGTTGTCTGGTTAGGTTATGGTATCATGACTTTTTCCTCTCCCTTTGGCTGGCTGGGTATTATGGCCCCTATTCTTATGTTATACTTGCTTTTGAAAGGTTCGGGAATACCTTTGACAGAGGCTTATGCTTTGCAAACAAAAGGGGATCCTTATCGTGACTACCAATCTCGTACAAGCTCTTTTTTGCCTTGGTTTAGCTACAAAAAATCTACGCAGAGTCCAGCTTCACCTATGCAACAGGAAAGACAAGAGATAAATGAAAGGGGCAATTCTTAGAAAATCTTATCAATTTGAGTATCTCGACTATATTAAATCAACAATTAAAGATTTTAAATTGAAAAAGATAAATACATCTATCAAATGAAAATTTTTATTGTATTATTTATTATCGTGCTATTTCTTATCGTGAACATCAAGGCTGCCTTATTTGCGAAAGAAAACAGGCCTACCTCTTTTTTATTGATTGGCGTGGGAGGGGCAAATGCAACTCATTATTCTGATGGCGTCTTTCAACTTGAATATCAATATCCGCAATTTTGGAAGCATTTAAAACCTCAACTTACTTTTCTTTTTTCCAAACGGTATTCAAAATATATGGGTATCGGTGTTGGTTGGGAATTTTATTTAACCAAGCAAATTATCTTAACTCCTAGTTTTTCCCCTGGAATCTATTGGAAAGGCAATGGAAGAGATTTAGGATATCCTATAGAGTTTCGCTCTGCTCTAGAAATTGTCTATGAAATGAAAAATCAAATGCGCATAGGGATTCAAATCTTTCATCTTTCTAATGCTCATTTATCACACAAAAATCCAGGATTAAATGCCTTAACCTTGTGTTTGGCTTTTCCTTTTAATTGAGCCGAAGGCCTCAAATTCTCGCTTGAGTCAAGCAAGCCAATTCAGACTAAGAACGGGACGGGTTAATGCGATGTCTTCAGTCTATTATTTATTTTTATTTATTAAAATAATTATTTAATAAAATAATTTAATTAATTTTAAACTGTTCTATTTCAAAATTTAGCTGTCTAATATAGAAATTGATTGATTTTTAAAACATAAAAATCAATTAGATATTAAATTTTTGAAAATCTTATTCTATTTATTAATAATTGACTCACTTACATTTGTTTGTTAGAATTAGCGGTCATTATAAATTTTAAAAATGCTAATTAATTGGAGATGCTAATTTATGCAACCTGTTATTCATTCTCGTTTTATAGAAAATTACGTCGAACCCATTATTTCACATCCTGTGACTCAAGTTGCTTTTCAAATGGTAAAAGAAGTTGTCAAAATCGTAGCGGTGAAAATATTTCTAGACCTTGCCAATCAACAGATTCAAAAAAAACTCACTTATAGCACGAAATGGCAAGTTGCCATTGTTCATATTGTTGTCACAGCCCCTATGATAGAAGAGTTGATTTTTCGTGGAATTCTATTAAATGGAGTGCGTTTGTTGGAAAAGGGGGTGCACTTTTTTATTTTAAGACGTGAACCGACTGACCAAGAAGAAAGAATAGAACAAATTGTTCGCATTCACTTTTCAGCTTTCTTGTTCGCGGCCATACATTTAATGAATCCTTACAGCCCAGGAGTTCTTCTTATGCAATTTGTTTGCACGTATATAGATGGAGCAGCCTATGGCTATCTAAATGAAAAGTATCATAGCTTAGCCCCTAGTATATTAGGCCACGGACTTAATAACATATTTGCTGTAGCAGGAGATGCTTATCCCGAATTAAAGGGTCTCTTTACAGTGGGTTATATCGCCAATAAGATAACTGTTTATATTTTATCAGGCTGTTTGGAAGGTTTGATCACTTATGATCAGGATGAAATTTCTAAAAAAGATGAAATAGAATTGGCGCTTGTTAATTAAATAGTAAGAAATGATGATTTATGATATTTTTAATATTGAGGGTATTAACAAAGATAAAACTATGTTTCGATCAGCTTTTCGTTCTATTGTATTTATTTTGCAGGCTTTAGCCATCATTTCCCCTTTATTAGGAAGAGGAAGAAAGCAAAAGCTGCCGCTTTTGATGAAAGAAGGAGCGTTTTTGATTCTCACTAATTGGAATTTCATTTGGAAGTTCCTAGAAAAAAGAAATTGGTCAATAGACACAATCAGAAACCTCTTACGCTTGAGAAGATTTAAGAGATAAAATTCTAATCTTTTCCAAGCTCTTATCAATGTTTTTTATAAAATTCTAGATGTGCTATAAAATCTAGAATTTTTTGTGCAACAGTTTGGGTTTATGGCATTTAAATAGAGAATTGGATTTGAAATAAGCATTGAAGAGAATTTTTCGGGTGTGATTAAATCTGGGAGTTTATATTTTTTAGCAGATTAATACGAAATGGTAGGGCGGCGGTAGCCGCTTTCAGTGGGAAGCCCGTATGAAGCGAGCTTGCGAGCGGAATGCGGGGTGTAGCAAGATAGCATTGAGCTGCGGAAACAGCGTAAGATCACTCACACCGCTTCCGCGGTTTATATTTTATTGATGCCCACCCCGCATTCCGCTCGCAAGCTCGCTTCATACGGGGCTTCCCACTGAAAGCGGCTACCGCCGCCCTACCATTTTGTATTGATCTGCTAAAAAATATAAACTCCCAGATTTAATCACACCCGAATTTTTCAATCTTCTAACTTTTCTCTTGACATTTATCTATAAAATGTTAACTTATTAGTCACTAATTCAAAGAAGCGCATTTCTTTACGCGTTTGCTTTGAAAAACCGAGTTTTTAACAAGCAACAACATGGCCAAAGAAGATACAATTAAAATTGAGGGCACGGTGGAAGAGCTTCTTCCTAATATGAATTTCCGTGTATCCCTTCAAAATGGATTAAAAGTGATTGCCCATCTTTGTGGTAAAATGCGCATGAAGAATATTCGCGTTTTAGTCGGAGATGTGGTCACTGTAGAAATGTCGCCCTATGATTTAAGCAAGGCAAGAATCATTTTTAGACAGCGCTAATGGATAGCAAGAGTGTTGATTTTTTTTTATTAACACTTTATACTGACAGACCTTTTGATGAAAAAGGAAAGCGCTTGCAAAGATTGGCTTGCCCAGATAGCTCAGTGGTAGAGCATTTGCATGGTAAGCAAAAGGTCGTAGGTTCAATTCCTATTCTGGGCAGACTTTAAAAACTATAACAAACAAACAATATATATATATATTTTACTGGACTTAACGGAGGAAGTAAAATGGCTAAAGAAATGTTTCAGCGGAAGAAGCCACACGTCAATATTGGAACCATTGGTCACGTTGACCATGGTAAAACGACGTTAACAGCCGCTATTACCAAAGTTCTCGCCGAAGCCGGCGGAGCAAAATTTAGAGATTATGCCTCTATCGATAATACTCCTGAAGAAAAAGCACGTGGAATTACGATTAACTCTACCCACGTCGAGTACGAAACAGAAAGCCGTCACTATGCGCACGTTGACTGCCCAGGCCACGCTGACTATGTCAAGAACATGATCACGGGTGCTGCTCAGATGGATGGTGCCATTCTCGTTGTGGCTGCAACAGATGGTGCGATGCCTCAAACACGCGAACATATTCTACTGGCTCGCCAGATGCAGGTTCCAGCAATTGTTGTGTTCCTCAACAAAGTCGATATGCTTGGCTGAAAGCGATGCAGAATTGCTCGATCTCGTTGAAATGGAACTCCATGAATTGCTTGAATCTAAAGGCTACCACAATTCTCCAATTGTTAGAGGTTCTGCTCTAAGGGCTCTTGAAGGAGATTCGAAGTATGTTGAGGCCATCAAGCAATTGATGAAAACAGTTGATGAACCAAATTCCAACACCAGAGCGTGAAGTTGACAAGCCTTTCTTAATGCCTGTTGAAGATGTGTTCTCTATTTCCGGTCGTGGTACAGTAGCGACAGGTCGTGTTGAGCGTGGAGTTGTCAAAGTTAACGATAAATTGCAACTCGTTGGTTTAGGGGATACAAGAGAGACAGTTGCGACTGGTCTTGAAATGTTCAACAAAACGTTAGATGAAGCTCGTGCAGGTGAAAACGTTGGGATTTTATTGAGAGGTTTGACCAAGACAGATGTTGAACGCGGAATGTGCTCTCGCTGCTCCTGGTTCTTGCAACTCCTCACACTGAATTCAAAGGTCCTGTTTACGTCTTAACAAAAGAAGAAGGTGGCCGTCATAAGCCTTTCTTCTACTGGTTACCGTCCTCAGCTCTATTTCCGTACAACAGACGTTACCGGAACGATTGAATTCCAGCTGGTGTTGAGATGGTGATGCCTGGTGATAACGTAGAAATTACAGTAAAATTGATTGCTCCAATCGCAATGGAAAAAGGGATGCGTTTTGCGATTCGCGAAGGTGGCCGTACAATTGGTGCTGGAACAGTCTCCGAAATCATTAAGTAATGGATTGAGATAAATGAAGGGTAGGCGAATGCCTGCCCTTTTTATCATTCTTGATGACAAACAGTTACGAGGGTGTGTAGCTCAGTTGGTAGAGCAACGGTCTCCAAAGCCGTCGGTCGGGGGTTCGAATCCCTCCGCACTCGATGCCCTAGACAGAACGAGTAAAAGAGGTATAAAAGTGGGTGCAGAAGTAAAATCGATGGAAATCAAAAAGCCCCAACAAACAACCACTGAACAAACCTTATCATCCAAACGGATGCAAGATTTTGTTACAGATATCAAAAGTGAAATTCAGAAAATCACTTGGACTAATCGGGAAGAATTAATTTTTTATACCAAAGTGGTTGTAGGAACAAATTTTGTTTTTGGGATGGCAATTTATACATTGGATTTGTTGATTCAGGCAACCCTAGGAAGTTTAAATTTCTTATTGCACCTCATCACCGGTTAATGTTGCTGTTTTAAAAAGTGTCTTGAAAATAAGAAGTGCATTGGGTAGGTCTTAAAGATGTTAGCATTCTAGCTACGAGTGTTTTTTTCTGCTTGGATTTGTGTTGAAGGGAATATTAAATAATATTCCTTAAATCGAAATCTCAGCTAAGGAACAAAAGAGCTCCTACCTAGCATATTAACATTTTAAGACATGCCTTAGACAAGTTGAGTTCCGTTCAAAATATTAGAGACCAAGATAAGGGAAACACATGCATAAGTGGTATGTTGTACAAGTGCTATCCACGCAGGAGAAAAAAGTCAAAAAAGCGTTGGAAGAACACCTCGAGCTCAAGGGAATGGCCGATCAGATTGAGGAAATTTTGTTGCCTACTGAAAATGTTTCCGAGGTTAAAAAAGGGCAACAGCATATTGTTGAAAAGCGCTTATGGCCTGGCTATCTCCTTGTCAAAATGAATTTGAATGATGACTCCTGGCAATATGTCAAAAATACCAATGGTGTCATTGATTTTTTAGGCGGAGAAAAACCGACTCCGTTGACTGATCGAGAAGTTAATGAAATTTTGAAAGATCTAGAAGATAAGAAGCAAAAAGTGACGCAAAAGCATAAATTTGAAATGGGAGATCGCGTCAAGATTGTAGATGGTGTTTTCGTGAATTTTATTGGAACCGTGACCGAAGTTTTTCATGATAAAGGCCGGTTAAGTGTGTTGGTTTCTATTTTTGGCCGCGACACACGTGTTGATGATCTGGAATTTGCGCAAGTGGAAGAGATCACTGAAGAAAATGAAAATGCGTAATACTCCTTCAAGTGAAGAAGTAGTAGAATAGGGTAACAAATGTAGAAAAGTAGTAGAAAGAAAAAAAACTGTAGAGTTTTCTTTTCTTTTCATGTATACTTGGCTTCCCTATAATTATTTGTATTTAAACAGAGTAAAACCTGTAAAGAGATTACACTAGAGTGCCTCTATCGACGTGTTTAATCAATTGCCAGGTCAGTTAAGTAGAGGACTCACATGTCGAAAAAAGTTGTCAAAATCATTAAATTGCAAATTCCTGCAGGCAAAGCCAATCCAGCACCGCCAATTGGACCAGCTCTTGGTGCTGCCGGGGTCAATATTATGGCTTTCTGTAAGGAATTTAACGCTAAAACGCAAGGAATGGCGGGGGATGTATTGCCTACCGTGATTACTGTTTATCACGATAAAACCATTTCCTTTATAACAAAAAAGCCTCCGGTTGCTGAACTGTTGAAAAAAGCAACAGGTGTAGCGAAGGGATCGGCTGTTCCAAACCGCGATAAAGTTGCAAAAATTACCCGTTCACAAGCACGCAAGATTGCAGAAGAAAAGATGCAAGATATGAATGCCGCCGATCTGGAAATGGCAACCAACATCGTCTTAGGAACAGCTCGCTCAATGGGCATTGAACTCATTAACGAGTAGAGAAAACAATATGGGTCGTCCAAGTAAAAGAATTCGGGAGATAGCCAAAACGCTAGATGTTCAAAAAACATATAGCGTTAAAGAAGCTATCGATATTCTCAAGACATGTCCAACTGTCAAGTTTAATCAGACAGTGGAAGTTTCTTTGAAGCTTGGCGTAGATCCTCGTCGATCGGACCAAGGAGTTCGCGGAACTGTTTCATTACCGAATGGAACAGGTAAAACGATGAAAATTCTCGTTTTCGCGAAAGGGGATAAGGTTAAAGAAGCCTTAGCCGCTGGGGCCGATTATGCGGGTCACGAAGAGCTTTTTGAGAAAGTTAACGGGGGTTGGACAGATTTTGATGCTGTCATTGCAACACCCGATATGATGCGCGATGTAGGTAAATTAGGTAAAGTTTTAGGACCCCGGGGTCTTATGCCAACACCTAAAGCTGGAACGGTCACAACAGATATTGCCAAAGCTGTTCAAGAATTAAAGGGTGGTAAAATTGAGTTTAAACTCGATCGTCATGGTGTGATCAATAATGGAGTGGGAAAACTCTCTTTTGATGCCGACAAGCTCGTGCAAAACATTCAAGTGTTTCTCACTGCAATTCAGCGCGCCAAACCAGCCTCTGCAAAAGGTCATTATCTGAAATCCTTGGTTATTTCTTCTACCATGGGGCCTGGTCTAAAAATCGATTTACGCGAACAAGATTTAGCTTAAGGAGTAAATGAATTATGAGAGCAGAAAAAAGTCTCCTTAAACAAGAAATTAAAGATAAACTCGAACGTTTCGGGTCATTCGTCATCATGCAACATTTTGGCTTAAGTGCCAATACGGCTAATGATTTTCGCCGTGAAATGGGCAAGATAGGTGGCGATGTCGAAATGGTTCGCAAGCGCGTTTTATTGAAGGCAGCCGAAGATGCGGGTGTTCAGCTTGATCTTTCCTCTTTGCCTGGGCACGTTGGAATTGTGTTTCTGGGACAAGATGCGATTGAATCAACAAAAGCAGTGATCAAGTTCGGTCAAAATCGCGAGAAAGTGATTCGAGTGATTGGCGGACGTTTTGATGGTCAACTGTACTCGGGCGCTGACGTTGAACGTTTATCGAACTTGCCAGGAAAGAACGAAATGCGAGCTCAATTACTCAGCATATTCGAAGCTCCACTTTCTCAGACATTGGCAGTCATCGAAGCCTTATTGGCGAGCGTTCCTTATTGCTTAGACAACAAAAGCAAAGAGGAAAAAGCCGAGTAAGGTGGAATCGATTCACAAGATTTATTAACACAAGTTTTTAGAAATTAAGAGGTAATACCGTGAGTAACAAGAAAACAGAAGACTTAGTCAATTCATTGAGTGAATTGACAGTTTTAGAGATGGCCGAATTGAAGACGCTTCTAGAAGAAAAATGGGGTGTTAAGGCTGCTGCTCCTACTATGATGGCTGCCGCTGCACCTGCTGCAGGTGCTGCTGCTCCAGCTGCTGCTGAGTCAACCGATTTCCAAGTCACTTTGACAGACTCCCCAGCTGACAAGAAAATCGGCATTATTAAGGTGGTACGTGAAATTACAGGTCTTGGTTTGAAAGAAGCCAAAGAACTTGTTGAAGCAGCACCTAAAGAACTTAAAGCAACAGCTCCAAAGGCCGAAGCTGAAGATATCAAAAAGAAAATCGAAACTGCTGGTGGAAAAGTCACATTAAAGGGACTTTAATCACTGCTCTTTAAGTCATTCAACCAAAAAGGGAGATCAACTTCTGCCATTTTTGGTGGGGTTGCAATCGATAGTGTTGGCTAATAAGGAATATAAAGATTTCGTACTCGTTTACATGAGTTTTCAAGCAGTCCACATACGCAAAAACTCATATAGCCATAAAAGATGTTGTTTCTTTATTTTTTTATGTTCCTTATTAGCTCACACTTTCGATTGTACCCCTTTAGTCTTGTGTTAAAATTTTACTTGATTTTTTAAAGGCTTTTTGTAATAATGACGAATAGGGTCTCGATAGAGTACACATTTTTCCCTCATTCATTTAGCGCAACACAATTTTTTTCCGTTTATTTTTGGATCGATTTTTTAATTTTAAGAGCAATGTTGGCTTTTGAAAGCTGGACGCAGTTTGTCGCCCATCTCTCAAAATTCAAGATTTAAAAAAATGCAGCTTTGCCTTTCATTTATCCATTGTTTTTTTTAAGACAGGAATTGCAAGGGTAGAGCAAACGATATTTAAAGAAAAATATCGAGAGTCTTTTATCTATATCGTCTCAAGTAAAGCCATAGTAGGAGTCCTTCATAATGTTGAAAAGGCCGCCACATCGTGAGAGTTTTGTTGATAAGGAAGAAATTATCGATCTTCCCAATTTGATTGAAATTCAAATTAAGTCATACAATCAATTTCTGCAAGCAGATAAGTTTCCTGATGAACGGGAAAATATTGGGCTGCAAGAAGTTTTTACTGAAATTTTTCCCATCAAATCTTATGACGAGAAAACGATTCTTGAATTTCTGTCATACAATTTAGGTGTGCCCAAATATAGTCCCGAAGAATGCATCCGTCGCGGGATTACGTATAATGTTACCCTAAAAGTTAAGTTTCGTCTAACCGATGAAACAGGTATCAAAGAAGAAGAAGTCTATATGGGAACCATTCCCATTATGACTGATAAAGGAACATTTATCATTAATGGAGCTGAGCGGGTTGTCGTATCGCAGCTGCATCGCTCTCCTGGGATCTGCTTTGAGCAAGAGCGTCATTCGCGTGGGAATATCATTTATTCTTTCCGCATTATTCCTTATCGGGGAAGTTGGTTGGAAGGGGCATTTGATACCAATGATTTAATTCACATCTATATTGATCGTAAAAAACGCCGCCGTAAAATTCTGGCCACGACATTTATTCGTGCCTTGGGATATTCTACCAATAGCGATATCATTGAAGAGTTCTTTAACACACGCAAATATAAGATTAAAACTGAGAAAGAATTTGCCAAACTAGTCGGTAAAATTCTTGCTCAAGATGTCATCGATGAAGAATCGGGGCTCGTATTTGGAAAAGCCTCTGAAAAATTGACAACAGCCATGCTGAAGCGCATCATAGATGCTGGAATTGAGGTCATTCGCATTGCGGAAGATGCTGATGAAACCAGTCCTATTATCAAAATGTTGGCTAAAGATCCAACTGATTCTTACGAATCAGCTTTAAAAGATTTTTACCGCAAGATTCGACCAGGCGAGCCTGCGACCCTTTCCAATGCTCGTTCGGCCATTATGCGTCTATTCTTTGATCCCAAACGCTATAATTTAGGTCGTGTTGGACGCTATAAGCTTAATAGCAAGCTTGGAGTTGAAATTACCGATGACACGCTTCAAACAGTGACGCTTAATAAAGAAGATGTCATTGGAGCGCTTAAGTATTTGATTAAGCTGAAGAAGTGGCAGCGAAGATGCAGCTATCGATGATATTGACCATTTGGGCAATCGTCGCGTTCGTTCTGTAGGGGAGTTGATTCAAAATCAATGCCGTATTGGTCTTGGCGCGCATGGAAAAAATTATTCGCGAAAGAATGAATCTATTTGATTTTTCATCTGATACATTGACTCCAGGCAAAATTGTTTCTGCCAAAGGATTAGCTGGCGTGCTCAAAGACTTCTTTGGGCGTTCGCAATTGTCGCAATTCATGGATCAAACCAATCCTGTTGCAGAATTGACTCACAAGCGTCGTCTTTCCTCTCTTGGACCAGGCGGTTTAAATCGCGATCGTGCAGGATTTGAAGTGCGCGACGTACATACCAGCCACTATGGTCGTATTTGTCCCATTGAGACGCCTGAAGGACCCAACATTGGTTTGATTTCCTCTCTTGTCATCCTTTGCCAAGATTAATGAATTTGGTTTTATCGAAACGCCTTACCGCATTGTGCGCGATGGAGTTGTCACTGATGAAATTGAATACATGACAGCCGACCAAGAAGAACACTGCGTCATTGCTCAGGCTTCTGCGCCTTTAGATGAATACAACATGTTCGAAGAACCCATTTGTTGGGTACGTTATCGCGGCGAGCAGTATGAAACTGAAACGAAAAATGTCACACACATGGACGTTTCCCCCAAGCAGCTCGTTTCCATTGTGACCGGATTGATTCCCTTCCTCGAGCATGATGATGCGAACCGCGCCTTGATGGGTTCGAATATGCAACGCCAAGGTGTTCCACTTCTAAAACCCGAAGCGCCTATCGTGGGAACCGGGCTTGAAGCTCGCGCAGCGCGTGACTCAGGTGCTGTTGTGATGGCCCATGAAGATGGTGTAGTCGAATATGTCGATGGTTTAAAAATTGTCATTTCGCCCAATGATAACCGTTTAGAAAAGAAAACTATACGCCTTAAAGAAGTTTATTCGTTCCAACGCAGGAACCTGTATTAATCAACAGCCGCTTTGCCATGTAGGTGATAAAATTAAAGCAGGTGATGTCATTGCCGATGGACCTGCAACCGATAAAGGTGAAGTGGCTCTTAGGACGTAACGTCTTGGTCGCCTTTATGCCCTGGTTTGGCTACAACTATGAAGATGCCATTATCATCTCCGAAAAGCTATTGCGCGAAGATTATTATACCTCTATTTACATTGAAGAATTTGAATTAACTGCACGCGATACAAAGCTGGGTAAAGAAGAAATTACGCGGGATATTCCTAATGTTTCAGAAGAAACTCTGCGCAATTTGGGAGATGATGGGATTATTCGCATCGGAGCTGAAGTCAAGCCTGGCGATATGTTAGTTGGAAAAATTACACCTAAATCAGAAACCGAATTAGCACCTGAAGAACGTCTTTTGCGTGCAATTTTTGGTGAAAAAGCATCCGATGTTAAAGATGCTTCTTTAGTGGCCCCTCCTGGCACTGAGGGAGTTGTGATGGATGTGAAAGTGTTTAGCCGTCGCGACCGTCTGTCTAAGACTGATGATGAGCTTGTGGAAGAGGCTTCTAAGTTGAAAGATATTCAACGCGAATATAAAGCTAAACAAGCCGAATTGCGAACAGAGAAACACGAACGGGTAGGAGCTCTTTTACTTGATGAAACCGCCCCGGGCAATATCATGCATCGCCGCACTGCTGAAATCATTATTGAAGAGAGTGCGCTTATTACTCAAGATTTGATTGAGGCATTAGAAAGAGAGAACGTTGAAGATCTCTTGATGCCAGAGAATGAAGTTTACAACGTACTGAAACAAACATTGCATGATTATGAAATTGCACAGCAAACCGTTGAAACTCAATATAAAACAGAACTTGAGCATATGCGCAAAGGCGATACAGATCTTGATCCTGGCGTTATCCGCCAAGTCAAAGTCTATGTTGCTTCCAAGCGTAAGCTTCAAGTTGGAGATAAAATGGCAGGCCGCCACGGAAACAAGGGGTTGTTTCCAAGATTGTTCCCGAAGCGGATATGCCTTATTTAAGCACCGGACAACCTATTGAGATTATTTTAAATCCATTGGGTGTGCCTTCTCGTATGAACATGGGTCAGCTCTTTGAAACCCACTTAGGTATTGCAGCTAAGCATGCAGGTATCCATGTCAAGAGTCCTGTATTTGAAGGTTTCCCAGAAGCTAAAATTTGGGAAATGATGAAGAGAGCAAGGGTTGCCAGCAGATGGTAAATTCTATCTATATGATGGATGCACTGGTGAACGCTTCGATAATAGCGTTGTGGTGGGATACATTTATATGTTAAAGCTCAGCCATCTTGTTGCCGATAAAATCCACGCCCGAGCTGTTGGTCCTTATTCACTCGTTACTCAACAACCTTTGGGTGGTAAAGCTCAAATGGGAGGCCAGCGCTTTGGAGAGATGGAAGTTTGGGCAGCCGAAGCTTATGGAGCTGCGCATCTCTTACAAGAACTTTTAACTGTAAAGTCGGATGATGTTGCAGGCCGTACACGCATCTATGAATCTATCGTAAAAGGGGAGAACTTGCTTAGATCAGGAACTCCGGAATCTTTTAACGTTTTGATCAAAGAGATGCAAGGATTAGGCTTAAATGTCTATACCGGATCAGTGGAAGAGGCTTAACAGTAAAGACGATTTGCCGACCGACAAAGGGACCAGCCTCAAATGGAGGTTGGTTCCTTGCTGACTTGTGAAAGAAAAAATTACATCGTCTAATAATTTAAACTTATTTTTTAGGAGACATACATGTCTGAAAAAAGTCAGAATGAGGCGCAATTTGATAAATTGACGATCAAAATTGCCTCTGACGATGTCATACGTAATGAATGGTCCCGTGGAGAAATCAAGAAGCCTGAAACGATTAATTACCGAACTTTCAAGCCTGAAAAGGGTGGTCTCTTTTGCGAAAAAATCTTTGGACCTACGCGTGACTGGGAATGTGCTTGCGGTAAATATAAAAAAATCAAGCATAAAGGGATTGTGTGCGATCGCTGCGGTGTAGAAGTCACTCTTTCTAAAGTGCGACGCGAACGCATGGCACATATTGAACTGGCTGTACCTATTGTGCATATTTGGTTCTTCAAAACGATGCCTTCTCGCATCGGCAACGTTTTAGGGATGACCTCTGCCGATCTTGAGCGGATCATCTATTACGAAGAATATGTGGTGATCGACCCAGGCCAGACAGATTTAGAAAAAAAGCAGCTTTTAAATGATACAGAATATCGTGAAGCACAAGAGAAATGGGGACGCGATGCCTTTGTTGCCAAAATGGGGGGCGAAGCGATTCGCGATCTATTGGCTGCTGAAGATCTTCCAAGCTCAATTGGTCGATTTAAAAGAAAAGTTGCGTAAAACAAAGTCGCAGCAAGCACGCATGAAGCTGGCTAAGCGTTTGAAAATTATCGAAAGCTTTGTGTCTTCAGACAACAAGCCTGACTGGATGGTCATGTCGTGCAGTTCCTGTCATTCCACCCGATTTTCGTCCCTTGGTGCCCTTGGATGGCGGTCGCTTTGCAACATCTGATCTTAATGATCTTTATCGCCGCGTCATCAACCGCAATAACCGTTTAAAAGCTATTTTAAAACTTAAAACGCCAGAAGTCATCGTGCGCAATGAAAAGCGGATGCTGCAAGAAGCTGTTGATGCTCTATTTGATAACGGCCGTCATGGCCATCCTGTCATGGGTGCTGGCAACCGTCCGCTTAAATCACTTTCTGAAATGTTAAAGGGAAAGCAAGGACGTTTCCGTCAAAACTTATTGGGTAAACGGGTTGACTATTCTGGTCGTTCTGTGATTATCGTAGGTCCAGAACTCAAATTTAATCAGTGCGGCTTGCCCAAGTTGATGGCTCTAGAACTCTTTGAACCTTTTATTGTCAAACGATTGAAAGATCTGGGATATGTCTATACAATCCGTTCTGCCAAGAAAATGATTCAACGTCATGCCCCAGAAGTTTGGGACGTCTTGGAAGACATCATTAAAGGACATCCTGTTCTGCTCAACCGTGCTCCTACGTTGCACCGTTTGGGTATTCAAGCTTTTGAACCTGTTCTGATCGAAGGTAAAGCGATTCGTATTCATCCGCTCGTTTGCTCTGCTTTTAACGCAGACTTTGACGGTGACCAAATGGCTGTTTATGTGCCTCTGTCCATTGAAGCTCAGTTAGAAGCTAAATTACTGATGATGGCCCCTGATAATATCTTCTTGCCTTCATCCGGTAAACCAGTTGCTGTTCCTTCTCAGGATATGACCCTTGGGCTTTATTACTTGATGCTTGATCCTCTTTATATTCCTGAAGATCATGAACTGAAAACACGTATCTTCCGCAATAGCGAAGAAGTTTTGCTAGCCCTTCAGGCAAGTGGTAGCTATAACTGGTATGAGGATAATCCAGGCAGCCCTAATGGCGATAACCGCCGAGATTATTCGCGTGGATTGCGGATTCACGAAAAAATTAAGGTGCGTACCGAAAATGGCATCATTGAAACCACGCCTGGTCGCGTTTTATTCAATACGATTGTTCCTAAGGAACTTGGCTTCCAAAACTATAGCTTGCCCAAAAAGAAAATGGGTGAACTGGTTATGCAGTGCTATAAGAAAGTGGGATTAGAAGCAACAGTTCGCTTCTTAGATAACTTGAAGAGTTTAGGCTTTGCAGAAGCCACTAAGTCTGCATTATCCATGGGTGTTTGCGATGTGAAGATCCCACCTATCAAGCAAAAGATCTTAAAAGAGGCGCATGAGCGTGTGGCTTTGGTTAAAAAGCAATACGAAGATGGGATTATCACTGAAGGGGAACGCAAATCTAAGACTATTAGTATTTGGACAGAAGTTTCTGATGTTCTTTCTGAAGAGCTCTTTAAGCTAATCAGCGAAGATTAAAGATAGCGCAATGAACCCTTTATACCTCATGATGGATTCTGGTGCGCGTGGTAACAAATCTCAGATCCGTCAGCTTGGTGCATTGCGTGGCTTGATGGCAAAACCATCAGGTGACATTATTGAATCGCCCATTACTTCTAACTTCCGTGAAGGCTTATCAGTTATTGAATTCTCTATTTCTTCTCACGGTGCTCGTAAAGGGTCTGGCCGATACGGCGTTAAAAACAGCTGACTCTGGTTACTTGACCCGCCGTTTGGTTGACGTTGCACAAGATGTGATCATTACGGAAGAAGATTGCGGAACGCTTAATGGAATTGAAGTTTCAGCTGATTAAGCAAGGTCAAGAAGAGCTATTGCCCCTCAAAGATCGTATCTTCGGCACGAACAGTTTGCGAAGATATCTATCAGCCAGGCGATAGCACGAAATTACTTGCTAAGGTCAGGCGATACATTGACCAATGTACAAGCAGAAGCCATCGATGACTCGGGTATTGAAAACATTCGCATTCGTTCTGTTTTGACTTGTGAAACTCGACGAGGTGTTTGTGCCAAGTGCTATGGAATTAACTTGGCCAATAGCCGTGCAGTCAGCATGGGTGAAGCAGTGGGTATTATTGCTGCACAGTCCATCGGTGAACCTGGAACACAGTTGACCATGAGAACTTTCCACTTAGGGGGTATTGCATCTGCGGGAGTTAGCCCTGAAATTATTGCTGATAATGACGGAATCTTAGTTTATAGCGATTTGCGTACCGTTAAAACGGAAGAAGGTAACTGGGTTGCTTTGAATAAGAATGGCCGCTTAAATATCGTGCGCGATGAAGGGCGTTCTGTTAGATGAATACAAAAAACTTGCTAAGCACTAAATCCATTGAGCCTCTGCAATCGTTTACAGTCGAACTGGGAACAAAGATCTTGATTGACCGATGGATCTAAAGTCAAACCTAGACCTTCGCGTTGCCGAATGGGAACAGCATAGCATTCCAATTATTTGCGATCGTCCCGGTTATGTTCGCTATGAAGATCTTGTGGAAGGCTTATCAACCGAGCGTGATGCTAACAAGCAAACAGGGCAGACTGAGCTCATTGTAAAGCAGCATCGAGGCGAATTGCATCCGCAAATTGCTATTTATGCTGATCAAGCGTGCGAAGAGTTGGTTGGAACTTATCCATTGCCTGCTGGTGCGATTATTTCGGTTGAAGAAGGGGAATATGCGACAGCCGGTAAGATGCTGGCGCGTCTGCCACGTAGTGCGATTAAAACAAAGGATATTACGGGAGGTCTACCAAGGGTTGCCGAGCTCTTTGAAGCGCGTAAACCAAAAGATTCGGCAGAAATTGCCAAGATTGATGGTGTGGTCGACTTCCGCGGTGTTCAAAAGAACAAGCGTATTGTCGTTGTTCGAGATGAGATGACGGGTATGGAAGAGGAACATTTGATTCCTCATACCAAACACTTAATCGTTCAACGGGGCGACCATGTGGTCAAAGGCCAGCAATTGACAGATGGGTTAGTCATTCCGCACGAAATTCTTGATATTTGTGGCGTACGTGAACTGCAGAAGTATTTAGTGAATCAAGTGCAAGAAGTGTATCGTTTACAAGGGGTTGATATCAATGATAAGCACATTGAAATCATTGTCCGTCAGATGCTGAAGAAAGTGCGTGTCATTGATCCAGGTGATACAAGCTTGCTTTATGGCGAAGAAGTAGATAAGAAGGAATTCGAACAAGAGAATATCAAAGTCACTCAAGAGGGTGGTAAAGCTGCACAAGCAACGCCAGTTCTGTTGGGAATTACGAAGGCCTCTCTTAGTACCGAGTCCTTTATCTCCGCTGCTTCCTTCCAAGATACAACGCGTGTCTTGACAGAAGCTGCTTGCGCCGGCAAAACCGATTATTTAGTTGGCTTTAAAGAAAATGTCATCATGGGACATATCATTCCCGGTGGAACAGGCTTTGAACGTCATAGACGCGTCAAGAAGTTTGTGGATAGTGAACAAGAAGAACCTCTGGTATTCGACTTTGAAGATGTCGAAGAAGTCGTCGCTTCTTAAACTCTTTTCTCGCGCATAGATCTTTAACCAGTCTATGCGCTTTTTTTTAAAGGAATAACATGGAATACATTTATTCTTGCTCTGAGTGCGGCAAACCGCAAGACAAAGAACAGGAATGGCCTCCTAAACATATTTAATCTATTTCCCATTCTGTCGTTATAGAAGAGGAAAGATTAAGATTTGTTTTAAAACAAAGACAGCCAAACCTATTTTATTTTAAGTGTATAGAAAAAAAGAAGGAGGAGAAATCCTCCTCTTAGAAATTAATTAAGCACGGTTTCTTAACGCAATCGCGGCAGCGCAGCCTACTACGCTTGCTAACACAAGAAGGGCTGTTGCAACTACAGGAGCTACCACTAGAACTGCGAGGCTAACAGCTAAGGTTGTTTTAAGGCTTAGAGTCGTTCCTAAAATTAACATCGTCACTTGGGCTGAAATTGCAATTTTGAGCGCGGTCCCCAGAAGTTGGCTTGCAGGAGTCGAATGTTTAGCATTAAAAACAGGATCCAATCCAGCACTTGCGATTCCATAGGTGACTCCAAAAACAGCACCAATCACTGGATTGATATTTGTAAAAGCCAATACGGATAAATAACCTACTCCAGCTTTAATAGCTATATTGCTCAGACTTATCGATGCACTAACAGTATTACCTAATTTAGAAAGTTCCATATTTTTATTATTCCTTTTTTTTAATTTATAGCTTTATTATTAGAAACAACTAAATTATACCTTATTTTATTATTAAAGTAAACTTAAGATTTTTATTTTAATTGATATTGGAGTTTAATTAATAATGAAATTTATTTTTATTTATAAATCATGTATGAAATTTTAAGAGAGGTAGCATGAATATAGGCATTTCAAATTCTTATACTGAACAAGTGAGCGTACCGTCTATTCATAGTGCGGAAATACATTCTATGAGAAAGTCCAAGAAAAAATGGACAGATGCTGAAAATGTGCCATTGAGAGTGTCGTCAACGCTATAAGAGGGACTTTAAACCCCGCTATCAAACATGAAAAATGGACGGAAGAAGAAGATGAGCAATTGACAAAACTTGTAAATCAACATGGAGACAATTGGGTAGAGACAGCCAAAAAGATGTTGGGTAGAACGAATCTTCCTTGTAATCATGTCATTGTAGAAGGTGGAAATTTAGAGTCTGTCATACTTGGCAAAGTTTCCTTCGCTCTTAAAACCGGCCAGTTAGCAAATGCCAAGAAATATAAAGCAATGAGATTAACAAATGGAATAATCATCAAAATGCTAAACCAGCCGGAATAACCCGCTTTTGAAAAAATACGCCAAAACGGAATAATCGTAAGTAAAATAGCTAAAAGCATAAGGATCACTGATTGTGTTGTCCCTATTTCTGGTCCGGGCATGTTTTCATCCATAATGCTTCCTTTTAGTGAATATTTCTTATCTTATTCCTATCTAATCGAAAGCGAAACATTTGTCAATCTATCAAAAGAAAAAAGAAAGGGAAGAGTAGATAAATCCCACATTCCTAGACCAGGAAGATAAGTTTTTTGAATTAGATAAGAGCTCTGTCGTTAGGCCTGAAGGGCCGTCATGTTACAGCCCAGGTCGCAGCGAAGCGGAGGCCTGGGTTGGGATGAGAAAACAAAAAAATATTTAACAACTAATTATTAGAACGCTTTTCCTCCTATTTTAAATTCGCTTGGCTTTTTAAAAAGAGGCTTTTATAATTGATTGCTCAAAATTAGATGAGGCATAAAATGGATTCAAAAAGCACTCAAAAGCATGAGCGTCCTTCAGATATACGTAAACAAGTGAAGCATTACCAGGAAAGTCGTGATGAATGGAAGCAAAGAAACGCAGAAAAAAGAACTAAGATTCAAGCTCTAATGACTGATAAGAAACGATTAGGAGA
Organism: uncultured Chlamydiae bacterium; assembly: GCA_963754655.1. GTDB lineage: Bacteria > Chlamydiota > Chlamydiia > Chlamydiales > Parachlamydiaceae > JANWJE01. The sequence goes on along the minus strand of CAVWGN010000001.1, from coordinate 2,446,469 downwards.
AAGGCTACAAAAGGAACAAGATAATATCTTGGCATTAAACAAACAGATAAAATGCCTTCAGTCGAGATTAGAAGAGGTGGAAGAGAAAAGTAAAATCAAAGACAAGCAAATTGATGAATTAAAAAAAAAGCTTGTGCAATAATTGAGCAAGAAATTAGCAACAATCGAAGGGTCGCTCGACATCAATATCCTATATTATTTATATTTTTTGTGATTTCACTTGCATTAGCTGCAATAGCATTTAGAGCGATTCAGCGAATTTTCATCTCCATGCAGAGTTGTAACATTCCAATATTTAAATATTTCAATTTCCAGCCTTCATGGAAAAGCGTCGAATTGTGGTTTTTACGATATGGGCTTTACAAGCTTATAAAGGCTAAGGAAAAGGCTTCAGATTGGATTATCCTTGTTGATTTTAAAGTTCAAGCTGGTTACCAAAAGTGCTTAATAGTTCTTGGAGTTCAATTAAGTACATTACAAAGTAAGTTTGAAAAAAGGGGCAGCTTTGATATTCATCATGAAGATTTCCAACCACTAGCGCTACAACCCATGAATTCATCAACTGGTGAAAAAGTTGCGCATGTTTTAGAAGAAATATCGGAAAAAATTGGCCCATTTCTGCAGATAGTGGCAGATCATGGCAGTGATGTAAATAAAGGTGTAAGACTATATTGCCAAAACCATGAAAAAACAATAAACACCTATGATGTGGTCCATAAACTAGCAATTCTATTAAAAAAGGAACTGGAAAAAGATGATACTTGGAAACACATAATTCAATTGATTACAGATACAAAACAAAAGACAAAACAGAGTCCAGAGGCTTTTTTGAGCCCTCCCAAACAAAGAGAAAAAGCGCGATTCATGAATGCTGATATTTTAATTGATTGGCTACAAGATATTTTAAACCTTCTTCAAATGCAAGAGACGATTCCCCATTTAGATATAAATAGATTAAAAGATAAAGCTGGTTGGATAGTCGATTTCGAAGAAGTCATTGAAAAATATGCTCAGATGATAGAAATCATTCGTTTGGCAAGGCATTTAGTAAGAACTGAAGGTCTTCATAGACGAAGCTATGCGACTTTTTTTCTTAAAGCAAGACTTCACTTTAGAAGTTTGAAACCAGAAGCACTACATTTGGCAAAAGAGATTTTTTATTTTTTGAAACAGGAAGGTAGAGTGCTATCCAAGGGACAGGTGTTAGTGGGAAGCAGCGAAGGAATAGAGTCTTTGATAGGAAGACAGAAAATAATAGTAGAGAGAACCAAAGCGACATCTAGTATAACTAAAAGTATCCTAAGTCTTGCAGGAATGGTTGGGGAAAATAATTGTGATATCTTACAAGAGGCTTTAGAAACGGTGTCAGTCGAAATGTTGGAGGAATGGGAAGAAACATGGATTGGCAAAACGGATTTAGCAAAACGAAAAGAAGTTTTGAGTTTGGGCAAAGTAAATTCAGATGTCATTGAACTTACTATAAAATCAAATAAATTGGAACCAGAACCGTTAGCGATTTTAGCTGTGTAAAAATCGGTTTTTAGCCCTCGTTTTCTCATCCCAGGCCTGGGTAAAATAAAAAAGAATCGAGTCCTGAAAGGACGGCATACTCAAAGGAGTGATTTCGCTTCGCAAGAGAATGGAGGATTTTCTATCTACATTAGCTCTAGAAGGAGAAAAAAATATCTTGCTTCTCAAAAAGAACACCAAATAACTGAAGACGTCGCTTAGCCTAGCACTCATTCTTAGCTTGATGCGTATGGGCTGTTGCCTTGGTCTAGGGTGTTCATTTTGTGCAAAAAATGAGCTTTATTTTTCACAATAATTGGCATAGTTGAATAGAAGGTCGCATGTTTATGCCGTCCTTTCAGGACTCGATGTCTTTTTGATAGAACCCAGGCCTCCGCTTCGCTGCGACCTGGGCTGTAACATGACGGCCCTTCAGGCCTTAACAAGAGATGTTTAAGTCCCTCTTCTATAGTCCCTAAATCATCTTTTTGATAGAACCCAGGCCTCCGCTTCGCTGCGACCTGGGCTGTAACATGACGGCCCTTCAGGCCTTAACAAAAAGATGATTTAGGGACTATAGAAGAGGGACTTAAACCTCTCTTGTTAAGGCTTGAAGGGCCGGCCCTTTAAGCCTTAACAAAAGGACTATTTATGGACTATAGAGAATTAAATCTCTCTTGTTAAGGGCCTGAAGGGCCGTCATGTTACAGCCCAGGTCGCAGCGAAGCGGAGGCCTGAGTTCTATCAAAAAGATGATTTAGGGACTATAGAAGAGGGACTTAAACAACTCTTGTTAAGGCCTGAAGGGCCGTCATGTTACAGCCCAGGTCGCAGCGAAGCGGAGGCCTGGGTTCTATCAAAAAGACATCGAGTCCTGAAAGGACGGCATAAACATGCGACCTTCAATTCAACTATGCCAATTATTGTGAAAAATAAAGCTCATTTTTTGCACAAAATGAACACCCTAGTCCTGGTCTATTGCACTTACAGTCCTTCAGGCTGCTGATGCAGGGAATCTCAGCTTACAATATTAGACCATGGTTGATATTAATTATTGACACACCTCCTTAAAGAGATGATCCAAAGCGCTGCCCTGAGAGTGGATGGCCTTTTGTGGGAATCCTGCCAAGATATATTTGTGGTAAAGTGTTTTCATTTTTTCTGCGCCTTCTTGTTTGAACCATTCCCGAAGAAAATCTAATTCTTGTTTTGAATAATGTGAGTCTCCATTGAGAAACTTAATCTTCACAATTTTTTTTGCCATTTCCGGAGTGACAAGAGATTGATCTTTTTTTTTCAAAATTCCATTTTTGAGGTGATATAACCCTGCCTGAAATATTTGCTGAAACATTTGATCGGTGTCTATTTGACTAAGTAAGAGCGCATGTCCATTTTGGAGGCTGACAAAGTGGAAGGGTGTTCGATTGGGCCCAAATAACTGTAGATCTTTGACCTTTGAATCTTTTTTAGGCCATTGTAAGACATTAAGAGTGAGTTCGATTCCATCAAAGGCATTGGCATAGGGTTTAAACAACGGATTTTCCTGGAAGTAGAGTTTTAACGAAAAATAAGGCAAATCTTTTGATGTTTCGTTGAAAAGCTCGTCATTTAGAGCTGTAACTTGTTTAAAACTATGTTTTTTAATAAAACCTAGTTGTTTTTTCTCCTCTTGAAATTCAGATTCCATCTGAATTTCAATCTCTGTTTCAGTTTTTAATTCTTGTTCTATTTCAACAGTATTATCATCTTCACTTTGAGGAGAAATTAACTTGCTAGCTAAACCATTTTCCATTCTTTTAATAATGGATTCGACATCTTCCAAAAGTTCACTCTTTTTGAATCCTTTTTCTTCCAACCATGGAAACTTATCAAAGAGAGAATTTAAGTGAGAAGTACATAATTTTCCTTCCTCTTCAACAACCAATTTGCTATCACGTTCAATCGCAATTTTACCAAATAATTCTTTCGGCTTCTGGGCGGTAGACTGTATCCAGGAAGACCTTAACTCACGATAGAGAAGCCGTTGTTTTTCGAGTGGAATGTCAGGATGGAGTAATACCTGTAATAGGAGCATTTGTGGAAGACTTTGAAGTTCTTTTTTCAGTGTTTTAAAATTATCCTTGGCTTGCTGCTTAACTTGATTGTGAATGGTAAACTTTAAGATGTCTTTATAGCTAATTTCTTCTCCCTCTTTTTTCTTAAGTTCCTGATTGATCATTTCTTTTACTTTTTCAGTTACGATAAATTGAATACGCTGTCCCTTATCCAATCCTCTTAACCTCCATACACTTTGCAGCAAATCTCTAAGAAGCATGTTTTCGCCAATTGTCACTAGGCCAATCGCATCTAAAGCCTGTGGAATATCAGCCCCAGTCGTACGACTTTGATCAAGAAAAGTCTTGCGTTTATCAGTAGGTGTTTTAGATTCTGTTAGAAGAATCACTTTTTCCCCATCAGTCTCGACTTGCTGTCCAGTTTTATTGTAATAGACAATGGGCTCATTCCATTGTTTAGCAAGATGTTTGGCGATTCTTTCATTGCTCCATTCGCGGCAATAACCTCCAGAATCGGCAATGAGATTGAACTTAATTTTTTTAGTATAGAGTTCGGTTAATAATTCTTCCGTCGTATTAGCCTTGACGGAGATTACAGGTGTAGAACTTTGTTTTTGAAGTAAAGAGAGCGTTTTTCCATCTGTTCCTTTTGCAGGATGTGGATTCAATTTTCTATGCATACTCTTACTATTCCAAAGAGTTCCCGTAAAGCCAATGACTTTATTTAATACCGCTATGAGGTTCAGAGGATTACAGCTCAGTTTTTCATCGTAAAGCACCAATTGGGGAAGAATGATGCGCTGAATAAAATTTTGCTTTTTCTTACTCTCACTATTGATAGAAGTCACGAGAGCATCGAGTTCTTGTTCTTTGTAGTTGAAAAGGGACATTTTTGAACCTTTGCTAAATAAAGCAAACAGTTTCCAGGCATCGGTTGCTTCAAGCCCTTGATGTCCATCTTTTTGTAATTCTTTCATGGCTTGCCCTTGAAGCCGCTTAATTTCTTTTTCTATAATCTCTCGGCTAATTCCCTTCTTGGCATAGATTTGGAAAGTATAATTTATTGTGATAAAAGCATTTGCAAATTGAGAGCCTCGGCTTGGTGTTTTGGCTGCTGAAAAGGGAATAGCAATAATGCCTCCTTTCTCTTCATCAAGGCCATACTTTTCATCACTGTTTTTTAATAATGTATAAGGAAGAAGATGGCATAACTCTTCACTGACTAGAGCTAATAGATTTTGAATATCGGGATCGAGCTTATCGTAGTAGGCTTGGGATTTTTTAACATTTTTTTCATTTCGACACAGATAATCTAAAATCAACTTTTTTTGTTCAGATGTTAGAGAGCTAACAAAAGAAGAGACTTTTTCTTTGATCAATTTTGTCTCAAATTCGATGGAAGAGAACCTATCTAAAAATTTTTCAGCCAGGAGATGTTGACATTTTTGGAAGAATATCTGTTCTGTTAATGGAGAGGTATTTGGATTCAATTTAGGATCACTTTCTGTTTTTGCCAAGTTTGTGATATCAGGATCAAAGTAGATTAAAGAATACAATTCGGAAATGAGTTGGACTTCATCTTTATTGGGTGTTCGACCTTCCCCAATACTGAAACTTTTCTCATGAAGAATATTAAGAAGAGTATCAGCTTCATCGAGGATGGGATAACCAGATGAAGAGAGAACATTGAGAATTTTTCTTAGTAGAATTAATTCTTCAGAAAAAGGCTTGGTATGATCTTCTTTTTTAAAATGTGCTTCACATTTTTCAATGTATTTCAAGATCAAACATAGGACACTTTGGCTTGTCATGATTAAACATTGTTGCTCTTTTTTAACAATAAGCAATTCATCGAGAATAAGCTGCAGTTTTAAAATATCGGATGTTGTATGACGATCAAAATGAAGAGTTTTCATTTTTTGGGCAAAGGCCTCTCCTAATATCTTTTGAGTCCCTGAAGCGACATCTTCAAAGATGAATTGTGGAACAATCAACATCGAGAGATCTTTTTCATTAGCTCGCAACAATCCCAAGAGGGGAAGAAGAACTTTTGATTTTCCCGAACCCATGATCATTTCCATGACGAGATTTTTGTCTTTTCCATTTAGGAATGCTTCCAGAATTTCAATCTGCTTAGGGAAAAGGAGAATATCAGACGCATATTCAAAAACGAGATAAGCAGGATGTTGCGCTGGATCATATTTTCGTTGAGCCTCTGGAAGAACAGCAGCTAACTTCTGAATGAGATTTTTTAATTTTTCACTTTCGGTATCGGACAATTGTAATAATTCATTGAGAATTTCCCTTGATCTTTCTAGTTGCTGGCCGAGCGTAGCTTGTAAAAGATAGTCTCCGATTTGAGACATTAACAATTTCGCCTCATCAAGGGTGAGAGCAGGGTTGCCCTTAAGGATTGCTTCTAAATCTTTTCTTCCAAAACAAAGAATAAGGTCTTCCAAAGTCACAACTTTTCTTGTTTTTCCCCAGATTTCGAGTTTGCTTAACTCTTGTTCAGTTTTTCCTATAGGCATGTGATTGGCTAATGCAAGAATATCTACTTCTTTCGTTTCTAATAATGAATCGATTTCACTTTTTTTATCATTAATCTTATCCGAAAGCTGTTGAAAAGAGTTTTTATCCTTAGGAAAATAGGTAGACACTTGTTGTTGGGATGCATAGTCGTTTAAATCCTTCTCGATTCGCTCCCATTCCGCTTTTTCTAAAGGTTCGATATCTTTAGGAAGTTCACTTAAAGTCAATTTGACTATCTTTTGCATTTCTTTTGCGGAAGAAATCTGCTGTTCTTCTGGCTCAGCCTTGGTAAAGTAAGGCTCCGATTCTTTCGCAAAAAGGGGCACAGGCGTTAAATTAAGTGCAAAATCCATTTTTTGCTGCTTGAATTTATTTACGATTTGGGGATTCTCTGCGATTTCCTGTTTAGGAAGGGAGATGTCTTTTTCTTTTAATTCAGAAAAAACTAAATCCTGACGATGAGTGTGGGCTTGTTTCAAGGTTGTTTTTTGCCATTCTTCAAAATCCTCATTTAAAAAACCTATATTTTTAGGAGGAAGGGAAAAGTCTTGTGGATAATTAAGAACTATTTCTAGGAAAAGAGCTAATCCTAAATACTTGCCTGAAGATTCATATTTGAGAAAGGGCAAGTAGTTGCGAAGAGTTTCTTTTTCTTCCTCTGTTCCCTGCAATGCAAGGGGGAAAAAATAGCCGAGCCGTTTTGAAATGATCTTTCCAGGGCGGGTGACTAAAATGTTTTCTTTGTTTGGGGGTTGTGAATTATTGTGATTGAATTCTAAATTGACGCCTTGAAATGGATTGAATTCTTCCTCTTTTTTTCCAGGTGTAAGATTCTCTTCAATTTTAAAGGTGAGGGTTTGAGCATACTCGGGATCTAACTGCTTTAATCTCACAAATAACACGGGATCAAACTGCTGATTGAGAAGAAGTTTCAGAAGAAAAATTTCTTCTGCTTTTTCTAAATGAAGAGCAGTCGCATGGGAAAAATGCTCGAGGTATTTATGGTAGTTTACATTTACGAGTTTCAAAGTCTGTTGAGATAGTTCTTTTTGATGTGTGATAGAATTGTGAACAAGGCAATAGCTGGCAAAGCTGCGAATGGCTAATGCATTGCCTGACTCATCACCATTGACTTCATGCAAAGCAATGAGATCTTCCAGAATTTTCCTTTCATTTTCTGTATAAGGACTAAGTTTGACTCCTCCTTTTAACAGAGTGGCTGCAGCAGTGTCGTATTCTTGAACCAAAGTCAGCACTTGAGAGAGATATAAACTCGATTCAATAGTAGGGCTCACAATTTGTTTCTTTCCATTGATTTCATAGGTGAAAAAATTTTGTTTTTCACGATTTTCTAGAGCTACTTGAGTATTAATTTTATACCTTGGTTCTAAAACTTCTTTTTTAGAGGGTGCTTGGAATTCCTGTTTTGGAATTAGAACAAGCTCTTTATCTTGATCATTTTTCAATGAAAGATAATGGTTAAAGACCCCGAGAGTTTCTACCCGAGTGAAATCAAGAAAATATCCTTTTTTTTGTTCGCATATGAAGTGTTGATGTGTTGAATCAAATTTAAAATTTAAATCAAAGCGAGGAAGTTCAATTTCAATCAATTTTCCAGCATCATTAAACCATTCTTGGACATATGCATCATCTTCAAAGTGATTGAGGACGTGTGATGATTTCCCTAAACGAGCACCATCTTTTTCGCGGCGGATTTCAACGATTTGATTTCCTTCTACTTTAGCTGTATAGGCTGTAAGATGAGTGAGGGGATCTATCATGATTATTTGAGTTGGATCGACAGGATCTTGCCAATGCGTAAAGTGATGAACCAAGTGACGGCTAATTAGGCATGAATGCAGGATGTCGTCCACTTTTTGAACCATTTGATCGGATGGGACAAATCTAAGCCATTTTCCATCTCGTTTTTGCTCGATAATGAGTTGATTTTCTGTTAGTTTGACAAGTGTTTCTTGTCCTTTGCTATCGGTAAAACGATAGATGTTACCCTGATAAGTCATGCCTTGACGAATAGTTGGAAAAAACTTGCGAAAATAAGGATGTTCTCGCACTTGCAGAGGAAGAGGGGTTTCTTGATCTATTTCCTGGAATTGTCTGCTTAAAGGCATATATCGGTAACGTCCATTGAGTGAGATAAATTCAACTTGATCCCCGACTTGGTTGATGTTCCATTGTTGTTCTTTTGCTGAAGGGAAAATCGAATGGAGAATTTCGTTGAGAAGAACTTGATTTGCCCCTTTCTCTGTTTTTAATGCCTTTAAAATCCTTTCAGAGTGGATAATGACGGAATCGCGAACGGCCATATTTGTGAGGGGATCTAACCATTTCGGGATAACAGGATTTTGCCTTAAGTAAACTGTTCCGATGAGTAATTCTTTCACTTCCTCTTCACTGAGCTCTTCCTTTCTTGAAATTTGTGCGATAAGTTCAGCATAAAGAAGACTCTTTTCTTCTATTTCTAAAGCGACTTTTGATAACAGTTGACGCAATTCTGTGAGGGTAGTCTTGTAAAATGTTTTTTCGGGTGAATAGCCTGAAAATTCATGGGCCATTTGCAAAAGAAAAACACAAGTTTGCAGTTCATTTTGAGCACGATAATGTTTATAGGTATTTTCAATAAATGTGGCTAAGTTATCCGAAAAGGTATCATTTATTTTTATTTCATCGATAAGAGACTTGAAATTTGTATGCAGAAAGAAAATCTTAAAAAATATCTGATAATCAGGATCCTTCAGTTTCTCAGGATGATTTTGAAAAAATGCCAATGCTTCTTGTTTTCCTGTTGTCTTTCCCGTTATGATATGCATCAATTCCTTAAATTCCTCGTCGGGTAAATTAAGTTGGTACAGAGCGGATTGATCGCAAACAACATCTTTCTCACAATAGGTCATACTCCAATCATATTTTTGCATGGCTTTAAATAACATTTTACTTTGAGAAGAGGAAAAAGGGAGATAAAGTCCTGCAAAGCGGTCCTGTGGGTTTTGACGCATTTTTTTAATTTCTGGGTAAAGCTCTTGTAGATTTCCGTCAATTCCGTTCACGCTGATCCATACTTGACTTTTGTCACGTTGATCTTGAACATTGAATTCAAAATTGAGAGGCGCATTTGTACTTGGAGGCTTAGCGATTGGCTCTTGTTTTAAATAGATAAGAGCAAGATGAGTATTCCGAATGGCTTTTATCCAATCAGGTAATTGATCGCTAGCATAGAGATGTGCTATTTGTTCATGCGGGGCAAGTTTGGAAAATTCTTTGGCAATGTCCGGGAATAGCTCAGGAAAAAGATAGGCAGCATCCATCGTCTGATGATAATTTTGTTTTTTCTGCTCAAATACCAATGCCGCATTTTCACCAATAGGTTCATCCTTGTCAGATTGATATTGAAAATTAAGAATGTATTGAAGATTATCATTATAACTATCAAATTTTAATTGATGGAAGTCCTTTTCGAACCGGAAATCGCAAAAGTTAAATAAGAGGTCTTGACTAGGTAGGTTATAAGCACATACCTTCCATTTTGGCTCAACTTGATGAGCTAAGGACATCTGCATCCAAAAAAGCTTTATAAGCACATAAAGTCGCCTTGGATGAACGTTTTCAGATTCCGGCATCCAAAAACAATTGTTGAAAAAGGATTGCGAAATCCGGCCCAACGTTGAAATGGCGTTTTTCATTTGATTTAAATCTTGACCTCCTACCTTTCTTAACTCATCCAAACGACTGGGAAGAGAGAGTGCCAATTCAACCATTCCAAGTTCCAATGCGTGATAGGCATTGTGAGCAAGGGCTTCCTGACAGATTTTTTCAGCTTTCTCTAACCGCTCCTTTAACGCTATTTTTTCATTCTTTAACTCTTTAAGTTGTAAATAATATTTTACTTCAGGTTGAGGAATAGGTGTCTCAACTTCTAGTTTGATTTGATTTAAATCTTGACTCCCTACCCGTTTTAACTCATCCAATTGAACTAACAAATTCATCGCAAGTGTCGATGCTTGAAAGGCACCCTGAGCAAAGGCTTCCTTACAGATTTCGCTAGCTTTATCAAACCGTTCTTGTAACGACCTTTTATCATTTTTTAATAACTCCTTAAGTTGTAAATAATATTTTACTTCATGTTGAGGAATAGGTTTCTCAACTCCTTTTTTGACTTGCTCGTCCAAAATCAACTTTTCTTGACCAACTAAGGATGTTAAAATGGTTTCTTGAGGTTGTTGGTAATCATGCAAAAATTTAGAAGAAGAAGCTGTAGAGGCTTTCTGATGAACTTGAAGATCTTCAACATGCGTTTTCAGATTGGAAAGTTCTTCGGTGTACAATTTAAGGTCATTTTTATTAATAATGTGTTGATGATAGGCTTTCTGAGTCTTACGGCTCAATTTTTGATGAGATTTTTTGATGAGCCTTAGCTCTCTTTGACTAGGTGCTGAAGCTTTGTTGACTCGATTGATAAGTGAATGAAATTGAATATCCAATGTCAGGCGTTTGAAATCCTCACGTTTCATACGAGTCGCTAAAAAGGCTAATAAGGAACGATAACTACATGTGCCAGCTCTTTGCCCAGTCATTAATTTTAATTCATCCTTTTCTTCCAAAATACTCTTAGGATTTAAAAATTCACGAAGGGCTTGATAAATATCTGAAGCATTATATTCAGTGGATACTCCTTGATCTTCACTCAATTTTCGCGTTTCATACATTCCTTTAAGAAAGGGATCGCTTAAAAACTTTTCTTTATCAATTCCTGTCCATTCTGTATAAGGCGCTATCTTGAGTTTCCCTTTTACAACAGCTGTCTGATGATAATTTGAGCCTGCTCCAAGGTTGTAAATCCGCAAGTTTGCTCTCTTGCCCCCTTTTTGAGGAATAACCTCATAATACATGCTATGTCCGCTGGGTTTTCCAATCCACCCTCCCGGTAGAAGAATAGGTTTTTCTGTTTCAAAGGCTTTGCTCAATTTTTCTTTAGCTTTTACTAAAAATTCGAGAGGAAGTTCTCGAATATAGGTTAGAGTCATATTCTTTCTTTTTTCCTGTACTTTTTCTGTGGCACGTTCTGCATCAAATGCGAATGAAAGAAGCATGGCAGAGCGAATTTCTTCTAAAAGTTCATCATCAATTTGATAGAGGTCAAGGTTACTTTCTTTACGTGTAGTGAGAAATTTTTCGAGATATTCGAGGAGGTCGGATAAATGGGCCCCTTCAAGCTCACTGCCAAGTCCAAATTCATCACCATGAATATGAAAGAGAACTTTTTCTGATACATCAGGAAGGGGACGACACGCTTTTTTTGCAAGATCTAATTGAATTTTGTCTATTAGGGGCAAGTCTTTTACTTTCTCAAGCTCTTGACAGATTGCCAAAATCTGAGCATTCTTAGCGGGATCAAACTTGGCTTCCCAAAGGTAATACTGGATAACTTGATGCGCGATTGTATTGTCATACCAATGTTTATCGCCTGCCACATAGTTCAAATTGCGCGAGATAAATGTCCCAACACCCTTCGCCGCCTGTTTGATTTTCGCTTTCCCACCCTCTACTGAAGAATTGCTGATAGAGGAAAGTACTTTATCTAAATGATTTAAGTAGTAGGCGCCATCAAATAAAGAATTATTCATATATAAACTCTTGAAATTATTTAATAAAACTACTATTTTTATTATATAACATTAAAAGTTAATTTACAATTTTATGTTATTTTTATATATTATTATAACTAATTATAAATTAAGGCTGTTTTTTAATTTTTAATAAATTAAAAAAATTAATATTGGATTATGCTTTATAAAAACAAATAGGAAGGGAATAAGGTCAATTTAGATCAAATCATTCAATGATGAGTTCATAGTCCTCTTGCTCAAAGTCTTTTTGCTGATAATTTTTTAAACACTGCAAAAACCAATCACTCTCCTGAACAAAAAAATCGGCTGCAATACCTTGTGCTAAGCGCGTCGCTCCAATACTAATGGCAGGAATATCGCTACTCAGTATTCCATGGCTTAATGTAGCTCCATAGTTATAACAGTAGAGGTTTTTTAAATAAGGAGCTGTCCCTGGCTTTTTGGGCATGAATTCAAAAGAAGGGCCTAAGTAAGGAAAATCTCCCATTTTTGAATGTGTCTTGATGATCTCGGCAGGCAAGCGATCTTTCCAAAGAGCAATGTGATCAATCACATGTTGCAGTTCAGGTTGTTGATAGCCATCAATATGAAATCCTGTTCCTAAAATTAAAAAATCATAAGAATAAATGCCATGGTTGGTTTCTATATTGATTTGCGAGCCATCATAGCTCATCCGCAAAATCGCCGTACCAGATAAAATGCGCAGATTGGGATTTCCTTCTACCCGCTTTAATGCTTCTATAGGAGGAGGAATTGCGGCGTCCAAAGCTGCAGAAATAAATTGCCAACGCTTTTCATCACTTAATTGGAAATAGCCGTGACTGAAGCCTTTATAGGGGAGGCTGGCAAATTTATTGACATTAGGCAAACGGGCGCGTCTCATGATAAGATCGACGCTTTTGGCACCTGTTTCTAAAGCAACAGCAGCTGCATCAAAGGAAGAGGCACCGACGCCAATAATTCCAATGCGGCGATTTTGCAAAGTTTCAAATTGAATAGGTTCCGTTGTGTGTGCATAGACAGATTTAGGCAGGTGTTGAGCAAATTCGGGAATAACAGGTCCCCCAAAACCTGCTCGTCCAGTTGCCAGAACAACTTTGCGAGCCTTGACTAAGAGAGTTTGACCAAATTGCTGAAATTCTAGTTCAAAACCATCTTCTTTAGGAATGAGGGACAGTAAAATGCAATGATTTTCTACTGGAAGCTGCATGGCTTGCCGGTACCACTTAAGGTAGTCCATCCATAGACCATTGGGGATTTTTACCAGCCGCTTCCATGCCTCTGCTCCAAATACAGCTTCAAACCAGGCATGAAAAGTTAAATGAGGAATTCCCAAGGCGGGTCCCATAATATCTTTTCCTGTTCGCAGTGTTTTCATGCGCGCATAGGTTGTCCATGGACCTTCCGAACCTTGCGGATTTTGATCGAATAATTTAATATGATAGATTCCTTCTTTGAAAAGAGCGGCTCCTGCAGTTAATCCCGCCATGCCTGCACCAATGATTGCCACATCATAGATAGGATCAGGATTGGGTTTGTGATGACTCTCTTTTCGCCAATCGTCGGAGGGATAATTGAGTAGAATGAGATCGCGCAAGAGGGCTCTATCTTCTTTAGGCAAGTCCATAAAATCCCGAGGGAAAATAGTGGCATGTAAGAAGGAAAGATTTGCTATTTTGATGCTAGCAATTGCGCATATCAATGTAATAAGCCATAGATAGTGAGTAAATTGCATATTTTACCTTAGATTAATATTACCTGTCTTGTTTGGACATACCTATACCGTCAATTAAAACTTGTGTATAAACTTGAGTGGAAAAAAAGTCTAGTTGGAAGGGAAATTCTAATAAGACTTCACTCACTCTTCAGGTCCAATCAATTATTAGTCAATCTTGCAAATGGCATTCAATTTTTTTCTGTCTAAAATAGATTTAGAGAGTTCAATCCTTAGGGAGTGTCCGAAATGCTAGCACTTTAAACAGTTGGAATTGATTGGTATTGATCACTTATTCCTTATCTTCGGGTTCTTTTCCGTATTTCTCGATAAGTTCTGCTAGTAATCTGTCACATGAGTTTTTTTATATTAAAGCGGTATAAGTGGGTCCAATATGATACACACCGCGGTCAAGTTGACGGCTTTTTAAAACAATGTTCAGACATAAAATAAATATCTATACGTTAATTAAAAGATGATAAAAACTTTAATTTCTTGCTATATCGCGGAGCGATAAAAGTGGGAAGCCCCGCATGCAGCGTAATTCCGGTAGGCCTGAAGCGGAATGTGGGGGAGTATCCAAAAAGATCATTAAGCTACGGAGCAGCGTTAAGGACAGTAAAGGTGATCCCATACAAATCTTTTCATCATATTTTACGGGATGATGTTTCAAGAATTTAAGATATTCATCCTTATAAAAAATTGGAATATGTATCTTATGATCTTTAGAAGATGTTCTCTAATTGCACTTTAATCGAGCGCAAATTAGAGAACACTAAATTTGGTTTTTATCTTTATTCTTTCATTTCTGTTGAAAAGATTTGAATTGAATAAAGTGGATAAAATGATGAAAATGCCTACTGATTGCTTTGCTTATGTTGCTCTTTAAGATCTGCCATCATTTTCAATAACGTCATTTTAAACGCGAGATTGTGCAGTTCAGAATCATGTGTTTCTGATGATGAAGCATTAAATTCAAAAGGAAATGGGAATGGCATATTAGAGTGCATATTGAAAACTCTTACTCCTTCTCTTTCTGGCGTAGATGGAGTGGGTTGATGAAACTTTTCATTATTCGCATTATTTCGTAAAGATGTTAGGCTGCATTCAACTGCATAAAGGCTATTTTCAAGGTAGGCACATTGATTTTCTACACGTTGAATTGCCTTAATTTTTCCTTTCCATTTCCAGCAATCAATTTCTGAAGCATTCTCAGTAAGAACTTGCTTTTGCTGCCATTCTTGTACTTGTGTCAGATAGGTTTGATGTTGCAATCCTAATTTATCAAAGGGTTGGATATTTTTCTTAATGACACGTGGATCGTTTGCTAGCGTCGAGGTCTTAAGCTCCTTTTTTTCTTCTATGACTTTGTCGCGTAAGTGAATTAAGGTCTCGCTGATTTCTCCTAATTTAGCTAAAATGGCAGCTTTCTTTTCTTCTAATACAGCAGGTTCTCTAGCAACTTCTTTGACTTGTTTTGCGATATTCTTTACCTGCTTGGCAAGCGCTTCTATTTCTGGATTATAGCGCTGACATACACCATTGGCTTCCGCATAGACAAATTGCCGTCGCATAGCAACTACACTTATTCCATACTGAGTTTGAGCGAATAGACTTCCCTCCATGCTTGCTTTTGCTATCTTAAGCGCATCGTTGACCTTTCCAATGCTATTAAGAGCCTGAGGACTCAGCTTTGCTTGAATTTGCCAAGCTAGGTCTAATGGTAATGGTAAACGTGCAATAGAACTTTCTTTTGCTTGGTATTCTGGCAACGTTGTGAAATGACTGGTGAAGCAATTAGAAACAGGTGTGGATAATGGAACAGACGCGCTAGTATTCATACTATTCTCCTATTGTTAATGGATGGTCAAAGCTTTATATCGGGCTTAAAAGATAATTTCAATAAAAATCAAAAGCTTTATTTTAAAAACTTGACAAAGAAAGAGGGAAAAAATACGACCATCAAATTTTAATTAAAATTTTAATTATTATTTCTATACACGAGGTGATCATGCGGCGCTTGCTCTTGTTCTGGACTTGTTTATGGCCTTTGGTTTTGCTGATAGCCGCTCCTATTGAATATCAAGAGCCATACACCTTGTCTTGGAATTAACGTGGATTTGCGTGGTTATCTGAATGCGATTCGCAACGATGAAGCTTATGAAGCGGGAAGGGAATTGCATAACATGTGGTATGAATTTTTTAAGAATTGTCCTATTAATGCCACATTTCTTATGATTTATCATAGCAGAGGAGCAGTGTATGTTAGAAATGCCTTAATGAATTTTCCCGTTGAATTACGCCAGCAAATTGAAGTCATCGCAGTAGCACCGGGCGAATAAATTGATCCAAGCCTCTGTAAGAGCATCAAACATTATGAAGCACAGCAGATTTCATTCCTTTGGCGGATATGGCGGGACACGTTGGAGGTGTAGAGATACGGTTGTGACGTTGGAGCGGCATCTCAAAGCTAATTCATGGCTTGATCATTCTTTTAATAGCCCAACTTATAGGGGTGTCCTTGAAAGAAATATGAAAGAATACCTTCAAAGATAAAGTAAACACAAATGAATACATTTATTAATTTTTTATTCATTGCATTAACAATTATTTGCCTATTTATTCTTGGGTGTTCTAGGGAGAAAGATATGCTTACGAACTTTCAGATCCAGAAATATCAAATGAAGGTAAAATGTTATATGCTTTTATAGCCCACGAAAGAAAATATATTGGTAACAAATATGGTATATCCCAATGCGGTATTGGAGGCGGTACTGATCTTGGAATATGGTTAATGTCTTTGGATTTTTAGCGCTATGGTTCTGCTCCGAATGAAGGAGAGGCAAGAAATTTAATTATTAACTGTCTTCATGATTACTTGGAGGCTGTAAATAATGATAAAGAATTAAGGCCCTTACTAAAAAATTACCCTTTTAAAGCATAAAATATTGACATAGCAATCTTTAATTATAATCCTAATGATAGAATGGAAGTATTGCATCCTAATATTTTTATTGCAGCTGCTTCTAGAGGTAAAATTAGTTATTTTACAAAAGATGAAAGCGATGGATTTGGCTATAAATCTGAAAAATATGAAACCTATGATGAAGCTGTTGCCATCCTTCAAA
The DNA here is from genome assembly GCA_963754655.1 of uncultured Chlamydiae bacterium. Classification (GTDB taxonomy): domain Bacteria; phylum Chlamydiota; class Chlamydiia; order Chlamydiales; family Parachlamydiaceae; genus JANWJE01. The sequence continues at coordinate 2,429,890 of CAVWGN010000001.1, read as the reverse complement.
AGGCAAAAGCTAATTCAAATAAGCCGTGAAATTGCGCAAGATAAAGAAAGAGAATAAAATAATTCTAAAACTAAAGTGAAGTGAATAAATGTCTCACAGCTGTATAGAAGTGTACCTTCACGTGATTTTCTCAACAAAAGGGAGACTTCCTCTAATTTCTCATGCTATGGAAGATAGATTGTATACGTATTTAGGAGGCATTGCTAGAAAAAGAAATGTTCCTATTTTAAGAATTAACGGTACAGCTGATCATCTCCATATTTTATTGAAAATGCATGCTTCTATTGCCATCAGTATCTTGTTGAAAGAACTAAAATCTTATAGCACAAGTTGGATGAAAAAAGAGGGAATGGTTGATTTTGCTTGGCAAGAAGGCTATGGAGCTTTTTCTTGTTCCATTACTCATCTTGACGCATTAATAAAATACATTGACAATCAGAAGGAACATCATAAAAGCAAAACATTTGATCAAGAGATTCAGATTTTAAATAAACATTGGGGAATAAAATGGCTGGTCGATCAATCTGAAATGTCTTGAGAAAGACCGATAAAGTCTGCTAGAGTCCGTAGGACGTTTGTTTATAGCTCAGGTGAAAGAGCCCATATGCTAGGCTAAGCGACGCCTTCAATCGCCCGCCGCTTTGCTCTGGGCTCTAGGTGAGGGTATGAACCCACCGTTCGGTCGCCCTCCGGGCTCTGTCACGGTGGGCTAGTATCAGTCGTCCTTCGGACTCTAGCCTCATTATGAAAATGGCTTGCTTAATATTCAATCGCTTCTAAATTGCGGCTAGAGTCCGGAGGACGACTGATACTAGCCCACCGTGACAGAGCCCGGAGGGCGACCGAACGGTGGGTTCATACCCTCACCTAGAGCCCAGAGCAAAGCGGCGGGCGACTGAAGGCGTCGCTTAACTTAGCTAGGCATATTTCGTGGTTTATCCTGTGTGTGCTATGTATATTTTTTTCATACGCATTTCCAGCTGTCCCGACGAAGGAAAGGTTATCTGAACTATTACCAAAAGAAATTTTATAAGCATCATACACGCCATAAAACTGTTGATGCACCTTCAATTTAAATTATCAGACTGCATAAGATATGGGCTTAATCTTTCGAGGTAAGCTTAGATAAAGTAATTTCCAGGAAATCGCCTTTAGAATAAATAACAGAGATCTTGCCGCGAAGTTCACGATATTTTTTTTCCAAGGCTTTTGTTTCTGGATGCTGAGGGTCTATCATAAAATGAACAGAATTTTGGATTAGGGGTGAATACCCATACTCCCCAAATGGCTTTATTTTTGACTCTAAGAAATCAAATTCTTCTTCTATTGAGGAGAAGCTTTTAGATGGAGATGGTTTTTTAATAGGAAGTTTTGGAATTTCATCGAAGTATAAGAAGCGCTCTAATCGATATTTTCTATCATATAGTTTAGCATTGTGAACCCCATATCCTAATAAAATTCCCCATAGAACTTCATCATTTTTAATAATATTAGCAAATTTACGATTGTCTTCTATCTTTTTAAGTAAATGTTCGGGTGTCAAATCATATCCTAGTTTTTCTTTAAAAATATTAATATGTTTACCAACTATGTTAATAAATTCTTTTTTGTTTATAAAAATGATATTTATTACATCTGATGTTGTAATAGATGGCTCTTTTATAAACAAAAAATTTTTTATGACAAACTCTTTTTCATATTTTTCCCATATTTGCCAATACTTCCAAAATAGGTATGCTCTTCTATCTCCCATGATTACATTTCCTAAAGGAGTAACTGTAAAATCACCAGATAATGATATAGGCTTATCACCAAATAAGCTATAGCTTAAATTGTCGCTACGCATCATCCAATAAAAAAGTTTTTTAAGAGCTACTTTTTCTTCCGTAGGAATAAAACTCAGGATATTTGATATATCCTGAGAAAAAATTTGATTTATAAGAAAAAAAGTAAAAAATATAAGATATCTTCTCATTTACTCATCCCAAGCTCTTCCGCATCTTCTACACCATTTATCTTCCATCGAGTTTACCCTTTGGCACTTACGGCAAGTCCAGGCTTCATTATTTTTTTTTGCAGCCGTTACCAATTCTTCAATAAAAACAAAAACTCCCTCGGCATCTGCCGATAAATTTCCTATAGGTAATAATTGCCCTTCTATATTTAGAAGAATCTGATCAGGAGCTACATAGACTGTTCCTGGTTGTAGATAGATCTTATTGTCAACCACTTTATTTGAGCTCAAAAAAGAACTAATATCTAGTTCATTTTTCAAATGACTACTTGCGAAAGAGTTACACGTATAAGCTAAGAATAGCCCTAAAACTAAAAATGCTTTTCGAATTTTCATTTGTTTTCCTCCTTTTTTAGGATGGTAAAGGAAAATATTAAATTACCATCAAATTAGCAAGTAAAATAAAAATTATATGTTTTTGAATAGAGTCAAATCCGAAAATCAATAAAAAGAGATAAAATAATCTTCTTGGTTTTATTGATCTTATATTTCTCGAAAAATTAGTTTATATGACCTGCGCACAAAAATCTTGCATTACCATCCCATTGGAGTATAATTCTTACCTAAGAATTTCTAAATGGGGTTTAGCATTATGATTCAATTACTTGTTGTAGTTTGGAATTTTGCTACTTAGCTACGCTATGCATATGCAGCAATTTAAGAGAGGAAGGCAGGGTGACGCATTCAATTGCCACGCCGCTGCCCTCTGGTCTATGTGAGGGTTGTGAACCTACCGTTCGGTTGCTAAAAGAGGAAGCAAGCGAAGCGACGACTTCAGTTGCCCGCCGCTTCGCTCTGGGCTGGGATGAGAAAACGAGGGCTAAAAACCGATTTTTATATAGCTAAAATCGCTAACGATTCTGGTTTCAATTTATCTGATTCTAATAAGCTCAATGACATTTGAATTTATTTTGCCTAAACCTAAAAATTTTTCACTTCTTTATTTGTTAACCGTTCCTAAAATGATTGTGGAGTAGGTACCATTTAATAGGCATAGCCCCTACAATCGTTATAGAAGGAGGTCTTCCAAAAATGTCCAATGTTCAGGGCCTGAAGGGCGGTAAGTGCAATAGATCAGAGCAATGCCCCATACGCATCAAGCTAAGAGATGAGCGTAGGCTACGCGACGCCTTCAGTCGCCCGCCGCTTCGCTCTGGGCTGGGATGAGAAAACAAAAAAATATTTAACAACTAATTATTAGAACGCTTTTCCTCCTATTTTAAATTCGCTTGGCTTTTTAAAAAGAGGCTTTTATAATTGATTGCTCAAAATTAGATGAGGCATAAAATGGATTCAAAAAGCACTCAAAAGCATGAGCGTCCTTCAGATATACGTAAACAAGTGAAGCATTACCAGGAAAGTCGTGATGAATGGAAGCAAAGAAACGCAGAAAAAAGAACTAAGATTCAAGCTCTAATGACTGATAAGAAACGATTAGGAGAAAGGCTACAAAAGGAACAAGATAATATCTTGGCATTAAACAAACAGATAAAATGCCTTCAGTCGAGATTAGAAGAGGTAGAAGAGAAAAGTAAAATCAAAGACAAGCAAATTGATGAATTAAAAAAAAAGCTTGTGCAATAATTGAGCAAGAAATTAGCAACAATCGAAGGGTCGCTCGACATCAATATCCTATATTATTTATATTTTTTGTGATTTCACTTGCATTAGCTGCAATAGCATTTAGAGCGATTCAGCGAATTTTCATCTCCATGCAGAGTTGTAACATTCCAATATTTAAATATTTCAATTTCCAGCCTTCATGGAAAAGCGTCGAATTGTGGTTTTTACGATATGGGCTTTACAAGCTTATAAAGGCTAAGGAAAAGGCTTCAGATTGGATTATCCTTGTTGATTTTAAAGTTCAAGCTGGTTACCAAAAGTGCTTAATAGTTCTTGGAGTTCAATTAAGTACATTACAAAGTAAGTTTGAAAAAAGGGGCAGCTTTGATATTCATCATGAAGATTTCCAACCACTAGCGCTACAACCCATGAATTCATCAACTGGTGAAAAAGTTGCGCATGTTTTAGAAGAAATATCGGAAAAAATTGGCCCATTTCTGCAGATAGTGGCAGATCATGGCAGTGATGTAAATAAAGGTGTAAGACTATATTGCCAAAACCATGAAAAAACAATAAACACCTATGATGTGGTCCATAAACTAGCAATTCTATTAAAAAAGGAACTGGAAAAAGATGATACTTGGAAACACATAATTCAATTGATTACAGATACAAAACAAAAGACAAAACAGAGTCCAGAGGCTTTTTTGAGCCCTCCCAAACAAAGAGAAAAAGCGCGATTCATGAATGCTGATATTTTAATTGATTGGCTACAAGATATTTTAAACCTTCTTCAAATGCAAGAGACGATTCCCCATTTAGATATAAATAGATTAAAAGATAAAGCTGGTTGGATAGTCGATTTCGAAGAAGTCATTGAAAAATATGCTCAGATGATAGAAATCATTCGTTTGGCAAGGCATTTAGTAAGAACTGAAGGTCTTCATAGACGAAGCTATGCGACTTTTTTTCTTAAAGCAAGACTTCACTTTAGAAGTTTGAAACCAGAAGCACTACATTTGGCAAAAGAGATTTTTTATTTTTTGAAACAGGAAGGTAGAGTGCTATCCAAGGGACAGGTGTTAGTGGGAAGCAGCGAAGGAATAGAGTCTTTGATAGGAAGACAGAAAATAATAGTAGAGAGAACCAAAGCGACATCTAGTATAACTAAAAGTATCCTAAGTCTTGCAGGAATGGTTGGGGAAAATAATTGTGATATCTTACAAGAGGCTTTAGAAACGGTGTCAGTCGAAATGTTGGAGGAATGGGAAGAAACATGGATTGGCAAAACGGATTTAGCAAAACGAAAAGAAGTTTTGAGTTTGGGCAAAGTAAATTCAGATGTCATTGAACTTACTATAAAATCAAATAAATTGGAACCAGAACCGTTAGCGATTTTAGCTGTGTAAAAATCGGTTTTTAGCCCTCGTTTTCTCATCCCAGCTCTGGGCTCTGTGCGGGGTTAAGGACCCACCGTTCGGTCGCCCTCCGGGCTCGGTCACGGTGGGCTAGTAACAGTCGTCCTCCGGACTCTAGCGGCAATTTAGAAGCCATTGAATGGTAGTCAAGGCATTCTGATAATGCCACTAGAGTCCGTAGGACGACTGATTCTAGCCCACCGTGACCGAGCCCGGAGGGCGACCGAACGGTGGGTCCTTAACCCCGCACAGAGCCCAGAGCGAAGCGGCGGGCGACTGAATACGTCGCTTAGGCATGTTTCGTGGTTTATCCATGTGTGCTAGTGCGCATATATACTTTTTTTCATACGCATTTCCAGGACTGATTCTTGATAGATCCATTGTGCTCGCATAGTTTTTAGAGGCTCTATTCATGCTATAGAAGATAGATTGTATAGGTATTTAGGAGGCATTTGTTAGCAAAAGAAATGTTCCTATTTTGAGAATTAATAGTAGAGCTGATCATCTCAATATGTTATTGTCATTACGATATGGAAGGATTTATTCATGTGTTTCCTTCAAGATCTTAAGCTCAATGAAAAAAAATGAATAATATTATTGATCTATTATTAGTAACACAACGCGCATTATTAGGAGAGGTCATTCCTTCTTTAAGAGGTGTTGCTGTAGAATGGAAAAATAATACCATTGTTGTTTATTTTTACCATGATGGTGAAATTTCACCTGAATTATGGAATAATTTTAGCTGCGTTGTAACAGAAATAGTTGCCAATTTTAGTAGTGCAAAAATTAGTGAAAAAATTTATTAGATTAGATGATCCAGCCAAATTGCCAGAACATGAATATTGGGCATATCACAGAAAAGAAATTCCTACTTAGAATTCATTTGGGAATGCTGAGAAAGGATATTCACTTAGATTTCCTTTCTTATTATCATCTCGGCCATCTTTTCCATTTCTATGAGGACCCCTTGACCACTTTTACATATCATAAAATCTTTCAAGAAGTTACTTTAAGATTTCTTGTAACGGATAAGGACATGTCAGCTAAGCTTCTTCTAAAGCATTAACGAAGTCTCTAGACGAAGCTTTGATTACTAAGAATTGTTATCTTGTTATGTGATTAAATTTTATCAACTTCTGCTAAAAAAGCGAGATTAAAAAACTCGAGGAGAAGCTATTGCGTAAAGAAAAAGAGCTTCTAAAGGCAGAGATAGATAAAATGAATCTTCTACAAGAAAGCAAAGAAATGGAAAAAATTTCGTAACAGTTCAGATATCTTTCTTTCGTTAGAGAGGAGCTGTTAACACGAAACAAGAAAATTGAATATAGAAGCCTGTAGATGGTTTGTATTTGATTTTCTGAATATTTATGGTTATTGATAGTTTGTAACTGTGTGTAGGTCATTTTTCTATTTGCCCTATACTCTAAAATATGCTCATGAACCATTTTCTACAATTAGTTCCTCATTTGTAAAATTCTATTGATAAAATTTTAATTTACAAGTATTTTCCTTAACTTTCAAATTCGCTTTAACCAAATGGAGGATCTTATGCAGAAAATGATGTTAAGTTTATTAGGATGTATATTAAGTTTTCAGTGCTTTGCCAGCTCTTTTAGCGATGTGGACGGTAGGTTGTATGTGGCCCCAGGTTCTGTTTACGTAGCTCCTAATGCCATTTATGTTAATATGGATGGCAATTTTATTCAGGTTGAAGGCATTGCAGTGGATTCTAATGGAATTTATATTCAAGATATTGAATGTAGATCTATGTTGTGTTTGAAATGTGGAAAAGTCCATGATAGTCGCAAACCATGTCCAAAATAATAAACTTTATTGTCTTTTTATTTGCTAGCCAATTTTTATTGGCTAGTGAAATTAAATCAGATTCGTTGGCCATCTTTTGTTCTATTTCCAATGAAGATCAGTTGAAAATTAAAAATTTGTTTCGCGAACTGTTTAAATATGAAGAATTTGCATATTCTTTATATAGTGATAAACCTATGTCTTTTTCGGATTCACTTCTTAATGAATACTCTGCAAATCAACTTTTAGAATTCTTATCTTTAAAAGACTACTGCCAAGATACCTTAGAATTTTTTGGAGAACCGTCAAAACTATTTAAGAAAAGATGGGAAACATGGAAGAAACATAAAAGTAAATTTAAGTTAAAAGGCTATCTTTTATTAGAGAAAAATATAGGAGATCAAAGGAGGATTTTCCTAATAAATATTAAATCATTTAAGAGAGAGGTTAACCAAAATATCAATCTATTTAAACAAAAGATTAATCCTAATGTGTCAGCAGATAACCTAATTACTCAATTTGAAGATGAAAATACAGATGTATTCGATATTCTGCATCATAATGTAGGATTACTTGGCATTCTATTAGGGTTTGGCAAACATAATTCTATGTTATTTCAATATAGAGAAGATTTAACTGATAATTTAGAAAAGAAAAAAAAGTCTGGTATCTATAAATTAGATTCAATTAAAAATAAATTGAACTTTGTAAATGACAAATTGCAATCACTACATGAGCATGATTTTTATATCATTGCATCGATTAACCGAGTTTGCTTCGCAGCTGATCCAGAGCACCATGAAACCATTGAACTTAAAAACAAGTATGATAATTTGAATAGAAAAATTAATGAAATTTACTCTAGAGATGATTGGTTTGAACGGACCCTCATTCAACTTACCTCTGACTAAATAAATGAGCGTAGAAAACTAAGGTGTCATTGCGGTGAGCATGCTTAACGGAAAATAAACCAATCGATTATTATGAACGCATAAATTTTTACAAGGCAGGTTTGTTATGGCGGACAGAGTTCCCTAAGACGTTTTTCATAGCACCAAGGAGCCTATAATTGTGGGTTGCGACGGATATCCTTTTGTTGTTCTTGAATGATGATTAAGTGCTTCCAAGGATTCACATTATTATAGACACAAGTCTCGATAATGCTCATTAAAATATCTGCAATTTTTGCTCCCGTCTCATTACGGAAAAAATAGGCATTTTTGCGATTTAATACTGCGCGTTTAATCAGCTGTTCGTTCTCATTATTTGTTAAAACGACCCGGAGGCGCAAGAATAGAGTAAACGATTCCCAATGATTATTCAAGTAAGCAATTGCTTTGCCCAAACTGCTATTGGGTTCTACCACTTTATTCTTAAGCAATCCATTACAATAACTTTTCATTTCTTCCATGATGGGCCCGCTCTTCTTTTGATGCCATTTAAGACGCTCATTTGGATCTTCCGGAGCTGTTCGATCGTTATCAAATAGACAAGTAAACAAACCAATGATTTTTGTCACAACCTGTGGCCATATATCCACAAGCTCATAAAATTTTCTGCGAGCATGCGCTAGACAATGGCTTAATTTTGTCTCATGGCTTTTTGGAATATTTCTCGAAAGGGCATCACATTGCTGAATTGGAGGCGGTTGCTCTTCTGGATGATCATCTAGCAACGCATCCAGATTTTTTCCTGCGTATTTGCGACCTGTAAAAAACAAACCGATCCTGATTCCACTTTCTTATGAACTTCCCTTGCGTCTATATGGTCGCTAGGCCACCAATAAAATTTACCTTGCGAAAGCCGCTTTGTACATAACCAAAATCCCTGACCATCATAGATCAAAGTGCGAATGGAAGAGCAACTCCGATTGCGAAAAAGAAAAAGAGCTCTGCTGAAAGGATCTCTATCGAGCTTGACTCTGCACAATGCAGCCAATCCATCAATTCCCTTCCGGAAATCGACGAATTATGAGCATACAAAAATGCGTGTGGTATGGGAAATTTGCAGCATGTACCCTCTCAATAGTTGTTGAAGACAATTCAAGCATGAGAGGGAACCCTGGACTTTCGCCTGAATGCCATTTTGCGAAATCAGTTCAATAGTCACAGTCTCTAGAGAAATATTTTTAAGTGAGACTTCATGAAATTCCATTGGTGCTTTACGCTGCTCAATTTTCCGCTTTAGTAAAGCAGGAGCAATCTACAACCGCTGGCATATCTCTTCATGAGAATAGATTTTTGTCAGTTGAATGATCGTATCCCATGTTTCAGTAGGGAATCTCTTTTTTATTGTGGGGTTTTGGCGCAAAAGCACTAACGTTGTGCGGATTTCTTCAATAGAATCGGTATTCATAGGTACTCCTGGTAAAAATGAATACCCATAAAAATGGCCGATTTGCTCATTCCCTGTTAAGCATGCTCACCGCAAGGACACCCCCTAGATCCGGCTCACTTTCAGGATGATCCAAAGATCAAACAGATTATTCCTCATCTCTTTTATAAGCCAAAAATTGAGTAGGGATAGGTTTTGGATAATCCCATCTAATATATTTTTCTTCTAAGAATCCATCTGGAAAATTAGCAATAATTCCCCCACATATATCAGAAGCATCATCAATATCTTCATCAGAAATTGGACCGTCAAAATAAAAAAATATGCAAGCTGTATGATCTTCATCTTTCCAAAATGCTGTTACACCCCTAAGTTTTTCAGATTTAAAATCACTACGAATCAACCTATCCGTGGTATATAACAAGTGTTTTTGTTTTTCTATCATTTTATGATTGCTCCTGGATCAGATGGCCAAACATGCATCGAACCATCTTTGGCATATGTAATGATTCCTTTTGATGTTGGGAAATATTTTACAGGACACCGTTCTTCCTTTAAAGCATATTCACCAATAATTTTTCCAAAATCTACGCGTTCTTTATAATTTGCTTCTAATATTGATCCAGATACTCTTTGACCTGTCCCCGCGTATTTTTTTGCTAAAGTCTCAAGATCTGCTTTTTCTATTAAAATTTTCCCTCTATCTGGTAAAAAATTGTGTTCACTAGGAAAGTGTTTGTTTTGTTTACCCCAATGAATTCTAGCATTTTTAAAATAATTATCTTTATCTGAACAAACTCGTCGTTCAGGATTGGAAAAATTTAAATCACAGCGCATTTACATTGAATAGCAATAAAGATTTTAATTAGATAAATAATCTGTTACAGGAGCAGCGCTTCCTTCCCGCCATAAATGGCGAAGTCTCCAAACTGTCAATAAGATGAAACAACTATTAGATTTGATTAAAGAGCATAAGTGAACTCAAATTTCTAATGGCTATACGCCACAGCAAATAATAGAGGAATTGTCATTTGAAGAGAACATGCGTTGTGCTTACCAAATGTTAAATGATGAAGAATATGATGATGATTTATACAATTTTGCGGTTGATTTACTTCAACATATTCGCAAAAAATATCCCCAAGAATGGGAATCGGATTGGAGAAATGATCTCTTTCTTGGAGATGCTTGCCATTTTACAATGAGATGTGATGGAAGTGTTTTATCACACGAGCACATCATTCATCAGTAATGTCAATAAATTAAATTCTAATGAATCAGATTTTAATGAATCAAATTCTTTTGAAGAAAATTTAGATACGCCTGATGAATGAGAAGTTCTGAATTTTTAAGCAAAACCCAGAATTTAAAATAAAAAATTAAAGGCGTTATAATCCTCGCATTTTTCAACGATTACTTGAAACAAAAAAAACTATAACGCCAAACTCATGACTATAGCAGGTTTTGCTGTCCAAATTGTAAATTTATGGAGTTAAAAAGAAGCAGCTTTGCAAATACAATAGCTCGAATATTAAAGCGGTTTTCAGGGGATGACAAGACAATGACAATGATGAAGTACTAGCCAATGTTTGTGAAATCGAGGTCTCTTTTAAGGCATAGGAGGAATAGAGTGAGTTTTTTCTGTTGCATTAACTTCACCTTTCACATGTGAATGACGAACTTCCATCAGTCGAATATCTTCTTTTGTGTTCTCTTCTTTTCGAATTTGGCGCTTGATTTCCGTGCGTTTAATATCGTCTTTCTTATTGTCATCAGCTCGCCTTTGTTCTTCTTCCTTTCTAGCCTTAAGAATTTTTTCTGCTGTTTGCATTGTTTGCATAAACATTCTATTAGAAAAAAATAAGGGCTTAATTTCAATGTTTAACGATGGAAAATGGTCAGCGGTTGGAATGTAGCGAGAGGTGACATAAGCGGGTAAAGCTTGAACAGCAGGATCTTCTTCTTCTTTAAATTTTTTGGTAGCTTGATCTAGCCTATAAGCAATATAATTCTTTACAGATTTTTTCAAAATAGAAGCTAATTTAGAACGATATTCCCTTGGAAGAACTGCAATTTTAAAGGTTTTTGTTTCACCTTTATAGAAAATATGAGAATGTTTTTCTATAAATTCTTTGGCTTTTTCTTCACTCTCAAAATGTAGAGTTGGATTTCCATTTTTATCTTCAGTTACTAAAAATCCTTCTGTATTACTATTGAGGTAGTTAATGTTTACTACTTGGCTTAATTGTTTAGCTTCGCCGTTTTCAATAACAATAATTTGTTCGGGAGCAGCTTTTCCCTGAGTAAAAATTTGATCTAGTTCTAAAAATGCCTCATGAGTTGAACTCTTATAAAACATTGAATTATCAATTGTCTGTTTTTTACTAACAATAGACTTGTTATTAACCAAATCAGTTATCATGAATTGTTTATCAAAATTTTCATTTGGATTAGATATTTTTATAAAATTAGGCATAGCAATATCGTCAACTAAATGAGCTATATGAGAAAAATGTTCTGGTTCACTAGCATTTAAGTTTGTAATAGATCTACCATTAACAAGACCTTTATTTTCATCATATGGCTGATTAGTTAGGTTATCTAAGGTTGATTCATTGGGAATATCCTGAGAATGAATATGCATAATTCCCTCATCTTAATTGAAAAATTAAATTTTAACTCCTTACTTTATTATAATAATTTTTATAATTAATATCTATTCAAAAATCACAGAGGATAGCATACAGAATTTAAAGAGTTAGTTGCGAAATGGAAGAATTTACTGATTATGAAAAAGGAAAAATGGTTGATTTTATTATGGAAAAATATAGCTTAATTATTTTTGTTTGCACAAAAGTCTGGAAAATTGCAAAGTTTTACTTGAGTTAAACGGGCTAATACTGGTGACATTAGAAGTTTGCGAAGCATTAATAGCAAGCACAGCTAAAATTTTTCAGAAAGCGGGCAGAAGGGTTAAGTTAAACAAAATTATTTTAAAGATAGTAAAAATAAAATATATTAAAATAAATAATATAAACCTATTCTGAGGGTGCTTAACTTCAATTCAGTTAGATATTCATGTGGTTCGTTCAATAACTTAAACTTAATAAAAATGAATAATAATATTGATCTATTATTAGTAACACAACGAGCATTATTAGGAGAGGTCATTTCTTCTTTAAGAGGTGTTGCTATAGAATGGAATAAGAATATCATAGCTATTTATTTTTACCATGATGGTGAAATTTCACCTGAATTATGGAATGATTTCAGCTGCGTTGCAACAGAAATAGTTGCTAATTTTAATAATGCAAAAATTAGTGAAAAAATTATTAGATTAGATTATCCAGTCAGATTGCCAGAACATAAATATTGGGCATATTATAGAAAAGAAATTCCTACTTAGAATTCATTTGGGATTATTCTGAGACAGGATAAGGATGATGTTGGCCATACGCATAAGCTAAGAGATGGGGGAGACTACGCGACGCATTTAGTCGCGTAGTCTCCTCATCTTAGCTAGCGTATGATGATGACGTTGTTGGTCGTCAAAAAATTTTTAAACCGAATTTTTAACGGAGAATGAGTCTATCAACCAATAAATAAGATGAGATGGGCTTGTTAATCTCAAATTTCAAAAATAAATTTTTAGAATTCAGGCAATCCATTCTCCTCATGTTTTCTTCATTCGTATCAAGTGATATCAACTAATGGATTATCTACACGCTATTGATTTTATTTTTTCCATCCATCCTCCGTAAGCCAAGCATTAAACTAATATAAAATAATTTTTAAGGTTCAGTCAGCTCTCTTTCTTCACGCGATCGGAAGGAATAATTCATTATGATATGAAAGGAACTGATCTAGCATTTCCTTCAAGGTTTTTTAAATGTGTTGAAAAAATCCAATAATATTAGTGATCTATTATTAGCAATACAAAGAGCCATTATGAAGAGAAGCCATCTCTTCTCTAAGCTGTTTAAACTTGCACTTTTACGTAAGGATTATTAGGAGTAATATAAACCGCATGTACAGGAAAGGAATAAATCTTCATTGCTAAAAGTTCATTATTAAGAGATCCTTTATTCCTGGCCAATGATTGGTCTTTTCTAAAGCTATTGGCAATGGTGTCTACATCATCTTTATTTCCTACATAAATTTTGAGCATTTTTTGTTTACTGGAATAATTTAACATTGCTTTTCTGATTTCATCAGCAACGACGGGAGTCAAAATGGCTGTCTGACTAATGATGACTAATTTGATAGCGAGCGGATCATCCTCTGCTTTAGCTAAAGCTTCACGTACATTTTCTTTTGTTAATCCACCAGGTAGTTGAATAGAGCCTAAATCAGGATGTTTTTTCACGAAGGCTTCAACGCTCTTCAACTCAGGGTGCTTGTTGAAAAATTCAGTATGTTGTGTTTGTGAAACAAGCTTAAACAGTGTTGGATTATTTGCAAAGAGCACTTTTAATGCGTCATTGGAAAGCCATTCATTGAGCTTTTTTGTCCATTCAACATGCGTTGCATTGTCAATGGTCTCTTCTTGTAAGAGTTCACTCCATCTCCCTTTGAAGAAAGCAATGGCTTCGTCTAAGGTTTGTTTAACCTCTTTAGCTTCAGGGTTTAGAGCTAAGGCGAATTTCAGAAGCATCACATACTTTTCAACTTGCTCAATCTTTTTGCAATTGACGCCTTCGAATTCCATAATCATAGATTCTATATAGTACTGGCGAGAATGAAGGGGGTTAAGCGATTTGGCTCTTTCATTTTCAGTTTTTGCTATATTGAAGGCATTATTTAACTTATCAGTAAATGAGGTTACATCTTGCTCATTTACATCTTCAGCTTCTTTTTCTTCTCGAAGTAAAGTATCAAAAATTTCGGCAAATAAAAGTGAAGTTTCTGCGTGTTGTAGCCTTAAATTACAGTTATTTGGATCTGTTTTGATCAATTGAAGAGAATGCGCGTATGCAGTTTTGATTCCTAATATATATGAGTCGCTGATATCATGATTAAATCTAGAAGGAAGAATATCTAAATTATCACTACCCCTATCTAAACTAGCAATAGGTTTGCCGAAGACTTTAACCTTATTTAGAATCGATGATGAAGCCGCACTTACTTCTGCTTGTTTACTAACTGGCTTAAGATGGGAAGGTAATTTTTCTACGGGTGTGGCGTAGCTCTCGGGTTCATAGCGCTTGGAAAAATCTTGTGGAACTTGAGAAATTTGTACAGGGCCTTGGTTGTGCATATTAACCTCCTAATTTCGAGAAAATTTAATACAATATTAAGTTTTTATTAATTTTTTGACAATGGAAAAGTTTAAAAATTAAATGATTTAATAATTTTCTTGTTTTTAAAATATAATTTACCACTCTCCCTCCAAATTAAATTATTGATTTTTTGTTTACAATTGTTTACTTTTGTTATATAATTAAGACTATAGATAAAAAATAATTTAATGGTGGTTTATTATGACGTCTCCTATTGATTCTAATTCCTCATCCCCTGTTCTTAATTCTCAAGCTGAGCAGGTACATACAAGGCCTAATCTAGAAGAGAATTCACAGCAGGTAGGGAGTCTGTCAACACCTAACCAAAATATTGAGTATCAGGTAGTTAGCTCGCCCCAGGGAAAGATTGTTGAGGAAACAGAAAACTCCGCCCAAAAGGCGCTAGCTGAACTAGAAACGTTGCCAGAGCAAATAAAAGAAAACAATACATCTTTAAATCAACAAGTCACACCGCCACCCTCAAGTGCGGAAAAAGTTGCTCAAGCTACTTCTAATGTCCTTCCCCGCAAGTCAAGTCGAAAAGCATTAGTTGAAGGCCCAAATCTTGAACCCCCGGTAGGCACTGACAACAATCAAGAAAAAAACATTCAAGCTCCTGAAGCTCAAATTCCAGCAGTTCAAACTCCAGCTGCTCAACCTCCCGTTCAAACTCCTGAAGCTCAACCTCCCGTTCAAACTCCTGAAGCTCAAACTCCTGCTCCTCAAGCTCCTGCTAATCAACAGGCATTGCAAGTTCAACAAGAGCAGGATGTTCCGCCTGCTATGAATTCAATTGATAAAATTACCCAATTTGCACAAGGCGCAGCTGATTCAAAATTTTCAACTCAAGATATCATAAAGTCAATACTGACTTCTCTTAGTACTTTATCAGGAATAGATTCAGGAAGTATTGGACTTAAATCAGAGTTATCAAAAGATTCAAAAGGGTCGTTTGAGGTTGAGCCTTATACAATACCAAACTTTCCCAATACGACTTATTATCGCATTAAGGCATCTTACACTGTAACCGCAATAATAGGTGGAGAAGAAAAAACATTTGAATTTTCACGCAAAATTTCTTCATTATCGACAGATCCTGAACAAGCCATTAAGCTTGCCAGTCAATTTAAATGGACTGTCACCGGTCTTGCTTTGAAAGCTGCCGGGAAGACAAGTCATTTAAATGTAGATCAGGATTTTGCAACTCAAGCCATGAAGCAGCGTCTTTTCACTTTTAATTTTGATAAAAATCAAAAGGGAAAATCGACTCATCTAGCCTCTATTCAAATTCATACGAAAGATGCACAAGGTAAAGATACACCGCTGATACAGAAATTGAAAGAGAATGACTCTTCAATCAAATATATTTATAATTTCAAAGAAAAAGATCCTAAACGTGTAAATTTGAAAGACACTAGAATTCAATTGGAACCTGGAGATGTTCTTGTAGACACAGAAGAAGAAGCAAAATTAAAAGTTAGTGGATATGCGATTAATTTCGACGATTTCTATAAGAATTTGCCCGTAGAACAAGCTAAAGCACAGGCAGAAGCCCTTAAGCAAGAAATTGAAAAAAAAGAAAAAGAGTTTGAAGAAGTTAAGAAGACTTTTGTTAAAAACAACATTTTTCAGCGAATAAAAGCCAAGATCAAAGAACCTAATGATGATTCGCGTTTGGCATCAGTTGACGAAGAAATTATTGCTAATATGAGAAAGAATTGGGGAAAAAGGAAGGATCTCGAACAGGATTTGGCAACTCTGGAACTCCTGAAGGGTAAAGACGAATTAGACTTTGAAGATGAAGTGCAGCCTTTGGGAGAGATGTTGGTAAAGTACAAAATAAAAGGAGGGGAAGGAGCCAATCCACAACAGCAAATAGATATCTGCCAAGCAGCCATTATGCAGCAACATAAGGGTATTTCAGAGAAAATTAAAAAAGGTGAAGAGGAGTTGAGCTCATTCAATGACCGTTTGGGCCAATTGCATAAAATCAACACAGAAGTTAGAGATCTCAGCAACCAATATACGAAGTTGAAAGATAAAGCAACGCAAATGCTGGGTGATGCTGATGCAAATATAGCAGGACAAGGTGGGGTTTTAAATAGTGCTCTTCCAGATTTAGAGAACATGCAAAAAGTCAAACAGCGAATTGAAAAAAACGAAAAGTCTATCCAGACAATTTTGAACCGTATCAATCATTCGCCAGTTTCCTCACCTAGTGAAGAACCAAAGGTATCCGATATTCTAGTAACAGACACAGAGTTCGATTTGCAAGATCTACAACGAAGTGAAGAGGAAAAAGATGCAAGACTGGAAAACGAAGTAAATGACCTGAAACAATAAGTCATAAACTATATTTCTTATCGCTATCGCCAGCTTTGTTAGGCATTTGATATGCTAGCTAAAACTGGCGATTTTTTTTTATTGATTCACCAGATGGGTGCACAGCCCCTACGTAGAAGAGCCAAGTGCTAGGGAGCGTACCTAAAAGATTAACCATTGTATAATACAAGCGATCGTCAACATTCCTGCATAATTTTGAGCTTTCATTTCGTATCTTATTCCAATACGCCTAAATCGTTTTATAAACTGAAAAAAATTTTCTACCAAGCAACGCTCTCTGTAGATATGTTTATCATGTTCAATTAGTTCAGCTCTTGATACTTTGCTGGGTATGACTGCTTGACTTCCCATCTTTTCTATAAAATTTCTGATTTCATTTGAGTCGTAAGCTTTATCAGCTATAACATTTTGTGGATTTTTTCCACTGAGTAAAAGCTTCATTTGAGTGCTCTCGTGTACTTGGCCTTCTGTCAAGATAAAATCAATACAACGACCTAATCCATCTGTTACTGCATGAATTTTTGTGGTTGTTCCGGCCCTTGATTTTCCCATGGCTTCTTCGGCTTTTTTTTATCCTACAAGCATCTTGATGCGCTTCAACAATTGAGCTGTCTACAGAGTAATTTTCTTCGTCAATTTCATCTTTTAAAGCTTGCCAAATCGTTTGCCAGATTCCAGCCTTTGTCCATCGATTAAAGCGATTATAACATGTGCTCCAAGGACCATACTTGGGTGGTAGATCCCTCCAAGCGGCTCCTGTTCTTAAAATCCAAATAATGCCTTCTAAAATCTTACGATGAGGCCGACTTGGTCTGCCCCAATATCCTCGTTCTTTTGGCAATAAAGGTTTTATTTTTATCCATCTTTCATTAGTTAATACTATCCTACTCATTCAAATTTCCCCCTTGTTTTATCACAGAAAATTATAAATCATAAGAGTTATTATTTTAAATCTTTTAGGTACGCTCCCTAGAATATTGCAAACAAAATTCCCAATGTCATTGTTATTGGCCAGAATATTCTTCAAAGGCAGAAGAAATTAGCAATAAGGCTTATTTGCTTTTTAGAGATTTAATCAACACAACAGCGTTGTCGAACTTGTTGGAAAATGAAGAGAAGCAAAAAAAATTTATCGAGAATCCTGGGTGGTTCTTGAACAAGCATGGTTTAACCATCTCATTTGTTGCTCAACAATTTCGATTCTCTGATTACTACCACATTTGTAAAGATATTGAATACTATGCCTTATCAAATTACAATGAAAGGGAAGCGGCTAAGATAAAAGATAGGCTTGAGGATATTATTGAGGCGTTATATCCCAAGTTTTTTTCTATTTATTCCTCTTGTCATGATAAGCATCCAAGCTTAGACATCGAACAAGAAATTAGGTTCATGAAGCTTCTTGCAAGCGATATTTCAGCTCTTGAAAATTCTTTTGATTTTATCGACATGTCAATGAGTCCTTACTATGATAACAAATCATACGATGTAAGTGAATTCATCATGGACAATTTTCAGACAGCTGATTGTTCTTTTGAATTAGAGAGTTCTAACAAAAAAGGCTCTTTCCCAATCAATATTAATATTTGCAGAGTCTCTTGATTTCATGGATACCATTGAGATCAACACAGTAGTGCGAGCTTTTTCAATTCAATCGGAGATATTAGTAGAACAAGGTGCTATTTTGAATAGCTTGCTGCTTTATAAAAAAGCCATTGAAGTTTTATCACAAGCCATCAAACTGAACAACTCTAACCTAGAAGCTTATCTTGAAAGAGCAATAGCTTATTTTGAAACCAATCAAATTAAGCTTGCTCTAAAAGATTATGAAAAAGCAAAGCAATTTGCTCCTCCTTTTAAATCGCAAGCAGATTCTAAATTAAGAGGGAGGTATATTCCAAAACATAAAGCGGATTTTGCTAAAGGTTTAATTAAAGGGGCTTTAATTGGGACTCATGAATCAGCAAAAGAAATAATCCCCGCTATTTTAAGTTGTTGTCGTGGCATTTTTTATGGACTTTGGGCTTTTGCCTCTTCTCCATCTGATATGAGACAAGAAATGATCGATGCTGCTTATGCTATTGGAGAATACATTACAACTCATGATGCAATTGAATGTTTAGAATGTGTCGTTCCAGAACTAAAGGATCTTTCCTTAACTTGGCATAAAGTTGATGATTATTCAAAAGGCAAACAGATTGGCTATATAATAGGCAAGTATGGAGTCGAAATCTTTGCTCCCCTCGGCGTAATCAAAGGTATTGCCAAATTTAAGGCTTTAAAACGTGCAAATGCAGGATTGACTTTTGCAAGATGTTCAGAATCTTATTCTGCTCAAAAAAAAATTATAGATAAAAGTATTGAATTTGCAGCAAAAAGAGAAGCAATTGTTCAGAATGCTGCTAAAACAGGTAAAATTCTTGTTAGAAATAAAAATGCACAAATTCATATTATGCAACCTAAACATGCTTGGAATAAATTAACTGAGTTGACAGGTAGTGTTGAAGAAGATTTTAAAAAAGTTATTTTGGCTTTAGAGGAAAATAAAATTGTAGATCCTGTTAATATAAAAAGGAAGCCAAGAAAATTTCCACGCGATAATCCTGAAATAATTCGAACTGATTATCAAAAGACAATAAATGGTCATGATGTATACGCAGTATTTGAAACGCATTTGGAGTCCGGAGAAACTTTTTTAAAAGATGCTTGGGTAGTGACTAATCAATAGATAGGAGAGAAAAGGAAGATGAATGAACTTATTCAAGAAAAAAGGTGGCAAGAATTAACATCCAATTTTACTCCTGAAGATATTGTCAGGGATTTACCATTCTTAACAAGTATTAATTTAGTTTATTCTTTATTATACAATAAAGAATGGGATGAGAATATTCAGGAATTTTCTGTTAGGCTTTTAGAAGCTATTAAAAATTCTCACCCAAAAGAATGGGCCTCCTCTTGGCAATACGACGCCTTTTTGGGTCTTGCTTATGATATTATTCTAAAATATAATGAAAGATATGAAGCTCTTCTAAAAGCTTTAGCGAAAACTAAAAACCCACCGCCACAATTATTAATTGCTATAGCTAGTTGTTCTCTTTGTCCTGGAAGGCCTCCTATATCTTATGAAGAGGCTATTAAATATTTAGAAATTGCCTTAAAGGACTATTTATATGTAGATGGTGTAAGTTTAATGAGAGCAATATACGCGTTAAAAAAAGATAAAAATAATGAGAAGCATTGGAGTGAAATATTAAAAAAAATTGAAAACAGCAATATTGAATCTCCATCACTAGACCCAGAATTTATTAGTAGATCATTAAAAAAATAAGATCATGCATTCTATATCTACCAACTATTTAGGAATAGTCTTAAACTTCTTATGCGCTAAGTTAAAAGAGATGAACTTCCTCTTTTAACTTAACGCATATATTAGCTGGGGCGTGTTTGAAAAAGATTATTTATGATATAATAATAGTTGTAGGACCCATAGGAGGTGTTTATGACTAGAATGGTTTTTAAATGATAAGGACTGGGAGAAGCTGAGTTCATTAGTACCTTCGCAAAAATGGGAAACGAGCAAGAAATGTTATAGCGGATTTAGCTTTATGATACAGATGAAATTAGATCCTATTTAATGAAAAGAAAGGAACGAGCTGCCATTCTAAGTCATCCAAAGCGAACTAATGAAATTCCCTATAGCAGGCGTTTGTATAAAAAAGAAAGGTTGTAGAAAATTTTTTCCAAAAACTAAAAATTTTTAGACGAATTGCTACTCATTACGATAAGTTAGGAAAAATATATAGAGAAGTGGTTATAATTGAGTTTATTATAATTTATATCACATGTTGGTAATGTTTTTCAAACATACCCTAGTTTTTGCCTATTGGGGCTGCTTCAAAGCCCAATAGGCAAAAACTAGGGTGGTTGAGTACTAGAGCGAAGCAACGACTGAATGCGTCTCACAACACGATGCGTCAACATTTTAAGCTAATGCGATTGGACTGCATAGCATCAAATTCGAATACTAGATTTAACATGTCCCACAAAGGGTTTGTTCAAGCTTCCTGGAGGCCTTGGCAAAACCGCGGATTCCTTCTGATAGCTTTTCTGTTGCCATCGCATCCTCATTCAACATGAGGCGGAAAGTTTTTTCATCAAGATGAATTTTTTCAATGTTCATTTGCTTGGCCTTTTCAATATCTAAGTTGCGAGGAACTTCTCCTTCCTCTTTGGCAAGCTCATCCAGTAATTGCGGAGAAATGGTCAATAAATCGCAACCTGCCAACTCTAAGATCTCTTCTTTATTGCGGAAGCTTGCTCCCATAATTTGCGTCTTGTAGTCAAACTTCTTAAAGTAATTATAAATTGTTGTCACAGATTTAACTCCAGGGTCTTGCTCTGGCAAATATCCTGTCACTTTATCGTGCGCCTTATACCAATCCAGAATTCGCCCTACAAAAGGAGAAATCAAGGTGGCGTGTGCTTCTGCACAATGAATGCCTTGCGCCAAACTAAACATCAGCGTCATATTGCAATGAATGCCCATTTTTTCAAGCTCGCGAGCGGCTACGCCTCCTTCCCAGGTAGAAGCTAACTTAATGAGAATGCGCTCACGATTGACTCCCATTTCTTCATAAAGGGCAATCAACGATTTGCCTTTATTAATGCTGCCTTCTATGTCAAAAGAAAGGCGAGCGTCAACCTCGGTCGAGACTCGGCCAGGAATCAATTTTAATATCTCAACTCCTACGTTGACAAAGAGCTTATCTAGCAAAAGCGAACATCGTTCTTTGGGAGATCCTGCCTTTTTTTCGCTATATCGCTTTGCATCTTCAATAAGGACTTGATATTCAGGTTTTTGAATCGCGCTTTCAATCAAACTTGGGTTGGTTGTAGCATCAGTAGGATGAAATTGCTTAATAGCTTCAATATCCCCTGTATCAACCACAAGAGTGGTTAATTGTCTCAATTTTTCTAGTTTACTCATAACCATGGCTCCTAAACTTGTATCATTTTTATCTAGTTTAAAGAATTTTCGTATAATTCTCCAGTACCGGGGTATCAATTGTGGGTTCTATGCGAAACGTAATTGTTAAAGAACGCTCACCTACTACCAAATCAAGCGTCGAATTGAGACGGGTCAATAATAATTTATAGGGAATTTTAATTTCGCGATCGCCCAAGTAAATGCCTACCGAAGTATTCGATAGAATTTCTTCAGATAATTGAATTTGCCGACAGAGATTCTCAAATTTTCGCAGCTGACGCCTTAAGCTTTCATCACTAAAGTCATAGAGTAGACGACATTCCGCACAGCGGATTTCTTCACTCCTTTCAAGGTCAAACACAGAAAATTGGATGGAATTTTGACAAGATTGACAGCTAAATTGAAGAAAATGACCTTTTTGCATAAAAACCGAAGATCCTTACCTTTAGTATTTTAAATTAATTATTATTCTCTTCTTTTATCATAACAGGTTTTCTCGCTCTGAGGCAACTGCTTTCCAAATTCAATAGATAATAAGGGGTGTGATTAAAGCTGAGAGTTTATAATTTTTAGCAGATCGATACGAAATGGTAGAGCGGCGGTAGCCGCTTTCAGTGGGAAGCCCCGTATGAAGCGAGCTTGCGAGCGGAATGCGGGGCGGGCATCAATAAAATATAAACCGCGGAAGCGGTGTGAGTGATCTTACGCTGCTTCCGCAGCTCATGCTATCTTGCCTATACCCGCATTCCACTCGCAAGTTCGCTTCATACGGGGCTTCCCTGTGAAAGCGGCTACCGCCGCTCTACCATTTCGTATCAATCTGCTAAAAATTATAAACTCACAGATTTAATCACACCCAGATAAAAGCATCGAAAAGGCTATCACGAGTTGAAGCTGACCACTGAATTCATGTGTTGACGATATAGTGAGATTTGTTTTTTTTATTCAGCAAGGTTTAATGAAATTAACAGCTTAAAATCTTAATATTAAATCCATTATGAATAAAATATTTTTTGTTAATCTTTTTATATTTTTATCAACTATTTTTTATAAAAACAAATTTTGTTAAAATAAAATTAGAGAAGTTAATTTTAGGAGAAAAGATTATGGGTTGGCGACCAATTGATTTTCAAGGAATCATGAGTCTTGATCGTAAAATTGTGGAGCAACTCGAGCAGTTTTTACAAGAAAAGGAGAATCGTTTGGCGCATCAAATTTTGAACGTCATTCCTTCTTCGACATTGGAAACAGCGTCCCCTGCTTTACCTGGCGCTTCCTTAAAGTTATCAGAAGCCGTTGAAGGATTGAGTAAAAAGGCGCGTCTTTTTGTTAAAGGTGATGTCAATGTGCAAGGTTCAGATCATAAGACTGAAAAGACAATTAAAGGAATTAATGCTGACCTTTGGGAATTTACGGAGGTTTTAGAGGGCTGTGTACTAGAGTTATTTCAGCAGGTCCGCCGGATTCCAATTGATCGTTGGCATATTTCCATTTCACATGTCGTACAAACTGTCAAAGATGTATTGATGCATCACCTAGAAGATCTCATGTGGGGAATTCGACGATTAGAAAAACCATTAAAAGAATATGGTCAGAAATTCTCATTCAAACCTCAGTCTAAAGGTTGGTTTAACTGGTTTTCGAGTGGAGACTCCTATCTGGATCCCAATTTATTGCTCAATCTGCAGCAAACAGAAAAGTTTCTTAAAGTTCATTATGAAAATTTTTTGAAGAGTTATAATGAATATATGTTCTTAAGTCTAAAGGCAGAAGAGTATCTTGACAAAATGAAAAACTATCCCATTTTGGCTTTGCTTGATGTTGGGGATCAAAATCTTTATGTAGATGTTTTCCGTCTTTTAAAAATGCTTGAAATTAATCGTCATCCTAAAAAAGAAATTGCCTTGAATCTGACAGGGGCTCTCAAACATTTGACGAGTGTCGATCATGTGTTACAAGTTTTGCGCACTTACTATCGAGAGATCAAGGACGCTTTTTTTAACACCAGTCTAGAATGGAAATCTTTAAATCACGATGAAGAACACTTTAAAGAGGCTATGCAAAAGTTGCAGGTCAAACTTCAAGCCTATCAACAAGAGTTGCAGGGGCTTATGCATATTATGAGTCGCTATCGTCTTTTTATCCTTAAAAATGATCCAAATCCTTATATTCGCTCCCGCTGGGGATTCACTGAATGGATTGTAGGGCCTGAACCAGCTAAAGCCAAAAAATTACTGAACATGGTTTACTCGGCTGAGGAGCTGGATACCTATTTTCTTCAATTTAGAGAATCTCTTGCTCGTGATCCCTTGACACAGCAACATTTAGAGTATCAAGCGCGCCAAGAAATTGACAGGGCACTTCATGAAATGGGGCAGCCTTTAATTTCTCATTCTATGATGCAAAGCCGTGCTCTCAAACTCTTAGAACAACTCAAGGCGTGCGATGAAATTGGTAGCCCGCATCTGTCGACGATTGATTATGTTGGGGATGTTTTGTCGAAAGTGATGCGTGAAGATTGGAAATATCATGTTTTGCATGAATTTCCCTTATTCCATCAAATTTATCGCCTTCATCAAGGTTTAGTAGAGTATGTTGAAGATCCGGCACATGCTTTCCGTATTGAGCGCTTTCGTTTACTTTTTGATCAAATTGAAGAATGGGTAGCAAAAGAAGATATTTATGCCCATGTTCAAGAGATAGAACTCGACATGAATGACATGAAAACTTATTTACAAGACTTTCTGGCCAGCGCTCAGCGTGCGGTTAGGGAAAAATCGCATGATCCTTTCTTGGATGAAACACTTCATAAACTACGCCAGCAGCTTTTAGAATATCGTTATTTTTTTGGCCAATTTTTTCTTATGATAATTAAAAAGACTTCAGATGGGATGCAATTGCGCAATCAATTTCTTTTTGTAGATCAATATTTTGAATCGGTTGAAACCCTGTTAAATGAGCTTAAGACAAGTTGGGAAGGAAAACGTTGAAATAACATCATATAAAGTAAAAGGGCATGGATTAGCCCTTTTACTTTTTGATTAGAAACTGCTGCTGCTGCTACTGCTACTGCTAAAGAAGTGGCTATGGCTACTACTACTGCTACTTCTGTTGTTGTTACTACTACTACTATGATGATGGTGATGATTATCAGTTGTTGCAATAATAATAGCCGCTACAGCAAGGGCTCCAATTGGTAGAGCTGCTGATAAATAAGAGGCTCTTCCGCTATCGCAATAAGCTGCACAGTCATCATCACAATAGGAAGGGGCATTACAAGAGACAGGAACGTTATTATCACAATCCTGACTGTGTACTTGACTAGCGAATAAGGTCAAAACCGCTGTCAGGGCAATAAGTTTTTTCATTTTTTTCATATATTCATCCTTTTGATACGTGTCACGTTGAGGCTTTGATTCATAGCTAGATTGCCTAATTAACGGTTTATCACAGCTGAAAATAGCCTCTAAAAGCTTTACACCCTATTTATGACTTAAAAGGAAAATTTTATGCAATAAATTTTTAATAAATTTTAAGAAGAATTCAAACTGTCTAGTTGCGGAAGCAAGTAGGCGTTCTTAAGACGCCTAATAACCTGTGTTTTAGGTTTCCATTCAGGTTAATAACATGCAGGTTAATAAGAAGAATAATGGCTAAAACTTCCTTGTGAACTTCTAGAACTTCTATAGCTGCTGTGTTTTCTATGACTACTAGTGGAACTATAGCTTGAACTTGAACGGCGTTTCGAGTTAGCGATGCTTCCCAGTGCATCTTGAGAGTCACTAGAATCATGTTCAGAATGATTTTGATCAGCCAGTCCAAAAAGGATGGCAGCACCTACTAAAACGGTAATTGGAATATAAACGGACCAGTGTGCTGTATTACTGCTTTGCGCATAAGCAGAACACGTATCATTTTCTGAATAATCTTGATAACAAGAATCTTGCCCATAAATAGAGGCGGTTGCGCATGTCAACATGAGTGTCAAAGCAACTAATTGCTGAATTTTCTTCATAGCCTTTCCTTTGCCTATATCGATCTATTTTGACTATTTGTGTCATCCATTACTTATGAGGGAGATGGAAAATTTTTATCAATCTTTTTCACAACTTAGTGATCAATCTAATGGATGGATGGTCAAAAATATTTCCTAAGAAACGCTCTCTTCAATGGGAAGATTTAAGAGACGTTTGTAAACTTTTATAAAGTTAGTGGAGATGGCGCTAATTTGGCTGCGCCCAAGTTGGATAGTAAAACAGCGATCATTGATTAGCGATTGAACAAGGATATCTGCAATATCTTCTGGGAGCAACAAACGTTGACCCCCTTCGAGTAAATAGGGATAAACAATCCAAGGCTCCTGATCTTCAAAAAGAATGGAAATGCAAGTGCGGGTAGGATCTTCCCTCCAAGGGGGTGCTTGTAAAAAAAGGAGGTTGATATAGAAACGAATGCCTGAGGAATGACGTGCAAGCTCTAATTCTAAGTGAGAATAGTCTGAATCTGGACTCAGAATGAGTCGTCCCCCATTAAAACAGGGAGTTTGAGTGATAATTTCCTGAATTTCCCATTCGCGGCAAGGAGTAGAGCAACCAGGCAGTAAGAGAGTTAAACAAAGGGCATAGAATGCCCTTTGTATCCACAGGAACATGGAAATCCTTAATAAGAAGAGGAAGAGGTAAAATGTCCAGAATACGAAGAAGAATACGAAGAAGAAGAGTAACCATAGTGGCCAGACGAAGAAGATGAAGAATGGTCATGCGAGTTTTGTACCGCAATGGCGATAATTCCTACAATAGCGACAGTGCCCAAAGCAATTGCTGGCGCTAGATTCGTTGCGGCACGTGATTCATCATAAGCATATCCTCCTGTATCTGTTACATAACTAACAGCCTCTACGTGTTGAGCTGACATGCCCATCATCGCAATGAGAGTTGCAAGAGCAACCATTTTCTTAAGCATAGACATAGATCCTCCCGAGATCGTCGTTGAAGTCATGAATGATTAGATTTCATATTAAATAATTGATCTTCTAATTTTTGTAAAAACAGAGAACGCCATTCTGCCCCCCATTGATTGTATTTTTGTTTGAGCATCTCTTGGAAGGGGATCCAAAGGGTGTTTTTAAACTCTTCGCTATTAAAAACTTGCTCTTCAAGTTCTGCCCAATTCATTTGAGGAGATTGTTTTTGCTTTTGTGCAAGAAGAGCTTGCCATTGCGATTGGAGTTTATTAGCAGCAGTTTTTAATTGAGCTCTTTGCTGAGCATTGGTGACAATCTCATACACATCTTTTGCAATTCTTAAAGAACGCATGGCCGCAAAGAATTCATTATAAAAAATGGAAAACTCCTCTTTCAAAGCAGAGGCTGTCAAGATATAGATATTTCCATTCTTAATCAAGATAACATGCATGAGGCGGACATTTCCCCACTGCGTTTTTGTATCTGCTTGTGACAAATTGCCTGTACCTGCTTGCGTTTGAATAGTTCCTAAATCTTTCCACTCATACCCTTTCGCAGCGTTCATATTTTTAACAGTCTTCAAATATTGCTTAAGCGTACCTTGATAGGGTTCCCAGCTAAGATTGAGAGAGGGGGGGAAATTAGAAGGACCTTTTCCTACCACCATGATACGTACGTGAGAGGGGAGGACATTGGAATCGGCAAGGAGCCAGTTTGCAGGAGGTGTGAAGAAGACAATGCCTTCATCTTCTGAAAGACTCTTTGCTTGAGTTGCTGTGGAGAGTGAGGTTTGAGTGTTAGGAGTTGTAATAGAGGGTGTAGGTTGTCCAGCTTCTATAGAGAAAATAAAGGCTAGTCCACTCCAAATGAGAGTGACTAAAAACTTTTTCATTGGTATTCATTCCGCTATTCAATTTGAGATGTCAAAGAATATAAGGACAAATGCTTAACAAGGGAAGAGATTTTTTTATCAAAGTTTATAGAGGGTGTGATTAAATCTGGGAGTTTATATTTTTAGCAAATCGATACGAAATGGTAGGGCGGCGGTAGCCGCTTTCAGTGGGAAGCCCCGTATGAAGCGAGCTTGCGAGCGGAATGCGGTGTAGGCAAGATAGCATTGAGCTGCGGAAGCAGCGTAAGATCACTCACACCGCTTCTGCGGTTTATATTTTATTGATGCCCGCCCCGCATTCCGCTCGCAAGCTCGCTTCATACGGGGCTTCCCACTGAAAGCGGCTACCGCCGCTCTACCATTTCGTATCGATCTGCTAAAAAATATAAACTCCCAGATTTAATCACACCCGTTTATAGAATCAAGCGCAGTTAGGGATTAGTTTAAAAAATCAGTAAAGTCCATAAAATTTTCCATGAAATAGTCTTTAACTACTATAAGTCTGTATACTTATATAAAGTATTGGTTATTATAAATTGATTGTTCAATGATTATTTATTATGGTCTTGCAGGAACAAGATGAATAAATCCATTTTTATCATAGATGATAATTCCTTTTGTCATCATTGCTTTTTTTTCTATTATTTTCTTTATCCTCATGTCAATCGCTCCTATATTCAATTTCGCAAAATTTTTTAAAACAGGGCACAGTAAATATAACGTAAAAGAAAGTAAATAAAAATAAAAAATTGACAATTCACAACTAAACCGATATGGAAAAATTATCTATGATAAATAGCTTGAAAATTACCTTCTATCCGATTATTATAAAAAGATAGAAGAGTGCTTTTTTTACCAACCCTTTCTTGAGTAGCTTACATGAAATCATTGGAAAAAGGTCAAGATAAAATCCAAAAGATTTGCGACAAATTACGCAGCGAAACGTTAGAGCCAGCTGAAAAAGAAGCTCAACGTATAATTGAAGAAGCCCGCAAAAAAGCAGAAGCAATAAAAGCAGAAGCAGAACGACATGCTGAACAGATCATCAAGCAAGCGCGCGGACAAATTGAACAAGAGCGCAATGTTTTTCATTCTGCTTTACAGCAAGCGGCAAAACAAACAGTAGAAGGCTTACGTCAAGAAATCGAGCATAAGTTGTTTAACGAAGAGCTGCAACATGTTTTAGAAAAACAAATGGCAGATCCTAAGATGATTGCAGAGCTTATCACTGGAATCGTTAAAGCGCTTGAAAAAGAAGGGTTGACGACTGATCTCTCGGCAGTGATTCCCCGTTTAATTTCGCCTGATGATGTGAATGCTTTGCTTATTGAAGGTGTGCGCAAGCGTTTAAAAGGAAAGCCCTTGGAAGTTGGAAGTTTTGCTGGAGGGGCACAGGTTAAGCTGCATGGCAAGAAAATGACGATTGATTTGACAGATCAAGCCATTAAAGAGCTCTTAGCTAACTATATGCGCAAAGATTTCCGCAAATTAATTTTTGGTTAGAAAGGAGGCAGATGGCGAAGTATTACTTTATTGGAACGCTGCTGCCTTCTTTGTCATTTGATTCTCCACCTGAGATATCTTTTGCAGAGCTAGAAAGATTATTCCGTGATAATTTGACGACAAAAGACTTTGAAAAAACGCTTGAGGTTCGTCGTATTTACGATATTCTTAACTTGCGTGCCTTGTGGTTGGAAGAAGAGATTGATCCAACAGGAGAATTAACAGCCTTAGAACTTAGTGAAGCCTTAGTGAGCCACGTGGGGTTGCCCGATTACGTCTATGAGTTTATTGACCGTTATCAGAAAAATGAGGATCGCATTCGCCACTTTCCTTTTTTATTGGCAAAATTTTTTCAAAATACCGATCATTTAAAGGATCTTTTCTTGCGCCGTTATCTCAATTTTGAGCGTGAGTTACGTTTAGTGATGACGGCTTTTAGGGCAAAGAAATTAGGACGTGACTTGAGCGTTGAATTACAATATGAAGATCCTGAAGAGGATTTAATTGCACAGCTCTTGGCACAGCAAGATGCTAAAACTTATGAGCCGCCAGAAAAATATAAAGATTTGAAAGTCTTGTTTGACAAGTTTGGCGACAATCCTTTGGCTCTGCAAAGAGCACTAGATGAGTACCGTTTTGAAACAATTGAAAATTTAGTCGACATGGCAGATGTTTTTTCGATCGATCGCCTACTGGCTTACTTGCTACAATTGATGATTGTAGAAAGATGGTTTGAGTTAGATAAAGATAAAGGAATGCAAATTGTCGATACCATTGTAAAGGAAAATCATTATCATGAAACAAATGGTTGAATCTCCAGAAAGTGAACATGCGAAAGGTAAAGTGATCAAAGCTTTTGGTAACCTTTTGCAAGTAGAATTTGAAGGAAATATTCGTCAAGGTGAAATGGCTATGGTCCACTCCGATGGCGTCAAATTAAAAGCTGAAGTCATCGAAATTCTTGGCAATGAAGCCAAAATTCAGGTTTTTGAAGATACAAGAGGGGTCAAATTAAATAGTTCGGTGTTTTTTACTGGTGATCTTCTCGAGGCAGAATTAGGCCCTGGTTTGCTAAGTTCCATTTTTGATGGTTTGCAGAATCCCTTGGCCAATGTTGCAGATATTTCTGGATTCTTTCTTCCTCGCGGTCTTTATCTTTCCGCCTTAGATCGCCATCGCCGTTGGGATTTCGAACCCACAGCTAAAGTGGGAGATGAATTAATACGTGGCGACAAAATTGGCACAACTCACGAGGGGCGTTTTCTCCATCCTATCATGATTCCCTTTTCTAGCTATGGCACTTACAAGCTCACTTGGATGATTCCAGCAGGTTCTTATTCAATTGACACAGTGGTTGCTAAAGGGGTTGATGAAGAAGGCAAGGAACACGAATTTACCATGATGCAAAAATGGCCGATCAAAAATGCCTTGATTCAAGGGGAAAAGATTAAACCGACGAAGATGATGGATACGGGTGAGCGCATCATTGATACGCAGTTTCCCTTAATGAAAGGAGGAAGCTTTTGCACTCCGGGTCCTTTTGGAGCTGGCAAAACTGTTTTGCAGCATCACTTATCGAAATATGCCTCTGTTGACATTGTGCTTTTCGTCGCTTGTGGCGAGCGCGCAGGAGAGGTTGTGGAAGTTTTAAGGGAATTTCCTCACTTGACTGATCCCCATACGGGTGAAAGCTTAATGAAGCGGACAGTCATTATTTGCAACACCTCTTCCATGCCGGTGGCAGCGCGCGAATCCTCTATTTACATGGGCATCACCATTGCGGAGTACTACCGCCAAATGGGGTTAGATGTTCTTGTGCTAGCTGATTCTACTTCGCGTTGGGCACAAGCTTTGCGCGAAATGTCGGGACGTTTAGAAGAAATTCCAGGGGAAGAAGCTTTCCCTGCTTATTTAGCTTCACGCATTGCTGAATTTTATGAGCGTTCCGGAGTGGTGGCTTTGCGTCATGGAAAGCCAGGTTCTATTACCATTGGAGGAGCTGTTTCGCCTGCCGGTGGAAACTTTGAAGAACCGGTGACCCAAGCCACATTGTCAGTGGTAGGGGCCTTTTTAGGACTCTCTCGCGCTCGATCGGATGCGCGCCGTTATCCTGCGATTGATCCCTTAATTTCTTGGTCTAAGTATGTCGATGCTGTTGCCAATGAACTGAGTCACCAAGTGGAAGGATGGGATGAAATGGTGAAAAAAGCGCGCCGCATCTTGTTTGAGAGCAACGACATCGGAAAGCGGATGGAAGTTGTGGGTGAAGAGGGAACTGCTCTTGAGGACATGATTATTTATCTCAAGGCGGAGTTATATGATTTTAGCTATTTGCAGCAAAATGCTTTTGACAAAGAAGATGCTTATTGTCCACTGAAGCGTCAAATTCCTCTTTTTCTGCTTATTAATCGCGTTTTCGACACAGAGTTCAAATTTGACTCGCACGACGAGGCACGCCAATTTTTCTTAGAATTGCAAAATCAGCTCAAAAATATGAACTTTATGCCTTTTCAGTCGGAGCAGTATCAAAAAACTTTTGCTGCCATTGAAGAGAGCATTGCGCAAGCACAACGATCAACTTAAGAGGAAATTTCTTTCCCAGGAGAGCAACGAGACATGAAGATTGTGTATGACAGAATCAATAGCATGCGTGGCAATTTGATCACCGTCACCGCTGAGGGTGTAGGATTGGGAGAGCTGGCGCGTGTGGACTTAAAAAACGGCCGTAGTGTCTATGCTTCTGTGCTGCGCATTGATGGAGATCAAGTCACACTGCAAGTTTTCCAAAGCACGCGGGGAATCTCGACAGGAGATCGTGTGACTTTTCTCAATCGGCAGATGCAGGCAATTTATGGCGAGGCCTTATTAGGGCGGCGTTTGAGCGGTGCGGGAAAGCCCATTGATAGCGGACCTGAAGTCGTAGGTGAAGCCATCAATATTGGGGCGACCTCTTTTAATCCGGTCAGGCGGATTGTTCCGCGCGAGATGGTGCGGACTAATATTCCCATGATTGATGTTTTTAACTGCTTAGTGAAGTCACAAAAAATTCCCATTTTTTCAGTTGCGGGCGAGCCCTATAATGCCTTGCTTATGCGTATTGCGAACCAGACTGATGCTGATGTGGTCATCATTGGAGGAATGGGGCTAACATTTAAAGAATACCAGGCTTTTATCGACAATGCTGAAGCCGCTGGAACCATAAACAAAACCGTCATGTTTATCCATCGAGCCACTGATCCAGCAGTTGAATGCTTGCTGGTACCGGATATGGCGTTGGCTTGTGCCGAGCGTTTTGCGACTGATGGCAAGAACGTTCTCGTTCTTTTGACAGATATGACAGCATTTGCCGATGCGATCAAAGAAATTGCCATTACAATGGATCAAGTGCCTTCTAATCGCGGTTATCCAGGATCTCTTTATTCTGATCTTGCGGCGCGCTATGAGAAAGCTGTTTCCATTGAGGGAAGTGGTTCCATCACGATTATTGGGGTCACGACAATGCCAGGGGACGATGTGACCCATCCAGTTCCTGATAACACAGGTTACATTACGGAAGGGCAATTTTACTTGCACCAAGGGCGTATTGATCCTTTTGGTTCTCTATCGCGACTCAAGCAACTAGTGATTGGAAAAGTCACGCGCGAAGACCATGGCGACTTTGCCAATGCCATGATTCGCTTATATGCAGAGTCTAAAAAAGCACGTGAGCGTCAAGCCATGGGATTTAGATTATCTCGTTGGGATGAAAAGCTATTGCATTATTCTCAGCTTTTTGAAAATCGCATGATGAATCTCGAGGTCAACTATACCTTAGAGCAAGCCCTTGATTTAGGCTGGGAAACGCTGGCAGAATGTTTTCAATCTAACGAGACAGGGATTAAGCAGAATATGGTGAATAAATATTGGCCTAAAGTGGAAGCGCAAACGGCTTAGGTTATGGCAGAGACTAAATTAACAAAAAATGAATTACGCAATCAGCAGACGCATTTGGCACAGCTGGAAAAATATCTGCCGACGTTGCAATTGAAAAAAGCCATGCTGCAAGCTGAAGTGCAGTGAAGTGCGCCAAGAGATTCAACGTTTAGAACAGGTATTGGAATCAAAGCGCAAACAAGTAGAGGTTTTTAGCGGACTGTTGACGACAAAGACGACCTTAATCCTTTAGAAGCGGTCAAAATCAAAACAGTGCGTAAGCATTATGAAAATATTGCAGGAGTTGAAGTTCCTTATTTTGAAGGGGTTGATTTTGAATGAATTTACATATAGCTTATTTGAGACGGCTCCTTGGGTAGACGCAGCAATTATTGAGTTACGAGATTTGGCAGTCCTACGTGAGCACATTCGGGTAGCATATGAGCAACGTGCGGCATTGGAGAAAGAATGGCGCGAAGTTTCGATTCGCGTCAATTTATTTGAAAAGATTTTGATTCCGCGAGCCATTGAAAATATTCGAATCATCAAAGTGTTTTTAGGAGATCAGCAGTTAGCAGCTGTCTCGCGAGCAAAAGTGGCAAAGACAAAGATTGAAGCTAACAAAAAGCGATCCTCACTGCTCGTCAGCAAGGAAAGGAGAGCACTTAATGCGTGAAGATGTGAAAAAATTTCTCTTTCTTGGTTTAGAAGAAGATAAAGAAGCTTTTTTCAAGCGGGCGCAGGTGCAGGGGCTTATTCATTTTATTGATCCTCATCAGAGTGGCCATACAGACATCCCGCAAGATGTTCAGCGTCTCACAGCTGCCATTAAAGTTTTGCGTGGTTTGCCTCCACGGGAGCAAGAAGAGAATTTTAGTCAATTGGATGCTGATGACATTGTGAATCATATTTTACGCCTACATGAAGTAAATGAAAAGCTGCAGGAAGACATCCGCATCCTTGCGATTGAAAAGGCACGTATTGAAGTCTTCGGTGATTTTTCCTTTGACGATATTGCCTATATTGAGAAAAAGGGTAAATGCAAGCTTCAATTCTTTTGTGCTCGACCCAATCTGTTTGCAGAAGAACCAGAACCGGAAAATCTCATTTTTGTTGCCTCTGAGCATGCCTTAGATTACTATGTGGCAATTAATGAGCATCCTGTGGTCTATGAAAAAATGATTGAAATGAAATTTGATCATTCACTAGGAAAAATCAAAAAGATGGCGGCTGCGGCTCAAAAGGAACATCACACAACTGAGCATGCGCTCATAGGATATGCAAAATACAATCATTTCTTGCATCATGCCTTAATTGATAAGCTTAATCGTTACCATTTGTATAATGCTCAGACCTATGTCCAGCAAGCAATCGGAGGATCGCTATTTGCAGTGGAAGGATGGATACCGGTAAATAAAGTCGATCAACTGAAAGATGTCATGGGAAATTTACATGTTGATGCCGATGAAATCGCCATTGAGCCGACAGATAGAGTCCCTACCTATTTAGAAAACCAGGGTTTACCACGCCTTGGAGAAGATTTAGTCCATATTTATGACACTCCTTCCGCATCTGATAAAGATCCCTCGCTGTGGGTTCTAGGCGCTTTTGCCCTTTTCTTTGCTTTCATCATTGGGGATGCAGGATATGGCTTAATTTACTTGGCACTCGCTCTATTTTTACGCTACAAATATCCTAATCTCAAAGGGACTGCTAAGCGTGTTTTAAATCTTTTCACTGTTTTATGCGTGGGCTGTGTCATTTGGGGAACCTTGATGACCTCTTTTTTTGGAATGCAAATTGATGTCAATAATCCGCTCCGCAAGTTGTCTTTGGTCCAATGGTTGGCTGAGAAGAAGGCGGCTTATCATTTGACACATCACGATGCCATAGCGAAAGAGTGGATCGAAAAATATCCTGAATTAAAAAATATCAAAGATCCGCACCAGTTTGTCAGTTTTAGTCCCGATCCTAGCAAGGGGCCTCTTATTCTGAATCGTCTAACAGATAACATCATGTTTGAACTTGCGCTTTTTATTGGAGTTGTCCATTTGATTTTATCGCTTTTGCGTTATGTAAGTCGTAATTGGCATAACATTGGATGGGTGGCTTTTTTAATTGGAGCTTATCTTTATTTTCCCTACTATCTCAAAACACCTAGTTTTCTCAATTTTGTAGGAGGTGTTGATTTGGTAAAAGGAGGGGAAATTGGTTTTCAGCTTATGCTTGCGGGGATTGGGGTTGCTTGGGTTCTTTCCATTATCCGTCATGGTTGGACAGGAATATTCGAGGTCATGGTTTTAATCCAAGTATTTGCCGATACATTGTCTTATTTGCGTTTATATGCATTGGGATTAGCAGGAGCAATTGTGGCTTCTACAATCAATGAAATTGCAAGTGGCATGCCATTAATGATTGGAATTTTGCTTATTTTGACTTCTCATTTCATCAACATTATTTTGGGAACCATGAGCGGCATCATCCATGGTTTGCGTCTTAACTTTATAGAATGGTACCACTACTCATTTGAAGGCGGTGGCAAGCAGTTTCAACCACTCAAATTATTAAAAAAGGAATAGGAGAAAGGATATGGATTTCAATATGGTAGGTCCTGCCATTGCATTGGGCCTAAGTTGTATGGGATGTTGTGTGGGCTGTTGGATTGCTGGAGCTGCTTCTCATGCAGCAATGGCGCGTACAGAAGAGGGGCATGGTAAATTTATTGGAATGGCCGCTGCTCCTTCTTCACAGGTGATTTATGGATTTCTTCTCATGCTCCAAATGAGCAAAGCCATTCAAGCAGGAACATTATCTCCTGTTTCTGCGATTGCCATTGGGACATTTTCAGGATTGGCTTTTGTTTTCTCTTCTATTTATCAAGGGAGAGTATGCGCAACAGGGATTCAAGCCTCCTTAAAGTCGCCTGGTGTCTATGGAAAATGCTTTGCAGCCATCGGAATTATTGAATCTTTTGCATTATTTGCGTTCGTTTTTGCCCTCCTCATCATGTAAATGAATTTCATTTACATGAGGTTTTGCCTATTAGAATGGGTTCAAACTTCCCCTCTTATGCGTTAAATTAAGAGATGTGTTTAGGTGTTTGTCTTCAGGCATGGTTCAAAAAGAGTGAATTTTGGGTAACATGTTTATGCCGTCCTTTCAGGACTCGATGTCTTTTTGATAGAACCCAGGCCTCCGCTTCGCTGCGACCTGGGCTGTAACATGACGGCCCTTCAGGCCTTAACAAGAGATGTTTAAGTCCCTCTTCTATAGGCCCTAAATCATCTTTTTGTTAAGGCCTGAAGGACCGGCCCTTTAGACCTTAACAAGAGATGTGTAAGTCCCTCTTC
Source organism: uncultured Chlamydiae bacterium (assembly GCA_963754655.1). Classification (GTDB taxonomy): domain Bacteria; phylum Chlamydiota; class Chlamydiia; order Chlamydiales; family Parachlamydiaceae; genus JANWJE01. The sequence goes on along the minus strand of CAVWGN010000001.1, from coordinate 2,393,526 downwards.
TATAGGCCCTAAATCATCTTTTTGTTCAGGCCTGAAGGGCCGGGCCCTGTAGGCCTTAACAAGAGGTGTTTAAGTCCTCTTCTATAGGCACTAAATCATCTTTTTGTTAAGGCCTGAAGGGTCCTCTTCTATAGGCCCTAAATCATCTTTTTGTTAAGGCTTGAAGGGCCGGGCCCTGTAGGCCTTAACAAGAGGTGTTTAAGTCCTCTTCTATAATCTCTAAATCATCTTTTTGTTAAGGCCTGAAGGGCCGGGCCCTGTAGGCCTTAACAAGAGGTGTTTAAGTCCTCTTCTATAGTCTCTAAATCATCTTTTTGTTAAGGCCTGAAGGGCCGGGCCCTGTAGGCCTTAACAAGAGGTGTTTAAGTCCTCTTCTATAATCTCTAAATCATCTTTTTGTTAAGGCCTGAAGGGCCGTTATGTTACAGCCCAGGTCGCAGCGAAGCGGAGGCCTGGGTTCTATCAAAAAGACATCGAGTCCTGAAAGGGACAATTGCAGAATAAACAATAAATTATTTTAATTTACCACTTTCAAAAAAAGGCTCCTTAATATAGTCTAGATGTAGAAAAACCGTCTTAAACTATACAAGGAACCGAAAAATGTTCAGAGAAAAATTATCGCAAATGTGGAATAACGTACAGTCTACTCTTTTTCCTGATTTAATCAAACGAACTCATGAACTCTGCCCTGAGTATAAAAAATTAGTATCAATTCTGGAACTTGTTCGTATTGAAAGTCATATTCCGCGATCCTTCAAATTAGGAAGGCCACCAAAAGATCGCATCGCAATGGCTAGAAGTTTTATCGCAAAAGTAGTCCTAAAACAACCTTACACTAAACAAATTATTCGCCTGCTAAACCAGGATGAACAATTGAGGATTATTTGTGGTTGGGAGGCAAATCATAAAATTCCTTCTGAATCTAAATTTTCTAGAGCTTTCAAAGAATTTAGCCAAATAACCCTTCCGGATAGGGTTCACCAAGCATTGGTTAAAGAATTTTACAAGGGAGAGATCATAGGACATGTGATAACAGATTCTACACCCTTAGAAGCACGTGAAAAATCATTAAAAAAACCATGTGCAAAAACACGTCGAAAAGAAAAAGACAAAGAAAGAAGAAGAATGAAAAGTGCTGGAGAACCAAATCTACGTCAACAGCAGTTGAATGAACCAGATCTTCGAAAAATGGTAGAACATCTTCCTATAGCATGTGACAAAGGCATGAAAAGAAATCCTCAGGGATTTCACATTTTTTGGAAAGGCTATAAGTTGCATACTAATGTTGATGATAATGGAGTCCCTTTGGCTGCAATTGTCACATCTGCATCGTGTAATGACTGTGAAGTTGCAATTCCTTTATCTCTAAAAACAAGCAAGGTAGTAACTAATTTGTACGATTTAATGGATGCAGCTTACGATTATCCAGAAATCAAGGAATTTAGCCGATCCCTTAATCATATACCAATTATCGATCAGTGTTCGCGAAGTGCAGCTCAAAAAAAGGCAAAAATGGAAGAGAAAAAAAGAAAAACTCTTTTAAATTTTAAAACAGCTGAAGAAAAGAGGTACGCAGAGCGATTTCCCAAAGAATCCTTTAATGCATTCTTTAAGGACTATTGTGGAGGACATAGGATATATTACAGAGGATATCAGAAAGTCTCTTGCCATGCATTATTTGGAGTATTAACAGCGGCCGCTATGATGTTATTGAAATTCACTTCCTAAAGATCGATTAAATTTCAAAGATTGACAGTATCTTCTTACGTTACCCCCTGCCAAAATTAGATCAATTTTTAAAAAAATTCAAAAAATTCGAATGTTTTGCATAAAAGTGTTTTTTTTTCATTAAAACTTAGTCGTCTAGAATCGATTCTTTTCGATCTCAGGTACAATTGACAGAAAAAAAATCGCAGTATAACACGCTAAATAATTCTGCAATTGTCCCTGAAAGGACGGCATAAACATGTTACCCAAAATTCACTCTTTTTGAACCATGCCATGCTTCAATTAATTAGTGCGAAGGAAGAGAAACTGAATTGCTAAAGGATAATCTATATTGTGCAGGGCCAGGATGTTGGATAGGTGCGTAAGTCACTTTCACTTGTAGGCGACTTTTATTAGTTGTAATTTCATAGCCTTGCTCATTCTTTTCTATTTTTTCGATCACTTCTCCTGACTGCAGTTTTTGCCCCAATTGTTCATTTGCCATAATGGCTTGAATTTCCGATGATGTTTGATAAAGGGGAGGAAGAAGAGCCTCTGCTTGCATGACAATTAAGGCTGTTAATAGTGTGAATGCTAGTTTTTTCATTGTAACTCCTATTTAGTAAGGGATTTTTGTTGAGAAGTCGGATCAGAAAAATCAAATGTGATCAGGTCTACCCATAAAGGATGCCTCCAAGAGGCTAAGAGACATGAATCGCTGCGAATTTCGGCGTGATAAGTTAAAATGCCGCTCGATTGGCAATAAGCGTCATTGGCCAGCACATAGAGATAAGTTCCACGCTTTGTCTGAACGGGCACTTTGACTTCTTGCTCTTGGTGATTGCGAAAGCGAACTTTAAGGTAAAGAAAAAGGTGTTGGTCTTTCATCTCTTCTGCGCAAAGAGACCACTGCACAAGTAGGCGCTGACCCATCATTGGATTGTAACGACAAGGATCGGGGGTATCCACATGAAAGCTGGCTAGATATTCATGACTAAGATATTGGGTCTGGACATCTAGACGATGAAGGGTACACCCGCTTGTCAACACATACAAACCTAACCCACAAAAAAAACGAAAGGCTTTAAAGTTTAAATAAGTCATTAATAATTTCTTAGATTTATCAAAGAAGAAATAGGACTATGGCGGGTATTTAAGGTCTGTGTGGTTGATAATTGCTGAATGTGTTGAACGCCCCAACGAATTAAATGAGCTGTCGATTGCCAATCGAGACAAGCATCTGTAATTGAAATACCATATTGCAATTGTGCCGGGTTATCGACCAATACTTGATTGCCTGCATAGAGATGACTTTCAAGCATTAAACCGCGAATATGAGTATTGCCTTCCAAAATTTGATGAATGACTGATTGAAAGACACCAGGCTGGCATTCATGCTTTTTATTGGAGTTGTGATGGGAGCAATCAATCAAAAGGCGTGAGGGGAGTTTGACATGTTCGAGGCGGGTAAGAGCTTCGGAAACTGAAGAAGGGTCATAATTAGGACCAGATTCGCCTCCTCGCAGTACAATATGGGTATCAGGATTGCCAGTCGTACGCGAAGTGATAGGTTTTCCATTATCAGAAATGCGCATATACATGTGTGGATAAGAGGCCGCCATAGCCCCATTAATGGCAGCTGAAATATTTCCTGCTACTCCATTTTTAAATCCCATTGGCATCGAAAGGTCAGATGCCAACGTTCGATGCGTCTGCGAAGAAGCCGTACGAGCGCCAATCGATCCCCAAGTAATGAGATCATCATAATAAAAGGCAGTTAATGGATCTAAAAATTCTGTTGCAACAGGCACTCGCATAGTTGCAAGCTCAAGCAATAATTGGCGTGTCCATTCAATCCCCAGATGCATGTGATGAGATCCATCTAAAAGAGGATCGTATAAGAATCCTTTCCAACTCGATGCTGTACGCGGTTTTTCACAATAGACGCGCATCACTAAAAAAAATTGTGCAGCCACCTCATGTGCCAGTTGGCGCAATTGATAAGCAAATTCTTTGGCAGATAAGCGATCGTGAATGGAACAAGGTCCGACAATGAGCAATAAGCGAGGATCTATTCCATTTAATATGGCTCGTACTGTTTGCCGACTTTCTTCAATCAAAAGAGATTGAGTAGGAAGAAGGGGAAACCGTGTTTTGATTTCTTTATAAGAGGGTAATTCCATGTTCATCTATCCAACACATCTCAATTGCTATTAAACTTTAACATAGACTCTTATTCAAGTAAACATTCAGTCTGCTCACTTCAAAGCAAGGAGTTAAAGTGTAGATCGATAAAAGAATGAAAGCGACGAAAAAAGTTTGAATTTGTCTAACTTTTGATAATTTGGCAGTTTTCGAATCTCGTTTCTATTATTTATATTTTTTGATAAAAGCTTGGTCATAAAGGAAAGCTTTTAAGATTAAAAGACTTATAAAATATTGATTTGTATACTAGAATGTGATAATATTTATTAACATTTCCGTAAATATTATCAACCTTTTTACCCATTGAGTGGATATGGAACAATTAGATAATTTTTTAAGTCAAGTCAGGGATTGGGTATGGGGGGCTCCTTTATTACTCTTATTATTGGGAACAGGGATTTACTTGACGATTTTGTTAAAAGGTGTGCAGTTTCGCTATTTAGGTTATGCATTTAAACAAGTTATAGCGAAACAGAAAGGGGAATCTAAAGGAGATATTAGTCATTTTGAGGCCTTAATGACCTCTTTGGCAGGAGCAATTGGAACGGGGACAATTGTGGGTGTGGCAACAGCGATCACAGTAGGGGGTTTAGGAGCCATTTTTTGGATGTGGGTCACGGCTTTTATCAGTATGGCGACAAAATACGCCGAGTCTTTGTTAGCTGTTAAATATCGCAATGTGGACAGTCGGGGGGAAATGGTGGGGGGTCCTATGCAGTATATTTCTAAAGGGTTAGGTTGGAAACGGATGGCAACTTTATTTGCTGTCTTAGGAATAATAGCCGCTCTAAGCACGGGCAATCTTGTCCAAACGAATTCGATTGCTGAGGGAATTTATCATGTATGGCACATCGATCCTTGGATTACAGGGATTGTGTTATGCGTGTTAACAGGGATTGTCATCCTTGGCGGGGTAAAATCTATTGGTCATGTGGCAAGTATTTTAGTCCCTGGGATGGCGGTGCTTTATATTGGAGCTGCTTGCTTTATTTTGGCCATTAACATGTCGCGTATTCCTGATGCTTTTTTATTGATTGTGCATAGTGCGTGGAATGGGCAAGCTGCAACAGGCGGATTTTTAGGTGCTACCATGATGTTGGCCCTTCAGATGGGTGTCTCACGTAGTGTTTTTTCCAATGAAGCAGGTCTTGGAATTTCCTCGATTGCTGCTGCAGCTGCTAAAACGGATAGTCCAAGTCGTCAGGCTTTAATTACGATGACAGGGGCTTTGATTTCAACTGGCATCGTTTGCACAATGACAGGACTTGTCTTAGCGGTAACAAATGTGATGGGAACAAGCGGAGAATCGGGGCGAATGCTCAATGGAGCCTCTTTAGCGATTGCTGCGTTTAATAAACACATTCCTGGAGGCGAATATATTGTGACCATTGGATTAATTTTATTTGCCTATACGACTGTCTTGGCTTGGTCTTATTATGGTGAAAAATGCTGCGAATATCTTTTCGGTGAGCGCTCCATTATCGCTTTTCGAGTCTTATTTGCCCTCGTCGTCATTCCTGGCGCGGCTCTTAAAATGGAGATTGCGTGGCATTTGGCAGATATTAGCAATGGCTTGATGGTCATTCCCAATCTAATAGCGCTTGTCGGATTATCGAGCATCATTGTGAAAGAAACACAAGAATTTCTTTCTTCTCTTGAAAAAGAGGAGTGTCACATTGTGACACTTGGCCAAGTAACGGAAGCAGGTGAATAAGTAGATTGACACTGTTTAAAAGGATTGCAATTTTTGCGTAATTTCTTGTAATTCCCTTTCTCCTTGAGCCAATTGCTGCTGCTGCTTTTCAATCAATTGAGCAGGAGCTCTGCTGACAAAATCAGGATTGGCTAATTGCATGCGCAATTTCTCCAAAGAGGTGGTCAATTTTTCCTTTTCTTTAGTCAGACGCAGAAGCTCTTGTTTCAAAAGATCCTCGGGTAGGGGTAAAATGATTTTCAATGAGCGATAAACGCCTGTACATGTAAATCCAAGGGAAGGTTCCACTGTCAGGACTTCAACTTTCTGGGCGCGTACCAAGGCAGCAATCATGTGGAGATTGCTTTGAACAGTTTGCCAATCGGGATCGTGGGCATGGCCGATGAAATAGATGTCAGTCGCCGTTCCAGGTGAGAGCTTCATTTCCCCACGGATATTGCGAATGGTGTAAATGACTTGCTCCATTAAAGCAAAGGTTTCATCAATTTCTGGGTTGAGATCTGTTGGACGAATGATTTGGGGAAAAGGAGCTACTAAACAAGCTGCGTTTTGCAAGGCTTGAATGCATTCTTTTGTATAGGGATCGCATTGCGGAAAAACTTCCACTCCTTGGAACTGTTCTTTCAGAATATGAAAGAGTTCTTCTGTAATAAAAGGAGCCATGGGGTGCATGAGACGAATGGCTTGGCACAGAATAATGACAAGTAATTTTTGTTTATTCATCCTCTCGAGAGTAGAACCTGCTTTGCCAAAGAGAACGGGTTTGGAGATCTCGACGTAGTACGCGCAGAATTCTTTCCAAAAGAAGTCATAGGCTTCAAGAGTGGCTTGGTCAAACTCGTAACGCTCAAGATGGCGATTGACACTTTGAACGGTGCGATTGAGAGTGGAGAGAATCCAGCGATCTTCCAAGGCTAGCAAAGATTCATCAATGCCTTGTGAAAATTCACGCGCGCCAAGACCAGGCAAGCCTTGTGCCTCATTTTTTTCTAAATTAAGTAAGACAAAGCGGGCACCGTTCCAAATTTTATTGGCAAAGTTTTTGAATTCTTCAAAGCGGCGGCGATCAAGGTCTATCTGACGCGCTTGAGTTGCACTTGCACAAAGCGCCATGCGAACTGCATCTGTCCCATATTGATCAATCATTTCAAGTGGATCGATGATATTGCCTTTTGATTTTGACATTTTTTCCCATTTAGAAAAGATATCTTTGGGAACAGGTTTGCCTAAATCATAATCGAGTCGCTCTTGATCAGTGACATAAAGTATCCCCCCTTCTGTCCGTTCACGCCAATAGGATTTGCCGTAAATGAGTCCATGGAGAAAACATTCTGGAAAGGGAACTTGATCCATGGCATATTCTCCCATAGCTAGCATGCGCGCGACCCAGAAAAAGAGAATGTCATGTCCTGTCACCAAGGTGGAGTTAGGATAAAATTTGGCCATTTCAGGCGTTTGATCAGGCCAACCTAAAGTTGAAAAAGGCCAAAGAGCAGAAGAAAACCAGGTATCTAAAACATCAGGATCTTGCTTCCATTCCTCAGGATGCTTTTTCACTTCATCTGGCAAATCAATCCCATCATAGCAGATGAGGCGTTCGGGGTCATCACGGTGGTACCAAATGGGGATGCGATGCCCCCACCAAAGCTGGCGGCTAATGCACCAATCGCGTAAGTGATCAATCCAATGGAAGTAAGTGCTTTCCCAGTGAGAAGGAATTAAGCGCGTTTTGCCTTGCACCACAATGTCGCGTAGATGCTTAGCAAAACTTTCCATGCGGACAAACCATTGTTTGGACAAATAGGGCTCAATTGTGGCTTTGGAACGATAAGAAACGCCTATGCGGTGAACATGCGGCTCTACTTTTTCCAGCCAACCCTCTTTGCGTAAGCTGTTGACGACAGCTTCTCGTGCTTCTGCCATTGTCAGCCCTTCAAAAGCGCCTCCATTGGCATTGATGCGGCCATCAGGCGTCATAATATTAATAAAAGGTAAATCATGTGTACGTCCCATTTGATAATCATTGGGATCATGCGCAGGAGTCACTTTAACAGCACCTGTTCCAAAAGCGGGATCCACCTGGTAGTCTGCAATGATGGGAATCAAGCGATTGACAAGCGGAAGCTTGATGTATTTGCCAATTAAAGCCGTGTAACGCTCATCACTGGGAGAAACAGCCACGGCTGTATCGCCTAGCATGGTTTCAGGTCGAGTGGTGGCGATGTGGACAAATCCTGAACCATCAGCTAAAGGATATTTGATATGCCATAAAAAGGAATGGCGCTCCTCATGCTCGACTTCGTCATCTGCTAAAGCAGTTTGCGTCACAGGATCCCAGTTGACTAAGTAATCGCCGCGGTAGATGAGGCCGGCATCAAAAAGCTTTTTAAACATGGTACGTACAGCGCGATTATTGCCTTCATCCATGGTAAAGCGTAAACGAGACCAGTCGCATGAACTGCCCATGCGTTTAAGTTGTTCAATGATCCGTGCTTCACTTTTTTCTTTCCAATCCCAAACATGAGCTAAGAATTCTTCGCGTGTGTAGTCCTTGCGCTTTTTACCTTCAGTCCGAATGAGATGACGTTCAACGACTGTTTGCGTGGAAATTCCCGCGTGATCGGTGCCAGGCACCCAAAGAGTCTCAAAGCCTAGCATCCTTTTCCAGCGAATCAAAATATCTTGCAGAGTACTCACCAAAGCATGACCCATATGCAGGACGCCTGTGACATTTGGAGGGGGCATGACAATGCAATAAGGAGGTTTAGAAGAAAAAGGGTCGGCTTTAAAAAAATGATGCGCTTCCCAAAATTGATACCACTTGGTATCAATGGTTTTGGCCTCATAGGCCTTTGGTAGGTCTGACATAGGTCTCCTATGATTTATTCTGATTCCCGGCGCTAGTACTCAACCACATTAGTTTTTGTTTAGTGGGAGTGCTTCAAAGCCCCGGTTCGGACGAGATGATTCTCTTGTAGTCCTTCAGACTCTACATGAAGAGGACCAATCTACCCCTGGGCTAGGGTGTTAATTTTGTGCAAAAAATGAGCTTTATTTTTCACAATAATTGGCATAGTTGAATAGAAGGTCGCATGTTTATGCCGTCCTTTCAGGACTCGATGTCTTGTTGATAGAACCCAGGCCTCCGCTTCGCTGCGACCTGGGCTGTAACATGACGGCCCTTCAGGCCTTAACAAGAGATGTTTAAGTCCCTCTTCTATAGTCCCTAAATCATCTTTTTGTTAAGGCCTGAAGGGCCGTCATGTTACAGCCCAGGTCGCAGCGAAGCGGAGGCCTGGGTTCTATCAAAAAGACATCGAGTCCTGAAAGGACGGCATAAACATGCGACCTTCTATTCAACTATGCCAATTATTGTGAAAAATAAAGCTCATTTTTTGCACAAAATTAACACCCTAGCCCAGGGCATCGCCCTGGGTTAGATTAGCCCTCGTCATGTAGTCTGAAGGACTACAAGAGAATCATCTCCTCCTAATCCCGGGGCTTTCAAGCACTCCAATAGGCAAAAACTAGTGTGGTTGAGTACTAGGCTAATAGAATAACATAAATCTAGATCCTCTGCAATTGTTGTCGAAAGACAAAGAGAGCACATCGCGAGACATATAAGCTTAAAAAAAAGACAAGGCATACTTGCCGAACCTCTTTAAAGGAAAGAGTTTGCCCTACAATGTGGCAAATCGTTTTGGCTAAGATGAGAGAGGTTGTCAATTGGAGGGCTTGTCCAATTAAAGGAGCCAATGAAAGATCTTCATAAGGTGCAAAAAATTGAATGAAGAAGGGAGTAATCAATTGACTAATGGCATAGGTCAGCACGGTTAAGGTCATTCCTCGTACTGGAGGAATAGAAGTAAAACAGGCGGTACCAATATAAGACAAGCCTGCAAATAAAGTCATTTGAATAGGATGATAATAAGGATGATGAGGCTGGGTAGCCTGTCCAAGCCAGCGTGAAAAAGAAGCGAAGCGCATACTACCTCCTATAAATAGAAAAAATTTTTTTCATCATCTCTAAATATTGAGTTAGGTTCTATAAAGAACAAGAGATTTTTTTTTCTTTTAGATCCCTTTCAATTTTTAGTACAAGGAGGTTTTTGATTGCTTCAGAAATTTACTCTCTCCTGTGAGTTAAAGACGATAATAATTCTTCCTTTGTCATAGTCACTGAAATATGGAGTTTTATTTTAGTGAGTTCTAAGCGAGAAGATAAAGGGTTAGGAATGTCTTTAATTGGATTATCTTTAAGATAAATTTTGTTTAAATTTGGATGAGAATCAATATCGAGTGGAATATTTTTAATTTGATTATGATGCAGATGAATAAATGCTAAGTTAGGGTAAGCACTCAAATTTGGAACTTGTTTGAGGTTATTATCACGAAGCTCAAAAAATCTTAGTTCTGGTAAGTGAATATCATTAGGAATGGTTTCAAGCTTGTTATGATTTAAGCAAAGACGCTGTAATTGTGAGAGTGACATGAGTTCTAAAGGCAAAGTCTTTAAGTCATTGTTTTCTAGATAAAGCAATTTTAAATTCGTAAGAAGCCCGATTTCAGGAGGAAGAAATCTCATCCCTTGATTGTTGAGGTTAAGCTGAGTAATCTGTTGGATTAACTGATTTTCTTGTAAGTTTTTCCACACATCTCGCGCATTTTCAGTGGGTAACATCACTCTACTAACCTCATGTGCAACAGCTTGTATAAATGTGTTAAAATCCTCTTCTTGAGCTCGTTGTGTTTTCAATATGATTTCTTGAACTAAATTTTGATAATGAAAATATCCCCACAAAATTTTTTCATTAACTGATAAATTGCAACAAATAGGTTGTTGTTGTTCACCATTAAGACGTTTAACTTCAATTTGAAGTTCATCAACCAACTTTACGAAATGAGTCATCTGACGTGTTAATTCGAGTTGATGATTGAGCGAAGGGCAGTGTTTTATAATAAATTGAGTTGCGTCATCATAAATCTTTTTTATCATGTCATTCATGCTGAAATTTGTCTCTGATAAAGCGATACTTGGATACTGCTGCCCTAAAAGATAAAGAATATCAAAAGGTAATTCAATTGGATTCATATAAAAACTTTTAAATACTTATTATGTTTGTTAGTGAATTATGATTTTAATTTAATTTAATTTATTAATCAAATCAATTTTAAATTATTTATAATAATTAAATAAATTAATCTTTTATTAACCTTCTAGACTTAAAAAAAATGACCGTTAGGAAATATCAAACAAGAATTCAGTAGCATTTTGCAAACACTCGCTGCCGTCATTTAAAGGAAGTTCAAAGAATTTGCCTAGTAATCTTCAGTTGAAAAGAATTGACGGGCTAATTGTCCACTAAATGCTGCAATCGTCAAAAGTATCGCTGCTTGATAGGTCATAGAGGTCTTACAAACCGTTTGAATAAAAGCTACACTCATTGCTCCACCTATTGTCAAAAGGATACAGGCCTGAGTTCTATCGATTTTATGATGAGTGCGCATGATTTCCAAGAGAGTAGTCACTGCCAAATAGTTAACTGCTCCAAAAATAAGGGCCGTTACAGGTCTGGTACATTGAAATAAATAAGCTGTAGCTATAGAAGTAATGATTGCAATTGGAAGTCCTTGAAGGATAGCCCGCTCTTTCGTATAATAATTCCACTGATGATTCAACCACTCTGATTGTCTACTCAGCACTTCATCTTTCCATTCTAAAAAGTCTGAACAAGCATTTGAAATATTTTTAATCATATGAATTTTCCTTTATTTTTTTATTTTTAATTAATATTTAAAACAGTAGCAAATAAAAATAAAATTATAAACAAGGAAATATTAAATTTTAATAAACTTATTCATTAGCTTAAGCAAAAATTTTTTGATCGTATTGCCTAACCAATTACGTCAGGGTTTTTTTAGTAAAACACCTGCTAATTACGTATTGTCACAATCGAAGAAGAAATCAGCTATCCAATTTTTTTTATGCTGCTTCGCAAAAATATTCAATGAAAAAGAAAAGGCCTGATTTATCTATGGATAAATCAGGCCTTATTACAACTAGAAAGTTAAAGAAGAATTAGGTTGATTCTTCTAATTTTTCTTCTAATTTTACTGTTACGTTAATGTCAATTTCTTCAATTTCCTTTGTAGGTGCTGCTTTTTCAGCTAATGCTTTCTTTTCAGCTTCAGCTTTCTTTGCAGCTTCAGCTTTTGCTGCCAAGGTTTTCGCCTCAATTTCAGCTTTCTTTGCAGCTACTGCTTTTTCAGTGTCAGCTTTCTTGTTAGCGTCGACTTTCATTTCAGCTGCTATTTTTTCAGCTTCGGCTTTCTTTTCAGTGGCTATTCTTTCAGCTTCGACTTTCTTTTCAGCGGCTATTTTTTCAGCTTCAATTTTCTCTTCAGCAGCTATTTTTTCAGCTTCAGCTTTCTCTTCAGCGGCTTTCTTTTCAGCAGCTTTTTTTTCAGTTTCGGCTTTCTCTTCAGCGGCTTTCTTTTCAAGTGCAGCTTTCTTTTCAGTTTCAACTTTCTCAGCTTCTGCTTTTGCTTCAGCAGCTTTCTTTTCAATGTCAGCTTTCTTTTCAGCTGCTATTCTTTCAGCTTCGGCTTTCTCTTCAGCGGCTTTCTTGTCAATATCAGCTTTTTTTCCCGCAGCTTCCTTTTCAATGTCAGCGCTTTTCTTTTCTGGATCGGTTTTCTTCTTTCCTTTTGGATCTTTGTGAAGAGCATCTACTTCGTTAGGTGCACTTGCTTGAGTAAAAATGACTCGGAGAGCAACAGCAGCGGCGGCAATTGCTGCCATAGCTCCGTAGCTCAAGGGATATTGAGTCAGTTTAGAAAGAATGACGTTAAAGGTAAAAGTAGAACCACCAATGACGAGGCCATTGATTAAGATACTCTTAACTGTTTTTTGATCATCCGTTAATTGTTTTGGATGTGCTTCAATGCGATTATCAAGCCAATTGGCAACTAAATTGGAAATTGCAGCAAATGTAGCATTAGCAACTAAAAATACAGTGATTGCAACATTGCGATCTTGCTGCATATGTGTAGGAAGGTCCTGCAAATATTTAACTGTTCGGCCAAAAAAGTCTCCAATTGCTCTAGAGCTAAGGAAATCAGATACCACGTCAGTTAAAGGATGAGTTACTGAATAAATCCCATTCATCATATTACACTCCTTAAAAATTTGAATAACACAAAAAAAATTAAAATGGGCATCTTGTTTTTAACATGAGACGATTTTTTAGTATGATCAATCACTTATCTCATTAGGTGTTAAGGAATCATAAATCATTCATGGTGTTTCTTTCTTACTCATGTTTTTAACAAAAAAGCCAACATTCGAAATTTAAAATTTATCAAAAAAACCAATACGTAATTGGGTTCAATTAAAACTGATAAATTTAGAACATGTTTGTAACATAACGCCTTATTCAAATGCAAGTGAAAAAATTAAGAAGGCATTAAGAATAATACTGATAATGATTAAAGAAAAGAGCGGTACAGAGAACGCCATCTATTTCTTCGCCATTTTTAATTAAGTCAAGCAATTCATTTGGCATTAATAGGCGAGGGTAAATGATTTCTGAGGCTTCGGGTGTTGGCTGAACGGCTAAAGTCGCTCCATGCGCACGAATATAAAATGTTTTTTGACCACTTATCCCAGCATAAGGAAACGCGCTTCCCATCATACTAAAGGTTTCTGCTTTGTAACCTGTTTCTTCTAATAGTTCTCGTTGGGCAGCCTGAAAAGGTTCTTCTCCTGGATCCATATATCCACCTGGACATCCCAATAGAACATGGCCTGTAGGATGTCGATATTCTTCATTAAGAAGATAGGCTCCTTCTGGAGTGCTAGCTAAAATGGCAACAGCAAAAGGATAGGTCATTAAGGAATAATAAGAATAAGGAGAATGAGAGCCGATTTGAAGTTGATCGCGTTGGATTTTAATTAAAGATTCATGAAAGACAATTTTACTTTCTAAGAGTGAGGGTAGACTAAAAGATTTATTCGACTTCGACATAGAGAATGCATGCTTGGTAAAGTTGAGAAAAATGTTGGCTAAGCTGTTCTTCGCCTGCACAATGATAATAAAGAACTAATTGTCGGTAAAGCTGTCTTTTTTCCCATAAAAAAGCTTTATCTAGCCAATCACGTTGAAGAAGATCGCCAATGAGTTCATGGCTAGCAAGTGTCCAAGAACGGGGATACGTGACATGGAATAATCCCATAAAATGAATCATGGCCATTTCTCGGCCTTCGGTTCCTTGCAGCCAGCATCCATATAAAAAATGAAGGGGAGTGGACTCTTTATTCAATAACTCTACAGGATAAGCATAAATGATTTCTCCAGCTTGCTGCCAATTTTTATCCCAAAGCAAGGCCCAAATACGTCTTGTATTAAAACGCAAGCGGGCATCAAAACTGAGTTCACAATGTTCAAGAGCTTGCATTGCCAAATGCACAAGATTGATTTGGCGTTGATCAATGGCTTGATCTAAGGCATAAAGTAAAGGGCGCATTTTAGAAAAATCGAGTTTAAGATGAGGAATGCCAAAAAGCTGCTTAAAGATGACTTCTAAAGGTTGAGAATGACAAGCAATCATCATTTCAATTTCTTCCCAGGTTATGCCTAATAAAGAGGATGATAATTTAATTTGATTTAATTTGGATTGAGCATACTCCCAAGCTCCAAGTTCAATGAGGCAAGCTAAGGCGTTGGCAATTTCAAGAGTTGAAGGTTGATCGGTATTTAATAAATCCTCAAGGATTTCTCCCAAGATATAGGGCTTGGCAAGCCAAAAAGCTAAGGGAATGGCAAATCGTCGCATTGGGAAAGTTGAGATCTTATGAGAGTGTTCTTCAATAAAAGGAAGCAGCTCCCAATGTTTTTGTAAACTAGCAAATAAGCGTCGGGTATGAGTATCAATAGCGGAAGGAGGAAGCTGGCGTGTACAGAGAAGAATAAATCGATAAGTTGCAATACGTTCTTTGCGTGACACTTCATGCATGCGCGAAAGAATTTGTTCTTGAAGAACGGGAAGAAGGGGATGCTTGGGATAACGTCGATAAGCAAGCTCGAAACATTTGATTTCTTCCTCATTTTCATTGAGAGTTTGGTAGACTAAGGCTTTGCCCAAGTATTCTAATGGACCACCAGGAGTTCTATGCAGTTTTTCAAATTCTTTCAGAGCTTGCTCGAGAAAAGGCAGTTTATCTTTAGCCCCTTTGGCCTGTTCAATAAGAATAAGGCCTGCTCTGAAAATGGCTTCTCTTCCTTCTACACGATCGGGAAATGAGTAAGCAATACGACGATACTCACTCAAAGCTTGAGTAAAATCGCGATGCGCTAAAAAAGCATCTGGAACGGCTAAACAATTGACTGTGAGATTTAAGCTGCCGACATAGACTTGCAAAGCCTCAATTTCAAAATCAGCATCGCGAGACAAAAGGCCAATGTGCGTGCCAATAAGAGGCAAATGAGCAATATAAGAAAATTGCAGCACATCATCTAAATAGAAATGGATACTTTTATCAATTTTTTCAATTCGAATTCGCGTCCATTGACGTCTTTTCAAAAAAATATCAGGAGCTTGCATGACCTCAACATTTGAGCGCAAAAGTTTAGTTGAACGATGTTGGTCTGATCCTAGCCATAAACAATATCCATCTGTCATATAGTTGCGCTGGCTTGCCTCGGGAACACTCATTAAAAGGCCAATGCCATGCGCTGATTCGCCTAAGCAGATAGACGTTTCAATGCGTGTATTGCCTGTAAAAGATTGATAGGAAATCATAAGATTGACCCATTCAGTTTCATCAGTAGCGCGTGTAATTGCGATGTGTTCCGCGATAAGGACATGTTCCTGGAATTCCCAATCAGCTTTGCGTCTCACATGCAATTCTGCCACATGGACCCATTCCGAGCGTCCTTCTAAATAGTTTTCAAGTTCATAAATTAATTCATCGACTGAATCATAGCGTTCTTGAGGATTGCGGCTAAGGCATTTTTCAGCTATGCGTGCAAGCATTTTAGGAACATCGCGATAAGGAGCAGCCAAGATGGGATCTAACCATTCTTCTTTAGCCATCTTTTTACGGAATTCTTCTAGAGTTCCTCGTTTGAAAGGAGGGATGAGAGTCAACAATTGATACAAGATAACTCCCAATGCATAGACATCTGTCTGAATAGTGGCAGGTTGGCCAAGCGCTCGCTCAGGTGCCATATAAGCAACCGTTCCTACTACCTTGCCCAAGCGTGTAATTTCAGCATTCTCAGGAAAGGGAATAGTAGGCTGGAGTGGCATTTCTTCTTCATCAGAAAGAGGACTGTGGATGTATTTGGCAAGGCCCCAATCTAAAATAAGAACTTCGCCATATTTTCCAATAATAATATTTTCCGGTTTTAAATCGCGATGCAAAACTCCTTTTGAGTGGGCATACGCAACAGCTTGGCAAATGGTAATAAATACTCGCATTAAAGCAGGAATGGAGCCGCCAAGATGATCGAGTTTTTCCCCTTTTTTTTCTTGCTGCCGACTCTTGCGTATAATTTGCTTGAGCGTTTCACCTTCAACAAAAGGCATGGTATAATAGGCCGAAAGCTGGATAGCTTGAATGGAATAAATGGGAATAATAGCGGGATGAGTCAGCTGGCAAGTGATATGAGCTTCTTTTAGGAAGCGGTGCCTGATTTGAGGGTGATCAAGCAAATCAGAGCGGATTTTCTTCAAGGCAATTCGCCGTCCACAAACTGTATCAAATGCCAAAAAGACTTCACCCATGCCTCCCTTGCCAATATTTTCGAGCAACTGATAGCGGTTAGATAGCCATTCCTTTGTAGGTGGATCCACTTTAGGTTCAGAGGAAATCGCTGCTTCAAGAGAGTGGCCGCAAAAGGGGCAAAAACGCGCCAATTCTGCAGAAGTCAATTGGAATGACTGGCGGCAGTAAGGACAAGAGGCCATTGATTTTGTCTTCCTTTAATAAGAGAACATCGTATTCATCCAGGTTTTGTTGCGCCATTAGGTGGCTTAAGATTGTCTTTAGTTACCTTGATTGCAGCTACCCCTGCCACCATGACTCACTTCAGGTGTTGAAAGACAGGATAAAAGTTGGATATTGCATCATACTCAGGTTATTAGGCAGTCTGGCTTTTCATGAAAAATAAGGAAAGAAAAAAAGACGTCGACTCGGCTCGCCAACGTCTTGAAAACTTTAGCCCGGTCTTCAATCATCAAAGGTCTTGTAAACGATATTCTCCTTTTGGCGATAGAGAAGAAGGCTGTTCTAGAATGTTATAAAACAAATTTTTAAAATAATTAGACAACCTAGACTTGGGTGTAGAAGGTCGGCTTGGGTTATAAAATAAAGGGGACAAAGGTTGACTATTGATAGGAAAGGGTTTTTCTATTTTTGTTTCTAATGCCTTAGATTTCGCATTCTGATCTTCCGGAGTTACTTTTTGAGAAGAAAGGGGCAGTAATTTTAAACGCTTTGGGGCTAAAGGGAATAGATATTTGTGGAAGTTAAATGGAGATTGTTTAAAAAGAGTTGCGAAAAAATTTAAGGGAGAAATTAGAAAATGATAAGGTTTTGGGAAGACAGATTGAGGGATTGCGGCTATGATTCTTCTGGTCGCTCTGATAGCCTTCTGATTAGTTTTACTTATTGCTTCCTTCTTTTCTAGGTTTTTTGCTGTCTCATTTGCCACCTCTTCCCCTTGTTTTTTAATTGTTTCAACCGCTTCATGTTCTTTGGCTTCTTCTTTATTCTTCTTATCAGTTGCTTCGGTTTCTTTATTCTTTTTATCTGCTTCAAATTTTTCGGCTTCTTCTTTCTTCTCTATTTCTTCTTCTTCTGCCTTTTTGTTCTGGTGAGCTGCGTCAGTTGCTTCACTTGCTTCAGCTTGCTTTTGCTCAACCTTATCTCCCTCTTTTTTTGCTATTTTTTCTTGTGCATTTTCTTTTGGTTTAGTGGACAGAGGATCAGGCAGTGTTTCTTCATGGACCTCAAGTTTAGCTTCTAATTCTTCCTCTTGGTCATCACCCTCTTCATCGTTGATATTATTATCTAAGTATTGCATTAAGTCATTATAATCCTGCTTAGTATTTTTCTGGATTTCGTCATTCTCATGAGTAGCAATTAGCGTGTTATTGCTTAAATTGTTGAAACCAGACGCATCAATTTGAATATTCAAAGGCTGACTCTGTTGTCCTTGCAGCAATTCTTTTTTCAAAAGCATAACGGCAACTTTAGAAGCAGTCGCTTGCATTTGATTCTTTTCAAGTTGTTTCGTTTGCCAAGCTGCATCATCTGTTCCACTGGGACGAGTTAAAAGGGTGACCTTAAAACGGCGTTCTTGAATCATAATGATACCTGATGCATCGGCAACATCAATTTCTATCGTAACCTGATGTTGAGTGATAAGTGCCAAATCAGTAGCTGAAATAAGTGGTGACATAAAATATTAACCCTCATCTATAAATAAGATATTTTTTTATAAAATATACAACATTAATTAATTAAATAAAAATTAAAAATTTATTAAAAAAATGTTTTATTGTTTTAAATTTATTATAATATTTGTTTTATTGAAAAAAATAAACAAAAGAATAACTTAAAATTTTGTTAGATTTGATTTGTTTGTTGCAAGCGCTTCCACAGGTCACGTGCCTCATGAGAAGCAAATTGGACAATGCAATTGCAGCCTACTTCTTCATCAAAGTACATACCGGAGGAAGAAGAATAGGAGGAAACCATTTGATGAAAAAGGGCATTCGTGCCAATTTCATCTCTTTCGGGCAATGTATAACGGAATCCACAATGAAGAGAACGAATATCTCCAATGCTCCAAGCTTTATAGGCAGCTAGGATAGCTTCCTCGGCAGTTCCTCCCCAAATGGGAGTTTGCGTTTCTTTTCCAGGTTGATCTTCGCAAAACCAACTATAGCAATAAGGTTCGGTTTGACGAAGAAATAAATAAACACCACCTTGATTTTTCACGTTAATGCGGGCCACATGAATAAGCTTGGGTTTAAATTGATTCATAGAACCACGGCTCTTTGAAATCTTGGGAAGGGTCTCTCGAGAAATTTCGCAACAGTTACAGCAAATCATAAAGTGCTTTTAATAAAACAGGAAGAAAATTTTTCCATTTATTAAAAATTTTACATGATAAGATTAAGAAAATGTAAAATTTTCTAAAACAACAACAATTTTTTAATTAATCAATTGTTATAAATTATAGATATTGATAGACTATTAATTAAATAACTTGAGGGGTATGAACATGAAAATTAAACGAGAAGCCGTTGAAAATTTTTTAGGACCTGTTGCAGAAGAGAGTAAGGTCTCTCTTTTTGTTATCTCTACAAAAAAACAGCGAGTGAAAAAGCTAAGTTTAGAAAATTTGACTCCTGGAGAGCGAGCAGCAAAACTGCATAAATGGGCTCAACAAGACCGCTTTGTCGCTGTAATTGAAATAGGCGATACCGTATTTGCCAGTGTTCATTTCAAGCATGTAGACCTAGTACAACGCTTAGAAGAAGATTTAACCTCAAATGGCAAAAAGGTAATTGTTAGAGCTTTAAACCAGGAAGAAGCTGCTGAATTATCTGCTATAGGTGAAGCATTTGAGACCCATGCTCTTGAGGAGTCTAAAGAAGAGAAAGAAAGCGATACGACTCACAATAGTTCTATACCCCGTCAATATTTCTCTAGAAGTCGACTCATCGCCGATCAAATGCATACACATGATGTGTTCAGTCACATGATCAAACACCGTATAGGCACAATCATTCTCAATTGCCTGCAAAAGTACAATGAAGAAAAGCGTGAAATGCAGAAGCAAAAAGAAGCTGATGATAAGCATTTTGATATTAAGAGAAACGAAATTAAAAAAGACATTTTGAGAGAAGAAATTAAGCTAGGTGAAATCAAAGGTTATCAACAAAAGCAAAGAATCATTGGCGAAGATGTCCAGCGCATCAATCGCATGCGAGTAGGATAATTCAATCTTTTTTTTCGTCATTTTGAAGTAGAAAGGTCGATCATCTTTCTACTTTTTTTTTGATCTAATTTTTAGCATTACTAATACTCTTTATTTTCTCTTTAGAAGGTAGTCTAAAGGCTACAGGTATGAGTTCACAGATACCTTTCGAGATAAGGAAAATATCACAGCTGATAGACATGATTTCGCAAACTGGATGGTCAATCAGAGAACGAAACAACATCATTTTCAAAGTTGAATTTATATACGACATTGTCGTATATGAAGATTTTGAGCAGTTTGAAGTGACTTTGCTTAATAATCCATAGCAGGGGGATTTAATTCCTGGAATGGGTGGATTGAGAAAAACGAGAATTAAATCTTTTGGACGAGGTAAGTGCGGTGTTTTTCGAATAGACTATTTAGATTTTCCTGAAGATGGCATTACGACTACATTGTGATCTATCCTAAGAACGTTAAAGAAGACTTAATTCCTGAAGAAGAAAAGATCATTTTAAAAATGATTCATGAAATAAAAAAGGGGGTTAAAAATGGGAGAAATGTTTAAACTCCTTAACGAGGGACTTAATGATATTATTGAATAATCGTAGATAAAGGTATATACCGACCTGAAAGCTATCAACAGAGACCATCTTAAATGTCAAAAAAGAAACCTTTCTGATCAATGCTCTACTACCACAAACTATGGAAGTGCAAGTCTTGGGTGAGACTATCGTCAATGACCCCATCGCGATTTCGTGCAGCTTTCCTGCTTCTTTAAAACAGAGTTAATACTTAAAATTCTGGTTATTAAAACATATCACTTAGGAGTGCATATGAATAGAAATACAAGACTTTATATTTTTATGATTTTGTTGGTAATGACCGCACCTACTGCAATTTTTGCGAATTACTTTTCAAGTTCGATGACTGAAAAAAATTCAAATAACCAGCAGCAGATGTACAATCATGATCCATACAGCCAAGAAAAGCAAAAACAAAATGATAATTCGAAACCCATAATTAAACGAGATCATTCAGGGGAAACAACGACCAGTCGTATGAATCGCCAAGCTGCTGCTACTTCAAATACTCATTCCAATCCTCCTCAAGCAAGAGATGAGCAAACGAAAGATCGTTCATGGGAAACAACTTCCAGTCGTATGAATCGTCAAGCCGTTGAAGCTGCTAATATCCGTTCCAATTCAAAATGGATTAGAAAGGAACAAAATCTTAATGACTCAAATGCACCAACTAGTACTCAACCACATTAGTTTTAGCCTATTGGGAGTGCTTCAAAGCCCCGGGATTGGGATGAGATGATTCTCTTGTAGTCCTTTCAGACTACATGACGAGGGCTAATCTAACCCAGGGCGATGCCCTGGGATATTTTATTTGAAGCCTTTCAGGCTCTGAACATTGGACAATTTTTAGAAGGCCTCCTTCTATAACGATTGTAGAACCCATGCTTATTAAATGTTACATACTCCACAATCAGTTTAGAGACGGTTAGCAAAAAGATGTCCAATGTTCAGAGCTTGAAAGGCTTCAAATAAAATAGTTCAGGGCATCGCCCTGGGTTAGGGTGTTCATTTTGTGCAAAAAATGAGCTTTATTTTTCACAATAATTGGCATAGTTGAATTGAAGGTCGCATATTTATGCCGTCCTTTCAGGGACAATTGCAGAATTATTTAGCGTGTTATACTGCGATTTTTTTTCTGTCAATTGTACCTGAGATCGAAAAGAATCGATTCTAGACGACTAAGTTTTAATGAAAAAAAAACACTTTTATGCAAAACATTCGAATTTTTTGAATTTTTTTAAAAATTGATCTAATTTTGGCAGGGGGTAACGTAAGAAGATACTGTCAATCTTTGAAATTTAATCGATCTTTAGGAAGTGAATTTCAATAACATCATAGCGGCCGCTGTTAATACTCCAAATAATGCATGGCAAGAGACTTTCTGATATCCTCTGTAATATATCCTATGTCCTCCACAATAGTCCTTAAAGAATGCATTAAAGGATTCTTTGGGAAATCGCTCTGCGTACCTCTTTTCTTCAGCTGTTTTAAAATTTAAAAGAGTTTTTCTTTTTTTCTCTTCCATTTTTGCCTTTTTTTGAGCTGCACTTCGCGAACACTGATCGATAATTGGTATATGATTAAGGGATCGGCTAAATTCCTTGATTTCTGGATAATCGTAAGCTGCATCCATTAAATCGTACAAATTAGTTACTACCTTGCTTGTTTTTAGAGATAAAGGAATTGCAACTTCACAGTCATTACACGATGCAGATGTGACAATTGCAGCCAAAGGGACTCCATTATCATCAACATTAGTATGCAACTTATAGCCTTTCCAAAAAATGTGAAATCCCTGAGGATTTCTTTTCATGCCTTTGTCACATGCTATAGGAAGATGTTCTACCATTTTTCGAAGATCTGGTTCATTCAACTGCTGTTGACGTAGATTTGGTTCTCCAGCACTTTTCATTCTTCTTCTTTCTTTGTCTTTTTCTTTTCGACGTGTTTTTGCACATGGTTTTTTTAATGATTTTTCACGTGCTTCTAAGGGTGTAGAATCTGTTATCACATGTCCTATGATCTCTCCCTTGTAAAATTCTTTAACCAATGCTTGGTGAACCCTATCCGGAAGGGTTATTTGGCTAAATTCTTTGAAAGCTCTAGAAAATTTAGATTCAGAAGGAATTTTATGATTTGCCTCCCAACCACAAATAATCCTCAATTGTTCATCCTGGTTTAGCAGGCGAATAATTTGTTTAGTGTAAGGTTGTTTTAGGACTACTTTTGCGATAAAACTTCTAGCCATTGCGATGCGATCTTTTGGTGGCCTTCCTAATTTGAAGGATCGCGGAATATGACTTTCAATACGAACAAGTTCCAGAATTGATACTAATTTTTTATACTCAGGGCAGAGTTCATGAGTTCGTTTGATTAAATCAGGAAAAAGAGTAGACTGTACGTTATTCCACATTTGCGATAATTTTTCTCTGAACATTTTTCGGTTCCTTGTATAGTTTAAGACGGTTTTTCTACATCTAGACTATATTAAGGAGCCTTTTTTTGAAAGTGGTAAATTAAAATAATTTATTGTTTATTCTGCAATTGTCCCTTTCAGGACTCGATGTCTTTTTGATAGAACCCAGGCCTCCGCTTCGCTGCGACCTGGGCTGTAACATGGTCCGATCTAGGGACATGGGTAACACTTTATCTAAGGACATAGGTGACATTATCCAAGGACATGGGTAACACTCCGGTTGATTAACAACTGGAGGTAAACCCATGCCTTGGAGGATTATGTCGACTACAGAGGAACGTAAAAAATTCATAGATCAAGCTTTACGCACTGATCGCCGCCATGTAGCTTTTGCAGATTTATGTGAAAGTTACAATATTAGTACTAAAACAGGATATAAATGGTTAAATAGATTTAAAAAAAACGGAGAAAAGGGCCTTGAAGACCTTTCTCGGGCTCCCTTTTCCCACCCTAATCAAATTTCAAAAGAAGTTGAATTAGCAACTGTCAGTATTCGCAAGCAATTTCCTAACTGGGGCCCTAAAAAAATACGAGCCGAGCTTGTAAATCACTATCGTGAATTATTAGTGCCTTCTGAAGCCAGTATCGGTAATATTTTAAAGAGAAATAATTTGTCCAATCAACGAATCCACAGGAGACATGTTACTCAAACAGCTCCATTGGGCGATTGCAACGCTTCAAATGATACCTGGATGTATGATTTTAAAGGGTGGTTTCGAACAGGTGATAATCAAATATGCGAACCTTTAACAGTTACAGATGGCTTTTCTCGCTATCTTCTTCATTGTCAACATATGCCAAGGAAACGGGGATGTGATGTTTGGAAGGAATTAGAACAACTTTTTTATGTGTACGGATTACCAAAGAAATTGCGAAGTGATAATGGTCCCCCTTTTGCTTCTTTGGCTGTAGGTCGATTATCTAGCATTGCAATTAAATTAATCAAAATTGGCGTTACTCCAGAATGGATCGATCCTGGATGTCCTGAACAAAACGGTAGGCATGAGAGGTTTCATTTAACTCTAAAAAATGAGACAGCAAATCCCCCAGCCTTGACGTTATCTCTTCAACAGGAAAAATTTCTTCAATTCAAAAAATATTACAATAACAGACGTTACCACGAAGCATTAGGCCAGCAAACACCAGCTTCCGTGTATAAACCTTCTCGACCTATTTGGGATGGTAAATTCAAACCCATTGAATACCCCAGTTACTATGAAGTCAGAAAAGTTTGCGCAGGAGGATTGATTTCTTGGAAGGGCACCTATTTCTTCATTAGTGAAATGCTACGAGGGGAATATGTAGGACTCAGAGAAATTGAAGTAGGGATAATGGGGATTTATTTCGGCCCAATTCTCCTAGGAAAAATTAACATGGCCAGAGGGTTTAAGAGATTATGAAGGAAAACACAAATTTTCTACCAAAAAGTTTAAACTTACAGATGAGCAAATTAGGATATACGTATGGTTGAAAGAGCAAGAAATAAATACAGATGATGGAACTCTTTGCTATTGGGTAAAAACATACCCTTCAAAAAGGCTAAAAGAAGTTGTTGAGTTTGCAAATGTAAGAATGACTTCAGGGCAGAAAATCCTGAATACTGGGGGATTTATTCGTAATCTCCTTCAAAATGGAAGTACAGTTGTTAACGATACATGTCAATTCAATCGAGAATATGCATTAGAATTGCTATGACAAAAAAGTGGAGTGATTTGAAAATTTACGAAAAATATGTTAAGGACAGTGTAACAGGAGATGACCTCCCTTTAACTATAGTAATAAGTGAGTTTAAGCTGGCTCTTGAAAGGCTGTACCAAAAAAGTTGTCTTTATAGATGGGCCTAAAAAGGACATTGCCTTATTATATAAGTGTTTTATTTTAATTAAAACCGTTACCCATGTGCTTAGATAGAGTTACCTATGTCCTTGGATAATGTGTTACCTATGTGCTTGATCGGACAACATGACGGCCCTTCAGGCCTTAACAAGAGAGATTTAAGTCCCACTTCTATAGTCCATAAATAGTCCTTTTGTTAAGGCTTAAAGGGCCGGCCCTTCAGGCCTTAACAAGAGATGTTTAAGGCCCTCTTCTATAATCCCTAAATCATCTTTTTGTTAAGGCCTGAAGGGCCGGCCCTTTAAGCCTTAACAAAAGGACTATTTATGGACTATAGAAGTGGGACTTAAATCTCTCTTGTTAAGGCCTGAAGGGCCGGCCCTTTAAGCCTTAACAAAAGGACTATTTATGGACTATAGAAGTGGGACTTAAATCTCTCTTGTTAAGGCCTGAAGGGCCGTCATGTTACAGCCCAGGTCGCAGCGAAGCGGAGGCCTGGGTTCTATCAAAAAGACATCGAGTCCTGAAAGGACGGCATAAATATGCGACCTTCAATTCAACTATGCCAATTATTGTGAAAAATAAAGCTCATTTTTTGCACAAAATGAACACCTTAGCCCTGGGTTAGATTAGCCCTCGTCATGTAGTCTGAAGGACTACAAGAGAATCATCTCATCCTAACCCGGGCTTTAGAGCAGTCCCAATAGGCTAAAATTACTAGTATTCCTTCAAGTTAGTTTTGCTTATTTGGACAGTCTTAAATATCTTATTTATGCAACCTAACCATGCGCTCACAGCCCATAATGCTTCGCTGTATCAATCTATAGTTGCAGAATGAAAAAAAGTGCGGGAAACAATAGCTGTAATCGTGATGATGGCCAACAACGAGTACCTTAAAGAATAGCGCGTTAATCTAGAAAGAATTACGTTAAAGCTTAAAAATGAAATTCCCACGAATACGCCATCAATCAGTAAACGATTAAATTTTTTTTCACTTGCATCAAGTTTCTGTGGAGTGCTATTGACGCGTTCATCCAATCCATTAGCTATAGCATTGATCATGATAAAAAAGAAAAGATTAGCAGTTGCGAAAATCGCTAGGGTCATATGGGGATTGTTTTGCTCAGGCAAATTTATAATCCATTGAATAGCTCTCTCCTTCCACTTAGAAACAAACTGGACGCTAGTGTTAAAAGTATTTAAAAGAATTTCTTTTGTAAACTGAGTATTTAAATCAATGTTCAGCATTTAACCTCATTAAATAAATAAATTATAATTTATTTTTACGCTTATTTTATAATAAAAATATATTATCAAATTTAAATATTTAAATCAATTTATTACTAAATAAATTAACAAAAATTAAAACTATCTTTCAAATACTTTCCTGTCCAAGAATTCTGGAAAGTTGCGACTTGTTCAGGGGTTCCTGTACAGACAATAAAGCCTCCTTGTTCTCCAGCTTCGGGTCCAAGGTCGATGAGATAATCGGCATTTTTAATCATATCCAGCTGATGTTCGATTAAGATCATGGTATTACCCTTATCAACTAATCGATGGAGGACGATTAAAAGTTTTTGAATATCTTCGCTGTGGAGTCCTGTGGTAGGTTCATCTAAGAGATAAAGTGTTTTGCCTGTTGAGCGTTTTGCGAGCTCGCGGCTTAGTTTGAGGCGCTGTGCTTCTCCACCTGAGAGGCTGGCCGTTTCTTGTCCTAGCTTAACGTAGCCGAGTCCTACCGCGATTAAGGTGTCTAAAATGCGGGTAATGCGAGGATGATTTTCAAAAGCAAGACGGGCTTCGTCTACTGTTGTATCAAGATATTGTCCTACATTTTTTCCTTTATAAGCGACTTCGAGGCTGAGGGGATTTAAACGCATCCCATGACACTCGTCGCAGATAAC
The DNA here is from genome assembly GCA_963754655.1 of uncultured Chlamydiae bacterium. Lineage (GTDB taxonomy): Bacteria > Chlamydiota > Chlamydiia > Chlamydiales > Parachlamydiaceae > JANWJE01. Next base: position 2,367,106 of record CAVWGN010000001.1, on the reverse strand, counting down.
TTTGACAGCAGGTAGAAAATGCATTTCCACACGGCGATAACCTAATCCCCAACAAGCTGAACACATTCCTTTTCGATGATTATAGCTAAAATGCTTGGGTTGTAATCCCTTTGTCTTGGCTACAGGTAGACTGGTAAAAAAATCGCGAATACGAGTCAACACATCGACATAGGTCCCAACATCTGAGCGAATGGTGTGTCCAATGGGATCTTGGTCAATTGAAATGACTTTATCAAATTGAGCGAGACCTGAAAGAGTTGCTCCTTCAATGACTACAGAATCAGAAGCAAACCGGCGCTCCAGAGCGGGTAATAAAATCTGCTGCAGCAGTGTGGATTTTCCAGATCCTGATACCCCTGTCAAACAAGTCAGAACCCCAACAGGAATATCGACATTCAAATGCTTTAAATTATTTTTGGAGGCATTACGAATGGAAATCATTCCCTTGTGAGGAAGGCGGCGCTGAGGAGGAGTGGGAATCTGTTTTTTGCCTGATAAATAAGATCCGGTCAAAGAGTGTGAATTACGCAGAATTTGTTTTAAAGTGCCACGTGCGGTAATGTGACCCCCATGTTCGCCTGATTGGGGTCCAAAATCCAAAATGTAATCAGCTGTAGCGATTGTGAGAGGGTCGTGTTCGACCATGAGCAAGGTATTGCCCAATTCTTTGAGTTGTTTGAGGGCGGCATTCAATCGGGCATTGTCTCTAGGATGTAACCCAATGGTCGGTTCATCCAGAACATAGAGAACGCCTGTTAACCCACTGCCAAGCTGTCGTGCTAAGCGAATGCGTTGCGCTTCGCCGCCGCTAAGGGAGGGAGCGCGCCTTTCAAGGGATAAATAGTGCAATCCAACTTCACATAAAAACCGTAGGCGATGAATGAGTTGTGTTTGTACTTCTTCTAAAAGCTTCAATTCTTGCTGGTCCAAATGCAGTCGTTGTACAAAATTCAAGGCTTGTTCGATGGATAGATGGCACACATCTTGAATGGCAAGATCTTGAATGGTGACATGGCGGGCCAAAGGATTAATACGCGCTCCTTGGCAAGATAAGCAGGTTTGTTCTTGCAATAGGGGAATCACTGCTTCACGCAAGGCAGTGGTTGCACTTTTCCCAGCTTTCGCCATGACAGAGTTGATGCCCAGCCAGCGGAAGCGCAGCCCAGAAGAGTCGGCTAGCCATTGATCTTCAGGCATGCCTTGCATGAGCAGTTGAATTTTATCAATAGGAAGCTGATGCAGCGGAGTATAGGGATCGATACCCTCTTTTTCAAGGAATTGCTCTACAAAGGTAAAGGAAGATTGGCTGAAGTTGTCCTGCCATAAATAACGCATCAAACCAAGAATGGAATGTTCCAAGATATCAGGATTATGGATCAGGTTAGCGCCATATTGATAACCTAATCCCATGCAATCGGGGCACATCCCTTCTGGTGTATTAAAAGCAAAAGTATGGGGGGTAATTTCTGGATAAGATTTTCCAGTACTTTCGACAGCAAAAGCTAAATTAAATGGAATCTCTTTATCTTCCCGTAAGACGATAAGCTTATTTCCTGCTATAGAAGCCGCATTTTCAACAGCTTCGTAAAGCCGAGCTTTGACTGAAGGATCAACTTTTAAGCGGTCGATGACTAAAGACAATTCATTTTTACGTTTGCGGTCAAAGGGAATGCCAGCTCCTCCTCTTTCTTGCTCCAATTCATAAAATGTGCCGTTGAGGCGAATGCGTGTAAAGCCTTGCCGCTTTAAACGTGCCATAACCTCCTCAAAACGCTCTTGCTTGCCTAGATCTAAGGGCGCCAAAATGTGCAAGCGTTCGCCTACTGGATAAGAAAGAAGACGTTCAACGACGTGCTCTTTGCTAATTGCTTGAATGATCTCACCTGTTTCAGGACAATGCGGAACGCCCAGTCGTGCAAAAAGAATGCGCAAATAATCATAGATTTCCGTCATGGTTCCTACTGTGCTCCGTGGATTTCCAGCATGCGCCTTTTGCTCGATGGCAATGGCGGGCGATAGTCCACTGACATGGCCGACTTTTGGTTTAGGCATTTGCTTGACAAATTGACGGGCATAAGGTGAAAGTGATTCAATATAGCGTCTTTGTCCTTCAGCATAAATTGTTTCGAAGGCAAGAGAGGATTTGCCCGAGCCAGAAGGTCCGGTGAAAACGGTGATCTTTTCACGTGGAATTGATACAGAAAGGTGCTTGAGATTATTTTGCTCTGCTCCTGTAACCGTAATTTCATGAATGATAGCGGCTTGACGTTTTTTTTTGGAAAGCCGATTACGACGCTGATTGTCGAGGGCAGCTTTAACTTTTTCAGCTTTATGAGGATAAAGGGCTTCCCTTATAGCAAGACCTGTTGGAGTTTCGAGCGTAGCAATGTATTCAGGATCACCCTCTGCAACTAAGCGTCCACCTCCTTCTCCTCCCTCCGGACCTAAGTCAATAACCCAATCGGCTGTCTTGACAACATCCATATTGTGTTCAATAACTAGGACGGTATTGCCTTTAGCAACGAGTGCTTGAAGAACTTCAAGCAAATGTTTGATATCGTGAAAATGAAGCCCCGTTGTTGGTTCATCTAAAATATACAGGGTCTTACCCGTTGCAGGACGGGCGAGTTCTTTAGCTAACTTAATGCGTTGTGCTTCTCCTCCAGACAAAGTCGTCGAAGATTGACCAAGCTTGATATAATCCATTCCAACTTGTTTTAATGTCTCTAGTTTATGCCGAATAGAAGGAATATTGGCAAAGAACTCAAATGCTTCACCTACGCTCATCTCCAAAATGTCATAGATATTCTTTTCTTTATAGAGAACTGCAAGAGTTTCTGAATCGAAGCGCTTGGTTTTGCAAAGGGGACAGTCAATCCAGGCGTCTTCCATGAAGTCCATATCGACCTTGATTTGTCCCATGCCTTCGCATTGAGTGCAAGAACCCTCTTTGACATTAAAACTAAATCTTCCAGGTTTATAGCCACGGGCTTGGCTCTCAGGAAGCTGGCTAAAAAGATCTCGAATTTCATCGAAAAGTTTAATGTAAGTGGCTGGGTTAGAACGTGGATTACGCCCAATCGGAGATTGATCAATTGCAATCACTTTGTCAATGGCTTGAACACCCTCAATGGCTTGGTGAGCACCCACTGAATGCTCTCCTCCATGCAAAAGATTGGAAAGAGCAGGATACAGAATATCGGTAATCAAAGAAGATTTTCCGGACCCCGATACACCTGTGACGGCGACAAATAATCCCAATGGAATGGAAATAGTGAGATTTTTGAGATTATGGTGTTGAGCTTTCACAATTTTTAACAACTCTAGCGTCGGTTTACGTCGTTGAGAAGGAATGGGAATTTGCTTCTTTCCGGAAAGGTAAGCACCCGTGACCGATTGTTTATTTTGCAATAAATTAGCAATATCTCCATTGACAAGGATTTCTCCCCCTTTAATACCGGCTCCTGGCCCAAAGTCGACCACGCGATCTGCTTCCCAAATGGTTTCTTCGTCGTGTTCAACAACGATGACTGTGTTACCCATATTACGTAGATGCTTAAGAGTATCGATAAGCTTGCGATTATCGCGAGGATGAAGGCCGATGGAGGGTTCATCTAAAATATAAGTGATTCCCACCAAACCGCATCCAATTTGCGAAGCCAATCGTACTCTTTGCGCTTCTCCGCCAGAAAGAGTAGGAGCAGTGCGATCTAATGTCAGGTAATGCAAGCCAACTTCCAGGAGAAATTGAAGACGTTGCCGAATTTCTTTTAGTAATTCTTCGGCGATAATCAGTTCTTGGCGTGAAAAATTTAATTCTTGAAAAAAGCGTTGGCATTCGTCGACTGTCATGGCAGTTAAGGCTCTGATGCGCTTGCCCTGAATCAGAGTAGCAGCAGGATAAGGTTTAATTCGCTCTCCATGACATTCTGGGCAAGTTTGGATGCTCATCAATGCTTGCATTTTTTTGCGATAGTTATCGCTTTTGGCCTCGGCAAAGCGAGAATGAGCGTCGTGCAAGACACCCCTCCATTGGATGTGATCGTTCCAAAAGGCCCCTGTGACAGGGTGGACAAATCGCATGCGAGTCCATTTTTTGTCGGTTCCATGCAGAAAAACTTTTTTGGCTTCTTTTGAAAGCTTTTTCCAAGGCGTGTGTACGCTAAATCGATATTGTTCGGCTAAATTATCATAAATATTGCCATAGCGGACAGTTTGATAAGAACTGGCCACTGAACAACAATCTTCTGCAATACTTAAATCAGGATTGATGATGAGATCGAGATTAAATTCCTGAATGTTTCCCATGCCCTGGCAGCGTAGGCACATTCCTGATGGGCTGTTAAATGAAAAATCATGGGGTTCTAATGATGTATAGGAGAGGCCTGATTTGGGGGAGTAAGCATGCATAGAGAAAAGTTGTTCTTCACTCGTTTCGGTATCAAGCACACTGCAAACGCCCTGCCCCAATTGCAACGCTTGCATGATGGAATCGGCAATGCGTGAATGTGCATTCGGTTCAACTGTTAAGCGATCAATTACAACATCGACGTCATGGGCAACATTGCCGTCTAGGGTTAGGGCATCGGTCAGATTGACAATCTTTCCATCAACGCGGGTTCGCATATATCCCTTGCGAATGAGTTCTTGAAAATCTTCACGAAATTCTGCTTTTTTGCCCCGGGCATAAGGTGCTAAAATCATGATTTTAGTGCGGAGAGGAAGACTTTCGACTGACTTGATAATGCGCTCACGGCTTTGGGGTCTAACAGGCTCTCCACTCACCGGGCAATGCGGAATGCCTATGCGAGCATAAAGAACGCGTAAATAATCGTAAATTTCGGTTAGAGTTCCTACCGTTGAGCGTGGATTGCGCCCAGCTGTTTTTTGTTCAATGGAAATTGTGGGGGAAATGCCACTTGCATGCTCAAGATCAGGCTTTGTCAGCTCTCCCATTTGCCTTCTAGCAAAAGTTGAAAGTGATTCGACGTAGCGTCGCTGTCCTTCCATATAAATGGTATCAAAAGCCAAAGATGATTTTCCTGATCCTGAAACTCCCGTAAAAACGATAAGTTCATTTTTGTCCAAAGTCAGGTCGATAGCTTTCAAATTATGAACGCGGACTTTTTTTAAAATGATTTGTTCGTGATTCATTTGATCGAAAAAATAAAGATTTAGGAACTTTTCGATTATAGCAGAAAGCAAAAAGGAAGCAAATGATGAAGATTGATTACCAGATAATCCTTAAAAGCTAATAATCTTGCCTGAAAAATTTAATCTAAGTTTCTATTAAGTAAGGGAAGCAGCTCGTAGTTCATATGAAGGGATTCACTCTCAATTGGCTGGAATAAAGTTGCTTGATAGGGAACCGATAAGTAGTCATGCTTCACAAAAAAGATCAGCTGGTGTTTTTTTAAGCAGGGAGGATGCATCCCTGAAAGATCAAAAATTCCATAATCTTTCAATTTTGGGCTATCCTCAAGTAGAGACGATTGTTCTGCTTCAATTTCTTGGTAATAGTTTTCTTTAAATAATTCAATATCTTCAATGTATTGAAATTCAATTCCTCTTGCGAGAAAATTGGCAATTTGAACAAGCTTTTCAATGTGTTGAGGGTGATGAAGTTGAGGGAGAATATGTAGAAGCTGGCCAAGAGAATGATATTGAATTCCTTCCATTTCAATGACTGGTTGATGTTGATGATTAAATAAAAAGAATAGTTCATTCGGTCCCACGAAGAGCATTTGAATGGAAATCTTCATGTTCACCTTCCGGTTGAGCTCAATATTGAAAGGAAAAGATGTCTTCTTCGTTAATTACTTCGTACTGAGTTTTCGTATTATCTTTAAAAGAAGGAAGGGTGACACGGCAGCATTCTTCTTCTCCCTTTTGAACCAAAAATGTCAATTCTCCACTTAGTTGTTTAGCGGTTGTGCGAAGGTATTTATATTCTTCTCCTAAAGATAGATAATTGGCAATGATAGCAATTTTGTCTAACATCTCTTGATTTAAATTCTGCGGAAATTTAATTTTTGCGAAGAGTTCCGGAAGAGAGTTAATGAACCCACTATCGTAATAAAGAACGCGTTGTGGGTTAATGGTAAAAATTACCTTTTTACCTAGAATTTCTATTGTACGTAATAAAGAAAAATCCTCCATGTGTGGATCTGCAAATCGGTAAGCTGTATGATCGGAGTTGTAAAGATAAGAAAAGCAAGAGGAACTTGTAGGCCAAAGATGATGACATCCTTCTACATATTCTTCTCGATGGGCTCCAATTTGAACTGACATTTAAAATCCTTTCTTTAAAATTCTAATCTTTTTCTAAATGAAAATTGAAAGAGTGTCAAGAATTTGATCGATCAGTCGCGTTTTATGTGATGTACATAGGGAATAACATTGCCAAATGTTTTTTTAGGACATGGCAAGTATAGAGCTCAAGTTAAAAAAGCATCATCATCTGCTATCAGTTTTTCTTGTAGGGTTAAAAATTCCCATTTTTGATTAAACAGCCAATAATGTTGATCAAGTGCCCGTAAATGAGTTCCATTAGCATAGGCTTCCCACATTTCTAGTTCGCCATTTCCGGGGTTAACAGCAAAACAGAAATGAAGATCTTGAATGCCATGATACCAATTTGTATCTGCAAAGTGAACGGCTGAATCTTCTAGTTTTTTCTTAAGTTTGGGTGGCAGAGATTGACAAAGGATTGTATCGATTTGACGTGTGATTTTGCCGGATAATGATGTTGTTAGGGTAGGATGAACGGTTTCATAAATTTTTAAAATATGGCTGCGATATTGTTTAAAGGTCAAACCCTGAGGAATTTGTTGTATCAATTCAAATGCTGCGCCAAGTATGTCTGTAGTCATTGCTTTTGGCAAGGATTCTGCTTGTAGATAAAGCAAAAAGTTTTGCCTTGTCTGTTTATCAATGATTGTTTCGGCAATTTCTCTTCCCGGTATCATAACAAATCGATCTATCCAATTTCTAGTGGGATAATCTTGTTGCCAAGCATTTGCAAGGGAAGGATGCCCTGCCATAAAAGGCAAGCGATGTTTGCCTAAAATGCAAAAGGGTTTGAGTTTATTGGGATTATTAAGAAAAAGGTGCTTCTCATCTTCCGACATTCGCTTACATATTTCAATGATGTTAGCCAAGGTCTGTTCCGCGCTTAAAGCAATAAATTTTTCGCTTTGAATGGATTTCTCAGATTCGAAATAAATTTTTAGAAGCGTTTTTGAATTATTTCCTGTTTGGGTCATCCAGGGAGTAAAGGGTAAACACCCATAAGTAAGGGGTTGGTTATGCGCTAATTGCCTGATAATCAATTTATTAGAGGGGTGGTAACGAGCAAGAAGATAAGCCATAAAATAAGGGGCGTCAATAGAAGGAGTTAAAATTTCTATAATTTGATTGAGTTCTTGTCTTTCAATATCGGAAGAGAAACTCTTCCGCATTTTACTATTGACTTCTAAAAGAATATCGAGCAAGAAAAAGCGAAATGATTTTGCATTATCGATTCTTTGTCTATGATTATAGAGAACAAACCCTCCTGTCACTTTAGCATCGGGTTCGCTAGAGATAGAGGGGTCATATTGCAAACGAATTTTTTCATACAATGATTTTTGCAGATGAAGAAAAAAGCGTTGCAAGAGAAGTGAGGGGGAAATTTTCAATTCTCCTAATTTAAATTGAAGCGCATCAAGTGTAGATTCCAAAATATTTGTTTTGATCATACTGCACTTATCTGCCTCAGCCATATTTGCAATGGCATTCTCCCAAATTTTTAAAAGAGGCTGTGATGTCTGCGAGCTAAAAGCAAAACAAGACTGATCGTATAAATTTTCTAAAGAAGAAGGCTCTAAATTTCGCATCAGTTGTGCTTGCTTACAAAGATTTTCCAAAAGAGTTCTAATTTCCATTTCGTAAAAGTCTTGTTGATGAAGCGGAGGAAGCTTTTTAATGACAGCTAATAGTGCAGCTTCTGGATCTGCCAACCCAATCGACTGACAGGCTGCTATCAGGCCGGGTGCTTTCCATAGAGGAACTTTTTGTAGATGAATAATTAATTCTGCTTTTGCATTAAAACTTATTTTCTTATGCAGAGTTTCATCGTTGATTCGCTTAATAAATGAAATATCTTTATGTACGCCTTTCACACAACGTGTCAGTTTTCCCTCTTCCAAAAGCTGCTTAAAATCTTTAAAACAAAAATCTAGATGGGAAGACAAAATTTCGATTGCTAAGGCAGCTGCAAAGCATGATCTATCTTCTCCTTGCCTTAAATGGGAAAGTAAGGCGCTTAAGGCGGTTAAGCGGGTATCCAATAAACTGACCTGATGGACAAGTGGAAGATTCAAGGTAGCTTTAATGATATCTATAGAACTTGCTTTTGAAGAACGTGGACAATGAATGTTTTCAAATTCAGCTCGCAGCTTAGGCGATTTCTGAAGAAGATTAAAAGCATGTTCAAGATTGACTTCGTGGTTGATATGCCGATTCTCATCGGATAGAAAAATATCAGACAAAAATTTGATAATCCCGACGTTAATCGTTCCACTATCAGTCAGTAAAGCTTTGGCAATCTCTACAGGAATCATCGTACTAAGAGCGATTTCTGGATTTTGTAGCTGTGTCGCATGATGAGCAGCATAATGGCTTTGAAGCCTTACGCAAATTGCTTTAATTTTTAAGGTGAATTCATTTTTAATGTTATCTAACGACTTTTGATAAGTGTCTTTATCAATTGCACTGACTGCTGAGTATGGATCTTGATTAATGAGATAAATAAGCTGGCCCAGCAGTTGTTTTGTTTCATTCACGAGCTCATAAGAAGAGGAATAGTCTTGTTTAGGATTAAGAGAGAGAGTGAAATTAGCTAAATAAAGAGCAAAGTCAACAAGTTTTTTTGTCTCTTCTTCAGAGATGTTTTTGTAGCAACAAAGCGAGTAAATATTTATAAGTTGTTCAATAAGAATCGGATGGGAAATCTTTAAAAATTCATCCCAAGGATAACCTGCTTGTGCTTCTAATTTTTTTGCTACGGATACATATCCTCTATCTTTTAACCATTGAATCAAATGATGCTTTTCCATTCCTTGCAAAGAGGGCATTGTTTCTAATTGAGACGGAGGGGGAGAAGAAATGACAGGAAAATTGGAAATGACATGAATTAAATTTTTCTGTTGAATCTTCAATCGATTCAGAATTGATAAAGCAAGATTAGAGTCATTTAATATAGAAATTGCTGATTCTGAGCTGCTTGTAAATTCGTTGATTTGTTTTTTGAGCATCAAGTTTGAAATTTGTTGATGCTTGGCAATTTTAGCCATCCATTTAAGTGGCAAATCATTGCAATCTGCAAGAATTGTATGAGGGATTTGGGCTTCTGTAGAGTCTTTTTCAGGATTGGGTGCAACAACTCCTTCAATCATAATAAAGCCTAATGTAAACGAGTACTAGGGCGCAGGCCTACCTCCACGAATAGTCTTTATAGTGAGAAATGTCAAATAAAAAATCAGCGTTGATAGCGTAAATCCATTTGGCTTTCTCTAGCATTGACTTTAACTTGTTCACAAATAAGCGTACGAGGGTAAAAATGCGGCAAAAATAAGGGCCCTGAAATGACAACCGTAAATCCTTTTCTTTCAGCTTCTAGCAATTGATTTTGGGTTTCAGGAGGCAAAGGATGTGTGGCAAGGCTATATTTAGGGATATAGCGCCCCGGTTCTGGATGAAGCGGGCCAATTAATAGAAAACGGGCATCATCGCCATTAGACACAAGATAGAGATTGCTGTTATCATGGCTAATCGTTCCTCTTACGCGAAGGCGTATGCTGTCAATGCGGATGCCTGCTGCAGAAGAGGCATACCTAAAGGGTTCATAGCTAAAGGGATAATTTGGATCCCAGGACATGACAGCGGCACCTGAAGCAGCATTGATTTGAAGATTGGTGACCTCCCGAATGGCTCCCAAATGACGCTCAAGGAAAGGAGTGCACATGTTTTGACAGATAAAAGCATTCCAGGTTACGATGACCTGCTCTACTTCTGCTTGAGCGGAATGTCCAAATGCAAGCAACGTAAGCAACATACTGATCCATTTACGATTTTTCATTCTCTCCTCTCCTCCTTTGATTTCCAAGAATCCCTTTCTTCACTCTGAGTTTTTGATCTATAAAACTCAACATGAATAGATATCTCACGGCGAAATTGAATTGCTTTTTAACTGTAGAAAGGGGGTAGACTGCTTGCTAGGTATAACTAACGTTGTCAAAATAAAAAGTTAGGATTACATTAAAACTAAGAACTTAAAAATTGAGTCATCGCATGATTAAGACAAAGATTATTTGTACAATAGGACCCTCTGTCAATTCGTTGGAGAAGCTAATAGAATTGATGAAGGCGGGAATGAATGTTGCACGACTTAATTTTAGCCATGGAACTCATGAAGAACATTTAAAAATGATACAAGATTTAAAAGAAGCGCGCCAGCAGCTTAAACGACCTGTAGCGATTATGTTAGATACTAAAGGACCTGAAATTCGTTTAGGAAAAATTAAAGAAGGTCATACAACGTTAGAACCAGGTCAAAAATGGCACCTTCTCAAGCATGAGGTTTTAGGAGATGAGACGCAAGTTTCCATTTATCCACCCGATATTCCCGAGCAATTATATGCGGGAACACAAGTGTTATTTGATGATGGCTATATTTCTTCTTACGTAGTTGAAAAGACAGAAGAAGGAGCAATAGTTGAAATTCAGAATGGAGGAATCATTCGTTCGGGTAAAGGAGTCAATATTCCCAATACACATCTTAACTTGCCTGCCGTAACCGCTAAAGATATTCATGACATTAAGTTTGGCTGTCAGCATAATATTGATATTATTGCAGCTTCTTTTGTTCGCTCTGCTGAGCATGTTTTGAACATTAAAAAGATTTTAGCGGATCAAAAAAAACAGGATATTTTAGTCATTGCTAAGATTGAAAATAACGAAGGGGTGCAAAATTTTGACAACATTGTTCAAGCAGCAGATGGTATCATGATTGCACGAGGAGACTTAGGTGTTGAAGTCCCCCTCAGTCATGTTCCTAGGTTGCAAAAAATGATGATTCGCAAAAGCTATTTGGCCGGCAAGCCTGTGGTAACAGCCACGCAAATGCTTGAATCTATGATTCATAATCCACGCCCTACAAGAGCTGAAACTTCTGATGTTGCCAATGCCATTTATGATAGTACTTCAGCCGTTATGTTGTCCGGTGAGACTGCTATTGGCCGTTATCCAATCGAAACAGTGAATGTCATGCGGAGTATTATTGAAGAGGCAGAGGCTGATTTCAATTATCGCGCTTTTTTTGATCAACATGCTCCTTTAGTCTATCATGATGTTCCTTCTGCTGTGACGTTAGCGACTGTAAAAACAGCTTATAGTTCCAATGCAAAAGCCATTTTTGCTTTTACACGCGGAGGTTCAACAGCTAGGTTGTTATCACGCTTGCGTCCCAAAATGCCCATTATTGCAATGACAGCGCAACAAAAAAGCTTTCACCAGCTAGCATTTAATTGGGGAGTCATTCCCTTTTATTATCCAGATTGTCAAACCATTCGCGATGGATTTGAAAAAATTAGCACATTTGCCTTGGAAAATCATTTAGTTTCTTATGGAGATCTCGTCGTCGTTACGGCGGGGACGCCTTTTGGGATTTCAGGAACCACCAATATGATGATAGTGGAAAATATTGGAGATGTATTAGTTAGGGGGTATGTTGGATATGGCTCCCGCATTCATGGCAATGTGGCCATGGTATTGGCCCCTGAAGCCAAAGAACCGTATGCGGTCAGAAATCAATTGCTAGTGATTGCTAAATGCGATGATTCTTATCTTCCTCTCCTGCAAGAGGCGGCGGGTATTATTCTTCAAAATCACATCAACGATGTTGCCTCTGAAAAGTATGCAAAGAAAATTGCATTAAATTTAGGAAAGCCTATTCTTTTGCGGGCCGATGCTGCTTGCCGCATTCTAAAAGAAGGCCAGCTCGTCACTTTAGATCCTGAAAAAGCACTTGTGTATAAAGGTGTGGTATTTGATTAAAAGTAGGGATAAGAAAATTAAGCTGAGAGCAGCCAATGGCTTAACAAACTTAATGCCATCAAAGAGGCTGTATCAGTACGCAAAATATTGTCATGCAATTTAACACCTTGAGCTCCCTGATTTTTTAGGCATTGTACTTCTTGTTGGCTAAATCCTCCTTCAGGCCCAGTGATAAAAACAAGGGGGTAAGAGGAATGACTAAACCTTTTCCATTCCGTTTCAAAAAGAGGGGCATGGGGATCTAAATCTCCAAAAAAAGTGGGGGTATGGATTAAGTTTTCCCACTGATCAATAGCAGGCTGAAGATGGAGAGTGGGAAGATAGAGCCGCCCACACTGTTTCATGGCGGAAATGGTCACCATTTGAGCTCTTTCCAGTTGACTTGGATAACATTCTTTTTTGGCACTATGATGCCCCGGGAAAAGCCAGAAGCGATTTACCCCTAATTCAGTTCCTTTTTCTAAAATAAAATCTAAACGATGGGGTTTAGACAAAGCTTGGGATAGAATCAAACGACAAAGAGGCTCAGGCTCTTGATAGAGCTGCTCAATTTTGAGAACGGCTTTATCTTTCGCCAGATCTTGTACGATGGCTTGTGCCAAAGATCCTTTACCATTCACTAGCTCAACAGAGTCGCCTTTTCGAGTTCGCATGACATGAGCTAAATGATGAAATTCAGATCCTTTGAGTTCCTGGTGTCCCGCGACTTTAAAAATATGATCAAGGTAATAGCGTTCAGCGGGCATCTGACGGGTGCTCTATAAGGGATAGGGAGGGGTTGATGAGAGAAGCGTGAGGAACATGCACATCAATTTTGCCATCTTCTAATCGGGATTGCAGGACTAATTTATACTGAGGAGACAAGTAAAGAGTAAAACGCTGAAGATAAATGCGAAAGCGTTGACGAAAATATTTTTCCCTATCGCGATTTTTATTATAAGGCGTGTCAGAGATTTTAGAATTGCTGATGAGGAAAGCGACATATGTGTCTTCCAAATGAGTCTCATCAATAAAATCAGTATCCCATTCTAGATATTCGCGTTCATTTGGGGGAGCTGCAATAATATCAATTTCAATGTTATCCTTTACAATTTCTAAAAAAAGTTTGCTGACATTTGATGCGAATAAAGGAACTGTTAAAACGGGAATATGATGTTTAAACTGAATAAAAGGAGAGGGAGCCAATCCATAAGTATTAGGATTAATTGTGGCGTTATTTTTAAGGGGATAAAAGACATGGACAGGTAATTCATTTTTAATGGGAATCAATTGCTGGCGCAGAAAAGTCATTTGAAGATTTTTGGCTTCTGGATCATTGATAAGTTCGGGTCCTCGCGAAGAGAAAAGAATATTGACTTTCTTCCATTGATCAGGAATATGAAAATTGACTTCATCATCATATAAGCCATTGAATTGAAGAACATCCAACTGCTCCTTGGTGATATCGTTTAAATTAAAGGTGAGCTCTAATCCTTGATTTTTAAGATTTAACACTTGTTCTTGGGGGCCGCTCACAGTTTGTGTGAGATAAATTGGCCAGATATCAAGAAATTCATAGCCTTTAGGAGCTTCTCCTTTAGGAGAGTGAATGACAATGGGAATCTGTTCAGTTAAAATAGGGCTCATTTTGATAACAAATTCTGGATGACTGATAGAGATGATATGTGCAGGTAAATTAATGTTAGGATTTAGACTCACTAAGTTTTTTTTAGTAATTTGCACAATGCTATCGCTAGGAAGATTGGAAACATCTAAAATGATCTCGACATCGCCAGGTTCCAATTGATCGATCACATCCTTTGTTCCGCTAAGAGTGAGAGTTGTCCGTTTGCCCAGAAAGCCATTGGGCAATAATCCTTGGATAGTTTTATCTGTAGGAAGATTGATGACCCGAATAGGAACAGAGGGAATCGTTTTTGAAGAAATGATTGAATGATTGACAAAGAACCAAATCACAGTTGCAGTTAACAAAGCGACAAGCTTGCGTTGCCACTGGTGGAAAAATAGCTTATTAATTAGCGATTCCATAATTTCAGTTGTTCCCAAATGTTTAAGCTAGCGGGGATGGCTGTTTTAGGGGGGCTGAATACACTTCGAATAATGCCTTTGAAACGATCGACTTTTACGCCACGCGTCATGATGCCATCGCGTGCAATTGAGACTTTACCTGTTTCCTCCGAGACAACAATGACAAGTGCATCAGTTAGCTGGCTGATTCCTAATCCCGCTCGGTGGCGCGTTCCCATTGATTTAGATAAATGAGTACTATCGTCTGCTAAAGGAAGAATTGTTGCTGCGGATAAGATTGTTGTTCCGCGAATGATGACTGCTCCATCATGTAAGGGTGTCGTTGTAATAAAAATAGATTCCAATAACTCTGGCGAAAATTGAGCATTGACGACAACAGCCTTATTGGCAAGATCTTCTAAAGAATCTTGGTTCTCTAAAACAACCAAAGCCCCAATGCGTCTTTCGGAAAGGCGATAAATCGATTGCGAAATGCTTTCAAGAAACTTATCAAATTCTGTGATTTCCCGATATTTTTTGCTTTTTAAGCTGAGCTTAGATAAAGCGAGGCGTAATTCTGGTTGAAAGATGATTAGCAAAGCCAAAACAGCGACATTGACGACATATAGCATGAGTTTTTCAAGAACAGGAAGATTTAACCATTTCGACAACGCAAAAAAGCCCAAAAAGGCTAGGCTCCCATAAAGCAAATCCATTGCCCGTGTATTCCAAAAGAATGAAAGCAAATAATAGAGTACAATAGCAATACTCAGAATTTCAATCCCTGGAACCATTAATTGAAAGAGCCACATCATGATGCTTAGGTCTTCATTTTTTTTCTAAGTAAGCCATTAAATCAATGACATCGCGATGTTCAGAAATATCATGCACGCGAATCATCTCTACATGAGCTAGAATAGCTAGCGTATTAACGGCTAGGGAAACGGGAAGTAGATCAGGATAGCTTTTATTAATGATCTTTCCCAAAAAAGATTTGCGCGATAGCCCCATTAGAATAGGAAAACCCAGAGCCTTAATTTTGTGCAAATTGTGTACAATTTCAACATTATCGGCAACCGTTTTTCCAAATCCAATTCCTGGATCTAAAATAATGTTTTTTTCTTTAATTCCATTGGCTAATAAAAGGTCAATGCGTTTTTTAAACCAATCTAGTAAAAAGGGAATCACTCCTTGTGAATAATGCGGATGATTTTGCATGGTAGCGGGATTTTCATGCATATGCATGACGCAAATGGGAAGTTGCGAATTTGCAGCAACTTGGCGCATGGCTGGATCGCGAAATCCAGAGACATCATTGATCAATGAAGCTCCAGCTTCAATGGCAGCTTCTGCCACTTTGGCCTTTAGGGTATCAATAGAAATAGGAATAGAAATCTTTTGTTTCAATGCTTTGATAACGGGAATGACTCTGCGTAATTCTTCTGTTTCCGAAACAGGCTCGGCTCTTGGACGTGTGGATTCACCCCCAATATCCAGCCAATCTGCTCCTTCACTGCAAATTTGAATTCCGCGTTGGATGGCAATCGAATGATCAAACCAACGGCCTTGATCGAAACAAGAATCTGGCGTTACATTGAGGATTCCCATTAATTGAGTATGTGCCATTTTACAAGATGATCTCCTACAGATTATTCTTTTAATTGAAGTTTAACTTGAGCTGCAGCCTCTAAAACATCAGCTGGAACTCGGTTCCCATACTTGGCAATTGCTTGGGTATAGAGAGCATCTGCTTCACAATATTGCTTCAATTCTTTTTTAACGAAAGCAGCATTGTTTAAAGCACTAGTTGTAACGTGGTCCCCATACTGGGCAATTGCTTGGGTACAGAGAGCATCTGCTTCAGGGTATTGCTTCAATTCTCCTTTAACGAAAGTGTAATTTTCTAGAGTCGTAGCTGGAACTAGGTCCCCATACTCGGCAATTGCTTTAGCATAGAGAGCATCTGCTTCAGAATATTGCTTCAATTCTATTTTAATGTGAGCGGCAGTGTCTAGAACACGAGCTGGAACTTTATTCCCATATTTAGCGATGGCCTCCACTAAAAGCGCGTCCGCTTTTCCCCATTGCTGTGTAGAGAAAAATGAAAGAGCATGCTTGGCTAGCACTGGAGCATAACACAAGCCTTGATCAATTAACTTTTGGACGTCTGCTGGAGAATAGTGAGAGAGCAAAAGATCTAAAGCCAAAAAATATCCTTTTTTAGCAGCCTGTAGACTCAAATCCTCTAATAGATTTTGTTGCTCAGTATTTAAATCTGCGTGTGAAGCTTTTTGATAGAATAGTTTTAAAGCAAATAGGCTAATGCAATAAGCTTTTTGATTAATTGCCTCAGTGGCGTATTGGCTAATTAAATAATAAGATCGTGCATTGGGTTGAGAAAGATAATTGTGTATTTCAAAAAGAGTTTGAAGAATTAATTCTCCTCCTTTTTTTTGTAAAGCTAAATGGTAAATCTCATTTTTTTGTGATTGTAATTCATTTAAGATATTAGGGGAGCTACTAGCTAATTTAGCTATTTCGCTTTCAACATAACATCCATACAAAGGAAATCTTTTGAAAAGTCCTTGAGAGTAAAGAAAGATATTTTGAGCTAAGGGCACATTAGTCTGCAATGAATTTGCTGCTAATTCTTTGACAGAGCGTTTAAGTGCTGAATTTAAACAGACGTCCCATTTATCTTGATGGGGCTCTTTTTCACACATGGCCCAATTGGGTACAGAATTCTTTTTCTTTTGAATCCAAAAGTCCTTAGTATAATTGCTTTGTACTTGATGAGTGGCTTCTAGATGGAGTAAATCTTTAATTCTAAGATAAGAACCAATTTTTAAAATAATATCCCGATAATTTGATAATTCTTGCCAAAATGGAAAAGTAGAGGAGATTGTCTGAGGCTTAATCTCTTGTTTGATTCGTTTACGAGGAGGTTGGAAGGGTTGAATACAAGTGGAGTTTCGCTTGTGTCCCACACCTGTACATAAGGAAAGACTCGAACTTTCAATATTCATTATGATTTACCTTTAATTTATTATAACTATCTTTGTTTTTAATTAATATATTCAATACTTGTTTACACGAGTACGTGCTTATTGAGACTGGTTTAAGTCCCAACTTGAAAGATGCCAGGGGCTTTTGATTAAAATTTCTTAATAACTACTTCATTTTGAATTTCAGTTTAGGCTACACGACGCTTCAGTCGCCGCGTAGTCTAAGCCCATCTCTTAGCTTGTTAATGGTATGGCCTAAGGCCTAAAGGGTTGTCATATTACAAGATGATCTTCTGTGGGTTATTCTTTTAATTGAAGTTTAACTTGAGCTGAAGCCTCTAAAACATCAGCTGGAACTTGATGCCCATACTTGGCGATTGCTTGGGCATAAAGTGCATCTGCTTCAGGGTATTGCTTCAATTCTTTTTTAACGAAAGCATAATGGGTTAGAACGTAAGCTGGAACTTGTTCCCCATACTTGGCAATTGCTTGGGCACAGAGAGCATCTGCTTCAGAGTATTGCTTCAATTCTTTTTTAACGAAAGCGGAATTGCATAGAACAGAAGCTGGAACTTGTTCCCCATACTTGGCAATTGCTTGGGCACAGAGAGCATCTGCTTCAGGGTATTGCTTCAATTCTTTTTTAACGAAAGCGGAATTGGCTAGAACATTAGCTGGAACTTGAGGTTCATACTTGGCAATAGCTTGGGCATAGAGAGCATCTGCTTCAAAATATTGCTTCAATTCTTTTTTAACGAAAGCGGCATTGTCTAGAATATAAGCTGGAACTTGAGGCCCATACTTGGCAATTGCTTGGGCACAGAGAGCATCTACTTCAGGGTATTGCTTCAATTCTATTTTAACGAAAGCGGCATTGCCTAGAACAAGAGCTGGAACTTGAGGCCCATACTTGACAATTGCTTGGGCATAGAGAGCATCTGCTTCAGAATATTGCTTCAAGTGCGTTTTAATGTAAGCTGCATTATCTAAAACCTCAGCTGGAACTTTATTCCCATATTTAGCGATGGCCTCCACTAAAAGCGCGTCAGCTTGTCCCCATTGCTGTGTAGAGAAAAACTGAACAGCCTGCTTGGCTAGCACTGGAGCATAACACAAGCCTTGATCAATTAACTTTTGGACGTCTGCCGGAGAATAGTGAGAGAGCAAAAGATCTAACGCCAAAAAATATCCTTTTTTAGCAGCCTGTAGACTTAAATCTTCTAATAGATTTCGTTGATCATTATTTAAATTTGCGTGTGCAATTTTTTGATAGAATAGTTTTAAAGCAAATAGACTAATGCAATAAGCTTTTTGATTAATTGCCTCAGTTGCATATTGGCTAATTAAATAATAAGATCGTGCATTGGGTTGAGAAAGATAATTGTGGATTTCAAAAAGAGTTTGAAGAATTAATTCTCCTCCCTTTTTTTGTAAAGCTAACTGGTAAATTTCATCTTTTTGTGATTTTAATTCATTTAAGATATTAGGGGAGCTACTAGCTAATTTAGCTATTTCGCTTTTAACATAACATCCATACAAGGGAAATCTTTTGAAAAGTCCTTGAGAGTAAAGAAAGATATTTTGAGCTAATGACACATTAACCCCTGCGGAATTTGCTGCTAATTCTTTGACAGAGCGTTTAAGTGCTGAATTTAAACAGACGTCCCATTTATCTTGATGAGGCTCTTTTTCACACATGGCCCAATTGGGTACAGAATTCTTTTTCTTTTGAATCCAAAAGTCCTTAGTATAATTGCTTTGTGCTTGATGAGTGGCTTCTAGATGGAGTAAATCTTTAATTCTAAGATAAGAACCAATTTTTAAAATAATATCCCGATAATTTGATAATTCTTGCCAAAATGGAAAAGTAGAGGAGATTGTCTGAGGCTTAATCTCTTGTTTGATTCGTTTACGAGGAGGTTGGAAGGGTTGAATACAAGTGGAGTTTCGCTTGTGTCCCACACCTGTACATAAGGAAAGACTCGAACTTTGAATATTCATTATGATTTACCTTTAATTTATTATAAATATCTTTTAGCTATTATAACTATCTTTGTTTTTAATTAATATATTCAATACTTGTTTACACGAGTACGTGCTTATTGAGACTGGTTTAAGTCCAAACTTGAAAGATGGAAGGGGGCTTTTGATTAAAATTTCTTAATAACCATTTCATTTTGGATTTCATATCTTTCTCAGTTTTGTAAGAGAGATAAAAATAAATCTCAAAAGTATAAAAGATAAAGAATAGTATAACAAATCAAAATTTTTTGATCTAGAACATTTTAAAATACATTTTGTGTCTCATTTGATTTTGAGCAATCAATTATAAGCACGTCTTTTAAAAAGCCAAGTGAATTTAAAATAGAAGGAGAAGAGTTCTAATAATTAGTTGTTAAATATTTTTTTTGTTTTCTCATCCCAGCCCAGAGCGAAGCACCGTGCCGACTGAATCGTCGGCTTAGCCTCAGCTTATCTCTTAGCTTGATGCGTATGGCCTCTAAAGGGCCCTCATATTACAAGATGATCCCTTGCGTTTATTCTTTTAATTGAAGTTTAACTTGAGCTGCAGCCTCTAAAACATCAGCTGGAACTTGCGGTCCAAGCTTGGCAATTGCTTGAGCATAAAGTGCATCCGCTTCAGGGTATTGCTTCAATTCTTTTTTAACGAAAGCGGAATCGGCTAGAGCATAAGCTGTAATTTGGTCTCCATCCTTGGCAATTGCTCGGGCATAGAGATCATCTGCTTCAGGGTATTGCTTCAATTCTTTTTTAACGAAAGCAGAATTGGCTAGAACATTAGCTGGAACTTGCGGTTCAAGCTTGGCAATAGTTTGGGCATAGAGAGCATCTGCTTCAGAATATTGCTTCAATTCTTTTTTAACGAAAGCAGCATTGCCTAGAATATAAGCTGGAACTTGAGGCCCACACTTGACAATTGCTTGGGCATAGAGAGCATCTGCTTGAGAATATTGCTTCAATTGCATTTTAATGTAAGCTGCATTATCTAAAACCTCAGCTGGAACTTGAGGTTCATACTTGGCAATTGCTTGGGCATAAAGTGCATCTGCTTCAAAATATTGCTTCAATTTTTTTTTAACGAAAGCGGAATATTTTAGAACATAAGCTGGAACTTGAGGCCCATACTTGACAATTGCTTGGGCATAGAGAGCATCTGCTTCAGAATATTGCTTCAATTGCATTTTAATGTAAGCTGCCGGATCTAGAACAAGAGCTGGAACTTGAGGTTCATACTTGGCAATAGCTTGGGAATAGAGAGCATCTGCTTCAGAATATTGCTTCAATTCTATTTTAACGAAAGCGGCATTGTCTAGAATATAAGCTGGAACTTGAGGCCCATACTTGACAATTGCTTGGGCATAAAGTGCATCTGCTTCAGAATATTGCTTCAAGTGCGTTTTAATGTAAGCTGCATTATCTAAAACATTAGCTGGAACTTTATTCCCATATTTAGCGATGGCCTCCACTAAAAGCGCGTCCGCTTTTCCCCATTGCTGTGTAGAGAAAAACTGAACAGCCTGGTGGGCTAGCACTGGAGCATAACACAAGCCTTGATCAATTAACTTTTGGACGTCTGCCGGAGAATAGTGAGAGAGCAAAAGATCTAACGCCAAAAAATATCCTTTTTTAGCAGCCTGTAGACTTAAATCTTCTAATAGATTTCGTTGATCATTATTTAAATTTGCATGTGCAATTTTTTGATAGAATAGTTTTAAAGCAAATAGACTAATGCAATAAGCTTTTTGATTAATTGCCTCGGTTGCATATTGGCTAATTAAGTGATAGGATCGTGCATTGGGTTGAAGAAGATAATTGTGTATTTCAAAAAGAGTTTGAAGAATTAATTCTCCTCCTTTTTTTTGTAAAGCTAAATAGTAAATCTCATCTTTTTGTGTTTGTAATCTGTTTAAGATGTTAGGGGAGCTATTAGTTAATTTAGCTATTTCGCTTTCAACATAACATCCATATAAAGGAAATCTTTTGAAAAGTCCTTGAGAGTAAAGAAAGATGTTTTGAGCTAAAGGCACATTAGTCTGCAAGGAATTTGCTGCTAATTCTTTGACAGTGCGTTTAAGTGCTGAATTTAAACAGACGTCCCATTTATCTTGATGGGGCTCTTTTTCACACATGGCCCAATTAGATACAGAAGCCTTTCTCTTTTGAGTCCAAAAGTCCTTATTGTAATTGCTTTGTGCTTGATGAGTGGCTTCTAGATGGAGTAAATCTTTAATTCTAAGATAAGAACCAATTTTTAAAATAATATCCTGATAATTTGATAATTCTTGCCAAAATGGAAAAGTAGAGGAGATTGTCTGAGGGTTAATCTCTTGTTTGATTCGTTTACGAGGAGGTTGGAAGGGTTGAATACAAGTGGAGTTTCGCTTGTGTCCCACACCTGTACATAAAGAAAGACTCGAACTTTCAATATTCATTATGATTTACCTTTAATTTATTATAAATATCTTTTAGTTATTATAACTATCTTTGTTTTTAATTAATATATTCAATACTTGTTTACACGAGTACGTGCTTATTGAGACTGGTTTAAGTCCCAACTTGAAAGATGGAAGGGGGTCTTTTGATTAAAATTTCTTAATAACTACTTCATTTTGAATTTCAGTTTAGGCTACACGACGCTTCAGTCGCCGCGTAGTCTAAGCCCATCTCTTAGCTTGTTAATGGTATGGCCTAAGGCCTAAAGGGCTGTCATATTACAAAATGATCTTCTGTGGGTTATTCTTTTAATTGAAGTTTAACTTGAGCTGAAGCCTCTAAAACATCAGCTGGAACTTGATGCCCATACTTGGCGATTGCTTGGGCATAAAGTGCATCTGCTTCAGGGTATTGCTTCAATTCTGTTTTAACTATAGCGGCATTAGCTAGAACATTAGCTGGAACTCGGTCCCCATACTTGGCAATTGCTTGGGCACAGAGAGCATCTGCTTCAGGATATTGCTTCAATTCTTTTTTAACGAAAGCGGACAGGACTAGAACAGAAGCTGGAACTTGAGGCCCATACTTGGCAATTGCTTGGGCATAGAGAGCATCTGCTTCAAAATATTGCTTCAATTCTTTTTTAACGAAAGCGGACTTGACTAGAATAGAAGCTGGAATTTGAGGCCCATACTTGGCAATTGCTTGGGCACAGAGAGCATCTGCTTCAAAATATTGCTTCAATCCTATTTTAACTTCAGCGGCATTGTCTAGAACATTAGCTGGAACTTGCGGTCCAAGCTTGGCAATTGCTTGGGCACAGAGAGCATCCGCTTCAGGGTATTGCTTCAATTCTTTTTTAACGAAAGCGGACTTGACTAGAACAGAAGCTGGAACTTGAGGCCCATACTTGGCAATTGCTTGGGCACAGAGAGCATCTCCTTCAGAATATTGCTTCAATTCTATTTTAACGAAAGCTGCATTGTTTAGAATATAAGCTGGAACTTGAGGCCCATACTTGACAATTGCTTGGGCATAGAGAGCATCTGCTTCAGAATATTGCTTAAATTGTTTTTTAACGAAAGCGGCATTGTTTAGAATATAAACTGGAACTTGAGGCCCATACTTGACAATTGCTTGGGCATAGAGAGCATCTGCTTCAGAATATTGCTTCAATTGCATTTTAATGTAAGCTGCCTGATCTAGAACATCAGCTGGAACTTGAGATTCATCCTTGGCAATTGCTCGGGCATAGAGATCATCTGCTTCAGGATATTGCTTCAATTCTTTTTTAACGAAAGCGGAATTGGCTAGAACATTAGCTGGAACTTGAGGCCCATACTTGACAATTGCTTGGGCATAGAGATCATCTGCTTCAGGATATTGCTTCAATTCTTTTTTAACGAAAGCTGCATTGTTTAGAATATAAGCTGGAACTTGAGGCCCATACTTGGCAATAGCTTGGGCATAGAGAGCATCTGCTTCAAAATATTGATTCAATTCTGTTTTAACGAAAGCGGCATTGTTTAGAATATAAGCTGGAACTTGAGGCCCATACTTGACAATTGCTTGGGCACAGAGAGCATCTGCTTCAGAATATTGCTTCAATTCTATTTTAACGAAAGCGGCATTGTCTAGAACAAGAGCTGGAACTTGAGGCCCATACTTGACAATTGCTTGGGCATAGAGAGCATCTGCTTCAGAATATTGCTTCAATCGCATTTTAATGTAAGCTGCATTATCTAAAACCTTAGCTGGAACTTTATTCCCATATTTAGCGATGGCCTCCACTAAAAGCGCGTCCGCTTTTCCCCATTGCTGTGTAGAGAAAAACTGAACAGCCTGCTGGGCTAGCACTGGAGCATAACACAAGCCTTGATCAATTAACTTTTGGACGTCTGCCGGAGAATAGTGAGAGAGCAAAAGATCTAACGCCAAAAAATATCCTTTTTTAGCAGCCTGTAGACTTAAATTTTCTAATAGAATTCGTTGATCATTATTTAAATTTGCATGTGCAATTTTTTGATAGAATAGTTTTAAAGCAAATAGACTAATGCAATAAGCTTTTTGATTAATTGCCTCGGTTGCATATTGGCTAATTAAGTGATAGGATCGTGCATTGGATTGAAGAAGATAATTATGGATTTCAAAAAGAGTTTGAAGAATTAATTCTCCTCCCTTTTTTTGTAAAGCTAACTGGTAAATTTCATCTTTTTGTGATTGTAATTTGTTTAAGGTATTAGGAGAGCTATTAGCTAATTTAGCTATTTCGCTTTCAACATAACATCCATACAATGGGAATCTTTTGAAAAGTCCTTGAGAGTAAAGAAAGATATTTTGAGCTAATGACACATTAATCTCTACGGAATTTGCTGCTAATTCTTTGACGCAGCGTTTAAGTGCTGAAGTTAAACAGACGTTCCATTTATCTTGATGAGGCTCTTTTTCACACATTGCCCAATTAGGGACAGAATCCTTTTTCTTTTGAATCCAAAAGTCCTTAGTATAATTGCCTTGTACTTTATGAGTAGCTTCTAAATGGAGTAAATCTTTAATTCTAAGATAAGAACTAATTTTTAGAATAATATCCTTATAGTTTGATAATTCTTGCCAAAATGGAAAAGTAGAGGAAATTGTCCGAGGGTTAATCTCTTGTTTGATTCGTTTGCGAGGAGATTGGAAAGGTTGAATACAAGTGGAGTTTCGCTTGTATCCAACACCTGTACATAAAGGACGACTTGAACTTTGAATATTCATTATGATTTACCTTTAATTATTATAACTATATTTTAGTTATTGTAATTATCTTTGCTTTTAATTTATAAATTCAATACTTGTTTACAGGAGTATATGTTCATTGAAACTGGTTTGAGTCCAAGCTTGAAAGATGACAGATGTCTTTTGATTAAACTTTCTTAATAATCATTTTATTTTAGATTTCGTATCTTTCCCAGTTTTTGCAAGAAAGATAAGAATAAAGCTCAAAAGTATCAAAGATAAAAAATAGCATAACAAATCCAAACATTTTGATCTAGAATAATTTAAATCACATTCCTAGTACTCAACCACACTAGTTTTGTGTATTTAGATTGCTTCAAAGCCCCGGGGCTAGGGTGTTCATTTTGTGCAAAAAAATGAGCTTTATTTTTCACAATAATTGGCATAGTTAAATTGAAGGTCGCATGTTTATGCCGTCCTTTCAGGACTCGATGTCTTTTTGATAGAACCCAGGCCTCCGCTTCGCTGCGACCTGGGCTGTAACATGACGGCCCTTCAGGCCTTAACAAGAGATGTTTAAGTCTCTCTTCTATAGTCTCTAAATCATCTTTTTGTTAAGGCCTGAAGGGCCGTCATGTTACAGCCCAGGTCGCAGCGAAGCGGAGGCCTGGGTTCTATCAAAAAGACATCGAGTCCTGAAAGGACGGCATAAACATGCGACCTTCAATTTAACTATGCCAATTATTGTGAAAAATAAAGCTCATTTTTTTGCACAAAATTAACACCCTAGCCCCGGGGCTGGGATGAGAAAACGAGGGCTAAAAACCGATTTTTACATAGCTAAAATCGCTAACGGTTCTGGCTCCAATTTATTTGATTTTATAGTAAGTTCAATGACATCTGAATTTACTTTGCCCAAACTCAAAACTTCTTTTCGTTTTGCTAAATCCGTTTTGCCAATCCATGTTTCTTCCCATTCCTCCAACATTTCGACTGACACCGTTTCTAAAGCCTCTTGTAAGATATCACAATTATTTTTCCCAACCATTCCTGCAAGACTTAGGATACTTTTAGTTATACTAGATGTTGCTTTGGTTCTCTCTACTATTATTTTCTGTCTTCCTATCAAAGACTCTATTCCTTCGCTGCTTCCCACTAACACCTGTCCCTTGGATAGCACTCTACCTTCCTGTTTCAAAAAATAAAAAATCTCTTTTGCCAAATGTAGTGCTTCTGGTTTCAAACTTCTAAAGTGAAGTCTTGCTTTAAGAAAAAAAGTCGCATAGCTTCGTCTATGAAGACCTTCAGTTCTTACTAAATGCCTTGCCAAACGAATGATTTCTGTCATCTGAGCATATTTTCAATGACTTCTTCGAAATCGACTATCCAACCAGCTTTATCTTTTAATCTATTTATATC
The DNA here is from genome assembly GCA_963754655.1 of uncultured Chlamydiae bacterium. Lineage (GTDB taxonomy): Bacteria > Chlamydiota > Chlamydiia > Chlamydiales > Parachlamydiaceae > JANWJE01. Next base: position 2,341,406 of record CAVWGN010000001.1, on the reverse strand, counting down.
TAAATGGGGAATCGTCTCTTTATATCTAAATGGGGAATCGTCTCTTGCATTTGAAGAAGGTTTAAAATATCTTGTAGCCAATCAATTAAAATATCAGCATTCATGAATCGCGCTTTTTCTCTTTGTTTGGGAGGGCTCAAAAAAGCCTCTGGACTCTGTTTTGTCTTTTGTTTTGTATCTGTAATCAATTGAATTATGTGTTTCCAAGTATCATCTTTTTCCAGTTCCTTTTTTAATAGAATTGCTAGTTTATGGACCACATCATAGGTGTTTATTGTTTTTTCATGGTTTTGGCAATATAGTCTTACACCTTTATTTACATCACTGCCATGATCTGCCACTATCTGCAGAAATGGGCCAATTTTTTCCGATATTTCTTCTAAAACATGCGCAACTTTTTCACCAGTTGATGAATTCATGGGTTGTAGCGCTAGTGGTTGGAAATCTTCATGATGAATATCAAAGCTGCCCCTTTTTTCAAACTTACTTTGTAATGTACTTAATTGAACTCCAAGAACTATTAAGCACTTTTGGTAACCAGCTTGAACTTTAAAATCAACAAGGATAATCCAATCTGAAGCCTTTTTCTTAGCCTTTATAAGCTTGTAAAGCCCATATCGTAAAAACCACAATTCGACGCTTTTCCATGAAGGCTGGAAATTGAAATATTTAAATATTGGAATGTTACAACTCTGCATGAAGATGAAAATTCGCTGAATCGCTCTAAATGCTATTGCAGCTAATGCAAGTGAAATCACAAAAATATAAATAATATAGGATATTGATGTCGAGCGACCCTTCGATTGTTGCTAATTTCTTGCTCAATTATCGCACAAGCTTTTTTTTTAATTCATCAATTTGCTTGTCTTTGATTTTACTTTTCTCTTCTACCTCTTCTAATCTCGACTGAAGGCATTTTATCTGTTTGTTTAATGCCAAGATATTATCTTGTTCCTTTTGTAGCCTTTCTCCTAATCGTTTCTTATCAGTCATTAGAGCTTGAATCTTAGTTCTTTTTTCTGCGTTTCTTTGCTTCCATTCATCACGACTTTCCTGGTAATGCTTCACTTGTTTACGTATATCTGAAGGACGCTCATGCTTTTGAGTGCTTTTTGAATCCATTTTATGCCTCATCTAATTTTGAGCAATCAATTATAAAAGCCTCTTTTTAAAAAGCCAAGCGAATTTAAAATAGGAGGAAAAGCGTTCTAATAATTAGTTGTTAAATATTTTTTTGTTTTCTCATCCCAACCCAGGCCTCCGCTTCGCTGCGACCTGGGCTGTAACATGTGTTTAAGGACAAGAGAAAGGTAACACTATTGGACAAGACATAGGTAACACTTTTTCATGAATTATTCCTTAAATTTAATCTTTGAATTTTCGTTGTTGCAAAATAGACATCAAAAGTTCCTTCCTCTTTTTCCACTAAACCAACATATTCTTTAGATAAATGCTCACCCACGAAATAGGCCTTATCTTTAAAAGATATAGTGCCACACACCCCCACTTTTCTTATTTCATCAGCGAATGGATATTCAAGAGGCTCAAGCCTTTCAGGAAATAGTTTGAGACTCGGTTTATAGCGCTGAGCTGGACATTGCAAGTTAATACCATCATGTGGCCTAATACAATTATATACTTCACGCCATTCATCAAAGCGCTGCTGAATATCTGCTAAGTTTTTAAATTGATAAAATTTTAAAACCTCTTCTTTTAAAGTCCGGTGAAATCGTTCATCTTTTCCTTGTGTCTGAGGATGATAAGGCCTAGAATGACTAACCTTGATCCCTAATCTCATAAGCCAAACAGTCAGCCTTGACAAACGAAAAGGAGGGCTTCCTTTCCAAGGAGAGCCATTATCCATAGTCATAGCATCCGGCAAGCCGTATTGGCGAAAACAATCTTCCAAAGCTTGTCGAACGCAAGCCTCACTTTCTGATAAGCAGGCCTTTAAGCAAATCGAAAAGCGTGAATGATCATCTAAAATTGTTAAAGGATGGCATCTTCCTTCTTCAATTTGAAAATGACCCTTAAAATCCATCTGCCATAATTCGTTAGGTTGTGATCGCTCAAATCTTATAAAAGCTTTGACTGGTTTTTGGATGTAAATTTCTCTATGCTTACTAAGCAGACGATTGAATGTCTTTTCACAAGGCAAATCCTGATGTCCTTGATTGATGAGGACTTGTCTTAATTTTCTTCCTCCCCAAGCAGGATATTGCTTTTGAATCTCAAGAATTAGATCAACCATCTCATTCGATGTTTGATCTGGGCAAACAATCGGTCTCTTGGAATGTTCCACTAGACCTAATATTCCTTCTTCAGTGTAGCGATTAAGCCATTTATAACCTGTCTTTCTACTAATTTTAAATTCTTGGCATAATTGACTAAAATTCACTGTTTGACTTAAGGCTCTTTTTATAAATTCTTCTTTCATTGACATAGTACCTCTATTTTCCCAAGGCATAATCCACCTCAAATAAACTTTTTATTGCCTATTTAAAAGTGTTACCTATGTCTTGTCCAATAGTGTTACCTATGTATTGTACCTAAACAACATGACGGCCCTTCAGGCCTTAACAAAAAGATGATTTAGGGACTATAGAAGAGGGACTTAAACATCTCTTGTTAAGGCCTGAAGGGCCGGCCCTTTAAGCCTTAACAAAAGGACTATTTATGGACTATAGAAGAGGGACTTAAATCTCTTTTGTTAAGGCCTGAAGGGCCGTCATGTTACAGCCCAGGTCGCAGCGAAGCGGAGGCCTGGGTTCTATCAAAAAGACATCGAGTCCTGAAAGGACGGCATAAACATGCGACCTTCAATTTAATTATGCCAATTATTGTGAAAAATAAAGCTCATTTTTTGCACAAAATGAACAACCCACCCCGGGGCTTTAAAGAGTCTAAATACACAAAACTAATGTGGTTGAGTACTAGACCAGAAAGATAAGTTTTTTGAATTGGCTGAGAGCTCTGTACTTAGGCCTAAAGGGCCGTCATATTACAAGATGATCTCTTGCGGGTTATTCTTTTAATTGCAGTTTAACTTGAGCTGCAGCTTCTAAAATATCAGCTGGAACTTGAGGTCCTAACTGGGCAATTAATTGGGTATAAAGTGCATCTGCTTCAGAATATTGCTTCAATTCTGTTTTAATTATAGCGGCATTAGCTAGAATATAAGCTGGAACTTGGTCCCCATACTTGACAATTGCTTTAGCATAGAGAGCATCTGCTTCAGAATATTGGTTCAATTGTATTTTCATTAAAGCGGCATTAACTAGAACATAAGCTGGAACCTTATTCCCATATTTAGAGATTGCCTCCACTAAAAGCGCGTCAGCTTGTCCCCATTGCTGTGTAGAGAAAAATGAAAGAGCATGCTTGGCTAGCACTGGAGCATAACACAAATCTTGATCAATTAACTTTTGGACGTCTGCCGGAGAATAGTAAGATAGCAAACGATCTAACGCCAAAAAATATCCTTTTTTAGCAGCCTGTAGACTTAAATCTTCTAATAGATTTCGTTGATCATTATTTAAATTTGGGTGTGAAGTTTTTTGATAGAATAGTTTTAAAGCAAATAGGCTAATGCAATAAGCTTTTTGATTAATTGCCTCAGTTGCATATTGGCTAATTAAATCATAGGATCGTGCATTGGGTTGAGAAAGATAATTGTGTATTTCAAAAAGAGTTTGAAGAATTAATTCTCCTCCCTTTTTTTGTAAAGCTAACTGATAAATTTCATCTCTTTGTGATTGTAATTCATTTAAGATATTAGGGGAGCTATTAGCTAATTTAGTTATTTCGCTTTTAACATAACATCCATACAAGGGAAATCTTTTGAAAAGTCCTTGAGAGTAAAGAAAGATGTTTTGGGCTAATGGCACATTAATCTCTACGGAATTTGCTGCTAATTCTTTGACAGTGCGTTTAAGTGCTGAAGTTAAACAGACGTTCCATTTGTCTTGATGAGGCTCTTTTTCACACATGGCCCAATTAGGGACAGAATCCTTTCTCTTTTGAGTCCAAAAGTCCTTAGTATAATTGCCTTGTGTTTGATGAGTAGCTTCTAGATGAAGTAAGTCTTTAATTCTAAGATAGGAGCCAATCTTTAGAATAATGTCCTTATAGTTTGATAATTCTTGCCAAAATGGAAAAGCAGAGGAGATGTTCTGAGGGGTAGTCTCTAGTTTGATTCGCTTGCGAGGAGGTTGGAAGGGTTGCATACAATTGGAGTTTCGCTTGTATCCCACACCTGTACATAAAGGAAGGCTCGAACTTTGAATATTCATTATGATTTATCTTTAATTATTATAAATATCTTTTAATTATTATAACTATTTTTGTTTTTAATTTATACATTCAATACTTATTTACACAAGTATGTGCTCATTGAGACTGATTTAAGTCTAAGCTTGAAAGATGGCAGGGGCTTTTGATTAAAATTTCTTAATAACTACTTCATTTTGAATTTCAGTTTAGGCTACACGACGCTTCAGTCGCCGCGTAGTCTAAGCCCATCTCTTAGCTTGTTAATGGTATGGCCTAAGGCCTAAAGGGTTGTCATATTACAAGATGATCTTCTTGGGTTATTCTTTTAATTGAAGTTTAACTTGAGCTGCAGCCTCTAAAACATAAGCTGGAACTTGGTCCCCATACTTGGCGATTGCTTGGGCATAAAGTGCATCTGCTTCAGGGTATTGCTTCAATTCTTGTTTAACGAAAGCGGAATTGGCTAGAATATAAGCTGGAACTTGCGGTCCAAGCTTGGCAATTGCTTGGGCACAGAGAGCATCTGCTTCAGGGTATTGCTTCAATTCTTTTTTAACGGAAGCGGACAGGACTAGAACAGAAGCTGGAACTTGAGGCCCATACTTGGCAATTGCTTGGGCACAGAGAGCATCTGCTTCAGGGTATTGCTTCAATTCTTTTTTAACGAAAGCGGACTGGGCTAGAATATAAGCTGGAACTTGTTCCCCATACTTGGCAATAGCTTGGGCATAGAGAGCATCTGCTTCAGGGTATTGCTTCAATTCTTTTTTAACGGAAGCGGACAGGACTAGAACAGAAGCTGGAACTTGAGGCCCATACTTGGCAATTGCTTGAGCATAGAGAGCATCTGCTTCAGGGTATTGCTTAAATTCTTTTTTAACGAAAGCGGAATTGGCTAGAATATAAGCTGGAACTTGTTCCCCATACTTGGCAATAGCTTGGGCATAGAGAGCATCTGCTTCAGAATATTGCTTCAATTGCATTTTAATGTAAGCTGCCTGATCTAGAACATCAGCTGGAACTTGAGATTCATCCTTGGCAATTGCTCGGGCATAGAGATCATCTGCTTCAGGATATTGCTTCAATTCTTTTTTAACGAAAGCGGAATCGGCTAGAACATTAGCTGGAACTTGAGGTTCATCCTTGGCAATTGCTCGGGCATAGAGATCATCTGCTTCAGGATATTGCTTCAATTCTTTTTTAACGAAAGCGGAATCGGCTAGAACATTAGCTGGAACTTGAGGTTCATCCTTGGCAATTGCTCGGGCATAGAGATCATCTGCTTCAGGATATTGCTTCAATTCTTTTTTAACGAAAGCGGAATTGGCTAGAACATTAGCTGGAACTTGAGGTTCATACTTGGCAATAGCTTGGGCATAGAGAGCATCTGCTTCAGGATATTGCTTCAATTCTGTTTTAACGAAAGCGGCATTGTCTAGAATATAAGCTGGAACTTGAGGCCCATACTTGGCAATTGCTTGGGTATAAAGTGCATCTGCTTCAGAATATTGCTTCAATTTTTTTTTAACGAAAGCGGAATATTTTAGAACATAAGCTGGAACTTGAGGCCCATACTTGACAATTGCTTGGGCATAGAGAGCATCTGCTTCAGAATCTTGCTTCAATTGCATTTTAATGTAAGCTGCCTGATCTAGAACAAGAGCTGGAACTTGAGGTTCATACTTGGCAATAGCTTGGTAATAGAGAGCATCTGCTTCAGAATATTGCTTCAATTCTATTTTAACGAAAGCGGCATTGTCTAGAACAAGAGCTGGAACTTGAGGCCCATACTTGACAATTGCTTGGGCATAGAGAGCATCTGCTTCAGAATATTGCTTCAATCGCATTTTAATGTAAGCTGCATTATCTAAAACCTTAGCTGGAACTTTATTCCCATATTTAGCGATGGCCTCCACTAAAAGCGCGTCCGCTTTTCCCCATTGCTGTGTAGAGAAAAACTGAACAGCCTGCTGGGCTAGCACTGGAGCATAACACAAGCCTTGATCAATTAACTTTTGGACGTCTGCCGGAGAATAGTGAGAGAGCAAAAGATCTAACGCCAAAAAATATCCTTTTTTAGCAGCCTGTAGACTTAAATTTTCTAATAGAATTCGTTGATCATTATTTAAATTTGCATGTGCAATTTTTTGATAGAATAGTTTTAAAGCAAATAGACTAATGCAATAAGCTTTTTGATTAATTGCCTCGGTTGCATATTGGCTAATTAAGTGATAGGATCGTGCATTGGATTGAAGAAGATAATTATGGATTTCAAAAAGAGTTTGAAGAATTAATTCTCCTCCCTTTTTTTGTAAAGCTAACTGGTAAATTTCATCTTTTTGTGATTTTAATTCATTTAAGATATTAGGGGAGCTACTAGCTAATTTAGCTATTTCGCTTTTAACATAACATCCATACAAGGGAAATCTTTTGAAAAGTCCTTGAGAGTAAAGAAAGATATTTTGAGCTAATGACACATTAATCCCTGCGGAATTTGCTGCTAATTCTTTGACAGAGCGTTTAAGTGCTGAATTTAAACAGACGTCCCATTTATCTTGATGGGGCTCTTTTTCACACATGGCCCAATTAGGTACAGAATCCTTTCTCTTTTGAGTCCAAAAATCCTTAGTATAATTGCTTTGTGCTTGATGAGTAGCTTCTAGATGAAGTAAGTCTTTAATTCTAAGATAGGAACCAATCTTTAGAATAATGTCCTTATAGTTTGATAATTCTTGCCAAAATGGAAAAGTAGAGGAGCTGTTCTGAGGGTTAATCTCTTGTTTGATTCGTTTGCGAGGAGGTTGGAAAGGTTGAATACAAGTGGAGTTTCGCTTGTATCCAATACCTGTATATAAAGGAAGACTCGAACTTTGAATATTCATTATGATTTACCTTTAATTTATTATAAATATCTTTTAGTTATTATAACTATCTTTGTTTTTAATTTATACATTCAATACTTGTTTACACAAGTATGTGCTCATTGAGACTGATTTAAGTCTAAGCTTGAAAGATGGCAGGGGTATTTTTGATTAAAATTTCTTAATAACTACTTTATTTTGAACTTCATATCTTTCCCAACTTTTGTAAGAAAGATAAGAATAAAGGCCAAAAGTATCCAAGATAAAAAATAGCATAATAAATCCAAACATTTTGATCCAGAAGAATTTAACTCACATTTCTAGGCCGGGAAGATAAGTTTTTGAATTAGCTGAGGATTTTGTAGTTAGGCCTAAAGGGTCTCATACGCATCAAGCTAACAGATGAGTTTAGACTACAAGACGCTTCAGTCGCCGCGTAGTCTAAGCCCATCTCTTAGCTTGTTGATGGTATGGCCTAAGGCCTAAAGAGCCGTCATATTACAAGATCATCTCCTGCGGGTTATTCTTTTAATTGAAGTTTAACTTGAGCTGCAGCCTCTAAAACATCAGCTGGAACTTGCGGTCCAAGCTTGGCAATTGCTTGGGCATAAAGTGCATCCGCTTCAGGGTATTGCTTCAATTCTTTTTTAACGAAAGCGGAATTGGCTAGAACAGAAGCTGGAATTTGGTCTCCATCCTTGGCAATTGCTCGGGCATAGAGATCATCTGCTTCAAAATATTGCTTCAATTTTTTTTTAACGAAAGCGGCATTGTTTAGAACATAAGCTGGAACTTGGTCCCCATACTTGGCAATTGCTTGAGCATGGAGAGCATCTGCTTCAGGGTATTGGTTCAATTCTTTTTTCACGAAAGCGGAATTGACTAGAATATAAGCTGGAACTTGGTCTCCATACTTGGCAATTGCTTGGGCATAAAGTGCATCTGCTTCAGGGTATTGCTTCAATTCTTTTTTCACGAAAGCGGAATCGGTTAGAACATAAGCTGGAATTTGGTCTCCATACTTGGCAATTGCTTGGGCATGGAGAGCATCTGCTTCAGGGTATTGCTTCAATTCTTTTTTCACGAAAGCGGACAGGACTAGAACAGAAACTGGAACTTGGTCTCCATACTTGGCAATTGCTTGGGCATAAAGTGCATCTGCTTCAGGGTATTGCTTCAATTCTTTTTTAACGAAAGCGGCATTGTTTAGAACAGAAGCTGGAACTTGGTCCCCATACTTGGCAATTGCTTGGGCATAAAGTGCATCTGCTTCAGGGTATTGCTTCAATTCTTTTTTAACGAAAGTGGAATTGGCTAGAATATAAGCTGGAACTTGGGGCCCATACTTGGCAAAAGCTTGGGCATAGAGAGCATCTGCTTCAGAATATTGCTTCAATTGCATTTTAATGTAAGCGGAATTTGTTAGAACATAATCTGGAACTTGAGGCCCATACTTGGCAATTGCTTGGGCATAGAGAGCATCTGCTTCAGAATATTGCTTCAATTGCATTTTAATGTAAGCGGAATGTGCTAGAACATAATCTGGAACTTGAGGCCCATACTGGGCAATAGCTCGGGCATAAAGTGCATCTGCTTCAAAATATTGCTTCAATTCTTTTTTAACGAAAGCGGAATTTGCTAGAACATAATCTGAAACTTGAGGCTCATACTTGGCAATTGCTTGGGCATAGAGAGCATCTGCTTCAGAATATTGCTTCAATTCTTTTTTAACGAAAGCGGCATTGTCTAGAATATAAGCTGGAACTTGAGGCCCATACTTGACAATTGCTTGGGCATAGAGAGCATCTGCTTCAGAATATTGCTTCAATTGCATTTTAATGTAAGCTGCATTGTTTAGAATATAAGCTGAAACTTGAGGCCCATACTTGGCAATTGCTTGGGCATAGAGAGCATCTGCTTCAGAATATTGCTTCAATTCTTTTTTAACGAAAGCGGCATTGTCTAGAATATAAGCTGAAACTTGAGGCCCATACTTGGCAATAGCTTGGGCATAGAGAGCATCTGCTTCAGAATATTGCTTCAAGCGCATTTTAATGTAAGCTGCATTATTTAAAACCTTAGCTGGAACTTTATTCCCATATTTAGCAATGGCCTCCACTAAAAGCGCGTCAGCTTGTCTCCATTGCTGTGTAGAGAAAAACTGAACAGCCTGCTGAGCTAGCACTGGAGCATAACATAAGCCTTGATCAATTAACTTTTGGACATCTGCTGGAGAATAGTGAGAGAGCAAAAGATCTAACGCCAAAAAATATCCTTTTTTAGCAGCCTGTAGACTTAAATCTTCTAATAGATTTCGTTGATCATTATTTAAATTTGCGTGTGAAGTTTTTTGATAGAATAGTTTTAAAGCAAATAGGCTAATGCAATAAGCTTTTTGATTAATTGCCTCAGTTGCATATTGGCTAATTAAATAATAGGATCGGGCATTGGGTTGAGAGAGATAATTGTGTATTTCAAAAAGAGTTTGAAGAATTAATTCTCCTCCCTTTTTTTGTAAAGCTAACTGATAAATTTCATCTTTTTGTGATTGTAATTCATTTAAGATATTAGGGGAGTTATTAGCTAATTTAGTTATTTCGCTTTTAACATAACATCCATACAAGGGAAATCTTTTGAAAAGTCCTTGAGAGTAAAGAAAGATGTTTTGGGCTAATGGCACATTAATTCCCATGGAATTTGCTGCTAATTCTTTGACGCAGCGTTTAAGTGCTGAAGTTAAACAGACGTTCCATTTATCTTGATGAGGCTCTTTTTCACACATTGCCCAATTAGGGACAGAATCCTTTTTCTTTTGAATCCAAAAGTCCTTAGTATAATTGCCTTGTGCTTTATGAGTAGCTTCTAAATGGAGTAAATCTTTAATTCTAAGATAAGAACTAATTTTTAGAATAATATCCTTATAGATTGATAATTCTTGCCAAAATGGAAAAGTAGAGGAGATTGTCTGAGGGTTAATCTCTTGTTTGATTCGTTTACGAGGAGGTTGGAAAGGTTGAATACAAGTGGAGTTTCGCTTGTATCCAACACCTGTGCATAAAGGAAGACTTGAACTTTGAATATTCATTATGATTTACCTTATTATTATCATTTTCTTTATTTTTAATTAATACATTTAATAGTTGGTGATATAAGTATGTGCTCATTGAGACTGATTTAAGTCCAGGCTTGATGGCAGGAGGCTTTTGATTAAAATTTCTTAATAACTACTTCATTTTGAATTTCATATCTTTCCCAACTTTTGTAAGAAAGACAAGAATAAAGGCCAAAAGTATCAAAGATAAAAAATAGCATAATAAATCCAAACATTTTGATCTAGAAGAATTTAACTCACATTTCTAGGACCGGAAGGTAAGTTTTTGAATTAGCTGAGGATTTGTAGTTAGGCCTAAAGGTCATAGCATTAAGCTAACAGATGGGTTTAGGCTACACAACGCTTCAGTCGCCGCGTAGTCTAAGCCCCTCTCTTAACTTGTTGATGGTATGGCCTAAGGCCTAAAGGGCCGTCATATTACAAGATGATCTCCTGCGGGTTATTCTTTTAATTGAAGTTTAACTTGAGCTGCAGCCTCTAAAACATCATCTGGAACTTGAGGCCCATACTTGGCAATTGCTTGGGCATAAAGTGCATATGCTTCAGGGTATTGCTTCAATTCTTTTTTAACGAAAGCGGAATGGGTTAGAACATAAGCTGGAATTTGGTCTCCATCCTTGGCAATTGCTTGGGCATAGAGATCATCTGCTTCAGGGTATTGATTCAATTCTTTTTTAACGAAAGCGGAATGGGCTAGAACAGAAGCTGGAACTTGGTCCCCATACTTGGCAATTGCTTGGGCATAAAATGCATCCGCTTCAAAATATTGCTTCAATTCTTTTTTAACGAAAGCGGCATTGTTTAGAACATAATCTGGAACTTGAGGTCCATACTTGGCAAAAGCTTGGGCATAAAGAGCATCTGCTTCAGAATAGTGCTTCAATTTTAGTTTAACGAAAGCGACATTTGCTAGAACATAATCTGGAACTTGAAGCCCATACTTGGCAAAAGCTTGGGCATAGAGAGCATCTCCTTCAAAATATTGCTTCAATTGTATTTTAATGAAAGCGGAATTGGCTAGAACAGAAGCTGGAACTTGAGGCTCATACTTGGCAATTGCTTGGGCATAAAGTGCATCTGCTTCAAAACATTGCTTCAATTCTTTTTTAACGAAAGCGACATTTTCTAGAACAGAAGCTGGAACTTGAGGCCCATACTTGGCAATTGCTTGGGCATAAAGTGCATCTGCTTCAAAATATTGCTTCAATTCTTGTTTAACGAAAGCGGAATTGGCTAGAACATGAGCTGGAACTTGAGGTCCATACTTGGCCATAGTTTGGGCATAGAGAGCATCTGCTTCAGAATATTGCTTCAATTCTTTTTTAACGAAAGCGGAATTTGCTAGAACATCATCTGGAACTTGAGGCCCATACTTGACAATTGCTTGGGCATAAATTGCATCTGCTTCAAAATATTGCTTCAATTCTTTTTTAATGAAAGCGGAATTTGCTAGAACATAATCTGGAACTTGAGGCCCATACTTGGCAATTGCTTGGGTATAAAGTGCATCTGCTTCAGAATATTGCTTCAATTCGTTTTTAACGAAAGCGGCATTGTCTAGAATGTAAGCTGGAACTTGAGGCCCATACTTGACAATTGCTTGGGTATAGAGAGCATCTGCTTCAGAATATTGCTTCAAGTACGTTTTAAGGTAAGCTGCATTATCTAAAACCTTAAATGGAACTTTATTCCCATATTTAGCGATGGCCTGCACTAAAAGAGCGTCCGCTTTTCCCCATTGCTGCGTAGAGAAAAACTGAACAGCATGGTGGGCTAGCACTGGAGCATAACACAAGCCTTGATCAATTAACTTTTGGACGTCTGCTGGAGAATAGTAAGATAGCAAAAGATCTAACGCCAAAAAATATCCTTTTTTAGCAGCTTGTAGACTTAAATCTTCTAATAGATTTCGTTGATCATGATTTAAATTTGCGTGTGAAGTTTTTTGATAGAATAGTTTTAAAGCAAATAGACTAATGCAATAAGCTTTTTGATTAATTGCCTCTTTTGCATATTGGCTAATTAAATCATAGGATCGTGCATTGGGTTGAGAAAGATAAGTGTGGATTTCAAAAAGAGTTTGAAGAATTAATTCCCCTCCCTTTTTTTGTAAAGCTAACTGATAAATTTCATCTTTTTGTGATTGTAATTTGTTTAAGGTATTAGAAGAGCTAGTAGCTAATTTAGCTATTTCGCTTTCAACATAACATCCATACAATGGGAATCTTTTGAAAAGTCCTTGAGAGTAAAGAAAGATGTTTTGGCCTAATGGCACATTAATCCCCGTGGGATTTGCTGCTAATTCTTTGACGCAGCGTTTAAGTGCTGAAGTTAAACAGATGTTCCATTTATCTTGATGAGGTTCTTTTTCACACATGGCCCAATTAGGTACAGAATCCTTTCTCTTTTGAGTCCAAAAGTCGTTAGTATAATTGCTTTGTGCTTGATGAGTAGCTTCTAAATGGAGTAAATCTTTAATTCTAAGATAAGAACTAATTTTTAGAATAATATCCTTATAGTTTGATAATTCTTGCCAAAATGGAAAATTAGCAGAGGAGTTGTTCTGAGGGGTGGCCTCTAGTTTGATTCGCTTGCGAGGAGGTTTGAAAGGTTGAATACAATTGGAGTTTCGTTTGTGCCCCACACCTGTACATAAAGAAAGACTCGAACTTTGAATATTCATTATGATTTACCTTATTATTATCATTTTTTTTATTTTTAATTAATATATTTAGTACTTGTGGACATAAGGATGTGCTCATTGAGACTGATTTAAGTCCAAGCTTGATGGCAGGAGGCTTTCGATTAAAATTTCTTAATAACTACTTCATTTTGAATTTCATATCTTTCCCAACTTTTTTAAGAAAGATAAGAATAAAGGCCAAAAGTATCAAAGATAAAAAATAGCATAATAAATCCAAACATTTTGATCTAGAAGAATTTAACTCACATTTCTAGGCCGGGAAGATAAGTTTTTGAATTAGCTGAGGATTTTGTAGTTAGCCCTAAAGGGTCATACGCATCAAGCTAACAGATGAGTTTAGGCTACACGACGCTTCAGTCGCTGCGTAGTCTAAGCCCCTCTCTTAACTTGTTGATGGTATGGCCTAAGGCCTAAAGAGCCGTCATATTACAAGATGATCTCCTGCGGGTTATTCTTTTAATTGAAGTTTAACTTGAGCTGCAGCCTCTAAAACATCAGCTGGAACTTGATGCCCATACTTGGCAATTGCTTGGGCATAAAGTGCATCTGCTTCAGGGTATTGCTTCAATTCTTGTTTAACGAAAGCGGAATTGGCTAGAACAGAAGCTGGAACTTGGTCCCCATACTTGGCAATTGCTTGGGCATGGAGAGCATCTGCTTCAGGGTATTGCTTCAATTCTTTTTTAACGAAAGCGGAATTGACTAGAACATAAGCTGGAACTTGGTCCCCATACTTGGCAATTGCTGGGGCATAAAGTGCATCTGCTTCAAAATATTGCTTCAATTCTTTTTTAACGAAAGCGGAATTAGCTAGAATATAAGCTGGAACTTGAGGCCCATACTTGGCAATTGCTTGAGCATAGAGAGCATCTCCTTCAGAATATTGCTTCAATTGTATTTTAATGAAAGCGGAATTGGTTAGAACATCAGCTGGAACTTGAGGCCCATACTTGGCAATTGCTTGGGCATAGAGAGCATCTGCTTCAGGGTATTGCTTCAATTCTTTTTTAACGAAAGCGGAATCGGTTAGAACATCAGCTGGAACTTGAGGCCCATACTTGGCAATTGCTTGGGCATAAAGTGCATCTGCTTCAAAATATTGCTTCAATTCTTTTTTAACGAAAGCGGAATATTTTAGAACATAAGCTGGAACTTGAGGCCCATACTTGGCAATAGCTTGGGCATAGAGAGCATCTGCTTCAGAATATTGCTTCAATTCTTTTTTAACGAAAGCGGCATTGTCTAGAATATAAGCTGAAACTTGAGGCCCATACTTGACAATTGCTTGGGCATAGAGAGCATCTGCTTCAGAATATTGCTTCAAGCGCATTTTAATGTAAGCTGCATTATTTAAAACCTTAGCTGGAACTTTATTTCCATATTTAGCAATGGCCTCCACTAAAAGCGCGTCAGCTTGTCTCCATTGCTGTGTAGAGAAAAACTGAACAGCCTGCTGAGCTAGCACTGGAGCATAACACAAGCCTTGATCAATTAACTTTTGGACATCTGCTGGAGAATAGTGAGAGAGCAAAAGATCTAACGCCAAAAAATATCCTTTTTTAGCAGCCTGTAGACTTAAATCTTCTAATAGATTTCGTTGATCATTATTTAAATTTGCGTGTGAATTTTTTTGATAGAATAGTTTTAAAGCAAATAGGCTAATGCAATAAGCTTTTTGATTAATTGCCTCCGTTGCATATTGGCTAATTAAATAATAGGATCGTGCATTGGGTTGAGAAAGATAATTGTGTATTTCAAAAAGAGTTTGAAGAATTAATTCTCCTCCCTTTTTTTGTAAAGCTAACTGATAAATTTCATCTTTTTGTGATTGTAATTCATTTAAGATATTAGGGGAGTTATTAGCTAATTTAGTTATTTCGCTTTTAACATAACATCCATACAAGGGAAATCTTTTGAAAAGTCCTTGAGAGTAAAGAAAGATGTTTTGGGCTAATGGCACATTAATTCCCATGGAATTTGCTGCTAATTCTTTGACGCAGCGTTTAAGTGCTGAAGTTAAACAGACGTTCCATTTATCTTGATGAGGCTCTTTTTCACACATTGCCCAATTAGGGACAGAATCCTTTTTCTTTTGAATCCAAAAGTCCTTAGTATAATTGCCTTGTGCTTTATGAGTAGCTTCTAAATGGAGTAAATCTTTAATTCTAAGATAAGAACTAATTTTTAGAATAATATCCTTATAGTTTGATAATTCTTGCCAAAATGGAAAAGCAGAGGAGATTGTCTGAGGGTTAATCTCTTGTTTGATTCGTTTACGAGGAGGTTGGAAAGGTTGAATACAAGTGGAGTTTCGCTTGTATCCAACACCTGTGCATAAAGGAAGACTTGAAGTTGGAATATTCATTATGATTTACCTTATTATTATCATTTTATTTATTTTTAATTAACACATTTAATAATTGTTTACACGAGTATGTGCTCATTGACACTGATTTAAGTCCAAGCTTGAAAGATGGCGGAGGTCTTTGATTAAAATTTATTAATAACCATTTCATTTTTGGATTTCGTATCTTTCCCAGGTTTTGTAAGAGAGATAAGAATAAAGGTCAAAAGTAGCAAAGATAAAAAATAGCATAACACATCCCAACATTTTGATTTAGAAGAATTTAAATAATATTCCTAGAAGGGTGTGATTAAATCTGGGAGTTTATATTTTTTAGCAGATCGATACGAAATGGTAGGGCGGCGGTAGCCGCTTTCAGTGGGAAGCCCCATATGAAGCGAGCTTGCGAGTGGAATGCGGAGTGGGCATCAATAAATATAAACCACGGAAGCGGTGTGAGTGATCTTACGCTGCTTCCGCAGCTCAATGCTATCTTGCCTACACCCCGCATTCCGCTCGCAAGCTCGCTTCATACGGGGCTTCCCACTGAAAGCAGCTACCGCCGCCCTACCATTTCGTATCGATCTGCTAAAAAATATAAACTCCCAGATTTAATCATACCCGTCTAGACCAGTAACCCACATTCCTAGACCAGGAGAATAAGTTTTTTGAATTAGTTAAGAGCTCTGTCGTTAGGCCTGAAGGGCCGTCATGTTACAGCCCAGGTCGAAGCGAAGCGGAGGCCTGGGTAAAATAAAAAAAAGAATCGATTCCTGAAAGGACGGCATAAATTAATCCCACAAATATTCGGTATTCTTTTTGAGAAGCAAGATATTTTTTTCTCCTTCTAGAGCTAATGTAGAGATAGAAAATCCTCCATTCCCTTGCGAAGCGAAATCACTCCTTTGAGTATGCCGTCCTTTCAGGACTCGATTCTTTTTTATTTTACCCAGGCCTCCGCTTCGCTTCGACCTGGGCTGTAACATGACGGCCCTTCAGGCCTAACGACAGAGCTCTTATCTAATTCAAAAAACTTATCTTCCTGGTCTAGGAATGTGGGCAGTAAGATAAGTTTTTGAATTAGCTGAGGGTTTTGTCGTTAGGCCTAAAGGGCCATACGTATTAAGCTAAGAGTGGGTGCTAGATTAGGCGAAGCGGCGTGGCGGCTGAAAGCGTCGCGCGTAGCCTACGCTCATCTCTTAGCTTAATACGTATGGCCTAAAGGGCTGTCATATTGGGAAAATAGTTCTTTCTTTAGATAAGGCGTAGGCGCAGTTTTCTCAAAATCTATTTTTCTAAGTTTGGCTTTTAGAACTTTTGCTACCTAACTCTAATCCTTATCAATCAGTTCATCAATTCAAGCTCACTTATGGTCTTCTTTTGAGCAATCATTTCTCATTAATATTAAGAAATATCACTTCGAAACGATCGTCACAAAAATCTGGCTCATGATTGAGCTTGAATTAATGAATTTATTTCTCGGGTTTGATATAAGTTGAGTTTTAAAAATTAATGAATCAAATCTTCTGGCTAGAAATCATATGGACGTCTTAACGCTCGCGCGCTTTCAATTTGCTTTGACCATTATGTTTCACTACATTTTTCCTGTTTTGAGCATTGGACTTGGCTTAATCATGGTCATTATGGAAGCCATTTATCTTAAAACAAGCAATGTCGTTTATTTGCGAATGGCGCAATTTTGGACCAAAGTCTTTGCTTTAACTTTTGCGATTGGAGTGGCCACAGGCATCGTCATGGAATTTGAATTTGGAACGAATTGGGCAACTTATTCGCGTTATGTCGGAGATGTATTTGGAAGTGCACTTGCGGCAGAAGGGGTATTTGCCTTTTTTCTTGAATCGGGCTTTTTGGCAATTTTAATTTTTGGTTGGAATCGGGTTGGAAAAAAGCTGCACTTTTTTTCTAGCTTGATGGTATGTCTAGGAGCTCATTTTAGTGCTATTTGGATTGTGGTGGCTAATTCTTGGATGCAAACTCCCACAGGTTTTCACATTGTAGGTGAGGGAGTGCAAGCCCGCGCTGAAATCACGAGTTTTTGGGAAATGGTTTTTAATCCGTCGTCAACTATTCGACTCGCTCATGTGATTTTAGGGTGTTGGTTAGCTGGAGCATTTTTAGTGATTAGCATTTCAGCTTATTATCTATTGAAAAAAAAGCATTTAATTTTCGCCCGTAATTCCATGTACATTGGATTACTCGTTGCTTTGATTTCTGGCATTTTACAGTTAGTAGTAGGTGATCTAAGCGCCAAAGTGGTAGCCAAATATCAGCCCTCTAAGCTTGCAGCTTTAGAAGCTCTTTATAAAACAGAATCGAGTGTGCCTTTAACAATTTATGGGATTGTCAATCCCAAGGAGGAAAAATTAGAGTATGCCATTCAAATTCCCAAGCTGCTAAGCTTCTTATCATTTGGTTCATTTGATGCGGAAATTAAAGGCTTAGATCAAATTCCCAAAGACGATTGGCCGAATGTTCCCGTTCTTTTTAATGCTTATCGTTTGATGTTAGGGATGTGGGCTGTAATGTTTTGTTTAACTCTTGTAGGCCTCTATCTTTGGTTTAAAAAACGTCTTGAAGCCCATCCTTATTTTTTAATGACATTGGTTTTTTCAGTGGTTTTGCCTCAAATTGGCAATCAAACAGGATGGTATTGTGCTGAATCAGGTCGCTATCCTTGGATTGTATATGGACTATTGCGTATCTCGGATGGCCTTTCTAAGTCAGTGACAGCTAATCAAATCTTATCTTCTATTATCATGTTTTCTGTCGTTTATCTCGTCTTATTTTTCTTATTTATTTATCTTCTGAATGAGAAAGTAAAACATGGACCAGAACAAGCTGGAGACGATACTTCGACACCCTATCATGGACTTCAATACCTAATGCGGGAGAAAGCGCATGATACCGATCTATGATTTAGAATTTGGCTGGTTTACAGTTTTTGTCATTCTGATTATTGGATATGCTATCTTGGACGGCTTTGATCTGGGAGTTGGCATGCTGCATTTATTTGCCAAAGGTGATCAAGAGCGCCGCGTCATGCTTAATTCGATTGGGCCTGTATGGGATGGTAATGAAGTCTGGCTAGTGACTGCTGGAGGAGCTCTCTTTGCAGGTTTTCCGGATATTTATGCGACGATGCTATCGGCATTTTACATGCCTGTCATGATGCTCTTATTCGGTTTAATTTTTCGCGCCGTCGCCATTGAATTTCGAAGTAAGCAGCCGATGAAGTGGTGGCGTTGGACTTGGGACATTGTCTTTTTTTTGGGGAGTACCCTTATTTCCTTTATATTGGGCATGATTATAGGCAATCTCATTCGAGGCATTCCATTAGATGCAAACAAGGAATTTATAGGGACAATTGACACAATTTTTAATCCTTATGCTTTTTTAGTAGGCTTGTTAACGCTTTCTTTGTTTGCTATGCATGGATCGATTTATATTTTAATGAAGACCGAAGGGGATTTTCACGATAAGATGCGCAGCTGGACGAATCCTTGCATTATTTTTTTTATTATTATTTATGCAGTGACAACTATGGCAACACTGATTTATATGCCTCATATGATCCAAGCCTTGCACGATCGTCCTATCTTTTTTGCCATTGCCATTTTTAATATCTTGCTTGTTGCGAATATCCCTAGGGAAATTTATCGTGGCCGGGATGCCCACGCCTTTGCTTCTTCTTGTTTCAACATGGTATGCTTGCTGGCTTTGTATGCCATTGGCACTTATCCAAATGTGGTGCGTTCAATCGACGATCCCCACAATCTTAGTTTAACCATTTACAATTCGGCTTCTTCCAAATTGACATTGGAAGTTTTGTTTTTAATGGCTGTCATTGGCATTCCATTGGTGATTGCTTATACGACGGCTGTTTACTATATCTTTCACGGAAAAGTAAAAATTGATCCTCATAGTTATTAATAAAAAATTTATGCGCGTGCAAGTTTTATGCCGTCTCAAAAGAACGACATAAAAGTTGCATACGGCGTAAAAGTTAGGTCATTAAGCTTGCCAAGTCTTCTTGCCAATGGAAGGATACTCTCTTTCTTGTTGAGTTAGCCGTGGAAGTTTGCAAGCAGTTCCAATAGGCAAAAACTCATGTGGTTGAGTACTAGACTCAACCACATGAGTTTTTGCCTATCGAGATGTTTTTAAATCCCTATGCGTTAAGGTAAGAGATGGGCGCTAGGCTACGCGACGCATTCAGTCGCCCGCCGCTTCGCTCTGGGCTCTAGGTAAGGGGATATGAACCCACCGTTCGGTCGCCCTCCAGGCTCGGTCACGGTGGGCTATGATCAGTCGTCCTCCGGACTCTAGCAGCAATGTAAAAGCCATTGAATGTTAGGTAAGGCGTTTGATAATGCTGCTAGAATGCTAGTCAAGGCGTTTTGATAATGCTGCTAGAGTCCGGAGGACGACTGATCATAGCCCACCGTGACCGAGCCCGGAGGGCGACCGAACGGTGGGTTCATATCCCCTTACCTAGAGCCCGGAGCGAAGCGGCGGGCGACTGAATGCGTCGCGTATAGCCTAGCGCCTACTCTTAACTTAATGCATCGAGGGTTTGCACCGCCCTAATAGGCAAAAACTCATGTGGTTGAGTACTAGATGTTCATCAGAAACCCTGAGTGTTCCCGAAGGACATCTTACATGGATATTTATAAGCTGCCATTTTCCATGCTATCAGCTTTCCGCTTCAGCAAGAGGGGCTGTAGAGGGTGTAGATAAAGGAGGATGTTCTGTAGGATAATGTGTTTTGAATCGTTCACGCACTTCGTCTATGAAGTTTTGTAGTTTCTGCTTTTGCATATCCATAGAATTGAAAATCTCTTGAACTTGAGTCATGACACGACGCAAATTTTCTTTTTCAGTGGCGACCTCTAGTTTCAAACCCTCCATGGCTTGTTGCATTTGTTTGTGGAAATCTGCTGTTGTCACTTCCTCTTTTACGGGAGAAGAAGAGAAGCTAAGATAATGCTGAAAGTCTTGGTGATGATTAATCAGAAGGCCTGCTACTAAAGAGAAAAGAAGAAGCAGCAGGGTGATAGAAAAACCAATCCAACGCTTAACAACTAAGAATAAAGTAGTCAGGAAAATCAAAATGGCAATGAGAAGAGCGAGAACATGCTCAGACTGGAAAAAATTCAGGACCGAGGACATGAGATGAGCTCCTTCTTTTTATTACTTATATATCTTTCTCTGGTTATCCATACAATGTTTTGTTAATCTGACAGCAAAAAAAATTGACACATTGATAATAGCTGACAAATAGTTTAGAAAAGGATATGGCTTCGAGTGATCAAACTCAGTCGCTCCGACGAAAAAATTCTTAAAAGCCTCTACGAAATAATCAAAAGGGAGAATTGAGCGATGCTCTAAAATTTGTTCTAACACAAACTAAATTTTTTTTATTGACATTATTATTAAATCTTATTAAAATAATTTCATAATAATTGTAAATTTATTTAAAAATCAATAATTATTAAATGTTTTGTTTGTTTTTTAACTTTTTTTAATGGAGATAATAATAATGTACATTAACAGTCATCATTCACAAATCACGCAAAATCCTTCAAATGAAGCTGTCAATATATTCATTCCTGAGGATATATTCAAAATAATTTTTAATCGGATTATCAATCAAGACAGCCAAGCTTTACATGATATTTATTCTATTTTACTTACCTGTCAAAAGTGGAAACGCATTCTTGAGAAAAATCCTTCCATCTCATGGGCGAAGTCCCTGGTACAGCCTTTTTTTCAACGTGAAAATCCTGCTCAATCCATTCAATCCATTATTTATAAGGGAATTGAGGTGAGCGAGCATTGGACATCTCAGCAACATCACCTGATTGGACAGGTGATCCTGGCTGCCGCTAAGAAAAATGTTCAGATTCTTCTGCATCCAGATGAAAGCCTTAAAAAAGATCCAGCAATTCTCTTAGCTGCCATTCAGAACGATGGCGAGGATCCTCAATATGCAGCTCTTAGACAAGATCCACAGGTTATTTTGGCTGCTATTCAGAATCACGGTTAACTGACGGAATTTGGCCAAGCAACGACTCAAGGTCATCTGCTTGGCTTTTTTTCTTAGCTTAAATGGCTATACACATTTTATTCACTGCAATAAAGTCTCTTCCAATTTGAAGAATTGTTCATTTATAACTCCATATTGTTCTAAATCGAGAGAAGGATTAGAATAAGTATCCATTTAGCAGGAGTGTAAAGTGATAAAATATTTCCTTTATCTATTTTCATTATTATTTTTTTTTGTTGATTCCCTGAATGCACTGCAACGTTACCACTTAATCGATATCGGGCTGCTTAATTATCAAACAAGCGAGGTAACTAGCATCAACGAGAGCGGACAGATTTGTGGAATATTTAAGCATAACGCTAAAAGTTACATATTTATTTGGGATCCTTCTTCAAATCAACTCAATTATTTTAAAATTCGCCCTTCAATTAGACCTTTAATCAATAATCATTCTGAAATTTTTGGTAGTCAATGGCTGTTAGTCAATGATGATATTTGGGATTTCGATCAAGAAACAATTTTTTGTTGGCAAAATCCTTTAAGCTTTTTTACCCTTTTTAACGTGGTGGGATTGGGATTTCCAAAAGACGCAGGCAAGTATTCTCCTTTTCAACAGGAAAGAACAGTATTATGGGATGTCAATGATCATGGTGAGTTAGTTGTGATGAACAGCGATTCCATTAAAGACTTTTTGGTAGGAAATCCTTTAGGATTTCAATATCGGATGTGGATTTATCAAAAGGGTGAATACAAGCTCGTTACTCAGCTGCACTCTTGTATAGGAATAAGCATTAATAATCGATCGGAAGTTTTAGGATACTATTATAAAGAAGAAGATAGCGTGCATGAAGAGGAAAGGGTGGGCACGTTTGTTTATAATATCGCAGATGAGGCAATCCGCCTTTTGAAATTTCCTGTTAATGGAATTGGAAGGGCCATCAATGACCTCGGTCAAGTGATCGGAACTT
Organism: uncultured Chlamydiae bacterium; assembly: GCA_963754655.1. Classification (GTDB taxonomy): domain Bacteria; phylum Chlamydiota; class Chlamydiia; order Chlamydiales; family Parachlamydiaceae; genus JANWJE01. Next base: position 2,319,078 of record CAVWGN010000001.1, on the reverse strand, counting down.
TTTATGATCCTTTGACTCACACCACTCGTGGTTTTTTGAGTGATTCTTTCAGCGAATGCATCATGATCGACCACTTTGATCCTATTAAAAATAATAATCAAAATTTGATTGTGGGAAAATTTTTAGAGGGTGAAAAAAGAGGGAAGCCGGCAATTTGGGAGAAAGGCCAGCTTTATGATTTATTAGAAGTGGTGGATTTAACTGATCATCAAGGTCATGTTTGGGATTCTTTAGATGAGCTTGTTGATCTCAACGATAGTGGGCATATCATTGGTCAAGGCAAGATTAATGGTGTTTCTCATGGATTTTTGTTACGGCCACTAACGCAATAGCAATTAAATGGTAAGAAGTTCTTCAATCCTTCATCTTACACCTTACGCTCAAGTCAAACTGATAACAGCTCTCTCTCTAAAAACCGAAAATGACCAGAGGTTATTTAGGAGAGAGCAATACGTAAGGTGAGCCACAATCAGTTAACTTCAGGATTGAAAAGTTTCTCTGACTAAAAATTAAACAAATTCTGGCATAAGATTTTCAATACGATTTAATGTTTCTTCATCATTCTGCTGTTTCGCCAACATACGCATTGTTTCAGCTAAGTATTCTGCCATGTCCCTCTTAGTTGAGTTTAAAGCTAAAACTAGAACGGATTCATAAAAAAAATTTGGCTTTAAAAGGTCTACATGAGCATGTTGAATAATGGCTTGAATAAGTTCCACTGTTCCACCAATTGAAATCGCGCTATGAAGAAGATTGCGCTTTGAACTATCTGTAAAAATACATTCAAATTGTTCATTTTCCATAAGTTTAAACCAACGAGGAATAAATTCTCTGGGTAGAAACTTTTCAAACCATTCTCCCTGCTTTTCTTTTGGTATATTGTGATCAGTAAAGAAGCGCGCAAAGTCATAATTAGCACAAAAATTGGCTACCTCAGGTTTATCAGAAAATTGAAATAACTGATCTAGAAAAAAGAGAACCATTTCTTTATCACCTTTAAACAGCCTGTTGCCTAATTCATAATCCAACACGTTATATTTATTGTCCGCTTTTTCAAGTAACAATTTCATGCAAGCCAAATCTTCTTTATTAGTATTTAAATAATCTAGCGCTCCGCAATCCCAGTCTACTGAATACATGCATTCGTCATAGATATCCACTTGAGCTGTCTCAAGCATAAGTTTCAAAGACTTTACGTTCGGTTTGTTAAAAAGAAGATAATTAAAAGCATTTACTCCAAAGTCGTCACGCTGTGTTGCTAGTGTAGTAGGATCATCTGAAGACAAAAGCAAAAAGCGAATAAGGCTAAAATTTCTTTTTGCACAGGCTAGAATGAGTGGATTATCCAATGATGATGATAATATTTTATGTGCTTGCATGTTATTTTTTTCTAAATAAATTTTTAAGCTTGGAGAACACTCCTCTAAGGAAAACCACTGAGAAAAATCTTTACATACTAAGCGTATATCTTGAATAGTTGTTAAAAAACGACAAAATAGATCGGGCCTCTCTCGATTTTTTGATAGAGTATGCATCACTATTTTACGCCAAAGACTAGGCTTGAAATTAGGAGGGGGTATGACCAATGCTTCTTTAGAGTCTTCTAAATGTCTTTTACTTCCTCTTCCTCTGTTCTGAATGTGGTGTCGAATTCTTTCAATTGTTGCTTTCCAATCTTTTGAATCGAACGCATAATCTGTGGGTGTTTTACAAGTCTTACAAAGGAGACTTTCTGAAGGCTTCGCTTTATAAAGATTATCTAAACAAGCTGTATGAAAAAAATGATTGCACCAAGTTTTATGGACTTTTTCTTGCAATAAATCTTCTTTGCTAAATTTGTTAGAGCAAACTCTACATTCTCCTTGATTTTCTAAATCAAGATAATATCTTACTTCAATATCATTAACAGAAAACATTTTTTTTATACCTTTTATTTTGATTTATAAAAATTTAATTTGAAATATATGCTGAACAATCTTATTCATATTAGTGAATTTATATCAACCTTTTATCTTTAACTCAACTTGGCGACTTTACAAGTTCATTCCCTATCAATTATAATTTTTATTAAAAAAGAATGATAAACTAAAGGAGGATAAAAACATTTAGGCAACTCTAAGTCATCTTGGAGGCAAATCATCTTCTTTTGCCCTATATGACTCATTGAGATCTAGTTGATCGCAAGGTTCATTAAAGTCAAGAGCTTGTCGCACTTGTTTCATGATAAAGAAAGAACCACAAATGACAAGAATCTCTCCATGTTTTATGGCTTTTTCTTTTGCTTGATTTATCCCTTCAAAAATGAATTCATGCTTGAAAATGCAAGAAGGATTGACTGCTAACTCACATAAATGGGTATAAAGATGGGTAACTGATGCACCACGTCCATTACTTGCCTCTACCAGATGAAAGTGAGCGCCATGCTTAGCGAGAAGCTGTAAACAGCCTGTAAGATCTTTATTTTTGGATAATCCAAATAATAGACGCAAAGGCTGCTCTGGGTAATCATGCGCCATCATTTGAAAAAGATGTTGAAGACCATCAGGATTGTGTGCCACGTCTAAGATGATATGAGGAGATCCATTGATCACTTCAAAGCGGCAAGGCTGTTTTCCTCCTAAGCCTTTTTCAATGTCATGAGGCGAAAGATGAAATTGAGAAGCAAGATAATTTAAGGCTGCACGGGCAATCATTTGATTTTGCTCTTCAAAGAGAGGAGAAGTTTCTTTGACTTGTATGCAAAGGCTGCCTTTGTCTAAAGCAATGGAGTGAATGGGTTCTAAAGGAACATGAGGACCAATGATGACTGGAATTTTTTCTTTAATGATCCCTCCTTTTTCCCTAGCGATTGCTTCGCGTGTATGACCTAGGATTTCAGTGTGGTCTAATTGAATAGAGGTAATGATGGATAGGCAAGGGGAGACCACATTAGTGGCATCTAGACGTCCTCCTAAGCCTGTTTCCAAAACCGCAACTTCCACGTGTTGATGAGCAAAATAGAGGAAAGCTAAAAAAGTGGTTAACTCGAAAAACGTAGCGGGAATTTGTTCAGATTCTATTAATTGAAAAAGGAAGGTAAGAAGAGATTCTACAGCCTCCTCTGGAATCATTGTGCCATTGATGCGGATGCGCTCTCTGAAGCTAGAAATATGCGGAGAGGTATACAGCCCGACTCGATAGCCTGCCTGCTCAAAAGCATGAGCAATTTTTGTCGTGACTGAGCCTTTGCCATTAGTGCCTGCCACATGGATGGTCGTGAAAGATCGATCGGGAAAGTTCAATAGTTTTTGGAGGTATTGAACATTTTGCAGACCGAGTTTGACGCCACCGAATAAATTGACATTAAAAAGCTTTTGAATAAGAGCAGAATAAGACATGTTTGATTTAGGTTTAAGACGACTGGTTGAGTTGAAAATGTTGTTCAAGAATGGCAAATGTTTCTGCATTAACCCATGAACTTCCCAAAGGAAGTGTAGGTTTAATATCTCCATGAAAATCAGATCCACCTGTGATGATCCACCCTTTGCGCTCGCCAATTTTGATCCAACGTTCAGTAGCTGTGCGCGGAAAGCGTGCATAATAACCTTCAATGCCATCAAAGTTCATTTCCAATAAATCTCGTAAAATGCCCACTTTCTCAATTAAATGAGGATGGGCGATAATGGCTAGTCCTTTTGCTTGATGAATGATATCAAGAGTTTCCTCTACGCTAAAAATCGCTCCTGGTTCATAGCAGAGTTTTCCTTCGCCAATATATTTATAAAAGGCTTCTTGGATGGAATTGACATATCCTTTTTTTACCATTGCCATAGCAATATGCGGACGTCCAATGGAATGTTTTGGGCAAGAGAATGCTTCTTGCGACAAATCTTCAACGGACAAGGGCATGTGATGTTTAGCCAGAAGATGGAGAATCGCTTGATTGCGCTGTTCGCGTCTTTGATGATGTCTGTGGCAAAATTCTTCAATAATCGGAGAAGAGAGAGGAAAGCTATAAGCTAAAATATGCACACTTGTGTGTTGATGAATAGCTGAGAGCTCTAATCCGGATATGAGACTTAAATTCTTCGCTTGCGCAAGAGGAGCTGCTTCCGGATAAGCCGAAATGGTGTCATGATCAGTGATAGAAAGACCTTGCAATCCTATATCATGGGCTAGCTGAATGATATCTTGTGGTTTAACCGTGCCATCTGAACAAGTTGTATGGCAATGTAAATCGGCACGGAACTCATTCATTTTCAAATATCCCCTTGGCAGGGCAATAAGGAATGCAGCGTATTTCGTTTTCTAAATGAAAGCCTGTGCAGGCTTTCACTTCATGACGGATATATTCAATGAGATTAAGAATGTCAGCGGACGTGGCATGACCTGTGTTGATGACAAAGTTAGCATGCAAGGTGGAAACTTGTGCACCGCCGAGAGTTTTTCCCTTGAGTCCGCTTTGATCGATGAGTGCACCAGCATGAGCACACGAGGGATTGCGAAAAACACAACCTGCTGATTTAGCATCATAAGGCTGTGTTTTTTTTCGATAGTTTATAATGTCTAGTTGTTTTTGACGAGCCTCGGGAGTTTTTGTCATCCGAAAATTAGCCCCTACAATCGCTCCTTTTCTTTGTTGAAAAGAAGAGAATCGATAACCAAAAGACAGTTCCTCTTTTGGTAAACAGAATAATTCTCCATTTGAATCGACAAAGTCAACAGAAATTAAAGTCTGACAAGTTTCGCATCCATTCGCTCCAGCATTCATGTAGACTGCACCTCCGACACTTCCAGGAATACCTGAGGCAAACTCTAATCCTGTCCATCCTTGACGTGCAGTCTGTGACCCTAGTAAGGAAAAACTATAACCTGCACCCACATGCCAAATATTTTCCTCCAATTTATTGAGGAAATGAATGCGATTGGCGATGACTAATCCAGCAAACCCTCGATCATCAAATAATACATTTGAACCCTTGCCAAGGATAAAATAAGGCAATTGATGAATTTTGCAAAAACGAAGAACGGATTGCATAGCAGGAATAGCGTGGACTTCAATGAAATAGTCTGCTGGCCCCCCAATGCCAAAAGTCGTCACGTCTTTTAATAGACGATGGCGTTCAAACTGTTCCATTAGTGTCATGAGAAAGATCCTCTCCAGACTTTGTGCCAAGCTCTTTTTTATGAAGGGATTGTTCGCGGGCAGCATCAGAGGCGATTTGTTCACTTTGTATGAAAGCTTGAGATTGTTGTGTCAGTGCTTGCAGATTGACTTGTCCACCTTGCCTAGTTTGATAGAGATGGTCAAGCACCGCATTGACAAAGGAAGCAGATTCCGGCGTATTAAATTTTCGCGATAAACGAATGGCTTCAGCGATGGCCACTTTATGAGGAATTTGATCATCATAAAGAAGCTCATATACACCGAGCCTCAAAATGTTTTTTGTCACAACTTGAATGCGTTCGAAATCATAGGAAATTGAAACAGAAGCAATTAAAGGATCTATTTCTGAAAGACATTTTCTGATCTTTTGTACACGTTCTTGAGCTAACCGCACATTTTTTTTGGAAACAGTGAGTTCCGACATCATCAGTTCAATCATTAAAGCGTCATTGGAATGGGTGACATCTTGACTATATAAGAGTTGCAAGACAATTTCGCGGAATTTTTGTTGAGACAGTGCCATAGGATCCTAAATCAATAGACAATTAATAAAACGTGGGAAAGTGTAGCAGAAGCAGGCAAGATTTGCAACTTTAGGAAGAGATTGGGATCTCATGCTTGTGTTTAAGGTCTTTGTGTCGAATGTAAAGGCGTCTTAAGCGTGATTGCTCGTCAAATTGCAAAACAAATTCCATCCACCCTCCTTTAAAATAATAAGAGATTAAGGAATTTTGTGGAAATCTTTCCTTGCGTCTAGCCAAGCGAAAGATATCTTCTGCTTGATCACGTGGCATAAAGCGAGTCAATTTGGTTGGGCGATAGCGGGGATCTATTAGACAACTCATAAATTCTTGGAAATTCAAAGAATTTGTAATATTAATTCCTAAATCAGCAGCCACATCTTCAGGCATGGACACCGGATAACGAAAGCGGACAAAAAGCTGTAAAAGAGGTTTAAATACTTTCATAATTGCTAATTTTGTTAAAACCTCTTAATCATAACCATAATTTTATCTTGCAAGCAACAAAAATCTTTGTTTTTACAAGTGGGCTTTTTCCATTCTATTTGATTATTAAATACTTGAGAAAAGGCTTTAGAAAGCTAGGGAGTTTACCTAAAAGATGGTTTTTGGCTATTTAATAAAAACTTGTTGAATGCGTCTCTAATTTTTGCTATATGGGAACCCCTTTTCTTTGATTTAAGGTAATTCAAAATTTATGCAAGTCATTTTCTTAGATACTGAAACCACAGGTCTTGATCCTTTTTCTCATCGGCTTTTGGAAATAGCTTTTAAGGTCGTTGATGTACCCTCTGGTTACGAAAAGCTGACTTATCAAACCATTGTGAAACAGCCATTAGAGGTCTGGGAAAGGCGCGATCCCGTTAGCATCGAAGTGAATGGATTTACATGGGATAAAGTTCAATTGGGCAAGGAAGAGGCGATTGTCCGTGAAGAAATTATTCAAATTTTTACCGATCTTCAAATCCTACGAGGAACAACAATTTATCTTTGTCAGAATCCAGCTTTTGACCGCAATTTTTTTGCTCAACTTATTGATATCTATACTCAAGAGCAAAAACGTTGGCCTTATCATTGGTTGGATTTTGCTTCTATGTATTGGGCCTTAGAGATTAAAACCTATCGAGAAAGAGGCGATCCATTTCCAAAGGAAATGAGTTTGTCTAAAAATACTATTGCTCAGCGCTATCACCTTCCTACGGAATCTTGCCCTCATTCTGCCCTTAATGGTGTCAATCATCTTTTGCTTTGCTATCGAACGGTAGTGGGATTTGATGCTGAAGGATAAGTAAGCTAGGAGCTTGCTGTCGATTAAGCCAAACATGGTGGCAACAGCTCCATTCTTTAGGCGATAAGCACGAAACATAGTCTAAAATAGCGGCTTGCTCTTTTGCGCCTTCTGTATGACCTGAATAACAAGTGATACTGATGACACCTCCTGGTTGCAATAGCTTTTGAGCGTGATGCAAGCTTGTCAGGGTCGTTTCCACTTGCGTGGTTTGATCCTTATTTCCACCTGGTAAATAACCCAGATTATAAACAATCAATTTTATGCTTTGTGGAAGAATGTCTGTGGGAAAAGCCGAATGGCAACAGTGTCGAATGTCCACCCGGCACTTTAATTCCCCTGTCAGATGAGTATCAAGAAAATGATGGGTTGACTTAATTGCTTGAGATTGAATATCAAAGGCATAGACTTTACCCTTGTCGATTGATAGGCTAAGTTGGCATAATTTCAAAGTATCATGACCATTGCCGCATGTTGCATCAATGGCAAGATCGCCTTTTTGAACAATTTGCGTCCAGTAAGTATGCGCTAAATCCAAGTGGGATTGAAAGAGAGGAAAAGCATGCCTCATTTGACCAACCTATTTCGAGGCATATACTTTAAAGGAAGTATCAATTTATTTCGAGTAATAAAGGAGAGATATGGTCAAGACAAAAGAAATTTTAGTTATAGGAGCTGGGATAGCAGGATGCGCTGTGGCCTTGGCCTTGGCTAAACGAGGAATTGCTGTTACAATCATGACTTCTCCTTTTGATCAACGCGTTTACCACGCTTCTTTTATTCGACATGATAGCTTAGAAGAGAAAGTGCGGGAATTGCAAAGGGAAAAGCAAGAGCAGGTTAGCTGCTCGCGCGCTTATGAACACCTGTCTATTTTAGCTCGTCCCAGTATCGATGAATTATTAGAACCCAATTATCTTGTCGATCGCAATGGCAATATTGATATTCATCGTTGTTTACAAGATCAATTGAAACAACATTCTCACGTGGAATGCATCTCCCATCATAGCGTTATTGAACTTTTAACTTTAGATCATCACTCTCTTAAAAAAGCAGATCGCTATAAGAAGCCAGCTTGTATTGGCGTAGTTGCTTATAATCATGACAATCAGAGATTGGAATATTATTTGGCAAAAGAAACCATCTTAGCTACCGGAGGCGCTCCTTCTTTATTCCCTTATTCCACTCATTCATCTACAGCCTGCGGAGGGGGAATTGCCATTGCTTATCGAGCAGGAGCCCGGTTGCTGAATATGGATCAAATTCAATTTTATCCAATGGGTCTATTTGAAAAGGATCGTCCTTGTTTTCCTCTTCCGCTCGAATTATTAGCAGAGGGAGGAATGATTTACGCTTCAAAAACAGCACCTTTAGCAATCGAGGTTTCTTCTCTTAGTTATCTTGTGCATCAATTTTATGATCAGTTACTGAAGACACGCAGTGAACATTTATGGTTGGATTTAACACTTTTAGACCCTATTGCTTTAAAAGAAAAGTTTCCAACAGTTGATACCTATTGTCTCAACCATGGTTTTAATATTGCCAAAGATCTCTTACCTATTGTACCCGTTGCTGCCCATACATGCGGGGGAATTGCCATCGACAGAGCAGCTCAAACAAGTATACAGCGTTTGCGAGCAATTGGAGAAGTCGCTTGTACAGGGCTCTTTTGGAATTACAAAGAAGAGTCATTAAGTGTATTAGAGAGTTTAACATGGGCGTTGGCTTGCGCAGAAGACATTGCAAAGCAAGCTAATAAGTTTATTTATTATTTTCCAGATATTCGCGAAAGTGTTACTCATGTGGGCGCTTCCTCATCCATTGTAGAAGAAGATTGGAAATGCTTGCGGCAGATTATGTGGTCTTATGTTGGTATTCATCATGACCGGGCCCATTTAGATCGCGGCTGTGCTTTGCTAGATCAGCTCGCGTTGCTGAATACTCCCCATGAGTTATCTTCCTGTTCTATTGAACAAATTCAGCTTTATTATGCTATCCAAACGGCCCAATTAATTGCTCATTCTGTTCGAGCGCAGCAAGGAATGTTGTCACACCATTCATCGCGTCCTTTTGCATTTTTCCAACGCTCCAGCCAGGAAGTTGTGCCGTTGGTTTAGGAGGGATTTGCAGATGTTTGATTTGCCTGGAAACTAGCAATTAAATGAACATCATAAGGATAGCCTAATACCCGGCCAAACAAATCATTGAAATCTTGTTTGACTTGTTCAAGGAAAAGTTTTTGTTCGCGTAAGGGCAGGGAGGGAAGGTCGGCAATAATTTGCAGAGAGTGTTTTTTGATGCTTAAATTGAAAGGGATGTGCGATTTAGGAAAATGCTTTTTCCAATAGGCTTCTAAGTATTGATGAATGACTTTTTCATCAAGAATTACGCCCCATTCCCCTATTCGAATGTGCACATAGCGATGGCGAGTTTTAAGGAGGGCATAAATGACGATGGAGAGGCCAATAAGGGTAAATCCGAGACCAAAAAGGGAAAGGATCAGAGTGTTTTCTAAAATAAATTGAGTGGCAATGGTCTGTAAAAAAGAAGACCAGGGAAGTACAATGCTAAAAGCTCCAAAAATGAAAAAAAAGCTGCCAATGATAAAGCTAATCGCAAGATAAAAAAAACGACCCAATTTAAAACTCATCCGAATATTCTTCTCCTAAATTGGATTCCATGAGTTGAGGAGCGTTTTGAGATGAGCCTTGCTGGCTAAGCTTGCTCGCTTGTTCCATTGAGATGACATTTTTAAAAACGACATGGACAGAAGCAACATGCAGTCCGGTTAATTTGGTAATCTCATCAGCAATTTTGGTTTGAATTTCTTCCGCTTTTTCAGGAATACTAGTTCCATAGAGAATATTGACTTCTAATTTGATGTTAACAGATTGATTTTTGTCATCTTGTTCTGCATAAATTCCCTTAACACCTTCTGCGCTTCTTCCTAGTACATGATCAATGAAATTTCCCTCGACAAGGCTAATCCCTTCAATCTGTGCTAAGCATTGGAGAACAATTGATTGAAAGACTTTATCTTCAATATCACGGATAAATACTGTTTCAGGTAGCTCAAATTCTTTAGTATCGACTTTTTTCTTATCAACTTTTAATTTAGGATTAACCATGATAAATTCTCCTTGCAGAGTTGACAGGTGTTTCCTAATAGATTACCATGATTTTTTTAATCTGACTAGCGTTTTTGGCGTCTAAGGATGCAATTAAAGCAGGTTGATAAAGGACATAAAAGACAAAAAACTCCTCATACGAGGGTTGGTTTTTTTCATTTGGGCTAACGCTTAACTGCTCAATCATGAGGCTTTCACGCATACCCAATGGCGAAAAAAACAAACTTAGGTTATTATAAATGGCAACATTGCAAAGGATTTTCCATGCCTCATACAGATTTAAATATACTCTTGAGCTTTCTACTTCTTTTGATTATAGCAAGTTTAACTGCCTATTTTGCCAAATCGAAAGGGAGGAATCCCTTGCTCTGGTTTATCCTAGGAGTTTTATTAGGGATTTTCGCTCCTCTCATTCTTCTTTTTTTTCCATCCGTTAAAAATGAGCGAAGCAATAATGGAATGCCTACCATGACGGTTTCTGAGCCTGATCCTTCTCTTCAATATTTACCTTCTACGGTCCCTAATCAGGAAGAACTCAAGCGGCAAGAGGATAAGCTTTGGTATTATCTAGATCAAAATCATCAGCAGATGGGTCCTGTCAGCATAATTGCTTTGCGAGAACTGTGGAATCGAGGACAGCTTGAGCTGAATAGTTATGTCTGGACAGAGGGAATGGAAAAGTGGGAAAAAGTCGATCATTTATCTGATCTAAAAGCTGCCTTGAATAAACTATAATAGAAAAAAGCGTCAAATCAATAAAACCATAGGGGTTACGGAGAGTCTTCTCCTCCTACCCCTATCCCTATCGTTCTATTGATTTGACGCTTTTCTCTAGAAGTTTACCAGCTAGACTTCGTCACTCCTGGGATCATTCCCATAGAGGCAAGTTCACGGAAACTAAGACGTGAAAGTTTAAACTTGCGTAGATAGCCACGGGGACGGCCTGTCATTTGGCACCGATTTCTCAAACGGATTGGAGAAGAATCTCTAGGCATTTTATTGAGGGCAGTACGCGCTTGCTCTCTTTCTTCTTCGCTGAGATTCATATTGTAAACTTTATCGCGTAGTTCCTGTCTTTTTGCCCATTTAAGGTTGACAAGCCTTTCGCGACGCTTTTGTTTTTCTACAGATGACTTTTTCGCCATTTTGATTTCCTTATTTTTTTCGGGCTGGGCCTTTTTGACGTTGCTTGCGGTTAGGATCTTTTTTGTTAATCACGTATAAACGACCAGAACGACGCACAAGAATATCGCCTTTAGAAGGATCAGCTTTAACCGATGCTTTAACTTTCATGACAGTTTCCTAATTCATTAATCAGTAAAGATGTCGACCTTTCTTTGGATGATTGAATCCTAGTGCTCGTTGACAGGAGTTTGGGTATATTTGGACAAATATACCCAAACTCCTGTCAACGAGCACTAGATTGTGGCTGAGGTCCTTTGCAGCCAATGATTTGTTTACTAGACTCTTAAAATTGAGATAAAGTAAGCATTAGTTATAAAGCAAAACACAATTTTTATTCAATCTTTTTGTCATGAGAAAGATGAAATTTAGGGAGAGACGCTGAAAGCTAGAATAAATTGTTGCTTTTATTTCCTAAAACTCTTATCCTTTTGGCCAAGTCAATAAATGAATTGTTAAGAAAAATCACTTGTAAGGAAGATTTACCGTGAAACGTACCTATCAACCCAGCAAACGTCGCCGTGCTTCTGAGCATGGTTTTTTAAAAAGAATGAGCACTGCCAGTGGTCGCAAACTGATCAATAGACGCCGCAGACATGGACGTAAGCAATTAACACGCGTCTAAATTATTCTTTTTCTAAATCTATGCGCTTGCGTACTCGTCATCAGTACCAGCGCATGACTCAAAAAACATTCAAATTTACAGGGCAATGGATTCTAGTAGATATCCGTCTTACGACAGGTGTTTTTTCTAGACTAGGAATTACTGCTACAAAGCGTTATGGGGCTGCTCATCAACGTAACCGTTTTAAACGACTGGTGCGTGAAGCTTTTCGTCTCTCCTATCCTCACTTTCAAAAGACTTTTGATATTGTGATTCGCCCGCGCTCTCAAGCTCTCAATGCTACTTTATCGGATATTCAACAAGAATTTCTTTCCTTTTTAGATAAACTGGCTTGTTTTTCTCTTGATATCCCGAAGTGAATGCCGAATTTGAATTTGGCCGAATGTGCGACCATTAAATTGATATTAACTGAAACACTTCTATGGCAAGAATTTTTTTAATCAAACTAATAAAAAAGTAAATTCATTCTATTGAGGAAAGAGACAAAAGATGACTATTTGTAAAGAAATTGATTTACTTAATCCCCATCAAAGACGAGCTGTAGAATTGATCAATGGGCGTGTATTGATTTTGGCTGGAGCTGGGAGTGGCAAAACGCGTGTTTTGACGTTAAGAATGGCTTATTTGATTCAGGAAAAAAGGGTTTCTCCCAAAGCAATTTTGGGATTAACTTTTACAAATAAAGCCGCAGCAGAAATGCGTCATCGGTTAGCTACTTTTGTGGAGGCGCAGGCAGCTGCGCAAGTGATGCTGTGCACTTTTCATAGCTTCTGCATGCAGATTCTGCGCCATGATATTGACCACCTTGGCTATACCACTAAATTTAGTCTTTATGATGAGCAGGACGTTCAGCGGCTGATCAACCTTATTGCGCGCGACATTTTGCAGCAAGAAGGGGAGCTGCCTTCTTTAGCTCCTACTTTGGCGGCGATTCGCCAAGCTAAAAATAAAGGATTGACTCCTGATCAGCTTGAAGAGGGTTCTTGGCATGATGGTTTTGCGAAAGAAGTCTATAGACGCTTGCAAGCGAGCATGCGCGCCTACAATGCCGTCGATTTTGATAATTTATTGGGATTGACCGTCGAACTTTTTGAACGGTTTCCACATGTTCTTGAAAAGTATCAGGAGCGTTATCGGTATCTTATGATCGATGAATACCAAGATACAAATCCTATTCAATATCGATTAGCTTCTTTGCTTGCTGCTAAGTACCAAAATTTATGTGTGGTAGGAGATGATGATCAATCTATTTATGGTTGGCGAGGAGCAGATGTCAAAAATATTTTGCTCTTTGATCAAGCCACAGTGATTAAGCTTGAGCAAAATTATCGCTCGACAAATATGATTTTAAAAGCAGCCAATGCTGTGATTAAAAATAATCAGCAACGGCATGACAAAGCGTTGTGGAGCGATAAAGGAGAAGGAGAAGCCATTGAAATTTTTCACTCGCCTAATGAACAAGAAGAAGCGCAAGCTATTGTGAAGCGCATAGTGAAGCTCAGAGAAGTGCAAGGATTGCGTTGGCGCGATATGGCGATTCTTTATCGCTCTAATGCTTTATCGCGGCAATTTGAGCTTGCTCTCATGAAGCATACCTGGAAAAATGGACAGCAGTGGATTCAAGGAATTCCCTATGAAGTTGTTGGAGGAGTAGAATTTTACGAAAGGCGTGAAGTGAAGGATTTATGTGCCTATCTGCGCTTAATCGTCAATCCACTCGATCAAGAAGCTTTGCTGCGCATCATCAATCAGCCGCGGCGAGGGATAGGCGAAGAAACGTTAGACTTATTGACGACATATAATCGTCAGCATCAGTTACCCTTATGGGAGGTTCTAAAAGGAGTGGTGCAGCGTGATTCACGCTTTATTCATTTTGCTCTTCATGCTAAAGCTTATAAAGGCTTAGAAGATTTCATTGGGGCTTTGGAGGAAGCAAAGGAGCGCTTTGACAAGGGGAATTTAGCCGAAACTCTTCAGTGGTTAATTGAGCGCATCGATTACCAACGCGCCATTAAAGAAGAAGTAAAGAGTCAACAGATGCGCGATTTTAAAAGTGAAAATGTTCAGGAATTTATCTCTTCCTTAGCTGAGTTTGAAGAAAAAGCAAAATGCCATCCAGAATTGGATAGATCTTTGTCTACCTTTATTGCGAATCTCACCTTAGATAATCAATTGATGCAAGCCAATAAGAAGCGTCATCATGATGATCGAGTGCAATTGATGACCTTCCATAGTGCTAAAGGATTAGAATTTCCTGCATGCTTCTTAGTTGGATTAGAAGATCATATCATTCCGCATGAAAAAAGCTTAAAAGAAACAGGATTAGAAGAAGAAAGACGGTTGATGTACGTGGCAATTACGCGCGCTCGTCAACATCTCACGCTGAGTATGGCGCAGCAACGCAAGCGTATGGGAAAAGAGGCGGTTAGCCGCCCCTCTCGCTTCTTATTTGAAATTCCTAAAGAAGTATTGCGTGTGACCGATTGGCGGGTAGTTTGAGCTTTATGCAGAGAAAAAAATGTAAGAAAGCTTAGAATCGATGATGGGAGTTAGGAGTCATAGAACTTCCTTGATTGAGCTTTTGCAGTAATTCCTGTGCATAGGCCTGAGGTCCGCCTTCTCGATAATTGACTGTATACAGCAGCTGGCCATTGGTATTGACGACGACAATGGTGGGAAATTCATTGATTCCGTAGCGATCCAGCAAAGGTTTATAGGGAGAAGCCATCACAGCTTGTTCTGAATAATCGGGAAACTCAGCCTTTAAAAAAACAAATCTTTGGCCGACTGCTTGTGTAAATTCTGGATTGTTTAGAACAGCTCGCTCTAACTTCATGCAGGCAGGACACCAGCCTGTGCCCGTAAATAAAATGGCTATGGGTTTGGAAGTGGATTGAGATAAAGCTACCGCATCAGAATAATTTCTTAGCCAATTGATTTGATTACCTGCATAGGGATTTTGAGAATAATCACCTGATGGATAAGATTGACCCATTAATAAGGTCGCACTTAATAATGATAGACTGCTCAAGCACAAAGTTGCAATTTTTTTCATAAAAAGATCCTTTAATTAAAATGAAAAGAAATTCCTTTCTTGAATTTATCCTAAAAGAAGATTAAAATCATCTAATCTTTCATCATCAAAATTGATAATTAATTAAATTGCGAGAATTTTTACAAAAATGCAACCTTTTCCTCCTACTGTCGTGATTCGCCATCGCCTAGAAAACTTAAAAAAGTGTAGCTTACGGGGGCTTGAAACAAGATCCGATTTTGTCTTTCTGACATATCCTTATTCACTCCTTCCTAACCTTCAGAATTACATCATCTTAACTCTCAATGCCCCTTCTTTAACCTTAGAAGATGCCCCTCATGGTCTTCTCATTCTCGATGCCACTTGGCGTTATGCAAAGAAAATGATCAAGCCATTGGAACAGCAACCTCAATTTCTTTATCGCAGTCTTCCTACTCACTATCGCACTGCTTATCCTCGCCGTCAGCAGGATTGTCCCGATCCAGAAAGGGGATTAGCTTCCATTGAAGCGATTTATTTAAGCTATCAGATCCTTCAACGCGAGACACAAGGGCTTTTGGATGCTTATTACTGGAAAGAACAATTTTTATATATAAATCAAATTATTAATTGACTTTTAATAGGATTTTATTTACTATTTTATAAAGCCTATCTATTAATTAATAGGAAAAATTTTAAATGTTGACAGCCTTAACTGACCGCTTAGATCTGATAGAAAATTTAATGTGGACCTATTTTGGAGTTCCGCTTGTTATATTGCTTGGGCTGTATTTCTCAATAAAATCTCATTTTTTCCAAATTCGCAATCTTCCGCTTGTGTTTAAAACGTTTTTTGGATTTTTACGAGTTCGCAATATGGAACAAGAGCGTGGGGTTCATCCTTTAAAGGCTTTTTTTGCTGCTGTGGGTGGATGTGTCGGAATTGGAAACATTGTGGGCATTTGCACAGCTGTTCAATTAGGGGGTCCTGGCGCTTTATTTTGGATTTGGATAACTGCTTTAGCGGGCATGATTCTAAAATATTCAGAGGTTTACTTAGGCTTACGTTATCGAGTCCCAAATGGCAAAGGGGGTTATAATGGGGGGCCCATGTACTTTTTGGCTCATGTTTTCAAGCAAACTTGGATTCCTCAGGTTGTGTGCCTATTGCTTTGCATTTATGGAGTTGAGGTCTACCAATTTAGTGTGATTACGACAAGTGTGACGACTAACTTGGGATTTAATAGTTATATCGTCATAGCTACTCTTCTTGCGCTTGTCATTTTTGCTGGCAGTGGAGGAGTACGACGAGTGGGAAATATTTCAAGTAAAAGCCTGCCCATTTTTGTTTTTATTTATGTGGGGATGGGAGCCTGGGTGCTTGTAAACAATTTGTCTGCTTTGCCATCTGTTTTTAAGGAGATTTTTGTTTCTGCCTTTACGGGGCATGCAGCGTTTGGAGGATTTGCGGGAGCGGGCATGATTGCCACGATGTCGCATGGAATTCGGCGCGGATGCTATACAGGGGACATTGGTGTTGGCTATGCCTCTGTTATTCATAGTGAGAGCAGTGTTCAAGAGCCTGAAAAACAGGCTGCTTTGGCCATTTTTGATATCTTTTTAGATACCTTTATTGTGTGTACAACGAGTTTGTTCCTTATCTTGGCCACGGGAATCTGGCATGAGCCTATTGAAGCAGGCATGTTAGTGCAAATGGCATTGGGACAATATTTTCCCTACATGCATATCTTTATGCCTATTTTTCTTTTTATGTTGGGTTATAATACGATTAATGCTTACTTTTGCGTAGGTTTAAAGTGCGCTGAGCATCTCTCTCCTCGCTGGGGACGTTTTGTTTATTATGCGTATGCTGTTGTGACCCTTTTAGCCTTTTCATTTATGGGGACTGCTCAAGCACAAACCGTGATGGCGATTGCGGGAGTTTCTCTACTTATCATTAATGGCATTGGCATTTTCTTGTTGCGCCATGAAATCTCCTTTAACATTGCATCACCTGCTATAGAACCAAAAAAAACAGAGCCTATTCTATCAGATGTTTCGCTTGAGCAAATTTAAACCTATTCTTTGAGAGCGAATTTTGAGTAAGGAGGCTTGACCCGTGAGTCTATTCTATCTCTTAACTGCCGGCATTCTGAATAAGCTCCTGGAAAACATCCAATTTAGCATCATCAGTAATGGCAAAAGTGATATGGTGAAATCTATCTTTATAATCATCTAGATTTAAGACTTTGGCAAAAATGCCCGCGACTTCTTCGAGGTCATTTTGAAAACAGCCGCATCCGTATGCGCCTAGTACCAGATTTTCGATATTTTCAATAATAGCTGAATCAAAAATGGCTTTGATTTTATTCTCTAATATTTGCTGTCGTGCAACTTCTTGATCTGAGCCAAATCTTTTTAGATAATTCGACTCATCAGATCCTGCACGCAAATCAGGAGCCGCAGAGGAAATAATGTCAAATTCATCGAACGTATTTTGATCAATAAATGTGACATCTGTTGTGACAACAGCTCCAAAGTAAGGAATATGATGTTCAAAATGCTCGTCATCATAACTTTCGCTTCGCCTAACTCCTCGCATTTCATCATGTACAGTTGCGGATTGGAATTGAGGATCAAATGCCCAAGCAAGACAAGATCGCCGTGCCAAATATTCTTCTTGACTTCCTCCATAAGGAGCTAATCCCACACCACATGGTTGCCAACGGTTTGCAAGATTCAGAATTCCAATTCTTTGATTGTGATCAGTCAAATTTTTTCGTATTTCTCTCGCTTCGTCTAAACAATTATTGGCAGAAAATTTAAAAATTGTAGAAAATTGTTGAGAAGATTTGCTCTCTATTTTCTTTTCTAATGCGACTAAAGTGGCTAATTTATCCCCCCCATAAATTTTAACTTGCATCTTGTCAACATATTGAGGCGTTTGTTCAAATATTTTGCGGCATTTCATAATGAGTTCTGCAAGTGCTTTATGTTTTCCTATCAGAAAAGCAGGAAGATAAGTCAAAATTTGCACAACTCGTGGACGTCGAAAAAAATGGTGCACCTGTTCTTTAAATCGAGTGATAAAATTCATATTCACCGGAATGTTTTCTTGGACAAAAGGTAGCGAATTCATCAATTCTCCCTTTCCTGATGGTATTTTGATAAAGTGACCTGATAAAGTAATAGGCTTGTCACCAAACAATGTATAACTTAGGTGATCTCTTTGTACAATCCAGGCAAATATTTGATTTAAGGCTTGCCGGTCTGATACCGGTAGATCGCTCAGAATTTCCTTAATAGGAATATTCTGAGCATAAGTTGAGGTAAAAAATAAGATAAAAGAAATAAAAAACTTGCGCATTTCTTAGTCTATGATTTGTCCCTGTGTCCAATCTCTTCCACAAGAGCACCAACGTTCATCCATATCACGCATTCAGTCGCCGCGCCGCTTCGCTCTGGGCTGGGATGAGAAAACGAGGGCTAAAAACCGATTTTTACACAGCTAAAATCGCTAACGGTTCTGGTTCCAATTTATTTGATTTTATAGTAAGTTCAATGACATCTGAATTTACTTTGCCCAAACTCAAAACTTCTTTTCGTTTTGCTAAATCCGTTTTGCCAATCCATGTTTCTTCCCATTCCTCCAACATTTCGACTGACACCGTTTCTAAAGCCTCTTGTAAGATATCACAATTATTTTCCCCAACCATTCCTGCAAGACTTAGGATACTTTTAGTTATACTAGATGTCGCTTTGGTTCTCTCTACTATTATTTTCTGTCTTCCTATCAAAGACTCTATTCCTTCGCTGCTTCCCACTAACACCTGTCCCTTGGATAGCACTCTACCTTCCTGTTTCAAAAAATAAAAAATCTCTTTTGCCAAATGTAGTGCTTCTGGTTTCAAACTTCTAAAGTGAAGTCTTGCTTTAAGAAAAAAAGTCGCATAGCTTCGTCTATGAAGACCTTCAGTTCTTACTAAATGCCTTGCCAAACGAATGATTTCTATCATCTGAGCATATTTTTCAATGACTTCTTCGAAATCGACTATCCAACCAGCTTTATCTTTTAATCTATTTATATCTAAATGGGGAATCGTCTCTTGCATTTGAAGAAGGTTTAAAATATCTTGTAGCCAATCAATTAAAATATCAGCATTCATGAATCGCGCTTTTTCTCTTTGTTTGGGAGGGCTCAAAAAAGCCTCTGGACTCTGTTTTGTCTTTTGTTTTGTATCTGTAATCAATTGAATTATGTGTTTCCAAGTATCATCTTTTTCCAGTTCCTTTTTTAATAGAATTGCTAGTTTATGGACCACATCATAGGTGTTTATTGTTTTTTCATGGTTTTGGCAATATAGTCTTACACCTTTATTTACATCACTGCCATGATCTGCCACTATCTGCAGAAATGGGCCAATTTTTTCCGATATTTCTTCTAAAACATGCGCAACTTTTTCACCAGTTGATGAATTCATGGGTTGTAGCGCTAGTGGTTGGAAATCTTCATGATGAATATCAAAGCTGCCCCTTTTTTCAAACTTACTTTGTAATGTACTTAATTGAACTCCAAGAACTATTAAGCACTTTTGGTAACCAGCTTGAACTTTAAAATCAACAAGGATAATCCAATCTGAAGCCTTTTCCTTAGCCTTTATAAGCTTGTAAAGCCCATATCGTAAAAACCACAATTCGACGCTTTTCCATGAAGGCTGGAAATTGAAATATTTAAATATTGGAATGTTACAACTCTGCATGGAGATGAAAATTCGCTGAATCGCTCTAAATGCTATTGCAGCTAATGCAAGTGAAATCACAAAAAATATAAATAATATAGGATATTGATGTCGAGCGACCCTTCGATTGTTGCTAATTTCTTGCTCAATTATTGCACAAGCTTTTTTTTTAATTCATCAATTTGCTTGTCTTTGATTTTACTTTTCTCTTCCACCTCTTCTAATCTCGACTGAAGGCATTTTATCTGTTTGTTTAATGCCAAGATATTATCTTGTTCCTTTTGTAGCCTTTCTCCTAATCGTTTCTTATCAGTCATTAGAGCTTGAATCTTAGTTCTTTTTTCTGCGTTTCTTTGCTTCCATTCATCACGACTTTCCTGGTAATGCTTCACTTGTTTACGTATATCTGAAGGACGCTCATGCTTTTGAGTGCTTTTTGAATCCATTTTATGCCTCATCTAATTTTGAGCAATCAATTATAAAAGCCTCTTTTTAAAAAGCCAAGCGAATTTAAAATAGGAGGAAAAGCGTTCTAATAATTAGTTGTTAAATATTTTTTTGTTTTCTCATCCCAGCTCTGGGCTCTAGGTAAGGGGTTCATAACCCACCCGTTCGGTCGCCCTCTGGGCTCAGTCACGGTGGGCTAGTATCGGTCGTCCTACGGACTCTAGCAGCAATGTAGAAGCTATTGAATGTTAGTCAAGGCGTTTTGATCATGCTGCTAGAGTCCGGAGGACGACCGATACTAGCCCACCGTGACCGAGCCAGTTGTGTCAAGTATTATGTGCAAATTGGTAAGAGATCTCATTAGGTTAAGCTATTTTTTCAACGCTCAGTTGTTCTTGTTTCTTTTGCTCTTTTAATAGATCCATATTTAAATATCTTTTATCTACCCATCCCTCATGAACCTCAACTGCAATTGCTAATATCAATCTTAAGCAACTCTCTTCATTTGGAAAAATTCTAATAACGTGTGTTCTTCTCTTAATTTCTTCATTTACTCTCTCGAGTAAGTTCGAACTTTTTAAATGCTTATGATGTTGTTTTGGAAACTGGTAAAACGTTAATGTCTCAAAAATATTTTCCTCCACCCATGTACATAACTTTGGATACTTCATCATCCACTTCTCTAGCCACATATTCAAATCTGTTTTGGCTTCTTTAATATCCTTTCTATCATAGATCCATCGCAATTCTTGTAAGCAATCGTCGTTTGCTTTTCTTGGTAAATAATCAATTGCATTTCTTAAGAAATGAACATAACATCTTTGCCAAGGGATTTGATAAAATACTTCCATTATCGCTTTCCTAAGCCCTGCATGCTCATCACTAATAATCAACTCAACTCCTATTAATCCTCTTTCTTTCAATCTCAATAGAAAATCTTTCCAACTATTGTGAGATTCTCGATTTGCAATTTCCACTGCTAATACTTGCCTGTAACCTTCTCCATTCACACCTACTGCAATTAATATAGCCTGCGATTTTACTATCCCATTTTCTCTAACTTTCTCATAACGAGCATCTACAATTAGATAAGGATAAACTTCTGTCAATTTTCTATTTGCAAACTGCTTTAAGTCCTCGTCCAAGCTCTTATTGATGTTGCTTATTGTCGTCGCTGAAAATTCATGTCCGCAAAGTTCTTCTGTGATTGCCTTCACTTTCCTGGTTGATACTCCTTGGACATACATTTCTGCTAGAGCTGATACTAATGCTTTTTCCGATCTTTCATATCGTTCAAAAAGCTCGGTAGAAAACATTCCCTCTCTGTCTCTTGGTACTTTTAGCTCTATATTGCCTATTCGCGTCACTAAGTGCCTTGTATAATAACCTGCTCTATAGCCTTTTCTTTCTTTGGATCTTTCACTCTTATTTGCTTCCAAAGTCTCGATCATTTCGGCTTCTAAAAAATTTTCGAGAGCAGTTTTCATAAGAGACTTCATTAAATCAACATCTTGTTCAATAACTTCTTTAGATAATTTGTTTTTCTCAATAGAATACTTTTTGGTCATGGTATACCTCTTTTTGTAGTTAATAAGAGATCATCTTACCATGACCTTTTTTTGCACATAATTTTTTACACAATCACCGAGCCCAGAGGGCGACCGAACGGGTGGGTTATGAACCCCTTACCTAGAGCCCAGAGCGAAGCGGCGCGGCGACTGAAGGCGTCGCGTAGCTACGCTCATCTCTTAACTTAACGCATCAGGGATTTTGCATTCCTCTCAATTTGCAAAATGCAAAAAATCATGCGACGAAGATTCATCAGGTTGCAGCTGGGCGATTAAGGCACCATAGAAGCTAAAATGCGTCGGGCTCCTGAATAAGAAGCTCGGCCATGCAATGCTCTTCTATTATCTATGATCAAGACGTCTCCTTTTTGCCAATCAAACTTAATGGTTTTGTGTTCTAAAATATCGTAAATACCATAAATGATTTCTTTTGGGATAGGAGAGCCATCTTCAAGCGTCACATCATATTGCTTCGTGGAAGGAATGAGATAAAGAAGATTAGCCAGAATGTGATTGATCCATCCTCCCCGAATCCTGGGATTGGCGTGGTAAAGGTGGGCTTGATTAAACCAATAAGGATGATCAAAATAAAAATCAGGTCCTTGAATGGCTGGAATAACTCTTGCAACTTCAATCCAATCACCCAGCCATTGATATTTTAATCCTTTTAATTGGCAAATTCTTTCCACTTCTATTTTATCGTTTGTTTCAAAGACATCTTGCCAAGTTTTATGGGTTTGGTTGACTTTAGAAAAAAAGCTACCCGCAGGCGGATGTCGTGAAATATATTTTAATTTCTTTTCATTGAAAAAATTCCAAATCTTAGGATGGAGCAAAATTTCTTGTGTGATAGAGTCGGTTTTTCCCAAAAGGGTTTGGCCGCTTCCAGAATCGGGAGCAATCTCACAATAGAAACAAATGTAATCAGGCGGATAATTGGAGCAAGAAAGTTCATGATGAAGAGGAATATGAAACTCTGGTGGAGCTTCAGTAGAAGTATAAACCCCTTCAGCCACTTTCTTTCGTGATCCTTCTCCGCCGCGATAATCCATTAATTTACGTCCTAAAATTGATTGAATGATAGAAGCAAATTGTTCTGCTGTTGCGACAGGAAAGTCGCGCAATAGTAAAGCTCCATCTATTTTCAATAAAGAACCCAATTCTTGTTGATGTCCTTCAGCCCAAATTTGAAAAGAGGTTAAGTCAGCAGAATCCCCTTTAGGCGAAATCACCAGAGGCATGTTTTGCTCATTGATAAAATAGCATGCAAATTGCCCATCAAGAAATGCAGGATCTACAAAAGAGGAAGTTTCTGTCATTTCATTTGCTGAGAAGGCAACTTCTTCTGGTCGTTGAATAAAGGGTTCCTCTTCTAAGCTCTTATCTTCTTGATCCAGTCTAAGCCCTATGCGATAGGGGAAGGAGCCGGCTATGTCCCATTCGCAATCAGATAAGTGATGGATGTCAAGATCGGATACGTTCTTATCAGAAGCAATGTGAATGAATTCATTATCGCCTATCAAGATGCCTATAGTCTGAATGTCATTTTCAGCTGATCCAAAGAGGATGAGGTCTCCAGGAATTAAATCTTCCAAAAAAATAGAGCGATAGCCTTTCCATTGATTGCGATCTTTGAGATGCGGATTCAAACAAGGATCGAGTTGGATTGCAAGTTGTTGAATCAATGAATGTATTTGATCTTCAATTCGGGTCTCCTCACATTTTTTTTCAGTGATAGAGGAAGGGGATGAATTCAATTCACTAGCTATTAGAGGCGTATTGTGAAGAGGCAAAGAAAGAGCTGACATAAGAAAAAGATTCATTGGGAATATCCTTACTTAAAATATAAGTATTTTGACTTCTTTATACTTCCGTGATGGGAATGGAATTCTCTTTATGCGTTCTAATCAGTTTTAAGACGTAGTGTCGATTGGCATAAATGTAGTCAATTCCTGAAAATAAAGTATAAATACTTGCAACAGATACAATGACCGTGCTTGTTAATTGGAGCGTTTCTTCAGGAAGTTGTCCAAGAGAAAAAGGAATTAACAGCAAAAGAATAACAAAGACGGAGAAGGCCTGAATGGCTGCTTTGATCTTACCGCTTGGACGAGCAGCCAAGGCGAAACCTTTTAGAGCACAAATGGTTCTTAATGTGCTAATGACTGAATCGCGATAAAGAATAAGAAAAATTAAAATCATTGGAAGTTTAATTGGAGGCAGGGTAAATGTTAAAAAAACCGAAATGCGGTAAATGCTATCCGCCATAGGATCTAAGATTTTTCCTAAGTCTGTGACTTCATTATATTTACGCGCAATATATCCATCACAGGCATCGGACAATTCTGAAATTCCAAACAAAAAAAGGAGTACGTAGGGAAGGGTAATGAGATTGATATTAAAAGTCTCATATTCGAGATAAACAAGCAAAAAAATAGGGCTAATGAAAATTCGAATAAAGGTGAGATAATTTGCAATGCTCACAGGTGAACCTTTCCTTTTTAATACACACTATTACTTAGAAGAAAATTAAATGTTTTATGGCGTCATTTCGTAAAGTTGTCAATGATTTTAGAGAATTAGGGCGATAAATTCAAGATTGACTTGTTATAAGCGGTGCTTAGGAATTGGGATCTTTAACTTCGTTTAGATATAAATTTATTTATAGGAAGTGGTAGTATGCCTTCTTTAGACAAATTTTCTTCTTTTAAAAAGTCTTCTGTTCCCTCTCATCCTCGTATTCAGGTAGGAGGATCGCATGCTCAAGAAGCAATTCTTCATAAAGTATTGCAAGCTTTATATCCACAGGAAGTGATTGAATGGACAGCAAAGCCCGATCTGGAAGAGATTGATACTTACGTGTTATTTTATGCCTGTCCTTATGACGTCAAGGAAGAGCCTCTTTTAAAAGAAAGTATTCACTATGCTCAACAATTGTTAGAGAGCCATCGCTTAAAACCTAATGTTCATCTTCTCATTATCTTCTATCGCGATCTCAAGGTAGCCTTTCCAGAGCGCAAACTCCAAAGGGAAAAATTCATGTCTAACCTGATCACAAAAGAGATTTTGAATAGAGAAATGTCAATCGATCAAGAGCGCATCCATGTCACCCATGAATTTAGCACTCATCATTTACAAGATACTCTCGAAGAATTAATCGGTTCACGTCTCTATTTTGAAATTCGATCCTATTGAATTTCCATTCTGACGCAGCTTTTTGTAGATGTCGAGGTAAATATCGGAAGGGTGATTCCAGCTAAAGTCCATTTTCATACCGGTAATCATGATGTTACGCCACTTTTCAAGATCTTCAAACCAGCAGTAAATCGCACGATCCAAAGCAGAATCAAAACCCAGTGCATTAGGGAAATCGAAAGTATATCCATTAGTCTCTTCAAAAGGTTTTCCCGAGTGGTCAACATCAAAAATAGTATCAGCCAATCCTCCTGTACGTCTAACGATGGGAACACTTCCATATTTCAAGGCAATCATTTGAGTCAATCCACAGGGCTCAAAGAGAGAAGGAACAATGAACATATCGCTTCCCGCATAAATTAAATGAGCAAGTTCTTCTTGATGATGAAGTGTCAAGCTAATATGAGGATGATCTGTATACTGATGTTTGAGGCGATGAAATTCTGCACTAATGGATGGAATAGGACTGCTTCCCAATAAAACAAACTGTCCCTTTTTCTCGACGATATGGCGTATCGTATGCTTAATGAGATCAATTCCCTTTTGAGGGACAAGGCGAGTGATGCATCCTACAATGGGACGATGATCCTCTGCTAAGTTGAGCTTTTCGCGCAAAAGTTTTTTAATGAAACTTTTTTTATCAAGCGTATTGCGATCTTTTTTATTGGCTGGAATTTCACGAGGAGAATAGTGAGAAGAAAGGAATCGATCAATTTCAGGATTCCAATAAGAATAATCAATTCCATTCAAAACACCTTTAAATTTCTGCTGATAATGCACAAGCGTAGATTCCAATCCTTTGCCTCCCTCCGATGTTAAAACCTCTTTAGCGTAACTTGGAGACACAGTGGTAATAAAATCAGAATAGACAATACCGCCCTTGAGAAGATTGATCAAATGAGGATACAGATTATCTTGCATTTTAGTCGGTTGTTGGTAAAGGGCGCCATCTAAACCAATGCTAGATAAATCTGTCGCTGCACATTTTCCCTGATATTCCATGTTGTGAATAGTCAAGACTGTTCTAGGTTTATTCAAACCAATCTTGCGGTACATATCGGCATATAAAGGAGCAATGACCGCAGTTTCCCAATCATGGAGATGAATGATATCGGGATTTAAAGGACGCTTATAAATAAATTCAATGGCAGCGCGTGAAAAATAAAGAAAGCGTTCAATATCGTCATCACAGCCGTAAAAGCAGCCTCGATTAAAAAAAAACCGTGGATGATGCGGTTCAATAAAATAAACTTTAAGATTTTCAACCCATCCCATCCAAATTGTATTAGAAAACCAGTTGCCTTGATAAAAAGACATGAGGTCTTTAGTCTCTATGGCCATATCGCGGATTTGCTCGCTGTCCATGCAGTCATATTTAGGAATAATAATGTCGACATCGTATCCCTTCCACGATAATTCACGGCAAAGACCCAAGACAACATCTGCTAATCCTCCCACTTTGGCAAGAGGTGCTAATTCAGAAGCGATATGAACAATATGCATAGTTAGAGGCCTGTTTTCATTTTTTAAGACTTAACATACAAAAAATGGGATTTCCAAGCGCTAATAAATTTGAAATTTCTAGCTTCGAGACTCTCTTTTTCTCATTTTCGGCTTGCAAAAAAAACCTTCAATCGCTACGATACTGTCTTTGCTAACGCCAAAGGCTCCTAATTATGGGGTGTAGCCAAGCGGTAAGGCAGCGGTTTTTGGTACCGCCATGCGGAGGTTCGAATCCTTCCACCCCAATTGTTATAGCGAACTCACTTGCAGCGGCGAAGAGGATCACGGCAGTTATCGCTTATTTGGATATTGCCTCAAAGATCGCATAGATAAGCCAAACGTGCCAATTACGGCTAATTTAGTAGCTCAAGCGGATTCAGGAATGCCAAATCCCTGATTGTGTTGTTGTTGCCCTGATATTGGAAATGTCAAAATTGCGCAAGCTTTTGCCGATCACTTAAATGTAGACTTCGCCGCTGTGTACAAAAGGCGAGTCGATGCTACAGAAGTGAATGATGTGACAATTATCGGGGATGTTGATGGAAAAAATGTACTTCTCGCTGATGATATGCGCTCAACTGGAGCAACATTAACATCAGCAGCGAAAGCATGCCAAGAGAAGGGAGCCAAGCGTATTTAGAGTACTGTAGCGCATGGCTTATGTGATGAAGCTTGTCAAGCGTTTAGAAGCTTGTCCGCTTGAAACACTATGGATGACAAATACCATTCCCTATACGGATCGATTAGTGGGAACACAGAAAATCGAATCGGTCTTTATCGCCTCTCTTTTAGCACATGCCATTAGCTGCATTTCAGTTGAGAAATTCCTTTCTTCCTTTTAAACCTAAATGTTGGGTTTTTTAAAATTTTATTTGAAATTTGTTTAACTTTATCCTTTTTGGAGGATTCATGAAATTGCAAACCGTAAAAAGAACAGCGGATAGCAAAAGCGAAGTGAAGAAACTTCGCCGCGAAGGCTATATTCCTGCCGTTCTTTATGTAAAAGAAAAAAGCGGAGAAGTCTTAGCTGTCAATGCGAATGAATTTAATTCCTATTTGCGTCATGTCAAGCCAGGCCATCTGCCAACGACGATTTTTATATTAGTCGATGATAAGGGCCTTGAACGCCGAGTGGTCATCAAGGACATTCAATATGCGATTACGACTTATGCTGTTACGCATTTAGATTTCGAAGAATTAGCCGAAGACCACAAAATCAATATCAAAGTTCCCATTGAATGTGTTGGACAAGTGGATTGCGTGGGAATTAAGCTTGGTGGAGTTCTGCGTCAAGTGATCCGCCATGTGCGCGTTCGCTGTTTGCCTAAAGAGCTTCCTTCTTATTTCGAATTAGATATTCGTGAATTAGGCCTTAGACAGTCCAAGAGATTAAAAGATCTCCAAATTCCCGAGACGGTTCGCCCTCTTGCTAATTTGAATGAGGTCGTAGCTGTTATTGTAAAACGATAAAATTTTGATAGAACGTGACCCAGACTAATTTGCAATATTTTTTATTTGTTGGGCTTGGTAATCCAGGACCGCAATATGAGATGACCCGCCATAATATGGGCTATTTGGTCGTTCAAAAATTGGCACATCGACTGGGATGGTCTTTGAAAGAAGATCGACGTTTTAATGCTCGCGTGGCTAAAGGAGGAAAGGATCATCATATGATTCACCTCATGTTGCCTTTAACTTATATGAACTTAAGCGGAAATGCAGTTCGGCGTTATGTCGATTATTTTAAACTGCCTCTGACAAGTTTGATCATTGTAACTGATGACATTGCCCTTTCTTTTGGGCAGCTTAGGCTGCGAAATATGGGCAGTGCTGGAGGACACAATGGATTAAAAAGCATTGAAGCTTGCTTAGGAACCACTCACTACAAGCGTTTGCGTATGGGAATTGGTCATCCAGGTGAGAAAATGTTGGCAAATTATGTGTTAGAGTCATTTAGCCATACAGAACAACAAGAATTACCGACTTTTATTGACCGTGGCGTCGAAGTCTTGCAGCGTCTGCTGAAGGAAAGCTTTTCGCACGTCATGACAAGTGTCAATATCGTTCCGCGTCAGACCCAGCAAAAATCTGAACCGGAGCCAACCGATTTAACAAAACCCCCTGTCACAGGGCGAGGAGAATAGCATGATTCAAAACAGACAAAACCTTTACGAAGGAATGTATGTCATTAGCGCGACGCTGAGCGACGATGCTCGCCACAAAGCGCTAGATCGCATTCAAGCCGGCATCACAAGTCGTGGTGGAGAAATCAAGAAAGTTCACGAACAAGGACGCCGTCGCTTAGCTTATGAAATTGATGGACATCGAGAGGGCTACTATTACTTAATTTACTTTACATCTCCCACGTCAGCTATTTCTGAGCTTTGGCAAGAATACCACCTCAATGAGGATCTTATCCGCTTTATCACTTTGCGTGCCAATATGGTGATGGAGAAAATTGAATTCAAACCTCTAATTGAGCAGCAATAAGGAGTTAGAATTATGATGCAAAGAAGACCAAGATATAATCCTGATCAAGCAGATATGCGCTCTAAGAAGCGTAAGCGCTGTCCTTTTACAGCTGCTGGCATCAGAGAAATTGACTACAAAGATATTGGGACATTGACCAACTTCATCACTGAACGCGGCAAAATTTTACCTAGACGTATTACAGGCGTTTCTGCCTTCCACCAGAAGAAACTGACAGCTGCAATTAAGCGTGCACGCCATATGGCATTATTGCCATTTGTTGCTGAAGTTTAAGATTAAAGGAGAAAATCTATGGCAACAAAATTACTATTAATTGAAGATGTAGAATCTTTAGGGCGCAGCGGCGAAATTGTCAGTGTAAAACCTGGTTATGCCCGCAATTATTTGCTTCCTCAAAGTTTAGCTGTTATTGCTAATAAACAAGCTTTGCGTCAGCAAGAACGTCTGAAAGAAGAGCGTCAAAAGAAAGCTGTCGCTGATAAAACCGAATCAGAAGAAATTGCAGCTCGTCTTGAGGGCATCTCTTTGACAACTGTTGTGAAAGTTGATCATGAAGGCCATATGTATGGTTCTGTGAGTGCACATGAAATTGTTGACTTATTAAAAGAACAGCAAAATGTCACGCTTGATAAGAAAAATATTCAACTTAAACATTCCATTAAAGCGACAGGCGTTCATATGATTCCTGTGAAATTAAAAGAAGGAATCGCAACTTCTTTTAATTTAAAGGTGATGTCTGAAGAGGGATATCGCGCTTCTCAAGAAGAGCAGCCTGCTGCCGAGTAATCCTGCCATATGCGGGAAATGAATTAAAGTGAGTAAAAAAAGCGACGTTAGCTTTAGGCGCATCAGTTGAAAGATGAGTTTAAGCTAGGCGTCGCTTATCATCAATAAATTTATTTAAGTTGATGACATGAGATGACGCTTGTATCCATGGTTAAGTATGACACGCCAAGTACTCTGTCACATGAGTTTTAGCCTATTGGGATTGCTTGAAAGCTCCCGCGGTTGGGATGAGATGATTCTCTTGTAGTCCTTCAGACTACATGAAGAGGGCTAATCTAACCCAGGGCGATGCCCTGGGTCACAATAATTGGCATAGTTGAATTGAAGGTCGCATGTTTATGCCGTCCTTTCAGGACTCGATGTCTTTTTGATAGAACCCAGGCCTCCGCTTCGCTGCGACCTGGGCTGTAACATGACGGCCCTTCAGGCCTTAACAAGAGATGTCTAAGTCCCTCTTCTATAGTCCCTAAATCATCTTTTTGTTAAGGCCTGAAGGGCCGTCCTTTCAGGACTCGATGTCTTTTTGATAGAACCCAGGCCTTCGCTTCGCTGCGACCTGGGCTGTAACATAACGGCCCTTCAGGCCTTAACAAGGGATGTTTAAGTCCCTCTTCTATAGTCCCTAAATCGTCTTTTTGTTAAGGCCTGAAGGGCCGTCATGTTACAGCCCAGGTCGCAGCGAAGCGGAGGCCTGGGTTCTATCAAAAAGACATCGAGTCCTGAAAGGACGGCATAAACATGCGACCTTCAATTTAACTATGCCAATTAATTGTGAAAAATAAAGCTCATTTTTTGCACAAAATGAACCCTAACCCGGGGCTTTGAAGCAGTCTAAATACACAAAACTAATGTGGTTGAGTACTAGAGAGGGATATGCTGCGCCTATTTTCGCCTGCTAAAATTAATTTGTTTTTACGAATTATTTCAAAACGGCCTGATGGCTATCATAATTTATCTTCTGTTTTTCAGACTATTAGCCTTGGGGATACGTTAACGATTAAGCTACATACCTGCGATGAATTGACCTGTACGGATCCCCATTTGCCAACCGATTCTTCAAATCTTATCTTGAAGGCAACAGAGCTTTTTCGTTGCAAAACCGGACTCAAACAAGGTTTTAAAATTCATCTGATTAAGCGTATTCCGACTCAGTCTGGCTTAGGAGGTGGAAGCAGTAATGCAGCAACGGCATTATGGGCGTGCAATCAATTGACTAACGCTTGTGTTTCTCTTACTACTCTCAAACAGTGGAGCTCGGAAATTGGATCTGATATTCCTTTTTTCTTCTCGCAAGGAACGGCTTATTGTACAGGCAAAGGAGAATCCGTTTGCCATCTTCCCTCTTTAGCAAGACGCGACTTATGGATCATTAAGCCTCAAGGAGGTTTGTCGACGCCTGAGGTATATCGACGTTTAAACTTTGGGAATCCCGTTTCAGAGATGCTAGTGCAACGAGATCTAGATCTTTTCTTATCAGGCTCATTGCCTTATTTTAATGATCTAGAAAAGCCAGCCTTTGAGATCAAGCCCGAGCTTTATCAGTTAAAGGTTTGGCTGCTTAAAAATGGATTTGAAGTTGCCTTAATGTCTGGTTCTGGATCTGCATTTTTCTGTTTGGGTCAAGGAACGCCTTTCAAGCAATCTGATTTAATCATTTTCCCTGCCCATTTTGTAAATCGGACTTTATTCAATTGGTACACCGAATGAATGTAAATCGTTCATCCAATTTCAACCTTATTGTCTAAAATAGAGAATCTTCCCATAAACTCAATTACAAAATTCTAGATCGAGCGAATTGTTGTGTTCTTTAAAATTTGAAATTTGTATATCCAAGATCATTAGCATTTCGGACATGCTCTAAGCTTTTTCGATTTTAAGCAGAAATTTATTATTAACCCGATTTTAGCTTTTTCGGTTTTTTACGTCGTTTACTCAAACCCGAACAAGCCTAAAAATCATTATTAAAGTAAAAGCTTTATGGAATCATTTTCATTTCCTATTGCTGATATTATTTTTTCTTTTTTATTAGTTTTTCTGCCTTTAATTCTAGGCATTTTGCATGCCAAAGTTAAAGGAGGAAAAAAAATTGAGTTGATTTTGCTTTATTATATTTGCATTGGCATCGGAGTGCAAGGATTAGTCTCAGGAATCATGCAGACCTTTTATTCAGCTTCTGTGATTCAGTATGTTCATTGGCCTTTTAGCCCTTTTATTTTAGAACTAGGGTTAGCTAATATATCTTATGGAATCCTTGGGATGATGAGTCCCTGGATGAATAGAGGATGGCAAACAGCAACTGCATTTGGCTATGGTTTATTTCTTCTTTTTACAGGAATGAGACATGCCCTAGAAATCGCACAGTGGGGAATCAATCCGGGCGATTCAGGAGCCTTTGTATATATAGATTTTATTATCTCGTGTATTTTGTTTGTTCTTTTAGCTTTAATTTATTTTGAAAATCTGTTTGAAAAAAAAGAAGTTAAAAGTGGAGTTTCTATAAAATAACGCCATGTACAACTTTTTATGCCTTTTTTAAGGTTCTAATGAAGAGAATCGCAAAAGAGACTCCAAAACTCATATAATCGAGTCCTAACATTGTTAAGACACAACCTACTCAACATTTAATTCCACATCTTTTGATTAAAAAAGATTTTAAGGTCCAGCGTTTGCAAAGCTGGTAAAGTTTATTGTTTTTTGCTATTTTGCTCTTTTTCTTTTAATGGAGCGCGGTATGCAATTATATGATGATCAATTGATTGTGGTGACAGGTGGAGCAGGTTTTATTGGCTCAGGTGTTGTGCGTTATCTTAATAATATAGGAATGAATAATATCATCATTGTTGATGAATTGCGGCAAACAGAAAAATGGAAGAATCTAGTAGGTAAGCAATTTATTGATTTCATTCCCAAGTCGCAACTGTTCAGCTGGTTAGAAGGCAAAGAAGCGCTTATTGAAGCTTTTATTCATTTAGGGGCATGCTCGGATACGATGGAAACAAATGCAAGCTATTTGTTGGAAAACAATTATCGCTATAGTGTGCGTTTGGCTGAATATGCTCTTAAAAATGGACAACGTTTTATCTATGCGTCATCTGCGGCTACTTATGGGGATGGTTCTAAAGGGTTTATAGATGATCAACAGAATGTATTTAATCTTGAACCCCTTAATATGTATGGCTTTTCCAAACAAATGTTTGATCAATGGGCTTTTAGTGAAGGAGTTTTAGATCAGTTGGTTGGATTGAAATATTTTAATGTTTTTGGACCTAATGAAGCACATAAAGGGCGCATGGCTTCAGCTATTACGCGTATGGTTCCTCAGATTCTTAAAGGGGAAAAGGTCAAGTTATTCAAATCGACCGAGCCGACAAAGTTTAGCGATGGTGAGCAAAAACGAGATTTCATTTATGTCAAAGATGCTGTCCGGATGACGTGTGCTTTTTTAACGAATGATGTAGGAGGTATCTATAATATTGGAAGTGCACGCGCTTCCACTTGGAATGAACTAGCTCATGCTGTTTACCGCGCTTTAGAGCGACCGCCACAAATTGAATACATTGATATGCCATCCGATTTAGTCAATAAGTATCAAAATTATAGTCGTGCAGATATGACTAAGACTGCTAAATTATTGAAAGAAACTGCCAATTGTATGAGCTTGGAAGATGCTGTTGCTGATTATGTCCGACATTATTTAGTTTTGGGGAAGGTATGGTAAAGCTTGCCAATGTATTAAGTCGCTTAAATTCCGCGAAGATTTTAGTGATAGGCGATATGTTGATCGATACCTATACGATGGGAAAAGCCCGTCGCATTTCTCCAGAAGCACCCGTTGCCATCGTCAATGTACAACATGAAGAGCATCGTCCAGGAGGTGCTGGAAATGTCATTCTTAACTTATTATCCCTTGGTGCACAAGTCGTTGCTATTGGGCGTGTGGGACAAGACTGGGCGGGTCATACTTTTATAGAAGCGTTGAAAAAGGAAAATGTTGACACTAGAATGATTGTGTTTCAAGAGGCTTATTTCACGCCGGTCAAGAATCGCATCATTGCAGATAATCAGCAAATCGTGCGTATTGACCACGAACAAATCATTTCTCTTAATGAGGCTTTGGAACAGTCTATTATTGATCAGCTTGCATCCGTATTGCAAGGAGTCCAGGTGGTGGCCATTTCAGATTATGGCAAAGGGTTCTTGACTTCCACTTTATCGACTGCCATTATTCAACAATCTAATTTGTTAGGAATTCCCATTATTACTGATCCCAAGGGGCATGATTTCAGGAAATATAGGGGAACAACCATCATCAAACCTAATTTATCCGAAGCTTATGCTGCGGCTAATTTGCCCTCTAGTACTCCTTTAGAAACTGTAGCAGCCATCGTCCTGCCGCAATGTCAAGCAAAGCTTTTAATGGTAACCCGTTCGGAGGCTGGAATTTCTTTGTTTAACGATTTGGGGGAACGTGTTGATTTTCCTGTCCATGCTAAAGAAGTTAAAGATGTCACTGGAGCGGGTGATACAGTGTTAGCGATGCTGGCTTATGCTATCGCAAATCAGTTATCTTATGATGAAGCTGCACAACTTTGCAATGTGGCGGCTGGTATTGCCATTGAGCATGTGGGGTGCGCGCGCATTACCTTATCCGATTTAGCTTGGCGTCTTTTTGAACACAATATGAGTCATAAATTATTTGATCAAGAGCATCTCTTTGTTCTCAAAGAAGTGCTAAAACGACAGCCTTTTAATCTTTTAGTACTCTCTCAAATAAAACAATTGACAATAGCTTTGTTTCAATCCATTAAGCAAATTGCCTCCGAAAAAGCATTTTTAGTTCTCTATATCGACGACATTGAATCGCATGAAGCTTTTATTGAAATGCTCTCTTCACTGCGGGAGGTGGATTTTATTGTTCTCCATCTTGACAGTTTAAAGAGTCTCTGCCAATGTGCTGCTCCAAAAACAACCTATACTTTTGATGCTCGCCAGGCACAATTGATAGCAACTGATTGGATCTTTTATTTTTCTCAACACCAAGTCTTAGAGGAAGTGTCCGGGAACATAAAATAAGTTGAAATGGCAAAAGAAATAATAGCAAAGAACATGCAAGCGGGTGATACGATTAAGCACGCTCTTATGGTAATGATAAGATTTTATTTGAGAAAGAGATCCCTTAAAGAATTTCTTTCTTGACGGCTGCAAGGCACCTTAAGATAAACTCTTGATCGTTTTTAAGGCTTTTATCTGCAAATTGAAAAGCCCAGCCATTTTGCTGTACGGCAGTTAAGATAAACTCTCGATCTTTTTTAAGAGTTTGATCTGCATATTTAAGAGCTTCGCTAGTTTGCTGAATCGCAATCAAGACAATCTCTCGATCTTTTTTAAAGGTTGAATCTGCATATTTAAGCGCATAGCCTTGTTGTTTAACAGCAGCCAAGACAATCTCTCGATCTTTTTTTAGGCTTTCGTCTGCATATTTAAGAGCGTAGCCTTGTTGTTTAACAGCAGCCAAGACAATTTCTCGATCTTTTTTTAGGCTTTCGTCTGCATATTTAAGAGCGTAGCCATAATATTGAATAGCTGCCAAAACAATCTCTCGATCTTTTTTAAGATTTTCATTTATATCAAAAATAGAACTTCCAAAACAGCGTGCAACTTTAATAAAAATAGGTTTATCGTTAAAAGAGGGAAATGCTTTAAGTGTAAAAATAACTGATCTTTTTACCTGCTTCCATGCTGCACTTCGTCCGCTATAATAAAGCTTTTCGAAAAATTCGTGTTGGATAACGGCTAATCGTTGATCATCAGTACCTGATACAAGAGCGTTTAAAATATTCAATTGCTCTTCAGCCACAAGTTGGATGTTTTTATTGTCACTGTTTTTGCAAAATTCAGGATCCCATGGATAACGATCCAAAAGAGAAAGAAATAAACTATTCACTTGAAATAATTCTGATTGACACATTAACAATTTTTCAAATCTTTTCCCACAGCTAGCTCGATCGATCAATTTAAGTTCCTGAGGGGTAAAATGACTTTTTTGCTCAGTTATTCTACACTCCTGGAGACACGTAATAGCGGATTGAGGACCTTTCTTAATTTGAAAAAGGGCCTGCACCAATGAGATGCAAGGATTTTTCTCAAGCACCCTTTTCCAATTTTGGCAGGTAAGTAAAATAGAAGAAATAGCACGCACAGCATCATTTTGATTGACAACCTTTTCGAAAATAACTCCTAACACATCCTGAGGAAGAAATTTATCTAATAAATTTTCATCTGAAATATTTTGCTTTGTTTTTAAATTAAGCGAGATCATTTGCATAATTGTTTTTTAATTAAAAGGAGTTTAAAACACTTTTCATTCAGAGAATTAAATCTAATAGTAAATAGCTAAGCTCTTCTTGAATGACTGTTAAGATAATCTTTTGTTCTTTTTTAAGGCTTTTTTAAGACTTTCGTGTGCATATTTAAGGGCCCCACCACGCTGTTTAATAGCAGTTAAAACAATCTCTTGATCTTTTTTAAAGCTTCCATATGCAAATTGAAGAGCCATTCCATCTTGCTTAACAGCAGCTAAGACAATCTCTCGATCTTTCTTAAAGCTTTCCTCTACAAATTGAAGAACCGCGCCATTTTGCTGAACGACAGTCAAGACGAATTCTCGATCTTTTTTAAGGCTTGCATTGACATATTGAAAGGCTCCACCCGTTTGCTTAACGGCAGTCATGATAATTTCTAGATCTTTTTTTAAATTTTCATCTCCATATCTAAGACTCCAGCCAGTTTCCCTAACAGCAGCTAGCACAAGCTCTCGATCTTTTTTAAGACATTCATCCGCATATTGAAGAGAAAAGCCATCCTGCTTAACGGCCGCCAAGACAATCTGTCGATCTTTTTTAAAGCTTTCATCTGCATATTGAAGAGCCCAGCCAACTTGCTGAACAGCCGCCCAGACAATCTCTCGATCTTTTTTTAAGCTTTCATCTGCGTATTGAAGCGCCCAGCCATATTGATTAACGGCCGCCCAGACAATTTCTCGATCTTTTTTAAACCTTTCATCTACCAACTGAAGGATCTTGCCTTCTTTCTGAACGGCCGCCAAAACAATCTCTCGATCTTTTTTAAAGCTTTCATCTATATCAAAAACAGAAGATCCAAAACAGCTGGCAGCTTTAATAAAAATTTTATTATCATTAATTAGAACCTTTTTAAGTGTGGAAATGACAGATGTTTTTGCTTGTTCCCATAGTTGACCTCGGCAGCTAGAATAAAGTTTTTCAATAAAGTCATTTTTGATAATGGTTAATTGTTGATCATCAGTACCTGATGCAAGAGAACTTAGGATAGATAATTGCTCTTTAGCCACATACTGAATATTTTTATTAGCACTTTTTTTGCAAATTTCAGGGTCCCACGAATAATGATCCAAAAGAGAAAGAAATAAACTGTTTAAGTGAAATAAGTTTGAATTAACCATTAAAAGATTTTCAAATTTTTTTTCCTGGTGGGCTCGATCGATCAGTTTAAGCTCATAAGGTGTAAAGCGCTGCTTTTGCTCGGTTCTCAAACACTCTTGAGGAAGTATAATAGCAGATCGATCATTGTCTTTAAGTTTAAAAAGAGCTTGTACTAAGGAGATACAAGAATTCTCCTCAAGAATATTTTTCCATTTTTTACAGGTAATTAAAAGCGAAGAAATGTCACACAAAGGTTGGCTTTGATTGACAATTTGATCAAAAATAATTTTTAAAAGTTCATTGGGAAATAAAGTATCTAAGAACACTTCATTTAAATTTTGTGACATTATTTGTGAATTAACAGAGATAGCTTGCATGAGTTTTTTTTAATTAAATTTTTTAATATAGTATTTTGATTAATTTCATAATTTAATTATGGTATTAATTTTGTATTTTATTATTTTAATGTATTTAATTTTATAAGTCTATGTATTAAAACGATTGCCAAATTATTACGTATTAATAAAAAACTTTCTATATTTATTTGAATAATTATAAAAACTTTATTGAAAATGAGCCTAGGAAGTTTTGTTAAGAATTCTTGATTATTTTAAGTTAGTTTTAATTGAGAGTAATAATGGTAATCAAGTTGAAAACTTAGTTTGATGACTTGACAAATGTAAGTCATTTCATGAACGCTTCTCTGGCAGAGGGGGGAGAGGTCCCATTATTCTTTGAAAAGGATAAATAGAGCCAAGTTGCAAAAGGCGGGAAAGCTCATCTAAAGCTTGGCGTCCTTCTTTAAACAATTGAGGATCGGTTAAATCCTTGGGAAGCAATTGATCGCGGTAATGCTTTTCGACCCATTTGACAAGCTTTTGATAAAGATCTTCTGTCAATAGGACATGAGAATGCATGGCTTCATATTCTTTCTTTTTCAAAGCAACGCGTAAGCGTAGGCAGGCTGGACCGCCGCCGTTGTGCATGCTTTCGCGAATATTTTGATAAATCACTTGACGGATTGGTTGTTCCTTATTTTCAAGCAAGCTTTGAAGAAAAGCATGAACGGAGGAAGAAGATTGGCATTCTTGAGGAGCGATTAGAGCCATTGTTTGATCAGGAAGAGTCACAATTTGAGAATTAAATAAGTAAGTTTTGACAGCCTCTTCCAGCGTCACATTTTCTTTCTTAACCTCTAAGGCAATCAGAGGGATTTGACAATGAGTTTCCATTTGGCTTTGCAGCTGCCGGATGACATTTGACGTATTGACAAAGGCTTGCTCATGATAGAGGAAAACATTTTGATTGCCGACCGAAATGACATCATTATGAAAGGCACCGGCATCAATGGCATCAGGATGTTGCTGAGCAAAGACAATACGTGAGGGAGAAAGGCGATGAAGGCGAGCCAATGCTTTCGAAGCTTCATCTGTTTGACGCGTAGGAAACTTTTTCGGTTGGGTTTGATTGGCAGCGGAAATCGATCGACCATAGACAAAAAGTTGAATCCCTGGTTGATCAATGCTTCGGCAAAAGCGAGTATGATTGGCTGCTCCTTCGTCGGCAAAATCAGAGTGATACGGAAGGGGATGGTGATGAACGAAATAAGCTTGATGATTGAAAATGCGAAAAAGAATTAATCCGGTAGTAGCCGCCTCAAAAGAGCGATGAAACATGCTAAGCAGATTGGCCGGAGTAAAATGGACCCGTTCATCATTTGAATCGGCAGAAGGAGAAACAGTGGCTGCATTGGCGGTCCACATACAAGCTGCTGAACTACAGGCCATGAAGATTTTAGGATCCGCTTTCCATGCTTTTTCTAGAATTTCTGTCTCTGATCCTGTAAAGCCCAAAGCATGCAAAATAGGCAAAAAAGGACGCTCGTGAGGTGGTAAAATGGCTTGTTTAATCCCTAATGTCATCAAAGTGTGCATTTTGGTTAAACCTTGCAGGGCAGCTTTTTTGGGGTTGGAAATTAATTGACCATGTTGCATGGAAGCAATATTACCATACGATAATCCACTATAATTATGAGTCGGACCAATAAGGCCATCAAAATTCACTTCCATGATGGTTCCTCAGTTATCTTTTTTTAAGTGCAAATGAATGCCAGGTGAAAAAAAAGAAGGCATTTTCAATTCAGGTGTTTCCAAAGAGGCTATTGGATAAGCACAATAGTCTGCTGCATAATAAGCGCTCGGACGGTGGTTGCCACTGCATTTAATTCCTCCAAAAGGAGCTGTACTGCTGGCGCCCGTAAGTGGAGCGTTCCAATTGACAATTCCTGCCCGAATATATTTGAAAAAATAAGCATATTCTTCTTGTTTTTGACTTAATAAACCAGCAGATAAGCCAAATTGAGTATGATTGGCTTCCTCAATAGCTTCTTGAAAATCATTCACTCGAATAACTTGTAAAAAAGGACCGAAAATTTCTTCATCTGGCCGATTTTCGATAGATGTAACATCCATCAATCCTGGTGAAATAAAACCTGTGCCTGGTTGTAAGTGGCGCATCTCGACAAGAGAAACTCCTCCTTTGGATCTCAAAATTTTCTGAGTGTCTAAAATTTTTTTTACATGTTGCTCTGAAATAAGTGGACCTATAAAGGGTTCGGGTAATTGAGTATAAGGTCCAATAGATAAACCCTTCATCATTTCAATAAGGATAGCGATTAAATCTTCCCCATTTGGATTATTGGGAATGATGAGCCGTCTTGCACAGGTGCAGCGTTGTCCAGCGCTTAAATAAGCAGATTGAATAATTGCATACGCTGCTGCATGAAGATCAGAGATCTCTCCTATTACCAAAGGATTATTTCCGCCCATTTCAAGAGCTAAAATTTTTGAAGTTTGGGCATTAAATAATTGAGCAAGCATGAGACCGGTCGAATAGCTGCCTGTAAAGAAAATACCTTGTATGCCAGGATGATGAATTAGCGCTTGTCCTGTTTGGCGTCCTCCTTGAACTAAATTCAGTACCCCTGGAGGAAGACCTGCTTTTTGCCACAAGCGAAGCGTTTCTTCTGCAACCCATGGAGTGAATTCACTAGGTTTAAATACAATGGTATTTCCTGCTAAAAGAGCAGGGATAATATGTCCGTTAGGAAGATGTCCGGGAAAGTTATAGGGGCCAAGAACGGCGATGACTCCATGAGGGCGATGGCGTGTAATGGAACGGGCATGCGGTTGATCGCGGATCATTCCTGCGCATCGTCGGCCATAAGCTTCAAGAGAAATGTTCACTTTATTGATCATGGATTCTACTTCACCAAGCGAATCCCACAACGTTTTGCCTGTTTCCTTGGAAATGATTTCGGCAAAGTCACGTTGAGAATCGCGCAGAATTTCGCTAAACTCCACTAGTAAACGCGAGCGTTCATCAATAAGCAAAGAAGACCATTTTTCAAAGGCTTGTTGAGCACAGCTTACAGCATCTTCAACATCTGCTTGCGACGCTTCTTTTCCTTGCCAAATGATTTCTCCAGTGGCAGGATTAAGGGAGGAAAAAAGATCGCCCGATCCTGATTTCCACTGATTGTTGATGAAGAGACTGCTGTGTTCAAACATAATGGGTATCAATTACAAGTTTAATGAATATTGACGTAGCGAATGCGATCCTTTCTATTGATTTGCAGAGCGCTTGCGACTTCTTCATTGATCAAGGCATGTGTTTTAGAAATCATTTGCATTTTTCCAAAACATGCTCTGAAATCAAGACGCTCATTCGATAAAATATATTCCATTTCCCCTATTAATCCTTCTTTTGCAACATCAACCTGAATTAAAGCGCTGTTTTTAATCGTGCGAATTTCCGATGTCGTTGCCGATAAAATGGGCCCACCCTCAAAAATGTCGATTTCTTGATTAAAAGAAAAGTTTTCTTGTAAGAGCATTTGATAGGCTGGCTTAGTGCTATCATGGATTTTTCCAATGACCTCTTGAGTTTCTTTAGGTAATAACTCAATATAAATGGGAAATTGTGGAAGAATTTCAGGAATAAAATGATGAGTTAAATCAATTTGAGCCATGAGCTCGACAAAAGATAAATCGCAAAAATGGCGTCCTACACCTTCCCAAAAAGGAGAAATTTGACGTTGATCGATATAACCGCGCATTTCTGCAACCATTTTTTTTCTAAATCTTTGACGATGTCCAGCAATAAATAGAAAACGACTGAGAGAAAGCAAGCGACCTTGTCCGCTATGGCGAAAGGTGGGTTGGAGGTAAAGGGCACAAATTTCTGAGGAATTAGGAGGATTGGGAACAACTTTGAGAATTTTAAGCTCTTTGGGCGCAAAACTCTGCTTAGCATGCGTATGAATATTTTCAATACGATAACAATAACGAAAGCTTTCCGTGCTGTGTGCTAAAATACCACAGGTGCCGCCAATGCGCCCGGTGGCCAAATCTTCTAAGACAAAGTAATATTCTTCTTTGCCCGATTCCTGAATATTTTCAAGAAAGCTTGTTTCAGAATGAATAATTTTTTCGAGTAATTTCTCTCGATTGCGAGGCAAATTGGTCATGCCCAATAAAGATTCAAAAGAAAATTCTGCAAAAATATCTTGATCTTTTCTTCTGATAGGTCGAATGATAATCATAATGTTTCATTACTCTTGGATCAGAACTTTTTCCACTATTTGCATCACAGCATCGACATCTTCTAAAGTCATGATGCCAGCTGGAATCAAAAACCGTACACGTGTGGGCTGGCTGCCTGCGACAAATGCAATGACTCCTGCTTGAAATAGATCTTGAACGAAGCGTGCCACTCGCTGCGCTTCGCCATCAAAGGGAGTAAAAATCACCATTGCACCTATCCCATAAGGTCCTTGAATGCGATCAGGCCATTGAGCTTCAATTCGTTTAAAATGTTCTTCAAACCGAGTGTGGAGGTATATTAATTTTCCATCGGGGCCGAAGAAATGATCCGAAATTAAGTGTTGCACAATCCAATAACTGGTTTGTAGAGCGATAGTACTGCTCGTAAAAGTTTGGCTCAATAATCCTAATTTGGGTTTTAAACTAGATCGAAAGAGGGTAGCGCAAACTTGCGATAACTTGCCAATAGAGACAACATCAACATAATCTTCTAATTTAAAATATTGATATGCAAAAAGCTGTGGGGTACGTCCAAAAGTCTGAATTTCATCAATGAAGATAGGAATGCGATATTCTTTAAGAACGCGCATAAGAGTGACAAAAAAATGAGTCGTGCCGGCATGAAAGCCTCCTTCTCCTTGAATCAGTTCGAAGCACATTCCAGCATGCTGATGAGGATAACGTGTGAGGTGTTGTTGAAGAACTTTTAAAGCATGCTGCGTGCTGCCTTCTGGATCTCCTGCTTGATAAAAAGGAACATAATCAACAGGCAAGAAAGAGGGCAAACCTTCACGGAAAGCAGGCTTATCAGTGAGTTGTGAAAGAGCAAGAGTTCGCCCCATAAAGCATTGCTCAAACGTCAGAATTCGATAGGCGGGAAATGTATATTGAAACATGATCTTGAGCGCATTCTCATTAGCCATAGCGCCGGAAGATGATAAGAAACAGTGGTCAAGCCCTGAAGTTTTGACAAGAAGCTGAGAAAGCAAGAAGGCTTCTTGATTTTGTTGTAAATGTCCTTGCATGATCGTATCACTCATGGCCGCATCAATCGAGACTTCCATCAAGGGAGGATAGCTATGCCCCCAAAAATGAGGACCAATTCCACTGATCATGTCATATTTGACGCTTCCGTCCAGAAGTTCAACAAGCGGGCCATGTCCCCATCCGCTTCCTAAATAAGGAAAATAAAGCTTGCCCCCTCGAAGAGTAGTAAAAGTATTTAAGATGTCTTCGTAAGGTTGAATCAAGTCAGATTGAGGGGGCCGAATGGCAGTAATGGATTGCTGATAGCTATGAATCGTTTCCCTTAACAATTTTTTTGCTTCTACAATGCGTGCATCATGCTTAAAGTGCGAGGCAATCAAGGAATGATCATTTTCCATGCGCAGCCTCCCTTGAAATGACAATTTCTTTAGAAGCTAATTTAAAGAGGAAGAGAGCGGTAAGTTTGGCTCGTTCTACAAGGCTGGAACAGATCAGATATTCATCAAGAGTATGAAGTGCTCCTCCGATGACACCAGCTGTATCCAATGTTGGAAGACCAGATCTTGCTAGAATATTGCCATCACAGACGCCTCCTGTTGGACGCGTTTGAAAGGGAATATCTAAATCATGAGCACAATGAGCATACCCTTCAAACAACTTTTGTGTATAAGAATCAAAAGGTTTAGGTGCTCGAAAAGAGTCTTGCACCATCTCAATGCGAATTCCTTCTTGTTCGCATTCTTTTGCATATTTTTGTAAATGGATGGGAATTTGCTGCAAAGTATTTGGATTTGAAGTGCGTAAGTTAACGCGACAGCTAGCAAAAGAAGGAACAATATTGACGGGTCCTTTTCCTTCAAGATCGGTGACATTGATCATGAGATCTTCATTGATCAGATGTTCTAATTTATGAATGAAGCGTGTTAAGGCAAATACTGCACTACGACCTTGGGAATAATCGCGTCCGACATGCGCAGCTTTTCCCTGGACGGCAATTGTGTAGGTGGCTGAGCCTTTGCGTTGACTGACAAAGGCCCCATCAGGAAAACTAGGCTCAAAAATCAAACCACATTGATGGCGTTGAGCGGCGGATTCATAAAGAAATGCAGAACCTGGAGAGCCAATTTCTTCATCAGGCGTGAGTAAAATTTCCCAACCTATGTGCGTGGCAAATGAAGATCGCTCCAAAGCTTCTAAAGCAGTCAAAAGAATGGCGATTCCTCCTTTCATATCCGCCACTCCAGGTCCTCTCCAAATCCCAGGCTTGATTTCTTCAATAGATTGAAAGGGGCTTGTGGGAAAATAAACAGTATCGATATGACCACCTAAGAAGACTTGCAAAGGAGCTTGAGGACGCTTGCGAATGATAAGCGCTTTTCCTAAAGGCTGAATGTAAAACCTACCATTTGTACCCAGAACATTCTGAGGAGGCAAACTAACATAATTAATTTCTCCGCCTAAGATTGTAAAAGAGAGTTGAAGTAAAGTTAACAGTTGTTCTAAGCCTTTAGTATTTAAAGAAAAAGAATTAATAGCTACCCATTGCTGGACTCTGAACAACAAGTTTTGTTCTTGAGAGTCTATCCAATTTAGATGAGGCGTATAGGGATTCATAGCTTAGGCTTTTTTGCTCATCATACGAAATTTAAATTTGTTTTGATAAATTTTTTTAAAGCTTGAAACCTATATCGGGTGTGATTAAATCTAGGAGTTTATCTTTTTAGCAGATCGATAATGGTAGAGCGGCGGTAGCCGCTTTCAGTGGGAAGCCCCGTATGAAGCGAGCTTGCGAGCGAAATGCGGGGTGGGCATCAATAAAATATAAACCGCGGAAGCGGTATGAGTGATCTTACGCTGCTTCCGCAGCTCAATGCTATCTTGCCTACACCCCGCATTCCACTCGCAAGGTCGCTTCATACGAGGCTTCCCAGTGAAAGCGGCTAACGCCGCTCTACCCTTTCGTATCGATCTGCTAAAAAGATAAACTCCCAAATTTAATCACACCCACTTATATCTAATGACTCAAATTAAGTTCTTTCTGGGCGCTCCCTGATTTTAATCGTTTCTGTGAGATCATTTTAAGAGATTTTTTTCAATGATGTAGAAAGATTAGTTAATAGACTGTTTTAAGAAATTGAAAAATTTTTTTTTGTTAGGTTTCTTTAT
The DNA here is from genome assembly GCA_963754655.1 of uncultured Chlamydiae bacterium. GTDB lineage: Bacteria > Chlamydiota > Chlamydiia > Chlamydiales > Parachlamydiaceae > JANWJE01. The sequence continues at coordinate 2,274,230 of CAVWGN010000001.1, read as the reverse complement.
GTTATCTTAACATTTTATTGGTTTAATTGGATCTCACAGTTAAATATCTTATTAATTAAGGATAAATATGAATATTCAATCTAATGGAACTTCTGTTCCTTTTGTTCAAGTCCCCCCCTTACAGGTGGAGGATGCCGAGAAGCCATCAAATGAAGATAATGTAAATCAATTAAATAAGGCTCCAGTTGTTTCTCTAGAGGTGGATCCTGAGGAGTTTAATTGTCCGATTTATCACACAGTGATGAAAGTGCCTTCGACACTTATTTGTGGGCATAGTTTTGAAGAGGAGGCGATTGTCGCATGGTTTAAAAAGAATAAAGACAAATTGTGTCCGCTTTGTAAACAAGAAAGTTCTACTTACACAAAAAACTTATATCTTCAAAACAACATTAAAAGATGGCAAGCAGCTGCTAAGATAGAAAAGGAGAGTGACGTAGAAATCCTATCTGCTAATCAAAAATCAAGCACTAAAAAGATAATTTCTCGTGATGCAGCAGTCAAAAAGATAAAAGATATTCTGCTTATTGCAAAAACAGGCAATGAAGGAAATCAAGTTGCGCTTGAAATGTTATTTAATTTGCAGGAGGAACATCCAGAGGAAACAGCACTTTTTACTAAAATAATTACTAAGTGCTTAGATGCACCAATAAGTTCAATAAATACGGCCGCTCCGCTTACGCCTCTCCAATCGACAATGTTTACATCTCCCTTATCGCCTGTGTCAAATCAACCTTTTTCATCTAATTCGAATAATAATTTAAATAATCAAAACAATAATGTCAGCAACAGAAACAATGCTAACAACTTAAACAATAACCCCCACAACCAGAACGATAACAGAAACAATAATTTAAACAACCAAAACAATAATGTTAATAACAGAAACAACACTAACAACTTAAATAATAATCACAACAACCAGAACGATAACAGAAATAATAATATTAACAATTCAAACAACAATATCAACAACCATAACAATAGTATTAACAATTCAAATAAAAATCCTAACAACCAGAACAATAATTTCAATAATAGAAACAATAATTTCAATAATTTCAATAATTTAAGTAATAATTTTAATAATCAAAATAATGGGTTTAATAATCTCAATAACAATTTAAACAACAGTTCTAATAATTCAAACAATAATTTTAACAACCTAAATAACAACCTAAATAACAATTTAAATAATAATTTTAATTCGGCTACGATAGGATGGTCTCCCATACAGCCTATGATGCCAAACCTACCCGTGTCATCTAATAATTTTATGTATTCGAATCCTTATCCCACGCTGGATACGATAGGGCAACCACTTTCAATGCAGCCTTCGAATCCTTATCCCACTCTAGGTATGATAGGGCAACCACTTTCAATGCAGCCTATGATGCCAAGCCTACCTTTGTCATCTTATCCTTCCAATACCAATTCAGTAGGGCTTATGCAACCTTTACTTCCTAACCCAAACCCTAATGGGTCAGCTAGTCCTCTCCAACCGGCAATGCCTTTACCCTCTCTTCACACCTCTTTGTTGAACAATTCTTTGCCCCAACAAGCAAATATGGAATCTAGTTCGGCTTTTCAACCTTTCCAGCCAGTCAATTTGAAAAGGAAGCGCGAAGATGTTTTGGAAAATGATCCTAATTCTATTTCATACGATCAACAAACAGATAAAGAGCTCTCTCAAAAGAAAGCGAAAAAAGAAGAATCTAATTTAGCTCAAACACCACAGATTAATAGAGTATTTGAATTAGCAAAGATAGGATCTTTGCAAAGTTTCAAAGCTGCTATAACATACGAAAGCCTTAAAACGAAAGATGAAAAAGGAAATTCCCTATTACATCAAGTGGTATTGGCAAAAAGAGAAGTCAAATTCCTGTCTGTTCTTCTTAAAAAAGGAATTTCAATTGATCAAGTAAATAAAGATAACAATACGGCTCTTCATTTAGCTGTTCAAATAAAATGTACACGTATTGTTAAATGGTTTTTAAAACAGGGTGCAAAAGTAGATATAAAAAATGTATGGGGTAATACTCCGCGCGATATCACATCCACTAAAAAAATAAAGACGCTTTTTCAAGAACACGCGGACGAAAAACAGTTAATATCCGACCTTGAAGAAGCCTTAAATAGTCAAGAGGAAGAAAAGTAAAGCGGTAGCGACCTTAAAATTTTTTCTAAATTAGCCTAAATAGGTTATTAATAAAAAGAAAAAATCCCTAAGTTTTTAAATTACATAGAATTAGGGTTTCATTTTATCTTGCATATTTTGAGAGTGTATTGGCAAATTATTGTCAATACGCTCTTTCTTTAACATTCTTATTTTAATTTGATTAAAGATTATCCCAACGCCTTTTTAAACTTTGACTTGGTAATAAATTATCCTATCCGCTAATGTAAAAAATGATAAGATGTTATTTCTTCTTGCATTCTGGGCAGGATTTTTTAAATGGCGATCGGTCAATCTAATATTAACAATCAGGAGAAATATGAAAGAAAATAGTCGTAAGCATTTGCAAGAAGCTTTAGATAAAAATCCTTCTTGTTATGTGCTGATTACCTGCGGTCAACCTTCTGAAGATGGTCAAATGCAGGTTGAAATGACTTATCACGGTGATGCTGCATTGGCCTCTTATCTTCTTCAAGGTGCCCAACTCTTTATTGATCAAGACGAGCAAGACACCTATTCTCTTCCCATTCGTTTAGTTAAGTGATCTTTAGAATACCATCCTTATAAACGTTTCAATATTAAGCCAATATAGACCCAATTATGCCAATTCAATCCCGGGTTAGGGTGTTCATTTTGTGCAAAAAATGAGCTTTATTTTTCACAATAATTGGCATAGTTAAATTGAAGGTCGCATGTTTATGCCGTTCTTTCAGGACTCGATGTCTTTTTGATAGAACCCAGGCCTCCGCTTCGCTGCGACCTGGGCTGTAACATGCCGGCCCTTCAGGCCTTAACAAGAGAGATTTAAGTCCCTCTTCTATAGTCCATAAATAGTCCTTTTGTTAAGGTTTAAAGGGCCGGCCCTTCAGGCCTTAACAAAAGAGATTTAAGTCCCTCTTCTATAGTCCCTCCATCATCTTTTTGTTAAGGCCTGAAGGGCCGGCCCTTTAAACCTTAACAAAAGGACTATTTATGGACTATAGAAGAGGGACTTAAATCTCTCTTGTTAAGGCCTGAAGGGCCGGCCCTTTAAACCTTAACAAAAGGACTATTTATGGACTATAGAAGAGGGACTTAAATCTCTCTTGTTAAGGCCTGAAGGGCCGGCATGTTACAGCCCAGGTCGCAGCGAAGCGGAGGCCTGGGTTCTATCAAAAAGACATCGAGTCCTGAAAGGACGGCATAAACATGCGACCTTCAATTTAACTATGCCAATTATTGTGAAAAATAAAGCTCATTTTTTGCACAAAATGAACACCCTAGCCCCGGGCTTTGATGCAGCCTGAGGCACTAACATCTTTTAGGTACGCTCCCTAGTTGATTTTGATTAATCTTTATGGAAAGATCTTGTTTGAAAATTCATAATGATGTTCTTTAATGTCGTTTTCAAGTCATTAAATTGCGTAGACTTTGTCCATAACTCTAAGCAATAGAAGCGTTTATTGATACACATTAAGGTGATCCATCCCTTTTTGTCTCCACTGATAAGAATAAGATAATGCGCATTTTGCCCTACAATCGTTTGAATTTTCCCTTCACCAATCACTTGAGTCTGTGGATGTTGTTTTTTATAGATTTCATAATACTTTTGTGAGATAGCTTTAAGAGAAGATTCTTCTGGCAAATCCCTAAACATCACCTTGCCTTCAATGGATTGGTCGGAGCTAAAAAAAACTAAAGAATCTGTCCAAGCAAAAGAGTCGTCAACGTGTTTAGATTTCTCAACTTTGCGAAACGTCCAATTTTTAGGTAGGGAAAGACTATATCCTGCATTTTGATTATCAATAAATTGATACTCATTCTGATGGGTCAACTGCTTTTCTTCTTCGTAGATCCCATTAGAATTAAATACCATCCATTTTCCTTGGGAGTTTTCTTTAGGAGCGGAAGCAACGTAAGCTAATTTCAATCGCTTTATCCAAGCATCTTTATTTTGTTTAAATAAGTTGACATCCTTAGTGGAATAACGCAGATAATAAAGAGTCGTTTTTCCTTTTATGACGCGACCCACATTATATTCATTGTTAGCAATAGTGGCTTTTTCCTGATTCTGATTGAAAATAAAGGAACTCTCAAAGATATCAAGAGGATCTTTCTCAATGATTTTAAATTCAAGATCTTCTTGAGTAGGAAGAGATTCTTTAGAAGATCTTTCCAATACAGTGACAAAATCAGATGCGGAAAGAGGAAATCCTAGGAAAAGCTGAACAGTAAAAAGTTCATTCCAATTCATAATATTTTCATTTTGTAAGATGAGCTCTGTAATTTTTTCATCTTGTATCTCTGCTTCAAATCCAATTTGCCAGGCCCGATCATCAAATAAACAGAAGAGTTGTTCTTCTCCCTGTAGACAGGCATTGAGAAAGATGAGTAGGCAATTGATAAACCATTTGATGGAAAAAGAAGTCGAATGCATATCAATGTCCCCATTTGATTGGATAAATTCATTAAAAATTATTTTAATAATAGATGCAATTAGATTGATGGAATAGGAGAATCTTTTATAATGGAATAAGGGGTGTGTATGTCCCTGCTGCTTTTTTATGGCGGCAAGAAGGATAGGCTATTAACAGTCGCGATTTTGTACGCATTGTGCCAAAAGTGACATTAAAAAAACCTAGCAAAAAAAATGAGTATTCCATTTTAAATCAAGTCATAGCCTGTCGGTAGTTAGGCGCTGTATTCAATATGTAGGATGTTGAACAACTTTTCCGTTTCTTATCAACACATTCATTCTAGGTCTTTGATTTCAAAAATTTATGAAGAAAGAAAAAAATCCAAAACATCAGCAGAAGATTTCAGAATTTCATTTAGGTTCATTGCCCCATAAAGGAATCAATCACTTATTTGATAGCCTTTCTGACGAGGCGTATATTCAAAAATGGACTGCATCTTTAAAAGATCCAACATTGCCTGACTATGCTAGAAACACCCTCTCAGTACTGGTTTTTCGCTTAGGAAAGGAGTGGCTAGCTCTGCCCACAGTGTGCTTCAAAGAGGTGACACAACGTCGTCCAGTGCATCGCATTCCTCATCGCAGTGGAAAGATTTTGCAAGGCCTTGTGAATTTAAATGGTAATTTGGAGTTATATATTCATTTACATGCACTATTACAGATTGAAACGCTAAGTGTTTCTGATTTAAATCGCATTCCGTATCAACTTAACCGTATGATGGCCATTATTAAAGACGGAGAATTATGGGTATTTCCTGTCGATGAAATCGAGGGAATTCATAACTGGAATCTTTCTGCGATTGAAGATGCTTCTGCCACGATTTCTAAATCCATCCTTAATTATATCAGAGGCGTTATGCACATGGATGATAAAATGATAAAATTATTAGATGAAGAATTACTGTTTTCTAGTTTGAAAAGGAGCATTTAGTGAATCTTTCAGATAAAGGTGATGTTGATCCCACCCTGTTTGATTTGTTTTGTGCGGAAATCGAAACACAATGCAAGACTTGCAACCAAGGTTTAATTGAAATTGAGAGAACACCCAAAAATCTGAAACATATAGACTCTCTGATGCGAGCAGCACATTCGATTAAGGGGGCCGCACGCGTTTTAAATTTAAATCCAATTGTTCGCTTGGCCCATGCCATGGAGGATTGTTTTGTGGCAGCTCAACAAGTGGAAATGCCTATTGAAAGAATTAATCAGTTATTACGTAGCGTTGATTTTCTGACCCAACTTTCTAAAATTAACTTAAAAGAGTTCAATGCTTGGCTAATCGAACATTTTCCCGTCATTGAGAGTCTCATTGCAGAATTGATTATTCCTCCAAAGCCTACAGCATCCATTGTAAAAAAAGATAGTAATCCATTGATTGTATCCGAAGTCTCCACGCAGCTTTCTCAGCAACCAACAAAATTACAAGAAGTCTCGTCACAGACAGAGACTAGAAAAGTTTTTCAGACCGGTATTGATCAAAATCGGATTTTGCGTATTACTGCAGCAAATTTGAATCGACTCATGGGATTAGCTGGAGAAACTTTAATCGAATCACGTTGGCTTTCTCCTTTTGCTGAAAATTTACAAGATTTTAAAAATAGATTGGTCGAAATTGAAGATACTCTTCTTTTGTTGAGAGATAATGTTAACAAAGAAAGCCTCAATGAGATCGCTCAACAGTATTTAATAGATATGCATCATCACATTCATGCACTGTATGTCTTATTCAATGAGCGTTTAGGGGAATTGGATTATTTTATTCGCCGCCATGCCAGTTTATCTGATCGACTTTATCAAGAAGTCATCAACAGTCGTATGAGGCCCTTTGGAGATGGTGTTGAAGCTTTACCGCGTATGGTACGTGATTTAGCTCATCAACTTGGAAAGCGAGTAAAATTGGAAATTGAGGGGAAATCGACTCTTGTGGATCGCGAGATATTAGAAAAACTTGAGTCTCCCTTGAGTCATCTGTTGCGCAATGCTGTTGATCATGGCATTGAATTGCCTGAAGAACGGCAAGCGTTAGGAAAACCAGAAGAGGGTGTCATTAAACTTGAAGCTCGTCACCGAGGAAGGATGCTAGCCATTACCGTATCTGATGATGGCAGGGGAATTGATATCGAGAAATTGCGATACAAAATTGTTGAAAAAAAACTGGCTAATACAGAAATGGCTGATCGTTTAACAGATGCTGAAGTCCTTGATTTTTTGTTTTTACCAGGATTTTCTACTTCTGTTAATTTAACTGAAATTTCAGGACGAGGGATAGGCCTCAATATTGTCCAAAGCACTCTTCAAGAAGTCGGTGGCTTTGTACGAACAATCTCTTCTCCGGGTAAAGGAATGAGCTTTTATCTTCAACTGCCCCTAACACTCTCGGTCATACATGCCTTATTAGTGCATATTTCTGGCGAAGTGTATGCCTTTCCATTAGCGCGCATTGATCAAGCTCTCCTTATAGCGCGTGAAAATATTAAATTAATAGAAAACCACCAATTTTTTCACTATGAAGGAAAAGACATTGGCCTTGTCCCTGCTTGGAAGATATTAGATTTAAATGAGCCACAGCTTGTCTTTGAACATTTTTCTGTGATTATTCTCAGCGAACGTTTAAATAAATATGGACTCATTGTCGATAGTTTTATTGGAGAAAAGGAACTCGTTGTACAGGAGCTCGATGTGCGGTTAGGAAAAATTCCCAATATGAGTGCAGGGGCTTTAATGGAAGATGGTTCTCCTATTCTAATTGTAGATGTTGAAGATATGACTCGCTCGATTGATGCTTTGTTGTCCGGTGCTCGATTGATGAAGGTTTCGTGTGCAAAAGAAGAACAAATCATCCCATCAGTAAAGCGTATTTTGATTGTCGATGACTCCCCCACTGTGCGAGAAGTGGAATCTCGTTTGTTGCTCAATGAAGGCTATCAAGTAGAAACAGCTATAAATGGAGTTGATGGGTGGAATGCTGTACGTTTATGTCACTACGATTTAGTGATTACTGATATTGATATGCCGCGGATGAATGGAATCGAACTTGCAAAAGCAATTAAGACTCACCCGAAGCTACAACATCTTCCAGTCTTGATGATTTCTTATAAGGAAAGTGAAGCGGATCGCTTGCAAGGTTTAAAAGCAGGCGTAGATTATTATCTGACCAAAAGTAGCTTTCATGATACAACATTAATTGATGCCGTCAAAGGTCTGATTGGAAATCCTTAAAAAGATTTGTGTGTATGGATGATCGTACATTTGCTTTATCTCTTTCTGCCAACTTGCTCCCTCTTCATACTTTTGATATCACAGTTTTAATTATTGATGATCAAATCATCATTGCTGAAGCTGTCAAGCGCTTATTAAGCGATCAGTCGGATATTATTTTCCATTCCTGCTCTGATCCGAGCAAGGCGTTGGCAACCGCTATGTTAGTAAAACCAACCGTCATTTTACAAGACCTTATCATGCCGGAAGTCGATGGTCTTTTACTCGTTAAGTATTTTCGGACCCATCCTGCTACGCGAGATATTCCTATTATCGTTCTTTCGACAAAGGAGGATCCTCAGATTAAAGCGGAAGCTTTTGCCGTAGGAGCCAATGACTATATTGTCAAGTTGCCAGATCGCTTAGAGTTGATTGCACGTATACGCTATCATTCCAATGCCTATATTCGCTTACTAGAACGCAATGAAATGTTTAAAAAGCTCGAGGAAAGCCAAAAAATTCTTCATAAAGAATTAGCGGATGCAGCTAATTATGTCAAATCTTTGCTACCCGAGCCTCTTAAAGGTCATGTTGAAGTTGATTGGCGCTATATCCCTTCTAGGCAATTGGGAGGAGATGCCTTTGGTTATCATTGGTTAGATGAATGTCATTTTGCCATCTATTTGTTAGATGTTTGTGGCCATGGAGTAGGAGCTGCTTTGCATTCGATTTCTATCATCAATGTTTTGCGCTCTCATAATCTTCCTCGCGCAAATTTTTATGATCCTAGCTCAGTTTTAAAGGAACTTAACTCTGTCTTCCAAATGGAAGATCATAATAATATGTTTTTTACTATTTGGTATGGCGTATTTGATAAGGCAACTAAGCAGATTCTTTATTCCAGTGGAGGGCATCCTCCAGCAATTTTACTTACGGGCAAATCAGCGGAAAATGCAAAACTCTATGAACTTAGGACACCAGGAATTGTCATTGGGGCGCTTCCAGAAGTAAATTTTGAAAATGCAATGTGCCAATTGGAAGATTTTAATCGCTTATTTGTCTTCAGTGATGGAGTTTATGAAATTTCAAAATCTGATGGTTCTATTATGACTCTCCATGAGTTTATCAATTTGCTGTTGAAAACTCCCCGAAGAAAAGGGTCTGAGCTTGATTACATTTTGCAATTTGTTCAAAATATTCAAGGTAAAACAGTGTTTGGAGATGACTTTTCTTTACTACAACTGACCTTCGATTAAGTGAAAATGCGAATATCGTTTCGCAGGTCAAAAATAAGCCAACTTCCCTTGCTTTAAAATTTTTCTCAGAAGACCTTAGATGATGGAAAAGAGTGGTTCAAATCTCATTTGCCATCCAGGCTAAAAGTTAGCTTGTCTATAAGAATTGTTTTATTAATTAATTTTTTTTTGTTTAATTTTAATTTTTATTAAATCAACAGTTTGGTTGAGTTTAATATTAAACAGATGAATTATTTTTATTTTAATAAAATAAAAATAAAGGTTATTTTAGACTTAAATGAGGGCTAAGGCTATTTGAATGATGCAAAAAAGGCTCAAGCCATGAGTTCTTGATTCTGTTTTTTCTCTTTTTTTTATATAGTCATTTTTCTTTCCCTATATAGAAAGTGAGAAGGCTGTAAGGCTTCTCACTTAATATGAGCGAAGGAAGTGTTATTTTATTTCATTTGACACAAACTCTGCCGACGATGGATGAAGGACAACTGCTGTGGACGCTGTAGAAAAAAAAATTGAAAGTCAAGTTCAGTTCTGGGCACTACTAGGGCCTTTTTTTGTTTTATTATCGATTGCTGTTCTCTTATTTAAAGTGTCAGCTCATTGGTATTTTCCGATAAGTGCTTTAATTGGCATTCCTCTTTGCGTCAAGTGGAAAATGAAAGGGATGGCTGCTGCGCTTGGCTGCTTATTTTTACTAGCAGGAACGAATTATCAAGGCTTGGAGTTAGATGATCGTTATTGGCATGTGGGACTGTCTTTAGCAATGGCTTTTTCTTTTATTGTCCTGACCTTGTCTTTAGAAGAGGTACAAGGATTAGTAAGTAAACTTCAATTAGAGTCGCAAAGTCGTTTAGATAATTTTTTGTTGCTCGATGAAAAATGGAAAACAGCTGAACAAGAGTGGGGATTAGAAAAAGAGGGATCGAAAACTGAAATTGTAGCTCTTACGCAAGAATTAAGTAAAATTCAAGAAGACAAACAGACTTTTTACAAGCTTGCTCAGCTAGCAAAAGATGAGCTTGTGCAAGTGAGAGGGCTACATGATCAATTGCTGCAAGATCTTTTATATAAAAAGCAACAAATTGCTCAATTGCATGAGCGCTTGGAAGAAACGGAACTTACCATTCAGGGTTTTGTCAATTCTGATTCAGAAAAACACATTCAAATTCTTACAGAACGTCTGACAAGCCTAGAGCGAGAGAAGGAGATGTTTAGAGCTAAAATCGCTCTTGCAGAGGAAGAGAAGCAAGCTTGTCAAATTGAAAAAGAACGTTTGTGGTGCGATTTGCAAGCTTGTCAAGAGCATGAAAAATTACGTTTAATGGAGCAGCATCGCTTTCAGCAAGATCATCAAGATCAGCAGAGTGCTTTCCAATCTCTGCAAAACAAATGGATATTAATGGAGCAGGAAAAGCAAGAGCTGCTCCAAGCGCAAATAAAAATGCAGCAGCAGTATGAGCAGATACGTCAACTGGAAGCACAGCAAAGACTCACCCTGCAGCAATCTCAGCGTAAAATTCAAGATTTAGAAATGAAGCTTATTGAAGAAGAAAAACAGAAAGAAGCTCTTCAATTGCATCGAAAAGAAATGGAAGAACAGGTTCTTTATCAAGAAAAGCAGGTCAAGTGGCGTGAGGAACAATATGAGGGAGTTCAGCAACAGCTGCAAAAACAATTAGAGGAGAAGGATAGAGTTGAAGAACAGCTTATACAAAGCCAGCAAGGGCAAAATCATTTAAATTGCGAGATTAAAAACTTGCAGGAGCTCTATCAGGCAGCTCAGGAAGAGCTTTTACAGGCAAGGCAAGTTTTAGAAGATAAAAATGCTGTTTTGGCTCAATTTCAGGAAAAAGTCAAACAGTTGAGCGTTGAATTGTGCGAGCAGCAATCTTTGATCAAGCAATCTACTGAGCAAAAGCAACAGTTAGAAAATTTGAAATTACAACTGGAACAAGCCTTGCAGCAGACGCAGTTACAGTTGCAGCAAACAAAGCAAAAAATTGACTCAAGGCAAAAATATCATGAAAGATTGCCCTATGCATCAGGCAACACACGTCAAATTGAGTCCATGTACATTCAATTAAAAGAACAATTTCAAGAAAAGTGCGATGTGCTTGATGCCACACGCCGCGAGCTTTTTCATGCCAATGAAGGGTTGCTGAAATATAAAAGAGAATATGAAGAAGAACATCTCTTCAATCAATCAGCGAATGAACATCATTTACAACATCATATTCTGCGGATGGGAAAATACCTTGAACAAATGCAAAAGCTCTATCAACGAGAAATTGATGACCTTACGTTGTTGGTAGGACATTTGTTGGGGCAAATGACAAGCTAATCTACCGTTTCCAATTAGTCAATACTTCATGTCCATCTTCTGTGATGAGAAGGGTATGTTCCCATTGAGCGCTGGCTTTGCCATCTTTTGTACGAGCAGTCCAACGATCTTTTACATCGATAATTGCCTCTCGAACTCCTGCATTGATCATAGGTTCAATCGTAAAAGTCATTCCCGGAACAAGCAGGATTTTGCTTTGATTGCGGTGATGAGGGATTTGGGGACCCTCATGAAATTCAAGGCCAATGCCGTGACCCACAAACTGATTGACCACGGAGCAGTTTTGAGATGTGGCATAATCTTCGATGATCTCTCCAATTTGTGAGAGGGGAATGCCTGGCTTCAAAATGGCAATCGAGCGCATCAAACATTCATAAGCGACATCCACTACAAGCTGACGTTCAGGATTTATTTGTCCTATCACGACCATGCGGCTGCAATCACCGTAATAGCCATTTAAAATACAGGTGACATCGACATTGACAATATCGCCCTCATGCAAGGGTGTATCGTTGGGGATTCCATGGCAAATCACATCGTTGATTGATGTGCAAATGCTTTTGGGAAAAGGAGGGGATCCATAATTCAAGGGCGCAGGAATGGCGTTCGCTTCTTGATGCAAGCGCTGGGCATAGTCATTTAATTCTTGCGTGGTCACTCCTGCTTTTGCTAGAGCACAAGTGGCTTCTAAAATATGCGAAGCCAATTGGCAAGAGGCACGAATTTTCTCAATCTGCTTGCCATCTTTAATTAAAATATGGTGTTTGCGTAAATAATCTGTTTTTAAATCAATCAAGGGAGAAATTCGCGATTGAGCAGAAGAAAGTTGCGGATAATGACATTTTTTCCATTTTTCCCCGCTTCCACACCAACAGGAACCATTGCGTTCAATCATGTGACCTCCTAAATACGTTCTAATACTCCATTACATGAGTTTTTGTTTATTCGGATAGTTTTAAATCCCTATGCATCAAGCGAAGAGTGGGCGCTAGGTTAAGCGACGCTTTCAGTCGCCCGCCGCTTCGCTCTGGGCTCTGTGTGGGGTTATGGACCCACCGTTCGGTCGCCCTCCGGGCTCGGTCACGGTGGGCTAGAATCAGTCGTCCTACGGACTCTAGCAGCATTATCAAAACGCCTAGCCTAACATTCAATGGCTTCTACATTGCCGCTAGAGTCCGTAGGACGACTGATCCTAGCCCACCGTGACCGAGCCCGGAGGGCGACCGAACGGTGGGTCCATAACCCCACACAGAGCCCAGAGCGAAGCGGCGGGCGACTGAAAGCGTCGCTTAACCTAGCGCCCACTCTTCGCTTGACGCATAGGGATTTAAAATCATCCTAATAAGCAAAAACTTATGTAAACAAGTATGCGATAATAATGTGAATATTTTAACGCATTTTTTCTTTTTATTTACCATTTTTGTTAAGCTTGCAGGGGTTTATTTTAAATAAAATTTAAGAAAATATTTGATCAGAAATTTCTGCTAGTGAAAAATTTGGAATTTCTTTATCTATATATGGCAATTGTCTATTTAATTTATGAACCTATTTCATCTCATCCCTAAAGGAGTGATTGAATGAAACAATCTTTAGAAGTCATCAATATAGAGACATGGAAGGGTTCGATTCCCGTGCATATTCAAAACAAAGCACTTCAAGCTTTAGAAGAAGGCAACATTCTTTATTTTCCTTCTCTCTCTTTTTGTTTAAATGACGATGAAAAATCTCTTCTTTCTTCTCAAAAATTAGATCCTAAAACAAAGAATATTAGTTATGATACTCGCAATCAATGCCTCGGAGGATTTCTTGGTTCTGATGAAGATACGCAAAAACTTAAAGAAATGATCAAGCGCTATGCTTCGACAAGCCGTCAATTTTTAGAAAAATTGATTCCTTATTATCAAGCAAATCTCCTTCAAGCTAGGACAAGTTTTCGACCAGCTGAGATATCTGGGAGAAAAAGCTCTTACCGTAAAGATGATACACTTTTACATGTCGATGCTTTTCCCTCAAATCCCACTAAAGGGCGCCGAATTCTCAGAGTCTTCACCAATATTAATCCTAATGGAAAGCCAAGAGTTTGGCGGGTTGGAGAACCCTTTGAACAAGTCGTAAGGAATTTTCTACCCAAAGCTGCTTATCCTTTGTTTGGAACTTCTTATCTTCTCAAATTTTTAAAAATTACAAAAGATTATCGAACACTTTATGATCATTATATGCTTCAAATTCATGATCAAATGAAGGGAGATACTCACTATCAGAAAACAGTCTCTTATGAAGAAATCCTGTTTCCTACAGGAAGTTCTTGGATTGTCTATACGGACCAAGTTTCCCATGCAGCGATGGCGGGTCAGCATGTATTAGAGCAGACCTTTAATCTTGCACCTGACAATTTAAAAACTCCTTCTACTTCGCCTTTGAAAGTTCTAGAAAAATTTCTTAATCAAAATCTGATGAAGCGTTATTAAATTATTTCCCTGGACAAGATTTCCGTAAAAGAAATCTTGTCCAGTTTTTTATTCGCTAATTTCCTAATATTGCTTGTCTGATGGCCAATAGGATTGTGAGAAGGCATTTGATTCAGAAGAGATATTTCTCTGAGAGCTTAGCATTTGATTTAATAGGGCATTTTCTTGTTTCAATTGTTTATTCTCTTGAAACAAATTTAAGTTTTGTTGATTTAAACTATCAATTGCGCTAGAAAAAACTTCCTTAATCTTATTTTCTAAAAATTCTTTTTGACTTTCTAAAGAAGCTATAAAATTCTTTTTTTTTGTTCTACTATTTCGAGCAGATAATTTATTCTTTAATTTCCTTATTTCCTGTTTTTGTTGATCGGCTGGTAAATCTTTCAGCGTTTCTTTAAATTCTTTAATTTCCGCACTATGTGTTTCAAGCTCTGACTCACTTTCCTCCATGAAAAGGTTTAACTCTAATTCTATCGAGCGATGAGGCTGATAGAGTTGATATAATTGCTCTACTCTGGTTTTTGAATCCTTTATGCTTTTCTGTAAATTCTGGCTTTTTTCTATTTGTCGATGTCTAAATTTTTGAGATGCCACTCTTTTTTTTTCTTTTTCATTGATTGGATTGACATCGGACTGTTCTGTTGTAGATGAAGATTCTGTCTTTTGTTTTTTTCGTGTTGAGGAGCGTTCTAAAGTGGTTCTTGAGCGCTTTTTACTCGTTTTATTAGGTGAAACCTCAGGCTCAGAAGAAATCGGAATAAAGGGGAATGCCGCGTTAGAAATTGGCTGCGCTAAAGCCTCGGGCAGTTCTGCAGAGACTGTTTCTTGCAGGAGAAGGTGATTAGGTGAAACCTCAGGTTCAGGAGAAACTGGAATAATCGGGATTGCCACATTAGAAATTGGCTGCGCTAAAGCCAAAGGGAGTTCCGTAGTGACTCTTCCTTGCAGGAGAAGAGGTTCAGTTTCAAGGAAATCAAGATTTGCAAAAAATTCTTGATTTAAAAAAAAAGAATTCTGAATAGATTCTTCAGCAGATAGAAAAGCGCTATTTGAACTTATTTCATTATCAGTTACAGGTAACGCCTTAGTCTTATCAAATTGATCCTCAGAATTGGGAAAAATTAAACAATCAAAATCAAAAGGTTCATAAGAAAACAAACCAGAGGAAGATAAAGAATCCATACTATTAATCCTTTGTTGAATATAGATTTAAATTAAATGTTACTTAATCAATTAAATGTAAAATTAAATGTTTTTTAAGTAAATAAAAATATAATTGATTTTTGTTAAGACTTATTTAAGTAATTATTAATTTATTATTATAATTTAACTATTTAGGCTATCAATTATAAGTGAAATTCAGAATGAAAAAACGAAAAATTTGTAGGTCTGTAAAATCGTTTTACAAAAATATCTTAAATATCCTTAATCTTTTATTGGCTTCAAAGCTTTCTTTCGTTATAGTTATTAGATTCTTTAATTATTAATCAATAACAAAAGCCATGAAGCCTGAAGATTTAAAATGTCCGTTTACTTGGGAGAAATGCCATATTCTTGTACATGATCGAGTGTGGTATGTGCCAGATGGGTATGACGATTTTGCCAGTTTTTCATTTCCTGGCTGGAACCATTCTTTGTTCTTTGAACAAGATCGTCCCGTTTGTCTTGAATATTGCAGCGGCAATGGTGCTTGGATTGCTGCCAGAGCGCAAGCTCATCCTGAGTATAATTGGGTGGCTATTGAGCGTAAATTTGATCGCGTGCGCAGAATTTGGTCCAAGGGTAAAAACTTTCAATTATCGAATTTGCTCGCTGTGTGCGGTGAAGCCTATCGCATTACTCATCATTATATTCCCACAGAAAGTGTTGACTCTGTTTATATCAATTTTCCTGATCCGTGGCCTAAAAAAAGGCATGCTAAACATCGGATTATCCAGATTCCCTTCATTGAAGAAATGCATCGCATCTTGCAACCCGGCGGGACGTTAACCTTGGTGACGGATGATGTGGACTACTCGCAAGAGATGATCCATGTCCTGCATCAAGTTCCAGGCTTTCAATCAATTTTTGGCGAACCTTATTATATTGTTGATTATCCTAATTATGGAACATCTTATTTTGAAGATCTGTGGCGACAAAAGGGAAAAATCATTCGCTACCATACTTTTCGCAAAATATCGGATAGGTAAAGGACAATGAGTCGAGACGATCACACAGAAGACCCGGCGGAGGATGAAGACTTTTTACCAGAAAGCACTTCTTCTGTTATCCGCCCCCGCATATTTGAAGGGAACTGGCAGGAAAGCGTTCCTTCTGGTTTTGATGCCGTGACCCTCAACTTGGATGGCCGGCTGCAATCTGATTTAGACTGGAAAAACGTGTGCGAGCAGGCTCGGCAGGCTGTAGAAAAAGGGTATGCCTTAATGTGGAATATGCAAATGGGGTTATTTGCAGATCTCGCGCACCCACTCACAAGTCAGTCGCAATTCCTCTCTTTAACGCTTGCTCTAGAGCATTTTCGCGATTCTCTATGGAAAGAATTTAAAACTCAAACGCTTGGAATTTCTCTTTTTAAAGGATCAGCTGATTTTAGCAAGGGATTTCATTGGGATGATCATCAGGAGCAGAACTTAAGAAATTGGCTGCAAGAGATTCATGCTCCACACTTGGCCGCCTTAAATTTCAGTCAATTAAGTCGGCATGGAGAAGGGCAGCAATTGATTCGCCTTTATTGCCGCGATGTAGCAGTTGAATATTTGAGCTTGCTTGCCACACGTCTGCCAGATGCCTTGTCTGTTTATCTTTATTTGGATGCCACCTCGTTTTCTTACTCTCTTCTAAATGAAATTCAACTGTTAAATCCAGAGCGCTTTGATCGTCTGCATTTGGCTTTGAAAGGGCAGCAATTGCCATGGAATGTTTGGGGTTGGAATGCCCCAACTGCTCAAGGTTATAGCGGAGAATCTTTAGTTGAGATCCCCTCCCTCTCAACGCCTTCTATTGGGGTCTGCATTCCGTCCATGCAGTTTTATCATGCCTCGCATTATCAGGGCTTAGAGGAAGCAATTAGGGCTTTACAAAAGAAGTCGATCCCTTTTAGGCTGATCGCTGAGTACCAATTGACTTCGCAATGGGATGGGCTGGATGACTTATTATATTGTCCAGCAGGATTAAGCATACAAGGCAAGCGCAAGTTACAAGGATTTTGCGCAGCAGGTGGAACAGTTGTTTCTACAGGGGATTGCTTAGGCTTGCCTTATGAGATTAATCTAAAAGAGTGGGTACAACAGTTGTCTTAAATTCATTTAGTAACTTGACTTTTGAGTTTTTCTCCTAGTACTCAACCACACTAGGTTTTGTGTATTTAGACTGCTTCAAAGCCCCGGGGCTAGGGGTTCATTTTGTGCAAAAAATGAGCTTTATTTTTCACAATAATTGGCATAGTTGAATAGAAGGTCGCATGTTTATGCCGTCCTTTCAGGACTCGATGTCTTTTTGATAGAACCCAGGCCTCCGCTTCGCTGCGACCTGGGCTGTAACATGACGGCCCTTCAGGCCTTAACAAGAGATGTTTAAGTCCCTCTTCTATAGTCTCTAAATAGTTTTTTGTTAAGGCCTGAAGGGCCGGCCCTTCAGGCCTTAACAAGAGATGTTTAAGTCCCTCTTCTATAGTCTCTAAATAGTTTTTTGTTAAGGCCTGAAGGGCCGGCCCTTCAGGCCTTAACAAGAGATGTTTAAGTCCCTCTTCTATAGTCCCTAAATCATCTTTTGTTAGGCCTGAAGGGCCGTCATGTTACAGCCCAGGTCGCAGCGAAGCGGAGGCCTGGGTTCTATCAAAAAGACATCGAGTCCTGAAAGGACGGCATAAACATGCGACCTTCTATTCAACTATGCCAATTATTGTGAAAAATAAAGCTCATTTTTTGCATAAAATGAACACCCTAGCCCCGGGGCTTTGAAGCAGTCTAAATACACAAAAGTAGTGTGGTTGAGTACTAGAGGAAAACTCAAAACTTCAGTTACTTATTGCTAACTTGAATGAGAAATGTTTCTTTAGCTTCGCTAATCTTTGTATAGTGAGGACCCGCGCATATGGCTGGTTCTTTTATATAAATTGGAATCTCTCCTTTTTCAGGAAGAGTATTAAGATCCAGTCTTATCCACGCTTTGTGATGGTCAGCGAATCGGTAAGAACTAAGTCCAATTTTGATGGCAGGGTCGCTTCTACCTCCTGCAAGATAAATTCTTTTGTTTTTTTCGTCCCATAGTGCTTGAATTTCAGGGTTGCCTGTAGAAGTATAATCGACAAGAAATTCTATTATTCCCTGATTGACATGATAATTTTCGATACAAAAATGGGGAGATGTCAAAGGATCTTTCAATTCCTCAATTTCAATTTCGAAAAGAGGAGCTTTTGGGACGTTAGGTACTAAATGAAGGATCATAGGAATGAAAGTGAGTTGCATTAGAGGACAATGATTCAATTGATTTGGAGCGTAGTCATTGAAATTCTGATCTTCATTCTCTTTTAGATCATCGTCTAGATTCAAGGGCTTAGCTTTGAATAGGCAATGATTGATCACATAATAACACACAAGGAAGCATGCAAAGACTGCTGCAGCAATAAGAGAGATTTTTCTCCATTGTGGATTTGAAAATGGGGAACTTTCTTTAAATAATTGACGATAAGTCAAAGGGAGGCTAAGACTCAAAATGGAGTTCATATCATTCTAATTTTTGATAAGGGGTTTGAGATTAATATTTTCTTAACGCTAACAGCCTTAAATTAACTTTAGGTTAAGAGCGTGTTAAATTTTTATAAGGAAGCCGATCTGGATGAACTTTAATTTTTAATTTCACTTCAATAGACAAGACTATTGCGAAAAATCAAATAAAAAGCGATTTTAACAGCTAATGAATTTGATAGAACGGGAGAATTTATGACCACGGCCATGCCAACAGATTTAGTTCAAGAAAAATTGTCCTTTATGGGTTATAAAGCCACCGCGCACTTAGAGAAGTTGGCTTTAAATCCCATTAATTTGGCGCAGGCGGGTGAATTGACTCCGGAGCGTTTGACACACGATTATGGAGAATCGTGTGGTTATAAATTGCTTTATGGCACAGAAAGAGTCACGCATGAAGTGATGAAAGCTTTAGAAGATTTGGCCAAAGAATCTCACGCCCTCGACAAGATGAAACGCATGCAAGAGGGCGAAACTATGAACTTTATCAAGAATTATCCCTCTGAAAATCGTCCGGCTTTGCACACGGCAACGCGCGATTTTTTCGATCATCCGCAAACGGCACCAGTGGCTAAGAAAGCGACTCAGGTGGCAAGACAGGAAATTGAAAAACTCAAATCTTTCATGTTAAAGTTAGAAAAAGAAAAGCAATTTGATGACATGATTGTGATTGGAATTGGAGGCTCTGACCAGGGGCCTCGTGCCAATTATGTTGCCTTGCAGCATTTACAAAAATCTGGCCGAAAGGTGTATTTTATTGCCAACGTTGATCCCGATGATGCAGCCGCCGTTCTTCAACAGGTTGATCTTAAACGCACCTTAGTGGTCGCCATCTCCAAATCAGGCACGACACTGGAAACGGCAACGAATGAAGCGCTTGTCAAAGAGCAATTCAAAAAGTCTGGACTCAATCCGCGTGAGCATTTTATTGCAGTCACAATGCCCGGAACGCCCATGGATAATCGAGATCATTATATGGAAACTTTTTACCTTTGGGATTGGATTGGAGGGCGTTATTCGACATCTTCTATGGTAGGAGGAGTGGTTTTAGCTTTTGCTTTTGGTTTTGAGGTTTTTTGGGAATTTCTTAGAGGGGCGCATGAAATGGATCGGGCAGCTCTTCAATCAGATATCAAAAAAAATCTTCCTCTTTTAGCTGCTTTATTGGGCATTTGGAATCACAATTTTCTTCATTATCCTACCGTGGCGATCATTCCCTATTCTCAGGCTTTGCGTGATTATCCAGCTCATTTGCAGCAAGTGGATATGGAATCAAATGGTAAGTTGATTGACCAACAAGGGAAATTTGTGGGTTTCCAAACAGGTCCAATTTTATGGGGTTCGCTTGGAACAAATTCTCAACATTCTTATTTTCAACTGATTCATCAAGGAACGGCGACAATTCCGCTTTTAATCATTGGATTTAAAAAGAGTCAATATGGTCAAGATTTAGAGGTGCAAGGCACAACCTCGCAAGAAAAACTATTGGCTAATCTCTTCGCCCAGAGCTTAGCTTTAGCTTTGGGAAAGCAATCGGGCAATCCCAACCAATTTTTCCCCGGTAATCGACCCACAAGCATTTTATTAGGTGAACAAGTGACTCCTTATACTATGGGAGCTCTGTTGGCCTTCTATGAGCACAAAGTAGCCTTTCAAGGATTTATTTGGGGAATCAATTCCTTCGATCAGGAAGGGGTTCAATTAGGCAAAGTGACGGCCAATCAATTGATTGATCGTTTTGCTGCGCGCCGGAAAAAAACGCATGATCAAAAACCAGATCCTTTGGGAGATGCTCTTTTGAAACATTTGGATCACTTATCGACATGATTAACTTTTACTTTCATAGATGAACTCTCTTTTTCAACTCGACATTCCCAAACGCAATGGACAATGCGCCTATCAAGGCGAACGATTGCTTCCTGGTATGGAGATTTACTCTTTGCTGATAGAGGAAGACACACAACGTCTTGTAAGACGTGATTTTTGCTCTGCTTGTTGGAAGCAAGTGCGCGCAATAGAAGAGAAGCAACCATCGGCGCGTGGATATTGGAAAGCGAAAATTGAAAAACGCAAAATGTCGGAAGGGTCTTCTCGCGTAGAACGTGTCCTTGCTCTTTTACGCACATTGCAGCAAGCTTCTGAACCTCAAGAGGCGGAAATTTTTGTTCTCTGCTTATTCCTAGCTCATGCTCGTCAACTTGCTTTGCGGCAGGAATTCCAAAAAGAGGGTGTAACCTATCACCTTTATGAAATTTTGCGCAAAGAAGAATTTGTGACTGTTAAATTGATGAATCTTTCGCAAGTTCAAACTGAAACTTTGCAACAATCTTTAGCCGGTCAATTGCAATCCATTTAAATCTTCCTAATAGACAAATTAAGACAAGAATTTATGCAACCTGAAATCGATGAATTTGCTACCTACTTAATTTCTGAAAAAGGATATTCTCTCCATACTTTGGAGGCTTATCGGCGCGATGTAGAACATTTTCTTCTTTTTTTAAAGAAGCAGTCAATTACCCAATGGAAAGAGGTTCAACAGCAGCATATCATTGATTTTTTGGCATTTAAAAAGCAGAAAGACTTTGCTTCCGCCTCTATCTCGCGCGCATTGATTGCCATCAAGGTTTTTTTTCGGTTTCTCAAGAGAGAGGAAATGCTTTCTCATAATGTCAGTCTTTTATTGGAAACACCTAAGATTTGGCAGCTTATTCCTGATATTTTATCTGTTGAGGAAATGGAATGCTTATTAAATCAGCCCGATGATTCCAACCAGAAGGGAGCACGTGATCGAGCAATTTTAGAGGTCTTATATGCGAGTGGATTACGTGTATCAGAACTCTGCCAGCTCAGCATTAGCGATGTTGACGATACTTCTCTTCGTATAAAAGGAAAAGGAGGAAAAGAAAGAATGGTTCCCATTGGGAAAAAAGCCATTCTAGCCATTGATCATTATTTAGCTTTTCGAGATGGAGGACTAGCGGGGCGACAAGAGGCTTTGTTCATTGGACGTGGAAACAAGCCTATTGATCGAGTCACAGTGTGGCAGATTGTCAAGCGCTATGCGGTGCAAGCAGGCATCACCAAAACAATTTTTCCCCATACCTTTCGCCACTCTTTTGCCACCCATCTCTTAGATAATGGCGCTGATATACGCGTCATTCAAGAGCTGCTGGGACATGCAAGCATCAGCAGCACGGATCGTTATACTCATGTGAGTTGTACACACCTCCATGAAGCCTTTCAGGCCTTTCATCCTCGCTTGGAATTGACGAAATGATGTCTTTGAAAACAAGACGATCTATTTTTCAATGATAATCTCAATCAACTCTTCTTTAGCAAAATCATTCTCTTGGGACTTTGTGAAGGGAATTGTTTCATCTCTATCATCAATGATGATCTCAATCAAATCTTCTTTCGCCAGATCATTCTCTTGGAATTTTGCCTCATCTAAACTATTAGGAGAGGGAGACCGGGGATAACGAGTCAAACTTTCTTGGTAGAGCAAGGCACCCCATTGAGCTGAATAGTAGAGAGTGGCAATCACCATGGATGTTGGCATGGTAAGGATAGCTAAAAATCCTCCTCCTCCATAGAAAAGAGCGCGTTCCAATAAAGTCCGATGAGCATTGTAAACAACGTTTACTTTGTCTACGACAGCACTCACTTGTTTATCAAAAATAAATCCAATTACGAATCCCAACGCAAATAAATTGTGGTGGAGATAAAACAGGGGAATAGAAATCACTACTTGAAGAATAATGGTTAAAGCAACTTGATTGACTAATGCATTGAATGAGCTTAATAATGCAGGCACACCTTCTGCGATAACGCCAAATAAGGTATGATTGCTATGGGAGCGGATGGCTTCAATCATAATCCTCCTTGAAAATCTTAAGTTTAAGTTTATTCTGTTAAATCGCAATCTTTTATTTAAACGAAAATGATTGGCAGTTTTAGCAATAAATGCTTGAAAGAGGGTCAATCATACCTTTTTTTTTATCTCTTGGCAACTTCTAAAAATTGATATTGAACTGAGTCGGTTGCAATTGGAAGTGTTTGCTAATAAAGTCCTTTAGTTCCTTATTAGCCGTTGCTTGATTATTTGCAAGCCAGCTCGCTTATTTATCAGGCTGTATTCAAATTCAAAATGTCTGATATATCTGAAATTGAAAGTAGGCAGACCTTAAACTTGGAAGGGAACTTATGCACGATGATTTAAGCGAATTTCGACTCTCTGAAAAAGTCAAAACCAAGTTAAAAAATAAAAAGCTTTTAAAAAAAGAGCTGGCCGCGGGCAAGACAGCGCAAGAGATCATGGAATTTTCTGATGAAACGATGTCCAAATTCTATAATGCTGCCTATGTTTTATTTGAACATAAACGTTATCAAGATGCTGCCAATGCCTTTTTATTCTTAGCCACGCTTAATCCACATCATCATGAATATTGGTTAGGTTTGGGAATGTCGACACAATTATGCCAAAATTATGAAGCGGCTATTGATGCTTATGAACTCGCTGCTTTATGCGATATTTCCAGTCCTGTTCCTTACTTTTACCTTGCCAAATGTCTCTTTGCCATTCATGATCGTGAAAGCGCGCTTCAAGCTTTAAATTTGGCCATTGAAACTGCCACTGATTTAGAACAATATGCTGAACTCAAACGACAAGCCGAAATGGCTAAAGACATTCTCCTCAAACATGAACATTAGAGAGCGCTCTAACAATGCTTAAAGATTCATTTTTTCAATGCGCGATTTGAGCAGCTCATTGACCAACTGAGGGGAAGCCTTGCCTCGGCAAAGCTTCATGACTTGCCCGACTAAGAAGGCAAAAGCCTTATCTCGCCCAGCTTTATAATCAGCTACTGATTGCATATTCTCGACTAAAACTTTATCCACATAGCGCTCAACTTCAGCTTGGTCATTGAGAGGTTTGTAATCGGGATTTTCAGCGACAATAAGCGCAGGATCTACGCCAGGGCGAGCCACCATGTCATCGGCTACGCTCTTGGCAATTCGGCCAGTAATTTTGCCCTGTTCAATTAAATTAACAAGTGTTGCCACATGTTCAGGTCTAATGCCAATAGATAAAATACTTTCGCCCGAATCTTTCAGGCGACCCGTAAATTCTACTAATAGCCAATTCGCTACGCCACGAGCATTCGAACAATTTTTAAGCACTTTTTCAAAATAATCCGCTATGGCTTTTTCACTGGTTAAAACAAAAGCCTGATGTTGAGAAAGGTTAAGATCACGAACATAACGCCGCTCACGCTGCAAGGGTAGTTCAGGCAATGCGTGACGAATCTCTTCAATGAAGGCATCTGTGAGAATAATGGGAACGAGATCAGGTTCTGGAAAATAACGATAGTCATCGGCCGTTTCCTTGCGACGCATCAATACTGTTTCTTTTTTTTCGGGATCCCACCGATAAGTGGCTTGTTGAATGACTTGATCGGGAGGCGTATGAGGATGATTCAGATACTCTTCGATCTGGCGCTGAATTTCAGATTTAAGAGCCATTTCCATAAAGCTGAAAGAGTTCATGTTTTTAATTTCAATTTTATTGCGCAAATTCTTTTCGCCTTTGCGGCGCACAGAAATATTTGTGTCGACACGCAAGGACCCTTCTTCCATGTTGCAATCGGAAACATCGATATATTGCAAGATTGCTTTGACGGCCATTGCATAAGCCACAGCTTCTTGTGGAGTGTGAATGCAAGGTTCAGAAACGATCTCAATTAAAGGGCATCCTGCTCGGTTATAGTCCACTCCAGCAAAAGTTGAAAAGTGCTTAAGCATGCCCGCATCATCTTCAAGATGAACACGATTGATGGCAAATATTTTTTCTTCTCCGTTCACTTCAGCAGTGATTGTTCCTCCTTTAATGATAGGTTGATCATACTGGGTGATTTGGAAATTGCGGGGACTATCGGGATAAAAATAAGATTTACGATCAAATTTACTGAATTTTGCAATTTCAGCTTGAACGGCGCAGCCAAATTGGACAGCTTTGCGCACGGCTTCTTTGTTAAGGACAGGCAAAGCGCCAGGCTGCCCTGTGCAAACTTCTGTGATGTTTGTATTAGGTTCATCGCCGAAATGATTAGGAGCAGCGCTGAATAGTTTGGATTTCGTGTTGAGCTCGACGTGAATCTCAAGACCTATGACAGCTTCCCAATCATCAGGCATGGAGTGGGAGTGTTTATGATTCATGGTTTGACCTCTTCATTAACAAGTGGAGGAACGGCATTGTGGAAAGGCAAAACCTTTTCCAGTAAATGTGCAACATGGAGAACTCGTTGATCATACTTTTGAGGTCCAATCAATTGAAGGCCTAAAGGCTTGCCATCCTGTGTCAAGGAATTGGGAAGACTGACAGCTGGAAGCCCCGCAAGATTGACACCTACTGTATAAATGTCTTGCAAATACATTTGAACAGGATCTTGGATAGAGCCTATTTCAAAAGCGTGAAAAGGAGAGACGGGAGTTGCAATCAAATCGCATTGATTAAAAGCTTCTTTATAGCTACGCAATATTAAAGTTCGCACTTTTTGAGCTTTGCGATAATAGGCATCTTGATATCCAGCTGACAGAACAAAAGTTCCAAGCATAATTCGCCTTTTGACTTCAGGCCCAAAGCCCTCTTCTTTAGAAAAGTCGTAGACTTCCTCTAATGTACGCGCTCTAGGAGAGCGCTGTCCATAGCGGATTCCATCAAAACGGGCCAAGTTTGTTGAGGCCTCAGCAGTGGCGAGAATATAATAAACAGCAATTGCATATTTGAGAATACCGAGATCGACTTCTACAATATAGGCTCCCTGTTGTTTAATGCTGTCAAGGGCCTTTTCAAAGGCTTTACGAGGTTCATCTGCCAAATTGTCTAGAAATTGCCAAGGAACTCCAATCTTCATTCCTTGAATAGCATCTTTTTTAAATTGGCTTAGATAAGGTTCTGGTTCTTCTGCGAGACTGGTAGAGTCCTTACTACAAGGACGACCAATGACTTCCATCATAAGGGCAGCATCGGCTGTATAAGTCGCTAAAGGGCCGATTTGATCAAGAGAAGAACCATAAGCGACCAAGCCATAGCGTGACACACGTCCGTAGGTAGGTTTAAATCCAACGACGCCGCAAAAAGCACCAGGCAAGCGCACGGAACCTCCTGTATCGCTTCCCAAGGCAATCGGACAAAAGCGCGCTGCAACTGCTGCAGCAGAGCCACCAGAAGAGCCTCCAGGCGTACAATTGATATTCCAAGGGTTATGAGTTTTTTGAAGAGCCGAGTTTTCGGTTGAAGATCCCATAGCAAATTCGTCCATATTGGTTTTGCCAATAATCATGCCATCTTCAGCCAAGATCAAATCGACAGCCGTCGCTTGGTAAGGAGCTCGATAGTTAGTTAAAAACTTAGAGCCACAGGTCGCAATTTCTCCTTTCACTAAGATATTGTCTTTAAATGCGATCGGAATTCCAGCCAGCTTGCCGAGGGGTTGATTAGCTGCTCGCTTTTTATCTAGTTGTTCTGCCTGATAAAGAACTTTATCTTCATAGATTTTTAAAAAAGCTCCTATTTGGCTCTCAAATTTGGCTATTCGATCTAAATAGTAGCGGGCAATGGAAACAGCAGTGCGTTCGCCACGCAAAAATTGTTCACGAATGTCAATGGCTGACTGATTATACATGTATCCTCAATTAATTTTGTTTAATCACAGGAGGAACGCGAATCATTCCTCCAATATGAGAGGGAGCATTTGCCAAAAAAGCTTCACGATTTAAAACTTCTCCAACACGATCTTCTCGCATGACATTCGCCATACTTTCTAAGACATGATTGCAAGGAGGCACATTTTCTGTGTCAATTTGTTGGAGTTGTTCGATATATTCAAGAATTTTTTTTAGATCTTTTAAAAGCGCCTCTTGTTCTTCATCTGTGCAATCAATGCGACAAAGACGAGTCAATTGCTGAATTGTTTCTTTATCTAATTTTGCCATGAACCACCTAATTAAAAGGATAATCGTTCTTAAAGTAGTAGAGATTTTACTAGGGATTTACAAAATATGCAAGAGCTAGAAAAAAAGTGAATCGAGGTTCTATCTTTATCAATTATTTCGTTACACTCACAAAATCAGTCATCCGTTACAGCTATTGCAAGGGATTGATAAAAAGGATAGGATGCCATATTTGCTAATATTAAGGGAGGTATCGATGGGTATAGGATCCTATTTATCGGTCAATGAATTACAAAATCTTTATTATGAATTAGATAAAGATCATCCCAATTTGAATGTGATAGGGAAAATGACAAAAGAGGGGAGATGGAATCATTTTGTCAATGCACTGAGCCATCGATCCCAACCTCGTTGGATTGAACTCATAGGAAAAATCAATCAAACATTCACCCGCCTAGAGCAAAAAGGTGTGAAATTTTTTGATCCGACTATTGACAACGAAGATTATCAAGAGAAAGCATCCCGTTATCGGGCAACACGCCAAATTTATTTGGATGTGGCCGAACAAATTGGCAATCAGATTGCAAAGCTCACGGAAGTTTGTCCTGAGCTTAAACAAGCTTATCATGAATTGCAATGCCGTGAAGTTGGATTGCGTTATAGCTTAGGAGAGACAAATGGTGGTTTAGATGCCTTGGATAAGCCTGATGTAGAGTGGTTGGTAAAGATCCAAGAAATTGCGCAAGCATGGAAGCAAAAGCAGAGGTTAGCGGTTGATAAAGAGTTGAATGAGTTGGAAAATGCCCAGTTAGAAGAGCTTGCGAAATATCCAGAATGGTTAAACATTGTGGTTGAGAATTCGGAGTATTTATCAGAAGTTTTCAATTGGAGTTTACGCGATTTTAACCAAGTGGAAGTGATCGTCAAGTGCTATGCTACACAACACAAGCTAAAAAGGGCTTTGCTTTCTTCCAATCTTGGCTATGTGCGCAATATCACTCTCACTAAGCCCGAAGATGAAGTCTTGGCTTTTAAAACAGTGTCGACAAAAGTCGATCATGTGGCAAAGCGTATTTTGACACTCTCTATTTATCATGGCAGTTTTAAAGAGTTTGAACCCGATCAACAAGAACGCATTAATATTCTTAAGCCTACTGAAACCATTCACTTTAAGCAAGGCAATTACCAATTGACGGTTGAGGAGTTTTTACACGAAGTCGGTCAGAAAAATTTACGTGAAGCGAATATGACCCTTTGTGCTGATTGGGGATTTAGCAATTTTCATCCGATCAAAGGCGTCTGGAATGCTGATTTAAAGCAGTATGAAATGCCTGAAATGAGTCCAAAGGATTGGACTCATGACGCTCCTCCCAGCCGTATTGCTTCTCATGCAGAACTAGTGGCACAGTATGGAGATGAGATCAAAGATCGCGAGTTCTTCTTTAAAGTGATGGCAAGTCGCCAACATTTAGATCATAATGCGTTAGATTGTCATTCCTTTTGGCAGCTTTATATTCGCATGGAAGATGGTAATTGGAAAGTGTTAAATATTGGGATATATGCTTATCGCTTTCAGCAGGGTATCTTAGATGGATTATGGCTATTTTGTGCTACTCTTAAACGTGTTGTTTCGTTATTGGATCAAAATTGCTATTATACTCATCGCCAGCGGGGGGCTTATCCTATTTTTCCTGATCAAGAAGCACAAGAAAAGTTATTAGCTCGGATTTTCTTTCTAATGGATTCAAGCGGCGTCTTTCAATTTGCTGGCTATAATTGTGCCTATTCTATTCAAAAATGCACAGAAAAGCTCATCAGGGATTTACCCAATTTTTTTAAGATGCCTTTGACAATGGGGAGAACGGGCGTGGGTCCCTTAGACCAAGTATTAGCATTCGCTCATCGCTGTGGAGGATGGATGGGTTGGTTGATCGTGACGATTTTGCATCATTTATTTTTATCTGCACGAAGTTTACGCATACAGACACACGAAGGCAAAAGCGTGGATTATTCAGTACGCGATTATTTAAGTAAGCACGGCCACGAGATTTATAATCCCTCTTATCTTCCTTATCAAATCGATGAGGCTCGCAAAACAGGAACAGGTCCTTTTGTAAAAGGAGAGCTTTATTGGAGCCATACGGATGAAAAAATGTATCAAGAAGAAGCAGCGGAAGATAAGGCTGAAGAAATGATTAACGAGATAGATCAGAGGGATCTTTATTAATGGTAGAAAGACCTTCAATTGTTTGGTTCAGGCAAGACTTACGGGTAGAGGATCAACCAGCTCTGAGTGCAGCCATTGCTAAAGGAGGTCCTATTATTCCTTTGTTTATATGGGCGCCAGAGGAACAGGGAGAGTGGGCTTTAGGAGAGGCGAGTTGCTGGTGGTTGCAAAGAGCTTTAGTTGAACTTAAAAAAGAATTAAAGAAATGGAAATTGAATCTCATTCTTCGCCGAAGTTCTTCTATTGAGGCACTCCTAAATATTGCCAAGGAGACAGGAGCAGATGCAGTTTTTTGGAATCGCTGTTATGAACCCACTATCATGCAACGTGATGCCTCTATCAAAGCCACACTCCAACAGTTAAGTATTAAAGTTCAAATTTTTAATGGATCTTTGCTATTTGAACCTTGGGACATTCTAAACAAGCAAAACAAACCTTATAAAGTTTTTACTCCTTTCTGGAAAGCTTGTAGTCAGTTAGGCGAACCTAGGTCACCTCTTTCAAAGCCTCAGAAGATAAAGGGTGATATCAGAGGTATTCATTCAGAATCGCTTGAAGAATTTCACTTATTGCCAACAATTCCATGGGATAAAGGACTACAGGAAAAATGGAAAGGAGGCTCTCAGGCTAATCTTCAGCTTCAACTTGCTCTTAAGACCGTGATAGGACAATATAGTCAAAGACGGGATGAGCTAGGAAAAGAAGGAACAACAGAGCTGTCGCCTTATTTGCACTTTGGAGAGATTTCTCCGCGTATGATTTGGTGGGCCGTAAGAAAAAAATTTGGAGATCAAGCAGATGTTTTTTTACGTCAATTAGGTTGGCGGGAATTTGCTTACTATTTGTTATATCATTTCCCACGTACACCAACGGAGCCTTTACGCTCTAATTTTGGTTTATTTTCTTGGCAAGCAAATCAAGAGGCATTGCGAGCTTGGCAAAGAGGAATGACAGGTTATCCTATTGTAGATGCTGGGATGCGTCAACTATGGAAAATTGGTTGGATGCATAATCGTGCAAGGATGATTGTGGCATCATTTTTAGTAAAAGACTTGTTAATTGATTGGCAAGAAGGAGCTAAATGGTTCTGGGATACTCTTGTGGATGCTGATTTGGCGAATAATACATTAGGCTGGCAATGGATCGCGGGTTGCGGAGCAGACGCTGCACCCTATTTCCGCATCTTTAATCCAGTGACACAAGGGAAGAAATTCGATGCAAATGGAGAATATGTGAGACATTGGGTTCCTGAAATTCGTGACTTACCCAATGCTTGGATTCATCGACCTTGGGAAGCTCCTGAAAAAATTCTTAAACAAGCAGGAGTAGAATTGGGAATCAATTATCCAAAACCCATTGTTGACCATGCGCGAGCGAGAAAGATGGCATTAGAAGCTTATGACAAAATTTAGGTTATTAGGTATTGATGAATCAAAAAACTATTCTATTGACAGGTTCAACAGGATATATTGGAGGACGCCTTCTCCATCTTCTGGAAGAAGAAGAAAATTTGATTTTGCATTGTCTTGTTCGAGAGCCGCTCTATCTTCATGAGCGCTTTAATCCTCGAACACGAATATTTAAAGGCGATGTATTAGACAAAGCATCCATTGTACAAGCGATGCAAGGGGTTGACGTTGCCTTCTATCTGATTCATTCGATGGGATCAGAAAAAGATTTTATTGAACAAGATCGTCTGGCAGCGCTCAATTTTGCTCAAGCCGCATCTGAATGCAAAGTCAAGCGGATCATTTATTTAGGTGGATTAGGAGATAGCCGATACAACCTCTCCTCGCATCTTAAAAGCCGCCAAGAGGTTGGTCATTATCTGCGAGAGCAAGCATCAGGCGTACAAGTATTAGAGTTTCGCGCCTCAATTATTATAGGATCAGGAAGTTTGTCATTTGAATTAATTCGAAGCCTTTGCGAGCGCCTGCCTGTTATGTTGACTCCTAAATGGATTTGGACAATGGCTCAACCTATTGCAATTTCAGATATTCTAGCCTATTTAAATAAGGCGATAGAAATAGAGATAAAAGGGAATCAAATTTTTGAAATTGGTGGGCAAGATCAAATGTCTTATGGCGACATTATGTTAGAATATAGTCGACAAAGGCACTTAAAGCGTTGGCTCATTCCCGTTCCTGTTTTAACCCCCTGGCTTTCTAGTCTTTGGCTAGGATTAGTGACACCGATTTATGCCAGAATAGGACGCAAATTAATTGAAAGCCTTCGCTTTCCAACTATTGTCCAAGATAGGCGTGCGGAGGATCTCTTTAACATTCATCCTATAGGGGGGAAAGAAGCAATTAAAATTGCTTTAGCTAATGAAGATCGAGAGTTTGCGCAAACGCATTGGTCCGATTCTTTATCTGCTGCCGAAGCCTCGCCAAATTGGGCGGGAGCTAGATTTGGTAATCGTTTTATAGATAGCTATACATGTGCAGTCAAGGTTGATCCTGAAAAAGCCTTTATTCCCATTAGCAAGATAGGGGGGCGTACAGGTTGGTATTATGCGAATTCCCTCTGGCATATCAGGGGTTGGCTGGATTTATTGTTAGGGGGAGTGGGATTAAGACGCGGACGCCGTGATCAGGAACATTTACGAGTGGGCGATTTTCTAGATTTCTGGCGCGTGGAAGCCTTTGAACCCAACCAACGGCTCTTACTCAGAGCCGAAATGAAACTTCCCGGACGCGCCTGGTTAGAATTTATAGTAGAACCTACTGCGCTTGGTTCTTTGATTCATCAAAGAGCAATTTTTGATCCATTGGGAATTGGGGGGATTCTCTATTGGTACATGCTGTATCCTATTCATCGTTTAATATTTAGAGGGTTAATTAAACAGCTTGCACGGCAAGCTGAGCAATTGAAAGCCTAGTACTCAACCACATTAGTTTTAGCCTATGGGAATGGGTTTTAAATCCCTATGCGTTAAGGTAAGAGATGGGTGTAGGCTACGTGCCGCATTCAGTCGCCACGCCGCTTCGCTCTGGGCTCTATGAGAGGGTTCATGGACCCACCGTTCGGTCGCCCTCCGGGCTCGGTCACGGTGGGCTAGAATCAGTCGTCCTACGGACTCTAGCGGCATTATCAAAACGCCTTGACTAGCATTCTAGCAGCATTATTATGAAAAACCTTACCTAACATTCAATGACTTCTACATTGGCGCTAGAGTCCGTAGGACGACTGATTCTAGCCCACCGTGACCGAGCCCGGAGGGCGACCGAACGGTGGGTCCATGAACCCTCTCATAGAGCCCAGAGCGAAGCGGCGTGGCGACTGAATGCGGCACGTTAGCCTACACCCATCTCTTACCTTAACGCATAGGGATTTAAAACCATTCCCATAGGCAAAAACTAATGTGGTTGAGTACTAGGCGCTATCATTTTTAAGGCACGTCCTTGTCAACAAAGCCTTAAGGAATAGCCTCAAGCCTAAAATCTCAATTTTGAGTTTACTTTAAGAATAATTGATATTGAGGTCTTTGCTCTTCCCATAAAGCTTTCTGTGATTGAGATAAAATCAAATCCCAATCCACCTCTGGCTTATTGGAATTAACGGCTTTTTGGAAGGTTTTAATATAACAATTTGTAAAAGAGCTTCCTTCTTCATCTGTTCCTTCTGCATAGTATTTCGGAGAAGCAGATGAAATCATGATGAACCCTTGTGTGTCTAGGAATAGTTTTCGTATGTTTGAAGCGATCGCATGCCCTTTTTGTCGAATCACTTTTTGATCTATTGCTGGAGATAGAATAGGTGGTTTATTATCTTCCTCTAAAATGTTATTACAGCAATCTGCAAGACAAATGAGTAAGCTTGAATTGTGCTGATGAAGGAGTTGCATAATATCGAATTGATTGATCCCAATGTCTTCTTTAGATAGGTAGAGAGTAGGCCAATTCCCTATTTCAGAATTTTCCCCGTAAAATCCATGGCCTGAAAAATAAAAAAAGATTACATCATCTGGTTGAATTTTCAATGCAGCAAGATCATCCATTAATCTGGAGTTAGCATCGCGCCCTGAATAGGTTGTTTGTTCGTACCAATCAACATCCAAAAATTCAAACACCTTGTCAAGATGGGCTTCCATG
Organism: uncultured Chlamydiae bacterium; assembly: GCA_963754655.1. GTDB lineage: Bacteria > Chlamydiota > Chlamydiia > Chlamydiales > Parachlamydiaceae > JANWJE01. The sequence goes on along the minus strand of CAVWGN010000001.1, from coordinate 2,241,323 downwards.
TGCTTTAAATCTTTTTTGATGACTTTGTGAAGTTCCTTATCATGTGTATCACCTACTAGAATGGCGTGCAATGTGGCCGCTTCAATTGAGGATATTGTTAGGATAAAGAAGCTAAAATAAAATAACGCAAAGATTGTAGATAGCTTTTTCATAATTAACCTATTTTTATCTATATTGGATTTAATCTAAGAGGGTTTATTTATCATCTTTAGAATATTATAATTTGTTTGGATGTTTTGTGTATGCATTAAAAAATTTTCTAATTATTGAAACATTTGCCAAAAAAAACAGAAAATGGTGTAACAGGGAATAGAAACTATAAATAGGAACAGTTGAACGATGAAAGTTCTTGTAACAGGATCTTCTGGATTAATAGGCTCAGCTCTTATTCCATCTTTAGAGAAGAATAAGAATAAGGTGTATAAGCTCGTTCGTGCACGATCAGATTTGCTTGCTAATGAAATTACCTGGGATCCGCAGCAGGGAATCATTAATCCCTCATTATTAGAAGGTTTAGATGCTATTGTTCACTTGGCAGGAGAAAATATCTTAGGACGCTGGACTGAAGCTAAAAAAGCTCGCATTAGAGAGAGTCGTGTAAAAGGAACTCAGTTACTTTGCCAGGCTCTTTGTCGGCTTAGACATCCTCCTTCCGTTGTCGTCTGTGCATCAGCTATTGGATATTATGGAAATCGTGGGGATGAGGTTCTGACTGAGCAAAGTGCAAAAGGAACAGGCTTTTTAGCAGAGGTTTGTGAAGAGTGGGAAGAGGCGACTCGAGCGGCTGTAGAAAAGGGAATTCGGATCATTAATCTCCGCATTGGGATGGTTTTGAGTCCTAACGGAGGTGCTCTAAAGCAGATGCTGCCTATTTTTAAATTGGGTTTAGGTGGACGAATAGGGGATGGAAATCAATATGTGAGCTGGATTGCCATTGATGATCTTGTGCGAGTTATTGAATATGCGATCAAACAACAAAGTCTGGCAGGACCTCTCAATGCAGTAGCTCCCCATCCCGTCACTAACCAAGAATTGACAAAGACACTCGGTCATCTTCTCAATCGTCCTACCTTTCTTTTGATGCCCGCTTTTATAGTTAGGTTGATTTTTGGAGAACTAGGAGAGGAAACGTTATTGAGTAGCCAGCGTGTTGAACCTAAAAAATTAGAAGAAACAGGCTTTAAATTTGATTTTTCTTATTTAGAAGAAGCCTTAGGGTATTTACAAGTGTGAAACTAAGGTTTACAATAAGAGCTATATTTGCATATTAAATCAATATCCTGTGAACACTTACTATTTTTAGCCTGAAAGAGCTTAATTGAAATTTTAGACTGCGGTCTACTCCTTATTATTGCAAGCTCAGATCCCCTGCATCAGCCTGACGGGCTTTAAGTGCAATAGACCAGAGCAGTATATCAAAAGCCGAATGCCCAAAACAGCGAACGACTTGCATAATTGCTTTTTTATCGTTAAAATTGGGAAATTTTGTAAGGGTAAACATGATAGAATTTTTTGCCTGATCCCATTCCTCTAGATCTTCTTGACCGCCACGGTAAAGTTCTGCAATAAAACCCTCTTTGATCATCATTAATCTTTGATCGTCAGTACCATATACAAGAGAATTTAAAATAGACAATTGTTTTTCGGCCACTTGCTGAATATTCTTATTGGCGCTCCTTTTGCAATCTTGAGGATTCCAGGAATAGCGATCCAAAAGGAAGAGAAGTAAACTATTAGAACAAAATAACTGTGATTTAATCATTAATAATTTTCTAAAGTTAAGTATTGCTAGGTCGGGGAAATTTTTGTAGGCTAAATCGATCAACTTAAGTTCTTGAGAGGTAAAATACTTCTTTTGACTAGTGGCGAGACATTCTTGGGGAAATGTACTTTGTTCAAATTGAAAAGAAGTCTGCCTTGGTGCTCCAATCTGCGTTGGTCCAATGAAAAGATTCTTTTCAAAAACAATTTCCATTTTTCTACAAGTGAGTAAATGCGCTAATGCAATGCAAGGATTATTTTCAAAAACAATTTTCCATTTTTTACAAGTGAGTAAAATAGAAGAAATATCACTTACAAGTGGGCTTTTTTGATTGACCACCTGATCAAAAATAATTGCTAATGCCTCAAAAGGCAGTAAAGTGTTTAAGCAAGCTTCATTCAAAGTAGTTTGGCCTGCTTGTAAATTAATGGGCGTAAGTTGCATAAATGTCCTTTAATTAAATTTATAATTTTAATTTTTATTCATAAGTTTATATTATTTAGCGCTAGGAGCGCTCTTTATCTCTTCTGAACCGATTGGCAGGCCCTTATTTAAAGCTAATAGAGCCATGTAGGGGCGCAGGATTTGCTGCGCCCCAATATGTAACTAGCTTCGCTATCAAACGGACATCAAATTTAGACGAAGTCGGTTAGTTGGCCAGCTTTTTTCATTCTTTGAATGAGTTTTTCATTTTTTTTTGCTTCTTCAGCCCGTAATTGCCTATTGATGGCATCCGTCTTATTTTTTTGTATGATCTCTACTTGAGCATTTAGCTCTTTCAATCCATATCCTCGACCAAGATTTGCAATTTTCTGGAAGTTATCGTCATCCATTTCTCCCAAATTCTCTAAATGAAAGAGTAGAGTCTTTTCATATTCTTCTTTGCCTTGATTATCTTCTAATGCTTCAGCTGCTTCAAACATTTCGTGAGCCTCGTCAATTGAAAATTGACTATGAATACGAGCTAGAAGAGCATTATAAATCCCCGATGCAAGGTGAAAGATCTTTGGACCTACAAGTTCAGCCACATCAGCTGCTGTTCTCCAATCTAAGTTTTCAATGCATAATTTGCCATATAGTAAATTTTTAACTGCCTGAACTGCTTCAGGATTGGCATGAACATTAGTAAAAACAGTTCCACCAATTTTACTAAACTTTCCTCCTGGTCTCAGGCCGTTGACAAAGTAAAGAGACTGAGAATATAAGGCATCGCGATGGACGTGAATGAGAGAGGGATCAGCATGATCCTCTTCTTTGAAGGTAAGAGTAAAATCACAAAACTCTTCAGCATCTGGTTTAATTGTTTGGCTGAGGATGTCGTGTGCTAAGTCTTCATTTTCGCAAAAGAGTTCAACCGCAATGCGGTTATGAAGATAGCAAGCAGAAAGTTTTATCAATTCTTTTTCTTCATCATCATTCAACGCATGTTGCGCTTTTTTCTCATGATAAGCGATGCAATCTTGCAATTGTTTTTCCTCATCAATTTGAATTGTAATAGGTTCTTCAAATTCTTGAAAAGTGACGTTAGGATAAACAAGCTTTAAGACTTGTGAAATTTTTGTTCCTCCTATTACAATGCGATCCAAATTTTCAAGAAATTTAGGCTCAAACTTAGGTTTTTTAATTTGATCAAGAGGAACATTATCTGCGTCTGTTATTTCGGTCTGTTTGATTTGATCAAAGGCTTCGTCGGTAATATTGCTGCAACCACTTAAATTCAAGATGGCTAAATTCAAACGTTGAGGATTATCTATCCATGTTCCCTCTTGTGTTTGAATGTCAGTCGGAGCATTGAGATGATCCAATAGCTGTCCTAATATTTTATTATTGAGTTTTGTGCACTTCTCTAAATTAATTCGCTTCAGCTTGGTCAAATCTTGTTTGGATAAGATCTTTTCTAGAGCATCCTCATCAATCAAATCATCATCTGAAATAGTGAGAGTGGCTTCTTCAAATACAAGCCTTGGGCCCATCTTTTCCTTGTCCTTGTAAAGGGTAGCAATATCTCTTGAAATTCCTGTATCAGTGATGATGAGTTTATGCAATTTGTTCAGGACCTCTTCATGTCCAGGTTCAAAAAATAAACTTTCCGTAATGTGAGGACATCCCATTAAATCTATGTTTTTGATTGTAGGACATTCTTTTAACAAGTTAATAATTCCTGTATCCGAGACATGAGGACAATTATATAAACTGAGACCCACGGTTTCAGGAAATTTCTTCACAAATTCCACTAAATTTTCATCAGTGAGTTTTTCATTAGAATCTGCTAAAATTGTCAGAACGCTTGTTTGAGGTTTTAAATGTTGATAATCATTTTGATGAAGCCAATAAGCCACACTCTTGGGATCTAACCGTTTTTGGGTAAAAACGTTGGGTACTCCTTGGCGAGCTAAGGGGATTTGGAAGATAGGTGCCCATAATTGCGGACCTGTATACAAGCCAGATGCAAGCGATTGTGTAGCTTGAGAAGTCGTGTATAACATTTTAATTTTAAAAGGATTATCAAATTTAGGCAATTGATTGAGTGGAAGCTTACCTTTTGGTAAATCGGGAAGAGAGACTCTTGCCAATTGAGGAAGATTTGCGAGCACTGGTAAGCTATCTGTGGTTAAGTTCGGACAACCCTTGAAATGCAGGGTTTTGACATTTGCTAAAAAGCCCTGTTGCATCCACTGAAATAATTGATTATCTGTCATAGGTAAGCCACTGAAATTGGCATAAGTTAAATCAGAACATTGAGACAAAAGATAAGAAATCTGATCAAGATTAAATCCTGTGAAATCAATTGCTGTGGATGTAGTAAATTGAATTGGAATGACAATGTCTTGATAAGAAGGGCAAAGACGATAGCAGTCTTTTAATAACTCGCTAGTGAAACAGAAAGCCAATAAGAGAGAGAAATCGTTTGCTGTCCAATCTTTTTTGGGATGATTGGATAAAGTCAAGCTTTTCAGATCGGAAAATTGAAATTTCTCTAAATGTTGAACAAAGAGATGTTCATCCGCTTCAGATAAGGCAAGCGTCTGGAAGTTAATCTCTTGAACGCCCTCTACTTTTATTTCAGCCACTTGCTCTTTTAATTTCAACAGAAGTTGGAAAAATTCGGGCGTTAGAGATGAAGGATTTTGTACTTTGATGACAACGTGACATGGACGGCATGAGGAGGATGTATTTAAAACTTTCACTAATTCTTCCATCTCGCTTAAAAGCGTGAAGTCAGTAAGAACAAGATGCACTGAACCTCGGTAATTTTGGAAGTCCTTCTCCTTTACTGGTTGTCCTTCTGCATTTGCCAATTGCATAATCACTTGTCCAACCACTTTTCGTACTCCAAACTTGATATGCCCTTCCTGAGCCATTGCTTCAGTGAAAGAATCATGCCAGGAAGTAGATTGGAGAAGATGACCTATCTGATCAAATTGACGTAAGTATAAAGCTGCTTGAAAACTCGAGTCTCTTAAAACTTCAAATGTTTTATCTTTGATCCCCACTTTTTCTAAAGAACTTTGCGCATCAGGATCTAAATGCATCATAATGCTTGTCGCATTAGCCATGCGGATGAGAACATTGATATATCTTTCTCGAGAAAGAGGATAGTCAGCAAATTGTTGGATGCATTGCAAGCCATTACGAAGGTTTTGCAAAGCAGTGTGAATACCCTTTTGACGTGCCTTTTCAATCTCTTCCTTTGAAGGGGTGGCTATAGGGGTTATAAGGGAGGGGTGTTTGAGTTGAGTGAGAGAAAAAGGTTTGGAAGTTTTCGCATTTGCTTGCTCTCTTTCGTCCAAAATCTCGTCATTTTCTTGATATTCTGAGAGATATTCTGATAAATGCAAGTCATCCAAGTCATTCAATTCATCCCAGTCATCCAAGTCATTCAATTGGGTAACTGTATCTGACTTTAGATTTTCTGTGATTAGATTGCTGGATGCTCCTCCGTAAATTTGTTCTAATATGTTTTGTAAATCAGCATCCTGATCATCATAGTCATCTGTTTGCAAAGCAATGAGGCGTTTTTTGCGCAGTTCTTGCAATTGCTTTTCTTTGGCTGGATCATTCTTTTCGACGGGCTGTTTGGATTCTGGTTTTTTCATCTCTTGCTTTTGAGGCTCTGACTTTTTCTTATCATCATTCATTTCATCTTGCTGCGGATCAAAAATATCCTCTTCTTGTACAAGAACATTCTCTTGTTCTACTTGATTATCTGTCTTCTGATCTTCGAGGATGGGTGATTTAGGAGAAAGCGCGCTAATTTTTTCTCTGATGAACCTTTGATATTTTTCATATTCTTCTTGAGTGTTTTTTTCAGCTTTTTCCATCTCATTAGAAAAACAACTAGGCAAAAAAGGTGATAATAGTTCAGGCGTAATACGAGCTAATCCTTTAAGAAACCAGCGACTCCAGCTGTTTGTTGCCTTTGTATAGCGTTCATACATTACCTTTCCATCTCGTTGCAATAAACGTAAATGATCGACGGTCGGCTTGCTTGGCGAATTTATTGGTTTCAAAGTGATGTCAATTTGATCAATGGCAAGTTTGAAGACTTCGCATAGGTAAATGGTTTTTTTAGGAGTGCGTGTTAATTTGGTCGGGTCGTTTTGATCAGGACCTAAATAAACATGGGATTGAAGGGCTTGGACAAATTCTTTATGTAAATTCTCAAGAGGTGAATGACGATTCATAAGGTTTTACTCTTTTTAAATGGATTGAAGCCAAAGGGCTTATGACAGATCTAGATTGTAGCAAATCTAGCGCGAATTATATTAATTAGTATAAATATAATATAAAGGATATTTAAAAACAATAAAATTTAAGGATAGCGCAAAATAAGCATTAATTTCTTTTTCTTATTTAAAAATATAATTTAGTTAAGATTAAAATAAAAAATAAGTGAATAAAATCGAAATGTATTGATGTATTAAAATTGGCTGAAGAGCGGCTGGCTAGCCGCTCCTGCGATTCCTGTCACTCTTAAAATTTCACGTCGATTTCTGCGCCTACATAAGCAGAAGGATTGATACGATAGATTTTTGCATGGTGGTTGTTATGATTTGCTACACGAAATTTTCCTCCTAAGGTTGTACCCGCATGAATATTGGCGCTCGTCGTGTCATTCTCATATTTGATGATAAACTCAGCTCCTACATTGGTATAACGCAGAAGCGGCTTAGCAGAATATTGGTCGTGGTGCACTCGGAAGCGAGAATCGAAGAATCTTCCAGCAATTCCTAACTTCCAAGTAGGAGAAAAAGAATAAAGTAAAGCCATGTTGACTGGAAAAACTAAATCTAATCTCCATTTACGAGAGATTTGCCAATCAAATCCAAAAATAGGATACACGCGATCTAGATGTAAACCAGTCTCAGCCCAAAATCCAAAATGAATCCCTATATTTTCACAAAAGGTATAACGTCCCCACAAGAGAAGATCATAGCTGATGTATTGACTGCTCCATTTTTCAGCATCAAAATTAACTGTCAACTGCGTACGCCAAAACCAACGATCAATTCGTTTGCTAAATCCTGCTAAAGATAATGAGACAATGTTGAAGTGATCTTGATCAAACCAGGGGTTGTCATGCCATTTCAAATAGGTCGGCGTATAAGCCAAACCCACTCTAACCCCTTCTGTATAAGTTGGACAATAATAAAGGATCATGCCAACTTCAGCTTCAGCCTCAGCATAGTTGATTTCATCACCCTTATAAAATCCCTTTTTAATCTTTGAGCTGCTGATGATATCTAAATGTGTATCAAAACTAAAGGGCGTACGCTTTGCCGGTTGCGTGATTGTTTCGGATCCAATATTTTGCTGATCAATATCAATATCTGCCCAGCCAGAAAAAGCTGTCAACATAAATAAAAAGGCAATAACTACTTGTCTTTTCATTGTCATTTACTCCTGTTAAATGTCATTAAATAAAATTTTTTAATCTGTTTTTAACGGAAAACAGCCTATTTCGTCAACTGTAGAGAATAGTACAACTTGAAAAATGATGGCATAGTACATTTCAGTTTCGTCAAAAAATTAAATTTCAAAAAGAGAATGGCAAAAATCATAAGATAAATTAAGTGAATAAGAAATTAAAAATTAAAAACATTTCTTACTTAATTGTTAATGAATGTTTTTTAGTTATTTTACAATTATTTAATAATAAAGTAAATTTAAGTTGAGTTAAAAAATATATTCTGTTAATCTGAATCCCAAATTTATTAATAATAAGTATTCAAATAATAGAGAGTTTTTATGAATCCAACAGATCTACCAATTATTGCAATTCATGACATCCCCGTGTCAGAACATCTACCACAGGCAAGTCCGGGTGTTAGAATTAATTTTAATTACTACATACAGCCTTTTGTAGACTTATTATCCGCAGGTAGTCTTAGTTTCATCTTGATTACTGCTGCTTTAGTAGAGTATTGTCAGCGAGCTGTATCAGCCACCCAAGAAATTTTTCATCGAATCACTCACGCACCTGCTTTTAGGCCGACTCATCCCTCTTTTAAGAAGTTGATAGATCAATTAGAGGATCAAATTATCTTTTTGCAGGAACGTGTGACTCAACTAGAGCAAAACTTCTGGCAAACTCACTTAATTTCTCAAGACATGAAAGAAATGAAGCAATTACATAGTGAGATTTTTCAATCTTTGCGCCAATTGAACAGTTATGTCAGTGTCTTGGAGCAGCGTCGTCATCCTTTTCCCATTCAACCGCAATTAATTAGTGTAAGAGATGGTTTTCAAGATCTTAATGATCAAATGAATCAATTTTGTTTGCTTCATGGAGACAAGGTAATAGAACAACTCCAAAAAGCTTTTGATTTGTTTATCAAACCTGGAATCGATCTTCCAAAAGATATCCATCAACAATTATCTCAAGCATGGACAGATTTTGATGAGGTTTTCAATCGTCATCTTTCAGGCTATACTCAAGCAAAGCCTTTTCGTTCGAAAATCACAGAATTGAGAGCTCAAGCCCAAGTCTTAAAGAAAACGCCTAATCAAGAGATTCAAAAGACAGATAGGGCAGAACCTTTAAAGTTAAGCAATATTGGCAATAGTTGTTATTTAGATAGCGTTTTGCAGTGTCTTTTTTGCATTGATCAAATCCGGGAAAAATTTAACGAACCGATTGAACGTGATCCCCATAACCTTGAAGTGTACCAAAAGAAATTAATCATTCAACATGAAATTCTGAAATTTATTGAGGCTCAAAGGCAGAGTCGAGAAAATGGGAAAAGCATGACCCAAATGGAATTTATTTTATTTTTATTAGGAGGACCATCCCTTGGTGACCTGAGGGAGGCAATTTTCAAATCAGAGTTTCATCCAGAGCTTACAATAGCTAATGGGCTGACGGACCAGCATGATGCTGCTTATATCATAGAACTTTGCATTGAGTATTTTTTGTCTGACCTCTGCCAATTTAAAATAAGACAACATGCTACGACGGGTGCATTTCCAGGGCTTGAGTTCTTGGCTGGCGGTAAAGAGGGGAAAGATGAAACTTTATCTATTCTACAAGTTCCTTTGCGATCTCAGAAACGATATCAAAAACTTAATAATCTTATTCATACGCTCTTAGGGAAACATAAAGAACGAGAGCCAAAGATTGATGATCAACGGAAATTTGATCCCACAGACGGAGAAATTGTGGTGGGTCAGGAAAATGAAGCGGCAAGTGTCATTAATGCAGCTCCAGTCAAAGTTGAGGAATATGAGCAATGGTATCGGATGAGTCAGCTTCCTCCTGTCATGGTTATGCAATTTAAACGTTTTACTGGCGCATTGAAAAAAGATAATCGACCTGTTGAATTACCAGAAGATGGAATTTTAGATCTCACACGCTATTATGATCCACCTGAAGATGCAGATTTGCCCAAGCAAGGCCGCTATAAAATTAAGGGAATGGTTCGGCATAGTGGAGCTTCTCTAAGAGTAGGTCATTATGTTGCTGATGTTGAAATCAATGGAAAGTATTTTCATTGTAATGATTTAGATCCTAAAAGTTATAGAGAAGTAACCAAAAAAGATTTTTTGAGTCATAGAGATCCTTATTTACTCTTTTTAGAGCGCCTTCCCGATGAGGAAGAAGATGCAGATTCTTACTTAGGCCAGGTTTAACCTTTTGGATGAGCATAGCTATTAATTAAGCTAAGAAATAGCGGTTGAGACATGTTTGCAAAATACTAGTAATCTATTACATAAGTTTTGCGTATTTAGACTGCTTCAAAGCCATGGGATTGTGATGAGATAATTCTCTTGTAGTCCTTCAGGCTACATGACGAGGGCTAATCCAACCCAGGACGATGCCTTGGGCTATTTTTATTTGAAGCCTTTCAGGCTCTGAACATTGGACATCTTTTTGCTAACCGTCTCTAAAATGATTGTGGAGGATTTACCATTTAATAAGCATGGGTTCTACAATCGTTATAAAAGGAGGTTTTCTAAAAATTGTCCAATGTGCCCAAAATATTTCTTTGTTAAGTCCCGGCCATAGGATAGGAACGAAATGCTTCTGGCAACTCTAGAAGCTAAATTTGTCGCTCAAGCGGCGTTAGCCGCGCATGGATAGTAGCCGTGGGTGTAGGCGAAGCCGGAACCCACGGTGTATGGTAAAAAAAATGAAGCCACGTTAGTGGCGTAGGAAATGTGATTGTGGAGCAATGTTTATTTAAACGAATGCTACGCCACTAAGCTCAAATTTGTTTTGTGGGTAACCGTGGGTTTCGGCTTGCGCCTACACCCACGGTACTATCCATGCGCGGCTAACGCCGCTCGCCGCTGAGGGAAAGGATATGGATCAAGCAACATTGCAAAAACAAAGATAAAAATTCCGATTACCTAGCCATATGCCGGGACTTAACAAAGAACTGTTTTGGGCTTGATGTTTTTCTCGTCATTTTCGGGAAATATGCCTCTAAATTCTGTTAAAGGCGGGGTTTTGTTAAATTGATGCGACGAATATCAAGTCCAAAACAGTTCTTTGTTAAGTCCCGGCCCTGGGCATCGCCCTGGATTGGATTAGCCTCGTCATGTAGGCTGAAGGACTACAAGAGAATCATCTCATCCTAATTCCGGGCTTTGAAGCAGTCCCAATAGGCTAAAACTAATGTAATGAATTACTAGTACTCAACCACACTAGTTTTTATGTATTTAGACTGCTTCAAAGCCCGGGTAGGGTGTTCATTTTGTGCAAAAAATGAGCTTTATTTTTCACAATAATTGGCATAGTTAAATTGAAAGTCGCATGTTTATGCCGTCCTTTCAGGACTCGATGTCTTTTTGATAGAACCCAGGCCTCCGCTTCGCTGCGACCTGGGCTGTAACATGACGGCCCTTCAGGCCTTAACAAGAGATGTTTAAGTCCCTCTTCTATAGTCCCTAAATCATCTTTTTGTTAAGGCCTGAAGGGCCGTCATGTTACAGCCCAGGTCGCAGCGAAGCGGAGGCCTGGGTTCTATCAAAAAGACATCGAGTCCTGAAAGGACGGCATAAACATGCGACTTTCAATTTAACTATGCCAATTATTGTGAAAAATAAAGCTCATTTTTTGCACAAAATGAACACCCTAACCCCGGTTGAATTGACGTAAGTGGGTCAATATTAGCAATATGGACCCACTTGCGTCAATTCAACCCCGGGGCTTTGAAGCAATCTAAATACACAAAACTAGTGTGGTTGAGTACTAGATAATTAACCGTAATGAGATTGAAGAGAATAATCAATTTTTGAAGCTTTCTTTTTTGATTGTACTGTCTTCCTTTTCAATCCTGCCATACGGGCAAGTTCAAGTTGGCGAGACAAAGCATCTAACTCTTGGACCAACGTAATGGTGCGTCCTTCTTTTTCCTCTTTCGAAATTTGTAAGTGGTGATCTGCTTGGTTTGCAACTTGGGGAAAGTGAGTAATGCAAATCACTTGATGTTGTTGGCTAATTTCACGTAATTTATCTCCGACAATTGTAGCGGTTTCTCCTCCAATATTTGCATCTACCTCATCGAAGATCAAGGTGGCTGTTTTTTCTTTGCCAGCTAAAAGAGTTTGTAGAGCAAGCAAAACGCGAGAGATTTCTCCACCGCTGGCTCCTTCTTTTAAAGAAATTTGACGCTCTCCAACATTAGGACATAAGAAAAATTCGACTCGATCATCTCCCTCTCGTGTTCGCTTCTGCTTAGTCATTTGAATACTGAACTCTGCTTTAGACATATTGAGCGCACCTAGTTGCTCTGTCAATGCACTTGCAAATTGCAAGGCATATTGCTGCCGTTGAATTGATAGCTCCTGAGCTAGCTGATTTGTCTGGGCTTCTATGTTCTGTAGCTGTTGTTGCAATTGTTCAATTTCATTTTCAGCATTTTCTAAACGCTTTAACTTTGCTTGTGTTTGTGTTTGATAGGCCAAAATTTCTTCGACTGTTGCTCCATATTTGCGCTTAAGTCGATTCAAGAATGTGAGGCGGGCATCAATCTCATGCAAGCGCTCTGCATCGAAGTGCAAGCGGCTTTGATAGAGCCTCAAGGTATGTGAAATTTCTTGCAACTCTAAAAAAGTATTTTGAAAAGCTTTAGCCGTTTCTTGTAAAGAGGAATCAAAGCGGATTAAAGATTCCAAACCTTGTTTGTGACGATTCAAAATGGCAAGGAGGGATTGCCGCTCACCTGATAAGGCTTGATTGATTTCACTTATTTTAGTTGACATTTCTTCAGCATTAGTAAGTAGCGTATATTCGGCAAATAATTCTTCATCTTCTCCTGTTTTAAGTTGCGCTTCTTCCAGTTCTTCCAACTCGCGTTGACAGACATCAATCTCACGCAAACGCTGCGCTTCCTGCTGAATCAGCTGCTCTAGCTCTTTCCTGAGATTTTTTTCATTCTCATAACTTTTTTGAAAGCAATGCAAAAGAGCTTTTAAATCTCCATAAAGATCAACGACCTCTCGATGATAATCTAAGGATAAAAGACATTGATTGGCATGCTGCCCTACAATTTGCACAAGCTGTAAGCCTAACTTGCGTAAAAAAGACAGCTGGGCCATCTGGTTGTTAATAAAGATACGACCTTTTCCAGATAGCGCAATCTCTCGGCGAATGATTAATTCCTGGCCTATTTCATGTTCAATTCCTCCTTCACTCAGCAAAGAACAAATAACGGGATTGTCAATTTCAAATACTGCTTCAATAATTCCTTTTTCGCAGCCTCGACGAATCAGGCTAGTATCAGCTCGCTCTCCAATGGCTAGGCTAAGACCATGCATGATTGCCGATTTTCCAGAACCCGTTTCACCAGTTAAAATGTTCAAGCCTATGCTAAAAGACATGGCTGCTTGTTCAACTAGAATAATGTTATGAATATATAAGTATTTTAACATGGAGTGTTAATCGTAAGTTTGAGATAGCAATGTTTGAAGATCACCTTCACTAAGTTCCATCAAGTAGCCGTTGTGTTGCCATTGAGGGGCAGAAAAAATGAGATTGCGATCGACATAAGCAATGGGGGTCAACACAATATCAGGTTTTCCTTGAAATTGATAAATGATCATTTGTTGAATATTGGGCTGTTGACGCTGGCCTGATTTAATTTCGTCAATTGGAAGGGCTTTATTTAAAATATCAATCACACTATTTTGCTGCTGAAAATTGAGGGTATAAAGCAACTGATTGCGGCTTACTGCCATTCCTCGAACATCATTATATTTTAAATAGACTTGATTAGAGGGCTCTCCTGTTAAGATATTGGTCAAATTGAGGCCCAGTAAAAGGATCATCCCTAATAGAACCAACCCTGTAAGAATAAATAAAGTGCGATTATCCATATGATGCTCGGAAATTAAAATAAAATTTATTGTCTTTCTTTCTCTAAAATTGCGTCAAGAGTTTTAAAATGTTGTTTGCAAACCTCCTTTAATTTTTCTTTTCCCCATTTTCTTAACACTTCTTGCCCTGCAAGTTGAGTTGCTTTTGAGCTTCCCTTAGGAAGTTCAATGCCAATTTCTTGACCTAGTCGCTCAAGTCCTTCAATAAAAGCTTGACGAGCAAGAATTGAAGCGGCTGCTACAGCCAGATCTTCTTCTGCCCGATGACGTTGAGTCAACTTGACAATTAATTTTTTCCGCTTGAGAGCCTGTTCAACGACCCATTCATCTGCGAACTGGTCAATAATGACCTCTTGGCAGCCAGTTTGCTGAACGAGTTGTTCGATTGCCGTAGCATGTCCCCAGGCTAAGAGGCGATTGAGGTTCTTGAAGTCAGCATAGATCTGATTGTATTTCAAAGGATTAATTTTAACGATATGATAAAGACAATGCGTTTTAATTTCTTTTGCTAACTGGTGAATAGCGGTGTCTTTTAAGGATTTTGAATCTTTAACTCCTAAAGCATGAAGAGTAGTAAATTGGTCTTCTTTGACGTAAACCCCTGCAATGCAAAGTGGACCAAAAAAATCTCCTTTGCCAGATTCATCAATTCCAATGTGAGAAGTCAAATCTATATGGGCTAAAGGATGGCGAAAAGTAAAAGTTTTTAAAATTTCGGGTTCCAGGTAAAACTCAACAAATTCGGCATAATCTTTGCCTTGAACAACTAACTTGCCAGACTCATAAAGAGTGCAAGTCAATCCCTTTTTTTTTGCAGAAAACCGTGTATAAGGGGGAGTTGAGATCTCAAACTCCTGTTTTTGCAGGTCTTGCAGCAACTGATCAGCCCATTTTAAATCAAGGGTTGTGACATAAGAGTGAGAAGCAGAGGAAGCCATGCTGAGTAGGTAGGTTAAAAATAAAGATCTTCATTTTAACAGATAAATAGCTAAAGTTCAATTTTATTAATGGGAGATCTTGAGCGCATTGCAAAAATTAATTAAAATGATTTTTAGAAGACAATTTCTCCATAATTAGCTTGACTTTTCATTATATCCGCTAGTACTCCATTACACTAATTTTAGCCTATTGGGAGTGCTTGAAAGCTCCCGCGGTTGAATTGGCATAAGTACTTCAATATTAGCACAATATGGACCCACTTATGCCAATTCAACCCCGGGGCTTTGAAGCACTCCCAATAGGCTAAAATTAGTGTAATGGAGTACTAGTTCTTTAATAGAAATTAAGTTATAAAGAGAAGAAATCTAAAAGGCAAGATACAAGGAGAAAGAGTGTGGAAAGGCGAAAGGGAGGAATGGAGTTGGATTCTGTACAGGCAAACGATATGAAAGGCATAGGCGAATTGCTACGCCACCGTCGCAAAGAAATGAACTTGTCTCTTAAAGAAGCAGAGAATGCCACATCCATACGTATCTCCTATCTACAAGCACTTGAAGAGGGAGAAGTGCATAAATTAATTTCACCTATTTATGCCCAAGGCTTTTTTAAACAATATGCCTCATTTTTAGGAATGGATGGAGAGCAAATTGTGCGCGAAAATCCAACTGTTTTCCATCGTGCAGAAGTTCAAGAATTTGCATATGGGATAGGGACATTAGAAGGAAGGGGTAATCCAGGAGGGGGAGTCAAGTGGTTTCCAAATGCCATATGGATTTTAGCCTTTGTTATCATTCTTATTTTAGCTTGGTACTTTGCTCGCTTTTTAGGAGTCATTGGATGACAGTTGCATCTCCAATGCGATCTCCATCTGTTTTTCGAGGTTGGATATTGTTCTTTTGTGGAATATGCATGGGGGCTGCGGATCTTGTTCCAGGAATTTCCGGAGGGACAATAGCCTTTATTTTGGGATTTTATCAACCTCTTTTGGAAAGTCTTCAGACTCTCAATTGGTCTAATTTTCAACTTTTATTTAAAGGTCATTTAAAAGAATTTTCTCAAAATATTGCCTGGAAGTTCCTGCTGACATTGCTAGCCGGTATTCTATGTGCTTTTATGAGTTTGGCTAATCTTTTTCATTTCATTCTTTCTCATGAGGTTTATCGCGTTTATTTCTATGCAACCTTCTTAGGATTGATCTTCGCTTCCTTTATTTTCTGCATTCGGCAAATTAAGGTCTGGAAGGGAACCATGATTCTAGGTTTATGTTTAGGGGCATTTACGGCTTATCTATTGACGGAAACGACATTAACACCTGCTGCAGAGGGCGGCTACGCTGTCCCCATCGAAATAGAATCTCCAACAAAGACTTTACGCAATTATGATTCGCGCGATCATTTATTGACTGGCTTATCCTCTCAAACACTTGGAATGTTGTTAGCGCAAGGCTTATTGCAAGATACTACTCCTGTTTACAACCAGCAGCATGTTTTGATTGGGCTTGTCGGTGAGTTTGTTACGCCTTATCAGTTTTCTTTTTTTAATGGTTGGCTGGTAATGTGCGGAGCGCTAGCGATTTGTGCTTTATTACTCCCTGGAATATCTGGAAGTTACATTCTAACTTTGCTTGGAGTTTATCCCCTTGTGATAGAATCTCTGGTTGAATTGATGAATGGCCTTGGAAACGCTTCATTTAATACTGAGGCATTTGCTGTTTTGTGGAGTCTGGGACTTGGCATTGGATTGGGGGCTTTGGGATTTGCCCGAGTGCTGAGCTGGCTGCTGCGCCATTATCCTAATCAAAGCTTAGCTTTATTATCGGGCTTTATGATCGGAGCCATTCGTTCTGTTTGGCCTTTTTGGTCTTATGAATATATCGTTCTGCCGCTTAAGCTGTATAAAGGTCCGCAGTTAGTGACCTTGCATCCCTTTCTTCCTTCTTGGGATTCTCCTCTTATCTGGCAGGCAAGCTTATGCGCGCTTTTAGGCTTTGTCTTGGTATTGGCTTTGGAAGCTTATGTCAATAAAAAAACCAAAAAACAAGAATCAATATAGAGAACATGCTACCAATGTCCAAAAAAGGCAGGATCGTGAATGTTTTCAATTTGATTTGCTAGATTTTGAGCTAACTGTGTTTCAGGAGAGTCGAACGGAAAAGTTGCATAGGTATAATTGATCATTTTTTCTAAAGGAATGTTAAAGAATCCAATAGCCATGCCGGCTTCTGCTTTGTTTCCCTCATAGACAGCCTGATTTAAAGCGTAAGCATCTGCCAACAAAGGATACATGGCTTTCGTCAAGTTGAAATAAGTGGGCTGGCACTCTTGACAAATTGTTTTCTTTAAATTCAATAAATCATTGTGATCTAATAAACAGGATGTTTGATAAGTTTTCAAATCATTTAAGAGTTCTTCTTTTCTGATTGAAGTGAGCGGTGTTTCGACTCTTTGGAGAAATTGCTTGATTTGAGTGATCAGCTCTTTATCCTTTAAAGTCGATTGGAGAAGATTTTGATAATTGTTGAGGTACTCTTTGCGCCTTTGCTGACGTTCCAATAAGGCAGTTTGTTGGCGATACGTAATGCGTGGAAATAATTGGGCGGCAATTTTTTTTTGTTTCTTCACTGCTTCCGGAGAAGAAGAGGTCAGATCATATTTAATTTTGACTTGTTGTCCGGATGTAAGGCCTTGAGGATTTAAAGCGCGCAACTCATTTGGATTTTGATGATAGCGTTGAGTAATTTTTTCCCAAGTGTCATCAAGACGAACCGTAACAGAAGATAAATCTTGTTCTAGCGTTTGCCAAATGGCTAAATTCTTAGGTTGGGTAATATCAGATAATTGCTTGACAAATTGATTTTGTAAGCTTTTGAGAGTAATGAGTGTATCTGGTTGACTTTCTCGCATTTTACTAAGGGTATATTCTTGAATAAAGGGAGCTAATTGTTGCTCGACGTTTTGTCTTGCAGAAAGTGAGAGGTGTTTATAAATGGGTGCATCTGCTCTTCTGATCCAATTGGCAACATTAAGATCACGTTTATCGCTATCCATTAAATGTTGAATGGCTTCATTACTTAAAGGCTGATCTTTCCAAGTTGTTTCCAATAGAACAGAGCGTAGGGGGATTAAATGTTCTTTTACTTTTTTGCGGATCTGAAGCTGTAAGCGATTGTCTTCTGATAGAGATAAGTCTGTATCAAAAATGACAAACTGCCAACGGACATCTAACGCTTTTTTCAATTCCGGTAAGTTTTTTAAAGGTTCTTCAATCGTTTTTCCTTCTTCTTCAAATTTAATCATTGTATCAAGTTGAATAGAGTCTGTTAAATATTGAGTAATTAAATCTTGAAAACTCAAGGGTGCAGGAGAAGAAGAAATTGAAAATTGAAAGTTTTTATAGCGCTCATATTCAATAGTCGATTGAGGAGCCACTCCTAAATTCTTTGCATGCAAATCGAGCAGTTGAAATTCGGCTGTTAAAATGGCATTAAATTCAGCATCTGGAGTCAATCTTTGTAAGATGGCTTCTTTGGCATTAGAAGTTAAATGACTCATTAGAATCATATTACTTATAAATGGTTTTGCTTGAATGTCGTTTAAGTTGGAGAGCCTGCCGGTATTAGCATCGATATGCATTAATTCGGGGCTCATAGCTTTCCACTTAGCAGCCAACGCTTGTTTTGCAAGTCGATGAAAATAAGGGGCTTGTGAAGCGTTTGTCAATGCATTGTTCTGCATAGCTCGTAGACCGCCCTTCATTGGCGTCTTTTGAAGGGAAAGAATATGCAGTGTTTTAAAATCAACTATGTGACTTTTTCCACTTTGATCTATGTATCTCCATTGATATTTTTCACAAGTTTCATAAGCCTGTCTCATTTTTGGATTGCTTAAGTCGGGTGAGAAATACAAGGTATTAGGCGAGCTATGCAAAGCAGGTAAATAATTTAAGGCGCGGGCAAAGCTTGTTTCTTTTAAAAGATGATCATGAAAGGACAATGCTTTATTAGGTTCGGGAGCAGTTCCAATAAGAGTGTCAACGGATAATTGATGTGATAAGTTTAAATTTTGTAAATCGCTAAAAGAAATAGATTTCCAATCTTGTCCTACAGATTTGATATACCAAGTTTGTTTTTTTATATTTTCATAGTTTTTTAAGAGTATATCTACTTTTGGCAGCATTCTTTCGTGCTTTTGTAAGAGTAGACGATCATGATGAGATAACTTGTCCTTGATCCCATTGCGTAAACTAGGCAAGTTGGAGAAATCCTCAGGAGTCAATCCTCTTGCCCTTACTTCTTCTGTAAATTGAATGTCAAACTTGTCTGCCGATGCTTTTTGAATATTGAATATTCCTACAACTGCCTGTTTGGACATTAAGTCAAATAGATCATTAATAAGGCTTTCTTCTTCTTTAGCCTGTTCATCGGAACGTTTAAAAACTACCCCTTCTTTAGGCAATAAAAAAACTTGTTGACTTGAGACTCCGCTACTTTGTATCACAGGTTGATTTTCAGCTAATTGTTTTAATGCCTGTAAGCTTGCATGAGCTGCTTTCCCCTTGGCGGCTGCGGCTTGAGCTGCAAATTGAAAAGGTCTATGGGTAATAAATTGCTTAGCTTGTTGAACAATGGGTAAAACGTGCTGGGAATAGATGTCTTGATATTTCTTCTTTTCCGGAAAATCTTTTTCCAGAAGAATGCGCATTTGATTTTCTATATCAAAAATTTTGGCTAGTGCCTCGTTTTCAAAAGTGGCAAGAAATTGGTGAAATACTTTAATCTTTTTTTCATACTGATGCTTTTGAGCGATCAGCCTATTATTGTACCAGTTAAAGAATAATTTGATTAAGCAGCCTAAAATAGGCAACTTTAAAACTTTTCCACCTTCAAATTTCGCTATCCTTTGTGTAGAATTTTCTATATTTTTAATCTTATCATTTAAAGAACTCATATCTCTTGTCATTTTTTTTGGCGCGGAAGCGATCTCATCCAACAAGGATAGCATTTGTTTAAATAAATCATTTGGTTTTTTAAAAAAATCTTTATTATCTTTTTGAGCGTCAGAAGGGCTAATGGCAGAAGGGGAGCTAAGTTTTAAAGAAGGCAAATCATTCATAAAAGTCGGTTATGATAATACATTTGATATTTATAAACACAAGATAATAATTTAATAATGTTAAGATATTATTAATTTTTTCATGATTTTTGTTAATAAAAAAATGAATATCAGCTATTTGATGATTAATATAGTTATAAAAAATTTGATTTATGTGAATATATGGCGATAAGCTAGTAATCAGCTAGATTTGGCGAATACTCCTATTGCAAGCTGAGATTTCCTGCATCAGCCTGAGAAGGGCTGTAAGTGCAATAGACCAGGGCAACGCCCTGGGTATGAGTGAGTTTATCATGCAGCCTGCAGGGCTGCAAGTGTCAAATTTTTTTAGTAAAAACACGCTGGATTTTGAGCCATCACTTAAAAGAACCTCTTTAAAAAAGCCAACTGAATTTAAAATAGAAGGAAAAGTGTTCTAATAATTAGCTGTTAAATATTTTTGTTTTCTCATCCCTGTCCAGAGCGAAGCGACACGGCGAATGAATGCGTCGCTTTGCTTGGACATACTTAATCGTTTTCTTCTTCTAGTTGCGTTTCGAAAAGGAACCACACTCGTCGCTCTGTTTCATCCAAAAAGATTTCAAGAATACTGGCGGTTGCAACGTCTTTATAGTTATCACACACTTCATGTGCAGCAAGCATGCGAGCAGCATAATTTTGATTATCTTCCATTAAACGACGAACCATTTCTCTTGGTTCTACAAAGAGATCATTATCATCTTCTACATTTTGTAATTGATTAATTTCCCCAATCGAATGAAGAGTGAGCCCTCCCAATTTGCGCACACGTTCTGCCAGAACGTCAATCGTAGCAAAAATTTGATCAGCTTGTTCATCAAATAATAGATGATAGTCGCGAAAATGACGCCCTGAAAGATGCCAATGAAAGTTCTTTGTCTTGACATACAAAGCAAACGCATCAGCGATGAGAGGATTGAGCGCTTGAGCGATCGCATCTCTCGCCTTTTCGCCTAGATGAGTAGGTGTAGCAAGTAGGGGGGGGAGGGAGTGCTGAGTTTGTGCTTTTCTTTGATTGGGTTTGTTGAGCATGGAAGTGCCGGATGAATGCTTTTTCATATGACTTAATTCCTTTATTTAATGATTAAAATCAGGCGATCTTTTGACTTATTTTATGCATAACATATTTTATGCATAACATATCTGTGCAATTATTACAAAAAATAATAGGTGTTCATATAATAGGTATCGACCATAGCCAGAATTTAATAAAAAACGTGATGGAGGAAGAGTCCATGAGCAGGAGCAGTGACGCCTGCTTGCGGGCGATATTCTGATTGCAAAATAGTTGGTAATGTCTCTAGCGAAATCTTTTGTCGCCCAATATCGACGACAGTACCCACTAAATTGCGTACCATTTTGTACAAAAAATGATTCCCGCCTATGCGAAAGCAGATCCTTTTTTCTTCTAATTCTATAAGATCGAGCAGTTGAAGTTCGCGAATATAATCGCTATAATGGGCATTTTTCTTGACATTACAAAAAGCAGCAAAGTTGTGGGTGCCCAGGAGTAAAGGAAGCGCTTGCCTCATCTTTTCCAAGTTCAAAGAATAGGGAACATGCCAAGAATAAAAACGGTGGTGGGGAAGCTGAGTATGACCAAAACAAATAAAATAGCGGTATTCTTTACCAATGCAATCGAGCGTAGGATGAAAAGAGAGAGGCATTAACTCGGCTTGTAAGATGACAATGTCTTTAGGCAGCAGGCTATTGAGGCTAATGCGAAATTTAACAAGATCTAAATGAATTTTAGAAGTGAGAAAATTGACAACTTGTCCTTGTGCATGAACACCAGCATCTGTTCGACTGGCTGCTTGCAGGGGGGCAGAATGCTGCACGATTTTTTCTACAACCCCTTGTAAAGCCGCTTCAATGCTGGGTCCCATGCGCGTCTTTTGCCACCCCAAATAATTTTTACCATCGTAGGCAATAATCAGTTTAATATTATGCATAGAGGAGGAGGGGTACTCGTTTAAAGGAGAAGAGAAGGACTAGCTGGGATTGGGCTGGGTTGCCCAAAAGAGCAAAATTCCTTCTAAAAAGCGTTGGACAGCCACTAAGACTAAAGCCATTCCGATAAGGCGCTCGCATGCCATTAAGCCATTATTTCCTAGTATGCGTTTAATGGGACCTGCAAAGAGGAAAATTAAGACCGATAAAAACCACGCGATAAGAATAGCAATAATCATGATGGATTGCACAGGTTCTAAATGGGCATAAAGCATAATGGTGGCCATTAGAGCTGGACCAGCAACTAAAGGAACGGCCAAAGGGAAGATAAACGGTTCTCCTTTGGGAAGATTGGCACGCGGACTGTCACTAGCCGTAAATAAAATCTTAACTGCAATGAGAAATAGAATGACTCCTGAAGAAAGGCGCACAGTCGTTTCTGATAAATCTAGAAAATTAAAGATATATTCGCCTACATAATTAAAGAACAGCATGACGGCCAGGGCAATGCACATCTCCCGAAAAATAATCCAAGATTGGCGTTTTGGATCTAACTCTTTACCCATAGAGAGATAGGAAGATAAATTTCCTATAGGATCCATGATCAAAAAAAGAGTTAAAGTAATATTAAATAATGACATATAGAGGGATATTTCTCATGAGGTGGCTGTTGTTAAAGCTGTCAAAAAGAGTGAAGATCCTTGCACAATCATTTCCATTGCAATCATGGCAAGAAGCATTCCCATTAACTGTTCGAGGGCAGAAAGTCCCCGTTTTCCTAAAAGGAGCTGAAGATAAGGAGCTGTCACTAAGACAATTGTTACTCCTATCCAAGCTAATAAAATGGCAATCAGAATTTTCATGTTATTGGCTTCCTGCTTAGAATAGAGCATGATCATTGTTAAAAGACCTGCCCCAGACAAAAGGGGAGTGGCAATGGGTACAATAAAAGGATCTTGTTTGGGTCCTTCCACTCTATTTTCATCTCGATTAGAAAAAATCATTTTAAGCGCTACGATAAAGAGCAAAATGCCGCCGCTTGTTGTTAAAGCAAAATGTTGAATACTTAGGCATCGTAGAAAAGTTTCTCCTAAAAGGAGAAAAAAGATGGCGAGAAGCATGGAAAAGATGGCTTCCCGGAAAAGAATCTTTTGTTGTTCTCGAATGGTATGGTCTTTAATAAGAGCAATAATGGTCGGACTATTCCCAATAGGGTTTGTCACAATAAAAAAAATCATTGCAAGCTGAACAATAGACACATAAGGCCTTAGGTACCAAGATTACAAAATCTTATTATAGTGCGAGCATGAATTTCAGACAAGGACTTCAAACCACATCCAACTTTTAGTATTTAACTACATTAGTTTTTGCTTATTAGGACGGTGCAAACCCTCGAGGCGTTAAGGTAAGAGATGAGCGTAGGCTAAGCGACGCATTCAGTCGCCCGCCGCTTCGCTCTGGGCTCTAGGTAAGGGGGATATGGACCCACCCGTTCGGTCGCCCTCCGGGCTCGGTCACGGTGGGCTAGGATCAGTCGTCCTCCGGACTCTAGCGGCATTATCAAAACGCCTTGACTAGCATTCTAGCAGCATTATCAAACGTCTTACCTAATATTCCATGGCTTTTACACTGCTGCTAGAGTCCGGAGGACGACTGATCCTAGCCCACCGTGACCGAGCCCGGAGGGCGACCGAACGGTGGTCCATATCCCCTTACCAAGAGCCCAGAGCGAAGCGGCGGGCGACTGAATGCGTCGCTTAGCCTACGCTCATCTCTTACCTTAACGCCTCGAGGGTTTGCGCCGTCCTAATAAGCAAAAACTAATGTGGTTGAGTACTAGCGGCCAATTAAAATAAAAATTCCCGCTATTAGAGCGAACACACCTAGCACAACAGGCGGAATAACAAATCCTGTAATGAGTGTCGTTAGACCAACTAAAATTAAGTAAATCGCTAATAATAAAAATCCAATGTTCCATGCATGACCAAACATATCACCTCCAAATGACTAAGAAAAAATTTTATTTAACGTAAATAGGGTTAAGAATGCAAGCTTTTATTTTAACCTAAGGAGAGTGATGCGGTGGATCAGGCCAAACTCTCCTAAATGTCCTAAATTCATGAAAATCTCTATTTTTTTAGACAGGCATGTAGGCGTCTGACAGCCTCTTCAATTTTTGCACGCTTTCCAAAAGCACTCAAGCGTAGAAAGCCTTCTCCTGCTGGACCAAAACCGCTGCCAGGCGCACAAATAAGATGAGCTTTTTCTAAAAGCCTATCAAAGGTTTGCCAAGAGCTAGAATGTGGAAAGCGCACCCAAATGTATGGAGCATTTTTTCCACCATGCACTTCATAATCTAAATCTTCTAGTGCGTTGCGCAAAATAGAGGCATTTTCCATGTAATAGCTAATGAGAGCTTGGATGCTCTTTTGTCCTTCTGGATGTAATACAGCCATTCCTCCTTTTTGAGCGATATTGGAAGCGCCATTAAAGAAAGTGGAATGCACACGATTCCAATCTTGATGAACACTCTGGCCATCTTCAAATTGCAGTTCTTTCGGAACAACGCTCCAAGCTAAGCGCACTCCTGTAAAGCCTGCCATTTTGGAAAAAGAGCCTAGTTCAATAGCAACTTCTCTGGCTCCTTTAATTTCGTAAATGGATCGCGGAAGGGTAGGCTGTTGAATATAACTTGCATAGGCTGTGTCATAAATAATGATAGAACGATGCTGGTGAGCAAAATCCACTAATTTCTCTAGCTGGGCATGTGTTGCAACGGCTCCCGTGGGATTATTAGGCGAACAAAAATAAATTAAATCAACAGGAGCCACCTGTTCTAAATCGGGAAAAAATTGATTGGCAGGCAGACAAGGCAAATAGGAAATGCCCTGGTATTTTCTCGAGGGAGCGTGATAATGCGCTGTTTTCCCTAAAATAACACTCGTATCTACATAAACAGGATAAGAGGGATCTTGAACTGCCATTGTCGTATGGCTGCCAAATAAAACTTGAAGACGGCCAATATCGCAATTCGTGCCATCGGAAATAAAAATTTCGTCGGCATCAAATCGATTTTGATAGTGCTGTTGGGCAATGCATTGGCGCAAATCCCAATAGCCTTCTTCAGGGCCATATCCTGTGTAGCCTTCTAGTGTAGACAAGGCTTGCGCTGTCTGCGCTAATTCTTTTGCAATAAAAGAAGGAAGTGGCTCTGTTGTATCGCCAATTCCTAGACTAATTAATTGGGCTTTTGGATTTTTTTCTAAAAATGCTTGCTTACGCCGCATGATTTCCGGAAATAAGTAGCCTGATTGAAGTTTAGCAATGTGAGGATTGCGTTTAACCATAATCGCCTAACCAAGAAGGGGGAAGAGAGTTAAGAATCGTTTTCAGTTGATTAAAACTTGTGGGGGCTAAATCGCACAAGGGAAGGCGGCAGGGGCCAGCCGCCATTCCATATAATTGCATGGCAGCTTTGATGGGAATGGGATTGGTTTCAATAAAAGCCGCTTTAAAAAAAGGAAGCAGTTGGTAATGCAAGACGCGCGCTTTGACAAAATCTTCAGATGAGGCAGCTTTAACAAGATCATGAATGGGACCTGGAATCAAATTGCTTGCAACAGATATAACGCCATGCCCTCCTAAAGCCATTAGAGGGAGTGTTAAAGCATCATCTCCAGAAAGGATGCTAAGCTGTGTACGATTGTGTTGTGCGCTTTCTATGACGTCGCTGATTTGCATCATATTACCTGAAGCTTCCTTGACGCCGATGATAGAAGAAAATGGCATTAAGCGCTGGAGAGTATCAGTCTGCAAATTCTGTCCCGTTCTTCCTTGGATATTATAAATGCAAATTGGAAGAGAGACAGTTTCGCAAATGGCTGCAAAGTGACGATAGAGTCCTTCTTGCGTGGGTTTATTGTAATAGGGAGTGACAATCAGGGCAGCATCGGCGCCCATTTGTTGCGCTTTTTTTGTCGCTACAATAGTGAGCTCAGTGGAATAACTGCCCGTTCCCACTATCAAAGTCGCTTTGCCTTTGATTTCTTCTACTGCAATCTCAATCACGGCTTGTCTTTCCTGGGGATTTAAAGTCGGATCTTCGCCCGTTGTGCCCAAAACGACAACGCCATCCACTTGATGTTGGAGCTGGTAACGTAAATTGCGGCGCAGTCCTTCTTTATCTAATTTCCCTATTGAATCGAAAGGGGTCACAAGCGCGGTATACAAGCCTCTTAGTTTCATGGGTTGCCTCTTTGATGATGCATCATGTCTTCCATGGTAAAAAATCCTTTACGGGGGAGGAGCCATTCAGCTGCCATCAAAGCTCCATGAGCAAATCCTTGTCGATTGCGTGCTTGGTGTGTAAAAGTCAATGTATCGACTGGACTATCAAAGTACAGGGTATGTGTGCCGGGAATATGGCCACAGCGAATACTGGAAAAGCTTAATTCTTCAAGTCTGGGCATATGATGCATGATATTTTGGCTTAAAGCTTTCGCTGTCCCTGAAGGTTGATCGAGCTTTTGGCGATGATGAGACTCTACTCCACTGACATCATAATCGCTAAAAGATTGAAAAAGAGAAGCGGCATAGGAGATGATTTGCTGAAAGAGATAGATACCAATTGAGAAATTAGAAGCATAAAGACAACTTCCATTGGCTTGCTCCACCATTTTCTTTGCAGGAACAAGTTGCTCTTCCCAGTCAGTTGTGCCAATGACTAAAGGTTTGTTTAAAGATAAGCAAGTTTTGAGATGCTCTAAAACAAAAGCACCTTGGCTAAAGTCAATGGCTAGGTCAGCTTGTGAAAGATCTTGCCATCGCTCTTGAGGAGTCCCTAAATGACGAGAAAAATGGGCAACAATTTGATGTCCCTTGGTAGGGGCGATTTGTTCGATTAATTGTCCCATTTTACCATATCCGATGAGAGCAATTTTCATCGTCTAATCATCCCATGCATGGCGTTTTCTCTCTTTTTCATTTTTTCCAGAAACGCCAGGGGGTTCTGATTCCTTTACAATTACGCTCCAAAGTTGATTCATTTTAGCCTGTTGTTCAGGAGTCAAGGGGTATAAGATAATAAAATAATCGTCATTTTCTTTAAAAGCTGCATTTGTCCAATTGGCAGATCCATTGATCAAAATGGAGTCGTCAATATAAGCAAATTTGTGATGCAAAAGTTTATTACCTGTGCTTAAACGGACGGGGAGGTCTCCTTCTTTGAGCAAACGCACGATTTTAGCGCTCGCCCCTTTGCCTGAGTAGCGATCAATGACAGCTTCCACTTTGACACCTCGTTTAGCTGCAGCAATGAGCTCTTCTGTAAAATCGACCCGAGTCCATGTGAACATGGCGACTTTGATACTCTTTTGTGCGGAACGAAAAAGGTCAATCATGCGCTTAACCGCATGTGGATCATCTGGTAAAACCCAAAGTTCCAGGTTCTGAGGACCCGCTGTCGTTTCACGATGCAGAAGAGGAGTATAGCCACCTTCTTCATTCATGCTTTTAGCGCGAGCTGTTAAAGCTTCTGCGAGAGCTGAATTCTCTAAACTCATGACGAGATTGCCGTGGACCTGCAAGGAACTGGTTGTGAGATTCGCAGATCCTAGCCAGATTTGTTTGTCATCGATGATTAAAATCTTTTGATGCATGAGTCCTCGTCCAAATCGCTTGACGATAGTTGCTCTAGGAAGGCGGTGCGATATTCCTGGCGATGCTTTGGCATCGCAGACAATATAAATTTGAACGCCAGCATCGGTTTTTTTCTGTAGAGTTTGAATAATTGTTGGGTCAGTTAAAGCATAAATAATCAAGGTAATTGACTCTTGCGCGCTCTCAATTGCCTGCTGAAATAAATGTGTCAAGTCGTCTTGAGTCTGATTTGAATATAATTCAACAGGTTCATTAGAGGAGGGTAATTTGATTGGTTGAGTCACATGATATTGTTCGACAAGCTGGTAAAATGTCCATGCGAGAAATAAGAGGATGGCTGTGAGAGAAGATTTTTTGATGAGCTTGGGAAAAGGAAAAGGAAAGGATGCATTCTTCTTAACCATTAGATCAATTCCATTAAAGTTTGTTGTAAACTTGTGTGACGCTTTTGGACATCATCTTTTTTGACTGCAATCGCAAGAGCTTTCTTAGTGCCGACAAGGACAACAAGTTTTTTGCCTCGTGTAATTCCTGTATAAAGCAAATTGCGATGAAGAAGCATAAAATGGCTCGTATGGACAGGCATGACGACACAAGGACATTCGCTTCCTTGAAATTTATGAATTGAAATTGCGTAAGCAAGCACTAATTCATCTAAATCACTATAATCGTAAGAGACATCCCGTTCTTCAAAACGGACCACAACTTGCTGTTCTTCTGTATCAATATTTTGAATATAACCAATATCTCCATTAAAAACTTCTCGCTTATAGTCATTGCGAATTTGCATGACCTTGTCGCCAATTTGAAATTTGTATCCTGCACGGAAAAGAGCGGCTTCTTTGGGATTAAGAACTTGTTGCAAGGTTTGATTCAGATTTTCAGTTCCGATCATTCCCTTTTTCATAGGAGCTAAGACTTGAATGTCTTCGGTAGGATTAAAACCATAGCGGTTGGGAAGTCGCTGGGAAACCAGTTTGACGATCGTATTTAAAACATCTTGATTTTCTTGGCATTCCATGAAGAAAAAATCACTATTTTGTCCATTGTAAAGCTGTGGAAATATTCCTCGGTTAATACGATGGGCGTTGGTAATGATGTGAGAGCCCGCTGCTTGGCGGAAAATTTCCGTAAGCGTCGTGACCGGCAAGCTTAAAGAGGCAATCATGTCTTTAAGGACGTTTCCTGGCCCGACGCTTGGCAATTGATTAATATCACCCACAAAGATAACCCGTGTATGGTCGGGTATTGCTTTGAGGAGGCTGTACATCAGAAATGTATCAATCATGCTTGCTTCATCAATGACGATTAAATCACATTCAAGAGGATTTTCTCGATTGCGTTTAAATCCCATCGCTTTAAAGTCAAACTCCAATAGACTATGGATCGTCGATGCTTTACATTTAGTGATCTCGCTCATGCGTTTAGCTGCACGGCCTGTTGGAGCGGCAAGGAGAATTTTCTGTGTCAGCTTTTGAGTGATAGTTAAGATGGCATTGGTAATGGTGCTTTTACCAGTTCCGGGCCCCCCCGTGATAATGTGCAGTTTGCCCGTAACAGCGCAAGCGACTGCTTTCTGTTGATTGGGAGCTAATTCAATCTGAAGTTGTTCTTGAACCCAAACAAGCGCTCTTTCAACCTCAATAGGACGCAGAAAGCTGGTTCCCTGTTTGAGACGCCGCAGTTCACGGGCAATACCCATCTCTGCAATAAATAGGGGTTTGAGCCAAACAAAACGACGCTTTTTTCCCTTTTCTAGCAGGTCTTTGAGTTCAATGCGACCTTCTTGCTGAAGGACCGTTAACCGCTCTTCTATTTGCATGGGCATCGCTTCTAAGATTTTTTGTGCCTCTAGCAAAAATTCTTCAACAGGGTAACAGACATGGCCATCATTAGATAATTGTGAGAGCACATATTCAATGCCTGCATCTAATCGTTGGGTCGAATCGCTTGCAATACCCATTTTTTGGGCAAGAAGATCAGCTGTGCGAAACCCAATCCCAAAAATGTCGCGGGCCAGGGTATAAGGATTTTCTTTGACTTTTGCAATGCTTTGATCGCCATAAGATTTAAAAATTTTTTGAGCAAAGGCAGGACTGACACCATAAGTTTGAAGAAACACCATCACATCGCGAATGGCTCTTTGATCCAGCCAGCAAGCTTTGATCTTTTCGATGCGCTTAGCGCCTAGCCCTGGAATTTCCAAGAGCTTTTCCGGAGAGTGTTCAATGATTGAGAGGGTATCGGTGCCAAAGCGATCGACAATCCGGCCCGCGTATTTTGGTCCAATTCCCTTGATCAGTCCTGAGCCCAAATATTTGCGAATGCCCACGACATCGGCAGGTGCTTCTACGTGGAAGTTTGCTACTTCAAATTGGCGACCATGAATGAGGTGATTTTTCCATTGTCCAAAACAGCGGACGGTCTCGCCTGGTTGAATACCCGGCATACAACCCACCACACACGTCAAATCGTCTCGATTCAACAGCTTCAGTTGGGCCACCGTATAGCCATTTTCAGAATTATGAAAGGTCAGCCGTTCAATGTATCCGCAAATTTGTTCCATACTCTTCTCTTCATTAGGCACGATTCCAGCTAAGGCCTCTATAAGCTTCAACTGGAATCGGTCTACCTTGGAACAATCATAACGGAAAACAGGGCTGAAAACAAGTCATTCTCTAAAAATTTCGTTGTAATTTCAAGAGAAAAGAAAATAAAAAGATTTTTTTTAATTTCTATTGCTTGCTGCTACAATGTCGCCATTAATAAATTTTTGCATCTTTGGATGAATTGTTAGCTTGTTAGCTTTGATGTGCCAAATACATTTATGCCAACAATTGCCAAAAGATTGACTACCACAGCGAGACTTTGTGTCACGATAATGAATTTCATCATTTTATCGCCCAGAAGTCCTCTTTTTCTACATTCTTGAATTCCAATTGTTGTCACTGCCACTGCACTGACAGTGTGGGCGAACAGTCGCGTAGTCAAATCGTCAATCCATGTGTTAATGAAGCTTTGTATTGCGACGTTTGCTACACACCACACTGCCCAAGCTTTGGCGACTTGGCTGGCAGGTAAATCAGCTAATTGTCCATAAAGATATCCTAATCCTGCTCCGCATGCTCCTACTACGCCTCCTTTCCATACAGTTTCTACTGCTTCATGCATGATTTTTTTGCCGATAGATGTCATAATAAGAAACTCCTTATTGTTGTTTGTGAAATTATTTAAAAAAAAATTAAGGAAAATAATTAGTTTTTAAGGTTAAAGTGTATTTAAGTTTTAATCGCGAAATTTTTATGAAATAAAAAATAGAGGCCCATCTTTCCCTTTCTCTCAATTTTGCTGTTCATTTTCCGTGGCATCAACACTTGTGGGTGAGAGAGCCGTTGCAAGGAATCCTAGAATGTTAAGAGTGTTTAACGCTACAAGGACAATGGCCATTATATGGCCTAAAACGCCTCTTTTTTGCAATTCTTCAATTCCAATGATTGTGCTTGTTGTCACAATGGCAGCTTTAATTAAAGCTTGAGTGGATGGATTTTCAGTAAAAGTAACTGCCAGTCTCATGAATGCATCCTGAACCGCAAACCAAATAGCCCACGCTTTTGCGACTTGTCCTACTGGTAAATCAGCGAATTTAGCATAAACAAATCCAGCTAAAGCGCCCACTCCACCTGTAATAGGAGTCATGAGGGTTATCCCAACGATTCCTCCGCACACTCTTGCTCCAAAATTTGCCATAAAAGTTTTCCCCGCTTTTAATAAATTGACCAAGGCATAAATACATAAATTAATCTTAATCTACAAAATGATATGTCTTTGTTTTTTATTTTGCAATCAGTATTCAAATCAGCAAAAATCAGTTAGATTAATAAATTACTTTGTCGATTGGTTAAATTAAATTAGGAAGGATATGAGAAACAATTAAAGGTACATCTTTTAATTAATTCAAGGGGCAACTATTCATATCATAATGGGATAGACAATTACTGTGAGACAGGTTATATTTTTTTAGCATGTAAGGGGGGCGGCGACTGAAGGCGATACATCGCCTAACCTTATCTCTGGCTGAGCATTTAACGCGTAGGTACTAGACTCTATTACATTAATTTTAGCCTATGGGGAGTGCTTGAAAGCCTTGGGTTGGATGAGATGATTCTCTTGTAGTCCTTCAGACTACATGACGAGGGCTAATCTACCCAGGGCGATGCCCTGGGCTATTTTATTTGGAGCCTTTCAGGCTCTGAACATTGGAAAGGTTTTTGTTAACCGTCTCTAAAATGATTGTGGAGTATTTACCCTTTAATAGGCATAGCCCTACAATCGTTATAGAAGGAGGTCTTCCAAAATGTCCGACGTTCAGAGCATGAAAGGCTTCAAATAAAATAGCCCAGGGCATCGCCCTGGGTTAGGGTGTTAATTTTGTGCAAAAAATGAGCTTTATTTTTCACAATAAGTGGCATAGTTGAATTGAAGGTCGCATGTTTATGTCGTCCTTTCAGGACTTGATGTCTTTTTGATAGAACCCAGGCCTCCGCTTCGCTGCGACTTGGGCTATAACATGACGGCCTTCAGGCTTTAACAAAAAGATGATTTAGGGACTATAGAACAGGGACTTAAACATCTCTTGTTAAGGCCTGAAAGCCGTCATGTTACAGCCCAGGCCTCCGCTTCGCTGCGACCTGGGCTATAACATGACGGCCTTCAGGCTTTAACAAAAAGATGATTTAGGGACTATAGAACAGGGACTTAAACATCTCTTGTTAAAGCCTGAAGGCCGTCATGTTACAGCCCAGGCCTCCGCTTCGCTGCGACCTGGGCTATAACATGACGGCCTTCAGGCTTTAACAAAAAGATGATTTAGGGACTATAGAACAGGGACTTAAACATCTCTTGTTAAAGCCTGAAGGCCGTCATGTTACAGCCCAGGCCTCCGCTTCGCTGCGACCTGGGCTATAACATGACGGCCTTCAGGCTTTAACAAAAAGATGATTTAGGGACTATAGAACAGGGACTTAAACATCTCTTGTTAAGGCCTGAAGGCCCTCATGTTATAGCCCAGGCCTCCGCTTTGCTGCGACCTGGGCTGTAACATGAGGGCCTTCAGGCTTTAACAAAAAGATGATTTAGGGACTATAGAAGAGGGACTTAAACATCTTTTGTTAAGGCCTGAAGGGCCGTCATGTTACAGCCCAGGTCGCAGCGAAGCGGAGGCCTGGGTTCTATCAAAAAGACATCGAGTCCTGAAAGGACGACATAAACATGCGACCTTCAATTCAACTATGCCAATTATTGTGAAAATAAAGCTCATTTTTTGCACAAAATGAACATCCTAGCCCTAGTACTCAACCACATTAGTTTTGTGTATTTAGATTGCTTGAAAGCTCCCGCGGTTGAATTGGCGTAAATGGGTCAATATTAGCACCAATTCAACCCGGGGCTTTGAAGCAGTCTAAATACACAAAACTAATGTGGTTGAGTACTAGTACTTAACCACATTAGTTTTGTGTATTTAGATTGCTTCAAAGCCCCGGGGTTGAATTGGCGTAAGTGGGTCCATATTGCTAATATTGACCCACTTACGCCAATTCAACCGCGGGAGCTTTCAAGCAATCTAAATACACAAAACTAATGTGGTTGAGTACTAGGTTAGATTAGCCCTCGTCATGTAGTCTGAAGGACTACAAGAGAATCATCTCATCCAATTCAAGACTTTGAAGCAGTCCCGATAGGCAAAAACTAATGTAATGGAGTACGAGGGAGCGTACCTAAAGTCTTTTAGGTACGCTCCCCTCATACAGCCAGAAGATTTTTCAGGTACTAAAAAGCGCCTTGGGAGAATGCATAACGTGCCTATATTTAATAAAGAAAGCTTAGAATCTTTGCGTCAAGGCGTTAATTTGGTAGAGGTTTTATCCTCTTACGTAGAACTTAAACGCAGTGGCGCTTCTTATAAAGGACTTTGTCCTTTTCATGAAGAAAAAACCCCTTCTTTTATTGTTCAAAGAGGAGATACTCATTATCACTGCTTTGGTTGCGGAGCTCACGGTGATGCAATTCAGTTTTTGATGGCACATCAAAAAATGAGTTTTGGGGAAGCTGTGGAGAGTTTGGCTCAGCGCTTCCATGTTCATTTAGAAATGGTAAATGAACGTGAAGAGAAAAAAGGACCTAATAAAGCATTATTGAAAGAGGTTTTAGATTACGCTTGCCAATTCTTCCATTTTTCTCTTTTGCATTCTGCAGAAGGACATGAGGCTTTACATTATTTATATGAGCGCGGTATTGATTTAGAATTTATTCGCCGCTTTCAAGTGGGATTTGCTCCCAAAATACCGGGAATGCTACGCAAAGTGATGCAATCTAAAAATATTCGTGATGACATTCTTGTTGAGGCAGGACTTTTGACTTCAACCAAGGAAGGGCAATGGCGAGATTTTTTTTGCGACCGTGTGATGTTTCCCATTCATCATCATACTGGAGAGGTTATTGGATTTTCAGGACGCAAATATAAAGAAGAAACGTTTGGAGGCAAATATGTCAATACGCCAGAAACAGCTTTATTCAAAAAATCGCGCGTCCTTTTTGGATTTAATTATTCTCGCAAACGCATCGCCAAAGAGCGCAAAGCCATTATTGTAGAAGGACAAATTGATGCTCTGCGTCTGATTGACACAGGTTTTAATATCACTGTGGCAGGACAAGGAACGGCATTTGGTGAAGGTCATGTCAAAGAACTGGTCCTTTTAGGAGTTAACCAAGTATTTTTGGCCTTAGACTCCGATAAAGCAGGACAAGAGGCCACTGCCAAAATTGGCCATCTTTTTCAGAAAGAAGGAATTGAGATTCAAGTCATCTCTATGCCATCTGGGCAAGATCCTGACTCTTTTTTGCGCGAGCAGGGACCGCAAGCCTTCTTAAAATTAATGGGAAATAGCCTTGATTATTTGAGCTTTTTGATTCAGCATCTCTCGCGTGATTTAAATTTAGATTCTCCTGCTGCTAAAAATGAATTGATTCAGAATGCTACGAAGTTGATTCGAGAATGGGATCATCCAGTCATGGTGCATGAAACATTGCGCAAGCTGGCTCACATGATGAAAGTTCCTGAAGACTATGTGGGGGTGGGACGAGAGCAAATGCCAAATGTCTATATTAGAAAGTCGGCAAGTGTAGGAACTCAGACGATTGATCCGGATCGCATTTTAGAGACAGATCTCTTGCGCTGGTTGTTGCTCTTGGGCCAAGAGCAAACACGTCTCATTGATTTAGTGCGTGCTAATTTAAAAAAAGAAGATTTCCACGTCTCAATTTGTCAAAAAATCTTTGATGTTTATCGAGAAAATTACGAAAACCAACGACCGTGCGATTTACTTTCGTTGGCTATTGATTTGAATGAGGCCGAAGGGCAATTAGTTTTGTCGGATTTAGTGCATAAGAAAATCAATAAAGAGCGAGCTGAGCAGCAGTTGATAGAAACCATTCAGAAGATTTTAGATCGCAATTGGATGGAAAAGCGAGAAGAAATTAAAATCCGCATTCAAAGTGGACAGTGTTCGGATCATCAAGCTTTAGAATTAGCTAAGCAGTTTGATGACTTGAAGCGTCATCCACCTAAAGTTCGGATAGAATGATAAAAAAATTTAAGGAAAAAACGATGAGCAATCCTCTTAGTCATTTAGTTTTTTATGATGGAAATTGCGGTCTCTGTGATCGAACCGTCCAATTTTTGCTGAAGCAAGATAAGGAGCAATGTTTTGTTTTTGCTCCTTTGCAAGGAAAAACAGCAGCTCATTATTTAAAAAATCTACCTGCTGAAATAAGATTTACAGATAGCCTCATTTTAATTGAAAATTACCACTCTCCCTATCCGCGCATTTCAATTTTGGCCAAAGCGGCTCTACGGATTGCTTGGCGCTTGGGCTGGCCTTGGCTCTTGGTGGGATGGCTCTCTATTTTTCCCAGCTGGATGTTTGATTGGATGTATCGCCTAGTCGCAACCAATCGGCACTATTTTTTTCCACAAACGCAATGCATGGTGCCTCCCCCCGATCAAAAGAACCGCTTTTTGCCCTAATCCTGTTTACAGGTAAAAGATAAGCAGGATCGCTGACTTTTAATGAATTTTATTCGGCTGTCATTTACTTACGAATAGATATACTACTATTATTTCGTGTACTTTAAGGATCAAACTATTAATCCAGTTGTAAAACTTTATTTGATTTGTTATTGACTATAGAAAGACCCAACTTTCTAGTTTCTGTTGATAATGGTTGAAAATCTTAACTCACGACTTGTTTGATTGACATCTAAAGAAGAGAAATGAGATATAACTTTTCTTAGCAATAAAATATTTGATTATTGGTTAATCCACAAAGGAGGATAAAAATGTTAAGAGTAAAAACATTTGAAATGATCGCTTGGTCATTTGCATTATTCACGATGCCTTGTATAGCAAGTGAACAAACTTTAAATGTCACTTCTAATTTAGTAGATGAATCTACTATTGAGCAAAAAGTTGAAAAACACGGTCTTTCCGGTTTTTCTGGCTATCGCGAACGCGACAATCGTCATAGCAAAATCAAATCACTTAAGTTAGCAGATTTTGCTGGAGCCTGGGTGATAGGGGCCGATTCTGTAGGTGGTGTAAGCGGTGCGGGAACAACCGGAACATCTTTAACAATAGATGGACAAATTTCCTTTGATGAATTTGGCAATGGAACGGCGCATTTTCTGGCAGGTGCTAGTTATGCTGGTACACCTGGCGATGTGACTTTTTTCAGAATTCTCGCTGGAACTACAATTACTCTCAGCCTTACCGATCCTATCCACGGTGTAGGCACTGTTTCAATAGTTAATCCTTCATTTGGGATAAATGAGACAGTTAATTTTGTCGCAATACGATCAAAAAAAGATGGCTCACCTCTTATATTGAAGGGCCACCCCATTTCGGTTGGTTCTACAATATCACACGTTTTGTCTTATACTTTAGAAAGACAATTTCAATAATTTCAAGCGTTCACTATGTATATGCAGTAGCCTATGCATAGTGAATTTTACTTTTTAAATTTCGTTAAATGTAAGAAGTTTAGGTAGTCATCTCAACTGCCCCTATACATCAGTCTCAGAACGAAGCGGCGGGCGACTGAAGGCGTCGCTTAGCTTAACGTCATCTCTTAGCTTAACGTCATCTCTTAGCTTAACGCATCGGGAGTTTGAACCCATCCCAATAGGCTAGAACTAATGTAATGGATTTACTAGGAATGTGTATCCAAAGTAATGAAATAAAATGTTTTTCTTTTTCTCATTTTTGGTGTTATCCTCATTGCTCCAAACATTAAAGGAGATGCCATGAATACTATCGATTCTGCAATTATTCCCAAGTTTTTTTTACCAGAGGAGAATGAGGGACGTTTTACCAATCAAACTGTCTGTGACAGTTTGAAGGGATGTTTAGCTTTTGGATCAACAGCAAAAAATTATCACACATTAATTAATTCCCTTTCTTTTTGCCAATCCCTTATTTCCTCCATTGGATTTCAGAAGCTTCTTCTTGACCCCTGCAACCTTATCACTCAATCTGAAGGATTATTGGCTCGCCAATTTCGCCAATTGACACAATGGATAAAGAATATGCCTGTAGAGAAAAATGAAGAATTTACTGGAGCGGTATTTGGTGATGCCTATGGTAGCCAGGCAGGAATTGAAGTCTTTTCATTTATCGAAGAAAAAAATTCAATCTCTCGTTTTTTATTAAAAGATCATTCTTCATCTTCTAGTATAAAGATTCCCGAAAATATTGTGGTAGCCCCTAAAAAAATTTATAAAAACTCTGCCTATGTCGCACGCTCCCATGATTTTATTGTCAGCAATAGAAGGGGTGATTCTGCTGTATTTTGTTTTTCTAACGACGGGGAATTTCAAAAGCACTATGAGGTAAAAGAAGAGATTCTTGGGCTCACAATTAGAGAAGATAGTCTTTATATTAGAGAATGGATGGCAGATAAAAGAGAGAAAATCTCTATTGCTGATCTGAAATCTTCAGCCACAGATTTATTAGAAGTTTCAATCCCTCAAGACGTCTTAATATCTTCTCTAAATTGTGTATTTGGAGAGACGTATTTAGTTTTGAATAGTAAGAATCAGTTGTTTGCAACTTCTCTTGCTTCACTAACTAAGCAGCAGATAGTGGAGAATGGAACACCGGTGAATTGGATAAAAGAATCTGTATCCTATAGTTTTAATTGTATTTTACCCGATGGACAAGATTTTATTGGGATAACAATGGTAACGAAAAATGCTGAAATCCAGATTGTGAAAATTAAAATTTTAGAAAAGGGTTTTGAAATGAAAATATTAGCAACCTGCGTTGCTCCTATTGATGGTTTGCTTGTTGCAGCCCATTTGCATCTTAATCGCTTATTTTTTGCTTTTGAAAATGTTAAAACATCTTCGCTAGTTACTCAAATCTATTCTTATGATCTTGAAACCAAGATAGTGAATCAATTGCTTTCTTCACCCACATATTCAAGCAATTTTCCCTTTAGGCCAAGATTTTTATGTTCCACCGCTTCGAAGGTGCATTATTTACTTATGGGTCTTCCTTTGCGTTTAGATGCTTCTCCTGGTTATTGCTATATCAAGAGTCATTTGACGACATTTGATTACGAATTGACGCCTTCAATCGCTCTCTGAATGGTGGCAATAATTTAGAAGCGATTAGCCTTGCTCTGTTAATTGAATCTTACTGAAATCTAACATCTCATTAAACAAATTAAAAACACGGTGCAATAAAGCCAAACGATTTTCTCTAATTTTAGAATCATCTGTCAAAATTTTCACTTGATCAAATAAATCTGCTAAAGCAGGTTGAATGGTCGCAATCAAGGCATAGGCGCGATGATAATCACGCTTGGTCAGAGCCTCTTGGAATGCGCTATGCTGGCAATTTAAAAGAGTGTTTAGCTGTTGTTCAGCAGGTTCGATCAAGTGTTCCTGAATGACATGTTTGGTTTGATGGCCATTGAGTTGTCCTTTGGCGCGCTTATACACTTCATATAGCGAGATAAATTGTGTTTTGGCTTGTTTGCGAAATTCGTGCAGCGCTTTGACTCGACAAAACGTATCATAAATGTCGTGACAGCCATAGGCCAGACTAGCCTCAATTTCATCTTTTTGAAAGCCATATTCTTGAAAGACAGTTTTAATCCGATTCGTAATAAAAGCTAAAATCTCATCAATGACTTCCTGTTTGTTTCTTATGATAGACGAAGAAAAATGATCAGCACAAGCTAGCAGGCATTCGCGGAGCGGCAACGCATATTTGCCTTTAATCAAAATTTTAATCATTCCAAGAACCTGGCGACGCAAAGCATAAGGATCGCTAGAAGAA
Source organism: uncultured Chlamydiae bacterium (assembly GCA_963754655.1). GTDB lineage: Bacteria > Chlamydiota > Chlamydiia > Chlamydiales > Parachlamydiaceae > JANWJE01. Next base: position 2,202,667 of record CAVWGN010000001.1, on the reverse strand, counting down.
GTTGGCTTCAAGCCTAAACTAAAACAGCCTAATAAGTTATCGAATTTATCTGATAAGCTAATAATAGTTCCTGTTTCTGTTTCGGGCAATGGAGCGTTTTCGCCACGCGGCATCCAATGCTCGTCAATGGCTTTTGCCACTTCCAGATCTTCTCCCTGCGCGATAGCATAATAAGTGCCCATTATCCCTTGTAACTCCGGAAATTCATAGACCATATTAGAGGCTAGATCAGCTTTGGAAAGTAAAGCAGCGCGTGCAACTTGGGCCGGAATGCCAATCTTCAGCATGTGTTGGATTATCTGGGCATGAGCAAGAATGCGCTCGACTTTTTGATAGACTGTTCCCAACTCCTTTTGAAACGTGACTTTCTTAAGTTTCTCGTTAAAATCTTCTAAACGTAATTTGAGATCTTCTTCATAAAGAAAGACGCCATCTGATAAGCGAGCAGATAAAACGCGTTGATTGCCTTGTCTGATTTGATCAGTCGGAGGAACGTTAGCCGTAATAATAAATAAATTTTTTAAAGAACCGTCTGGATTGATGACAGGAAAATATTTTTGATGTTCCACCATTTCTGAAATCAATACTTCTTTGGGAGCTCGGAGGAATTCGGGTCGGAAAGTGGCAGAAGTGAGATGCGGCCATTCGACTAAATTGAGAACTTGGGGGATGACGCGCTCGCGTTCAATAATCTTCACTTTAAGTTGAGTCTCTAAATCATTTAACTGGGCTTGAATACTTTGTTCTCTTTTCTTGGAATCTGCCATGACAAACAAATTACTGAGAGTCTGAACGTAATCTTGCGCTCTCCTGAGAGAATTTGCCTGAGGAGCCAAGAGACGATGACCATAAGTGGTTCGTCCAGCTTGAAGGGGACCTACTTGAAAAGGAATTTCCTCTTGGCCAAAAAGCGAAACAATCCAATGAAGCGGGCGAGCATATGTGATGTCGACCTCTCCCCAGCGCATTTTCTTGGGAAATTCTAAATTGAGAATCAAAGCAGGTAATTGTTCTTGCAAGATGACAGCTGTTGCTCTTCCTTTTTGATGGAGAGTGCCAAATAAATAGGAAGAGCCTTTAATAGAACGCATTTCTAGTCCGGAAATTTGACCTAGCTGGATAGATTCTAACGTTGGAGCTGGAATCCCAAGAGAGCGGAAAAAGCCTTCTCCAGCAGCCTTGAGCTGACCATCGGGCGAAAACGCTTGTTCAATTGAGGGACCTTTTTTTTCAATGCTTTGAGCCGGCTTGCCCATTGCTAATTGATGGACGTAGACCGCTAAGCGTCGAGGTGTGGAGTAAACGCTGATGTGTTCAAAGGCAATTGCTTCTTTTTCCAACAATGCGCGTATTTGCTTTTCTAAATTCTGACCTCCAATCGTGACAAAGCTCGCCGGCAGCTCTTCTGATCCAATTTCTAAAAGATAATCTTCTTTGCGATCTGGATGGGCATTAAGAAGTGTTTCCGATAGTAAAAGTTTATCCTTAGAAAGCGGTGAAAAAGGTTTTTGCTTGGCTTTGGCACGTGCTAAAAGGGGATAGCCCTGTTTTTCGCGGCTTGTGATGTAAGTTTCAGCAATTTGACGGGCTAAATCACGTATCCGGGCAATATAGCCTGTTCGCTCAGTGACAGAAATCGCTCCACGGGCATCTAAAAGATTAAAAGCATGAGAAGCTTTCATCACAAAATCATAAGCAGGAATGGAAAGATGTTCTGCAATCAACTTGTTGGCTTCTTTTTCGTAATCTTCGAAGTGCTTTTGCCACATCGCAGTAGAAGCTTTTTCAAAATTGTAATGGCTCCATTCTATTTCATTGCGATGATAAATATCGCCATAAGTGAGCTCCTGATTCCATTGCAGATCGAAAATGCTATTGACTTTCTGAAGATACATGGCAAGACGTTCAATTCCATAGGTAATTTCTCCTGTAATGGGCTTAAGTTCCACTCCTCCTACTGCTTGGAAATAGGTGAATTGAGTGATTTCCATCCCATCCATCCAGATTTCCCATCCAAGTCCCCAAGCTCCCAATGTGGGAGATTCCCAGTCATCATGTACAAAGCGAATATCATGTTCTTTTAGATTGAATCCTAGTGCTTCCAATGATTGCAAGTATAAATCTTGAATATTGTCCGGCGAAGGTTTTAGAATCACCTGATATTGGAAATAGTGCTGTAGACGATTGGGGTTAGTTCCATAGCGCCCATCGGTTGGGCGGCGGCAGGGCTCGATATAAGCAGCTCGATAAGGTTCAGGACCCAGGCAACGCAGAAAAGTGGCAGGGTTGAATGTTCCGGCCCCCACTTCCAAGTCGTATCCCTGATGAATAATGCAGCCTTGTTTTTCCCAAAAAGCGGTGAGTCTATTTAGAAATTCTTGAAAGGTAATCATATGCTTCCTTAGATAAAAGGAATCATTTTACATGGGAAAGGTATTTATCTCAATTGCTTAGCATTTTTAGAACATGCTCAGAGTGCATCTTTAGACTTTATAGTTTTTGGTATGGTTAGGACATGCTCAAAGCGAGTCTTTATCCTTTATAGTTTTTATGCGCCTTTAAGCCTGAAGGGCTTCAAATAGAAATAGCCCAAAGCATCGCCCTGGGTTAGATGGCCCCCTCGTCATGTAGTCTGAAGGACTACAAGAGAACCATCTAATTCCAACAGATTTTTACATCAAACGCAACTCATATTTTATAGATCTATTTTTATAGATCTATTGATTAATTTAATGGATGGCGTGCAATCCAATACTCAGTGATGATTTCTTCCTTTTTATCTCTATAGGGATAGACTCCATTCATCAATGTGACTTCTTCAAAATCTCTCAAAAGATAGGCTTTAATTTTTGCTAAAAGTTCGGGAACACGGTCCATTTTTTGAGGTGTCAAACCATTCTGTTTCAATATAGTGCGCATAAAGTTTAATTGTAATCCCTGGTCACTTCCTGAATACATCCGTAATGTTTCTTGTTTTTCATCTTCCGGCATGTCTGTCAGAAATTTTTGATAGTGTTCATTTACAGCTTGTTCGCCTATGTTTTGTTTCCATTGATTAAACACTCTTTCTTCTTCTTGATGGTAATTCGTAATATCACTGATTGGAGTGACCATCGTTGCATGTGCCGCTTGGTAAATAGGATGATTAATAGACTTAACTATTGAAAAACCTGCCCAACCTTCTGCAACTAATTCAGCATCTGGTTTGTTCGCTAAGAGGCTTTTGAGTGTTTTCCATGGAGAACGAAAGAATTTAAGGACGCTGAAATCAGAAACCACCTTATCAAATAGCCTTTGAATTTTTTGCATTTCCTCTTGATCATTAAAATCCATGCATAGATGCAATCGTTTATGCAAAGAAGATGTGATCTCTTTACTATCTAGACTGCACCATAGCCAGCCTTCTTCTTGAGGAATAGTTTCATCCTGACTTCTTCCCACAAAAAGTCCAAGCTTGAATTCTCCTTCCTTTTGAGCTTGTTGAAGTTGGGTAATGACTTCTTCTATTTTATAAGCGGTATCAACGCATGGACGTTCATTTACCTCGTCTTTTAAGTCATCTTCTTCAATATTGTATTCATCTAATGGCCTAGGTATGATTTCAAATTGATAAGATCTTCGATACCCTTCCCGAATACATAAAGCGATTGCGGGTAAAATCAAACTGAAATAAGAAATGATTTTTGCTAAGGTTATTAAAAAATTAGAATTGGAATCGGTTGGATCTAAATCAATTCTTTTTCCTTCAATTTTTACGATTCGATAAGCTGTTTGTCCTATATTACAGTAGCTTTCAGCTATTTGCCATAGAATAGATGTATTAAATGCGCCTAGGTTTGTAATTGTTGAATTAAATGAAATCATTTTATTTTATTGCCTGTTGTTTTAATAAAATCCAGTTTATTATAATTATCTATATGGCACAAGTTTTAATTGAAAGTCACATTATGAATCCTTTTCTTTCAGAATTGATACCTTCTTTATCAGTAGATCGCGCTTCTTTACCCTTTGTCACCGTTTTAGTGCCTACTTTTAACTGTTCTCAAATTCTCCCTTTAACTTTAGATAGCATTATCAAACAACACTATCCCCATTATGAAATTCTCGTCATTGATGCTGGTTCTACTGATCGCACGTTAGAAGTTTTGAATGGTTATTCTTCTTATATTCGCCTATATTCTGCTCCTACCTATGATCTTTATTCTATTTTGAATCAAGGTATTGCCTTAGCTAAAGGAAGTTATCTTAATGTCTTGTTGCCTGGAGATGTTTATATTCATCTCAAAACTCTTTTGTCTGTGATGAGTTTGGCTATCCAAGAGTCAATGCCCGACTTGATCTATTGTGCGACGTTATTACGCGATGGCCACTCAGAAGCTAAATTGCTCTATCGTCATCTGACCTTATCCCTTCTAAAAAATGGACAGCAGCCGACGAGTTTGCAAGCCTGCTGGTTTAAAAAAGATTTGTTTGAAATATTAGGCCTCTTTCGAACCGATTTTTACATGCAAGGGGGGTTCGATTTTTTCTGCCGCTTTTGCCTCCATCCTTCTCTGCGTTATGCTTCACTGCGCCGAGTCTTCATTGATTTTGACTTACGCAATGTCACCAGTTCCATGGTCATTCGTCATTTTTGGGAAACAGGTCAAGCTCTGTATGCTTATTTTGGAGTTTGGATACTGATAAAATGGTTAATCAGACAAAAGGATGTCAAGCGTTTCATCAAACTTTGGTGGAGACGCCTGCATATGGCTTTTATTGAAAAAAAATAAGAGTCTGCAAAAGCAAAGTTCTGCAGACAGACTTTGTCTTATTTATACGCTCGGATAAATTATAGGCAATCTTTGCAGGCTAATAGATTTTCTTCATCTTCATGATCTTCGCAGAAAACAGAGAAAAGGATAGAAGAAGAAGTTTCTTCTTGATCTCCCTCTTTCGTGCACTTGTCTTCCTTGCCATTGCAAACTAAGGCGCCAGGACTAAGATCTTTGTCGCTTTCTTCATTTGCAAGAATTTGTTTTTCGATGCTGTTTTGTTCAAGGGGAGTAGAAGGAGAAATGTCTTGCTCCATTGCCTGTAAGCCGCTAACGGCGCAAATGGCTAAACTGCAACCGACTAATATCTTTTTTAACATCGTTCTCTCCTATTTTATTTAATGAAATTGAGCTAATAAATAATAATTTAATTTTTTGTTAGAAATTTTTTTAAAATTTGAAAAGCTAGAATCATTATAATTTAATGAAATAAAAAGTCAATTGAAAATGATCCAATTTTTCAACCGCAGAAGTTTAACTAGAAATATATCTTTACTTTTGATATCATAAAATTAAAAATTTTTATGATTTTGGTTTTATGTTAGATTATGCTGATTTAAATTACAAAGACTGGGCGACCTGGTTAAAAGAGCAGGGGGAAAAAGAATTTCATGCCAAGCAGATTTTGGATTGGATTTTCCAAAAGGGAGTGTTATCTTGGCAAGAGATGTCGAATTTGAGCAAAGAGCTAAGGGAAAAATTAAGTGCTCATATTCGTTTACCGGTATTGGAAAGAGTACGAGTAACTGAATCTAGCGATAGGGAAACGTTTAAATTTCTTTGGCGGCTACGAGATGGCCAATTGGTTGAATCGGTTTTAATTTGTTCTGGGACGCGCCGTACGGTTTGTGTGTCTTCTCAGGTGGGATGTCCGGCGCGCTGTGCGTTTTGTGCATCAGGGCAGCAGGGGTTTTTTCGTAATTTAAGACCCTCTGAAATTATTGAGCAGGTTTTACAAATTAATCAATGGTTGGCTCCCAAGGGCGAAAAGGTTTCCCATGTTGTTTACATGGGAATGGGGGAGCCACTTAAAAATTATGAACCGGTTATTAAGTCCATTTATCTCTTAAGTCATCCTGATTTTTTAAATATTTCTCAAAGACGCCTCACGGTGTCTACAGTAGGGATTGTGGAGGGGATTCGTCGTTTGTCGTTAGAGGGACTTAAAGTGAATTTGGTTCTTTCTCTACATGCCCCTAATCAACACATTCGCAAAAAGATCATTCCTTATGCACGTAAATATCCATTAGAAGATATTTTGGCAGCAATGGATGAATATGCTCAAAAAACGAAGCGTGATATTACGTATGAATACACTTTATTAGCTGGCATTAATGATCACCCCGACCATGCTTTAGAGCTAGCACATCTATTAAAGGGCAAACAATGCACAGTCAATCTCATTCCTTATAATCCTGTTCCTGGGATTAAATTAAAACGTCCAGATAAGAAATCAGTTAAGCAATTCCGTAGCGTGCTTTATGGTTCTCATATTGTCAATACCTGCCGCTATACAAAGGGAGAGGATATTGCGGCTGCTTGTGGTCAATTGGCCATGCAAGAAAAGCAAGGAGCTTCTCGTTTACCCGTTCTAAATTGAAACAAATCTCTTTTCCGTGTTAAAATAGGAATATGGAGTATGAATTCATAGATGGGATTAAGGAATTCTTATGAATATAAATTCTATTTCCTTATCAGGAAGACCAGACTTTCCGCATACCTATGTCCTCACGTCCAATAAAATTGAACGAGAAGACAAAAACGTTGTGGCCCCTTTCGATCGCTCTTTGACTCGCTTACAACGTGGGCGATTGGCTACTCAAGAGGTGACAGATCCTTATTTTAAAGGCGATAAGACTCTTATTGTTCGAACGGTCCAGAATTTAAAAGAAGAGGGGATGACTCTTTGGAGAGAAATTAGCAATGAAAAGCTGATTTTTACCAGTCAAAAAGCCTTCCAAATTGCATTAAAGAAAATTCTCAAGGATAGGGAATGGGAAAGACTTTATGAATATCTACAGGATTGTCGAAGAAGACTTAAAGATAACTTTCGACAATTCTATCTTAAAATTGTCGAAGAAAAAGAAGAATTGAAAAGATCTCCCATCAAAAATCAAATGAAGTTTGAACGATCTTACTAATATTGATGGATTTATGTCTTTTGACCCCAAAAAGATCAATTTTTTTCCTATGCAGCCTGGCGTTTATCTTATGAAAGATCAGCAAGGGGAAGTTTTATATGTAGGAAAGGCTAAAAATTTGAGGCAACGTGTCAAGCAATATTTTGTAGCAGGACGCGATGGTCGCCTCATGGTTCCTTACCTTGTTGCCAAAATTGATCATATTGATACGATTGTTGTGACCTCTGAAAAGGAGGCTTTGCTACTTGAAAATAACTTGATCAAGCAATATAAGCCGCGCTATAACGCATTACTTAAAGATGATAAAAGCTATATTGCTTTAAAAATTGACCTTCAGGAATCTTGGCCTACTGTTAAACTCGTGCGCTATCGTGGTTCGCCTGAACCTGATGGGCTCTATTTTGGTCCTTATACGAGTGCTCAAGCTGCACGTCAAACATTAGAATTGTTGAATCGTCTTTTTCCCTTGAGGCAGTGTTCTAATCAAGAACTGGCCCGACGTATCCGCCGTCCCTGCCTTCTCTATCAAATGAAGCGCTGTGCTGGCCCTTGTGCACAAAAATGTACCCAAGAAGAATATCATCATCATTTAGAAAGAACGATTAAGTTTTTACGTGGTCAAGACAAGGAAGTTTTAAAAGATCTCTATGAAGAAATGAATCGTTTGTCTGAGAATTTAGAGTTTGAAAGGGCTGCGCAAATTTTTAAGGCTATTCGCCATATTGAAAAAACAATTGAAAGCCAACATGTTGACCGTCCTTTAGGCCCTGATGTTGATGCAATTGGCATTTATCGCCATGGAGAAGAAGTTCTTTTAGTTCAACTTCTGTTTCGAGGGGGGAGATTGATTGGATCACGTCAATTTGATTTTCACAACAGTGTAGAAGAGGATGCTGAATTGCTCGGTTCTTTTATCTTGCAATATTATGAAGGGCCAATAGAAATTCCTCCTGCCCTTCTTTTGCCCACAATTTCAAGCGATCGTGAAAGTATTGAAGAAATTTTATCTGGACGGCAAAACCGTAAAGTGACTCTGCATGTGCCGCAGCGAGGAGAAAAAAAAGCTTTATTGGATATGGCGCAAGCGAATGCTGAAGCTCTTTTTAAGTCGCAAAAAAATGAAGAGACTTTGCGTGAAAAAACTTTATTGGAAATGCAAGAGCAATTGGAACTCACTCGCTATCCTTCTCGAATTGAATGTATTGATAACTCTCATATTGCCGGATCGGAGCCCGTTTCTTCCTTGGTCGTCTTTACCGATGGAATCAAAGACAGCAAACGTTATCGCACTTATCGGTTGAAAATGGGGACCAAACCCGATGACTATGTGGCTATGCACGAGGCGTTGATGCGTCGCTATAAGCGTGCGAAGCAAGAAAATGACTTACCCGATCTAGTCATTGTTGATGGCGGAAAAGGTCAATTAAACGTTGCTTTAAAGGTTTTCGAAGAACTCAATGTTACCGGAGTCGATCTTATCGGCTTAGCTAAAGAACAGGGAAGACATGATAAAGGAATGACAGAAGAGCAGGTCTTTTTGCCAGATCGCAAAGACCCTATTATTTTGAAAAGAAATTCTCCGGTTCTCTTTTTGTTGCAAAAGATTCGTGATGAAGCTCATCGTGTAGCAATTGCCTTTCATCGCAAGCGACGTTCTAAGCAAACTTTACGTAGTACTCTTGATGATATTCCAGGGATTGGTCCTGTCAAGCGCAAAGCACTTTTAACTCATCTTGGAAGTCTAAAGAAAGTTGAAATAGCAAGTGCCGAGGAATTGAGACAAGTAAAGGGCATTTCAGAGGTTAATATTGCAGCTTTACAAGCCTTCTTTCAAGGGAGAAAAGAAGAAGGATAAAAAACTGCTCATCCAAAATCATTCTTTTCTACTCTAGATAAAGCTCCTCGACTAGAAAATTATGAGAATGCTAGTGTAATAAAAATCGAACAAGATAGGGGCATATTGCGCCTATTCGAGAGGAAACGGTTTTGTATCAATCCAGACCGTTTGATAAACTGCTCAATAAATCCTGAGTCTTCTCATAAATAAAAGGATAATGATCATGAATGTATTTTATAAATTTTCTCTTTTTCTTCTATTTACCGTTTGCTTGATTTTCTCATCTTTTCAGGTGGAAGCTAAGTCAACGCATTTTAAGTTTGACTTTTCAGTGAATAATCAAGGCTGGCAAGGAGATTTTGCTGATTATCCTGTCGGACAAGAAGCTTTTTTTGAATTAGCCTGGGGATGGACTACTCTTCCGGCTGCCTTACCGCTTAATGGACGCATTCTAACTCAGGGAATATTTTTAACAGGAAATAATCACAGCGATGATTTATTTATGTTTATCAAACGTCAGGTTAAAGGATTAAAACCCCATACTTTCTATGATTTAACCTTTGATGTTCTAATCGAGAACGATATTCCTCCCGGATTAATAGGTATTGGTGGCTCTCCAGGTGAAAGTGTTTACTTTAAAGTTGGAGCATCAAAAATAGAGCCGCATAAGGTCGATATCAATGGCACCTATGGCTTGAATGTAGATAAGGGTGAACAATCGCAGGGAGGAAACAATGCCATTGTCGTAGGCAACTTAGCTAATTCTTTGGTCAATCCCTCAAATCCTCAATTTGAGCCTAAAGAGTTCACAAATGAGGGCAACCCTTTAAGAATGAAAACAGATAGTAAAGGACGTTTGTGGCTTTTTGTAGGCACAGACTCTGGCTTTGAAGGAACCTCTCTTTATTATATTGCTCACATTGCTGTCACGGTCCAACAAGCAAATGCAAAACACGGCCATGATCATGAGTGAAAAGCTAAGCCGGCTTTGGCAGGTTCAATGCTTTAATAGCAGAAAACAGCCGTTTGTTCTTTTGAGTCATTTGCTCAATTTCTGCGAAAGTGATGTGCGCTGGATAGCGATAAAGACTTCTACTTCCTGAGTTGATTCTGAGGTGAATGGATTCACATATAACTCGTAATCGCCAGTATAGGTGCGTTCTAAGTCTACATGCTGCCAAATCTGTCCCCAAGTCTCAACTAAACTTTGAGGATAATCTCCTATTGCACGAAAAACTGCATAGGATCCAGCTGGAATAATTTTAGCGACCATTCCTATAGGGATAAGATCAAGAGAAGTCACAGGACAGCCAATAACTAATGAATAGGGCTGGGTATAATCGCCTTCATAATCGCAATAAAGAGCAATGATTTCATTGGAAATTTTATTCGGAATTTGATCGATAATGTCTTCACTATAAAACTTTTTCCAATGGCGTGGAATATCATAAGGGCCTGCCTGAGGATCGTTAGAGGTTCGACATTCAATACCCATAACTATTTGAGAGGGCTTTTTAATCACTGTGTAACTTTGCATGATTTCTTCCTTAATCAATTGATGGTATGATTCGATGTCAAGGGTTCAAGATGATCTTTTCCATGGGTTTGAAGGTGTTTAATAATTCGTTCACATTCCTCAGGTGAAAAATCATCACGATAAAATTTGAGGAAAATTTCCTTTTTAAGGTCGATTTTGGAAATAGAGGGATTTTTTTCTAATATGGCACGTTCGATTAAATATCGTGATGTATGATACATTGAACACCCCATTTTTAGACGTTCTATAGGGTCTTTAGCATTGATCATCTCACGCATTTTTTTATCCATCATAGGAGAAGTATCATTCATTGATTTTGACCTTCTCATACAGGGTAAATAGATTTAATTTGTCTATCCATTCTTTCATGTAAGAGAAATCAATTTGCGGTGAAGATAGCAGAAGATTTCTAACATCTTTCATTTGTATTTCAGAGTGGCTGTCTTTTGCCCAATATAACTTGGAAATAATAAGATCTTCCAGAGTTACAATCCAAATAGGGATGTTATCAAGATAGATCTTTTTTTTTCTTTGAAATTCGATTTGACGATATTCGTCATCTTTACGAATAATAAAATCAATTTTAAGGGAAAGGTCATTATGGATAATATTAAACATATTCCGATGTTGGATGGCTTCATTGATTGATGTTTTATCTATATAAAAGTCTTTCTGAAAAATTCTATAAACTTTTTCAACATTCTGTGGGTATATTTCAATGACAATATCAATGTCTCTTGTCATACGTGGAAGAGCATAAAAATTAGCAGCAAATGATCCTGTCAACATATAGGAGATTTCATTACTGTCTAATTGGGAACATATGTCTTTTAAAACATCCAGTTCGCTATGCATAGTTTTCTGTGGATTTTTGCTTCCAAGTAGGAGTTGGAGAAGGAACATGAGTTGATTGTCTTCAAAATTATATAAAAATGACACCTTTAAAAACAAGGTGGACGGGTAAAAAACAGCAATTCGAAATAAAATAAAAATTTAACAAACTCACCATAAGCAAACGATTCAAAAAGTCGAGCCTTTGATCAAAGCCTTCCATGATTGAAATTTCCATTTTTCAAGTTCTAAAAATGCCATTCGATTTACCACATGCGCCGTAAAGCCCCGTTCTGAAGGACGGGGGCTTTACGGCGCATGTGGTAAGATTTTAATTTGCAAAATTTTGGTCTTGAATAAAATTCTTGTAATCAGTTATCTTCTTAATTCTTTCCATGAGATATTAGCTCAGTTGGTTAGAGCGCCACGTTGACATCGTGGAGGTCAGCTGTTCGAGTCAGCTATATCTCATTTCTTACCTAACTTTATCCCCTTTATGGACAATTCTCAACCTTCTTCAAATTTCATTGAGCAACGCTATTTGGCAGCTAAGGTCTTAGCGTTAGTGGGATGGCAGTTGTTTCCCAATGTCATCCTAGTCGGTGGGGGAATCAATTCTTTAGGCTTCTACTATGATTTTATTTTTGAAAATCCCTTGACAGAGAGCATGCTAGAATTGATCGAGGTTCATTTGCACCGCTTTATCAAAGAAAACCATCCTGTGCGTTTCATTAGCATGATGCGGGAAAATGCTCAGGCGTTGCTTGAACATCGCGCGCATTTTCTCTTGGCTGAACAGGTAGGTGAACAAAGTTCCAATATTTTAGAACTCGTGCAAATTGAGGAATTCTATGACTTATGCCCTTCGCTTTCCCTGACTAGCACTCATGAAATCGGCTCGATTAAGCTTCTAGAGTCCTGTCATTTTATCAAACAGATTCAAGAAGAAGAGGTGAGGGTCACACGTCTTCTAGGAGTCTGTCAAAAAACCTCAAAAGATTTAAAAATTTTTTTAAAAAAATATGATTCTTTTTTGAAAAAGAGAGATCATCGCATGCTAGGTCCTAGGCTTAATCTTTTTAGTTTTTCTAAGCCCATGGGTAAATTAGGGGTGATGTGGCATCCCAAGGGGATTCAATTGCAGCAGATTCTCATCAATTGGTTAAAGCAGCAATTGCCTGAAGATGAGGCTTCATTTTCCTCTCCGCTAGCTGCAAAGTTAGAGTTTTTAGGAGAGGATCCCCAAGCGTTGGAGCCCTTTCTCTTTGAAGGGCAAGAGTATAGATTGCGTTCTTCTCTCTTGAGGCAGCACCTCGAGTTTTTGAGAAATTTCTCCCCAGATCCAGACGAACTCCCTTGGAGGATGATTGAATATTCGCCTATTTTTCACCAATATCCCGAGTCTCAGTCGTGGGGACTCTTTTGTCAGTGCGCCTATTTGATCGATCACGCGACAATTTGCTGTCTTAAAGACCAAGTTGTTTCGGAATTAATTTCTTCCTTGCATTTCATTGAACAAATCATTACAATGTTTGGTTTTGAGGCTCAGTGGTACTTGATTGCTTCACGACAGAAAAGTCCTAAAGCTCGACAAGAACAAGAAGCCATTGGATGGTTAAAACAAGCGATTCAAACCCACCCTCGGTCTTATCCTTACTCTTGTGAGTTACAAGAGGAAGAAGGGGCAGCGAGTCCTCGCCTTGAGCTGCGAGTGCATGATGTTTTGGGGCGCGAATGGCCGGTTTCTCATTTAAATGTCATTCAGCATTTAAAAGAGCTCCATCCTTTATTGGCTCAGCAAGCAGAAAGCAAGTTGGTCATTTTGACACGGCATATTTGGGGTTCCTTTGACCGCTTTATTGCCTTATTAATCGAGCGCTATGAAGGAGTGTTTCCCTTTTGGTTAGCTCCCGAGCAAGTGCGAGTGATGGCAATTGGTGAATCGAATCGGGTCTATGCGCGGCAAGTGAGCCAACGTTTGCAGCAAAAAGGATTGCGAGTCAAATTAGATACACGACAAGCAAAATTAAGCACAAGGGTCCACGAGGCTGAAAAAGAAAATGTTCCCTATCTTGTCCTGATAGGAGAGCAAGAGAGAATTAAACAGAAGATCAGCGTAAGAAGAGCAGAAGGATTTAATCAAAATCAATCTGTTGATATAGAGGTATTTTTAAATAAAGTGTATCAAGAATCTTTGTGTCCTATGCTTATGAAGGAAAGGACGGCAATAAGAGGAGAAAATAAATCACTTGAAAGTTAATCGAGAAATACGAGCTCCAAAAGTCCGCGTGATTAGCCACACTGGAGAACAGGTGGGTGTTGTGCCTCTTTACGAGGCATTGGCTATGGCGGAGGAGCAAGGGTTAGATCTAGTTGAAATTGTTCCAGGATCCAATCCGCCAGTTTGCAAAGTCATGAATTTTGGAAAGTTCCGATATGACCAAAGCAAACGGGAAAAGGAAAATAAAAAGGCTTCGCATCAAATCAAGGTAAAAGAAATTAAGCTTAAACCTAATATTGATGCTCATGACCTTGAAACAAAAACTAATCATGCTCGCGAATTTTTAACGAGTGGCAATAAAGTTAAAATTACTTGTACATTTCGTGGGCGCGAGATGATGCATCCAGAGATTGGAGAAAAGATTGTTCAAACAATGTGTCAGGAATTAGAAGATATTTCTATTGCTGAATCTCCTGCTAAGATGATGGGTCGCATGCTGCTCGTGGTCTTATCTCCTGGAGCTAAGAAAAAGAAAGAAGGAGCTAAGCAGAGTTCGACAGACGAAGCTCCTTAAACCTAAATCGCATTAAGTTAGGAGACTGTACGATGCCCAAAATGAAGACTCGTAAAGCCGTTGCGGCTAGGTTTCGTGTGACTGGATCAGGAAAGCTTAAAATGAGCCAACCAGGTAAACGTCACTTGTTAACCCATAAAACAGCTAAGCGTAAGCGTCAGTTACGCCGACCTGGCCTTTTAGATGAGGGTCATTTGAAAACTTATAAGCGCTTAATGTGCTTATAACATAAGGCTAGAGAAATTTCTTTAGCCGCTGTCTGTTTGTACAGAGACGGTAATCGATGCTTGCTATGCAAGCCTGGACATCGGATAAGCAAATAGATAGAAAAAATATTTATAAAGTTAAAGCCGTTTTAAACCTAAATTTAGGTTTTTCGGTCAATTATTAACGTGGAGAATAGCTATGGTTAGAGTAACCAATGCTGTAGCTTCTCATCGTCGCAAAAAAAGATTATTTAAATTAGCCAAGGGATTTGTTGGAGATAGAAAAAATCACTTGCGTTTAACAAGCGGTGCGGTGATGCGCGCGATGGCTTATAATTATGCCCATCGTAAGCAAAAGAAACGCGATTTTCGTAGTTTGTGGATTATGCGTTTAAATGCTGCTGCAAGAATTAATGGAATTTCCTATAGCAAATTTATTTATGGATTGAAAAAAGCGGGATGTGAGCTCAACCGAAAAGTTTTAGCTGACATGGCAATTAGCGATCCAGGTGGATTTGCAGCGATTGTGGGATGTGCTAAAGAAGCCCTTGTTTAAGGGATCAACATCACTTCAAAAGAGCAAAATCATTGATTTTGCTCTTTCTTTTTTTATTCGCACTCATTAAAGTCAAGAATTTCTAAGAGGCAGGCCGTGCAACAACGTATCGAAGAACTTCGCGAACAATTTCTGCAGCAAGTCGCTCAAGTGAAGACAACTGATGATTTGGAAAATGTCCAAGTGAAATACCTTGGCAAAAAAGGGCCTGTGCAGCAACTCATGCAAATGCTGCGTGATGTGACTCCTGATCAGCGTCCCCAAATCGGCAAACAAATTAATGATCTCAAAGAGTTTGTGACTGCGAAATGCGACCAGCTCAAACATGAGCTCACAGTTCGCGAAGAAGAACAGCAACTTGCCCATGAAATATTAGATATCACTCTTCCTGGACGACGCCGTTACAGGGGAGGTCAGCATCCTTTGACGCAAGCCATGGATCGAATCATTACCATTTTGTCGGGAATGGGGTTTTCTGTTCAATATGGACCTGATATTGATTCAGATTACTATAATTTCGAAGTGCTGAATTTTCCTCCCGATCATCCAGCCCGCGATATGCAAGACACCTTTTACCTTTCTCCGCATGTTTTGTTGCGCACGCATACCTCTAACATCCAAGCGCGCATCATGGAACTGAATAAACCGCCGATTCGCATCATTGCGCCTGGCAAAGTCTATCGCAATGAAACCATTACTGCTCGTTCACACGTTTTCTTTCATCAGGTAGAAGCTGTGTATATCGATAAAAATGTCACATTTGGTGATTTGTTTGCGACACTGGATGACTTTTTGAGCAAGCTTTTTACACAAGAGATTGCCACTCGCTATCGTCCTAGCTATTTTCCTTTTGTCGAGCCGGGAGTTGAAGTGGATATCACTTGCTTGGTTTGCCAAGGAAAAGGATGTCCTTTATGTAAACAAACCGGCTGGGTTGAAATAGCAGGAGCTGGAATGATTCATCCTGAAGTATTGCGCAATGGAGGGATTGATGCAGAACAATACACGGGCTTTGCTTGGGGAATGGGACTTGAAAGGCTTGTGATGATGTTGAGGGGGATCCAAGATATCCGCTTATTTACTGAAAATGATTTGCGCTTTCTTGGTCAATTTACAGCTTTATAAACCTAATTTTTTGGTTATAATGATTTAAATGTTAGAATGGATGATCACTCCTGAAGAATCTGGCTCTAAGTTGCTATCATTTCTCAGTCAGCGTCTTGAGGGGCAATATTCGGCTCGTTTCCTCAAGCGTTTGATCGAACACAATGGCTGTGAAATCAATGGGCGGACGGAGCGATTCGCTTCGACAATTGTGGGAAAAGGAGATCATGTCTGTTTGCATTTGGAGCAAGATTTCTCTTTTGTTTCTCCTCATGCAATAGAGCCCTCACGCATTCTTTTCGAAGACAATGCTTTACTCGTTTATGATAAACCTTCTGGAATCAATAGCGATGAAAAAGGAATTTTACATCTTTGCAAAAGGATGTTTCCGTCTATACAATTAGTGCATCGTCTTGATCGTGATACAACAGGAGTCTTACTCCTAGCTAAACAACCCGCAGCTTTTGAAAATCTCGTCAGCCAATTTAAACAATTTCAAGTTCGCAAACGTTATCTTGCCCTTGTGGATGGGATAATTGAACCAGCAAGAGGAAAAGTTGAAAATTACCTAGGCAAAAAACAAGCTTATGCTGGGCAAACGATTTGGGGGGAAGTTTCCGCCTCGCGTGGGCTTTATGCCTGTACAGAATGGGAACGATTGAAAAAAAAGCGAATGGCATCATTGGTTGTTTGCTATCCAAAAACAGGTCGTACGCATCAGATTCGGGTTCACATGGCAGGAATGGGACATCCCATCTTAGGAGATTTTCAGTATGGCAAGCATTTTCAATGTCCTTACCGGCCTTCCCGCCTACTTCTCCATGCACAGGAAATTCAATTTCATCATCCTATCACAGGGAATGAAATGTCTTTAACAGCCCCTTTGCCAGATGACTTTAAAATTGCAGAACAGAAGCTTTTCAAATAGGTCGATCATGCGTATTCTCATTGTCAAAATGTCTTCATTGGGAGATATTATTCATGCTTTTCCTGTTTTGCAATATCTTAAACAATGTCAAGCCCAATGCGAAATTGATTGGATAGTAGAGCTACCCTTTGCAGAGCTTATACAAGCTCATCCCTTGGTTCAGGGAGTCTTGTGTGTTCAAACAAAGAAATGGCGTTCTCAATTCTTAAAAAGAGAAACTTGGCAGGAGATGTTTCACTTTTGTCGGGAATTGCGCAAAAAACGCTATGATTTAGTTTTGGATTTGCAGGGAAATGCAAAGTCTGGCTTCTTCACAGGGTGTGCCAGAAGCTCGATGAAGGTTGGCTTCGGCTATCCTTCTGTGTCTGAATGGCCTAATCTTTTAATGACACACAAACGTTATCATCCTCCTAGTGGTCAAAATGCTAGAGAAGAATATCTTTTTATTGCACAAAGCGCTTTAGGCAATTTCAAGGAAACAATCAATGGAGGAGTGCAGTTAAATCTTTCTCCCTCAGAAAAGATTCAGCTGCAACCGGTTGTAGATCATTTGCGGCAGTGTCAAGGTTTAAAAGTCCTCGTTTGCCCAGGATCAAATTGGTCAAATAAACAAATTTCTCAAAAGACCTGGCAAGGTTTTTTGCGAGATTTGGCAAAACAATTTCAAGCACATTTCTTATTGATTTGGGGTAATTCAGCTGAAAAGAAGCGGGTAGAAGAATTAGTTGTCGCTTTTCCTCAAATAAGTACCATGATTCCTCGACTCTCACTTCCTGCTTTGCAAAATCTAATGGCTCAAGTTGATCTTGTCCTGGCAATGGATTCTCTTCCCTTGCACTTAGCTGGCACGACGTCAACTCCCACCTATAGTGTTTTTGGAGCTTCTTCTGCCCATAAATACAAGCCAATCGGGGAGCGGCATAAGGCTTTCCAAGGAAATTGCCCTTACGGCAAAACATTTGAAAGACGCTGCGATATCTTACGCACCTGTCAAACGGGAGCCTGCATCAAGCAGTTAGAGGAACACCTGTTATTTAATCACTTCTATTCTTGGTGGTCTTCTCTAAACAAAATTTAATATTTACTAGATTTATTAAATTATGTTATGATTTATAAAACTAAAGTGTTTAGTTATTTGTAAAATAAACAATATTTTGTTTAATTTAAATATTATAATATCACTTTTTATATTATTAAAGTTCGAAAATGTTAATTCCTTATATTAAGAAAAAATTATGAAAACTCTCTTTCTTCATTCGCCCACCATGCCAAACACTGCCAATGAAGCTTTCTTAGACACTTTACTTCCTCAGGAGGTGTTAGAAATTGTTTTTGATCAGGTTGTCAATCAAAGCCAAGCTATGCATGACATCTCTTCTATTTTACTGACCTGTAAAAAATGGAAACACATTTTTGAGAAGAATCCTTGTATCTCATTGCTACGAACTCTTTTTCAATTTAAAGAGAATCACCCATCCCCTGTTACATTTCCCCAGGAGTATATCGAAACTAAGCAAAGCGAGCATTTTACCCCTCAGGAATTTAAACTAATAGATCGAGTCCTACTTTATCAAGAGCTAACATTGGAAAAATTGTTAATGGTGGATTCACAATTATTTCATCCGAAAAGTTTATTTCTTTCTCTTTTGGATCGCTATATATGGGATCCTGAAGTGTGCAAAAGGAGCGCCAATCAAAACATTCGGCAGGTAGCGGAAGAGCAGTTGTCTATTTTAAACTCTCTTGTATCAGTTAATGATGAGCAAAGACTAACCCTTATCAAAAATGAATTTATTAAAAAACTTTACTATGGTAGTGGTCGAGAAACAGAAAAGTGGTATCAGGTAAGAAACTCTATCATCTCTACCCTTAAAAAAATTCCCCATTTTAATGATAAAGAAATTTTGATGCACATTGGCCGGTATTTTGGACGTTTTGTTTTTGATATACATGACGGCCTTTCAAAAGATCGAGAAATTGTCTGGGGTATTGTGCAGCAAGATTGGAGGGCCCTTCAATTTGCAGATGAAAGCTTAAAAAAAGATCGAGAGATTGTCCGGGCTGCTATTCAAGCCAATGCCTGGGCTCTTCAATATGCAGATGAAAGCCTTAAAAAAGATCGAGAGATTGTCTTGGCTGCTATTCAGCAAGATGGCTATGCTCTTCAATATGCAGATGAAAGCCTTAAAAAAGATCAAGAGATTGTCTTGACTGCTGTTCAGCAAGATGGTTTAGCTCTTGAATATGCGGATGAAAGCTTTAAAAAAGATCGAGAGATTGTCTTGGCTGCTGTTCGGCAAAATGGCGAGGCTCTTGAATTTGCAGATGAAAGCTTTAAAAAAGATCGAGAGATTGTCCTGATTGCTGTTCAGCAAGAGGGCAGTGCTCTTCGATTTGCAAATGCAAGCTTTAAAAAAGATCGAGACATTGTCTTGGCTGCCGTTGAGGAAAATGGCTCTGCTTTTCAATATGCAGATGAAAGCTTTAGAAAAGATCGAGAGTTTGTCATGGCTGCTGTTCAGAAAAATGGTCTGGCTCTTGAATATGCAGATGAAAGCCTTAAACAAAATCAAGAGATTATCTTAGCTGCTGTCAGCAAGATAACTTAACCTTCTAAATAATTTCTCTTGTTAGTGGCAATGGTAGAGCGGCGGTAGCCGCTTTCAGTGGGAAGCCCCGTATGAAGCGAGCGTGCGAGTGGAATGCGGGGTGTAGGCAAGATAGCATTGAGCTGCGGAAGCAGCGTAAGATCACTCACACCGCTTCCGCGGTTTATATTTTATTGATGCCCACTCCGCATTCCTCTCGCACGCTCGCTTCATACGGGGCTTCCCACTGAAAGCGGCTACCGCCCGCTCTACCATTTCGTATCGATCTGCTAAAAATATAAACTTCCAGATTTAATCATACCCATTCAGCAACATGGCTTGGCTTTCAATGTGCAGATTTAAATCTTCTGGCCTTCTTTAAACAACATTTAATAGTGTACTAAATTTCTTAATGTGTGTTATAAATCTATAAAAACTAAAAAATTTAATTATTTTTAAATAAAAGTTTTTTAATATAATCTTTAGATTCGATTTTTAAAATTGTAAAAATTCAAGTAAAGCTAATCCATTATATTAAGGAAAAATTATGAAAACTCTCTTTCTTCATTCACCTATAATCCCAAACACTACAAATGAAGCTTTCTTAAATACATTACTTCCAAACGAGCTTTTAGGAATTATTTTTGATCAGGTTGTCAATCAAAGCCAATTTATGCCTGACATTTCTTCTGTTTTACTGACCTGTAAAAAATGGAAATACATTTTTGAGAAGAATCCTTGTATCTCATTGGTACGGATTCTTTTTCAATTTAAAGAGAATCATCCATTCTCTGTCACATTTCCCCAGGAGTGTATCAAAACTAAGCAAAAGGAGCATTTTACCTCTCAGGAATTTAAATTGATAGATCGAGTCCTAATTTACCGAGAGTTAAGATTGGAAAAATTGTTAATGGTGGATTCACAATTATTTCATCCGAAGAGTTTATTTCTTTCTCTTTTGGATCGCTATATATGGGATCCTGAAGTGTGCAAAAGGAGTGCCAATAAAAACATTCGGCAGGTAGCGGAAGAGCAGTCGTCTATTTTAAACTCTCTTGTATCAGTTAATGATGAGCAAAGACTAACCATTATCAAAAATGAATTTATTAAAAAACTTTATTGTGGTGGTGGTCGGGAAACAAAGAAATGGTATTCGGTAAGAGATTTTATCATTTTTACCCTTAAAAAATTTCCCAATTTTAATGATAAAGAAATTTTTATGCAGATTGGTCGATGTTTTGGACGTTCTGTCTTTTTTATACGTGACGGCCTTGAAAAAGATCGCGACATTGTCTTGACTGTTGTTCAGCAAGATAGCTTGGCTCTTGAGTTTGCAAATGAAAACCTTAAAAAAGATCGAGAGATTGTCTTGGTTGCCGTTCAGCAAGATGGCAGGGCTCTTGAGTTTGCAGATAAAACCCTTAAAAAAGATCGAGAGATTGTCTTGGCTGCTGTTCGGGAAAATGGCAGTGCTCTTGAATATGCAGATGAAAGCCTTAAAAAAGATCGAGAGTTTGTATTGGCTGCCGTTCAGCAAAATAGCTGGGCTCTTCGATTCGCAGATGAAAGCCTTAAAAAAGATCGAGAGATTGTCTTACTTGCCTTTGATGAAGATGACCAGATTCTTCAAGATGCGGATGAAAGCCTTAAAATAGATCGAGAATTTATCTTAACTGCCATTCAGAAAAATGGCTGCGCTCTTCAATATGCAGATGAAAGATTTCAAAATGATAGAGAGATTGTTTTAGCTGCTGTTCAGCAAAATGGCAAATATTTTAAATATGCAGGTGAAAGCCTTAAAAAAGATCGACAATTTATCTTAACTGCCATTCAGAAAAATGGCTATGCTCTTAAATATGCAGATGAAAGATTTCAAAATGATCGAGAGATTGTTTTAGCTGCTGTTCAGCAAAATGGCAAATATTTTAAATATGCAGGTAAAAGCCTTAAAAAAGATCGAGAATTTGTTTTAACTGCCATTCAGCAAAATGGCTTTGCTCTTAAATATGCAGATGAAAGATTTCAAAATGATCGAGAGATTGTTTTGGCTGCTGTTCAGCAAGATGGCAAATTTCTATATGCAGGTAAAAGCCTTAAAAAAGATCGAAAAGTGGTTGGGCTCTTGCTTTATAGATGAAAGTTTTAAAAAGATCAGGAGATTGTCATGGCTATTGTTAAGTTCAGAAAAATGCGCGGGCTTTTGCCTTTGCAGATGAACGCTTTAAACAAGATTGAGAGATTGCCTTGGCTACTGTTCAGTAAGAGCTTGACGTTTCACCAGTTATTTGATCACTTCTATTCTTGATGGCCTTATCTAAGCAAAATTTAATAATGTGCTAAATTTCTTAATTTATGTTATAAATCTATAAAAGCTAAAAATTTACTTGTCTTTAAATTAAAAACGTTTTGTTTGATAAAATATTTTAATCTCGATTTTTTTAAATTTGTAAAAACTCAATTAATACTAATTAATAGCTTTAAGGAACAATTATGAAAAGTCTCTTTCTTCATTCACCTACAATGCCAAACACTACCAATGAAGCTTTCTTAGACACATTACTTCCTCATGATGTGTTAGGAATTATTTTTGATCAAGTTGTCAATCAAAGCCAAGCTATGCATGACATTTCTTCTATTTTACTGACCTGTAAAAATGGAAATACATTTTTGAGAAGAATCCTTGTATCTCCTTGCTACGAACTCTTTTTCAACTTAACGAGGATCATCCATTCCCTATCACATTTCCCCAGGAATGTATCAAAACTAAGCAAAAGGATCATTTTACCCCTCAGGAGTTTAAACTAATAGATCGATTTCTACTTAAACGAAAGCTAAAATTGGAAAAATTGTTAATAATTGATTCACAATTATTTCATCCGAAGAGTTTATTTCTTTCTCTTTTGGATCGCTATCCATGGAATCCTATAGTTTGCAAATTGAGCGCCAATAAAAATATCCAGCAGGTGGTGGAAGAGCAATTGTCTATTTTAAACTCTCTTGTATCAAGTAGTGATGAGCAAAGACTAATCATTATCAAAAATGAATTTATTAAAAAATTTTACTGCGGCGTTCGAGTAACTGAGAAGAGGTATCAGGCAGGAGACTTTATCATCTCCACCCTTAAGAAAATTCCCAATTTTAATGATAAAGAAATTTTTATGCATATTGGTCGGTGTTTTGGAGGTTCTGTTTTTGCTATACGTGACGGCCTTGAAAAAGATCGAGAGATTGTCTTGGCTGCCATTCAGCAAGAGGGCATGGCTCTTAAGTTTGCAGATGAAAGCCTTAAAAAAGATCGAGAGATTGTCTTGGCGGCCGTTAAGCAAAGTGGCTATGCTCTTAAATATGTAAATGAAAACCTTAAAAAAGATCAAGAAATTGTCTTGGCTGCCGTTCAGCAAAGTGGCTATGCTCTTCTCTATGCAGATGAAAGCCTTAAAAAAGATCGAGAGATTGTCTTGGCTGCCGTTAAGCAAAGAGGAGAGGCTCTTTACCATGCGGATGACAGTCTTAAAAAAAATCGAGAGATTGTCTTGGTTGCCGTTCAGCAAGCTGGTTCGGCTCTTCAATTTGCAGTTGAAAGCTTTAAAAAAGATCGAGAGGTTGTCTTGGCTGCCGTTCAGCAATGTGGTACGACTCTGCAATATGCAGATGAAAATTTTAAAAAAGATCAAGAGATTGTCTTGGCTGCTGTTGAGCAAGATGGCTTGGCTCTTGACTATGCAAATGAAAGCTTTAAAAAAGATCGAGAGATTGTCTTGGCTGCCGTTCAGCAAGATGGTATGGCTTTTGAATATGCAGATGAAAGCTTGCAAAGTGATCGAGAAATTGGTTTGGCTGCCGTTCAGCAAGATGGCTTGGCTCTTAAATATGCAAATGAAAGCTTGCAAAGTGATCGAGAAATTGTTTTGGCTGCCGTTCAGCAAGATGGCTTGGCTCTTAAATATGCAAATGAAAGCTTTAAAAAAGATCGAGAGATTGTTTTGGCTGCTGTTCGGCAACATGGCTTGGTTCTTGAGTTTGCAGATGAAAGCTTTCAAAATGATCAAGAAATTGTCTTGGCTGCTGTTCAGCAAGATCGCGCTTGACGTTCAATTTTTAAAGCTTTTTCTCCAAGAAATACAAGCCAGGGAGGGAGCGTGGCATAAGGCTTTCCAAGGAAAGTTCAGGTGGCTTTTATGGGTAAAAACATTTGAAAAAATGCTACGCTATTTTACCAACCTGTCAAACGGAGCCTGCTTCAAGCAATTAGAGGAGTACTAGTTATTTGAGCATTTCTATTCTTGAGGGTCTTATCTAAACAGGATTTAATATTATACTAAATTTATTGAGTTGTGTTATAAATCTATAAAACTTAAAACATTTAATTACTGAACTTTTGCAAAATTAATTAATTCAAGTTGAGACAAGTCTTAAAGCGTTCATTATATGTGAATTTTGGCATGGTTCAATTGAAGGTAACATGTTTATGCCGTCCTTTCAGGACTCGATGTCTTTTTGATAGAACCCAGGCCTCCGCTTCGCTGCGACTTGGGCTATAACATGACGGCCCTTCAGGCCTTAACAAGAGATGTTTAAGTCCCTCTGCTATAGTCCCTAAATCGTCTTTTTGTTAAGGCCTGAAGGGCCGTCATGTTACAGCCCAGGTCGCAGCGAAGCGGAGGCCTGGGTTCTATCAACAAGACATCGAGTCCTGAAAGGACGGCATAAACATGTTACCTTCAATTGAACCATGCCAAAATTCAGATATAATGAACGCTCTAAAACTTGTCTCAACTTGAATTAATTAATTTTGCAAAACTTCAGCTAATTACATTAAATTAAAAAAATAATTTTTTAATATTGTCTTTTAATCTCGACTTTTTACCTTTGTAAAAGGCCGAGTCATACTAATCACTTGCCTTAAGGAACAATTATGAAAACTCTCTTTCTTCATTCGCCTACAATGCCAAACACTACAAATGAAACTTTCTTAGACACATTACTTCCTCAGGATGTGTTAGGAATTATTTTTGATCAGGTTGTCAATCAAAGCTGCTCTATGCATGGCATTTCTTCTATTTTACTGACCTGTAAAAAATGGAAATACATTTTTGAGAAGAATCCTTGTATCTCCTTGCTACGAACTCTTTTTCAACTTAATAAGGATCATCCATTCCCTATCACATTTCCCCAGGAATGTATACAAACTAAGGAAAAGGAGCATTTTACTTCTCAGGAATTTAAACTGATAGATCGATTCCTACTTTACCGAGAGCGAAGATTGGAAAAATTGTTAATGGTTGATTCACAATTATTTCATCCGAAGAGTTTATTTCTTTCTCTTTTGAATCGCTATCCATGGAACCCTCTAGTTTGCAAATTGAGCGCCAATAAGAATATCCAGCAGGTGGCGGAAGAGCAATTGTCTATTTTAAACTCTCTTGTATCAGTTAATGATGAGCAAAGATTAACCATTATCAAAAATGAATTTATTAAAAAATTTTACTGTGGCGTTCGAGTAACTGAGAAGAGGTATCAGGCAGGAGACTCTATTATCTCTACCCTTAAAAAAATTCCCAATTTTAATGATAAAGAAATTTTGGTGCACATTAGTCGATGTTTTGGACGTTTTGTTTTTGATATATGCGACGGCCTTGAAAAAGATCGAGAGATTGTCTTGGTTGCCATTCAGCAAGATGGCATGGCTCTTAAGCTTGCAGATGAAAGCCTTAAAAAAGATCGAGAAATTGTCTTGGCTGCCGTTCAGCAAAATGGCTGGGCTCTTATAAACGCAGATGAAAGCATTAAAAAAGATCGAGAGATTGTCTTGGCTGCCGTTCAGCAAAATGGTAGGGCTCTTGAATATGCAGATGAAAATTTTAAAAAAGATCGAGAGATTGTCTTGGCTGCTGTTCAGCAAGCTGGTTCGGCTCTTCAATATGCAGATAAAAGCTTTAAAAAAGATCGGAAGATTGTCTTGGCTGCTGTTCAGAAATGTCGTTGGGCTTTTGAATATGCAGATGAAAGTTTTAAAAAAGATCGGGAGATTGTCTTGGCTGCTGTTAAGCAAGATGGCTTGGCTCTTAAATATGCAGATGAAAGCTTTAAAAAAGATCGCGAGATTGTCTTAGCTGCTGTTCAGCAACATGGCTTGGCTCTTCGATATGCAGATGAAAGCTTTAAAAAAGATCGAGAGTTTGTCTTGACTGCTGTTCAGCAAGATGGCAGTGCTCTTGAGTTTGCAGATGAAACCTTTCAAAATGATCGAGAGTTTGTCTTGACTGCTGTTCAGCAAGATGGCACTGCTCTTGAGTTTTTAAATGAAAGCTTTAAA
Organism: uncultured Chlamydiae bacterium; assembly: GCA_963754655.1. Lineage (GTDB taxonomy): Bacteria > Chlamydiota > Chlamydiia > Chlamydiales > Parachlamydiaceae > JANWJE01. Next base: position 2,177,014 of record CAVWGN010000001.1, on the reverse strand, counting down.
AAAGATCGAGAGATTGTCTTAGCTGCTATTCAGGAAAATGCCATTGCTTTTGAATATGCAGATGAAAGCCTTCAAAATGATCGAGAGTTTCTCTTGACTGCTGTTCAGAAAAATGGTTGGGCTCTTGAATATGCAGATGAAAGCCTTAAAAAAGATCGGGAGATTGTCTTAGCTGCCGTTCAGCAAAGCGGCTATGCTCTTGAATATGCAGATGAAAGCCTTAAAAAAGATTGGGAGATTGTCTTAGCTGCCATTCAGCAAAATGGGAGAGCTCTTCAATTTGCACATGAAATTTTTCAAAATGATCTAGAGCTTGCTTAAGGAACAATTATGAAAACTCTCTTTCTTCATTCACCTACAATGCCAAACACTACAAACGAAGCTTCATTAGATACCTTACTTCCTCATGATGTGTTAGGAATTATTTTTGATCAGGTTGTCAATCAAAGCCAAGCTATGCTTGACATTTCTTCTATTTTACTGACCTGTAAAAAATGGAAATACATTTTTGAGAAGAATCCTTGTATCTCATTGCTACGAACTCTTTTTCAACTTAACGAGGATCATCCATTCCCTATCACATTTCCCCAGGAATGTATCAAAACTAAGCAAAAGGATCATTTTACCCCTCAGGAGTTTAAACTAATAGATCGATTTCTACTTAAACGAAAGCTAAAATTGGAAAAATTGTTAATAATTGATTCACAATTATTTCATCCGAAGAGTTTATTTCTTTCTCTTTTGGATCGCTATCCATGGAATCCTATAGTTTGCAAATTGAGCGCCAATAAAAATATCCAGCAGGTGGTGGAAGAGCAATTGTCTATTTTAAACTCTCTTGTATCAAGTAGTGATGAGCAAAGACTAATCATTATCAAAAATGAATTTATTAAAAAATTTTACTGCGGCGTTCGAGTAACTGAGAAGAGGTATCAGGCAGGAGACTTTATCATCTCCACCCTTAAGAAAATTCCCAATTTTAATGATAAAGAAATTTTTATGCATATTGGTCGGTGTTTTGGAGGTTCTGTTTTTGCTATACGTGACGGCCTTGAAAAAGATCGAGAGATTGTCTTGGCTGCCATTCAGCAAGAGGGCATGGCTCTTAAGTTTGCAGATGAAAGCCTTAAAAAAGATCGAGAGATTGTTTTGGCTGCCGTTCAGAAATGTGGCTGGGCTCTTGAATATGCAGATGAAAGCCTTAAAAAAGATCGAGAGATTGTTTTGGCTGCCATTCAGCAAAATGGTAATGCTCTTCAATATGCAGATGAAAGTTTTAAAAAAGATCGAAAAATTGTCTTAGCTGCCATTGAGGAAAGCGCGGGCTATGCTTTTCAATACGCGGATGAAAGCTTTAAAAAAGATCGAGAGATTGTCTTGATTGCTGTTCAGCGAAATAACGGATCTCTTCTCTATGCAGATGCAAGCCTTAAAAAAGATCGAACGATTGTCTTGGCTGCCGTTCAACAACGTGGCTATGATTTTCAATTTGCAGCTGAAAGTCTTAAAAAAGATCGAGAGTTTGTCTTGACTGCCGTTCAGCAAAGTGCAGGCTGTCCTCTTTACTTTGCAGATAAAAGCCTTACAAAAGATCGAGAATTTGTCTTGACTGCCATTCAGCAAAATGCCAGGGCTCTTGAATATGCACATGCAAGGTTTAAACAAGATCGAGAGATTGTCTTGGCTGCTGTTCAGCAATGTGGTAGGGTTATTCAATATGCAGATAAAAGCTTTCTAAAAGATCGAGAGATTGTCTTGATTGCCGTTCAGCAACATGGTGCGGCTTTTGAATATGCAGATGCAAGCCTTAAAAAAGATCGAGAGTTTGTCTTGACTGTCGTTCAGCAAAATGGCGGCGCTCTTCAATTTGCAGATAAAAGCTTTAAAAGAGATCGAGAAATTGTCTTGGCTGCAGTTCAGCAAGATGGTAGGTTTCTTCAATTTGCAGATGAAAGCTTACAAAGTGATCGAGAGTTTGTCTTGACTGCTATTCAGAAAAATGGTCGGGCTCTTCAATTTGCAGATGAAAGCTTTAAAAGAGATCGAGAAATTGTCTTGGCTGCAGTTCAGCAAGATGGTAGGTTTCTTCAATTTGCACATGAAAGCCTTAAAAAAGATCGAGAGATTTTCTTGGCAGCTATTCAGCAACGTGGCTTGGTTTTCAATGTGCAGATTTAATCACACCCTTGGCCTTTTGTAAAAACATTTAATAGTGTACTAAATTTATTAATTTATGTTATAAATCTATAAAAGCTAAAAAATTTAATTATTTTTTTAATAAAAAATGCTTTTTAACATAATCTTTTGATCTCGATTTTAAAATTGTAAAAAGTCAAGTAAAGCTAATCCGTTATATTAAGGAACAATTATGAAAACTCTCTTTCTTCATTCACCTACAATGCCAAACACTACAAATGAAGCTTTCTTAGACACATTACTTCCTCATGATGTGTTAGGAATTATTTTTGATCAGGTTGTCAATCAAAGCTGCTCTATGCATGACATTTCTTCTATTTTACTGACCTGTAAAAAATGGAAACACATTTTTGAGAAGAATCCTTGTATCTCATTGCTACGGACTCTTTTTCAACTTACAGTGCATCGTCCATCCACTATCAAATTTCCTCAGGAGTGTATCAAAACTAAGCAAAAGGAGCATTTTACCCCTCAGGAATTTAAACTGATAGATCGATTCCTATTTTGCCAAAAAGAAGGATTTAGGCATTTGTTAATGGTTGATTCACAATTATTTTACGCAAAGAGCTTATTTCTTTCTCTTTTGGATCGCTATCTATGGAATCCTGACGTTTGCAAAAGTAGCGCCAATAAAAACATTCGGCAGGTAGCGGAAGAGCAATTGTCTATTTTAAACTCTCTTATATTAGGTAATGATGAGCAAAGATTAACCATTATCAAAAATGAATTTATTAAACTTTATTATGGTGGTCGAGAATATATAGAGGAATGGGATCAGGCAGGAAGCTCTATTATCTCTACCCTTAAAAAAATTCCCAATTTTAATGATAAAGAAATTTTGATGCACATTAGTCAGTGTTTTGGAAGTTCTGTTTTTGCTATACGTGATGACCTTAAAAAAGATCGAGAAATTGTCTTGTCTGTTGTTCAGAAAGATGGCTTGGCTCTTGAATATGTAGATGAAAGCCTTAAAAAAGATCGGGAGATTGTCTTAGCTGCCGTTCAGCAAGATGGCTTGGCTCTTGAATATGCAGATGAAAGCCTTAAAAAAGATCGGGAGATTGTCTTAGCTGCCGTTCAGCAAGATGGCTTGGCTCTTGAATATGTAGATGAAAGCCTTAAAAAAAATCGGGAGATTGTCTTAGCTGCCGTTCAGCAAAGCGGCTATGTTCTTGAATATGTAGATGAAAGCCTTAAAAAAGATCGGGAGATTGTCTTAGCTGCCGTTCAGCAAAGCGGCTATGCTCTTCAATATGTAGATGATGAAAGCCTTAAAAAAGATCGAGAGATTATCTTAGCTGCCGTTCAGCAAGATCTTCAGGCTCTTCTAGATGCAGATGAAAGCCTTAAAAAAGATCGAGAGTTTGTCCTAGTTGCCGTTCAGCAAGATGGCAGAGCTCTTGCCTTTGTAGATAAAGGTTTTAAACAAGATCGAGAAATTGTCTTGGCTGCTGTTCAACAAAATGGCGAGACTCTTCAATATGCGGATGAAAGTCTTAAAAAAGATCGAGAGATTGTCTTGGCTGCTGTTCAACAAAATGGCGAGGCTCTTCAATATGCGGATGAAAGTCTTAAAAAAGATCGAGAGATTGTCTTGGCTGCTGTTCAACAAAATGGCGAGGCTCTTCAATATGCAGATGAAAGTCTTAAAAAAGATCGAGAGATTGTCTTAGCTGCTGTTCAGCCAAATGGCAGAGCTCTTCAATATGCTGATACAAGCTTTCAAATAGATCGAGAAATTGTCTTGGCTGCAGTTCAGCAAGATGGCAGAGTTCTTCAATATGCAGATAAAAGCCTTAAAAAAGATCGAGAAATTGTCTTGGCTGCTGTTCAGCAAGATGGCAGAGCTCTTCGATGTGCAGATGAAAGTCTTACAAAAGATCGAGAAATTGTTTTGGCTGCTGTTCAGCAAGAGGGCTTGGCTCTTGAACATGCAGATGAAAGCTTTAAAAAAGATCGAGAGATTGTTTTGGCTGCCGTTAAGCAAAATGGCTATGCTCTTAACCATTATGTGGATGAAAGCCTTAAACAAGATCGAGAAATTATCTTAGCTGCTTTCAGTAAGATAACTTAACCTCACCTTAAGCAAGCGAGGTCAAAGAATCAGTAATGTTTCTTAAATAACCAACTAGCTTGTTTAAAATTGTAAAAAGTCGAGTAACGCTAATCCATTTTACTAAGGAACAATCATGAAAACTCTCTTTTTTCATTCACCTACAATGCCACACACTACAAACGAAGCTTTCTTAGACACATTACTTCCTAATGAGCTTTTAGGAATTATTTTTGATCAGGTTGTCAATCAAAGCCAAGCTATGCCCGACATTTCTTCTATTTTACTGACCTGTAAAAAATGGAAACACATTCTTGAGAAGAATCCTTGTATTTCATTGCTACAGACTCTTTTTCAACTTAAAGAGAATCATCCCTCCACTCTCACATTTCCTCAAGAGTGTATTCAAACTAAGCAAAAAGAGCATTTTACCCCTCAGGAATTTAAACTGATAGATCGATTCTTACAAAAGCTAAAATTGGAAAAATTGTTAATGGTTGATTCACAATTATTTCAACCGAAGAGTTTATTTCTTTCTCTTTTGGATCGCTATATATGGGATCCTGAAATTTGCAAAAAGAGTGCCAATAAAAACATTCGACAGGTAGCGGAAGAGCAATTGTCTATTTTAAACTCTCTTGTATTAGGTAATGATGAGCAAAGACTAACCATTATCAAAAATGAATTTATTAAAGAACTTTACTTGGGTAGCGGTCGCGAAACAGAGAAGTGGTATCAGGTAAAAAATTCTATTATCTCCACCCTTAAAAAAGTTCCCAATTTTAATGATAAAGAAATTTTAATGCAGATTGGTCGGTGTTTTGGATGTTCTGTTTTTGCTATACGTGACGGTCTTGAAAAAGATCGAGAAATTGTCCGGGTTGTTGTTCAGCAAGATGGCAGGGCCCTTCAATATACAGATAAAAGCTTGAAAAAAGATCGAGAGATTGTCTTGGCTGCTGTTCAGGAAGATGGCGGGGCTCTTAAGTTTGCAGATGAAAGCCTTAAAAAAGATCGAGAGATTGTCTTGGTTGCCTTGCAGAAAAATGGCATGGCTCTTGAATATGCAGATGCAAATTTTAAAAAAGATCGAGAGTTTGTCTTGGCTGCCGTTCAGCAAGATGGCTATGCTCTTAAGTTTGCAGATGAAAGCTTTAAACAAGATCGAGAGATTGTTTTGATTGCTGTTCAGAAAGATGGCAACGCTCTTCAATATGCAGATGAAAGCTTTAAGCAAGATCGAGAGATTGTCTTGATTGCTGTTCAGCAAAATGGCTATGCTCTTAAATATGCAGATGAAAGCTTTAAGCAAGATCGAGAGATTGTTTTGATTGCTGTTCAGAAAGATGGCATAGCTTTTGAATATGCAGATGCAAATTTTAAAAAAGATCGAGAAATTGTCTTGGCCGCCGTTCAGCAAGATGGTACTGCTCTTCGATTTGCAAATATAAGCTTTAAAAAAGATCAAGAAATTATCTTGGCGGCCATTGAGGAAAATGGCTCTGCTCTTGGGTATGCAGATGAAAGTTTTCAAAATGATCGAGAGTTTGTCATGACTGCTGTTCAGAAAAATGGAATGGCTCTTGAATATGCAGATGAAAGCTTTCAAAGTGATCGAGAAATTGTCTTGGCTGCTGTTCAGCAAGATGCCGGGGCTTTTGAGTTTGCAGATGAAAGCCTTCAAGAAGATCGAGAAATTCTCTTGGCTGCTGTTCAGCAATAAAAATATTTCGTGTAGTTAGAGGATCGCTAGTTATTTGATTACTTCTATCCTTGGTAGCCTTCATTAAACAAAATTTAATATTTCACTAAATTTCTTAATGTATGTTATAAATCTATAAAAATTAATTATTTAATTATTTAATTATTTTTTAAATAAAAAAGATTTTATTTAATATGATTTTTTTTCGTCATTTTATAATTTTAAAATTCAATTAACGCTAATCATATATTAAGGAACAATTATGAAAACTCTCTTTCTTCATTCACCTACAATGCCAAACACTACAAATGAAGCTTTCTTAGATACATTACTTCCTAATGAGCTTTTAAGAATTATTTTTGATCAGGTTATCAATCAAAGCCCCTCTATGCATGACATTTCTTCTATTTTACTTACCTGTAAAAAATGGAAACGCATTTTTGAGAAGAATCCTTGTGTCTCCTTGCTACGAACTCTTTTTCAACTTAAAAAGAATTATCCATTCCCTCTCACATTTCCCCAGGAATGTATAAAAACTAAGCAAAAGGAGCATTTTACCCCTCAGGAATTTAAACTGATAGATCGATTCTTACAACAGCTAAAATTGGAAAAATTGTTAATGGTTGATTCAGAATTATTTCACCCGAAGAGTTTATTTCTTTCTCTTTTGGATCGCTATCCATGGAATCCTGAAGTTTGCAAAAAGAGCGCCAATAAAAATATCCAGCAGGTAGCGGAAGAGCAATTGTCTATTTTAAACTCTCTTGCATTCGGTAATGATGAGCAAAGATTAACCATTATTAAAGATGAATTTATTAAAAAACTTTACTGTGGTGGTCAAGAAGATGTAGAGGAATGGAATCAGGCAGGAAGCTCTATCATTTCTATTCTTAAAAATATTCCCAATTTTAATGATAAAGAAATTTTGATGCACATTAGTCGATGTTTTGGAAGGTTTGTTTTTAATATACGTAACGACCTTGCAAAAGATCGAGAAATTGTCTTGTCTGTTGTTCAGCAAGATGGCTTGGCTCTTTTCTATGCAGATGAAAGCCTTCAAAAAGATCGAGAGATTGTATTGGCTGCCGTTGAGGAAGATTGCTGGGCTTTTGAATATGCAGATGAAAGCCTTCAAAAAGATCGAGAGTTTGTCTTGACTGCCGTTCAGCAAGCGGGCAAGGCTCTTGAATTTGCAGATGAAAGCCTGAAAAAAGATCGAGAGTTTGCCTTGACTGCTATTCAGAAAAATAGTTCTGCTCTTCAATTTGCAGATGAAAGTTTTCAAAATGATCGAGAGTTTGTCCTGGCTGCCGTTCAGAAAAATGGCTGGGCTCTTCAATTTGCAGATGAAAGTTTTCAAAATGATCGAGAGATTGCCATGACTGCTTTTCGGAAAATAGCTGGGCTCTTCATTTCCTAAATGAAAGCCTTAAAAAAGAGACATTCAATTTTTGAAACTTTTTCTCCCAAAAAATTACAAGTCAGAGGGGAGCGCGGCATAAAACTTTTCAAGGAAAGTTCAGGTGGCTTTATGGATAAAAACATTTGAAAAGATGCTACGTTATCTTACGAGCCTTTCAAACGGAGCCTGCATCAAGCAGTTAGAGCGCACCAGTTATTTGATCACTTTTATCCTTGAAGGTCTTATCCAAACAAAATTTAATATTGTACTAAATTTCCTAATTTGTGTTATAAATCTATAGCAATTAAAAGATGTAACTATTTTAAATTAAAAAATATTTTTTAATACAAATTTTTAATCCAAAATTTTTACAATTGTAAAAAAATCGGGTAATACTAATCCTTTGCCTTAAGGAACAATTATGAAACCTCTCTTTCTTCATTCACCTACAATGCCAAACACTACCAATGAAGCTTCATTAGACACATTACTTTCTGATGATGTGTTAGGAATTATTTTTGATCAGATTGTCAATCAAAGCCCCTCTATGCATGACATCTCTTCTATTTTACTGACCTGTAAAAAATGGAAATGCCTTTTTGAGAAGAATCCTTGTATCTCATTGCTACGGACTCTTTTTCAACTTAAAGAGAATTATCCATTCCCTATCGTATTTCCCCAAGAATGTATACAAACTAAGCAAAAAGAGCATTTTACCCCTCAGGAATTTAAACTGATAGATAGAGCCCTACTTTACCAATACCAAAAGCGAAGATGGGAAAAGTTGTTAATGGTTGATTCACAATTATTTTATCCGAAAAGTTTATTTCTTTCTCTTTTGGATCGCTATCCATGGGATCCTACAGTTTGCAAATCGAGCGCTAATAAAAACATTCAGCAGGTAGCGGAAGAGCAATTGTCTATTTTAAACTCTCTTGTATCAGTTAATGATGAGCAAAGACTAGCCATGATCAAAAATGAATTTATTAAAAAACTTTACTGTGGCATTCGAGTAACAGAGAAGAGGTATCAGGAAGGTGGCTCTATTATCTCTAAGGCAGGAGCCTCTATTATCTCTACCCTTAAAAAAATTCCCACTTTTAATGATAAAGAAATTTTTATTCATATTGGTCGGTGTTTTGGAGATGCTGTTTTTGCTATACGTGACGGCCTTAAAAAAGATCGAGAGATTGTCTTAGCTGCCGTTAAGCAAAGTGGCTATGTGATTTACCAGGCAGATGAAAGTTTTAAAAAAGATCGAGAGATTGTCTTAGCTGCCGTTCAGCAAATTGGTTTGGCTCTTGAGTATGTAGATGAAAGCTTTAGAAAAGATCGAGAGATTGTCTTGGCTGCCGTTCGGGAAAATGGCAATGCTCTTAAATATGCAGATGAAAGGCTTAAAAAAGATCGAGAGATTGTCTTGACTGCCTTTCGGCAAAATGGCTTGGCTCTCGCATTTGCAGATGAAAGCTTTAAAAAAGATCGGGAGATTGTCTTGACTGCCGTTCAGCGAACTGGTAGAGCTCTTCAATATGCAGATGAAAGCCTTAAAAAAGATAAAGAGATTGTCTTGGCTGCTGTTCAGCAAGATGGCGAGGCTCTTGAGTTTGCAGATGAAAGCCTTCAAAAGGATCGGGAAATTGTTTTGGCTGCCGTTCAGCAAGATGGCTTGGCTCTTGAGTTTGCAGATGAAAGCTTTCAAAATGATCGAGAAATTGTCTTGGCTGCCGTTCAGCAAGATGGATATGCTTTTAAGTTTGCAGATGAAAGCCTTCAAAAGGATCGAGAAATTGTCTTGGCTGCTATTTAGCAAGATCGCGCTTGACGTTCAATTTTTGAAGCTTTTTCTCCCAAGAAATACAAGCCAGCGAGGAGCGTGGCATAAGGTTTTCCAAGGAAAGTTCAGGTGGCTTTTATGGGCAAAAATATTTGAAAAGAGGCTACGCTATCTTACGAACCTGTCAAAAGGAGCTGCATCAAGCAGTTAGAGGAGGTGCCAGTATTGATCACTTCTATTCTTGATAGCCTTCTCTAAACAAAATTTAATATTTTACTAAATTTATTAATTTATATTATAAATTTGTAAAAACTAAAATATTTAATGATTTTAATTTAATAAAATATTTTGTTTAATTTAATTTTTTAAACTCAACCTTTTACAATTATAAAAAGTCGAGTAATGCTAATCAATGGTATTAAGGAAAAATTATGAAAACTCTCTCTCTTCATTCGCCCATAATGCCAAACACTACAAATGAAGTTTTCTTAGACACACTAATTCCCCATGAGCTTTTAGGAATTATTTTTGATCAGGTTGTCAATCAAAGCCAAGCTATGCCTGACATCTCTTCTATTTTACTGACCTGTAAAAAATGGAAATGCATTTTTGAGAAGAATTCTTGTATTTCATTGCTAAAGACTCTTTTTCAACTTAAAGAGGATCATCCATTCCCTATCGCATTTCCCCAAGAATGTATACAAACTAAGGAAAAGAAGCATTTTACCTCTCAGGAATTTAAACTGATAGATCGAGTCCTATTTTACCAAGAGCTAAAATTGGAAAAATTGTTAATGGTTGATTCACAATTATTTCATCCGAAGAGTTTATTTCTTTCTCTTTTGAATCGCTATCCATGGAATCCTCAAGCTTGCAAATTGAGTGCCAATCAAAACATCCGGCAAATAGCGAAAGAGCAATTGTCTATTTTAAACGCTCTTGTATCAAGTAGTGATGAGCAAAGACTAACCATGATCAAAAATGAATTGATTAAAAAACTTTACTGTGGCGGCCGAGCAACAGAGAAGTGGTCTTCGGTAAAAGACTCTATTATCTCTACCCTTAAAAAAATTCCCACTTTTAATGATAAAGAAATTTTTATGCATATTGGTCGATGTTTTGGACGTTCTGTTTTTGCTATACGTGACGGCCTTGAAAAAGATCGAGAGATTGTCTTGGCTGCCGTTCAGCAAGATGGCTTGGCTCTTCAATGTGCAGATGAAAGCCTTAAAAACAATCGAGAGATTGTCTTGACTGCCGTTCAGCAAAATGGCTATGCTCTTTACCATGCAGATGAAAGCTTTAAAAAAGATCGAGAAATTGTCTTAGCTGCCGTTCAGCAAAGTGGCTATGCTCTTCAATATGCGGATGAAAGTTTTAAAAAAGATCGAGAAATTGTCTTGGCTGCCGTTCAAAGATATGGCTATTCTCTTCAATATGCAGATGAAAGCCTTAAAAAAAATCGAGAGATTGTCTTGGCTAGCATTCAGCAAGATGGCTATGCTCTTAAATATGTAGATGAAAGCTTTAAAAAAGATCGAGAGTTTGTTTTGGCTGCTCTTCAGCAAAATGGCCGAGCTCTTGAATATGCAGAGGAAAGCTTTAAACAAGATCGCGAGATTGTCTTGGCTGCCGTTCAGCAAAATGGCTATGCTCTTTACCATGCAGATGAAAGCTTTAAAAAAGATCGAGACATTGTCTTGGCTGCTGTTCGGCAAGATGGCGCGGATCTTCAATATGCAGATCAAAGCTTTCAAAATGATCGAGAAATTGTTTTGGCTGCCGTTCAGCAAGATGGCTTGGCTCTTGAGTTTGTAGATGAAAGCTTGCAAAGTGATCGAGAAATTGTCTTGGCTGCCGTTCAGCAAGATGGTACGGCTCTGGAGTTTGCAGATAAAAACTTTCAAAGTGATCGAGAAATTGTTTTGGCTGCCGTTAAGCAAGATGGCAAGGCTCTTTACTTTGCAGATAAAGGCCTTAAACAGGATCGAGAGATTGTCTTGGCTGCTGTTCAGCAAGATCGCGCTTGACATTCAATTTTGAAGCTTTTTCTCCCAAGAAATACAAGCCAGGGGGAGCGTGGCATAAGGCTTTCCAAGTAAAGTTCAGGAGGCTTTTAGGGGCAAAAACATTTGAAAGGCGCTACGCTATCTTACGAGCCTGTCAAACGGAGCCTGCCTCAAGCAGTTAGAGGACACCCGTTATTTGATCCTTTCTATTCTTGATGGTCTTATCTAAACAAAATTTAATAATGTACTCAATTTCTTAATTTATGTTATAAATCTATAAAAAATAAAAGATTTAATTATTTTAAATTAAAAAATAATTTTTTTAATACAAACTTTTAATCTCGACTTTTTACCTTTGTAAAAGGCCGAGTAATCTAATCACTTGACTTAAGGAACAATTATGAAAACTCTCTTTCTTCATTCACCTACAATGCCAAACACTACAAACGAAGCTTTCTTAGATACATTACTTCCTAATGAGCTTTTAGGAATTATTTTTGATCGGGTTGTCAATCAAAGCTCCTCTATGCATGACATCTCTTCTATTTTACTGACCTGTAAAAAATGGAAATACATTCTTGAGAAGAATCCTTGTATCTCATTGCTACGGACTATTTTTCAACTTAAGAATCATCTATTCCCTATCACATTTCCCCAGGAGTGTATCAAAACTAAGGAAAAGGAGCATTTTACCCCCCAGGAGTTTAAACTAATAGATCGATTCCTATTTAACCAAACTAAGGAAAAGGTGCAGTTTACCGCCCGGGAGTTTAGACTAATAGATCAATTCCGACTTAACCAAAAGCTAAAATTGGAAAAATTGTTAATGGTTGATTCACAATTATTTCATCCAAAGAGTTTATTTCTTTCTCTTTTGGATCGCTATCCATGGGATCCTGAAGTTTGCAAAAGGAGTGCCAATAAAAACATTCGGCAGGTAGCGGAAAAGCAATTGTCTATTTTAAACTCTCTTATATTAGGTAATGATGAGCAAAGACTAACCATTATCAAAAATGCATTTATTAAAAAACTTTACTGTGGCGGTCGAAAATATATAGAGGAATGGGATCAGGCAGCAAGCTCTATTATTTCTACCCTTAAAAAAATTCCCAATTTTAATGATAAAGAAATTTTGGTGCACATTAGTCGATGTTTTGGACGTTCTGTTTTTGCTATACGTAACGACCTTGCAAAAGATCGAGAAATTGTCTTGGCTGCAGTTCAGCAAAATGGCGGGGCTCTTCAATATGCAGATGAAAGTTTTAAAAAAGATCGAGAGATTGTCTTGGCGGCCGTTAAGCAAGATGGCAGCGCTCTTCAGTATGCGGATGAAAGTCTTAAAAAAGATCGAGAGATTGTCTTGGCTGCAGTTCAGCAAGATGTTGGGGCTTTTGAATATAATGCTCTTCAGTATGCAGATGAAAGTCTTACAAAAGATCAAGAGATTGTCTTGGCGGCCGTTAAGCAATATGGCAGGGCTCTTCAGTATGCAGATGAAAGTCTTAAAAAAGATCGAGAGATTGTCTTGGCGGCCGTTAAGCAACAGGGTCAAGCTCTTCAATATGCAGATGAAAGTCTTAAAAAAGATCGAGAGATTGTCTTGGTGGCCGTTAAGCAAGATGGCAGCGCTCTTCAGTATGCAGATGAAAGTCTTAAAAAAGATCGAGAGATTGTCTTGGCGGCCGTTCAACAAAATGGCTATGCTCTTGAATATGCAGATGAAAGTCTTACAAAAGATCTAGGGATTGTCTTGGCTGCTGTTCAGCAAGAGGAATGGGCTTTTGAATATGCAGATGAAAGCTTTAAGCAAGATCGAGAGATTGTTTTGCTTGCCGTTCAGCAAGGTGGTCAGGCTCTTGCATTTGCAGATGAAAGCTTTGCCAAAGATCGAGAAATTGTCTTGCTTGCCGTTCAGCAAAGTGGCTATGCTCTTCAATATGCAGATGAAAGTCTTACACAAGATCGAGAAATTGTTTTGGCTGCTGTTAAGCAATGTGGCATGGCTCTTGAAGTTGCAGATGAAAGCTTTATAAAAGATCGAGAAATTGTTTTGGCTGCTGTTCAGCAAAATTGCGATGCTCTTCGATATGCAGATGAAAGCTTTAAAAAAAATCGAGAGTTTGTCTTGGATGCTGTTCAGCAAGATGGTCTGGCTCTTTACTATGCAAACGAAAGCTTTAAAAAAGATCGAGAAATTGTTTTGCTTGCTGTTCAGCAAAATTGCGATGCTCTTCAATATGCAGATGAAAGCTTTAAAAAAAATCGAGAGTTTGTCTTGGATGCTGTTCAGAAAAATAGCTGGGCTCTTCAATATGCAGATGAAAGCTTTAAAAAAGATCGAGAGATTGTCTTGGCTGCTGTTCAGAAAAATGGCTATGCTCTTCAATTTGCAGATGAAAGCCTTCAAAAAGATCGAGAGATTGTCTTGGCTGCTGTTCAGCAAAATGGCAGGGCTCTTCAATTTGTAGATGAAAGCTTTAAAAAAGACCAAGAGATTTTCTTGGCAGCTATTCAGGAACGTGGCTTGGCTTTCAATGTGCAGATTTAAATCTTCTGGCCTTCTGAGTGTGATTAAATCTGGGAGTTTATATTTTTTAGCAGATCGATACGAAATGGTAGGGCGGCGGTAGCCCCTTTCAGTGGGAAGCCCTGTATGAAGCGAGCTTGCGAGTGGAATGCGGGGTAGCCATCAATAAAATATAAACCGCGGAAGCGGTGTGAGTGATCTTACGCTGCTTCCGCAGCTCAATGCTATCTTGCCTACACCCCGCATTCCGCTCGCAAGCTCGCTTCATACAGGGCTTCCCACTGAAAGCGGCTACCCGCCGCTAATGCAGATTGGTCGGTGTTTTGGATGTTTTGTTTTTGCTATATGTGATGGCCTTGAAAAAGATCGAGAAATTGTCCGGGTTGTTGTTCAGCAAGATGGCAGGGCCCTTCAATATACAGATAAAAGCTTGAAAAAAGATAGAGAGATTGTCTTGGCTGCTGTTCAGCGATATGGTTTGGCTCTTAAATATGCGGATGAAAGCCTTAAAAAAGATCGAGAGATTGTCTTAGCTGCTGTTAATCAAGATGGCTGAGCTCTTAAATATGCAGATGAAACCCTAAGAAAAAATCGAGAGATTGTTTTGGCTGCTGTTAAGCAAAATGGCTATGCTCTTGAAGTTGCAGATGAAGCTTTCAAAATGATCGAGAAATTGTTTTGGCTGCTGTTCAGCAAGATGGCAGGCTATTGAATATGCAGATGAAAGCTTTCAAAATGATCAAGAAATTGTCTTGGTTGCTGTTCAGCAAGATCGCGCTTGACGTTCAATTTTTGAAGCTTTTTCTCTCAAGAAATACAAGCCAGCGAGGAGCGTGGCATAAGGTTTTCCAAGGAAAGTTCAGGTAGCTTTTATGAACAAAAACATTTGAAAGAGGCTAGCTATCTTACGAACCTGTCAAACGGAGCCTGCATCAAGCAGTTAGAGGCGCCAGTTATTTGATTACTTCTATTCTTGATAATCTTATCCAAACAAAATTTAATATTGTACAAATTTGTTAGTTTATGTTATAAATTTACAAAAATAAAAATTAAGCAGTTGAACTATTTTCTCCTCTGAGCTTCAAATGATAAAATCATTAACACTCAGAGGAGAAAATAGTTCAACTGCGTAACTCCTAAAAAAATAAAATATTTAATTATTTTAAATTAAAAAATATTTTTTTATCCAATATTTTAATTTGAATTTTTACAATTGTAAAAGTCAATTAATACTAATCACTTGCCTTAAGGAACAATTTTGAAACCTCTCTTTCTTTATTCACCTACAATGCTAAACGCTACAAACGAAGCTTTCTTAGACACATTAATTCCTAATGAGCTTTTAGGGGTTATTTTTGATCAGGTTGTTAATCAAAGCCCCTCTATGCATGACATCTCTTCTATTTTACTGACCTGTAAAAAATGGAAACACATTTTTGAGAAGAATCCTTGTATCTCCTTGCTACGAACTCTTTTTCAACTTAAAAAGAATTATCCATTTCCTATCACATTTCCTCAGGAATGTATACAAACTAAGCAAAAGGAGCGTTTTACTTCTCAGGAATTTAAACTGATAGATCGAGTCCTACTTTATCAAGAGCTAAAATTGGAAAAATTGTTAATGGTTGATTCACAATTATTTCAACCGAAGAGTTTATTTCTTTCTCTTTTGGATCGCTATCCATGGAATCCTGAAGTTTGCAAATCGAGCGCCAATCAAAACATCCGGCAAGTAGCGAAAAAGCAATTGTTTATTTTAACCTCTCTTATATTAGGTAGTGATGAGCAAAGACTAACCATTATCAAAAATGAATTTATTAAAAAACTTTACTGTGGCGGTCAAGCAAAAGGGAAGTGGTCTCCGGTAATAGACTCTATTATCTCTACCCTTAAAAAAATTCCCAATTTTAATGATAAAGAAATTTTTATGCATATTGGTCGGTGTTTCGGAGTTTCTGTTTTTGCTATACATGACGGCCTTGGAAAAGATCGAGAGATTGTCTTGGCTGCCGTTCAGCAAGATGGCTGGGCTCTTCAATATGCAGATGCAAGCCTTAAAAAAGATCGAGAGATTGTCTTGGTTGCCGTTCAGCAAAAAGCCTTGGCTCTCGCAGTTGCAGATGAAAGCTTTAAAAAAGATCGAGAAATTGTCTTGGCTGCTGTTAAGCAACATGGCAATGTTCTTCAATTTGCAGATGAAAGCCTTCAAAAAGATCGAGAGATTGTCTTGGCTGCTGTTAAGCAACATGGCTATGCTCTTCAATATGCAGACGAAAGCTTTAAAAAAGATCGAGAGATTGTTTTGGCTGCTGTTAAGCAAAATGGCTATGCTCTTGAAGTTGCAGATGAAAGCTTTCAAAATGATCGAGAAATTGTCTTGGCTGCTGTTAAGCAACATGGCAATGTTCTTGAATATGCAGATGAAAGCTTTAAAAAAGATCGAGAGATTGTCTTGGCTGCTGTTAAGCAAGATGGCAATGCTCTTAAATATGCAGATGAAAGCTTTAAAAAAGATCGAGAGATGGTTTTGATTGCCGTCTTGGCTGCCGTTCAGCAAATTGGCAACGCTCTTGAATATGCAGATGAAGGCTTTAAAAAAGATCGAGAGATTGTCTTGGCTGCTGTTCAGCAAGATGGTGGGGCTCTTCTCTATGCAGATGAAGGCTTTAAAAAAGATCGAGAGGTTGTCTTGGCTGCTGTTCAGCAAAATGGCCGAGCTCTTTACTATGCAGATGAAAGCCTTAAAAAAGATCGAGAGATTGTCTTAGCTGCTGTTCAGCAAGATGGCGATGCTCTTGAGTTTGCAGATGAAAGCTTGCAAAGGGATCGAGAACTTGTTTTGGCTGCTGTTCAGCAAGATGGCTTGGCTCTTGAGTTTGCAGATGAAAGCCTTAAAAAAGATCGAGAGATTGTCTCGGCTGCTGTTCAGCAATATGGCGATGCTCTTGAATATGCAGATGAAAGCTTGCAAAGTGATCGAGAAATTGTCTTGGCTGCCGTTCAGCAATATGGCTTGGCTCTCGAGTTTGCAGATAAAGGCCTTAAAAAAGATCGAGAGATTGTCTTGGTTGCTGTTAAGCAAGATGGAGAGGCTCTTATATATGCAGATGAAAGCTTTCAAAATGATCAAGAAATTGTCTTAGCTGTTGTTGAGCAAGATGGCGCTTGACGTTCAATTCTTGAAGCTTTTTCTCCCAAGAAGAAATACCAGCCAGGGAGGAGCGTGGCATAAGGCTTTCCAAGGAAATTTCAGGTGGCTTTTATGGGCAAAAACATTTGAAAAGATGCTACGCTATCTTACGAACCTGTCAAACGGAGCTTGCATCAAGCAGTTAGAGGGGCGCTAGTGATTTGATCACTTCTATTCTTGATGGTCTTATCTAAACAAAATTTAATAGTGTACTAAATTTATTAATTTATGTTATAAATTTATAAAAACTAAAATATTTAATTTTTGTAAATTAAAAAATATTTTGTTTAATACAAGCTTTTAATATCGACTTTTTATAATTGTAAAAAGTCGAGTAATCCTAATCACTTGCCTTAAGGAACAATTATGAAAACTCTCTTTCTTCATTCACCTACAATGCCAAACACTACCAATGAAGCTTCATTAGATACATTACTTCCTCATGATGTGTTAGGAATTATTTTTGATCAGATTGTCAATCAAAGCCATTCTATGCCTGACATTTCTTCTATTTTATTGACCTGTAAAAAATGGAAACACATTTTTGAGAAGAATCCTTGTATCTCATTGCTACAGACTCTTTTTCAATTTAAAGAGAAGCATCCATTCCCTATCACATTCCCTCAGGAATGTATACAAACTAAGCAAAAGGAGCGTTTTACCCCTCAGGAGTTTAAACTGATAGATCAAGTTCTATTTGACCGAAGGTTTGGATTGGAAAAATTGGAAAAACTGTTAATGGTTGATTCACAATTATTTCATCCGAAGAGTTTATTTCTTTCTCTTTTGGATCGCTATTCATGGGATCCTAAAGTTTGCATAACTAGCGCCAATCAAAACATCCGGCAAGTAGCAAAGAAGCAATTGTCTATTTTAAACTCTCTTGTATCAGGTAGTGATGAGCAAAGACTAACCATTATCAAAAATGAATTTATTAAAAAACTTTACTGTGGCGGCCGAGCAACAGAGAAGTGGTCTTTGGTAAAAGACTCTATTATCTCTACCCTTAAAAAAATTCCCAATTTTAATGATAAAGAAATTTTTATGCATATTGGCCATTGTTTTGGACGTTCTGTTTTTGATATACGTGACAGCCTTAAAGAAGATCGCGACATTGTCTTGGCGGTCGTTCAGCAAGATGGCAGGGCTCTTGTTGATTATGCAGATGAAAGTTTTAAAAAAGATCGAGAGATTGTCTTGGCTGCCGTTCAGCAAAATGGCTGGGTTCTTGAATATGCATATGAAAGCTTACAAAGTGATCGAGAGATTATCTTAGCTGCTGTTAATCAATGTGGCTGGGCTCTTGAATATGCAGATGAAAGTCTAAGAAAAAATCGAGAGATTGTCTTGGCTGCTGTTAAGCAAAATAGCAGAGCTCTTGCATATGCAGATGAAAGCTTACAAAGTGATCGCGAGATTGTCTTGGCTGCCATTCAGCAAAATAGCATAACTCTTCAATATGCAAATGCAAGCTTTAAAAAAGATCGAGAAATTGTCTTGGCTGCCGTTCAGCAAGCTGGCTGCGCTCTTGAGTTTGCAGATGAAAGCTTGCAAAATGATCAAGAAATTGTCTTGGCTGCCGTTCAGCAAGCTGGTAGGGCTCTTCAATATGCAGATGAAAGCTTGCAAAATGATCAAGAAATTGTCTTGGCTGCCGTTCAGCAAGCTGGTAGGGCTCTTCACTATGCAGATGAAAGCTTGCAAAGTGATCGAGAAATTGTTTTAGCTGCCGTTCAGCAAGCTGGCTGCGCTCTTGAGTTTGCAGGTGAAAGCTTGCAAAGTGATCGAGAAATTGTCTTGGCGGCCGTTCAGCAAGATGGCTGGGCTCTTAAATATGCAGATGAAAGCCTTAAAAAAGATCGAGACATTGTCTTGGCTGCCATTCAGCAAGATGGTAGGGTTCTTCAGTTTGCAGATGAAAGCTTTCAAAATGATCAAGAAATTGTCTTGATTGCTGTTAAGCAAGATGGCGCTTGACCTTCAATTCTTGAAGCTTTTTCTCCAAGAAGAAATACCAGCCAGAGAGGAGCGTGGCATAAGGCTTTCCAAGGAAATTTCAGGTGGCTTTTATGGGCAAAAACATTTGAAAAGATGCTACGCTATCTTACGAGCCTGTCAAACGGAGCCTGCATCAAGCAGTTAGAGCGGCGCTAGTTATTTGATCACTTCTATTCTCGATGGTCTTATCTAAACAAAATTTAATAGTGTAATAAATTTATTAATTTATGTTATAAATCTATAAAAACTAAAAGATTTAATGTTTGTAAATTAAAAAATATTTTGTTTAATACAACTTTTAATCTCGACTTTTTATAATTGTAAAAAGTCGAGTAATCCTAATCACTTGTCTTAAGGAACAATTATGAAAACTCTTTTTCTCCATTCGCCTACAATGCCAAACACTACAAACGAAGCTTTCTTAGACACATTACTTCCTCATGATGTGTTAGGAATTATTTTTGATCAGGTTGTCAATCAAAGCCCCTCTATGCATGACATCTCTTCTATTTTACTGACCTGTAAAAAATGGAAACACATTTTTGAGAAGGGTCCTTGTATCTCATTGCTACAGACTCTTTTTCAACTTAAAGAGGAGTATCCCTTCCCTATCACATTTCCCCAGGAATGTATACAAACTAAGCAAAAGGAGCATTTTACTCCTCAGGAATTTAAACTGATAGATCAAGTCCTTTTTTACCGGAAGCTAACATTGGAAAAATTGTTAATGGTTGATTCACAATTATTTCATCCGAAGAGTTTATTTCTTTGTCTTTTGGATCGCTATATATGGGATCCTGAAAAGTGCAAAAAGAGCGCTAATAACAATATTCGGCAGTTGGCAGAAGATCAATTGTCTATTTTAAACTCTCTTGTATCAGGTAGTGATGAACAAAGACTAACCATTATCAAAAATGAATTTATTAAAAAACTTTACTGTGGCGGTCGAGTAACAGGGAAGTGGTATGAAGCAGAACACTCTATCATCTCCACCCTTAAAGAAATTCCCACTTTTAATGATAAAGAAATTTTTATGCAGATTGGTCTGTTTTTTGGACGTTCTGTTTTTGATATACGTGACAGCCTTAAAAAAGATCGCGACATTGTCTTAACGGTTGTTCAGCAAGATAGCAGGGCTTTTTTCTATGCAGATGAAAGTTTTAAAAAAGATCGAGAGATTGTCTTGGCTGTCGTTCAGCAAGATGGTAAATTTCTTGAGTTTGCAGATGAAAGCCTTAAAAAAGATCGAGAGATTGTCTTGGCTGCCGTTCAGCAAGATGGCAATGCTCTTTACTATGCAGATGAAAACCTTACAAAAGATCGAGAGATTGTCTTAGTTGCCGTTCAGAAAAAGGGCTGGGTTCTTCAATATGCAGATGAAAGCCTTAAAAAAGATCGAGAGATTGTCTTGGCTGCCGTTCGGCAAGATGGCTTGGCTCTTCAATATGCAAATGCAAGCTTTAAAAAAGATCGAGAAATTGTCTTGATTGCCGTCCAGCAAGATGGCGAGGCTCTTGGATATGCAGATGAAAGCTTTAAAAAAGATCGAGAGATTGTCTTGGCTGCCGTTCAGCAAGATGGATATGCTCTTCAATATGCAGATGAAAGCTTTGAAAAAGATCGAGAGATTGTATTGGCTGCTGTTCAGCAAAATGGCGAGGCTCTTGGATATGCAGATGAAAGCCTTAAAAAAGATCGAGAGATTGTCTTGGCTGCCGTTCAGCAAGATGGCTGGTCTCTTGAGTTTGCAGATGAAAGCTTTCAAAATGACCGAGAAATTGTTTTAGCTGCCGTTCAACAAGATGGCTGCGCTCTTGAATATGCAGATCAGAGCTTGCAAAGTGATCGAGAAATTGTCTTGGCTGCCGTTCAGCAAGATGGCTTGGCTCTTGAGTTTGCAGATGAGAGCTTGCAAAGTGATCAAGAAATTGTCTTGGCTGCCGTTCAGCAAGATCTCGCTTGACATTCAATTTTTGAAGCTTTTTTCCCAAGAAATACAAGCCAGGGGGAAGCATGGCATAAGGTTTTCCAAGGAAAGTTCAGTTTGATCACTTTTATTCTTGAAGGTCTTATCCAAACAAAACTTAATTTTGTACTAAATTTCTTAATTTATGTTATAAATCTATAAAAATTAAAAGATGTAACTATTTTAAATTAAAAATATTTTTTAATGCAAATCTTTAATCTCAACTTTTTACAATTGTAAAAAATCGGGTAATACTAATCCCTTGCTTTAAGGAACAATTATGAAAACTCTCTTTCTTCATTCACCTACAATGCCAAACACTACAAATGAAGCTTTCTTAGACATATTAATTCCTCAGGATGTGTTAGGAATTATTTTTGATCAGGTTGTCAATCAAAGCTGCTCTATGCATGACATTTCTTCTATTTTACTGACCTGTAAAAAATGGAAACACATTTTTGAGAAGAATCCTTGTATCTCATTGCTACGGACTCTTTTTCAACTTACAGTGCATCGTCCATCCACTATCAAATTTCCTCAAGAGTGTATCAAAACTAAGCAAAAGGAGCATTTTACCCCTCAGGAATTTAAACTGATAGATCGATTCCTATTTTGCCAAAAAGAAGGATTTAGGCATTTGTTAATGGTTGATTCACAATTATTTTACGCAAAGAGCTTATTTCTTTCTCTTTTGGATCGCTATCTATGGAATCCTGAAGTTTGCAAAAGGAGCGCCAATAAAAACATTCGGCAGGTAGCGGAAGAGCAATTGTCTATTTTAAACTCTCTTATATTAGGTAATGATGAGCAAAGATTAACCATTATCAAAAATGAATTTATTAAACTTTATTATGGTGGTCGAGAATATATAGAGGAATGGGATCAGGCAGGAAGCTCTATTATCTCTACCCTTAAAAAAATTCCCAATTTTAATGATAAAGAAATTTTGATGCACATTAGTCAGTGTTTTGGAAGTTCTGTTTTTGCTATACGTGATGACCTTAAAAAAGATCGAGAAATTGTCTTGTCTGTTGTTCAGAAAGATGGCTTGGCTCTTGAATATGTAGATGAAAGCCTTAAAAAAGATCGGGAAATTGTCTTAGCTGCCGTTCAGGAAGATGGCGGGGTTCTTAAGTTTGCAGATGAAAGCCTTAAAAAAGATCGGGAGATTGTCTTAGCTGCCGTTCAGCAAAGCGGCTATGTTCTTGAATATGTAGATGAAAGCCTTAAAAAAGATCGGGAGATTGTCTTGGCTGCCGTTCAGCAAGCTGGCAGTGCTCTTGAATATGCAGATGGAAGCTTTAAAAAAGATCAAGAAATTGTCATGACTGCCGTTCAGGAAGATGGCATGGCTCTTAAGTTTGCAGATGAAAGCCTTAAAAAAGATCGAGAGATTGTCTTAGATGCTGTTTATCAAGATGTTCAGGCTCTTCTAGATGCGGATGAAAGCCTTAAAAAAGACCGAGAGTTTGTCCTAGCTGCCGTTCAGCTAGATGGCAGAGCTCTTGCCTTTGTAGATAAAGGTTTTAAACAAGATCGAGAAATTGTCTTGGCTGCTGTTCAACAAAGTGGCGTGGCTCTTGAATATGTAGATGAAAGCCTTAAAAAAGATCGAGAGATTGTCTTGGCTGCTGTTCAGCAAGAGGGCTTGGCTCTTCAGTATGCAGATGAAAGTCTTACAAAAGATCGAGAGATTGTTTTGGCTGCCGTTAAGCAAAATGGCTATGCTCTTTACTATGCAGATGAAAGCCTTAAAAAAGATCGAGAGATTGTCTTGGCGGCCCGTTAAACAAAGTGGCATGGTTCTTGAATATGCAGATAAAAGTCTTAAAAAAGATCGAGAGATTGTCTTGGCTGCTGTTCAGCAAGAGGGCTTGGCTCTTCAATATGCAGATGAAAGCCTTAAAAAAGATCGAGAGATTGTCTTGGTTGCCGTTCAGCAAAATAGCTGGGCTCTTTACTATGCAGATCAAAGCTTTAAAAAAGATCGAGAGATTGTCTTGGCTGCCGTTCAGCAAGATGGCGAGGCTCTTGGATATGCAGATGAAAGCTTTAAAAAAGATCGAGAGATTGTATTGGCTGTCGTTCAGCAAGATGGCTGGTCTCTTGAGTTTGCAGATGAAAGCTTTCAAAATGACCGAGAAATTGTTTTAGCTGCCGTTCAGCAAGATGGCTGCGCTCTTCAATATGCAGATCAGAGCTTGCAAAGTGATCGAGAAATTGTCTTGGCTGCCGTTCAGCAAGATGGCTTGGCTCTTGAGTTTGCAGATGAGAGCTTGCAAAGTGATCAAGAAATTGTCTTGGCTGCTGTTCAGCAAGATCGCGCTTGACATTCAATTTTTGAAGCTTTTTTCCCACCCCTCAAAAAATATAAAAAAATAGACTGCTTCCACTTCGGGCTCATGCGCATCAAGCTAAGAGATGAGCTAGCAGCCGGTTTGCAAAATGCTAATTTTTGTTGGGGTTTAAGGGACAAAGCCCCTTAAACCCCAACAAAAATTAGTCCTTAAACCTCGATAATTAAAACTCTCTAACTATCAATAAGATAAAAACTTGCTGTAAATTCTTTCTTCATGTTAGAAATCTCACCATTTTCAAAATATAGAGCGGAAGTTTTGCAAAATTAATTAATTCAAGTGGAGACAGGTCTTAGAGCGTTCATTATATCTGAATTTTGGCATGGTTCAATTGAAGGTAACTTGTTTATGCCGTCCTTTCAGGACTCGATATCTTTTTGATAGAACCCAGCCTCCGCTTCGCTGCGACCTGGGCTGTAACATGACGGCCCTTCAGGCCTTAACAAAAAGATGATTTAGGGACCATAGAAGAGGGACTTAAACATCTCTTGTTAAGGCCTGAAGGGCCGTCATGTTACAGCCCAGGTCGCAGCAAAGCGGAGGCCTGGGTTCTATCAAAAAGATATCGAGTCCTGAAAGGACGGCCCTTTAGGCCTTAACAAAAAGATGATTTAGGGACTATAGAAGAGGGACTTAAACATCTCTTGTTAAGGCCTGAAGGGCCATCATGTTACAGCCCAGGTCGCAGCGAAGCGGAGGCCTGGGTTCTATCAAAAAGATATCGAGTCCTGAAAGGACGGCATAAACAAGTTACCTTCAATTGAACCATGCCAAAATTCAGATATAATGAACGCTTTGAGACTGTCTCCACTTGAATTAATTAATTTTGCAAAACTTCAGATAGAGGATAATAATCGATTTCTACTTTTTCATCTTATCTTTTAATAGGAGACATTATGGATGAATTTAATTCATTAATTGAGATTCTTGAGCGATTGCTTGCACCTGACGGTTGTCCATGGGACCGGGAACAAACTTTACACTCCATACGCCACTCATTAGTTGAGGAAACCTATGAAGTCATTGAAGCCATTGATTTGGATGATAACCGCCAAATTGAAGAGGAATTGGGAGATCTTTTATTCGTGGCTGTTTTTCTTTGTTTACTTGCGCAAAAAGAAGGGCGTTTTACTCTTCAAGATGCCTTAACGCATGTCGTAGCAAAATTAGTGCGACGGCATCCGCATATTTTTGGAGAAGTCAAATTGAAGACATCTCAAGAGGTTTTAAGACAATGGGATGAAATCAAGCAAATTGAAAAAAAAGAGGAACGAAAGAGCGCTTTGGATGGGATTCCCAAGGATTTGCCAGCGCTTGCAAGGGCGCAAAAAATGATTAAAAAGCTTGTGAACAAACACTTTGTTTCCCAAAAAAGTAAAGACTCTTTTTCCCCCGAAGAGCAAGCTGGAGAAAAACTTTGGCAGCTTGTGCAAGAAATGGCGAAACAGGGGATTCAGGCTGAACAAGCATTGCGCAAACGCTTGGCACAGATAGAAGTTGAGTTTAGACAGTGGGAGCAAAAGCAAGAATAGGTGTTGTCTCTTAAAGAAGAATGTCAAAGTTGAGATTTTGTTCCACGAGTTGAATAGCTTGTTCAATTTTAGGCAAATCTTCTCCGCGAATTTTAGCTGTAAATGAAGTAATCATTTTCATGGCATCATAACTGCAAACTGGGGCATATAGCGCTGGTAGATCAATTTTCTTGATTTGATCAATAATGAAAGAGCTCGGAGGTTGCCTTCCAGTCAAAATGATGCCATAAACAGGCTGTTTTTGATGGGATTGCTGCTGCCGTTTTAAAGTAGCCAAAATAATGTCTTCTCGACTCGCAGGCGTAATAATGAGTTCATTGGGATTGGTTTCTTCTTGATAAGCCTCTAATGAGCCAGCAACAAGGCGTGGATGTTGAAAATGACAATAAGGATGTTTTTTTCCCGCAATGAGTTGCGTTTGAAAGAGAATTTCAAAATCTTTGAGAGTGGGAGCGTTTAAAAAGGCATTATAGGGCACACAGCCAATCAGAGGAATATTCCAATCATTTAGAGCTTTGGGAAAGTATTTTTCAATCATAGTGCGTTTATCTTCTAAGACGCGATTTAAAATGATGCCACGCACCTTAACACCATAAGCTTGGCACATTGTAATATTTAACGCGAGTTCATCATAAGAAGATCCTAATCCGCCACACGCAATGATGATGACTTCCAATCCTAAGAGGGCTGCGACTTTGGCATTATTCATTTGAATAATGGAACCCACCCCAATATGCCCTGTTCCTTCAACAATAGTAAAATCATGATGCTGGGAAATTTTGGCAAACGCTTTCTTAATTGCCTCTTCAATTGAGCTCACTTGCACTTTTTGATCTAAAAAATCACGAGTAAAGCCGGAAGGAAGGATGACGGGGCTCATGTCTGCATAGTGAGATTGCAGTCCAAAGTATTCTTTAAAAAGGATGACGTCTTTATCGACATTGAGATTATCCATCACTTTAACATGCTGTTGACCAACAGGTTTAATAAAACCTACTTTGGAAAAACGCTTGTGCAAAGCTGCCAAAATTCCTAAGCAGAGAGTTGTCTTACCTACATTCTGCCCCGTTGCGGCAATAAAAATTGCTTTTTGCATAAAGACATTTGAGTTTATTTTAAGAAGTTGTTATTGTTATAGCATAAGAGTTCATCCGTCGCAAATATTTTACCGGGGACCTCATGGAATAAAACAGTTCGAACCAGGTCAGGACAGGAATGTAGCAGCCTTAAGGATGATGTTTATGCCTTGAGATAATCTCCGGTTCTTTAATCAAAAGAAAATAATCAAATCTTCCTAATCCCAAACTTCTTTTCTCCTAGGCTTTTCAATGGGGATGTCATTCAGATTAATAGAGGGTAGAGGTCGCCTTTTCGCAATAAAGAGATAATGACTGATTCCATCTTGATCCCATAGAAAATGGCACATTTTTTCTAACATCAATAAGCATTTGCGGTTATTTTTGAGGAATTTGCGAATGGGATGTGTGCAAGGATTGCAAATGTACCAAAACCAGACGAGCAGGGGAGTGGTATTGAGCCAAAACCACAAGCGGTTAAATCCTTTGCGCGCAATCATTGCTTTGCGTTTATATTCGGAATCCTGCCACCCTTTAGTGAATCGAGAAGGAGCTTCCAAAAGATGTTTTAAACGCAAATAGAGGGCATGATAGCTGACGACATTTTCAATAATGTCAAATTCCGATTGAGCTAATTCAATTAGTCTTTCGACTCCTCCTATGCTATCAATGTCAATGGGGCTTGAGCAGATTAAAAGGCCATCTGGTTGGATAAGACGAGAAAGTTCAGCAAAAAATAGACGATAATCTTCGGTTGGAATTTCGGCAATTAATTCCGTACAGATAATCACTTGATATCCATTATCAGGTAAATCGGTTGTTGGCATAGTCTCTTGTTTGAGTTGAATGCCGTCCGCGCCTATTTCTTTAAATTTCTTTAAAGCATTTTCAGCAATATCGACGGCTTCGACTCGCGCTCCTGCGTCACGTAAACGGCGCGTAAAGACTCCAGCACCACAACCGATATCAATTGTGAGATGGCCGGCAAGAGTCACATGTTTAGTCAATAATTGCCAGGTTCTCTCTAAACGTTCCCTTTCCATGCAATTGCGCAAGGGATTAAAGCGTTCTGAATCAACTAGCCAAAGGCGCTCAAATTTCGCTTGTAATTCTTTTGCTCGCGTATTGCGAGAGTTGTAATAAGGCACTTGTTCGAAAAAAGAATTTTCAGATATCTCCTTGATGATATTAAGACGTTTTTCTGGCATATTCATTCCTATTAAACTAATTAGATAAATGAAAATGTAAAAGATTTATGGATTAGAGTCTATGAAGGAACAAGATGATGACTGAAGCAAATGAGATACAGACACAGTTACTAGAAAAAGAAATGATTTTTTTGTGGGCCTTGGTTGTGGCTCTATTGGCGCTAGGCATTGCTTGGCGTAAAGGATTGTTTAAATCCTTTCAAGCTAGCCCTTTCCCTGTCATTCGAGGAAAAGATGTTTTAAAAGGATTTGGATTTTTCCTTTTCATTGAACTCCTGCTCATTCCTGTCCTCGCAAGCCTTATCTTTGTTTTAGCAGGAAAAAATCCTCAAAACCTGCACCTCACTTTTCAAATGAAAGGATGGCTTAATTTATTCATTATACTCGGAGGCTTTGGAGGGGTTCTTGCCGCTTACCTGGAATTACCAGTGACTCAACGTCAACAGCTTTGGCAGCAAACGGCTACGCCTTGGTATAGTCATGTGGGAATTGGCGTTGCTGCTTGGTTCGTCAGCTATCCGCTTGTTCTTGCTGTTAGTCAAGGATTATCCTTAGGTCTTTGGCATGTCTTTCATCAACCATTTGTTGAACAAGTCGCTGTGCAAAATTTGCGGCATGCCATGGCTGATCCTCTTCTTTTTGGATTAACTTCGTTGACAGTCATTACGTTAGTTCCCTTTACTGAAGAAGTTCTCTTTCGTGGACTTTTGCAATCCTGGCTTAAGCGTAAATTTCAAAATACGACGAGTGCAATTCTCCTTTCCTCTCTTATTTTTGCTCTTTTTCACTATTCGAGCCGACAAGGAATGACAAATATCGAGTTACTTTCCTCTTTATTCCTGTTATCGTGCATGTTGGGATATCTTTATGAACGTCAACGTTCACTATGGGCTTCTGTGGGATTGCATGCTTTTTTTAATTTGATGAGTCTTTTTATGATTTTTCAACAACCTAACCTGTAAGGAAGAAATCATGCATATGATCACTGTTTGTCTCTGTTGCTTGAGTTGCTTGCTTTGGAGTGGAGTAGGAGCGCAGGAGGAAAATACTAAAGCGCCTTTGTCTACTTTAAGTGAATCAGAAGTTCAACATTTTCAGTTGCTTGTGCAAGGCAATAATCGATTTGCGTTTGATCTTTACCAGCATTTGAGAACTCAACCTGGCAATCTTTATTTTTCTTCTTATAGTATTGTCACAGGCTTGGGTTTGGCTGCTGTAGGAGCCAAGGGAGAGACTGCTCATCAGTTTCAACATGCTTTTCGCTATTCTCCTAGCTTACTATTATTTATAGGAGATCTCAATGAGTCATTACAGAAGTCCTCAACATCCAAGAGTGCGAATCAAGTCTTCCTAGCCAATGCACTTTGGATAGACCAAAGTCTGCTTATTTTACCCTCTTTTAAGCAAACATTGTTACGCAATTTTAGAACAGCTGTGCAGCTGTTGGATTTTCAGCATGATTTGAGTCGATCGATTCAAAAGATGAATCAATGGGTTTTGCAGCAGACCAATGAAAAAATCAATAATATGGTTTCAACGCAAGATGCCACAATGAATACACGGATGATGTTGACAACGGCAGCATGGATGAAAGAACAATGGGCTAGCCCATTTGATCCCTCTCTTACCAAGCGACAGTCCTTTTACTTAACAGCTCAGCGAACCTTTTTAGTTGATATGATGCAAAATACTGCGGATTATTTGCTTTGGAAAGGAGAGCAGTGGGACATGCTCGTTTTGCCCTTTGAGAAAGCAGATCAAGGAGCACAATTAGCGATGGCAATTTTTTTGCCTCAAAAAAATGTTCCCTTGATTGAATTGGAAAAGAATTTGACTTGGGAAAACTGGCGGCAATGGCAAAGCCAGCTACAAAGTCAAAAAGTGACGTTGGTTCTTCCTCGTTTTCGCATTGAAAAGCGTTTAAATTTAGAACCTGTATTAAAATCCATGGGCTTTCACTCGGTCTTTAGTTCCGCGGCTGATTTTTCGGCAATAACTGAAGAAAAAGGAGTGTATTTAAATCAAGCTATTCATAAGGCTGGCATTCGATTAGAGGAAAAGGGTGTAGATATCACGGCATCAAGAGGAAGGAGCAAATCAGTAAAAACAGTAAAGACTGAATCCGCCTATGAATTTATTGCAGATCGTCCTTTTACCTTTATCATTTGGGATCAAAAAACAGATTCGATTGTTTTTATGGGGCGACTCTCTTTGCCATAAAGGGGCATTTTAACCCAAAAGTTGAGAGAAAGAACAAAGATAAGACGCAAAAATGTTCACATAGAAAGAATTTTTTAGTAAAATGAAGGGACTAATGAGGTAAAAACCTGATAAAATCAGGCGAATAGTCTAACTAAAGCCGTTCGCATGGCTACCCATAATTATGGCCTTTCAAGTAATGCTTTATCAATTATCGGTCTATTGTGTTTCAGATATCGGACTTATTCGTCAGAATAATGAAGATTCGTGCAAACTATTGAAGAATGAACAATTCTTCGTCTTAGCAGATGGTATGGGAGGTCACCAAGCAGGAGAAGTGGCTTCTAAAGAAACAGTCGAACAACTCTGTCTTTTATTTCAGCAGCGTCTGAGTACCTCTCATAAAGAAATGGCGGAAACCGAAGGGTTAATCAAAGAATTGATTCAAGAAGTTAACCTGATGATCTATCGGTTGGGAAGAGAAAATCCCCCTTTAAAAGGAATGGGGACGACTTTATGCTGTCTATTTTTTCATTCGCAAGGATTAATTTATGGACATGTAGGAGATAGTCGCATCTATCATTTTAGCGATAGTAAGCTGCAGCAGCTGACGCAAGATCACTCTCTATTGCGTGAATTAATTGAATTAGGACAATTAAGCGAACAGCAAGCAGAGGAGTTCCTTTACAAAAATATTATTACTAAAGCAATTGGTACAGAATCCAGCGTTGAGCCAGCCATTGCCCATACTGCTTTAAAAGCAGGAGATATCTTTTTGATGTGTACGGATGGGCTTTCAGATTTGGTTAGTTTTGAAGAAATTCAAGAAGTTCTTCAACAGTATCCTATATTAGAAGAAGCTGCAAACTTGCTTGTAAAAAAGGCTAAGCAAAAAGGGGGATATGACAATATCACCCTCATTTTAGTAAAGGTTCAAGACAAACATGAAGCGAATTTATCTTGATTATAATGCCAGCACTCCTTTGGATCCTAATGTCTTAAAAGTCTTAGTTCAAGAACTACAAGAAGAAGCGGGCAATCCTTCTAGTATTCATTTTCATGGACAGCAATGTCGTCGCAAGCTTGAAGATAGTCGTCAGAAGCTCGCTCGCTTTTTTAAAGTCAAGCCGCAAGAGATTATTTTTACTTCAGGGGGGACAGAAGGTGCAGCTTTGCTTCTTCAAGGGCTACTGCTTCAAAATCCTAGCCAACATGTGATTTCCTCCGGAGCTGAGCATGGCTGTGTTTATCACACGCTTAAAGAATTTTGCAAAAAGGGAACAGAAGTGACCTTTCTACCAGCTAGGCAATGGGGAGCTGTTCTTCCAGAAGATGTTGAGAAAGCCATCCTTCCACAGACACGCCTCATCACCTTAATGGCAGTCAATAATGAGACAGGGGTTATGACAGATATAGAAGCGATTGCAGCGATTGCTCAAAGTGCCCGAATTCCTTTTGTAGTCGATGGAGTTGCTTGGCTTGGAAAAGAAAAGATTTCTTTTCCCGCTGGAGTTTCTGCCCTCTTTTTCAGTGGACATAAGATTCATGCTCCTAAAGGAGTTGGATTTTGCATTTGTCGACAGAATCTCAAGTTATTTCCTTTATTGGTTGGTGGAGGACAAGAATTTAATCGACGTGCGGGAACAGAAAATCTGCCGGGCATTGTGGCACTAGCAGAAGCGATTTCAGTTTTAGAGCAAAATCAAGAATCAATGATTCACCATATGCGTCAATTACGCGATCTTTTCGAACAAGAGTTACTGACGCGTTTAAATCATGTCGTCATCAATGGTTTGGGTTCACGTGTTTGCAATACCTCTAATTTAGCTTTTCTTGGAGTTGATGGAGAGACACTATTGATCAATTTAGATAGAGAAGGGGTTTCAGCCAGTCACGGTTCGGCTTGCGCTTCAGGAGCTTTAGAGCCTTCTCGTATTTTGCTTGAAATGGGTATTCCGCTTGCTCAAGCTCAATCCTCGCTGCGTTTTTCAGTGGGTCGTACAACCACTGAAGCAGAAATCCGTCAAGCTGTTGCAATTATTGTCAAAATAGTTGAGCGTTTGCGCTCTCTAAAAAGATAGTAGACCCCACTACATTATATTATTAAGGATTATCTAGATAAAAATAGACCTTTTTTTGTCCTTCTGGAACTAGGCCAAGCCCTTTCATCAAAGTCAATTCTACCCAAGCCAAGTCACTTTGGCTATTGATTTGAAGTTGTAAATTTTGTTGATGGTGCAGAGCTTCTTGCTTTTCTTTCTGAAGGCTTAGACATTGATCAGTGAGCTGTTGATATAAGGTGTCACGTTCTTTTAATCCTTGCTCATAAAAAATGGCACAAGCAAAAACAAAGGCTATGACCCACCAAGAACGAATGAAGACGCATTGAATAAATGGTTGGAATATCATTTTGAAACGATCAAATTTAAGATCTAAAAATTGAATATTAGATAAACTTAAAATAAAATAGAAGGCTCAAAAAATTTAGAACTTGGTAAAACGAGTCCAAGCAAAGCGTAAAACAAGCCAGGGGTGGCAAAGAAAATATTGGCAAAGAGATTTATAAGATATTTCGGTTAAAGGTCTTCGAATCACTCTATCTCTTTGGGACAATGCCTCGCAGAGCCAACGTCCGTGCGGAGGAAAAAAGGAAGAAGGCAGTTTGTTAAGGGGGTAAAAGGCAACCGCCGTTGTTTCTTCAGATAGACAGACATAACCTGATTGGATTTGACAAATAAAGAGAAAAGTAAAGGCTGCTAGTCGATTGATAGGAGAATATTCTGCGCATTGACGTAGAATTTGCACTTGATAACCTGTTTCTTCTTGAATTTCCCGAATTAAAGCTTCTTCAGGTGTTTCATTTTTTTCTATTCCACCTCCAGGTAAAACCCAGACAGGCACATCACGTCTTTTGATGAGCATCACTTCAGTTTGGTCAGCATTTAAAATAATGCCAATTGCAGCGGGCAATAAAGAGGGCATATCAACTCTTTAAGGATGAAGAGAAATAATGGAATATTGATCAAGATGAGGATAGCAGTCTATTATCTTTTTCATCATCTCTTTTTCCTGCTGATCTTGCTTAGTCAGAGTGTAAATTTGCTTGATATCCCAATTAGCGCGGTAAAAATCAGCCAATAGAGAAAGAATGTAGGCATTGTTAGGAATTTCAGCTCTTTTTTCTGCTAGGTCCTGAAAGGCTAACCGGATTTCATTGTCCGTTATTCCTTGTTGCTTAAGCTTCTCTATCTTTTTTAGAATGCCTTGACATAAAGGTTGAATAGCATGAGCGGGACTAGAGAATTTAATGACAAGCCAACAAGGTTGCAAATAGGGAAAGAGAGGAAACGAATAACTCACATGGAAACAAATTTTCTCTAAGTGACCTGGAGCGGCTACACAGGTTAATTCTCTTTTAAGAATAAAGCATAAAAGATCGAGGGTCAGAGGGTCTGTTACATGCATAAGAGGAAAAGTGATACGTGTGAGGCTGTTTCGATAACGTGTAACGCCAACAAATTCTTTTTTTGTTACTCCTTCTGGAAATGAAGGGGGAATAGGTGGATTCCATTGTTTAATAGGATGAGAAGGCAAAGAACCTAATGATTTTTCTAAGAGCACAATGACGTCGTTGGGCTCAAAATCACCTACAATGACCAAGGTAAATTCAGCAGGATTGAAAAAAAACGTTTTAAAAATTTTTTGCGCTTTTTGCAGTTCAACTCTTTCAAGATCTAAAATATTGTAGGGAGTGATAGCATACCAATTTCTTAAATTGATTTTTAAAGCCGTTTGCTCTTCTGCAACTTCTTTAGTCTCTGCTTTTTTTTGGAGACATTGACGGGCATGGGTCAACGCTTCTTTTATTCCATTTTCTGTGAACTGCGGATGGGTAAAAAGCAATTGTGTTAATCGCAAACAATAGGCAAGTTCTGTTGTCGGTCCTGTAGCTGCAATTTGCCGATCAAAGAGACCGAGTTTAATCTTCATTTCTACTGAATGATTATCTAGGGCGCACGCTAATTCGTCACCTGTTAATTGATCTAAACCAGACTCCCATGCAATTTCTGCTGCTAACCAAGCTGAGGGTTGATCCATAATAGGCAAACTTGCTAAACCGCCCACTGAAAAAAGTTGAAAGTCAAATTCTTTAGGCTCTAAATCTGATTTTTGAAGGCAAACGCGAAGCCCATTTTTTAATGTCACCTCAGTCATTTGACTGATTGACAATGCTTGTGGATAATTTTCTGACCCTATTGAATACATGGGGTAAGAAAGAAAAAAAGCACTAAGAAGAAAATAAAAGCAAAATATGTTCATAGACATAAAGAATAATGACATGAATGTTATAACTTTTTAGACAAAATAGCAAAAAGATATTAATAAAATGCAAAGATTACACCATATCCAGCTTTTTATAAAAGTTGCATATGTAATAAAGATGAATTTTTTTGCAAAATTGAATATTTATAGATTGAAATCACTTAAATGAGAAATCAAGGATAATAGAATTGACAAAAAGCTTCAATTAAGATATCTTGTACATGTTTTCTGCCCAGGTGGTGAAATTGGTAGACACGCCAGATTTAGGTTCTGGTGCCGTAAGGTGTGTAGGTTCGAGTCCTATCCTGGGCACATCCTAGGACACTTTTCCGCAAGGGAAGTGTCCTTTATCATTTTAAAGGGCTGAGGTAGTGTGTTATGGAGAGCTTTTTATCTTTTAACTCCAAGTTCTGAAATATAAAATTTAAGAGTTGCCGTTTTTCATCCACTTCAGAAATCCATAGATTTTATGAAAATTCTACCGACATAGACATTCGACCCAATTTTTTCTAATCCGCCTCTTTATAAGGTCTCTCTAAAGGAGAGCAAGGCCACACCGTTTTCGTTGATTTTTATAAACATCTCTTTGCTTAATGGCTAACAAAATGAGTAATAATATTATTGAATATTAAAAAAAAGTGTGTTAAAATATTTTTAATAAGCAAATTAATTGCGTTTTTAATATAAAATTCATTAAATCATAAGAGGTAATATGAGCTGGGATCCTAACCTAAAATCACCGGGTGTTTCATCCGTGGTAGACACTAATTGCACAATCTGCTTAGAAAAAATAGTTGCAGAAGATCAAGCTCCTTGCGAAGGAGAAAAACCAAGAACTTTAGATTGTAGTCATATATTCCATAGAGAATGTATTGGTTCATGGCTAGTACAAAGACATACTTGTCCTCTTTGCAGAACGGTAGTTAGAGTCGATACTCCTGAAGCTCGTCTCCCTGAAATGTCGCCTCAAGAAATTCTAGCTGTTCCAGATCATCAACCTGTTGATGCCGAAGAAGATGTTGCAGGCATTTTATTTGTTATTCGGCAAAACATTATAGGCACGAGAAGAGTAAGCCACCTCAATCTTTATCAAAATACACCCGTAGCGGCAAATGCAAGACAGGTTAACTCTTTTGCTCTAAGCTTCTTTAATCGGTTTCAATAATTCCTAGTTGACATCCTCCTCCGCATAAATGTGGAGGAGGATGTCAAGGCGCATGTGGTAAAAATAACTGGATAAAGATCTATTTCAATTCTTTTTTATCACCTATCAAAGTAATTATGAGCAGCTGAGTTAACCATTTTTCATACTCATCTGATGTCCATCCCTGCTCTACGACAAACATACGATACATATCACGGCCAGTCAAAGCCCAGAGAATATCCCGTGCTTTGGCTGCGCTAAGACCCTCTATAAGGGATTTCTCCTTCACCATTGCTTTTATAGTCACACCCTGTCGTGTGTAACGACGCATTTCTCTTTCTTTTTCGAGCTCTCTGAACTCAGGTGCTAAGACAGCAGCACCTCGAAAAATACTTATTCTTGCGCTCTCTGCATCGTACATCTGACGAGCGATTTTAGCAGAAATACTGAGGCGTTCTTTAGGTGATTTCTCATCTATGCTCTTTTCTACAAGAGTATTGAATTGATCTGAAGGAAGAGCCTCATCCATTAAAGCTCGAAGCACCCCAAGCTTAGATTGAAAGAGCGAATAAATGGTGGGAATGGCAACGTTTGCCGCTTGGGCAATTTTTTCAATCGTCACATATTCGAATCCTTCTGTTTCAAAAAGATTTTTTGCAGAGTCGAGAATACGAGCTCTTGTTCGAGCTGCTTGTGTGTTTCTAGCTACTGACTTGTAAGGTCTTTTTTTGCCTTCTGACATATTGGATATAGGTTACTATATTTAATATTGATATAATGAATATAGTTTAATATAATCAATTATGTTTGTCAAAAATTCAAAAGGAGAAATGATGAAGACGGATACACAGGCTATAGGAGTAGCTTATTATACAGCTCTTGGAGAGAAAAACATGGAAGCGGTGAAAAAATATTTGCATCCTGATATTCAATTTACCGATCCACAAGAAAAAGTCATTGGCAGAGAAGCAGTCCTTAAAGCAGCGGAAGGATTTACAGGTATTTTTAAATCTCTAACAATTCATGCAAAATTTGGTTCAGAAGATCAAGCGATGATTGTCTATGAAGTAGAAATTCCCGGCCTTCCTAAAAAATTTCAGGCAGCTTCTCTTTTGAGTTTTCAAGATGGGCTTATTGCAAAGATTGAGCTTTTTTATGACTCTAAAGGTTTATCAGATAAGTAAGAGATAAAAGATTCGTACTATGCTAGGGCGTGTCTGAAAAACATTACCAAAAAGTGATATAAATGATAATACACGCAATTATAACCACTCCGCTATATATTTTTTCTAACTCATAACGGGTGTTTTACTAAAATATTTGACACATGCAGCCCTTCAGGCTGCATAACACAACACACTTATACCCAGGGTGTTGCCTTGGTCCGGGACTTGACAAAGAACTGTTTTGGACTTGATATTTTTCGCGTCATTTTCGGGAAATATGCCTCTAAAGCCTGTTACAGGCGGGGTATTGTTAAATTGACTCGACGAATATCAAGCCCAAAAACAGTTCTTTGTTAAGTCCCGGCCCTGATCTAGGGTGTTCATTTTGTGCAAAAAATGAGCTTTATTTTTCACAATAATTGGCATAGTTGAATAGAAGGTCGCATGTTTATGCCGTCCTTTCAGGACTCGATGTCTTTTTGATAGAACCCAGGCCTCCGCTTCGCTGCGACCTGGGCTGTAACATTGTCCGATCAAGCACATAGGTAACACATTATCCAAGGACATAGGTAACTCTATCTAAGCACATGGGTAACGGTTTTAATTAAAATAAAACACTTATATAATAAGGCAATGTCCTTTTTAGGCCCATCTATAAAGACAACTTTTTTGGTACAGCCTTTCAAGAGCCAGCTTAAACTCACTTATTA
The DNA here is from genome assembly GCA_963754655.1 of uncultured Chlamydiae bacterium. GTDB lineage: Bacteria > Chlamydiota > Chlamydiia > Chlamydiales > Parachlamydiaceae > JANWJE01. Next base: position 2,140,479 of record CAVWGN010000001.1, on the reverse strand, counting down.
CTATAGTTAAAGGGAGGTCATCTCCTGTTACACTGTCCTTAACATATTTTTCGTAAATTTTCAAATCACTCCACTTTTTTGTCATAGCAATTCTAATGCATATTCTCGATTGAATTGACATGTATCGTTAACAACTGTACTTCCATTTTGAAGGAGATTACGAATAAATCCCCCAGTATTCAGGATTTTCTGCCCTGAAGTCATTCTTACATTTGCAAACTCAACAACTTCTTTTAGCCTTTTTGAAGGGTATGTTTTTACCCAATAGCAAAGAGTTCCATCATCTGTATTTATTTCTTGCTCTTTCAACCATACGTATATCCTAATTTGCTCATCTGTAAGTTTAAACTTTTTGGTAGAAAATTTGTGTTTTCCTTCATAATCTCTTAAACCCTCTGGCCATGTTAATTTTTCCTAGGAGAATTGGGCCGAAATAAATCCCCATTATCCCTACTTCAATTTCTCTGAGTCCTACATATTCCCCTCGTAGCATTTCACTAATGAAGAAATAGGTGCCCTTCCAAGAAATCAATCCTCCTGCGCAAACTTTTCTGACTTCATAGTAACTGGGGTATTCAATGGGTTTGAATTTACCATCCCAAATAGGTCGAGAAGGTTTATACACGGAAGCTGGTGTTTGCTGGCCTAATGCTTCGTGGTAACGTCTGTTATTGTAATATTTTTTGAATTGAAGAAATTTTTCCTGTTGAAGAGATAACGTCAAGGCTGGGGGATTTGCTGTCTCATTTTTTAGAGTTAAATGAAACCTCTCATGCCTACCGTTTTGTTCAGGACATCCAGGATCGATCCATTCTGGAGTAACGCCAATTTTGATTAATTTAATTGCAATGCTAGATAATCGACCTACAGCCAAAGAAGCAAAAGGGGGACCATTATCACTTCGCAATTTCTTTGGTAATCCGTACACATAAAAAAGTTGTTCTAATTCCTTCCAAACATCACATCCCCGTTTCCTTGGCATATGTTGACAATGAAGAAGATAGCGAGAAAAGCCATCTGTAACTGTTAAAGGTTCGCATATTTGATTATCACCTGTTCGAAACCACCCTTTAAAATCATACATCCAGGTATCATTTGAAGCGTTGCAATCGCCCAATGGAGCTGTTTGAGTAACATGTCTCCTGTGGATTCGTTGATTGGACAAATTATTTCTCTTTAAAATATTACCGATACTGGCTTCAGAAGGCACTAATAATTCACGATAGTGATTTACAAGCTCGGCTCGTATTTTTTTAGGGCCCCAGTTAGGAAATTGCTTGCGAATACTGACAGTTGCTAATTCAACTTCTTTTGAAATTTGATTAGGGTGGGAAAAGGGAGCCCGAGAAAGGTCTTCAAGGCCCTTTTCTCCGTTTTTTTTAAATCTATTTAACCATTTATATCCTGTTTTAGTACTAATATTGTAACTTTCACATAAATCTGCAAAAGCTACATGGCGGCGATCAGTGCGTAAAGCTTGATCTATGAATTTTTTACGTTCCTCTGTAGTCGACATAATCCTCCAAGGCATGGGTTTACCTCCAGTTGTTAATCAACCGGAGTGTTACCCATGTCCTTGGATAATGTCACCTATGTCCTTAGATAAAGTGTTACCCATGTCCCTAGATCGGACCACATGACGGCCCTTCAGGCCTTAACAAAAGAGATTTAAGTCCCTCTTCTATAGTCCATAAATAGTCCTTTTGTTAAGGCTTAAAGGGCCGGCCCTTCAGGCCTTAACAAGAGATGTTTAAGTCCCTCTTCTATAGTCCATAAATAGTCCTTTTGTTAAGGCTTAAAGGGCCGGCCCTTCAGGCCTTAACAAAAGAGATTTAAGTCCCTCTTCTATAGTCCATAAATAGTCCTTTTGTTAAGGCTTAAAGGGCCGGCCCTTCAGGCCTTAACAAAAGAGATTTAAGTCCCTCTTCTATAGTCCATAAATAGTCCTTTTGTTAAGGCTTAAAGGGCCGGCCCTTCAGGCTTAACAAGAGATGTTTAAGTCCCTCTTCTATAGTCCCTAAATCATCTTTTTGTTAAGGCCTGAAGGGCCGTCATGTTACAGCCCAGGTCGCAGCGAAGCGGAGGCCTGGGTTCTATCAAAAAGACATCGAGTCCTGAAAGGACGGCATAAACATGCGACTTTCAATTTAACTATGCCAATTATTGTGAAAAATAAAGCTCATTTTTTGCACAAAATGAACACCCTAACCCCGGGGTTGAATTGACGTAAGTGGGTCAATATTGCTAATATTGACCCACTTACGCCAATTCAACCCCGGGGCTTTGAAGCAGTCTAAATACACAAAACTAATGTGGTTGAGTACTAGGCCAACATATTCGAATTGATTAAGCTCTAATCAAAGTCTTTAAAGTGCTAAAGCTATTCTGGGATGGCACATCCCTGGACACTTTCCCGCAAGGGAAGTGTTCTTTATCATTTATAAGAGTTGATCCGCTCCAATCATTTAAGCAAGATTAAACCCGATTTGCTAATGTTTGCCTGATGAAGGTTACAAAATTTTGAATATCCTCCTTAGTTGTATCCCAAGAGGTCATCCAACGTACTTCTGAAGTCGCTTCATCCCAAACATAAAAAAAGTATTTTTCTTGTAATTTGGAAATAATTGTGGGATCGACATAAGCAAATACAGCATTAGCTTGAACATTTTTGCTGATGGTGATTTCGGGGATTTTTTTAATCTCTTCTGCCAGAAACTGTGCCATTTCATTTGCATGTTGCGCATTTTTAAGCCAAAGATTATCGGTTAAAAGAGCGATAAACTGCGCTGAAATAAAGCGCATCTTAGAAATCAGCTGCATCCCTTGTTTGCGAATATAAGGAAAATCTTTTGAAAAATCTTTATTAAAGAAAATCACCGCATCACCGAACATCATTCCATCTTTAGTCCCACCAAAGCTCAATACATCAATTCCTACATCTTTTGTCACTGCAGATAAAGAGACATTTAAACTGGCTACAGCATTACTCAAACGGGCTCCATCCATATGCACTAAAAGCCCATTGGCATGGGCAAAATCACTGATTTTTTTGATCTCTTGAGGTGTATAAATAGTGGCTAATTCCGTGCTTTGGGCAATTGAGATGATTTTCGGTTGAACTTTATGTTGATCTCCATAAGCATTTAAAAAACTTTTAATATTTTCGATGGTCAATTTTCCATCCTTTGTAGCGACCGTCAACAGTTTACAGCCGATGTATTTTTCAGGAGCACCGCACTCGTCCACGTTGATATGGGCTGATTCTGCGCAAATGATAGCTTGGTAGGATTTAAGCAATGTAGTCAAACCAAGGACGTTGGCTGCTGTTCCATTGCAAACAAAATAAACATCAATGTCATCGCCAAAATAGCGTTTAAATAAAGCGACAGCTTCTTTGGTATATGTATCATCTCCATAGGCTCTGCTATGACCTTGATTAGCTTCTTGAATAGCTTTTAAAATTGTGGGATGAACACCCGCATAGTTATCGCTAGCAAAGCCTTTCCATAACATTGTATTTGCCTCTAATTGGATGGATGATAAATAAAAAATTACAGTTAATATTTGTTCTAATAAAAAAGGTTTCAATCGTATTTTCATCATTTCTTTAGGATGTTAGGGAATATTTTAGAAAGGGTAATTTTAATAAAAAACGATATTTTCGTAAATTGTTAGGAATCAAAAACAGACTGTTATTCCAAGATTCCTCTATTTAAAAACCTGATTAAGATTGGATTTTAGTCTATTTCCAGATAAAAGAATATTGCCTATATTAAAATTAAATTTTGTCATCGCTATCCAATCACTTATTTGAGGCTCAAAGGATATTCTATGGAAGAGTCGATTAATCTCAATCTCAATATCGTTATTATTTTGACGATAGGCTTTACTTTAGCTAGTCTTTTAGGATATTTGACCCAGCAGATAAAACTCTCCCCTATTTTGGGGTACTTGTTGGCGGGTTATGTTATTGGGCCCTACTTTCCGGGATACGTTGCGAATCTTCAGCTTGCAGAGCAACTGGCAGAAGTAGGCGTCATGTTAATGATGTTTGGGGTCGGTCTTCATTTTAAATGGCAAGATTTAGTCAATGTTAAAAATATCGCCATTCCAGGAGCAATTATACAAACGTTAGTTGCCACAGCTGCTGCAACCTTATTTGTTCATTACATGTGGGGTGGATGGGAAGCAGGTGTTTTGATTGGTTTGGCAATAGGTGTTGCCAGTACTGTCGTATTGGTCCGAGTTCTTGCTGATCACAATCTTTTAGAGACTTTGCAAGGATATATTGCGGTAGGATGGTTGATAGTCGAAGATATTCTAACTGTTGCAGTGCTTATTTTGCTTCCTACTATTGTTGCTCTTTTGACTGGAGCCACTATTTCGATGCAAGAAATTTTAACTTCTATGGCTCTTGTTGTGGTTAAGTTTATTGTGCTGGCTGCCATTATGTTTACTTTGGGGCATAAATTTGTCTCTTATGCGCTTTTTAAAATAGCACGCACGCGTTCTCCTGAGCTATTTACTTTAACTGTTTTGGCCCTGACTTTTTTAATAGCTACAGGATCAGCTGTTGTATTTGGTACTTCCATTGCTTTAGGCGCTTTCATCGCAGGAATGGTGATCGGGCAAACTGATGTGCGCCATCAAGCCTCTGCTTATGCCTCTCCTATGAAAGATGCTTTTGTTGTCATTTTTTTTCTTTCCGTTGGCATGCTTTTTAATCCAATGGCCATTATTGAACATTTTCCTCTTTTCTTAGGCATTTTGATCATTATTCTTGTAGTCAAACCTTTAACAGCTTTTTTAATTGTAGTCTTAATGCGTTATCCTGTTTCAGTTGCCTTAAGTGTGGCCTTAGCTCTTGCTCAAATTGGAGAGTTTTCTTTTATCTTAGCAGAAGAAGCTGCTAAATTTCATATTTTCCCTGATGAGGCTTATGATATCATTGTAGCGTGTGCATTGATTTCCATTGCAGTGAATCCTTTGTTTTTTAAAATTCTGAACTATTTAAAGCCTCAATTGGAGGGATTAGAATCAAACCTTTTATTCACACAGCAACACTTAAAACAAGTGTCTCAACGCGAACTTAAAGCTTTAATTGTTGGCTTTGAAATCATTGGACAAAGCGTTGTGAATACTTTAGAAAAATTAGGGTACCGTTCTGTTATTATAGATCGCAATGTGGATACAGTTGCAAAATTGATTGAACAAAAGCGCGAAGCGGTTTATGGCGAGGCTGCTTTTCCCAATATGCTAGAAATGGCTCAAATTACCTCAGCTAGTCTTTTAATCCTGACTGGCTCTGATCTTGCAACAACTCTTGATATTATTCGATATGCACATGAGGTTCATCCAGACATTACAATCATTGCGCATGCAAAAAATTTGGAAGAGGAAAATATTTTAAAGAAAATGGGCATCATTGTTGTTTGTGAAGATGAAGAAATTAGTAAAGCATTTAATAGAACTGTAGTTGAAGTCACACGGAAAAGACACAGTTATCCTTTATAAAAAATAATACTGATCTGTATCAGATTGACTTCGTTAAACTTTTGGCAAAAAAATAAGCCAAATAGTGCCGTTTTTCCCAGGCGTGCATCAGTGTATGCCAAGGATAAGCTATCTCTGTTTGTTCATCTGAGGCAAAAGCAGGATCCATACACAAGAATTGTTGAGACGTTGCATCATATCCTTTAATAACCATTAAATGACCGTTGGAATAGGGAAGAAGACTACCAGGCAACGTCCCTTTGATGCTAATCACAACGGGCAATCCGTGTTGCAGACTTTGCCAAAGCCATTCTATTTTTGCCATACGGGCGCAAAAGCATTGCCATTGAGGACCCAATTCGACAAAAGCCTGAGCAGTGTTGAAGGGCCAATTGCCATAAATATCAAAGCTTGCATCGTAGACTTGTTTTGCAAATTGCAACGGGCTCAAGTGCTGGTGAGAATGAAGGTATTGAACAACAGCTGTTGTGGATGTAGGAGAGCAGAAGCTATGAGAACGAGGATGGTTTAAACAAAGCTGGGAAATTTTGGGGACGGATAAAGGATGAAAAGAGCATGAAGGGGAAGCCCAAGTTGGTTTAGGAGCTTTGATTCTAGAAGTACAAGCGTATAGGGTATAAAAGTTTTCTAGTGTAGCACCGGCACAAGCTTCAATTCGAATGCAAAAACCTGTTGCAACTTGTTCATCTAACAATTCTATTTGATCTTGAAAAGAATGAACAGGTGCTTTTGAAGTTGTGTCATGAAAGCTATATTGGCATTGCGCCCCCCATACAGCATACAAGAGCCAAGGCGACCATTGATCCTGAATCAAGACACGGCTTAAAATCACATAATGGCCTTGCAAAGGGCGAGCTGCATTCCAAGAAATAAGAAGTTCATCAAAATAAGAAAGAGCGGAAATGACCCACGTGTAACTTGTTTTTCTCCTCATTTGAGGGGATTGTGTGTTGAGAAAATGAAAGTTAAGTGTGGTAGAAAATTCCAAAGAATTTATCATCATAAACTCACGCATCCTCAATGGTTAACTCGACCAGATGGATAAAAATCATAATTGAAAGTCAATTTTCATTGAAACATTAGGATTGATGCGATATCATAGATTTATTAAAAGTAATTAATTGTAAAGCTATGATTTTTAAAGATTTCTTGCTTTCTTCCGGTCAGTCTTCCCGTTCCGCACCTTAGGGTGCATCATCTTTTCTCCCCATTTTGAATTTTCCATTTTAATTAAACCTTCTTAAAGCCAGAAGGGGCATAAACCGAAAGATCGATACACTTTAAAGTGTAATGACAATGTGATGATAGACATGATAGGAGCAACGACATGGATATAAGCTTTAAAACACTTTTGATTGATTTTAATGAAACCTTTACTTTTTTCTTTGTATTTCCTGCAATTGTCCTTTTAGGATTATACCTCACAGTCAAATTGAGATGTGTGCAAATTTCAAAATTGAAAATGAGCTTTTCTTATCTTTTAAAAAAAGAAAGTCAAAGCCAAGGAAATATCAGCCACTACCAAGCGATTTCATCGGTTTTAGCTGGTAATTTTGGAACAGGAAATATTTCCGGAATGGCTGTTGCACTCACAACAGGCGGACCAGGTGCTTTGGTATGGATGTGGGTTATGGCCTTTTTGGGAGCTTCCATTCAATATGCGAGTTGCGTTTTAGGAGTCAAATACCGCAAGCTGAATGCTGAAGGAGAATATAGTGGAGGGCCCATGTATTACTTGCGCGATGGGCTTGGATTTAAAAAACTTGCGGCATTATTTGCTTCATTTACTATCGTTGGAGCTTTGACGGTTGGAAATTTTGCTCAGGTGAATTCGGTCACATTACCTTTACAAAAGATGGGATTTAACCCTCTTTTTTGTGGAATAGTCATTGCCGTTTTAGTAGGAATTGTTTTGCTTGGCGGAATTCAACGAGTCGCCAAGCTTGCTTCTTTTGTCGTTCCTCTTAAGGCCTTTCTTTATTTGGGTACCGCGCTTATTATTTTAGGATTAAATGCTGACAAAGTGATGCCTGCATTGAAGCTGATGTTAAACGCTGCTTTTGATTCGAAATCAACTTTAGGTGGAGTTTTGGGTTTCAGCACGTTGAAAGCCCTATCCTCTGGTTTTGATCGGGGACTCTTTGCGACGGATGCAGGAACAGGCATTGTGCCTATTCTGCAAGCTAGCGCCCGCACAGTCAATCCTGTTATTGATGGCATTGTCACTTTGGTAGCGCCCTTTCTTGTCATGATTGTGTGCACCACAACAGGTCTTGTGTTGCTTGTAACAGGAGTTTGGCAAGAATCTGGTTTACAGAGCACAAACATGGTCACCCAAGCCTTTCAGCAAGGATTAGGACATTCTATTGGAGCTTATATTGTCGTTGTGGCTTTAGTGATGTTTGCTTATACAACAATTCTTGCTTGGGCTTGTTGTGCTGAAAAAGCGATTGGATTTTTATATGGAACGCGACAAGCAGATCGATTTAAATTCTTTTATGTTGCATTGATCCCAGTGGGCGCCGTCATGCATGTCGATTTAGTTTGGCGTCTTGCTGATATTTCTATTTCTTTGATGCTCATGACCAATCTCATAGGTATCCTTGGATTGTCCAAAGAAGTGATTGGAGAAAGCCGAAAGTTCTTCTTAAAAAAGATTGAATTCGAAGCTGCTCAATCTTGACATGCTTATGATGATTTAGCTTCCCTGCGGCAATGGTTTGCAGCCAAATGAGCTTGTCGGGTGGGTTCAGGCAGACGATAACGTGTCAAACATTTCAAAACAATTTCTAAGGCGCTTTGCAAAGAAACCCGATGACCTGTAGAAATAATGACTGGATTGCAACGTACTTTAGTTCGTAAGAAAATTCCAATTTGCTCCCCTTTCCATACAAGGGGAACTGTATCTCCTTTTGCATTTCCTAATGGACCCGCAGGATGGCCAACTAACACAGATTTAGCAACACCAATTGTCGGAATGTCCAATAAAACCCCTAAATGAGTAGCAATTCCTAATCGCCTTGGATGACTAATTCCATGTCCATCTACCAGAATGATTTCTGGTTGCTGGGTCAATTGTTTAAAAGCTGTGACTAAAGCAGGCGCTTCTCGAAATCCCAAAAATCCTGGAATATAGGGAAAGGATTGCGATTGAGCAACTGCTGCCTCATTTGTTAATTGCAATGTTTGCTTATCCAATACAACCGCTGAAGCATAAATGTTTGTATCATATAAATTATTACTGACATCCATGCCGCCAATGAAGTGAGAAAGAGAAAAATCATCCGTTAAAATAATACGCTCAGCTATTTCATGCTGAACCTGTTCGGCTTCTTTCAACGAGGAAGGATAAAGCCATTTTGAGGGAGTATCGATTGTCATATTGGCTTCTCTTAGCTTGATGCCTAAGTTTATTAAATTTTTATTTACGTGCATAGAAGAATATGAGATATAGAAGAAATATAAGATGTAGATATTAATATCTTTTAAAGGAGCAAAAAATGAAAGAATTCTGTGGATTATGTGCAGCTTGGCTGGTGGCTTGCCTAAGTACATTTGGTAGCCTTTACTTAACTGAAGGATTTAATGTTGAAACTTGCAATCTTTGTTGGTTGCAACGTGTTTGCCTATATCCCCTTGTGTTAATCCTTGGGATGGCAATTTGGACTAATTGTTACACCGTGATTCCTTATGTCCTTCCTCAGATTTGTTTAGGTTGCCTCTTGGCTGTCTATCAAGTTGCTATACAAGCAAATCCCGCTTTGGAAGTCATTGCGTTTTGTCAAACCGGTCCTAGCTGCCTTGAGAACATGAATATTGGAATGGGACCCATTACTCTTCCCATGCTCTCCGCTTGTGCATGTGTTTGCATGATGGCATGCTTATGCTATGCTTGGCGTCAATCTGAACAAGATTCGCAATTAGTTTATGTCAAAATTAAATAGTTTTTGAAATTTAGCAAAACAACTGTTTTTGGTCTCTTTTCTGTTTTTTGATTGCTATATGTTACTTATTTTAAGACAGTTTCAAAATTTCATTGAAGTTAGATTTTATAAAAAAACAGAGCGTGCATTGGTAATTCCTTCATTTTAAATTGCTCTCGTTTGAATTTAATGTTAAATTGTCTTTATAATAAAGATAGCCCATAAAATTTCATTTTGTTAGTTTGCATTGGCAATTCATTCCTAGTGATAAAGGAAAATGATTGAAAAGTCAGGTGGTGTCAAATCAGCTTGAGGAATAAACAAAGCCATTTTGTCTTTGTTACTAACTTCTAAGAGCTAAAAGGGGGGATGGCATGATTATTGATATAAGTGTAGCTGTGATTGCAATTGCTTTTGTTGTTCTTGTCCTGTATTTCATTACCCTGATAAAAGCATTACGAATGACAATGGGTCAGGTCAATCAAACCCTTGTGGAGACACGCAAACAGCTTAGTGAAGTGGGGGAGCAGGCACAAAAAGCTGTTGAACATACGAATCAACTGAGTGTCGATTTTAAGCAAAAAGTTGCTGCTTTGACTCCCATTTTCAATGCAGTATCCCATGTAGGGGAGATTTTAGAACACAAATCATTAACTCTTAAAAAAGAAGCATTTGCTTCTATGCCTGAAGAGAGTCATCTCTCAAGCGTTGAGTCTGAAGAAAAAAAAAAGATCTCTGAAAGGGGATTGATAACAGTTGCAGCTATACTCGAATTAGCCAGCATAGGCCTCCGTTTATGGCAAAAAACTAAGAAAAGGAGATAAATCATGAGACAATATCATTTGCATACCAAAGAATTTGTTATTGGTGCAGCAGTAGGAAGTTTGTTAGGAAGTGTGGCCGCTTTGCTCATTGCTCCCAAAGCTGGAAAAAAGCTTCGTGAGGAAATTTGTGATGCCTATAATTGTTTAACTGATAAAACACAAGATTTAGCTAGTAGAGGCAAATCTTTAGCTAAAAGCTTTGGTTGCCAAACATGCGATTGGACCAATAAAGCAAAATCTGCGGTGGACGGTGCAAAAAAAACGGTTAAAAGCTGGACATCAGAAGATGAGGAAGAAACGACTAGCGATTTACTCATAGGAGGTCTAGTTGGAGGAATCGTAGGAGCAGCTGTAGGTCTTCTACTCGCTCCTAAATCAGGAGAAGAACTACGCCAGGATCTTGCGGATACTTATGAGGATATGAGTGACAGAACGCAAGATTTTGCAGATGATGTGACCCAGAAAGGAAAATCATTTGCGAAAGCAGCGAGTTCAAAAGCCAATAAATGGCTGTCACTTGCCCAAGATATTATCGATGATTTGACAGATGGAGCGCAGGAAAAGGGCGAGGATTGGATTGAACAAGCCAAAGGCTTAGTAAAAAATAAGCGTGCGAATGAGATGATGGATTGGGCTCAGTTGGGTTATCGCTTGTGGCGGGGCATTCAATCTAGACGATAAGGATGATAGAAAATAGGAGAACTTCTATGACAAAGGAAAATCACAATCCAGGACTATACATTGGTGCGGCTGTAGTAGCGGGTATTTTAGGAACTTTATCAGCTCTCAGGCACTCTAGTCGTACAGTCCAAGGATGGACAGATCAAGCAAAGGATGTTGCGCAGCAAGTGCTCGAAAAGGGGGAAATCATGAATAAGAAGATGGTATTAGGAGGAGTCGCTGGTGGATTGATAGGTGCAGCAGCAGCCTTGTTGCTTGCTCCCAAATCCGGAGCCGAGCTTATTAAAGATCTCTCTCATCCTTTTTCAAATCAGGGAGAGCATGGAAAACGCTCAGCTTCTCGCAAGACTGCAGCTCGTCAATCTGTTTCGCGTAAAAAGGGTGAGCGCTCTACTAAAGGTGCTGCTTCTCGCAAGGTAACTGCAAAAACAGAAGAACATAAGCCCCATAAAGTGGCTGCCAAGAAAAAATTACCTACTCGTCGGCGCACGGCAAGTGCTGCTCTCAAACAAGCAGCAACAGCTTCTGAAAAGGGCGCGAGTGAAGCGACAGCAACATAATCGTTTCTCATGTTCTTGGAGTGCGTAGGGCGTGTTTGCAAAATGCTAGCGTCCTAGCATCCTCTTTCTAAGAGGGTTAGCTGGTATGAACTGGGCATAGGAAGCCCTTCCTACGCAACTCTTTGGATTAAAAGAAGGTTGATACTCAACCATGGGTTCCGGCCTTGCCTGTACCCATGGTTATTATTAGCACGGGTAACCGCCGCTAGTTTTTTCTGTTTTTTTAGATGACTTTATCTAAGCGTTTTATTAATCCAAAGCGTTTGTGAGGAGTTATCCATTCTTTAGATAAATGGGCAATGATGGCATTAAATTCAATTTGCCACTGCTTAGCTGGAAAGGTAAGTTCTTTTTCTCCTTTACCAATTAAATCATGAACAATCTCCTTCTTAGGATAAATCTTATATCCCAGGGCAAAAGCTCCTCCTGCCAGCAAAAGGCTAATACAATTAATGCAGTTTTTGATAATCAAACAATTTTTAAAGTAATATCCGCAAGTAAAATTGGCTGTTTTATAAAAAATGATGATACTCAAAATTAAAAATATCAAACTGAAGCCAAAGAAAGTGCTGCGATAAGCCTTGTTTTGCCGCTTTTTTTTTGCATATAGGTTTTGATCAGGCACAGAAATGGACCGCCTAAAAAATTCAATATCTATCAAGAAATTCTTGGCTTCTGTCAACCTTAAGCTATGGATAGCTTGCTCTTTAGATTGTAAAAACTGTGAATAAGAAATAGAACAACCATTAAACAATGTCTTATTTTGCATTGCATTCCTTAAATATGATTAAAAAAAATATTGCTGTTAAGATTTAATTATATATTCTACTAAATTAATTAGTTTAAAATCTAGTTTTTTATAAAAAACCCATTTTATCAAAAAATTTATAAATTTAATTAATTAAAATAAATAGAGCAAATAATAGGTAAAGTTAACCAGTTTTTCTTATAGGTTCTTTCAAGTAATACTCTGCCATTTCAACAGCCACACGATGAGGGGACTTTCTATCTTTGTCGGCTTGATCAAAAATAGAAAGTAAAAGTTCATAGAGATGATCAATACGATCACGCGCAAGTTTAGGATCATATTTTTGCCTTCCAATTTCACTTGAAATGTTAATTAACCCTCCAGCATTAATGACAAAGTCAGGAGCATATAAAATCTTTCTATTGATCAATCTCTCTCCATCTTCATCTGTCACAAGTTGATTGTTTGCAATGCCAGCAATAGCGCGACATTTCAATTGTGGAATTGTTTCTGAATTCAGTATGCCTCCAATTGCACAAGGAGAAAAAATATCACAATTCACTTGATAAATCTGGTCTGCGGAAACTTTTTTAGCCCCCCAGTGATGCACAGCCTCTTCAACTAAAAGTGAATTAATATCAGTCACAATCAACTTAGCCCCTTCCCAAAAAAGATGTTGAATAAGTTTCATGCCTACAGCTCCTAGTCCTTGCACGGCAATTGTTTTACCTTGAACTGAAGGACTTCCCCATAATTTTTGACACACTGCCTGAATGCCTCTAAATCCGCCCCACGCAGTAAAAAAAGAGGGATCACCACTACTTCCAGGCATTTCTAATCCAACGACATAAGGAGTTGCTTGGCGCAGAATAGCGAGGTCGGCTGAGGTAATGCCCATATCTTCACCTCCAAAATACCTGCCTTGAAAATAGTTCATCGCTTCACCGAAAGCAAATAGCATTTCTTTTGATTTTGGATGTGCTTTATCTAATATTAAGATGCTTTTTGCTCCTCCTGTTTTTGTTTGTGCAATAGCTGATTTATACGTCATTCCCTTTGCTAGACGCAACACATCTGTCAAAGCCTGTTCAAATGAAGAGTAGGGATAAGCGCGAATGCCACCGCAAGCTGGACCTAAGCGAGTACTGTGAATCGCGATAATGCCATGCAAACCTACTTCCTCTTTTTTAATTTCAACAACCTGTTCATAGCCTTCTATTTGGATTTCACGAAGAATTAATGATAAATTTCTCATAGTTTCCTCTTTAATAAATGAAAAATGAACTATCTATATAACTATATATAATTATATCAAAAATAATTAAGTAGTTGTAATTTAAATATTTTAATTTCAATGGAATTTAATTAAAGTTTATCCAACAATGATGTTATCAATAAGATTAAAAATTTTGAAGATTCTGAGAACCAGGGTTTTAAGATTTGACAATCTTACCTAATAATTCTCCTAAGCGATTTAAGGCTGGAGAAAAATCTTGTTTTTCCAATTCAACCTCAATAACGTAAAAGGCTCCGCGGCTGATAAAGGCTTGATTAAGAGCCTCATCAAATGCTTGCTCAGTTGTTGCTTTGATTCCAATGCCTCCACCTAAGACTTTAGGAATTTCTGTATAGTTCCAATTCACAATATCATTGTAACTGCCGTCGAGAAGGACTCTTTCCGTTCCATATCCATGGTTGTTTAAGACAATTACAATGGGATCCAAGTGATAGCGAATAGCTGCAGATAACTCCATGGCTGTCATTTGAAATCCACCATCTCCAATAAGGGCAATGACGCGTCGATTGGGATCGGCTAACTGTGCTCCAATGGCAGCAGGAATGCCAAATCCTAAGCTAGCGAAGTAAGCACAAGCAATAAAAGAGTTATGATGTAAAACAAAATCAGAACTAGCGAACAGACAGTCTCCCACATCAGAGATCATGATGTGATCGGAAGTGAAATAAGTTTGAAGACATTCGAAAACACGCTTGGTCGTCGTTTTTGCTTCTGGAATAGCTTCAAACTTTTTAGGCAAACGCTTTTGGGGGATATCATAAGAATAAAAGGTTTGAGGTAAATGAAGCGTATTTAAGCCTTTGATATAATCGTTCAAACTCATCTTGTGATAGTGATGGCAATCAATAGTTAATAAATCTTGATTAGCTAAGATGAAATGCTCTTGATCTAACTTGGCTGTAAAGATTCCTGTATCAAGATCATTCAAAATAATGCCTGTTGCAATCAAACAATCACATTTATGCACCACATTTGACACTTCAGCAAGACTCATTTCACCTTGATAAACACCTACAAAGAGAGGATGATGCTCATCAACAACTGTTTTACCTAATCTTGAAGAAACAATTGGAATATGATGTTGTTCTGCAAATTGTAAAAGATCTTGACTCAAGCCAAAACGCAGAATTTCATGGCCAGCCCAAATGAGTGGATAGCGGCATTTGGATAAAATATCTTGTGTTTCTCTTAAAGCTTCTTTTAATGTGTTAGAATCAGTTGAGAAAGTGTGAAAAGGAGAAGAAGTGGGGATAGAAGGAAGAACTTGATCAACTCGATCGCGTGGAATTTCTAAATAAACAGGTTTTTTATGCAGCAAGCAAGCATTGAGAACACGATCAATTATTTCAGCCGCTGTATGAGGGGAGTCCAATATTCCTTGCTCGATGGTCACATTTTTGAAAATTTCAAGTTGAGTGCGATCTCCATGAGCGGTCATTGATTTATTAATTAAATGATGCATAGTAGAATGTTTCTTAAATTCTTCAATTCCCACTGCACCGGAAATCACAACAAGGGGAGAGCTCTCGACATAAGCTTGAGCAAGGGAATTGGTGATATTCATTCCTACACCATACGTGATACAAGCAGCACCTAATCCCCGCAGGCGCGCATAAGCATCCGCTGCATAACCAGCAGTATCTTCCCTTATAGTGTTAATAAATTGAATATGAGGATGCTCTTCAATTAGCTTGTCGAAGCGAAGGACGTAATCTCCGGGCACCCCAAAAATGTGCCTGATTCCATAAGCATAAAGCCGATCTAATAAATATTGGCCAATAGTAAGCTTATGATTTTCAGGCCCCATCCTTACTCCCTTGCATTTTCTAAAGGCATCGGACACAAATTAAAGCGAGACTATTAAATTCTTCCTAATAACACTAAAATGATGAGAATAATTAAAATCAGTCCCACAACTCCACTAGGGCCATATCCCCAATGAGCACTATGTCCCCAACGAGGAAGCGCTCCTACCAGAATTAAAATCAAAATAATGATTAAAATAGTGCTTAACATCTTTTTTCCTCCCTTTGTCTGTTCGAAAATTAACGCGTAGTACTCCCAGTAGGCAATAACTCATGTAAACGAATAGTAGTAGTTTAACTACTCATCCAAAACTCAGCTGATTCTTTTCCTTACATTTCACTATGGAGTTAATCTCGTCAAGAAATATTAATTGAAATCCTTAACACGGGTGTGATTAAATCTGGGCGTTTATATTTTTAGCAGATCGATACGAAAGGGTAGAGCGGCGGTAGCCGCTTTCAGTGGGAAGCCCCGTATGAAGCGAGCTTGCGAGCGGAATGCGGGGTGGGCATCAATAAAATATAAACCGCGGAAGCGGTGTGAGTGATCTTACGCTGCTTCCGCAGCTCAATGCTATCTTGCCTACACCCCGCATTCCACTCGCAAGCTCGCTTCATACGGGGCTTCCCACTGAAAGCGGCTACCGCCGCTCTACCATTTCGTATGGATCTGCTTACAAATATAAACTCCCAGATTTAATCACACACCCCTTAACATATTTAGTAAAATTTTTCTTGAAGGAAAAAAGCAACTCATTATTTTCAATTGCAATTTCGTATTCTTTAATCTAATGTTTGTTGGATTGCATTTTTATACTTTTACACATATTCCTTTATTCTTAATTGAGAGGTTTAGATTGGAAAATGCCACAATCCTATCGGGCGTTAGTATGCCATATATGATTTATGGAACAGCATGGAAAGGAGAGAGAACTGCTGCTTTAGTTACTCAAGCAATCAAGCATGGCTTTAGAGGAATTGACACTGCTTGTCAACCAAAGCACTACAATGAAGCAGGCGTGGGAGAAGCACTTTATGCACTCGCAGAGGATGGAATCCAACGCGAAAATTTATTTATACAAACTAAATTTACTCCTCTAAGCGGTCAAGACCCACTTTCTATCCCTTATGATAAAAATGCTTCTCTTGCTGAACAAGTGATTCAATCGTTTGAAGTTTCTAAGAAAAACCTGAAGGTAAGTTATGTGGACTCTTTGGTCTTGCATTCTCCTTTGGACAATATCGAAAAATTAATGGTTGTTTGGCAAGCTATGGAATATATTTATAAGCAGCAAGAAACAAAGCTACTTGGGATTAGCAATTGTTATGATCTTGAAGTTTTGAAAATATTATATAAAAATGCTTTTGTTAAACCGGCTGTCGTACAAAATCGCTTTTATAGACAAACCAATTATGATAGAATGCTACGCAAGTGGTGCCACGACAAGAATATTATCTACCAAAGTTTTTGGACGTTGACAGCAAATCCCGATCTCCTCGCCCATAAGCTATTGAGAAGGATTGCGCATGAATTTAAAAAAACTGAAGCCCAAATTTTTTTTCGATTTCTTACTCAAATAGGAATTATTCCCTTAATTGGTGCTTGCTCTGAAGTCCATATGAAACAAGATTTAGATATTTTTAATTTTAACCTCTCTCAATCCATGATTCAAGAAATTGAGTCTCTTTTGGTATAATACTCAGTTAGTATTGGCAGATAAATTGATTTTAACCTGAATAATCTCGGATTTAATTTGTTAAGATTGAACAATTAAAGGAATAAGAAAAATGCCTAAATTTAGGCCTAATAAAATTTGGATTGATGCCGATGCATGCCCTAAAATCATTAAAGAAATCGTTTATAAAGTCAGTCAACGTTTGAATATAAAGGTCATACTTGTTGCAAATAGTTATCAAAATATTCCTTGTCAAGATCTTGTACAGTTAATAATTGTACAAAAAGAGTTCGATGCCGCTGATCAACTGATTGAGGAACAAGTCGAAATTCATGATATTGTGATTACGTCAGATATTCCTTTAGCAGCAAAAGTTTTGAAAAAAAAGGCTATTGCTCTCAACCCGCGCGGGGAAATTTATACTGAAAATACAATTGGTTCGATTTTATCGATGCGCGATTTTATGAAAGAATTTTATGATGCCGGGTCAATTACAGGGGGTCAACCCCCGTTTGGACCAAAAAATGTGAAGCAATTTACCGATTCTCTTAATAAACTGATGAATGGTTCAATCAAATTTTGAGAAAATTTTGCATCTTAAGAAGAGGTCAATTGTGTGTCAGTATTCTCCGTCAATTACTAATAAAATCATAACCATGGTAAAAATGACTATGTACAACATAAAAGGTGAAAAAGATGAAACGGATGATTCAATTAGGTAAATTTAAAGCTGAATGTCTTAAAATCATGGATGATGTCCAAGCAAAAAATATAGCATAATCATAACAAAACGAAATAAACCAATTGCTAAAGTGGTTCCCCTTGAAGAAGAAAATAGTTCTTTATTATTTGGAAAAATGAAAGGCACAGCTCATATTAAAGGCGACTTAATTCAGCCGATTGGAGAAAAATGGGATGCCTGTCTATAAAAGCTTGAAAAAACATAAATTATTATTCGATACACACGTCTGGATTGGGCTAATGTTAGGAGACTAATGGCTTAATCTATCATTTAGGCACGCCGTCAAGCAATATAAAGAAAATGCAGCTTAATTCTGGTCTTATTCTCATGGTTGATGCTAAGAAGTTGTCTTATTATCGATGACAAGTAAATTCGATAAATAATGTGCGTTCTTATTTGCAGAGATGGTGATAGAAACCTTCTTTATTATCGAAAATTGACAATTTCGATAATAGGCAGTAAGATATTGCTATACTAGGAAAAGATGGACATTATAAAATCACCTGCTGGACAAATCATAAAATCTCCAAGTCGATATACGGCTTTTATGCCTAATCCCTTGCCACCTAAGATTAACTGGAATACTCAATTAGTAAATGCTTTATCACGAGCTGATTTTTTATTAGGTAAATTAGCTAGGGAAGGGAGCAAATTGCCAAATCCTCATCTTCTGATAAGACCATTTATCGCTCTTAAAGCTGTTTTGTCCAGCAAAATCGAAGCGACAGCAAGAAATAATTTCTTTGATGGCTACTACTCATGTAGATGCTGATAAAGCAAGCCTAATTACAGTCAAAACTGTACTTGATTTAGCTAAGCGAGCTAAGAAAATCTATGAAAGTTCGAAAGTAGACGAAAAACGGCAAATCCTGAATTTCTTATTTTCGAACTTAGAAATGAAGGATAAAAAGGCGATCATAACACTGCGTGAGCCGTTTGATAAGCTTGTTGCAGTGTCAGATCATCCCAAGTGTCGGAAGAGGTAGGATTCGAACCCACGGTCCCCGGAGGGGACTTCTGTTTTCAAGACAGACGCATTCGGCCACTCTGCCACTCTTCCACATCATCTTAATGGAAAACACCAATAAGATGTAAAAGTAAGATGAGTTATACGTCATTTCTCTTAATTAGGTCAATAGCTTTATTAGACCGATGAATTTTTTTTAAACCTTAAGAATATATCTACAACCTAACCTTAAAAATCAAAGTGTTTTGACTAAAAAAATTTGACACTTGTGGTCCTTCAGGCTGCATGACACAACCTACTCAACCCCAGGGCGTTGATCCATACGCATTAAGCTAAGAGAAGAGCGTAGGCTACGCGACGCCTTCAGTCGCCGCGCCGCTTCGCTCTGGGCTCTTAGGTAAGAGGGGGGGGGTGAGGACCACCGTTCGGTCGCCCTCCGGGCTCGGTCACGGTGGGCTATTACCAGTCGTTCTACAGACTCTAGCGGCATTAGCAGAACGCCTTAAATAGCATTCAATGGCTTCTATATTGCCGCTAGAGTCCGTAGGACGACTGGTAATAGCCCACCGTGACCGAGCCCGGAGGGCGACCGAACGGTGGTCCTCACCCCCCCTCTTACCTAAGAGCCCAGAGCGAAGCGGCGCGGCGACTGAAGGCGTCGCGTAGCCTACGCTTTTCTCTTAGCTTGATGCGTATGGAGCAACGCCCTGGGGTTGAATGAGTTGTGTCATGCAGCAGCCTAAAGGGCTGCAAGTGTCAATTTTTTTTTAGTCGAAACACCCTGCTTTAAAAATCCTTTGATTTCATGATCTCTTTCAACTTAAAAATAATCTTTTATGTTAAAATTATTTTTTTTAAATTTTTTATTTGTATTTAAATTAGAGTGGTTTATGAGAATAGCTTAATTTATAATTTAATTAAAAATTGAATTATGTCATAATTAAGTTAGAAACTTATTCGAATTTAATAGGGGGTCCATTTATGGCTGCCCGATCTCAGACTTTATCTATTGTTGAAGCAGTTGAAACATTATCTAGCATTGCTGATTTAGAGTTTGATCGTGAAATTGGCATTGCGCAGAAGCATGAAATTGTTCTTAGCAATGAAAAAATTGCTTATCGAACCGTTCATTGGTTGCACCAAAAAGATGCAGTGTCAACTGTCAGTTTAGTTCGTGAAACATTTCGAGTCATTTTACATTACCTTAGGCAATTTTATAGAAAAGAATATGGGCAAGTCACCGACACAAAAACTCTTGAAGGCATCAAGACGATCATGGTTTTGGTTGGAGAAGCAGCTAAAAAGCTTGATAAATATACGCAAATTTTTCATCAAACGCAAAGCGTAACTGATTTAAAAGAATACAAGCAATTGCAAGAATTTTATCACACCAAAATTGCACGTAAAGTTGAAGAAGGGGTCATTAATAAATGGATTTTAGGATTGACTTTAGGCAAAGAAAGAGCGGGGCAAGAAATTACATTTAAAGCTGCGACCCAGAAGACTGATAAATTGACAAATACAAAGCATGTATTTATTGATCTTGAAACGGTTAAAAAAGATATCGAGTATGAGCTGTTCTTTATTCGCAAAGAAGATGGATCTCGTTTCTTCAGCCCTCGCTTGTTACGCAATATTAAGTTAGTTTGCGACTTTGGTAGCTATTTTGGAGAGAGAAAGGAGCTTGATCCTTTAGAAAATATTAAGCAATGGTATGATCGCACAATTCACACGAGTGCCAGAGAAATTATTAAGGCTCTAGGATCAAGTTTAGATAAGTTTCTTAATGAAACCCGTAAATTTAAAGATCATGAATTAGTTAAGTTAATCAATAAAGCTTTGTTGGCTTTAATGTTGAGCTCGCATGCTCAAAATCTTTTGCGTCATCACCCTGTCAAAACTTGTACTGAATATTTTGAGGATTTTCAAGGATTTTTGCGGGAGGCTTTTCAAACAAGTATTTATCAGAAATGGATGGCTTATCCTCCTAAAGAAGGTAATCAATTGGCTATTGATTTAATGGATATTATTCATACTATTTGTCGAGCCTTATATTCGCATCTCAAGGGCTTACAGGACATGACATCCATTGTCAATGACTTAATACAACAGTCTATGTCTTTGGTTTCTCGCAAGCATATAGAAGAGATACAAGCTTCTAAAAAAATAGGGAGTAAAATAGCTGAAGAGTATGCTGCTATGTCCACATTGCTTACGCATCATCCTAATGGTCCACTTTTTAAAGTACTCGAAATATTGGAAGAAGATACCTATTACGTTTTTGATCCTATTTTGCAGCACAATATTCCCAATCAATTATATGACATTTATGCTCAGGATAAGCATTATGCCTTTTTACGTATGCCCACACCTATTTACCAGGAGTTTATTAACAAAGCGGTTGTTAATAATGAATTTAAGGCATTTCTACACTCTTACGCCAAAGGCACTGTTCCACGCAAACACTTATTGATCAATTTGCAAGACCGCACTGCTTGGCGCGAACATATTCGCTGTGCTGTGCTTGAAGAGCTACAGCAACAGATTGAAATAGAGAACGCCATCAATGTGGTGACCTTGGCAACAGATACCGATTTCTATCATCAGTTAATCCCTTATCATCAAGTCAACCATGCGCACCTTTTTAAGGAGCAATTCAAAGAATTGCTATTAGATGAGAATGCAGGTTATTTTTTTCCTCCTGCTATTAAAAGAAAGGATTTGTCCACATTTATTGATGGAGCTTTTGAAGCCATTCATCGAATCTTTTTCTCTTCGAAGAATGTCATAATGAGAGAAAGCCGCTTGGATTTTATAGAAATTTTCTATTGGTTTCTTCAGTTAAAATTAATTGAGTGGACAAAGTGTGATAGCGTTAGCTTGACTTGCAAAGACAGCATTGATATTGGTGAAGCTTATAGCGCAGGAATATTTGCTTTCATGAAGTTAATCAATAATAGCGAGTGGAGCAACACAGATTGGCTACACTTCAATTTCATCCTATATGCCCCTGCCTTATTGATCAGAGAGCGCGTTATGTTGCCAGAGCGTTTTAACCGCATGCTTAGCGCTTTGAAAGTCATCGAGAATGCACGTTATGAATTTGGAGCGGAGAACCTGACAAAGATTATAAGAGAAGGATTTATTAACCTCTTTAAAACCTCTATTTTGCAATCTCAAATTCTTCTTCCTCGATAAAATCTGAATTTAAAAAACAAAGACCCGGTACCTGCGATTCGGGGCCGGGTCTTGTTCTTCTTCCTTCATAGGACTCACATTGTGAATTCATATAACGAAGAATATTTCTTTTTTAGATAATGCAAATAAGGATCGGCAGAAAAATTCTTGCCAGTAGCCTGGGTAAGCAATTCTTGAGTCGTATAGTGCTTTCCATGTTGATAAATTTTTTCATGCAACCAAAGTTTAATGAATCCCAACTGACCTGCTGCAACTTGTTTTTCCCAATCAGGATGATCTTTGACAAAGGCTTCAAAAAGGTGAGCGGCATATAAGTTTCCCAAAGTATAAGTGGGGAAATATCCAAACGCTCCCATAGACCAATGAATATCTTGTAAACATCCCTCTGCATTAGTGCTTGGAATCAGTCCCAAGTATTCTTTCATTTTGGCATTCCAAGCCTCGGGTATATCGCGCACGTTCAAAGATCCTTCTATAAGTCCTTTTTCCAATTCAAAGCGCAAAATGATATGCAAAGGATAAGTGACTTCATCTGCTTCAATGCGAATAAAAGAGGGCTCGACTTTATTGATGGCGCGATAAAAAACGTCTAATGTAATCTGATCCAATTGGCCTCTAAAAGTTTCTTTGAGCAACGGAAAGAAATATTGCCAAAATGGTTTGCTTAAGCCAATGCGTGTTTCCCACCAACGTGATTGACTTTCATGCACGCCAAGCGAGCGAGAATCTCCTAAGGGTGATCCATAGTCATTTTGCGGCAATCCCATTTCATACAGAGCATGCCCGGCTTCGTGAAGAATGGCAAAAATATTGCTCATCAATGATTCTGGATGAATCCGTGTTGTGATACGGCTGTCTGTTGGATGACTAGCAGAAGAAAAGGGATGAGCTGAAAAATCCACCCTTCCTTTATTGTTATCGTAGCCCATGGTGGCTAAAAGTTTTTGGCTAAAGGCCATTTGCTTAGCTTGATCCCAATTGCCATATAAAAATTGATCGTCGACTGGCTGTTGAGCCATTTTTTGGATTAGAGGTGTTAATTGTGTACGGAGTTTTAAGAAAAGAGCGCTGACTTCATGTGTTTTAACATCGGGTTCATACTGATCGAGCAAAGCATCATAGGGATGATCTTGATAACCTAATAGGTCGGCCTTTTTACGGTTCAATTGTACAATGCGATCGAGGTAGGGAGCAAATTGTTGAAAGGCGTTATCTTTTTTAGCTGTACGCCAGGCTATGATCGCTTGAGATGTCACCTTAGCCAATTCTTCGACAAATTTTGACGGCAGGGCTGTATCATGCAGATAGTCGCGCCTCCATTCTCTAAGAGAGGCCATTTGTTGAGAAGAAAGGGTGTTGGTTTTAATTTTTCCTGTTTGAATATCAATCAGCTTGGATAAAGCATTTGCAAATTTGCGGCTTGTTTTTTCACGATGAATGATACCGGCCATTGTTTCAAGCTGCTCAGCTCGAATGCCTGCGCTGCCTGAGGGCATATAAGTCTCCTGATCCCAATCTAAAATTGAAACAATGCCTTGCAAAATGCGCGCATGTTTAGAGAGTTCAAAAACTTTTTGATAGTCTTTTTCTATTATTTTCATTGAATATCCTTAGTTAACGAATTTGCTTTCCTTCTTCATAGATAAAAATGCGTGGAATGCGAGGACCTAAGCAAGTCATGAGTTCATGAACGATGGAATCTCCACTCATGGCTAATTCTTCAGGTGAAAGATAATAACCATATTCATCTTCTCCAAAAATGAGAACCTTATCTCCTACTTCAACATTCGGAATATCTGTGATATCCACCATCATATTATCCATACAGATATTGCCTACCATAGGAGCTTTCTGACCTCGAATGAGAACGTGTGCTTTTCCACTGTAATGGCGGTGAAGTCCGTCAAAATAACCAATAGGAAGGACAGCAATTTTTTGAGTTTCTCGTTTAACTTGGTATTTGCGCCCGTAACTAATGGTTTCCCCTTGCTTACAAATATTGATGCCCACAATGCGTGAGGTTAAAGAAATAGCTAATTTAAGATCGAGCGTTTTTCTTACCGCTTCTGATCCATAAAGACCATATACGGCAAGTCCCAAACGAACCATATTATATTGAGGTAAGTGAAAACGCAATGAACCACTTGAATTGGCGGCATGTTTCCATTTAGCAGAAATCCCTTCTTGCTCCATTTCTTTTATTATTCGATCAAACAGCTCAATTTGATGCAATGTAAAAGCATCTTCTTGAGGATCTTCTGAACAGGCAAAATGAGTCATGACTCCCTCTAACTCAATAGAAGGAAGAGATTGAATTTGGCGTGCTAATTCAATAGCTTCTTCTGGACGACATCCAAATCTTCCCATGCCTGTATTAATATGCAAATGGACTTTAATGACTTTCTGATGATGGCTCGCTTCTTGCGCTAGGGCCTTAATTAAGGTGTGATTGCTAACACCGACCTCCAATTCCCATTTAACGACTTTAGCCACTTCATAAGGAGCAACATTAATTGAAAAAATAGCCTGATGGACTCCGGCTCTTTTCAGAGCGATTCCTTCATCTACATAGGAGACTCCAAGAATATCGATTCCGTTCTTTGCCAAAAATTTCGATACCCGTACATCATCTGTTCCATAAGCCAACGCTTTCACCATGATCATCATTCGACTGTCTTTTGGAAGACAATTGCGAATCAAAGCCAAGTTTGTTTGAATGGCAGCTAAATTGATCATACATTGATTATTGGATAAGCTGTCATTAAATATTTCCGTTAGCTTGTCTAAAGGTAATTTGTTTTCGCCTTTAAAAATGACGAGATCTTGTGCTTTTAAATGCTGTTGTAAGTAAGCAAAATTTTCTTCATAATCATCAAAAGCTAAAATTTCAGTTTCAGGAGATAAATGTTGAATTTCTTCAATGAGTGGTTTAAAAGGCTTTTGTCCGACTAAAAATAAATGATTGATATGTGATTTTGCAAGGGCTTTGCCGATTCTTTTGTAATCTGTAGTCGATGATAAAAGCTGGCCGCGCATGCCGCCAAAAACGAAAATCTTCCGGTTTTCATTTGAGGCAAATTCAAAAAGTTTTAAAGTATGGTCGACTGATTGAGGATCTGAACAATAAGTATCATTAATGAAAATTGTTCCAACTGGCGATTTCCAAATTTCAGTGCGCATAGGCTCTGGTTGATACGCTTGGAGCACTGAAAGAATATGAGAAGAAGAAATGCCCATGAGCCAAGCAGCCTTAGTTGCCATGTTGACCAAATTGATAAAATAGGCTTGTCCTATGTTCATTTCATCTTGATACGTGGTAGAATCGGGAAAAGAAATTTGATATTGAGACAATGGAGCTGTGGATAAAGCGGCTGCATGCGGTAATTGTTGGTAGGTGTCATTCCAAAAGAAAAAGGGACAATTCAGTTGAGTTAAATGCTTTTCTACCTCTATATCACGCGATAACAGTGCCCAACCTTGCGAAGGAGTTGACTTGATGAGTTTCATGATTTCTTCAGAAAGTATAGAAAGATCTTGTAGTGTAGCAAGATGCTTCTTGCCTATAGGCGTCAATAAAGTATAAGTCGGTTGAATCATATCGACAAGAGCATCCATTTCATTTCGATGTGAAATGGCTGCTTCAATGATGGCAATCTCATGTTGTCGGTGTAAAGTTAGCAAGCTAAGGGCGACTCCTATTTGGCTATTAAAGCTTTCGGGCGAAGCGGCAATACGCTTCTCTGTTCCCAATAATGCATAAAGTAAATCTTTGACCATTGTCTTGCCGAATGATCCTGTAACACCAATAATTTTAGTTGGAAGCTGTAGGCGATATGTTTTGACAATTGCTTGAAAGGACTGAAGAGGATCTGGGACACGCAATAAAGTTAATTCAGGCAATCTTGAAGGAGATTGCCATTCTTGCGAGACTAGTGCAAATTTGGCTCCAGCTTGAGCTGCCTGTTCCACATACGCATGTCCATCTTCTTTTGCCCCTTTCAATGCAACAAAAACAGCGTGAGGAGAATCAATGCGTCGAGAATCAATGACAATTTGATCAATGATTGCAGGTTCTATTAAGGATCCACCGGCACCGGCAAATCCATCCCATTGTCTTAAATCAAAAGCATCCATTTTGATCCTTCCTTCTTCTTTTTCCTAAAATTCATCTGATTGTAAACTCATGTGACAGCGTACTGGGCGTGTCTTAAAAATGCCAGCGTCCTACCAAAAATATACGGTAATTAAACAATAGGTGCGAAGAAATTCCAGTTGACAACTCAAATCTGGACGGCTGTTAATGACGCAAGATTTAATTTAAAGTGATTTTTTTGATTAAAAAATTTAAGGTGAAAATAACTGTCTTTTCACGAACTTATTAATGACTAAATTAGGTATAATGTATCCCTTATCTTCTCAAGATATTACAGTTTTTCTTACTGTTATCGGCTTCATGTTAATATTAGCGCGCTTGCTATCGAAGTTTGGAAGACATCATCATATTCCAATTCTAATTTGTGAAATAGTGGCAGGAATCTTATTAGGTCCTTCAGTTTTAGGGTTCGCAATCCCTCAGCTACATGCTGTTTTTTTTCCTAAGGATAGCGAATTGTTAAATGCTTATGAGACACTTTTTCAGCTTTCAGTCGTCATGTTGCTTTTTTTAGCTGGAATGAAGACGAATCTGAATTTACTTATGAAAGAAAAAGCTTCAATTTTTATTACCAGCATTTTCGCAATTTTATTTCCTTTCGTAGCAGGGTTTTGGTTTGCCTGGCAGTTTTTTGATTTTCTTCATGGAATTGAATACCCTAGTGCACCGCTCGTTTTTCCTTTAACTTTCGGCCTGATTATTTCCATTTCAGCACTCACAATCATTGTCAGAATCTTAATGGATAACAACATATTAGATACGAAACTAGGGACTACAATTATTGGCACAGCTATGGTAACAGATATTGTAGGATGGTTAGCCTTCTCTTCTATATTAATCTATGCAAATACAGCTATTGAAAGCATGCAAATTCTCTATACAATTGTTTATCTTATCTTTTTCTTTATTGTGATATTTTTGATTTCAAACAATAAAAAATGGCTAGGAAAACTATTTGCTCAGTCAAATAGCTCTAAGCATAAGATTTCATATGATATTTCCTCCTTATTCGGTGTTTGCTTGCTTTGTGCTGCATTTACAAATGCAATTCATATTCATCCCAGCCTAGGAGCTTTTTCTGCTGGAATTTTTTGTAAAAGAATCATCGGTGAGCAAAGCCAAATTCTTGATCAATTAGAATTATTTATTATGAATTTTTTTGCTCCTTTCTTTTTTATTTCCATTGGGTTAAAAATTAATCTAATGCAAGAGCTAAATATTCTAATGGTTATCGCCATCTTCATCTTTGGCTCCTTAATTAAACTAATAGGCGCTTCCCTAGGGGCTTTAATCAGCGGATACTCGCTCCGGCAATCTTTTATCATCGCTAATGGATTAAATACTCGGGGGTCTATGGAGATTTTAATGACATCTATTGCTTATAAAGTTGGATTAATTGGCAACCAGCTCTTTTTCACCCTTGTTGCCTTCTCTATTATCAATGCTTTAATTGCTGCGCCTATCTTAATCCGATTATTAAGTGGGTTATCAGATAAAGAACTTATAAGAAATAAACTTATCCTGAAGTGAAAGCCAATATTTCTAATTTTGATTTTATCTAGGTGTAACATATTTGTTAAATAATTTATTGATTTTAATAATAAAATATAATAAAATTAGCATAGGAAATTAATATTAATAACTATATTAAATGGGGTTAAAATGACATTGAATCGTTATGCTGAAGGAAGTGTACGGCAGTTATGGATAATTGCACTTCCATTGATTATGAGTTCGCTTTCTGGCATGGCCATGTTATTTGTTGACCGCTTGGTTTTAGCGCGTTTTACCTTAGAGGCACATAACGCAGCTGTAGAAGCCACCAATTTAGGCTGGGTCTTTCTGGTTGGCTGGAGTTCCTTAGCTAGTGTGACGCAAATCTTTGTTGCGCAAAATAATGGTGCAGGGCAGCGGCATCTTTTAGGGCATCCTGTCTGGCAAATGATATGGTTAGGCCTCTTGTCTGTTTTAATTTTTTGTCCAATTGCCTTATGGGGACCCACGATTTTTTTTGGAACAGATGAATCTTTCGAAATGCAGCGCGCCTATTTTTTCTGGATGCTACTGTTTGGGCCTAGCCATGGCTTATTCACCGCTTTATGTGGCTTTTTCATTGGACAAGGAAAAACAATCATTACAACCGTTGCAGTGGTGATAGGAAACATCATCAATAGTATTTTATGTTATCTTTTTGTATTTGGATGGGAAGGGGTTTTTCCAGCATGGGGAGTGACAGGAGCAGCCATTGCAACTAATACTGCGGTCATTGGGCAAGTCCTCATTTTATCTTGTGCTTTCTTTAAACGCTCGAATCGCGAAGCATTCGGGACAAGTGAATGGAAATGGAATCCAGCGCTTTTAAAAAAATGCATTCGGGTCGGTTTGCCAAGTGCCTTTTTTAGTCTCTTAGAGGTTGCAGGCTGGGCTATCTTCTACAAAATGATGGCTACCTTGGGTAAAAATCATTTAACGGTTGCGGGAATTGTTCAAAATATTCTCATTTTATTCAACTTTTTTGGTGAGGGACTTTCACGGGCTATTGCAACACTTGCGGGCAATGCGTTAGGAGGCAAACGTCCTGACGTTCTGTTTAAATTGGTCCGTTCAGGTTTTATTTTGATGACTTGCTTTGCTGTTTGTTTCGCACTTTTATTGTGGGGGATGCATCAATTCATCATTGATTGGTTTCTCGATTCTGCAACCGCATCTGAGCAAGCTCTTCTCGTTTCCTCTCTCATCTTTGGATTAGGAAATGCTGTCATTTATAAATATTTTGAGGGAATTCGCCTTGTGATCAGTGGAGCTTTAAATGCAGCAGCTGATACCCTTTTTCTTTTAATTGGCGGCAGCTGCTCAATTTGGTTGTTTATGGTTATTCCGGTTTATATCGTTGTTGTACGGCAAGAAGGTTCAATTGAAACGGCGCTTGGAATATGCTCCCTGTATACCTTACTTGCTGCTGTCCTTTATACTTGGCGATTCTATAGTAGGGCTTGGGAGAAAAATGCTTCTTTAGTTGAGCTTCATTAATTCTATGGCAGGCATTGCGCTTGCCTAATGGATTTTATCCTAGTACTCAACCATATTAGTTTTAGCCCATTGGAACCGCTAAAGCCCGAGGTTGGGATGAGATGATTCTCTTGTAGTCCTTCAGACTACATGACGAGGGCTAATCTAACCCAGAGCTAGGGTGTTCATTTTGTGCAAAAAATGAGCTTTATTTTTCACAATAATTGGCATAGTTGAATTGAAGGTCGCATGTTTATGCCGTCTTTTCAGGACTCGATGTCTTTTTGATAGAACCCAGGCCTCCGCTTCGCTGCGACCTGGGCTGTAACATGACGGCCCTTCAGGCCTTAACAAGAGATGTTTAAGTCCCTCTTCTATAATCTCCCTAAATCATCTTTTTGTTAAGGCCTGAAGGGCCGTCATGTTACAGCCCAGGTCGCAGCGAAGCGGAGGCCTGGGTTCTATCAAAAAGACATCGAGTCCTGAAAGGACGGCATAAACATGCGACCTTCAATTCAACTATGCCAATTATTGTGAAAAATAAAGCTCATTTTTTGCACAAAATGAACACCCTAGCTCTGGGTTAGATTAGCCCTCGTCATGTAGTCTGAAGGACTACAAGAGAATCATCTCATCCCAACCTCGGGCTTTGAAGCAATCCCAATACGCAAAACTAATGTGGTTGAGTACTAGTCCAAGATATCAATTGAATTGACATCTTGGACTAGAGAGACAATCCGTCATCAAAAGTTTGAAAAGACAGCGAATGTCCCATTAAGCTGTCGCAGATCCTCAGAAAACAGCATCATTAAGGAGTCGCCTGCAGCCATTGCGATCCATTCCAAACCCATAACCCTATTAGGCCAGGATTTTGGAAGAAGGCAATTTGTCCGATAAAGCTACCAGCAATATTAGAAGTCATGCCGATATTACTGGGGACAACAAGTATAAGAGGTGCATTGATTGTATCGCACTTAGGGATTGATACGCTGCTCAATAAAACGTCTCCCGCATTCGCAGTAACGCTGAGGTAATTCGGAATCACGATATTACCTGATGCATTAACAAATGAGATGGGAACCGTTTGAACGACAGCGCCAGGTGGATTCGCACCTTGGGCAACTAGCGTTGTACCCAACTGGCCTGCTGTATTGGTACTATAGACAGCAAATCCCTCATTATTTTGAATACTTTGGATCGTGAGATCAATCATACTGGGAGGAGGTGTCATTGTCTGAAGGTTTGAGAGATCGATTTGGATGAAATTAAATGCGCTAATCTCATTGTCAGGACCACTACCACAAATGCCAACTCCTTGTTCTCCAAACATGTCATTCTTGTTATATAAATTCAAAAGTCCACCAGAAGGCTGACTAAGACTGGGTTTGTTATAGGCTGTTACTGCTACGGAGGGGGACACTCCGAAAGTTTCAGTCGTTCCAATGCAGCCAGTAGCTCCAGAGGGGCTAAAAAAGGTCGTTACTTCCCCTACAAGGCATCCACTATTGCAACCACTGCAACTACCTGTTGGCCCTGTTGATCCTGTTGCACCTGTTGCTCCTGTTGATCCTGTTGATCCTGTAGCTCCTGTTGATCCTGTTGATCCTGTAGCTCCTGTTGCACCTGTAGCTCCTGTGGCTCCTGTTGCCCCGCGACGACACAGTTTTGGAGCTTTACAGCCAGTTATCAAAGCATCAGACAATGGGTCTCTATTGTTAATTTTCACATTTTCTGTTAAAAGCTCCGGATGAACTTTGCCTTCACTACCATTCATTTCTGGAACGGCTGTTAGAAGTATAGGCAGCATCAAAATATGCAATGACAATAACATTTTGCCCATGAAGAACATTTTGCTCATAAATTAGTCCTCTCTCTTATAAATTAAGGAATTCAAATCATTGGTTGTCTTAATTAAAGTAATTTTTATATTTTGTCTACCTAAATCTGATGTAGCAAAATGGCGCGGGTGTAATTAACTCTGGGAGTTTATATTTTTAGCAGATCGATACGAAATGGTAGGGCGGCGGTAGCCGCTTTCAGTGGGAAGCCCCGTATGAAGCGAGCTTGCGAGTGGAATGCGGGGTGTAGGCAAGATAGCATTGAGCTGCGGAAGCAGCGTAAGATCACTCACACCGCTTCCGCGGTTTATATTTTATTGATGCTCATCCCGCATTCCACTCGCAAGCTCGCTTCATACGGGGCTTCCCACTGAAAGCGGCTACCGCCGCCCTACCATTTCGTATCGATCTGCTAAAAAATATAAACTCCCAGATTTAATCACCCTAAATGGCGCTGGAATACTTGATTGATTTTGAGTTGCTAAAGCTTTTCAGGTATGAATCATTTGGCTATTGACAGCTTTTATTAGTTAAAAAATTAAGCAGATTTCATTCTTTTAAAACGCCAGCCAAAATAGGCAAATGTTATCAAAAAGGGGCCGCAAATCGCCCAAAGGGAAGGAATGACTTGTCGTTTAGCCACTACTTGAGCGGCATCCATGAACATATAAAAGGCAATTAATCCGAATAAACTGCATACGTAAATAAGGAAAAGGGGAGGCTGCCTAGAGAATCTGACACAAAATGGAGCAGGAGCAATAATGGCTAATAAGCAGAGCCAAGGCATCATGAGCTTCCAATAAAACGCTGTGAGGATTTTGCTCTCTTTCTCACTTAAATTGGATGAGACTTCAAGCCCTTGAGCAGCGAGCTCTGATAAAGAAAAAATATCAGGATCCATAATGGTAGATTGAAGAAGATCTGAATTAAATTCCATGTTAGGAAAACTTAATTCTGGATAGGCAGCGGCTTGCAAAAGTTCCCCGTTTTTTTGCCGCACCATGTGATCGACAAAATACCCAATGGGATTTGGGATAACAGGGGAAAGATATTTAATGCGATAAATGCTATCAATGGATTGAATCCAATAGACATCAAAAAAGCGTTCTGTGGTTGTATCATAATCTTGAAAAATCAATAAAGAACGATCTTCTAAAATGAGATGATGAGCAGTCAGTAAAGAGGTATTGCGGTTTTTCTTATGTTTAGTGGCATCTTCCATATGCCTTAATTTTTGAAGGGCTTTGGGTAAGATCAATTGTTCATTTGCATACATGAGCAATACGCATAGCAATCCTAGTATCATAAAGGGCCTCATCAAGACTTTAAGCGAAAATCCGCTTGCCATAAAAGCCACCAGTTCTTGATGGGAATTAAGCGTACAACAAGTATGAACAAATGCAATCAATAAGGCTAGCGGCAGCAAAATTTCTGCTCGGCTGGCAAAAACAAAGAAATAATAACGCGCCATTTCTTGCCATTGGATTTGAATGTGGTGGTGGGCAAAAGTGCTTGTGTGGCTAGCATAGTCAATTAACACATAAAGGCCGTAGAAACCAAAAAGAAAAAGGAAAAACATGCGAATAAATTGCCGCAAAAAATAACGCTCCCAGATCGTCATAAACATCATTCAATTCCTTTTGCAATACGTCCTAGAACGATAATGGAAGCACACATGATAAAGAGGTGCGGAGTGAGATAGAGAGCGGCGGCAAGCCACCATTGATGGTCTATCCCTCGGGCGACAAAAAATGCAATCAAATAAACAGTCGTCAGAGCAATGGCTAAATAAAGGGAATAATAATGCCGCTTGCGACTAATATTAATGCCAAAAGCTGTTCCCATTAAAGTAAAACTAAAAACGGCAATAGCGATAGAAAAACGCTTCGTGATTTCCGATAAACTGCGATTAAGTTGGGTTTTTAAGGACTTGATTTCGCTTTTATTTTCTTCTTTGAACTCAGCCTGTTGTAAAAGTTGACGCTGTTCTTGAATACGAGCCAGCAGCAGAGGGATTTGGAGATAATCATTATTAATGACCCACACTTTTTTTTGTAAAAAATTAGAAAAATCTTTCACTTCAGTCAGAGATTGCTTCATATTCTCAATTAATAATTGATCAAAATCCTCTTCTTGTTCGCTAGCCAAGCTTGTCACCAGCGTGACTCCATTTCCAATAAAAAGCGTTGGAGTTGCTTTCAAATGTTGTGCAATCATTAAATTCAGTCTCTGATGATGCCGATTAGGAAGAGCTAAGACGACATCCGAGCCCGATTCACCTACGCGAGAAGCTCCTAACGCTTCAAAGTAAAACCCCTTTAAACGCATTAAGTGTTTATTATGAAGAAGCAAAAGAGGATTAATGGATCGAAGCTCGCTCTTCAAGAGGTTGGTTTGAAAATGAGATTGCGTCGCAATTTCTGATGTGATTAAAAAATTTCCAACTGATAAGAAAGCAGCGGTTATCCAAATAGGGGCCAAAATATTGAAAAGGGAAAATCCGCTCGCTCTCAATGCTGTGAGTTCCTGCGCATTCGACAAACGCTGAATAAGAAGCATTGAGGCTATTAAGCAGGAAAGGGGAAGAGCGATAGGCAGGATATAAGGAATCTGATGAAGCGTAAAGATTAAAAGATAGGTTAAGGGAGCTCCTAGTGTAGCAAAATGCGCAATTTCATCAAGACGCATGGTAAGCAAAATAGCTACAAAAGCCACCACACAGGCCATGACAATTTTAAGAAAATAGTTCATGAGATAGCGCCATAAGATTGGCATATGACCTGCATCTAAAAAGAGAAGTGATAAATTAAAATCTTTAATGTAGGATAATATAGAGTAAATAATGGTTGAATTTGATACAATCAACATTAATTTTTTAAATGAAAAATGATAGATGACCTTTCTACCAGGATACATGCATGTCTCAATCCAAAACGGAAAAAAACATCGGTAGGGAAAATGTTCAGGAATGGTTTATCATTGTTGAGCATCAGCAAGTAGGTCCCTATAGTTTAGCAGAACTTAAACGCAATCCGCAATTTAATCCCGATAGTCTTGTTTGGAAAAAAGGTTTCCAAGAATGGGTAAAAGCTCGCTTTGTGCCCGAAATGCAAGACATTTTCAAAGATGAGCCAGAGCCAAAAGCTCTTCATGATCCAGAAAAAGGCAAAAAATTAGAAAGTGAGGTGAATCGGCCAACTCAAGCAATATTGACATTGCAGCAAGATCCTTTTCCTTATCAATTTCTCCTATGGTTTTTGGTATTATTATTTGTCATTTTATACACATTTTATCAGTTTTATTATAATTTTTAATCATGACAATTTTTAAGCGTGTCGAAGCCTTTTTGTTAACACTTTGCCCGACCTCTTCTCCATTTTTATTAGCTTTATCAGGAGGGCCTGATTCATTATGTTTATTTTATGCTCTTCTTGCCTTTCGAGAACGTCATGGAACGCCATTTCACGTTGCACATGTCAATCATAGGTGGAGACCGGAGAGTGATTTAGAGGCTCAAATTTTGCAGCAACTCGCTTTGCAGCATCAAGTTTCTTTTCATTTAAAAATTTTAGATCCTACTTATCTTAAAGGTAATCTGGAAGAAGCATGTCGGCACGAACGTTATGCTTTTTTTGCTCTCCTTTGTCAACAATTCTCTTTTCAAGCTGTTTTGACGGGTCATCATCAAGACGATCAAGCCGAAACAATTTTCAAGCGCCTATTAGAAGGTGCTCATTGGTCTCGTTGGATAGGCCTCAAGGCAGAAACCTTGATAGAAGAGACACGTATTTTACGTCCCTTGCTAGGCGTCGCTAAAAAGGAAATTCAAGAGAGCTTAACCCAAGCAGGTGTCCAGGCTTTTGAAGATCCGACCAATCAAAATGTTCAATTTTTGCGCGCTCGTTTGCGTGAGACAATCTTTCCCCGTTTGAATCGAGAATTTGGCAAGCAGGTACAAAAAAGTCTCATTGAAGTGGGAAAAGAAGCGCAAGAATTAGTCACTTACTTCGAAGCAAGGCTCTCTTACCTTTTTGAAGGTATCATTCAAGGTCCTTGGGGAATGTGCCTCGATTTACAAAATTTGATGCCTGCTAGTCGGTTGGAGGTAAAATATCTGATCCGCCTTTTATGCCAAAAGCAAGGCTTGTTCCTTTCACGTCCCATCATTGAGCAAGCAGCAGAAGCTTTACAATCCGGTACAGCTAATCAATTGTTTGCAATGGGATCCAATCAAGTTTGGATTGATCGGCAACGCATTTTTATGACTCATTTGTCCTCTAAGGTTAAAGAGAAACATTCTTTGAAAATTGATTTAGGTCGGGAGTTACTAGGCCCTTGGAAGATCAATGTCTCTCAAGATATTTATGATTCTAGCTGTTGTGCAACTTCTTGGAAAGAAGGATGGACAGGAAGGATAACGGCTTACTTACCTATTGGAAATTATTTCATCGATTTCTCCTATCCATCTGCTTTGAATGCTGGAATAAAAAAACGTTGGAGCCAAGCCAAAGTGCCCGCTTTTCTCTATGAGCATTTTCCTTTGGTTAGAGAGGAAAACAAAATTTATCATGAATTCTTGACAGGTAGGCCTTTAATTGCTTGGACTGAAGGGAGTCCATGTTGGAAAATTGAGCTGACTTATTTTTGAAGGAAAAATTTAAAAAAAATCAAAATATATTTTACTAAGAATGTAAAGTTTGCTAAATTAAAGATTTTATACCTTATCAATCATTTTAAGCTCAAATTTAAGAATGAAGCGGAGTAATAGTTGAAAATGAATATTCTGTGTGATAGAATCAATCAATCAATATTGAACCTATTCCACTATTTTAATGGACTAACTTTGAGATTATTTTCTCCGCTAGTATTCAGTCTCATAGGCAAAAAACTAATTTGACAGAGTACAAGAGACTTTCTTTCTCTATGGTCTTATATTTAATGGATAGAGAAATTTGTTAAATCGAATTTTAGGAATATATGCCAGACGACAATAAACAAGACTTTAAGAAGGGAATGTCAAACAGCTTTGTTTGGTTCCTAATGGCCGCTTTTTTGTTTGCCCTTATGGTGCAAAACTTTATCGACACAAAATTTGCCAAGGTTTCATTTAGTTACCAATTGGAACATCTTGTCAACTTGCAGCTTCTGCAGCCAGAGGAAAGCCACAAAATTGCTTTAAATGACAATTTAGTGACATTTAGTGGAAAATTTAAAGATCGACTCATTGAAGAAGGGAAAACGCGTTATAAGTACCTCGAACTTCTCAATACGAATCATGAGCTTAAGTCAGATCAGACACGTGTCAAGACTGAATTGAAAAATCTTAAATCAAAAATTTATGATTCAGCTATGCTCTTTTTACAGCTCAGTGGCATTCAATTGTCTAAAGGGGGCTATGTTGTTGTCGATGATTTTTACAATACTCTAGATGAAGATAACAGTGTGGTGATCAAAACTCTTCCAAAAAGCAATCATGAGAGTTTAACTGATCTCCAACGTGAATATACGCAAGCTCAGCTTGAGCCTTCCCCTACCGCTTTGAAAAATTTAGGCAATGGAATAAGTGAGTTATTGAGGAATTTTCGTTCTCCAGCATTAGGAATTGGCTCTGAAACAATTAAACAAAATTTAAAAACTATCGATAAAGATGTTTCAGAGGCCAACGTACAACAAGTGTCCTCAGGTCAGCGTTTATCCACTTATGGCAAAGCATTAGATGCCCTTCAGGGTGTTGTCGAAGAGGTGAATCAGGAAGAGGATCACGTACGCTTAGGTAAATTGCGCAGTGTTCGTAGCTATAAAGAAACATTAGATGAATATAGCCAAATTCATTCGCGTCTTGAAGACAATCAAATTCAGTTGGATAAA
This sequence comes from uncultured Chlamydiae bacterium, assembly GCA_963754655.1. Lineage (GTDB taxonomy): Bacteria > Chlamydiota > Chlamydiia > Chlamydiales > Parachlamydiaceae > JANWJE01. The sequence goes on along the minus strand of CAVWGN010000001.1, from coordinate 2,103,676 downwards.
GCCCGTCAATCCGTTGCCAATGTCATTTGGTATTTCAACAACCAAGAACTGACCACGCGGGCCCTGGAAAAACAAGATCCTGAGGTTTATGGTCAGTGGTTTGCCAAAGCAAAAGAGGAGTGGACGAATTTTAATCACAACCGAGGCGGGATTTTTAGAGCTCCTGGTCAACCTCTCAATAAGGTTTTAGAAAAGACATTTAAGAGCGAAGAGACGTCGCCAAACTATTTTAGCTACCTTTTCACGATGATACCTGTCTTGCTCGTCATCCTTGTTCTTTATCTCATTTTTGCACGGCAGATGAAGGGGATGGGCAATACAGCAATGAATTTTGGCAAGTCGCCAGCTCGTTTACTCAATAAAGGTGATAATAAAGTCACGTTCAAGGATGTGGCTGGCGTGGATGAGGCTTTAGAAGAGTTACAAGAGATTGTGGAGTTCTTAAAAAGTCCTCAAAAATTCACGACTCTAGGTGGTCGCATTCCCAAAGGTGTTCTTTGCATTGGACCTCCAGGAACAGGAAAAACGCTCATTGCAAAAGCAGTGGCAGGAGAAGCAGATCGTCCTTTCTTCTCTATTTCAGGTTCAGATTTTGTTGAAATGTTTGTTGGTGTCGGAGCAAGCCGTATTCGCGACTTATTCGATCAAGCCAAAAAGGCAGCACCTTGCATTATCTTTATGGATGAAATCGATGCAGTCGGTCGTCATCGCGGTGTAGGAATTGGAGGCGGACATGATGAACGCGAACAAACTCTCAATCAGCTTCTTGTTGAAATGGATGGATTTGATACTAATGAGGGAGTCATCTTGATGGCTGCCACTAATCGTCCGGATGTTTTGGATAAAGCCTTATTGCGGCCTGGACGTTTTGATCGCCGTGTCGTGATTGGCCTTCCTGATATCAAGGGGCGCTACGATATTCTTAAAGTCCATGCTAGAAAAATTAAAATGGATCCTTCTGTTGATTTAATGACAATTGCTCGCAGTACGCCAGGTTCATCAGGCGCTGATTTAGCCAATATTCTCAATGAGGCGGCTTTATTGGCAGCCCGTAAGGGAAGAAGTGCAGTAACAGCTCAAGAAACAATTGAAGCACGCGATAAAGTGCTTTATGGAAAAGAGCGACGCAGCTTGGAAATGGATGAAAATGAAAAGCGAACAACCGCTTATCATGAGTCCGGTCATGCTGTGGTGGGTCTTGTCGTCAAGAGTGGGGATCCTATTGACAAAGTCACCATTATTCCGCGAGGAATTTCACTTGGTGCAACCATGTTTTTGCCTAAAAAGAATCGCGTGAGCTATTGGAAGCACGAACTGCATGATCAATTAGCCGTCTTGATGGGTGGACGAGTTGCTGAAGAGATTTTTGTTCAAGATGTCTCAAGTGGAGCTCAACAAGACATTGAACGTGCAACGCAGTTAGCTCGTAATATGGTTTGTAAGTGGGGGATGAGCGATAAGCTCGGTGCTGTTGCATACGATGAGCGATCTGACAATGGGGGCTATGGTGGATATAGCTTTGGAGAATATCATGAAAAACCTTATTCGGATGAAACGGCTAAAGCTATTGATGTCGAAGTACGAAAAATTTTGGATGACGCCCATGAAACAGCACGTGCAATTATTCTTGAATATCGCATTCAAGTCGAACTCATGACTCAAATGCTCATGGAATTTGAAACTTTGGATAGCGAAGATGTGCAAGAAATTGTCATTAAGAAAAATTGGGACATTAATCGCAAAAAAGACAGACTCAAACGTGCAGCCGATCTTTATAAAAAAGAGCCGCCCGGAACGCCGCCTCCCCCTCCTCCTAAAGAGGTTGGATTATCGACTCAAGGTCCTTTATCTAGCTCTCTCGGACTTTCTTCCTAACGTCACCTATTCATCGCACTGCAGGTGCGATGAATAGAAAAATGAATGGCTCCTAAGAGCCATTTTTTTTGATTGTCTTTATTCATCAAAATCAAATTTGCTTTTTTTTTAAAGAAGTCAAGAAATTAATTGTTTATTTTTTTGCTGAGCTTATTTTCATAAAAGAAACTTTGAGCTATGTGTAGATTAATGCAACGCAACTTTATAAAAGGTTTTTTTGTTTAAGAACCGATTTTTGTAAAGTTGAGGTTGCTTTTTCATCCCTACTTAGGAGGCTTTATGTTTGTTCAATCCTCCCTCGGATCTAGTGCTATTCCAGTGATTTCAAGCTCTCAAGATGTTTCTCATTCTAAACAAAATCTGCAAAAAGAAGCTTTTGCTGATTTAGTGTGGAAACAACAGGATCTAACGCTCACATTTCGCCAATGGATTCAAAAAGCGAATGAAATGAATATCGATGTGAATAAACAAATCAATAAAATGGCGAGTGTGATTCATGACCAGCCGGCTATCAAAAATGATTATCAATTAGTGGTTTGGCTGCTATATGAGACAACGATGTTGAATATTTTCAGTAGTCAAATTATTCGGAAAATGGCCAAGGAGCGTATTAAGCGCGCCGCTGCTTCTGCTCGCGCTATGCCTGGCCTTCAACACCAATTAGGTTTGATTAATCAGACTGAACAATACTTATTAAGAAGATTGCCTGCTAAATTGCCTAGCAGAGCGCCTGTTGAAATGGTGGCGGAGCAATATTGGGGTATTGAACGAGAAGTAGAAAGAGTCATGGAACAGATTCATAGCAAAGCTAAACATGTCCAATCCAATCCATTGAAAAGGTTTGCAGAAAGATAAAAAAAAGAGGCAAAAACTCAGCCCTATTGAATGCAATACGGCTGAGTTTGTTTTTCTTGTTATCCTGTTAAAGTCGCTTTACGACTCAACTTGATTTGTCCTCTTTCGTTAATGTCTAAGACCTTCACGCTCAATTTATCACCTACTTTGACAAAATCAGCTAAATCGGCAATGCGGCTTGTATCGAATTCAGAAATGTGGCAAAGCCCTTCTTTACCAGGAAGAATTTCGACAAATACTCCAAAAGGAGCAATGGAAGTGGCTTTTCCTGCATAAATTCTGCCAATTTCAACTTCAGCTGTTAAACCCTGAATGATGACTTTCGCTTTTTCAATGCTTTCGAGGTCGGCAGCTGCAATACTGACTAAGCCATCATCGTTAATGTCAATTTGAACACCGGTTTGTTCAATAATGGCACGAATTTGCTTGCCGCCTGGGCCAATGACCGTGGCAATTTTGCTGGGCTTAATTTGAATTGTTTCAATGCGTGGAGCATAACGCGACATTTGCTTTTTATAGGTCGGACTGACTTCCAGCATCTTGTTGAGAATGTGAATGCGTCCTGCTTTTGCTTGTTGCAAGGCAGCGCGCATGATCTCAAAAGTGATTCCCTCTACTTTAATATCCATTTGGAAAGCGGTAATGCCTTCTTGGTCTCCAGTTATTTTGAAGTCCATATCGCCTAAAGCATCTTCAATTCCCAAAATGTCTGACAAAATCATGAAGCGTTCGTCTTCGAGAATGAGTCCCATGGCAATTCCCGCAATGGGACGCTTGATGGGGACTCCAGCATCCATGAGAGCTAAGCAGGCGCCGCAAACAGTTGCCATGGAGGAAGATCCATTGGATTCAGTGATATTAGATTCGACTCGAATCGTATAAGGAAATTGTTCTTTAGTTGGAAGTAAAGCCAGTAGTCCGCGCTCGGCTAACTTTCCATGTCCGATTTCCCTTCTGCCTGGCGCACCTATACGACCCACTTCGCCAACAGAAAAAGGAGGAAAAAAATACTGAAGATAAAAACGTTGGCTGCCTTCTTCTTCTAAATTTTCGTAACGTTGTGCCATTCCTTCACCACCCAGTGTACAAACTGCTAAGGCTTGCGTCTCTCCTCTTGTAAATAGAGAACTTCCATGGGCGCGGGGAAGCATACCTTGCTCAATGTCAATAGGGCGAATCTCAGTAGATTGACGTCCATCCGAGCGTAGATTTTCATTTAAAATCATGCGACGCATCATTTTAGAGGAAACATCCTTAATGACGTAATTGACATCTTGTGCGGAATATTTCGGTTCAGCATTCTTTGGAAAAAGGGCTTCATTGACTGTTTGATTGACAGTGCTCAATTCCGATTCCCGCTTTTTCTTCTCGCTAATGCGCAGCGCTTTTTCTAAAAGTGGATTGGCAATTGATTCCACTTCTTGATAGAGTTCCTTTGGAATAAGACGCAAATTGTCATGATTTTTAGGCTTTCCGACGCGTGCTTGCCATTGAATTAAAGCTTGACAAATGATCTTAATACTCTGATGGCCTACGGCGATAGCCTCCAACACCTGCTCTTCTGTCAAGAAATCGCAAAATCCTTCAATCATCAAAACGGCATCTTCTGTTCCAGCCAGCATCAAATCAAGCTTGGATTGGCGTTGCTGTTCGATTGTGGGATTGACGATAAATTGTCCATTCAAATAGCCTACTCTGACGGCTCCCACAGGTTTGCTCAAAGGGATATCGGAAATGACCAAAGCTGCCGAAGCGCTGCAAATAGCTAAAGGATCAGGCGAGTGGACGCCATCATAAGACCACACATAAGAAAGGACTTGAACTTCGTTATAGTATCCTTTTTCAAATAAAGGGCGGAGAGGACGGTCAATCAGACGTGAAACAAGGATTTCGCGCTCAGCAGGGCGCCCTTCTCTTTTAATAAAACCGCTGACCGTTTTGCCAGCAGAGGAAAATTTTTCCTGATAATCGATGCGTAAAGGCAAAAAATCTGCTTTAGGATCTGGATTGGGGGCTGCGCAGGCCGTCGAAAACACAATGGTTTCCCCACAGCGAACGATAACCGCTCCGCCAGCTTGACGAGCAATTTTACCTGTTTCAAAAATAATTTCCTGTCCATTGATGTTGACAGAAAGGATGTCGCGTTGCATGAATTCATTTCTCCATAAAGTAAAAATATGACTTGATAATTTCTATCTTCGATCCCTGCTGTTAGCTTAAGAATGCCTAAATTTTAAATGATTATAAGCAAGCGAGTGGAAGAATCTTTAGATAGCATAAGGCTATGCCTTTTCTTTTCCTTCTCTGCGACTGACCATGCATTGACTTTGAAGGAAAAAAGAGAAAAGTTATCCAATTTGAAAGGGGCGAATAGAAATCAGAAAACACGCTTCAATTTTTTTAAAGGGAGTTTTCTGAGTTCTATATCCTTTCATGTCTGGAATCATTTCTTCTGGTCTAAGAGAAAAGGGCAGCTTAGCTGCCCTTTTCTTGTTTGTTTTAAAGTCGAATCAACGTCTGAGCTTTAGTTTATTGATCAGCGTTTGATAACGCTTAGTATCTGTTGAATTAAGATAATCGAGCAAACGACGGCGTTGGCCAACCAATTTGAGCAGAGCTAAGCGAGAACCGTGATCTTTAGGTGCTCGTTTCAAATGATCTGTAAGCTCGGTAATGCGCTCTGTTAAAATGGCAATTTGAACGTCGGCTGAACCGGTATCTTTCTCATGAAGCTGAAACTTTTTTGTAATTTCTTCTTTGGTACCTTTGTCTAGAGACATCAGAAATCTCCCATAAGTTATAAGCCGAAAGAGTGGCTAGGTGTTGGAACTTGATTAATATAAATGACTGGTATAATCATACTGAAAATCGCTTTTAATTACAAGGAAAAGTTCTCTTCAGCGCAATTTCCGTTAATTATTTAAATCCTGGAATAATAAAAAAATTTAAAGAAAAAACGACATACAAAGAGAGAGGGATTGATAAGAAATCAGGCTTCATGAAGAGAAACGCTAAAAATCAAGACTCAGTAGAAATTTAGGAAGTTGATTTTAGAGCTATTCTCCTTTCAGTCCAGTAGACCGAAAGGAGTAAAAAATCATAAGCTTAGCTATTGCCCTGAAGGGGGCACGGTATTGCCCTGAAGGCCGAGACAATCTCTTGAATGGTTTTATCTGCTTTAAGGGTTTCATCTGCAAAGATAATAGCAAAGCCGTTTTGCTTAACGGCAGCCAAGACAATCTCTCGATCTTTTTTAAAGCTTTCATCTACATACATAAGAGCCCAGCCATTTTGCTTAACGGCAGCTAAGACAATTTCTCGATCTTTTTTAAAGCTTTCATCTATATCAAAAACAGTAGGTCCAAAACGGTGAGCAAATTGAATAAAAATTTTTTTATCGTTAAGGTTGAGAAATTTTTTAAGAGTAGAGATGATAGGTCCTTGTACATTCTTTAATTTTTGATGTTGCACGCCAAAATAATATTTTTCGAAAAAGTCATTTTTAATAACGGTTAATTTTTCTTCATCACTTCCTGATATAAGAGAATTTAAAATAGACAATTGATTTTCAGCAATCATCTGGATGTGTTGATTGGCGCTGTATTTGCAAACTTCAGGGTTCCATGGATAGCGATGCAAAAGAGAAAGAAATAAACTCTTTGATTGAAATAATTCTGAATCCATCATCAACAATTTTTCAAATGTTCTTTCTTGATAGGCGGCTCCATCAATCAAATTAAGCTCTTTAGATGTAAAATTCCTCTTTTGATCATCTATTACAATACACTCCCGGGGAAGAGTAATAGTGAATCGATCACTGTGTGTCATTTTAAAAAAAGTCTGCAATAATGAGATGCAAGGCTTTGCTTTAAGAACCTCTTCCCATTTTTTACAGGTAAGTAAAATAGAAGAAATATCGCGTAAAGGCTGTCTTTGTTGATTGACAATCTGATCAAAAATAATTTCCAATGTATCATTAGGTATTATATTTGAAAATAATTCGAATTCCTCTGAAGTGCTTTGACTTGTTTGTGAATGAAAGTTAGTAATTTGCATAATCATCCTTTAATTTAATCATTTGTTTTAATTATTGTTAACAATTTTTATTAATTAAAATTATAACATATAATTTAGTTTATAAAAATATTTATTTAATTTAATTTTTGTTAACAATTTTTATTTAAAAAAAATATAAGAATTACTGTCTCTTTAGCCTTGCTTTGGGTATAAACATGTTACCCAAAATTTACTCTTTTTGAACCATTCCCAAATAACTTGATTTTTTTAATAGTCTGAAAGGCTCTGAACATTGGACATTTTTGGAAGGCCTCCTTCTATAACGATTGTAGGGCTGTTCCTATTAAATAGTACATGCTCCACAATCCTTTTAGGGGTGGTTAACAAAAATATCCAATGTTCAGCGCCTGAAAGGCTTCAAATAAAATAGCCCATGGCATCGCCCTGGGTTAGGGTGTTCATTTTGTGCAAAAAATGAGCTTTATTTTTCACAATAATTGGCATAGTTAAATTGAAGGTCAGATGTTTATGCCGTCCTTTCAGGACTCGATGTCTTTGATAGAAACCCAGGCCTCCGCTTCGCTGCGACCTGGGCTGTAACATGACGGCCCTTCAGGCCTTAACAAAAAGATGATTTAGGGACTATAGAAGAGGGACTTAAACATCTTGTTAAGGCCTGAAGGGCCGTCATGTTACAGCCCAGGTCGCAGCGAAGCGGAGGCCTGGGTTTCTATCAAAGACATCGAGTCCTGAAAGGACGGCATAAACATCTGACCTTCAATTTAACTATGCCAATTATTGTGAAAAATAAAGCTCATTTTTTGCACAAAATGAACACCCTAGCCTTGGGTTAGATTAGCCCTTGTCATGTAGTCTGAAGGACTACAAGAGAATCATCTATTCCAAACATATTTTCATCGAACGCAATTTCATGTTTTTTAGAATCTTGTAGTCCTTCAGACTACAGGAATAGGAGGTTAGCATTTTGCAAACATGCCCCATGCATTCGTGTTAAGATTATTCATGCTATTGGTTAGGTGCTGCTGCATCCCTTTCTGGATTTAAGAGTAAGGTGATCTGATGTGCTAATTCTTCACCTAGTTCTTCGTCTAACTCCTCGGTTCCTTGTAATTGTGTCATTTGAGGTATTTTTTTGAATAATGATACCATTACCGGATCTTGATACACTTCTATTAATCTCTTAATTTCTGTCAAAGAAAAGAGCGTTACGACTCTTTGATTCATCAAGACTTTCATTTTAGATATGATTGAGGTGATTTTATTATCTACCGCTGTTTTTATTACTTGATCTAATCCATTACGCAAGCGTTCATCTACGTCATTCAAATCTAAGCGTTGTGCTTTTAGGTTCACTAAAAAACTATGCTTTATCGTATTTTGTATCATAAGTGATGTTTCTTGAACTTGAACACATTGTTTTACATAAGCCTTCGCCAATAATTGACGGTTGTTTACTGTATTATATTGTTCCTTTCCCCAAATCGTATTCATTATCGATTTAAAATATTGAGAGACTTGTGTTAACCTGCAGAAGTCTTTAGAATCTAACTGATTAAATATGAGATGCAAGGCATCTTGATTAAGATTAGCGATATTACTACAAGGAATTTCTTGATTGATTATTTGCATAAATAAACCTATTTAAAATTTAATAAAAAATTTAATACTATAAAAATTTAAAAAATTTGTTTAGCTAACTTAAATTTTAATTATTTTGTAATAAAAAAAGATTAAAATCAAGAATAAAATTCTCAGCACAAAATTCTTTAAGAGAGGTTAAAAGCGTTTTAAACTTTTGTATCTAGAATCACTTCAATGTAAGGAGGATATTTTTTTAGAGCATCGCGGCGCATGACGACTTTAAAAGGGATGGTGATATGCCCCTTATATTTTTCCATTTGAAGCTCCTCCCAGATCTTAGCCTTTAAATCCTCATTGACAGGTTCGTAGCGGTATTTTTTCAATAAGTGTTGAATATAGTCCTGTTCTCGACGACGAATAATGTCAATTCCATAAAATGGATGTTCATCTTCTGAATGTTGTGCCATTGAAGCCTAAATTGATCGCGCTTTGAAATACAATAATTTTTAATCAAATTCTTTTGTTTGACAAGAAATTTGTCTTTCTTGATTTTTCTTGGCAAACCTGCTAATTTTCTTCTTTCCATTCAACCTTAATGAGGATTAAGCATGTATAAAAACGCCACTTATAAAGAGAAATTTGCTGATTTGCAGGAATGGATTCCCTTTCTTGTTGACTCAGTAAAAAAAGATTTGCGCAATGAACATCTTAAAAAAGATATTTATTTTGTAAAAAAATTTCTTTCCTCCAAAAATATTCATAAAATTGCGACAGAAGAGCTTGCTGAAGCTTATCGAAAAGCCATTCAACAAGAAGAACAAGGGGAAGAGCTTGCTGAATTTATTACTACGCGCTGGCTGCTCCAAAACAGCGAACTTTATGAATTTTTCGAAACACAATTGAGTCAAATTGATCCTGACTTTACAAATTTAGAGGAAATTCAGCCTGCACAAGCGCAAGCTTTAATCGATGCCTCTATTCGCCAATTCGGGGCTCCTCAGACTTATCTCTTTTCGGTTCTCAATTCTGTTGTTTTTCCAAAAGAAAGCTTTCACAATCTTAAAACACAAGCACAGCAGCATCAGGAAAGGGAAGAAGAAGAATCACGCACGGTAACAGAACAATTAACAGTGGATCAAATGCGTAAAAATTTTGAGTTGGAAATGGTTCGTTTGACAGACAAATACGAGAAAAGATTGGCTGGATTGCAAAAAAAATATGTTCATGATGTAGAAAATCTAAAAAAACAAGTGGCGCAATTGCAACGCAAAATGCAAGGGAAAAACGCTTGATGTCTTTTCCCTTTAGAATTACCCCTCAAAGTGAGGATGAGCAATTTATGCTTGAAGCTTTAAAAGAGGCTTGGAAAGCATTTAAAGCAGATGAAGTTCCGGTTGGCGCAGTCTTAGTAAAAGATAAGCGTGTGATTGCAAGAGGGCATAACCAAGTGGAAATGTTAAAGGATGCGACTGCCCATGCTGAAATGCTTTGCATGACGGCAGGGGAGTCAGCTCTTGATAATTGGAGATTAACCAACACGACCCTTTATTGTACGATTGAACCTTGTAGTATGTGTGCGGGTGCCTTGTTGTTGACCCGCGTTCCTTTTCTTGTGTGGGGAGCTCCTGATTTACGCCATGGAGCTAATGGAAGTTGGGTTGATCTTTTTCAACTCGTTCATCCTACTCATACCATCCAAGTAAGAAAAGGAATTTTACAAGAATACTGTACACAAATTCTTAAGGATTTTTTTCAAATTCAACGACAAAAAAAAGGGAAAAGGCAAGAAGGCGATGACTCAGACGAATCCTTCGTGGGAAGAGATTGATCAACTTCTGAACAAGTTGGTCCAATTTTATCAAACGCAATTGCTTAAATGCGGGCGGCGCATCATTCCTCACTTAACTCCAGAAGATTTGCTGCAGCCAAATGATTATCAGGAGCTAGAATTCAATCCTCATTTTCGATATGAAGAGGGCATTCTTGCAGGGATTCAAACAGTGCAAATGGCGTTATGGGCCTTAAAAAAAGATCAATGTTGAGACTTTATAGCTTTATCGTAATAAGTCAGAAAATTGTTAGTCCTTGATAAACTTAAAGTGATTGTCGTTTACATGAGCAACAGTGAGAGTGGGCAATCGAGATTCTCTGCCTTCATTGACCTGTTCGTTATATGTTTCAGCATATTGATCAGCTTTGCCATACTTATAAAGCACGCGGATGGGAATATCATAGAATTTGCATAACGCAAAAAGTTGGGGAATGCCACAATAGACATGATCATTTTCGGTCATCTTGATATAACTTTCTAAATCGTCTTCTTGAAGCATGTTGGCCTCTTGCTGTTCAATCGACTGCATCGCTAAGGCTAAGTTGTCAAAATCCTCTTGCTCTTCTAAAAGCAAAGTCATTGATCTTTCTTCATCTAATTTTTTCTTTGTTATGTCAATATGGCTTCTAACACCATCAAATAAAGCGAGCAAGACATCATCATCTGTTAAATGCTGTTTGAGATAGTCAGCAGCCTGCTGTCGCAACTGCTTTCCTGGCACCTCTAATAACTTAACAAGATGCTTTTTCGCTTGTTCTCGCTCTAATTTACTACTTGGATCTCCCTCCTCTGTCAACTTAGAGGTCGTAAATACTTCTTCTAGTTGTTCTGTGGAGATATTCCAATTGAGTTTATTCTGATATTCAGGATAGTCAGCATATTTTGTACGCAATCCGACGCCAATCGCATAGAGTAAACAATTGCCATCATCCGGAACGTCGATGGCATGAGGAGCTGGCTGAGTAGTGGCATTAGACGTTTCGATCCTCGCTGCGTTAATTTCTGGTTGCACAGGTGAGACTTTCGTTGGTTGAGGAGAAGATTGAGGAGTTGGAGTAAGCGAGCTCGGCTGTGAATGGACAAGCTGGGGTTCAAGATCTTGTTCAACATCCTCTTCAAAGACCTCTTCTTTGTTTCCTAGAGTTTGAATGAACACTTCTTTTGCTGCAGAAGAAGAGGGAAGTTGCGACAGTTGAGGAGGATTTTGCTTAGGTTGCGCATTAGAAGGAGGTGTTTGAAATAACCACTCTGTTACCACGGTTCTGATTCTAGCCACTAAATGCACGAGAAAAGTCGGAAACGAAGTCATCTTTTTAAAAACATGGCCTAATGTTTCACTTATGCTCTGCCATCTAGAAGGGGTGGGATCTGGCGATGGCACCTGTTGTGGAGAGCCAATACCTAAAGAAGGATGGGTCATAATAATCCCTTTAATTTATTGCTTATTAACTATTTAGAAAACTCCATATATTGATAATGCATGTTTGCTTTGCGATATAAGTGAATGGGGTCTTTTGTAGAATTTGTTGGATTAAAATATTGAATGTCGTGATTTTCTACGCCATATTGGTCATGCACGTGAATAGGTAATTCCAATTTAATACTTAAAGCAAATAAGTGCAATGTCGAGCATTGAAAACCATTTTTTTCTAATAGATTAAGAAAATCATTGTTAGTCCGAACGTATTTTTTTTTCAATTGTGTGATTTTTGTCATAAATTTTTCGCGATGAGCTTGTTTGGTTTTGATATAAATGGCTTGGCTAATTGTTTTATTTTGAAACTTTGCTTCTATTTTATTTTTTTCCTCATTCAGGCTTCGTTCTACTGGCTCAATCATAGCTTGATTATATTCTTTGCGATCAGTATCCAAATACCCTATTAGGTCTTCAACATATGGCCCACGTTTTTCAAGTTGCTCACGAATAAAAACGACTCCCATTTTGCGTAAGACCTGTGCATCTAACGTTTGCTTATGAAGGTCTTTATATTGTTTGAGTATTTCAGGATATTGCTTCTCTAAGCCTTTCAAAATAGAAAGCAGCTGACAATTTCCTCCTCCTCCAGCATCAATATATTTTGGTTTCGTTTCTTCAACTGCCTTATGGGCTGTTTGCTGCAACTGAGAGGGCTTGAGTTGAGAATCTATTGACTGAGAAGCAGGCTTCAATGCAGGCAGTGTGGAATGAACGGAGATAGGAGTTGGTTGCAAGGCAGGCTGTGTTAAATGAACTGGTTTTTTAACCTGTCGCCTAGATCTCGTAAATTTAAGAGAGGGCTCTTCTGTCACTTTTACATTTGCAAGTTGTAAATTTTTCACTTTTGCATCCACAGGTTGATCATGAGGAGTCTCTCCTTGAAGAATAGGCGCAGCCTGGGAATTCAGTAGCGAGACAGGAGAAGAAATTGTTGGATTCGTGGGTTCGAGCTTTAAATCAGACTTTTGAGTACTTGCAGGTAAAGGTGTTTTTGAAACTTCTTCTTGATCACCATAAAATAAGTCGTGTAAATCCGGAACTGGCTCCTCTTGATCGACTGTTGCGTTCATTCTATTTTCCGTCATCTTTTCCTGTAACTGTTGCTTTGTAAATTTTTTTGGAGATTGTGTGGCGGAAGCAATAGGAGTATCTAGTGGAATTTTAGAATTGTGGGTTGCAGGTGGAGTAAAAGGCGGAGCTTGTTCTGGCATTTTTGAAAAACATGCTAAAGCTGTCTGGACTACATGCTTGATCCATTTATAAGGCAAAATACAAATAGACCACACATGCCCTATCCACAAGCTAATTTTTTGTGTCAAATACAAAACAGGTGGAGAATAAGGTTGTAAAGGGTCAGATTTTGATATATTCATATTAATTAGTTTTTAAAATATAATTTAATTATTCTTTATACTATGTATTATTATATGCGATTTTTATTTAAAAGAAAACATAAAGTTCGGTCTAATTATAAAGAATGTGTAAAGAAAGAAATTCTTGAAAAAACTTGTTGTTTTTTTTTAGATAAATCCTTAACCTAGAGGATTTCTGTTTCCCTCTTTTATTTAAGAGGGTCCTTTGATGATTGACTTAAACTTATTTCAGTCTTTCTTAGGACCAGAATGATTTAACTTTTCTTTGTGAGGAGCCTTTATATGAAAAAAGATATTCATCCAAGTTATCAAAAAGTTCTATTTGTTGACTCTGCTTCTGGGCATCGCTTTATCTGTGGATCTACTTTGCAACCTGAAGCCAGAGAAACATTTGAAGGGGTTGATTACCCTGTAAGCTATTTATCTATTTCTTCTTCTTCCCATCCTTTCTTTACAGGCAGTAAACAGCTTGTAGACGCTGAAGGAAGAGTGGAGAAATTTAAGAAGCGTTTTGGACGCAAGCAAGAAGTTGCTAAAGAGGAACCTTCTCAAGGAGAGAAGGAACAACAACAACCACAGCTAGCAGAAAAAAAGGCACCCGAAAAAAAGGTCCCTGAAAAAAAAGTGCCTGAAAAAAAGGTACCTGAAAAAAAAGCACCCGAAAAAAAAGGTGCAACAACTGCTAAAAAGCGTGCTTAAAAGTTGCTGAAAAATTCCATCTTTATACACTTCGTGATCAAGTTAATCGTCTTTTAGCAGTCCAAAATTCGGTTAACTTGACCATGGAGTATCTATCTAATACAATTGAGAATTAAGTCAATCCATGGAAAAAAAAGTCCAGCAATTATTGGAGCGTTTAGCAGAAGTAGAAGAAGTCTTAGGACAGCCTCATGTCTATGAAGATCAAAAAAAGTACCGTGCTTTATCTCAAGAACATTCTTATTTAACAGAGTTGAAGTCAACTTGGGAAGAAAAAAGAAAGTTGGAGAGACAGATTACCGATAATCAAGAACTGTTAAAGGCTGAAAAAGATCCTGAATTTGCTGAAATTTTGCGCGATGATGTGATTCAATTAGAGAAGCGCGTTCAAGATTTACAATTGATCGTTGAAAATTTGCTTGTTCCTCCCAATCCTCATGACCATCGCGCCACAATTATTGAATTGCGGGCGGGCACGGGGGGAGATGAGGCTGCCTTGTTTGTGGGCGACTGCGTGCGCATGTATAAGCTCTACGCCGATCGCAAAGGCTGGCGCTATGAATTGTTGTCTTGTACTTCTTCAGAGATCGGCGGCTATAAAGAATATGTGATGGTTTTATCGGGTCCCAATGTGCACCGTTTCTTGCAATATGAAGCAGGAACACATCGTGTGCAGCGCATTCCCCAAACAGAAGCGCAAGGGCGCGTTCATACTTCTGCCATTACCGTGGCCGTGTTGCCCGAGCCGGATGAAAATGAAGATATTCGGTTGGATGATAAAGACTTGCGTATTGACACTTATCGTTCATCGGGAGCAGGTGGACAGCATGTGAATACCACTGATAGTGCAGTCCGCATTACGCATCTTCCATCTGGAATTGTGGTTTATTGCCAAGAGGAGCGTAGTCAGCACAAGAATAAAGACAAAGCGATGCGCTTGTTGAAGGCGAAAATGGCAGAAATTGAGGAGCAAAAACAGCATCAAGAACTGGCTGCGACGCGAGCCTTACAGGTAGGATCGGGTGATCGTTCAGAGCGCATCCGAACTTATAATTTTCCGCAAAATCGCTTAACTGATCATCGTATTAATTTGACCAAATACAATTTGGATCAAATTATGGAAGGCGATTTAGATGATATCACGTCCGCTCTTGTTGCTTATTATCACCAAGAAAAGTTAAAGGGAAGCGAAGGGGCATGAATGAAGTTAATCAAAGAAGTGTTGGCAGAGATTGCCAACGTCTTTCGTTATCATGAATTGTCCCATTCCCAACGCCAGGCAGAAGATCTTCTTTGTGAGATGCTCGATTGCACACGTGCGCAACTTTATTTTGACCGGCAACAGCAATTAAGTGAAGAAGAGGAAAGGAAAGCTCAATTTTGGATGCAGCGGCGGTTGCAAGGTGAGCCTTTGGCCTATCTTGCGGGTAAAGTGCAGTTTTATGGATGTTTAATTGAAGTCAGCCCAGCCGTTTTAATTCCTCGTCCAGAAACCGAAATTTTAGTTGATAAAGTAGCGACGGTTCTTAAACAGCAAAATTTGCAGGGAAAACTGCTTTGGGATGTCTGCTGCGGATCGGGTTGTATAGGAATTGCTTTGAAAAAAAAATTTCCTGATCTGTCGGTTTATTTATCTGACTGCTCAGAGGAAGCTATCGCTTTGACTGCTCGCAATGCCAAAGAAAATGAAGTCGATGTTATCTGTTTAAAAGGAGATCTTTTGGCTCCTTTTAAGGGAAGCAAAGCTCATTATCTGGTATGCAATCCCCCCTATATTTCTGAAAGTGAGTATGCTATACTAGATAAAGAGGTAAAAGACTATGAACCACGTTTAGCCCTCGTAGGAGGAGAGACGGGATTAGAGATGTATGAGCGCTTAGCACATGAATTGCCCAATTATTTATTTCCTAAGGCACAAGTATGGTTAGAGATTGGCTATCGACAAGGCGAGGCAGTGCAAAGAGTTTTTCAAGGCTCTTCTTGGAAAAAGAGTTGGATTGAAAATGACTGGGCTGGTCATAATCGCTTCTTTTTCCTTGAAAATGAATGATTTTTTAAGTATTCTATTTTCATTTATGAATTGTTTTAAAAAATGATAGGCAAGGTGTTACATGCTAGGAGCATTGACAACAAAGTTGCAAAATGTCTTTTCTTCGTTGACAGGAAAAAAACGGTTAACAGAGGAAAATATTTCTGAGGCTGTCAATGATGTGCGTTTGGCTTTATTGGAAGCTGATGTCAATTATAGTGTAACAAAGACCCTTGTTAAGCAGATAAGAGAAAAGGCTTTAGGTGAACAGGTTCTCAAATCGGTAACACCTGGTCAGCAGTTCATTAAAATTGTGCATGATGAATTAGTTGCATTAATGGGTGGTAGCGAAGAGGGATTGCAGTTATCAGGCCAACCAGGTGTGGTGATGTTATGTGGCTTGCAGGGATCGGGGAAAACGACTCATTGTGCTAAACTGGCCAAATATTTGAAGAAGAAAGGGGAAGCGAAAAATCCCTTGCTCGTTGCTTGTGATTTGCAGCGGCCAGCAGCGATAGATCAATTGAAAACATTGGGACAGCAGATTGGAGTTCCAGTTTTTTCTTTGCTAGGAGAAAAAGATCCTATTCGTGTGGCCAAAGAAGCACTCAGGCAGGCCAAAGAGGGCAAGCACGATGTCTTAATTGTTGATACAGCAGGACGTCTTCACATTGATGACGAATTGATGACTCAATTAGAGAAGATGAAGGAGGTCTTGCAGCCACAAGAGATTTTATTTGTTGCCAATGCAACAACGGGGCAAGATGCCGTCAATGTGGCGACTGAATTTAATAAGCGCATGGCAGTCACAGGTTCAATTTTGACCATGCTGGATGGAAATACCCGTGGGGGAGCAGCCATTTCCATTCGCGAAGTGACAGGCAAGCCGCTGAAGTTTGAAGGAATAGGGGAGAGGGTAGATGATATCCAAATGTTCAATCCTAATTCTATGGCAGATCGTATTCTAGGTATGGGAGATACCATCAACCTCGTCAAAAAAGCGCAAGAGCATATTGACGAGGCGGAAGCTCAAAAGCTAGAACAAAAGATCCGCACCGCGACATTTACCTATGATGACTATCTCAAACAGATTCAGACGGTCAAGAAAATGGGTTCGATCAAAAGCTTGTTGGGAATGTTACCAGGAATGGGACAAATGCCAACGATGGATTTTGATGAGAAGGAATTCTTTAAAATTGAAGCCATGATTCTCTCCATGACGCGCGCTGAGCGAACAGAAAAATGTGAACTCACAACACCAAGGCGTAAACGGATTGCACAGGGAAGTGGAACAAAAATTGAAGATGTGAATAAGCTTGTTAAATCATTTAAACAAGCCAAACAATTTTTTAAAAACATGCCAAATATGAAACAATTAGAAAAGATGCTGGGAGGATCCCTATGGCGTTAAAAATTAGATTGCGGCAACAAGGTCGCACAAATCGAGCTTTCTACCGCTTGGTCGTGACAGATTCACGTTCGCCAAGAGATGGCAAGTATGTCGAAGCTCTTGGTTGGTATAATCCAATCGAAGAAGCAGATGACAAGAAATTAGCGATCAAAACAGACCGCATTCAGCATTGGCTGAACGTGGGAGCGCAATTAACTGACAATGCAGCGAATCTCATTCGTAAGAGTGCTCCACATATTATTCAGGAGCAAACAGAAAAAAAGCACGCTCATCGTACTAAAATAGCGATGAAACGCAAAGCTAAGAAAAAGGTTCAAGCTTAACGTGCTGATTGATATCCTTTCCCTTTTTCCGGGATATTTTACAGGGCCGTTTGATGAAAGTATGATCAAACGGGCTAGGGAAAAGGGATTAGTCAATATTCGTTTAACGGATATTCGGGATTTTGCGGATAATCGCTATCGTCGGGTGGATGATCGGCCTTATGGCGGGGGACCAGGAATGGTGATGATGCCGCAGCCAGTGACGGCAGCCATTCGCCATGTGAAGACTCCCCAAAGCCGTGTGATTTATTTGACACCGCAAGGAAGACGATTAACAGCAGTCAAGTGCCGAGAACTGGCAAACGAGACTCAGTTAATTCTTTTATGCGGTCATTATGAAGGAATTGATCAACGCGTATTAGATCATGAAGTGGATGAAGAAATTAGTATAGGGGATTACGTCCTCACTAATGGATGTCTCGCTGCCATTGTCATTATAGATAGTGTCATTCGATTTATCCCGGGTGTCCTTGGACATGCGTTGGCTGCTGAGGAAGACTCTTTTGAAAAAGGATTGTTGGATTGTCCCCATTATACTCGTCCAGAGATGTTTGAAGGGCATGCTGTTCCCTGTGTGTTATTAAGTGGCAATCACCAAGAAATTGCCAAATGGCGTCGAGAACAAGCTTTAAAAAAGACACAAGACATTCGACCAGACCTTTTATGATAGAGTGATAAAAATAAAAGAATTGCTTGACATGGAAAGTTGGCTTTCCTGCTCAGCAGAAAAAGATTAAATTGTTAGGAGAATAGATCATGAGCCGATCGGCTGTTATTGAAAAGCTGGCAAGC
Organism: uncultured Chlamydiae bacterium; assembly: GCA_963754655.1. Taxonomy (GTDB): domain Bacteria; phylum Chlamydiota; class Chlamydiia; order Chlamydiales; family Parachlamydiaceae; genus JANWJE01. The sequence continues at coordinate 2,085,392 of CAVWGN010000001.1, read as the reverse complement.
CAGCAAATGAAAAAGACGATCCCTTCGTTTCGGGTTGGAGATACCATTCGCGTTCATCTGCGCATTATTGAAGGGGATAAGGAAAGACTTCAAGTTTTTACAGGAACTGTCATTGCCCGTAAGGGATCGGGACTTTCTGAAACATTTTCTGTCCATCGCGTGGCGTATGGAGAAGGCATGGAGCGAGTGTTTATGTTGCATAGTCCTCGCATTGCAAAAATTGAAGTCGCTAAAGAAGGGCATGTGCGCCGCAGTAAGCTCTACTATTTACGTGGAACTTCTGGAAAAGCTGCAAAAGTTAAGGGTCGTTATGGTGCTCGTCGTAGCGGGTTTGGGGCAGTCAAAGATGAAGTAGCGCCTCAAGAAGAAACTGTTGAATCGCAAGTTGCTGATAGCTAGCAATGTTACGAATTAAACTGCGATGCGTTCAGTCGCCCGTGCCTGCCTTTGGGCTTAGTGGCGCGACTGAATGCAACGTTGATTTCTACGCGACATCATCCGCATGACATATTTTGTTTCTGATCTCAGCAATTGGATCGCCTGACTGATGGAGGGAGAATGAGGGAGGAAGCCGAATTAGATGAAGAAGAAACACTTCGTCTACAGCAAATGATCATTTATGAAGAAGAGGCTTATCAGCAGGGATACAAAATCCCAGCAGGCCTGGATGAAGCAGGGCGTGGTCCTTTAGCGGGTCCTGTTGTAGCAGCGGTTTGCATTCTACCCAGAGGGCTCCTCATCGCAGATGTCAATGACAGCAAAAAATTAACACCAAAAGTCAGAAAGCGGCTATTTGAGCGTTTAACTACCGATCCGACTATTTTCTATGCTACTGGCATTATTGAACCTGCACAAATTGATCGTTTAAATATTTATCAGGCAACAATTCATGCAATGTGGCAAGCGATTGATAAGCTTGCAGTTTATCCGGATTGCTTGCTTGTGGATGGATTAGGTTTACCCCATCCGCTTCTTCCCTGTCAAAAAATTGTTAAAGGCGATCAGCTTTCGCAATCTATAGCAGCAGCTTCAATTATTGCTAAGGAGACACGCGACCGTTTGATGCATGCCTATCATGCCCAATGGCCTCTATATGGCTTTGATAAGCATAAGGGATATGGGACAGCCCAGCATTTGGAGGCACTTGAACGGTATGGCCCCTGTCCCATTCATCGTCATTCTTTTGATCCAATTAAAACTCATTGGTCTAAAGAAAATCCGACTCTTTTTCTTATTGAAGCCAATTCCTAAATCCCTTAAGATCAGCTTTTTATTTTCTTTACCTTATTCATGAGAGATTTATTCCATTTTCATTCTGCTTGTTAAAAGAGCTCTAAAAGTTATTCATACTTAATAAATTTTATTTAATAAATAATTAAAAAATTAACTTTGCTATTTTTGTATTTCTTAGCTGTTTTAATTAGCAATTGCAAAAAAATGGAATCTGTTTGTATATTGAGGGTTTAGATTAATTTATTATTAAATTTAATAAAAATGTTAATATAATTTTTCTTGTTAACACTTTTTCAATCCAGCAGCAAGTAAAATAAATTTAAATTTTTGACACATTTTTAGGAGCAAACTATCATGAATACATCCATCAGCTCAATTCAACCAATGATAACTTACAGTAATTCTCTAGAAGAGAGATCATCAGGAGGCATAAAAAGAAGAAGAGAAAGTGTTAGCTCTGAGGCTAATCAAATAACAGACCTTCAAGAAGAAGGACTCTTTATTAGTTTACCGACCGATATCTTGATGACTATCATCCAGCAAACAGACCTTGTTCAGTTGCAGGGCCTTTTATGTTCCAGCAAAAAGTTGTATTCTTTAGTTTTTACATATACTGATAAAATTATCATCAAGAAATCAAGGGAGATGTTTTATCTACAAGCTATGCTTAATGAGATGTCTAAGCACTCTTGCAAAGACCTAAGAGTTGTAGAGATTAAACCCCCTAATGGTGACCAGTCTCGCAATTTATTTAATGACAAAACTCTGAACTCACTGATTCAGTTACCCAATCTCAACACGCTATTCTTGGGTGCACAAGTGACAAACTTAAGTTCTGAGAGCTTCTTACGCTTTACTGCCTTGCAAAAGCTTGAGCACTTCGAGATAGATTACTGCAAGGTAGGTGGCTTGGCCTTAAAACCCGTGCTCCAGTCCCTTACCAAGTTGCAAACTTTACGCATACGGGGCATCAATATGGGAGAAAACGACCAGTTGATATCTTCTGTGGCTACAACCTCTCTAAAACGGCTAGGACTTTGGACAGCGGATAGGCCAATTCCGACTAGTGATTTTGCTTACCTAATCAGACAAACTGGACTGCAGGAGCTCATCTTAGGTAATTGTACAACGCCAACACTAGACAGCTTTCAGCCTATTGCTCAGTTGACTGGATTACAACACCTGGGCCTTTTTAGTCGAAATATTCCTGTTCAAGAGGTGGCAAGATTGAAGACTTTGACTAATTTAACTTCCTTACATCTCGGTGGTTGCCTAGACGATGAATGTGCCTCTACTTTAACTCAACCAAAGCTGCGGCACCTTGTGATTATCTCCACGCCCCGAGGCCGAATAACTGGAGAGTTTTTAAAAAAAATGAGCCATCTGAAATTAACATCTTTACGCCTCACTAATTGCCCGTTAATAACGGATGTAGATCTCAGGAACATTTTGGTCAATTTAAATTTAGAAAGGTTAGATCTAGACAGATTAGAAGGGCTAAATAACACAGCCTTGCAGATTATTGCTCAGCATCCTACTCTTAGCGAATTAGCTCTAATTTCTCTTCCTAATATTGACAATCAAGGAATTCAATATCTTGAAAAGATGCTAAATCTAAAGGGGTTGCTGGTTAAACAATGTCAGAAAATCGACGCAATTGGTATAGATTACCTTATCAAAAATCACATAAATAGCTGGTTAAATAGTTTAAAAATTTATTACAGACCTATCTAAAGTTTAATAAGGAATAAAGAAAAATTTATTATTGCAATGAATGAGATTGACTCAAAGTTCTTTTATTTCCCTTCCTTAAACTAAGTTTTTACGGCCTGTGCAAAGTGGCAAAACTAATTAGGTTCTTTATTTTAAGATTATCTGTATTTATAAAATCTTTATTTCAGCCTTCATTTTTGTGTAAAAAATTCCTAAAAATCATTTATAGTTCAATAAAATTTATTTAAATAATTTTAAGAAAACTTGAATTTATAAGTTTTTTTGCTGTTTGAATCTTTTAATTAATTAAATATTGCAAAAAATCGACTAAACTTATATAAATTAATTTTTGGAATTAATTGATTTTAAAATTTAAAAATATTAACAAAATTTTTCTTATTGATATGTCGTCAATTCAAAAGCCAAGAAAATAAATAAAACCCTTTCCTACATTTTTAGGAGCAGACTATCATGAATACATCCATCAGCTCAATTCAACCAATGATAACTTACAGTAATTCTCTAGAAGAGAGATCATCAGGAGGCATAAAAAGAAGGAGAGAAAGTATTAGCTCTGAGGCTAATCAAATAACAGACCTTCAAGAAGAAGGACTCTTTATTAGTTTACCGACCGATATCTTGATGACTATCATCCAGCAAACAGACCTTGTTCAGTTGCAGGGCCTTTTATGTTCCAGCAAAAAGTTGTATTCTTTAGTTTTTACATATATTGATAAAATTATCATCAAGAAATCAAGGGAGATGTTTTATCTACAAGCTATGCTTAATGAGATGTCTAAGCACTCTTGCAAAGACCTGAGAGTTGTAGAGATTAAACCCCCTAATGGTGACCAGTCTCGCAATTTATTTAATGACGAAACTCTGAGCTCACTGATTCAGTTACCCAATCTCAACACGCTTTTATTGGGTGAACAAGTGACAAATTTGAGTTCTGACAGCTTCTTACGCTTTACTGCCTTGCAAAAGCTTGAGCACTTTGAGATAGCTTACTGCAACGTAGATGGCTCGGCCTTAAAACCCGTGCTCCAGTCCCTTACCAAGTTGCAAACTTTACGCATACGGGGCATCAATATGGGAGAAAACGACCAGTTGATATCTTCTGTGGCTACAACCTCTCTAAAACGGCTAGGACTTTGGACAGCGGATAGGCCAATTCCGACTACTGATTTTGCTTACCTATCCAAACAAACTGGACTGCAGGAGCTCATCTTAGGTAATTGTACAACGCCAACACTAGATAGCTTTCAGCCTATTGCTCAATTGACTGGATTACAACACCTGGGTATTTTTAGTCAAAGTATCCCTGTTCAAGAGGTGGCCAGATTGAAGACTTTGACTAATTTAACTTCCTTACATCTTAGTGGTTGCATAGACGATGAATGTGCCTCTACTTTAACTCAACCAAAGCTGCGGCACCTTGCGATTGCCTCCACGCCTCGAGACCGAATAACTGGAGAGTTTTTAAAAAAAATGAGCCATCTGAAATTAACATCTTTACGCCTCACTAATTGCCCGTTAATAACCGATGTAGATCTCAGGAACATTTTGGTCAATTTAAATTTAGAAAGGTTAGATCTAGACAAAGTAGAAAGGCTAAATAATACAGCCTTGCAGATTATTGCTCAACATCCTACTCTTAGCGAATTAGCTCTAAGTTCTCTTCCTAATATTGACAATCAAGGCATTCAATATCTTGAAAAGATGCAAAATCTACAGGGGTTGTTGGTTAAAAAATGTCAGAAAATCGACGCAATTGGTATAGATTACCTTATCAAAAATCACATAAATAGCTGGTTAAATAGTTTACAGATTTATTACAGACCTATCTAAACTTTAATAAGGAATAAAGGAGAATTTATTATTGCATGAATGAAATTGACTAAAAGCTCTTTCATTTCCCTTCCTTAAACCAAGTTTTTACGCCCGTGTGTTTGGATAGGAGCATGTTTGCAAAATACTAACATGATTACTCAATTACTTTAGCTTTTGCCTATTAGGATGGTTTTAACTTAACGCATAGGGATTTTAAACCTGTTCTAATAGGCAAAAGTTAGTGTCAAAGAGGACTTAGGTTTTTTGCTTTGCCATTATCTGTATCTATGAAATCTTTATTTCAGCCCTCATTTTTTTGAAAATTATTAAAAATTATTCATGCTCGAATAAAATTTATTTAAATGTTTTTAATAAAATTTGCATTTTATAAACTTTTTTAGTGAATATTTAATTAAATATTGCAAAAAAAATCGAATCATATTATATAAGGTTTAAAACTAATTGACTTTCAAAAATTAAAAAAATATTAACATAATTTTTATTGTTGATATGTCGTCAATTCAAAAAGAATAAAATGAATAAAACCCTTTCCCTACATTTTTAGGAGCAGACTATCATGAATACCGCCGTCAGTTCAATGCAACCAATGATGCCTTATGGTGATCCACTAGAAGAGAGACCATCAGGAGGCATAAAGAGAAGAAGAGAAAGTCTTAGCTTTGAGGCTAATCAAATCAGAGGCATTCAAGAGGAAGGACCTTTTACTAGTTTACCCACCGATGTCTTGATGACTATCATCCAGCAAACAGACCTTGTTCAGTTGCAGGGGCTTTTATGTTCTAGTAAAAAGTTGTATTCTCTAGTTTTTACATATGCTGATAAAATTATCATCAAGAAATCAAGAGAAGCATTTTATCTACAAGCTATGCTTAATGAGATGTCTAAGCACTCTTGCAAAGACCTGAGAGTTTTGGAAATTAACCTCTCTAATAATGACCAGTGTAGCTATTCATTTAATGACGAAACTCTGAGCTCACTGATTCAGTTACCCAATCTCAATAAGCTGCTCTTGAACGGAAGATTTACAAACTTGAGTTCTGAAGGCTTCTTACGCTTTACCGCTTTGCAAAAGCTTGAGCACTTCGAGATAACTTACTGCAACGTAGACGCCTCGGCCTTAAGGCCCGTGCTCCAGTCACTTACCAAGTTACAAACTCTACGTATACGGGGCACCCCTATGGAAGAAAACAACCAGTTGATATCTTCTGTAGCTACGACTTCTCTAATACGGCTAGGACTTTGGACGGTAGGTGGGCTAATTCCGAATAGTGATTTTGCTTACTTGTCCAGACAAACTGGACTGCAGGAGCTCATCTTGGGTAATTGTACAACGCCAACACTAGGCAGCTTTCAGCCTATTGCTCAGTTGACCGGATTACAACACCTAGGTCTTTTTGGTCGAAATATTCCTGTTCAAGAGGTGGCAAGATTGAGGACTTTGACTAATTTAACTTCCATACATCTTGGTGGTGTCATAGGCGATGAATGTGCTTCTACTTTAAATCAACTAAAGCTACGGCACCTTGCGATTTCCCGAAGCCGAATAACTGGAGAGTTTTTTAAAAAAATGAGCCATCTGAAATTAATATCTTTACGCCTCAGTTATTGCCCATTAATAACGAATGTAGATCTCGAGAATGTTTTGGTCAATTTAAATTTAAAAAGGTTAGAGCTAGACGAATTAGAAAGGATAAATAACACAGCCTTGCAGATTATTGCTCGGCATCCTACTCTTAGGGAATTAGCTCTAAGTTCTCTTCCTAATATTGACAATCAAGGAATTCAATATCTTGAAAAGATGCCAAATCTACAGGAGTTGCTGGTTAAACAATGTCAGAAAATTGACACAAGTGGTATAGATTATCTTATCAAAAATCACATAAATAGCTGGTTAAATAGTCTAACCATTGCTTACAAACCTTATCTAAATTTTAACAACGGCTAAAGGAAAATTTATTATTGGAATGAATGAGATTGACTCAAAGCCTTTTCTTTCCTTAAACCGAGTTTTTACATCGTGTGCTCGGGGAGCCTGTTTACAAAATGCTAGGATTAGTGTACTCGATTACATTAGCTTTTGCCTATTAGGATGGTTTTAAATTAACGCATAGGGATTTTAAAACCATTCTAGTACTCAACCACACTAGTTTTTATGTATTTAGACTGCTTCAAAGCCCGGGTAGGGTGTTCATTTTGTGCAAAAAATGAGCTTTATTTTTCACAATAATTGGCATAGTTAAATTGAAAGTCGCATGTTTATGCCGTCCTTCAGGACTCGATGTCTTTTTGATAGAACCCAGGCCTCCGCTTCGCTGCGACCTGGGCTGTAACATGACGGCCCTTCAGGCCTTAACAAGAGATGTTTAAGTCCCTCTTCTATAGTCCCTAAATCATCTTTTTGTTAAGGCCTGAAGGGCCGTCATGTTACAGCCCAGGTCGCAGCGAAGCGGAGGCCTGGGTTCTATCAAAAAGACATCGAGTCCTGAAAGGACGGCATAAACATGCGACTTTCAATTTAACTATGCCAATTATTGTGAAAAATAAAGCTCATTTTTTGCACAAAATGAACACCCTAACCCCGGGGTTGAATTGACGTAAGTGGGTCAATATTAGCAATATGGACCCACTTACGTCAATTCAACCCCGGGGCTTTGAAGCAATCTAAATACACAAAACTAGTGTGGTTGAGTACTAGTAGGCAAAGGCTAGTGTCTAAGAGGACTCAGGTCTTTTGCTTTGCCATTATCTATATCAATGAAATGTTTATTTCAAGTCTCCATTTTTTTAAAAGTTATTAAAAATTATTCATACTTGAATAAAATTTCTTTAAAATTTGAATTTTATAAAATTTTTTTGGTTGAATCTTTTAATTAAATATTGCAAAAATCGACTCAATTTATATAAACTAAGGTTTAAGATTAATTGATTTTCAAAAATTAAAAGATATTAAAAAAATATCTTATTGATATGTCGTCAATTCAAAAGCGAATAAAATAAATAAAACCCTTTTTCAATACATTTTAGGAGCAGAATATCGTGAATATCTCCGTCAGTTCAATTCAATCAATGGCGACTTGTGCTGACCCTCTAGAAGAGAGATCAGCAGGAGGCATAAAGAGAAGAAGAGAAAGTGTTAGCCCTGAGACTAATGAAATAACAGGCCTTCAAGAAGAAGGACTCTTTATTAGTTTACCGACCGATATCTTGATGACTATCATCCAGCAAACAGACCTTATTCAGTTGCGGGGCCTTTTGTGTTCCAGCAAAAAGTTGTATTCTCTAGTCTTTACATATACAGATAAAATTATCATCAAGAAATCAAGGGAGATGTTTTATCTACAAGCTATGCTTAATGAGATGTCTAAGCACTCTTGCAAAGACCTGAGAGTTGTAGAGATTAACCCCCCTAATGATGAACTGTCTCGCTATTCATTCAATGACGAAACTCTAAGCTCGCTAATTCAGTTACCCAATCTCAATAAGCTGTTATTGGGTGCACAAGTTGTAAACTTGAGTTCTGAGAGCTTCTTACGCTTTACTGCCTTGCAAAAGCTTGAGCACTTCGAGATAGATTACTGCAACGTAGGTGGCTCGGCCTTAAAACCCGTGTTCCAGTCTCTTACCAAGTTACAAACTCTACGCATACGGGGCATCAATATGGAAGAAAACGACCAGTTGATATCTTCTGTGGCTACAACCTCTCTAAAACGGCTAGGACTTTGGACAGCGAATAGGCCAATTCCGAATAGTGATTTTGCTTACCTAATCAGACAAACTGGACTGCAGGATCTCATCTTAGGTAATTGTACAACGCCAACACCAGACAGCTTTCAGCCTATTGCTCAGTTGACTGGATTACAACACCTGGGCCTTTTTAGTCAAAATATCCCTGTTCAAGAGTTGGCAAGATTGAAGACTTTGACTAATTTAACCTCCTTATCTCTCGGTGGTTGCCTAGACGATGAATGTGCTTCTACTTTAACTCAACCAAAGCTGCGGCGCCTTGTGATTATCTCCACGCCCCAAGGCCGAATAACTGGAGAGTTTTTAAAAAAAATGAGTCATCTGAAATTAACATATTTACGCCTCACTAATTGCCCGTTAATAACGGATGTAGATCTCAGGAACCTTTTGGTCAATTTACATTTAGAAAGGTTAGATCTAGACAGATTAGAAGGGCTAAATAACACAGCCTTGCAGATTATTGCTCAGCATCCTACTCTTAGCGAATTAGCTCTAACTTCTCTTCCTAATATTGACAATGAAGGAATTCAATATCTTGAAAAAATGCCAAATCTACAGGAGTTGCTGGTTCAACAATGTCAGAAAATCGACATAAGTGGTATAGATTACCTTATCAAAAATCACATAAATAGCTGGTTAAATAATTTACAAATTCATTACAGACCTATCTAAACTTTAATAAGGAATATCAGCCTTCATTTTTGTGTAAAAGATTCCTAAAAATTATTTATAGTTAAATAAAAATTCTTTAAATGGTTTCAATAAAAATTGAATTTTATAAATTTTTATTGGTTTAATCTTTTAATTAAATATTGCAAAAAAACGACTAAAACTATATAAATTAATTTTTGGATTAATTGATTTTAAAATTTAAAAATATTTAAAAACTTTTTCTTATTGATATGTTGTCAATTCAAAAGCCAAGAAAATAAATACAACTCTTTCAAGACATTTTTAGGAGCAGACTATTATGAATACATCCATCAGTTCAATTCAACCAATGACAACTTACGGTGATTCTCTAGAAGAGAGATCATCAGGAGGCATAAAGAGAAAAAGAGAAAGTCTTAGCTTTGAGACTAATGAAATAACAGGCCTTCAAGAAGAAGGACTCTTTATTAGTTTACCGACCGATATCTTGATGACTATCATCCAGCAAACAGACCTTGTTCAGTTGCAGGGCCTTTTGGGTTCCAGTAAAAAGTTCTATTCTCTAGTCTTTACATATACTGATAAAATTATCATCAAGAAATCAAGGGAGATGTTTTATCTACAAGCTATGCTTAATGAGATGTCTAAGCACTCTTGCAAAGACCTGAGAGTTGTAGAGATTAAACCCCCTGATGATGACAAGTCTCGCCATTCATTCAATGACGAAACTCTAAGCTCGCTGATTCAGTTATCCAATCTCAATAAGCTGTTCTTGGGTACAAAAGTGACAAACTTGAGTGCTGAGAGCTTCTTACGCTTTACTGCCTTGCAAAAGCTTGAGCACTTCGAGATATCTTACTGCAACGTGGACGGCTCGGTCTTAAAGCCCGTGCTCCAGTCGCTCACTAAGTTACAAACTCTACGCATACGGGGCATCAATATGGAAGAAAACGACCAGTTGATATCTTCTGTGGCTACGACCTCTCTAAAGCAGCTAGGACTTTGGACACAAGAGGCAAACAGGCCCATTACGGATAGTGATTTTCCTTATCTATCCAGACAAACTGGACTGCAGGAGCTCATCTTAGGTAATTGTAGAGCGCAAACACCAGACAGCTTCCAGTCTATTGCTCAGTTAACTGGATTACAACACCTGGGTCTTTTTAGTCAAAATATCCCTAACCAAGAGTTGGCAAGATTGACGACTTTGACTAATTTAACCTCCTTACATCTCGCTGGTTGCACAGACGATGAATGTGCCTCTAGTTTAACTCAACCGAAGCTGCGGTACCTTGCAATTATCTCCAGGCCACAAAGCCGAATAACGGGAATGTTTTTAAAAAAAATAAGCCATCTGAAATTAATATCTTTACGCCTTGACAAATGTTCATTAATAATGGATCGAGATCTCATAAACCTTTGGGTCAATTTAAATTTAGGAAGGTTAGCCCTAGAAAAATTAGAAGGTCTAAGTAACACAGCCTTGAAGGTGATTGCTCTGCATCCTACTCTTAAAAATTTAGTCCTAGTTTCCCTTCCTAATATTGACAACAAAGGAATTCAATCTCTTGAAAATATGCAAAATCTACAAGCGTTAGAAGTTAACCAATGTCAGAAAATCGACACACGGGGTATAGATTACCTTGTCAAAAATCACCTAAATAGCCGATTAAATAATCTAAGCATTAATTACAAACCTTATCTACATGTTCTCGACGAGTAAAGGAAGAATATCTAGAAATTGTTTGTTTTAGGTCTTATTCTTGTTTAAAAGGTTCTAAAATCATTTATAATTCAACTAAATGTCTTGAAATAGATGTAAAAAATTTGAAATTTATAAATTTTTTTTGATTGATTTTTAGTTAAACATTGCAAAAAGTGAATAAATTTATATAAACTAAGATTTAAAGTTAATTAATTTTTGAAATTCAAAAATATTAACAGAATTTTTATTATTGATATGTCGTCAATCTAAAGGCGAATAAAATTTATAAAATCCATTTCAATGCATTTTTAGGAGTAGACTATTATGAATACATCCATCCGTTCAATTCAACCAATGACGACTTATGGTGATCCTCTAGAAGAGAGATTATTAGGAGGCATAAAGAGAAGAAGAGAAGGTGTTAGCTCTGAGGCTAATCAAATAACAGACGTTCAAGAAGAAGGACCTTTTACTAGTTTACCGACCGATATCTTGATGACTATCATCCAGCAAACAGACCTTATTCAGTTGCAGGGCCTTTTGGGTTCCAGCAAAAAGTTCTATTCTCTAGTCTTTACATATACTGATAAGATTATCATCAAGAAATCAAGAGAGGTGTTTTATCTACAAGCTATGCTTAATGAGATGTCTAAGCACTCTTGCAAAGACCTAAGAGTTGTAGAGATTAAACCCCCTGATGATGACAAGTCTCGCCATTCATTCAATGACGAAACTCTAAGCTCGCTGATTCAGTTATCCAATCTCAATAAGCTGTTCTTGGGTACAAAAGTGACAAACTTGAGTGCTGAGAGCTTCTTACGCTTTACTGCCTTGCAAAAGCTTGAGCACTTCGAGATATCTTACTGCAACGTGGACGGCTCGGTCTTAAAGCCCGTGCTCCAGTCGCTCACTAAGTTACAAACTCTACGCATACGGGGCATCAATATGGAAGAAAACGACCAGTTGATATCTTCTGTGGCTACGACCTCTCTAAAGCAGCTAGGACTTTGGACACAAGAGGCAAACAGGCCCATTACGGATAGTGATTTTCCTTATCTATCCAGACAAACTGGACTGCAGGAGCTCATCTTAGGTAATTGTAGAGCGCAAACACCAGACAGCTTCCAGTCTATTGCTCAGTTAACTGGATTACAACACCTGGGTCTTTTTAGTCAAAATATCCCTAACCAAGAGTTGGCAAGATTGACGACTTTGACTAATTTAACCTCCTTACATCTCGCTGGTTGCACAGACGATGAATGTGCCTCTAGTTTAACTCAACCGAAGCTGCGGTACCTTGCAATTATCTCCAGGCCACAAAGCCGAATAACGGGAATGTTTTTAAAAAAAATAAGCCATCTGAAATTAATATCTTTACGCCTTGACAAATGTTCATTAATAATGGATCGAGATCTCATAAACCTTTGGGTCAATTTAAATTTAGGAAGGTTAGCCCTAGAAAAATTAGAAGGTCTAAGTAACACAGCCTTGAAGGTGATTGCTCTGCATCCTACTCTTAAAAATTTAGTCCTAGTTTCCCTTCCTAATATTGACAACAAAGGAATTCAATCTCTTGAAAATATGCAAAATCTACAAGCGTTAGAAGTTAACCAATGTCAGAAAATCGACACACGGGGTATAGATTACCTTGTCAAAAATCACCTAAATAGCCGATTAAATAATCTAAGCATTAATTACAAACCTTATCTACATGTTCTCGACGAGTAAAGGAAGAATATCTAGAAATTGTTTGTTTTAGGTCTTATTCTTGTTTAAAAGGTTCTAAAATCATTTATAATTCAACTAAATGTCTTGAAATAGATTTAAAAAATTTGAAATTTATAAATTTTTTTTGATTGATTTTTAGTTAAACATTGCAAAAAAGTGAATAAATTTATATAAACTAAGATTTAAAGTTAATTAATTTTTGAAATTCAAAAATATTAACAGAATTTTTATTATTGATATGTCGTCAATCTAAAGGCGAATAAAATTTATAAAATCCATTTCAATGCATTTTTAGGAGTAGACTATTATGAATACATCCATCCGTTCAATTCAACCAATGACGACTTATGGTGATCCTCTAGAAGAGAGATTATTAGGAGGCATAAAGAGAAGAAGAGAAGGTGTTAGCTCTGAGGCTAATCAAATAACAGACGTTCAAGAAGAAGGACCTTTTACTAGTTTACCGACCGATATCTTGATGACTATCATCCAGCAAACAGACCTTATTCAGTTGCAGGGCCTTTTGGGTTCCAGCAAAAAGTTCTATTCTCTAGTCTTTACATATACTGATAAGATTATCATCAAGAAATCAAGAGAGGTGTTTTATCTACAAGCTATGCTTAATGAGATGTCTAAGCACTCTTGCAAAGACCTGAGAGTTGTAGAGATTAAACCCCCTGATGATGACCAGTCTCGCCATTCATTCAATGACGAAACTCTAAGCTCGCTGATTCAGTTATCCAATCTCAACACACTATTCTTGGGTGCAAAAGTGACAAACTTGAGTTCTGAGAGCTTCTTACGCTTTACTGCCTTGCAAAAGCTTGAGCACTTCGAGATAGATTACTGCAACTTGGACGGCTCGGCCTTGACGCCTGTGCTCCATTCACTCACCAAGTTACAAACTCTAGGTATACGTGGAATCAATATGGGAGAAAACGACCAGTTGATATCTTCTGTGGGTACGAATTCTCTAAAGCGGCTAGAATTTTGGACACTAAATAGACCAATTCCAGATAGTGATTTTGCTCACCTCCCCAGACAAACTGGACTGCGGGATCTCATCTTAGGTAATTGTACAATGTCAACACCAGACAGCTTTCAGCCTATTGTTCAGTTGACTGGATTACAACACCTGAGTATTTTTGGTCAAAATGTCCCTAATCAAGGGTTGGCAAGATTGAAGGCTTTGACTAATTTAACTTCCTTATATCTCCGTGGTTGCACAGACGATGAATGTGCCTCTACTTTAAGTCAACTGAAGCTGGACAAACTTGGGATTTTTTCTGCGCCTCGAATAACGGGAGAGTTTTTGAGAAAAATTAGTGGATTAAGCTTAAGTTGTTTACGCCTTGCAGGGTGCCCGTTAATAAAAGATGAGGGTTTTAAGAACCTTTTGGCCATGCATGATTTAAAAGAATTACACCTGGAAAATTTAGTGGGCCTACATAATGGAGCTTTGAACATTATTGCTACCTATCCGAGTCTTAGAACATTACGGTTAGTTTCTCTTCCTAATATCGACAATGGAGGAATTCAATATCTTGAAAAGATGAGAAATCTAACCTTATTGGTAATTGATACATGCCAGAAAATTGACATGATTAGTTTGGAATACCATTTTAGAAACCAAATAAATAGCTGGTTAAATGATCTATATGTTCATTACAAACCTTATCCAAATGTTCCCAACGACTAAAGGAAAATTGATTACTGCAACGAATAAGATTCACTAAAAGCTTTTTCATTTCCTTTTCTTAAACCGAGCTTTTACGCCGTGTGCTTGGATAGGAGCATGTTTACAAAATGCTAGCATTTTGCAAACACCTCAGTACACGGCGTAAAAATTGAATCATGTAAGCATAGAATGAGATAATCGATCAGCCACACGAATAAACTTATGGACGGGGATGTTCATGATTGTTTCTACCCCATTCGTTGAGGCAACTAATCCCTGGCTTCTTAATGTATGCAATAATCCATTGCGCATGCTAACTGAAGGAACAATCACGCCAGTAATGTAAGAAGAATCTAAGCGCTCCTTAATCATCACTTCATTTCCAAAATTGAAGGATTGATTTTCTTTCTTACTAAAGTCAAAAATATTTGGGCGATTCAAGTAGGTGTTCCAATCAAAGAAATTAAATGTGCTATTATTGACTTGTCTAGTTCCATACGCATCAAAATTATATTGATAGGTTCCTGTATTTAATGCGTCTAGTGAGATTAATATGCGAATATCTCCACTATACAGATTGTCTAAGCTCATCTTTTCTGCAAACTCTTTTTTAGTTAGAAATTGTGTAAAAATACTATCAGCACCCCCTGTATAGAAATCAGCACTGGGACTTAGCCCTCCTACTTGCATTCCATTCCGATAACGCACATCGCTTGATAACATTCCCATTTTTAATATTGAAGCGAAGCGTTTATATCCTTCTTCAGATGAGTGATGAGTTCCTGTAATTGTAGAAATAAGAGCTCGCCCTCCTTGAGCATAAATCATTTTAGAAATCTCGGGGACCACATATCTTAAGCGTCCAGGCAGAATTTCCTCGGGTGTCATTGTCGGAAGCATTTTTTCTAAAATAGATCGCATTTTAGGATTTTGGGCGATGATTTTTCCCTTTAATTGATCGGTTGGAAGTTCAAAATAGTCCTCACTTCGCTCTAAAAAAGTCGCTTCTTTGGGATAAAAAATTCGATAGAGCTGTCCAATTTTTAAGCGTTCAATATCATCTCCAGAAGAAGTTTTAAAGGCATCATTCAAGTTTAAAAAAGACATCATTTCATGCACATCATAAACGGACTTGTCTGAATCTACAATAAATCGAATACGGTCGTACATATTAGGCATATCTTTAGAAGCACCAATTAAAACCTTACCAAGCCCATCAAAGGTAATTTGGTAAGCATCTCCAATTATTCTTTTTGTTTCAGCGCACAATTCAAACGGTACCTTTTCAATTTTTATGCCATGAGCATGCGACTGTGTTAATTCCAAAAAGCTTTTCATTTCACTAGGATTAAAATCATTCATCCCATCGACAATCATCTGTAGCTGATCTCTAAAAACATGATTAACCTTAAAGTCGATTTCCTTCATGTTTTTTCCATTGATGACAGTGGTGCGAAACTGTAAATTCATTCCTTTTATAAGGCCTTTGCCGTATCCATTGATATTCTCGCCAAAGTTAAAATCATTGCCATCCGCATCAACCATGACTACTTCTTGTCCAGGGTTTTGCAAGGGAGAGTTGATCAAATGTGATGCTTCGCGCCCCTTCTTGACCTGTTCCATGAGTTTGACATATTTGTCGAGGGCTAAAAAAGCATTCCGCTGTTTGATCTGATCCACATATTGAAGTGCTTGATTGAATCGAAGGCTTCCCATGATCAATTTTGCGATAAATTCAGGCCATCTGCCAGCCTTCCATTCATCTTGAGCTTGATAAAGCGATATCGCTCCTTGGAGGAGAAAAGAGGCTAAGGTTAATTCCAATGATCCAGTCAGCATAATCGAAAGATAAAGCATAGAAGAAGCGGCTTGGAGCATCTCGGCTAGAGCTTTTTCGTATTCACCTTCCGTTAGATGATTCATAACAGTTGTTAAAGAAGTCCCAATGTCGGCAACTGTTGTAATGAGCAAACCAACTTGAAAACTAAAAACTGTTGCTGCAACAGCCATGGCTGCTAAAGCCACTTGAGTCATGTGTCCGCCAACAGCCCAAACATCTTTGTGATACAGCGCCAATCCTCCTTCAAAAAGATGAGTCACACAGCGCGTAGATCCCATCGCGATCGAAATTCCTTTTCCAGCAGGTCCATATAAACTGATAAAGGGTAAAACAATAAGAGTAACTCTTTTAGCAGTCTCCATCCCGACTATAACATTCGCTTTTGGCAAATCGTTTTCAAATTGCCTTTGATAATATTTATTATCGTAAATAATATGATTTATATAATTATACATACATCCAGTTTGATTTATTATTAATTATTCGATTTATTAATTTATGACAATTTTAAAAAAATTAGATAAAGTGATTGTTAAATAAATATTAATTAAATTAAAATAATTTATTAATTATATAATTAAAAATTTAAATTAATGAAATTGAGATAATAGGAGATTTAACATTTAGCCTATTTAGGCTAAATTTATTCGCCTTATTTTTGGAAATAGGCTTTTAAATGGCTGTTCACTATTTCCTTAATCACTTCAGATTATTTTTTACTAAAAATATTTGACACTGACAGCCTGAAGGGCTGTCAGTGTCAAATCTTAAATGATTTAAAAAAAGCTGCTTATAGAGAACTTTAGAATAGCTTATTCACAACGAAATGCTGGAAAGCGGCTTGTACGTGAGTCTAGTCCTAATAAACTCAGTACTAGTTAACGCTTCTTGACAGAAAAGAAATTTTTAATATAATTAGCTCATTCTCAATCTAATGACGATTCTCTATTTTTATGCTAAAGAGTATGACAGCTTATGGCCGAGCAAGCTTAAATACAAAGGTTGGCCACTTCGTCGTTGAAATTCAATCTGTCAACCGTAAATTTCTGGAAGTCAATGTTTTTCTTCCTCGTGAATTGAGTCAATTTGATATTGAGTTGAAAAAGTGGTTGTTACCTTATCTTGCTAGGGGGCAAGTAACGATTAAAGTCAATGTCACTTTTGAAGGGGCCGTTCCTTTTCTTGTTCGCCCCAATCTTCCCTTAGCGCGTCAACTTAAAGAAGCTTGGGAGGAAATTGCAAGAGAATTGAAACTCGACGTCGATGAATTCCGCCTCTCTCTTTTACAGCAGACAGAAGGCTTATTAAGTTATGAAGAGAATCGAGAGGAAGAAGAGAATTACCGAGCATATTTAAAACAGGCATTGGAAGTTGCGCTGAAGGGGTTTCTGCACATGAAAACCCAAGAGGGGTCGGTTTTGCAAGCGGACATTGCGCAGCGCTTGGAAAAAATGCGTCAATTCTTGCAGATGATTGAACAAAAAATGCCTTTTGCTACAAAGAAATATCGGGAAAAATTGATTGCCCGATTGAATGAGTTAGTGCCTGGCCATATAGAAAATGAAGAGCGTATTTTGCGTGAAATCGCTCTGTTTGCCGAAAAGATTGACATTACGGAAGAGCTAACTCGTTTTTATTGTCATCTCACTCATTTTGAGGAATTGATTCACTCGACCACCCTTTCTGTTGGAAAGACACTCGAATTTGTGCTGCAAGAGTTAAATCGAGAAATTAACACCATTGGCAGTAAATCTTCTGATCTCGATATTGCGCGCGCTGTCATCGATATCAAAAGTGAACTGGAGCGCATTCGCGAACAAATTCAAAATATTGAGTAATTCATTTCTATGACATCGCTGCTGGGTGAAACAAATGAAGGTTTAGTCTTTATTGTGAGCGCCCCTGCAGGAACTGGAAAAACGACACTTGTGCAAAGATTAGTGCATGAATTTCCCTCAATTATAGCCAGTATTTCTTATACAACGCGTCTACCTCGGGAAGGGGAAATTGAAGGAGTACACTATCATTTTATCACGGATTCAGAATTCGTAGCTAAAATTGCTGCGAATGATTTTCTGGAACATGTGAAACTGTATGGAACTTATTATGGCACCTCTCATCAATGGATTAAAGAGCAACAACAAAAAGGCAAGCATGTTGTTTTAGTCATTGATACGCAAGGAGCCTTACAGCTGAAGGGAAAAATTCCAGCTACCTTAATTTTTATCCGGCCTCCCTCTATTGAAGTCTTGCGAACCCGTTTAACGCAAAGGCAATCGGAGAGCTCTGAAATGATGAAAAAACGGTTGGAATGGGCCAAAAGGGAACTTGAAGCAGTTCAGCAATATGATTACCAATTGATTAATGATGATCTCGATATTGCTTACCAAATCCTCAAAAGTATTTTTATTGCCGAGTGTCATCGAATACGCCATAAGAAATAAATAAATGAATAATTAAGGAGAAAAAATGGAAAAAAAAGGTAAAGTTCATTTAACCAATGAAGAAATAATAAAAAAATTTAAGAGTAGTTTTGATCTTGTGAGTTATGCTATTAGCTTGGCAGAAAATATGATTAAAACCGGCCGTGATGCGCGTGTTAAATCTGAAATTCAAAATCGCGCGATGTTGATTTTGGAAGAAATTCATGAAGGAAAAGATCAGTTCGATGAAATTAAAATCACCACTTCCTCTACCGGTTCTGAACCTGGTTTAAATGGTGTAAGTTCACAACCCAGCATCTATGAAGAGCGTGCAGAAAAACGTAAGTATCGGGCAGCTGAGGCGTTTGAGGGAGAAAAATAGGAGACGACACTCTTATGGGAGAAGAGGGGCTTTGGGTCATTCTGTTTGCAGTATTGATTTTGCTATCATTCGCTTTTCTTGCCTTATTATTTTGGATAGGGTGGCGAATTACGCAACGCTCTCAATCTGTTAGTCCCTATACAGGAGTTCCTTTGCGACGTACAACGGAAATTTCTTATTATTCAGCTGAACGCATTTTGCGCTATTTATATGATTTTCATCAGTATGACAATCGCATTTTTAAATTAAGTCGAGCTGCTTTCTGTCGAGAAACAGGTCGCATTTTCCAGGATTGTGTCACGTGGTTTGATACCATTAAACTCGATTGGACTTTCCTGCAAAAGCGCTATCCCGGTAATTGGATTTCTTGGGGCAGCTTGAGTAAAGATCAACAAGATGCTGTTCGAGAGGTCCATGGGACTTTAGAGAGGTTCCAAATAGCAGAATGTTCTCCTACTCCTGCTCCGCGAGGGATTGAATCGGAGTATGCCTATACAAAACCTGGACCCTTATATGTTGATTTGGAGACAAAAATCTTGTTAGGCTGGCAAGTGGTTCCAGGAACTGATTTTGAATTATTAATCGTACAAAAACCCATCAAATGACACAAAAAATTCTTGTTACATCCGCCCTTCCCTATGCGAATGGTCCGCTACATTTTGGCCATATTGCAGGTGCTTATCTTCCTGCTGATTGCTATGTTCGTTTTCAGCGCCTCATGAAGCAAGATGTTGTATACATTTGCGGCTCGGATGAATATGGCATTGCCATTACTCTTAGTGCCGATTTGGCTAAAAGAAGTCCTAAAGAACATGTCGATATTTTCCATCAAGTGAATCGCAACTTTTTTGAGAAATTGCAGATTTCGTTTGATCATTATTCTCGCACCTCTTGGGAAGGACATATAGAACCTACTCATCAATTCTTTTTAGATTTGCTTGCCAATGGTTATATCGAACCGCGTACGACTGGTCAGCTCTATTCAGAGAGGGATCATAAGTTCTTGGCAGATCGCTATGTAGCGGGAACCTGTCCGCGTTGTAGTTTTGAGAATGCTCGTGGAGATGAATGTCCGCGTTGTGGAGCGAGTTATGATGCAACTGAGTTAAAAAATCCACGCTCTAAACTTACCAACTCTCCCTTAGTTCTTAAGCCTACTAAGCATTGGTTTTTGCGATTGGATCTGTTTAAGGACCGACTAAAATCTTGGCTGGAGGGCAAACATTGGAAACCCAATGTTATTAATTTCATCAAGGATTATATCGAGAACTTACATCCAAGGGCTATTACTCGTGATATGACTTGGGGAATTCCTGTTCCTTTGCCTGATGCAGAAGGTAAAGTCCTCTATGTTTGGTTTGATGCTCCCATTGGTTATATTTCCGCCACTAAAGAATGGGCGCTAAACATTCAGCAGCCAGATCGTTGGAAGGACTATTGGTTTGATCCCCATACAAAATTAGTTCAATTTATTGGAAAAGATAACATTCCCTTTCATGCTTCTATTTTCCCTGCAATGGAAATGGGACAAAATCTGCCTTATAAGCTTGTTGATGAATTGCCCGCAAATGAATTTTATAACTTGGAAGGAAGGCAATTCAGTAAATCAGACGGTTGGTATATTGATTTGGAAGATTTCTTTAAGCGCTATACAACGGATCAAATTCGCTATACCATTGCATCCAACGCTCCTGAAACAGCTGATAGCGAATTTACTTGGAAAGATTTTCAGCATCGTTGTAATGGGGAATTGCTAGGAAAATATGGCAATTTAGTGAATCGTGTTTTAGTTTTTAT
Organism: uncultured Chlamydiae bacterium; assembly: GCA_963754655.1. GTDB lineage: Bacteria > Chlamydiota > Chlamydiia > Chlamydiales > Parachlamydiaceae > JANWJE01. The sequence continues at coordinate 2,064,644 of CAVWGN010000001.1, read as the reverse complement.
TCAAAATCAGTGCCAAGGAATCACTCCTACTGCGCAATCTTTAGAGTCGATCGATCAAGACTTTCTTCAGAATATTCAAGGAATTGCTCGCCAGGTAGCTGAAAGCTATGAACAATTTAAGTTGCGCAGAGCTAGTCAGTTTGTCATGGAATTGGCACAACTTGGAAATATCTACTTTGATAGCAAACGTCCTTGGCAGGATGCAAAGCAAGAAGAGACGCGTATGCGCATGGAAACGACGCTGGCTTGTTGCCTAGAGTGTTTAAAAACATTAGCTCTCATTTCATTCCCTATTATTCCCGCGACTGCCGAACGTGTTTGGAAGATGCTGGGTTACCAAGACTCATTGGAGAAAAGAGGTTGGTCGCTTATTCTTTCTGAGAAATTTCCAAAAGGACAAGCTATTCTAGCTCCCAAGATTTTGTTTCAAAAAGTGGAAGATAGCCAAATTGAAGAAGAAATTCAAAAACTACAACAACTTTCTGCAGCGCAAGCAACCAAGGAACAGAAGCCTTCAGCGGCCCCCTTAGCTCTCTCTATCCCACCCTTAAAATCTGCAATCAGCATTGAAGATGTACGCAAATTGGATTTGCGCATTGGCATCATTCGACAGGCGGAGCCTGTTCCAAAAAGCAAAAAACTGCTTAAGCTAACAGTAGACATTGGTTTAGAAGAGCGGACGATTGTGTCAGGAATTGGCGAAAGTTATCGACCAGAAAATTTAATTGGACGCCGCATTGTCCTTGTAGCTAATTTGCAGCCTGCCAGTTTAATGGGAGTTCAAAGTGAGGGGATGCTGCTTGCAGCGAAATATGCAGAAGGCTTTGAATTAGTTCAGGTGGAACATTGCCCGCCTGGAAGCGAAGTAAGCTAGTACTCAACCACACTAGTTTTGTGTATTTAGACTCTTCAAAGCCCCGGGACTAGGGTGTTCATTTTGTGCAAAAAATGAGCTTTATTTTTCACAATAATTGGCATAGTTAAATTGAAGGTCGCATGTTTATGCCGTCCTTTCAGGACTCGATGTCTTTTTGATAGAACCCAGGCCTCCGCTTCGCTGCGACCTGGGTTGTAACATGACGGCCCTTCAGGCCTTAACAAGAGATGTTTAAGTCCCTCTTCTATAGTCCCTAAATCATCTTTTTGTTAAGGCCTGAAGGGCCGTCCTTTCAGGACTCGATGTCTTTTTGATAGAACCCAGGCCTCCGCTTCGCTGCGACCTGGGCTGTAACATGACGGCCCTTCAGGCCTTAACAAGAGATGTTTAAGTCCCTCTTCTATAGTCCCTAAATCATCTTTTTTGTTAAGGCCTGAAGGGCCGTCCTTTCAGGACTCGATGTCTTTTTGATAGAACCCAGGCCTCCGCTTCGCTGCGACCTGGGCTGTAACATGACGGCCCTTCAGGCCTTAACAAGAGGTGTTTAAGTCCCTCTTCTATAGTCCCTAAATCATCTTTTTGTTAAGGCCTGAAGGGCCGTCATGTTACAACCCAGGCCGCAGCGAAGCGGAGGCCTGGGTTCTATCAAAAAGACATCGAGTCCTGAAAGGACGGCATAAACATGCGACCTTCAATTTAATTATGCCAATTATTGTGAAAAATAAAGCTCATTTTTTGCACAAAATGAACACCCTAGCCCGGAGCTTTCAAGCACTCCCAATAGGCTAAACCTACTAGGAGATAGAGCGAAGCGGCGAAATATTTTAAGCCCATATGATTGGACTGCATGGCATCAAATCCGCATGGGATTGTCGTGCGTTGATTCTGAGCGGAAACTTAGAGGTTTTTTCGTTTAAAATCGTTATTAGTTTATTTCAACAAAATCTATAAAGAAAAAGAAGCCTTTAGCTTAAATCAAAAACTAAAGGCTTAAATTAGGCTCGCGTTTGCGATAAGTTAGACGGATTCGCCCCTTGCGCGCATTTCACGTACAACAGTGGCTATGCCTCGACGATCAATCGTTCTCATAGCTGCTGTAGATAGCTTAAGGCTAACAAACCGATTTTCATCAGCAAACCAAATCCTCTTCTTGAAGAGGTTAGGTTGAAAGCGGCGCTTTGTCTTACCAGTGACCTTAAGACCAATCCCTTTCTGCTTCTTGGCAATACCGCGAATAGCATATTTATAACCCCGAGAGGCCTTTTTGCCTGTAACTTGACATACTTTTGACATAATGTTTCTCCAATAGCGATCAACAAATAAAATAGGAAATGTAGCAGAAAGAAACTTAAAAGACAAGTTTAAAAATAGGTAATTTGAAGAGAAATGAATGGATCTATCCCACGGTCTAATGACCTAAATTCAATGTAACGGAAGCCACCCTTCTCGAATATTGAAGCGCTTATTGATGTGGCGCCGACGTTCTTTGACAACTTGAGCTTCATTTTTGGCATCTAGGTGCTCTTGTCCATATAATTCATGCTTTAATTCGTCAATACGTAATTTTAATGTCTTTAAACGAAGCCAATCTTCTTGCAAATATTCATGTGCTGAAAGGTCAAAACGCTGCTCTTCTTCAGGTAAAAGATTTAACCTTTCAAACAATTTAGGATCTCGTTTCTTGAGTTTTTTTAATTCCTTCTGAAAACGCTCAATAATTTCTCCAATTGCTTTGCTTGTTATATTAGCTTTTGGATCTTGAATTACGTCAGCAATCGTTGCCAATTCGGAAAGATAATCAATGACGAGCTTTTGTAAAGCCCTATCAAAAGATTTTTCGACTTTAGAAAAGTTGACTTTAGGCATAAATCCTTCAAATAATACAACTTTATTATAAATTTTTAAGAATTAATTAGCAATTACTGAGTAAGTGATAAATTACAAAGGTTTAATCAAAATAGAAATCAAGAAATTAATAGAAATTTTCAACTAAATATTTTATTTATAAGTTGTGTTGAAAATTAGTCGTTTTCTATGTATGTAGAGTGTATGTATAGATCGAACTTCAGCGATAAAGCCCTTAGTTCTAGGATAGAATATGGAACATTTTAAAGTAGATATGGTTGTGATTGGATCGGGTCCATCAGGTCAAAAAGCTGCCATTCAAGCAGCAAAATTGGGGAAACGGGTCATTGTCGTTGAAAAAGATCCTGATCCAGGAGGAGCTTGTCTCTATTCCGGTACGATGCCTTCTAAAACATTTAGAGAAGCGGTTGTCGATTTAACTCGGTTTTATGATCGTCACTTTGAGGGACGTGAGCAGATTCGATCAGAAGTGACAATTGATGACCTCAATTACCGTCTCCATGCTGTGATACAAGAAGAGCGCAATATTATTTCAAGGCAATTCAAAAAGAATAATATTCAATTTCTTCAAGGCTCTGCTCGCTTTGAGAATCAAAATACCCTCATTGTGGTGGATAGGGATTTTCGTCTTAAATACCAAATTAAGGCGGAGTTTTTTGTTATTGCGACTGGCTCTAATCCTCGCAATCCTTCCGATGTTCCTTTTGACCGCGAGGTCATTTTGGATTCAACAACTTTATTGGGAATTGGAAAAGTTCCCAAAAGCATGATTGTCTTAGGAGGAGGGGTGATTGGATCTGAATATGCCAGTTTTTTTGCTGCATTGGGAACAGAAGTCACTGTCATTGACCGCAAAGAACACATGTTGCCTATGTTAGATGCAGAAATTGGAATTCATCTGCAAACAGCGTTGACTGATATTGGACTTAAGTTTAAAGGAAAAAAAGAACCTATTCAAATTTTACGCCAAGATAATCATGCTTTTGTTCGTTTTAAAGATGGCTCAACTTTAGAGGCAGATGTGTTACTTTATGCTCTAGGGCGCACAGCAAATGTTGAGGCTTTACATCTTGAAAATACAGGAATTAAAGTAGATGTTAAAGGATACATTCCTGTCAACGCCCTATTTCAAACAGTGGTGCCTTCTATTTACGCGGTCGGAGATGTCATTGGGGGCCCGTGCTTGGCCTCGACAAGTATGGAACAAGGGCGATTGGCCGCACGCCATGCCTGTGGCGTTCAAACCCACCATTTTCCCACTTTTTATCCTATTGGAATTTATACAATTCCCGAAATTTCCTCTTGTGGTTATACGGAAGAAGAATTAAAGGCTTGGGGATTTCACTATGAAGTAGGAAGGGCACATTTCTATGAAATTGCAAGAAGTCATATCGCAGGAAGTAATTCAGGGCTTTTTAAAATTCTTTTTCATTCAGAAACTCTTGAAATCTTAGGGATCCATGTCATTGGCCGTAATGCTACCGAAGTGGTTCATATCGGGCAAATGGCCATTAGTTTGCGAGCCCATCTCGATTACTTTATTGATCATGTATTCAATTATCCCACTTATGCTGAGGGATATCGTATTGCAGCGCTCAATGGCATTAATAAAATTAAATTTAAAAGATAATGCCTAGATTCATCTTCAGATTTTAAATTTTAATTCATTGAATTTCATCTTTAAATATGTTAATATAATTGTATAGTCTTTAGAGTGAAATTATTAGGATTATTTCATGTCAAATACTCCACTTTTCCCCCAAGAAGAGGATTTTTCTCATCAGGGTGGTGATACAGAAGAGGAAAAACCTCAATTTAAGCGTCCTGAATTTATTCTGATTGATGATCGTCCCGGAAAAATTCAATATACCCATTTTGAGTCTGATTCTTCTAACAAGCCTAATGGCTCCTCCCAGGCCAAAAAAGAACAAACGAAATCTTCAAAAGGGCCTGTTTCATTGCGTTTTATTTGTTTGTTAGGACTCATTTTTTGCTTTGTATTTGGATTAGGAATGCTTCTTTGGTCAATTGCTTTGACCGTTCTTGCAACCTTGTCTTTATTTCAAAATCGAGGTCTTAATCAAGGTTTACGAAGTTTTTGGAAGATTGTCATAAATACCTTTGTTGCTGGATTTGGTTTTATGCTTGGATTAATCAGTCCTACCTTAGGCCTTGGATTACTTGCCCTTTACTTTTCATTAAAAGGGGAATTGGTTAACGATGACATTTTACGCAAAGTTATCCGTCGTTCATTTCGTCATCTGTAACCTTTCCATGAGTCACTTTAAAGGTTATTTCCTGTTGACTTAATTCTAGCTTCACCTTGCTCTTGGGTGGAATTTTACCTTCTAAAATGGCGGATGAAAGCTTATTCACTACTTCTTGCTGAATATAACGTTTGAGGGGACGAGCGCCAAATGCAGGATCATATCCTTCTGTGGCTAAATGGGCTAAAACTTGAGGTGTCCAGCCCAATTCCACATCCCGGCTATGCAATCGCTTGGCAAGGAGATGGAGTTGAATCGTGACGATTTTTTCCATATCTTGTTCGCGTAGAGGCAAGAACGGTAAAATGTCGTCAAGGCGATTGATGAATTCAGGCCGAAAATGGTTCTTAATCACCGGGTCTAGGATCAGCATAATTTCATCCTTATTCAAGTTTTTATGAATGCGCTCTATGGCTTCTAAGAGGCGATCAGATCCTAAATTCGACGTCATGATGAACAAGGCATTTTTGCAGTTAACGACTCGCCCCTTGCTATCAGTTAAACGACCATCATCGAAGACTTGTAGCAGAATGTTAAAGACATCATGATGTGCCTTCTCAATTTCATCGAACAACACAACAGAATAGGCCCGACGGCGCAAAGCTTCCGTTAGCTGTCCTCCTTCTTCATAGCCAATATATCCGGGAGGAGAGCCTATGAGTTTGGAAACAGTGTGCTTTTCCATGTATTCAGACATATCAACCCGAATCAATGCTTCTTCTTGATTGAATAGTTGAAAAGCAAGTGCTTTGGCTAATTCAGTTTTTCCAACGCCTGTAGGACCTAAAAAGAGAAAGGCTCCCATGGGTCTATTAGGATCGCTCAAGCCTGATCTTGAGCGTCTAATTGCTTCGCAAACAGCCTTGACAGCTAGGTCTTGTCCTACTACGCGCTTTTCAATTTCTTTTTCAAGATGCAAAAGCCGTTCGGCTTCTCCTTCCAACATCTTGTGGACAGGGATGCCAGTCCATTTTGCAACAATTTGGGCAATGAGGTGTTCATCTACTTCTTCTTGTAAAAGGCGATTGGGTTTTTCATTCAATTGCTGTTGAAGCTGTTCAATGTCCTTTTGCAGCTTGGGAATGCTATTATAGCGTAATTCAGCCACGCGATTGTAATCGGCTTTGCGGTCTGCTTCTTCTTCTTGAAAACGAAGTTTCTCTAATTGATCCTTTTTTTCCTTTAGAGCTTCAATGATCTTCTTTTCCTGTTCCCATTGTTGGCGCAGAATGCTTAACTCTTCTTTGATCTTCGCAATGCGCCCCTCGAGTTTTTCAACTTCATTTTTAGCCAAAGGAGTATTTTCACGCTTCATTGCCTCTTGTTCAACAATTAGGGTTGCGAGTTCGCGTTCTTTGTTATCAATAGGAAGAGGACGACTACCCAATTGCATGCGAATTAAGCTTGCCGCTTCGTCAATCAGATCGATGGCTTTGTCAGGCAAACGTCGATCAGTAATGTAGCGATAGGATAAAAGGACCGCGGCATGAATGGCAGATTCTGTAATGTGAACGCCATGGAAAATTTCGTATCGCTCGCGCAATCCACGCAGAATGGCAATGGAATCTTCTACGCTAGGTTCGTTGATCATAATGGGTTGAAAACGGCGTTCAAGCGCTGCATCTCTCTCAATGTACTTTTGGTACTCATTGAGCGTAGTTGCACCAATGCAGTGTAAAGTTCCTCTTGCTAAAGCTGGTTTGAGTAAGTTGGCGGCATCCATTGCTCCTTCTGTTGCCCCTGCTCCAATCAGAGTATGGACTTCATCAATAAAGAGAAGAATTTGTCCATTGCTTTTCTCGATATCTTGCAAGATGCCTTTTAAGCGTTCTTCAAATTCCCCCCGGTATTTCGTTCCTGCAATTAAACTTCCCATATCCAAGGCGAGCAATTGTCGATTTTTCAGAGAATCAGGCACGTCTTGTTGGATAATGCGCTGGGCAAGCCCTTCGGCAATGGCTGTTTTTCCTACACCTGGATCTCCAATTAACATTGGATTGTTTTTGGTGCGACGGCTTAAAACTTGCATAGTGCGCCGGATTTCTTCATCACGTCCAATAACGGGATCAAGCTTCCCTTTGCGAGCAAGCTCTGTTAAATTTTTGCAGTATTTATCAAGCGCTTGTAAATTTGATTCTGCTCCGGGAGAGTCCATAGATCGATCACCTCGAATTTTTTTAATTTGCTCTTCAACTTGATTAAGCGAAAGCTTCGTTTCCTTTTTCCAAGAAGCAAAAGGTTCGCCTCCGTTTTTCCAATAGGAAATTAAAAAGTGGTCGCTACTTGTATAAGAATCTTTCCAGTTTTGCGCTATATTTTGGGCATCAGCAATTCGACTTTGAAGGTTGCGAGAGGCTGTGGGTGGCTGAGCTGTTGTTCCTGTAAATGTCGGTAAATGCTCCAGGCTGTGCTCGACCTCACGTAAAAGTGTTTGAGGTTTTGTCCCTAGATTAGATAAAATAGAATTAAAATAGCCTTGAGGATCTTGTAAAAAAGCCCATAAAAGATGGTTTTCTGTCACTTCGGTTTGATTGCGCCTTTGAGCCTCAGCAAAAGCAGCTTGTAAGGCTTCTGTCACACTATCTGTAAATTGGTTAGCCATTTGAGTGCCTCATGGATTAAAATGCATTGACAAGTCTCTATGGTCTTGTTGATTTTTTAGAGAGAATCATCATTCAAAATAAGATTTTTAAGAAGGGTTGTCAAGGCGAAATGAAGAATTTTTAAATCTAAATCTTAGTTGCTAGTTTTTAAAAAGTCGAATGTGAATCAATTTTTTAATAAAAAAGTACTTGTAATTGAAGCAAAAAAACTTAAAATAGAAATAGAGTTTGTAAAAGACGTTTAATATAAGACAAAAGAGTGAAAATGAGCATCAAATATTGTGAAGCTATCTATCAAACTAAAAGGCGCCCAACGCGGGTCGTCATGGTTGGAGATGTAGGAGTGGGAGGACATCATCCTATTCGCATTCAATCGATGACCACTTCTAACACGCGCGATGTAGAGGCAACCATGACTCAAGTCATGCGTTTAGCAGATGCGGGATGTGAGATTGTGCGTGTCACAGTGCAAGGAATGAAAGAGGCTGAGGCTTGTGAGGGGATTAAAAATGGTCTTTTGCAACGCGGATATCAAGTTCCTTTAGTAGCTGATATTCATTTTTATCCGCCAGCTGCCATGCGGGTCGTTGATTTTGTGGACAAAGTGCGCATCAATCCAGGAAATTTTGTTGATAAGCGGGCAACTTTTAAACAAATTGAATATGATGATGAATCATATGCACAAGAACTTCTCAAAATTGAGGAAAAATTTAGTCCGCTCGTTGAGAAATGCAAGCGCCTCAAACGCTCGATGCGCATTGGGACAAATCACGGATCTTTATCTGATCGCATTATGAATCGTTATGGAGACACGCCCACTGGCATGGTTGAATCGGCGCTTGAATTTGCCCGTATTTGCCGTAAAATGGAGTATCATGACATCATTTTTTCCATGAAGGCCTCCAATCCTCAAGTCATGATTCAGGCCTATCGTCTGCTTACAGCTGCCATGTATAAATTGGGATGGGACTATCCCTTACATTTAGGTGTCACGGAAGCTGGAGAGGGAGAAGATGGCCGTATAAAATCAGCGATGGGAATTGGGACCTTACTGTTGGATGGCATTGGCGATACGATACGTGTTTCCTTGACAGAAGATCCTTGGTTTGAAATTGATCCTTGTCAGCGTTTGATGCGTTTAGCGCAAGCTCAAGAAGGAAAAGGTATCGAGCCTTTTCACGAAGAGCTGCGTTCGATTGATGAAATGCAAAGACGCTCTGTCCATTTTGATGCTCGAGTGCCTCTACACCGCAATGGAACGGTATTTGTAACAATTCCGCAACAAGCGGTTAAGCATGCCGATTTTTTTAAGCAGATTGGATGCGAAGGATCATTCGGTTCTCCCAAATTAAAATCGATGACAGTTGACAATCTTGTCTTAAATGAATTTAACATTGGCAAAGAGGCTACTCAAGTTTTGCAGCGGGTGCGTGAGATTGGAGTAGGAGTTTTTTCACAAAATCCTGGGGTACCTAGCATTCCTATTGTCACGCTTTCAGATGCTATGCGAGCTAAGCATCTGCAAGCAAGAACGGAGCGATTTGCATTGCATCCCTTTCAGGCAACGACTATGCCGCTTATCATTAAAATTGAAAAAGAATCGCCTAATAGTTGGAATGCTTTAATAGATCTCAAACCTGCTTTGATTATTTTATCGCTAGCGGAAAATCGCTTGCATTATTCTCGTCAATTTTTTGAATGGTTGAAAAAGCAGAAGTTAGCCATTCCTGTCATTCTTCATTTTAGTTATCAATGTGCTCAAGAAGATGTCACCTTATTAGCAAGCATGGAGTATGGTGCGCTTCTTTGCGATGGACTAGGCGAAGGGATATGGTTAGAAGGACCCTACTCATTGGATTTTATTCGGCAGCTAAGCTTTTCTATTCTTCAAGCAGCTCGTATGCGAATGTCCAAAACAGATTTTATTTCTTGTCCTAGCTGTGGGCGCACGTTGTTTGATTTATTAGAGGTAAGCAAGCGCATTCAGAAACGGACCTCTCATCTTCCGGGTGTCAAGATTGCCATTATGGGATGCATTGTCAATGGGCCAGGTGAAATGGCCGATGCTGATTTTGGTTATGTGGGCTCTAAACCAGGAAAAATTGATCTCTATGTGGGAAAAGCATGTGTAGAACGCAATATTGATTTTTCAGAAGCAGATGATCGTTTGGTTGCGCTTATTCAAGCACAGGGACGGTGGATTGAGCCTGTTCAAGAAGAAAATGAGCCTAGCTTTACAATATAGACAAGATTTTTTCATCTCAGCTTTAATTTTTTGCTATATCGCGGAGCGATATAGCAAGAAATTGCGGTGTATATAATATTGGACCCACTTATGCCCATTCAATCCCGGGGCTTGAAGCAGCCCCAATAGGCAAAAACTAATCGCATAAGGAGTTCTGTCACGGTGGGCTGGAAACAGTCTTTTTATTTATGATCCTTCCAAATTTGCAAAAGTTTTTTTTCCTTTTCCTGTTCTAAACCTGTGAACTTTTTTTCATTAGACTGAGAAAGGTCCCATGAAAGAGTATCTGCAATTGTTTCAGAAAGAGGGCGAAAAGTCAGTCCTGCTTGAATAGCCTTTGTGATATCCATCTTTTGGAATCCCGGCATGTTTCTTTTGCTTGCAAGCCACAGCGGAAGGTCCGTCCAATCTTGGACCTGTTGATCTAAGAGAAATTTTTCATCTACCCAATAAAGCTGAGCTTCTTTTTGACTATGCTTCATGCAGGTCTGGAGAAATTGCTCAAATGTTAGGGGAGTAGAGGGCCCGGTTGCTTGATAAATTCCCGTTGACTTCTTCTCAATCATGTCCACAATCCATTTTGCAAGATCGCGCGCATCAATAAATTGTACTTGTTGTTTTGGATCACCGGGAGCGAGTATTTCTCCACCCTTTATTATGCGTCGAGGCCAATATGTAAAACGACCTGTTGTATCATAGGGTCCTACGATAAGTCCTGGACGTATAATTAGCGAATGGTGTGGAAAATAACTTTGAATGACTTGCTCACACTTCGCTTTCAAAGCCCCATAGTTTTTTTCCGTAATTTCTTCATCATTTTCATTTTCCAACTTTGCAACAGGATGGCTTTCATTAATATTAGAGGTTAAAAAATCCTCATAAACACCTATTGTTGAAATAAAGGTGTAGTGCTCCGTTGCTTGCGAAAGGATTTTCGAAGAAGATTCTACAATTCGCGGGAGATGCCCTGATGTATCTATGACAGCATCCCAACGCTTGCCTTCTAAAGCTTTGAGGCTTCCCTCTCTATCTCCATAAAGATGTGAGGCATACTCAAGAGAATGAGAAGAGGGGGTTCCGCGGTGGAAGAGTGTGATTTCATGTCCGCGTTGGTGTAGCTCTTCAGCTAAATGAGGCCCTAAAAAATTGGTACCTCCTAGAATTAAGACATTTAAGATTAAGTGATGCATTTTGAACCTTGTAATCATCCTAATTTGGGTTTCTATAGAGCCTTTCAGGCTATTAAATAAATTAAACTATTTGGTTATTTAAGGAATATCACTGATTTTTAATCTCACTTGCGTAAGGTGAGCTTTTAAGACAACTTCTTTAGTTGAATGCGAGTTTCTAGAATGTTTGAGGTTGTCTGTAAGTTCGAATTTATAGACAACATTAGAATAAGTGATGTTGACTTGGACTTGGTCATTTAATTGGGATGTTTTGACTTCATCTTCATAGACTATATTGGCAAGACTAATTTTTCCTTGGCTATTAATTTATCCTCTTTAAATTCGGCTTGATAGACATCTCCATTAGCACAAGTGATCTTACCTTGGCCATTTAATGTGTTCTTTGTGAATTCACCCTCATAGATAACTCCATTGGGCAAAGAGAGCTTGCCTTGACCACTGAATTTGTTATCTTTAAATTCGCCTTCATAGACATCTCCATTGGTCCAAGTTATCTTACCTTGGCCATTTAATTTGCCCTTTTTGAATTCACCTTCATAGACGTCTCCATTGGCCTTAGTTATCTTGCCTTGACCATTGAATTTGTCATCTTTAAATTCGCCTTCATAGACATCTCCATTGGTCTTAGTTACCTTAACTTGTCCATTTAAATTACCATTTCTGAATTCACCTTCATATAGAGTTCCATTAAAATCATTCTTCTTGCCTGTTCCATTGAGTAAGTCATCTTTGAAGTTTCCTTCGTGTATAATTCCTAAAAATAAATAGTTTTTCTTTGCCAGACCATTTAATTTGTTATTTGCAAATTCCCCCTCTTTTATACAAAGTTCAGAAAGAGAAAAGGTTTTTCCCTTCCCATCCTGACTATTTGCCATGCAGCAACGTTTTGCAATATAGCATATTGCGAAGAATCCAAAAGCAATCGAAACAATAGTTAAAATCTTCTTCTGCTGAGCAGTTAAAGCTGGGATGAGGCTTTCTTTGAATAGAGAGGGTATATAATTAGAAAAAGAACTGAAATGTATAGGCATAATAAAATAATAGTTAAATGCTTTGAGGTTAATGGCATAACTTATATCAAATTTACTGATTTAAATCTATTCCAATAATGAAACCTTTTCTAGTACTCAAACCACACTAGTGGGTTATTTTTCACGCTTCTGCGCAGCCTGAAAGACTAAAAAAATTTTCTAAACTGATCCTTAAAGCCATTTATATAGAGTCTTATTTTGTTATGCCCACGCCGAATGATCCACTAGTTTTTGCCTATTGGGATTGCTGAAAGCTCCGGGCTTGGGATGAGATGATTCTCTTGTAGTCCTTCAGACTACATCATGACGAGGGCTAATCTAACTCAGGGCGATGCTCTGGGCCGGACTTAACAAAGAACTGTTTTGGACTTGATATTCGTCGCATCAATTTAACAATACCACGCCTGTAATAGACTTTAGAGGGATATTTCCCGAAAATGACGCGAAAAATATCAACCCCAAAACAGTTCTTTATTAAGTCCCGGCATATGGCTAGGTAATTGGAATCTTTATCTTTGTTTTTGCAATGTTGCTTGATCCATATCCTTTCCCTCAGCGACGAGCGGCGTTAGCCGCGCATGGATAGTAGCCGTGGGTGTAGGCGCAAGCCGAAACCCACGGTTACCCAAAAAACAAATTTGAGCCACGTTAGTGGCGTAGCATTCGTTTAAATAAACATTGCTCCACCATCACATTTCCTACGCCACTAACGTGGCTTCATTTTTTTTACCATACACCGTGGGTTCCGGCTTCGCCTACACCCACGGCTACTATCCATGCGCGGCTAACGCCGCTTGAGCGACAAATTTAGCTTCTGGAGTTTGCCAGAAGCATTTCGTTCCTAGTACTCAACCACATTAGTTTTGTGTATTTAGACTCTTCAAAGCCTCGGGGCTAGGGTGTTCATTTTGTGCAAAAAATGAGCTTTATTTTTCACAATAATTGGCATAGTTAAATTGAAGGTCGCATGTTTATGCCGTCCTTTCAGGACTCGATGTCTTTTTGATAGAACCCAGGCCTCCGCTTCGCTGCGACCTGGGCTGTAACATGACGGCCCTTCAGGCCTTAACAAAAAGATGATTTAGGGACTATAGAAGAGAGACTTAAACATCTCTTGTTAAGGCCTGAAGGGCCGTCATGTTACAGCCCAGGTCGCAGCGAAGCGGAGGCCTGGGTTCTATCAAAAAGACATCGAGTCCTGAAAGGACGGCATAAACATGCGACCTTCTATTCAACTATGCCAATTATTGTGAAAAATAAAGCTCATTTTTTGCACAAAATGAACACCCTAGCCCCGGGGCTTTGAAGCAGTCTAAATACACAAAACTAATGTGGTTGAGTACCAGCTTTTGAAAAATTAAGATCTGTCGAAAAGAATTTTAGATTGAAAAGCCCCTCATCGTATATCAAGTAATTTCAAAAGCTGCATCTAGATTTTCTAAATCTTTTTAACAGGTTGCCATTGTGTTTCAGGAACTTGAAGCTGATGGTTGACGAATCGAGAGGCCATAAAAAGATAATCAGAAAGACGATTTAAATAGACAAGAACAGATTGAGTCACATCTGCTTGTTCATACAGAGGGATAACCAGCCGCTCTGCTCGACGAATGATACTACGCGAGAGATGTAAAGCTGCTCCTGCAGGATGTCCCCCGGGAAGAATAAATGTCTTTAAAATAGGCAATTGGGCATCCATGGCATCAATCCATTTTTCTAATAATTCAATGGCTTCGTTATCAAAACGTGTTTTTTCTAATTTTTGGTTTTGATGGCAGGTCCTAGGGGTGGCTAAAGCAGCTCCAACATCAAATAGAGTATGTTGAATCATTTCAAGCTGTTCTAGGGTAGATTGGAATTGTTCTTCTTTGGGAAGCATGGAAAGGGCTAGACCAAGAGCAGAATTTCCCTCATCAACAGTTCCCACTGCTTCGATAAAAGGATTGTCTTTGGGTACTCTTTCACCTGAAAACAAAGAAGTCGTGCCTTTATCACCCGTACGCGTATAGATTTTCATAGCCTATCACCTTAAATTGAATTTTTCTGCATTTTGAAACAAAATTTAAATTATAAAATCTCCATCATACTGCAAAAGCGACTATTCAGGACAGCAACTGAGAAGTTCGCGTCGTAATTCTTTGAGAATTTTAGGATAATGTTGATGGGTTTTGACAATGACTTCGGCTTGTTGAAGATGGTACCAAGCTTTGGGATAATCGCGCCGCTCATTATAAAGAATGGATAGGTAATAGTGGGCTTCAGGATCACTTGGATCTATAGATTGATAACGGTTGAGGATATCTAAGGCTTCGCCTGTTCGATGGAGCTGCAGCCAAGTAACAGCAAGGTTTAATAGGCCTTGGCGAAAAAGGGGGTAATGTTCTAAGGTTTGTTCAAGAGCTTGTTTTTTAACTAAAATGGATTGGCGATCTTCATCCACTTTTGTAAAAATGACTGCAATTCCTTTAGCATCAACTTTTCCCTGCAAATAATCTTCGGCCATTGTATTTTTGACAATGGCATAGTCAGGAATGATGTCTTTAATCTCCTCAATGAGCTTTTTCCCTTTTTCAAGATGACCTGTTAAAAGGAGGCTATAGCCCATGAGCTCTTTTAAGAGAGGATCATCGGGCATATAAGGTTCTGCTTTCTGGTAGGCTTTTAAAGCCTTTGCATATTCCCCATTTTGCCAATGGACAGAGGCTTGATTAAAATGCGCCATTCCAATCACTTCTCGAATTGTCCGTTTTTGAAGAGAGCGAGTGTTGATGCTTAAGTATTCTTTAGAATCGATATGAATGCCCCTAGCTGTGGTTTCAATATTCACGACTTTGTCGCCCATACAATAGCGAACATAAATGTGTCCGGGTGGAGTAATCATTTCTAAAGGTAATGCAAGGCGTTGGGCTAGACAGAGATAAAGAATAGAAACTCCCAAGCAAACGCCCCGGCGAGAGTCTAAAACTGAGGGAAGAAAGGTGTAGAGATCAATGTCTTTGGCATAAAGAGAATGGGGAGGGAAACGAAAACCCATTTCATCGAAAATAAAAGTATTGATGGCGATAATTTTTTCTTCAGGAGAAGCATCCTTTGGCAAACGGGCAAGAATTTGCAAAGCCATCAAATCAATTAAGGCTTCATAAGATTGAATACGCAGGCGGTCAGAACCAAATTGACTTAAAAAAAGACCGCGAGCGAGATCTATTTCATTTAAACGAAGGGCTAGGACCTCTTGCTCACTCCAAACATGATGGCCTTTGAAAGAAAAATGAGAGAGTCTGGTAGAGAGTTTAATTAAAGTTCCTAACGCTTCTTCATCAGAAAGTGAGATTTCTTGATCCATGGGTTTGTTCACTAGCGCCACAAGAGAGTTAACGGCAGTAGTGGAAAGAGGAAGGGCATGGGAAGAGAGAAGTGGATTATTCTGCGTTCCAGCTAAAAGCTGCCAAGCTTCCTTTAAAGCTTGTTGGCCCCAAGAGTGATGAGCATAAAGTTCATAAAAAGCCAAATGTTGAGAGACGGAAGTCGGATCTAAGCTCTGATAAAGCGTTTTGAGCTTTGCATCGGATGATTCTACACTAAAACAGCACCTATTCCATCCCATGGCAAAGCTCAAGATGAGAAGCAAAAAAATAGGAGCTAAGAACCGGGTAGAATAAAAATTACTTCTTTTAAATTTTTTAAAATAGTGTTTGTTTTCCATTTTGAACAGTTTAACGTCTTGATTCATTTTCGAATAGCGTGTTTTATTTGATGAGCTCTTGCATGATGTGTTTTAAGCTGCTTTGTTGAGCAAGATCTTCAAGGCTTGGAAGTAAACGATAGCGCCAATTGCGATCCGTGACAAGGCCTGGAATATTAATGCGCTCATCATCTGGATTAGGCCAGCTTAGTCCGGGAATGAGGGGTAAATATTCCTGTAAGAAATTGATATGAAATAAACTTGCCGAGTGATGGCTATCCCATAAGATTTCTCGGTAGTGATCTCGACTCAGAATAGGCTGATAAGACCAACCTTTAAATTGGGCAAAAAGTTGAGCTTCGATGGGGAAATCTATCCACCATTGTTGTAAAGTTTCGGTATCATGCGTAGAGACAGTCGTCATGCTATCTACAGGATAATCTTGAAGCGAAATAAACGTTCCATTCTCTTCCCACTTTCGCTCCCAACGCATGACTTTTGTTCCGCAAATTCCAAGCGCCTTGAGGCAAGTTCTGACTTCAAGGGGAACGATGCCAAGATCTTCTCCGATTGGCAACATATCGCATGCCTTTAACATCATCAGCATTATCCTTTGTCCATGGTCAATCCACATCGTTTTATCTTTGGGAAGAAAATACCCATCTTTTCCTGTAAGTCCTAAGGGGATAGACCAAATGCGAAAAAATCCAACAATATGATCAATGCGATAAATATGGTAATAGCGGCTTGCCCAGCGTAGACGTTGGATCCACCAGTGATAATCTTGGTTGGCTAGAGTTTCCCATTGATAAATGGGAAATCCCCAATTTTGTCCACTTTCACTAAATAGATCAGGAGGTGCTCCTGCCGAGTAGTCAAGGTTAAATAACTCTCTATGTAACCAGACATCTGCACTGTCGCGACCAATAAGGATGGGAATATCCCCCATTAAAAAGACCTTTTGATGATCAGCATGCAATTTTGCAGCTTTCATTTGTTGATCGCAGATAAATTGCAAAAAACAGAACCAATTAAATTCTTCTTGTTGTTGATAGGCGATTGAGTCAAGTAAAACAGGGGTTGCACGAGATTCAGCTTCGGGCCAAGTTTCCCAACTCATCCACTGATGGCGTCTTTTTAAAATTTTAAAAACAGCATATCCCTTTAACCAAAAGCCTGCTTCTTGCATAAAATGCTCAAAAGCTGCGCTTTTCAATAATTGAGATCCCATCAAGCGAAAATAATGACGTAAAAAGCGTTCTTTATAAGCTCGCACGCGGTCATAGTCGACAAAAGGAATAGAAGAAAATTTGGGTAAGGATTTTAATTCTTCTTTTAGAATGGGATAATCATCCACATGGGGTAAAGAATCAAGCCCTATAAAAAGGGGATTAAGAGCAAAAGCAGACATCGCGCTATAGGGACTCAATCCCATTTCCGTGTCATTTAAGGGAAGCAATTGAATGACATCAAAACCAATAGAGGCACACCAATCAATTAATAAGGGTAAATCGGTAAATTCTCCAATTCCATAAGAATGACTAGAGTGAATACTGAATAAAGGAATAGCAATTCCATGGTGAGGCTTAATGCCAATAGGTTCCCATTGCCGAGCAGCGGGAGAATGAGAGAGATAAGAAAGATCTTTCATAAATTAGAATGAATCAAAACAATCCTGACATGATTATGACATTAGACAATATGGAATAAAAATAAAATATTCTTTTGCCATATTTTATTTTTAGGGTTGCTTTTAAGAGATTAAGCCAAAAATTCCAGAAGGCTTAGAAGAGCCTATGGAATTAATAGGGGTAGGAACTTCTCCTTTGCCGATAGCTTCAGCCCATAGTTTGGCTTTAGTTAAAAAGGGGGGTAATAAGGTAGGAATTTGATGAATTGAAATAAAATTAGGGTTAAGTTTGATGAAAAGAATAAGTTGACTAGATTTTTGACTAAATCCTAAAATTCCAGTGGAAGGACGAGTTGCCTCATTAGATTTTAGTGCTTCTCGAATGAGATTGTCGCGATAACGTCCCATGTGAACAGCACCTAAGCGACATCCAATTAAAATAAGGCCATAGCGGTCTAATTCTATTTGAAGATTCATCCCCATTTCTAAGTTAATTAAACAAGAATCATTGATATCGGGTTCCAATTTACAATTAAAGAATGTTTCAAATTCTTTTAAAATAGCTCCAAATTGCGAACTGACCATATGCCCGACCTCCTTTTACAGTTCAGCTTCTTCTTCCTCTTCAGCATATTTTTCTTCTAGTTCTTCCAATTCATCTTCTAAATCTTCTAGTCCCTCAATAATGGCCATATATAAATCATCACGATGTTGTAACGAGCGATAGATTTGAGTAGGGGAAACTTCTTTTACCATGTCACGCATGACGCTTAAAACGGCAATTTTAATATGCACATTTTCTAAAGGATTGGATGCTAAAGGATTGATGAGAGTTGAAACCGATTGTTTCATTTTTTCAGCAGATGGATAACGTTCTTCTGCAAGGTCAAAAAAAAGTTTGGCCAATACTTCAAAGTTTAAATGCGATCGAAAAGCTTTGCGGTCTAATGCCATATACTCTCTTCTTATCGTCTGGGTTTATAGAGCAAACACGCTCTAAGCAGCATATTTCTTGAAAATATATTCAAACAAAAAGTTTTCTGTTCTTCGAGTATGTTCTTTAGTTAATCGAAAGACGTTAAGCAAAGTTTGCATCTTTCTAGCAGCGCTTGCCAATTGAATCATTTCAGGGGTTTCTAAATTAGTTCGCTTAAAATTTCCTCCTAAATAGGTACTTAATCCTTTAAGCTCAAGAATCATTGCTTTATAGCCCTTCATTTGATAAAACTTACGTAAGGCTTGAATATCGGGGGGGTTATGCACAACGTCGCGATAACGATCTAGGGTCTCTTTGACAGTCTGACCTGTTGTTGTAACAACGGCATCAACAGCTCCAATGATTTTTTGAGCAACTTGAATCTCAACGGAATTTGCTTCAAAATGCTTATTTTTAGCAATTTCTATACTTTTATAAATGTTTTCCAGACGCTCCTTGGCAATCCCTGTGGATTTTCCTGCTTGGGAACGAGTGGCTTCAAGTAAAAATTCAAATGCTTTATCAACAACTGAAACATCTGGCGATTGGCCATCGACCGTCATGCGTCGACGAATGAATAAAATCATGTCATCAGCATTTAATTTTTCGTGGATTCCAATTCCTAAATCTTCTGCTAACTGGCTTAAGATCCGAGGATCGATGCGATACTCGCGGTTACCTTGGCGTTGCGAAAATCCATCAGCCAAACCATCGGCATCCTCTTTGCGAATAAGAACAGAGTCCTGTGCCTGTTTGGCTTTTTCGGTTTTGATTTGTTTTTTTCCTTCGAGCTTCTGAGTTTTAATTTGAATGCCCATGGCTGAATTGTCTTCAGCTTCATCCAAAAGCTTTTTCTGGCTGGCAGCTTGCGCTGCTTCAACTTGCGCTAATTTGAGAGCATCTCCAGTTTCTTGGGTATTGGCCAGAGTCTCTTTTGCTCGTTCAGATGCTGCGGTATTTAATCTGCTTAGATTAGTCAAACTATCTTCTGACATGTTAACCCTCTTTTAGAGAAACTTAAGAAATTTGGATACGTCCCAGAGGTTGAATGCGGATTTCTGGAACAATTTCCTGGTAAGAAACTACAGAAATGTCCGTAAATTCCATTTCAACTAGTTTGCGTACAAATCGGCGCACATCGATAGCAGTAAGAATAACGGGGGGTTGTCCTCCAGGAGGTGGGGGAGAAACTGTTGTTCTCACACCTTGTAGAATCAATTGAACAGAGTCAGGATCTAAAGCTAGATAAGATCCAGCCGAGGTTTGCTTGATAGCTCCTCGAACCATGTCCTCAATTTCAGGATCTAATATATAAACTGATAAAACAGATTGTCCCTGAGAATATTTATAGCTAATAAAGCGCTTTAAAGAGGAGCGAACATACTCAGTTAATAAAACAGTATCCTTTTCTGTTTGCGCCCATTCGCCTAAAGCTTCCAAAATTGTTCTCAAATCTTTAATCGAAATTTGTTCTTGAATCAGCCGTTTAAAGATATCTGTCATTTTTTGTAGAGGAATTAAGCGGGTGACTTCCTTGATAAGATCGGGAAAAGATTTCTCAACAAATTCGAGCATTGATTTGACTTCCTGGATTCCCACAAATTCATTGGCATAATGGCGAAAGAAGTAAGAAACATGCAAAATCATGACTTCAAGCGCGTTCCAATATTTAATTCCTGCCCTATCTAAGATTTCTTTATTTTTGGCATCTACCCAAAGCGAGGGCAATCCCAAAGAGTTTTTATAAGAACTAAAGCTCAAGTTGTAGCGCTTCAGATTTTCTTCAGCTTCATTAGTCAGTAAATGTCCCTCAAGAACCTTGCCGCGAATAATGGGGACTTCATTTAGGTGGATAGAGTATTCATCTTTTTCGAGAATGGGAGAATCAGTCCGGACATGGACGCCAGGGAAGCGGACTCCCAAATCGGCGTAAAGTGCTTGCCTCATTTTAGGAATCATCTGATCAATAAAGCTGACTCCTCCTTTAGCTGATTTTTGAATCTCTGCTGATAATCCTTTTCCTACTTCAAGCACCACAGGCAAGGTCAATGCATAACTTTCCACGCCGCCGCCGGAAATGACTTTATGTCCACGCACAGGCATATCTGTTGAAGAGTCGCCTGCAGATTGAATTGTTGCACCTCCAATTCCTCCTGCACGGGCTGCTGTTTCTTTTTGATCTCTACTCCACAGAGCGTAACCAATTAATCCCAACGCAGCAGATAAAATTAAGAAAGGCGGGGTCGGAAATCCAGGGACTAAGCTCATACCCATCAAGAAAGCGGCTGAAACCATCAAAGCTTTAGGTTGCTTTAAAATCTGACCAGAGATTTCACTACCTAAGTTTTCAGAGCGTTCGCTTGAAACACGGGTAGTCACAATACCTGCAGCAATCGAAATTAAAAGAGCTGGAATCTGAGAAATGAGAGCGTCACCAATGGACAATAACGCATAGGTTTTAGCTGCTTCAGCAGTTTCCATGCCATTCATTGTAGTTCCAATAATCAATCCTCCAACGACGTTGATCAAGGTGATGATAATCCCTGCAATGGCATCTCCTTTAACGAATTTCATCGCACCATCCATGGCACCATATAATTGGCTTTCCTTTTGAATGGCTAGACGCTTTTCGCGTGCTTGATTGGAATCCAAAACGCCAGCCCGCATATCGGCATCAATACTCATTTGCTTACCTGGCATAGCGTCCAAAGTAAAACGAGCGGCAACTTCAGCGACGCGTTCGGCACCTTTAGTAATGACTAAGAATTGGACTAAGGTAATGATTAAGAAAATAACACCACCGACGACAAAGTTACCTCCTACAACAAAATTTCCGAATTGGAAAATGATTTGACCTGCATTGGCATGTAGGAGAATTTGGCGTGTAGAAGCAATGTTCAAACCCAAACGATAAAGGGTTGTAATTAACAATAAGGAGGGAAAGATAGATAAGTGTACAGCGCTGGGAATGTAAAGAGCAACCATCAACAAAGCAATCGAAATTGTTAAATTGACGGCAATCAAATAGTCTATAATGTGAGGATTAATGGGCAAAATGATCATTGCCAAAATCCCAATAATCACTACAGCAAGGGCGACGTCGCTTGATCGCGAAATGGTATTTAGCGAGCGATCGCCTCCTAATCTAACTGTGATCCCATCGAGGACTTTACGAATGACATCCATTTAAATTCTCCACAATCACTTAAATTAAAGCGATTACTCTAGAGGTTGTGATACTTCTGTTCCATCTTTTAAAGAAGCAACCCAGCGCAGGATTTCCGCGAGTGCTTCATAAGTTTCTTCAGGAACATATTCATAAATTTCCCCTTCATCCCATAATGTATGAGCCAGGGAAATGTTACGCAAAATAGGAAC
Organism: uncultured Chlamydiae bacterium; assembly: GCA_963754655.1. Lineage (GTDB taxonomy): Bacteria > Chlamydiota > Chlamydiia > Chlamydiales > Parachlamydiaceae > JANWJE01. Next base: position 2,042,902 of record CAVWGN010000001.1, on the reverse strand, counting down.
GTTGTGCTGTTCAGCAATTTTGATCATGCGTTCAGCTAAAGTGTCTTTTCCCATAGCAAGAATATAAGGAGCAGCATCAACTTCTTTTTCATATCCAATCGCAATGGCAAGATGCGTAGGATTCGTCACGACTGCTTGTGCTCGCTTCACCCCGCCCGTAGGCCCTTCTTGATAAGCGATTTCTTGAGCAATTTGTTTTCGCTTACTCTTAATGTGAGGATCACCTTCGCTATTTTTGTATTCTTGCTTGATCTCAAACTTCTCCATCATCATTTCTTTAGCAAAATTCTTTTTTTGATAAATAAAGTCTGCTATCGCTACTATCAGGAAAAAAATGCCTACCTTAACCAAGACTTCTATTAAAAAGGAATTGAAGACAATTAATGCTCCCGTAATCGGCATCGAAACTGTTTGAATCAAAATAGGGATACTTTTATACATCACAAGATAAATTAAATAAGCTGCAATCCCAATTTTAATGAGAGATTTCAAGAGTTCAACCAGTGTTTTAAGCTTAAATTTTGCTTTTAAATTATCAATCGGATTGAATTTTTTAATATCAAACTTAAATACTTCAGGTGCAAAAACCGGGCCAACTGCTAAAAAAGTGACCGTCACTCCTACCATCGACACTATTCCAAGTGTAGGAATGCTGGCTAAAAAAATCACTTCATTCGCTTTATAAAATAAAGCCAAAATCATATTACTTAAATCAGGGGTGTTTACAGAACGAAAAGTTCCTACCAAAAAATTAGCCATTTGATGATATAAGCTGCCTGCTAAGGCAAGAACAACAGCAACTGAAGCAACAAAAGTAAAAGCAGCAGGAAGATCTTGCGCCTTGGCAACTTGTCCCTTTTTCTTAGCGTCTTTTAACTTTTTTGGGGTGGCCTTTTCGGTTTTTTCACCCATAAATCCCTCTTAAAAGATTTGCAAAATGACAAATAGCTAATCCCTTCATATAATAGTATAAACATTTATAAGCGCACTGTCAATAATAATAAAATTAATTGGTTTCAAAATTATTTTATATTTTTATTATTAATAATATAAGTAAAAAAGACTAAAAAATTGTAAATAACTAAATAAAATGCGAATTTTCATTTAAAAAATAAAAAAATAAAAGATGAAAGATAAGACAGTATTTATCATTTTAATAAATTCTAATAGATAGTTCTTTCTTTACCTTGAACTTATGTCGATGAAAATTTATTAAATAGAGTGATACAGGCTATTTATGATCAAGTTGATTTTTTTTCTGAAGATAATAAGTGTTGCTTTGACTAAAATTTTTTAGGGAGACATGATCCGTTAACATTATTCTACCACAAAGAATCTGCATCTCTTTAATAGGAAGTGTCGGCTGTTGTTTATGGATTAAGCGCTTTAAATGAATGATCTTTGCTTTATCATAATTGATCTGTATTTTAAGAATGTTCAGGTGAATTTGATCGATTATAGATACGAAGGAGCCTTTTGCATAAGAAGATAAATCTATGCGATCTTTATAAAAATCTTTCCAAGGTAAGTCAATTTGATGTGTTGTACAGGTTTCCGAATCTTCCTTCTGACAAATCCCTTTCCATAAATCATCGTGGTTTGCAATTGTTTTAAACATGGTAGAAACTAAACTGAGATTACATAAATCTTTAGGGTTGGTAAGAAAAGAAAAAATACGTGGATAAAGCGATCTTTCTTCGAGGGTTGCAAGGGGACCTAATGATGGATCAATCGGAGAGCCATTTTTAATGAGTTGAGTGATATTGAATTTGTTTATGATAAGCGACGCAATTTGATTGAAGCATAATTCATCTCGATCTTGAAGTTTTTGACTTTCCTTTATTTGAGAAACCTGTACTTCTAATTTATTCAGAAGTCCTAAAGAATCGGAAATTTCTTTACCTCCATTGATTTTATTAATCAGAGAGTTAACGCGAGAGCACAAATTGACTAAACTTTTGTTGGACCCCTGATAAGTAATTTTTTCAAGAGTAGGTAATGGAAAATAGGCAATTGGTTCTGGTGAAATAGAGGCGGTATGTTTCATAATTCTCCCTTTATTTAAATTTTTAATATTATTAATTTATCAAATTTAAAAATTAAATTCAATTAAATATGATTTAATTTAATAAAAATTAATATATATATAAATAACAATATAATTGTTTATAATCATTAAATATCAAAAATCTTAGTGTCTAAGATTTAATTAGTCAAGAAATTTCAAATTGCTCATTTTCTCGTGAGTGGTGATTAAAAGTGTTAGTTGATAACTAATTTGCAATTATGGACACAAACAAATGGGATCAGACTTTAGTGAAAGTCTTACAGTTAGAAAGCTGAGTAGCAAATTTTTAAAGAATCTCATTGATCTATTTTTTTATAAAGTTTCTCGATATCCTATTGGAGGAGCGTGGTGGAACGTCGAACGTCGACTGAATGAATTGTCATATCACTTAAGTTTCTGACTTAAGACAAATCTATTCAGGTTTTTGGTGTAAAAATCCGCCGACTTGCATTTCCGCATCTTAGCATAAAGATTCGCTTGATTTGAAGGATATTCGGACTTTTGTAATAAATGACAAAATTTGTTCATTATTTTTCAGCCATACATGTTGGAGGTGGCGCTGATGGCCCTTTTATTGTGAAGATTCCTTTTACAAAGCTCATTGGAAAATGGCAAGCAGGAAATCCACTTGAAAAACAACTGCCAATTAATAAAAACTTTATTTCCTCTTGGGAAAAAGATAATTGGATTTATGATGTACAAGACGATCACTCAATTGCATATTAAAGGAGACATACATGGAACAAAAAGATGCTATAATAGATTTTGAAGATGTTCAACTAGTTAATAAAAAAGAAAAACTAGGGGAATAGTAACGTACTTTCCAAACTCGCATAAGGCCTCTGAATCATTTCTTCATTTTTAAATGTCAATTGTTTATAATAATATTGAATATTTTTTGTAAGTTGTTTTTACTAACATAAATATAGATTGTGTTAATTAATTTTTTTAATATTGCAAATATGTAATTAAAATCAATGTAGATATGGAAACAAATAGATTTAAATATCCCCGAACTCCTCATCTTCCTTGGTCGTCTGGGAATACTGATGATGATATTGTTTTATTGAACATTAGACACTTTGAAGGCAAGGAAGTTGTAGTAACAGAAAAATTGGATGGCGAAAATACGACCATGTATATGGATTATATTCATGCTCGCTCAATCAATAATCGTCCTCATGTTTCAAGAGAATGGGTAAAAAAATTGCACGCCAATATTTCCTATTTAATCCCACTCGGCTGGAGGTTTTGCGGTGAAAACGTTTATGCGAGACATTCAATTGCCTATGACCAATTAGAGAGTTATTTTTATTTGTTTTCCATTTGGAATGATCAAAACGTATGTTTAAACTGGGTCCAAACCTTAGAATGGGCAGAGTTATTAGGTTTGAAAACACCGAAGCAATTCTATTTAGGTATGTGGAATGAAAAATTAATTTCTCAAATGACTATTGATACGGCCTTTTGTGAAGGTTATGTCGTGCGTACAACGGAAAGTTTTTCTTATGATGAATTTAATTGTCATGTTGCTAAATGGGTAAGAAAAGAACATGTAATGCCTAATGAAGAACACTGGATGAATAAAGAAGTTATTCCAAATTTATTAGCTAAGACAATATATGAATGATTTAATTAGAAAGATTATAAAAGGTAAAAGGCCTAGTTTGGATGAATTTGTTCTAGCTTTTGAAAGCAATTTAGATCTGCTATCTAAATTCAAGGAAACTTTACAGGATCCAGAATGGCATGCAGAAGGAAATGTGTTCATCCACACTCAATATGTTTTAGATGAAGTTTACAAACTTTTAGACTCTGAAGCTAACCATTTATCTTCGGACCATAAGCTATCTCTTATTTTAGCAGCTGTTTTACACGATATTGGCAAACCGCTTGCGACTAAAATTAAAGAAGTTGACGGTTTATCAAGAATAGTCGCTCCACATCATGCAGAGCGTGGATGTGCTTATTTAGCATATAGACTTTTAGAATTAAATATGCCTTATAACATTGTTCAACAAACGCTTCGCCTAGTGGCATATCATCATAAGCCAAGGCGTTTAGTGTTGCACAATGCATCTAAAAAAGAATATTTTCAGTTAGCACGTCTGGTTAATACAGAGCTACTCTTTTACTTGGCAAAAGCAGATATTCTCGGCAGATGTTGTAAGGATCAACAAGGTCAATGCGATTACATAGACTTATTTCGTTTGTTTTGTGAAGAGTATCATTTATGGGGAAATGAAAATCCTTACAATGATTGGAAACAATTCTTTAATACAGAGTTAGATCATGTATGTCCTGAAAGTCGGGATGCAGTACTGGGCTATGCTATTCAAGATTTTGAGCAAGGAATGATCTTTACACCAGAGGAAGCTATAGCTCGTCGTTACCCTTATTTAAATTCTTTTCCTCAACTTATCATTATGTCAGGACCTAGTGGATCAGGAAAAAGTACTTGGATTCAAGAACATTTAAGAGCTTATAAGAAAATTTCTTTGGATGACTTAAGGGAGGAGTTTGGCAAAAACAGGAGCAATCAAGAAAACAATAGTTTCATTATTTCTAAAGCTAAAGAACAGCTAAAAAATTATTTACGAAATCATGATAAAGTTGTGTGGGATGCTACAAATTTAAGAAAAGATTTTAGATCAATAATTGCTCAATTAGGTTATGATTATCATGCACTTGTAACGATGATTGTTCTACATGTTTCTGAATATTCCATTTATCAAGGAAACCAATCTAGAAATTATCACGTCCCTAGAGAGGTAGTTCATAGCCAAATTGAATCCTTAGAATGGATTGAAGATAGTGAAGCTCATAGAGTTGCCTTTATCAATCAAGAAGAATATTTGGATTTTAGAGGTACATGCAATTCTTGCTCTTTTGGCTTTTGATGAATGAATAAAATATAATTTTTTATATTAAATTGCTAAAATTTTGATAATAGGGGCATTGAAAAGTGTTTTTCTGGTAGAACCGCGGAGTTAATCGGAACTATTAGCCTTAAACGACTTTCTTACTCCTTGCTTGCTGGATTAGCAATAACAATTAACTATTCTGAATTACCATTATTTTCTGAACAGTATAGCAACCCTGTATGCAATTCGTCGATATCGCTGGTTTAGTAGCTTCTTTCCTACCGCATTGATAGGATTTTTTTAAGCCTATCCAAAGTGATTTTACTGAATGGCAGCCAAGATAATCTCTTCATCTTGTTTAAGGCTTTCATCTGCATAGAAAAGAGCTGTGCCATCTTGCTTAACGGCAGCCAAGACAATTTCTCGATCTTTTTTAAGACTTTCATCTACATATTGAATAGCATAGCCATTTTGCTGAACGGCAGCCAAGATAATCTCTCTATCTTTTTTAAGGCTTTCATCTGCATATCGAATAGCATAGCCATATCCCTTAACGGCCGCCAAGACAATCTCTCGATCTTTTTTAAGACTTTCATCTGCATATTCAAGAGCTTTGCCATTTTGGTTAACAGTAGCCAAGACAATCTCTCGATCTTTTTTAAGGCTGTCATCTGCATATTCAAGAGCTATGCCATTTTTATGAACGGCAGCCAAAACGGTCTCTCGATCTTTTTTAAGGCTGTCATCCGCATGTCGAAGAGCCATGCCATTATTATGAACGGCAGCCAAAACGATCTCTCGATCTTTTTTAAGACTTTCATCTGCATATTTAAGAGCATAGCCATCTTGCTGAACGGTAGCCAAGACGATCTCTCGATCTTTTTTAAGACTTTCATCTGCATATTGAAGAGCGATGCCAGTTTGCTGAACGTCAGCCAAGACGATCTCTCGATCTTTTTTAAAGCTGTCATCTGCATATTCAAGAGCCATGCCATTTTGCTGAACGGCAGCCAAAACGATCTCTCGATCTTTTTTAAGGGTTTCATCTGCATATTCAAGAGCATTGCCATCTTGCTGAACGGCAGCCAGGACGATCTCTCGATCTTTTTTAAGACTTTCATCTGCATATTCAAGAGCATTGCCATCTTGCTGAACGGCGGCCAAGACAATCTCTCGATCTTTTTTAAAGCTGTCATCTGTATATTGAAGAAACTCGCCATGTCGCTGAACGGCAGCCAAGACAATGTCTGGGTCTTTTTTAAGACTTTCATCTGCATATTCAAGAGCATTGCCATGTTTCTGAACGGCAGCCAAGACAATCTCTCGATCTTTTTTAAGGCTTTCATCTGCATATTGAAGAGCATTCCCACGTTTCTGAACGGCAGCCAAGACAATCTCTCGATCTTTTTTAAAGCTTGCATCTACATATTGAAGAGCATCGCCATTTTGCTGAACGGCAGCCAAGACAATCTCTCGATCTTTTGTAAGGCTTTTATCTGCATAGTGAAGAGCATAGCCATATTCCTGAACGGCAGCCAAAACGATCTCTCGATCTTTTTTAAGGTTTTCATCTGCATATTTAAGAGTCGGACCATATCGCTGAACGGCAGCTAAGAGAATCTCTCGATCTTTTTTAAAACTTTCATGTACATTAAAAACCGAACATCCAAAATAGCGAGCAGCTTGAATAAAAATTCTTTTATCATTAAAATTGGGAAATTTTTTAAGAGTAGAGATGACAGATGTTTCTGCCTCCTCCCGTAACTGAGCTTGAGTGCTATGGTAAAGTTTTTTGATAGACTCATTTTTGATAACGGTCAATCTTTGTTCATCAGTGCCTAATATAAGAGACTTTAAAATAGACAATTGTTCTTCAGCTATACGCTGAATGTTTGGATTGGCGCTCTTTTTACAAACTTCAGGATCCCATGGATAGCAATCCAAAAGAGAAAGAAATAAACTTTTAGGGTGAAATAATTTTGAATCAACCATTAACAATTTATTAAATCTTTGTTCATCGATTGCTCGATCGATTAGTTTACGTTCCTGAGAGGTAAAATGCTGTTTTTGCTCAGTTGTGATACATTCTTGGGGAAACCTAATAGTGGATGGATGACTGCCTTTGAGTTGAAACAAAGTCTGCAGTAATGAAAAACAAGAATTCTTCTCAAGAACGCTTTTCCAGTTTTTACAGGTAAGTAAAATAGAACAAATGTCACGTAAAGGCTGGCTTCTTTGATTGACAATCTGATCAAAAATAATTCCTAATACCTCATGAGGAAGTGTGTCTAAGAAGGCTTCATTTGAAGTGTTTTGCATTGTTGTTGAATGCAGGGGCGTAGTTTGCATTATGATCCTGTAATTAAAGTGTTTGTTTTAATGCTATTTAAAATTTAATTTTATTATTTGTTATAATATAATATTCAAAATTCTAATTCAATAGATTAATTAGGAGTTGCTGAAATAAATTAGTGATTTTCTTTCCCCTCTAGTAGAAAAAAGTATCATTAAAAGTGTGGTTTGGTAAACGATATAAAAGATTTTTAATGTTTTGACTTTTAACCAAGCAGCTGTTTCTAATTATCCTTTTTTGCACGATTGATCCCAATAATAGAGCTGTCGATGTCTATGGTCCACGTTTAGAGAAATTATCGGTTCTTTCCCATAGCAAAAAGATTGTTTACACTAGGGAGCGTACCTAAAAGATTTAAAATAATAACTCTTATGATTTATAATTTTCTCTGATAAAACAAGGGGGAAATTTGAATGAGTAGGATAGTATTAACTAATGAAAGATGGATAAAAATAAAACCTTTATTGCCAAAAGAACGAGGATATTGGGGCAGACCAAGTCGGCCTCATCGTAAGATTTTAGAAGGCATTATTTGGATTTTAAGAACAGGAGCCGCTTGGAGGGATCTACCACCCAAGTATGGTCCTTGGAGCACATGTTATAATCGCTTTAATCGATGGACAAAGGCTGGAATCTGGCAAACGATTTGGCAAGCTTTAAAAGATGAAATTGACGAAGAAAATTACTCTGTAGACAGCTCAATTGTTGAAGCGCATCAAGATGCTTGTAGGATAAAAAAAAAGCCGAAGAAGCCATGGGAAAATCAAGGGCCGGAACAACCACAAAAATTCATGCAGTAACAGATGAATTAGGTCGTTGTATTGATTTTATCTTGACAGAAGGTCAAGTACACGAGAGCACTCAAATGAAGCTTTTACTCAGTGGAAAAAATCCACAAAATGTTATAGCTGATAAAGCTTACGACTCAAATGAAATCAGAAATTTTATAGAAAAGATGGGAAGTCAAGCAGTCATACCCAGCAAAGTATCAAGAGCTGAACTAATTGAACATGATAAACATATCTACAGAGAGCGTTGCTTGGTAGAAAATTTTTTTCAGTTTATAAAACGATTTAGGCGTATTGGAATAAGATACGAAATGAAAGCTCAAAATTATGCAGGAATGTTGACGATCGCTTGTATTATACAATAGCTAATCTTTTAGGTACGCTCCCTAGTATGAATTCGTCGATATCACTGGTTAAGTCGCTTCTTTCTTACTGCATTGATATGATTTTTAAGACTGTACAAAGTGCTTGTGCGCAAAGGCAGTAAAGATAATCTCTCGATCTTTTTTAAGGGTCTTATCTGCAGAGACAAGAGCATAGATATTTTCCTTAACGGCCGTTAAGACAATCTCACGATCTTTTTTAAGGCTTTCATCTGCATATTGAAGAGCCCGGCCATCTTTCTGAACAGCAGTCAAGACAATCTCTCGATCTTTTTTAAGGCTTTCATCTGCATATTTAAGAGGCAGGCCATTTTTCTGAACGGCAGTCAAGACAATCTCTTTATCTTTTTTAAGGCTTTCATCTGCATATTCAAGAGCCAGGCCATTTTTCTGAACAGCAGTCAAGACAATCTCTCGATCTTTTTTAAAGTTTTCATCTGCATATTGAAGAAAATAGCCATTTTGCTTAACTGCAGCCAAGATAATTTCTCGATCTTTTTTAAGGCTTGCATCTGCATAGAAAAAAGCATAACCATCTTGCTGAACGGCAGCCAAGACAATTTCACAATCTTTTTTAAGGCTTTCATGTATATTAAAAACCGAACGTGCAAAATGGCGAGCTACTTGAATAAAAATCTGTTTATCGTTAAAATTGGGAAATTTTTTAAGGGTGGAGATGACAGATCTTTCTGCCTCCTCTCGTGCTAGAGCGTGATTGCCATAGTAAAGCTTTTTGATAGAGTCATTTTTGATAACAGCGAATCTTTGTTCGTCAGTGCCTGATATAAGAGACTTTAAAATAGACAATTGTTCTTCAGCCACATGCTGAATGTTTGGATTGGCGCTCTTTTTGCAAAATTCAGGATCCCATGAATAGCGATCCAAAAGCGAAAGAAATAAACTCTTCGGATGAAATAATTTTGAATCCGCTACTAACAATTTTTTAAATGTTTGGTCATCGATTGCTTGATCAATGAGTTTAATTTCTTGAGAGGTAAAATGCTGCTTTTGCCCTTCAGTTGTGATACATTCTTGGGGAAACGTAATAGTGGATGGATGACTGTCTTTAAGTTGAAACAGGGCTTGCACTAAAGAGATACAAGGATTCTTTTCCAGAACATTTTTCCAGTTTTTACAGGTGAGTAAAATAGAACAAATGTCATGTAAAGGTTGGCTTCTTTGATTGACAACCTGATCAAAAATAATTCCTAATAATTCCTGAGGAAGTGAGTTATCGAGGAAAGCTTCGTTTGAAATGTTTGATAGTGTGGGTGAAGGAAGGAAGATGGTTTTCATAATAATTCTTTGTTTAAATTGAAATGACCCGAAGAACAGCAAGCTTAAACAGGCTAGATGTTAAATCTCGCCCCAGAGCAAAGCGGTGCGGCAACTGAGGACGTCGCTTAGCCCAAGCTCATCTCTTCTTAATTTAACGCATAGGGAATTAAAACCATTCTAATAAGCAACAACTAATTTAACGGATTAATGTAGAAAAAAGTGCAATAAAAGTGTAGGTTTTAAAGTGTCATAAAGAAAAAAAAGACTAAAGAGGTCTCATCTGTCGCTTCTTCTATTTCTTAATGTCTTTTTTCTTTTATTCTTTGTTAGGCTATACTTTAATTGCACCTTATTCTGGCAGTCAAGACAATCTCTCGATCTTTTTTAAGGCTTTCATGTATCTTAAAAACCGAATGTCCAAAATAGCTAGCAACTTGAGTAAAAATTTTTTTATCGTTAAAATTGGGAAATCTTTTAAGAGTGGAGATAACAGATGTTTCTGCCTCGTGCCATGCCCGAGCTTGATTGCCATAATAAAGTTTTTTGATAGAATCATTTTTGATAACGGTCAATCTTTGTTCGTCAGTGCCTGATATAAGAGACGTTAAAATAGACAATTGTTCTTCAGCTATACGCTGGATGTTTGGATTGGCGCTCTTTTTACACACTTTAGGATCCCATGGATAGCGATCCAGAAGAGAAAGAAATAAACTTTTCGGTTGAATCCACCATTAACAATTTGTTAAAGCTTTGATCAACTGCTTGCTAGATCGATCAGTTTAAGTTCCTGAGAGGTAAAATGCTGCTTTTGCCCTTCAGTTGTGATACATTCTTGGGGAAACGTCATAGTGGATGATGGTTGTCTTTAAGTTGAAAAAAAGTTTGCAATAATGAGAAACAAGAATTCTTTTCAAGAACTCTTTTCCAGTTTTTAAAGGTGAGTAAAATAGAACAAATGTCATGTAAAGGTTGGCTTCTTTGATTGACAACTCGATCAAAAATAATTCCTAATACACCTCATGAGGGATGATGTTTAAGCCGGCTTCATTTGAAGTTTTTTGCATTGTTTGTGAATAAAGGGGTATAGTTTGCATGATCCTTTTAATTAATTTTTTAGTCGCTTCTTTTACCGCATTGACATGATTTTTTAAGACTATACAAAGTGATTTTGCTGAATGGCAGCCAACATAATCTCTTCATCTTTTTTAAGGGTTTCATCTGCATATCGAAGAGCGCGTCCATTTTGCTTAACAGCCGCCAAAACAATCTCTCGATCTTTTTTAAGGCTTTCATCTGCAAATTGAAAAGCGCGGCCATCTTGATGAACGGCAGCCAAGACAATCTCTCGATCTTTTTTAAGGCTTTCATCTGCATATCGAAGAGCACAGCCATTTTTCTTAACGGCCGTTAAGACAATCTCTCGATCTTTTTTAAGGCTTTCATCCGCGCAGCTAAGAGCCTGGCCATCTTGCTTAACGGCAGTCAAGACAATCTCTCGATCTTTTTTAAGGCTTGCATCTACATAGAAAAGAGTAGTGCCATATTGCTGAACGGCAGCCAAGACAATCTCTCGATCTTTTTTAAGGCTTTCATCTGCATATCGAAGAGCACAGCCATTTTTCTTAACGGCCGTTAAGACAATCTCTCGATCTTTTTTAAGGCTTTCATCCGCGCACCTAAGAGCCTGGCCATCTTGCTTAACAGCAGTCAAGACAATCTCTCGATCTTTTTTAAGGCTTGCATCTACATAGAAAAGAGTAGTGCCATATTGCTGAACGGCAGCCAAGACAATTTCTCGATCTTTTTTAAGGCTTTCATCTGCATATGGAAAAGCCCAGCCATTTCTCTGAACGGTCGCCAAGACAATCTCTCGATTTTTTTTAAAGCTTTCATCTGCATAGTAAAGATTGCATCCCTCTTTCTGCAAAGCAGCCAAGACAGTCTCTTGATCTTTTTTAAGGCTTTCATCTGCATATTTAAAAGCCTTGCCATGTTGCTTAATGGCAGCTAAGACAATCGCTCGCTCTTTTTTAAGGCTTTTATCTGCATATTGAAGAGCATCGCCATCTTTCTGAACGGCTGCCAAGACAATCTCTCGATCTTTTTTAAAGCTTTCATGTATATTAAAAACCGAATGTCCAAAATAGCTAGCAAATTGAATAAAGATTTTTTTATCATTAAAATTGGGAAATTTTTTAAGGGTGGAGATAACAGATATTTCTGCCTGCTGCCATTTCATTAACTGAAAATATTTTCCTAATCCTCGACCGCCACAGTAAAGTTTTTTGATAGAGTCATTTTTGATAATGGTCAATCTTTGTTCATCCGTGCCTAATATAAGAGAATCCAAAATAGACAATTGTTCTCCAGCCACATGGTGAATGTTTGGATTGTCGCTCAATCTGCAAACGTCAGGACGCCACGAATAGCGATCCAAAAGAGAAAGAAATAAACTCTTTGGATGAAATAATTTTGAATCCGCCCTTAACAATTTTTCAAATCTTTCGTCATCGATTACTCGATCGATCAGTTTAAGTTCTGGAGAGGTAAAATGCTGCTTTTGCTTGTCAGTTGTGATATATTCTTGAGGAAAAGTAATAGTGGATCGATGATTGTCTTTAAGTTGAAAGAGGGCCTGCACTAAAGAGATACAAGGATTCTTTTCAAGCGCGCTTTTCCAGTTTTTACAGGTGAGTAAAATAGAACAAATGTCATGTAAAGGCTGGCTTCTTTGATTGATAACCTTATCAAAAATAATTCCTAACACCTCATGAGGAAGTGTGTCTAAGAAGACTTCATTTGAAGTGTGTTGCATTGCGTGTGAATGCAGGGGGATAGTTTGCATCATGATACTTATAATTAATTTTTTAGTAGCTTCTTTACCGTATTGAAATGTCTTTTTAAGACTGTACAAAGTGATTTTACTGAATGGCAGCCAACATAATCTCTTCATCTTTTTTAAGGGTTTCATCTGCATATCGAAAAGCGCGGCCATCTTGCTGAATGGCAGCCAAGACAATCTCTCGATTTTTTTTAAGGCTTTCATCTGCAAATTGAAGAAACCTACCATCTTGCTGAAGGGCTGTCAAGACAATCTCTCGATCTTTTTTAAGGCTTTCATCTGCAAATTGAAGAGCATAGCCATATCCCTTAACGGCAGTCAAGACAATCTCTCGATCTTTTGTAAGGCTTTTATCTGCATATTTAAGAGCATGGCCATATTCCTGAACGGCAGCCAAAACGATCTCTCGATTTTTTTTAAGGCTTTCATCTGCATATTTAAGAGCCATGCCATTTTTCTGAATGGCAGCCAAGACAATCTCTCGATCTTTTGTAAGGCTTGCATCTGCAAAGTGAAGAATATGGCCATTTTTCCGAATGGCAGCCAAGACAATCTCTCGATTTTTTTTAAGGCTTTCATCTGCACATTCAAGAGCCATGCCATTTTTCTGAACAGCAACCAAGACAACTTCTCGATCTTTTTTAAAGCTTTCATCTGCATATTGAAGAGCATTGCCACTTTGCTCAATGGCCGCCAAGACAATCTCTTGATCTTTTCTAAGGCTTTCATCTGCATATTGAAGAGCATTGCCATCTTGCTGAACGGCCGTTAAGACAATCTCTCGATCTTTTGTAAGGCTTTCATCTGCATATTGAAGAGCATTGCCATTTTGCTGAACGGCCGTTAAGACAATCTCTCGATCTTTTTTAAGCCTTTCATGTATATTAAAAACCGAACGTCCAAAATGGCGAGCAACTTGAATAAAGATTTTTTTATCGTTAAAATCGGGAAATTTTTTAAGTGTGGAGATGACAGATCTTTCTGCCTTCTCCCATGCTACAGCGTGATTGACACAGTAAAGTTTTTTGATAGAGTCATTTTTGATAACAGCGAATCTTTGTTCATCAGTGCCTGATATAAGAGACGTTAAAATAGACAATTGTTCTTCAACTATACGCCGGATGTTTGGATTGGCGCTCTTTTTACAAAATTCAGGTGTCCATGGATAGCGATCCAAAAGAGAAAGAAATAAACTTTTCGGGTGAAATAATTTTGAATCCACCATTAACAATTTGTTAAATCTTTGTTCATCGCTTGCTTGATCAATAAGTTTAAATTCCTGAGAGGTAAAATGCTGCTGTTGCTCATCAGTTATGATACATTCTTGGGGAAACGTAATGGTGGATGGATGGTTGTTTTTGAGTTGAAAAAAAGTCTGCAGTAATGAAAAACAGGGGTTTTTTGCAAGAATACTTTTCCAGTTTTTACAGGTGAGTAAAATAGAACAAATGTCACGTAAAGATTGGTTTCTTTGATTAACAACCTGATCAAAAATAATTCCTAATACCTCATGAGGAAGTGTATCTAAGAAGGCTTCATTTGAAGTGTTTTGCATTGTTTGTGAATGCAGGGGTGTAGTTTGCATCATAATCCTTTAATTAAATTATTTATTTTAATATTGTTTAATATGTAACTTTATTATTTTTTATAATATTTTTTCCAAAATTATAATTCAATAAATTAATCGCGTTGTTAAGATAAATTAGAGTTTTTCGTTCTCGTTCTAGTAGAACAAAGTGCTATTAAAAGTATGGGTGGGTAAATGACATAAACTATTTTTTAATTTGTTTGACTTCTACCAAGCAGCTGTTTCTAACTATCTTTTTTGCACGATTGATTCCAATAATAGAGCTGTTGATGTCTATGATTCACGTTTAGAGAAATTTTTTAAGACTGTACAAGGTGATTTTGCTGAATGGCAACAAAGATAATCTCTTCATCTTGTTTAAGGCTTTTATCTGCAAAGTGAAGAGCAGAGCCATTTTGCTGATTTGTGAATGGCCGCCAAGACAATTTCTCGATCTTTTTTAAGGCTTTTATCTGCATATTGAAGAGCCGGACCATATCGCTGAACGGCAGCTAAGAGAATCTCTCGATCTTTTTTAAAGTTTTCATCTATGTAAAAAACCGAACGTCCAAAATAGCGAGCAACTTGAATAAAAATTTTTTAAGTGTAGAGATGACAGATGTTTCTACCTCCTCCCATGACTGAGCTCGAGTGCCATGGTAAAGTTCTTTGATAGACTCATTTTTGATAACGGTCAATCTTTGTTCATCAGTACCGATATAAAAGACTTTAAAATAAATAATTGTTCTTCAGCAATATGCTGAATGTTTGGATTGGCGCTCTTTTTGCAAACTTCAGGATCCCATGGATAGCGATCTAAAAGAGAAAAAAATAAACTCTTCGGATGAAATAATTTTGAATCCACCATTAACAATTTTTCAAATCTTCGGTAACTGATTACTCGATCGATCAGTTTAAGTTCCGGAGAGGTAAAATGCTGCTTTTGCCCTTCAGTTGTGATACATTCTTAGGGAAACGTAATAGTGGATCGATGGTTGTCTTTAAGTTGAAAAAAAAGTTTGCAATAATGGGAAACAAGAATTCTTTTCAAGAACTCTTTTCCAGTTTTTACAGCTGAGTAAAATAGAACAAATGTCATGTAAAGGTTGGCTTCTTTGATTGACAACTCGATCAAAAATAATTCCTAATACACCTCATGAGGGATGATGTTTAAGCCGGCTTCATTTGAAGTTTTTTGCATTGTTTGTGAATAAAGGGGTATAGTTTGCATGATCCTTTTAATTAATTTTTTAGTCGCTTCTTTTACCGCATTGACATGATTTTTTAAGACTATACAAAGTGATTTTGCTGAATGGCAGCCAACATAATCTCTTCATCTTTTTTAAGGGTTTCATCTGCATATCGAAAAGCGCGGCCATCTTGCTGAATGGCAGCCAAGACAATCTCTCGATTTTTTTTAAGGCTTTCATCTGCATATTCAAGAGCCCTACCATCTTGCTGAAGGGCTGTCAAGACAATCTCTCGATCTTTTTTAAGGTTTTCATCTGCAAGTTGAAGAGCATAGCCATATCCCTTAACGGCAGTCAAGACAATCTCTCTATCTGTTTTAAGGCTTTTATCTGCATATTTAAGAGCATTGCCATATTCCTGAACGGCAGCCAAAACGATCTCTCGATTTTTTTTAAGGCTTTTATCTGCATATTGAAGAGCCATGCCATTTTTCTGAATGGCAGCCAAGACAACTTCTCGATCTTTTTTAAGGCTTTCATCTGCATATCGAAGAGCACCGCCGTGTTGCTGAAGGGCAGCCAAGACAATCTCTCGATCTTTTGTAAGGCTTTCATCTGCATATTGAAGAGCATTGCCATCTTGCTGAACGGCCGTTAAGACAATCTCTCGATCTTTTGTAAGGCTTTCATCTGCATATTGAAGAGCATTGCCATCTTGCTGAACGGCCGTTAAGACAATCTCTCGATCTTTTTTAAGCCTTTCATGTATATTAAAAACCGAACATCCAAAATGGCGAGCAACTTGAATAAAGATTTTTTTATCGTTAAAATTGGGAAATTTTTTAAGTATGGAGATGACAGATCTTTCTGCCTTCTCCCATGCTACAGCGTGATTGACACAGTAAAGTTTTTTGATAGAGTCATTTTTGATAACAGCGAATCTTTGTTCATCAGTGCCTGATATAAGAGATTTTAAAATAGACAATTGTTTTTCAGCTATACGCCGGATGTTTGGATTGGCGCTCTTTTTACAAAATTCAGGTGTCCATGGATAGCGATCCAAAAGAGAAAGAAATAAACTTTTCGGGTGAAATAATTTTGAATCCACCATTAACAATTTGTTAAAGCTTTGGGCACTTCTTGCTTGATCAATAAGTTTAAATTCCTGAGAGGTAAAATGCTGCTGTTGCTCATCCGTTATGATACATTCTTGGGGAAACGTAATAGTGGATGGTTGACTGCCTTTGAGTTGAAACAAAGTCTGCATTAATGAGAGACAAGGATTCTTCTCAAGAACGCTTTTCCAGTTTTTACAGGTAAGTAAAATAGAATAAATATCATGTAAAGGCTGGCTTCTTTGATTGAGAATCTGATCAAAAATAATTCCTAATACCTCATGAGGAAGTGTATCTAAGAAGGCTTCATTTGAAGTGTTTTGTATTGTGTGTAAATGCAAGGACGTAGTTTGCATCATGATCCTTTAATTAAATTATTTGTTTTAATATTATTTAAATATTTAATTTTATTATATGTTATAGTATATTTGTCCAAATTATAATTCAATAAATTAATCGGATGTTATTAAGGTGAATGAGAGTTTTCGTTCTCATTCTAGTAGAACAAAGTGCTATTAAAAGTGTAGGTTGGTCAATGACATAAAGGAAAAAAAAGACTAAAAAGAGGCCTCACCTCTCGTTTCTTCTATTCTTAATGTCTTTTTTTTCTTTTATTCTTTGTTAGACTATACTTTTAATTGCACCTTCTTCTGGTTTTCTGATAAACTGCTTTCTCATTCATCAATTTAAATTTTGTAAGGAATTCTTATTTATGGCCACTGGTCTTTCTGTTGGAATTGTCGGCTTACCCAATGTGGGAAAATCGACTCTTTTTAATGCTTTGACTTCTAACCAAGCAGCTGCTTCTAATTATCCTTTTTGTACGATTGATCCCAATATTGGAGTTGTCGATGTCTATGATCCCCGTTTAGAAAAGTTGTCGGTTCTTTCCAATAGCAAAAAGATTGTTTACGCTAGTATGCAATTCGTCGATATTGCCGGTTTAGTAGCCGGAGCCTCTCAAGGAGAAGGGTTAGGCAATAAGTTCTTGGCGAATATTCGCGAGACAGATGCCATTGTGCATGTTGTGCGCTGCTTTGAGTCTTCAGATATTGTGCATGTAGCAGGGAAGGTGGATCCTATTCAAGATATTGAAATTATTAATCTTGAGTTGCGCTTGGCAGATCTGCAAATGGTGGAAAATGTTTTGGGACGCCTAGAAAAACAAGCCAAAACGAAAAAAGAACTTGCAGTAACGGTTGAATGTTTGAAACGCGCTCAGGCGCATTTAAATGAAAATCAGCCGATGCGTTCCTTAGAATTGACGCTTGAAGAGCAAGAATGTTTAAAGCCTTATCCTTTCCTTTCTGCTAAAAAAGTCCTGTATGTAGCCAATGTCTCAGAAGATGATTTGCCCGAAATGGATAATGAATTCGTCCGACAAGTCAAGGCTTATGCTCAAGCAGAAGGAAATTCCGTCATTCCGATTTGTGCCAAGCTTGAAGAAGAAATCGCGCAATTACCTCTGGATGAACGCAAAAGCTTTCTCGAAAGTTTGGGTTTACAGGAGTCAGGTTTAGAGCGTTTAATTAAAGCTTCTTTTTCGATGCTGGGATTAATTACTTATCTTACGACAGGCGAAATTGAAACGCGGGCATGGACTATTCAAGTGGGAACACCAGCTGCTGAGGCTGCTGGTAAAATTCATACCGATATCCAAAAAGGATTTATTCGTGCTGAAGTTGTAACGTTTGAAGATATGATGACTTATAAAGGGCGAGGAAAAGCTCGTGAAGAGGGCAAGGTTCGAGCCGAGGGAAGAGATTATATTGTAAAAGATGGGGATGTCATCCTCTTCATGCATCATTAAAATAAAAAAATATCATAAAAAATCAATTAAGGTTAGTGACTAGGGTGAGTTCTCAACCGAAGAACACTTCCTAAAATAAATCACAGAATGATGAAGCATATAGAAAAGCTGTCTCTTGAAAAAAGTTTAGAAATTTACTTTTCAAGCGATTCTCTTTTTCTTCACTGTGTTTTCTTTATCTTTGCAGTTTCGAACCTAAAGGAGTCTCTTTGAGCGTTGAAAATCAACATTTATTTGTTAGCTGTGCGCCAGCTCTTGAACCGCTTTTAATCGAAGAACTCCAAGAACTGGATTTACCTTCTTCTTCTTTGCATATTGGATATCGCGGAGTGTTTATCGACAATTGGAATTGGGCAACCATTTATCGTATTAACTATGCCTCCCGATTAGCTAGCCGCGTCCTGCTCCCCATTTCACGTTTTCGTTGTTTTGATCGCCGTTCTCTTTATCGCCATGCAATGGAAATTGATTGGCCTCAATATTTGAAAGAGGGTTGGACATTTGCCATAGATGCCAATGTCCATCATCGTGAATTGCGCAATAGCTTGTTTGCAGCCCAGGTTGTTAAAGATGCCATTTGTGATCAAATGCGCCAGCGAACAGGAAGGCGTCCCACAGTTCAAGTGCAGCATCCTGACCTTCAGATTAATCTTTTCATTCAGCAACAAAATGCCATCATTAGTTTTGATACTTCGGGAGAGCCATTACACAAAAGGGGCTATCGTCAAGAGACTGTAGAGGCTCCTATCCAAGAGACATTAGCTGCGGCTATCCTGCGCTTGGCTCATTATCAAAAAGATTGCATTTTTCTTGATCCTTGTTGCGGATCGGCAACTTTTCTCATTGAAGCTGCTTTGATCGCAACGCATACTCCTCCAGGCTATTTACGGACACAATGGGGATTTATGCGCCATCCTCATTATCATTCTGCTGAATGGTTAAAAGTGCGCAATCAAATTGATGAGAAGCGCATTCCCTTGGCTTCGCAACATATTTTTGGAGCAGATCGTAGCCAAGCAGCGGTGCGTGCTGCTAAAATTAATTTGAAAGCCGCAGGCTTCCATCAGCAAATTGACATTCAGCAAGCAGATTTTAGGGACTTTTCTCCCTCTGTTTTACCCGATTTTATTTTAACCAATCCTCCTCATGGCCGTCGTTTAGACGAAGAGGATCAGCTGCGTCCTCTTTATCGAGCGCTTGGCGATTTTATAAAAAACCGGTGCGCAAAACCAGGAAAAGGCTTTGTTTTTACAAGCAACCTTGAATTGAGCAAAGAGATCGGACTAGCAGCAAAAAGACGTTATGTATTAAATAATGGAGGATTGGATTCTCGTTTACTAGAATATGATATGTTTTAAATATGCAAGGTCCCTTTTTACTTCCTAGCCATTTGACTTCTTATGAAGAGTGTGCAACAGATAGTGAGCTTTTTCAAGCATTGATCTCTAAAATTGAGGACCTTTTTCTCTTTTTTGAATCGGCTTGTGAAGATGAAAGATGGGTTTTGCAGCATTCCAAATTCATGCGCCTCGTCTTGCGGTGGGCCACTAAACAATTTTATTTGGGAAATTTATCTCTTTATTATGCACGCCGCTTAGTTGCAAAAATTCAGCATCACTATTCTTTGTTAAGACCTTTTCTTTTTTTTCGAGCAGCCTTATTTTTTACTGTTAGAATTCGAGTAGAACATCAAGATGTCCTGGTCAACAGTTTGTTATTTGGCGTGGGCAGTCCTATATTGGGCAACATTTTTAAACGAGAATGTTTCGAAAAATTGAATGATGAATGGATTCTTCATCATGTCAAACTGTCAACTTTTCAGCTCATTGACATCTTTCTTGCCGAGGGAAAAAGCCCTGAATTATGGAAATATGAATATGAAGAGATTCTTGCTTTGATGACTCAAGCAAAAGCTTGGGAATTGCAAGGACTTGTGCAAGAGTGTGCCTCTTTTTTGCGTCGCTACATTGATGAACAACATGTTGTGGAAATCATTTTAAACGCTCATCAGCAAGGTTTTGAAGAATGGAAGAAGGTGGCTTATGACTTCTTCAATCAGCAAAGAGGGGGATTGAAGTTGTTGTGGGGAGACCCTGCTGATTTAAAAATTGAAATTCTCAATTTCCAACCAGAAAATTTAGAATTATTTCAACTATTTGCTCCTTGGATCACTCACGTGGCTTTCAGAGGAAGTTTAAGCGAGGGTTTCCATTACTTAGCCATTATCCACGGCTGTCCTGACTTGATCGGAGTAGACATCAGCGAATCTGTTGGTTATGCTAATCAGTTTGCCTTTTTGCCTCCTCATCTGCTTGATCTTGCTTTGTCTTCTTGTGGTTGGCTTCTCCCTGATCATTTACGCCAAGCAGCTGCTCAATGTCCTTCTCTCAAAAAACTTGAGTTAGCGAATAATAGGCATTTGAACTACTTGGCCTGGGGAGAACTCTATCGTTTTAAGTGGTTGAAAACATTAAAATTAGATTATTGCATTCAACTCACAAATGAAGATCTCAAAATCATTGGGCGAGGATGCCCCTTATTATCAGATTTAAGCATTGAGAGTTGCCGCAAAATAGATGATAAAGGCATTGCAGATCTTGTCATATTATGTCCTTATCTTCAAGACTTGAATGTCAATGATTGTGATCAGTTTACAGATCAAGCCTTAATTATAATAGGCTTGCATCTTCCACAGCTCGTTAGCCTTAAATTAGTGAGATGTGAAGGTCTGACTGATTATGGACTTTTGCAATTGGTTAAACTGCGTTCTACTTTAGCTTCTCTTCATGTGCAAGGATGTCATTTTTCTTTAAAAACTTTGGACTTTATTCAAAAAACATTTCCTTTATTAGATATAAGAGATTGATGTTTCGCTGCTTTACAATCTTAGCGGTTCACTTAGTAATCTGTTACAGTTGCACACACGTAAATCTTAGGTTTTTAGGCTTTTGCAACAAAGGCTTTAATATCGGCATTGACAAAATCCTCAATGTCTTGACGCAATCTGCCATTATGTCGCATATGAGGGCCTCCGTAACATTTCAAGCGATCTGAATCTTGAAAACCTGCTTTTTTTAATCCTACATAGAGAGAAGCTTTATTTGGAATGACCCCATCATTTTCCTGATCATCAAAGTCTTGATCTAAAGGCAAAATGCCATTGCTTTTAAGGATGTTGCTATTTTGAGTCACAATATGAATAATCCCTAATTCCTGCAGCTTTCTAGCTCCTGCTACTCCATCTAATTCAATGCCCAAAAGAAAGAAGACAGGCTTAGCTAAAATTGTCACCATGCTGCTGGCTGCATTTGAAAGTTTATCAAAAGAGCGATCACTCCAAACCATGTAGTCGATGTCTGTTTTAAATTCATGCCTTCTAATAACCTCAGCTTGAGCCCCTCCACCTAAAGAAGCGCCGTAGATCAGGATTTTTTCAGCTTCCACTACTTTTTCCAAAAATTGAAGCCCTGCTTCTTGTCCGGCTTGAATGCTATAACTAGTTGGAAGTCCTGAGCTGCGCCCAACTCCAGGGCCATTCACGAAAAGGATGTTTAAGCCTAATTGTTTAAAGGCGTTGGCAATTGTTGGTGCAGCAGATTCACCAATCCATCCATTTCCTCCAGCAACAACCACCCAGTGGCCATTTCCTTTAGTCGTTTCGTGTTCAAAGACAAAGGCATCATAATCAATCCCTGACTTATTTAGAGTCATGCGGCGACATTCAAATTTTTCATCATTCAGATCATCAAACATGTCCGAACGATCCTGGTCAATAGATTGCTTATCATGAGGGATGAATACAAAATTACCTAAGACTTTTCTAAAATTAGATTCTTTATCATAAGACATGATCACAGCTGGATAAATAATGTGACAAATGGCAACTGCTAATACTTTTCTGATGACTACGATGAGGGCAAGCGTGACAATCATCTGAGGTGCAAGTGCCATGATCGTTGCTACAGCAGGAATTTTTAAAAGAGCCGTACCGCTAATAGCAGCAAACCCCATTCCACTAAGCGTAGATCCTAACGAGGCAATGGGTGGAATAAAGCTTAAAAGTTTTGCTCCGACTATAAAAAACATCATCCCATTAAAAACCCGTTGCACTTTCTCTGATAAAGATGAATCTGCTGAAAATTTTAGTGTCGCCTCTTCACCCGAAAATTCTTCTTTAGTTGATACAGGGACATCACTCCATTGTTGAAATCTACCTGGACTTAAAGGAATTTGAATCATGATACTTCTCCATTATTTATAATTAATTTAGATATAACTGAAGTTTTACAAAATTAATTAATTCAAGTTGAGACAAGTCTTAAAGCGTTCATTATATCTGAATTTTGGCATGGTTCAATTGAAGGTCGCATGTTTATGCCGTCCTTTCAGGACTCGATGTCTTTTTGATAGAACCCAGGCCTCCGCTTCGCTGCGACCTGGGCTGTAACATGACGGCCCTTCAGGCCTTAACAAAAAGACGATTTAGGGACTATAGAAGAGGGACTTAAACATCTCTTGTTAAGGCCTGAAGGGCCGTCATGTTACAGCCCAAGCCTCCGCTTCGCTGCGACTGGGCTGTAATAGGCCGGCCCTTCAGGCCTTAACAAGAGATGTTTAAGTCCCTCTTCTATAGTCCCTAAATCGTCTTTTTGTTAAGGCCTGAAGGGCCGTCATGTTACAGCCCAGGTCGCAGCGAAGCGGAGGCCTGGGTTCTATCAAAAAGACATCGAGTCCTGAAAGGACGGCATAAACATGCGACCTTCAATTGAACCATGCCAAAATTCAGATATAATGAACGCTTTAAGACTTGTCTCAACTTGAATTAATTAATTTTGTAAAACTTCAGATATAATATTATAAAATCAGTTTTATTTCAACTGATTTTAAAAGTATGGATTTTAAAGATGTGATTTAAAATGTATAAAAATTGGTTTTATTTTTATTTAAGGATAAATTTAGTTGAAAATAGGAGCATAAGTCTCTTGTTTCCAATTGGAAATGAAATTAAGATTGTCTTAAGGTGAAGAATATCCTTATTTTCATCTTCATCTTATAAGGATTAAAAATGTTAATGGAGTGTTTAAATGCGCTTGGAAAAAGATAGTATGGGAGATATTGAAGTTCCTCAAGATCGCTATTATGGAGCTCAAACTGCTCGCTCTCTCATGTATTTTAAAATTGGGCGAGAACGCATGCCAAGAAGCATCATTCGCGCCTTGGGATTAATCAAAAAGGCGGCAGCGGAAGTGAATTGCGACTTACATCTTTTAGATCCCAAAAAAGCACAATTGATCATTCAAGCAGCCGATGAAGTCATGCATGGCAAGCTGGACGATCATTTTGTTTTGAGTATTTGGCAAACAGGTAGCGGAACGCAAACCAATATGAATGTCAATGAAGTCATTGCAAATCGTGCCATTGAACTTGCAGGTGGTGAAAAGGGGAGTAAAAAGCCTATTCATCCCAATGATGATGTCAATAAATGCCAATCTTCTAATGATGCTTTTCCCTCTGCCATGCATATTGCAGCAGCAGAGGAGCTTGTCTATCATCTCTTACCCACTATTCGTGAACTGCGCGAAGCATTGGCTTTAAAAAGCAAAGAATTTGAGTCAATCATTAAAATTGGTCGAACGCATTTAATGGATGCTGTTCCTCTTTCTTTAGGACAAGAATTTTCAGGCTATGTGGCCCAAATCGATATCTGTATCCGCAATATCGAAGTTGTTCTTCCAGGAATTTATGAATTGGCGCTTGGTGGAACAGCAGTGGGAACAGGATTGAATTCTCATCCTCTTTTTGGAGAATTGACCGCCAAAAAAATTAGCACATATACGCATTTGCCCTTCATTTCTGCTTCCAATAAATTTGCTGCTTTGGCAGGTCACGAAGCATTAGTTTTTGCAAGCGGAGCGCTGAAAACATTGGCGGCAGCACTTATGAAAATAGCGAACGATTTGCGTTGGATGGGATCGGGACCTAGGTGTGGATTGCAAGAGCTTTTTCTGCCTGCTAATGAACCCGGCTCTTCCATCATGCCAGGCAAAGTCAATCCCACCCAATGCGAAGCTCTTGCCATGGTGGCGATTCAAGTCATGGCTTATGATGTTGCAATCACGATGGCGGGCTCGCAAGGCAATTTTGAGTTGAATGTCTTTAAACCCATGATTGCTTACAATATCTTGAATTCTATCACACTATTGGCTGATAGCTGTTATTCTTTTAATCATCATTTAGTTAAAGGCATTCAAGCTAATGCAGCTCAGCTTAAAGAATATATTGAGCAATCATTGATGCTTGTAACAGCCTTAACACCCAAAATCGGCTACGACCAAGCAGCTAAAGTTGCCTATAAGGCTTATAATGAAAATCTTACATTGAAAGAAGCTTGTCTACAAATGAAACTTCTTTCCGAAGAGGAATTTAATCAATTCATTGATCCCTCTAAGATGATTCAGCCTTCATTTTGAACGTCAATTACGCAAAAACTCATGCAAACCCACTCGTTTTTTTACTTTTGTAGGTTCATTTTATTTTTTATAAAGACTCTATTTTTGCTAGTTAATTTTATTTCTAAATGATTGTTGTTATTTAAAAAATAAAATTATTTTTAATATATGAAAACAAATATTTAATAATATTAAATAAATTGTTATAATAATGATTATAGAGTTTTTATTTAAAAAGAGACTTTATGGATGTTAATAATTCATTTCAATCAAATCCTTTTTCTTTACCGCTTGGTTTCGTGCCTGGGCGAATCTATACTGATGTGCATAAGGGAAAAGGCCGTATCAAGTTCATATCAGGTACTGATTCAAATAGGCTGGATAAAAGATTAAAAATTCCTATTGAAAAGATGCAAATAATAGATTCAACGGAAAAAAAGAATGCCGAAATTGAAGGAGATGTCGTTCATTTAGATCTTACAGACTCATCTTTACATCTTGTAAGGGTCAGCATAAAAATTAACGAGCTTAAAAAATTCCTCGGAGAAGATTTTGAAGATGATGAAGATAATGAAATGATTAAATTTTCTGTAACAAAAAATCGGATTGTTGACGATATCATAAATCAGGCTAAAACCATTTATCGAGAAGTTTACCCGTATGACAGTGACAGTATAGCAGAAAATGAAGAAAAAAGCTTAGAAGAGGAAAAAGAAGAGGAATTGGTAGAAAGGGCGCTGATCATGACTTGGAATCCGGAAGCTTCTGATCAAACGCCTTCAAAGCTTGATCCTCACGTCAGATCTACCTTAATTTCTAATTTGCAAGAGTTTGAGATTTCAGCAACACACTTTGAGACCATAGATAAGTTTTATGCCGAGAAAAGTGTAGAGCTCAAAGATATAGCAAGCGAAATTGCTAGGCAACATGCATTAGAATTTGGATTTGATAAAGTTGATCCTACGCCTCTTTTTATACATAGAAATAGCGTATACCCTCCTCTGCCCTATAACGTCATTTATAACCCAATCGATCCTCAAAAAGGGCTGTATATAGTGACGGGAAAAGTGATCGGAGTTGGCAAATATAATAAGTTGAAATTAGCTCTATATTTGGATGAAGGTCAAAAAAAAGCTTTTAGAACTGCTTTGGAAAAGGATGTTACGGGTGATGAAATAAGTATTAATAGAAAACTTCAAAATGACACTGAACATTTTGTTGTCGGATGGTCTGTTTTATATAAAGGAAATTATCGCCCTAGAGATGGGATAATGGGAGAATCTAGAAAGAATCTGGATAAGTTTAAGAATGAATCCAAAATCGGATTAATGCAAGATTTCATAGAAGGTGGAGATCTCGCTGAATACTTAAATGGAAAGTCGCCTGACTTTACACAAAAATTAAAAATTGCCTATGACGTTGTAAAAACAATAGCGAAGCTCAATCAAAAAGGATATTGTCATTTAGACCAAAAAACGCAAAATTTCTTAATCACATCTGATTTCCATGTTAAACTCTGCGATTTTGGTTTGAGCTTACAGATGGACACTGTGCTTACCTATAGAGGTACACGAGGTTATATAGCTCCGGAATTGATGCAACAGCAATTAGGTGGCGAAATTTGCAAAGCCAACTCCTCATTAGATTTATGGAGTTTAGGCTGTGTGTTAATGGAAATTTTCTATAAAAAAGATTTTTTGAATTCTATTCTAGCGAGTTGTTATGAGAATAAAACATCTAATAGTCCAACAAAAGAATTGGATCCTCAATTATTAGAAAATTTAAAAAATATACTTTTAATAGAAAGGCAGAATACCGGTCATGTTGATTATTACATTGATCAATGTCTTCAGCTCGAACCGCAAAAAAGACTATCGGCCGAGAGAGTTGAAAGGGGTCTAAATCAGCTGCTTAAAACAAAGCTTCCGTATTAAAACAAATAAATGGTTTAGAGTAAAGATAACATAAAGTTCATCATTATAATTTAAATCTTTATATTTGAATAAAGGCTACTCGATTAATTGCTTTTTCTGAAGAAAAAAACAATGTCATAATCTTAATTGCTTAAGCTTCAAAGATGGAGAAAAAGGAAGTTGTGATTAAAGAGTCTTGCCTTAAATTTGCAGGGGATTATAAAATAAAAGAGAGAAGGGATGGTTTATGCGAATCGATTGTGAATCTCTTAACTTTTAGAATAGTACTTTATTTTTTTAAATAACTTGGTTTATACTTTTGCCGAAAAACCTGCAAAATTCCATTTAAATGGTCGCAGATTTCATATAACCCTCTTGTTTATAATTATTATAAATCAAAGTATTTAAAAAATAAAGTACTAGTCAAGGCGTTTTGATAATGCTGCTAGAGTCCGGAGGACGACTGATTCTAGCCCACTGTGACCGAGCTCGGAGGGCGACCGAACGGTGGGTCCTAGAGCCCAGAGCGAAGCGGCGGGCGACTGAATGCGTCGCTTAGCCTACGCTCATCTCTTACCTTAACACCTAGTAATTTAAACCATCCAATAGGCAAAAACTCATGTGGTTAAGTACTAGAAAAGCAGGCATAAGATATCGAATTTACAAAATAATTTAACTAGAGAGAATTGCTTTGAATATTAATAGCTTACTTCAAGCTCGAGGAAGGGTTAGCCAACTCGAACAACTTTATTTTTCTGATCAAACAAATCTTTTTAAGTGTACAGATCAACTCATTGGTCTTCTTGATTATTTTCCAGCGTTGAAAAGTGACAAACAATCGTTGCCGCGACTATGCCACTTAACAGGGGCATTCTATTCCATGAAGGAGAAGTTGCCGCTAGAAAAACAAGAAAAAATCACAATGCTTTTTCAAAAACTATTTAATCTCCAGCCGACTCGCATTGAAAGTCTTCAAAAAAGAATCCAGCCCGTCAAAAATCTAGTCCGCAATTCTGAAATCAAAGCAATTATTCATGGAAATCAAAAATATCCCGTTCCAATCGCCTTATTGAAGCATGACAACACCCCATGTCGTATTTATTTCAAATCTCTTGTGGTCCAATTGAAAGAAGGCTTGAATGTCGAGGTAAGCCTTGGGCTTTTGGCCTATTTTTCAGAGAAAATACGCCTTAAAATTAAAAGAAATGAAAAGATAGATTTTCTATCTTTGCCTTGGCTAAATTCGCACGAATTGGATTCATTGATGGCTTTTCTCCAAACCTCTGAACCTGCATTTATTAACGAAAAAAATGCCTTTCCTCTAATGTATGCGGGGGTGGAATTGCAGATCTCAGAATTGATAGATGAATGCAAAAGATATATTTTTCCTAAAATTGATATCCAAACGATCGTTTTTTTATTAAATAACTTGAATAAAGAAAAAAATCAGACAATCATTTATCAATTGGAAAAATACGTGTCCAAAATGTTTCGGGAGGCTTTAATCCAACAACCCATTCCTCAAGCATTTTTGGAAAAATTAGTTTATTTTCAAGAGAACCTCAAGAGTCCTATCACCCTCTCTTTGTCTGGAATAAGTCTCACTGATGATGCCCTTCTAGTTTTAAAGGATTTTCCTCTAAATGAATTGGAATTATTAAATTGTCATCAATTAACTCTGAATGCGCTATCCATTATTGAGACAATACCCGCCATTAAATCCCTGAAACTGGGCGGCTGCCAATGGATTAATGATGCCGCGCTTTCAAAAATCCCAAGTCATGTAGACAGTTTATCTGTTGCTGGATGTACAAATTTTACTAAGAATGGACTTATAAATCTTCAACATACACATGTTCGTAATTTAGATATCACGGGTTGCAATCAACTAATGGATAGTGATTTGGCTGAATTGCCCGATCAGCTCGAAGCCCTTGACCTGCGTCTATGTAAAGGAGTAGAAGAAAAAACAGCAAAACGGTTAAGCGAACTTTCTCATTTGCGGCATCTTGTTCTGGCTAGTACCCCTTT
Organism: uncultured Chlamydiae bacterium; assembly: GCA_963754655.1. Taxonomy (GTDB): domain Bacteria; phylum Chlamydiota; class Chlamydiia; order Chlamydiales; family Parachlamydiaceae; genus JANWJE01. The sequence goes on along the minus strand of CAVWGN010000001.1, from coordinate 2,014,251 downwards.
TAAAGATGAGTATGTAGAATTTCTCTCAAATTCTTTTTACTCGTTAGATTTATCAGAATGCAATTTGAGTGATGTTGCTTTAAAAAAGATTAATCAAATGAAAGACTTAAAAGAGCTTTCCGTCGCAGGGTCAAGGATCACTGATGCAGGATTAACTCAGCTTCCTGATTCTATTATTGAATTGAGATTAGACTTTTGCAGGGAGATAACAAATGAAGGAGTGAAAGTTCTAATTAATCATAAAAATCTGAAAAAACTTAGCCTCTTTGATTGTCCTTATATCACCGGACAAGCAATTCAAAAATTTTCTGCAACACAGATACAGGTAGGTTGGCAGCCGTCGCATTTGTAATACTCTATCCTTCGAGGAGGACTTTTAATTTCTTGATACTCTTTATCGTACAGTGTAAGGCTCATATCCTAAGTAGCCTGTCTTTTAAAACACGTCGTATAAACTGAATTTAGGTTAATAGAAATTAAAATTGCTTTTTAACTAACTCAATATCATTTTGAATTTGCTGGCGCAATTCTTCTACGCTGTGAAATTTCTTTTCGGGCCGTAGAAATTTTTTAAAAATGACTTCAAGGTTATGTCCTTTCCATTCTCGTTCATCCCCAAATAAATGAACTTCCAAAATAGGCTGACTATCTACTCGCATTGTAGGCGCGACTCCGAGATTGGCAATGCCTTGGAAACTGCTAGACTCATAGATCACTTCAACTGCATAGACTCCAAAAGGGGGTAAGCAAAGTCCCATGACATCTAAATTGGCGGTAGGAAATCCTATTTGCTTGCCCTTGCCAGCGCCTGAAGAGACAGGGGCATAAATGGAATAGGGCCGATTCAAGAGTTCTTCAACTTGAATCAAATCTCCTTTTTGGAGGAGTTCTCTTATACGCGTGCTTGAGACAGGTTTGCCTTCATAGCGGTATTCTTCTAAATAGTGAACATGAAAGCCCCATTCCATTCCTAGCTCCATCATCGTTGGGCGATTGCCTTGGCGATCGCGACCCAGCGTTGCATCATGGCCTAGGACTAAATGAGAAAAAGGAATGAATTGGCGGACGTGTTCGATAAAAGAAGCGGCGCTATGTTGAGCTAAATAGGGCGTGAAAGGGAGTAGCATGATATTGTCAACACTAAACCGTTGTAAAAGTTGAATTTTATGAGGCAAGGTACATAAAAGTTGGACGGGTTGATTTGGACGTAAAACTTCAGAAGGATGATTACGGAAGGTAAGAACAAGTAATTGCCCTTCTTGTGCTGCTAAAGTCCGCGCACGGTTTAAAACAGCACCATGGCCTCGATGCATGCCATCAAAATTGCCAATCGTTAAAACAAGTGGATGGTGAGGCTTTGAGAAGTCTTCCAATTTTTCTAGGATGCGCATAATATTAATCCACACAAAATGAAATCATCATTTTGCATCAATTGTGAATATTAATAAATCTTTAGCGATTGTTCGGTAAGAAAATAACTTTGAAGGTCAAAAGTCTGGGAGACGACTTGTTCCTCTGTAATGCAATTTTCAACTGTAAAGTGACCGCTTCGCATTCTCCTTAAATTAGTTAAATGCGCTCCGCAACCTAGCATCTGCCCTAAATCATAGGCAATACTGCGGATGTACGTTCCCTTACTGCATATAATGCGCAATTCTAAATAGGGATATTCATAACGAATACAATGGGTTTCCACTTGAAGCTTGATTGGCTTTCTTTCGACTTCTAACCCTTTCCTCGCTAGCTCATAAAGCTTTTTCCCTTGCATCTTCTTGGCAGAAAACATAGGTGGAATTTGTTCGATTTCGCCTTGGAATAAATTTAATGCTTTTAAAATCTCTTCAAGAGAAGGAATAGCAGAAGATTGTCCCACCACCTTACCTTCAGAGTCATAAGTATCTGTTGTGACTCCTAAGTAGACTTCAGCGACATATTCTTTATCGCAGCTCAAAAATGTATCAGATAGACGTGTATAGCGTCGTCCGACCAACATGACCATGACTCCAGTGGCAAAAGGATCCAATGTGCCCGCATGGCCAATTTTTTTAACGCCTAGACGCTTACGCAAGGTTTGAACAAGCTTAAAGGAGCTGGGTCCTTTAGGCTTGTCAACCAATAAAATACCTTCAATAGGTTGAAGAGGATCTAAATTAGGATTCTTCATCATCACTAGATTGTGGGCGTAATTCTCGCTCCTGGCTGATTTTATTTAAAAGCTCTTCAATGCGCATGTGCTTGTCCACACTGTCATCCAACTTGAATTTCAGTTCAGGAAAATAACGCATGACCACTTTTTGAGAAGATTGCACTGCAATGAAGCCGGCAGCAGAATTTAAAGCCTCAATAGTTTCAAATTTGTCCTGCTCTGAACCAATCACGCTAATGAAAACTTTAGCATGGCGCAAATCTTTAGAAATTTGCACACGCGTTACAGTAACAAGTTCGGTTACATGAGGATTGCGGACATCTCTTCTAATCACTTCTGAAATGACTTCTTTAAGAAGTGAATTCAATCTGTCAGTTCTTTTTACAGCCATAATAATTATAATTGTTGATCAATATAAGTGACTTCATAAGCTTCTAAAATATCACCTTCCTGGATATCTGAGAAGTTGCTAAGAAGAATTCCGCATTCTAAGCCTTTTTGGACTTCGCGGACATCCTCTTTAACGCGTTTAAGAGAAGCAATATTTCCCTTCCAAACAATTTCTTCACCTCGTTTGACGCGAAGATGATTGCTACGGTGAATCGATCCTTCGATGACTTGGCAACCAGCAATAATACCTGTATGAGAAGATTTAAATGTGGCTTTGACAATCGCTTTGCCCTTTTCGGTTTCTTGTGCAATTTTTTCTAGCATACCTGTCATGACAACTTTCACATCATCAATGGCGTGATAAATAATATTGTGTAAGCGAACATGAACGCCCATCTGCTTGACAATAGGTTCAGCATGGCTTTCAATTTGTGTGTGAAAACCAATAATAACCGCTTTAGAAGCAGCAGCTAATTGAACATCAGATTCAGAAACTTCGCCTACTCCTGCAAAAATAATGTTTACATCAACTTTATCGGATTCAATTTTCAGTAAAGCAGCTTTTAGGGCCTCGAGCGAACCTTGAACATCTGCTCGCAAGACAAGATTGAGAATCTTCTTGCCGGTCGCCGAAGCTTGTTGGAAAAGGCTTTCCATTGAAGTCTTTTTCTTCTGCTGCAAGAGAAGGTTGGATTGGCGAAATCCTTCCGAACGCACCTCAGAAATTTCACGAGCCTCTTTTTCACTCTTCACAACGATAAATTCTTGCCCTGCTCCTGGTAACCCTGATAGACCAGTAATTTCAACAGGCGTAGAAGGACCCGCTTCTTGGAGTTCTCTGCGGTATTCATCATGCATGGTTTTGACGCGGCCAAATAATTGCCCAAAAACGAGAGAGTCTCCTCGACGTAGTGTTCCGTTTTGAACCAATACTGTAGCAACTGATCCCAATCCCTTATGCATTTCAGATTCTAAGACAGTTCCGCGCGCTCTTGTATGAGGATTTGCTCGTAATTCAAGAACTTCTGCTTGTAAAGCGAGCATTTCAAGCAATTCTGGAATGCCTTGACCTGTAACGGCCGAACAATTGACCGTAATGATTTGACCTCCCCAGGCTTCTGGTAAAAGATCATTTTCAGCCAACTGACGATAAACATTTTCAGGATTAAAATTAGGTTTATCAGCTTTATTGATCGCAACAACAATGATGACATTGGCGGCGCGCGCATGTTGGATGGCTTCTAAGGTCTGTTGTTTGAGTCCCTCATCTCCTGCAATAACCAGAACGACAATATCCGTGACATCTGCTCCCCGAGCTCGCATTGCGGAAAAAGCTTCATGGCCTGGAGTATCTAATATGGCAATGTCTCCGACAGCAGTGGTGCAGCGGAAGGCGCCAATGTGCTGTGTAATGGCTCCTGCTTCTCCGGCTGCTCGATTGCTGGCGCGAATGGCATCAATTAAACTTGTTTTACCATGGTCAACGTGGCCCATAAACGCAACCACGGGTGGCCGAAGCACCAATTGATCTGCAGATGTTTGCTGCAATTCCTCTTTAATTGTTTTGTCGGTGATTTGGATACGTTTTTCTTCCGCTGTATCAATCTTGATATCACATCCAAATTCTTGCCCTAGCAACTGAATAGTTGTGACATCTTCCAGCAAATCGTTGAGTGTGACCACAATTCCTTGAAGAAAAAGCTTACTAATCAATTGCGAAGATTTTAATTTCATTTCTGAAGCCAAATCTTTAATGGAAATAGGCAATCGCACTTTTAAAGAAGTAGGACGAATTGTCAAATCTTCTTGAAGTTGATGTTTCATCTGTTTGCCACGACGTCTGCGCCATTGTTGGTCTTCATCTGAAGTGCGCAAACCTTGCCGATCGCGGGCATCAAATTGCTTTGTCTCTTGACGACGTGCCGGCTTAATGTCGCGAAATTCTTTAAATTTTGTTGTTTTGATTCCTTTATTTGCTTGTCTTCTTCTCCCAGCTTAACCCCTTCTGGAGCTTTGGCCTTTGGTGGCTTGGGTTTTAGCTTGTCTTTGCTTTCCAAAGAGGATTCTTTTGGAGGTGCAGGAGGAGGGGAGGAAGGACGAGCAATAGGAGTGACAGCTGGTTTAGGAGGCCTTAAGTAATCTTTGATATGTCTCCCTGTTGGCCCCAATCGATCCTGCGGTGCTATTTCACGAGGGATTACTCTAGGTTCACCTTTTTTATGAGCAATAGGATGGGTAGAAGTCCCCACTTCTTTTTTTGGCTCTTCTTTAAATAGGGAAGGAGGAGGAGTTGCGACAATAGAACTTGTTCCGCCGCTGGACTCTATTTCAGCTTCCTTAATGGGTTTAGGTTCGCTAACTGGAGGTTTTTGAACGCCAAAAATTTCTTGTCGCAACTCAGCACTCGTCTTTCTGCGAGTTGGTTCTTCTTGCGGTTCCGCTATCGCTTCTTGAGCAACTAATTCTTCTGGTTCAGTAACATGCTCAACATGTTCGAAAGATTCTTTAGAGATAGGCTCAGAATGAGGCTCAGCAAAAGCAGATTTGGAGCGAGCTCGAATGCGAGGCGCTTCTTCTTTTGGCAATTCTTCCCCTTCAGCTTTGGGTTTGTGGGGTGCAGATTTTGATGCAACTAGTTTGTTTTCCGCAGCATCAGCTTCTTTTTTCTTTGCCAATTTGCCTTTTAATCCGCTAAGATTAATTGCTTCTGCAATTTGTGTGTTTTTAATATTTAACTTAAGATTCTTGGCCAAGGCTCTATATCCTTTGTTTTCTTATTTGTTCTAAAATCTTGTCTGCCATTTCCAAACTAATGCCAGGGATGGTTGCAAGTTGTTCTGGTGTTGCTTGAAGCAAGGATCGCAAGGTGCTATATCCTTCTGCCACCAGATGATCAAAAATCAGGCTGTTGACGCCTTCGATGCTTTCTAGAGGTTGATCAAGTGTCGGGTCGTCAGTTGAAGCTAACTCTTGACGTTGAATCGCCATTGTACGATTGTAATCTGTCATACGTTGAACTTCTAAATCATAGCCAATTAGCCGGCTATTCAGTCGAGCATTCATGCCTTTTTTGCCAATTACAGCTGCAAAATCATCATCTTCGACCACAATGGAAATGACGTGGTCTTCTTCATTTAAGCTAATTTTGCGAATTTCAATAGGAGATAGCGCATTTTGTAAAAGCTCAATTGGATCAGCTGAAAAAGGAATAATATCAATTTTTTCATTATGTAGTTCGCGTACGATATTTTTAACGCGATTGCCACGCATTCCGACACAAGCGCCTACTGGATCAATTTTAGGATCTGTCGAACGAACTGTCAGTTTTGTTCGATAACCGGCATCTCTCACAATTTTATCAACTAATAATCGTTCCATCACTGACTTCTGGAACTTCTTGAATCAAAAGTTGACGTACAAATTCGGGATTGATCGCGATAAAATGACCTCGGCTCCTCCATTTTCTGTATCTTTTACTTCTAATAAAAGAGCAAGAACTTTTTCTCCAATTTGATATTTTTCTGTTTTAGGATATTCACGGCAGGCATAATGGCTTCCACTTTGCCTAAATCAATGATCAAATTAGCCCCTCTCACAAATCGCTTAACAGTTCCAGAAATTAATTCATTAACGCGATGGCGGTATTCTTCATAAATGACATCTCGTTCAGCACCCGTAGTTTTTGAGTAATAATTTGTCGTGCTTTTTGAGCAGCAATGCGTCCAAAATCTTTAGGAGTTACAACGACATCAATAAATTGACCAATTTCAGCATCGGGATCAATTTCACGGGCATCTTCTAAAGAAATTTCTTGAGACGCAACTTCGACTTCTTCCACAATTTCTTTTTCACAGTAAACTTCAATATTTCCTGTTTTAGGATGAATCGTTACAGTACATTCGATGCACCTGTCACGCTTTTGCGAGCAGCTGCCTGCAAGGATTCTTCAATGGCGCTAATGACCAATTCACGCTTAATCCCTTTTTCTCTCTCTAAATATTCAAAGATTGCAATGAGATCTTTGTTCATGCTTGTATGCCTCTACTGCTGTAATAGCGAGATTTGACTCTGGGTTTGAGATGCTTATCACTGAGATTGATTTTGACTTATAACTTAAAAAGTTCATTTCTAAGCGCTAATTTAACGCGATCGTTAACAATTAGAAAAGAATCATTTAAATTAAATTTCCAAACGGCATAAGACCTCCGTAAAGGAGGTCTCAATAAGCTCAATTTCTACGAAATTGAGCTACGTTGCTCTCAAAAGCAGCTCGCTAGTCGAGCGCAAGGAATTATGTCCTCAGCAGACTTCTTCTTCTTGTTGAGAATCTTTACTTTCTTCCTTTTTACGCGCTTAGCAGGGGTAACAACAATGTCATCGCGATTATATTGGTTTTGATCAATCAAATATTCTTTAATTGATAAAGCAATTTTCTTATGCTCAGGATCCAACTTAATCACTTTTGCTGTGACTTCATCTCCTTTTGAAACGACATCTTCTACTTTGCCAAATGCTTGATCAGATAACTCTGTGACGTGAATCAGTCCTTCAATGCCACTGTCCAATTCAACAAAAGCACCAAATGCAGTGATTTTTGTCACTTTACCTTTAACTAGGCTGCCTACAGGCATCGTTTTTTCAATGGATTCCCAAGGATTTGTGCTCAACTGCTTGACGCCTAAGGTGATTTTTTTGCTCTCTTTATCAACAGAAAGAATAACGGCATCTACGATATCGCCTTTACGTAAGACTTCAGAAGGATGGGAAACTTTTTTAATCCAGCTTAAATCAGAAATATGAATTAGTCCTTCAACGCCTGGTTCTAATTCCACAAATGCACCATAATTCGTCAATGTGCGAATTTCAGCTTTGACATTATGTCCTACTGGATATTTCCTCTCGACATCATCCCATGGATTGTGCTCAGTTTGTTTAATTCCCAAAGAAATTTTGCCTTCTTCTTTTTGGACAGAAAGAACAATGGCTTCAACTTCATCGCCTTTTTTCACAACTTCGCTTGGATCTGTAATATTTTTCACCCATGACATTTCTGAAACGTGAATCAATCCTTCAATTCCAGGTTCAATTTCAATAAATGCACCATAAGGGAGTAAGATTGACAATTTTGCCTTTAACACGTGTTCCTGGAGGATATTTTTGTTCAATTTGATCCCAAGGATTTGCTCCTTTTTGCTTTAAACCCAGAGCAACACGTCCTTTGTCTTTATCAACACTTAGAATCATGACTTCAAGTTTTTGGCCCAATTGCACCATTTCAGAAGGATGTTTAATACGCTTCCATGTCATATCTGTGATATGCAATAAGCCATCAATTCCATCGAGATCTAAGAATACACCGAAATCGGTGATATTTTTAACAACTCCTTCGCGAATATCGCCTGGTTGGATATGTTCAAGAACTTCTGCTTTTTTGGAAATTCGCTCAGCTTCAAGAAGTTCTCGGCGAGAAACAACAACGTTTTTGCGTTCAATGTTGATTTTAAGAATTTTGAATTCGTAAGTCTTACCAATATAATCATCAAGATTTTTAATGCGCTTATTGTCAATTTGCGAGCCAGGTAAGAATGCTTCCATTCCAATATCAACCATTAAGCCGCCTTTAACTTTACGAATAACACGACCTTTAACAATAGAACCTTCTTCACAGTGTTCAAGAATATATTCCCATTGACGAAGTCTTTCAGCTTTTTCACGAGATAGAACAATTTGACCATTGTCATCTTCTGCTTGATCTAGAAGAACTTCTACTTCAGCATCAAGATAAACTTGAGATGGATCAGAAAATTCTTCGATGGGAACTAAGCCTTCAGATTTTAAGCCTACATCGACGACGACATGGTCTTTAGTAATTTCAACAATTCTTCCTTTTAAGAATACTACCTGGACTCATCAGAGAGCTTTCTTCTATAGCGAGTAGATTCATTTTGTGTTAAAAGATTTTTAAAAATTTCAGCATCTTTTTCTTGAAATTGGACATCATCTACGATGTTGCTTTCATTCCAAGTGTGTTGTGGGTGTTTAGACATTTAAAGGTTTCTCCTTATTTTCATATAATGGTAGTAGATTACCAGATATAAATGAAAAAATGCAATCAAAAGAGTGTTAAAAAAGATTGGAAAATGCAAGCACTAACAATAAGAGAAGAAATTTCTTAGGAAAAACATGAAGAAAGAATCATTCAACTAGACAATATGCTTTTTCTCTAAAAATACTGAAAAATCAAAAACATGTACTAAACATGAGATATTGTTACTCTTCAATTTTTATTATAGAACAAAAACAAAATAATGATAAGAAAAAATGTTAAAATCTTATTATTAAAATTTGACATTATACGATTGCTTTTTAAACAGAAGCTTTCTTAACCGGCTTTTATGAGATTACATCATCAAATCTTTATTTAATCTTAACAATTCAATGATAGTTTCAACAAATTCTTTAAATCGATGATAAAGTGTAGAAAAAGGATGAGGCAATGAGGACTCTTGTCATGAAATTTGGCGGTGCAGCTGTTGCGACTTCCGAACAATTTGCCTATATTGCTGACCTTATTATTGCAAGGCGAGCTAAGTATCCGCGAATTGTCGTTGTCGTCAGCGCCATGGGAGAGACAACCGATCAACTGATTCAATTGGCCAAGCAAGTACATCCTCAGCCTCCGCAGCGAGAATATGATATGTTAATTAGCGTAGGAGAGCGCATTAGCATGTCCTTGTTGGCTATGGCTTTATGTTTTAAAAATCAGGAAGCGGTAAGCTTTACAGGCAGTCAGTCTGGAATTATCACCTGTCAGCAACATTCTCAGGCCCATATTATCGATGTGCGTCCTCAACGAATTGAATCAAGCTTAGAGCAGGGGAAGGTTGTCATTGTGGCTGGTTTCCAAGGTGTAAGTGTAGATAAAGAAATTACGACTTTGGGTCGGGGAGGATCTGATACTTCTGCGGTTGCCTTAGGAATTGCTTTAAAAGCTGCAAAAGTAGAATTCTTTAAAGACGTTCCTGGTGTCTTTGATGATGATCCTAAAAAAAAGGCTCATGCTGTTTGTTACTCTCATCTTTCCTATCAAGCAGCGTTAGACATTGTAGAGCAAGGAGCTAAAATTCTCCATGCCCGAGCAATACGCTTGGCGGCGAAAAATGGCTTGCCTTTACAGGTTCGATCCTTTATGTGTTCCTATCATGAGCATCCAGGGACGATGATTTTTGAAAAACAGAAAAAGAAAATAGAAACTCCCCTTTATGAACGTATTTCATTTCTGTAAAGGCTTAAATTCGAGCTCGAATTTAAGCCTTTACAGAAATGAAATACGTTCATGAGATAAGAGAGAATATGTAGGGCATGTATGTCTAATCCTCCAGATTCATTAATTATTACAACTTTATTTGAATCTCCAGAAGGGGATGGAATTAGTAATCAATATTATCGTGACGTCGTTTTGCGCACTCTTAAAAAAATTTTACCCGTTGATTTTTTTAAATCCAAAGAAAGTGCTGAAGCCACATGCAAGCATCAGAAGCAGATCCTTGAACAAGTGATCCCTTTGATTACTTGTTCGGATACGCGGAATTTTCCTGCTACGCTGTCATTTTTTGCGCTTTCCAAATATCGGTCTAATTCTTTTAAGTTTTTCTTTGAGATGATTAGTCGCTGGTTGACGCCTGGTCGGCGACTCAATGTTGTGCTGGTCTATGCGACTGATTTTCGCTTAAGTTATTTGAGTGAGGAAGTGTATACGCTTTGTGAAGTGATGATTAGCGTTGCTGATCAAACAGAATTTGAAGAAATTCAGCGTAATTTCCCCATTATCGAATCAGAAATTGTATTAGGTATTTATTCTGAATTCTATGCCCATCGTATTATGGAAATTAAAGGGTTGACAGCGGATGATAAAACAGCTCTTATCCAGAGTTTCATCGCCTTTCTTGTTAAGCGCTTTCCAGAGGATTACGACAGAGATGTTTTCACTGAAATGCAACATGTTCTTGTCACCTGCCGAGATGAATTTAAAGCAATGCGACAGGCGCGTCATTTAAGTCGAATTATTAGCATTCAATATTTATTTCGCAAAGGTTTGAAAGAATCGATTAAGAAGAATTCTCATCGTCGTTATTTAAATTTGAAAATTTTTCGTGCTCACATTCAGACTGCAAATGGCGGTTCTAAGCGAGTTTTGAGTTTTCTTGTAGGGGTCAATTTCTTGCGCGATCAAGAAAGTTTTGGAGAAAAACATCTCATCAAAGCCATTCAACACTATATTCCTTCTGCTATAGCTGTTGACCATTCCTTTTTTATTCATAAGCTAGGTTCAGAAAATATTTGCCTTGCCTATATTGAAGTTGAAAAAAGAGATGGCAGCTCTTTTACATCAACTGAAATTCGCAAGTTGCGCCGCGATCTTCCTGGAAATCTTAAAAATCGCATTGAGCATCGTTTGCATACGATTTTCATGCCTCGCAACGAAGAAGAAGTCATGCGCAATATCTTGACGTTGACCAATCAAATTAAGTATGTACGTGATATTCCGCAAGTATCCATTATATTTGATGAGCAAGCTTATGCACATCTTTATTTCACCATTATTCTAGCTCGTTTACTTAAGCCTGAAAGCTTAGCAATTGCTGACTTATTCAAACAAACTCAGACTTCTGTTGAATATTTGCATGACCGCACTAAGATTATGGGATATGTGCGGAAAAAATATGCTAAAGAAGCAACGGTTTTTCGTTTAAAATTGCCCAAGGATGGTTTTTTAAGAGCAGATAATTCTATTGATCTTTACAAAGCGCGTCAGACAGTGGTGAGTGAGCTTCTAAAGGTTGTGGGAGAAATTAGAGATTATAATGGAGGAATGATTTCAAAACAACATGAGCTTTTATCTACAATTCGCAATATTTTAAGCGATGTCAAAGATTATGATGAACTTCTTTTAGAAAACTTCTTTTACTCGCTCGCTCCTGTTGTTGTGCGGGCCTTGTTGGATCCTAATGCTTTTAAAACTTTATTCCTTATGCTCTTAGAAGGATTAAAAGAATATAAATCTGATGGTTATTATCTTCGATTCCATGCCGAGCCTTATAATATTTTTACTCTCGTTATTGTGGAAGATTTTACAATCAAAGATAGTATCCATCATGCCATCCAAGAAATGCAGATTCCTTCTACCGAGCTTGCTTATGCCTATATTAAGACACACGGATATTCCTGCTTAGGGTATATTTGCTGCGCGCATGATCCTCAAAAAAAAGAACAGTTTTTCCAAATCATTCGCCAAATTTTAGAAGATTCGGAGATTGGTCGCATTAGTGTCAAGAAAAGCGATGTGCATTAGACTAAGAGATGAGCTTAAGTTAAGCGACGCTTTCAGTCGCCCGCCGCTTCGCTCTGGGCTCTAGTACTCAACCACATTAGTTTTGTGTATTTAGATTGCTTGAAAGCTCCCGCGGTTGAATTGGCGTAAGTGGGTCAATATTAGCAATATGGACCCACTTACGCCAATTCAACCCCGGGGCTTTGAAGCAGTCTAAATACACAAAACTAATGTGGTTGAGTACTAGGTGAGGGGATGAGGACCCACCGTTCGGTCGCCCTCCGGGCTCGGTCACGGTGGGCTAGGATCAGTCGTCTTCCGGACTCTCGCGGCATTATTAAAACGCCTTGACTAGCATTCCCATGGCCTCTACATTGCCGCTAGAGTCCGGAGGACGACTGTTACTAGCCCACCGTGACCGAGCCCGGAGGGCGACCGAACGGTGGGTCCTTCAACCCCGCACAGAGCCCAGAGCGAAGCGGCGGGCGACTGAAAGCGTTGCTTAACTTAAGCTCATCTCTTAGCTTGATGCGTATGGGTCGATGCCCTTGTTTATTTTTTATTTGAAGCCTTTTAGGCTCTGAAAATGGACTATTTTTTTTAATCGTCCTTAAAATGATTGTGGAGCATGTACCATTTAATAGGTATAGCCCTACAATCGTTATAGAAGGAAGTCTTTCAAAAATGTCCAATGTTCAGAGCCTGAAGGGCTATTAAACAATCAAGCTATTTGGTTATTTAAGGACATCACAGATTCTTTAACCTCGCTTGCGTAAGGTGAGAGCTTAAGCTTGACTTACTCCTACTGTTGTATTCATCCTCGATTCTTCAGTTAAATCTGAACTAGATATTTGCAAGGCGGCCCTCATGGCTCTTAGACGCGAAACGATATTGAATATCGTAAACACAATTAGTGCAGGGTAAGCGACTTGCAATAAAGGCGCCAAAAGAGTGACAATTCCTGTAAATTCCAGCAAAGAAACCAAGAAACCTGCAATCAATGTAATGGCCAGAGCTTGAAAATAGGATAGCTGGTTGCGAGATAAAACCTTCTGTAGAAATTCTGCAAACACAGCCGCAAGGGCAATTGCTGTTGTCAAGCAAGCAAGTGCAATTGTTACAGAGGCGACTAGACCAGCATAAGGACCCAAAATTTTTAATGTCAGAGCGCCTAAAATTTCCCCTTGATTGGTGATAGATAAGCTGGAAGCATGCCAAGCAGTGGCCAAGCTAAATCCCACATAAACTAAAGCTAAAAGAAATCCTCCAATGCCACTCGCCTTTAAAGAAAGAAAAAGAAGATCGCGTTCTTCTTTGGGGTTAGAAGCTTTTGATTCCTGCTTGAGAGTGTTATAAATGATAGCCGAAAAGAAAAATGAAGCTAGAAGGTCCATTGTATTATAGCCTTCCATAAAGCCATGCCAAAACGATTGTGTAGCTGTTAAAGAAGAAGAAGGGCTGGTTTCACCCGTCCATAGCCCTACAATCACAATGACAGCCAAGCTAAAAAGGAGGAGGGGAGTTAGGATATAACCTAATAAGCTTAACATACGAGTCTTCTTGTAAGCACAAAAGAAAATGACCAAGCAAGACAAGAAGCTAAAAAGGTTAAAAGGTAAAAATGGCCAAGAAAGCTTTAAGGTTGAATAAGAAAGAGCAACGCAGCGCGGCAGACCACCAAATGGGCCGATCAGTAACATGATGGCCGCAGCTAACAGAAAGCCTGGCACTTTCCCTGAGCGTGCAAAAAACTGTTGGTAATCTCCATGAAATAACAGAATCGCGATAAGGCCTAAGAAGGGAACACCCACTGCAGTAAGCAATAATCCCATTAGAGCAAAAGGCGTTTGGTCGCCTGCTGTTTGTCCCACAACTAATGGAAAAACGACATTGCCTGCTCCAAAAAACATTGAAAACATGGCAAGGCCAGTTGAAAAAACACGTGATGAGGAAGACATAATTTCATCTCATAAATAGAAGTTAAATTAAAATTAAAGTTTCTCTTTTGTAGAGTGTGATCCAGCGATTTTTCCGACTGGGTTGTTGAATGAGGATAAGTGTAAAAGGAGAAAGATAAAATGTGCGCTTAGCGCACAATACGAATCATGGAAGCAAGATAGGGAATGAATGGCGCTATGGCTAAATGAGACATTTACATTGACTATTTTAATTATTTGGATCATAGTCTATGATTTATTATATATTTTGTCAAACTTATTTTAAGGAATTAGATTATGATAGGACTAAATTATCATGCGCCTGATGGCTTATTTTATCACTTTTATCAACATGCTAAATTTGGTTTAGCTCCTCATATTCCTCGCTTTGGATATGATAAAAATTGGGTAGAAAAAGTAGGGGATTTAGGACTTTGGATGATTGAAAATTTTCCTAAAAAAGCGTGGCGTTTGATGAAAGAACCTCGTTGGATTACCCTGGTGCTGACGAAAATCGCTCTTGCAGGAACAACTTATCTTTTCTATCCTAAGGAATCTATTTTTTATGCAAAAGCAATCATCTCAAAACTTCCTCTCCCTTCTCAAGAAACATTAAAATTTGCAGCTTATCTCACAATTGTCGCCCATATTGTCTCTGCTGCGTTGCGTGCTTATGGCCGTTTTCGTAATAATGATTTAATGGATTCTTGGTATAGAGGAGGAGCACCTCTTGTAGCAATTCCTGTCAACGTAGCAAGGCCGGTTAAAGTTGCATTCCAAGATGAGTATGACGATCCAATTGATGAGAAGAATGTGATTAATCCTGGTGTCTAATCCTTTTTTATTTTAGAGAGCGAATGATGATTTCTTTTACACCTATAGGATTTAACTCTTTTTCCGAATATTGGCAATTTGCAGGAGCTCGAGAATTTTGGGATGTCGATAACAATGAAAGAGTGATATATGCCAAAACACGGATGGAGCATTTGGGCGATTTCTTGGCTTATCCACTGATGAAAATCACGGATTATGCCATGCGAAATATTCGCAATCCTTTAATGATCCTTTCGGTTACCTTGACTGCTATTATTGGGGTGACAATTTTATTTTATCCAGAAGAATTAGTCAATGTTGTCTCACGCGTTATTCCAATTGCTCAGCAACTAAAACCCTGGATGATCAAAGTTGCTCTTTATATGACGCTGCAAATCACAATCTTAGGCATTGGATTGAGAACGATGGGTCGTCTTAATCCTTTTGGAGAATTATGGATTGTATGGAATCAAACGCCTCGTGTGATTGTTCCTATTGCTTTAGGCACAAATATTGTACAAGGAGGTTAGTCATCCTCCCACTCACCCTGCTTGACTTTGGTTGAATTTCAAGGTATGAATAAAGAGAAATTGACGTAAAATGGACATTCATGAAAGAACGACTACCTATTAAAATTGTTCCTTCGATTTTAGCTGGTGATTTTGGCTATTTAGCTGATGAGGCTAAGCGTGCTCAAGATGCTGGAGCTGAGTCCCTCCATATCGATATTATGGATGGTCATTTTGTTCCTAATTTGAGCATGGGTCCACAGGCTGTGGCAGCGATTAATCGTGCAACTGACCTTTTTCTAGATGTCCATTTCATGATTTATAATCCATTCGATTACATTGAGCGCTTTGTCGAAGCTGGAGCAGATAATATCACTTTCCATTTAGAAGCTACCGAAGAGGTAGAAGAAACATTAAATTATATTCGCAGATGCAATATTTGCGCTGGGCTTGCTTTTAATCCAGAAACTTCTATCTCTATGATTCCTCGTTATTTAGATAAATGTGACAGGATTCTTTTAATGACAGTCCATCCGGGGTTTGGCGGGCAATCGTTTATTGAAGATGTTTTAGATAAAGTCAAATTTACGCGTGATTTATGCAACCAATTGAACATCCGTGCGGGAGGAGTGACCTCTAAAAATGAAAAATCTGCCGAGCATCAGCTTCCTCCTTTTGATATACAAGTGGATGGGGGAATTAATCAAGAAAATGTCAAACTCTGCGTAGATGCAGGAGCAAATGTCCTCGTTGCAGGAACAAGTCTTTATCATGCTTCAGATATGAAGATGGCAATTAGAAACATGCGTATGGCAGCCGAGCAAGTTTAAATCGTTAAATTATTTCATTAGTAAAAGTTAAAGGAATTATGGCGACAAGTAATCAACTAACTCCCGGAATGACAATTTCTATCAATAATAAACTCTACCGAGTGGAATCTAGCGTCAAAGTGACTGTTCCCAAGGGCACTCCCTTTATTAAAACAAAACTCAAAGATCTCGGAACAAGTGAAACAGTTGAAAAGAATTTTAAGCTCAATCAACCTATTAAAGATGTTTCATTAATCGAACGTCGATTAGAATTTCTCTATCCAGAAGGGGAGGAATTCTTATTTCTAGATGTTGTTAATCTTGAGCAAGTGCTTGTTCCATCGCAAATTGTGGGAGACAAAGTCAATTTTTTAAAAGAAGGGGTAGAGCTTAAAGCTTTTTTCTATGGCGATACAATTTTTGCTGTGGAACTTCCTCAATTCTTGGAGTTAATGGTGGCTAAAACTCAAACAGAGGAAGAGGGAAGCGCATCAGCCGGAACAAAAATGGCCATTTTAGAAACAGGCGCTAAAATTGAGGTTCCCCCATTTATTGAGACAGGTGATATTATCAAGGTAGATACCAAAACTGAAGAATATATTCAGCGTGTCTAAGAGGTGTTTCACTATCCTCCTTTCCATCAAATTCATTGAAAGGAGGGCAATTAGGAGTGTTCATGAAAGCCTATTCAAAAATAAGTCAAGTTTTAGGAATCTGTTTACAAACCATCCCTTTATTTTTACAGGCTCAAGTCTATCCAAACGCCCCTTTCCCTACCTCTCAAGCATCGGCTAAAACAGCTGCTTTGCCGTCACCTCTTCCTGGGCCACCTGCCTTAGGGGCTCAGCCCTTACCCATGATGCCTAATGTTCCTTTGGGAGAAGATCGTATTGAAGATATTTTAAATTTTTGGTTTGGTTTTTTACCAGGTCCCGATTTTTTTCCCGAAGAGAAATTACAAGTGTGGTTTGCCAGTACACCAGAGATTGATCGTCAAATTCGCAATCATTTTTTAAGCGATATGATCAATGCGAGTCGAGGAGAATATAATAGTTGGCGTGAGACGCCCAGAGGGCTATTAGCCCTTATTTTATTGCTTGATCAATTTCCTCGTCATATTTACCGCAATCAACCTCGCGCATTTGCGTTAGACCGCATGGCAAAAGCTTTGGTATTAGAGGGATTGCAAAAGGGGGAGGACAAGCCACTCTTTCCAATCGAAAGAGCTTTTTTTTATTTGCCGCTCGAGCATTCTGAAGATTTTGCCACTCAAGATCTTTCAGTCGCTTCTTACCGGCAATTGGTCGTACAGTCTCCTGAGGCAATTCGACCTCAGATGCAGGACTTCCTTCAATCTGCTATTTTGCATCAACAACAGATAGCTCGTTTTGGCCGTTTTCCCTACCGTAATGCTATTTTGGAAAGAGAATCGACATTTGAAGAAACACTTTTTCTTACTCAATGGGGAAGGCGTGTCTTTTAACCTGAATTTTAGGTTTAGCATAAATTTGTGATCAAACTTTAATGATAAATGACAAAGGAAATTGAAGTGGAATTAAAACAAATTAAAGAGCTCATGGCAGCTATGGGCCGTACTGGTATCAAGCGTATCACATTAAAGAAAGAAAATTTTGAACTTGTTCTTGAACGAGAAGAACATGCAGGCGGACGATTTGTAGAAACATCGCTCGAATTTGCAGATGAAACTTTTAAGCAACCCCCGGCCTGGAGACGAACTGATCAAGCCCTATCTCGTGGATCAGAAATGCCTGCGAGACCCATGACTTCGCCTATTGCAACAGAACTACCTACTCAAGAAGATGTCAACAGTGTGTATGTCAATTCACCTATGGTAGGGACATTTTATATTGCTTCTTCGCCTGAAGATCCCCCTTTTGTCAAGGTAGGAGATAAGGTCGATAAGAATACTGTTGTCTGCATCATTGAAGCCATGAAAGTTATGAATGAAATTAAAGCTAATGTAACAGGAACTGTTGCGGAGGTGCTTGCTGAAACAGGCCAACCTGTGGAATTTGGTACCAAACTCTTCCGAATCATCGAATAAATTTTAGGACACATCCCGACTTATGCAAAAAGTTCTCATTGCTAATCGAGGCGAAATTGCGGTTCGCATTATTCGTGCCTGTCATGATTTAGGTCTTCAAACTGTTGCTGTTTATTCTCAAGCAGATGCTGAAGCCCTTCATGTTTTACATGCGGACGAAGCCATTTGTATTGGCGAAGCGCCTTCGCATAAATCTTATCTTAAGATCCCCAATATTCTTTCTGCCTGTGAGATTACCGGTGCAGATGCCCTTCACCCTGGCTATGGTTTTTTAAGCGAAAACGCCAATTTTGCCTCGATTTGTGAGAGCTGCGGTCTTAATTTTATTGGCCCTTCGCCCCAAGCCATTGCCTTATTAGGAGATAAAGCAAAAGCAAAAGCAACGGCCAAAGCGGCAGGCTGTCCGGTTATTCCTGGATCTAATGGTGTTGTAATAGATCTTAAGCAGGCGCTTTATGATGCTAAGAAATTGGATTTTCCTATCTTTATCAAGGCTGTAGCAGGCGGAGGCGGGAAGGGAATTCGCATTGCATACAACGAAGAGGAATTTACTAAGCAATTCGCTGCTGCACGAGCTGAAGCTGAAGTTAGCTTTGGAAACCCAGATGTCTATTTAGAAAAAATGATTATGAATCCTCGCCATATTGAAGTTCAGGTGCTTGGGGATAAGCATGGCAATTATATTCACTTAGGGGAACGGGATTGTACGACGCAAAGGCGCCGCCAAAAACTCATTGAAGAATCTCCGAGTCCCGTTCTCACTCCCAAAATGCGACAGAAAATTGGACAGGCGGCTGTGAATGTGGTGAAAGCTGCTAATTATTTTTCAGCGGGAACGGTCGAATTTCTGTTAGATAATAAGCAAAATTTCTACTTCATGGAGGTAAATACTCGCATTCAGGTTGAGCATACTGTGACGGAGGAATTAACGGGTGTTGATTTAGTTGTTGAGCAACTACGCATTGCGCAAGGCGAAAAGCTCAAGTATAAGCAAAAAAATATTGTATTTGATGGACATGTCATTCAGTTTCGCATCAATGCTGAAAATCCCATGCATAATTTTGCCCCCTCGCCAGGGAAGCTCGAATATTATTTACCTCCAGGAGGTCCACATGTGCGTGTAGATAGCGCTTGTTATTCAGGCTATTCTATTCCCCCCAACTATGACTCTATGATCGCTAAGCTCATTGTTAGAGGAAAAGATCGCTCAGAAGCTATTGCAATAGGAAAACGTGCTTTACGTGAGTTTCATATAGGGGGTGTTAATTCCACAATTGATTTTCATTTGTATATGCTAGATGATCCCAAATTTATTCAATCAGATTTTGATTTAACTTATATTGATAATCTTATTGCTCAGGGCTGTCGTTTTGAAAAGGAGTAGCTTTTTTTAGTGAGAAGTATGTATGAGGACAGCTTTAAACCTCTTATGCTTTAAGTTAAGAAGATGAGGCCTGGGTTCTATCAAAAAGACATCGAGTCCTGAAAGGACGGCATAAACATGTTAACCTTTAATTGAATCATGCCAAATTATAGGAAACAATTTGAAAAATTGTTTGAACAATCACCCCTAATTTTTTTAACTGAGCAAAAATTTGCAAATTTGATTAGATAGTGTTATGTAGGGGTGTTGTGAATTTATAAGTTCGATTTGAAGAGTTAAATCCGCATGTTGAATAGCAAGGGGGTTTTGTTTAACGGCCATCAAGACAATCTTTCGATCTTTTTTAAGGTTTTCATCTACATATCTAAGCGCTCTGCCATCTTGTTGAATGGCAGCTGAGACAACCTCTCGATCTTTTTTAAAGCTTTCATCTGCATATTGAAGAGCCACACCATTTTGCTTAACAGCAGCCAAGACAATCTCCCGATCTTTTTTAAGAGTTTCATGTGCCAATTGAAGAGTATCGCCAATTTGCTTAACGGCAGCCAAGACAATCTCTCGATCTTTTTGAAGGGTTTCATCTGCATATCGAAGAGCCCAGCTATATTGCTTAACGGCAGCTAAGACAATTGCTCGATCTTTCTTAAGGCTTTCATCTGCAAATTGAAGAGCCCAGCCATTTTGCTGAACGGCAGCCAAGACAATCTCTCGATCTTTTTTAAAGCGTTCGTGTATATAAAAAACGGCGTCTGTAAAACAGCGCGCAATTTTAATAAAAATTTTTTTATCATTAAAATTGGGAAGATTTTTAAATGTGGAGATGACAGATTTTTTTGCTTGATCCCATGTTTGACCTCGGCCGCCGTTGTAAAATTTTTTGATAAAATCATTTTTGATAATGGTTAATTTTTGGTCATCAGAACCTGCTATAAGAGAGTCTAAAATAGACAATTGATCTTTAGCCACAAGTTGAATATTTTTATTGGCGCTCTTTTTGCAAACTTCAAGGTCCCATGGATAGCGATCCAAAAGAGAAAGAAATAAACTATTCGAGTGAAATAATTCTGACTGGACCATTAACAATTTTTCAAATCTTGTTTTACCATGAACTTGGTCGATCATTTTAAGTTCCTGAGATGTAAAATGCTGCTTTTGCTTAGTTGTGATACACTCCTGAGGAAACTTAATAGTAGATCGATGACTAAATTGAAGTTGAAAAAGAGTCTGCGCCAACGAGATGCAAGAGTTCTTTTCAAGGATGCCTTTCCAATTTTGACAGGTGAGTAGAATAGAAGAAATGTCACCTAAAAAGTCGCTTTGATTGATAACCTGCTCAAAAATAACTCCTAATATTTCCTTAGGAAGTGAGGTATCTAAGAAAGGTTCGTTTGAAATGTTTTGTATTATTTGTGAATGAATGGAAGTTAATTGCATAATTATTTTTTAAATTAGAATAATTATTATGAATTTTGTCTTAAATCTATATACTTAATTTTTTTTATTGATTTTGTGTTTTTTTTATTTTTTAAGTCTAGATATTTTATGAATATTTCTCTGTCAAGATCTTCCGCCCAAATATCTTATACTATTTGAAGGCTTAAATCTGCATAGTGAACAGACAAACGATTTTGCTTAATGGCAGTCAAAACAATTTCTCGATCTTTTTTAAAACTCTCATCTGCATATCGAAGAGCTCTACCATCTTGTTGAACGGCAGCTAAGATAATCTCTCGATCTTTTTTAAAGTTTTCATCCGCAAATTGAAGAGCCCAGCCATTCTGCTGAACGGCAGCCAAGAAAATCTCTCGATCTTTTTTAAGGCTTTCATCTGCATATTGAAGGGCCCAGCCATTTTGCTGAACGGCAGCTAAGACAATATCTCGATCTTTTTTTAAACTTTCATCTGCATATCTAAGAGATCTGCCATCTTGTTGAATGGCAGCCAAAACAATCTCACGATCTTTTTTAAGGTTTTCATCTGCAAATTGAAGAGCCCAGCTATATTGCTTAACGGCAGCCAAGAAAATTTCTCGATCTTTTTGAAGGCTTTCATTTGCATATTGAACAGCCCAACCATTTTGCTTAACGGCAGCTAAAACAATCTGTCGATCCTCTTGAAGGCTTGCATGTGCAAATTGAAGAACCCAGGCAGTTTGCTGAACAGCTGTCAGGACAATCTCTCGATCTTTTTGAAGGCTTTCATGCGCATATTGCAGAGCCCAGCCATTTTGCTGAACGGCAGCCAAGACAATCTCTCGATCATTTTTAAAGCCTTCATGTATATCAAAAACCGAACGTCCAAAACAATGAGCAACTTTAATAAAAAGTTTTTTATCATTAAAATTGGGAAATTTTTTAAGCGTGGAGATGATAGATGTTTTTGCCGGCTGCCATGTTTCACCTCGACTACCCTGGTAAAATTTTTCAATAAAGTCATCTTTGATAACGGTTAATATTTGGTCATCAGTGCCTGATGCAAGAGAGTTTAAAATAGACAATTGTTTTTCAGCCACAAGCTGGATATTTTTATTGGCGCTATTTTTGCAAGTTTCAAGATCCCACGGATAGCGATCCAAAAGAGAAAGAAATAAACTATTCAATTGAAATAATTCGGACTTAACCATTAACAATTTTTCAAATCTTTTTTCACTATGAACTAGATCGATCAGTTTAAGTTCCTGAGATGTAAAATACTTCTTTTGCTCAGTTTTAATACACTCCTGGGGAAGCTTAATAGCAGATCCATGACTCATTTTAACTTGAAACAGGGCCTGCACTAAAGAGATGCACGGGTTCTCCTCAAGAACGTCTTTCCATTTTTGACAGGTGAGTAAAATAGAAGAAATATCGGCTAAAGATTGGCTTTGATTGACAACCTGGTCAAAAATAACTCCCAACACCTCCTTGGGAAGTAAGGTGTCTAAAAATGCTTCATTTGAAGTGTTTTCCATTTTATCTGAATTAAAGGTGATTATTTGCATAATTATTTTTAAATTAAATAGTGTGGTATTTAGATTAAATATATAATTTTAATTTTAAAATATTTAATTTTATAAGTCTACGAAGTTAAGTCATTCATGAATGCTTCTCTGTCAGAGAAGAAGAGGGTTTCTTATCTTTTGGAGGAGATGGGATACATTCATTTTAATAGATTTTTCTACTTGATTCCATGTTTCATCTCGATCATTTTTATTTTGAATGCTATCCAGGTAAAATTTTTCGATAAAGTCACTTACCGGGTCTTTATACACAGCATTCTAGCCCAACAAGCTAAACGCAAACGCATAGACATTTTGCTTAACGGCAGCCGCCTCGACAATCTCTTGATCTTTTTTAAGACTTGCATCTGCATATTGAAGAGCCCAGCCATATTGCTTAACAGCAGCCAAGACAATGTCTCGATCTTTTCTAAAGCTTGCATCTGCATATTCAAGAGCGCTGCCTCTTTGCTGAACAGCTAACAAGACAAAGTCTCGATCTTTTTGAAAGCTTTTATCTGCATATTCAAGAGCGCCGCTTCTTTGTTGAACAGCCGACAAGACAAAGTCTCGATCTTTTTTAAGGCTTTCATCTGCATATTGAAGAGCCTCGCCTCTTTGCTTAACCGCAGCCAAGACAAGTTTTCGATCTTTTTTAAGGCTTTCAGCTGCATATTGAAGAGCGCGTCCATCTTGCTTAACAGCAGCTAAGACAATCTCTCGATCTTTTTTAAGGCTTTCATCTATAAATTGTAGAATGCGGAACTGTTGCTTAACAGCAGCTAAGACAATTTCTCGATCTTTTTTAAAGCTTTCATCTACATGGTGAAGCATGTTCCCACATCGCTTAACAGCAACCAAGACAATCTCTTGATCTTTTTTAAAGCTTTCATCTACATAGTGAAGAGTTGTTTCATTTTGCTTAACAGCAGCCAAGACCATCTCCCGATCTTTTTTAAAGCTGTCGTTTATAGTAAAAACAGAACGTCCAAAGCATTGAACACATTTAATAAAAACTTTTTTATCGTTAAAATTGGGAAATTTTTTAAGTGTAGAGATAACAGATCTTTCTAATTGTCTCCATGTTTCATCTCGATTAGTTTTATTTTGACTAACACCCAGGTAAAATTTTTCGATAAAGTCATGTTTAATAACGGCTAATCTTTGGTCATCCGTGCCTAATATAAGGGAATTTAAAATAGACAATTGTTCTTCAGCCACACGCTGGATATTTTCATTGGTGCTGGTTTTGCAACTTTCAGGATTCCATGAATAGTGGTCTAAAAGAGAAAGAAATAAACTCTTTGGGTGAAATAATTTTGAGTCGCGCATTAATAAATTTTCAAATCCTTGTTGGCTATGAAATCGGTCGATGAGTTTAAGTTCTTGCGACGTAAAATTCTTGTCTTGTTCAACTCTCAGGCACTCTTGGGGAAACTTAATTTCAGATTGAGGATGATGTTGAAGTTGAAAAAGAGCTTGCACCAAAGATATGCAAGGGTTTTTATCAAAAACACATTTCCATTGATGACAGGTAAGTAGAATAGAAAAAATGTCTTGCACAGATTGATTTTGATTGACAACCTGATCAAAAATAATTCCTAAAACTTCCTCGGGAAGTGAGGTAGCTAAAAAAGCTTCGTTTGAAATGTTTGGGATTGTAGGCCAATGGAGGGTAGTTTTCATAATAATTCTTTGTTTAAATTGATTAGTATTTAATTTAGTTAAATTTATAATTTTATAATTTTATAATTTTATAATTTTATAATTTTATAATTTTATAATATTTAACTTTATCAGTATACAAAGTTAATTCATTTTGTTAGAACAAATTAGAAATTTCCGGTTTCTACCAAGTTAGAAATTTCCGTTTTTGGTAAATGACTTCCTTACACAAAGGAGGTCTAAAATGGAGGAAATATTGGAAATGTCTAGTAAAAAACTTGAACGTTATAGAATTTTATTAGAAATCAATACCAAGCATATTTCGCAAGTAAAGTGCAGATTATTAAATCTATCGACAAGGCAAGTGCGCAATCTTCTTTATGAGCATAGGAGGCAAGGCCTTAAAGGCTTGGTATCCAAACAGCGCGGAAAATCAAGTAACCGAAGCTATAATCCGCAATTTAAAAGAAAAGTTTTGGATCTCATTAAAGAGCATTATGAAGATTTTGGTCTAACACTTATTAGTGAGAAATTGCAGGAGATTCATCAATGCGGCTTAGGAATATCCCAAACCTAAAAGATGCCAATGAATTTTTTAAAAAATACATTCCTTTACATAATAATAAATTTTCTAAGGAACCGGCTAGCACTTTTGATGCTCACCGGCCCCCTAGAAAATGATCTTTCTCGTATTTTATGCAGGTACGAGGAAAGAACTTTAACAAACGATCTGTCCATTCATTTTAATAACAAAATTTATCAAATTTGTGAAGAAAGGAATTTTACACTTCCAAAAAGGCTAAAATTGAAATAAGGCAACAAAGAAATGGAATTTTGCGTTTATTCTTTAAGGATAAAGAACTTCATTTTATCCCATATAACGAATTGCCTTCTGAAAATGAGGATAAAATGCAAGATTGGAATTCAAGAATTTGGCCATCCAAAAAAATCTACTCATCCTTGGAAAAATCAATCATTTAACATCCATATGAAACAAAAGGAATTAAGGAATGTGATATAATTATTTATAGAAAATCGGAAATTTCTAAATTGGCCAAAGCGGAAATTTCTAAATTAGTTTAACACAAAGTTAATTCATTTATAAATGCTTTTTGTCAGGATAGAAGGACGTCACCTATGCTGGGACAGGTGAACACTCTATTGTATGCTCTCGCGAATATTTTAATCAAAAATGGCTTTGCATTTGCAATGAATGATTGAGTAGATAGTGGAGGGCTGGGACTTAACAAAGAACTGTTTTGGGCTTGATATTCGTCCCGTCAATTTAACAACACCGCGCCTGTAATAGACTTTAGAGGCATATTTCCCGAAAATGGCACGAAAAACATCAAGCCCAAAACAGTTCTTTGTTAAGTCCCGGCCATAGGATAGGAAGGAAATGCTTCTGGCAAACTCCAGAAGCTAAATTTGTCGCTCAAGCGGCGTTAGCCGCGCATGGATAGTAGCCGTGGGTGTAGGCGCAAGCCGGAACCCACGGTGTATGGTAAAAAAAATGAAGCCACGTTAGTGGCGTAGGAAATGTGATTGTGGAGCAATGTTTATTTAAACGAATGCTACGCCACTAACGTGGCTCAAATTTGTTTTGAGGGTAGCCGTGGGTTTCGGCTTGCGCCTACACCCACGGCTACTATCCATGCGCGGCTAACGCCGCTTGAGCGACAAATTTAGCTTCTGGAGTTTGCCGGAAGCATTTCGATCCTAGCCTATGGCCGGGACTTAACAAAGAACTGTTTTGAGCTTGATATTCGTCCCGTCAATTTAACAACACCGCGCCTATAATAGACTTTAGAGGCATATTTCCCGAAAATGGCACGAAAAACATCAAGCCCAAAACAGTTCTTTGTTAAGTCCCGGCCATAGGCTAGGATCGAAATGCTTCTGGCAAACTCCAGAAGCTAAATTTGTCGCTCAAGCGGCGTTAGCCGCGCATGGATAGTAGCCGTGGGTGTAGGCGCAAGCCGAAACCCACGGTGTATGGTAAAAAAATGAAGCCACGTTAGTGGCGTAGGAAATGTGATTGTGGAGCAATGTTTATTTAAACGAATGCTACGCCACTAACGTGGCTCAAATTTGTTTTGAGGGTAACCGTGGGTTTCGGCTTGCGCCTACATCCACGGCTACTATCCATGCGCGGCTAACGCCACTCGTCGCTGAGGGAAAGGATATGGATCAAGCAACATTGCAAAAACAAAGATAAAAATTCCGATTACCTAGCCATATGCCGGGACTTAACAAAGAACTGTTTTGGGCTTGATGTTTTTCGCGTTATTTTCGGGAGATATGCCTCTAAAGTCTATTACAGCCGTGGTGTTGTTAAATTGATGCGACGAATATCAAGTCCAAAAATAGTTCTTTGTTAAGTCCCGGTGGAAGGGTACTGTGAACCAGAAAAAATGGTTGTTGTACTTAGATCATTTAAATATTCATAGCAAAGGGTCTTTATACACAGCATTCTAGGCAGGGTGTTTTTACTAAAAATATTTGACACTGGAAGCCCTTCAGGTTACATGACACTCTGTTAACTGAACTAAAAATTTGCAAAGTTGACAAGATAGTGTTATTTAGTGAAATTAAAGGTTTTCTTGAAGGCTTAAATCTGCATATGGGATAAACAAGCCTATCTTGCTAAAGAGGAGCAAAAATAATCTCTTGATCTTTTTTAACGATTTCATCTGCAAATAGAAGAACTCTGTCATTTTCCTTAACGGCAGCCAAGACAATTTCTCGATCTTTTTTAAAGCTTGAATCTGCAAATAGAAGAGACCAGCCATACTCCTGAACGGCAGCCAAAACAATCTCTCGATCTTTTTTAAGGCTTTCATCTGCAAATATAAGAGCCCAGCCATATTGCTTGACGGCAAACAAAACAACTTCTCGATCTTTTTTAAGGCTTTCATTTGCATATAGAAGAGCTAAGCCATTTTGCTTAACGGCAACCAAAACAATCTCTCGGTCTTTTTTAAGGCTTTCATCTGCAAATTGAAGATTCATACCATTTTGTTGAACAGCAGCCAAGACAATTTCTTGATCTTTTTTAAGACGATCATCTGCATATTGAAGAGCTACGCTATCCTGATTAACGGCAGCTAAGACAATGTCTCGATCTTTTTTAAGGCTTCCATCTGCATATCGAAGAGCTTGGCCATATTGCTGAACAGCAGCTAAGACAATGTCTCGATCTTTTTTAAGACTTTCATCTGCAAATTGAAGAGCCCAAGCATCTTGATTAATGGCAGCTAAGGCAATCTCTCGATCTTTTTTAAGGCTTTCATCTGCAAATTGAAAATTCATGCCATTTTGCTGGAGGGCAGCCAAGACAATCTCTCGATCTTTTTTAAGGCTTTCATCTATATCAAAAACAGCATGTCCAAAACAGCGAGCAACTTTAATAAAAAGTGCGTTATCGTTAAAAGGAGTAAATTTTTTGAGTGTGGAGATGAGAAATCTTTCGGCCGTTTGCCATATCCGACCTCGACCGCCATGATAAAATTTTTCGATAAAGTCATTTTTGATAATGGTTAATCTTTCTTCATCAGTGCCAGATATAAGAGAGCTTAAAATAGATGATTGTTTTTCAGCTATATGCTGGATGTTTTTATTGGCACTTTTTTTGCAAACTTCAAAATCCCACGGATAGCGATCCAAAAGAGAAAGAAATACACTATTCACTTGAAATAATTCTGACTTGATCATTAACAATTTTTCAAATCTTTTGTCACTATGGACCCGATTGATCAGTTTAAATTCCTGACATGTAAAATGCTGCTTGTGCTTAGTTATGATACACTCCTGGGGAATCTTAATAGCGGCTCGATGGCTAAACTTAAGTTGAAAAAGAGCCTGCACTAATGAGATGCAAGGATGCTCCTCAATAACGTGTTTCCATTTTTGACAAGTAAGTAGAATAGAATAAATATCAGGTGAAGATTGGCTTTGATTGACAACCTGATCAAAAATAATTCCTAACACCTCATTAGGCAAGCTGTCTAAAAAATCTTCATTTGAAATGTTTGGCATTGTGGATGAATAAAAGAAGGAAGTTTTCATAATTATTTTTTGATTAAATTGATTAATGCAATAGTTAGAGTAAATTTATAATATTTAATTTTATAAGTCTATAAACTTACATTTCTTGAATGATTTTTTGCTGGGAGAAGAAGGTTCCTTATTTCCGTTGAACAGGCGGATATGATCCTTATTACATGTTACTCTACTGAATAATTTTCATCAAAACACTCGAATCTATCTCAGCAAATGTTGAAGGAAAGCAGGTCGGGAGAAAAAAGCTGGGGTATTTTGAGGAGTAGATAATAGTGATGGAAGGCAAGGAACATTTAGATACTTCCTATTTCTATTGTCAACTTTTTGATTATCTTTTGTCAACCGACTAAAAATTTGCTATAAATTTTTTAAAATTTCATTGGCATATATAAGAGTCGAGCTATTTTTGCTGAAAGGGAAAGGCTAATAAGACAATCTCTTAATCTTTTTTAAGGCTTGCATCTGCATTATTGAAGAGCCTTACCATCTTGCTGAGAGGCAGCCAAGACAATCTCTTGATCTTTTTGAAGATTTTTATCTGCATAGTGAATAGCCCGGCTATTTTGTTTAACGGCCGCCAAGACAATTTCTCGATCTTTTCTAAGGCTTTCATCTGCATATTCAAGAGCGCAGCCTCTTTGTTGAACAGCCAACAAGACAAACGCTCGATCTTTTTTAAAGCTTTCATCTGCGTATTCAAGAGCGCAGCCTCTTTGCTGAACAGCCAACAAGACAAACGCTCGATCTTTTTTAAGATTTTCATTTGCATATTTAAGAGCGCCGCCTCTTTGTTTAACGGCAGCCAAGACAACTTCTCGATCGTTTCTAAGGCTTTCATCTGCATATTGAAGAGCGCGTCCATCTTGCTTAACAGCAGCCAAGACAACTTCTTGATCTTTTGTAAGGCTTTTATCTGCACAGTCAAGAGCGCGTCCATCTTGCTTAACAGCAGCTAAGACAATCTCTTGATCTTTTTTAAAGCTTTCATCTATGCGTTGAAGAGTGTGTCCAGCTTGCGTAACAGCAGCTAAGACAATTTCTCGATCTTTTTTAAGGCTTTCATCTGCATAGACAAAAGCCCAGCCATGTTGCTTAATGGCCGCCAAGACAATCTCCCGATCTTTTTTAAAGCTTTTATCTGCATATGCAAGAGCGTCGCCATTTTTCTTAATAGCAGCCAAGACAATTTCTCGATCTTTTTTAAGGCTTTCATTTGCAAATTGAAGGGCCATACCATTTTGCTGAACAACAGTTAAGACAATCTCCCGATCTTTTTTAAAGTCTTCGTTTATATTAAAAACAGAACTTCCAAAACATTTAGCAAATTTAATGAAAAATTTTTTATCATTAAAATTAGGAAATTTTTTAAGTGTAGAGATAATAGATTTTTCTACTTGCATCCATGTTTCATCTCCATAGCTTTTATTTTGAATGCTACCCAGGTAAAACTTTTCGATAAAGTCATGTTTAATAACGTTCAATCTTTGGTCATCTGTGTCGAATATAAGGGAATTTAAAATAGACAATTGTTCTTTAGCCACAAACTGGATATTTTCATTGGCGCTCTTTTTACAAACTTCAGGATTCCATGAATAGCGATCTAAAAGAGAAAGAAACAAACTCTTTGGATGAAATAATTTTGAGTCGACCATTAATAAATTTTCAAATCCTATTCGGCTATGAACTCGATCGATGAGTTTAAGTTCTTGCGATGTAAAATTCTTGTTTTGTTCATTTTTTGTCAAGCACTCTTGGGGAAATTTAATCACAGATTGATGATGATTTTGAAGTTGAAAAAGAGCTTGTACTAAAGATATACAAGGCTTTTTCTCGAAAATATATTTCCATTGATGGCAGGTAAGTAGAATAGAAGAAATGTCTCGCACAGATTGACTTTGATTGACAACCTGATCAAAAATAATTACTAAAACGTCCTCGGGAATTGAGATAGCTAAAAAAGCTTCGTTTGTAGGGGTTGGCATTGTGGGCCAATGAAGAAATGGAGTTTTCATAATAATAATTACTTGGTTAAATTGATTAGGATATTTAATTAAATCTATAATTTATAGTTTATAACATTATAATATTTAACTTTATAAGTCTATAAAATTAATTCATTCTTATGGTTATCAAACTCATTTTTATTGCGATTTATGGACTCCTTGAAATCGCGACAGAAATAGGTTTATTTGATCCCTTAATCCATGAGGAACAGTTTCTAAGTATTCAACTAAGATTGCCTTTAAAGATTCTGGCTTGATTCGGATGAATGTCCACCAAAAATTCCATAGCCTGGAATAGTTTCTATTGCAATTAGTCGCTTATCCACTGGGCTTTGGATTTAGCAAATATTGCAATTTGATTAATGCTATTCGCTCTCGCTAACATGGCAGAGAGGATGATAAAAAAAATATACTCAAGTCTATTAGGTTCAATGCTGCGCCTGTCGTGGGTTGGGAATAATACCAAATCATTTAAAATAGTTTCTTTAAACTCCTCAATATTCATTTCCCTTTTCAAGATTCGTCTATCATTTCTATATGATTTTGAGACCATTTTTTACTCCTTTGGTAGCGATTACCAAAAGAGCTGGGCTAAATATGAAGTTTTCTGTCAAATATTTCTAATTAAAAGCCCCTAGGTGGTTACCTAAACAGAAGTTTCATTTTTTAATTCATCTTTATTCCTTCTTAATAATAATTCCCTATATATTCCGGGTAAGACAAAAAAACTAGAAAGTCGACTGATCTGATGGCAAGTTGAGGAACCTCTTCTTTAGCTAGCCTAAAGAAAGAGCAAGAAAAGCGAGCTTTGATTAGAAGTTAAAAATTAGCATTTGGTTAGAGGTAAATTTTTAAATATCAATGTTTGTGTTTTTTTCCATTTCTAAAATAGTCAGATTTTCGGCGATTTTTGAAAGACTACAAAAGCTCATCAATGATTGATGAATGCATGAATTTTAACATTAATTTAGTGGAGGTTTTAATGAACCGTTTATTTGTAGGCCGCCTTTTAGTCAACCTATGTACAGCTCTTCTATATATGAGCACAACTAGTAGTGTCTATGCCGATGAACAAAACTCTTTTCCAGAGATGATTCATGTTGAACAAGAGGAAAGTCTAGTTGAGAATATGTCGGAAACGGTGAATTGGGCGATTGAGTCTTTCGATTATGGTAATGATAGCCAGTATCTTCAGCGTATTCATAATGATGGTTATTATCACTTAGTTGCTTTTTCAGATACGGGAGATGTCGTGCAATTACATGACGCCTCTAAATGGGAAGTGCAGAGCAGTGGGCGTGCAAAAGTCTTGTACTGGGTCCAAAGTGATGACATCTTTATTAAGCCTAGCTTTTCTTGGTTTTCCTCTTATCAATATGTGTTGCATAATCGTACAACAAATCAAGCTGTAGAAGTGAATTTAATTAATCCGCCAGTACCTATGGGGGCGTACACTTTTCGCATTGTCAATATTGACCCTTATCAGCGTTTAGTGTTGTTGAGTGATAACACTGTATGGCAGGTGGGTTCGGATTCTAATTTTTCTTACTGGCAAATAGGACAACGATTATTGGTAGGTGTCAACAACAAGTGGCGTACCGCTCAATTCCCCCATATTCTCATTAATGTGGATCAATCTGGTCAGCCTTATAGCCAAGCGGTTTTTTATGGTTATTCTACAGCGTATTAAATGAGGTCTTAAACAGGGCCAAGCATGCTTGGCCTAAGAATGTAAACGAGATAATCAATTAATTTAATTATAGGAGATTTTATGCAAGTCAATCCATATATACAACCCAATCAAAAACCTCTTTATCCAGCTGCTGTTCATCGTCCAGGAAACCAATGCCCAGCCCCATCTCCAGCATACACGACTATTTCGCCTTTAGCGAATCAAGTTGGGTCCGTTCAGCAAGCGAGTCAAGGAGTTTTATTTTCTCCAGCGTCCTATCATTCTTCAACACCTCCATTTCCAAATGTTGTTAGAGCACCAGCAAATGGACTTGGTGTCGTGCCACTGCCTCAGCAGATATCAGTTCAATTGCCTCCACCACCTGTCACGCATCATTATCATCATGTTCAAGCTTCTCCTCCCACTCATGTTCAAGCTTCTCCTCCCACTCATGTTCAAAGTCCTGCTCCTTACGTTTTAAATAAACAGGGACCGCTATTTGAGGCAACAGCTCGACGCGTCTAATATTGAAACTCTCACTAGGAGTTAGTTATGGTTAGTTATATTCAAGGCTGGTTTCAACCAGCCTCCCCTCAGGGTCTGCAAGCACAGCGTTCTTCTTTCTATAGTGATAGCATTGTAGCTTTGGCCTTAGGTGCATTGGCATTGTTTTCAGCAAATGCCTTTAATCGCACAAATCCTAATTTGGCGACAATGTTGCGTTGCGTAGCAGGAGAAATTGGTTTGATTTGGCTTTTCAAAAGCTGCTGCCCCACTTCTACTCAGCATCAGGGTCATTATCCGGTTGTGCCTGGACCCGTTATTCCTGCCGCTTCACCACCAGCTCATTCACAATGGAATTGGTGGCCATGG
Organism: uncultured Chlamydiae bacterium; assembly: GCA_963754655.1. Taxonomy (GTDB): domain Bacteria; phylum Chlamydiota; class Chlamydiia; order Chlamydiales; family Parachlamydiaceae; genus JANWJE01. The sequence continues at coordinate 1,981,614 of CAVWGN010000001.1, read as the reverse complement.
CCAAATGGGAATCAGCTGCATGCAGCGCCAGTTTATGGTGCAGCACCTGTTGTGCAACCTATCCCCATTCCTCATTCTCCCTTTCAACAAGCGCATATCAATTATTCGCATAGCGGGCTTCAGGGAGGGGTTCCACAAGTACATCCGACTCATAGCACTGGGTTTCCCACTGTACATCGCGCGCCTGCGCAGCCCGATCCACGTCTCATGAATCAAGCACCTTTAACCAGGCAACCTGTTCAGCCTGTTGCGGGGCTTTCAATACCATTGACTGCTCCTCAACAATTTCCATTTAATCCTCGACAGGCACATACCAATTATCAGTCGACTGCTCCACATGTAGCTTATGCTATGCCGCATCCACAAGAAAATAAAGGGGGATTTCCAACTGTGCATCGTGCACCCGCGCAACCAGATTTGCGTCCTATGAATTCAGCACCCTCCACTCGACATCCAACTACGCAAACATTTTCAACTGGAAAGACTTTTTCACAACGGGAAAGCTTTCCTAATTCCAAAAGGTCCAAAGGAAACGAGCGTCCTATGTTTCAGGCTACGACTTAGCTGCCATCCCAAGCATTTGTTTCTTTTTATGCTCCCTTGGATGGATTGACAAGGGAGCGTTAGGATTGGGCTGAGTCGCTATTCCTTCTCTTTTTTCTTTCCCAGGCTTTTAGGGTTTGGTTCTTTATGAATCACATCATGCATCGTTTTCCATTCATCCATATAGTTATTGATAGAATGAATCATTTGCTGCTTATCTTCGTCTTTTAAATGGGGATCGGCTTGTATTTCTTTAGCCATTTCTTTTCCTAAAGCCTTTTGCTTTTCAAGTTTTTGATCGATATTTAATGTCGATTCTTTTTGAATTTCAACACACTTCTCACCAAAATTTCTTGCAATAGCTACCCAATCCTCTGCACTACGTTTTAGTTTTTCTTGACTAGACTTTCCCTCTTTCATATCTCACCTTTGGTTAAGCTTAAGAATTTATATAATTCTCAATTTTGCAATTTTATTTATCCTTAAATATGAATTGTGCTTTTTCACGTTGCAATAATCTTATTATATTTTTTACTTTAATGTTTGTCAAATCTGATGGCGAAAAAATTATTGATTTTTCTTCTTTTTCTTTTTCTTTTTGTATGTGCAATTGACTATTACTGAAATTTTTGCTTAAAAAAAATTAAAACAAAATAGATTTGTTAAGGTAGTTGTTTTAGAATTTATTTTATTGAATCTAAACTCTATTTAATTTAAAACTGTATTCCATGCTAATATTTAGTAGTTAATTAATTTTTTTAAAGCACACTCCCTTTAAATAAGAAGGAGAATGATAAATCTATTCAAATTGCAACAAGAATAAAATATAGAAATTGAAAAGAAACGTAGGCTACGCGACGCCTTCAGTCGCCGCGTAGCCTACGCTCATCTCTTAGCTTGATGCTTATGGGGCAAGGCCCTAGTTATAAGTGAGTTGCGTCATGCAGCCTGAAGGGCTGCCAGTGTCAAATTTTTTAGAAAAATACTCTGGATTCTGAGCCATCAGTTAAAAGAATCTCTTTTAAAAGCCAAGTGAAAAAATTAAATTTAACTCACTATATTTATGGGAAAAAGAAAAGAACTGTTATGCTCTTCTCTGATTCAACCGCTAGAATTTTAAAGCCGAATTTCAACTATTCCTACTAAAAGTTTCTCATTGCTCGATCTCTCTGATAGTGACGTTCAATCCCATTGGCCACTTCTTCTGGGTCATCAGTTATGAGAAACATGTTAAAATCTTCTTTTGAGATACATCCATGGACAAGCATAGTTTCTTCAATCCATTTAATCATTTCCACCCAATAAGCTTTTCCCATTAAGTAAATAGGGAAAGCTTTGATTTTTTGTGTTTGAATGAGAGTCAAAGCTTCAAAAAGCTCATCCAGTGTTCCGAATCCACCTGGAAGGAAAACGTATCCTTGTGCGTAGCGAATAAACATGACTTTGCGAATAAAAAAGTAGCGAAAAGTGAGGCGATATTTGGGGTCGATGAATCGATTAGGTTCTGTTTCAAAGGGCAGATCAATGGCCAGCCCACAAGAATGTCCTTTAGCTTCCTGAGCTCCTTTATTGGCAGCTTCCATGATTCCAGGTCCGCCCCCTGTAATAATGGCAAATCCTTTGCTCGCAATAAGTCGTGCAACATCAACAGCTAAATTGTAATAAAGAGACTCGGGAGGAAGACGTGCTGATCCAAAAATAGAAACCGAGGGTCCTAAATTTGTCATGGTTTCAAAACCGTCGACAAATTCAGAAATGATTCGGAAAACACGCCAAGAATCATGCGTAAAGAGTTGTTTATCATCTTCTTGATTGCCTTGATATTGTATCATAGTGCCTCATAGAGTTTTGCCAAGGACATATCTTAAGATCTCCCTTCTTTCATTCTTCTGGTTGGGGTTGCTTTTGTACAAGACTGGAAAAAATATGCTCAATGCGAGTCATTTTAGGCTTGGAAGGTTTGCCATTGGCAACTTCATGCAAGTTTTCAATCGCAATAAACGCATAGCGATCTTCACGCAAAATAAGATCTTTTAATTCAGCTAATTGTAAGCGCTCGGCAATGACATATAAGATTTCGCGTTCATCGCCTGAAAATCCTCCCCTTCCATACATGATTGTCAAACCTAGTCCAAGTTCATGAATAATTGCATCCGCAATGATTTTTGATTTAGATGAAATAATAAGTACCGATTTAGTTTCATCAAGGCCAACGATGACAGAATCCATGATTTTGATCACAACAATGTAAGTAATGAGCGACATTAAAGGAGGATGCCAATCTTGAAAAACCAAGCCTGCTGCTCCAAAGACAAAAACATTGCATACTAACACAACCTGTCCAACTGTAAATCCCGCACGTCGATTGATAATGATTCCCAAAATTTCTGTGCCATCTAGGCAGCCTCCTCCGCGTATAATTAAGCCTATGCCAATCCCTAAGATAGCTCCTCCAACGACGACGACTTCCAAACTGTCTCCGTGAAATTGAAAGGGCATTGCATCGGCAATCAGCACTAGCGCTCCAGAAAATAAAAGGGTTGCCACAATCATGTGGATGACAAAGACTTTGCCTATTGAGCGATACGCTAAAATGAGAAAAGGCAAATTAAATAAAATGAGTAGATAAGGAATGACTTGTTTCCCAAACACATTGCCAAATATCATTGCCACACCCACAACCCCACCATCAATGAGATTATTGGGAATAAAAAAGACTTCTAAAGCAAATGCTGCTAAAAAAGCTCCGATTGTCATCAAAAAATATGTCAGAATTTGAGAAAACCACGAACGCTTTGGAGCGTGAGAAGCATGCATAATATGAGCATTCCTAGGTGAATCAATTTAATTATACTGAAAACAGATAGCAGCCCGTCAAGAAAAATGAAAGAGTAATGAATGGATGCTTGAAAATGCACTTGATAATGGCTTATAATGGACTGGGTTCTTTATCTGAAAAGAACGCGGGAGACGGGGCTCGAACCCGCAACTTCCGGCGTGACAAGCCGGTGCTCTAACCAATTGAACTACTCCCGCAAGTTGCAATATTTGGGCGCAACAGGACTCGAACCTATGACCGCCTGTGTGTAAGACAGGAGCTCTACCAACTGAGCTATACGCCCTTGCAAAACAAGCCTATACTTTAATGATCTAACGAATTTAGTGCAAGCCAATTTTTAATTAGAATGTCATTTCATTAAATCATGCCATGGGCGAATTTTTCTTAGCGACTTCTAAACAATGATCTAAGAAATTGCCGGAGTAGAATCAGAGGAACAAGCATGAATCGTTCCCTTCAATCCCTCCGAAATTAAGCATACTCCGAGAATTGTCCATAATCCTAATTGTAAAGCTGTTAGACCAGTCACTAGGTAAGCGGCTATTGGATGATGTCTTGCCGCCAGAGTGAGAGAAAAACCAGAGATGCCACCTATGACTACACTTGCTATTCCGCGTGGTAATTCTTCCTGCCAACCTAATCGATGAAAAATTTTATCTGCAATTTGGTAAATATTATAAGCGACCAGTACATAGGCTAATTTACCATTCTCTGTGAATCCAAGCCTTTCCTTTACCAAAGAGGTAGCAAATCCTTTGACACCCAGTTGAGAGATTTCTCTTAGACCAAAAGCACTTCCCCCTGCAATAACGATTCCTGAAAATATCTGCCAAGTATGAGTTCTTAACTCTTCAAAATGAATGGCCATTTTATCATTCTCCTATTGTTTAAATTAAAGATGAATTTAATTGTAATATAACTTCTCTTTTTTTTCTAAATATAACTTATCTTTTTTTTTCTATTTGTTAAATAGATGTTTTTCATTTCATTAGTTCGCTTTTTAAATATCATTCAATCTTTATTTATGTTGCTTGCGATCCTAAGGAAAACCGGCTAGGCTAGTAAGTCAATTACATCATTTTATAATGAGGCATTGCGCCTCTTAAAAGAAGGTTGGGTAGCAAAGCAGGCGATGGTCCTTTCTTCCTTTTAAAGGACTTAGGGTCTTTGTATGGCCAGCCTGCTGGATAAAAACCAAGGAAATGCCTTAAAAACCTTTTTGGTGCTTAACATATATTGCTAACGTAGCTAAATCATTAAAAGAAAATTATGGACTGTTTAAAAAGAATCCTACTCCTTATTGTATTGCTTCTCATTGCCATAAGCTGCGGTCCCCGTTCTTTAGAGGACTTCCAAGAGGAGGGAGAAGGAGTTATCCGCTCTCTTATTCAAGAATTAAAAGGCATTCATACTCGAGAACAGTTGCTCGCTGCCTCAGGCAAGTTGCAGCGGCAATTTGATCGTCTAATCACCCTTATCATTGCGGCGGAAGAATTTAGCTTTTCCCATCCCGAAGTAGAAAAAGGGGAAGAGATACGGCATAACCATGAGCTCAGCGATCAGTTGCGCGTGGAGCTCAATCGCTTATATCGCCTTGAAGGGGGGCGTCAAATCATTGAGAAATGTCAAGAAAAGGCTTTACATCGATTAGATGCTTTTGAAAAACAACATGCAAAAAATTAAAGACCTTTTTCCACGAACTTATTTTCCCAGATAGACAGATTTATCATTAACAAAATTTTCAAATTTGTTGCGGTACTCTTTGATAGAGGGATGATGAGTTAAATCTCCAATGTGAATGGGAACCGCTGTAGCATAGCCTTCTCTTAATAGGACAATGTCACTATCAGGATCTTCATCAAATTGTGCTAACTTCGATCCGAGCCAATAATAGGGACTGCATTCAGCTGGATGTTCCCGTTGCTCGGGATTTTCAGCCCAATATTCCTTACCCTGCTTTGCAAAACGAATGCCTTTGATTCCTGTTTCCGTGTGTGTAGGAAAATTGACATTGAGAAAAGTTCCCTTTGGCAAAGGATGCCTTAAAAGATAATCAATAACAGTGGGGATGTAAGATTTTACTTTTTCATAATCTGGATTAAAGTAATCAACTACTGAAAGGGCTATGCCTGGAATATGATGCATGACTCCTTCAATGACGGCTGCTACAGTGCCGCTATAGAGAACATTGCGTCCAGCGTTGCTTCCACGATTGATCCCAGAAACAATTAACTGAGGAACCTGTGGCAAAATGACATTCAAGGCCAGCTTGACACAGTCGGCAGGCGTTCCATTGACCGACCATACGTTGGCTTCTGCAAAAGGCCACTCAATTTTTTCAATGCGTAAAGGATGGCGAATAGTGATGGATAAACTCACAGCGGATTGCTCACTTGCAGGTGCTACCACGCAAATATCAGCACTTTCGGATAAAACTTGCCATAAATGTTTAATTCCAGGGGCATACACTCCATCGTCATTTGTCACTAAAATAAATGGTCGCTTAATCATTATTCTTTTCCTTATAGAATAGCTATTAATTATTTGAAGTTTTTTATGAGTATTATTTTTTTTAGTTTAATTAATCATTCAAAATTAATTTCATGTATAATATAATTCTATATAGATTATAGATAACATGATATTATTGGGTCTTATGATTCCTTTGCCTGAATCTAAAAAACCAGACGAAAAGAAGACTCCTAAGACTCCTAGTACCAATTTTAGTTCTGGGGAATCGATCAAGCGCCTGTATACACAAATTCGGAAAATGCCAGAGTTGACTGAGCAGGCACGTGTGATTGATCAAGTCTTATTAAATCGTCTGCAAGACTTAAAGAGTACAGCTTCTACTATTATAGATCAATTTAATGAGCAAAAAAAATTGATCTTGAAGCATTTTGATAGTTGGATTTTGCCCATTGCCCAAGATGTTTTAGATGGATTGATTAGCGACGCTGAACATTTGAAGCATAAACTCGATAATAAATTAGAAAATTTTGATCACACTCCTTTAACTGAATGGGATGAGGAAGCTACGCATTGGGTGCGGCTATATCATCAATTGAATGATCGCAAAGGTTTGGTTAATAGGATCTTAGAAATAGTTGCTGATCGAACTAAGTATTTAATCGATAAAGATATTAAAGTAGCGCAAGATTATCAGACGCAATCGCTGTCGCTTGTCCCTCCAGAAAGTGAAGCTTTCAAAAATGTGGAAGAGCGTCTGGCGCATGCCATCGAGGAGCCTTTGAAGCAATTAATGAATTTGCGCAATGAAGCTAAAGAGCAGATATCTCTCAAGCAGGCATCGGAATGGATTGCAAATTTACAGGAGCGGCGCGAGGCTTGTTTTGACCAGCTTCTCATGAAAATTGACCAGGTGATGAAAGATGTTGTGAATGTGGATGATACAAAAGATTGGACAGCTTTTGTTGAAATGGAAGGGGAAATTATTTTTATGGAGCGAGAATTGCATCACATTCATTCTGATTTGACCCATCTTCATTTGGTAGATGAAACTGATAAACAGTTTCTATTGGCTCGATTAGAGGGACTTTTAGATCATGTGGAAGATCTTCATCAACAAACCTCTTTGCCATGCGCATTAAAAGAAAGAATCCAACTCTTAAAAAAGGGAATTTCGTTAGCTATGTCTCGACTGCAATAGCTCTTTTTTAAAACTAATAATAGGCCATTATCATTTTATAGGTGAGTCTAATAAATGTATTCATCAGCAATTTCCCGTTTATCATGACCATCTAAAACGTGGAAAGCGCGTAATTTATTCAATGTAATGGGTGATAGCTGCCCAATGGGGATGTAAACAATCTTTTTGCCAAATCGGCGTGCAAAGCTTTTGATTAGGCTACGAGGTGGAGTGGCGGCTACATAGACGATAATAGGCTTTACAGCATAATCAATGGCAGCCATTAGGAGAACTTCTGCTTTAGTGCGGCATTCTTGGTAGTCGGGATCCATCCAGACATTACTTAAGCGTCTAGGCGGATACGACATCATGAAGCCTCCATACTCACATCGGCTAATGCCAGGTCCTACAATATTTTGTGAAAGTGGGGTTGCATAAAAGGCCATATCTGATTCTTGTTGATGTTCTCCTAGCCAGGTTGTACGCCATGGATATTTTTCACGATATACTTTGCCTTCTTCTGGTTTGTCCTCATCAAAAATCATGCAAATTGATCCAACTCCTGCAGGAGGCTTTCCTCTTGTTTTGACGTAGAGTTTTTTTTCGTACCAGTGCCTAATGGTTTCCTTAATATCAATTCCATCTTCGATGCTTGTGCAAAAGGGAATCGTGCGGGCTCCTTCTTCTGTTAAGATTTGCAATCCCTTTTTTTTGAGGAAGTTGCCAAAATTTTCTATGGCTACATCTTCTGGCGGATAAGAGCAAATTGCAAAGGGACTAGGAGGACGAAAACGAAAACTTGTACGATCTTTTCTGAGCTTTGGGAACACAGAATTTTTGCGTCCTTTTTCTTTGAGATGAAAGTGAATCAATTTACTGTGTCCCCAAATCTCTTCAATTGATAAGTCAAGTTCAGGTAATCCATCTACATTACGGTGATGGGGATAAAAGGTTGCGAGTTCCCACACCTCATAAGCATAATTATGGTCTACACATCCCTTTCCAGCTGTTAAAATCTTAAACAAATCGGGCATGAGCTGTCCGTTAATTAAAGCATAATTGCGCACAAACTTCATGATGTTTCGCAAGTGATATCCAGGAAAAACATTTCCTGTATGTTCGATATAGTTCTCTGCTGCTTGACGATAGAGCTGAAGAATGATTTTTTGACGATCTGGTGTGCCCTCCTGCACAATCTTTTCGCGTCTTTTTTCATACTGAGTGGATAAATATCCCCATTCGGCTAAGACGTCGCGGCAAGATTCTGAAGTGAGTGTACAAAGCTCAACGACTTCGCGATTAGTGTGTTGAAAATCAGGAAAGGAAGATTGATCCATCAATTTTAGAATAGAGGCAATATGTGCCATGCCGCCAATAAATAGAACACGGTCGTAACGCAAGCAAAGTTCTTTGAGGCGGCGCGCCATGTAAATTTCCCTCTTCTGATCAAGAGGATTAGGAAAAATTAAGCTTTTAAGCTGTGCCTGAGCATACATTTCATAGTAAAGCTTCAGTCCTAGGCGTTGAATTGCATAAGGGTCGGGAATGGGATCACGGAATTCTGGATATTGGGCGATATCTAAATCGATGCAATAAGCATCGACTTGTGATTCCGATGCGCTACGCAAGGCTTCGAATAGGGGATCGCAAGGTTCGCACATGAAATAAATAGGCGAATGATCTGTTTCGTAGGTCAAAACAATGCTAATATCAGGAAGGCGAGAAGCTGCATGAAGGATTTTAGTCTGCATGGTTTCCGGAAGCTCGACTGCTACGCAATCAGGTTTAAGCGTATCAAAAGCTAACTTGACTTGAGCGGCCATTTCCATGTTGTAATGAATGACGGGAACAGCATAAAGATGTCCTTTTTGCAAAAAGTAAGGGTCATAATCAGACATGAAAGAAACTCTTCTAAGTTTTGTAAAGCCTTACAGCCTGAAAGATCAGGTTATAGCTAGTACTCAACCACATTAGTTTTGTGTATTTAGACTGCTTCAAAGCCCCGGGGTTGAATTGGCGTAAGTGGGTCAATATTAGCAATATGGACCCACTTACGCCAATTCAACCGCGGGAGCTTTCAAGCAATCTAAATACACAAAACTAATGTGGTTGAGTACTAGGCATGAAAGAGACTTTTTAAAGAATATGAGCTAAAGCTTCATCACCTAAAGTCATGAGGATGGCCTCGCGAAGTAAGTTTTCAAAATTGCCTCTACTACTATTTAAGCTTTTAATGCGCTTGGCAGCATAGCGCGCAATATTGATGCCGTCTCGAATAGTGTAATTCTCGTGTTGCGCATGGGCGCGTTGTAAAAAGTTAACTACATACTCTAAAATATACTCGTCAACAAAGGGAAGATTTTCTTTTAAGATGCGGCGCTCCTCTTCTGCCTCAGGAAAGTCGAGATAAATTTGAGGCTGCAAGCGGCTGTGAATGTATTCTGGGATCTCAAAAGTAGAGGCGTCATCATTCATTGTCACGCAAATGCGAAATTCAGGATGAGCTGAGACCTTAAGCCCTGCAACAATGGATTCAATATAGCGTCTTGTGTCTAGTAGGGGCGCCAAGGAGGCCCATGATTTTTCGCTCATGCGATTGGCTTCATCTAAAATGCATACACCTCCGCGAATCATGGCGGTGACAAGGGCTGAAGCCACATAGCGAATTCCACCTCCTTTATCAACGACAGGAGTAATTAAAAGATCTTCAGGGCGAGTATCCATGGTGCACTGAAAAATATACACGTGTTTATTGAGTTTTTTGGCAGCCGCATAAGCCAAGGTTGTTTTTCCTACACCCGGTTTGCCAATCAAACGTGGATTAAGGGGAATATCATTTTTATCAATGACTAACCATGCGGCCAATAACTGTTCCAATACATCACGCTGGCCAATCCATTCAAATTTAAATTCATCTGGAAATCCCAAGGCAATCTCAATTCCCTGGATGTTGACCCGGCTTTCATGTTCACTTGGGATAGAATCAGTCATAAATGGCTCCATTTTTAACCTGATTTTTGGTTTTTTCGCCATTTACGCAAATGGAGAAAGAATCCAACGCTTGGGTTGTTAAGGGATCGCTGCTTTTTGAGATCCATATATTAGCCCAGCTTGGGCAATATTTTCACGCGCATTTGGAAAAATTGTTTCAATTTCGCTTAAAAGTTGATCGGTTTGCTTGCGCATAGAGTTTTGTCCGACTGGGCAACGGCAAACAACACGGGCAAATCCTTGTTGCTGGGCAAATGTTCGAATATCTTGCTCTGCTATATAAATCAATGGACGGATAATTGTCACACCATATTCTTGCATATGAATTTTAGGTAAATTGCCCGCAAATTCAGCTTTATGTAGAAGGTTCATCAAGACAGTTTGCGCTTGATCGTCGCGATGATGTCCAAAAGCAATTGTCGTTGTACCAACGCTTTTAGCAGCTTCAAAAAGTAAACGCCTTCTCTCACGCGAGCAACTATAGCATTCCAAGGTTTCTCTTTTCTGAGAAGAGGAGCGAGTGAGAAAATGGACTCCTAATTCTTCACAAATGCCTCGCAAGTAATCCTCATCAACTCCAGCTCCGCAAGAGAATTCTCCTGAAACATAAATGGCATAAAGATCGAAATTGGGAAAGCCGCGTCCCGCAATGGCCTTCAATAGAAATAAAAGAGTCAAGCTGTCTTTACCGCCACTGAGAGCAACTGCCAATTTTGACACATCTTTGAGCATTTCAAAGTCAAATAAAGCCTTGCGAAGAGTGCTTTCTAAACGTTTGCCGAGAGCGGTCCAAGGGGGGCGTGCAATAGGAAAGGTCATAAAATAATGTTTTATAATTGTTTTAAAAAATAAGGGTCATTTATAATTAATCTATTTAGAAAAAAAACATAAAGAAACAAGTTGATGAAAGTTCACTTATACTAGATAATTTTTGGTAGAAAGCGCTGGAAATGCTATACTTATATAAGTTGAAAAGAAGATATTTTACAGGACGAGCCAAGCGGTGTCAAGCTGATTTCCTCAGCAAAAATAAAAGAAATAAAATAGAGGTCTTATGCTAGAGAAGGTAGGAAGAAATGATCCATGTCCTTGTGGATCTGGGAAAAAATATAAAAATTGCTGTTTGAAAAATGAACAGCAGCAACAAAAAAAAAGCTCTTTGGGGGGCCGCAAGTTTACGGCTAAAGTTTTAAGTGGTGGAGGGAGCAATAAACCTCAGCCGCAAGAGACTTCACAGCCAGGGCAGGTGAAGGCTGCAGTTGATTATACGACTTTAATGGAGCGTTCGTTTGGACAAGCGCTGCATTCACATGAAGATAAGCCACCCGTTCCGCCAAATCCCTCTGACTATTTAGCTCAAGATGAGTCAAAGGACACGCCTAATCAATAGAAAAGTGAGGTTTCACAGAAGGTTAAGAAGGAATTATTGCTTGATAGAATAAAATTGTTGTATGGAAAGAATGATTTTGTTATAAAACTCTTTCTTTCGCTGGCATAGCTCAACTGGTAGAGCACCCGACTTGTAATCGGACGGTTGTGGGTTCAAGTCCTACTGCCAGCATCCTAGGGGGTGTCGCATAGTGGCAATTGCAAGGGACTGTAAATCCCTCGACTTCGGTCTCCGTTGGTTCGAGTCCAACCGCCCCCATATTTCATTCTAAGCGAGAAATTAAAATATTTCTCACAAGCCTAATCAAAGTCAACTACGCAGTTTTTACGCATTAGACAGCAATAAACTGCAACAATCGTCAATAAAACTCCTTTTTCTTCAAAATTTCTTCTTTTTTTCAAAATACATGAAAAAATGGCAATGCTAGCATAGGATGGTCAGCCTTATCGTTCTGAACTTCTTTCACAGGGATTAGAAATTGAGCCTGGTAAAAATGACAGATAAAAACTAACTTACAAAAAGATTGTGAGTTTCTTTGGCTTAACATAAGCTATTGCACTTAAATCTAACAGAAAGAGTTATTATGCCTTATAAGCCTATTTTGGGAACGCTTGGATATGTCTTGTCACCGGATCATAAACGTGTTTTGCTCGTGCACCGCAATGCTCGCAAAGGCGATCATCATCATGGTAAGTACAATGGTCTTGGTGGCAAAATGGAATCCAACGAAGATGTGGTGACATGTATGCAGCGCGAGATAAGAGAAGAAGCGGGTATCGAATGTACTCTCATGAAATTGCGCGGTACGATTAATTGGACAGGTTTTGGTCCCGCTGGTGAAGATTGGCTTGGCTTTATCTTTCTCATTGAAAGCTTTGCGGGTATCCCTTATAAGCAAAACGATGAAGGATTGCTGGAATGGGTGCCTTTGGAAATAATGGAGGAGTTGCCTATGTGGAAAGGCGACCGTTATTTTTTGCCGCTGGTGTTTGATGGCAATCCGCATGTTTTTCACGGATATATGCCTTACAAAGATGGCGATCCCTTGAATTGGACATTTATCCGACAATAGTATGACTGATAAACAGCTCTTAGATCAGTTTCTTGAAAAAATGAAAAGAAAAATGATTGGGGGTCTATTTCTTAACAATGCTCTTGTGTCTATCGCTGATTTAAACGCCAAGGCATTGGACTTAGGAAAGGTTGGTGGTGTTTAGACTGTGTCTAGCTTTAGACAAAGAGGATATTCTAGATCTGTTATGCAATAACTCTTACTAGATGCTAAGGAACTTCACAAAATTCGCAAGATGATTATTTTTACTGGGGAGCAAAACTTTCCTGCTCAAAAATTGTACAATTCTCTTGGAGTCTCACAAGTCGGCTACTTCGCCTTTTGTTTGGAGACGCAGTGAATTAATTTCTATATTTACGCTAATTCCAGTTTCTTTTCAGGGCTATTTTTTGGAGCAAAGATGGATTTGATAACCCACAGCATCTAAAATCTTCGATAACGTATCAATCGTTATGTTTGTTTTTGATCCAGACTTTAGGCCTTGAATAATTGTTGAAGATACACCTGCTGAGGCTAATTTTCTTACTGAAATATGATCATGCTTCATTGCCGCCATAAGTAATTCAGATAAGAGTAGTTCTTTGTATTCTTTATCAAGTAAAGCCTGTTGCTCATCATCTTCAATAAATTCTTCGTAGGTAGACTTAGTCTTTCTTTTTCATAATATCCTCCTGCTTTCACTCTTTTTTCATAACTTTGATAAGCCTTTAATGCCTGATCTTTTAAAAAATATAAACTCCCAAATTTAATCATACCCCACTTGCAAGTGAGTGAACCATAATTTCTCTTGTAGTCTTTCAGACTGCGATATGGGGTGTTTTTCCCAGGCCGCTGGCCTGGGTTATTTCAATTTGGAGCCCTTCAAGCTCCTTAATTTCAGGCTTTGTCATTGAATCTTTGCGCATTTTCTTCTCCATTTTTTTAGAAATAGTATCGTGTTGCTCTAAATAACAGGAAGCTTCATTCATTTCTTTGCCTCTAAAAGATCTTTCATATGTAGCTCCATTTGATAATGAGGCACAGGATGCCAGCTTGCAATAAACTCTCCAATGATCTTAAAACCCACTTTTTGGTACACATGGATGGCTCGTTTATTAGTGACTTCAGGGTCTATCAAAACCCTTTTCACAATTGGAAACTGGCTAATTAAAAACTCCTGAATCATGGGCACAGCAATTCCTTTCCCCAAATAATTCAGGTCACAAATGAACAAGTCCAAAGTGGTCGCATCATTTCCTTCAGGAGAGGTAATCAAAAATGCAAAAGGAATGTCTTCATGATAACCAATCCAGTAAGTAGTGTCAGACTTTCCTTGGAAAAATTTTTCTAGACCGTTCAGTGTATTTTGAAGTCCGGCTCCGTGAATCCACTCAGCAATATGGGGTTGTACAAGCCATTCATGAATAAGAAGCCGATCTTTTGCTTCCATGGGTTTAAAAATGAACCGATATTCAGACAACATTACAATTTTCCTAGAGTTTCATTGTATGTCTTGCAGGTAAGGCTTTTAGGAGACGAGTTATCAGGCACAGGACATTAAAAAATATTTGAAATCTGTTGTATCTCTAAGTATCTTTCTAGATTTATTCATGCAGGATACAATGAAAGAAGGAAAAAACCTCAGATTTAATGTCCTATGCCCTGTGGCTAGGTTTACGTGCAACAAATTCATAACAACCAGAACCATTTTCTCTGAGACGACATTCTACCATCTCGAGACCAGAATGGTGAATTAACCGTGCAGCCAAATCACGAATTTGATAATACTGTGCTCCAAATTTTTCATGAAAAGCCACAACTGGATGATTCAACCAGGCTTTTTTGACAAACACAGTGCCAAAAAAATAACCTCCAGGTTTTAAAGACACTACGATCTTTTCCATAGTACTTTTCCAGCAAGAAATCGGAAGATATGGCAAGACATCAATAGCAAGAGCAATATCTGCTATATTGGCTTCTGTACCATATTTTTCCAACGTAGTGAGATCAGCACATTGCAATAAAGCAAATTGCTTTTCTTTGCTATTAATACGTGATCTATATGCTTCTAGCAAACATTCCATACTATCTATTGCAACAACATTCACACCATATTTCAATAAAGGATATGAATTAGCACCTATACCACAACCTAGATCTATCACATTTTTAGGTTTTAAGCCTTTTTTTTGTATATATTCAACAAACATTTGTGATACTCCATTACATGAGGAAAACATTTGTTTTTGTAATGAAGGTAAATTTTCAGCAATTACCTTACCCATAACAACAACTGGCCCTGAAGGTAGAGGGGGTCTTTGATTACTTTCTAATTCTTTCCAAAATAATTCAGGAGTATCTTTAACTGGCTGAAATACAGTATTAATAAATTTTCTTATAGCACAAGCACCTACTGTAGCCACAAAAAAGGAAACGGCTATAGTCTGATAGGAAGGCCATGTTGATTCATCTTGATTTATTTCATCATGATTTTGTTGTTGAAAAGCTTCTGATAAATAACGATAAGCATTCCCAATGTTATATGTGATTAAACTCATTTAATCTCCACCTTTTAAAATTGAATTTAAGTTTTTTATTTATAAGGTGCTTTACGCACTTAATAACGGATTAATTGTAGCATATCCAGGAGAAAAGAGGTACTTTTTACATACGATGAAGAAGGGTAATATTTTGTTTTTAGGCAAATTTTACGCACTAGATTCTGTTCGCCTGATTATCTGATTTAACTCCCATTTTTCCCCTTTTATTGGCATGATTCACAAATAGTTCCATTACGCATAGCTTCAATAGAACAAGCAGATAGGACAGCTGTTAGTTCTGACTCATATTTCTTTCGATCACGATTACCAGAATCCATAGATGATTTATTGATTGTACGTAGATAGTACGTTGTTTTTAGTCCACTTTCCCAAGCTTCTCGATACATAAATGAAGCTTTGCGTGCATCATTTTCTGCGAGAAAAAGATTAACAGATTGAGATTGATCTAACCATTTTTGTCTAACTGCCGCACATTGTATTAACCATGTTGGTTCGATTTCAAAAGCTGTTTTATAAAGTTCCTTCACTTCATTTGGAACGCGTTCAATAGATTGAATAGAACCATCAAAATATTTAAGATCCGAAAGCATTTCTTCATCCCAAAGATTCCTATCCATCAATTCTTTTACCAAATAATTATTTGTGCGAACGAATTCGCCTGATAGATTCGATTTAGTATGAATGTGCTTGTAAGTAGGTTCGATGCAAGGTGTACACCCCATGATATTTGAAATAGTTGCCGTCGGAGCAATTGCTAGGCAATTTGAATTGCGCATCCCTTGATCATGAATTTTCTGTCTTAAGCTATTCCAGTCTAAACGACTCTTTCGGTCAACCTTAACAGAAATTCCGCGTTCTTTTTCCAATAATTTTAGCGTGTCTAGAGGAAGTAGCCCACGATCCCATTTTGATCCTTTAAATGAAGAATATAGACCTCGTTCAGTAGCCAGATCTGATGAAGCTGAGTATGCGTAGAATGCAATGGCCTCCATAATCTCATCATTGAAATCAACAGCTGCTATCGAATCAAATGGAGTACGACGAATGTAAAGAGCATCCTGCATTCCCATCATTCCAAGGCCGACAGGGCGATGTCTCATATTAGAGACATGTGCTGCTTCAGAGGGGTAATAATTGATATCGATGACATTATCTAACATTCTCATCACGACTTTAATTGTCGACTTCAATTTTTCATGATCAACGGATCCATCTTCGTGCAAATGACTGAGAATATTGATGGAAGCAAGATTACAAACAGCAATTTCTTCTTTACTAGTGTTGAGAGTAATCTCAGTGCATAAATTTGAACTATGAATCACTCCTGCATGGTCTTGTGGAGATCTAATATTAGAAGGATCTTTAAAAGTCATCCAAGGATGTCCAGTTTCAAAAATAGCACCTATCATTTTTTTCCAAAGGGCTAATATTCGAATTTTATTCCCGTATATTTTACCTTCTTCTGCAAGCTTTTCATAATGAGAATAACGTTCTTCAAACTGGCTTCCATAAATTTCTGTAAGATCAGGAGTTTCGTTCGTACGAAATAATGTCCATGTAGCGTCTTTTTGTAAACGTCCTTCTGAAATATCTTGAAGACGTTTCATGAATAAATCCGGTATCCATAAAGCAGTATTCATGTTATGCGTGCGTCGACGGTCATCACCTGTTTCTTTCCGTAGGTCAAGAAAGTCCTCCATATCAGAATGCCAAAGTTCGAGATAGCTACAGAGTGCTCCAGGACGCTTTCCACCTTGATTTACTGCTACACAAATATCGTTTGAAACCTTAAGGAAAGGAATAACACCCGATGAATCTCCATTTGTTCCTTGAATATGAGCCCCACATCCACGTACAGCTGTCCAAGAGCAACCTAATCCACCAGCCCATTTTGATAATAAAGAAAACCGTGTCCATGTTTCAGAAATATCTTCGATCGAATCACCACAATAAAGCAAATAACAACTTGAGAGTTGAGGACGTCGTGTTCCTGAATTGAAAAGTGTCGGTGTTGATGAGCAAGCCAATTTATTTTGATATATATGAAAAAATTCTTTAGCTCGATTCTCTCGTTCAGGCTCCAATAAAGCTAATCCCATAGCAACACGCATCCAGAAGATCTGTGGAGATTCAATCCTACGCTTTCCGTCTGGCCAATCGTTATCTTTAATATGGATCAGGTAGCGATCATAAAGGTTTTGAATACCAATAAAATCAAATTGAAGATCAGCATAAGGATCTAGAGCGTCAGCAAGCTCTTCAATGTTAAATTCAGCAAGACGTGGGTCAAGACGTCCTAATTTAATTCCTATTGGAATATATGCAAGGAAAGCTTTTCTATGAGCAGACTTTAATTGATCTATTCCATCAGCAATTTTCCAAGGCAACGTTTCTTCATAGATATAGGAGAGTAAAATCCGTCCTCCAAAAAAACGGCTATCGACATCCAAATCAAGAAGATTTCTTGCATTAAGAATGATTGTTTCTCGTTGTTCTTGAGAAGTTAGAGATGCCGATACACTACGCATCAAACGTGCTATGAATTCTTTATCTGAAAGAATAAGATTTAATCCAATCCGTGCAAAAGAAACTCTTAGTTTGAGATCAGTAGCAAATTCAGTTGAAATCAGTTCTGGTGATTCGCTAGGAATCAATCTGGCTTCAGCTTCACGAAATGCCGCTCGGCGTGCTCGATATTTTCCATATGCTAATGCGACACGTCCATAATTGAACTCAATGAGAAGATTTTCAACCATATCTTGTAATTGTTCAATATGAATGAAACGTGATCGTTCCTTTTCCATTCGAGCTTCAATTTCTATCTGAATTTGCCTTCCTACAAGCTTATGTCCCAATTCTATGCAAGCGGCGTTTACTGCCTTTTCAATTTTGCTGCCATTCCAGGTTACGAGTCGCGGCTTAATAGACTTGGTATGTGGTAAATCTCGTCGAATAATACTCGGAAATTTACTTGGAGTTTTGAAGTCTAGTGTTTTTTCTAATTCTAAAACATTTGTTGTCATGATTGTGATTCCTTGGATTATATGAGATCTTCTTCGTTTGTGTTTTTGATGCTACCGCTCGTTTGATATTCGGTAACTCGAGTTTCAAAGAAGTTTTTCTCTTTCTTAAGAAAGATCACCTCATCAAGCCAAAGAAAAGGAGTATTTTTAATACTAGAGAGGCGAGGCAACCCAAGGCTTTCTAATCTTCTATCCGCATTATAGTCTACAAAATCAAGAAAATCGTTTTGTGTCATGCCAACAATGTTTTCAGGAAGACAATCTAAAACAAATTCTTTTTCTAATTCGACACCTTCACGCATAAACTCAATGAGTTCATCACGGAAATCGTTTGTCCAAATATCAGGATTTTCTTCGATCAATTTTTCAAGAATGTAACGACCAAGTGCAATATGATTTGATTCATCACGTAGGGTGTATTGAAACATCTGGCCTATGCCCGTCATCTTGTTTTGACGATGCAAAGAAAGAATCATTGCAAAAAGCGCATAAAATTGTGTGCCCTCCATTACCTGTGTAATTCCAAAGATTGCTTTAGCAAACTTTTGCTTATTTTCAGTCAAAGTAAGATCTATACCCATCTTCAATTCAGGCATCTGACGTGTTATAAAAGCATTTTTCTTTTGAATTGAGGGGATATCTTGGAATTTTGCTGTTACTTCATCGATATCAATATTTAGACTGCTAATAATGTGAAGCAGCGAATCCATGTGAATAGATTCTTCAGCAATTTGGCGAAGAGAGGCGTGTTTAAGTTCGGCTGCGCTAAGATTGTCTTCAATTACATGCAATACACTATCGCCCACTATTCCTTCGGCAGCAGAAAAATATCCTACTCCCATTTCAATAATCCAACGTTCTCGACTATTAAGCTTATTGGAATTCCATAGAGCACAATCCTTCGTCATGTCAATGACATCAGGTTCCCAATGATTGGCTTTCATTTGTTTATAAATACGATAAGCTTCGTGATATTTGAGAGGTAAAACATTAAGTTCTGCGCTACGCGTCCCATTAATCACTTTTTTACCAGCAAGGCGAGCGCGAGCTTTTTCTTTATTAAGGCGAAAGGTGCGGTTTAGAAAGGAATAAAAGACATAGCGATCTTCTTCTTTTTCAGTGAACTGATCTAAGACTTCCATGATGATACTCCAGCAAACGTCTGCCATGGACGTGGTTTCATATCATAGGGAGTGAAAAAAAACAGAATGCCTTTCCAGTCCCTAATTTAAGGACATGGAAGGCGGCAAATCAGTAAAACTGAAGGCAGCATTCTTTGTCCCCATCCTCTCTTTGGCGAGAGAGTAGCCTCAAATACATATTTGAGGACTTGATGAGAGTGAAAAAGCAGGTCTTCTGACTCCGAGATCATCCTATTCGCCTACCTTCCCGTGTTTTCACAGTGGTTTTAAAGGCTTTCGTCACTCGTTACAGCGGCGCTACCGTACGGGATTCACACCCGTTTCCCTATTCTCCTCTAGCCTTAACTAGAGGCACTTTTTCACAAAATTACCACTATGCGTGGCAATCTTATCAATGCGCTAAATGCTAATGCTTTTATAAGAAGTTGTCAAGAATGAAGCGATGAGAAATTTTGAATGATGTTTCTTGATTTTTATTTATATGTTATTTAAAATCAGCTTGCTAGCTTGTTTAATTTAACTTCGTGCAGCTAAAAATGAACGAAACCAATCCTTAGATTGTAATCGGTTTCGCACGATTAAAAATTTTCCTGAAAGCATTTCATGAGAAAATAGCGTCGCACATCGAAAATAACTTGATTTCTGGCTTGGTTACTGAATTTTTTGCATTATTTTCCCCGTTTAGTTTTGTTGAATACTTCACTAAAGCTGTCTTTATAGATGACTCAAAAAATGACATTGCTTTATTATATAAGTGTTTTATTTTAAAAGATGTTGAGAAATCTTTCAGTGAAAGACTTCCCAAAGCTGTGATTACTTAAGTTAAATAATTCCTAAAATTTGAACAATTAAAGTGAAGTATTATGACAGAAAATATTGCTAACGAAAATCCAAATCCTTATGAAAATCTTAGCATGGAACTGACTTTAGAGAAGCGACTTGAAAAAGTAATTAACGTATGGGAAATGGACTCGAATTCCTTTGAAAAATTAGATAGCGAAATTGATTTAGAGGAAGAGATGTTCACAGTACTTAATGAGCTTGAGAGGAAGAATCTATGCAGTGAGATTGAAAGACTTGATCGTGCTTTGCAGTGTCAGCCAAAACGTTATAAAGAGTGCAGTAAGTATATTTCCCTAGTATTAATACCACTCTATTTAGCTGAGGACAAAGAAGATTTTAAAGAACAGAAAACTCTTATAGAAAATTACTTGAAACCCGTTTACAAAAATCCAGTAAAGTCATGCGAAATTTTTTTTAGTATTTTGGATAAGTTGATTTGCTATGACCAATCTTCTATCGCTGTCGATTTATGTAAAAAAACATACAACAAGATAGCCAAATCAGATGAATTTATTTTTAATCCAAAGGATAAAATTGCTGAGATTATAGTTTGGAATGAGCTTCAAGATGCCTATATAAAATTTAAAAAAAATAGGGATGTCGATTGGATCTCTTACAATAAAAGATTTAAAACTTATGAGTTTCAATTTACGCAAGATGATTTCAAGAGCTTTGAAGAAGTGATGAAAGGGCGTTTAGATCTTTCCCAGATGTTCAAAACATTCAAGAACCAAACACCCTTGATAATCTTTCAAATTAAGCTCGCTTTTTGCTGCCAAATGTATGATTTGGATGAAACGTCTTTCATTACTTCCAACTATTTTGCTTCTGAGATTATCGATTTTCTTTCGAAAATACCAGGTAGAGAAAAGTGTCTATTGCATGTCTTTTTTAAAATCAAGCCAGATATTTTGATACCATATGTTCGCAAACTTATCGATAGAAAATGGTTTGATGCAAGCTATAAACAATTTGCCTTTTTAGGTGCTTTACCGATTTTTTACCAAGTTATTTTAAAAATAGGAATAATCGAAATGAAAACTATAGAAGCGATACTCCCAACAGTCATGATTCTTAAGAGTGAATATAAAAAGATTTATTTAGATAGACCTTGGACATTTAATTTCATTAAAAAGCTAGAGAAGCAATCAAGCTTACTAGCACAATCATATCAGCATCACCAATCGCAACCTACTGTTTAAACATGCATGAGAAATGAAAAATCATTTTAAATCAACAAATTATTGATTGCCTAATCACCGATTATAGCATTGAGATGAATACGCTTACATTCCTGCCTTTGGGAGTAGAGCATAAAAGTTAAAGCAAAAAGTTGGAATAGATTGCGAATGATTCGCATTATTGGCTATTTTTGTATAGAATTCTAAAAAAATAATTGATAAAAATATTGTTGATTATACTTTCAGCGGGAGTCGCTGAGATTTGTACAGATTTTTAGGAGCGGTACGCAATGAGTGATCTGAATAGTTACAAAGAATTCATGCCTTAGTAGTTTTTTTCTATTGTATAACACATTTCCATTCTTCATTTGAATCAGATGGCTGTCCTTGTTTAGTACTTATCTGATTTTCATTCACTAGCAACTCTGTTACTTTAATTTTTTCGAAGATTTTATCTAAATTTAAAGGTTTAAATTCATTTAAATCGAGTTTTAAAGGTTTTAATTTCCTGGATTCAACTAACAGTATTGACGCTTGGTCAATTAATCTTTCATTAATAACGTTGGTATTGAATGTATCTAAAGCTAGCTTTGGGATAAGATCCTTATATGAAGGTGTACGAATAATTTCCTGAATTTCGTCTGTTTTAAAACTTATATTCTCATCTTGTTTATTTCTAGTAGGTATTTGCTCAGAAAAAAGAAATTCTCTATCAAATCTTGACCATTGAGCAGCATTAATAAGCAACTTTCTCTCTCGTTGTGTCAGTCCGTAAAACTCTTTGCAACAGAGGGCAACACTATATACGCTTTTAATGGCATTTAAAAAATCTTTTTTGTGAAAGATAAACTTGTTACTCATCATCAGACGATGATTGTCCTCATTTCCGTCTAAAGGTTTTTTTAAAACCTTAACTTTGTGTTCAGTAAAAAGCTTTAGATCTTGAAATCCTAAGTAGTTAAAAATTTTATTCCATATTTCAAGAGGCAAGGTCGTTGGAATACTATTTGTTGTATCTATTTCACCGCTAGGCACAAGCAAGCAGCTTCGATTGGCGACACTTGATTGAAGCAAAGATTGACTACAGGAATTCATTAAAATCTCCTATTTAAAACTCTATTGTAACTTACATTTTCCGATCACTCGCTTACACTTTGGTATGTGGTACGGAATTATCTTAACATTTAATTGTATCAAATAGATATTAATATTTCAATTAATAAAATTATTATTAGTGTTGTTTTTAATTTTTGTTTTTTTAATATAGTATTTTTTTTATTTTTCTTTGATCATCCATTTAATGATATGTTTTTATATAACAAATTAAAAATGAATTATTTACAATTATTAATTTTTTAGTATTATAAAAGTTTGTTTATGCTTTGATTAATTAATTAAACTTATTTAATATAAATAATATAAAAGGATGATAAAATGGTAAACAATCAATTTAATTTTTCAGAAGCTCTATTTAGAAAGGATGATTTGACATCAATTCCAGTAGAGGTTCAAAAAGACGAGATGAAGATTATAAATGTCGCTGAGAGTGCGTTTTCTACTAGCAATGAGCTTCCTCAATTGCCAGAAGAAGTATGGGAGAAAATCTATTCCCATATTCCCCCACGCAAGTTTGATATTCCTTACGAAAAGGGAGGGGTTCAAAGTGGATTGGAAACTATACATCTTTCCAATCAATTCAGTTGGATTGCAAACAAGGAGGAAAAAGAATGGGCTAGCGAGCAGCTTGTTTCTCTAAAAAAATATAAATGCAAAAATGCAAAAGAGGCTGTGCAGCATGCGATCGATCATAATCTGACAGGAGCAAATCTAATAGAATTTCCGGACTTAGAGGAAAGCGACATTGAAGAATTATTTAAAAAGTGCCCAAATCTTAATCAATTAATGATTAAATCGGATAAAATAAGAAATTTGCCACCTCAGTCAAGTAGTCTCATAAGACTTGACTGCCGCGAATGTTCTAATCTACAAAGCCTGCCTGAGCTGCCAAATGTGCAAGTGCTGGACTGTAGCTATTGCTCTACTCTGCAAAGCCTGCCTGCGCTGCCAAATGTGCAAACTCTTAACTGCCGCAATTTGCACAATTTGCAAAGTCTGCCTGAGCTGCCAAATGTGCGAGAGCTTGATTGCCGCAATTCGCGCAATCTAAAAAGTCTGCCTGCGCTGCCAAAGGTGCAAGTGCTTACGTGCAGCTGGTGTATTAATCTGCAAAACCTGTCTGAGCTGCCAAATGTACAAAAGCTTAACTGCATGCAGTCCTATAATCTGCAAGGCCTGCCTGAATTGCCAAATGTGCGAGAGCTTGACTGCAGCGAGTGCTATAGTCTGCATAGCCTGCCTGAGCTGCCAAAGGTGCAAGTTGTTAACTGCATGCGGTGCCCTAATCTGCAAAATCTGCCGAAACTGCCAAAAGGAGCAAACATTTCCCGTTGATGACTTCATCTAGTACTCAACCACATTAGTTTTGTGTATTTAGATTGCTTCAAGCCCCGGGATTGGGACGAGATGATTCTCTTATAGTCCTTCAGACTACATGACGAGAGCTAATCTAACCCAGGGCCGGGACTTAACAAAGAACTTTTTTGGGCTTGATATTCTTCATGTCAATTTAACAGCACCCCGCCTGTAACAGGCTTTAAAGGCATACTTCCCGAAAATGACGGGAAAAACATCAAAGCCCAAAACAGTTCTTTGTTAAGTCCCGGCCATAGGCTAGGAAGGAAATGCTTCTGGCAAACTCCAGAAGCTAAATTTGTCGCTCAAGCGGCGTTAGCCGCGCATGGATAGTAGCCGTGGGTGTAGGCGCAAGCCGGAACCCACGGTGTATGGTAAAAAAAATGAAGCCACGTTAGTGGCGTAGGAAATGTGATTGTGGAGTAATGTTTATTTAAACGAATGATACGCCACTAACGTGGCTCAAATTTGTTTTTTGGGTAACCGTGGGTTTCGGCTTGCGCCTACACCCACGGCTACTATCCATGCGCGGCTAACGCCGCTCGTCGCTGAGGGAAAGGATATGGATCAAGCAACATTGCAAAAACAAAGATAAAAAATTCCGATTACCTAGCCATATGCCGGGACTTAACAAAGAACTGTTTTGGGCTTGATAATTTTTCGCGTCATTTTCGATAAATATGCCTCTAAATGCTGTTATAGGCGGGTCGTTGTTAAATCGATACGAAGAATATCAAGCCCAAAAACAGTTCTTTGTTAAGTCCCGACCCAGGGCGTGTTTTAAAAAGATTATTTATGATATAATAATAGTTGTAGGGACCCATAGGAGGTGTTTATGACTAGAATGTTTTTAAAAGATAAGGACTGGGAGAAGCTAAGTCCATTATTACCTTCGCAAACAGGTAAACAGGGAAGACCTAGAAAAAATGATCGGTTGGTAATAGAAGGGATTTTATGGTCTATAAGAACGGGAGCTCCTTGGAGAGATATGCCCCCTGAATTTGGCCACTGGCAAACGATCTATTCAAGAATGCATAACTGGACCTTAAATGGAACTTGGTCAAAAATTTGGAGTGTTTTGAAAAAAAAATGCATCCCACGAATCACATATTATTGATTCTACAAGTGTTAAAGTACATCAAAATGCAATGGGAGGTTTTGGAGGAAAAACATTTAATGGAATTGGAAAGACACAAGGTGGTTGGTCAACAAGAATTCATGTTGTAGTTAATGCTGAAGGGCAACCATTAAAAGTAAAAATTGCTCCTGGAAATAGAAATGATAATTTATTTGCTAAATCTCTATTAAATGGGAAACGAGCAAGAAATGTTATAGCAGATCTAGCTTATGATACAGATGAAATTAGATACTATTTAATGAAAAGAAAGGAACGAGTTGTCATTCCAAGTCACCCAAAGAGAACTGATGAAATTCCCTATAGCAAGCGTTTGTATAAAAAAGAAAGGATGTGGAGAATTTTTTCCAAAAACTAAAAACTTTTAGACGAATTGCTAGAGAATCATCTCCTCCTAACCTCGGGGCTTTGAAGCAGTCCAAATACGCAAAACTAATGTAATGGAGTACTAGTTAGTGCTCAGTTACATGAGTTTTTGCATATTGGATAGTCTTAAACCTATCATGTGTTAAATTAAGAGATGTGCTTAGACTAAGTGATGCATTCAGTCGCTGCGCCGTTTAGTCTAAGCGCATCTCTTAAGTCATTTCCTAATTTTCAAATAATATTAATTCATTACAAATATTTTGAGCATATTTTTCAAAATAAGCAATGCTTTTTGTTTTAAATTGGTTTAAATTTGTGATGCTCTTATCTTCTTTCTCTTCACACGTGAGAGTTTTATCTCTTCTACTTTAAGAGTAATTAAAAAGGGCGAAGGATTAAACGTGAGCAAAGCAAGTATTTGCAAAAATGACTGTGAATGGGCATAATTAAAGTGTTTAATCCTTAACATTTTATGGAGAGGTGTGATGAGAGTTATTTTGACAGAAAAACCTTCAGTGGCACGTGATATTGCTGCTCATCTTGGGGCCAGACAACGTCATGAGGGCTATTATGAGGGCAATGGTTATCAAGTGACATGGGCTTTTGGTCATCTTATCTCTCTTAAAGAACCAGAAGATTATGATCCTCTTTTGAAAAAATGGACATTAGAGTCTCTTCCTTTTATTCCAACTCAGTTTGAATTAAAAATTGTAGAAGATAAAGGGATTCGCAAACAATTTGGAATTATAAAAAAATTATTTAAATCAGCAAATGAGTTGATCTGCGCGACAGATGCTGGGCGTGAAGGAGAGCTCATTTTTCGCTATATTCTCTCCATGACGCAATGTGGGAATAAGCCTTGGAAGAGATTGTGGTTATCTTCATTAACGGAAGAGGCCCTTCATAGTGCTTTCCAAAATCTTAAGCCTGGTCATGCCTATCATGATTTATACGCTGCAGCTAAATGTCGAAATGAATCTGATTGGATTGTTGGGCTTAATGCGACTCGAAATTTTACAGTGCGCTACGGTAGAGGTAAAACATTGTGGAGTATTGGACGTGTGCAAACACCTGTTTTAGCTATGATTGTAAAGCGCGATGACGAAATTCGCCACTTTAAATCTGAACCGTTTTGGGAGTTATTTACAAAGTATAGAGACATTATCTTCAAATTAAAAGGCGACCGCTTTAAGTCAAAAAAGGATGCCGAATCTGCACTAGATACTGTGAAAGATCATCCCTTTACAATTGACAAAGTGACCACTAAAAATGAAAATGAACATCCACCCTTACTTTATGATTTGACCGAGCTGCAAAGAGAGATGAATCGCAAACACGGTATCACAGCTGCGGATACTTTGCAGATTGCTCAAACGTTATACGAACAAAAATTCATCACCTATCCCCGCACAGATTCTCGTTATCTTCCTGCTAATATGAAAACCCAGGTTGTGGAAACGTTAACGCACTTAAAAAAAATCAAAAGCAAAGAAATTGAGCCATTAAACTTATCTCAACTCTCTTTTTCTAACCGCCTGATTAATGACAAAAAGGTCACGGATCACCATGCCCTTATTCCTACAGGAAATCTTCCTCAATCTTTATCTTTTCAATCTCAAGTGGTTTATGATGCTATTGTCATTCGTTTAATCGCAGCTTTTTATCCATCCTGTACGAAAGAAATTACGACAATTGAAGGTTATTCCAATCAATTGGCCTTTCAAACCAAGGGAGTCAGAATCCTTGCGGCTGGATGGACTGTTCTTTATCCCAAGAAATCAGAGGACAATCAAGAAGCAAAGCAGAGCCAAGAGTTGCAAGAGTTACCTCTTTTTCAGAAAGGGGAGAGAGGTCCTCATTCTCCTTATCTTACAGAAGGAAAGACAACACCGCCTGCACATTATAATGAAAATGCCTTATTGGGTGCCATGGAAACAGCAGGAAAGCTAGTTGAAGACGAAAGTCTAAAAGATGCTTTAAAAGAAAAGGGCATCGGCACGCCAGCCACTCGGGCATCAATCATTGAGACTCTAATTAAAAGAGCGTATATCCAACGCACGGGAAAAGTTCTGATAGCAACCGATTTAGGTCGTTATTTAATTGCTCTTATTCAAGATCCTATCTTGAAATCTCCCGAACTTACAGGAGATTGGGAATCGAAACTGAAAGAAATTGAAAAAGGAAAATTCAGCGCACAAGAGTTTATGCAAGGAATTGCACAATTTACCAAACAGTTAATAGAGGGGAGTGATCTTTCTAAGATTAATGAGGAGATTTATGGCAATTGTCCTAAATGTAAAAGCTTGATCATAAAAGGCAAGAAGGGATATGGCTGTTCAAAATGGAAAGAGGGATGCACATTTGTGCTATGGCAGCAGTATAAAGATCAAGAACTGAATGAAAGGCAAATTCGTACTCTTTTGCAAAAGAAAATTCTTTTGCAACCCATCGCAGGGAGCATCTTGACACTTTCAGGCCAGGGAGAGTTAATCGAAATTCCCATCCCATCTAATCAGAGCCAAGGCTCTGTAGCTACTAAAAAACGACGTGTGCGGCAGCGTAGGTCTTAATTAACAATAATTCATTAGAGTTTTGCAAAATTTAAATTCACACTTTAATTAGAGAATAATAATTATGCAAACTGCCTTCTTTAGTTCACAAAGAGTGCAAAAACACTTTAAACGAAGTAATAAAAATATCCAGTTTGTGGCTGAAGAGCAATTCTCTATTTTAAATTCTCTTGTATTAGACAATGATTCTCTAAATGATACTCATTTTATTTTAAAAATGATAACTTGAAGGAAGAAATTACTTTTTATTACTTCATGGAAAGCAATGAATAAAATCAAAGAATTTATCAATTTTTTTCGAGAGGTTTGGGAGAATAAAAAACACAATAAATCTCCAGGATTTTTTTATAAAATTTTAGCGATTTTAATTTCTTCTATTAAAGGATTTATCAATGATAAGTGTTTTGACAAGGCTTCAACACTCACTTTTTATTCTCTTCTTTCTATCGTCCCTTTAATAGCAATTGGTTTTGGCATAGCCCAAGAATTAGGATTTGCAGATAAATTTGCCGAGCAAGTCAAAGCACAATTTCAAGACCAACCCCAAGTAGCGGAAAAAATTATAGAGTTTTCTAATTCGACTTTAAAAGCAACAAAAGGGAACATTATTGCTGCATTTGGCTTAGCCGTTCTTCTTTGGACTGTTTTCCGGATGATTGGCAACATTGGTTCTTTCTTCGACGAAATTTGGAAAGTCAAATCTACACGTACTTTATGGCAACAAGTGAAAAGCTATATTCCCATGATCTTTCTTTTTCCCCTATTTTTAGTAGGTTCGAATAGTATCATTATTTATGCATCAACTCAAGCACTTTTAACTACGCAATCCATTAATATTCTACATGTTTTGGGCCCTTTTATTCGTTTTCTCTTCCAATTCATTCCCTATTTAATTAGTTGGGGGCTCTTGAGCTTTTTTTATGTTTTTTTGCCTAATACAAAAGTTTCTTGGAAAGCAGGGGTGATAGCGGGAGTGACAACGGGCATGATTTGTGTGATATGGCAATGGGTGTATGTCACGTTTCAACTCCACGCTTCAAGCTATGGCACAATTTATGGGAGTTTTGCTGCTGTGCCTCTTTTTCTCATCTGGTTAAATTATAGTTGGCTCATTATTTTATTTGGAACAGAGCTTACCTATCACATCCAACAAGCAAATAAAGATTAAGGTTGCTCTGTAAGAGGTGAAATTAGACTAATCGGTTGCCCGGGTGGGATTAAATCTGGGAGTTTATATTTTTTAGCAGATCGATACGAAATGGTAGGGCGGCGGTAGCCGCTTTCAGTGGGAAGCCCCGTATGAAGCGAGCTTGCGAGCGGAATGCGGGGTGTAGGCAAGATAGCATTGAGCTGCGGAAGCAGTGTAAGATCACTCACACCGCTTCCGCGGTTTATATTTTATTGATGCCCACCCCGCATTCCGCTCGCAAGCTCGCTTCATACGGGGCTTCCCACTGAAAGGGGCTACCGCCGCCCTACCATTTCGTATCGATCTGCTAAAAAATATAAACTCCCAGATTAATCACACCCCGGTCGCCCTCCGGACTCAAATGTCTATTGACTTTAATAAGGGATCAAATTATATTTTTTTAAATACTAAACGGTTGTAGAATATAAAAAATTATATTTATTAAATTGTAATTATCCAGGAATTGATTATGAATTTTGTTAGCAGAGTAGATAAGGGTTTTCTAAATACGATTCAATATGCACCAGAATTTAAAGATGAGAGTTGGCTGAGTCAATTTGAGGTTGCTGCTGATGTTTGCAGAGCTCCTACTCGTTGGATTGCAGCTGAATTTTGGAATGGCGGAAAACAATATTTTGTTACCCGTTTAGACGGTCAACAGAATTTGTCTGTTCAAGAAATCGAAACTAAAGTAACGCAAGGATTTCAAAAAGTTGCTCGTATTTTTATAGGAATCATTTTATTCATTCCGGGGCAAATTCTAGCCGTTCCTCTAATGAGCATTGCTTATGTTAGCGATGAAATTCGTCTCAAGCATAAAATCAGTGTTCGAGAACTTAGTGATAGTGAGAAGCAAGAATTAGATGGATTGATTCAAAAGCGTCAGGAATTGGCTAAAGAAAGACAGGGCTGTGAACCTGTGACTTGCATTCTTTTTAGTATTTGTTGTTTGTTGTGCTGCCTTGTCTGCCGTAAATGATTTTCTCAATCTTTAAATGATGATATAAGATGACAGGGATTAGGCTAGAAAAACAGGCCAATGCAGAGTGGGGATCCCTTTTTCTTCAGTATAGTGAAAAAGAGTATGAATTTCCTTATCATATTCCTTCTGGAGAAGTTTTTAATCATGATCCAGCTTTTCTTATTCGTTTTAAATGCTTTGCTTTGGTCTGTTTAACACCTCTCATTTCAGCCATCCGGAGCGTTTATTGTCTTGCTTTATCTGTTTTTTTGATTATTTCAGAAGTCTATCGCTATTTAGACGGACAAAGTCTTTCGCAAGAAGCTCAAATTGCGGTGTATGAAAATGCTTTCGATAGTGCTCGTGCATTAGGATATGGAGCCTTGATGACAGGATGTGGCTTCATGGGCATTTTTACTCCATATGAAGCGCGCCGAGATTATAGTGCTTTTGAAAGGAACCTGAATCGACATGGAGATGGCCCGCATCGTGATAAATTTTATCTAGCCATCTGTTTTCAACGTCTTTCTGTTATACCAGAGGACGATTTAGATGTTAATCAAGTAGAAAATAAGCTAACTAATTATCTTGCGCGCATTGATGCCATTCGAGCAGCATTATGTGCATGTTCAATTCATCAGCTCTTAGTCGAGTTACGTGTGATACCAGCAAAAACATGATACCCTTAGTGGCGATTTCGAATCATGTATCTCACGCATTGCCAGAGCCTTCGGCAATAGCTGCCCTATCTATTCTTTATGAAATGGCACATGCCATTTTTCGCATCATTGCAATGGCTGTTCAATATGCCACTGTACGTCTTTGTCTTACAGTGCGCCATTGGTGTTGGTTCTCATCTGCTCTTAAACAACAAAATATATACATGTCTTCTCGCAATTTTGCCAACCTAGAAGGATTGCAAAAGTGCTTCGTGACTGCCTGGCATCCGGATCTGAAAGTTGTGTATGAAGAGATGGGTCGTACGCAAGGCCTTCGCATCACCCATGATATCGTTTACCATCCTGCAAGTGGAATATGTTTGGGTAAATCCATGACCTTCTTATCTCAGTATGTGTTGGCTGAAGGGACAGATGACATAGCTAACTTATTGCTTGCAGCTCAAGCTGTAGAGGGAAAGAGCAATGAAATGTGTGTTAAGCTGCAAGCGATTTATGATGGCTTAATGGGAATTCAAGGAAGAGTTCAATCACAAGAAAGGGATTTCTTTTGTAAAGTTCTACAAAGAAAAAATCCCGTTCTTCCCTTCATTCATCATCAAGAATTATTATCTTCTATCGAAGCTTTCTTGGATCTAGAAGATCAACCTGAAACGCTACGTCATTTTGTACTTGACCAGATCGAAAATCAGGGGATAGATCTATCAACCGACCTTTATGCTCTCATCCTTGAATTAGACACCATTTGGTCTTATCAACAGCATCCAGGCATTAAAAAGAATGACTCAGTACATAATGCAATTGTACAAACAATGGCCAATTACGTAGGATTAGAATTAATTGAAGCCTTGCGTCTAGGAGGTAAGATTTCGTGTGTCTTGACACAATTGGAAGCATTGGACACAGGCAGTTATTTAATTCATTTTAACAATCACACCATTGCATGTGTAAAAATACAAGATGGCCTTGCTCTATTTGATCCTAGCGAGGGTTTAGCTTTGCTAAAGGGTACGGAGCAGCATGAGGGACTCTCTCAATTATTGAAGTATTATGCAAGCAATGAAATGATTTCTTTGAATATTGTAGCCATTGAAGTCAAAGACATATAGGCATCTTTAAAGATTGCCCGTGAACAACCAAACGTGATCAAGGTAATTACAGGAAATTATTTTTTATAGCTTTTGCCCTGAGAGGATGAAAATAGAAATTGATAAGAAGGAATAAATCATTTAAAATTTTTTAAATTTAATCTGTTAAATAGGATACCAACTATGAACATTAACTTCCCACCTCCATCTAATGATGTTGAATCTTGTTTCAGCAATCGAATGTTCTCCTCTCTAACCAATCAGCAAAAAAGAATTTTCACTGCTGCGTCGACAGCTTTTGACGTCTTAGCTGATCGCTATTTAAGTAATTGTTGTTGCTGCTTCAGGGGTGAGCACTTCATAAGAAATAACGACGACGATAGCGATAATAGCAATGAGACAGATAGACAACCGCTTTTTCATCAGGCTGCTCAGCAAACTACCCATGAGGAATTGAGTCTTAAAAATTCAGTCGTTCCAAAAAAGAAAGAGAAAGATATCCAGCCTACAAAAGATAGCCCTGAACTACTAGATAGAACAAAACCGACTCAGCAAGCACTTTATTTGAAGGCGATTGATCTTCACCCTTATCATGCTACTGCCTATAACAGTTTAGCCAATACTCTTTCTTTGGGAGAAAGCATTCAGCTTCTCAACGGAACAAAAATGACTCAGCAAGCACTTCATTTGAAGGCGATTGATCTTGAACCTAACCAGGTTCATTATAGTAATTTAGCCAATATTCTTCCTTGGGGGGAAAGCATTCAGCTTCTCAATGGAACAAAAATGACTAAGCAAGAGCTTTATTTGAAGGCGATTGATCTTGAGGCTCACTTGGTTTATGCTTATAACAATTTAGCCACTACTCTTCTAAAAGAAGAAAGCGTGCGGCTCCTCAATGGAACAAAAATGACTCAACAAGAGCTTTATTTGAAAGCTATTGATCTTGATCCTAACTTTGCTGATCCCTATAACAATTTAGCCAATACTTTCTCTAAAGGAGAAAGCATTCTGCTTCTCAATGGAATCACAATGACTCAGTATGAGCTTTATTTGAAGGTGATTGATCTTAAACCTAACTTTGTTTATGCCTATAACAATTTAGCCAATATTCTCCTTTTAGAAAGTATTCATCTCCTCAATGGAACAACCATCACTCGGCCTGAGCTTTATTTGAAAGCGATTGATCTTGATCCTAACTTTGTCGATCCCTATAACAATTTAGCCTATATTCTTCCTAAGGGAGGAAGTATCCAACTTCTCAATGGAACAATAATGACTCAGCAAGAGCTTTATTTAAAGGCGATTGATGTTAGAATCAAGTCTTAAGATTATTTAAATCCAATGATTTAATTATTGATTTATCCAGAAACTTCATTTTTTGAAATTTATTGATTTCAGAATTAAATATTTCTGCTTGGAAAGCAAAGCAAAAAAAATGCATTTTGATAAAATAGACCTTTCTCTACCTAATATTGCAGATGGTGAAAATAAAAGTTCGCCGCTTGCAAATCGCCTTCGAAAAAATTATCGTCATGTACGTAAATGGGCTAAGCGATCTGCAACAGATTGCTTTCGCATTTATGATCGAGAAATTCGCCAGTATCCTTTAGCAATTGACTTTTATGCTGGAAGATTCTGCGTGCAATATTTTTCTCGATCGCGTGAGGAAAGTGAACCTCCGCTCGATCTTATTAAAGAGACAGAAAAAGCTTTACATATTGTCTTTGGAGCTGCACATCAAGACATCTATTGGCGAACTCGAGCACGTAAAAAGGAGACAAGGCAATATGAAAAAAGAGATGATTCCCAAGAATTTTTTTCTGTTTTTGAGTATGGAATAAAATTCAAAGTCAATTTATACGACTACTTAGATACAGGCCTTTTTCTTGACCATCGCGAAACGCGGCGCATGGTTGCTGCTAGGGCTAAGGGAAAACGATTGCTGAATCTCTTCGCTTATACTTGTTCTTTTAGTGTACATGCCGCTGTTGCAGGAGCTGCTTTTACCAAGAGTGTCGATATGTCAAACACTTACACAGCTTGGGGAAAAGATAATTTTGAACTGAATTCTCTTCCGCTTAAAAATAATGAAATTGTGCGAGCAGATTGTCTCAAATTTTTAGATGAGGAAATTCAAGCTGGAGCAAAATATGATCTCATCATCATTGATCCTCCCACTATTTCGCGATCAAAGAAGATGGCACAGCTATTTGATATCCAAGTGGATTATATTCCTATTATATCTAAAGCTTTGAAGCTTCTTTCAGAAGAAGGAATGATCTTTTTTAGTACGAACTCTCGAAAATTTATTTTTGAAACTCAAATTTTTAACTGTTATTCTATAGAAGATATTACAGGTAAAACCATTCCTATCGATTTTCATGATTGCAAAATTCATCGTTGTTGGATGATCACAAGACAACCCCTCACAGCGATTTAATAGTAAAGCATAAACAAATAAAGCGGATTGCAAAAAAAAATTTATTCAGATAAAAATAAAGTCATTTAAAATTTTGGGTAACAAAAAAAATGATAAGTAAATATTTTAAATCTTTGGGTCTTTGCGCTCTCCTTTATTTTGTCTCTCTTCAGGCAGAAGAGAATGCTTATGAATTTGTTGGGCATCATTTGATGGCTAGTTATATCAATTGCAACAAGGAAGCTTTGGTTGATTTAGATCATCTAGAGAAGACCATGGCAGAGGCTGCTAAAGCGTCCGGTGCCACCATTTTATCGTCAGTCAAGCATATTTTTCCGCCCAATGGTTTTACAATGGTCATTCTTCTCTCAGAAAGTCATGCAAGTATTCATACCTATCCAGAATACGGTGCTTGCTTTATCGATTTTTTTACTTGTGGACATTCATGCGATGCCTCAAGGTTTGAAGAGGTTCTAGCAAGTTATTTGAAGCCTAAGCAAATGCATAAACAACTTTTTCTTCGAAATTCAGAAGTGAACGAAAAAGAAGATTAATTATCCTGAGGAGCGGCAATGACATTGCCGCTCCATTCATCCTATCTAGTAGACAGCATTTTTAAGGGCTTTTCTTAGTTCCTTAGGTATAGAAAACATATTTCTATGTGTTTCGCCATCATAATGTTGCAATTGATGGTCTAAACCTCGACTTTTCAAAGTTTCATTGATTTTTTTCTTCGTGAGGTTAATTAAGGATGAATGATCAGATGCAATGACAAATCCCCACATACACCAAAAAGAAGGAACATAGGCCCCATATGAAACGGTATGAGAGAAGACTTTCTGAAGGTTATGGTGAACGATTAAATGATCATTACTTACTCTTGCATCAAACTCCATGGCCTGAACAACGACAATGCCATTGGGATTTAGAATTTCTTTTACAGATTGATAAAATTCCTTAGTATATAGCTTTCCAGCAGGGCTATTATCTAATTTGTCACAGATGTCGATAAAAATAATATCAAATTTTTTTATTTTGCTTTCCACATATTCCTTTCCATCCATGATGAGCAATTGGGATTTTGGGTGATCAAAAGAACCTTGATGCCATTCTTTTAAGAGATCTTTACATTTTTGGATAATGTCTCCATCAATATCAACTAAAACCAATTGTTCAACAGAAGGGTGTCGCAAAATTTCTCGAGCAGCGGCTCCTTCTCCTGCTCCAATTACAAGAACGGATTTAGGACAAGAATGAGCAATCATGGCAGGATGCACAAGACTTTCATGATAAATAAACTCATCTTTTTCTGAAGATTGCACTTCTCCATCAATATACAGAATCTTTCCATAGCTCTTTGAATGGATAAAAGCATAATCTTGAAAGGGGGTTTGTCCAATTGCTAATAGTTCATCAAAAAGATAAAAATGTTGCTCTTCTAAATTTTGTCTATGAGTAGAATCTCTAAACCAAAAAGAATATTTTTGAGATTTTAGCTCAGATAAAAGGCTCCAATGAATGGGATTAAATGCGCCATTTTCTTGTGTGACTAGTGGATCCGAAACATAAATGAGAGAGGCGGTGAGAGGACAAATGCATAGACAGAAGGCGATGTGCAGTAGACTTCTAAAACTCATAGCTAATTTTCTCCTTAAGTAATTGACAAATTTAGATTTCTGTTCTTCGATAACAATTTAATGATTTAAAATCTATAGATAATCGGAGCTGTAAAATTTTTTCTTAAGGCTTAAAAAGCAGGCAATGAAGTGCGCGTTTGATAAGGCCATGAAAGTGTTTCGGGCAGGACTCTAGAAACCGCAGAAGGCATGAGGTCACAGATGTCTTTCGAGATAAGTAAATATCAAAGCGGAACAATGATTTCGCAAACCGGACGGTCAATCAGAGAGAGATAGGATTGCAGCTCTACTTTCTTCAAGTGAAATTCGGCCCGCACCCTGGGAGGTATTCCTAATTTCTTTTACAACCTCGTTTTCTGAGGTTGCATCTAATAAGTGTCTAAAAACAGAGTCAGGATTGACAATATACGATTGCTTTGTTCTAATGCGACTTATTAACCTCTTTCAATGACTCATGTCAATTAAAAATGAGAAGATTGAAAGATCAATACTAGGGAGGAAAATATGTCATTATGGCAGGAATTCAAAGTATTTGCCCTTAAAGGAAATATGGTAGATATGGCCATCGGAATTATCATAGGAGCCGCTTTTAGCAAGGTTGTCAGTTCTCTTGTATCTGATGTCATCCTGCCTCCCTTAGGGCTTTTTATTGGGGGAATTGATTTCAGTAAACTTGCCTTGAAAATGCATCTACCTGGAACTGCTGCTTCACCTGTCGATTTGAAGTACGGCGTATTTATTAATAATGTTATCGACTTTCTCATAGTGGCTGGAACAATTTTTCTCATCATTAAAGCTATGAATAAACTTCGCCAAACCGAACCAGAAAAAAATGAAGAAGTTCCAAAGACTAAAGATTGCCCCGAATGTCGGATGTCCATTCCTATTGACGCCAAAAAATGTGGCCATTGTTGTTCTATTTTAAAATCTTTTTAATCATCCAGCGCATGAAATCTCTTTCGATCGAAGTCTTAGAGTTAACACATTGTTACAATTCACATGCCGCGGTAGATCATATTTCTTTTACGGTTCAAGCAGGAAAAATCTTAGGCTTATTAGGCCCTAATGGAGCAGGAAAGAGTACCCTCCTCAAAATGCTGACGACTCTTTTACCTCCTACCTTAGGAACAGCTAAAATTAGTGGACATGACATTGTATGCGAGGCTCGACTTGTCCGTCAACATATTGGCTATGTGCCGCAGCTTCTCTCTGCAGATGGCGATTTGACAGCTTATGAAAATCTCTTACTTTCGACCAAACTTTATGGACTTCCTAAACATAAACGCCAAAAAAGAATAGAGGAACTTTTCAATTTTATGGGTTTATCAGAATTTGCCGATCAGCTGGTCAATCAATTTTCAGGAGGAATGATTAGGCGGCTCGAGATTGCACAAGCACTGGTCCATGAACCACATGTCCTTTTTCTTGACGAACCCACAGTGGGTTTAGATCCTTCTGCTCGGAGAATCGTGTGGAGTCGCATTAAGGAGTTACGTAAGCAATTTGGGACCACGATTCTCATGACAACCCATGATATGGAGGAAGCAGATATGCTTTGCGATGTCATCGCTTTCATGCATTTAGGCCATATTTTGAAAATGGACTCTCCGGCTAACCTCAAAAAAGAGTTAGGTCCTGAAGCTACTCTAAATGATGTATTTATTCAGTCTACAGGCACTTCCATCGTCGAAGGAGGCGATTTTAATCATGCAAAGCAAATTAGGCAGACCCTCTCACATTTGGACTAAATTTTTAATTGGCCTTCAACAAACTTTAGCAATTGTGGAAGCCGATTTACGCAAGCTCCGTCACGACCCTTTTGAGCTATTTACTCGCATGATTCAGCCTGCCATTTGGCTATTGATTTTTGGTCAGGCCATGGCTAAAGTGCGTGCTATTCCTATCAGTGGATCTTCTTATCTTGACTATATGGCCCCCGGAATACTAGCGCAAAGCGTCCTTTTTATTGGAATATTTTTTGGAATTGCTTTGATATGGGAACGAGATATGGGAATCCTGCATAAAATCTTAGTCACTCCAGCCCCACGATCTCTCTTAATTTTAGGAAGAGCGATTGCTGGAGGAATTCGAGGCTTATCTCAAATTTTGGTTATCTATTTACTCTCTTTTTTTTTAGATATCCATTTAAAATTTGATTTGTTTTCCTTGTTGGGCATTTGCGCCATGATTTTATTAGGTGGCGCCTTCTTCTCAACGTTGTCACTCACTTTCGCTGCTATTGTCAAAAAACGAGAAAGATTTATGGGAATTGGTCAAGTCCTGACTATGCCTCTATTCTTTGCAAGTAATGCCTTATATCCTATAGACATGATGCCTTCTTGGCTAAAAACACTTTCCAGCGTCAATCCCTTAACTTACCAAGTTGATGCTTTGCGCTATTTGATGATTGTAGGAGAAACCACTCATTTTGGCTTGTGGACAGATTTTGGCATAAATTTTTTGGCTTTCGTGATTCTCCTAGCCATTGCAACACCTATCTACCCTAAAATTCTTTATTAGACAAACTCCAGAAACGCTTTAGCTATAGCTAAAGCGTATTTGACAAACTATTCAATCATTAATTGAAAATGATGACTTGATTGGAACCGGTCACAACTTCTGAATCAGAGTAATGATGGTGGAGAACAACACCATATGGAGTATATTCCATGACATAATCATAGTTCACATAAAGAACAACTCCGTTATAGGCTAATGTAGTTTGAGTGCCGTAATAAGGCCCTTCCAATACAGTATAGATAACAGATTGAGAATAATTGCCTACATGACAAAGTTGTCCATTGATATAGGCTAAACTTTCTGCATAAGGATGCAGAATAAGCTGGCCTTGAATATGGTCAGACAACTTTTCTAATAGACTTTCCTCACTTTTTACCACCTCTGCTAAATTACCAATTTGGGATTGTTCAGGCAGATTTTCAAAATCAATTTCCTCAACTTTTACTTCCTTAATTGGAGTTACAAGAAGTTGGGATTGTTCTTGCTCAGCACAAGCTAAATTTACAAAAACAAGAGAAAAAATAATTGTCAATAGATGAAATGATTTCATTTTTATACTCCTTTATTGGATAAACGCAAAATCATTATCCAATATCGGACCATTTCACAGCAATTGCAATTAATTTATTGCTCTTGTATGGAAGTCACATTTCATCGCCTCTTTTGGTTTTTTTTACTTTAAAAGAAGGCTTACACTCACAACTCTTACACTAACAATGACTTAACCTGATCGCTTAACAGGCTATTCAGTTAGATGCTCATCAATTTGATGCTCTTGCTTAAACTGTTTTTTGTCATGCTTTTTAGCTCTACGTTCTTTAAGCGTCATTTGAGGTTTTTTTCTTCCCTCTTTCCGCTGTTTTGATTCTTTAACCATGTTTTTTCCTCCTTATTGTGCAATACACAACCTTCAAACAATAAAAATCAAAATTAAGCACTTTCCTAATTATTATTTTATGAATTAATGTTTAATTTGTCAAAAAATTAATATAAATATAATTAAATTAATTATTTAATTTAATTAAAATTTTTGATTTATTTAATCATATAATAATTTTCATTTGAGGATGACAATTTTAATAGTCGTTGGCGAAAGGCATAAAAAAAACGCTCCAATAGGTTAAAACTGATCTAATGGAGTACTAGTTACTCAACCACATTAGTTTTAGCCTATTGGGATAGTTTTAAATCCCTATGCGTTAAGGTAAGAGATGGGTGTAGGCTACGTGCCGCATTCAGTCGCCACGCCGCTTCGCTCTGGGCTCTATGAGAGGGGTTATGACCCACCGTTCGGTCGCCCTCCGGGCTCGGTCACGGTGGGCTAGAATCAGTCGTCCTACGGACTCTAGCGGCATTATCAAAACGCCTTGACTAGCATTCTAGCAGCACTATTATCAAACACCTTACCTAACATTCAATGACTTCTACATTGCCGCTAGAGTCCGTAGGACGACTGATTCTAGCCCACCGTGACCGAGCCCGGAGGGCGACCGAACGGTGGGTCATGACCCCTCTCATAGAGCCCAGAGCGAAGCGGCGTGGCGACTGAATGCGGCACGTAGCCTACACCCATCTCTTACCTTAACGCATAGGGATTTAAAACCATCCCAATAGGCTAAAACTAATGTGGTTGAGTACTAGTCATGACTTGTTTGGAAATGTCTTTTAATGCATTTAAAATTTCCAAAAGATAAATTAGGTTTTATTTTGCGCCAAATAAAAGGAGCTAGGATGACGGTTTTTCCAAATAAAATCATTTTGCCAGATTCTGATGAGAAATTATTGGCGCTTTGCGATATTCAAACCTTTCGGGCCAGCGGAAGTGGGGGACAACATGTCAATACAACTGATAGTGCTGTACGTCTCATTTATCGCCCTTGTCACATAGTGGTAACCTGTCAAAAAGAAAGAAGTCAATATCTTAACAAAATGCAATGCTTGAAGAAATTGCGAGAAAAAGTCGCTCACCTTAATTATCGTCCGCTTAAGCGCATTCCGACTCGCATTCCTCGTAGTAAAAAAGAGGAGACGCTCAATAGAAAGAGCCAGCATGGTGAGAAAAAAAAGCTGAGGCATAAAATTGATCTAAAAGAATGAGTCTAGACAACTTTTTTAATATTACTGAATGAGAATAAAATTTTTCCGGAGATTTAAAGGCTTGCTTAGGTAAGGCCTTTGTTTTATAAGAAATTTTGGCATAGTTCAATTGAAGATAACATGTTTATGCCGTCCTTTCGAGGCTGACAGGAAATTGATAATTTCTGACGTATATAATTTATTTTAACTGGTCTTGAGTATAGTGTGAGTGGTTTCAAAAAATTATTTAAGGTCTGAAATTATCAATTTTCTGTCAGCCTCGAAAGGACGGTATAAACATGTTACCCAAATTTACTCTTTTTGAATCGTGCCTAAATTTTTTAAGGTAATTTCAGTTTAACTTATCTAACCCGTGAGGAAAGTATGGAAAATAACGGAAACTTATTCAATGCTGCTGAAGTAGGAGAAAATCCAGACACAGCATTTATTGTTGAGGGAAAGCGTTTACATGCCGTTGAACAAAGCGTGGCAGATCAAAAAAAAGATAAGAGCGATCCAAAGCAAGTCTTGCCTTTACTAAGAGAAGCACTTCAAGCACTTATTCAATTTGCTCAAGGTAAAGTTGAACCTCATTTTCTTGAAATAGATTGGAAAATGATACAAGGCAAGCCGGATGAGCAAGCCCAATTAGTCCATAAGATTCATAATATTTATTCTCATCTTCCTCATCATGATCGTAATGAATTATCGAGCCTCATTCATCACAAACAAGGAAATACCCGAAAATAAAGCTTCGGATGCTGACTGAAAAATGATTTGATTGATAGAGTGATTCATTCAGATAGCAGCTATTCAAGAAGTTATTTAAAAGAGCTTAATGGATTGAGGAGATGCCCGCCTCTTCCATAGCTGTTAAGGCAATGGCCGACCAATCCATGTCTTCACGCTGATTAGCTATAGCTGTTAAGAGTCTCTCGTGAAGCAAATTTGCAATAGGAGAAGGCACATTTCGCGTATTCGCTTCGTCTAGAAAAAGATTAATGTCCTTTAATCCTAAAGACAATTTAAACCCAGCTGGAATGAATTTTTCATGGAGGATGATATTTCCATAGTTTTGAAAAGTGGGTGAAGGGAACAAGCTTTCTGCAAAACAGGCATGTAAGATATCAACTGGAATGTCGCTTTTTTTGGCGAAAGCAAATGCTTCAGCCATTAATTCAATGAGGGATAAAATAAAAAAATTGCCTGTTAATTTGACTGCATTCGCTTTGCTAGAATCTTCGCCAAAATCGTAGATTTTTTTTCCTAATATGCGCAATAAAGGTTCAACTTTTGCCTTCCCTTTTTGGCTGCCTGCCATACAGATGGTTAAGCTTTGCTGTGCAGCAGCTTCTGGTCTGCCAAATACAGGTGCCGCTACGTATTCGACTCCTTTTTCTCTGTGCTTTTCTGCTAAATAGCGGCTGAGTTTAGGAGAAACTGTGCTCATGGAAACGTGAATGCAGCCCGGCTTGGCGTTTTCCAATAGACCTTCTTTTCCTTCAGTAATCTCTCTTAAGGCTTGATCATTAGCAACCATTGAAAAAGCAAGAGGAGCATGTATAAAGGCTTCTTTTGGAGAATGAAGGAGTAGAGCTCCTTCTTGAAGAAGTTCTTCAGCTTTATTTTTTGAACGATTATAAACAAATAATTGTGTCCCATTACGAACGAGGTTACGCGCCATGGCACTCCCCATATTTCCAAGACCCATAAAGCTTGCACTTGTTGCCATGATGAGACCTCCAGCAGTTGAATTCTACCATGATCATTTATTTTCTTTTTGTCAATTCATCGTTGAATGTTTTTTAAGATCATTGACTCACTTTGCTCGATATTGCTCAGCGTCTTCTTCACACCAACAGAATCAACAGAATCAACCTTTTTTTCAATTGAATCAGCAATCGTAATGATTCAAAAAATATTATCCTCCCTTGACTAAAACTCCTTCTTTAAATAGGCCTTCTTCTATTCTGCCATCTGAATAGGTTTTCTTACCTTGACCATTCAACTTGTGACATTTAAATTCTCCCTCCCATATTTCTCCATTCTGACGAGTGACCTTACCTAGCCCATCCAACATCCCATCCTTGAAATCCCCGTTCATGACATCTCCGTTTTGTGCAATCAAGTGTCCATGCCCATTAAAATAGACGACTTTATTATCAGTCCAATTTCTAAAGACATAGATCGCAATTAATAACACAGCAAAAATCATAGAAGCGAGTAGGATAGTTTTTTTTTGCTGAGCTGTTAAGAGAGGCACAAGTTTTTCGTTAAATAAAGCGACACTACGCGTGCAAAAAAATTGAATGTTCATAAATTTCCTATGTTCTTGTGTTATGATAAAATAAATTGGTAAATAAAACTAATTTAGGTTATTAATTTTTACTAATTTAGTCAATTATTTACGTCGATTAATAAATAATGTTGCGAAAAAGTGGTGACTTAAAATAAGTTTTTGTGAGTGTCAAAAATCGATAGCAGACATGATCCTCAAATCGGCAAAAAATTTGATAACATTTGATGATGCGCAAAAAACAGCTTCTTGGATTATCTAAATTAATGGAGTTTGTGATAGCATGAGCAATAAATTTTATTTTTACTTGCTATTCCAAAACCTAGATAAGCGATAAGAGAATACTAAATTAATAAGGGAGAGAGGATAATGATGCATCAATTCGCTTGTTTAATGGCTTTATGTTTTGGTTATGCAGTTGAGGGAGCACAAAGTCTAGATGAGCCTTTATGTAAACAACCTTGTTCGCAATTTGGACCTCTCAGTAAATATTATGTGTTAGGGCGAAAAGAAAAACCAGATGCCGTTTATGCCATTTTAAAGTCGTATGTCACTCCTAGTGCCTATATTCTTGATTTAGGAAGTGGAACAGGAATTTCAACAAGGCAGCTTCATAAAAATGGCTTTAAAAATGTCATTGGTGTAGATCGCGATGTTTTAATGATTAAAGAAGCTCGAGCTGCGAATAATCAAGCTTGTTCAATTAAGTATATTCAAGCGGATAT
Source organism: uncultured Chlamydiae bacterium (assembly GCA_963754655.1). Classification (GTDB taxonomy): domain Bacteria; phylum Chlamydiota; class Chlamydiia; order Chlamydiales; family Parachlamydiaceae; genus JANWJE01. Next base: position 1,938,267 of record CAVWGN010000001.1, on the reverse strand, counting down.
TGCGATGGGATTGCCTTTTTCAGACGAACAATTTGATGTTGTGACAGCTGCATCGGCTTTTCATTGGTTTTCAAATTCTTCTTCTATTCATGAGGTTGCACGTATTTTAAAACCACACGGGTATTATTTTGTGATTGGAGGAAAAGCTCGCTATCAAACAAGTCATAAGCCCAACCCTTTAAGAGAAAATATTGAACGTATCATGGAAGAATCTGGTGTCCAGAAAATGAAAAAGCAGGCATCCCCTGTGCCAGATGTTTTGGAAGAACATGGATTTAAAATCATTGTTGATGCCACATTTCCTTACGTTCATTATTACACTAAACAAGAATATCTTAATCGTGTGCAATCGCGAAGTAGTTGGAATTTAGTGAAAGAATCCCAACGGCCTACTTTATTGAAAAAGATCGAGCAATATCTGGATACAGTTGTAGATAAAGAAGGCAGAATTAAACAAGAGGGAAGTTTCAGTGTCATTTTAGCGCAGAAAGTGAAAGAAGATTAAGTCTTTCAATCTTAAAATACTGTTCTAAACAAAAAATGATCGAAGCAATAAGTAAGAGGCAGTCATTTTTTTCTATAAAGAAACATTCATAGAACGTATGAGTGAGATCACTTCTCGAATTCCAATAGAAGATTGATGAAATAAAAGGTAAGAAGGCTTTGTTTGAGGATGAAATTTCCCCCAAAACGTTTTATGGCCTTCGAGATGAAAAATTTTATGTGCAAGCTTATATATTTGGCGAGTCATCCAAGAAGTCGAGGTCGATAATCCTACAATTTCGCCTAATCGATTGGCTGGTACGACTCCAAATGAAATAAAAGAACAACATTCGCTTTGTAAGGTTTCAAGCACTGAGATAATGAGAATTTCTGGTGTGCCATGAGGCGCATTAGGAGTAAACATCAAGTGATTAAGATGCCAACCTTGGCGCGATTGTAGTTGATTGAGAACGACAACGCCTATAATGCGCTCTCTTTGCTGAGCATAAAACCAGCGTTTCCCCATTCGATCATTAAAAAGATGGACATGAGAGATGTGAATTTGTAGACCGTGGCGTGATTGAAGCCATGCAGCGCCTACTTGCTCAAGAGAGTGTTCCATTTTAGCGTCGACGGGAAAATATTCTTTTACGATGACTTCTTCATGTTGAGCATGGCGTATTTTGCGGCGAACCAAACTCGCATGCGTTCCTTGACGATCTTTGGGATTAAAATGCGGATCTAAATAAATTTCTTCTCCATATTCAATAAAAGCCTTGCAAACATTTTGCAGCGCCCATTTGGCAAACTTTTCCGAGGCGGCTAGATAAATAATATTTTTATACTTCGTTTGGCAAAAATCATGAAAAGCTTGAACAAGGAGAGGCATATCGCTTGGTTCGCATACCGGGTCTCCATAAGCGATTGCACAGCCAAATTCAATACGATAGCCAATGATTCCTTTAACTTGAGGAATGCAAAAGAGTTGACAGGCTGGATCAAGCAAGGCATCGGTGGTTAGTCCTCCCCAACGTCTAACAATTTCTACAATCCGGAGCCTATCCGCTTCTTCTGGTCTTGTCAATGTAGCGAGCAAAGAATTTTCATCCATTTCTTGTGCTCCAATCAACCTTGAATGAAAGGATAAGGTGTACGCTGTCGCAAATAGACGATGAGTAAAGAAAGAAGAAGCAGTGGAAGAATCAAGTCTCCTAGCCAAACAAAGATTCCACTATTATAGGGTGCAGTATCGCCATGGGCAAATTGAATCATATGTCCTATGAAAGCTCCTATGAGGAAAATAGAGGTTCCTAGGATAGTCGCCACCCAAAAAAGACCCCTCAACCACATCGCCGTTAGACCTAGTACTCCAAATGCCAAATTAGCGGTTGCCACTTCGAACTGAAAAGGGTTTCCTGCCGGCCAGCCAATTGATTTAGCAATTTGATCTGCCATAAAGATATGGGCATAAAAACCTAAAATTCCCATGATCCCGATATTGAAAAAAATAAGATAGGAGAGAAAAATTTCCAAAAGACTGGGTTGATAATTTTTAAGGAAAAAATGAATAGCTGAAAAGACGACAGCTAATATAAAAAGTATAAAGGGAAGCATTGTCATCTCCTGGTTTATTCCGGCAAAATTGATACATAGCGTAAGTCTTTCTTTTAAACAATAGATTAAAAAAATTTTTACTGTTACAGTGCGGCTTATAGTGAATAGAATTATTTATTTATAATCATTTTAAGAGAAATCTATGTTTTCTAAATTTGCTAAATGGATATCAGAAAAATTAGGAGATGCGCGCGCATTCTTATGCGCTCTTTTTTTGGTTGTGGCTTGGGCTCTTCTTGGCCATTATTTTAACTTTAGTGAGGCTTGGCAGCTTGCCATTAATACAACAACAACAGTGATTGTTTTCTTAATGGTTTTTTTGATTCAAAACACTCAAAACCGAGATACGATGGCTATTCATCTTAAATTAGATGAAATTATACGAGCCATAGAAGGAGCTAATAATGAATTGTTAAAGATCGAAAAATTATCAGATGAAGAACTTCAGGTTCTCCATACCCGCTATGAAGCTTTTGCAGCAAATATAAAAGCAAGAATCAAAGATGGAAAAAGTGACGCGCCCAAGCCACCAGTCTAAGAGCAAAAAGTATTTTTAGATAATGATTTAGATAATGATTTAGATAATGATGAGGTAGTTATGTTGTTTAACATAGAAAGAAAACGTAGAGAAATTTTTCCAAATTATCTATTGATTCTTCTTTTTTTTCCTTTAGCATTAATAGCCTTTGAGCCTTACCCTGTCACTCCTTATCCTGTTTTAGGTTTTAAAGAGGTCCCGTTTTTCGATCATTTTCAGCAAATTAATCGCCAATTGTTGGTTTGGTATCCTGTTGATCCGCAGGTAGTAGGCGCTCCATCGGCCTACCCATGGGATACTTTTCATGTCGCAATGAATGCAACTCCCGCAAAAACTCCAACAAAGAGGCCTTTGATTGTTCTTTCGCATGGTTATATGGGCAATCCGCATCACTTATCCTGGTTGATTCGAGAGTTTGTTCATCAAGGTTTTATGGTTATAGGGATTCGTCATACTGATTTAATTGACGGGAAAATTCATGCCAACCATTGGCAAAGAGCAAGAGATATTAAAATCATTCTCGACCAATTTTTCTCAAATTCCCTCTCTGATTTTGTCGATGAAAATCAGATTGGAATTGCAGGCTATTCTCTAGGTGGAACAACGTCAATTTGGGTGGCAGGAGGGCGTACAACCAAGCTTGATAATTTGATGCCGGGCCCCGAATATGCTGCTTTACGTGAATTTATGCGCGCAAATGAAGTTCTCTCTACTCTGAATAAAGATATGATGGGCAAAAATTGGCGTGACCCCCGTATTAAAGCTGCCTTTGTTATGGCTCCTGCATGGTCATGGTTGTTTGATGAAACTAGCCTTACTACAATTTCTATTCCCGTTTACTTAATTGCTGCTGAAGCGGATCGAGTACTTGTCACGAAAAATAATGCTGGATTTTTTGCTCGTCATATTCCTCATGCCCTTTATCAAACTATTCCCGGCAAGGCAGATCACTATATTTTTATTTCTGCTTTGAATGAGCGTCAGCGCAAATTAGTCGATCCAACCGCTCAATTCGATTTCCTTCTAGAAGATGATGCTTCGATCGATCGCACATGGATTCAATTACAAGTTGCAGAGGAAGCAACAAGATTTTTCCAATCTGTTTTTAATACGCCACATTAGAATGTTTATTTTAATTAGAGAGTAAGATAAAAGAAGAATAGAAATAATTTGATGTTTTTATTGATTTGTCAAAGAAACTAATAGGTTTAAGTCTTTAAACTCTAAGGAGAAAAACATGCAACAGTCCGCAACTCTTGACTCAGATTTAGACCAACTCTGCGTCAATACTATTCGCTTTTTATCTGTAGATGCCGTTGAAAAAGCAAATAGTGGCCATCCAGGATTACCCTTAGATGCCGCTCCGATGGCTTATATTCTATGGACTAAACTCATGAATTATAATCCCAAAAATCCAAGTTGGTATGATCGCGATCGCTTTATTTTATCTGCTGGCCATGGATCAGCTCTTTTATACAGTATGCTTCATCTCACTGGTTATGATTTTCCTCTAGATCAGATCAAAAAATTTCGTCAGTGGGAGAGCACCACGCCGGGGCATCCAGAAAGGGGACTTGCTAATGGAATAGAAGTGACGACGGGTCCTTTAGGACAAGGATTCGCCAATAGTGTTGGCATGGCAGTCGCAGAGGCTTATTTAGCGGCGCGTTATAACCGGCCAGGGCATGAAATCATTGATCACTATATTTATTGCCTTGTCAGTGATGGCGATCTCATGGAAGGGGTCGCATCTGAAGCAGCTTCTTTGGCCGGACACTTAAAATTAGGCAAACTCATTTATCTTTATGATGACAATGAAGTGACTCTATCAGCTAGCACACAGGTGACATTTACAGAAGATCGAGCTGCTCGATTCCAATCTTATGGTTGGCAAACAATCAAGGTAGAAGATGGAAATGATTTAAAAGCCATTGAGGATGCCATTTTAGCTGCAAAGCAAGATAAAGGGCGGCCAAGTTTAATTCTGATTCGTACGCATATTGGCTATGGTTCGCCTAACAAGCAAGATACATACGAAGCTCATGGATCACCACTAGGAAAAGAGGAAACCAAATTGACAAAGGAGAATTTGGGATGGCCTTTAGAACCCTCCTTTTATATCCCAGAAGCCGCTCAAAAGCATTTTAATGAATCTATTAAAAAGGGAAAGAAACTGGAAGAAGAATGGAATAAACGCTGGCTAGCCTATGAAAAGGCATTCCCAGAAGAGGCAAAAGAATTAAAATTAATCATGGAACAAAAGTTACCTCCTGGTTGGGACAAAGAGATTAAACCTTTCCCAGCCGATCCAAAGGGAATGGCAACTCGGGTGGCGTCAGGTAAAGTATTGAATATGATTGCCCCTCATCTTCCCGCTTTAATAGGAGGATCTGCAGATCTCAATCCTTCCACCCATACAGTGATCAATCAGGGAGGAACTTTCGAAAGTCCTCTGACTGATTTTGGCGATCGCCAAGGAGCTATCGAAGGAGGATGGAACTATGCGGGGCGAAATATTCAATTTGGCGTTCGTGAACATGCTATGGGATCAATGATGAATGGAATGGCAACTTATGGAGGTATTATCCCTTATTGTGCCACTTTCCTCACTTTTTCTGATTATATGCGCCCTGCCATTCGTCTTGCTTCTTTAATGGATCTTCTTGTGATTTATGTCTTTACCCATGATAGCATTGGGTTAGGGGAAGATGGTCCTACGCATCAACCTATTGAGCAGGTGGCAAGTCTAAGAGCAATTCCTCATTTAATTGTGATTCGTCCTGCTGATGCCAATGAAACAGCTGTTGCTTGGCAAACTGCTATTGAAACCCATAAGAAATCTGTGGCTTTGATTTTAACCCGTCAAAATGTCCCCACTCTCGATCGTACTAAGTATGCGTCTGCAGATGGATTAAAGAAGGGCGCTTATGTACTAGCTGATCCTTCAGATCAAAAACCCAATTTCATCCTCATTGCAACGGGTTCTGAAGTCAATTTGATTGTCACTGCGCAACAAAAGCTAGCAGAGCAAAAGGTTTATGCTCGGTTAGTTTCAATGCCTTCTTGGGAGTTATTTGAAGCTCAATCGCAAGAATACAAAGATTCTGTCCTTCTTCCTCATATTAAGGCGCGTTTAGCTGTTGAAGCAGGAGTTGAAATGGGATGGGAGCGCTATGTGGGCGAACAGGGAGGGATGATTGGAATCGATCGCTTTGGAGCCTCTGCACCGGGTGATGTTGTCATGAAGGAATATGGCTTTACCGTCGATCATGTCGTCAAAAAAGCTATAGAAATCTTGCAAAAGCAAAAAAAGCATGTGGAGAAGTAACATGACAGCTCAGATAGGGATCATTGGAATTGGCACTATGGGACGTAACTTGGCCCTTAACATTGCAGATAAGGGATATTCGGTTATAGGATATGATCAAGATACTAATAAAAAAAACGAGCTCAATCAGCAAAGACATCCGAAAGCTCAAGCAGTCTCATCCTTAAAAGAGTTCGTCTCGTCTTTGCAAAAACCGCGAATTTCTATCATTTTAGTGCCTGCTGGTCCAGCTGTGGATGCTGTGATTCAAGAATTGCTTCCTTTATTGAGTCCTGGTGATATCATCATCGATGGCGGCAATTCTCATTTTACTGATACAAACCAGCGGCAAAAAATGGTGCGAGATAAAGGTTTTCAGCTGCTTGCAATGGGAATTTCGGGTGGAGAGGTTGGAGCACGTTTGGGTCCGAGCATGATGCCTGGCGGCCCACAAGAGGCTTATCAAAAAGTCAGATCGATTTTGGAGGCTGCAGCTGCTCATGTAAATGGGCAGCCTTGCGTCGTTTACTTAGGGCCAGGCTCAGCCGGCCATTATGTCAAAATGGTGCATAATGGCATTGAATATGGCTTGATGCAAATGATAGCCGAAACTTACGAGCTTTTAAAAAACGGGTTAAATTTCAATGATGATGAACTTCATCAAATTTATAAGCGTTGGAATGAGGGAAAATTGCAAAGCTTCTTAATCGAAATTACAGCCCAGATTTTTATGCAAAAAGATGAAGAGGGGAAGGGGTTGATCGATGTCATTTTAGATGTTGCTAAGCAAAAGGGAACAGGCATGTGGACCTCTCAAAATGCGATGGAATTGCAAGTCCCTGTTCCGACTATTGATATGGCGGTGGCGATGCGCGACTTATCTGTATTTAAGCATCGCTGGAAACTCAATCAACGACAAGAATTAAAAGGACCTACTCCGGCTTTTAGTGGCAATCGAGAGACATTCCTCGTCCAGCTGGAAAATGCGCTTTATATGGGATTTATCTTAACTTATGAACAAGGCATGTCTCTTTTGAGCGTTGCTTCTCAAAATTATCAGTACCATTTGGATTTAGAAAAGATTGCACAAATTTGGAGAGGGGGCTGCATTATTCGTTCGGCTTTGCTCGAAAAAATTAGGCAGGCTTATCAACAAAATGCTGATTTAGAGACTCTCCTCAAAGATCCTGCATTAGATCGGGAATTGTCAAATTCTCAACTCGATATGAGAGATGTGGTGGTTAAAGCGACTCAAATGGGAATTCCTACTCCAGCACTCATGGCATCATTGAACTATTATGATGCCTTTCGCGGATCATGGCTGCCGACCAATCTTATCCAAGCTCAACGCGACTATTTTGGCGCTCATACATATGAACGCCTAGATAAGGCTGGAGTTTTTCATACAGAATGGCAACCGAAAATTGATCATGGGCATCCCCTATCATGAGTCATGTAAAATCGACTGTTTTTACCTTATTTGGCGCATCAGGGGACTTAGCTAAACGCAAAGTCATTCCTGCACTTTTCACTTTGTATTTAAATGGTTGTCTTCCAAAAGATTTTGCCATCATTGGGATTGATCGAGTAGATATTCAATCTGAAGATTTGGCTCTCTCCTATAAACAAGGCGTTCAACAATTTTCTGCTTTAAAAAGCGATGAGACAACCTGGCAAGAGTTTGCCCCCTATATTTCTTATTTAAAAGGAGATTTTAAAGATTCTAATACTTATCAACTCTTAAGTAGCCGGATTAAGCAATATGAGCAACAGTGGCATACAGAGACTGTAAACATTTTTTATTTGGCAACACCTCCCCTATTATTTCCTGTCATTCCTCAATATTTGCATCAAGCTGGATTAACGAAAAACGAAGAGCTTGATCGCATTGTGATTGAAAAACCTTTTGGATATGATCTCGAGTCAGCTTGCGCATTGAATAAAATCTTATTGTGTTGTTTTAAAGAGTCTCAAATTTTCCGTATTGATCATTACCTCGGTAAAAATACCGTTCGCAATCTTATTGCCTTTCGATTTGCTAATCCCATGTTTGAACCCATTTGGAATCGCAGATATATTGATCATGTGACAATTACAGCTGCTGAGACAGTAGGAATTGAGCATCGCGGTGGGTATTATGAAGGGGCGGGAGCGTTGCGAGATATGGTTCAAAACCATCTTATGCAGTTGCTTTGCCTAATCGCCATGGAGCCCATTATCTCTTTCAATGAGGATGAGGTTCGCAATAAAAAGGCTGATGTTTTGAAATCTATTTCACCGTTGACACCTGAGCAAATCGCCCATGACGTCATAAGAGGGCAATATGATGAAGGAATAATCAATGGGCAAAAGGTGATGGCCTATCGTTCAGAAGATAAAGTTTCTCCACAATCAAATACAGAAACATTTGTCGCTTTAAAATTGAAAGTAGAGAATTGGCGTTGGCAGGGGATTCCCTTTTATTTACGCACGGGGAAACGCTTAACAGAGCATAAATCTGAAATTGTGATTTATTTTCGTGATATTCCGCATAGTGCTTTTCCTCAGAGTTGCTTTTTAAGCAACCAACCGGCGTGCTTGGTTTTATCCATTCAACCTGAAGAAGAAATTACTCTGCAATTTTATGCCAAACATCCCGGTTATGATCTTAAACTGGCTCAAGTCAATATGAAGTTTAATTATGAACAAGCTTTTAAAAAGCCTTCAGAAAAAGCTTATGAAACTTTGCTTTGGGATGTCATTAATCATGATGCCACTCTATTTATGCGCATCGATCAAGTTGAATTGGCTTGGAAAATTATTCAACCTATTTTAGATGTCTGGAAATCCCAGCCTCCTTTAAACTTTCCTAATTATCTAGCGGGGAGCTGGGGCCCCAAAGAAACAGAACAAATGTTTCAATAGGCTAACTCATTCACTTATCCTACGCCAGCGAAGTCAAAGATTTTGCTGCTTAGCCACCCTAATGCATCTATCAATTTAAAAGAGAAAGCAAGCTAAGCGACGCATTTAAAATCGCCGCGCCGCTTCGCGAGGAGGGTCATAACCTCACCGTGACAGAGCCTTGGAGTGCGACCGAACGGTAGGTTCACAATCCCTCACATAGAACTTGAAGCAAAGATCAAAGATTTCTTTTAAGAAATTCAATAAAACACAATTTGATAATCTTAATGCTAATAAGAGACAGGAAAATTTTTTTTTGTTTTTAATTCATTTTCCTATCGATTTAGATAATAAACTTTTTAGTAAACACCTTGTCTGTAGAGTGAAAATAGATGTAATATAAATATGAATCACATTAAATAAATAGTTATTTAATATATTTAAAATAAAATAATTTATATAATTAATTTTATAGATGTTATAGATTTATTTTATTTATTATCACATTAAATTTTGTATTATAATCAAAATTTTATATGGCTTCATTGTAGAACGTATGATGAATTATACTCAGCGTATTGCTTTATAGGATTTCAATTACTGACAGGTTTTAGTGCATAGTAAAACTAAAAAGGGGGAAAGAAAATATGGATTCGAGTCATTCTTATCATTTACATTCATCTAAGGATGTTTATTTGCAGGAATTAATCAACACTTATAATAGTGAGAAAGTCCCTTCAGATAAAACGAAAAATTTAGAAAAAATTAATCTTATTACTCAAGATTTTTTAAGAGACGCAGCCTTTTTTTTGCAATCAGAAGAAAATGCACAGGCAGTTAAAAACTTACTTCAACAACTTAAGATTCAACCAGAAGATCAAAATCTTTGGAATCAAATCATGCAGTACCTAGACAATCCTTCTCCACATTATATTCGCTACCCTGAGCTGCTTAAGGCAGCAGATTCAATGGAGACCTATTCACAAATTATGGGAAAATTATTAGCTTTTCACTTGTTAGATAGTAACCCAACTCCTGGGCAAAGATTTGAGGCTGCCCTGCAATTTAGAGAAGAAATCACTACACTCGATCTCTCCACTTTTACAATATTAGATAATGAACAACTCAGAAGATTACAACATGCATGTCCCAATCTTCGATCCTTGACTCTATCAAGCACTTCAAAGGAATTAGATTTATCTTCTTTTTCACAGCTAGAAAATCTTACTTTAAAATCGGCTAATATAGACTCCCTAGATATGCTCCCCAAAAGCTTAAAAGAGCTTAACTTATGGAATTGCCATTCTCTTACAGCAGAATCCTTTCAAAAACTTGATGAGTCTTTTTCAAGGCTAGAAAAGCTTAATGTAGGATTGACTAACATAGCCTCTCTAGACAAGCTCCCCAAAAGCTTAAAAGAGCTTGACTTAACGTATTGCTATTCTCTTACGGCAGAATCATTTCAAAAGCTTGATGAGTCTTTTTCAAGGCTAGAAAAACTTGTTGTGAAATTTAATAAGATAGTCTCCCTAGACAAGCTCCCCAAAAGCTTAAAAGAGCTTGACTTAGAAGGATGCGCGGCTCTTACAGCAGAATCCTTTCAAATGCTTGGTTCTTTTTTAAAGCTAGAAAAGCTTAATGTAGGATTGACTCATATAGCATCCCTAGACATGCTCCCTAAAAGCGTAAAAGAGCTTAAATTAAAGATCTGCCAGGACCTGGACTTGACATCATTATCCTTGTTGCAAACGCTTGCTTCTTTGAGGCTAAAAAGTCTTGAAGTTTGACAGTTGTTAAATATTTTTTTTCTCATCCCAGCCCGAGTAAGAAGCGGCGCAGCTACTGATGCGTCGCGTCGCTTAGCCTAAGCTCATCTCTTAGCTTAATGCGTATGTCCCTCCGGGCTTTCTTGTCACGGTTGTATAGTTGTAGTCTTTGAGACTTATGATAGGGGTGTGCTAGCCATCACCGTGAAAGAGCCTATATGCTTCTTTTAGGATAACAGTTCTTAAGTTTATGTGATTGGCTTGCATGGCATCAAATCCGGATAGATTGTCAAGCGCGATTCCGGATTCTGCCAAGGTCCCTTAGTCATGGAATATTCGCTAACTGAATTTGGGCAAAATAGATGCTTGTTTTCCCCTCGTGCGAAGAATAATAGCTAAGATAAAGAATGCCATGGCGGTAAACCATACCTGGATAACTTGTGTCTCCTCCACTAGGCAATACGAGTTCTGGTTGATAAGAGCTCAATGTCATTCGCCCTAAAGCAGTATAAGTCAGTGTTTTGTCGGCTTCTTTAGTAATGAGACGAGAGGATGCCCACATGTCACCATTAGATAGAATGAGAAAATCAGGGCCCCCAAGGCGTGAACCAGAATCGGACCATTTCCATGTTGTATAAGGGGGCATCGAAGAGCCAATCCATCCATTTCCTTGGCGTCGCACTAAGGCAATCATAGTCCCATCAGGTAAGAAGCGCAATGTGACTTCACTTGGATGATTAGGAACATCTAGATCCGTTATAGGCGAATAGTGGAGACCATCCTTGGTTTGAAGAAGAGTAATGATCCAAGGAGTTTTAATATTTAAGGGATCTTTAGGGTGATAAGAGACTCCATAGCCGATGCCTATATGCCAGGCCATTTTCCAAATCCAATTTCCAGGCATTTGGATAAGATCAATGTCAGACCAATCCACTCCATTATGAGAGAAAGCAACCAAAGGATGGGTTGTCACGTATTCTTCTTGGCGATAAATCGATCCACCTAAAGTCAACATTAATCGACCATCCGGCATAACGGAAAATTTAGGATCGCGCAAATCAAATCCTTCCTTGCTTAAAAAAGCGATTGGCCGCCAAGTCTTTCCATCCTCGCTCGTTAAAATGCGGATCGAACCATCTTCACCCTCTGCGTGTTCATTTGATTCACGAAAGGTCAAAAAGAAAGAGCCTTGATACTCAATCAAATCTGTAAAAGCATTGTGCGCTGCCTGATCCCAAATGCGTGAAACTGATAAAAGCTTTGGCGCAGTCGATCCATTTTCACCTACGTGTGGAGGGAGAACTGCAGCAAAAAGAGCTCCGCTCAACGAGATGAAATGAAGCTCTAAAACAGATAATAAAAACAGACAGAAGATCATAAGATAAAGTTGCTTAATCTTTAATGTATTCATCGATCCTAGAAAGTTAAATAAGTTTTACAATTAAATCCTGCGTTCACTTTATGATGATTATAATTGAAATGCTAATTCATTTAAAATTATTTCATAGCTCTTTCGCAATAATTAAAAAATTCATTTAAGTTGCAAAGAAATATTAAAATATTTCATAATTTATTATGGCTTTTCACTTTATTAATTATTACGGGGAAGATTTATGAAATTCAGCTTCTATGTTTTAGCGGTTTGTTTTAGTTTAATAGTGAACATTGGTTTAGATGGTCGAGAGGCTGAAAAACCAAAAATTTCGACAACGCGCGACGCAGATTTAAATATGATATTAGATCAAAGCTTTCTTAGAGAACAGACATTTGATAAGTTTGCAGCCATGTATACGGCACAGGCAATTGATAAAAGTCAAAAAAAATTACCATTAGAGCTCGTTGTTAAACGCTTACGACAGGCGATTCACACAAAAGAGGCGCGCCAACAATTGATGCAACCTTATGGCACCTTCTCTGATGAAGAAATTCATCAGCTGCGTCAAATCTTTGAAAATGAGGCTTTTATTAAGTATATGGATCACTCTTTTTCCATTACCAAAGCGAATGTGCAAGTCATGGATGATTTATTGGATTCTATCATTCAACAAAGCGTTGAAGTATCTGAGGTCAAATCTCAGGATCAACTTCAAATTGGCGATGAAAGTTCAAGAGAGAGTTCCAACAAGGCTTTGGAAATTCTTCAATTAACCAAAAATAATTTTCATGAAGAAGTTGAACAATCAGACAAGGCCTTCATTATTGATGTCTATGCAGACTGGTGTCGTCCTTGTAGATATTTTGCTCCCATTTTTGAAACATTACATGAAAAATATAAGAAAGAATGCCAATTTGCTAAAATTGATGCTGATGAAGAGACGTTATTAGTCAACTTTTTAAAGGTCAAAGCCTATCCGACAACTATCTTAATGTATAAAGGAAAGGTTGTTTCCCGCCTTGTAGGATATATGTCAAAAGAAGAATGTGAAGCAAAGATCAAAGATTTCTTTCAAGAAATTCAATAAAAAAGCAATTCAATCAGGGTGTTTTTACTAAACATATTTGACACTTGCAGCCCTTCAGGCTGTATGACACAAACCACTTATACCCAGGGCGTTGCCCTGGTCTATTGCACTTAAAGCCCTTCAGGCTAATGCAGGGAATTTCTTATTGTACTTTTAGACTTGTGGTCTAATATTATAGCTGAGGTTCTTTATCAGCCTGAAAGGCTGTAAGTGCAATAGACTAGGGAGCGTACCTAAAAGATTAACCATTGTATAATACAAGCGATCGTCAACATTCCTGCATAATTTTGAGCTTTCATTTCGTATCTTATTCCAATACGCCTAAATCGTTTTATAAACTGAAAAAAATTTTCTACCAAGCAACGCTCTCTGTAGATATGTTTATCATGTTCAATTAGTTCAGCTCTTGATACTTTGCTGGGTATGACTGCTTGACTTCCCATCTTTTCTATAAAATTTCTGATTTCATTTGAGTCGTAAGCTTTATCAGCTATAACATTTTGTGGATTTTTTCCACTGAGTAAAAGCTTCATTTGAGTGCTCTCGTGTACTTGGCCTTCTGTCAAGATAAAATCAATACAACGACCTAATCCATCTGTTACTGCATGAATTTTTGTGGTTGTTCCGGCCCTTGATTTTCCCATGGCTTCTTCGGCTTTTTTTTTATCCTACAAGCATCTTGATGCGCTTCAACAATTGAGCTGTCTACAGAGTAATTTTCTTCGTCAATTTCATCTTTTAAAGCTTGCCAAATCGTTTGCCAGATTCCAGCCTTTGTCCATGATTAAAGCGATTATAACATGTGCTCCAAGGACCATACTTGGGTGGTAGATCCCTCCAAGCGGCTCCTGTTCTTAAAATCCAAATAATGCCTTCTAAAATCTTACGATGAGGCCGACTTGGTCTGCCCCAATATCCTCGTTCTTTTGGCAATAAAGGTTTTATTTTTATCCATCTTTCATTAGTTAATACTATCCTACTCATTCAAATTTCCCCCTTGTTTTATCACAGAAAATTATAAATCATAAGAGTTATTATTTTAAATCTTTTAGGTACGCTCCCTAGTACTCCACCACATTAGTTTTGTGTGTTTAGATTGCTTCAAAGCCCCGGGGTTGAATTGGCGTAAGTGGGTCCATATTGCTAATATTGACCCACTTACGTCAATTCAACCGCGGGAGCTTTCAAGCAATCTAAACACACAAAACTAATGTGGTGGAGTACTAGAACAACGCCTCGGTTATGAGCGGGTTGTGTCATGCAGCCTAAAGGGCTGCAAGTGTCAAATATGTTTAGTAAAAACACCCTGGCAATTCGGATCATCTTCATGCCAACAAAAGACAGGATTTTTTGTTTTTATTCATTTTTATGATCGATTTAGATAAATTTTTTTGAAGGAAAAACTGTTTCTATAGATTTAATATCAAATCAAATTTTTTTACTAAATTCATTTGATATTAAATCAATCTCAAGTTGAAAATAAATCTAATACAAATGTCAATTAAATAAAAAGTGTTTTTAATACTCGCTTAAAAATTAAAATAGTTTGTATAATATCATTTGTAAACATAATAAATTATTTATTAATTATTGTATTAAATTTTTAATCATAATCAAAAGGAAGAAGAAAATATGGATCCGACTCATTCTTACCATTTACCTTCGTCTATCGAAGTTTCTTTTAAGGAATTAATCAACACTTATAATAGTGAGAAGGTTTCTTCAGATAAAACGAAAAATTTAGAAAAAATTAATCTTATTATTCAAGATTTTTTAAGACAAGCAGCCTTTTCTTTGCCTTCACAAGAAACTGCACAGGAAGTTAAAAACTTACTTCAACAACTTAAGATTCAACCCGAAGATCAAAATCTTTGGAATCAAATCATGCAGTATTTAGACAATCCTTCTCCACATGATATTCGCTATCCTGAGTTGCTTGAGGCAGCGGGTTCAATGGACATCTATTCGCAAATGATGGGAAAAGTAATAGCTTTTGAGTTGTTAGATAGTAACCCTTCTCCTGAGCAAACATTTGAGGCTGCCCTGCAATTTGGAGAAGAAATCAATACACTCGATCTTCCTGATTTTACAAGCTTAGATAATGAAAAACTCAGAAGATTACAACAAGCCTGTCCCAATCTTCGATCTCTGACTTTATCAGGCACTACTCCAATAGAGAAATTAGATTTATCATCTTTTTCAAACCTAGAAAAGCTTAGTGTAGAATCGACTGACATAACCTCCCTAGAAAAGCTCCCCAAAAACTTAAAAGAACTTAACTTAACGGCATGCCATTCTCTTACAGCAGAATCCTTTCAAAAGCTTGATGAGTCTTTTTCAAAGCTAGAAAAGCTTAATGTAAGAGGGACTGACATAGCCCTAGACAAGCTCCCCAAAAGCTTAAAAGAGCTTGACTTAGAGAGATGCCGGCTTCTTACAGCAGAGTCCTTTCAAAAGCTTGATGAGTCCTTTTCAAAGCTAGAAAAGCTTAATGTAGGATCGACTGACATAGCCTCCCTAGACAAGCTCCCCAAAAACTTAAAAGAGCTTAACTTAGAAGGATGCAGGTCTCTTACGGCAGAAGCCTTTCAAAAGCTTGATGAGTCCTTTTCAAAGCTAGAAAAGCTTAATGTAAAATCGACTAACATAGCCTCTCTAGACAAGCTCCCCAAAAACTTAAAAGAGCTTGACTTAAGCTATTGCAATTATCTTACAGCAGAATCCTTTCAAAAGCTTGATGAGTCCTTTTCAAAGCTAGAAAAGCTTAATTTAGGATTTACTGACATAGCCTCCCTAGACAAGCTCCCCAAAAACTTAAAAGAGCTTGACTTAGAGAGATGCCGGCTTCTTACAGCAGAATCCTTTCAAAAGCTTGATGAGTCCTTTTCAAAGCTAGAGAGATCCCTCTATCATTATCGCAGGTTTACTCCATGATACATTGGAAGATACTGAAAACTTCTTATCAAGAACTTCTAGATTTATTCGGAGAGCGAATAACTGCTTTTGTACAAGAAGTGACAGATGATAAAACTCTTCCTAAAGAGGAGCGCAAAAAGCTCCAAATTATGACAGCTCCTTATAAATCAGCAGAAGCTGCTCAAATTAAATTAGCAGATAAATGGGATAACTTAAGCAATCTTTTAACAAATCCTATGCTGATAGGTCTGAAAACGGATTCAAGATTATTTTAAATGATTTAAAAATTTAATCGAAGCTTTACCGTGGGTTTAGGGTGTTAATTTTGTACAAAAAATAGCAATTCTAATCACATAAATATTTTATCATTATCTTTTTAATATTCAAATAAATAATACTACTTTAGGCTTTGATTATTGTGAAAAATAAAGGATATGAAGCACTCTTTTTCCATTACCAAAGCGGAATGTGCAAGTCATGGATGATTTATTAAATTCTATCGTTCAAAAAAGCGTTAAAGTGTCTGAGGTCAAATTTCAGGGTCATCTTCAAATTGGCTATGAAAGTTTAAGAGAAAGAGATAGTTCCAAAAAGCTTTGGAAATTATTCAATTCACCAAAAATAATTTTCATGAAGAAGTTGAACAATCAGATAAGGTCTTCATTATTGATGTCTATGCAGACTGGTGTCGTCCTTGTAGATATTTTGCTCCCATTTTTGAAACATTACATGAAAAATATAAGAAAGAATGCCAATTTGCTAAAATTGATGCTGATGAAGAGACGTTATTAGTCAACTTTTTAAAGGTCAAAGCCTATCCGACAACTATCTTAATGTATAAAGGAAAAGTTGTTTCCCGCCTTGTAGGATATATGTCAAAAGAAGAATGTGAAGCAAAGATCAAAGATTTCTTTCAAGAAATTCAATAAAAAGCAATTCAATCAGGGTGTTTTTACTAAACATATTTGATACTTGCAGCTCTTCAGGCTACATGACACAAACCACTTATAACCAGGGAGTTACCCTGGTCTATTGCACTTAAAGCCCTTCAGGCTAATGCAGGGAATTTCCTATTGTACTTTTAGACTTGTGGTCTAATATTATAGCTGAGGTTCTTTATCAGCCTAAAAGGCTGTAAGTGCAATAGACTAGAACAACGCCTCGGTTATGAGCGGGTTGTGTCATGCAGCCTAAAGGGCTGCAAGTGTCAAATATGTTTAGTAAAAACACCCTGGCAATTCGGATCATCTTCATGCCAACAAAAGACAGGATTTTTTTATTTTCATTCATTTTTATGATCGATTTAGTTAAATATTTTTGAAGGAAAAACTGTTTCCATAGATTTAATATCAAATCAAATTTTTTTACTAAATTCATTTGATATTAAATCAATCTCAAGTTGAAAATAAATCTAATACAAATGTCAATTAAATAAAAATTGTTTTTAATACTCGCTTAAAAATTAAAATAGTTTGTATAATAGCATTTGTAAACATAATAAATTATTTATTAATTATTGTATTAAATTTTTAATCATAATCAAAAGAGAGAAGAAAATATGGATCCGAATCATTTTTACCATTTACCTTCGTTTATCGAAGTTTCTTTTAAGGAATTAATCAACACTTATAATAGTGAGAAGGTCTCTTCAGATAAAACGAAAAATTTAGAAAAAATTAATATTATTATTCAAGATTTTTTAAGACAAGCAGCCTTTTCTTTGCCTTCACAAGAAACTGCACAGGAAGTTAAAAACTTACTTCAACAACTTAAGATTCAACCCGAAGATCAAAATCTTTGGAAGCAAATCATGCAGTATTTAGACAATCCTTCTCCACATGATATTCGCTACCCTGAGCTGCTTGAGGCAGGGGGTTCAATGGACATCTATTCACAAATTATGGGAAAAGTAATAGCTTTTGAGTTGTTAGATAGTAACCCTTCTCCTGAGCAAAGATTTGAGGCTACCTTGCAATTTGGAGAAGAAATCACTACACTCAATCTCTCCAATTTTACAAGCTTAGATAATGAAAAACTTAGAAGATTACAACAAGCCTGTCCCAATCTTCGATCTCTGACTTTATCAGGCACTACTCCAATAGAGAAATTAGATTTATCCTCTTTTGCAAAGCTAGAAAAGCTTGATGTAGGATCGACTGACATAGCATCCCTAGACAAGCTCCCCAAAAACTTAAAAGAGCTTAACTTAGCAGGATGCACATATCTTACAGCAGAAGCTTTTCAGAAGCTTGATGAGTCTTTTCCAAAGCTAGAAAAGCTTAATTTAGGATTTACTCACATAACCTCCCTAGACAAGCTCCCCAACAACTTAAAAGAGCTTGACTTAGCCGGATGCAAGTCTCTTACAGCAGAATTCTTTCAAAAGCTTGATGAGTCCTTTTCAAAGCTAGAAAAGCTTAATGTAGGATTCACTAATATAACCTCCCTAGACAAGCTCCCCAACAACTTAAAAGAGCTTGACTTAGCCGGATGCAAGTCTCTTACAGCAGAATTCTTTCAAAAGCTTGATGAGTCCTTTCCAAAGCTAGAAAAGCTCGATTTAGCATCGACTCATATAGCCTCCCTAGACAAGCTCCCCAAAAGCTTAAAAGAGCTTGACTTAGAGAGATGCAAGTCTCTTACGGCAGAATCCTTTCAAAAACTTGATGAGTCCTTTTCAAAGCTAGAAAAGCTTAATGTAGGATTCACTAATATAATCTCCCTAGACAAGCTCCCCAAAAACTTAAAAGAGCTTGACTTAAGGTATTGCAATTATCTTACAGCAGAATCCTTTCAAAAGCTTGATGAGTCCTTTTCAAAGCTAGAAAAGCTCGATTTAGGATCGACTCACATAGCCTCCCTAGACAAGCTCCCCAAAAACTTAAAAAAGCTCAATTTAGGATCGACTCGCCTAGCCTCCCTAGACAAGCTCCCCAAAAACTTAAAAGAGCTTGACTTAGACAGATGCCGGCTTCTTACAGCAGAATCCTTTCAAAAGCTTGATGAGTCCTTTTCAAAGCTAGAAAAGCTTAATGTAGGATTCACTAATATAACCTCCTTAGACAAGCTCCCCAAAAGCTTAAAAGAGCTTGACTTAGAGAGATGCGAGTCTCTTACGGCAGAATCCTTTCAAAAGCTTGATGAGTCTTTTTCAAAGCTAGAAAAGCTTAATGTAGGATACACTAATATAGCCTCGTTGGACAAGCTTCCCAAAAGCTTAAAAAAGTTTGACCCAACCGGCTGCTACAATCTTATAGCAAGTTAATTCAAGCACCGATTTCTTTAAAAAAGCCTTACTGAGAGAAAAGTTAGAGTACTAGGGAGCGTACCTAAAAGATTAACCATTGTATAATACAAGCGATCGTCAACATTCCTGCATAATTTTGAGCTTTCATTTCGTATCTTATTTTAATACGCCTAAATCGTTTTATAAACTGAAAAAAATTTTCTACCAAGCAACGCTCTCTGTAGATATGTTTATCATGTTCAATTAGTTCAGCTCTTGATACTTTGCTGGGTATGACTGCTTGACTTCCCATCTTTTCTATAAAATTTCTGATTTCATTTGAGTCGTAAGCTTTATCAGCTATAACATTTTGTGGACTTTTTCCACTGAGTAAAAGCTTCATTTGAGTGCTCTCGTGTACTTGACCTTCTGTCAAGATAAAATCAATACAACGACCTAATCCATCTGTTACTGCATGAATTTTTGTGGTTGTTCCGGCCCTTGATTTTCCCATGACTTCTTCGGCTTTTTTTTTATCCTACAAGCATCTTGATGCGCTTCAACAATTGAGCTGTCTACAGAGTAATTTTCTTCGTCAATTTCATCTTTTAAAGCTTGCCAAATCGTTTGCCAGATTCCAGCCTTTGTCCATGATTAAAGCGATTATAACATGTGCTCCAAGGACCATACTTGGGTGGTAGATCCCTCCAAGCGGCTCCTGTTCTTAAAATCCAAATAATGCCTTCTAAAATCTTACGATGAGGCCGACTTGGTCTGCCCCAATATCCTCGTTCTTTTGGCAATAAAGGTTTTATTTTTATCCATCTTTCATTAGTTAATACTATCCTACTCATTCAAATTTCCCCCTTGTTTTATCAGAGAAAATTATAAATCATAATAGTTATTATTTTAAATCTTTTAGGTACGCTCCCTAGCCTTGAAAATATTAAAGGTCCTATTTAAATGGGATCAATTGCACTAACTGCATATTTTGCTCATGAACATTTTATGCCAGATAGGAGAAGCGAGAATAGGAAGCCATGGAAGCACTCTTTTTCCATTACCAAAGCGGAATGTGCAAGTCATGGATGATTTATTAAATTCTATCGTTCAAAAAAGCGTTAAAGTGTCTGAGGTCAAATTTCAGGATCATCTTCAAATTGGCTATGAAAGTTTAAGAGAAAGAGATAGTTCCAAAAAAGCTTTGGAAATTATTCAATTCACCAAAAATAATTTTCATGAAGAAGTTGAACAATCAGTGTTTTTTACTAAAAATATTTGACACTTGCAGCCCTTCAGGCTGCGTGACACAACCCACTCATACCCAGGGCGTTGTCCTGGTATATTGCACTTAAAGCCCTTCAGGCTAATGCAGGGAACTTCCTATTTTACTTTTAGACTTGCGGTCTAATATTGTAAGCTGAGGTTCTCTATCAGCCTGAAAGGCTGTAAGTGCAATAGACTAAGATAACGCCTTGGTTATGAGTGGCTTGTGTCATACAGCCTGAAGGGCTGCAAGTGTCAAATATGTTTAGTAAAAACACCCTGGCAATTCGGTCATCTTTATGCTAACAAAAGACAGCATTTTTTATTTTTGTTCATTTTTATGATCAATTTAGATAAACTTTTTTGAAAGAAAAACTATTTCCTTCCATAGATTTAATATCGAATCAATTTTTTTATTAAATTGATTGATATTAAATCAATCTCAAGTTGAAATTAAATCTAATACAAATGTCAATTAAATAAAAAATGTCTTTAGTACTCGCTTAAAAATTAAAATAGTTTGTATAATAGCATTTGTAAACATAATAAATTATTTATTAATTATTGTATTAAATTTTTAATCATAATCAAAAGAGAGAAGAAAATATGGACCCGAATCATTCTTACCATTTACCTTCGTCTATCGAAGTTTCTTTTAAGGAATTAATCAACACTTATAATAATGAGAAGGTTTTTTCAGATAAAACGAAAAAGTTAGAAAAAATTAATCTTATTATTCAAGATTTTTTAAGACAAGCAGCCTTTTCTTTGCCTTCACAAGAAACTGCACAGGAAGTTAAAAACTTACTTCAACAACTTAAGATTCAACCCGAAGATCAAAATCTTTGGAATCAAATCATGCAGTATTTAGACAATCCTTCTCCACATGATATTCGCTATCCTGAGTTGCTTGAGGCAGCGGGTTCAATGGACATCTATTCACAAATTATGGGAAAAGTAATAGCTTTTGAGTTGTTAGATAGTAACCCTTCTCCTGAGCAAACATTTGAGGCTGCCCTGCAATTTGGAGAAGAAATCACTACACTCGATCTTCCTGATTTTACAAGCTTAGATAATGAAAAACTCAGAAGATTACAACAAGCCTGTCCCAATCTTCGATCTCTGACTTTATCAGGCACTACTCCAATAGAGAAATTAGATTTATCCTCTTTTTCAAACCTAGAAAAGCTTAGTGTAGAATCGACTGACATAGCATCCCTAGACAAGCTCCCCAAAAGCTTAAAAGAGCTTAACTTAGCGCGCTGCTATTATCTTACAGCAGAATCCTTTCAAAAGCTTGATGAGTCTTTTCCAAAGCTAGAAAAGCTTAATTTAGGATTTACTTACATAGCCTCCCTAGACAAGCTCCCCAACAACTTAAAAGAGCTTGACTTAACGGCATGCCATTCTCTTAAGGCAGAATCCTTTCAAAAGCTTGATGAGTCCTTTTCAATGCTAGAAAAGCTTAATGTAGGCTCGACTAACATAACCTCCCTAGACAAGCTCCCCAACAACTTAAAAGAACTTAACTTAGCCGGATGCACATATCTTACAGCAGAAGCTTTTCAGAAGCTTGATGAGTCTTTTCCAAAGCTAGAAAAGCTTAGTTTAGGATTTACTCACATAGCCTCCCTAGACAAGCTCCCCAACAACTTAAAAGAGCTTGACTTAGAGAGATGCGAGTCTCTTACGGCAGAATCCTTTCAAAAGCTTGATGAGTCCTTTTCAAAGCTAGAAAAGCTTAATGTAGGATACACTAATATAATCTCCCTAGACAAGCTCCCTAAAAACTTAAAAGAGCTTGACTTAAGGTATTGCAATTATCTTACAGCAGAATCCTTTCAAAAGCTTGATGAGTCCTTTTCAAAGCTAGAAAAGCTCGATTTAGGATCGACTCACATAGGCTCCCTAGACAAGCTCCCCAAAAACTTAAAAGAGCTTAACTTATATAAATGCACGGATCTTACAATAGATTCCTTAGAGTCCTTTCAAAAGCTTGATGAGTCCTTTTCAAAGCTAGAAAAGCTTGATGTAGGATTCACTGGAATAGCCTCCCTAGACAAGCTCCCCAAAAGCTTAAAAGAGCTTGACTTAGAGAGATGCTGGCTTCTTACAGCAGAAGCCTTTCAAAAGCTTGATGAGTCCTTTTCAATGCTAGAAAAGCTTAATGTAGGATTCAGTGATATAGCCTCCTTAGACAAGCTCCCCAAAAGCTTAAAAGAGCTTGACTTACAGAGATGCGAGTCTCTTACGGCAGAATCCTTTCAAAAGCTTGATGAGTCTTTTTCAAAGCTAGAAAAGCTTGATGTAGGATACACTAATATAGCCTCGTTGGACAAGCTTCCCAAAAGCTTAAAAAAGTTTGACTCAACCGGCTGCTACAATCTTATAGCAAGTTAATTCAAGCACCGATTTCTTTAAAAAAAGCCTTACTGAGAGAAAAGTTAGAGTACTAGCCTTGAAAATATTAAAGGTCCTGTTTAAATGGGATCAATTGCAAGCACTAACTGCATATTTTGCTCATGAACGTTTTATGCCAGATAGGAGAAGCGAGAATAGGAAGCCATGGAAGCGGCGGATATTTTTGCTCATAAATGATTTATTTATTTTTCTCTATTTCGTTTATATGAAAAATTTATTATAAAAATAGGAATGCCTATGGCGAGAAGATAAGTACCAAAAAAGTTGGGAAAGCCATAGCTTCTTGAGCATGCTAAAAAGCAAGTCGTTTTAATAGAGGTGTATGCTTATTCGTCCCCATCCCTCTACTCTTCAAAGAATACAGCAGCATTTTAAAAGGTTAGATGAGGTTGTGAAAGAATATTTTGGCCCTCCTGTCTTTCAGATACAAGAAAAGTCTATTCAATTTCAAAAGGTTTTAATGGTTGTTTATGAAAGAGGGAAAGGTTGGATTGAAGAAGATGTACGTCTCAGTCTAAAAGCAGTCGAATTTGCTGCTCATAAACATCACAAGCAAGTGCGCAAAGATGAGGCACAAACACCTTATGTCGTCCATCCTCTTTCAGTCGCGCATCACTTGGTCACGGTAGGAAGCATTCGAGATCCCTCTATCATTATCGCAGGTTTACTCCATGATACATTGGAAGATACTGAAAACTTCTTATCAAGAACTTCTAGATTTATTCGGAGAGCGAATAACTGCTTTTGTACAAGAAGTGACAGATGATAAAACTCTTCCTAAAGAGGAGCGCAAAAAGCTCCAAATTATGACAGCTCCTTATAAATCAGCAGGAGCTGCTCAAATTAAATTAGCAGATAAATGGGATAACTTAAGCGATCTTTTAACAAATCCTATGGCTGATAGGTCTGAAAACGGATTCAAGATTATTTTAAATGATTTAAAAATTTAATCGAAGCTTTACCGTGGGTTTAGGGTGTTAATTTTGTACAAAAAATAGCAATTCTAATCACATAAATATTTTATCATTATCTTTTTAATATTCAAATAAATAATACTACTTTAGGCTTTGATTATTGTGAAAAATAAAGGATATGAAGCACTCTTTTTCCATTACCAAAGCGAATGTGCAAGTCATGGATGATTTATTAAATTCTATCGTTCAAAAAAGTGTTAAAGTGTCTGAGGTCAAATTTCAGGATCATCTTTAAATTGGCTATGAAAGTTTAAGAGAAAGAGATAGTTCCAAAAAGCTTTGGAAATTATTCAATTCACCAAAAATAATTTTCATGAAGAAGTTGAACAATCAGACAAGGCCTTCATTATTGATGTCTATGCAGACTGGTGTCGTCCTTGTAGATATTTTGCTCCCATTTTTGAAACATTACATGAAAAATATAAGAAAGAATGCCAATTTGCTAAAATTGATGCTGATGAAGAGACGTTATTAGTCAACTTTTTAAAGGTCAAAGCCTATCCGACAACTATCTTAATGTATAAAGGAAAAGTTGTTTCCCGCCTTGTAGGATATATGTCAAAAGAAGAATGTGAAGCAAAGATCAAAGATTTCTTTCAAGAAATTCAATAAAAAGCAATTCAATCAGGGTGTTTTTACTAAACATATTTGATACTTGCAGCTCTTCAGGCTACATGACACAAACGGCTTATAACCACGGAGTTACCCTGGTCTATTGCACTTAAAGCCCTTCAGGCTAATGCAGGGAATTTCCTATTGTACTTTTAGACTTGTGGTCTAATATTATAGCTGAGGTTCTTTATCAGCCTGAAAGGCTGTAAGTGCAATAGACTAGAACAACGCCTCGGTTATGAGCGGGTTGTGTCATGCAGCCTAAAGGGCTGCAAGTGTCAAATATGTTTAGTAAAAACACCCTGGCAATTCGGATCATCTTCATGCCAACAAAAGGCAGGATTTTTTGTTTTTATTCATTTTTATGATCGATTTAGTTAAATATTTTTGAAGGAAAAACTGTTTCCATAGATTTAATATCAAATCAAATTTTTTTACTAAATTCATTTGATATTAAATCAATCTCAAGTTGAAAATAAATCTAATACAAATGTCAACTAAATAAAAATTGTTTTTAATACTCGCTTAAAAATTAAAATAGTTTGTATAATAGCATTTGTAAACATAATAAATTATTTATTAATTATTTTATTAAATTTTTAATCATAATCAAAAGAGAGAAGAAAATATGGATCCGAATCATTCTTACCATTTACCTTCGTCTATCGAAGTTTCTTTTAAGGAATTAATCAACACTTATAATAATGAAAAGGTTTCTTCAGATAAAACGAAAAATTTAAAAAAAATTAATCTTATTATTCAAGATTTTTTAAGACAAGCAGCCTTTTCTTTGCCTTCACAAGAAACTGCACAGGAAGTTAAAAACTTACTTCAACAACTTAAGATTCAACCCGAAGATCAAAATCTTTGGAAGCAAATCATGCAGTATTTAGACAATCCTTCTCCACATGATATTCGCTATCCTGAGTTGCTTGAGGCAGCGGGTTCAATGGACATCTATTCGCAAATGATGGGAAAAGTAATAGCTTTTGAGTTGTTAGATAGTAACCCTTCTCCTGAGCAAACATTTGAGGCTGCCCTGCAATTTGGAGAAGAAATCAATACACTCAATCTTCCTGATTTTACAAGCTTAGATAATGAAAAACTCAGAAGATTACAACAAGCCTGTCCCAATCTTCGATCTCTGACTTTATCAGGCACTACTCCAATAGAGAAATTAGATTTATCCTTTTTTTCAAAGCTAGAAAAGCTTAATGTAGAATTAACTAATATAGCCTCCCTAGACAAGCTCCCCAAAAACTTAAAAGAGCTTAACTTAAACTTATGCAGGTCTCTTACGGCAGAATCCTTTCAAAAGCTTGATGAGTCTTTTTCAAAGCTAGAAAAGCTTTATGTAGGATCGACTGACATAGCCTCCCTAGACAAGCTCCCCAAAAACTTAAAAGAGCTTAACTTAAACTTATGCAGGTCTCTTACGGCAGAATCCCTTCAAAAGCTTGATGAGTCTTTTTCAAAGCTAGAAAAGCTTAATGTAGGATCGACTGACATAGCCTCCCTAGACAAGCTCCCCAAAAACTTAAAAGAACTTAACTTAGCGAAATGCTATTCTCTTACAACAGAATCCTTTCAAAAACTTGATGAGTCCTTTTCAAAGCTAGAAAAGCTTAATGTAGGATTCACTAATATAACCTCCCTAGACAAGCTCCCCAAAAGCTTAAAAGAGCTTGACTTAGAAAGATGCCAGCTTCTTACAGCACAATCCTTTCAAAAGCTTGATGAGTCTTTTTCAAAGCTAGAAAAGCTTAATGTAAGAAGATCAACAGACATAACTTCCTTAGACAAGCTCCCCAAAAGCTTAAAAAAGCTTGACTTATCGTATTGCAATTCTCTTACGGCAGAATCATTTCAAAAGCTTGATGAGTCTTTTTCAAAGCTAGAAAAGCTTAATGTAGGATTGACTAACATAGCATCACTAGACAAGCTCCCCAAAAACTTAAAAGAGCTTAGCTTACTCGGATGCAGGTCTCTTACAACAGAATCCATTCAAAAGCTTGATGAGTCTTTTTCAAAGCTAGAAAAGCTTAATGTAACCTGAGTTTTGGGTTTTTTATGCAGCCATTAATAACATACGATCTTGCTCAGCTAAATTTATAGATGGCTTTTTTTGCTGATGAGTATAAGCTACAATACCAGCTAATAGATTGATCAAAAAGTTTCCAGCACTTCTATGACGTGTATGTTCAATTTGAGAAATATTTTTTAATTGATCATTTACTGTTTCAATTATTGCTCGTTTTCTAAGAAGAATTCTATCTGTTAACTTCATGAGCTTTTGCTTCATATTTGATCTTATAGTTGTAAACAACTCAAGTCCTTGTTTTAAAAGCTGTTTTTGCAAGTTCTGCCGAAATATATCCTTTGTCACCGAATAACTTTCCAAAAATTCCTTTTGATAACGTTTCAGCAACAGATACATCCGCAATATTCCCAGGAGTCAGCTGAAAGGCTAAAATTTCTCCTTTCTCATTAATAATCAAATGTAATTTAAATCCATAGAACCATCCAGAGGTCGTTTTTCCACGTTTGGCTAAACCTTTGAAAACTTTATTTCTTTTAATGCGTTTATTATGGCAAACATCTAGAGATGTAGAATCAATAAAAGCAATTCCTGTTATCTCTCCTCTTCTCTCTAAAAGGTAGGCAAATAATGGAATAAATAAATTCTTCATTAAATAAACAAAACGGCTATAGCTAATTAATTTTGGAAAATCTCTTCGTAAATACTTACAAACGTAGTCATAAAAATATTTAAATGTTCGATAATTCGATTGATGAAATAAAATCACAATTGTCATCATCTCTGGAATTGATAATTCTGGTTCAGGCCCTCGCTTTGTTTTGCCATTATCAATCAAATGCTTATCCCATTCTTGTTTAAATGACTTCCAAAAATCATCTACACTGCAATATAATTTAGTTAAATCCATTTTGACCTCTCTATCGGTTGCATTCCCTTAAAACAGAATCCATTCAAAAGCTTGATGAGTCTTTTTCATAAAGCTAGAAAAGCTTAATGTAGGATCGACTCACATAGCATCACTAGACAAGCTCCCCAAAAACTTAAAAGAGCTTGACTTAGTTAACTGCATGGCTCTTACAGAAGAATCCTTTCAAAAGCTTGATGAGTCTTTTTCAAAGCTAGAAAAGCTTAATGTAGGATTCACTAATATAGCCTCGTTGGACAAGCTTCCCAAAAGCTTAAAAAAGTTTGACTCAACCGGCTGCTACAATCTTATAGCAAGTTAATTCAAGCACCGATTTCTTTAAAAAAAGCCTTACTGAGAGAAAAGTTAGAGTACTAGCCTTGAAAATATTAAAGGTCCTGTTTAAATGGGATCAATTGCAAGCACTAACTGCATATTTTGCTCATGAACATTTTATGCCAAATAGGAGAAGCGAGAATAGGAAGCCATGGAAGCACTCTTTTTCCATTACCAAAGCGGAATGTGCAAGTCATGGATGATTTATTAAATTCTATCGTTCAAAAAAGCGTTAAAGTGTCTGAGGTCAAATTTCAGGATCATCTTCAAATTGGCTATAAAAGTTTAAGAGAAAGAGAAAGTTCCAAAAAAGCTTTGGAAATTATTCAATTCACCAAAAATAATTTTCATGAAGAAGTTGAACAATCAGTGTTTTTTACTAAAAATATTTGACACTTGCAGCCCTTCAGGCTGCATGACACAAACCACTTATACCCAGCGCGTTGCCCTGGTCTATTGCACTTAAAGCCCTTCAGGCTAATGCAGGGAATTTCCTATTGTACTTTTAGACTTATGGTCTAATATTATAGCTGAGGTTCTTTATCAGCCTGAAAGGCTGTAAGTGCAATAGACTAGAACAACGCCTCGGTTATGAGCGGGTTGTGTCATGCAGCCTAAAGGGCTGCAAGTGTCAAATATGTTTAGTAAAAACACCCTGGCAATTCGGTCATCTTCATGCCAACAAAAGGCAGGATTTTTTTATTTTTATTCATTTTTATGATCGATTTAGGTAAATATTTTTGAAGGAAAAACTGTTTCCATAGATTTAATATCAAATCAAATTTTTTTTACTAAATTCATTTGATATTAAATCAATCTCAAGTTGAAAATAAATCTAATACAAATGTCAATTAAATAAAAAGTGTTTTTAGTACTCGCTTAAAAATTAAAATAGTTTGTATAATAGCATTTGTAAACATAATAAATTAGTTATTAATTATTGTATTAAATTTTTAATCATAATCAAAAGAGAGAAGAAAATATGGATCCGAGTCATTCTTACCATTTACCTTCGTCTATCGAAGTTTCTTTTAAGGAATTAATCAACACTTATAATAGTGAGAAGGTTTCTTCAGATAAAACGAAAAATTTAGAAAAAATTAATCTTATTATTCAAGATTTTTTAAGACAAGCAGCCTTTTCTTTGCCTTCACAAGAAAATGCACAGGAAGTTAAAAACTTACTTCAACAACTTAACATTCAACCCGAAGATCAAAATCTTTGGAATCAAATCATGCAGTATTTAGACAATCCTTCTCCACATGATATTCGCTATCCTGAGTTGCTTGAGGCAGCGGGTTCAATGGACATCTATTCGCAAATGATGGGAAAAGTAATAGCTTTTGAGTTGTTAGATAGTAACCCTTCTCCTGAGCAAACATTTGAGGCTGCCCTGCAATTTGGAGAAGAAATCAATACACTCGATCTTCCTGATTTTACAAGCTTAGATAATGAAAAACTCAGAAGATTACAACAAGCCTGTCCCAATCTTCGATCTCTGACTTTATCAGGCACTACTCCAATAGAGAAATTAGATTTATCCTCTTTTTCAAACCTAGAAAAGCTTAATGTAGAATCGACTAACATAACCTCCCTAGAAAAGCTCCCCAAAAACTTAAAAGAGCTTAACTTAGCCGGATGCGAGTCTCTTACAGCAGAATCCTTTCAAAAGCTTGATGAGTCCTTTCCAAAGCTAGAAAAGCTTAATGTAGGATTCACTAATATAACCTCCCTAGACAAGCTCCCCAAAAACTTAAAAGAGCTCAACTTAATGGTATGCAAGTCTCTTACAGCAGAAGCTTTTCAGAAGCTTGATGAGTCCTTTTCAAAGCTAGAAAAGCTTAATGTAGGATTCACTAATATAACCTCCCTGGACAAGCTCCCCAAAAACTTAAAAGAGCTTAACTTAGAAGGATGCAGGTCGTCTCTTACGGCAGAAGCCTTTCAAAAGCTTGATGAGTCCTTTTCAAAGCTAGAAAAGCTTAATGTAAAATCGACTAACATAGCCTCTCTAGACAAGCTCCCCAAAAACTTAAAAGAGCTTGACTTAAGCTATTGCAATTATCTTACAGCAGAAGCCTTTCAAAAGCTTGATGAGTCCTTTTCAAAGCTAGAAAAGCTTAATTTAGGATTTACTGACATAGCCTCCCTAGACAAGCTCCCCAAAAACTTAAAAGAGCTTGATTTAGAGAGATGCCGGCTTCTTACAGCAGAATCCTTTCAAAAGCTTAATGAGTCCTTTTCAAAGCTAGAAAAGCTTAAAAAAGTTTGACTCAACCTAAAAGGTTAGATGAGGTTGTGAAAGAATATTTTGGCCCTCCTCTCTTTCAGGTACAAGAAAAGTCTATTCAATTTCAAAAGGTTTTAATGGCTGTTTATGAAAGAGGGGAAGGTTGGATTGAAGAAGATGTACATCTCATTCTAAAAGCAGTCGAATTTGCTGCTCATAAACATCACAAGCAACTGCGCAAAGATGAGGCACAAACACCTTATGTCGTCCATCCTCTTTCAGTCGCGCATCACTTGGTCACGGTAGGAAGCATTCGAGATCCCTCTATCATTATCGCAGGTTTACTCCATGATACATTGGAAGATACTGAAAACTTCTTATCAAGAACTTCTAGATTTATTTGGAGAGCGAATAACTGCTTTTATACAAGAAGTCACAGATGATAAAACTCTTCCTAAAGAGGAGCGCAAAAAGCTCCAAATTATGACAGCTCCTTATAAATCAGCAGGAGCTGCTCAAATTAAATTAGCAGA
Organism: uncultured Chlamydiae bacterium; assembly: GCA_963754655.1. Lineage (GTDB taxonomy): Bacteria > Chlamydiota > Chlamydiia > Chlamydiales > Parachlamydiaceae > JANWJE01. Next base: position 1,907,755 of record CAVWGN010000001.1, on the reverse strand, counting down.
TAAATGGGATAACTTAAGCGATCTTTTAACAAATCCTATGGCTGATAGGTCTGAAAACGGATTCAAGATTATTTTAAATGATTTAAAAATTTAATCGAAGCTTTACCGTGGGTTTAGGGTGTTAATTTTGTACAAAAAATAGCAATTCTAATCACATAAATATTTTATCATTATCTTTTTAATATTCAAATAAATAATACTACTTTAGGCTTTGATTATTGTGAAAAATAAAGGATATGAAGCACTCTTTTTCCATTACCAAAGCGGAATGTGCAAGTCATGGATGATTTATTAAATTCTATCGTTCAAAAAAGCGTTAAAGTGTCTGAGGTCAAATTTCAGGATCATCTTCAAATTGGCTATGAAAGTTTAAGAGAAAGAGATAGTTCCAAAAAGCTTTGGAAATTATTCAATTCACCAAAAATAATTTTCATGAAGAAGTTGAACAATCAGATAAGGTCTTCATTATTGATGTCTATGCAGACTGGTGTCGTCCTTGTAGATATTTTGCTCCCATTTTTGAAACATTACATGAAAAATATAAGAAAGAATGCCAATTTGCTAAAATTGATGCTGATGAAGAGACGTTATTAGTCAACTTTTTAAAGGTCAAAGCCTATCCGACAACTATCTTAATGTATAAAGGAAAGGTTGTTTCTCGCCTTGTAGGATATATGTCAAAAGAAGAATGTGAAGCAAAGATCAAAGATTTCTTTCAAGAAATTCAATAAAAAGCAATTCAATCAGGGTGTTTTTACTAAACATATTTGATACTTGCAGCCCTTCAGGCTGCATGACATAAACCACTTATAACAAGGGCTTTACCATGGTCTATTGCACTTAAAGCCCTTCAGGCTAATGCAGGGAATTTCCTATTGTACTTTTAGACTTGTGGTCTAATATTATAGCTGAGGTTCTTTATCAGCCTGAAAGGCTGTAAGTGCAATAGACTAGAACAACGCCTCGGTTATGAGCGGGTTGTGTCATGCAGCCTAAAGGGCTGCAAGTGTCAAATATGTTTAGTAAAAACACCCTGGCAATTCGGATCATCTTCATGCCAACAAAAGGCAGGATTTTTTGTTTTTATTCATTTTTATGATCGATTTAGTTAAATATTTTTGAAGGAAAAACTGTTTCCATAGATTTAATATCAAATCAAATTTTTTTACTAAATTCATTTGATATTAAATCAATCTCAAGTTGAAAATAAATCTAATACAAATGTCAACTAAATAAAAATTGTTTTTAATACTCGCTTAAAAATTAAAATAGTTTGTATAATAGCATTTGTAAACATAATAAATTATTTATTAATTATTTTATTAAATTTTTAATCATAATCAAAAGAGAGAAGAAAATATGGATCCGAATCATTCTTACCATTTACCTTCGTCTATCGAAGTTTCTTTTAAGGAATTAATCAACACTTATAATAATGAAAAGGTTTCTTCAGATAAAACGAAAAATTTAAAAAAAATTAATCTTATTATTCAAGATTTTTTAAGACAAGCAGCCTTTTCTTTGCCTTCACAAGAAACTGCACAGGAAGTTAAAAACTTACTTCAACAACTTAAGATTCAACCCGAAGATCAAAATCTTTGGAAGCAAATCATGCAGTATTTAGACAATCCTTCTCCACATGATATTCGCTACCCTGAGCTGCTTGAGGCAGCGGGTTCAATGGACATCTATTCACAAATGATGGGAAAAGTAATAGCTTTTGAGTTGTTAGATAGTAACCCTTCTCCTGAGCAAACATTTGAGGCTGCCCTGCAATTTGGAGAAGAAATCAATACACTCGATCTTCCTGATTTTACAAGCTTAGATAATGAAAAACTCAGAAGATTACAACAAGCCTGTCCCAATCTTCGATCTCTGACTTTATCAGGCACTACTCCAATAGAGAAATTAGATTTATCCTCTTTTTCAAACCTAGAAAAGCTTAGTGTAGAATCGACTGACATAGCATCCCTAGACAAGCTCCCCAAAAGCTTAAAAGAGCTTAACTTAGCGCGCTGCTATTATCTTACAGCAGAAGCTTTTCAGAAGCTTGATGAGTCTTTTCCAAAGCTAGAAAAGCTTAATGTAAGAAGGACTTACATAGCCTCCCTAGACAAGCTCCCCAACAACTTAAAAGAGCTTGACTTAAAGAGATGCACTCTTACAGCAGAATCCTTTCAAAAGCTTGATGAGTCTTTTCCAATGCTAGAAAAGCTTAATGTAGGCTCGACTCGCATAGCCTCCCTAGACAAGCTCCCCAAAAGCTTAAAAGAGCTTGACTTAGCCGAATGCAAGTCTCTTACAGCAGAATCCTTTCAAAAGCTTGATGAGTCTTTTTCAAGGCTAGAAAAGCTTAATGTAAGATCGACTCGCATAGCCTCCCTAGACAAGCTCCCCAAAAGCTTAAAAGAGCTTGACTTAAGGGTATGCAAGTCTCTTACAGCAAAGTCCTTTCAAAAGCTTGATGAGTCCTTTTCAAAGCTAGAAAAGCTTAATGTAGGCTCGACTCGCATAGCCTCCCTAGACAAGCTCCCCAAAAACTTAAAAGAGCTTGACTTAATGGGATGCGGCGGCGAGTCTCTTACAGCAAAAGCCTTTCAAAAGCTTGATGAGTCCTTTTCAAAGCTAGAAAAGCTTAATGTAAGATCGACTCGCATAGCCTCTCTAGACAAGCTCCCCAAAAACTTAAAAGAGCTTGACTTAAGGTATTGCAATTATCTTACAGCAGAATCCTTTCAAAAGCTTGATGAGTCCTTTTCAAAGCTAGAAAATCTCGATTTAGGATCGACTCACATAGCCTCCCTAGACAAGCTCCCCAAAAACTTAAAAGAGCTTGACTTAGACAGATGCCGGCTTCTTACAGCAGAATCCTTTCAAAAGCTTGATGAGTCCTTTTCAATGCTAGAAAAGCTTAATGTAAGAGGGACTGACATAGCCTCCTTAGACAAGCCCCCCAAAAGCTTAAAGAGCTTGACTTAGAGAGATGCGAGTCTCTTACGGCAGAATCCTTTCAAAAGCTTGATGAGTCTTTTTCAAAGCTAGAAAAGCTTAATGTAGGATACACTAATATAGCCTCGTTGGACAAGCTTCCCAAAAGCTTAAAAAGTTTGACTCAACCGGCTGCTACAATCTTATAGCAAGTTAATTCAAGCGCTGATTTCTTTAAAAAAAGCCTTACTGAGAAAAGTTAGAGCACGAGTTTCTGAAAATATTAAAGATCGTGTTTAATATAGGATAAATTGCAAGCACTGGCTACATATTTTGCTCATGAACGTTTTATGCCAGATATGAGAAGCGAGAATAGGAAGCGGCGGATATTTTTGCTCATGAATGATTTAGTCACCTTACGTAAGTGAGGTTAAAGAATCAGTGATATCTTTAAATAACCAATAGCACGATTTGTTTAATAGCCTGAAAGGCTTCAAAGAAAATAGCCCAGGGCTGGGATGAGAAAACGAGGGCTAAAAACCGATTTTTACACAGCTAAAATCGCTAACGGTTCTGGTTCCAATTTATTTGATTTTATAGTAAGTTCAATGACATCTGAATTTACTTTGCCCAAACTCAAAACTTCTTTTCGTTTTGCTAAATCCGTTTTGCCAATCCATGTTTCTTCCCATTCCTCCAACATTTCGACTGACACCGTTTCTAAAGCCTCTTGTAAGATATCACAATTATTTTCCCCAACCATTCCTGCAAGACTTAGGATACTTTTAGTTATACTAGATGTCGCTTTGGTTCTCTCTACTATTATTTTCTGTCTTCCTATCAAAGACTCTATTCCTTCGCTGCTTCCCACTAACACCTGTCCCTTGGATAGCACTCTACCTTCCTGTTTCAAAAAATAAAAAATCTCTTTTGCCAAATGTAGTGCTTCTGGTTTCAAACTTCTAAAGTGAAGTCTTGCTTTAAGAAAAAAAGTCGCATAGCTTCGTCTATGAAGACCTTCAGTTCTTACTAAATGCCTTGCCAAACGAATGATTTCTATCATCTGAGCATATTTTTCAATGACTTCTTCGAAATCAACTATCCAACCAGCTTTATCTTTTAATCTATTTATATCTAAATGGGGAATCGTCTCTTGCATTTGAAGAAGGTTTAAAATATCTTGTAGCCAATCAATTAAAATATCAGCATTCATGAATCGCGCTTTTTCTCTTTGTTTGGGAGGGCTCAAAAAAGCCTCTGGACTCTGTTTTGTCTTTTGTTTTGTATCTGTAATCAATTGAATTATGTGTTTCCAAGTATCATCTTTTTCCAGTTCCTTTTTTAATAGAATTGCTAGTTTATGGACCACATCATAGGTGTTTATTGTTTTTTCATGGTTTTGGCAATATAGTCTTACACCTTTATTTACATCACTGCCATGATCTGCCACTATCTGCAGAAATGGGCCAATTTTTTCCGATATTTCTTCTAAAACATGCGCAACTTTTTCACCAGTTGATGAATTCATGGGTTGTAGCGCTAGTGGTTGGAAATCTTCATGATGAATATCAAAGCTGCCCCTTTTTTCAAACTTACTTTGTAATGTACTTAATTGAACTCCAAGAACTATTAAGCACTTTTGGTAACCAGCTTGAACTTTAAAATCAACAAGGATAATCCAATCTGAAGCCTTTTCCTTAGCCTTTATAAGCTTGTAAAGCCCATATCGTAAAAACCACAATTCGACGCTTTTCCATGAAGGCTGGAAATTGAAATATTTAAATATTGGAATGTTACAACTCTGCATGGAGATGAAAATTCGCTGAATCGCTCTAAATGCTATTGCAGCTAATGCAAGTGAAATCACAAAAAATATAAATAATATAGGATATTGATGTCGAGCGACCCTTCGATTGTTGCTAATTTCTTGCTCAATTATTGCACAAGTTTTTTTTTAATTCATCAATTTGCTTATCTTTGATTTTACTTTTCTCTTCTACCTCTTCTAATCTCGACTGAAGGCATTTTATCTGTTTGTTTAATGCCAAGACATTATCTTGTTCCTTTTGTAGCCTTTCTCCTAATCGTTTCTTATCAGTCATTAGAGCTTGAATCTTAGTTCTTTTTTCTGCGTTTCTTTGCTTCCATTCATCGCGACTTTCCTGGTAATGCTTCACTTGTTTACGTATATCTGAAGGACGCTCATGCTTTTGAGTGCTTTTTGAATCCATTTTATGCCTCATCTAATTTTGAGCAATCAATTATAAAAGCCTCTTTTTAAAAAGCCAAGCGAATTTAAAATAGGAGGAAAAGCGTTCTAATAATTAGTTGTTAAATATTTTTTTGTTTTCTCATCCCAGCCCAGGGCATCGCCCTTGTCATTACCCAAATTTTTCAAGTTTGTTGTATAATAGATGTTTCAACAAAGGAGATATTTATGCATACAACACGATATGAATTTGATACAGGCATGTGGGCTTATAAAAACTTTGGGAAAGTTCAGCTATTTGATAAAAGGAGGACGCGGAGATTAGTTGATATGGCAACAAAACTAGCTATGCATCCAGGACAATTTTTTTCCTCTCTTTATACAAAGTGGTATGATATTAAAGCACCCTATAATCTTCTTGATCAAAATGTTATGACACCTGATACCATTCAATCAAACCATCGGGCTTTAGCAACACAAAACATGTTAAATTGGCATGGCGATATCTTACTTATCGAAGATAGTTCAGAATTTGAATGGAATGGACAAGAACTAATTGAAGGTTTGGGTCCTGTAGGCTCTGGCAGAAAAGGGGATCAAGGATTTATTTTGCATTCTACTATTGCTTTAGGAATAAGGAACAAAACCTCTTCAAAAGATCCCTGTGTAAAAATTTTAGGTTTGCCCTCTCAACAATATTATGTGCGTCCTCCTAAAGAGAGAAGACCCATAAACGAGGAAACGGACAACAAGGGCTCGAGACAGATTTGTGGTCAAAGATGCTTAAAAACCAGGCTCCAAAGAGTAATCAAAATAGATTGATTAGAGTCTGTGATCGCAATGCAGATATTTACGAAGTTCTTCAGGATACTCAGGCATCTGGATATGATTATATCATCCGAGTCAAGCATGATCGTGTAGATAATAACGATTAGGAAATTCGTTTGTTTGAAACATTAAGAGAATTACCCCCAATAGGAGCTACTACAATTGAGCGCAGAGGAAGAAATGGAACAACAAAAAGAACGATTTCATTGAATGTAAATTGGCAAGAAGTATCCCTACGGGCTCCTGCAAGGCCCGGTTATAGTATTGGGGAATTACCCGCGCTGCAAGTGACTGTAGTACATGTTTGGGGCGTTGATCCCGAGGATGGCAGTACGATTGAATGGTTTTTATATACTTCTTTAAGCATAAATAATATTGAATCTGCATATCTTATTGTAAAATATTATTCGCTACGTTGGATGATAGAAGATTTTCATAAAACTCTTAAAAGTGGATTAAGAGCCGAAGATCTTCAATTAGAAAATGCTCATAGACTTTTTGCTGCAGTTGCGATTATGAGTATTGTTGCACTTAGATTAGGGAGCGTACCTAAAAGATTAACCATTGTATAATACAAGCGATCGTCAACATTCCTGCATAATTTTGAGCTTTCATTTCGTATCTTATTCCAATACGCCTAAATCGTTTTATAAACTGAAAAAAATTTTCTACCAAGCAACGCTCTCTGTAGATATGTTTATCATGTTCAATTAGTTCAGCTCTTGATACTTTGCTGGGTATGACAGCTTGACTTCCCATCTTTTCTATAAAATTTCTGATTTCATTTGAGTCGTAAGCTTTATCAGCTATAACATTTTGTGGATTTTTTCCACTGAGTAAAAGCTTCATTTGAGTGCTCTCGTGTACTTGACCTTCTGTCAAGATAAAATCAATACAACGACCTAATCCATCTGTTACTGCATGAATTTTTGTGGTTGTTCCGGCCCTTGATTTTCCCATGGCTTCTTCGGCTTTTTTTTTATCCTACAAGCATCTTGATGCGCTTCAACAATTGAGCTGTCTACAGAGTAATTTTCTTCGTCAATTTCATCTTTTAAAGCTTGCCAAATCGTTTGCCAGATTCCAGCCTTTGTCCATCGATTAAAGCGATTATAACATGTGCTCCAAGGACCATACTTGGGTGGTAGATCCCTCCAAGCGGCTCCTGTTCTTAAAATCCAAATAATGCCTTCTAAAATCTTACGATGAGGCCGACTTGGTCTGCCCCAATATCCTCGTTCTTTTGGCAATAAAGGTTTTATTTTTATCCATCTTTCATTAGTTAATACTATCCTACTCATTCAAATTTCCCCCTTGTTTTATCACAGAAAATTATAAATCATAAGAGTTATTATTTTAAATCTTTTAGGTACGCTCCCTAGTAGATCTCAGAGAATCTTTAAGGACTAATCCTGATGGCGACGCAAAAGAAAGCGGACTTAGTCAATTTGAAATAAAAGTCCTTGAAACCTATCTTAAAAGGAAGATAAAGACGGTTAAATGTGTAGCGCTAGCGATCGGGAAGCTAGGAGGTCACATTAACAGAAAAAGTGATGGAATGCCGGGATTAAAGACCCTTTGGCTTGGCATGAGTAGGCTTATAGATCTTGTAGAAGGTGCAAAGTTAATGAAAATAATAAATTTTTGAAAAATTTGGGTAATGACAAGGGCATATTTCCTATCCTCATGTAGTCTGAAGGACTACAAGAGAATCACCGAATTCCAAACATATTTTTCATCAAACACAACCTCATATTTTTTTTAGAAATCTACGATATTCATCTTGAAAGGTGAAGTTGGCACGAGTACAGCAGCTTAATCATCATGCTGCTAAGGCATCCAGATAATGTGTAAATATTGAACTTAAACTGATTTTAGGATTATAATTCATAGAATTAATAAATTAGGAGTAATATTTTGTTTAATTTTCCGGCTTTTAATTCTTTTTGTCCTATTTTGCTTATAGATAAGTTTAAGTCGACTTTAACGAGTCAAAATAAAAAAATTTTAATTATTGTCTCTGTAGCTTTAGGTTTGTTAGCAGCTTGTTATGCTGCTTTTTCCTATTGCTCTTCTTATTTTAAAGCAAAAGAACTTTTCAATCCTATTCAAGACCCAGATTCCATTCAAGATTCAGATCGCATTCACAACCAAGATTCAGATCTTGGGAGTCTCTTTGTTGATCAACACGAGATAGATTTTTCTGCTGAAGATGAAGAAGAATTTTTGTCTCAAGATAATTCTCAAATTAAAAAAGCTACTGAAGGAGAATCTCTTTTGACACTTGACACTCTTCCTTTGGATATTTGGCAAAATATTATTTTTCATAGCAGACAAGGAATAGGTTCCGTCTGCAAAAGCTTAAAATCTGTTCCTTCTCATCCTCCCATTACCGCCTTGCTTTTCGAAGCTAACCTCCATCGTCTTTCTTCATTCAATCAAGTATTGAATGCACAGATTGGAGGTTTGATTCAAAATTTAACCCTTATAAAACCTTCTCAGTCTAATCTGCAACTTGTTCTTAAGCATTGCCGCAATTGTGAAAGTCTAGATTTAATTAATAGCAATATCACAGATACAGGTCTTAAAAAACTGAGCCAAAACTTGACTCATCTTACTTCTCTTAATTTAAAAAATTGTCAGCAGATCACCGATCAAGGGCTTACGCATTTAAAGAATTTGACCTCTTTGCAATCTTTAAATTTAAGTGGATGCAAGAAGATAACCGATCAAGGGTTTGCGCATTTAAAGAATTTGAATTCTTTGCAATCTTTAGATTTAAGACATACGAAGCTAACCGATCAAGGGCTTGCGCATTTAAAGAATTTGAATTCTTTGCAATCTTTAGACTTATGTTCTTGTGATATAACCGATCAAGGGCTTGCGCATTTAAAGGATTTGACCTCTTTGCAATCTTTAAACTTAAGTTTTTGTGATATAACCGATCAAGGGCTTGCGCATTTAAAGGATTTGACCTCTTTGCAATCTTTAAACTTAAGTTTTTGTAATATAACCAATCAAGGGCTTGCGCATTTAAAGAATTTGAATTCTTTGCAATCTTTAGATTTAAGACAGACGAAGCTAACCGATCAAGGACTTGCGCATTTAAAGGATTTGACCTCTTTGCAATCTTTAAACTTAAGTTTTTGTAATATAACCAATCAAGGGTGTAATCAATTAAGAGACTTTTTTAGGAATCGTTTACACATCATTTTATAGTCAGCATTTTTAAGGCATTGTCTCATTATCTATGAATGAGAATCAGCTTACCTTCATTTACAGACGTAAGACAGCGAAATTAAAATTTTGATAAATGTTACTTAAATTATTGGCAGTAGAAGTCACCTTAACAGAAAAAGTGATGGAATGCCGGGGTTAAAGACCCTTTGGCTCGGCATGAGTAGGCTTATAGAGCTTGTAGAAGGTGCAAAGTTAATGAAAATAATAAATTTTTAAAAAATTTGGGTAATGACAAGGGCATCGCCCTGGGGTAGATTAGTCCTCGTCATGTAGTCTGAAGGACTACAAGAGAATCATCTCATCCCAAACATGTTTTAATCAAACTCAATTTCATATTTTTTAGAAATCCGCTAACTAAATAAAACAAATGGGAATTGCGTTTGATAAAAACATGTTTGGGACAGATGATTCTCTTGTAGTCCTTCAGACTACATGACGAGGGTCAATCTAACCCAGGGCGATGCCCTTGTCATTACCCAAATTTTTCAAGGTTGTTGTATAATAGATGTTTTTCAACAAAGGAGATATTTATGCATACAACACGATATGAATTTGATACAGGCATGTGGGCTTATAAAAACTTTGGGAAAGTTCAGCTATTTGATAAAAGGAGGACGCGGAGATTAGTTGATATGGCAACAAAACTAGCTATGCATCCAGGACAATTTTTTTCCTCTCTTTATACAAAGTGGTATGATATTAAAGCATCCTATAATCTTCTTGATCAAAATGTTATGACACCTGATACCATTCAATCAAACCATCGGGCTTTAGCAACACAAAACATGTTAAATTGGCATGGCGATATCTTACTTATCGAAGATAGTTCAGAATTTGAATGGAATGGACAAGAACCAATTGAAGGTTTGGGTCCTGTAGGCTCTGGCAGAAAAGGGGATCAAGGATTTATTTTGCATTCTACTATTGCTTTAGGAATAAGGAACAAAACCTCTTCAAAAGATCCCTGTGTAAAAATTTTAGGTTTGCCCTCTCAACAATATTATGTGCGTCCTCCTAAAAGAGAGAAGACCCATAAACAAGGAAACGGACAACAAGGGCTCGAGACAGATTTGTGGTCAAAGATGCTTAAAAACCAGGCTCCAAAGAGTAATCAAAATAGATTGATTAGAGTCTGTGATCGCAATGCAGATATTTACGAAGTTCTTCAGGATACTCAGGCATCTGGATATGATTATATCATCCGAGTCAAACATGATCGTGTAGATAATAACGATTGGGAAATTCGTTTGTTTGAAACATTAAGAGAATTACCCCCAATAGGAGCTACTACAATTGATCGCAGAGGAAGAAATGGAACAACAAAAAGAACGATTTCATTGAATGTAAATTGGCAAGAAGTATCCCTACGGGCTCCTGCAAGGCCCGGTTATAGTATTGGGGAATTACCTACGCTGCAAGTGACTGTAGTACATGTTTGGGGCGTTGATCCCGAGGATGGCAGTACGATTGAATGGTTTTTATATACTTCTTTAAGCATAAATAATATTGAATCTGCATATCTTATTGTAAAATATTATTCGCTACGTTGGATGATAGAAGATTTTCATAAAACTCTTAAAAGTGGATTAAGAGCCGAAGATCTTCAATTAGAAAATGCTCATAGACTTTTTGCTGCAATTGCGATTATGAGTATTGTTGCACTTAGATTAGTAGATCTCAGAGAATCTTTAAGGACTAATCCTGATGGCGACGCAAAAGAAAGCGGACTTAGTCAATTTGAAATAAAAGTCCTTGAAACCTATCTTAAAAGGAAGATAAAGACGGTTAAATGTGTAGCGCTAGCGATCGGGAAGCTAGGAGGTCACATTAACAGAAAAAGTGATGGAATGCCGGGATTAAAGACCCTTTGGCTTGGCATGAGTAGGCTTATAGATCTTGTAGAAGGTGCAAAGTTAATGAAAATAATAAATTTTTGAAAAATTTGGGTAATGACAAGGGCGATGCCCTGGGCTATTTTCTTTGAAGCCTTTCAGGCTATTAAACAAATCATGCTACTGGTTATTTAAAGATATCACTGATTCTTTAACCTCGCTTGCGTAAGGTGAGTAATTTATTTATTTTTCTCTATTTCGTTATATGAAATTTTATTATAAAAATAGGACAACCGGTTTTAATGGTTGTTTATAAAAGAGGGGGAAGGTTGGATTGAAGAAGTGTGATGAGCAGATAAATGGAATAACTTAAGCAATCTTTTAACAAATCCTATGGCTGATGGGTCTGAAAACGGATTCAAGATTATTTTAAATGATTTAAAAATTTAATCGAAGCTTTACCTTGGTTAGGGTGCTAATTTTTTACAAAAAATAGCAATTCTAATCACATAAATATTTTATCATTATCTTATTAATATTCAAATACATAATATTACTTTAGGCTTTGATTATTGTAAAAAATAAAGGATATGAAGCACTCTTTTTCCATTACCAAAGCGAATGTGCAAGTCATGGATGATTTATTAAATTCTATCGTTCAAAAAAGTGTTAAAGTGTCTGAGGTCAAATTTCAGGATCATCTTTAAATTGGCTATGAAAGTTAAAGAGAAAGTTCCAAAAAAGCTTTGGAAATTATTCAATTCACCAAAAATAATTTTCATGAAAAAGTTGAACAATCAGTGTTTTTTACTAAAATATTTGACACTTGCAGCCCTTCAGGCTGCGTGACACAACCCGCTCATACCCAGGGAGTTGCCATAGTCTATTGCACTTAAAGCTCTTCCGGCTAATACAGGAAATTTCCTATTTTACTTTTAGACGTGCTGTCTATAAAAAAGGTCCAAAATATAGAGACTTGCGGTCTAATATTGTAAGCTGAGGTTCTCTATCAGCTGAAAGGCTGTAAGTGCAATAGACCAGCAACGCCCTGGTTATGAGCGGGTTGTGTCATGCAGCCTGAAGGGCTGCAAGTGTCAAATATGTTTAGTAAAAACACCCTGGCAATTCGGTCATCTTCATGCCAACAAAAGGCAGGATTTTTTTATTTTTATTCATTTTTATGATCGATTTAGTTAAATCCTTTTGAAGGAAAACTGTTTCCATAGATTTAATATCAAATCAAATTTTTTTACTAAATTCATTTGATATTAAATCAATCTTAAGTTGAAAATAAATCTAATGCAAATGTCAATTAAATAAAAAGTGTTTTTAGTACTCGCTTAAAATCAAAATAGTTTGTATAATAGCATTTGTAAATATAATAAATTATTTATTAATTATTGTATTAAATTTTTAATCATAATCAAAAGAGAGAAGAAAATATGGATCCGACTCATTCTTACCATTTACCTTCGTCTATCGAAGTTTCTTTTAAGGAATTAATCAACACTTATAATAGTGAGAAGGTTTCTTCACATAAAACGAAAAATTTAGAAAAAATTAATTTCATTATTCAAGATTTTTTAAGACAAGCAGCCTTTTCTTTGTCTTCACAAGAAACTGCACAGGAAGTTAAAAACTTACTTCAACAACTTAAGATTCAACCCGAAGATCAAAATCTTTGGAAGCAAATCATGCAGTATTTAGACAATCCTTCTCCACATTATATACGCTATCCTGAGTTGCTTGAGGCAGCGGGTTCAATGGACATCTATTCACAAATTATGGGAAAATTAATAGCTTTTAACTTGTTAGATAGTAACCTTTCTCCTAAGCAAAGATTTGAGGCTATCTTTCAATTTGGAGAAGAAATCACTACACTCGATCTCTCCAATTTTACAAGCTTAGATAATGAAAAACTCAGAAGATTACAACAAGCCTGTCCCAATCTTCGATCCCTGACTCTATCGGGCACTACTCCAATAGAGAAATTAGATTTATCTTCTTTTTCAAAGCTAGAAATCACTACACTCGATCTCTCCAATTTTACAAGCTTAGATAATGAAAAACTCAGAAGATTACAACAAGCATTTCCCAATCTTCGATCCCTGACTCTATTAGGCACTACTCCAATAGAGAAATTAGATTTATCTTCTTTTTCAAAGCTAGAAAAGCTTAATGTAGGATCGACTGACATAGCCTCCCTAGACAAGCTCCCCAAAAACTTAAAAGAGCTTAACTTAGAAGGATGCAGGTCTCTTACGGCAGAAGCCTTTCAAAAGCTTGATGAGTCCTTTTCAAAGTTAGAAAAGCTTAATGTATCATTTACTCACATAGCTTCCCTAGACAAGCTCCCCAAAAGCTTAAAAGAGCTTAACTTAACGGCATGCCATTCTCTTAAGGCAGAATCCTTTCAAAAGCTTGATGAGTCCTTTTCAATGCTAGAAAAGCTTAATGTAGGAGGCACTCACATAGGCTCCCTGGACAAGCTCCCCAAAAACTTAAAAGAGCTTAACTTATACAAATGCATGGCTCTTACAATAGTAGAATCCTTTCAAAAGCTTGATGAGTCCTTTTCAAAGCTAGAAAAGCTTAATGTAGGATCGACTGAAATAGCCTCCCTAGACAAGCTCCCCAAAAATTTAAAAGAACTTGACTTAGAGAGATGCCGGCTTCTTACAGCAGAATCCTTTCAAAAGCTTGATGAGTCCTTTTCAATGCTAGAAAAGCTTAATATAGCATCTACTTCGATAGCCTCCCTAGACAAGCTCCCCAAAAGCTTAAAAGAGCTTGACTTAAAGGGATGCGAGTCTCTTACGGCAGAATCCTTTCAAAAGCTTGATGAGTCTTTTTCAAAGCTAGAAAAGCTTAATGTAGGATACACTAATATAGCCTCGTTGGACAAGCTTCCCAAAAGCTTAAAAAAGTTTGACTCAACCGGCTGCTACAATCTTATAGCAAGTTAATTCAAGCACCGATTTCTTTAAAAAAAGCCTTACTGAGAGAAAAGTTAGAGTACTAGCCTTGAAAATATTAAAGGTCCTGTTTAAATGGGATCAATTGCAAGCACTAACTGCATATTTTGCTCATGAACGTTTTATGCCAGATAGGAGAAGCGAGAATAGGAAGCCATGGAAGCGGCGGATATTTTTGCTCATAAATGATTTATTTATTTTTCTCTATTTCGTTTATATGAAAAATTTATTATAAAAATAGGAATGCCTATGGCGAGAAGATAAGTACCAAAAAAGTTGGGAAAGCCATAGCTTCTTGAGCATGCTAAAAAGCAAGTCGTTTTAATAGAGGTGTATGCTTATTCGTCCCCATCCCTCTACTCTTCAAAGAATACAGCAGCATTTTAAAAGGTTAGATGAGGTTGTGAAAGAATATTTTGGCCCTCCTGTCTTTCAGATACAAGAAAAGTCTATTCAATTTCAAAAGGTTTTAATGGTTGTTTATGAAAGAGGGGAAGGTTGGATTGAAGAAGATGTACATCTCATTCTAAAAGCAGTCGAATTTGCTGCTCATAAACATCACAAGCAAGTGCGCAAAGATGAGGCACAAACACCTTATGTCGTCCATCCTCTTTCAGTCGCGCATCACTTGGTCACGGTAGGAAGCATTCGAGATCCCTCTATCATTATCGCAGGTTTACTCCATGATACATTGGAAGATACTGAAACTTCTTATCAAGAACTTCTAGATTTATTTGGAGAGCGAATAACTGCTTTTGTACAAGAAGTGACAGATGATAAAACTCTTCCTAAAGAGGAGCGCAAAAAGCTCCAAATTATGACAGCTCCTTATAAATCAGCAGGAGCTGCTCAAATTAAATTAGCAGATAAATGGGATAACTTAAGTGATCTTTTAACAAATCCTATGCCTGATTGGTCTGAACAACGGATTCAAGATTATTTTAAATGGTCTAAAAATGTAGTCGAAGCTTTACCTTGGGTGAATGCATCCTTATTAAGCGTTGTAAAAGATACAATTAATAAAAGAATTAAGGAATAAATAAAGCAAGAGGTGGGTTCTTCTTACTTCATTTACATTTCTTTCTCTTTGAGGTAGGCTCGCACTAAATCGACTTGATCTCCTTGTAATTCAATACAACCTTTTTTGACCGATCCTCCGCATCCAAGCCGTTGCTTTAAAATTGAACAGACGCTTTTCAGTTGAGAATCTTCTTGAGCAAGATTTAAGATGATTGTCACGTAAGAAGAGCGTCTTTTTTCTTTAATGATTTTAATCGGTTGCTTAGGCTTTGAAGAGGGTTCTGGTATCCATTCTCCTCCAATTGTAAAAGGCATAAAAACACTCTGCTTAATGTATGAGGAATTTTAGTTAAAAAATAACAAATATTGATTTTTTTTGACAATTCTATATAGAGGATAGGGAGCGTTTTTTAGAAGGTTTAAAGAGAAAGGATATTAGTTGTGAAGAAAGAGAATAAATCATACAATTATTAGCAATATTATTCCCAAAAATTTTCTCAACTAAGAGAATTCTACTTAAAATTCCTTCAGCAGGAGGATGTAATGAGATTTCTGAAATTTATTTTCGTTATCATGCTAATTTCAACTATTATCGCTTTCCCGATTTATTATTTTTATTTTAAACCCGCTACTATTCCCTTAGAGCAGTTGTATGAAGTGGAAACCCCTACAAAAAAAGAAATTAAGCAAATGATTTCAGCAACAGGCAGCTTAAAACTTAAAGATCAGGTCAAAATTGGTAGTGTGGTCACCGGTCGTGTGAAAGCTATTTATGTGGAAGAAAATGATCCAGTAAGAGAAGGACAGTTATTAGTGGAAATTGATACGGGGTTAGGTGATACCGAAGTGCGCGAAGCTCAAGGAGCATATGAAAAAGTTTTAGCTGAAATGGAATATCAAGAGAACAATTATCAACGTAAAAAACAATTATTCGAAGAAAAATTTCTGTCCCACATGGATTTACAAGAAGCAAAGCGCAGTTATCTCACAACGTTGGCGGATATTAAATCTTTAAAAGCGAGTTATGAGAAAAAAATGATTGCTTTTGAAAATAATAAAGTCTATGCGCCTGCCTCCGGCATCGTGATTCACATTAATGTAGCCAAAGGAGAAAAAGTCACTTCTGATTTAGATGGTGGGACTTTATTATCGCTAGCTCCGGATATTAAGCAAATTGAAGCAGAATTAGAGATTAGCGAAAAAGATATAGGACAAATTCAGAAAGGACAAAAAGTGCAGATGGTGGTAGATACCTATCCTAATAAGGTTTTTAATAGCCTCATTCATACTATTAGTTTTACAGCCAAAACAGATGACGATAAAGAATGCACCTATCAGGCCAAAGCTTACATTGATAATCCTCAATTGCTTTTACGTCCTGGGATGAGCGTCAATGCAAAAATAGATGTGGCAGAGGTTGATTCAGCTTTGACTTTGACTTCTCGAGCCTTTCTTATCAAACAGGAACATCTTCAACCCATTGCAGAATTGTTGAATTATAAGATTCAACCAATGGAGGCATCCGATAAGCAGGCGTTAGTAAAATTGCATCAAGATGAAAATATTCAATTCATTTGGAAGGATTGCAAGGATTGCTTTAAAGAAATTCCTGTGGAGATTGGAATTACAGATCAAATTTCCTTTGAAATCAAATCAGGCTTAAAAGGAGATGAGCAGGTGCTTGTGGATGTAATGGAACAGGATGAAATGCAAAAGATTTACGAAAAATTTTATCGAAAGTTATAGTCGTGGCTCGAGTTTCCCTTTTCATTTTTTTTAAGATGGCTTTTTTGAGTCTGCGCCGGCATCCCATTCGGTCAGGTTTGGCACTTCTTGGAATTGTCATTGGCATTGCTTCTATGACGGTAACCATGGCTTTAGGAGAAGGGGCTAATGAGAGGCTAAGAAGAGAAATCTTGGCTATGGGAGAAAATTTGGTTTATATCATGCCAGGTAACTTTATGAGTAAAGGTAAAGTAAGGAAAACAAAAAAGCAGGAGAGAAAGCTCAGTTATGAGGATTATCTTGCGATAAACCAATTTTCTTCAAATATTCAAGCTTGTACTCCATGCGTTGAAAAAAAGGAAGTGGTCAAATACCAAGGCAATCAACTTGTAGCTGAAATTCAAGGGTTAAATGCTGATTTTTTTCGGATTGAACCACGAGGGATTAAAATGGGATTTCCCTTTTCTTCCCATCATGAGAGGGGAGCGATCTCAGTTGCTGTATTGGGCTCAGAAGTAGCTAAGGAGCTATTTAAACAAGAAAATCCCATTGGCAAAATCATCCTTATTGGCAAAAATTCCTTTAAAGTCTTAGGTGTTTTTAATGAAGCTCCTAAAAAAGTCAACCGCATTCAAAATCCAAATATCAATATTGTTGTTCCTTTTTCATCTGTTTGGAAAAAAATCATTTCTTCAGAAGAAAATCATTCTATTCATCATATCATCGTGCGGCCTAAAGAAGGAAAGAACTCTACGCAGCTTGTCTCTAGTCTACGCAGGCTGCTACGATTTCGGCATAAAATAATGGAGGGAGAATCTGATGATTTTACCATTTGGGATCTACAAGCAATGATGCAGGCAGCGCATAAATCTTCCCAAGTCTTCAATCAATTTCTTTTAATTGCTGCTAGTGTCTCATTAATAGTGGGAGGAATTGGAATTATGAATATTATGCTTGTTGCCATGACCGAAAGAAGAAAAGAGATTGGAATTAAAATGGCTGTAGGAGCGACATCTGGGCATATTTTGACTCAATTTCTTATCGAATCTATTTTGTTGTGTTTGAGCGGAGGCATTATGGGAATACTAATTGGAGTCGGAGGCGCCTATCTATTAGGAACTTTTACAGAATTTGAATGGGCTTTGCGTGAGACGCCTTTAATTATTGCTTTTGTAACGACTTTCATTGTTGGTCTTTTTTTTGGATTCTATCCTGCTTATAAAGCCTCCAAGCTTCACCCTGTTGAAGCTTTGCAATCTATATAATTATTAATTTAGTGGTTAATTGTGATGTGGCTCATTCAAACTAAAAAATTGACTAAAATATTTCAAAATGGGGAGCATGCTTTAATTGCATTGAGCAATATTGATTTGGAAATTAAAAAAGGGGAAATTGTTGCTTTGACTGGTCCTTCCGGTTCAGGAAAGACAACACTTATGCACTTATTAGGATGTCTGGATTCAATCTCATCTGGTCAATTTTTTCTGGAAGGACAGGAGGTTTCCTCATTCTCTTCTAAAAAGCTTGCTCATGTGCGCAATCAAAAAATAGGCTTTGTTTTTCAAAATTTTCATTTGTTAAACGATTTAAACGCAATTGAAAATGTTGTCCTTCCTCAACTTTATGGAGGCATAGCAGAAAAAACTGCACGAAAGAAAGCGATCGAATTACTGGAGGTGGTTGGGCTTGGACCTCGACTCTATCATTATCCCCATCAATTGTCTGGAGGACAAAAACAACGCATGGCAATTGCGCGAGCCTTAGCCATGGATCCATCCCTATTGCTTGCGGATGAACCCACTGGCAATTTGGATTCGGAAAACGCGAATAAGATTATTGATCTTTTTAGCACGATTAATCAACTTAGACAGACGACAATTATTTTAGTGACGCATGAAAAAGAGATTGCTCAACGAGCTCAACGATGCATTACGATAAATGATGGACGGATTGCCTCGGACATTCGAAAAAATACTTAGTCATCCGTCAAGCGAGAAATTGTGGGTTATATTATGAAAAATCGACTCTTTTTTTTGATTCTTTTTCTTTTTGTTTTGGCTAATGGGCAAGCTCAAGAGCCGCTGCTTTTATCATTGAGGCATGCCGAAGAACTGGCCATTCAAAATAATTATCAATTGAATGCAAGCTTGCATCGTTTAGAGCAAGGCTATTACGGATATAGAGCTTCAAAAGATTATTTTCTTCCTAAAGTGAATTTCTCTTGTGAAGCTAATGTAGGGAAGGATCAGCGAAATATCAATAACCTTTTGCAGGTGACTCAGCCTTTATATGATAAAGCGGCTATTTATAATCTAAAAGAAGCTCAAATTGAATGGGAGCGTTTAAGATTAGAAGTGCGGCAGCAGCTGTGCGACATATTATTTCAAGTGCGGGACGCCTACTATGCCGTTCTTTTAAATCAGGCCCATTTGGCTGTTGATCACATGGTCATTCAACTCTGGGAAGATGAAATCAAGAGACAAGAGCGACATTTAGAACTTGGAACATCAATTCCTTTTGAATTTAATCAGACAAAAGTGCATCTGAAAAGTGCTTGGATTGATTACTATTCCACTCAAAGTAGCATTAAAAGCAGCCAGTTTGATTTACTCACTCTTCTTGGATTGAGTTCCAATACCCCTTTTTGTTTGACCGAAAAAGACATTCCCCTTCCTTCCTTTAATTGGCAAAAGTGTGACACAGGCCAATGGTTACAATGGGCATTTCAATATCGCCCCCAATTAAAACAAGAGCAATTTTCTTACTTGTTATCTCAAAATAAGGTATGCCAAACAAAAGCTGAGACTTCTCCAACACTTAGCCTCTATGCAAATGCTGGCCATCGCTATATCAACAATGGCTTTGATCATCAACCTTATGTGGAGACGGGAGTTAATTTGAATTGGATGTTATATGATCCTTCGAATCAGCAGAGGATTAAGCAAGCAAGGGAAGGGACCAGAGAAGCGGGCGCTAATTACTATCAGACAGAATTGGAAACAGAAGCTTTGGTGTATAATTTATTGAATGAAATTGAGCAATCTTATTTGACTTATTTAGCTGCTCAAGAGGGCGCAATTTTGGTAGAAGAGGGAATGAAAATGGCGACTAAAAAACATCAACTGGGAATGATGTCGTCTTTTGAATTTCGCGATGTGATTAAAAGCGTGCATGAAGCACAGCAAAACATCAATCAAGCAAAATTTGATGTGCGCAATGCTTATGATCGACTCATTCAAGCGACAGGTCTTGATCTTCAGAATAGCGAAAGTTGTCAAGTTCTTAAATGAGTTTTTGAAATTTGATCGAAGCGCTTGAAAAGGATGCGAAGCATGCTCATGCTAAGCACAGCTTCGCACTTTATTTTATCTTTAAGAAGATAAAATTACCTCTGGGGTTGTTCTGGAGGGGTTTGATTTGGGTTTGGATTTTGAGGATTTCCCGTTCGATCTCTTGTAGGCTGATTGGGATTGTTTGTTGTAGTTTTCTCTGTTTCACAAGCTGTCACTGCTAACAAAGTAAGCAGCATAGCTGAATAAACGACTAATTTTTTCATAATTTCTCCTTTAAAGTCATTTTATCTCATGCTTGAGTCAATCCCTAATTTAACTTAAAAAAAAATATTGTCAATTGTTTTTTTGAGAAACCTCGGATTGAATAGACATCTTGCATATGGTTGGCTTCTTATCTTTTAGCCCCTATTTGCTAAAAGACAAGCCATCAAATTGTAAACAACTCAAATTTAAGCCATTAGAACAACCGGCTAGGTTCATTATACTATATACTAGAATTTTTAATTAAGGTGGTTTATCTATTGAAATTGATACTTGTTCCTTCAGAGTAGGTCTTCTTTCATAAGAACTACGCAGAGGTATACTCTTTCCGGTCCACTAAAACCGGTTTTGGAGTGATTGTGGCGTACCAGCTGCACGAGATCGCTGGGGGTTCCTATTTCTTAATTATTGATCCCAGTGCGATCTCGTGCAGCTGAGACCACCACCATCACTCCAAAATCGGTCTAGGGGATCGAAAAGAGTGTAAATTGAGAAAATTTAAACTTCAGGTAAATGGCAATGAAAAATTTTTTATTGAGTATGATGATTTGTTTAGCTCCTATTTTTCTACATTCCCAAGTTGACTTGGGATCTGCAGCGACTTTCGGGGTTCTTGGAGCTTCGACAGTTACTAATACAGGAAACACTATAATTACTGGTAACTTGGGGGTTTCTCCAGGTACTGCAATTACTGGATTTCCTCCTGGAATATATACAGGGGGTGAATTCACAGGCAGCAATCCTATTGCCGTCACTGCACAATCCGACGCACATACAGCTTATACTACAGCTGCTAGCCTGACACTCACTGAGGTGCTTACGGGCCAAGATCTCGGCGGACTTACGTTAGGCCCTGGCGTCTATTTCTTCTCATCTTCAGCACAACTCACAGGGACGCTCACCCTTGATGCCCAGGATAACCCTAATGCAATGTTCGTCTTTCAAATTGGTTCAACTTTGACTACAGCCACGGGTTCTGCCGTCGTTATGATTAACGGAGGTGTACCCCACAATGTGTTCTGGCAGGTAGGAAGCAGCGCTACCCTTGGCACTGCGACAGCCTTTCAGGGTAACATTCTTGCAGACATATCCGTTACTGTAACTACCGGTGCTTCAGTCCTCGGTTCTGTCATTGCAATAACTGGTGCGGTCACCTTGGATGACAATCTGATCACGGCACAACCAAACCCTCCTCCTCCTCCTTTCCCTTTTCTTACTCTATTAAAAAAGAATACATCCTCTCCATTTATTGTAGGTCAAACAGAGACTTTTACATTGATTGTGGGCAATATCGGAACTGTCCCAACCACAGCAGGTTCAACGATTACTGTTACAGACACGTTGCCTACTGGTTTAACACCTGTATCTGGCGTAGGAACTGCTTGGGAAATAACCATATCGGGACAAACATTCACAGCTACGACAACAACTCAAATTTCCGCACTGGGAGTCGCTCCGTCCATTACATTGTCGGTGTTGGTCGGAAGTGATGCAGTGCCAAGTGTTACCAATATAGCAACTGCAACTGGAGGTGGCGCAACCAATACAGCAACAGCCTTTGATACAGTCCTAGTGATAGCCGCAAATCCAACAGAGCCGATTCTTACAATAACAAAAACCAATTCCCCAAGTAATTTCACAATGGGTCAAACGGCAACATATACAGTAGAAGTTGGCAATAGCAGTCTTAGTGCTTTAACAAGTGGAACAATCACCGTAACAGATGTGTTACCTAATGGGTTAACCCTTGTTTCTGGAAGTGTATCAGGATTGGGTTGGACATTCAACGTAACTGGACAAACAATTACAGCGACGACATCGGTTGTCATTCCTCCAGGCGGAGTATCCCCACCAATGTCTTTCGAGGTGTCTGTTGGCAGCGCAGCAGTGCCATTTGTTACCAATGTAGCTACTGCAATTGGAGGGGGTGCAATCAATACCGCGATTGTCAGTGATATAACTTCCGTTATACCAATTGCACCGATCCTTACAATAACAAAGACAAATTCTCCCAGTACTTTCATTGTAGGCCAAATGGGGACTTATACACTAACGGTTGGCAACAGCGGAAGCGCTTCGACAAGTGGAACAATCACTGTTACAGATGTGTTGCCTAGTAGCCTAACCTTTGTTTCGGGAAGTTTAACAGGAACTGGTTGGATGTTCACAGTAACGGGGCAAACAATCACAGCGACGACAACAGCTACAGTTTCTCCAACAGAAATGCTCCCACCCATTTCCTTTAAGGTAATAGTGGACAGTACAGCACCAAGTGTTACCAATACAGGCTCTGCATTTGGAGGCGGTGCACTTAATACAGCATTAGTCTCTGATATCACCTCTGTCTTAACTATCCCAGTCCCACCACCTCTCTCTCCTCCTAGTCCTCCAATATATTTTCAAGGAATAGCATTAAAAAATAAGTTTGCTACTCAAACTGATCATATTAATCGACTGAAATGGAGAGCTGGTCATGAGAGTAGTACAACTCATGTTGTCGAATATCTTTTATACCGCAATGGCAAACTCATAGCCAGAATTCCTGCAAAGTCCTGTCATCACTATAACGATCATAATCCACATCCTCATAGAAAGTATGTCTATAAGCTCATAGCCATTGGATCTAATGGCTTGAAAAGCAAGCCAGTGACGACTACTGTGTGCTGTAAAAGGACCAAAAACTCGTTTTTTTTCTAGGGAGCTTTCCTATTGAAAGCCTATTACGATCAAATAAAATATTCTATCAATCAAGGTACTTGCGTTCTGTGATTCAACTGGAAGGAGTTTTATTCTAGCTCCTTCCCTTTTTGTCTCGAAAGATGAATGGACATGCAAGGTGAATTAGATTCCAGCCAATGAGCAATATCATTCATAATATAGGGATGATTGAGTAACGCATGGTTTCCATCTTGGATTTCCCAGTAATTAATATCATGGCCGCTTTGTTGTAATGCTTGAGCCATATGACGTCCTTCAGCTAAGTTAATACGATTATCAGCTGTTCCTTGGACAATGAGGATGGGAAGAGACCGTTTTAAAAAGGAAACAGTATTAAGCGGATCGCGTTTTGCGATCCAAGCTTCTCCCTTTACTCCTTCTTGCAAACCATATTGACGTTCAAGCATCACTTTCATGTCATTGGGTCGATCATGAATCAATTGATGTAAATCCAAAGCAGCTGAAAGAGCGACAATTTTATTCACTCGTTTTTGTAATTCTGGAAAATGAGCCAGAGTAAGAAACATTTCAAGTCCTCCTCGACTGGGTCCCAGCATAAAAACGCAGGAAGGATGAAGCTCAATTCCTAATTCTTGTGCCAATTGAGGAATAAAATTCATTAAATTTTTCATATCATCGACATCTGCTCCGCCAAATTCATCCTTTCCTTCACTGACTCCACCACGAAGAGTTGAAGAAATGACTGTATAATCTTTATATGTTGCGAAGATAATCCCAGGATTCATAAGAGCAAAGTTTGCATTTCCCCATCGATACAGAATCAGAAGAGGATGATCAATAGGATGAGGAGTAAAACTAATAAATCCTTTTATCCAAAGGTTGTCGCTTGGATATTTGAAGACGACAATGCGTCTTTGATACAAACGAATAGACTCTTTGCTACTTTCATCGGTATCAGGGCTGGCCAACACTTTTTCTGTAATATCTCGCCATTTTTCTTGATGTCCTAGTTCATAAAAAGCTTGCATTTTCTTTGAAAAATCATCAATGCGTAGGTTTCCTTTGTTAAGAGCTGCTTCTTGTTCCTGCTGAGTAAGAACCGGTTGGGTAAATAAAAGAGAAGAACAAATGAATTCTACTGCTAATAAACAACAAGCAATTGTATATCTTTTACTCATAGCGTTACCTGCATTTGTGTGTGCTCAATCTTACTCTCTAATACAACATATTTAATAATCAAATTCTTTTTTTTAATTTTCTCTTTTAAAAAAAATTATTTTGCTTCCTAATGAGATTAAATCTTGTTAGCAGATTAAAGGAAAATTGCATGTTATTATTATTGATTTTTGCTTTTTTAGCAGGCCTTGCAACAGTCTTATCACCTTGTATTCTGCCTGTTTTACCAGCTATCTTATCAGCTAGTGCAAGTGGGGGAAAAGGACGTCCGATAGGAGTCATTCTTGGTTTAATCATGAGTTTTGTCTTCTTTACTTTGACATTAACGACTCTTGTTCAATCCTTGGGATTGTCAGCGAATGTTTTGCGTTACATTGCCATTGCATTCATCGGATTTTTTGGCATGATCTTGTTGATTCCCATCTTGAGTGAAAAATTTGCCATTTTCACAGATTCTTTGGCCAATTTTGGCACACGGCTTCAGGCTCGCTCAAGAACGCAACGTTCAGGATTTATGGGAGGATTGATCATAGGCTTGGCCCTTGGTCTTGTTTGGACTCCATGTGCAGGACCTATTCTGGCTGCCATCACGACTTTGGTCGCAACACAAAGAGTCGGTTTAGAAGTGATTTTACTCACGATCGCTTATAGCTTAGGAGCCGCTGTACCCCTTTTGATGATTGCTTACGGGGGACAGCGTGCCTTACGTGTGCCATCAATTGCCAAGCATACAGAAAGAATTCGCCAGGTTTTTGGTGCTTTAATGATTTTAACTGCTATTGCTCTTGCCTTGAATTGGGATGTCGTCTTTCAACAATCTATTTTGGACTATATTCCCAGTGTTCAATTAGAAAAAAATGCTTGGGTTCAAGAGCAAATTCAAAAACTGAGAGGTCCTTCTCCATTCACTGTTGAGCCTCAAAAAAAAACCAATGGCCAGGAAGCACACTCTCTGCCTTATATTGCTCCAGCGCCTCCTTTGCAAGGGGCAACCGCCTGGATTAACTCACTTCCTTTAACCCTCGATCAGTTGAAAGGCAAAGTTGTACTGATAGACTTTTGGACTTATAGCTGCATCAATTGTATTCGAACTTTTCCTTATCTTCGACGTTGGAATGAGATCTATAAAGATAAGAATTTCATCATTATCGGCGTACATACTCCTGAGTTTGAGTTTGAAAAAGATGAAAATAATGTCAAAAAAGCGGTAGAGCGGTTTCATTTAGTTTATCCGATTGCCATGGATAATCATTATCAGATTTGGCAAGCCTTTTATAATTCTTATTGGCCAGCACATTATTTAATTGATCAAAATGGAATTGTTAGAGAAGTCCATTTTGGAGAAGGAGATTATCTTGAAACAGAAAATGCCATTCGCTCTCTTCTCCATCTACCTCTACTTAAAGAAGAAAAAGAAGAAAAAGCCACCACTGATAGGACAAGCTTAACGCCTGAAACCTATCTGGGCTATCAAAGGGCCGTTGCTTACACTCCTGACATTCACATTGTTCGCAACAAAATGGCTCATTATGATTATCAGGATGTCTTAAAACCAAATGAACTAGGACTCAAAGGAGACTGGACAATTGACGCGGAACACATCACATCTGATTCGAATAACGCTCAATTGAGTTTAAATTTTCAAGCGAATCGTGTTTATCTCGTCTTAGGAGGCAAAAGTCCTTTGCCAATAAAAGTTGAGTTAGATGGGAAACCATTACCTTCTTCTTTTTGGACATCAGATATGGGGTCTAAAGGGGAAATTACAGTCAAAGATCCACGTAAATATGACGTTGTCGATTTAAAAGGAAAAGGAGGACGTCATCTTTTGACGCTTGATGTTCCTAAGGGAATTCAAGCTTATGCTTTTACATTTGGAATGGAAGAAAATCAATAATATCAACATGAAAAGGATAAAAAATGATGAGGCCTAATTTTTTGTTTGCTTGTTTGTTAAATGTTTGGACTTGTTACTCTCTACAAGGTCAAGAAAAGCCATTACCTGAA
The DNA here is from genome assembly GCA_963754655.1 of uncultured Chlamydiae bacterium. Classification (GTDB taxonomy): domain Bacteria; phylum Chlamydiota; class Chlamydiia; order Chlamydiales; family Parachlamydiaceae; genus JANWJE01. The sequence goes on along the minus strand of CAVWGN010000001.1, from coordinate 1,881,582 downwards.
AAAATGCTTAAGATTATGCAACAACCTAAGTATCAACATGCGCAATGGGGAATATTGGCTAAAGATTCAGAAACGGGAAAAGTGATTGTTGACTTGAATTCAAATCAATTATTCCTTGCAGGATCAGTCACTAAGGTGTATTCAGTCGCCGCTTTTCTGCATGCTTATGGAGATTCTTACCGCTTTAAAACCCCTGTCTATCTGAAAGGAGATCTTCAAAATGGAATTCTTGAAGGAGATTTGATTCTGGTTGGAAAGGGAGATCTTACGATGGGAGCAAGGCAAACAGGGGATACCCTTTCTTTTACAAAAATCGACCATTCTTATGCCAATATGCTTCCAGGTGCAGGATTGACAAAACAAAATCCTTTACATGGAATAAATGAACTTGCAAAACAAATACGTGAAAAAGGCATTACACAAGTCAATGGAAATATTCTTGTAGATAACCGTCTTTTTGAAGAGACAGATTCAAGGGGAATCAAGATCACTCCTCTTATGATTAATGAAAATTTGATCGACATCGTGATCAATCCTACTCAGTCTAATCAAACAGCAGAACTTTCCTGGTGGCCGCAGGTTCCAGGTTATACTGTGGTAAATCATGTGCAAACAGTGGAAAAAGGAGCTTTTCAAATTCAAGTCACCTCTGATGAATTGGGGAGACAGGTGGTGGTAGAGGGAACAATCCCACTTGATCAAAAAGAGGTTGTCCGCACATTTTCCATCAAAGATCCTCAGCATTTTGCGCGCCAAGCATGGATACAAGCTTTGCACAATCAAGGCGTGAAGATCCGTATTGATGAAAAAAAAGCGCCAGAGCTCCCTTCCCAAGAGGATTATCGCAATATGCAGCCAGTCGCCTTGTGGATTTCTCCACCACTCTCAGAGTATGCCAAACTTATTCTCAAGGTAAGCCTCAACACAGGAGCCAATTGGATCCCTTTATTGCTCGCAGCTCAAAAAGGAAAAAAAACATTTGACGAGGGTATGCTTCTTATTGGTCAATTTATTGAAGAAGAGGCAAAGATTACTCGAGGAAATTTTGTCTTTACGGATGCTGCTGGAGGAGAGAATAATCGTTTAACTCCGCAAGCTACGATAAAATTATTAGATTATATTTACCGCCTTCCTGCAGACCAATTTCAGAAATTTTACCAGGCTTTACCTATTTTGGGAGTTGATGGATCATTAGCAGACTTTGGCAAAACGACAGAAGTAGTGGGAAAAGTCTACGCTAAAACGGGTACAGGAATGTATGAGAATCTGGCAACGCAAGAGTTATTTTTAGCGGCTCAAGCATTAGCAGGTTATATCATGGGTAAAAATGGCCATCTTTTACAATTTATGATCACCATTAACAATGGTCAAGTATCCGAAATTCAAGATGTTTTAGCAACTTTTGAGGATCAAGCACAAATGACAGCGATCATTTACGAACTTTCTAATTAAAGTCTAGCATTTTTAAGACACGCCTGAGCTACCTTAAAGCAATCAGCCTGAAGGGCTGTAAGACATGGTTCAAAAGAGAGAATTTTGGGTAACATGTTTATGCCGTCCTTTCAGGACTCGATGTCTTTTTTGATAGAACCCAGGCCTCCGCTTCGCTGCGACCTGGGCTGTAACATGACGGCCCTTCAGGCCTTAACAAGAGTTTTAAGTCTCTCTTCTATAGTCCCTAAATCATCTTTTTGTTAAGGCCTGAAGGGCCGTCATGTTACAGCCCAGGTCGCAGCGAAGCGGAGGCCTGGGTTCTATCAAAAAAGACATCGAGTCCTGAAAGGACGGCATAAACATGTTACCCAAAATTCTCTCTTTTTGAACCATGACAGCTGTAAGTGCAATAGACCAAGGCAACGCCCAGTTATGAGCGAGTTGTGTTATGCAGCCTGAAGGCTGCAAGTATCAAATATTTTTAGTAAAAACATCCGACCCTAAAGCATTTTCTTAATGGGAAGTGCTGTTACTGTAATTTTTAGTAAAATTAAAACAAATAACTGTTATTATACGTGTTATAATTCTTTATTTTTATGTGATAAACAAATATATTTATAATTTTAATTGGCTTTCCTGTATGCATTCTATTCTCCCTAAAAATGAACATGGCTGTCCCTATCTTCTCTTGGCTCCTATGGAAGGGGTGGGAGATCGAGCATTTCGTCGTGCGATGGCTGCGATAGGAGGGTTTGATGAAGCGTGTACGGAGTTTATGCGCGTTCCTACGAATGCCCATGTCATGAGCTTAGCGAAACGTTATGTGGCAGATGAAACTCATCCGATTCCTCAAGCGGCGCAACTGATGGGATCTGATCCCCATTTAATGGCTGATATGGCAAAGGAAGTGGTGAAGCGGGGAGCACCGCGGGTTGATCTTAATTGCGGCTGTCCATCTAAAACAGTGACAGGCAGAGGAGCGGGCTCAAGTTTGCTAAAGGAACCCGAGCACCTCTATCAAGTTGCAAAGTCTATGGTAGAGGCTGTTTCAGTCCCTGTCACGGCTAAATTGCGCTCGGGTTTTAATGACACTTCCCTTTTCAAAGAGAATCTGTTAGCTGCTCAATCCAGTGGAATTCGCTTTCTAACCCTTCACCCTCGTACCAAATTAGATGGATATGGTCCACCTGCTCGCTGGGATCTTATTGCCGAGGCAAAACAAGTGCTAAAAATTCCCGTAGTAGGAAATGGGGATATTTTAACTATGCAAGATGCGTTGAATATGCTCAAGCAAACTGGTTGCGATGCCCTGATGATTGGCCGTGGAAGTGTGATCAATCCCTTTATTTTTCATGAAATTAAAGCCCATTTTTCTGGCATTCCTTATCAGCGACGTTGGGAAAATTTTATGACTTTTCTAAATGTGTTCATAGAAGATATCCCGTTTGAAATGACTTTAAGAGGAAAGCTAAATAAAATTAAACAATTATTTGGTTTTCTTTTCAAAGGAAATGCCTGGCTCTTTGAGCAACGCAAAATCATTCTAACTTCTAATTGTTGTAGCGTTGAGTCTTTTCTTGAATTTGTATTGCCTCTGTATCACCAGGGTTGGCAATATGGTTTTCATCTACCTTATTTTCAAGCGGAAAGTTGTATAGAAGGTTGCGAATCATCGTAATTTTTGATCCTTCATTTATTCCTTAGAATTTTTAATTTTAGTATCCTAAAATTGTAAATTTTGTAATTATGTAATTTGTTTAATTTTTATTTTATAAATAAATGAATATATGGTTTTTTAAATGATTAATTTCTCAGTTATTGATTCTATTGATTATCCAAATAAGTCTTATCTTCTCCAAAAGATTGATGATAGCTTAGCTTGTTTAAGAGTTGTTTGCAATGGACGTCATTTTCCTTTAGATGAAAATGAAAATGAAACAGATATCAAAACGCATTCTCTTGGTCTTAGAATTTTAGCATCCTTAGGGGCTCTTTTAACATTTCCCATTATCTTATTGGCCTTAGCTGTGAAATGGTGGAAGAAAGATGAATGGCAAGGAGTTCTTCTTCACAATCGGTATCAGATTGATTCTAATCAAGATATGGATGCAGTAGAGGAGCTAGAAGAGATCGAAGAAGAACCGGTCCTAGAAGGGCAAGAAGAATTTACCAAATTTATTCAAAATGAATGTGCGTGTGTTCAACATTTAGATAAGACATTGCCCGATCCATTGCCCCACTCTTGGAGAGAGTATGGAAAAGAAATTGGAGAGTATAACCAGACGCTTGACGATTATATTCAAGGACATGATAAATGTTGGCCCGATCATCGACCTATTCACATTCAACGGCTTGGGCTATTTAGTGACATTGATTTAAAGATCATTTCCATCACAACCGATTACTTGCATATTTTCCATAACCTTCCCATTCAATTCTGTCGGAATATTTTAACAATGGAAGAGCTCAAGACACAATACTTAAAGGTGTCTCAAGAAACTTTACAACAACCATGTGCTACTGATAAAGAAAAAAGAAGAAGGGATGCACTTCAACATTGGCACCAATTTATTGAAGAAAGAATGAAACTAGATTTTCCTCGTAAAAATGGGCAATATAATGCAGATGTGGCAATTGAATTAATGGAAATCGCGCTCATTCCCGATTTGAAAGATGAGAATGTAAAAAATCCTCAAATCATTGCCTTTACGAATGAAGATTTATATGCAACTCAATTGACAAATTTTGTCTTTGGATGCGCCTCATTAATAAACGGTGTAGGGATTTGGTCAAATGCCCGTTTTGGTGATCCCAGTTCTAACTCCCAAGCTTTTCAAACTTGTCTTTTACGCATGATGAAAATTGCTGCTCATGAATTTGGCCATATGCGAGGTCTTCCTCATTGTACTCATTATGAGTGCAATATTGGCGGTTATATGAGCTTAAAAGAGTTGGATAGTCGGCCTCTCCTTTATTGTCTTCAAGACACGGCAAAGATTTGTTATTTGACGCAGATTAGCTTATTAAAGCAACACAAAAGGCTTTTAGAATTTTTTGAAAATTTTAATCAAACCTATGACTTAAATTGCGATTTTTCCAAAGAAGTCGCCATGCTAAAAGGTCGTATGAGTTCTTTAGCGCAAGAAGAAGCTTAGCTGTATATGACGTTAAAACGGTCTTTTAGACCTAGAAAACCAATTTATCGATTAAAAAATTCTTCACTTGAGAGAGTGCAATACGCTCTTGCTGTAAAGTATCGCGATAGCGCACAGTGACAGTCTGATCGTTTAGAGTTTGCGTATCTATGGTAAAACAAAAAGGTGTTCCAGCTTCATCCATTCGTGCATAGCGCTTGCCTATCGTCTGCTTAACATCAAATTGAACATTCCATTGCTTGCGCAAATCGATATAAAGATTGCGCGCAATTTCAGGCATTCCATCCTTGTCAACTAAGGGAAACACTCCAGCTTTTATTGGCGCCATCCGAGGATGAAATTTCATCACCACACCGCTAGGACGTGCAGGATCATCTGTATAGGCTTCACAAAGCAAAGCTAATATGCCGCGATCGACCCCAGCTGAAGGCTCGATGATATGTGGAAAATAACGCATATTACTTTCCTGATCAAAATACTTGAAACGATCATCTTGCCCTGACTCTTCAGCATGCCGCCTAAGATCATAATCTGTGCGATGAGCAACGCCTTCCAGCTCACCAAAACCAGGATCGGTAAATGGAAAGCGATATTCAATGTCGCTGCTACCAGCTCCTTCCTTGGCATAATGGGCTAACTCTTCTTTGGTTTGCTCTCGAAGCCTTAAGTGATTACTGGAAATGCCGATAGCCTGCCACCATTGGTAACGCACCTTTCTCCAAAATTCATACCATTCATGCGCATCTTTAGGTTGGATAAAGAATTCAATTTCCATCTGTTCAAATTCTCTTGAACGAAAGATGTAGTTCCGTGGAGTCACTTCATTGCGGAAAGCTTTGCCAATCTGGGCAATGCCAAATGGGATTTTAACTCTGCTTGTATCAATGATATTACGAAAATTAGCGAAGATACCTTGAGCTGTTTCTGGACGTAAATAAGCAATTGCAGAAGCATCCTCTACAGCTCCCACAAATGTTTTAAACATGAGATTAAACTGGCGGGGTTCAGTTAAAGTGCCCGGTTCTTCAGTATGGGGCCCAATGACTTTTTTCTGAATAGAATTCGACAGCTCAGGATACGCAATCAGAACATTTGGAACAATGAGTTCTCCTCCTCCCATTTTCTTTAGTAGCTTTTCCGCTTTTTTTGTCCAGGCAACGAGGGAATCTTCTTCTTCTAGAACAGCCAACCAGCTGAGCGAAAGTTGTTGTCCTTTTTGCATGGCAATGATCTCTCCACACAGGAGATGATCAGCTCGATAGCGATTCTTAGTTTCTCTGCAATCGACCATGGGGTCGCTGAAACCACCGACGTGGCCTGAGGCTATCCATACATTGGGATTCATGATAATTGAACAATCGACACCAACAATTTCAAGAGGATTGCCATCAATTCCTTGACGAGAAGCGCGAACCATGTCTTGCCACCACGCCTCTTTGATGTTTCGTTTCAGTTCAACGCCAAGGGGGCCATAATCCCAAAAACCATTTAATCCTCCATAAATCTCTGAAGATTGAAAGATAAAACCGCGTCTTTTACATAACGCGACAAGTTTTTCCATTTTTCCAGCGGCTTTAACTTCAGACATATCCTTCATTCCCGGTTTTTTTAATTTAGCCTTTTTGTCTTTTATGTTCCTGTATGCTTTTAATTGCACCTTCAACTTGAGTAGCCGCCTTGTTTGACAAGGTTATCCCAGTAATTGAGCATCTCCTGATTCAAATAAGAACGGATGCTGGAGAAATCGGGTCCTTTAGAAGGATACTCTGTATCAATAAAGGCAAATTTTCCTAAGTTAGTGTAAGCAATATTGTCAGGCCGGTAACTCGATCCCTTTGCTCTGCTAAGAATCATATAAAGCTCATCTAAATGTTCCTTTGTAATATAATGAAGCCATGCATGGTAATTGCGAGATTTTGATGCTAAATTCATATTAGTGACTAAAAGAAGGGCCAAGTGTCGTGTATGTTGTGCATCATTAGGGGGAGAGGGGTCTGCTGGCAAGCAATAAATCCACTTATCTGGAACAGTAAAATGTTGAATCTTATACTTGCGAATAATACTGCGAATTTTACTCGCTCCCTCACAACGACGCACCAGCCATTCCCAGCTTTCTTTGTTATATTTCTTTTCTAATACAGTATCGAGATAAGCTTTAACTAAATATCCACTTAACTTTGCATGTTTAGCGACACGTACGTAAGAACGAGGTCCCTTAGCAATTGTCTTGAATCCTGCTTGATAAAAACTTTCTCTATCCGTTGTCACGCGTTTTTTTAAAAATATCGCATCTAGAACTGAACGCTTTGGATGATTAAGAGGGAGAAGATAAGGTTTCATCATTTTGCGAGCTGTTGAAGGAATATGCGGATTATCTTCAAAGTTTGGATCTGCTTTTTTACGCACAATAGCAGAGATTAAAAAATCAGAGGAGAGGTTCTCCTCTAATTCAATTGCTTCCTCCCATAATTGACGTAAGAGTCGAAAAGAGGCCTGCAACCCTTTTTGTGCTTCTTGAAGATTTCCAGCTTGCATACAGTCATTTGCATGCTCATATTGCTTAAGAGCATCCTCAAGAAAATAGAGGTGATGAATGAGGTTGCTATTGGTAGCACACAATGAGAGAATATGCCTAGCTTTGGCCCATAACAGAGCCGCATCATCAGCTGAAAAAATCATGTCTTCAGCCAAAGAGAAATCAGAATCTAGTTGCTTTTCCAAAGTTTGGGTATGAAAAACAAGAGAAGCTAACGCATGAATATAGCCATCATTTAAAGTGGTTTGGACAAGGCTGTTTTTAGACGCATCTGCATAAACAGAGAGATGGCTTAAATGACAAATGGATAAAAAAAAACACAAAAGAATTGATTGTATTTGCATAATATTTATTTTCAAAATTGAATATAGTTTTTAATTAAAAATAAAGGCTACTCATTCATGCTAGAAAAAATCGGAAGACATTTAAAGTTTTTTCTAACTTAGGGGTGGTTTTATAACTTTAATCTGAATGTTAACGTTCATCTTTATCCTTAAATATAGGGGAAAGAACATTTTACTTTCAATAGTCTCGTAAAAAATAGCAGGTCTCTTAGCATTAAAACACTTTTTTGAATAATCGACTTCTAGTACTCAACCACATTAGTTTTGTGTATTTAGACTGCTTCAAAGCCCCGGGGTTGAATTGGCGTAAGTGGGTCAATATTAGCAAATTTATCTTTTAATGCTAAGAGCCTTGTATGTGCTTAGATAGAGTTACCCATGTCCTTGGATAATGTGTTACCCATGTGCTTGATCAGACAATAGGCCGGCCCTTCAGGCCTTAACAAAAAGATGTGATTTAGGGACTATGGAAGAGGGTCTTAAACATCTTTTGTTAAGGCCTGAAGGGCCGGCCTATTACAGCCCAGGTCGCAGCGAAGCGGAGGCCTGGGTTCTATCAAAAAAACATCGAGTCCTGAAAGGACGGCATAAACTTGTCTTGAAAAAGTTGAAACGAAAAAGAGATATTTAAAAAAATCTAAACGCCTCCTTGCATTAATTGATCCAATATTTAGAACGAACTGTTTAAAATTTATCTTTTAATGCTAAGAGCCCGGCAAAAAATAGACTCTTGACTTTTTACAAATAGCAGAGTTCGCAGCCTATTTCATCCTTAACTACTAAGTTGGAAAAAGAAAGTCTTGTAAAGGGGCATGCAAGGCTTGATTGCTTGCTAAGATATTCGTAGGAGAATGAAAGGAAGCAAAGGAAGGTTCATAGCGGTTCATGCGCCCACCGGCCTCTTCAATCAAAAGCTGTCCTGCAGCTAGATCCCAAGGATAAAGATTATACATCCAAAATGCATCAGCCTTGCCAGCTGCAACGTAAGCTAAAGCTAATGCCGCTGAACCCAAATTACGCAGAGTTGTGCCTTGTTGAATAATTTTGACTAGCCCTTCCAAATTAAAAATTGGAATAGGGTTTGCATTGTAGGGAAAACTGGCAATCAGAAGGGCCTCTTCAAGACAGTTGGTTTGACTGACGTGCAAACGAGACCCATTTAAATAAGCCCCTTTGTCTTTTTCTGCTATAAACAGCTCATTTGTAAGAGGTTGAAAGATGACGCCGCAGATTCCTTTTTCTTGATAATAAGCTGCGATACTAATGGTAAAGAGAGGAATATGGTGAGCAAAATTTGTCGTCCCATCTAAAGGATCAATAATCCATAACATATTCTCTTCATTAGAAGGCATTGTAAAGCCGCTTTCCTCTGCTAAAAAACTATGTGAAGGAAATTGTTGTTTTATGAAAGAAATAATACACGCTTCAGAAGCTTTATCATATTCTGTCACAAAGTTTTGTCTTCCTGGTTTAGCTGTAATCTCAAATGATGTTCCAAAGCCTCTTTTTAGAATCTCTCCTGCTTTTAGAGCAGCTTGAACGGCTGTCAAAGTCATAGACGAAAAATTAGGAACGGTCATTAGAAGATCTCATGCTCCTGTTTTTGTTTCTTATGTGTCCTATTATCAGTTAGTAAGGATTTACAATTGCAAAATCTTGTCTGAATAAAAGATTTATTTTATGGTTATTTTAACGATAATTTATTTCATGCTCTCTTTTATCTCAAACTTTTTAAGGTTAACGAGCAAAAATTAAAGGAGGAAAATGATGTCTAGAAAGAGTGAGTCACATAAACAAGCGGGTAAAAAAGCTTCTCAACACAAAACGCCTGAAGAAAGGTCAGCTGCATCACATCAAGCTGTCGAAACACAAAAAAAACATGAAATAGAAAGAAAAGGCGAAAAATAGCAAAAAAATTAAATCCTTAACAATTTAAATTTAGAGGGTATCATATGGCTAACAAGCATGGACCAGCGGATAATCGCCAAGACTCTTGTGGAAAAAATCAACCTTGCAAAGAGTCCTCTCCATCTGCTCTAAAAAGAAATTCTTCACAATGTCATCCAGAAGAAGAAGAGAAGATAGGTCTGCGTAATCCAGCGGATCATTCTAAACCATTAAATCCCTATCTGGCCGAGCAACAACCAGATGAGGATGAGGATGAGGAGGGTGATGAAGACGAGGATGATGAAGGTGATGAAGACGAGGATGAGGATGAGGATGAGGATGAAGAGGAGGGTGATGAGGATGAAGATGAAGAAAAATCCTCACTGACAACACCGTCTTCCAATAATACAAAATATGGCCAAGATAAGCCAATATCTACAGCTTATCAACAGCCTGCTAATCGCAAGTTAAATGAAGATAGAAATCTAAACCAGCCTAGTCGAAGCAATTCATATCCTCCCAAAAAAAGAGGGTGATTTGAATTTATTAGGACCGCTTAAAATGAATTAGGTTTATGGGAAATGCGATGGTGATGGTTAAAGCTGTCACCATCGCCATTTATTCAATATCATAATAGGATAGTCTATTGGAAAAATGGATGGGGTTTTTTTTCTGGTTCTTCTGGGAATTTTAGGGGTTACCTTGTTGTATTCCTATCTTTATGGGATTACTCCTACACCTACGTCTATAAAAGTCAAAAATCTACTGCTGCAAATGCTACCTAAAATCACAAATAAAGAAATTGCAGAATTAGGTTCGGGATGGGGAACATTGGCCTTTACTTTAGCTAGCCGTTTTCCTTCTTGCCAAGTGAGGGCTTATGAAATTTCACCGATTCCCTATCTAGTTTCTAAACTATTTGCTAAATGGTTTTCCTTTACCAATTTATTTATTAAGCGCCAAGATTTCTTTCAAGTATCCTTGGGAAGCGTATCCCTTGTTGTTTGCTATCTCTATCCAGGAGCTATGCAGCGTTTAAAAATCAAATTTGAAAATGAACTTAATCCCGATGCCTATGTGATCAGCCATACTTTTGCCATTCCGGGATGGATCCCTGTTCGCTCTGAGCGGGCCGATGATTTGTATCGCACACCCATTTATCTCTATCAAGTCAAATTTTCGACTTAAGCACAAAGCAGAGCGCTAGCATTTTGCAATGACTACTTGGATTTTATGACAAAATATCAATAAGTTGATGATCGGGATTTTGCTTGATTGCATACTGTTTTTCCCACTGTTCTCCGAATAAAACAATAGGTCTTTCAAATCGATCTTTGACGAGTAATGCAGTTGTTGTTTTTTTAAAAGTTTGCACATTGCCTACTAGCCAAGCACTGCAGTGATAGGGGAGAGAGGTCAATACTGTCTCAACTCCATATTCATCTTTCAATCGATATTGCATGACTTCAAATTGAAGTTGGCCAACAGCCGCAAAAATGAAATCCCCACTTAAATCATAGGGACGTAGTAATTGGATAGCCCCTTCCTCAGTCAATTGCAAAACTCCTTTGTCAAAGGATTTTCTTTTGCCAATATCTTTAGGGTGCACGCGTGCAAAAATTTCAGGTTGAAATTGAGGAAGAGGTTTAAAGTTAAACCCCCCTGAAAGAGAAATTGTATCGCCAATTGCAAAGACACCAGGATTAATCACTCCAATGATATCGCCGGCATAGGCATAATCCACGGTTGTTCTTTCTCCTGCTACCATGCCATGAGGCCGTGAAAGGCGTATTTCTCGACCTAATCGGTGGTGCTTAACGATCAAATCACGTTCAAAGCGGCCTGAACAAATACGCAAAAAAGCCATGCTATCTCTGTGCCGACGGTCCATATTAGCTTGCAATTTAAAAACATAGGCACTAAAAGGCATATCAATTTCAATGGCGATTTCTTGTCCATCGAACTTATTAGCTAAGCGGGTATGCGGGGAAGGAGCAAGATGAATAAAGGCATCAAAAAAAGGCTCGATACCAAAATTTGTCAAAGCAGAGGCGAAAAAGATCGGAGTGACTTCACCAGCTAAAAATTTTTTCTGTGAAAATTCATTTCCAGCTGTGTCTAAAAGAGTTAATTCTTCTAAAAGCTCTTGAAAACGCTCTAATCCTAAGCGTTCTTTTACTTCTGTACTGTGTAGAGGAAAGCGTGAAATGAGAGCTTTTTGTGCTCCTCCTGCTGCTGTTTTTGTAAAAAATAAGCACTCTTGCGTTGCGCGATCCACTACTCCAATGAAATCTTTGCCAGATCCAATTGGCCAATTCAGAGCAGAGGAATGAATTTTTAATACCTCTTCTACTTCATTCATCAAATCCAAAGGATCTCGGCCCGGCATATCCATTTTATTAATAAAGGTCAATACAGGAATCTGACGTAGACGGCACACTTCAAATAGTTTTCGTGTCTGCTTCTCCACCCCTTTTGAGGCATCAATGACCATGATGGCGCAATCAGCTGCAGTCAAAGTGCGATAAGTATCCTCGGAAAAATCTTCATGTCCAGGGGTGTCAAGAACATTGATAATTGTATCTTTATAAGTAAACTGCATGGCAGAAGCTGTGATAGAAATTCCCCTTTCTTGCTCCATCGCCATCCAATCAGAGGCCGCTGCTTTGCGCCCTTTGCGGCCTCGAACCATGCCTGCTGTGTGAATCATCCCCGAATACAAAAGAAGTTTTTCTGTTAACGTCGTTTTACCCGCGTCAGGATGGCTAATAATGGCAAAAGTCCTTCGCTGATGACAGGCTTCTCTTATTTGATTTGACTCTCCAACTGACATAAATGAACAATCCTAATTGGATAAATGAAAAAGAATAATTATAAAGAAGTGTCAAATAAATTTCATTATAAATTGTTCGAAATACTGAGTTTGTTTCTTAGTCTGTTTTATTTAGGTGAAATTTATAAAAATGTAATGTGTTGATTGCTATAAAAAGTGCAATAGCGATTAAATGAGCACTATATTTTTTGTTTACTATTGTTTTAACTCAAGTTCTTGCCAGCGTTGGAAAAGCTTTTCAAGTGCTTGCTGTTTAAGATTTAGCTCTTGGCACATCTGTTGAATTTTGTCTGGTTGATTGGCAATGAGAAGATCATGAATTTGATTCTGAAGAGATTCAATTTCTTTTTCTAGTTCTAAGATTGTGTTTTCCATCTGTTCCCATTCTCGCTTTTCGGAATAGCTCATTTTTTTAGAGCGTTCGACAGAACGAGAAGAGAAAGAGGGTTCTTTTTTTTCAATTTTCTCTTTTGCGGCTGTTTTTTCTTTTTCAATTTTTTGAATTTGATACTGTTCCCATTGCCGATAATCAGCAAAAAGTTCTGTATCGCTTTGTGTTCCCAGTCCTAAGATGACATTTGAAATCTGATCCAACATATAACGGTCATGAGAAATGAGGACAATTGCTCCTGGAAATTCTAGCAGGCTATTTTCTAAGATTTCTAAAGTGGGGATATCTAGATCATTAGTTGGTTCATCTAGTAATAAAATGTCTGCTGGCAGCAGCATGAGTCGCGCGATATGAACACGTGCTTTTTCTCCTCCTGAAAGATGGCCAAAGGGAAGGTCTAGGCGATCGGGAGAAAATAAAAAGCGCCGGCACCATGAATTGACATGTATTGTTTGGCCTTGGTAATAGACAGTGTCTCCTTCGGGTGATAAAGCACGCCGCAATGAAATATCGGAAGGGAGTTGCGCTCGATGCTGATCAAAATAGACGATTTTGATTCCATCTGCATATTTGATTGTTCCCTTATCAGGAATCAGTTCTCCCGCTAACAGCCTTAAGAAAGTGGTTTTTCCACTTCCATTCATTCCGATCACACCTAATCGCACTCCAGGAGCAAGTAGAAGATCAATGCCTGCAAAAAGCAAGCGCTCACCCATTGATTTAGTCAAGTTAGTAGTAACCAGCAACTTTTGAGACTCTTTTTTAGAAGAAGAAAAATCAATTTGGCTTTTGCTATTCAGATTGCGAGACTTGATGTCTTGCAATTCTTGAATCAAACGCTGTGCTTGTTGAATGCGCGATTGAGATTTGGTGGTGCGTGCTTTGGGATTTTGCTTTAACCATTCAACTTCTCTGCGAACTTTTGAATTTAATGAACGTTCTTGTTGCAGTTGCCCACTTAAAAATTCCTCTCGTTTTTCCAAAAAAGTGCTGTAAGATCCCTCAGCTGCAAATAATCCTTTAGGATAGCTTTTATCAAGTTCCATGATACGGGTTGTTGTATTTTCCAGAAAATAACGATCATGACTGATGATGATATAGGCAAAAGAGGCATTTTTTAAAAATTTCTCCAGCCAGATAACCCCTTCAAGGTCAAGATGGTTGGTAGGTTCGTCAAGGAGTAAGACGTCAGGGGAACGAATCAGTTCCATTGCAAGCGCTAAGCGCTTTTTCCATCCGCCTGAAAGAGAAGCGGCAGAAACTGAATTGTCTGCAAATCCCATTTTACTCAACGCAATGGCAATCTGCGTTTGTCTATATTCTTGCGAGAAATGAAATTCATCTTTCAAAGCTTCTAGCATAAGCTGTTGGATAGGAAGATCGGGAAATTCAGTTTCTTGTGGAATATATCCCACGCGCAGAGAACGATTGCGTACGACTCCTCCTTCATCAGGCATCTCCAAACCTGTTAGGATTTTCAATAAAGTTGATTTTCCAGATCCATTGGGTCCTATCAATCCAATTTTATCTCCGGCAAAAATTCCAAATGAAAGATCTTTAAACAAAAGGCGGCTTCCGAATGATTTGCTAAGTCCTTGGCAACTTAAAAGAGTCATATATCACTAAATATCCTTTATTTATTATTCTTGCGATCTTTCTCTCAAATAGAAGGGAAAGAATATAATTTTCTAAAAGCTTAAGAAATAATATTATACATTGCCAGTAAAAGAAAAACAATCGAGTAATTTATCACATTAATTTTGTATAGGGGGCGGCATTAAACCCTTATGCGTTAAGCTAAGAGAAGAGCGTACGCGAAGCGATGCATTCAGTCGCCCGCCGCTTCGCTCTGGGCTCTGTGTGGATGGATTTAAACCCACCGTTCGGTCGCCCTCCGGGCTCGGTCACGGTGGGCTAGAAACAGTCGTCCTACGGACTCTAGCGGCATTATCAGAACGCCTTGACTAGCATTCAATGGCTTTTAAATTGCTGCTAGAGTCCGTAGGACGACTGTTTCTAGCCCACCGTGACCGAGCCCGGAGGGCGACCGAACGGTGGGTTTAAATCCCTCCACACAGAGCCCAGAGCGAAGCGGCGGGCGACTGAATGCATCGCTTCGCGTACGCTCCTCTCTTAGTTTAACGCATAAGATTTTAAAGCCGTTCATCCTAATAGGCAAAACTATTCTTGTAAGGTTTGCGAAGCGGGGGATAAACCCTCAATGGCTGGACCATTGAGGACTTGACCATCGATGCCAAAGCGCGATCCATGGCAGGGGCAATCCCAGCTTTTTTCTCCTGGGTTCCATTTCACAATTCCCCCTAAATGCGGACAAGTCGCTGAAAAACAATGTAAACGGCCTTTTTCATCTCGATAAACAGCATATTTTTTTAATCCCTCGCGAATTAAAGCGCCTGTACCGGGTAAAATTTGTTTACTATGCTCAACCTCGCCAGGCGTCACCCATTCGCCATATTGAACAGCAACATTGAAATTTTCTTTGGCATATTCTCCCGCAGCTTGCAACGTCTTACGGGAAGGATCATAAACTTCGGCCCATGGATGAAAGCCTTCGACAATTAAATCTGTGATCAATAGACCCGCTATGGTTCCATGTGTAAGTCCATTTCCTGAATCTCCTGTAGCAATGTAGACATGTTTGTCATGCGGATTACGACCGATAAAGGCTAATGAATCAACGGGTTCAATGACTTGGCCTGACCATCGATAAGAGATCTCTTGGAGCATGGGAAAACGTTGGCGTGTCCAATCTTCAAGCCGAAGATATTTTTCAAAAATATCCGCCTCTTGTCCAGTCTTGTGATCTTCTCCTCCAACAATCAACCAATCAAGGTTAGCGTCTTTTTCATGTCTTTGAAGGCGAATATAATGATAAGGATCCTGAGTGTCATAATAAAGTCCCCGTGCGACTGAATTTTTAGGAACGGAACCTGCAATAGCATAAGTGCGATAAGGGGCCTGCTTACTATGAATCATAAAACGGTCGTTAACTGGAGTATTGGTTGCAACAATCACAGACTTTGCTGTGATAATATGATGATGATCTGTGACAACATAACAAGGGGAGCCATCTTGAATGCGATGGACATGAGTGTGAGAATAAATTTTGCCATTCTTACTTACGATGGCATGAATTAACCCTTTTAAATACTTAAAAATATGAAATTGAGCCTGATCAGGAAATTGCAAACAAGGACCTGTATCAAAGGAGCGAAGCGGAGCTCGTTCCAATTTTTGGACAGGCATGCCAATTTTTTGGAGCGTTGACCATTCTTTTTCCAAGATGTCAGGGCTATCGTGTGGAGACAAAAATAAATAAGCATCCAATTTTTCTAAATCGCAAAGAATGCGTTCTTTTTGAACGATTTTTTCAATTGTTTTGATTGCTTCGTGATGGCTTTCAGCGGCTATGCGGGCTCCTTCTAATCCAAAAAGCTTTTCCAAATCAAAAAAACGATCATCTAATGACCAAGCTAAATGTCCGGTTGTTCGAGAAGATTGACCTCCTCCTAGTGAACCTCCTTCAATCACACTCACTGAAAGTCCTCGCTGAAGCAAAAAATAGGCACAAGTCAGGCCAATGAAGCCACCCCCCACAATACAAACATCTGTTGTTAGATCTTGATTCAATGGAGGAAAGGGGGCAATTTCTTCTTCCATCCAAATTGAAACACTATCACCCGTGTTATTATTTAAAAGATGGGGTGGCATTAAAGTTTGCATACCTTTCCTTGTTGAGAATTTTCTTAAATTTATCAAAAAACTTTTTTAAAATAAATGAGCATGTTAATCTCTATCTAAAACAAGAGAAGAGAATGTCTATACATGTTCGTAAATCGGGAGACCGTGGATTTTTTGATTATGGATGGTTAAAAACCTATCACACTTTTTCTTTTGCACGCTACGATGATCCCGATTATCGAGGATTTCGCTCTTTAAGGGTAATCAATGAAGATCGCATTCAGCCTGGAACAGGTTTTCCTGTCCACTCTCATCAAGATATGGAAATTTTTTCTGTTGTTTTAGAAGGGGGACTGACTCATCAAGATGATTTGGGAAATGCCTCCATTTTGCGTCCAGGCAAGATTCAATTATTATCGGCAGGGCGAGGAGTGACACATAGCGAAGTTAATGCATCTGATAAAGAGGAAACGCATTTTTTGCAAATTTGGATAAAACCTATTGATCGAGGTTTAAAACCCAGTTATCAAGAAAATTTTTTTTCTCCCTCGCTTCAGCATAATCGCTGGTGTTTGATCATTTCTTCTGATGGAAGAGAAGGCTCTTTACATATTCATCAAAATGTTGGGGGTTATCTTACAACCCTAGACCTGGGAAAAGAGCTGAAATATGAATTAGCCCCTAATCGCTATGGTTGGATTCAAGTGATGAGGGGAGAAATAGAGGTCAATGGCATCATCCTCGAAACTGGAGATGGTGCTTCGGTCAGCGAAGTGGATTCACTTCATTTTCAGGCTCGTAGCCCTTCTCAGATTCTTTTTTTTGATTTAACCTAAACTCGAATAAAATCGATAAATCCTTTGGCAACATCTACATGCACGAGTCTTACTCGGATTTTATCGCCCACTTCTATCTTTTCGAATCCTTGAATTAATTTGCCTTCTACAGGTGGAGTTAAAATTCTTACCCACGTTCCCTTGAGAGCCGCACCTGTCACGAGAGCATCAAATTCTTGATCAATCTTAGAAGAAAGAAGCAAACTTGCAGCTGATTTCTTCATTTTACGTTCAACTTTTTCTGCTTCATCTTCCTTCTCGGTGCAGTGTTTGGCCAATTGATCAAGCTCGCTGAGTGTATAAGCATATGGTTGGTTGGCAAGAATAGACTTAATCAGGCGTTGCGTAATCAGATCTGGAAACCTTCTATTGGGAGCAGTAGAATGAGTATAATCCTTGACAGCTAAGCTAAAATGGCCAATGGGTTGCGCGCCAGGCTGTTCAACAACATACTCTCCTCGACCTAAGAGTTTAATAACTGTCAAAGAAAGATCGGGAAAGTGGAGAGGATCTGAGACGAGACGTTGGTAGAGAAAAAGATCCAAGGCTTTTGCATCGGGTTCAGTGGGAAGATTTGCCCCATATTGTTTAGCGATTTCTACAATGCGATCCCATTGCTTGGGTGTACGAACCACCCGCCTTAAAGAAGGCTTTTGCTTATTTTTTAGAAAAGAAACAGTTGATCTGTTAGCTGCAATCATAAAATCTTCAATAAGATCTTTTGCTCGATTTTTTCCAGTAGCTTTTATGTCCACAATACGTTGTCCATCAATAACAGGAAAAGTTTCAATTGTTTGCAGAGTCAATGCTCCCTCTTTGTGTCTATATTGACGTAGAATCTGTGCAATTTTATCTTGAAGGCGAATTTGATAGTCTAAATCGGGGTTTGTTTTAATGGCATTGGGTGCAGGCTCTGCGCCATCCAGCCATGCTGAAACACTGTTATAAGCTAGCTTTGCTTTGTTTATGACATGCGCTCGGTAAATGCTAGACGTGATTAAGTTGCCTGTTGCATCGATGCTTGCCTCAACAATCAAGGCGATTCGCTCTTCATTTTCATTGAGGGAGGTCAAATACGTTGATAATTTTTCAGGCAGCATGGGAAATAGTTTAGTTGGAGTATAGACTGAAGTTGTATTATGCTGTGCATAACGATCGATTGCAGATCCTTTCTTGACTAAACTATCAACATCCGCAATGCCAACATAAATTTTAAATTGCTCATCTAATTTCTCGGCAAAGGTAATTTGATCCAAGTCTCTTGAATCGTCATTATCAATTGAAAACCAGAGGAGATGGCGCAAATCTTTAACCTCAGGGGAATTGATTTTCTCTGGAGAGGTGAGCTGGCTGACTTCTGTTAAAACAGCTAAGGGAAAGTCTGGAAGTAGTTGATGTTCAATCATACTTTGCTTAGCTAAAGAAGTTAAGTCAATAGAAGAGTTTGAATTTTGCATAAGGATAGGTTCTAAGTGTTTTTTTAATGAGGATCCTGATTTAATGCAAATAAGAATCTATCCGATTAAGTGGGATAGATTCAACAAGAAATCATAGGAGGGTCGCTTTCATGATGGCTGGAAATCTCAATCAAACGGATCCGTCTCAAAATTTTATTGAACGATATCCCCATCCCTTAGATCCTCTTTTTCACCCTCAAACGGTGGCTGTGATCGGAGCTAAGGATGATCTAGGCAGCGTTGCTCGAACGATCATGATCAATTTACTTTCAGGCTCTTTTCAAGGTCAAATTTATCCCATCAATCCTAAACGCAGTCAGGTATTGGGGCTTAAAGCTTATTCTTCGGTGGGCAGTGTTTCGGAAAAGATTGATCTTGCCATTATTGTCACTCCTGCTCCGACGGTTCCAAAAATTGTATCAGAATGTGTAGAGGCACATGTTAAATCGGCCATTATCATCTCAGCTGGATTTAAAGAACTGGGCGAATCAGGCCGTAAGCTCGAGGAAGACATTCTTGTCCATGCTAGGCGTGGCAAAATGCCCATCATTGGTCCTAATTGTTTAGGGATTATGAATCCTATTTCTGGGCTGAACGCCACTTTTGCTAAGGGAATGGCTTTGCCAGGCAATTTGGCTTTCATTAGCCAATCTGGAGCCATGTGTACGGCTGTGTTAGATTGGAGTCTTGAGCATAAAGTCGGATTTAGTGCTTTTGTTTCGATTGGCTCCATGGCAGATGTGAATTGGGGAACGTTGATTGATTACCTGGGTAGCGATCCTCATACGCATAGCCTTTTGCTTTATATGGAAACGGTAGGGGATGCTCGCTCTTTTATGACAGCTGCTCGTGAGGTCGCTTTGGAAAAACCCATCATCCTGATTAAAGCAGGGAGAACTCAGGCAGCTGCTAAGGCAGCCGCTTCTCATACGGGTTCTTTGGCGGGAAGCGATGAAGTGTTTGATGCAGCTGTTGAAAGAATTGGAGCATTAAGAGTCAATACCATTGCTGAGCTTTTCAATATGGCTTCTGTTTTAGCTAAGCAGCCTCGTCCTAAAGGTCCTCGGTTGACTATTGTCACAAATGCGGGTGGACCAGGAGTTTTAGCAACGGATGCCGCTATTTTTCATCAAGCAGAGCTTACCCCTTTGTCTTCTCAAACGTTAGAAGCTTTAGATCGCGTTTTACCAAATGCTTGGAGCCATAGCAATCCTGTTGATCTTCTTGGCGATGCGGATGCAGATCGTTATGCAAAGGCAGTCGATATTCTCATGAAGGATGAAAAGAGTGATGGCTTGCTTGTGATCCTTTCGCCTCAAGATATGACAGATGCAACGGCAACTGCTGTCGCAATTAAACACGCGACACAAAATCATCAAAAGCCTCTTTTAACCAGTTGGATGGGAGGAGCCAGTGTGAAGGAAGGGGCTGAAATTCTCTCTCATGCTCAAATTCCTGTTTTTGAATATCCCGACGATGCTGCACAAACCTTTGCTACTATGTGGCGCTATAGTAAAAACCTTCAAACTCTCTATGAGATCCCTGCCTTAAATCAATCAATCATAAAAGAAGAAAAATCATTGATTTCGGTTGGGGAGCCACAGCATGTTAAGCAACTATTGCAAAAGATTCAAAAAGAGGGGCGGACATTACTCACAGAATTTGAATCCAAACACATTTTAGAAGATTATGGGATTCCCGTTGTAAAAACTCTGATTGCTTATACTCCTGAAGAAGCGGTTAGCATGGCGATACAATTAGGTTTTCCTATTGTCCTCAAGCTTTTTTCTCAAACAATCACTCATAAAACAGATGTGGGAGGAGTCAAACTGAATTTGCAATCTGTCGAAGAGGTGAAGAAAGCATTTGATGATATCCAAACTTCGGTAACTGAAAAAGTGGGTAAAGAGCATTTTGAGGGCGTAACTGTCCAGCAAATGATCAAGCATACCGGTTATGAATTGATATTGGGGAGCACAACCGATCCTCAATTTGGTCCTGTGATTTTATTTGGAACGGGTGGACAGTTGGTAGAAGTTTTCAAAGATCGTGCCTTAGCCATTCCGCCTTTAAATGTTAATTTAGCCCGGCATCTGATGCAAAAAACCAAAATCTATGAAGCCTTGCTAGGCGTTCGAGGACGCAAAGCCATCAATCTTTCTCAGTTAGAGGAAATTTTAATTAGATTTTCTTTATTAGTTGTTGAAAATCCAAGAATTCAAGAATGCGATATTAATCCTTTGATGGCTTCTGAAGAAAAAATAATTGCACTTGATGCGCGGATTGTCCTGCATGATTTCAAAATTCTCGATGATCAACTTCCTCGGCTTGCTATTCGCCCTTACCCTTTTAATTATGTTTTATCCACACAATTGAACAATGGAATTCCACTCACTTTGCGTCCCATTTATCCAGAAGATGAACACCTCATCATTCAATTTCATCGCGAGTTATCTGAAAATAGTGTGCGCCAACGTTACTTTGAATTTATGACTTTAGATCGACGAGTGGCGCATGAACGTTTAATTCGCATTTGTTTTAATGATTATGACCGTGAATGGGCTATTGTGGCTGAAATTGATCAATATCAGCAGAAAAAAATGATTGGGATTGGTCGCTTGATACGCATTCCAGGGATTCCCCATGCTCAATTCAAGCTGATTATCGCCGATGCTTATCACCATTTAGGATTGGGCACACAGTTGCTCAAACATCTCTTACTTATTGCTAAGCAAGAGAAAATAGCAGTTGTGGATGGTTATATTTTATCTGAAAATACGGGAATGCTCAAAATTTGCGAAAACTTAGGGTTTTCATTATACCAAGAAAAAGGCACTTCCATCATTCACGCGGCATGGAAAGCAACTTAAATTTCATCGCTTAACGTCAATTCACAGGTGGTTTGTAGACGTAGAGGGTCAACTATTTTAAAAATGAATTATCAAGTTAATAAAAAATTAATGAAGTTATTAGTGATGCAAATTAACCTAAGTAATTCAGAAAAAATAGATAACACTTCAAGTGAGGCTGGTTTAGACACATTAATTCCTTCGGAAATGTTAGGAATTATTTTTGATCGGGTTATCAATCAAAGCCAACCTTTACGTGATATTTCTTCTCTTTTACTTACCTGTCAAAAATGGAAAGGCGTTCTTGAGGAGAATCCATGCATTGCATTGGTGCAGGCCCTTTTCCAATTGAAAGGGAGTCATCAATTCGCTATTACACATCTCCAGGAGTGCATCATAACTGAGCAAAAGAAGGATTTTACACCTCAGGAACTCAAACTGATTGATCGAGCCCAAGGTCATCGTGGAAAAAGATTTGAAAAATTATTAATGATTGATTCATGCTTATTTCAATCAAAGAGTTTATTTCTTTTTCTTTTGGATCGCTATCCATGGGACCCTGAAGTTTGCAAAAAAAGCCCCAATAAAAACATTCAGCAGATAGCTGAAGAGCAAGTATTTATTTTAAGATCTCTGACATCAGGCACGGATGACCAAAGATTAACCCTTATCAAAAATGACTTTATCGAAAAAATTTATCAGGGGTGTCGAGGTAAAACATGGTGGCAAGCAGAAATGTCTATCATCTCTACACTTAAAAAATTTCCCAATTTTAATGATAAAAAAATTTTTATTAAAATTGCTCACTGTTTTGGAAGTTCTGTTTTTGATATAAATAAAAGTCTTAAAAAAGAGCGAGAGGTTGTCTTAGCTGCGATTCAACAAAATGGCAACGCTTTTCGCTATGCAGATACAAGTCTTAAAAAAGATCGAGAGTTTGTCTTGGCTGCCGTTAAGCAAAACGGCTGGGCTTTTGCAAAGGTAAATGAAAGCTTTACAAAAGATCGAGAGATTGTCTTGGCTGCCGTTCAACAAGATGGAAGGGTTCTTCAATTTGCAGATAAAAGCTTTAAAAAAGATCAAGCGATTGTCTTAGCTGCTGTTCAGCAAAATGGCGAGGCTCTTATCTATGCAGATGAAAGTCTTAAAAAAGATCGAGACATTGTCTTGGCTGCCGTTCAGGAAGAGAGTTGGTGGGTGATTCAATATGCAAATTTAAATCTTCAGATCGAACTCTCCCTAAATTCGCAAAATTACAAAACACTATACAATCGACTGTGCAAATTGTTTGATCAATTGACAGATAAAAGATGAATGATGATGTCACTGTTAGGTTATGAAAAATTGACGACGGGTTTGGAAGAGATATGGATTATAAGTGTTTAAAACAGAATTCTTTTCAAGATAATCAAAATTATCAAATTGTCGCCATTCGTCAAGAAGATGTGGAAAATATTCGCTTATGGCGTAATGCACAAATGGATGTGTTGCGACAAAAAGAGATGATTACATTTGAAGACCAACACCTCTATTTCCAAAAACATGTTTGGCCCATGTTTGAACAAGAAAGGCCAACACAAATTTTATTTAGCTTTTTATTTGGTGGCATTTGCATTGGTTATGGAGGGCTCACTTACGTGGATTGGGAAAATTCACGATCCGAAGTCTCTTTTCTAGTTAATCCCACTCGTGCACAAGATGCTATCATTTATCCAAGAGATTTTACTCATTTTTTGGGATTGCTTTGTCAAGTTGCATTTGAACATTTACACCTACATCGACTTTTTACAGAAACTTTCGCTTTTCGCCATTCGACTCTTCATGTTTTGGAAAAATTAGGATTTAAGCCCGAGGGAATTTTACGCGAGCATGTTTATAAGCATGGACAACGGGTCAATTCTATTATGCATGGTTTGTTAGCAAAAGATTGGAAGGATAAGAGTCATATAAAAATGGATCGATTAACATCGGATCAAGAATATCCCATCATTCCTGAACATCCTGCCGTATTAATTACCAGTATTTCTAAAAAAATGCCGCTAATAGAGGCTGTGAGAGCAGCTGCCAATCAATTAGGACAATTTCAAGAGGTTCATGGCTGTGATAGCAATCCCTCTTGCATTGGTCAATATGGAGTAGATAAATTTTGGCATTGTCCTCCCTTAGAAAAAATGACGGGGAAAGAAATCGTGACATACTGTCAAAAAAACAAAATTACAGCCCTTATTCCCACTCGCAATGCAGATCTTGAATTTTATGCGTATCATCGATCTTTTTTTTACGATCGAGGAATTTATCCGATGGTGTCTTCTTTAGAAACGATTGCGCTGTGCTTGGATAAGAAGAAATTTGCTGATTTTTTATGGCAGCACCATTTTCCTGTTATTTCCACTTATTTATTTCTTGAAGAATTCCACTCCTCTGCTTATGTTGTCAAGGAGAGAAGAGGAGCAGGTTCGCAGCAATTGGGATTAGGTTTAACACGTGAGGAAGCCTTAAGGCATGGATGTCAATTAAAAGAGCCCATTTTTCAGCCTTTTATTGAAGGAATAGAGTGGAGCGTAGATGTCTATCGTTCATTTAAGGGAAAGGTCAAAGGTTCAGTGGCTCGACAGCGCAACCACGTTGTCAATGGTGAGTCACAAGTGACGACAACGGTCCATTATCCCTCATTAGAACATCTCTGTCATGAAATGGCTGATCTGTTAAAAATTGAAGGTCATGCAGTGTTTCAACTCATTGAGGATGAAATGGGAAAGTTTCATGTGATTGAGTGCAACCCGCGCTTTGGAGGAGCTTCAACAGCCAGTATCGCTGTAGGATTAGAGAGCTTTTTTTGGTTTTTTACGGAATGTGTAGGAATAGACTTACAGGATTATCCCTTTATGCGCGGCAAGGGTGAAATCAGACAAGTGCGTTATCTAACAGATAGGTTATTGCCATGGTCATCATTTTTGACTTAGATGATACTCTTTATGAAGAGCTCTTATTTGTCCGCAGTGGGTTTCGAGCAGTTGCAGATTACCTAAGCCCTATCGTTGGACTGCCTCAAAATCAAATTGTAGAAGCCTTAAATGCTGAGCTTAAAATCCAGCGCGAAAAAGTGTTTGACCGCTACTTGCTTAAACAAGGCATCCAAACCCAAAAAATGATTAAAAATTGTATCAGCGTGTATCGTGGGCACGAGCCTTCTTTAAGCCTTTTTCCAGAAGCTCATACTTGCTTAGTTCGTTTGCATAATTATCCTTTGTATATCGTGACAGATGGCAATCAACTTGTTCAGCGAAAGAAGTTTTATGCATTGGGTCTAGATTTGTTTGTCCGTCGCTGCTTTTTTACTTATGCTCATGGTCTTCATCGGCGAAAGCCTTCTCCCTATTGTTTTGAGAAGATTTGCGAATTAGAAAGAGTGTCTCCTTCCTCAGTTGTTTATATCGCTGATAATCCCCATAAAGATTTCGTCGGGATCAAGCCTTTAGGCTTTCAAACAATTCGCGTTTTGACTGGCCCTTATGGCCATGATAAAGTAGAAGAAGCTTATGATGCCCACTTAACTGTTCCTAATCTGCAAGCGATTAATGAAACGTTTTTAAAGCGCCTTCGAACTTTTTAGTAGTTTCCAATCTGTAAGCGATTAATCACATGTTTTTACAGCAATTGCAAGCAAAAGGAATTTAAAATGAGAAAAGAAATTCAAATAGGAAATATTTTTGTCGGTCCTTCTCATCCCCCTTGTATTGTGGCTGAATTATCAGCTAATCATAAGGGTTCTTTGCAAAGAGCATTGGACATTGTGGACATGGCCAAGAAAGTGGGGGCCCATGCAGTGAAATTGCAAACATATACACCGGATACAATTACCCTGAATATGAAGGGGAAAGAGTTTTTAATTGAGGATCAAGAAAGTTTATGGAAAAATCGCAATTTATATGAACTCTATCAAGAGGCTTATACTCCCTGGGAATGGCATTCCGCGATTTTTGATTATTGCCGGAAATTGGAAATAGAGGTTTTTAGCAGTCCCTTTGATGAAACTGCAGTCGATTTTTTGGAATCTTTAAATGTTCCTTGTTATAAAATTGCCTCTCCAGAAATTGTCGATCATGATTTGATTCGCAAAGCTGCTCAGACTGGAAAACCTCTTATTCTTTCAACAGCTGCCGCTACTTTAATGGAAATAGGCGAGGCTGTAGCTGTTGCAAGACAAGCGGGATGCGATCAGATGATCTTGTTAAAATGTACCGCTGCTTATCCTTCTCAGCCTAAAGATATTCATCTGCGTACAATTCCTCATTTGTCTGCTAGCTTCGATACACTTGTGGGTTTATCCGATCACACATTGGGAATCGGCGTCGCTCTTGCGAGCGTGGCTTTAGGAGCTTGCTTAATAGAAAAGCATTTTACGCTATCACGTCAAGATGGGGGAGTAGACAGTGCCTTTTCCATGGAACCACTCGAATGTCAAGCATTGGTTCAAGAGTCAAAAAAAGCTTGGGAGGCGCTAGGTGAGATTCATTATGCTCCTCTCGATGCCGAAAAGGTCACTTTATCGCATCGCCCTTCTCTCTATTTTGTTGAAGATTTGGCTAAGGGATCAATTCTTAAACCTCAACATGTACGTACGGTAAGGCCGGGCAAAGGCCTTCCACCTAAGGAGCTTCCTCATCTTTTAGGGTTGACTTTGAGTCAAAGTGTACAAAAGGGAACCCCTGTCAGCTGGGAAGTATTTAAGGCAAATCATGCGCATTGAAGCCTATGTTCAAGCTAGGATGGGATCCACACGTCTTCCCGGAAAAGTGCTTAAAAAAGTGTTGGGGAAGCCTCTTTTGCATTTTCTTGTCGAGCGTCTGTCGGCCTCTAAAGAAATCGATGATATTGTCATCTTGACAAGCAATTTGGCAGCTGATGATGCCATCGTAACATTTTGCCAAGAGAAAAAGATTTCTTTTTTTCGCGGTTCAGAAGAAGATGTTTTAGATCGTTATTATCAAGCAGCATTAGAACGCCGGCCAGAGGGAATTGTGCGCATTACCTCCGATTGCCCTTTAATTGACCCGGATGTTGTGGATCAAGTTGTTAAAACTTTCCGGGAAGGTTTGCCTAAGATCGATTATGTCTCGAATTCTTTAGAAAGAACTTTTCCTCGCGGTCTAGATGTCGAGGTCTTTTCTTTCAATGCTCTTCAACAAGCTTTCAAGCATGCCATTCGACCTGAAGAGCGAGAACATGTCACTGTTTATCTTTATCGTCATCCTGAGCGTTTTCAGTTGAAAAACGTCGCTCATCTTCCTTCTTTAGCTCATTATCGCTGGACGGTCGATACTCCAGAAGATTTTGCTTTAATTCGCTTGATTTTAGAAAATCTTTATCCCTCTCATCCTCAATTTCGTCTCAAGGATGTGCTCCACTTATTAGTTCAACACCCTACTTGGAGTCAATTAAATGCACATGTTGAACAAAAAAAACTGCCACCGGCTGAATAAGTTTAATCATTAGTAAGTTTATGAATTAGAGACTTATCCAAAATCCTATTGACTTTTCAACTGGATTTTTGCTATATGCTTTACCAAGAGACTTTTAAAGGAGTATTGCAATGAAAAAAGTCAATATTTACATGTTAATGAGTTTAATGTTGAGTATGTTATCGTTTTCATTAGAAGCAGCTTCTAATGATTCAGCGAGTAAACAGACAGCTCATTCAACTGCAAGAGATACAACTTCAACTGCTACTGAAGAAGATGATGAATATGATATATTAGAAAGAGATCAAATTGATTCTACTAATACCTTAGCGATTCCTTTTGATGATAGCGAAGTTGAAGATGAAGAAGAAATTGATCGTGATGAAGATCGCGACATCTTTCATCTTCCCCATTCCCGTTAAGTCATTGGGAAAAGGGAAAGAATAGACTCAAATTGATAAAGGCTAGTTAAGTACTTGATCTTAAAGCAAGGCCTTAGAAATTTGAGTCTATTCTTCCTAAATGACCTCCTAAATTTTACATTTTTTAAATAATTGTTTAATTTAAAGCTAATATTTGTTATAATTTTATTAATTCAATAATTTGTGTTGCCTTATTTCCACGATCGAGAGGCGATCTAGAAAATTCCGAAGTCAATTCGGCAATGATTCTCTAATACGTTGATAAGTATAGTTGTATTTTCCACTTGTGCTAGTGCATCTTTCTCTTCATCAATCATTATTCTTCCTCTTTTGTTTGGCTGATAGGCAAGCGACGTTATTACAACAAAAGAAAAAAATATGAAAGAACAATTGACCTTTGATTCCTTTGGTTTACATGAAGGAATTCTACAAGCTTTGAAAGAGGCTAACTTTAAAGTTCCCAGCTCTATTCAACAAGAAGTCATTCCTGATATTTTGGCAGGAAGAGATTTGATTGGACAGGCTCAGACTGGAACTGGAAAAACAGGGGCTTTCGGTTTGCCGGCTCTGCACATTCTTCAAGAAAATCCCACAGCACAAATGCTGATTATGGTTCCTACACGAGAATTGGCAAAACAAGTCAGCGATGAAATTTATCGCTTTAGCCAACATCTTGGAATTAAAACAGCAATTATTTGCGGAGGAAAATCTTTTAAAGGGCAAATGGAGTCTCTTCAAAAGGGAGTTCGGGTGCTTGTTGCGACTCCAGGGCGTTTATTAGATCTTCTGGCATCTCAAAGACTCTCTCAGTTTCAGCCTTCTATTGTTGTTTTGGATGAAGCTGATGAAATGTTGGATATGGGATTTCTAGAAGACATCACAAATATTTTTAAATTTCTTCCGCAAAAGCGTCAAACGCTTTTATTTTCAGCCACTATGCCTTTTCCCATTCAAAAACTTGCAGAAAAGATTTTAAACAATCCCTTGTTTGTGAGTATTAAGCAAAAAGAAAAGGTCAATCAAGATATTGAGCAATTTTATTACATGATCCATGAAGAAGAGCGCGATTACGCTGTGATTCGGCTTATTGATTATGAAAATCCTGAAAAAGCCATTATCTTTTGCCGCACAAAAAGAGATGTGGACCGCTTAACGCGATTTTTGCTAGATGCGGGATATCAGGCTAGAGGATTGCATGGAGATATGGAGCAGCCTCAAAGAGAAGAAGTCATTCGAAGTTTTCGGTCAGAGCATCTACAGCTTTTAGTTGCAACTGATGTTGCTGCAAGAGGATTGAGTGTCTCTAATGTGTCGCATGTTTTTAACTATCATTTACCTTTTGATCCTACTCAGTACGTTCATCGTATTGGCAGGACAGGTCGAGCAGGGAATAAAGGAATTGCCAGTACTTTTTTGACAACACGCGAATGGCGGGATTTTCAACGCTTTGAAAAAGTTTTAGGAACTAAAATTCAACAAAAGAGCCTTCCAACTTTAAGCGAAGTCAAAATATCTAAAAGACAAGTTTTAGTTGCTCAGATATTGAAACAAGAAATCCATGCAGAAACCCAACATCTTTTACAACTTATGCAAGATACGGATACAACAGCTGTTGTTTCTAAACTCATTTCTATGTTTCTTGGTCAACAAATTGTCATAGGACCCGAACGTATTGGTTTAGAACACAAGCCAGGAGGAGATCAATTCAAACAAACGTCTCATGCTCCATCGAAAACAGGAAAGCATCGCTCTTCCAAACCGTTCAAAAAAAGCAATTTTCAATCATCTAAGCCATTTTTTTCTAAAAAGAATACTAATGACAGCAAGAAAAGAGTTGATTGATATCATTTTATGAAAGCGGTCTCTATCTGCAGGGAACTCAAAATTAAATGTGTTTGAGCGAAACGCTTGCATCGTAGAGATCTCAAATTCGCTGCGACCTGGGCTGTAACATGACGGCCCTTCAGGCCTTAACAAAAAGATGATTTAGGGACTATAGAAGAGGGACTTAAACATCTCTTGTTAAGGCATGAAGGGCCGTCATGTTACAGCCCAGGTCGCAGCGAAGCGGAGGCCTGGGTTCTATCAAAAAGACATCGAGTCCTGAAAGGACGGCATAAACATGCGACCTTCAATTCAACTATGCCAATTATTGTGAAAAATAAAGCTCATTTTTTGCACAAAATGAACACCCTAGCCCCTGGGTTAGATTGTCCCTCCTCATGTAGTCTGAAGGACTACAAGAGAATCATCTATCCCAAACATGTTTTCATCAAACGTAACTTCATATTTTTAGAAATCCGCAGTATTTTCAATGCATTCAAGGCTGCCAAGATAATTCTTGATCTTTTTCAAGACTTTCATCTGCAAAGGCAATAGCTCCGCTATTTTGCTGAATGGCAGCCAAGACAATTTCTCGATCTTTTTTAAGGCTTGCATCTGCAAAGGCAAGGGCCCAGCCATTTTGCTTAACGACAGTTAAGATAAACTCTCGATCTTTTTTAAGGCTTTCATCTATAAAGGCAAAAGCCCATATATTTTGCTTAACGATAGTCAAGACAAAGTCTTGATCTTTTTTAAGGCTTGCATCTGCAAAGACAAGAGCCCAGATATTTTGTTTAACGGCAGCCAAGACAATCTCTCGATCTTTTTTAAGGCTGTCATCTGCATATTGAAGAGCCCAGCCATCTTGTTTAACGGCAGTCCAGACGAACAGATGATTTCCTTTAAGGATCGCATGTGTAAAGGCAAGCGCCCACATATGATGATCTTTTTTAAGACTTTCATCTGCAAATTGAAGAGCCCAGCCATTTTGCTTAACGGCGGCCATGACAATTTCTCGATCTTTTTTAAGACTTTCATTTGCATATTCAAGAGCCCGGCCATTTTGCTTAACGGTAGCCAATACAAATGCTTGATCTTTTTTAAGGCTTTCATGTGCAAAGGCAAGACCCCAGACATTTGCTTGTTTAAGGCTTTCATTTGCATATGCAAGAGGCCAGCTTTCTTGTTTAACGGCAGCTAAGACAATCTCTCGATCTTTTTTAAAGCTTTCATCGGCAAATTGAAGAGCTCCACCATCTTGCTGAATAGCAGTTAAGACAATTTCTCGATCTTTTTTAAGGCTTTCATCTGCATAGTCAAGGGCCCAGCCATCTTGCTTAATGGCAGCCAAGACAATCTCTCGATCTTTTTTAATACTTTCATCTGCAAATCGCAGAGCCTCGCCATTTTGCTTAACGGCAGCCAAGACAATCTCTCGCTCTTTTTTAAGGCTGTCATCTGCAAATCGAAGAGCCGAGCCATCTTCCTGAACGACAGACAACACAACGACTCGATCTTTTTTAAGGTTTTCATCTATATCAAAAACAGCATATCCAAAACAGCGAGCAAATTTAATAAAAATTTTTTTATCGTGAAAATTAGAAAATTTTTTTAGTGTAGAGATGGCAGATTTTTCTACCTGCTTCCATGTTTTACCTAAAGCGTTAGGGTAAAGCTTTTCAATAAAGTCATTTTCGATAACGGTTAATCGTTGAGCATCCGTACCTGATACAAGAGAGTTTAAAATAAATAACTGCTCTTTAGCTACCTGCTGGATGTTTTCATTAGCGCTATTTTTGCAAACTTCAGGATCCCAGGAATAGCGATTCAAAAGAGAAAGAAACAAACTTTTTGGATGAAATAATTTTGAGTCGACCATTAATAAATTTTTAAACCTTTCTTCACTGTAGACTCGATCGATAAGTTTAAGTTCTTGAGATGTAAAATGCTTCTTTTGTCCATTTGTTAGATACTCCTGAGGATAAGTAATAGTCGATTGATGATGCTCTTTAAGTTGAAAAAGGGCCTGCACTAATGCGATGCAAGGGTTCTCTTCAAGAATGCTTTTCCATTTTTTACAGGTGAGTAAAAGAGAAGAAATGTCATGTAAAGGTTGGTTTTGATTGACAGCTTGATCAAAAATAATTCCTAAGAGTTCATTAGGAAATAATAGATCTAGGTAAGCTTCTTTTGAAATATGTTGTGATGTTTGTAAATTATTTGTGATTTGCATGATTGTTTTTTTTAATTTATTATTTTAATTATTTATTAAATATAATTCTTTTATTATTTTTAAATCGTATAATATTATAATTTTTAGTTTTATAAGTCAATAAAATTGATGTTTAATAAAAGACTATATTAAATTGATTTTTTAAATTTATTCTCTTTATCAAAAAATGTAAGGGGATTGATATGAAGTAATTAAAAAATTTTATTTGCACATTTTGGTTTAGGAAACCCAAAGTTCATCTTGATTATTTTATAAAAGCAGTTTATAAATTTGGGCAGCTTTCATAAGAAGCATGTGATAGAAAAGTGCCCTTCGCCATGGCAAAGGGAGAATAGGGAAACAGGTGGAAATCCTGTACGGTTAGGCCGCTGTAACAAGGGACGAGCGCTTAAAATTTTAGCCACTGCAAAATATTGCGGGAAGGCCAAGCGTGTAGAAAGATCTTGAAGTCAGAAGACCTGCTTTTCTTATCCTATTTTAATATTGCAAGATAGCAATAACTGTCTCCATAAAGACGGAATGGGAAATCATTTTATTAAGGTATTTGTCGATATCAAGCGACATTGCTATTCATTTTTTTGTTATTCCAGCCCATCTTGGATGTAATTTTTTCTAAAGAACTGAGTTTTTTAGATTCTCCTATTCATTTTTAATTAATCGATTCTTTTGGATGAGAAATCATTATGCTAACTAATACCCATTGGCTTCCTATCAATTTTTTGCCTTATTTTGAGTGGCAAACAAAAAAACCTTCACCTTTTGAACAACTCCATGATTTAACAGATTTAACTCGCACATTAACTTCGGATGATTGTGCTTTTGATGAATGGATAAAATGGAAAAATGAAATCAAAGATTTTATTTCAGAACGTTCGGAAGATTTGGAGGAGTTAAATGAATTTTTTCAAACGATTACTGAATATGGAATGGAAAGAAACCCTCAAAAAACAATGGCTTTTCTTGTCGAAATCGTGAGTTTAGATATTCTGACAAATGTGGTCAGCTTTAAACAGGAAGATTCTGATGCTCCATTTAATAATATTTTTGAGCTGGCTGCTAAAAATACTTCTCATTGTCTCAAACCGACTGATATTTCTTTGAAAGGACGCATGTATTCAGAATGGAAGAGATGTCGTCCAATTGTTGTTTATTTTATTCCTAATCTTATTAACATTTTTTTAGGAGCATTTAATTTTTTAGATACGAATAAAAAATTTACCAGTCTTTGGGAAAAGTATCTTCTTGTAGAAATCGTTTATAAATTTTTTATTATTCCTTATTGTCTCATAAATATTTTGCAGCCAATGCTTGTTGTGACAGCTAAAGTCTATCTCGTTACTGCTATCATTATCGTAACGACAGGAATTTTAATTAGCTGCTACCAGCGTTGGTTTAGACCTTTGCCAGATGAAATTGTCAACTGTACGAATCTTGACAAGCAGATGGAAAAAGGATACTTGGATCCAAAAGTGGGTCAAGTAGAGGAACTGGATCGGTTAATTGCAGCATTGGAAGTGCATGACAGTGTCATATTAAGAGCTCTTTCGGGCGAAGGCAAAACAGCGCTTATTCATCATTTTATTCAGTTGAAACACGAAGGCAAGCTGCCTAAGGAACTCCAAGAACTGAATGTTTTTGAAGTCGATTGTGGGTTAATGATTTCTAGCGTAAGTTTTGGCCATTCAGAACTTATTAATCAAATTAGGGATCAAATCGAGGGAAGTGAGGACAAGATTCTTTTGTTTTTTGATGAATTTTATCAAATAGCAAATAATAAGGCTGCCTTTCTTGCTTTTAAAAAAAGATTTTTGGAAGATAAGCCACATTGTAAATGTGTTTTAACGGTCACCATTGAAGAATGGGAAGAATTAAAAAAACTTGATATTGACTATTCATTTAGAAGAAGAATATGCAGAATGAAAATTAATTCTCCTAGCGATGATCAAGTTCGAAATATCATGAAAAACATTCATCTTCATTTTGCACAAGATGTCCCTGTCACTGAGGATGCAATTGAAGCACTGGTTGAAATTTCTACAATAGAAAATTATTTGCCTAAAATTGGAAGAGCAGCTAAAGCTGAAGAAATCTTTAAAACAGCTATCGGGTTATGCCGTGCTGCCTATCATTATCATTATGGTGCTCTGGAACTCAATGAAAATGAATTAAAAATGAATCAAAAGTTGATTCACAAAGTGAAGAAGATTCTTGCGCATCAGCAAAAAATGAATCAGGATTATTGTCACCTAACGTATCTATTTTCTAATTCTATCGTGAAAGAAGCTCCAGATGACTTAGAGGATTGTGTCATTAGAATGGATTGTTTAGAAGAATTAGATATTCTGGATGATCCAGATCTTTTAGATCAGAAACAATTCATCCAATCTCCTATTCCTAAAGAATCAATCAGTGAAAAAGATCAAATTCTTTACCTGTGGTATTGTTTTTATACTAGGAAGGCAATAGAGAAAATGTTAGATCGCGAAATGAAGAAAGTAAATTCTGAAATTCCTCTACAAGTCAATAGAGATCTTATTTACCGTGTGTATGAAGAGATAAGAGAGTTGGAAAACAGTGATGGAGTCAACGAAGAAAAAGATGCGAAACAGATAGAAGAACAAGGTGAAGACTTATTAAAAATAGAAGTGGATGACTTAGATGAAGATAAGCAAGACTAAAGGACATAAGAGGGGAGTTTTAATTGTTAATTTAGGAACTCCCATTTCTCCACACCCAAAAGACGTCTTTCGCTATCTCACCGAATTTTTAACAGATGGTCGAGTGATTGATCGTTCTTGGATTAAGAGACAGCTCTTGGTAAGAGGGGCAATTGTTCCTTTCCGCTATAAGCAATCGGCCGAGCAATATAGCCGTTTATGGACAGC
This sequence comes from uncultured Chlamydiae bacterium, assembly GCA_963754655.1. Classification (GTDB taxonomy): domain Bacteria; phylum Chlamydiota; class Chlamydiia; order Chlamydiales; family Parachlamydiaceae; genus JANWJE01. Next base: position 1,847,332 of record CAVWGN010000001.1, on the reverse strand, counting down.
GGAGGGCTCTCCTCTTTTGATTCATGGACAGCATGTTCAAGAAAAGCTGCAGCAAGCTCTAGGACCTACCTACCAAGTTGTTCTGGCCATGCGTTATCAGCTTCCATCCATTGTAGAAGGATTAGAAAAGCTTAAAAGCGAGCAAGTGGAAGAGTTAATGATTCTTCCTCTTTTTCCTCAATACGCTTCAGCAACAACTGGCTCTGTGTATCAAAAGATCATGCAATACCTTCAATACTGGACCGTTTTTCCAAAATTGATTTTTATGAATCATTATTTTGATCATCCTGCCTTGATTGAAGCTTTTTGCACACGTGGGAGGCAATATGATATTTCTTCATATGATCATATTTTATTTAGTTTCCATGGATTACCTGAAAGGCAAATTCGCAAAGCTAATCCGAATGGAGGTTGTTTATCAGATTCTTGTTGTCAAAGATTATGTCAAGAAAATCGCTTCTGCTATAAAGCGCAATGTTATGCAACAGCGCATGGAATAGCGAAACAATTGCAATTGTCTGAAAAAAATTATAAGATTTGTTTTCAATCTCGTTTGGGTAAGGAACCTTGGATTCAACCATATACAAGTAAAGTGATCCATGATTGCGCACAGAAAGGATATAAACGTCTTCTTGTTTTTAGCCCTTCCTTTGTTTGCGACTGTTTGGAAACGACTTATGAGATTGCTCAGGAATATGGACGTGAATTTAAAAAAATGGGAGGAGAAGAATTGCAATTAGTTGAAGGACTTAATTCTCATCCCGCTTGGATAGAGGCATTGCGCCAAATTATTATAGAGAATTTAAAGTAAAGTTAGCTCGACATTTAAATAGGTCATGTTGGGACAGCCTCTAACGCAAATATCCTCCATTATTAAGATCAAATGTGGCCCTTTCTTTAAAAAATGAATTAAAAAATTTAAATTTTTTAATTTGCTCTGGTATAATTACGCGTAGTACTCAACCACATTAGTTTTTGCCTATTGAGATGGTTTTAAATTCCTAGGTGTTAAGGTAAGAGATGAGCGTAGGCTAAGCGACGCATTCAGTCGCCCGCCGCTTCGCTCTGGCTCTAGGTAAGGGGGATATGGACCCACCGTTCGGTCGCCCTCCGGGCTCGGTCACGGTGGGCTAGGATCAGTCGTCCTACGGACTCTAGCAGCAATGTAGAAGCCATTGAATGTTAGGTAAGGTGCTTGGTAATACTGTTAGAATGCTAGTCAAGGCGTTTTGATAATGCCGCTAGAGTCCGGAGGACGACTGATCCTAGCCCACCGTGACCGAGCCCGGAGGGCGACCGAACGGTGGGTCCATATCCCCCTTACCTAGAGCCCAGAGCGAAGCGGCGGGCGACTGAATGCGTCGCTTAGCCTACGCTCATCTCTTACCTTAACACCTAGGAATTTAAAAACATCTCAATAGGCAAAAACTAATGTGGTTGAGTACTAATACTCCATTACATGAGTTTTAGCCTATTGAGATGGTTTAAAAATCCCTATAAATTATTTTGGAAAACACTTATGTCGACTCTTCGCATCCCCTCTTCCACTTATCGATTACAATTTAATCACCATTTCACTTTTAAAGAAGCTCTTAACGTTGTCTCTTATTTACGAGACTTAGGGGTTTCGGATTTTTATGCTTCTCCTATTATGAAGTCATCTCTAGGGAGTTTACATGGGTATGATGTCTTGGATACCTGCCAGCTCAATCCTGAAATAGGTACTGAACAAGAATTCATCCAACTGATCGAATCTTTACAAAAATTGGGAATGGGATTTCTCCTCGATTGGGTTCCTAACCACATGAGCATCGCTGGATCGGGCAATAAATGGTGGCAAGATGTTTTAGAGAATGGTCCAAGTTCCCTATATGCCAATTATTTCAATATTATTTGGGATCCACCTAAAGCTGAGCTTAAAAATAAAGTTCTCTTAGCAGTTCTTGATCAACAATATGGAAAAGTCATCGAAAATCAAGAACTTAAGTTGATGTATGATACTGGTGCTTTTTTTATTGAATATAAAATGCAGCGTTTTCCTGTGAATCCTCGAACATGGCCCACGATTTTACAACCGGTTGTTGAAGAATTGTTGCCAAGATTAGGAGAAGAAGATTCCAATTTGTTGGAATTACAAAGTGTTATCACGGCGCTCGAGCATTTGCCGGCGGAAACCGATTTGGAAAAACGCAAAGAAAGGGCGAGGGAGAAAGAAATTATTAAAAAACGGCTAGCATCAGTGGTTGAAGAAGCCCCCTTGATAGCCGAGGCTCTTCAAAATTCAATGACTTATTTCAATGGTCAAAAAGGAGATCCTCATAGTTTTGATGGGTTAGAAGCATTATTGAAAGAACAGGCTTACCGACTGAGTTTTTGGCGGGTCACCAATGATGAGATTAACTATCGACGTTTCTTTGATATCAATAGCCTTGTGAGTATGCATGCGGAGAACGAAATCGTTTTCGAAGCTATGCATGAGCTGATTCTTAAATATATTCAGCAAGGATGGATCACAGGTTTACGTATAGATCACATTGATGGATTATTTGATCCACAGCAATATTTTGTACGCTTACAGCGGGCTTGTGCATTGGCTTTAAATGAGTCGCATAACCAAATCGATCGTCATTTTTATGTCGTAGTCGAAAAAATTCTTGTGGGAAACGAACAGCTTCGTCCTCAATGGCAAGTTTTTGGAACAACAGGCTATGATGCTTTAAATCTTCTTAATGGTTTATTCGTCATGACTGAACACCAGGCTATCATTAAGCAAATTTATGATCATTTTGTTGAACATCACGATGATATGACAAATGTGACGACTATTTGCAAGAAGCAGATCTTAATTCTTGCGATGTCAAGCGAACTTCATATTTTAGCTAGACAATTGGAAAAGGTGTGTGAGCAACACCGCTGGTCAAGAGATTTTACTCTTGAGGCGCTACGCTCAGCTTTAAGGGATGTGATCGCTTGCTTTCCCGTTTATCGTAGTTATATTCGAATTGAAGATACTCACGTTCAGATAGAAGATCGAGAATACATCGTCAAAGCTATTCAACAAGCTAAACGTCTGAATCCTGCTAGCGATCCTTCTATTTTTGATTTTATCGAGAGTGTCTTGCTTTTAGAAGATCCGCCCGAATTAACGGAAGAGCAGGTTCTTGCTCGCCGAGATTTTGTCATGCGTTTCCAGCAACTTACAGGTCCTGTGACAGCAAAAGGGGTAGAAGATACTGCATTTTATCGCTATTATCCTTTGGCTTCCCTGAATGAAGTTGGGATGAATCCACTCCATTTCGGGACTAAGGTTGAACTTTTTCATAAGGAAAATCAAGAAAGGCTACAAACTTGGCCTTATACCCTAGTGGCAACTTCTACACATGATACAAAACGCAGTGAGGATGTTAGAGCACGTATCAATGTTCTATCTGAGAATCTAGAAGAGTGGAAAAAAGCCTTACACCAATGGAGTCAGCTGAATCATTCGCGCAAAATCTTGATCGATAATCGTGAAGTTCCCAATCACAACGAAGAATTTTTACTTTACCAAACTTTAGTTGGAACATGGCCGCTTTATCCAATGGATGCAACTGCTCGAGCACAGTATATTGATCGCATTCAAAAATACATGCTTAAAGCTCTTAAAGAGGCTAAAATTCATACAAGCTGGATCAATCCCAATGAAGAATATGAAAAAGCGGTTCAAGAATTTATTCTCCGCATACTGGATTTAGAACCTGATAATCATTTCTTAAAAGATTTTGAAAAATTTATTTTTCCCATTATTCGTGCTGGAATGTTCAATTCCCTCTCTCAAACGCTTCTTAAAATGACGATTCCTGGTATTCCAGATTTTTATCAAGGAAGCGAGTTATGGGAATTTAATCTTGTCGATCCCGATAATCGCCGCCCAGTTGATTACTCTAATCGCCAGTATCTTCTCTCTATGCTTAAGCACAAGGCTCAAGAAGATCCAGGTTCTTTGGTCGCTCATTTAATGGAAACGCCCGAAGATGGACGAATTAAGCTTTATTTGACTGCCCAAATTCTTAATTTTCGCCTTCAATTTCCTTCGTTATTTAAAGATGGAGATTATGTGCCTCTTGAAGTCAAGGGAGAAAAATCTAGACATATCGTTGCATTCAGTAGAATAAAAGAACAAAAACAAATCATTGTTGCTGTAGGACGCTTCTACACATTGTTGGGAAATGTGCCCATGATAAATCCTATTGGAGAAGTTTGGAAAGATACTGTTCTTGTTCTTCCTACACAGATAGAAGGACGTTTTCGAGATCTTCTTAGTGGTTTGATCCTTTCTTCTACGCAAGATCGAAATTTCCAAGCCCAACAAGTTTTTTCTAAGCTTCCAATTGCCATCTTAGAGAAAATAAATTAGATTGACTCGTATATTAGGAAAAATAAAGATAAGCTAAAATGCCAAGGTGAACATTATGGTTTCTCCTCAAAATATAGATTCTAAAAGTCCTCAACCGCTATTTTTAGTAAAAGATTGCCTTCTCTCAACTATTTCCACAGGAGAGTCTGCCGGAACATTGATTGAATTTCGAGATAAACTGGCAACTGTTCATCAAGGATGTATTTATCATCATTTCTGGGGAAATCACTTACGCCCTACATTCGTTGATCGCGAATATCACAATGACTTTGCAGTTTGGATCTATCATACTTTGCATGATCATATCCTAGCCGAACGATTATCAATTATCGATCCTTCAGACTATAAGGATTTAGAAGATCTGCGTCAAGTTCTCCTGGATATAGTAGAAGATCGTTTAGATGAAAAACAATCTTTTTACTGGTCTAAAAAGCAAGAGTCTTTTCACTTTGTCTCTTCAAAAATTATTATTTTTTCGACTCCTTTACAAATTGCTAATCCTGCAGATTTGTTAAAAATTATTCCACAAATGAGCACGCATAGTGTTTTTTACCATTTTATTGATGCGAAAAGACGCTCTAATGAGGGGTGGGATGACTTTAGCGTTTGGTTAAACTCATTTGGAGATGAATACCATGAGTTAATTCATCGTATTCAATCCATCGATCCTTATTTCTTTTCATTACAGGAACTTAGAAGGCAATTATTAAAAGAAGTACAAGATTATTTTATTAAGGAATGAACATGAGTGATCAGATACAAGCGTATCGGCCTATAGTAGGCGAGGCCGTTATCAACCAGCTGACTCAAATAGCCAAGGCTCTAAAGAATATGCGCATTGTTCATGTCAATTCCACTGCTCAGGGAGGAGGAGTCGCTGAGATATTAGAAAAATTGATTCCATTGAGCAAAGCATTAGGATTAAATGCTAGATGGTTGGTGATGAGAGGAGATCAAGAATTTTTTCAGTGCACAAAGGCTTTTCATAATGCGTTACAAGGCAAAAAATCCATTATACCTGCTTCCTATCTTCAAAAATATGAAGAAATCAACGCAAGCAATGCCGAAGAATTAAGATCTGTTTTAGAAGAGGCTGAAATTGTGTTCATTCATGATCCGCAGCCAGCTGCACTTATTAATCATTTTCCTAAGCGCAAAGGAAAATGGATTTGGCGATGTCATATCGATGTCTCTAATCCAGACAGACATGTTTGGAGATATCTTCGAGAGTTTATTGTAAAATATGATGCAAGCATCTTTTCTTTAAATGAATTTGCTCGTAAACTTCCCCATCCCATTTACCTTATACCACCTAGTATTGATCCTTTAAGTGAAAAAAATATGGATCTTTCCCCTGAAGAAATTGCTCTCATTTACCCACGATTTAATATTGATCCTCTTCGTCCGATGATGTTGCAAGTATCGCGATTCGATCGTTTTAAGGATCCATTGGGAGTTATTCAAGCTTATCAACTCGTGAAAAAATTTAAACCTCATGTGCAGCTGGTTCTTGCTGGCGGAGGGGCACCAGATGATCCAGAAGGGGATATCATTTTAAATGAAGTTCATGCGGCAAGTAAGGCTGATCCAGATATCCACATTTTATTTCTTCCACCAGATTCTCATCGAACCATTAATGCCTTACAGCGAGCAGCAGATATTGTTTTACAAAAGTCAATCAAGGAAGGTTTTGGCTTAACAGTCACAGAAGCCATGTGGAAACAAAAGCCCGTCATAGGAGGGAATACAGGAGGAATTCGGTTACAAGTCATCAATCATCATACTGGCTTTCTTGTCGATACTCCAGAGGGCGCTGCTAATCGTACGCGTTACTTGCTTCAATATCCAGAGAAGAGAAAAGAGATTGGCGAGATAGCAAAGCAATTTGTTAAAGAAAATTTTCTCATTACACGGCATCTTCTTGAATATCTGACTTTAATCGTTACCCTTTTACAACCAGAAAGTAATCGCATTGAGTTTCAATAAGTTCATTTCATTTGGTTTTAGCAAATTGAAAGGATCTCTTAAGAGAATCGATTGACTTTGCGATGGCAATAAGGTTGGCTTCCTGTCTTGTTGTAATAGTCTTGATGATATTCTTCAGCCTCATAGAAAAAGCTTGCAGGTGCAACCTGGGTGGTTATATGCATATCTTTTTTTTCTAGAATTTGAATGAGATCATAGGCGATTTTCTTCTGTTCTTCCGTAAGATAAAAAATTGCCGAACGATATTGATTTCCAATATCAGGCCCTTGTCTGTTTTGTTGAGTCGGATCATGGATTTCAAAAAAGTATTTCGCTAGATTTTGGTAACTGATCACTTTAGGATCGAAAATAATTTCTATCGCTTCTGCGTGGCCTGTCATCCCTGTACAAACTTCCTTATAGGTGGGTTTCACTGCTGTTCCACCTATATATCCCACCTTTGTTCGAATGACTCCGGGAAGTTCTTTTATCAAATACTCAACTCCCCAAAAACATCCGCCTGCAAAAATAGCACGCTGATAACCTTCTTTAGTATTGGCGGGCACAAATGAGAGTGAGATAGAATTGACGCATTGGCGGGTGTTTTTATCAGTATATCCTTCACCTACAAAAACATGTCCTAGATGAGCGCCACAGTGTTTGCATAAAATTTCAGTTCTTTCTCCATCTGCATCAAGTTTTTTCTCAACTGCTTGATCAATTTCATCATCGAAACTCGGCCATCCGCAGTGAGAAGGAAATTTATCTGTTGAAAGATAAAGAGGAGCGTCGCAACGGCGACAAATATATACCCCAGGTTCATAATGATGATAATATTGCCCGCTTCCCGGTCGCTCCGTTCCTTTTTTATTAATAATAAAATCTTCATTAAATGAAAGGGGATGATATCTTTCCATTGTTTCATTCTCCTGTGAATAATCTATTCATCAGCCAAAAAAAGGGCTCTCTTGGTTACCCAAGGAGCCCTGAAAATTAACAACAAGATCATCAGGCAAAATTAGCGATTACTTTGGTTAGCTTGGTTGCCTTGTGAGTTATTGCCTGTCCCTGTGCTGCCATTACTCCCTTCTTGGCTATAACCGTCTTGATATCCGCCAGATTGGTTAGCTTCGCCTTGATATCCGCCAGATTGATTAGCTCCGCCTTGATAACCGCCTTGATATCCACCAGATTGATTAGCTCCACCTTGATATCCACTAGATTGGTTAGCTCCGCCTTGATAGCCGCCTTGATATCCGCCAGATTGATTAGCTCCACCTTGATAGCCACCAGATTGATTAGCTCCGCCTTGATAACCGCCTTGATATCCACCAGCTTGATTAGCTCCACCTTGATATCCACTAGATTGGTTAGCTCCGCCTTGATAGCCGCCTTGATATCCGCCAGATTGATTAGCTCCGCCTTGATATCCACCAAATTGATTAGATCCGCTTTGCATATATCCGCCTTGATATCCGCCAGGTTGGTTAGCTCCACCCTGATATTCGCTTTGGCTATAGCCCTGATTAGACCAATTAGAATAACCTTGGTTTTGCATTGGCATAGAGTAGTAGCCGCCATGTGAATATCCATAGCTAGGCTGTTGATAATAGCCCTCATGACCGCTAGAGTAATGAGGTGAGCTATAAGAATAACTTCCATCACCATAGCCACCACCATAGCTTCCTCCGCCATAGCCCCCGCCGCCATAGCCACTACCATAGCCGCTATCATAATAGCCCCCGCCGTAGCCACCACCGCCGTAGCCACCACCGCCGTAGCCACTATCACCATAGCCTCCGCCATAATAGCCACCGCCACCACCACACCCTCCGAGTGGGCATTGAGCAAAGGCGCTACTTGCTACTAACGTGGATAATATTGAAAGCACTAACTTGGATAAATTACGCATAGACACTCCTTTTTAATGTGAAATAAAATCATCATTCTTTTTTAAGGTTAAACATGGATATTTTCCTATCCATCAAACATACATTAACGCTGCGCGTTTGGATTAGTAGTGGAAGAACTACTGGTATTCGAGCTTGATTGCTCAAGCGTCTGCTCATCTGTTGTATCCCAATTTGCATTTGCATTTGCATCAGAATTCAATGTTCCTTGATTCATAGATTGGGATTCAGACGTATTATCTGAATTATCTTCACTGTCATTGTTCGAGGAATAAGAAGAAGGTTGAGAATTGTCAGCGGTATATTGATTTGATTGATCAGCGTTTGAACCTCTTCTTTGTGTTTGCTGATTATCATTGCGAGGGGCATTGGGATAATTGTCATTTAATGGATAACTTTGAGGTTTTGCCATGTTTTGATTAGAATCATTATATCCTACCTCATATCCATTGTCTACCGCTCCTCGTGGGTAAGAAGAATTAAAACCTCTTGAGTCATGAGATCCTTGAGGAGAAGTAGAAGTTGGATATCCTTGCTGACGATAATTTTGAGAGGAATTGGAATAATTATAATTTTCATTCAGAGGATAGCTTTGAGGCATGCCCATCTCATGACGTTGATTGTAGCCATCTTGATATCCAACATTTCCACGCATCATCTGTTCTTGATTGCGATAGGAATTATTTCGATCATATTGCCCTTGATAGGAGTTTCGATTGCCACTATAATATCTTTCATTAGGATCATAACCTTCTCTCATCATTCGTTGGTCTTGTCCCATCATAGAGCGATTTTGTTGATTCATCTGATTATAGCGATTCTGTGCTCGCATCATAAAAGAACGTTCTCCGCTCATATCAGAATTATAGGGGTCATTATAACGATTTTGGCTATAAGACATTTGACCTTGCTGCGGGCTATTTCGGCCTTGTCCATATGCCGAATTAGAATAATCAGCAAAAATGGATTGAGCAGACATCACAGACAAAGCTGTAAGAATAAAGATTCTTGTCAGTTTATGCATTTTCACACTCCTTTGTAACCTTTTCTTAAAAAGACTTTAATAACTTTTTCATGCCTAAAAAATTTTTTTTTATAAAGAAAATTTTTCCATAAGGGCAAAGAATCTTCATTCTCTATGAAACCATTGCATAGACTCGAAATTATGATCATTGCCTATCTTTCCATTATTTAAAAATAATTTGTGCGTTTATTTAATGTATATGATAAAAAATATTTTAATGTAATGTTGATTGTTTTTAAATAACCTATCACTCGCAACTCTTAGAACAGCTGGCCTTTGGTTTATTAATGAAATTGTAAAAAGAAGTGAATCAAACGTTTAACGTTGAGGAATATGAATACTAAATCTATTTTAAATTTTCTTTTTCTTTTTTTAATCCTAAAATTTTCTGTCATGGAAGCAGAGGTGATTTGGCATTTCCCTGCGATCCCAATTTCAGATGCAGGAGAGGACGCAGGAAATCCTCAAGTTGCCATAGATGGAGAGGGGAATGCTGTGGCTGTATGGGCAAGATTTAACGGAACAAATTATATCATTCAAGGCTCTACTTTTAATTCCCAAACATCTTCATGGTCTCCTTCTGTAGATCTTTCGGCAGCAGGCCAAAACGCGGATCTCCCTCAATTATCTATCAATACATCAGGGAAGGCAATTGCAGTCTGGTCAATATTCAATGGAAACAATGACGTGATTCAGACAGCTATGACTCAAACGCCTACAAATACATGGTCTTCTGCGATCAATCTCTCTAAGGGAGAATTTAATGCTCAATATCCTCAAGTTGGTGTGGATAATAATGGCGATGGAGTCGCGATTTGGGAAAAAGCCTTGTCTAATGATCCAAGTTCGACCTTCATAGAAGGTGCCTTATTAAAGAACAATATGTGGAGCTCGCCTGTACCCGTTTCACAAATAGGGGTATCATCTGTTTCTCCACGTCTGGCAGTTAATCCATTAGGTCAGGCAGTAGCTGTGTGGAGAAGTTGTTCTCTTTCGAATGGAGTCATCTATGGAGCTACTTTCAATCAAAATAGTGGCTGGAGTTCACCTATTCAACTTTCAGAAAATGGGCTTAGTGCTTCAATCCCTCAAGTGGGTATTGACGGACAAGGAAATGCAATTGCTGTTTGGCGAAGAACCAATGGCGTCAATTTTATTATTCAGGCATCCACGTTACTAAATGGAATGTGGTTTCCACCCATTAATCTTTCTGCTCCAGGTTTTGATGCAGATCAACCTCAAATTGCAGTTGAATTAGATGGTCAAGCAATTGCAGCGTGGTCTCTTCAATTGAATGTAGAACCTTCAGAGAATACGATTATTCAAAGTTCGGAATCAAGTACCTATGATCCCAATATTTGGTCACAACCCACTGATTTTACAACAAGTAGCGAATATGGTTATAGTCCGCATGCTGCCATTAATCAACTTGATGCTGGGGTTATTTGGTCAATAGCAAATTGTATAAACTCACCCCTCATTCAAGCAGATTCTCCCGCTGTCACTTTACAGCTTGCTCAAACTGCCACTCTTTTTGGGCCGGCTGATCCTGCAGATGAATCAAGAATAGCGATTAGTTCCAACAAAAATGTTGTAGCGGTTTGGAGAGGCTTTGATGGACTTAATAATCGGATATGGGCGATTACAGGGGTGTTTCCTAATAACCTTCCTGAGTTTTGTATCACTCCATTTAGCGGACCCGAGGCCGGTGGAACAATAGTTATTCTAACAGGAAGTCATTTAACTGGAGCCACCGCTGTCTATTTTGGTGGAACTCTTGCTACGTCTTTTAATGTTCTTTCTGATAGTTCAATTGAAGCTGTTTCGCCTCCTGGAACAGGTTCCGTGTATGTGACAGTCATCACATCAGCTGGAACTTCTCCAAAACAAATATGCGATTTATTCACTTATATTCCTCCTTTTGTTCCAGATTTTTGCATTTCCCCAAGTAGCGGGCCAGAAGTGGGGGGAACAATAGTGACTTTAACAGGAGATAATTTAGCAGGAACAACAGCAGTTTCTTTTGGAGGAATTCCTGCCGCCTCTTTTACGGTCAATCCTGATGGTACAATTACTGCTGTTTCACCCCCTGGAATAGGATCAGTTTATGTAACAGTCACAACGTCATTTGGAGCTTCTCTACAACAACCGTGCATTCTATTCACTTATGTTCCTCCTCTGATTCCAAATTTTTGTATTTTCCCCGATAATGGACTAGAGGCAGGAGGAACAACAGTCACCCTAACTGGGAATTCTTTAACAGGGGCAACAGCAGTCTCTTTTGGAGGAACTTCTGCTGCCTCTTTTACGGTCAATTCTGATGGCACAATTACTGCTGTTTCACCTCCTGGAACAGGATCAGTTTATGTAACAGTTATGACACCATTCGGAATCTCTCCGATACAATTTTGCGATTTATTTACCTATCTTTCTTTACCCATTCCCAATTTTTGTCTTTCTCCAACTAACGGACCAGAGAAAGGAGGGACAGTCGTTACTTTAGCAGGAGACGATTTAACAGGAGTCACTGCAGTCTCTTTTGGCGGAACTCCTGCTGCCTCTTTTACGATCAATCCTGATGGCACAATTACTGCTATTTCACCTCCTGGAATAGGGGCAGTCTATGTAACAGTTACTACGCCAACAGGCATGTCTCCTGAACAAACGTGCACCCAATTCACCTATTTTTCAATTCCCTTTCCTCCCAAGCCGAAGCCACCTAAACACATCCATGTCACACAAGTAAAAAATCGTTTTGCAACTCAAACAGATCTTATTAATATCGTGAAGTGGTCTCCAAGCTCCACTCCAGGAGTCACTGCCTATTACTTATATCGAAACGGACACTTAATCGCGAAAATTCCAGCTCATGCGAAATTGGTCTTTAAAGATCATAATAGAAAAAAGAGAGCTCGTACCGTTTATGCTGTCACTGCGTTAATCGGTAACATTGAAAGCCTGCCTACTAAAATTGTGTTTAAAAAATGATGTCCTTAGAAATCAATCATTGAGGAGCGATCTCTATGTTTTCTTGTTGTCAATTTGCTAAGATAATTTTCAATTCTTGTTGTCTTTTTTTCCTCTCATTTGCTTTTCAAATGAATGCGCAAATCTTTAGCAATACGCTTACATTAGAGCAGTATGGAGCAATTGAAAATAAAATTCCTTGGTTACAAGCTACTGCTACATTAGGGATTAACCCTTTTCGCGCTCTTAGGACTAACGATTTTCAACCTTTAGAATTGCGTTATCAAACTTATTCGTCAAATAGGCAAATGTTGAGAATGGGAGCTCTTTTAAACTCACAGTCTCCCGCTTTTTATGCTAACAATCCCCCTGGTCCTGGGTTGACTTTTCCAGATATCGTCGTGGTATCAAATAGTACAGTATTGGGTGGGGGAGCCAATATCACTATTGATACAAATGGTAATCGTATCGTCTTTAGTGCGGTAGAGTTTGGAACAGCAATAAATCCGCAAACTGTGAATCTCGTTTCCAATCCCACAGTTTCACAAACTGCTCAAACAGATATTCTGACGTATACAACTCCTTTGCAGCCAGCTAGCTCTCTTATCGATTATAATGTGATTGGCAATGTCTTTCATGATATGCAATATACAAATTTTACTCCTCTATTGAGTTGTCCTCTGGATGATTTATTTGAAGTGACGGTTTTTACTTCCAGCGGGCCACAGACTTTTCAGCCCTGGATGCCACCGAGTGGTCAGCCTGTTACCATGACGCTGCCTGCTGGTAATAAATTAAGGCTGACCTTTTATAATCCAGCGGCAAGCGTTCCTCCACAAGCCAATGTCTATCAAACATGGGTCATTTATTTACAAGACGAAAATGGAAACGATCATTCCTCACCGCCTGCTTTTGAGGCTGTTTTTGGTCAGACTCCGGCTACCTTAACAGCTCAATCATCATTTTCGGGGTTCATTCGAGCGGCTATTATTCAGACAGATTCGGTTCCTTTAAGGGACTCGGTGAATAAAACTCAGCCTCCTGCTCCCGTTAAGGAAACCCCTGATTGGTCTACGGGAATTGAGATTCAGACGATAGCTCCGTCGCCTGCAGCCCTGTTTATGCTGTGGCCGGTTGAATTTTTGAAAAATGCAACAGAAAAAATAGAGTTTAACCTTAGAAACCAAATTTATTTTCCTAATTGTGCCATTCTCTCCTTTTTGCTTCCTGTCCTTGCGCGAAATGATATTTATACTGCTTACCAGTATTTTTCTCAATTGGTAGGTAAGCAACTTTTGAATCCTAGTTCTAGCTTTGATTGTTACACGCTTCCTAACTCTGTTTTTTTTGATTGTGGAACTAATCCTTTCCTGACCTATCTTTATATGGCTTTTGCTCGCGCATATAAGAACGATATCTCTTGTTACCAAACCAATCAACGACCTTTTCCTAATTATGGGATTACCGGCACTCCAGCAAGTGTTGAAGCAGTTTATGATGAATATCGAAATATCATTCCTATTAACACAGAAATTAGTGTAGCCCTCAATCAATATTCCTGGACTTATACGACGATTGGTTCTGCAATAAAAAATCCTCTTATTCTCTTTCCTGGTTATAAAACAGTAAATCCCGTTAATCCTCCTGTACAAGGATTTTTAATTAATGATCCTTTAAAGGGGCCGCTTTATGCAGTAGATGCAACTAACAAACAAATTGTATTCGATGAAGCTCCACTTCCTGATTTTTTAATGGCTCAATTTTATCCCATGGACTTTTGGAGGCGTTTGAGCCCATTTGATATCATTTTGGCTAATCGTTTGATGAGTTTATATTTTAATGATCCTGTTAACCTTACAGATATCCAAAATGTTTCAAATAATGCGCTCAGACCTGAAGCTTATTCTAATGGAAAACTTCTTTACAAAGCCGCTTCGTGTGTTAGATATGGGACCGCTTTAATGGCCTATTTAGACGTTCCAAAAGCAACAATTATTTCAATCACAAAGCCTTTTGTTGATGCAATCAAACAAGCATTCCAACAGTGGTTATTTCAGCAACAGGCGACGTCGCGCACAAATCCAATGTTTCCTTCGGGAGCGCCTAATTTTTTCATTGGAGATAGCACAATTGGAGGAATATGCTATCCAGTTCATGCCATGAATCTTGAAGGAGATGTCAATGATGGTTTTGGAAATGCTTACTATAACGACCATCATTTTCAATATGGGTATTGGTTGGGAGCCGCAGCTGCAGTGATTAATTGGGATAATCAATATGGAACCGAACCTTGGGTTGCTCAACTTTTTTTAAGTGGAGTAGGAGCCGGGCCTTTTAAAATGAAATCATTTATCGATGTCCTTTGGAGAGATCCTGTCAATCCGGATACTCAAGATTCTTCCTTTCCCTATCATCGAATGGGAAATCCTTGGGAGGGACATAGCACAGCAAGTGGAGTCCTCCCTGTTTTTTACGCTGCTGGCCGCAATCAAGAAAGCCTTGCTGAAGATTTTAATTGTTGGTTGGGCACCTTATTCTATGCTAAGGCTATTCTAGAGACTAATGCAGCTTTTCCCCAAATCATGCCGCCACCGCTTAATCCTGGAGATTTACAAGGGTTTGATACTTTGGTGAATTTCTGTACGACCTTTTTATCCATGACGGCCACTTCTGGGAACCTTTATTACAAGACTTCTCATTGGCCCTATGTCAATACTCCTTTTAATTTTAATGTTACGGTGGGTAATCAGTTCGATGGCTTAGTTGATTCTGCTACTTTTTTTCCACCGGATTTGACAGCATGTCCCGTTTGTAATTAACGCCACCTCCTACTTGTTTTTTTTATACACACCAATCTCTTGTCGTCCTTCAAACGGCAAGAGATTGACATATTGGCTATCAACGAATTGCGTTTCTCAGTGACTCCACAGCTGCGCTTACGCTTAATTGATTATAACTTTCTCTTAGATAATTCACCTTACGCAAGCGAGGTCAAAGAATCAGTGATATCCCTTAAATAACCAAATAGCTTGATTGTTTAATAGCCTGAAAGGCTTCAAATAAAATAACCCATGGCATCTCCCTGGGCTAGGGTGTTCATTTTGTGCAAAAAATGAGCTTTATTTTTCACAATAATTGGCATAGTTGAATTGAAGGTCGCATGTTATGCCGTCCTTTCAGGGACAATTGCAGAATTATTTAGCGTGTTATACTGCGATTTTTTTTCTGTCAATTGTACCTGAGATCGAAAAGAATCGATTCTAGACGACTAAGTTTTAATGAAAA
Organism: uncultured Chlamydiae bacterium; assembly: GCA_963754655.1. Lineage (GTDB taxonomy): Bacteria > Chlamydiota > Chlamydiia > Chlamydiales > Parachlamydiaceae > JANWJE01. The sequence continues at coordinate 1,831,785 of CAVWGN010000001.1, read as the reverse complement.
AAAAACACTTTTATGCAAAACATTCGAATTTTTTGAATTTTTTTAAAAATTGATCTAATTTTGGCAGGGGGTAACGTAAGAAGATACTGTCAATCTTTGAAATTTAATCGATCTTTAGGAAGTGAATTTCAATAACATCATAGCGGCCGCTGTTAATACTCCAAATAATGCATGGCAAGAGACTTTCTGATATCCTCTGTAATATATCCTATGTCCTCCACAATAGTCCTTAAAGAATGCATTAAAGGATTCTTTGGGAAATCGCTCTGCGTACCTCTTTTCTTCAGCTGTTTTAAAATTTAAAAGAGTTTTTCTTTTTTTCTCTTCCATTTTTGCCTTTTTTTGAGCTGCACTTCGCGAACACTGATCGATAATTGGTATATGATTAAGGAATCGGCTAAATTCCTTGATTTCTGGATAATCGTAAGCTGCATCCATTAACTCGTACAAATTAGTTACTACCTTGCTTGTTTTTAGAGATAAAGGAATTGCAACTTCACAGTCATTACACGATGCAGATGTGACAATTGCAGCCAAAGGGACTCCATTATCATCAACATTAGTATGCAACTTATAGCCTTTCCAAAAAATGTGAAATCCCTGAGGATTTCTTTTCATGCCTTTGTCACATGCTATAGGAAGATGTTCTACCATTTTTCGAAGATCTGGTTCATTCAACTGCTGTTGACGTAGATTTGGTTCTCCAGCACTTTTCATTCTTCTTCTTTCTTTGTCTTTTTCTTTTCGACGTGTTTTTGCACATGGTTTTTTTAATGATTTTTCACGTGCTTCTAAGGGTGTAGAATCTGTTATCACATGTCCTATGATCTCTCCCTTGTAAAATTCTTTAACCAATGCTTGGTGAACCCTATCCGGAAGGGTTATTTGGCTAAATTCTTTGAAAGCTCTAGAAAATTTAGATTCAGAAGGAATTTTATGATTTGCCTCCCAACCACAAATAATCCTCAATTGTTCATCCTGGTTTAGCAGGCGAATAATTTGTTTAGTGTAAGGTTGTTTTAGGACTACTTTTGCGATAAAACTTCTAGCCATTGCGATGCGATCTTTTGGTGGCCTTCCTAATTTGAAGGATCGCGGAATATGACTTTCAATACGAACAAGTTCCAGAATTGATACTAATTTTTTATACTCAGGGCAGAGTTCATGAGTTCGTTTGATTAAATCAGGAAAAAGAGTAGACTGTACGTTATTCCACATTTGCGATAATTTTTCTCTGAACATTTTTCGGTTCCTTGTATAGTTTAAGACGGTTTTTCTACATCTAGACTATATTAAGGAGCCTTTTTTTGAAAGTGGTAAATTAAAATAATTTATTGTTTATTCTGCAATTGTCCCTTTCAGGACTCGATGTCTTTTTGATAGAACCCAGGCCTCCGCTTCGCTGCGACCTGGCTGTAACATGACGGCCCTTCAGGCCTTAACAAAAAGATGATTTAGGGACTATAGAAGAGGGACTTAAACATCTCTTGTTAAGGCCTGAAGGGCCGTCATGTTACAGCCCAGGTCGCAGCGAAGCGGAGGCCTGGGTTCTATCAAAAAGACATCGAGTCCTGAAAGGACGGCATAACATGCGACCTTCAATTCAACTATGCCAATTATTGTGAAAAATAAAGCTCATTTTTTGCACAAAATGAACACCCTAGCCCAGGGAGATGCCATGGGCTATTTTATTTGAAGCCTTTCAGGCTATTAAACAATCAAGCTATTTGGTTATTTAAGGGATAGCACTGATTCTTTAACCTCGCTTGTGTAGGGTGATCTAATCATCAATAGGATTTGCTAATTTTGAGGCATTAATACTTTATCGATCACATAGATCACTCCATCATAGCCCGCGGCTTCTGCGCGTAAAATTTCAATATTATTAATCCGGAGCTTGCCATTTTTGTTTTCTAAGGTAAAGTTTCTTCCACTAATTGTTTTGACTATCGTATTGTTAGTGAAATCTTGCCTAAGAAGTTTTTGTGCCACTAAGTGGTTACTGACCAAAGTGGCAAGTTTTTCTTCATTTTCAGGCAATGTTAATTCAGTTAACGTTCTGAACGAAAGCTGCTTTAAGGCTTCATTGGTTGGAATAAAAAGAGTAAAGGCACCATCTAAAGTCTCGAGAAAATTTTTTGTTTTGAAAATGGTATAAATTGTCGAATAAACCGTAGAAGAAAGAGGGGGACTATAAGGACTCGAGTCTTTTTTCGGAGATAAAGTCTCCCCACTTTTTTCTAAAGGTTGATCATTTTTTGCCAAAAAATTGTGAATTTTTGCTTGTTCATAGTCAGTAAGCAAGTTCGCAGTCAATGGTGTTTTAGAAGAATGAATCGATTGATCATTAGCTTCTGATGATTTTGAAGATTTGTCCGGTTCCGTAGAAGAACGATAAGTAGATCCACTTAATGCTCCTGAACCTATTCCAGAGGAGTCGTCACCTGTTTTTCCTCCAATCTGATTCGACGAGTCATCTTTTGAGTTTAAGCTAATTTGATCATCATAGTATTGCAAAGGTTTGGGATGAGCTGCCTGTTCTTTAGCTCGTTCTCCTTCAATTTTAACACAACGAGAACAATAAGCTTGCAAGTGATTGGTAAACAAAGGAGAAATAGCAGTCAAAAGAATGATTGCTTTTGGGAAAATGGACATCATAAAGCCTCCTAAAGATAAATGCATTTAAATATGATTTCTTTTTTGCCATATTCAATAAATATTGTCTCTAAGAGAGTTTTTAATTATAAGGCATGTTCCTAGATTTACAACCGCCTACATGTTTAGGAGTCTAAGGATTTAAATTTTGATCCATGAAAAAAATATTTGCTTATCTTCCTGATTTTCAACGTAATACTTTTTATAATGAAAGTCGGATATTTCACAGGAGAAAACCCACGTATTATACGTAGTTTGAATTCCTCTATAATCGGGAGATTCTATAGTGTCACATTTATTTTCTTCAAACAAAGAGAGGACATGCACATCGGGTCCTGAAATTTGTAACTCTTCGGCTAGTCCTCTTAATGCACCTTGTTCTGGACTCTCACCAGCTTTTAATTTTTCAGCTATAAATCTATGCCCACGTTCGCGAGTTTGACCGTTTTTGAAGACTTGCTTCTCCTCAACAAGTTGGAATCTTTCTTGCTGACTATTTGTATAGAAACACTTGATTACAACACCTTTCACCTGACAATGCAATTCTCCATTTTTAACTCCAAGAACACATTCTCCATTTTTTACTTCCTTATATAAAGCACCTACGCCTTTAACCCATTTAGCAGGATTAATTTGAAAATGCGATAATAATTTATTTAATTCTTCTACATCGCATAGATTTATTTGGTTAAATTCTGCTGTATTCATAATACTTCCAATTATTATTTTTATTACAAAAAATATTAGTTTTTAATTTTTTAATATTAATAGTTTTTTAATTTCATCTTTTAATTTATATTATTCTAATAGTATAATCTATAGAAGATATCAGCTGTCAACTTGAAAGTAATTGTTTATGGATAGCTGGACATATCATTAAAATTCATGAAAAGTCAGGATCACTAGTCTTTTTTACTCCGTAAACGTATTCGATTTTTAATCTTAAACTTCTTATAATAAGAGTAGATTGAAAAAAATACATTTATTTGAAAAAGGCTGTTGCGTTAAATCCATCCTTTTGTGTAAATTAGGAACTTCTCACAAACGAAATCGCGAAAAAAAAGCGAAAGAGTGACTGAGAAGAAGAGCAGATGCCATGAGCCTCTGCAAGATGTTTTGACAGTATAAGAGAGACAATGTGCAAGTATGAATAATAAAGCTTGTGTGTGATGGTTTAACTGTCACATAGTAGAGGCCTAAGTAATTAGGCAAGCTACACAAATTTTCGAGATTTTTATTTTTTCTGTGAGAATTTGATCTTGGTTCAGATTGAATGCTGACGGCGTGGATGAGGCATGCAAGTCGAACGGAATCGAAAGATTCAGTGGCGGAAGGGTTAGTAATACATGGGTAACTTACCTCTAACACTGGGATAACGGTTGGAAACGATCGCTAATACTGGATAAGGTGAGCTGAAGGAGTCTTTAGCTTATTAAAGTGGGGGATCGCAAGACCTTGCGGTTAGAGAGAGGCCCATGGGATATCAGCTAGTTGGTGTGGTAACGGCGCACCAAGGCTAAGACGTCTAGGCGGATTGAGAGATTGACCGCCAACACTGGGACTGAGAACTGCCCAGACTCCTACGGGAGGCTGCAGTCGAGAATCATTCGCAATGGGCGAAAGCCTGACGATGCGACGCCGTGTGAGCGAAGAAGGCCTTAGGGTCGTAAAGCTCTTTCGCCTGGGAACAAGAGAAGTTGGCTAATAACCAGCTAATTTGAGGGTACCAGGTAAAGAAGCACCGGCTAACTCCGTGCCAGCAGCTGCGGTAATACGGAGGGTGCAAGCATTAATCGGATTTATTGGGCGTAAAGGGCGCGTAGGCGGAGATAATAGTCAGATGTGAAATCCTGGGGCTCAACCTCGGAACTGCATTTGAAACTGTATCTCTAGAGGATAGGAGGAGAAAACGGAATTCCACAAGTAGCGGTGAAATGCGTAGATATGTGGAAGAACACCGGTGGCGAAGGCGGTTTTCTATCTTATTCCTGACGCTGAGGCGCGAAAGCAAGGGGATCAAACAGGATTAGATACCCTGGTAGTCCTTGCCGTAAACGATGTATACTTGGTGTAACTGGACTCAACCCTAGTTGTGCCGTAGCTAACGCGTTAAGTATACCGCCTGGGGAGTACAGTCGCAAGGCTGAAACTCAAAAGAATTGACGGGGACCCGCACAAGCAGTGGAGCATGTGGTTTAATTCGATGCAACGCGAAGAACCTTACCCAGACTTGACATGCAGTAGACCGGTCCAGAAATGGACCTTTCCTTCGGGACTGCTGCACAGGTGCTGCATGGCTGTCGTCAGCTCGTGCCGTGAGGTGTTGGGTTAAGTCCCGCAACGAGCGCAACCCTTATCATTAGTTGCCAACATTTAAGGTGGGAACTCTAATGAGACTGCCTGGGTTAACCAGGAGGAAGGTGAGGATGACGTCAAGTCCGCATGGCCCTTATGTCTGGGGCTACACACGTGCTACAATGGTCGGTACAGAAGGCAGCGAAACCGCGAGGTGAAGCAAATCCCTAAAACCGGCCTCAGTTCAGATTGTAGTCTGCAACTCGACTACATGAAGACGGAATTGCTAGTAATGGCGAGTCAGCAACATCGCCGTGAATACGTTCCCGGGTCTTGTACACACCGCCCGTCACATCATGGGAGTTGGTTTTACCCGAATCCGCTGGCTTAACCGCAAGGAAAGAGGCGTGTAAGGTAAGGCTGATGACTGGGATGAAGTCGTAACAAGGTAGCCCTACCGGAAGGTGGGGCTGGATCACCTCCTTTTAAGGACAGTTTGCTTTTTAGTAAGCAAACAGGTTGGGCAAGCTTTATCAATTGTACATTGTCTTCCTTGTGCTGTGAAAACATAGCTATCTTAAAATAAGATCGCAAATCTTAGACAGCCGATTTTAGTCAATCGGGGGTTTAGCTCAGTTGGTAGAGCATCTGATTTGCATTCAGAGGGTCAGGAGTTCGAATCTCCTAGCCTCCAAGTTTGCACTTGCGGTTATAGCTCAGTTGGTTAGAGCGCGACACTGATAATGTCGAGGTCCCAAGTTCAAATCTTGGTAACCGCACCATTTATTACCAAATAACATCCGTGTTATAATAACCTACTTTAAGTAGGATCTGCTATGCAGAATGTTATTTTGAAAGTCATATTAGATAATCAAGTTAATCTCAAAAGCGAATGATTTATTTTAATAAATCATTTGAATGTACAGATGATGCTAAAACGTCATCAAAAAAAACAATTCACTGATAAAAATCAACGCTTGAGGATAATCTTCACACAAATAAGTAAGTAGAATAGATAACATAAGTGTCATACTTATGTTGAGTCGTACTCATACTTAATTGCTTGAGACTAAATTTTTTGGTCAAGCTATTAAGGGCTATTGGTGGATGCCTTGGCATCAACAGGCGATGAAGGACGCGAAACCTGCGAAAAGCTTCGGTGAGCTGGAAAAAAGCATTGACCCGGAGATATCCGAATGGGGAAACCCAGTCAGGTTAATGATCTGATTATCCTTAACTGAATACATAGGTTAAGGAAGCGAGACCTGCCGAACTGAAACATCTAAGTAGGCAGAGGAAAAGAAATCAAATCAGAGATTCCCTTAGTAGCGGCGAGCGAACGGGGAAGAGCCCAAACCGTTAGATTTTACTAGCGGGGTTGTAGGACCTTCTACAAAAGTGAGCAATCTTTAGCAGAACATTTCTGGAAAGTTAGGCAATATAGGGTGATAGCCCCGTATGCGAAAAAGATAAGCTCATTTGGAATGGCACCTGAGTAGGGCCGGACACGTGAAACCCGGTCTGAATCTGGAGGGACCACCCTCCAAGGCTAAATACTCGTTGATGACCGATAGTGAACCAGTACCGTGAGGGAAAGGTGAAAAGAACCCTTGTTAGGGGAGTGAAATAGAACCTGAAACCAATAGCTTACAAACGGTCGAAGGCCTATGTCCATTTTATGGAAATGGCTGACGGCGTGCCTTTTGCATGATGAGCCAGCGAGTTGCGTTATATGGCGAGGTTAAGGGACATCCGTTCCGGAGCCGAAGCGAAAGCGAGTCTTAAAAGGGCGTATAGTCGTATGGCGCAGACACGAAACCAAGTGATCTATCCATGACCAGGTTGAAGCAAGGGTAACACCTTGTGGAGGACCGAACTAGTAACTGTTGAAAAAGTTTTGGATGAGTTGTGGATAGGGGTGAAAGGCCAATCAAACTTGGAGATATCTTGTTCTCTTCGAAATAACTTTCGGGTTAGCCTCGGACAATTGCTTTGCAGGGGTAGAGCACTGAATTCACGCGGGGGCCTACCGGCCTACCAAAGGAAATCAAACTCCGAATACTGCAAAGTCGTCCGGGAGATAGACAGTGGGGGATAAGCTACATTGTCAAAAGGGGAACAGCCCAGATCGCCGATTAAGGCCCCTAATTCTATGCTAAGTGAGTAAGGAAGTGGAGTTTCTAAAACAGTTGGGATGTTGGCTTAGAGGCAGCCATCATTTAAAGAGTGCGTAACAGCTCACCAATCGAGAAACTCTGCGCCGATAATATCCGGGACTAAAGCATAGAGCCGAAATCGCGGGTTTATTCTGAATAAGAATAAGCGGTAGGAGAGCGTAGTATGTGCGTCGAAGGTGTACCGTAAGGAGCGCTGGAGCGCATACTAGTGATAATGCATGGCATGAGTAAACGATAAAGGGGGTGAAAATCCCCCTCGCCGAAAACCTAAGGTTTCCAGGGTAAAGCTCGTCTTCCCTGGGTTAGCCGGTCCCTAAGCTGAGGCTGAAAAGCGTAGGTGATGGAAAGCAGGTTAAATATTCCTGCGCCGCCTAAAACATATGGTGATGGGTTGACGAAGTAAGTTAAGCGCGCGGACGATTGGATGTGTCCGTGGGGCAATGAGGCTGGCTGATAGGCAAATCCGTCAGCAGAATTCCAGGTTGCAACTAAGGGGAATCTTCGGAGGAACCGATGGCGTAGCGCAATGCTTCCAAGAAATAGACTCTAACCGTTGATGGCGACCGTACCAAAACCGACACAGGTGGGTGGGAAGAAGATTCTCAGGCGCGCGAGAGAACTCTTGTTAAGGAACTCGGCAAATTATCCCCGTAACTTCGGGAGAAGGGGAGCCGCAGGATGTGATAATACTTAGCTATTGAAGCATCAGGCGGCCGCAGAGAAATGGCCCAGGCGACTGTTTAACAAAAACACAGCACTATGCAAAGACGTCTAAGTCGAAGTATATGGTGTGATGCCTGCCCAATGCCAAAAGGTCAAAAGGAGATGTTAGCCGCAAGGCAAAGCATTGAATTTAAGCCCTGGTGAATGGCGGCCGTAACTATAACGGTCCTAAGGTAGCGAAATTCCTTGTCGGGTAAGTTCCGACCTGCACGAATGGTATAACGATCTGGGCACTGTCTCAACGAGAGACTCGGTGAAATTGTAGTAGCAGTGAAGATGCTGTTTACCCGCAATAAGACGGAAAGACCCCGTGAACCTTTACTGTACTCTGATATTGGCTCTTGACTTGTCATGTGTAGGATAACCGGGAGACTGTGAAGCCGCATCGTCAGGTAGTGGTGGAGTCACCGTTGAAATACCGGTCTTGACAAGTCGGGAATCTAACGATATCCCATGAAGCTGGGAGTCGGACATTGTCAGACGGGCAGTTTTGCTGGGGCGGTATCCTCCTAAAGAGTAACGGAGGAGTCCAAAGCTTGCCTCATCGTGGTTGGCAATCACGAGTAGAGCGTAAAGGTATAAGGCAAGTTAACTGCGAGACCTACAAGTCGAACAGAGACGAAAGTCGGGCTTAGTGATCCGGCGGTGGAAAGTGGAATCGCCGTCGCTCAACGGATAAAAGGTACTCCGGGGATAACAGGCTTATCGCCACCAAGAGTTCATATCGACGTGGCGGTTTGGCACCTCGATGTCGACTCATCGCATCCTGGGGCTGAAGAAGGTCCCAAGGGTTTGGCTGTTCGCCAATTAAAGCGGTACGCGAGTTGGGTTCAAAACGTCGTGAGACAGTTTGGTCCCTATCTTTTGTGGGCGTAGGATACTTGAGAGGAGCTGCTTCTAGTACGAGAGGACCGAAGTGGACGAACCAATGGTGTTCCGGTTGTTCTGCCAAGGGCATAGCCGGGTAGCTATGTTCGGAAAGGATAAGCGTTGAAAGCATCTAAACGCCAAGCCTCCCTCAAGATAAGGTATCCCTATGAGACTCCATGAAGACTACATGGTTGATAGGTTGGGTGTGTAAGCACAGTAATGTGTTGAGCTAACCAATACTAATCAGTCCATCGGCTTGACCACCTTTTTTTTACTGAAGGAAGAGACATCCCCTTCAGCACATCTAAGTGTGGTCGCAAATTACATATCAAGCGAGTGTGAAGAGAGTCTTCAAGCGCTGTTTTTTATCAGTGAACTGATTAACGATCATTTCTAATATGACTTTTGCTTGGTGGCTATTAGAGAAGGGGAAATACCTGATCCCATTCCGAACTCAGAAGTCAAGCCCTTCATCGCCGATGGTACTGCACACAAGAGTGTGGGAGAGTAGGTCGCCGCCAAGCTTTTTCTTTCAGCCTTAGAAGCTCTTTGCTTCTAAGGCTTTTTTTTTCTCTATCTTAAATATAAAAAGGCATTTGTTTGCCAGCTGCTGTAATGATCACGCGTGCCATTTGATTAGGAACGTAGTGATAAGGAATAATTTGCATGTCAACGATTTTAACGTTTTTTGGATTCGCTCCGCATCGCACCGCTCCTTGCAAAGCTTCTTCTTGCATTCTTTGAAGAATTGTATCACGCTGATTTAAGCTGACCACTTGGTCAATAACATGTGAAATTTCGGATAACGCTGCTCCATAAGCATTCGCCACGTTGGCGTGTTCTGGAACGAGTATTCTTTCTTCCAAAAATTCTCTTGGGAAAAGTTGAGCACCTCCTCCAACGAAAACAATAGGAAGTGTGCATTTTCCTCCTTCAAGAACCTTAATTTCACGTTCCATTTTCTTAAGCGCTTCTTGAATGATTTTCTGCGCTTCAAAAAAAGAACAACCTAATCCTTCCGATGTAGCACCTGGAATTGAGAGTCCTAAAGCGACAGCTGCATCAGTAAAAGTCAAAAATTGACCTCCAAAGCAACGTGCGTGGGTGACAATATCTTTGCCTGCGCTTTTCGGCAATATTCTAGGTGTCTCATGAGATAAATCGAGATAACTGCCTCCTCCTAATGCGATTGAAAGAACATCGGGCATAGAAAAATTCAATTTTACGCCTCCAATATGGGAAGTGTTTAAACTTCTGCGTGGAAACCCTTGTTTGATGAGTCCTATATCAGTTGATGTCCCTCCAATGTCAACAATAAGTGCATCGGACAATCCTGTTAGACGGCTTGCTCCAATAAAAGAATTGGTGGGTCCTGCTGAAATTGTCAAGACAGGATACTCAAGCGCGCGAGCCAGGTCTAGAATAGTCCCATTATTTTGGGTGATAAAAAAGGGACAGTTTAATTGCAACTGGCGGCACGCGACTTCAAGTGCATAAAAGCCTTGAGCCATGACCTTCTTAAGAGCAGCATTTAAAATAGTGCTGTTTTCCCGCTCAATGAAGCCCACTCCTCCAATTTCATGCGAAAGAGAAACAGGAAAATCTTTACCTGCAATTTCTAGTGCAATTCGTTTAACTTCAAGTTCTTGTTCCCGGTTCTGAGGAGCAAATACGCCAACAACAGCTAAGCTTTCTATGCCTTTTGCCAATAATGTAGTAACTGCTTGCCGCACTTCTTCTAAAGAAAAAGGGGTGATAGAAGCGCCATGGCATTCATATCCTCCACTGATTGTTATATGGCGAATATTAAGAGTCTGTTTCAAATCTTCTTTCCAGTCAAAACAAGGAGGAAGTGATTGAGGATGATGTCCAGCTAGCCGTATGAGTCCGACTTGATAAAGATCTTTTTGCTGTAAAATCGCATTTGTAGCATGCGTCGTTCCTAAAAAAAGAGCGCGGATGGCAGATGCCTCAATAGCTGCTTGTGCTAAAAGACTTTTGAGGGCTTGAGAAAAGCCACTGGTGATGTCGTTTGTTGTGATAGTTTTAACTGCTGCTACAATTTTGTCTTGGGCATTGATAAGAACCGCGTCTGTATTTGTTCCTCCAATGTCTATGCCAATAGTATATAAAGGTTTCATTTTTTCCTCCTTATAGTTTGATAATGAATAGGATACCCAAAACATTGGGGACCGGCCAATTCTAGCCCTCGTTTGCTCTGCCAAATCGCGGGTGCAGGCATTGCTATCAGACACACCTGCAGACCATAGCGAAGAGATTCAGATGTGATAGGCGTTGCAGTTTCTCTTTCTAACAACATTAAGATATCTGGTGTACAAGCCATTGTTAACCCATCTTTTTTAGCAAGTAGGTATTCATTTTGATAGAGAAGTTCATAACGAGTCTCTTCTCCTAAAATGCAGACACTCCCTTCTAAAAAACCTTGTTTGATGCTTTGCTCGATCGAAGTAATTGTTCCATTGCCTAAGCAAACGGCTTGAGAATCTGTTAAAAAGGCATCAATTGGATCTAATCCCTTTTCCCTTGCTTGCGCAATGACTTTGCCTATCTCGATGGCTTGCGTCATTGTGTGGGGAACCACAGCATGTTTAGCCTTTTCTCCATTTATTGGACAAAAAGCAATGCAACAGCTAGAACCCATGGATACAGTGATATGCCGAGCAATGTTTTCCAGAGTCATAGTATCATTTGATTCAATCACCGCTGTATTTCCAAGACTATCAGCTAAGAATAAAGGTGAAGGGATGATCTCCTTGATTGTAAATGAAGTCATTTGCAATTGAGGAAAGGCCCTGCCCATTAAATCTCCATTGAGCACGGGAAGGCCCATTTGCCCTGCAATTGCAAAAGCTGCAAATGCATTTGCTCCTCCAATTTCTAGAGGCATCAAAAGAGTGGGTTTTCGTGCTTGATTCTTTTCAACGAGTTTCATTAAATGAAGAAATTCACGTCCGCTGCGTAGTTTTTCAAGTCCTACTAAAGGGGCACCCATAACAGCAACGGGAAGAATGAAATCTTCCTTGGTTAATGAACTGGGATCTCTCAATTGGATAGGGCCATGCTGTTGCATAGAGTGCTTCGTCATCAAGACCTCATTTTCTGGATTCCCCCCACCTCCTGAACCTAAAATAGCAGTTCCAATGGCCAAATATTCTAAGTCTTTTATTGTTAAAGTTTGCATGATGCTTCCTCATTTTTATTTATGATGTTAGAACTTGCATACATATGATAAAGACGGCAAATACGCTGATTATCCGGACAACAGCCCCATTCAAGCGCTTTATCAATATATTCCTTTCTTTTCTCGTTTTCTTCTTCGGGCCCCTCTTTTACTGTTTTGAGTTCCCCTCCATAAATGGGATGAGTAGCCATAAAAGCTAAGATAGCCTCTTTTATGTCTCGTTTTTTTATTTCTTCTTGCAAAGCTTCCTTACTTAAAACAGGATGAGCAATACTAACTGCTTCGCAAACTAACATTGCTTTTTGAGTGATTTTTTCTTTGTCGACCTGACAATAGCGAGAACCATCCGATTGGAAGAAAAAAATCTCCTCTCCTTCTTGAGAAGCTGTTTCCGAATCCAATCTGAGAACTTTGACAACCAAAGGAATTTTTTGCTGATGTGCTTGCGCAAAAATAATTTCAGAACCACTGAAACAGGGGACAGATGAGAGCCCAAGTTTAGTGGTCTTCACATTCTGGCCACTAACTGAAGAATATAATCTGTTTTGCTCGTCTTCATCGATTATCATTTTTGCCTTTTTTTGCAAAAATTGCACAGAAGCTTCCGATAAGTATTTTCTTGCTGCTTTATCAATAGTTGTAACCGTGTTTGCGGAAAAATTCCTTGCCCGCAAAGCATCAATTTGTTCAATCTTTTCCAATGGTTGGACTTTGCCATCCAGCTTTTCAAAGCTTCTTTTAGGCATTCGACAAAACATCAATAAATCAGCAGCAATTAATTGACAGATTCTTTCATCTAGTGTGATATTAAGACGATAATTCTCTAATAAATTCTCTAATGTGCATGTATAAGAAGTTTTTAATTGTTCATCTTTTTCTTTTCTTACTTTTTGAAACTTTTCATCTATTTTTGGTTTGATTTCTTTTATTGCTTGTAGAGTATTCTCCAAATTGATTTTTGTTGTTTCAACTGTATTGGAAAAATCTGCTGAATTCATAAATTCGCCAAACATGGCTGCACGAATTTGACAAGCATTTTCTCCCACGGTAGGGTCGGGAATATAGCCTTCCTTTACCTTATTCATTGTCTCTATTCCAAAAGAGATAATGTTTTGATAATTTTCTAAAAAAGCATTAACTTTTTTTTGATTTAATTCTGTATTTAGTTTTTGATCCAATAAATTATAGGACATGAAATTGGGTCTATTATGTTTTAGTTCATTCATAAAAATCTTGTTTTTAAAATAGATTAAAAAATTATTACACGGAAAATCGTAGGATTTTCAATTATTAAAATTAAAATTTTAATTATAAATAATAATTATAAAAAATTATAAATTATTTTTTAATTTTTAACTTTTATTTACAAACAAAAGTTTAAAAATTTATTTCGATTCAAATTAAATTATTAAATGAGAAAATAAGATTAAAGACTAATAATGGGTAGAATACCCACAAAGGATAGAAGAATAAGAAGAAAAGAAGGACGATAATGAGACGAAGTTATTTGATAGGGCCAACATCCATTTTGGAAAGTGTTGGTTAATATTAAATTATTCATATAATTAAACTCCATTTTATTGTGCGAATAAGTTAATTATTCGGCTTGTTATCAATGATAACTCATTTTAACATTATTATCAACATGTATTTTGTTTTTAAATTAGTTTAGGAAATTGAGTGTTGTACAATTTAGAAAGGTTTTGTCGATTAAAGCCACTGATCTGCTGTATCAATAGTATTAAAGAGTCAATATTGTTTATTTACTTGTATCTATCAACTGACCAAAAAACTTATAAATACCATGGAGTATATAATCTTGTGTCATTTGTAGGAGTGCAGTGAGGGCAAGTTTAATTCGAAGAGTTAAATCGGCATCTACAATAGCGGTGCTTGCTTTCTGAACAGCAGTCCAGACTATTTCCCGATCTTTTTTTAAGTTTGCATCTGCATATTGAAGAGCCCAACCATGTTGCTTAACGGCCGCCAAGACAATCTCTCGATCTTTTTTAAGACTTTCATCTGAATATTTAAGAAGCCAGCCATCTTGCTTAACGGCAGCCAAGACAATCTCTCGATCTTTTTTAAGAGTTTCATTGGCACAATGAAAAGCCCTGCTATCTTGCTGAACAGCAGTCAAGACAATCTCTCGATTTTTTTTAAAGCTTTCATCGGCATATTCAAGAGCCCACCCATCTTGCTGAACAGCAGTCAAGACAATCTCTCGATCTTTTTTAAGGCATTTATTTGCATATCGAAGAGCCAAGCCATTTTCCTTAACGGCAGCTAAGACAATGTCTCGATCTTTTTTAAGGCTTCCATCTATATCAAAAACAGCATATCCAAAACAGCGAGCAACTTTAATAAAAATTTTTTTATCATTAAAATTGTGAAAATTTTTTTTAAGTGTAGAGATGACAGATATTTTTGCCTGCTTCCATGTTTGACTTACTTGTGTGCCTCGATAAAGTTTTTCGATAGAGTCATTTTTGATCACCATTAATTTTTGGGCGTCACTGCCTGATGCAAGAGAGTTTAAAATAGACAATTGCTCTTTAGCTACATGCTGGATGTTTTTATGGGCGCTGTTTTGACACATTTCAGGATTCCATGAGTAGCGATCCAAAAGAGAAAGAAATAAACTATTCAATTTAAATAATTCTGATTCAACCATTAATAATTTTTCAAATTTTTCTCCATTGCTGCTGCCTCGATCAATCAGTTTAAGTTCCTGCGAGGTGAAATGTTTCTTTTGATCAGTTGCTCTACAATCCTGAAAACGTGTAATAGCAGATTGAGGACTCTGCTTAAGTTGAAATAGGGCTTGCACCAAGAAAATACAGGGATTCTGTTCCAGAATACTTTTCCATTTTTTACAGGTGAATAAAATAGAAGAAATGTCACTTGAAGATCGGCTTTGATTGACGACAACTTGATCAAAAACAATTCCTAATATCTCATTGGGAATTAAGGAGTCTAAGAAAGATTCGTTAGAAGTGTTTTGCAGTGTTTGCGAATGAAGGGGAGTCAGTTGCATGATTATTTTTAATTAAATTAATTAATATAATAGTTAAATGAAATTTATTTTTTTAATTTTCAGATCTTAGGTTATTTAATTTTTTTATGTCAATACACTCATTCGCTCCGCACTATAGCAAGAAATAAATATTTATTTCATGTCCGAACATTGTTTTAAAAGGCGGTCAACTTGACCGCGGTGTGTATATAATATTGGATCTACTTATGCCGATTCAACCCCGAAGCGAAACTTTGAAGCAGTCTCAATAGGCAAAAGCTCATGTGACAGAGTATTCCATTACATTACATTAGTTTTTGCCTATTGGGAGTGCTTCAAAGCCCTGGGATTGGGATGAAATGATTCTCTTGTAGTCCTTCAGAGACTACATGACGAGGGCTAATCTAACCCAGGGCGTGTTTGGAAAATGCTACTTTTTGTTGGGTGACGCATTCAGTCGCCGCGCCGCTTCGCTCTGGGCTCTAGGTAAGGGGTTTGAGAACCCACCGTTCGGTCGCCCTCCGGGCTCAGTTACGGTGGGCTATTACCAGTCGTCCTACGGACTCTAGCGGCATTATCAGAACGCCTTAAATAGCATTCAATGGCTTCTACATTGCCGCTAGAGTCCGTAGGACGACTGGTAATAACCCACCGTTCGGTCGCCCCCCGGGCTCGGTCACGGTGGGCTAGAATCAGTCGTCCTACGGACTCTAGCGGCAATGTAGAAGCCATTGAATGCTATTTAAGGCGTTCTGATAATGCCGCTAGAGTCCGTAGGACGACTGGTAATAGCCCACCGTGACCGAGCCCGGAGGGCGACCGAACGGTGGGTTCTCAAACCCCTTACCTAGAGCCCAGAGCGAAGCGGCGCGGCGACTGAATGCGTCGCGTAGCCTACGCTCATCTCTTAGCTTGATGCGTATGGGGCGATGCCCTCCTGGCTATTTTTATTTGAATCCTTTCAGGCTCTGAACATCGGACATCTTTTTGTTAACCATCTCTAAAATGATTGTGGAGTATGTACCATTTAATAGGCATGGGCCTTACAATCGTTATAGAAGGAAGTCTTCTAAAATGTCCAATGTTCAGAACCTGAAAGGATTCAAATAAAAATAGCCCAGGGCATCGCCCTGGGTTAGATTAGCCCTCGTCATGTAGTCTGAAGGACTACAAGAGAATCATCTCATTCCAATCCCAGGGCTTTGAAGCACTCCCAATAGGCTAAAACTAATGTAATGGAGTACTAGGGAGCGTACCTAAAAGATTAACCATTGTATAATACAAGCGATCGTCAACATTCCTGCATAATTTTGAGCTTTCATTTCGTATCTTATTCCAATACGCCTAAATCGTTTTATAAACTGAAAAAAATTTTCTACCAAGCAACGCTCTCTGTAGATATGTTTATCATGTTCAATTAGTTCAGCTCTTGATACTTTGCTGGGTATGACTGCTTGACTTCCCATCTTTTCTATAAAATTTCTGATTTCATTTGAGTCGTAAGCTTTATCAGCTATAACATTTTGTGGATTTTTTCCACTGAGTAAAAGCTTCATTTGAGTGCTCTCGTGTACTTGACCTTCTGTCAAGATAAAATCAATACAACGACCTAATCCATCTGTTACTGCATGAATTTTTGTGGTTGTTCCGGCCCTTGATTTTCCCATGGCTTCTTCGGCTTTTTTTTTATCCTACAAGCATCTTGATGCGCTTCAACAATTGAGCTGTCTACAGAGTAATTTTCTTCGTCAATTTCATCTTTTAAAGCTTGCCAAATCGTTTGCCAGATTCCAGCCTTTGTCCATCGATTAAAGCGATTATAACATGTGCTCCAAGGACCATACTTGGGTGGTAGATCCCTCCCAAGCGGCTCCTGTTCTTAAAATTCAAATAATGCCTTCTAAAATCTTACGATGAGGCCGACTTGGTCTGCCCCAATATCCTCGTTCTTTTGGCAATAAAGGTTTTATTTTTATCCATCTTTCATTAGTTAATACTATCCTACTCATTCAAATTTCCCCCTTGTTTTATCAGAGAAAATTATAAATCATAAGAGTTATTATTTTAAATCTTTTAGGTACGCTCCCTAGTAAGACGATTTATTTTTATTACTGAACCTTGCTATCATCCATTTATCCATTTTTATAAAGATCCTCTTCTTCTATCCTAGAGACTTTTCCATTAGTAGAAATGAGCTTTCCCGTGCCTTTCAATTTCTGATTTTCAAGTTTTGCAATAAAGATTTTTCCATCAGGAAAAATGATCTTTCCGAAGCCATTCGCCTGGTTATCTTTGTACTCCCCTTCAAAGATTCTTCCATCAGGAAAAATGACTTTTCCGAAGCCATTCGCTTGATTATCTTTTAACTCTCCTTCAAAGATTCTTCCATCAGGAAAAAAGATTTTTCCGAAGCCATTCGCGTGGTTATCTTTATACGCCCCTTCAAAGATTCTTCCATCAGGAAAAATGATTTTTCCGAAGCCATTCGCTTGATTATCTTTTAACTCTCCTTCAAAGATTCTTCCATCAGGAAAAAAGATTTTTCCGAAGCCATTCGCCTGATTATCTTTATACGCCCCTTCAAAGATTCTTCCATTAGGAAAAAAAAATTTTCCGAAGCCATTCGCCTGATTATCTTTATACATCCCTTCAAAGATTTTTCCATTAGGAAAAGTGAGTTTTCCGAAGCCATTCGCCAGATTATCTTTTAACTCTCCTTTAAAGATTCTTCCATCAGGAAAAGTGATTTTTCCTAAGCCATGCGCGTTGTCATTTATGAATATCCCTTCTAAAATTTTGCCATTAGGATAGGTCATCTTTCCATGACCATGCATTTCGCCATTATTGCATTCCCCTTCAAAAGTTCTTCCATCAGAAAAAATCAGTTGCGCGAGGCCATACTTCCAACCATGACTAAATTTTTCCTTAACAATTCTATTGTTAGGAAAATATGTGGTTCCCATGCCGTGTGGATTGCCATCTTTAAATTCAATTTCAAAAATTCTTCCATCAGGAAAGGTCCATTTTCCTGGACCATTTACCTTGCCATCTTTGTATTTTCCTTCAAAAGTCTTATTATTAGGATAAATCATTTTTCCATCGCCATCTGCTTTACCATCTTTAAATGCCCCTTGGAAAATTTTTTCATCAGGAAAGATAATCTTCCCAGCGCCATTTGCCTCGCTATCTTTTAATTCTCCTTCAAAAATTCTCTCATCTGGAAAAACGATTTTTCCAGAACCATTTATCTTCCCATTTTTGAAGTTGCCATAAAGAATGATTCCGTTAACAAATGTTACCTTTCCGACATGACTTCCCTTGCCATCGTTGAATTCGCTTTCAAGAATTTTTCCATCAGGAAATGTCACTTTGACAGGCCCGTTACATTTTCCCTCTCTAAAATCACCTTCAAATATTGTTCCAGAAGAAACATACAATTTTCCAGGACCATCTATCTTGTTGTCTTTGAATTCTCCTTCGAATACATCTCCTTTACAATAAATCAATTTTCCATGACCATGTCGCTTCCCTTCTCTAAATCCTCCTTCAAATACATCACCATTAGAATAAGTGAGTTTACCATATTCATCTTGTTTATCAGTCTTCTCTTTCCCTTCAACGTCGCTTTCGTATCGATGACGAATTCTTTTTGTAGCCCTTTCTATTTCTTCATTTTTATCTCGCACCCTTTTGCCGTATACTCGAGCACACACTAAAGCTTCATTGTGCTTACTACAGTCAGGTGGTATTGAATAATAAGATGCCTGCTGTTTAGCAAATTCTTTTTCTGGATATTTTCTTGATAAATCTTGTAATTGAGAAAAGGCTTCTTTAGATAATTGATCTATTTGTGTATTATCTATTTGTGTATTATTATTTGGTTTTAATAGTGAATTTTCTTCAACCAAATCTGAACTAAATTCTCTGTAGTTATTAATATAATAGTTAAACATAATATCCTTTATTTAAATATTTGTTTAAATTATTCTAATTTATTCGTTTTATAAAATCAATATAATATATTTTTTTTATCTAATTATTTAACAATTATCTATATAATAATTTGCATGTAAAATCTTATAATAAGACTGTCAATCAAAGACTCTTATTGAAGAGAGATCGGATTTGGATTCTTTTGGAAAGTAAAGACCATCTGGTCATCTAAAATTTTCATCTCAGTATGGAGATTCAGTGCCTGAAATTGTGGACTTAATAAAGGAGCGATTTCTTCCCATGTGTTAACGATGGGTGGTTTAGGAATGTATAATTGCATTTCTGAAAGAAATTTTAAATTAAATGCGTGGAGAATAGCTTTCATTAGACATTTGAGATAATAAGCTGGATAAAGGGTGCGCTTTTGTTTGTGGTAGTCTTCGAAACGCTCTAATGGAAGATAGGGAAAATAGTCGAGATTGATTTGAATTGATTGAATTCCTAAATTGGGATGAAGAAGCTTTCGGATGGGAAAGGACAAATGGTAGATGTTTTGATAAGCAGTCTCGAATGCTTCTGGAAACCGTTGCTGAAGATTGTCGATATTTTTAGAATTTGAAGAAATATCTTTGCCAATTAAAATCAATTTTGTGAGTTGTGGAAATTTGTGAATGAAGGTGTTATAAGATTCAAGTCGCGTAGCAGAATAGACAGGAACAAATTGCGTAAAGTGATAAAATTCTAATTCCAATTGGAGAACATTTGGCAGTTGATTAATTACTTCTAAGATGGGTTTTTGTTTCTCGAGAATAAGAAGATCATCATTGAAAAGTGTTGTGATTTTTAATTTTTCAGTATCTGAAAAGGTTTTAATCAACTGATTCCAATAATTTATGGATTGTGATATAGGCTGCAATAATGAGCAAGCATAAGGCGATTTAGAAGACCTTTTGGATGGGATTTCTAGCGTAAGAATTTTGCCTGTCGGACAAGTATAACCAAGAAAATTTTTGAATAGTTGATCATCGGATAATTCAAGCAAATAGTGTTGGCGGACCCTTTCATTAGTTGGAGCATAAAGACTGGAAAAAAGACTGGAAAGAGCAATAGGTTGCTTTTTTTGGCATTCTTTGCTTACTTTCAGATAGATGCGTGCTTTTTGGATATGGCTACTATTAGGTGCTGATGAAATCAAAAAAGGATGGTTAATAAGCACTTCTTGTACGAGATTCGTCCATCCTTCATGACTCTTTCTTATTTTTAAGTTCGGGGGAATTTGTCTTGTAGATGTAACAAAAGGGTTGAGATAAGTATCTTTCACATAGGCTACTTGAATTAAAGTGGAAATATCAGTCAATGAAAGATAAGAAAAAAGCTCATATAAAATATCTGAATCAAGGTTAAGCAATGGAAAAGCTGCTTTTTCTTGAATTAATCGATCTAAATTGAAAGCAATTGTTTGCCAAAAAGCCTGCTGGTTTGCTTCAGCGGGTCTAAAATTTGCATGTTTAGCAAAAAAAAGAGAAACTTTTTTAAGCTCGTGTAAAAGAACACTATCATAAATAGTAACTTTAAAATCAGGGTGACAAATCCCTTCTAGTAAAGACCGTAGATTTTTAGGTAATTCATTCTTTAAAGCGGAGACGCGTTTAATTAAATCATTTTTTTCAGCATATTGATAATCTGTTTGAAAAATTTTCATATCGGGAAAATTTTTTAAAACATCAAACTTTTCAAGAGTGAAAATAAAAGACATATGGCCATCCTATATTAAACTTGATTGCATATCAGTAACGTACAAATGGCTTGTTTTACCATTTTAACAAACGATATTCACAGGTTCTTTCAACCTCACTCTAAACAGAATTGAATTTAATCAAATAATAAAATTAAATTTTTGAATTTACTCCTAATATTAAACTCATTTTTTTCTGAGGGCAAAAAATAGGGGATTTTGCTACACTCAACTCCTTTTCATGCGATGAGGTAGGTATATGAGCCATTTTTCATAGAAAAGATAAGCTGATTAACCTTATGAAACAATTTATATGGAAATAAATAAAAGGATAAAATATGAGAAAAA
Organism: uncultured Chlamydiae bacterium; assembly: GCA_963754655.1. Lineage (GTDB taxonomy): Bacteria > Chlamydiota > Chlamydiia > Chlamydiales > Parachlamydiaceae > JANWJE01. Next base: position 1,810,831 of record CAVWGN010000001.1, on the reverse strand, counting down.
TAATATTACTTGCATTATGTGCAATATCATTTACATCTTGTGCAAAACAAATTGATTCGAATGTTTACGCTTCTAGACAAGTAGGAGAAGTTTCAACAACTTATCCAGGTGTCATCAGAAATGTGCGTTATGTTTGTGTGGAACAAGGGGATCAGCTGGAAGATAATGGACTGGGAATCGTTGGCGGTGGAGTTGCAGGCGGTATGGTTGGAAATGCTTTGGGTAGGGGGAATTTTGTTCCTACTGCTGCAGGAGCCATTGCAGGTGCTGTCGCTGGATCCTTAGTTGAAAAAAATTTAAAACAACAAATGGCTTTTGAATATACTGTTCAGCTCTATAATGGCAATTTCATTACAGTTGTTCAAGGCCGAGATCAAGCTTTTAATATGGGTCAACCTGTTTATGTGATAATTAGCCCCTATGGTCGCTCTCGCATTATTCCTCAATAATAAATCCACCATCCAACCGCTGTTGCGTTTGGATGTGTATCTCAAAAACCTTTTAAGGCAATCTATCGCCGACTCTTAAAGCACGCTTGTCTTCTATTTTAACTGGTATCATTTCAGTTTTGAAAACACTTATTTTCAATTCATCATAAGGCAATATTATTTTTCTAATTTTGCTAGAACCTCTTCCATAGCTGTTAAAAAGAACAACTTGGACGCTGCAGCGAGCTCTTCTGGATTTAAATCTTCATCGCGAACTTGTTCATAAATGAAGTGGGCCCGCTCCTTAGCACTCGCTTCAGTTCCATCGACCATATTGGCTAGATGAATTTGCATTTCTGCCAGGATGTAACGGTCTTCTGTTCCGTTTTTCGCATGTGGTAAAGGATAAAGAATTTTTGCATGTATCCCTACATATCCCGATTCTCGATCTTCAATCCATAAATTTTTAAAGGCAACTTTTGCTCCCTTATTATCAGCATATTGCATGATTGCACTAATGACTGTCGGGATTTTTTGCAAATGATCTACAATGATCGTTCCTCTTATAGCATCGCCAATTTTTATAACCGCTTCTTCTTTTGACATTTTAAATAAGCTGGCATCTCGATCAACTTTTTCTGTTAAACTCTTTTTGGATTTCACAATAAATTGATCATTTGGTCCAAAATTAGCGACTGCTTGGATGCGATAAGCAATCTGTTGAAAATCTCTCTTAAAAATTGGTGATACTTGCTCGGCATCTTGTAAAAGTTGATCCACGTTTTTAGAGCTATTCTCCCATCGAGCGCTTTCTTTTTTATTGAGATTAGGAATAGGTCCAATCACATACGCAATATAATCCTTCGCTTGCTTCCATTCTCTATCAGTTACAAAAAAATCATTAGGCACTACTGAGTGAATCGTTTCATCAAATCGGCCGCCCTTTAATTTTTGCTGAGCGAGTTCAGCAGCTTTAAAATCAATATCAACCCCTTCTAGATATAAATTTCCCCAATCAATATGCTGATCTAAAAAATAATAATTAGAAAATTTATTAAATTTAACATCAAATCCATCTAGTGCACTCCCGCAGGTAAGTAACATGCAAAATAAGCTTGCTATAATTGTTTTTGCTAACATCGGTGCCCTTGTTTTGTTTGATTAAAACTATAATTATTTTAATATTTAAAATTATTTTTCTATTAAAGAATAAATTAATTTTTTATAAACATAGGAAAAGTAAGTAATCAAATTTTTTAACAAAAGACATATTCTATCATATTCATCAGTTTAAAAACATAGAGTATTCAATTTCAAATGAAAAATAAAAAGTTATAAATTTTTTATTTGAATTAACTCATTTCCTTGAATATCAAATGAATAAGATGTAAATGGCTCACAGATATGTCTTAATAGATTTAATTGAATTATTTAAAATTTTTATTCTATCTTTACTTAAAATCTTATAAAGGTCTAAGATGTCAGGCTATTAATTGGAAGTTGCTCAATTAATAGAGGTTTGTTTTTTTTGAAAACAAATAAAAATTTAAATTAACTTCATTTGGAGTGAGTATGAAGAAATTATTATCGATTTATTCTTTTTGGATCTCTTTGTTTTTAGTAGCAAATATTTATGCAAATCCATCTTATAACCAATGCAATTATCCACAGCAATATCGATATGCTGATCAATGTGTAGGATACTGTGAAGATCCTTGTGTGGGACGATGTGATCCCTGTTCCCAGGGAGGAAGATTTTATGTTGGTGCTTTTGGAGGAGCAAATTGGTTAAATTTTCACCACACACATGATGTTAAGCTTAAAACACGAGTAGGATATGCTACGGCATTATCGCTTGGCTATAAATTTAATAATGGATTTCGCATGGAAGGCGAGGTTGCTTATAGAAAGAACCAGATCAAGCATGGGGAATCGACTACTTTTGCTGAAAATTACAAAGTTTCTGGTTCTACCTATTCATGGTCCTATATGGCTAATTTTCTTTATGACTTTGATGGTGTGTCTTGCTACTGTCCTAACATTGTGCCCTATGTTGGTGTAGGAATTGGATATACTCACATAGGCGGTCATGTGAAAGTGCATCACGATGGGCTTTTGATCGAGAGTAAAAAGGGGACAGGTAATGGAATAGCAGGCCAAGCGATTGCTGGCATTAGCTATCGCCTCACACAGGATACTTCTCTTGGCCTCGAATATCGTTACTTTGTTGCAAGAGAGCATGCAAGAGATCATAGTTTGGGTCTTGCTCTCAGACAATCTTTCTAAACTTTCCTTTCATGAGGTCAATAGTTAACCCTATTGACCTCTTCTTTAGTCATTTCTTAGATCTTTTCTGATCTCAAACTAATGCAATGAAGTACTAGGGAGCGTACCTAAAAGATTAACCATTGTATAATACAAGTGATTGTCAACATTCCTGCATAATTTTGAGTTTTCATTTCGTATCTTATTCCAATACGCCTAAATCGTTTTATAAACTGAAAAAAATTTTCTACCAAGCAACGCTCTCTGTAGATATGTTTATCATGTTCAATTAGTTCAGCTCTTGATACTTTGCTGGGTATGACAGCTTGACTTCCCATCTTTTCTATAAAATCTCTGATTTCATTTGAGTCGTAAGCTTTATCAGCTATAACATTTTGTGGATTTTTTCCACTGAGTAAAAGCTTCATTTGAGTGCTCTCGTGTACTTGACCTTCTGTCAAGATAAAATCAATACAACGACCTAATCCATCTGTTACTGCATGAATTTTTGTGGTTGTTCCGGCCCTTGATTTTCCCATGGCTTCTTCGGCTTTTTTTTATCCTACAAGCATCTTGATGCGCTTCAACAATTGAGCTGTCTACAGAGTAATTTTCTTCGTCAATTTCATCTTTTAAAGCTTGCCAAATCGTTTGCCAGATTCCAGCCTTTGTCCATCGATTAAAGCGATTATAACATGTGCTCCAAGGACCATACTTGGGCGGTAGATCCCTCCAAGCGGCTCCTGTTCTTAAAACCCAAATAATGCCTTCTAAAATCTTACGATGAGGCCGGCTTGGTCTGCCCCAATATCCTCGTTCTTTTGGCAATAAAGGTTTTAATTTTATCCATCTTTCATTGGTTAATACTATCCTATTCATTCAAATTTTCTCCTTGTTTTATCAGAGAAAATTATAAATCATAACTTATTTAATTTAAATCTTTTAGGTACGCTCCCTAGTACTCAACCACATTAGTTTTGTGTATTTAGACTGCTTCAAAGCCCCTGGGCTAGGGTGTTCATTTTGTGCAAAAAATGAGCTTTATTTTTCACAATAATTGGCATAGTTGAATAGAAGGTCGCATGTTTATGCCGTCCTTTCAGGACTCGATGTCTTTTTGATAGAACCCAGGCCTCCGCTTCGCTGCGACCTGGGCTGTAACATGACGGCCCTTCAGGCCTTAACAAAAAGATGATTTAGGGACTATAGAAGAGGGACTTAAACATCTCTTGTTAAGGCCTGAAGGGCCGTCATGTTACAGCCCAGGTCGCAGCGAAGCGGAGGCCTGGGTTCTATCAAAAAGACATCGAGTCCTGAAAGGACGGCATAAACATGCGACCTTCTATTCAACTATGCCAATTATTGTGAAAAATAAAGCTCATTTTTTGCACAAAATGAACACCCTACCCCGGGGCTTTGAAGCAGTCTAAATACACAAAACTAATGTGGTTGAGTACTAGGTAAAAAAACGAAGGACTGTTTAAGATATTCTTGATTCTGATAAGATATCCGCTTGCATTTAATCAAAGAATGATCGTGAAAAGAGGAGAAATCTGTGAAGCTAAAAGTATTAATCATCTATTTATTTAGCTGCCTGATATGTGGAATGCTAATGGGAATAACTACTTGGGATGAGTTAGAGCAAAAAATAGAAAAAAAGCCCTTTGTTCCTACTAAATTGTTTTTGAAAGGCTCTCCTTACGAATTAGGCTATCAGCATGGTCAGCAATTAAAAGAGGCTGTTGCCTATAATGTCAAACGGTTAATTGATCATCAAATCCTTGCTCATTCAGAGCACCCCCAAATCCAATCTTTTCTTGCAAAACTTCCAAAGGTTCTCAAACATATTCCCCAGGATTATTTACAAGAACTTCAAGGGCTCGCTGATGGAGCAGGGCTTCCCTATGAGAAAATTTTGTTGCTCAATCTTTTTCCCGAAATGTTTCATTGTAGTGGATTAACTGTGAAAGGAAAAGCGACAAAAAGCGCAGATCTTTATCATGTTAGGGTCTTAGACTATTCTGTTGGAAAGAACTTACAAGATACGGCTGTTCTTATGGTTGTTCAACCTGAAGGCAAAATTCCTTTTTTAAATGTGTCTTATGCTGGCTTTATTGGCTCTGTTACTGGAATGAATGGTCAGCACATTGCCATTGGAGAAATTGGTGGAAAAGGGTATGGTCAATATGAGGGAATGCCCATGGCTTTTTTAATCCGAAAAATTTTAGAAGAGGCTGACAGCTTGTCAGAAGTGAAAAAGATTTTAGCTACTACCCAACGCACATGCGAGTACTATTATGTCTTTTCAGATGGCAAGAGTGGAGAATCAATAGGAGTATATGCGACAAGCCAACAAGTGCAATTTATTGAACCAGGAACTTCTTATGCTCTCTTTGATGCCGGTGACCTATGCAATGAAACTAGTGGGATAAACGATGACAAGAAAGTATTTAATCACTCTCAAATGCAAATTTCTCCCTATCAAACTCTTTTATTTAAAGAGCAGGAAAAAAAGCAATTATGGGGATTAATTCATACTCAGCCGGAGGATTGTTTAATTTTAATAGGTTTTTGCCATCCACAACGTTACCCTGTTTTAATTCAGCGTATCCTTAAGTCCTATGGAAGGATAGAGATTAAAGATCTACAAGAGATCATTAAGGGAGAAGGGGGGCTTTCAAGTAATCTTCACACTGCCATTTTTGCTCCCACAAGTTTAGATGTTTGGGTGGCGCATGCTGGCCCTCTCGGAGAGGTGGCATGGAGCCAGCCTTACGAGCATTTCAATCTACATGATTTGCTGCAAGAAGGCAAAAAGCAGCAATAAAATTTTTGCTCCTTCGGTCACTTTCTGGTACGAAGGGCAATGGGATCAAGTTAAAAAAAATTAGGAGGAAAAATGACAATTTTAAGTCTCATTGGAGTCATTCTATTAGTCATAGGAGTTTTTTTAATTGGATATGGAGGTAGAAAAACGCAAACACTAACAAATAAGGTAGTAGAGGGCGTAACAGGTCATTATACGCAACGAACGAGATGGTTTCTCTTAGGGGGAGTGATTGTCATTTTAATCGGGGTAGTATTGATTTATACGGGATGGCAACCTCCAGCTGCGATGCATCCTTAAAAAGACGCCTACTTCATGACTCTTAATCTCGGTCTAAGAGCTTTTTGATTAGAAAAAGTTGCAGCAAAATCGCAATGAATAGTAACGTCCCTACAATTTGAAGGGCATGCAACATCTTGACTTCCTTTTAATTTTCTTTAATTTCTTTTAATTTATTTTATATTAATCAATATGATACAATTATTAAAAATAATTTAACTAAAATTTCAGTATGCTGACTCTAACTCAACTTTCCATGCGCTTTGGCGCCAAAATTTTGTTTCACAATGTTTCTTTGCAATTCAATGCGGGAAATCGTTATGGACTAGTGGGCGCAAATGGTTGCGGAAAATCAACCTTAATCAAAATCTTAACTGGTGAATTGACGTCTGAAAGTGGTCAAGTGAGCCTTCCTCAACAACTTGCTTTAGGATCATTGAGCCAAGACCATTATGTGTATAAACAACAGTTGATTCTAGATGTCGTCTTACAAGGCAAGAAAAAGCTTTGGGAAGCCATAGAAAAAAAAGAATTCTTTTAGAAAAAGAAGGCTTTGACGACCAAGATTGTAATATGTTAGTGAAATGGGAAAAAGTCATAGAGGAACAGGAGGGCTATGTAGCCGAGGGAGAAGCGGCAAAATTGTTGGAAGGATTAGGAGTGCGTGAACAGTGGCATCGTCAACCTCTTGATGTCCTCTCAGGAGGCTATAAATTGCGTGTTTTGCTGGCTCAAGTGTTATTTGGCAAACCAGATATTCTCGTTTTGGATGAACCGACCAACCATTTGGACTTATATTCTATTAAATGGTTGGAAGATTATCTGCGCAATTTTCCAGGTACACTGGTCCTCACTTCCCATGATCGCGAATTTTTGAATGGCATTTGTACTCATATTGCCGATGTCGATTATGGAACTATTAAAATTTATAAAGGCAATTATGAGCGATTCCAAGAACAAAAAATTTTGGATCGTGAACTTAAAGAGCATATGCTGCAAAAGCATGGCAAGCGGCGCACTGATTTGCAAGGATTTATTGATCGCTTTGGTGCCAAAGCGAGCAAAGCACGCCAAGCCCAATCCAAGGCGCGCCTTGTCGAACAACTAGAAGAGGAGATGGAGTCTTTAGACCTCGTTCCAAGTTCACGTATTTATCCTCAATTAATCTTTGAGCCCTTACGTGCCTCTGGTGTTACTGTCTTAACGGTGAAAGAAATGAGTAAGGCGTATGGCTCTAAAAAGGTTTTAGATCGCGTTTCCTTTGAAGTTGAACGTGGAGAAAAAGTTGCCATTATTGGTCCTAACGGGATTGGAAAGTCTACTTTATTAGAAATTCTTGCCCAAAACCAAACCGCCGATCAAGGGATGTTTCAGTGGGGATTTGCGGCTCGTTTAGCCTATTTTCCTCAAGATCATGCCCGAGAGGTTAAAGGTTCATTAAGCCTTCTAGAATGGTTAGGTCAATTTGATAGAGAGATTCCACAAGAGCGTTTGAGGGATCTCTTAGGACGCGTGCTCTTCTCCGGAGAGACTGTTAATCAATCTATCCACACGTTAAGCGGAGGTGAAACAGCTCGCCTTCTGCTAGCCAAAATGATGTTGCAAAAACCTAATGTCCTCCTCTTTGACGAGCCTACCAACCACTTAGATATGGAAGCTATTGAGGAATTAGCAAAAGCGCTTGAGAACTTTGAGGGCACACTTTTACTTGTCAGCCATAATCGCTATTTTGTTTCGCGTCTCGCTAATCGCATCATAGAGATTTCCTATCAGGGAGTAAAAGATTTTAAGGGAACTTATGCCGACTATCTCGAAAAGCAGGAAAAAGATTATTTGACTTCCAATCTTCCCTTAAGTCAACGCTATTCTCATGAAAATACTTCTCCTAAAAGTCTCTCTACCAATCCTTATAACCATCAAAAAAAATTAAAAAGTCAAATGGCTCAGTTGCGCAAGAGAGTGACTCAAGCGGAAGAAAACTGCCACCAGCTAGAAAAGAAAATTCAAGAATTGGATATGCGCATGGCTAATGAAGGTTTTTATCAACGCACTTCTCGTGAAGAGCAGCAACAGTTAGTCAATGATAAACTTCAATTAGAGAATAACCTCCTAAACGCGATGGAACAGTGGGAACAAGCGAGCTTGGATTTGCAAGCTGGAGAAGAGGCGTCATGAATTCTTTGACCATCGTTGTGGTTGGGGGAGGGGCTGCAGGCTTCTTTGGGGCCATCACCAGTGCTCAACATTATCCAGAGCATCGTATTCTTCTACTTGAAAAAACGCGTCAAGTATTGGCTAAAGTACGCATTTCAGGTGGAGGACGCTGTAATGTGACTCATGCCTGTTTTGATCCTGCACTTCTTGTTAAAAACTATCCACGGGGCCATAAAGAGTTGCGAGGTCCTTTTAGTCGATTTCAGTCAAAAGATACCATTCAATGGTTTGAGAGCCGGGGTGTCATTCTTAAAACTGAAGAAGATGGACGTATGTTTCCCATTACAGATCGATCAGATACGATTATTGAATGTCTATTGAATGAAACCAAACGAGTTGGGGTCGAGCTCCAATTAGAACAGGGAGTTCAGACAATTAGACGACGTGACCCACAAGGATTTATTTTGGAACTGTCAAATGGTCAGCAATTAGAATGTGATCGTTTACTTCTGGCAACAGGAAGCTCTCCTAAAATTTATCCCTTAATCGAACAGCTTGGCCATACAGTGATTCCTCTTGTTCCTTCTCTTTTTACTTTTAATATTCCAGATTCTCCTTTTCTTGATTTGCAGGGAGTGGCAGTGTCGCCTGTCTTAGTGCAACTTCCTCAATGGGGGTTTGAACAACTGGGACCCTTGCTTTTTACCCATTGGGGATTAAGTGGGCCTGCCGTCCTAAAGTTATCTGCTTGGGCAGCTCGTGAATTGCATTCTCTACATTATCAGACGCAGGTGCTCGTGAATTGGATTCCTTTACTTGCAGAGGAGGAAGTGCGTCAGCGATTGCAAGAAAGCAAGCAAGGTGTTGCTCTTCGTCAGGTTGGAACAGAGCCTCACTTTTCTTTGCCAAAGCAATTATGGAAGCGATTAGTGAACCTGGCTGGCATTCCTGAAGAGGTGCGCTGGTCCGCATTGTCCCATAAGCAACTGCAAGCGCTAGTCCGGCAGCTGCGTTGCACCTCATTAAATATTCAAGGTAAAACAACTTATAAGCAAGAATTTGTCACATGTGGGGGAGTGGCATTAGAGGAGGTGGATTTTAAAACAATGGAAAGCCGAATTGTACCCGGGTTGTATTTTGCTGGAGAAATTCTCAATATCGATGGTGTAACGGGAGGATTTAACTTTCAAAATGCTTGGACAACAGGATGGCTTGCCGGACAATCGATGGGAAGCTGTTATTAGGATCTTGCTAGGGATTAGTTTTAAACTGGCTTCTCAAGAATATATGAAGTTGCAATAAAGATGTTGTATTTATAGAATTATAATATTAAAAATTATAAATTCAGAATGTGTGAAGTTGCAATTATAAATAAAATTAAAATATAGATTTAATTATTAAAATAATTAATTTAATTAAAGCATATTTATGCAACTTATTCAGACTAAGATAGAGGTCTGTTTTCCCAGGCTGCTGGCTGGCTATTTCACCTTAGAGCCCTTTTCAGGCTCAAATCATTACTAAAATTAGGTTAAATCTATTAGTGACAATAGAATAAATTTAAAAATGTAATTGTAATTAAGATGTTATGTTTTTATAATAATAAAGCTAAAAAGGATAGATATGCACATTACGCCCGTTAATTCACAAGGAATACAAACCACTTCGAACGAAGTTTGCCTAAATAATTTACTTCCTGATGAAGTATTAGAAGTTTTTTTTGATCGGGTTGTCAATCAAAAAAAGCCACTTTTAGGTGATATTTCTTCTATTTTATTCACCTGTAAAAGATGGAAAAGAGTTCTTGAGAAGAATCCTTGCGTCTCCTTGGCTCAGAGTCTTTTTCAACTTAAAAAGAGTCCTCAATCCTCTATTAATTCTCTCCGAGAATTTCTCGCGACTGAAAAGAAGAATTTTACATCTCAAGAACTTAAGTTAATCGATCGAGCCCAACAAGGCTCCTATGGGGAAAGTTTTAAAAAATTGTTAATGCTTAATTCACCTTTATTTGGCGCTAACAGTTTATTTCTTTCGCTTTTGAATCACTATTCATGGAATCCGCAACATTGCAAAACCAGCGCCAATCAAAACATCCGGCAAGTGGCCGAAGAACAATTGTCTATTTTAAGCTCTCTTATATGGGGCACTGACGACCAAAGATTAATGATGATTAACAATGATTTTATTGCAAAACTTTACCTATGTAGTGGAGATCAAATATGGCGGCTGGTAATCAGATCGGTTATCTCCACACTTAAAAAATTTCCCAACTTTAAAGATAAAAAAAAACTTATACAACTGGCTCGCTGTTTTGGGCATTTTATTTTTGCTATAGATGAAAGTCTTAAAAAAGATCGAGAGATTGTTTTAGCTGCCGTTCAGCAAAAGGGCGAAGCTCTTGAATATGCAGATGAAAGCCTTAAAAAAGATCGAGAGATTGTCTTGGCTGCCGTTCAGCAAACAGGAGGTGCTCTTCAATATGCAGATGAAAGTCTTAAAAAAGATCGAGAAATTGTCATGGCGGCCGTTCAGCACGATGGCTATAACGCTCTTTACAATGCAGATGAAAGCCTTAAAAAAGATCGAGAGATTGTCTTGGCTGCCGTTCAGCATGGCTATGCTCTTCAACATGTAGATGAAAGCCTTAAAAAAGATCGAGAGATTGTCTTAGCTGCCGTTCAGCGAAATGGCTATGCTTTTTACTATGCAGATGAAAGTCTTAAAAAAGATCAAGAGTTTGTCTTGGCTATCAGTCACTGGGCTCCTGAATATGCAGATGAAAGCTTTAAAAAAGATCGAAAGATTCTCTTGGCTGCCATTCAGAAAAATGTCGAGATTTTTCAATTTGCAGATGAAAGTTTTAAAAAAGATCGAGAGATTGTCTTGGCTGCCATTCAGAAAAATGGCGTAGCTCTTAAATTTGCAAATGAAAGTTTTAAAAAAGATCGAGAGATTATCTTGGCTGCCGTTCAGCAAAGTGGTGGGGTTCTTAAATATGCAGATGAAAGTTTTAAAAAAGATCGAGAAGTTGTCTTAACTGCCGTTAAGCAAACTGGTTGGGCTCTTCAAGATGTAGATGAAAGCCTTAAAAAAGATCGAGAGATTGTCTTAGCTGCTGTTCAGCAAAATGGCTATGCGCTTCAATATGCAGATAAAAGCTTTAAACAAGATCGAGAGATTGTCTTGGCTGCCGTTCAGCAAAATGGCAAAGCTCTTGAATATGCAGATGCAAGTCTTAAACAAGATCAAGAGATTGTCTTGGCTGCTGTTCAGCAAGATGGCATTGCTTTTCTCTATGCAGATGAAAGCCTTCAAAAAGATCGAGGGTTTGTCTTGGCAGTCGTTCAGCAAAATGGCCGTGCTCTTGAATATGCAGATGCAAGTCTTAAACAAGATCAAGAGATTGTCTTAGCTGCCGTTCAGCAAGATAGCATGGCTCTTCAATATGCAGACGAAAGTTTTAAACAAGATCGAGACTTTGTCTTAGCTACTGTTATCAGTAAGATGGCCGGGCTGTTCAATTTGCAGATCTAAATCTTGCAAAGGTGTTCTGTCTATTTCAACCTTTAGATTAAAAATCTGATCTATTATTATAGAATCACGAATAAAAATTAAAATATATAAATTTAATTAAAGAATATTTATGCAACTTACGCCCCTTAATTCACAAGCAATGCAAACCACTTCAAACGAAGTTTGCTTAAACACCATCCTTCCTGATGAGATATTAGAAATTTTTTTTGATCGGGTTGTCAATCAAAAAAGGCCACTTGTAAGTGATATTTCTTCTATTTTAGTCACTTGTAAAAGATGGAAAAGAGTTTTTGAAAAGAATCCTTGCCTCTCAGTGGCGCAGACTCTTTTTCAACTTACAAAGAGCCCTCAATCACCTATTACGTTTCCCCTCGAATGTGTCATAACTGATCAAAAGAAGTCTTTTACCTCTCAGGAACTTCAGTTGATCGATCGAGCCCAAGTCCAACTCCATCCCTACTTCTATGGAGAAAGTTTTAGAAAATTGTTAATGGTTCAATCAAGTTTATTTTGTGCTAACAGTTTATTTCTTTCTCTTTTGGATTACTATTCATGGGATCCACAAGTTTGTAAAACTAGTGCCAATAAGAATATCCAGCAAGTGGCCGAAGAACAACTATCTATGTTAAACTCTCTTGTATATGGTAATGACGATCAAAGATTAATAATGATCAAAAATGATTTTATCTTAAAACTTTACGTGGGTGGTCAAGGAGTGGTAAATGATCGACTAGTGATATGGGACCGGGCAAGAGAATCAGCCATCTCTACCCTTAAAAAATTTCCCAAGCTTAACGATAAAAAAATTTTTATTCAAGTTGCTCGCTGTTTCGGAGCTTCTGTTTTTGATATAAATGAAAGCTTTAAAAAAGATCGAGAGATTGTCTTGGTTGCCGTTCAGCAAAATGGTAGAGCTCTTGAATATGCAGATGAAAACCTCGAAAAAGATCGAGAGGTGGTTTTGGCTGCTATTCAGCAAGATGGTCGAGCTCTTCTATATGCAGATGAAAGCTTAAAAAAAGATCAAGACCTTGTCTTGGCGGCTGTTAAGCAAAATGGCTGGGCTATTCACTATGCAGATAAAAGCCTTAAAAAAGATCGAGAGATTGTCTTAGCTGCCGTTCAGCAAATTGGCCAGGCTCTTAAACATGCAGATAAAAGCCTTAAAAAAGATCGAGAGATTGTCTTAGCCGCCATTAAACGAACTGCCGATGCTTTTGAATATGCAGATCAAAGCCTTAAAAAAGATCGAGAGTTTGTTCGGGCTGTCGTTCAACAAGATGGCAAAGCTTTTAGATTCGCAGATCAAAGCCTTAAAAAAGATCGAGAGTTTGTCCGGGCTGTCGTTCAACAAGATGGCAAAGCTTTTAGATTCGCAGATGAAAGCCTTAAAAAAGATCGAGAGTTTGTCTTGGCTGTTGTTCAACAAGATGGCGAGGCTCTTAAACATGCAGATAAAGGTTTTAGAAAAGATCGAGAGATTATCTTGGCTGCCGTTCAGAAAAATGGCAATACTCTTCGATATGCAGAGGAAAGCCTTAAAAAAGATCGAGAGATTGTCTTGGCTGCTGTTAAGCAAAATGGCAAAGCTCTTGAATATGCAGATAAAAGCCTTAAAAAAGATCCACAGATTGTCTTGGCTGCCGTTCAGCAAAATCGCTGGGTTCTTAAATATGCACATAAAAGCCTTAGAAAAGATTAAGAGATTGTCTTGGCTATCGCTTCTAGTAAGAGGGAGGGGCTTTTCAATTTGCAGATCTAATTTTTCAAAGCAAAATGAGTCTTGTTTTCTTAAATCATTTGGTTTGTCATTCTTTATCCCACATTCCTAGACCAGGAGAATAAGTTTTTTGAATTAGTTAAGAGCTCTGTCGTTAGGCCTGAAGGGCCGTCATGTTACAGCCCAGGTCGAAGCGAAGCGGAGGCCTGGGTAAAATAAAAAAAGAATCGAGTCCTGAAAGGACGGCATAAATTAATCCCACAAATATTTGGTGTTCTTTTTGAGAAGCAAAATATTTTTTTCTCCTTCTAGAGCTAATGTAGAGATAAAAAATCCTCCATTCCCTTGCGAAGCGAAATCACTCCTTTGAGTATGCCGTCCTTTCAGGACTCGATTCTTTTTTATTTTACCCAGGCCTCCGCTTCGCTTCGACCTGGGCTGTAACATGACGGCCCTTCAGGCCTAACGACAGAGCTCTTAACTAATTCAAAAAACTTATCTTCCTGGTCTAGGAGTGGGCTTTATCCCCAAATTTGGAGTATAAGACTCGAGAGGTGGCGTTAAATTTTAAAGTTGCTTTCAAAAAAAATTAAAAGAAGCGGTTATAGTATTACAATTTTATTAGAAAAAAAACTAGTTTTGTTAAATTTTTTTTTATTTATATTGAAATGTCTAGTTGAAATCAATATTTTGTATTTGTATAATTCTAAACTTAAAAAATATAAAATTATGAATAAAGATAAAAAATAAAATTATAAATTGAATCGAAGGATAGTTATGCAATTTACGCTCGTTAATTCACAAGCAACTCAAACCACTTCAAACGAAGTGTGCTTAAACACTATCCTTCCTGATGAAGTATTAGAAATTTTTTTTGATCGGGTTGTTAATCAAAACAGAACACTTTTAAGTGATATTTCTTCTATTTTGCTTACTTGTACAAGATGGAAAAGAATCCTTGCATCTCCTTGGCGCAGACCCTTTTTCAACTTAATAAGAGTCCTCAACCCTCTATTAATCCTCCCCGAGAATGTGTCGCAACTGGCCAAAAGAAGTCTTTTACCTCTCAGGAACTTAGGTTGATCGATCGAGCCCACAACCACTACTACAGAGGCAGTTTTAGAAAATTGTTAATGGTTAACTCACCTTTATTTTGCACTAACAGTTTATTTCTTTCTCTTTTAAATTGCTATCTATGGGATCCTCAAGTTTGCAAAACCAGCGCCAATCAAAACATCCGGCAAGTGGCTGAAGAGCAGTTGTCTATTTTAAACTCTCTTGCATGGGGCACCGACGACCAAAGATTAAGGGTGATCAAAAATGATTTTATCGCAAAACTTTACCCAGGTGGTCAAAAAAATCCAATATGGCACCTGGCACAACAATCAGTCATCTCCACATTTAAAAAATTTCCCATTTTTAACGAGAAAAAAATTTTTATACAAGTTGCTCGTTGTTTTGGACATTCTGTTTTTGATATAGATGAAAGCTTTAAAAAAGAGAGAAATTATCTTGGCTGCTCTTCAGCAAGACGGTAAAGCCCTTGAATATGTACATAAAAGCCTTAAAAAAGATCGAGACCTTGTTTTGGTTGCCATTCAGCAGGATGGTCGAGCTCTTTACTATGCAGATGAAAGTCTTAAAAAAGATCGAGAGATTGTCTTGGCTGCCGTTGAGCAAGATTGTGAGGCTCTTGAATATGCAGATGAAAGCTTTAAAAAAGGTCGAGAATTTGTTTTAGCTAATGTTTTCAGTAAGATGGCTGGGCTTTTCAATTTTCAGATCTAAAATAAGATTAAATATTACAAAATTATCAACAAAAAATAAAATCATAAATCGAATCCAAGGATAATTAGGGTGTGATTAAATCTGGGAGTTTATATTTTTTAGCAGATCGATACGAAATGGTAGGGCGGCGGTAGCCGCTTTCAGTGGGAAGCCCCGTATGAAGCGAGCTTGCGAGTGGAATGCGGGGTGGGCATCAATAAAATATAAACCGCGGAAGCGGTGTGAGTGATCTTACGCTGCTTCCGCAGCTCAATGCTATCTTGCCTACACCCCGCATTCCGCTCGCAAGCTCGCTTCATACGGGGCTTCCCACTGAAAGCGGCTACCGCCGCCCTACCATTTCGTATCGATCTGCTAAAAAATATAAACTCCCAGATTTAATCACACCCGGATAGTTATGCAATTTACGCTCGTTAATTCACAAGCAATTCAAACCACTTCAAACGAAGTTTGCTTAAACACTTTACTTCCTGATGAGATATTAGAAATTTTTTTTGATCGGATTGTCAATCAAGAAAGCCCACTTTTAAGTGATATTGTTTCTATTTTACTTACTTGTACAAGATGGAAAAGAGTTTTTGAAAAAAATCCGTGCATTTCCTTGGCGCAGACTCTTTTTCAACTTAAAAAGAATCCTCTATTCTCTATTAATCCTCTCCGAGAATGTCTCGCAACTAAAAAGAAGTCTTTTACATCTCAAGAACTTAAGTTGATTGATCGAGCCAGCAGTCATGGAAAAATTTTTGAAAAATTGTTAATGATTCAATCACCTTTATTTTGCGCTGACAGTTTATTTCTTTCTCTTTTGAATCACTATCGATGGGATCTTCAAGATTGCAAAACTAGCGCCAATAAGAACATCCAGCAAGTGGCCAAAGAGCAATTGTCTATTTTAAACTCTCTTGTATGGGGCACTGACGAACAAAGACTCATGATGATCAAAAATGATTTTATCGCAAAACTTTACGTGGGTGGTAGAGACTATTATGACATATGGGACCGAACAAGAGATTCGATCATCTCCACACTTAAAAAATTTCGCAATCTTAACAATAAAATTTTTTTTATTCAAGTTGCTCGCTGTTTTGGAGCTTCTGTTTTTGATATAGATGAAAGCTTTAAAAAAAATCGAGAGATTGTCTTGGCTGCCGTTCAGGAAAATGGCCATGCTCTTCAATATGTAGATGAAAGCCTTAAAAAAGATCGAGGGATCGTCTTAGCGGCCGTTAAACGAACTGCCAATGCTCTAGACTATGTAGATGAAAGCTTTAAAAAAGATCGACAGATTGTCTTAGCTGCCGTTCAGCAAGATGGCAATGCTTTTAGATTCGCAGATGAAAGCTTTAAAAAAGATCGAGACATTGTCTTGGCTGCCGTTCAGCAAAGAGGCGATGCTCTTCAATATGCAGATGAAAGCCTTCAAAAGAATCGAGAATTTGTCTTGGCTGTTGTTCAGCAAAGAGGCGGTGCTCTTAAATATACAGACGAAAGCTTTAAAAAAGATCGAGAGATTGTCTTGACTGCCGTTCAGCAAAATGGCTGGGCTCTTAAATATGCAGATGAAAGCCTTAAAAAAAATCGAGAGATTGTCTTAGCGGCCGTTAAACGAACTGCCGATGCTCTTGAATATGCAGATAAAAGCTTTAAAAAAAATCGAGAGATTGTCTTGGCTGCCATTCAGCAAGATGGAAAAGCTTTTAGATTCGCAGATGATAGCCTTAAAAAAGATCGAGAGTTTGTCTTGGCTGCCGTTCAACAAGACGGCCGGGCTCTTAAACATTCGGACAAAAGCCTTAAAAAAGATCGACAGATTGTCTTGGCTGCCATTCAGCAAGATGGCAATGCTTTTAGATTCGCAGATGATAGCCTTAAAAAAGATCGAGAGATTATCTTGGGTGCTGTTCAGCAAAATGGCAAAGCTCTTGAATATGCTCTAAACTTTAGAAAAGATCGAGAGATTGTCTTGGCTGCCGTTCAGCAAGATGGCTTGGCTCTTCAATATGTACATAAAAGCCTTAGAAAAGATCAAGAGATTGTCTTGGCTGCTGTTCAGCAAGATGGCTTAGCTCTTGCATATGCAGATAAAAGCTTTAAACAAGATCGAGAGATTGTCTTGGCTATCGTTAAGCAAAGTGGCTAGGCTCTTGCCTATGCCGATAAAAGCCTTGAAAAAGATTGAGAGATTGTCTTGGCTGCTGTTCAGCAAGATGGCCATGCATCTTAAAGATGCAGATGCAAGTCTTAAACAAGATCGAGAGATTGTCTTAGCTGCCGTTCAGCAAGATGGCATGGCTCTTCAATATGCAGACGAAAGTTTTAAACAAGATCGAGACTTTGTCTTAGCTACTGTTATCAGTAAGATGGCCGGGCTGTTCAATTTCCAACTCTAAGCCTTCAAATTGAATAAATCCTGTTTTCTTAAATTATTTGGTTTATAATTCCTCATTCCAACTCTTAGAGTATAAGATTTGGGGGATAGCGTTAAATTTTAAATGTGCTTTCAAAAAAAATTAAAAGAAGAGGTTATAGCATTACAATTGTATTAGAAAAAAAGCTAATTTTTTTAAGCTTTTATTTACATTGAAATATCTAGTTGAAATCAATATGTTGTATTTGTATAATTCTAAAATTAAACATTATAAAATTATGAATAAAAATTAAAATTATAAATTGAATCAAAGGATAGTTATGCAATTTACGCTCGTTAATTCACAAGCAACTCAAACCACTTCAAACGAAGTGTGCTTAAACACTATCCTTCCTGATGAAGTATTAGAAATTTTTTTTGATCGGGTTGTTAATCAAAACAGCACACTTTTAAGTGATATTTCTTCTATTTTACTCACTTGTACAAGATGGAAAAGAGTTTTTGAAAAGAATCCTTGCATCTCCTTGGCGCAGGCCCTTTTTCAACTTAATAAGAGTCCTCAATCCTCTATTAATCCTCCCCGAGAATGTATCGCAACTGGCCAAAAGAAGTCTTTTACCTCTCAGGAACTTAGGTTGATCGATCGAGTCCAACACAACCACTACGGAGAAAGTTTTAGAAAATTGTTAATGGTTAATTCAACTTTATTTTGCGCTAATAGTTTATTTCTTTCTCTTTTGAATCGCTATCTATGGGATCCTCAAGTTTGCAAAACCAGCGCCAATCAAAACATGGAGCAAGTAGCTAAAGAGCAATTGTCTATTTTAAACTCTCTTGCATGGGGCACTGACGACCAAAGATTAAGGGTGATCAAAAATGATTTTATCGCAAAACTTTACCCCGGTGGTCAAAAAAATCCAATATGGCAGCTGGCAAAACAATCAGTCATCTCCACATTTAAAAAATTTCCCATTTTTAACGAGAAAAAATTTTTTATACAAGTTGCTCGTTGTTTTGGACATTCTGTTTTTGATATAGATGAAACCTTTAAAAAAGATCGAGAAATTATCTTGGCTGTCGTTCAGCAAAAGGGCCGGGCTCTTGAATATGTAGATAAAAGCCTTAAAAAAGATCGAGACCTTGTTCTGGTTGCCATTCAGCAGGATGGCCGAGCTCTTTACTATGCAGATGAAAGCCTTAAAAAAGATCGAGAGATTGTCTTGGCTGCCGTTCAGCAAAATGGCTCAGCTCTTGAATATGTGGATGAAAGTCTTAAAAAAGATCGAGAGATTGTCTTGGCTGCTGTTCAGCAAGATGGCTTAGCTCTTGCATATGCGGATGAAAGCTTTAAAAAAGATCGAGAGATTGTCTTAGCTGCTGTTCAGCAAGATGGTTTAGCTTTTATCTATGCCGATGAAAATCTTAAAAAAGATCGAGAGATTGTCTTGGCTGCTGTTCGGCAAGATGGCTTAGCTCTTAAGGTTGCGGATGAAAGTCTTAAAAAAGATCGAGAGATTGTCTTGATTTCCATTCAGCAAGCTGGTGGGGCTCTTGAATATGCGGATGAAAGCTTTCAAAAAGATCGAGAGATTGTCTTGACTGCCGTTCAGCACAGTGGCTGGAATCTTAAATATATAAGTGAAAATTTTAAAAAAGATCAAGAGATTGTCTTGACTGCTGTTCGGCAAAGAGGCAAAGCTCTTCAATTTGCGGATGAAAGCTTTAAAAAAGATCGAGAGGTTGTTTTGGCTGCCATTAAACAAGATGGCATAGCTCTTGAATATCCAGATGTAAGTTTTAAAAAAGATCGAGAAATGGTTTTGGCTGCCGTTCAGCAAAATGGCTGGGCTCTTCAATTTGCAGATCAAAGCCTTAAAAAAGATCGAGAGATTGTCTTGGTTGCCGTTCAGCAAAATGGCGGCGCTCTTCAATATGCGGATGAAAGCCTTAAAAAAGATCGAGAGATTGTCTTGGCTGCCGTTAAGCGAAGTGGCTGGGCTCTTGAATATGCAGATGAAAGCCTTAAAAAAGATGGAGAGATTGTCTTGACTGCCGTTGAGCAAGATTGTGGGGCTCTTGAATATGCAGATGAAAGCTTTAAAAAAGATCAAGACTTTGTCTTAGCTACTGTTTTCAGTAAGATGGCTGGGTTTTTCAATTTACAGATCTAAATTTTCAAATCAAATGCGTCCTATTTTCTTAAATCATTTGGTTTATAATTCCTCATTCCAACTCTTAGAGTATAAGACTTGGGGGATAGCATTAAATTTTAAATGTGCTTTCAAAAAAATTAAAAAGAAGCAGTTATAGCATTACAATTGTATTAGAAAAAAATAATCTTGTTAAAGTTTTTATTTGTGTTAAAATAATCTAGTTGAAATCAAAATATTGTATTTGTATTTTTTTAAAATTAAACATTATAAATTTATGAATAAAAATTTTAAAGTTATAAACTTAATTAAAGGATGTTTATGCAAATTACGCTCATTAATTCACAAGGAATGCAAACTACTTCAAACGAAGTTTGCATAAACAATTTATTTCCTGATGAATTATTAGAAATTTTTTTTGATCGGGTTGTTAATCAAAAAAGGCCGCTTTTAGGTGATATTTATTCTATTTTACTCACGTGCGCAAGATGGAAAAGAGTTCTTGAGAACAATCCTTGCATCTCCTTGGCTCAGAGTCTTTTTCAATTGAAAAAGAGTCCCCAAGCCCCTATTAATTTTCCCCGACAATGTATCGCAACTGAACAAAAGAAGGATTTTACATCTCAAGAACTTAAGTTGATTGATCGAGCCCAACAAAGCTCCTACGAAGAAATTTTTAGAAAATTGTTAATGGTTAAATCTCAGTTGTTTTGCACTAACAGTTTATTTCTTTCTCTTTTGGATCGCTATCCATGGGAGCTTCGAGTTTGCAAAAATAGCGCCAATCAAAACATCCGGCAAGTGGCTGAAAAGCAACTGTCTATTTTAAACTCTCTTGCATGGGGCACTGACGACCAAAGATTAATGATGATCAACAAGGATTTTATTGCAAAACTTTACCTGGGTGTTGAAGATTCAATATGGCTGGTGGCAAGAGAATCGGTTATCTCTACACTTAAAAATTTTCCCAATTTTAATGATAAAAAAAAACTTATGCAAGTGGCTCGCTGTTTTGGACATTCTGTTTTTGATATAGATGAAAGCTTTAAAAAAGATCGAGACATTGTTTTAGCTGCCGTTCAGCGAGAGGGTCAAGCTCTTCAATATGCAGATGAAAGTCTTAAAAAAGATCGAGAGATTGTCTTGGCTGCCGTTCAGCAATATGGTAGAGCTCTTAAATATGCAGATGCAAGCTTTAAAAAAGATCGAGAGATTATCTTGGCTGCCGTTCAGCGAGATGGCTTGTTTCTTGAATGTGCAGATGAAAGCTTTAAAAAAGATCGAGAGATTGTCCTGGCTGCCGTTCAGCAACATAGCTATGCTCTTGAATATGCAGATGAAAGTCTTAAAAAAGATCAAGAGTTTGTCTTGGCTATCATTAAGCAAACTGGCTGCGGTCTTGACTATGCAGATAAAAGCTTTAAAAAAGATCGAAAGATTATCTTGTCTGCCATTGAGAAAAATGCCTTAGCTCTTGAATATGCAGATGAAAGCCTTAAAAAAGATCGTGAGTTTGTCTTGGCTGCCGTTCAGCAATGTGGGTGGGCTCTTGAATATGCAGATGAAAGTTTTAAAAAAGATCGAGAGATTGTCTTGGCTGCTGTTCAGCAAAAAGGCAAAGCTCTTGAATATGCGGATGAAAGTTTAAAAAAAGATCGAGACATTGTTTTAGCTGCAGTCCAACAAAGAGGTAACGCTCTTCAATTTGCAGATGAAAGTTTTAAAAAAGATCGAGGGATTATCTTGGCTGCCGTTAAGCAAAGTGGTTATGCTCTTTGTTATGCAGATGAAAGCCTTAAAAAAGATCGAGAGATTGTCTTGGCTGCCGTTAAGCAAACTGGCAATGCTTTTCTCCATGCAGATGAAAGCCTTAAAAAAGATCGAGAGTTTGTCTTGGCTGCCGTTAAGCAAGACGGCTGGGCTCTTAAATATGCAGATGAAAGCCTTCAAAAAGATCGAGAGATTGTCTTGGCTGCCGTCCAGCAATGTTGGTGGGCTCTTGAATATGCAGACGAGAGTTTTAAACAAGATCGAGAGTTTGTCTTGGCCACTGTTTTCAATAAGATGGTTGGGCTTTTCAATTTGCAGATGTAAGTCTTAAAAAAAATCGAGAGATTGTCTTAGCAGCCGTTAAACGAACTGCAGATGCTCTTGAATATGCAGATGAAAGCTTTAAAAAAAATCGAGAGTTTGTCTTGAGTGCTGTTCAGCAAAATGGCAAAGCTCTTGAATATGCTCTAAACTTTAGAAAAGATCGAGAAATTGTCTTGGCTGCCGTTCAGCAAGATGGCTTGGCTCTTCAATATGTACATAAAAGCCTTAGAAAAGATCAAGAGATTGTCTTGGCTATCGCTTCCAGTAAGAGGGCGGAGCTTTTTCAATTTGCAGATCTAAATTTTCAAATCAAATGCATCCTATTTTTTTAAATCAAAACTCAAGTTGTTAAGGCTTTCAACTATATCAAAAGAACATACTTGCAATCGATATATATATATATTATTTTACAATTATAAATTTAAATATTATGATGTTACAAATACGTTGAAATATAAAATTAGTTAAAGGATGTTTATGCAACTTACATTCGTTAATTCACAAGCAATTCAAGCCACTTCTTAACTCTTAGAGTATAAGATTTGGGGATAGCGTTAAATTTTAAATGTGCTTTCAAAAAAAATAAAAGAAGTAGTTATAGCATTACAATTGTATTAGAAAAAAAATAATTTTGTTAAATATTTTATTTGCATTAAAATAATTTACTTGTAATGAAGATGCTGTGTTTGTATATTTATAAACTTAACTATTATAAAATTATTAAAAGTTTAAAATTACAAACTTAATTAAAGGATATTTATGCAACTTACGCTCGTTAATTCACAAAAAATGCAAACAAATTTAAATGAAGTTTGCTTAAATAATATCCTGCCTGATGAGGTGTTAGAAATTTTTTTTGATCGGGTTGTTAATCAAAAAAGGCCGCTTTTAGGTGATATTGCTTCTATTTTGCTCACTTGTACAAGATGGAAAAGAGTTTTTGAGAAGAATCCTTGCATCTCCTTGGCTCAGAGTCTTTTTCAATTGAAAAAGAGTCCTCAAGCCCCTATTAATTTTCCCCTACAATGTATCGCACCTGACCAAAAGAAGGATTTTACATCTCAAGAACTTAAGTTGATTGATCGAGTCCAACAAAGCTCCTACGAAGAAATTTTTAGAAAATTGTTAATGGTTAAATCTCAGTTGTTTTGCACTAACAGTTTATTTCTTTCTCTTTTGGATCGCTATCCATGGGAGCTTCGAGTTTGCAAAAATAGCGCCAATCAAAACATCCGGCAAGTGGCTGAAAAGCAACTGTCTATTTTAAACTCTCTTGCATGGGGCACTGACGACCAAAGATTAATGATGATCAACAAGGATTTTATTGCAAAACTTTACCTGGGTGTGGAAGATTCAATATGGCTGGTGGCAAGAGAATCGGTTATCTCTACACTTAAAAAATTTCCCAATTTTAACGATAAAAAAAAACTTATGCAAGTGGCTTGCTGTTTTGGACATGCCGTTTTTGATATAGATGAAAGCTTTAAAACAGATCGAGACATTGTTTTAGCTGCCGTTAAGCAAGAGGGTATGGCTCTTGAATTTGCAGATGAAAGTCTTAAAAAAGATCGAGAGATTGTCTTAGCTGCCGTTCAGCAAGAGGGTCAAGCTCTTCAATATGCAGATGAAAGTCTTAAAAAAGATCGAGAGATTGTCTTGGCTGCCGTTCAGCAATATGGTAGAGCTCTTAAATATGCAGATGAAAGCTTTAAAAAAGATCAAGAGATTATCTTGGCTGCCGTTCAGCGAGATGGCTTGTTTCTTGAATATGCAGATGAAAGCTTTAAAAAAGATCGAGAGATTGTCCTGGCTGCCGTTCAGCAACATAGCTATGCTCTTGAATATGCAGATGAAAGTCTTAAAAAAGATCAAGAGTTTGTCTTGGCTATCATTAAGCAAACTGGCTGCGGTCTTGAATATGCAGATAAAAGCTTTAAAAAAGATCGAAAGATTGTCTTGTCTGCCATTGAGAAAAATGCCTTAGCTCTTGAATATGCAGATGAAAGCCTTAAAAAAGATCGTGAGTTTGTCTTGGCTGCCGTTCAGCAAAATAGCTGGGCTCTTGAAGATGCAGATGAAAGTTTTAAAAAAGATCGAGAGATTGTCTTGGCTGCTGTTAAGCAAAAAGGCAAAGCTCTTGAATATGCGGATGAAAGTTTAAAAAAAGATCGAGACATTGTTTTAGCTGCAGTCCAACAAAGAGGCAACGCTCTTCGATTTGCAGATGAAAGCCTTAAAAAAGATCGAGGGATTATCTTGGCTGCCGTTAAGCAAAGTGGTTATGCTCTTTGTTATGCAGATGAAAGCCTTAAAAAAGATCGAGAGATTGTCTTGGCTGCCGTTAAGCAAACTGGCAATGCTTTTCTCCATGCAGATGAAAGCCTTAAAAAAGATCGAGAGTTTGTCTTAGCTGCCGTTAAGCAAAATGGCTTAGCTCTTCGATTTGCAGATGAAAGCCTTAAAAAAGATCGAGAGATTGTCTTGGCTGCCGTTAAGCAAGATGGCAGCGCTCTTGACTATGCAGATGAAAGCCTTAAAAAAGATCGAGAGATTGTCTTGGCTGCTGTCCAGCAAGATGGCAGTGCTCTTGACTATGCAGACGAAAGTTTTAAACAAGATCGAGAGTTTGTCTTGGCCACTGTTTTCAATAAGATGCTTGGGCTTTTCAATTTGCAGATGTAAGTCTTAAAAAAATCGAGGGATTATCTTGGCTGCCGTTAAGGAAAATGGTTATGCTCTTTACTATGCAGATGAAAGCCTTAAAAAAGATCAAGAGATGGTCTTGGCTGCCGTTCAGCAAAATGTCTTGGCTCTTAAATATGCACATAGAAGTCTTAAAAAAGATCAAGAGATTGTTTTGGCTATCGCTTCCAGTAAGAGGGAGGGAGTTTTCAATTTGTAGATCTAAATTTTCAAATCAAAATGAGTTCTGTTTTCTTAGATCATTTGGTTGATCATTCTTTATCCCTAAATTTTGGAGTGTGAGACTTGAGGGGATGGCGTTAAATTTTAAATGTGCTTTCAAAAGAAATTAAAAAAAAGCGGTTATAGCATTACAATTGTATTAGAAAAAACCTAATTTCGTTAAGAATTTTATTCGTATTAAAATAATTTAGTTGTAATAAAGATGTTGTGTTTTTATGATTATAGGCTTAAAAATTATAAAATTAATTAAAGGGTATTTATGCAACTTGCGATCGTTAATTCACAAGCAATGCAAAGGACTTCGAACGAAGTTTGCATAAACAATGTACTTTCTGATGAAGTACTAGAAATTTTTTTTGATCGGGTTGTTAATCAAAAAAGGCCGCTTTTAGGTGATGTTTTTTCTATTTTACTCACTTGTACAAGATGGAAAAGAGTTTTTGAAAAAAATCCTTGCATCTCATTGGCGCAGACTCTTTTTCAACTTGAAAAGAGTCCTCAATTCCCTATTAATTTTCCTGAGGAATGTATCGCAACTAAACAAAAGAAGGATTTTACATCTCAAGAAATTAAATTGCTTGATCGAGCCCAACAAAACTGCTACGGAGAAAGTTTTAGAAAATTTTTAATGGTTAAATCAGATTTATTTTGTTCTAATAGTTTATTTCTTTCTCTTTTAGATCGTTATCCATGGGATCTTCAAAATTGTAAAACCAGCGCCAATAAGAACATCCAGCAATTGGCTGAAGGACAATTATCTATTTTAAATTCTCTTTTATGGGGCACCGACGACCAAAGATTAATGGTGATCAATAATGATTTTATTGCAAAAATTTACCTAGGTGGTCGAGATCCAATATGGCACCTGGCAAAAGAATCAGTTATCTCCACACTTAAAAAAATTCCCAATTTTAACGATAAAAAAAAACTTATGCAAGTTGCTCGCCGTTTTGGACATGCTGTTTTTGATATAGATGGAATTCTTAAAAAAAATCGAGAGATTGTCTTAATTGCCGTTCAGCAAGGTGGCTGGGCTCTTGAGTTTGTAGATGAAGGCTTTAAAAAAGATCGAGAGATTGTCTTGGCTGCCGTTCAGCAAAATAGTATAGCTCTTGTATATGCGGATGAAACTCTTAAAAAAGATCGAGAGGTTGTCTTGGCTGCCGTTCATCAACGTGGCGCCGCTCTTTTCTATGCAGATGAAATTCTTAAAAAAGATCGAGAGATTGTCTTGGCTGCCGTTAAGCAAGATGGCACAGCTCTTTTCTATGCAGATGAAACTCTTAAAAAAGATCGAGAGATTGTCTTGGCTGCCGTTAAGCAAGATGGCGCCGCTCTTCAATATGCAAATGAAGTTCTTAAAAAAGATCGAGAGATTGTCTTGGCTGCCGTTAAGCAAGATGGCTTAGCTCTTCAATATGCAGATGAAAGTCTTAAAAAAGATCGAGATATTTTTTTTGCTGCCATTAAGCGAAATGGCTTGGTTCTTAAATATGCAAATGAAAGCTTTAAAAAAGATCGAGAGATTGTTTTGGCTGCCTTTCAGCAAGATGGCTTAGCTCTTCAATATGCAGATGAAAGTTTTCAAAAAGATCGAGAAATTGTCTTGGCTACCGTTAAGCAAAGTGGCAGGGCTCTTGCCTATGCCGATAAAAGCTTTAAAAAAGATCGAGAGATTGTCTTAGTTGCCGTTCAGCAAGATGGCTTAGCTCTTCAATATGCAGATGTAAGCTTTAAAAAAGATCGAGAAGTTGTCTTGGCTGCCATTCATCAAGATGGCATGGCTCTTACCTTTGCAGCTGAAAGCTTTAAAAAAGATCGAGAGATTGTCTTGGCAGCTGTTAAGCAAGATGGTAATGCTCTAGACTATGCCAATAAAAGCCTTAAACACGATCGAGAGATTGTCTTAGCTGCCATTCAGCAAAATGTCCGTACTCTTTTCTATGCAGCTGAAAGCTTCAAAAAAGATCAAGAGATTGTCTTGGCTGCCGTTAATCAAGATGGATATGCTCTTAAATATGCAGATGAAAGCTTTAAAAAAGATCGAGAGATTGTCTTCGCTGCCGTTCAGCAAAACGGCAGCGCTCTTCAGTTTGCAGACGAAAGCTTTAAAAAAGATCCAGAGTTTGTTTTGGCTACCATTTTCAGTAAGATGGCTGGGCTTTTCAATTTGCAGATCTAAATTTTCAAATCAAATGAATCTGTTTTCTTAAATCAGTCACCTTACGCAAGCGAGGTTAAAGAATCAGTGATATCCTTTAAATAACCAATAGCATGATTTGTTTAATAGCCTGAAAGGCTTCAAAGAAAATAGCCCAGGGCCGGGACTTAACAAAGAACTGTTTTTGGGCTTGGTATTCGTCGCGTCAATTTAACAACACCCCGCCTGTAACAGGATTTAGAGGCATATTTCCCGAAAATGACGCGAAAAACATCAAGCCCAAAACAGTTCTTTGTTAAGTCCCGGCCCAGGGCTGGGGTGTTCATTTTGTGCAAAAAATGAGCTTTATTTTTCACAATAATTGGCATAGTTGAATAGAAGGTCGCATGTTTATGCCGTCCTTTCAGGACTCGATGTCTTTTTGATAGAACCCAGGCCTCCGCTTCGCTGCGACCTGGGCTGTAACATGACGGCCCTTCAGGACTTAACAAGAGATGTTTAAGTCCCTCTTCTATAGTCCCTAAATCATCTTTTTGTTAAGGCCTGAAGGGCCGTCATGTTACAGCCCAGGTCGCAGCGAAGCGGAGGCCTGGGTTCTATCAAAAAGACATCGAGTCCTGAAAGGACGGCATAAACATGCGACCTTCTATTCAACTATGCCAATTATTGTGAAAAATAAAGCTCATTTTTTGCACAAAATGAACACCCCAGCCCTGGGCTGGGATGAGAAAACAAAAAAATATTTAACAACTAATTATTAGAACGCTTTTCCTCCTATTTTAAATTCGCTTGGCTTTTTAAAAAGAGGCTTTTATAATTGATTGCTCAAAATTAGATGAGGCATAAAATGGATTCAAAAAGCACTCAAAAGCATGAGCGTCCTTCAGATATACGTAAACAAGTGAAGCATTACCAGGAAAGTCGTGATGAATGGAAGCAAAGAAACGCAGAAAAAAGAACTAAGATTCAAGCTCTAATGACTGATAAGAAACGATTAGGAGAAAGGCTACAAAAGGAACAAGATAATATCTTGGCATTAAACAAACAGATAAAATGCCTTCAGTCGAGATTAGAAGAGGTAGAAGAGAAAAGTAAAATCAAAGACAAGCAAATTGATGAATTAAAAAAAAAGCTTGTGCAATAATTGAGCAAGAAATTAGCAACAATCGAAGGGTCGCTCGACATCAATATCCTATATTATTTATATTTTTTGTGATTTCACTTGCATTAGCTGCAATAGCATTTAGAGCGATTCAGCGAATTTTCATCTCCATGCAGAGTTGTAACATTCCAATATTTAAATATTTCAATTTCCAGCCTTCATGGAAAAGCGTCGAATTGTGGTTTTTACGATATGGGCTTTACAAGCTTATAAAGGCTAAGAAAAAGGCTTCAGATTGGATTATCCTTGTTGATTTTAAAGTTCAAGCTGGTTACCAAAAGTGCTTAATAGTTCTTGGAGTTCAATTAAGTACATTACAAAGTAAGTTTGAAAAAAGGGGCAGCTTTGATATTCATCATGAAGATTTCCAACCACTAGCGCTACAACCCATGAATTCATCAACTGGTGAAAAAGTTGCGCATGTTTTAGAAGAAATATCGGAAAAAATTGGCCCATTTCTGCAGATAGTGGCAGATCATGGCAGTGATGTAAATAAAGGTGTAAGACTATATTGCCAAAACCATGAAAAAACAATAAACACCTATGATGTGGTCCATAAACTAGCAATTCTATTAAAAAAGGAACTGGAAAAAGATGATACTTGGAAACACATAATTCAATTGATTACAGATACAAAACAAAAGACAAAACAGAGTCCAGAGGCTTTTTTGAGCCCTCCCAAACAAAGAGAAAAAGCGCGATTCATGAATGCTGATATTTTAATTGATTGGCTACAAGATATTTTAAACCTTCTTCAAATGCAAGAGACGATTCCCCATTTAGATATAAATAGATTAAAAGATAAAGCTGGTTGGATAGTCGATTTCGAAGAAGTCATTGAAAAATATGCTCAGATGATAGAAATCATTCGTTTGGCAAGGCATTTAGTAAGAACTGAAGGTCTTCATAGACGAAGCTATGCGACTTTTTTTCTTAAAGCAAGACTTCACTTTAGAAGTTTGAAACCAGAAGCACTACATTTGGCAAAAGAGATTTTTTATTTTTTGAAACAGGAAGGTAGAGTGCTATCCAAGGGACAGGTGTTAGTGGGAAGCAGCGAAGGAATAGAGTCTTTGATAGGAAGACAGAAAATAATAGTAGAGAGAACCAAAGCGACATCTAGTATAACTAAAAGTATCCTAAGTCTTGCAGGAATGGTTGGGGAAAATAATTGTGATATCGTACAAGAGGCTTTAGAAACGGTGTCAGTCGAAATGTTGGAGGAATGGGAAGAAACATGGATTGGCAAAACGGATTTAGCAAAACGAAAAGAAGTTTTGAGTTTGGGCAAAATAAATTCAGATGTCATTGAACTTACTATAGAATCAAATGAATTGG
The DNA here is from genome assembly GCA_963754655.1 of uncultured Chlamydiae bacterium. Classification (GTDB taxonomy): domain Bacteria; phylum Chlamydiota; class Chlamydiia; order Chlamydiales; family Parachlamydiaceae; genus JANWJE01. The sequence continues at coordinate 1,781,638 of CAVWGN010000001.1, read as the reverse complement.
AATCAGAACCGTTAGCGATTTTAGCTGTGTAAAAATCGGTTTTTAGCCCTCGTTTTCTCATCCCAGCCCTGGGCCGGGACTTAACAAAGAACTGTTTTGGGCTTGATGTTTTTCGCGTCATTTTCGGGAAATATGCCTCTAAATCCTGTTACAGGTGGGGTGTTGTTAAATTGACGCGACGAATACCAAGCCCAAAAACAGTTCTTTGTTAAGTCCCGGCCCTGGGCTATTTTCTTTGAAGCCTTTCAGGCTATTAAACAAATCATGCTATTGGTTATTTAAAGGATATCACTGATTCTTTAACCTCGCTTGCGTAAGGTGACTTAAATCATTTGGTTTGTCATTCTTCATTTTAAACTTGGAGTATAAGGCTTGAGGGAATGGCGTTAATTAGTTTAAATCTAAAGGTTGAAAGTACAAAATTGTATTAGCCAAAACTAATGAAATTTAATATTCATAGTGAAATCAAACTATTTTCATACTTATTCTATTAGCTTTAAGTTTTTTATTTTTCTGTATTTCTGCATTTTCTCTCCTTACAGGAGGTCATGATGCACTAAAATTTAAGTGATGCCACATGTCTTTTGTCTTCAGTTTTTGACTTATGTAATTGACAGTCAACAGATGAAATCAAATACTCAGGAGTATCTAGGCTTTTATATCAAAAAGAAAATCATTGCAATAAAGAAATTATATTTATATAAATATACACTTAAATATTATAAAAAAAGTATATTTATGCAACTCACGATCGTTAATTCACAAGCCATGCAAAGGACTCCGCACGAAGTTTACATAAACAATTTACTTCCTGATGAAGTGTTAGAAATTTTTTTCGATCGAGTTGTCAATCAAAAAAGACCATTTTTGGGTGATATTTCTTCTATTTTACTTACTTGTACAAGATGGAAAAGAGTTTTTGAAAAAAATTCTTGCATCTCCTTGGCCCAGACTCTTTTTCAACTTAAAGAGAGTTCTCACTTCCCTATTAATTTTCCTGAAGAACGCATCGCAACTAAACAAAAGAAGGAGTTTACATCTCAAGAAATTAAATTGCTCGATCGAGCCCAACAAAGCAACTACGAAGAGATTTTTAAAAAATTCTTAATGGTTAAATCACAATTATTTTGTGCTAATAGTTTATTTCTTTCTCTTTTGGATCGCTATCCATGGGATCTTCAAAATTGCAAAAATAGCGCCAATCAAAACATCAGACAAGTAGCTGAAGAGCAATTGTCTATTTTAAACTCTCTTGCATGGGGCACTGACGAACAAAGATTAATGGTGATCAACAATGATTTTATCGCAAAACTTTACCTGGCTGGTCAAACAAATCCAATAAGGCAGTTGGCAAAAGAATCAGTGATCTCCACACTTAAAAAATTTCCCAATTTTAACGATAAAAAAAAACTTATGGAAGTTGCTCGCTATTTTGGACATTGTGTTTTTGATATAGATGCAAGCTTTAAAAAAGATCGAGAGATTGTCTTGGCGACCGTTCAGCAAACGGCAGGAGCTCTTTTCTATGCAGATGAAAGCCTTAAAAAAGATCGAGAGATTGTCTTAGCTGCTGTTCAGCACAGGGGCTGGGCTCTTAAATATGCAGATGAAGTTCTTAAAAAAGATCGAGAGATTGTCTTGGCTGCCGTTAAGCAAGATGGCTTAGCTCTTCAACATGCAGATGAAAATCTTAAAAAAGATCGAGAGATTGCCTTGGCTGCTGTTCTACAAATTGGCATTGCTATTGAACATGCGGATGAAAGCTTTAAAAAAGATCAAGAGTTTATTTTGGCTACCGTTAAGCAAAATGGTTTGGTTCTTCAATATGCAGATGAAAGCTTTAAAAAAGATCGAGAGATTGTCTTGATTGCCGTTCAGCAAAGTGGCTGGGCTCTTCAATTTGCAGATGAAAGCCTTAAAAAAGATCGAGAAATTGTCTTGATTGCCATTCAGAAAAATGTCGACGCTATTGAATTTGCAGATGAAAGCTTTAAAAAAGATCAAGAGATTGTCTTGATTGCTGTTCAGCAAAGTGGCATGGCTCTTCAATATGCAGATGAAAGCTTTAAAAAAGATCGAGAGTTTGTCTTAGCTGCTGTTCAGAACAGGGGTTGTGCTCTTCTATATGCAGATGAAAGCTTTAAAAAAGACCGAGCGATGGTCTTGGCTGCCATTCATCAAAATGGCGATGCTCTTTACTATGCAGATGAAAGCCTTAAAAAAGATCGAGAGATCGTTTTGGCCGCTGTTAAGCAAGATAGCAGAGTTCTTCAATATGCAGATGAAAGCTTTAAAAAAGATCGAGAGTTTGTCTTAGCTGTTGTTCAGCACAGGGGCTGGACTCTTAAATATGCAGATGAAAGCTTTAAAAAAGACCGAGAGATTGTTTTGGCTGCCGTTAAGCAAGATGGCTTGTTTCTTGAATATGTATATACAAGCTTTACAAAAGATCGAGAGATTGTCTTGGCTGCCGTTCAGCAAAACGGCAGCGCTCTTCAGTTTGCAGACGAAAGCTTTAAAAAAGATCCGGAGTTTGTCTTGGCTATTTTCAGCAAGATGGCTGGGATTTTCAATTTGCAGATCTAAATTTTCAAATCAAATAAGTCCTGTTTTCTTAAATCATTTGGTTTGTCATTCTTCTCCTATTTCTTAGTAATCGAAAAAAAATAAATCCCTCGAAGAAATCGTATTAGAGTGGAACAGAAGCTAAATGATCACTTCTGGATAAAACCAAGCGGCGAAGACTATACCTGTCAACTATAAACTTCTCGAGAACCGGCGATGGAACTGTGTTCCAATGACGCAAAGCCTTTATTTGCTCAAAGTCCTCCAATGCTTCATAACGTGAAAAAAGAAGATCTAATAAAGGGTGATCTTCCTTGTTAAAATGAATTTGCCAGCCTTTGATCGCTTCAATTTTTTCCCGGCTTCCTGAAAAGAACGCATATTTTAAACCTTCATCAACCCTCAGATCATTTTTATATTTAGCCAATAGCTCTTTAAAAACTTTTGCTGAACTATAAAGGGCTGCATATCTTATTCCGAAAGAAAGAATTTGATTTTCTTCTTTGCCTTCAGTCACAACTTCAACTTTATCCGTCAATATCTTAAATAGATTCCAATTATTGTGCTGGAAAACACTCTTGAGAAAATCGCCATTTACGATTTTTGCAGCTTTTAGTATAGTTAGCAAAACCTTTAATTTTTCTAACGAATAGTAGGATACCACTTCTTTTAAGCACTGTCCCAATGGATCAGCAAGCAATTCGCATCCCTTCTTCTCGAGGATTTTAACCAAAAAAGGAATTTTATCGGGTAAAGTGAAAGAAAGTGCAGTCCAGCCGCGGCCTTTTTTATTTGTTGGATCAAAATTTTTTAATTTCCAGTCAATTTCTTCGCTATCAAGGAGAGCATCCAAAAGATCAGGATTTTTGGATAAACAGGCATAATGCATAGGCGAGTTTAAGTCATCTAAAGCATTCATGACATTAATATTCACTTTTTGCTTGATCAACTCTTTTACTAAGGGAAGATTTTCATTCATGGATGCCAAAATGATAAAGGGAATGCGACTGAAATTTTTTGCATTCCCATCGAAGTGCATTTCTTGATAAAGTTGAAGAGAAAGATCGAAGAACTTCATTTCTTCTAATGCCAAAACCAGCTGGACTTTGTCATCCACTGCCAGGGGATAGGCATCCACCCATTTCTTAAGACTCTGGGGTGTTTTAGTCGTCGTTTCAAAATCAAGCAAGCATTTTAAAGACTGGGATTCCTCAAGATAAAAGGTTAGACTTCTTAATGCATCTTCAAAGTCCTCTATCTCCTCTTGCCCTCCTGTGGATAGGCGAAGAGCTTCTGCTTTAGGCCGCGTTCTTCTTTCCACCTCTTTAACATAGAGAGCATGTTGAAAGGGAGTCAGAGGGCAAGTCGTTTCTCCGTCTGTCAGATAATACTTTTCTTTTTTTCGATAGATACATCTCGTTTTACTAAATGGAAAAGTATAAATAATAACTTCGCTCAAATTATTGTCCCAATCAATTTTTGATTGAAGAGATCCAATGAAAAATCCCTTGCAAGCTAGTTTAAGATGATCAAAATCATCATAAGCCACACGCATTTTTTTGATAAAATCTTCCGCTGAGATCGAAGAAAGTTTCAGCGAGCGCAGCAAATGTCGGCCATTTCCCGGAATCATTGAATGCAAAATACAATCTAAGCTATTCCATTCTATAGAAGCAGAAACGACCTGAGGGTGAAGGTGGAGATATGTTTTATTGATTGACAATAGAGAGGCAAAAAGCTGGTTTCTCTTGGCGGCAACATAAGTCAAAGATTCCCCCTGATTGGATTCTCCTATTGGCCTAAACCCTTCCGCGCTATGACTCGTGTGGATAAAGTTCACTTTAGCCAAGTTAAAAGGATGTTTTGTTTCGAATCCTTTTTCTAATCGGTTAAAGACATGGCGCAATTTTGAAAGAGTCTGATCCTCGTTCTCTAAAAAAATCGCAAATTCATCTAGAAACAGATCGATGTTTTTTTCGGCTGCTTGTCCCCCATATACCTCAAAATCCCCAATGGATCGCATAATGATTGGAAAAGAACGCATGTCAAGTCGATTTTGATTAAATGCAAAAACCGGCTCTCTTTTAGATAAAGGAATCAAAGAGGATTCCCCGCCAAAATAGCAAGAACTAACAACTACACCTTTAAATTTTTGCCTTTTAAAAAAATCCAGAGTATTTAAAACGTTGTGCGCAAATAATCCCCCTACGCGATTAGGCAATCCATGCCCTTCCCAAAAAGCCACTGCGTTCAGTTTAGGGCTTGTTGAAAAAAGATTGTAAAAGGCTTCTATAGAGGCTTTTCTTTCAGGTTCTTGAAAAGCTTCTAAAGCAGAAATGATTGTTAAAGATCCGTCAGCAGCAAGATCGAAAGATTCAAGATTCTCTTGATTAAATCTTTTGGGTAAAAAGACAATTAGCTCATTGCCGTATTTAGGATCATATTGCTGATAGATGGTCCATTCGCTATGAGCTCTAAATACTGCTGCTTCTAACTCTTTCCGAATGGCTATTCTCGTCTTCTCATCATCAATATGATGAGCACTCAAGATAGAGCGGGTGGTAATCAAAGGGACTTTCCGATCGAAGTAATAGGCAATACTTCTGCAAAGACTGCCGCTGTCATCAGGAAAATCCATATCGAGAAATATCATCCATTTAAAATCAATTTTTGATCGATAGATAGTCTGATTTTCTTGCAAAGGCGCCCTGTCTATCTCAACCTTTAGATTAAAAATCTCATCTATTAATTGCGTAACCTTATGATTTCCTGCCTTGAATGTCTCGATGCGCCCACTTAACCCCTCCAAAATAGGAGCCCATTCCTTTGCAAAAGCCATTGTAAAAGGAGAAAGAGCAGATTTAAGTTGAAATAAAACTCTTCTAATTCTATCAATTCTCTCCTCCAATTTATTTTGATCAGGAGGGTTTTTTACTAAAGATGTATAAAGATAATCTAAATTAATAAAATTATTTTGAATCTCTGTAATCATTTTCTAAAAATATTTAATGTTAAGGGATGATGTGGACAGTAAGAAAAAAGGGACAAAAGATAAAGGCTCAAGAAACACACGATTTACCTTTAAAAGCTTGGATTGACAATCGTATTAAAAAATTTTATGTCACTTATTAAAGTGAGGGGTATTAATTTAGGGGCATTAATTTTTTATTTTTCTGAATTTCTGCATCTTTTTTCCTCTTAAAATAAGCCCATTATGTCTTAATAATTTAAATTACGCAACAGGTTTTTTGACACCACTTTTTTTGATTTGTCTAATTGACAGGCAATTTGATAAAATTAAAAATTAGGTCGTCAAAGCTTTCCTCTATATTAAAAAGAAAATATTTGCAATCAAGATGTTATATTTGTAAAATTGTAAATCAAATATTATAAAATTATCAATAAATTAAAACATAAAGTTAGTCGAAGGATATTTATGCAACTTACGCTCGTTAATTCACAAGCAATGCAAGCCATTTCAAACGAAGTTTGCTTAAACACTTTAATTCCTGATGAGATATTAGAAATTTTTTTTGATCGGATTGTCAATCAAGAAAGCCCACTTTTAAGTGATATTTCTTCTATTTTACTTACTTGTACAAGATGGAAAAGAGTTTTTGAAAAGAATCCTTGCATCTCCTTAGCGCAGGCTCTTTTTAAGTTGAAAAAGAGTCCTCAATCCTCTACTAATCCTCTCCAAGAATGTCTCGCAACTGAACAAAAGAAGTCTTTTACATTTCAAGAACTTAGGTTGATTGATCGAGCCAGCAGTTATGGAAAAAGTTTTGAAAAATTGTTAATGATTCAATCATCTTTATTTTGCGCTGACAGTTTATTTCTTTCTCTTTTGAATCACTATCGATGGGATCTTCAAGATTGCAAAACTAGCGCCAATAAGAATATCGGACAAGTGGCCAAAGGGCAATTGTCTATTTTAAATTCTTTTGTATGGGGCACTGATGATCAAAGACTCATGATGATCAAAAATGATTTTATCGCAAAACTTTACGTGGGTGGTAGCGACTATGACATATGGGACCGGACAATAGATTCGATCATCTTCATGCTTAAAAAATTTCGCAATCTTAACGATAAAAAATTTTTTATTCAAGTTGCTCGCTGTTTTGGAGCTTCTGTTTTTGATATAGATGAAAGCTTTAAAAAAGATCGAGAGATTGTCTTGGCTGCCGTTAAGCAACATGGCTGGGCTCTTGAATATGCAGATGAAACTCTTAAAAAAGATCGAGAAATTGTCTTAGCGGCCGTTCAGCAAAGAGCTGATGCTCTTAAATATGCAGATGAAAGCCTTAAAAAAGATCGAGGGATTATCTTGACTGCCGTTAAGCAATATGGCTGGGCTCTTCAATATGCAGATGAAAGCTTTAAAAAAGATCAAGACATTGTCTTGGCTGCCGTTCAGCAAAGAGCTGATGCTCTTCAATATGCAGATGAAAGCCTTCGAAAGAATCGAGAATTTGTCTTGGCTGCCGTTCAGCAAAGAGGCTGTGCTCTTGAATATGTAGATAAAAGCTTTAAAAAAGATCAAGAAATTGTCTTGACTGCCGTTCAGCAAAATGGTTGGGCTCTTAAATATGCAGATGTAAGCCTTAAAAAAAATCGAGAGATTGTCTTAGCAGCCGTTAAACGAACTGCCGATGCTCGTGAATATGCAGATGAAAGCTTTAAAAAAGATCGACAGATTGTCTTGGCTGCCGTTCAGCAAGATGGCAAAGCTTTTAGATTCGCAGATGATAGCCTTAAAAAAGATCGAGAGTTTGTCTTGGCTGCCGTTCAGAAAAATGGCCGGGCTCTTAAATATGCAGATAAAAGCCTTAAAAAAGATCGACAAATTGTCTTAGCTGCCGTTCAGCAAGATGGCAAAGCTTTTAGATTCACAGATGATAGCCTTACAAAAGATCGACAGATTGTCTTGGCTGCTGTTCAGCAAAATGGCAAAGCTCTTGAATATGCTCTAAACTTTAGAAAAGATCGAGAGATTGTCTTGGCTGCCGTTCAGCAAGATGGCTTGGCTCTTCAATATGCACATAAAAGCCTTAGAAAAGATCAAGAGATTGTCTTGGCTATCGCTTCCAGTAAGAGGAAGGGGCTTTTCAATTTGCAGATCTAAATTTTCAAATCAAATGAGTCGTGTTTTCTTAAATCATTTGGTGTGTCATTCTTCATCCCAAACTCGGAATATAAAACTCGAGGGATGGGAGGCAGGGTAATTTTTACTAAAAAAATAATATTTAGAGTAAATACTAAAATCAAGTCATTTTTATGCTAATCCTATTGGCTTTAATTTTATTAGTTGCTGTATGTCTGCAACTTTTCTCTCTTCTTAAATGAAGCCATGATGTACTAAAATTTCAGTTATGCCAGATGTTCTTTGCATCGCTTTTTGATTTTATCCAATTAGCAGGTAACTGGATAAAATCAAAAAATCATATTATTAATGTTTTTATCTATATCAAAAAATAGTTGCAATCAAGATGCTATGTTTGTAAGATAATAAAATTGAATATTATAAAATGAATAATAAAAATAAAACGTATAAATTTAATTAAAGGATATTATGCAACTTACGTTCATTAATTCACAAGCCGTGCAAACCATGGCAAACGAAGTTTGTTTAAACACCCTACTTCCTGATGAGATACTAGAAGTTTTTTTTGATCGGGTTATTAATCAAGAAAGTCTACTTTTAGGTGATATTTCTTCTATTTTATTCACTTGTACAAGATGGAAAAGAGTTCTTGAAAACAATCCTTGTATCTCCTTGGCGCAGACTCTTTTTCAACTTAAAAAGAGTCCTCAATCTTCTATTCATCCTCTCCGAGAATATATCGCACCTGAGCACAAGAAGTCTTTTACATCTCAAGAACTTAAATTGATTGATCACGGCAGCAGCAATGGAGCAAAATTTGAAAAATTGTTAATGATTCAATCACCTTTATTTTGCCCTAACAGTTTATTTCTTTCTCTTTTGGATCGCTATTCATGGAATCCGCAACGTTGTAAAACTAGCGCCAATGATAACATCCGGCAAGTGGCTGAAAAGCAATGGTCTATTTTAAACTCTCTTGTATGGGGCACGGACGATCAAAGACTCATGATGATCAAAAACGATTTTATCGCAAAACTTTACGCAGCTGGTCGAGACTCTATCATATGGTACCGAGCAAGCCACTCGGTCATCTCCACGCTTAAAAAATTTTCTAATTTTAAAGATAAAAAAATTTTTATACAAGTTGCTCGCTGTTTTGGATATTCTCTTTTTGATGAAAGTCTTAAAAAAGATCGAGAGGTTGTCTTGGTTGCCGTTCAACAAGATGGCGGGTCTCTTTACTATGCAGATGAAAGCCTTAAAAAAGACCGAGACCTTGTCTTGGCTGCCGTTCAGCAAAGAGGAGATACTCTTTACTATGCAGATGAAAGCCTTAAAAAAGATCGAGAGTTTGTTTTGGCTGCCGTTCAGAAACATGGCTATGCTCTTGAATATGCAGATGAAAGCCTTAAAAAAGATCGAGAGATTGTCTTGGCTGCCGTACAGCAAAGTGGCTTGGCTCTTCAATATGCAGATACAAGTTTTAAAAAAGATCGAGAGATTAACTTGGCTGCTGTTCGGTAAGATGGCTATGCTCTTAAATATGCAGATGAAAGCCTTAAAAAAGATCGAGAGATGGTCCTAGCTGCTGTTCGGCAAAATGGCTATGCTCTTCAATTTGCAGATGAAAACTTTAAAAAAGAGCGAGAGATGGTCCTAGCTGCTGTTCGGCAAAATGGCTATGCTCTTCAATTTGCAGATGAAAACTTTAAAAAAGAGCGAGAGATTGTCCTAGCTGCTGTTCAGCAAAGTGGCTTGGCTCTTCAATATGCAGATGAAAAATTTAAAAAAGAGCGAGAGATTGTCCTAGCTGCTGTTCAGCAAAGTGGCCTGGTTTTTGAATATGCAGATGAAAGCCTTAAAAAAGATCGAGAGATTGTCTTGGCTGCCGTTAAGGAAAATGGCGGGTCTCTTCAATTTGCAGATAAAAGTTTTAAAAAAGATCATGACATTGTCATGACTGTCGTTCAGCAACATGGCTCGGCTCTTCAATTTGCAGATGATAGTCTTAAAAAAGATCGACACATTGTCTTGGCTGCCGTTAAGCAATATGGCTATGCTCTTAAATTTGCAGATGAAAGCCTTAAAAAAGATCGAGATATTGTCATGAATGTCGTTCAGCAACATGGCTGGGCTCTTCAATATGCAGATGATAGTCTTAAAAAAGATCGAGACATTGTCTTGACTGCCGTTAAGCAAGATGGTCGAGCTCTTGAATATGCAGATGAAAGCTTTAAAAAAGATCAAGAATTTGTCTTGGCTACCGTTATCAGGAAGGTCGACAGGCTTTTTCAATTTGCAGATCTAAATTTTCAAATCAAATGAGTCCTGTTTTTCTTAAATCATTTGATGATTCTTTATTATACCTATGGCTATTGGCTATCAGAAAAGGATAAAAGGATAGTAAGGATAATTTAGCTATCTGTAAGGAATGTAGTTGCAATAAATGGCTTATAATTTTAGAATTATAAAATTAAACTTTATAAAATTAAAATTTATAAATTAGCAATAAAAATTAAATTTATAGATTTGATTACTATAATAATCAATTTAATTAAAAGATGTTTATGCAACTTACGCTCGTTAATTTACAAGAAATGCAAACCAATTTAAATGAAGTTTGCTTAAACAATATCCTTCCTGATGAGGTATTGGAAATTTTTTTTGATCGGGTTGTCAATCAAAAAATGCCACTTTTAAGTGATATTTTTTCTGTTTTACTTACTTGTACAAGATGGAAAAGAGTTGTTGAGAAGAATCCTTGTATCTCCTTGGCGCAGACTCTTTTTCAGTTGAAAAAGAGTCCTCAATCCTCTATTAATACTCCTCCAGAATGTCTTGCAACTGAACAAAAGAAGGATTTTACCTCGCAGGAACTTAAGTTGATCGATCGAGCCCAACACGGTTCCTTCGGAGAAAGTTTTAGAAAATTGTTAATGGTTCAATCACCTTTATTTTGCGCTAACAGTTTATTTCTTTCTCTTTTAAATCATTATGTATGGGACCCTCAAGGTTGCAAAATCAGCGCCAATAAGAATATCGGGCGAGTGGCCGAAGAACAATTGTCTATTTTAAACTCTCTTGTATGGGGCACTGACGATCAAAGGCTAATATTGATCAAAAATGATTTTATCGCAAAACTTTACCTGGGTGGCCGAAACAATCCAATATGGCAGCTAGCAAACGAATCAGTCATTTCTACCTTTAAAAAATTTCCCAATTTTAATGATAAACAAAAAATTATGCAAGTTGCTCGCTGTTTTGGACGTTCTGTTTTTGATATAGATGAAAGCCTTAAAAAAGATCGAGAGTTTATCCTGGCTACCGTTCAGAAAGATGGCAAAGCTTTTATAGTTGCAGATGAAAGCTTTAAAAAAGATCGAGAGATTGTCTTGACTGCTATTCAGCAAGATGGCCAGGTTCTTCAATATGCAGATGAAAACTTTAAAAAAGATCGAGACATTGTTTTGGCTGCCGTTCAGCAAGATGGCTTGGCTCTTGAATATGCAGATGAAAGCCTTAAAAAAGATCGAGAGATTGTCTTAGTTGCTGTTCAGGAAGATGGCAGCGCTCTTCAATATGCAAATGAAAGCTGTAAAAAAGATCGAGAGATTGTCTTGGCTTGTGTTCAGCTAAGAGGATCGGTGCTTCAATACGCAGATGAAAGTTTTAGAAAAGATCGAGAGATTGTCTGGGCTGCCGTTAAGCAAAATGGCAGTGCTCTTCAATATGCAAATGAAAGCCTTAAAAAAGATCGAGAGATTGTCTTAGCTGCCGTTAAGGAAACTGGCACAGCTCTTGTCTATGCAGATAAAAGCTTTAAACAAGATCGAGAGATTGTTTTAGCTGCCGTTCAGAAAAATGCCGAGGCTCTTCTATTTGCAGACAAAAGCCTTAAAAAAGATAGAGAGATTGTCTTGACTGCTGTTCAGCAAAATGGCTGGACCCTTGAATATGCAAATGAAAGCCTTAAAAAAGATCAAGAGATTGTCTTGACCGCCGTTCAAGAAGATGGGGAGTCTCTTCAATATGCAGATGAAAATTTTAAAAAAAATCGAGAGATTGTCTTGGCTGCCGTTAAGCAAAATGGCAGGACTCTTCAATATGTAGATGAAAGCCTTACAAAAGATCGAGAAATTGTGCTAGCTGCTGTTCAGCAAGATGGTCGAGTTCTTAAATATGTAAATGAAAGTTTTAAAACAGATCGAGACATTGTTTTGGCTGCCGTTAAGCAAAATGGCAAGGCTCTTCGATATGCAGATGAAAGCCTTAAAAAAGATCGAGAGATTGTCTTGGCCGCCGTTAATCAGGATGGCATGGCTTTTGAATATGTAGATGAAAATTTTAAAAAGGATCTAACGGTTGTCTTGGCTACCGTTTTCAGCAAAATGGCTGGGTTTTTCAATTTGCAAATCTAAAATTGTATGATTGGTATAAAGGATTACATAAAATATTTTTATTTTTTTATAGCAAGTTAGGTTTTATTCAAAGAGCAAAAATCATTTTGAAACAGGTTTAATGAATCTGGAAAATGCCAATAACAACTTTAAAGAAAAACCTCAATAATTTTTTGACTAGAACCAACGCATAAAAATTCATGCGGATGTCATGCGTTGGTTCTAGATTTTCGATCAAATATGCGCATTACTTTTCAAGTATGTGACTACTTTTTTCCTCTCATTCCAAATCATGTAGCAATAAGTCACGTAAATGAACTTAAAATTACAAAGCTTTTCCATTGTCTGAATTTGCTTTTTTGAGTATATACCAAAGTGAATTCAAAATTTCCATTTTGACTTCACTTTAGGCTCCATCATTTGTAATGATGGCAAGAAATAAGGCTTTTTATGAAGAAAATTGCAATTATTGTTGTGTGCCTAGCTATTCTTGGTGTGACTCTCTATTCTGCCTATGACTATTGGCTAGTCAGAAAGGGAGAAGCGGATAGTTTAGCTACCTGGAAAGAATTTATTCCTAGATCAGATTTGTTTAAAGTCTTGTTACCTTATTCTCCTCAGTATGGAAAAGACTATATTTCTATTCCAAATAGCGATAAAAAACGTCGCTATGACATGTATGTGGCAGAAAAAATTGATGGGACGCTTTTCTTAATTAGCGTTATCTCCTATCCTTCTGAAGTCGACACCTCAGCATCAGATAAGATTTTGCGTCAAAATCTTGAAGAATTAATGCATAATAAGCCAGATAATCGTTTAGTGAAATTATCGGATACCATCTTTCAACAAGATCAAGCAATTGAATTTAGCTTTGAAAATCGAGATTTACATGTTGAGGGAAAAGGAATCCAAGATGGTCATATTGTCTATATGTTATCATATATTGCTCGTAAAGAAAATTTCGATCCTAATGAATATCAATATTTCGTCGACTCTTTTCATCTCCTCAAGCCTACACAAAAAAGTGAAAAGTCCTAGTAGCAAATCTTTTGAAATTTATTTTTTGCAATGACTTAACAAGTGAAATTTAGCTTGAACCTTCAAAGAGCTTAGGTTAGGCTAGTACTGTCAGATTAGTGTTTGCCTATTGGGCTTGAAGCCATCCCACTAGTACTCAACCACACTAGTTTTGTGTATTTAGATTGCTTGAAAGCTCCCGCGGTTGGGATGAGATTATTCTCTTGTAGTCCTTCAGACTACATAAAAAGGGGTAATCTAACCCAGGGCGATGCCCTGGGCTATTTTTATTTGAAGCCTTTCAGGCTCTGAACATTGGACATCTTTTTGTTAACCGTCTCTAAAATGATTGTGGAGGATGTAACATTTAATAGGCATGGCCCTACAATTGTTATAGAAGGAGATCTTTCAAAAATGTCCAATGTTCAGAGCCTGAAAGGCTTCAAATAAAATAGCCCTGGGCTAGGGTGTTAATTTTGTGCAAAAAATGAGCTTTATTTTTCACAATAATTGGCATAGTTGAATTGAAGGTCGCATGTTTATGCCGTCCTTTCAGGACTCGATGTCTTTTTGATAGAACCCAGGCCTCCGCTTCGCTGCGACCTGGGCTGTAATAGGCCGCGGCCCCTTCAGGCCTTAACAAAAAGATGAGTTAGGGGCTATAGAAGAGGGACTTAAACATCTCTTGTTAAGGCCTGAAGGGCAGTCATGTTACAACCCAGGCCTCCCGCTTCGCTGTGACCTGGGCTGTAATAGGCCGGCCCTTCAGGCCTTAACAAAAAGATGAGTTAGGGGGCTATAGAAGAGGGACTTAAACATCTCTTGTTAAGGCCTGAAGGGCCGTTATGTTACAACCCAGGCCTCCGCTTCGCTGTGACCTGGGCTGTAATAGGCCGCGGGCCCCTTCAGGCCTTAACAAAAAGATGATTTAGGGGCTATAGAAGGGACTTAAACATCTCTTGTTAAGGCCTGAAGGGCAGTCATGTTACAACCCAGGCCTCCGCTTCGCTGTGACCTGGGCTGTAATAGGCCGCGGGCCCCTTCAGGCCTTAAAAAAAGATGATTTAGGGGCTATAGAAGGGACTTAAACATCTCTTGTTAAGGCCTGAAGGGCAGTCATGTTACAGCCCAGGCCTCCGCTTCGCTGTGACCTGGGCTGTAATAGGCCGCGGGCCCCTTCAGGCCTTAACAAAAAGATGATTTAGGGGCTATAGAAGAGGGACTTAAACATCTCTTGTTAAGGCCTGAAGGGCCGTCATGTTACAACCCAGGCCTCCGCTTCGCTGTGACCTGGGCTGTAATAGGCCGCGGGCCCCTTCAGGCCTTAAAAAAAGATGATTTAGGGGCTATAGAAGGGACTTAAACATCTCTTGTTAAGGCCTGAAGGGCAGTCATGTTACAGCCCAGGCCTCCGCTTCGCTGTGACCTGGGCTGTAATAGGCCGCGGGCCCCTTCAGGCCTTAACAAAAAGATGATTTAGGGGCTATAGAAGAGGGACTTAAACATCTCTTGTTAAGGCCTGAAGGGCCGTCATGTTACAGCCCAGGTCGCAGCGAAGCGGAGGCCTGGGTTCTATCAAAAAGACATCGAGTCCTGAAAGGACGGCATAAACATGCGACTTCTATTCAATTATGCCAATTATTGTGAAAAATAAAGCTCATTTTTGCACAAAATGAACACCTTAACCCTGGGTTAGATTACCCCTCTTTATGTAGTCTGAAGGACTACAAGAGAATCATCTCATCCCAACCCGGGGCCTCTGAAGCAATCCCAATAGGCAAAAACTCTGTGGTTGAGTACTAAGCAAACACTAATGTGACAAAATAATAAATTCCCTTATATTTTAGTCACTAATATATGAATTGTCTTCTCTGTATTTCTTTAAGCAATCCGCATCTTCCCCATTTATTAAAGCAAATTGAAGAGGCTGCTCAATGGGCCGATTTAATTGAAATTCGATTAGACAATTTACTTCATTTTGATTCCTATTCTCTTTCTCTTGTTGAAGCACACTCTCCCTGTCCACTCATTTGGACTCTTCGTAAGGCTTCTCAAGGAGGCAATTTTCAAGGAAACGAAGAAGAAAGATTTAATGTTTTAAGTTCGCTCTTGCTCAATTGTCAGCCGGCTTTTATCGATCTTGAAGCCGATACTACCGATTGTTTCCTGCAAGCTTTGCAAAAATTGTCTCCTAAAACACAATGGATCATTTCCTGGCATCATCTAACTGACACTCCAGATAACTTGCATATTCTCTATCAAAAAGTCTCTCGCTTACCGGCTAACTATTACAAAATTGCTACGTTTGCCCATTCGACGACAGATGCAATGCGTATGCTAAATTTCACTCAACAAGTGAATCAAGAAAAAAACCACTTGTGTGGCATCTGTATGGGGGAGCTTGGGCAGCC
The DNA here is from genome assembly GCA_963754655.1 of uncultured Chlamydiae bacterium. Classification (GTDB taxonomy): domain Bacteria; phylum Chlamydiota; class Chlamydiia; order Chlamydiales; family Parachlamydiaceae; genus JANWJE01. Next base: position 1,766,141 of record CAVWGN010000001.1, on the reverse strand, counting down.
TACGCGGATTCTAGCAGGGCTAGTTGGGCAACCTTTTACCTTTGCCTCTTTAGAAAAGGGGCAAGAAACAGCTCCCGGTCAATTGACAGCGGAAGAATTGATCATGACTTATCGCTTTCATGAAATTAATAAAGAAACAAAGCTATTAGGATTAATTGGTAGACCAGTAGAGAATAGCTCTAGCCCTGTCACACATAATGCTATTTTTAAAGAGCTCTCTTTGAATGCTGTTTATTTGAAGTTTCATCTCAAAGATGAAGAACTTTCTTGTTTTTTTGAAGAAATCAAATTTTTACCTATTAAAGGGTTAAGTGTGACAATGCCTTTTAAAGAGAAAATCTTAGCTCTCCTTCCATATCCTCATGGTTTAACGGCCTGCAACACGCTTGTATGGACTCCAAAGGGATGGAAAGGATATAACACAGATGGCATAGGAGCTCTCAAAGCACTCAACATCTCTTCCTTGAAAGATTTAAAAATGGTGATTTTAGGTGCAGGTGGAACAGCTAAAGCGATTGCTCAAGCTGCTCATCAAGAAGGAGCTCAGCTTGCGATTTTAAATCGCACATTAGAGCATGCTAAGAGTCTTGCTATTCCTTTAAAAGCTCAATGGGGACCATTAGAAAAACTTCCCTCTTTGATTCAGGATGGATATGGCTGCATCGTCCAGGCAACCTCTGTGGGGATGGCTCCAGCTTTTGAGGAGACTCCTGTACCGATGGATTGGATTGTAAAAAAAGTTGTCGTGCTCGATGTCATTTCGAATCCGGTTGAAACGCGCTTTTTACGTGAAGTCAAAAACAAAGGAGGAGAGACAATTTCAGGGAGAGAATTGTTTATTCATCAAGCAGTTGAGCAATTCGTTTGTTGGTTTGGCTCTCAAATTTCCCACAACCAAGTTGAAAAAATCATTCGCCGCTATTTACCTAAAACGAAACAATTTCCATCTGTGCGCGTGTGTAAAAGCATACTCGAGGGAAATGTCTCACTGCCGCCCTCTAAATCTCATACTATTCGAGCCGTTTTGTTAGCAGCTTTTGCCAAAGGGACCTCTCTCTTACATAATCTTTTAGATTCTCCAGATGCACTCTGTGCTATTCAGGCTGCTAGTCAATTTGGAGCTAAAGTGATGGCAACTTCAACAGGATTGGCTATCCAAGGGGTTGCAGGCTATCCTCGTACTCCTAGTCAGGTGATTGATGCGGGCAATTCAGGCCAAGTTTTGCGCTTTGCGAGTGCTTTAGCTGCTCTTTCGGAAGGGTATACGGTAGTGACAGGAGATGACTCTATACGCTCTAATCGTCCCATCCAACCTTTACTTGATGGATTAAAAGACTTGAAGGCTTGGGCTGTTTCAACTCGAGAAAATGGCTATGCTCCTCTCATTGTCAAAGGTCCGCTACAAGCAGGGAAAACAAGTTTAGATGGAAAAGATTCTCAACCAGTTTCTGCTTTGTTAATGGCAGCAGCCTTTATTGAAGGGCAGACAGAAATTCATGTTCAACAGGCAGGGGAAAAGCCCTGGTTGGCATTGACATTATCATGGCTGGATCGCTTGGAGGTTAGCTATACGCACCATCATTTGGAATATTTTACCATTCAAGGAAAACGCGTAAGACCAGCCTTTGAGGTCACAATACCCGGAGATTTAAGCTCTTTAGCTTTTCCCCTGGCGGCAGCTCTTGTGACTAGGTCTGAGCTTCTCATTCAACGTGTCGATCTTCGAGATGTTCAAGGCGATAAAGCGCTTATCTACTGTTTGCAGCAGATGGGGGCTATTTTAGAGATCGATTCCATCCGCTGTCATTTAAAAGTCTTAGCAAAAGGAAGGTTAAAAGGGCAGGTCATCGATGTTAATGATTTCATTGATGCTGTTCCCATTTTGGCGGTAATTGGTTGTTTTGCTGAGGGAGAAACTCAACTTGTCAATGCCTCTATTGCACGGTGCAAAGAAAGCAATCGTTTGGCTTGCGTCGCAACTGAATTGAAGAAAATGGGTGCGTCTATTGAAGAAACAGAGGATGGACTGCAGATCAAACAATCGCAGTTAAAAGGAGCTTGCGTCAAGAGTTATGGGGATCATCGACTTGCGATGTCCCTTATTGTAGCAGGTTTAAGCGCAGAAGGAGAAACGGAAATTCAAGGGATTGAATGCATTGACAAAAGTTATCCCAATTTTATCAGAGATTTCATTCATATAGGAGCTAAAATTAGAACATGAAAAGGCTTTCTAAAAGTCTCGTACTCATCGGATTTCAAACCAGTGGTAAAACGACACTAGGAAAATTGCTAGCAAATCATTTGCAATGTCCTTTTGTGGATACAGATCAATTAATTGAACAGAGACATCCGTCTCATTCGATAGGTGAGATTGTCCGAACCTTTGGAATTGACTATTTTCGCTATCTTGAAATTCAAGTGATTGCTTCTTTAAAGTTTCAGCCTGCTATTGTCTTGGCCACTGGCGGGGGAACCTTGCTTCAACCAAGCCATGCAGAAAGCCTGAAGGCGCACAGTCTATTGATTTACCTCAAAACCTCAGCAGAAATTTTGAAAGAACGTATTTGGCAACGCAAAATTTTGCCTGCCTATCTCAATTCAAATGACCCCCATCAGGATTTTGCTCGTCTTTATCAAGAGAGAATTGCCATTTATGAAAAATGGGCAGATGATAGTGTGGAAATGGATGATTTAAATATTCAAGATGCTTTACATCAACTCGTAAAAATTGCACAAAAAATCTAGGAAAGAATAAGAATGGCTTCGAATTCCTTTGGAAAAATTTTTAAAATGACGACATGGGGTGAGTCGCATGGAAAGGCCATTGGGGTTGTCGTCGATGGCTGTCCAGCTGGAGTCACTTTACACGAATCAATGATCAATGAAGAGCTTTCTTGGCGTGCGCCTGGAAGAAAAGCGTTCACTTCTCCTCGTCAAGAGCCCGATCAAGCCGAAATATTATCGGGAATCTTTGAAGGCAAAACGACAGGGACCCCCATTTCTATCATTATTTGGAATCGCGATTCCAATTCACAACCCTATGAAATGCTTCAAAATGTCCTGCGACCAGGTCATGCCAATTATACTTATATGCAAAAATATGGTTGCTATGACTACCGGGGTGGAGGTCGTGCATCTGCTCGCGAAACAGCTTGCCGAGTAGCAGCCGGAGCTATTGCAAAACAAATGTTATCAGACGTTGGTGTGCGGGTGGTCGCCTATTTAAGAGCGATAGGCTCCTTTCAGGCAAATTTTACATTATCAGACGTGTTAGAAAGGGAAGGAGAGTTACAAGGTTGTGTGAGAGCAAGTCCATTATTTTGTCCAGACGTTCAGGCGACGGAAAAAATGCAAACTGCTCTTGCTCAAGCTCAGCAAGAGCAAGACTCTCTTGGCGGCGTTGTCGAGGCTATTGCTTTCAATGTTCCTGTTGGATGGGGAGATCCGATTTATGAAAAATTAGAAGCCAACTTAGCTAAGGCGATGCTTTCTTTGCCTGCGTCTAAAGGATTTGAGATAGGGGAGGGCTGTGCTGCTGCAAGCATGAAAGGATCGCAGCATAATGATCTCTTTTATGTTAAAAATGAAAAAATAGAGTTGTCCAGTCATCATGCAGGGGGGACTCTAGGGGGAATTTCCAATGGAATGCCAATTTTCATTCGTGTTCCTTTTAAGCCTACTTCTAGCATAGGTAAAAGTCAAACGACAGTCGATTTTCAAGGTCAAGCGCAAACGTTCTCGCTACCTAAGGGATCGCGTCATGATCCGTGTGTTGCTATTCGGGCTGTTCCTGTGGTAGAAGCGATGTTTGCTCTTGTCTTAGCAGATGCTATGCTAATGAATCGTAATGCCAAGGCATCAATAAATTCCCTTTTCTAATTTCAATTGTTTTGATATTTTTATTTGTCTTCTATCTATTTTATCAGGATTTGACTTATGTTCTGCAGAGTTTTTCTTTGTTTTACCTTCTATTTTTTTTCAATTTTTGCGGAAACGATTCAGACATTTTATGGCCCAGTCAATGTCGAAGAGCCTATTCTCGTTGAATTGATTCATTGTCCAGCATTACAAAGATTAAAATCTATCCATCAATATGGGGTTTCTTATTACACCCAAACGCATCCGGAAGAATACAATCGTTATGATCATTCTCTAGGTGTTTTTGCAGTTTTGCGAAAAAATGGAGCCTCAATGGAGGAACAAATCTCTGGTCTTTTGCATGATGTCTCCCACACGGTTTTTTCACATGTGGGTGATTGGTTGTTTGGCAAAGAGTATCAAGAAGAAGATTATCAAAACACAATTCATCAATTGTATTTGTCTTATGCAGGCATTGAAGAGATCTTGATCAAGCATGGATATACGCTCAATCAGGTTCCTCCCAAAGGAAGCAAATTTCAAATGCTTGAGCAGCAACTTCCCAATCTTTGCGCAGATCGAATTGATTATAATCTTCAGGGAGCCTATTACCAAGGATTTTTAACAAAAGAAGAGGCGATAGAGCTGTATGAAGATGTTCATTTTGTTGAAGGAAAGTGGCTAATAACAAAACTCGATCTTGCTAAAAAGCTTGCCCAATTTTCCCTATTTATGACGTTGGATTGTTGGGGAAGCTCAGAGAATCATCTAACCTCTCGTTGGCTTGCGGATGCCATGCATAAGGCTCTGGATATCGGATTACTTTCCTGGAAAGACATTCATTTTGGAATAGATCAAGATGTATGGAATAAAATTTTTTCTTCAACAGAGCCTTTTATTCAAGAAAGCATGCATAAGCTTATGCATGCGAAAGACTACTATCAGCTAGTTGCTCCTTCAGAGGCGCATTTTATTGTGAAATTTAGAAATCGTGGTGTTGATCCCTGGGTATTGCACGAGGGAGGGATTGTAAGGCTTTCATCAATTGATTTAGAATTTGCCAAACAACTTGAAAATCTAAAGACGAAAGCCGCAGAAGGATGGCCCATGCAATTTTTTAACACACCGGTTTTAGAAAGACAGTCTACACAGCTAAAAGCGGCTGTGATGCAACCTTTGAACCTATCTCCTATGTTGGCTAACGCTGTTGAGAGGATGGATGGGAATGCAAGTTTCTAGGAAGCGATTAAAGCGAGCTTTTGCTTTGTAAGATCTATTTGATTTTGGTTCTCTTTTAACAAAATCTGATGCAATTTGTAAAAACTTTTCATTTGATCATTTTCACACATTAGAAGCTTCATGCCATCAGTGATTTCTTGGAATTCCTCTTGAATAGAACTCAGAAGATCAAGCTTATAAGTATTATAGATCGACTTTGAACCTAGAATATTTTTAAATGCTTCAGTCAAAACTTGAAAAGAACAAACGCCATTGATTTGAGCAGGCCTTGTAGGACCTTTATTTCCCTTTCCGAAGGTTGCTTCTAAAATTGAATATCCCTTTTTTACCTCTGTTCCATTTCGTAAGTTTAATAGATCTATTAGCATTGTTTTAAATTGCATTTGATGACTTTTTAAGTCAATAGGACAATATTTAATATAAGTAGGGTAATAATTTCTTTTTGTATTTAAATGATCAATTAAATCTTCTAATCTTAAGCCTGTTGTAATATGATTCTTAATTCCATAACCTGTATTATAAAAAATTGGCAAAAGAGTATCATCTTTCATTTTTTGAAAAGTTAATAACATAGCATGATTTTTGCTTTCTATTGGGAGAAGGAGTTGCGCGCCTGGTTTCATTTGATCTAATTCTTCGCAAATATCATTTGCCACTTGTTCTAAAACTTGATCATCAATTTTGTTGCTATTAATATAATGGAGCATAAGAGCGATAGGTAAACTGCATTGTAAAGCGGCTTGAAGTTTTTGCAGGCTGTCCATATACTTTGTATCAATTTCATCACATTTTTTAGAATTAAGTTGAGAAATTAATTCATCTATATGACGAGCAATATATCCCATTTGAATTGTGCTAGTAGATCCCTGTAATATTTTTTTTAATTTTTTTAATTTTATTCCACTGTGCGAGCTAATTTCTGTCAGTTTTTGTTTTTGCCCTATAGAGAAACCAAAAATGAGCTTGCGCATATACCAGACGTAGCTTTCTGTTATTCCTGTTGAAGTCGGTCCAAGATTATCGGATAAATTTAAAAGAGAATTTTGAAAATCACTGAATTGTAAGCTACTTTTAATTGGGGGAATGGAGTTGAACGTAAATTGTGGCTTTGAAGTCTTAATCTGTAGATGAATGCTACTGTAAAGTTTATTTGATTTAAAGTCACCTTCTTCTACTCTCCCACTAGAAAATGTTACCTTTCCCTGACCATTTAATTTGTCATCTTTAAATTCACCTTCTTCTACTCTCCCACTAGAAAATGTTACCTTTCCCTGACCATTTAATTTGTCATCTTTAAATTCACCTTCTTCTACTTTTGTTCCATCAAAAAGTATTATCTTTCCCTGACCATTTAATTTGTTATTTTTAAATTCACCTTCTATTCTTCCTTTAAGAAGTATTGCCGTTCCCTGACCATTTAATCTGCCATTTTTAAATTCGCCTTCTAATATCGTTCCAGTATGCAATATTATCTTTCCCTGACCATTTAATATGCCATCTTTAAATTCGCCTTCTAATATCATTTCAGTATGCACTATTATCTTTCCCTGACCATTTAATGCGCCATCTTTAAATTCGCCTTCGAATATCATTCCATTAGACTCTACTATCTTTCCCTGACCATTTAATTTGCCATCTTTAAATTCGCCTTCTAACATCATTCCAGTACGCGATATTATTTTTCCCTGACCATTTAATGTGCCATCCTTAAATTCACCTTCGAATATCATTCCATTAGACTTTACTATCTTTCCCTGACCATTTAATTCGTTATCTTTACATTCATCTTCGCCTATGTTTCCTCTTACAGGCGATTTGCCATCTTTAACTTCATCCTGATATATATTATTATTCAGATTAAGTGTTTGTATCTCTTCTTTATCATCCTGTAAAGAATCAAGGAACTCTTCCTCCTTTTTGGGGGAAAAGAAAACCTTGGCTTGAATATCCACTCCTTTTTTTGGATGAACACTCTTATTGGTTTGAAAATCTATAGAATCAAAATCCTCATTATTTTCACTTTCTTTGGGGATCTGAATTTTAGAATAAAAATGGCTCCAAATGTAATAAGCTGCTAAACATCCAAAAGCAATAGAAGCAATTGCGATTATTTTTTTTTGCTGGGCAGTTAGAATGGGAAGGACTCTTTCTTTAAAAAAATAAACTGAATTGTTGGATAGCAGACTAAAATTGATATTCATATTGTTGAATGCTAGAATGGGTAAGGATAGGTTATTTTAAAATTCTCTTCTTTTTAAAGCAATGAGAATTAAACTGACTATTGGATTTTTAAATTTAATTCAAATTTAAAATTATTTTGGTGATAATAAATGATGCTAAAAGGTCCTAGTTAATATTTAAATTTTTTTCATCGGACTATTATGATTAAAACATTGCCTTTTCATCCTACCGCTGGAGTCTGCGCGCCATATGTACAAAGCTTTTGATCTATAAAATATTGGGAAAGGTCTTAGAAAAAATTTACTAAAATTCTGACAAGGGCTAAGATAAGATTTCCCTTCAATTTCATGGTTCTCATGTCCAGATTCTTCTGTTTTATAGTATGCTTTTTTGCTTGTCTTTTGCTAAAACAAGTGACGTGGGCTAAAACACTTCATGCTATTTTGGTTGCTGATACTATTCACGATATTCGCTTAGTCGCGCAGCCTAATCTGTGCCGATGGCAAAAAGAACTGCAGATGATTACAAAGCATACAAAAATGATTTTGAAAGAAAAAATTTTCAGTGGAGCCGAATTTAACCAAGAAAAAATCAAAAGTTATCTAAAAAGTTTAGTGGTAGGGGAATCAGATTCTATTATTTTCTATTTTTCAGGTCATGGTTACCGTACCTTTAAGAAAAAAACTCCTTGGCCTTTTTTGACTTTTGAATTTTATAAACCAGGGCTCGATATTCAATGGGTGACCTCGACGATTCGGAGTAAGAAGCCTCAATTTGCTCTAGTGATGTCTGATTGCTGTAATCATTTTATGGAAAATGGCCTTTTTGGAAATCAAACGAAAAATGTTTTAGTCAATTTAAAGCTCTATCCACCGCACTATCCAGGCTATCAACAGCTCTTCTGCAACGCAAAGGGGTGTATCGTGGTTTCAAGTTGCAGCAAAGGACAATTTTCCTATGGATCGCACTTTGGAGGACTCTATACACAATGTTTTTTTACAAGTCTTAATCGTGAATTAAAAGAAAAAAAGCCAAGCTGGAAACACTTATTACAGCGTACAAACGGATTTATTAACCACATTCAACGCCCCATTTGTATAGTCTATCCTTGATTCAAATGTTTCAATCAGTTAAATAAAATATTGCATTGATGGGAGGTTTAGCATGAAGAAATTGATTTGGATAGGATTGTCTTCGTTATTGATTGCAAATGAAATGATGGGTCAGATTACCCAGGCAAAAATGAGTTCGAGTGCTCAGACCTCTTCTTCAATTGAAAAAATGAAGCCTTTAGAACCCAACAAGCAACCTGCATCACCCCCATCAATACCTGCTTCTCTCCCACCTCCAGTGAAATTACCTACGCTCACTCCCCAAGAAGCAGAGTATTTGCATCCTGGTATTTTAGTTCTTTTAAATGGCAGATGGGAAGGAAGTGATCATTTACTCAATATCAGTAATAATATTGGAGTGTATATTTCCATTATAAAGCCGGAAAACGAAATGTTGGATATCTCAGAAGGGCAAATTAAAAAAGAGGTAGAATCAATCTTTACTAAGGTCAATATCAAGCCACAAATTCTAGTTGCTGAGGATAAACCCCCTTTACCTGCTTTTGAAATTGAAATTTTTGTCTATCCTATTGAAAAAGGCTATGTCGCTTGCTGTAATGGAAGGTTATTCGAGTCTGTGACATTGGAACGTTTTAAAATGGATCCCAACATGGCTTTTCAAGCCATTACATGGGAAAAACAACATCTTATCGTTAGCCCTAAAGCACTATTTGTTGAACAACTCAACAAAATTGTGCAGGACATCGCCCTATCTTTTACGGATCGATTCCAAGCTTATGAAAGACTCAAGAAAACTAGTAGTTTTTAATGTGCTTTAAGGGTGTGGTTAAATCTGGGAGTTTATATTTTTTTAGCAGATCGATACGAAATGGTAGGGCGGCGGTAGCCGCTTTCAGTGGGAAGCCCCGTATGAAGCGAGCTTGCGAGCGGAAGGCGGGTGTAGGCAAGATAGCATTGAGCTGCGGAAGCAGTGTAAGATCACTGCTTCCGCGGTTTATATTTTATTGATGCCTACACCCGCCTTCCACTCGCAAGCTCGCTTTATACGGGGCTTCCCACTGAAAGCGGCTACCGCCGCCCTACCATTTCGTATCGATCTGCTAAAAAAATATAAACTCCCAGATTTAACCACACCCGTGCTTTAATAATAAGATGAATTTTATTGATTTTAATTCATCTTTTGGATAATTTCTAGTTTTTAATAATTAACAGGAGTGCAAGGATGTTAGATGCAATTCGTCATAGTTTTAATGATTATGTTCAACGGTTACCTACAAACATTCCAAAGGCAGCAATTGAAAGCGGCGTTTATTCATTTGTCATTTCAGCCTTATTATCCGGAGATGTTCATGTTGGATTAGTGACTGCTAGCTTGGCTGCTACTGTTTCTGTCATTAGCGGCTTAACCACACCTTTGTTCCGAGAAGCTTTTGCTGATCTTAGAGGAAATATCAAATGGTATCATCAAGCAGTGAGTTTCGTCATCAATTTGGGGATTGCTCAGGTGGCCATTAATTCTTTGACAAAGTACCGCGTCAATTTATTAGCAGGAGCCTTTTTTACTATCGGGCTAAATTTATTTTTGCATGGATTTCGTGATCAATCGACATCAACAAGTCCTACCTATATTATGGTTTGAACTTACTTTTAAAAAAAAAGCCTCATTTGAGAACTTCCTCTAATGAGGCTTTTTCTTATTTGTAATGGATCATGCCAGAATGAGACCGAATGATACAATACTTGCTAACCAAGGATTTTGTAGAGAATTTCTGAGCTGTGCATTCATAGAATTTCCCATAGCCTGTAAAATGCCTGCAAAAATAATCAGAAAATATAGCCAAGCATTCATTGGAAAACTTCTTTTATTTTATTTGCTTTAAATATCAAAGAAAAGAATTATTTGTCCATTTGCCATAGATGTTGGAAGCAAACTTTATTTAGAATACTATTAAATGATTAGAAAATTTATGATTTAAAAATGAAAAAAGCAGCAAGTATTAAGAAAATAAAACCTATAATCTGATTAAATCTTATAGATTCTTGTAAATAAAAGTAAGAGAAGAAACAAAATACGACAAGAGTGATAATTTCTTGTATAGTTTTTAATTGTACTGTTGAAAATTCATAGCTTCCAATTCGATTAGCTGGTACTTGAAAACAATACTCAAAAAAAGCAATGCTCCAACTGACCAAGATGGCAAGAATTAAAGGTGTATTACGATACCTTAAATGACCGTACCAAGCAAAGGTCATAAAAATATTAGATAAAGTTAAAAGTAAAATCGTTTTCAATATTTTAAGACCTTGCTACCTTCATTTTTCTTTATCTTATCTAAGCAAGAAATTTTCGCAATGCATATTCTTCAAAAATTAAGAAAGGTCTCAGAACAATATTACATGTCAATAAATTCCCATTCTTGGAAATCGCTTAAGAACGGAAAAATTTATTTATCTGATTAAATTTAGAGGAAAAATTCGTCAAGCTTATCATACAGTGCTAGTGATTTTATTAGAGGTAGAAGAAAATAAGTCGCTTTTGATTTGCTGCAAGAGATCGACCATCTCAAGAGCTGTTTGAGCAGCATCTAATCCCTTATTGCCTGCTTTAGTTCCCGACCGTTCAATCGCCTGCTCAATGGTATCTGTCGTTAAAATACCAAAAATAATAGGGATCTGAGTTTCAAGAGAGACGCTTGCGATGCCGGAGGCGACTTGGCTTGCAACATAATCAAAGTGAGCAGTAGCTCCTCTGATCACAGCTCCTAAACAAATAATGGCATCGAGTTGTCCTGTCTGAGCAAGTTGCTTGGCAATAAGAGGGATTTCAAATGATCCTGGGGCCCAAGCAAGGGTAATATTATTTTGGGGGATTCCAAATCTTTCAAATGCTTCTAAAGCACCATTTAACAGACTTTTAGTCACTAACTCATTAAAACGAGCTACAACAATTCCAATACGGGCTTTGGGTGCAATGAAACGTCCTTTGTATTCTTTCATATTGGCTCCGACGTTGTTAATGAGAAGGATGGATATTGATCAAGTCTAATAAATGTCCCATTTTCTCTTTTTTGGCTTGCAAATAGCGGCGGTTTTCTTCTGTAGGAAAAGGAGGAAGAGGTACCCGTTCAATAATGGAAAGATCATAGCCTGCTAATCCGCCATATTTTGCAGGATTATTGGTCATGAGACGAATGGTTGAAAGTCCAATATCAACTAAAATTTGAGCGCCAATTCCATACTCTCGTGAATCAATAGGGAGGCCTAATTCCAAATTGGCTTCTACTGTATCTCGTCCTAGGTCTTGAAGCTGATAGGCGCGTAATTTATGCCCTAATCCAATTCCTCTGCCTTCATGTCCTCTTAAATAAATAATAACGCCTTGGCCTTCTTGGGCAATTTTATTCATAGCACAAGCGAGTTGAGGTCCACAATCACAACGTTGAGAGCCAAAGACATCGCCTGTTAAACATTCAGAGTGAACACGCACTAAAATATTGGGCTTACCCTTTACTTCACCTTTTACAAGAGCCATGTGCTGCATACCATCTAATTTAGATTCATAAACAAAAGCGGTAAAATCACCATAAGCAGTGGGCAAGCGAGCTTGAGAAAGGCGTTCAACTAATTTTTCGCTGCGCCGGCGGTGGCGGACAATATCGGCAACTGTAATCAAGGGAATTTGATGGACGGCGGCAAATTGTTCCAAATCAGGTAATCGCATCATGGACCCGTCGTCTTTGATTAATTCTCCAATCACTCCAGCTGGATAAAGGTTGGCCATTTGGGTGAGATCAATAGCAGCTTCTGTGTGTCCAGCTCTCTTGAGCACTCCGCCATCCTTATAGCGCAAAGGGAAGATGTGGCCTGGCCGACATAAGTCTTCTGGACGAGTGGCTGGATCAATTAAAGCTAAGATTGTTTTAGTGCGATCAGTTGCTGAAACCCCAGTTGTCGTTTCATGGCGGCTATCGACAGAGACGGTAAAGGCCGTTTGTTTGCGATCTGTATTGTCTGGAACCATCTGAGGGAGGCGTAATTCATCTAGCCGAGATCCTTGCATAGCCAAGCAAATAATTCCTGTTGTATACCGAATCATAAAAGCTAATGCTTGAGGAGTGGCTTTTTCAGCAGCTAAAATAAGATCTCCCTCATTTTCCCGATTTGCATCATCGGCGACAATGACGAACTGACCTTTTGCTAAAGCTGAAATTGCTTCTTCAAGAGTTTTAAGCATGGCAATTTCCTTTTAATAAGAAGGGTAAACAAAACCTATAAACACATGATAACTCTTTATTTATAAAAGTTAAATGAGAATTCAATGCTCCCTCATTGAAGTCGAAGGCTGGCAATGTGGACAAATGTGCGTACTTCTTTGAGCTACTACCAAGCGCTCAATGAAATACCCGCAACGCGAGCATGGTTTTCCTGTACGGCGGAAAACATTCAGAAGCATTTGGTGTCCTCCGCGTGTTCCATCCAAACGATAGTAGTTTGTCCGTCCAGTACCTAGCGTTGTGCCTTGGCTTTCAATGCCCCTTATTAAGACATAACGAATTGCTTGATACAAATGCTGGGCTTGTTGCGGAGTCAATAGATGAGCAGATTGAAGGGGATGAAGTTGTGCTTGCCAAAGAGCTTCGTCGACATAAATATTTCCAAGTCCTGCCAAAAAAGTTTGATCAAGCAAAAGAGGTTTCAAAGCACGCGAACGTGGATGCAGGCGATTCCAAAAGTTTTCAAAGGTAAAATTTGGCGATAAGGGTTCAGGTCCAATTTTGCCTACAACTTCCTCTGGATTTTTCACTAAATGCCAACGGCCAAATTTACGGGTATCATGATAATCAAGTGCCTTTCCATGATCTAATTCTAGACGCAATCTGACATAAAGAGTCTCAGGAGTTGCTTGATCAACAAGTAATAGCCTTCCAGTCATGCGTAAGTGAATGCAAAGATAATAACCTTGAGATAAGGAGAAGATCAAATACTTTCCGCGCCTATCCAATCCTATGATACGTTTATGGCATAATAGTTGACAAAAATGAGCAGCAGCGGGCTGAGCTACGGTTTTTGGCCAATGTAAATGAACCTTCTGAATCCTGCATCCCACAAGTCCAGCTTGTTTAAGATCCTGCAAAATAGTATGGACTTCTGGTAATTCAGGCATAAGTGAAATTGCATTTATTCAATTTTTGAATGTATGAATGAATTTAAAAGCAAGATTCTAAAACACGCAAAAAATTTTGTCAAAAATAACTCTTTTGAAATTTGGCGCATTTGTCTTGAGAATGATCTTTTTAATTCCAATGCGTTGTAATGGGGTCTTTTTGGTTGACGCTATAATGAAATTATTTTATGCCAAAGAGATGTGTCAAATCTTGAAACTTCTGTCGTGAATTTTCAGATAACCTTTGGGATAGTTCAATTTATATTAGGAGATCCTGCAATGAATTATAAATTATTTTTATTTGAATCACTCTTATGTTTATGCACGATGGGAGGTATCAATTATTTAACTGCAGAGGAAGCTTATCCTCTATCTAAAGATGAACATATCAATATTCCAGAGGTTCTCACACGTTCAATCCATAAAAAAAAGCCGTGCCCGCGTGTTGTTCGGAAGTACAAGAATAAAATGAATCAGCTCGAACAACAAGTGCTGAATGCCTGGCTCACCATAGGAAATAGTAATATAGATCCCCATAAAAATTTTCTTGGCACATTTGATGCGACTCCAATCAACATTTCTGCTAATGGGTTGCCCGGAGATCTTCCCTACATAGGGGTGACAGCACGAGGTCAAATAGAAATATTCAATACTCATCAAGGCGTATTTCTAGGTGAAGGTTCGGGAGCATCGAATCAGAGTGCAAACAACACCTTTATCGGTTATCACTCAGGTTTTAATACTTCTATTGAACCCATTTTTCAACAACCAGGTGACAATACTGCTCTTGGTAACAATTCCTTGTTTTCTAATACCATCGGTCAAGATAACACTGCCATAGGAAGCTCAGCACTATTTAGTGCTGTTGAAGCGTCCCAAAACACTGCAGTAGGTTTTCAAGCACTTTTTGCTAGTTTAGATGGAGCATTTAACACAGCTGTGGGTGCTTCGTCTCTTAATTCAGGTACTACTGGAAGTTTTAACACCGCTGTTGGATTTAGTGCGTTGCATAATAATGCACAGAATTTTAATACAGCTATCGGTTTCCAGTGTATGGGCGGTAATGCTACAGGTCGACTCAACACAGCTGTAGGAAATAATGCTCTCTTAAATAATATTGGGGGCAACCTGAACACAGCAATTGGAATAAGTGCTCTTATATCAAATGACATAGGCTCTCAAAATACTGCTATAGGGGCCAATGCCGATGTCTCTCTGTTTGCTGGGCCGTTGACCAATGCAACTGCAATAGGTTTTGGAGCAGTTTGCGATGCAAGTAATAAAGTGCGAATCGGGAACATGGAAGTTGATACAATTGAAGGTCAAGTTGAATTTACAACTCCCTCAGATGGACGATTCAAAATTAATGTTCAAAATAATGTTCCCGGACTCTCCTTTATCATGAATTTACGCCCTGTAACTTATCAAGTTGATAGGGATCGGATGGCGGCACTGATGCAGATCCCTGATGACAAAAGATTAAAGGTAAGAGAAGTCAAGCAAAGCAAGATCATTAAATCAGGTTTTATTGCACAGGAAGTAGAAGTTGCAGCACAAAAATGTGGATACGATTTTGATGGATTGAATACACCAGAGGACGAAGATAAAGGCTATTATGGATTGGCTTATTCTAGTTTTGTAATTTCCTTAGTCAAGGCCGTGCAAGAACAGCAATCTCTTATCCTCGATCTGCAACAGAATGTGCAGCAGCTCAACGAAACGGTGCAACAGCAACAAATGACTATTCAGAAGTTGCAAAGGTAATAAAATTCTAAGTCCTTAATTTAGAGATTGTTTTGACTCCGTGATGTGTCATTTTTTAGCTAAAAATGGAAATTCTTCCTAATTGCTGATTTTTTTTGATTTTATACTAGACTAAAATGAAATTTATGTTATAATGAAACTAGTAGATCAATCGAGGTAATTGCACGGTCAAATAAAAATGCCCTTTACGCATACAAGTTTAGTGTAGCGAAAAGAGGTTCACACGTATACTTTTGAGGATTTTAAGATAAATTTGAACTTTAGAGTCAATTTATTTTATAATCAATTCCCTATCACTCAAATTGAGATACTTTGTTTCCCCTTGCGTCTTACACTATTGAATGAGTAATTTTAACAGTATGAAGCCTTTGTGGCTTAGCTGTTACGATTGTCCTTAATCGGTGTCGAGGGGAACCGATTAAGCAACAATGAGACCCCTTGTTAACTTAATTCTATGGAGAATTTTATGAAGAAAATATTTGTTGGTAACTTATCTTGGAAAACAACAGAAGAGCAATTAAAAGCTCATTTTGAAGTTTACGGCCAAGTCCTGAGTGCCAAGATCGTTACCGATAAAACGACAGGAAGATCCAAAGGTTTTGGATTTGTAGAAATGGCAGATGAAGATGCTGCTTCAAATGCAATCCGTGAACTTAATGGAAAACCCCTACTCGATCGTTCTCTTCGCCTCAGCTTGGCGCAAGAAAGAGAACGTTCAGAAAGAAGAGAAAGAGAGCCGCGTGGTGAATCTTCTTATGGTGGTGGTGGCGGCGGCCGCACTAACTATCGCTCTGGTCCAAGAAATTTTAGTTGACAAGAGGCGTCTATCAGTGTGCTAAATTATTTTTAGCACACTAATCAGGCAAGAGTTTAACATGTTAAACTCTTGCTTTTTTTTTGCATTAATCTCTATCGAAGTGAACTTACTCTTTTTTATCTAGATATTTCAAATGGCCCATTGATGGATTTATCTCTATTTATAATTCATAGAACATCCACCGAAATCGAATAGGATCGGGAAGGTAAATTTATTGACCTAGCCATTGATCCAATAGTTGAATGGCACCTTCTTGCAAATCGTTAAGGTTGTCATTATCCAAAAGCTTGCGCTTTTTCTTTTTCTTCTTTCCTTTATCTTTCTCTTGATTTTCAGAAGAATCTAATGAATCAGAAGGGATGATAGCCTGTGGAGGAGATTGAAATTCTCCTTGCCAAGGTAGGGGTTGAGTTGTAGAAGGCGGATAGGACTCGCCACCTTTTTCTGATAACGCTTTATCGAGAATATTGCCAAGTAATTGACTCTTTTTTCCTGCGTGCGTTTGAGCAACTAAAGAGCTAATACGAGTCATCGCTTTCTTTTTATCAACTTCGACTTTTCCGTTTGCGCTATGAAGAGCAATTTGCAAAATATAATTTTCATCTAATCCTTGAATTCCAAATGCATATTGCAAAGTTTGACCAGGGATTCCCAAAACAAAGTTTGCTTGATGTGTCATTAAGTTGATTATTCCCCAGTTAGCTAGTGGATAAGTTTTAGCAATCAACATGTCCATGCGCTTTAAAGAGAGAACACCACGCTCTAGTTCAAAATAAATGGGAGTAAACCAAATAGTGAAATAGGGATCTTTAAGAGGATGAATCAAGTTTAAAATAGCATTAAGTTCACCCTCATTGCGAAAGCGGATTTTTCCAAGGGTGAGATTGCCTTTCTCAATCCTTATTTTTTCTAGTTGGAAAGGAATGAGAGGGCAGAAAAAATGAGAAGGTTCAATAGTAAAGGTTATGGGATTTTCAGCTCCTATTGCCGTATTAAGAAGAGGCACATTAGGAGCTAAAAAGGTCTCACTAAATAGAGGAGTCATTTCTACAGAGCCTTCAAGCGGCTTATCAAGGGTCAAAATTCCTTTATTAAGTTGGCCCTCTAACTGAATATAGCCTTGGGCTCCTCTTGCTGAGGCTTGAATAGGTCCCGTTAAGTTTTGCAATTGAAAGTAAGCTTGAATATCAAAAGTATGTCCAAAGAGGGCTTGCAGTTTTTGTTTTTGAGTAGAATTTAAAGGAAATAAACTTTGAGCAAACTCTGGAGTCAATTGTTGGCTATTTAGTTTTGCATTCAAACCCATTTCCTTCCAATTGCTTAAATGACCTTTGTTATCGAAAATATGGGTTAAATTACCTTCAAGGGTTAAAGGTGGTTTGGAGTGAGTTTGAGCAAAAAAGTTGAGATGATGACTTAAATTTTCAGTTGAAATGCGCGCTTCTACCTTCCAAGCAGGAGTTGAAATATTTTGCCATTGAATATCAGTAGTAGAGAGTTCAAAATCTAAAATTCCTTGATTCATCCATGATTCTTTAATTGGAAAATCAACATTAGAAAAAGTTCCTGTCAGTGTGACCGGCGCAGCCAGGTTGCGCTCATCTTGAATATTGAATATTTTCTTTAAATATTGATAACTTTGTGGAGTGATAGTTAACCGAAACGCGGGTAACTTATGGAACTCATAGAGTGCTATTTTATTATCTAATTTGAAACGTCCGTTGACATGGAAGTGTGCACTATCTAGATTAAGATCTACATAACCGAGTTTTTCTAAAGTCGGGTCAAAAAACGCTTTAAAATCCCAATCTATAATTGGACCGACAATGGGACTTAAATCTTCCGAACCTAATAAGATATTTAACAGGGAGGTTGGCATTCCAGCAAAATTCATTTGGATTTCTGAGTGAGTGTGAAAAGGATCATAATGACCCGGCGTCAGCCAGAACTGCAGACGAGTAGAAATTTGACTAGGTTTTGCATCCTTTTGAGCGTAGGCTAATCCTTTGAGATTACTATAAATGTTATTACGTGGGAAATCGATCACCCATGATATCACAATATCTTCAAGAACAGGAAGGTCGCCAGAAGTATCTTTTAAAACAATTTTCTTCGCTTTCAACAAACCTTGAACATATAAGTTCGGAAAAGAAAAATCGTTTAAATCAAATTCTGTTGGCTGAATTTTAAGTGTAAAAGGAATGTCCTCTTGGACAAGAGGCCAATTTTTTTGTAGTAAATGGTTGAGACTCTGAAAGGCGGAAGGAGATAAAGTATATTGAATTTGAGCAGGTTGAGTTAATTCAAATACATGACCTGCATGCAGCTGTCCATCAACTTGGATTTGAGTAATAGCGTTCTTTAGTTGAAGCTTTCCAGACGGCATTTCAATGCTTTCTTTTCCTAATACCCAATCAGCAGTGTACTGTAAAGTTAAAGGCTCAGGAATAAGCGGGGAAGCATTTCCTTCTGGAGTAAAAAGAGCAAATTGACTTGTTAAATCTGTATGAAATCGCTGAAGATTTTGCCCTTCTATTTTAAGAAGGAATTGATCAACCTGTGCAAAAATCCCCGTCAAGAGCTTTGGTAAACTTAGATGAGGAATAGAGGACTCGAGTTGAAATTTTGTCAGTTGCGGATCATCTAAAGGAATCTGAAGTTTCTTGAGAACAAATTGTAAAGAACAGGGTTGATCAAAAACGAGTTCTTCAGCATTTAGTAACGTGCGCAGGCAATCTGATGATAGCGACCAATTCATTTGAGCTGGAGAGGTCAAGCTGATTTCTTTCCCAATGTTTAATTGAGCTTCTTTTAAAATGATATGGGATGTTTGGAAAGATAAGTTTCCTACCCATTGCTCTTTTTCTTTCGGATGCATTTCAAATTGAGCATTAATGTAAGGGCCTATTTTTTCATTCCATTCAGGGTGATGCTGAAAAAAGGGAATCATTTTGAGGGGAAGATGAGAGATTGTTAGAGTCGAGTGCATGCTTTGACGCACTTGTTGGATGAGCTCATAAAAATTTTTTGGTTCATTTAATGTGGATGTAAAATGAATATCAAAAGGATTATTGCCTTGTTGCGCTTGCCCTATCACTTCCATTTGAATGAATTTATCGCAGAAAGCACTATGTAGATTTGCTTGTAAATTGAGAATTTTAAGGTCGCCAATTTGATTAACATCTAAATGGGTTTCAGGAAGTTTGAGTTCGGCTTTGAATGTCAAAAGACATGGATCGACTGTCGCTTCTTTATCAAAGAAATCTAAAGGAACAGAAAATGTAGAAATTACGACTTCTAAATGAGAAGGCTTGAGCAGCTCTAAATGGTCATGAATAAAAGGATTAATGAGTTCAGGCATCAAATTCAAATGGAAAATAGCAGGCTCATTAAGAGCTAAAACCTGCGGTTTAAGTATTCCCTTGATATCGCCTTGCATCAGGGGCGCTGATAGAGTTAAATGAAAAGCTAAACCTTCTTCGCTTGGTTCTTTATTGAGATTTAAATTAAGGCGATCTCCAAGCAGAGAATGAAATAATCCATTTAATTGAGGATTTTGAAAGGCGGCTAAGCGATCAATAAGATCAATTGGAAAATTGACGATATGCGCCTGAATTTTAGATTCTTTGCTTTCTTCTAAGCTTAAATAATGATGAACATCATGCTTAAGTTCATCCCAATTGGAAGCCCATAACCCATTTAAAGCAAGATTAATTTCAAAAGATCCATTCAAATTTTCTTGACGGGTTAACCCTTTAATGTGAGCTGATAGAGGACGACTTGCAAATAAATAGCTCTCTGCTTGAACATCAGACAAAATAATTGTAGAGGGAGACAGGGGATGAGTCTCTTGGTTTGCTTCAACACCAAGCGCACGCTGCAAGTTCGTCAAGCCTTTTTCATCAGTCACAATCACAGCATTCAAATCTTGGAGCAGTGTAAATCCTAAATGAGTGCTTTTATTCAGGAGCTGCCATAAGGTGCCTTCAGTTGAAAATTTCTCAATTTCTAATACTGCTTGCCCCTCTGGATCTTTTAATAAAAATCCCTCTATTTCTTGTCCTTTGCCCCAATGCAAATCTAAACGACGAATTTCCACACTGCCAGGAATAGAATGATTGATCCAGTAAACAACCTGTTTACGACCCCAATCGGTGCTTGCAAGAGTAGGGAGAAGAACAGTTAAAACTCCACAAATCACTAATAAAATGATCATTAGGATTAACAAACGAGAGGCAAAAGCACGCATCGATTTTTCCTCTTAACAAATTACAAATCACTTAAATTTAAATACATTTAAATTAAATGTCAAGTTAAAATTTAAAGAGTTTTTACGAATTCTTGAACTAGTCGCAAACAAAAATTTTGGTTACTCAATTTGCACGAACTAGGATTAAACCAGCTAGTACTCAACCACATGAGTTTTTGCCCATTGGAACTGCTTGAAAGCTTCCGCGGTTGAATTGGCGTAAGTTGGTCCATATTGTGCTAATATTGAAGCACTTAGGCTAATTCAACCCGGGGCTAGGGTGTTCATTTTGTGCAAAAAATGAGCTTTATTTTTCACAATAATTGGCATAGTTAAATTGAAGGTCGCATGTTTATGCCGTCCTTTCAGGACTCGATGTCTTTTTGATAGAACCCAGGCCTCCGCTTCGCTGCGACCTGGGCTGTAACATGACGGCCCTTCAGGCCTTAACAAGAGATGTTTAAGTCCCTCTTTTATAGCCCCTAAATCATCTTTTTGTTAAGGCCTGAAGGGCCGTCATGTTACAGCCCAGGTCGCAGCGAAGCGGAGGCCTGGGTTCTATCAAAAAGACATCGAGTCCTGAAAGGACGGCATAAACATGCGACCTTCAATTTAACTATGCCAATTATTGTGAAAAATAAAGCTCATTTTTTGCACAAAATGAACACCCTAGCCCCGGGGCTTTGAAGCAATCTAAATACACAAAACTAGTGTGGTTGAGTACTAGGGAGCGTACCTAAAAGATTTAAATTAAATAAGTTATGATTTATAATTTTCTCTGATAAAACAAGGAGAAAATTTGAATGAATAGGATAGTATTAACCAATGAAAGATGGATAAAATTAAAACCTTTATTGCCAAAAGAACGAGGATATTGGGGCAGACCAAGCCGGCCTCATCGTAAGATTTTAGAAGGCATTATTTGGGTTTTAAGAACAGGAGCCGCTTGGAGGGATCTACCGCCCAAGTATGGTCCTTGGAGCACATGTTATAATCGCTTTAATCGATGAACAAAGGCTGGAATTTGGCAAACGATTTGGCAAGCTTTAAAAGATGAAATTGATGAGGAAAATTACTCTGTAGACAGCTCAATTGTTGAAGTGCATCAAGATGCTTGTAGGATAAAAAAAAGCCGAAGAAGCCCTGGGAAAATCAAGAGCCGGAACAACAACAAAAATTCATGCAGTAACAGATGGATTAGGTCGTTGCATCGATTTTGTCTTAACAGAAGGCCAAGTACACGAGAGCACTCAAATGAAGCTTTTACTCACTGGAAAAAATCCACAAAATGTTATAGCTGATAAAGCTTACGACTCAAATGAAATCAGAGATTTTATAGAAAAGATGGGAAGTCAAGCTGTCATACCCAGCAAAGTATCAAGAGCTGAGCTAATTGAACATGATAAACATATCTACAGAGAGCGTTGCTTGGTAGAAAATTTTTTTCAGTTTATAAAACGATTTAGGCGTATTGGAATAAGATACGAAATGAAAGCTCAAAATTATGCAGGAATGTTGACAATCACTTGTATTATACAATGGCTAATCTTTTAGGTACGCTCCCTAGTACTCAACCATACTAGTTTTTGCCTATTGGGACTGCTTCAAGCTCGGATAGCATAAAAGTAAATTAAATAAATTACCGGCTTTACAATTATTTAACAACCTTATATAGTATAATACTAATTTATTTTTGATTATTTGATTAATTAATACAAAAATAGCTGACTTTAATTTAAATAAGGAATCAAAATGAAAACGATAAGTAGTAATCACTTTAATGTTTTAGAGGATGAATTTAAACAAGAAAGTTTGCCATTAATTCCAGAAGAGATTCAAACAGACGTGATGAAGATGATGAATATCGCTCAGAGTGTGTTTTCTACTAGCAATGAGATTCCTCAATTGCCCGAAGAAGTATGGCGGAAAATCTGTTCTCATATTCCTCCACGCAATGGCGAGATTCCTTACAAAGAGGGAGGAGTTCAAAGTGGATTAGAAAAAGTGCATCTTTCCTCCAAGCAATTGAGTGAGATTGCAAAAGATGAGGAAGAAATATGGGCTAGCCAGCAGCTGGTTTCTCTTAAAAAATATAAGTGCAAAAATGCAAAAGAAGCTGTCCAGTATGCGATCAGTCATCATCTGACAGGAGCAAATCTAATAGAATTCCCGGATTTAGAGGAAAGTGACCTTGAAGAATTATTTAAAAAGTGTCCCACTCTTAATCAATTAATGATTAAATCGAATAAAATAAAAAAATTGCCAGATCAGGCAAGCAATCTCATAAGACTTGACTGCATAAAGTGCTCTAAACTGCAAAGCCTGCCTGAGCTGCCAATTGTACTAGAGTTTAGTTGCAGCGAATGCGATAGTTTGCAAAGGCTGCCTGAGCTACCCAATGTGGAATTTCTTAATTGCAGCAATTGCCCTTGTCTGCAAAGCCTGCCTGAGCTGCCAAAGGTGCGAGTGCTTATTTGCAACGAGTGCAAGAATTTGCAAAGCCTGCTTGAGTTGCCAAATGTGCAAGTGCTTATTTGCAATGGGTGCTCTAATCTGCCCAGCCTGAGCCTGCCTAAGCTGCCAAATTTGAAAGAGCTTAACTGCAGCTGGTGCTCTAATCTGCAAAGCCTGCCTGAGCTGCCAGATTTGCAAGAGCTTAACTGTAGCAATTGCCCTAATCTGCAAAGCCTATCTGAGCTGCCAAATGTGCGAAATCTTGACTGCAGCTGGTGCGATAATCTGCAAAGCCTATCTAAGCTGCCAAATCTGCAAGAGCTTAACTGTAGCAATTGCCCTAATCTGCAAAGCCTGTCTGAGCTACCAAATGTGCATATGCTTATTTGCAACGGGTGCTCTAATCTGCAAAGCCTATCTGAACTACCAAATGTGCGAAAGCTTTACTGCAGCTGGTGCGATAATCTGCAAAGCCTATCTAAGCTGCCAAATCTGCAAGAGCTTAACTGTAGCAATTGCCCTAATCTGCAAAGCCTATCTGAGCTGCTAAATGTGCAATTTTTTGACTGCAGCAATTGCCCTGGTTTGCAAAGCCTGACTGAGCTGCCAAATGTGCAAATACTTAACTGTAGCGCGTGCTCTAATCTGCCAAACCTACCTGAGCTACCAAATGTGCAAATGCTTACTTGCAATGGGTGCTCTAATCTGCAAAGCCTGCCTGAACTGCCAAATGTACGAGTGTTTAATTGCAACAAGTGTGATAGTTTGCAAAACCTGCCTGAGCTACCAAAGGTGCAAGAGCTTAATTGCTGTGGGTGCAAGAATTTGCAAAGCCTGTCTGAGATGTTAAATTTGCGAAAGCTTGTCTGTAACGAGTGCCCTAATCTGCAAAGCCTGCCTGAGTTACCAAATTTGCAGGTGCTTCTCTGCAACTTTTGCTTTAATCTGCAACGCCTGCCTGAGCTACCAAATCTCCAGGCGCTTGAATACAGAGGATGCCTTAATCTAAAAGCCTAACTGAACTGCCAGAAGGAGCAAGAATTATCGGTTGAATGGCATCATCCAGCTAGATAAATATCTCAAAAAAGGTAAAGATCCTCTTTCTTTCGAATTCTCATTAAGCTGGATTTTCTTCTTCTTCTTACTCGACCGCGTACGTTAATTATGCAAACTGATTTTAATTTAAATAAGGAATTAAAATGAAAACGATAAATAGTCATCACTTTAATGTTTTAGAGGATCAATTTAGGCAAGAGGACTTGATTGCAGGGGGCGCTCTAATCTGCGAAGACCTGAGCTGCCAAATGTGCAAGTACTTGACTGCAACGGGTGTTTAGCTCGAGGGTGTATTTTGTAATCTGCACTCCAGTCTTGACTTTCAGTACCCCAGCTCAAAATTCAAATAAGCACAAAATGGATTCAAAAAGAAATCAAAAGCACAAACGTCTTATCAGATAGACGTAAACAAGTGAAGAAATTTAGGGCTTAGTCAAAATAATTCAGATGTCATTGAGTTTACTAGAATCAGATAAATTGCAACCAGAATATTTAGCGATTTTAGCTATGTAAAAATCTGGTTTTTTAGCCTTCGTTTTCTTATCTCACCCGGGACTTTGAAGCAGTTCCAATAGGCAAAAACTTATGTAAACGAGTACGAGCCTTCAAGTTCTAAAAAAGCTTATGATTTGTTCTCATCAATCATTTATATTTGATTTGTACACAATGAATAAGCAGATTTTTTATATATTCTAACTTGCAATAAAACATTGTTAATGACAAAATTTGTTTTATGTTTTGAATGTGATTTAATTTAGTTTTTTTTATTTTTTTTAAATTATAAATTTGGATGTTTATGGATTATTCTAACCGTAGTTTGCCTTATGAAAATAATAATTATAATTACAGCAATTCTAATTATTTTAATTATACTAATAAGGATGAGAGACCCTCTTACCGAATAAAAAAACAAGAGGAAAAATCGCAACAGACAAGCCCTGACAATACGCAATATAAAAAAGAAAAGAGTGTTTTCCAAAGGACATTTTCTCCTGATGAAGAAACAAGAAATAATTCACACTCTTTTAAAAAAGTTTGTGAACAAAAACAAGAATCAACTCATTTACCGTCAAGAGAAAGAAAGTATGTTGAAAAGACATTTTCAAATGATTCGAATCATAAAGAGAAGAATGTCATAAATCAGCACTCACATTCTCAATTAATTCCTTATAATATCCTTATTAACCAATCAGCAAAAGCCAACAATATTGACGCCTGCAATAAAATTATTTTAGAAATTATTCAGGCAGGCTTACAGCCGGATGCGTTTTCTTTTAGCCCGATTCTTAACCTATTTGTTAATCAAAAAAATGAGAAGGGTGCGTATGCTGTATTGGAAGAAATGAAACAAAAGGGCGTCAATCCCAATGTGGTGACGTATACATCCTTAATCAATTTATTTGTGAAAACAGAAGAGGAAAAAAAGGCTTATGAGGTGTTCAGAGAAATGAAGCAAAAGGGAATCAAGCCTAATGAGGTGACCTATAATTCTCTGATCAATTTATTTGTGAGAAAAGAAGATGAGAAGAAGGCTTATGACGTGTTGGAAGAAATGCAGCAAATGGGATTTAAACCCGATAAGATGACCTATTCATCTTTGATCAATTTATTTGTGAACAAAGAAGATGAAGAGAGAGCTTATTTGGTGTTCGAAGAAATGATGCAAAAGGAAATTCTACCCAATGTTGTGACCTATACCTCTCTAATCAATTTATTTGTGAACAAAGAAGATGAGATAAAGGCATCTCTTGTGTTCAAAGAAATGACACAAAATGGAGTCCGTCCTGGTTTAGTTACCTATAATTCTTTGATCAATTTATTTGTGAAAAAAGAAGATGAGGTGAAGGCTTATGCCATGTTCAAAGAAATGATGCAAAAGGGAATCAAGCCCAACGAGGTCACTTATACATCTTTAATCAATTTATTTGTGAGAAAGGAAAATGAGAAGAGGGCTTATGATGTGTTTGAAGAAATGCAGCAAAAGGGAGTGCAACCCAATGTTGTGACCTATACCTCTCTGATCAATTTATTTGTGAAAAAAGAAGATGAGATAAAGACATCTATTGTGTTCAAAGAAATGACACAAAATGGAGTGCAACCCAATGTTTTCACCTATAATTCTTTGATCAATTTATATGTAAAAAGAGAAAATGAAAAGAAAGCTTATGACGTGTTAGAAGAAATGAAGCAAAAGGGAATTAAACCCAATGAGGTGACCTATAATTCTTTAATCAATTTATTTGTGAAAAAAGAAGATGTAGAGAGCACTTATGCCCTATTCGAAGAAACGGAGCAAAAGAAGATCAAGCTTAATGCAATGATTTATAATTCTTTACTCCACTTATTTGTGAGAAAAGCAGACGAAGAAAAGGCTTATGTCGTATTCGAAGAAATAACGCAACAGGGATTCAATCCCAATAAGTTGTCCTATACAGATTTTATTAATTTATTTGTGAGAAAAGAAGGTAAGAAAAGCACTGCTGAATCTGAAGAAATAAATCGAAAGGAAACCAATCCTGCTGAATTCGAAGAAATAAATCAAAAGGAAACCAATCCTGCTGAATTCGAAGAAATAAATCAAAAGGAAACCAATCCTGTTGAATTCGAAGAAATAAATCAAAAGGAAACCAATCCTACTGAACTCGAAGAAATAAATCAAAAGGGAGCCAATCCCACTGATACAATAGTTTTTCAACTCAGACAAGAAAACGATGCTTTAAAAAAAGAGAATCAAGAACTAAATCGTCGAATAGCGGATCTAGAAGAGAAGTTAGGTCTAAAGTCTAAATCGTAGTGAACAGTTTGCAATAATATTTGTTTCGATAGTCAAAATATTTGGCATCATTATGGCTATTAGTCAGTTACATTGTTTTTTGTCTATTGGGATGTTTTTAAATCCCTATGCGTTAAGTGAAGAGTTTAAAAACATTCTAATAGACAAAAACTTGTAGCTGATTACTCCTTTTCTTTATTATCTGTTTCACAATTGCCGCATGGACCCCATCCGCCTCCTAAAGCACGAATGAGCATGACAGTGGAAACATAGCGATTGCCTAGCACTATAACTGAACTCTGTTCTGTTTCAAGAAGCTGCCGCTCAGCATCTACGACGTCTAAGTAATTGGTCAGCCCTCGATTATAGCGCATTTGAGCTAACTCCAAAGTTAAGCGCGCAGCTCTTACAGCAACGGCAAGATCTTGCGCTTGATCGGCATATCCATGTAAATTAACAAGAGCATCTTCTACATCTTTAAAGGCTTGTAGCACTTGTTCTTGATAATTAGCCATGGTTTCACGAAAGCGTGCTTTATAGTAATCAAGGTTAGCTTCATTGCGCCCAGCATCAAAAACCGTTTGCATGATATTCCAGCCCACTTGCCAAAAACGAGAGCTCCAACTAAAAAGCTGGTGGGCAAATGGACTTTCAAATCCAAAAGAGGCATTCAAATTTAAAGAAGGAAAAAAATTGGCATATGCAACGCCGATCTGATAATAGGCAGCAGCTAGATTGCGTTCAGCTTCTGCAATGTCGGGGCGTCGACAAAGAAGCTCGGATGGCAATCCCCTTGGAATGACAGGGGGCGGAATACTTACAGGATGATAAGCAATTGAAAAAACTGATGCCGGAACTCCTACTAAGGTGGCTAACAAGTTTTCTTGAAGTCCTCTTGATCGCCGAACATCATCGCTATCTGAATGAGCACGGGCAAGTTCAACTTCGGCCCTAGAAACATCGAGATAAACAATTAAACCAGCTTGATAACGTGCTCTGTTAAGATCAACAGCATGTTGTCTAATACGAATATTTCCTTGAAGAATCTCTTGTTGAGCATCAAGACCGCGAATTTGTAAGTAAGCTGTAGCAACATCGGCAGTAAGCGATAAAAGAACACTTAAATACGCCTGTGAAGCAGCTTGAGCTTGAATTAGGGAAGCTAAATAAGCATTATTTAATCGACTCCATAAATCCACTTCATAATTTAAATGAAGAGGCACAAGATATTGGGTTTGGACAAAACGAAAATCGCTGGGAATATTTGCAAGAGGGGAGGTTGCACCGTTTGCCACCGCTGCCTGAGCTTCTTGAGCCAAACTTCCCAAAGAAGAGGGGCAGAGGGATGTTGGTGAAGTTTGCCCCGATCCTAGCCCTGGAAATGGGTTTTGAAATAAAGAACCCGTTCGTGAAAAGGAAGGGCTAAAATTAAGGCCGGGCAGTAAAGGGGCAAAATTAATACGTGCCTGATCTCTCGCTTCAATGACGCGTTCAAGAGCAGCCCATAAAGTGTAACTGGAAGCCAGCGCTTGTTCTTCTAATTGATTCAAAATCGGATCTTGGAAAATTTCCCACCAATTGTGTAGATCGCGACGAACATCTTCAAGTTGCGGCATATGTGTCTGAGATTCTAACGCTGGGGATTCTTCAGTCAAATGCGAATGATCTTTAAGGGGGGGGAAGGAGGTTGACTTGAGAGGTCGTCTTTCCAGTTGGAAGGAATAGTCGGTTGACCTGCATCTGGAGCGGTGTAGCTATTTTTCCATTGGTCAGGAGTAGGAGTGAGCGGTCCTTTATAAGGAGCAATCAATTGACATCCAACTATGAGAAGAGTTGGAAGTAGCCCATAGCCGGTAAAACTGAGGAAGAATTTAAATCGCATCAGCAGGATTCTCCTTCTCCTGAATGGGGGATATCTGTACTGGATTTTCAATAAAAATATCTACTTGTTGGCCCACGTAGAGAGGAAAAGAAATTGGATGATCAAAAGAATAAATCACCTGTAAAACACGTGTATCGACTCTCTCATCGCTTGCGGCTGTTAAGGATCGTTTGGGAATGACATAGGGTTCAATGCGTTCAAAATGGAGAGGAATTTCTAATGAGGAGTTGTTTTTCGGAAAAGCGGATGCAGCAGCATGAGGAAAAATATGAGAGGCGTTTTGTTCATCAACATCTACGCGTACTTGTAAGCGTTCCAAATTCCCTAAGACCATCGCGCAGTTTCTGCCAGCTTCTACAAATTCTCCCCTGCGAATATTACTTTGTAAGATCATTCCCTTTTGAGGAGCGCAAATCGAGAGGCGTTCAAGCATTAAGATTGTATGTGTCACTTGTGCTTCTGTCGCTTCAAGTTGAGCCTTTGCGATCATGACATCTGAACGTCGAGTGTTTAACTCTTCTTGGCTAACTGCTCGTGGATCCTCTACAGATTCCAATCTTTTCAACTGATCTTTAAGACGTAGGAGATTGGCTGTCGCAACGGCAACCTGCGCTTTTTGCACCAAAAGTTGAGCCAGCAATTCGCGATCATCCAGTCGAAAAAGAATATGCCCTGCTTGAACTGGATCTCCTACTTTTATATAGACTTCTTTGACAATGGAAGATTGAGGAACGCCGATTTCAATATTTTTATCGATAGCTTCAATAATTCCAGATGCCGCAATTGTTCTTTCAAAAGGATTAATAGCAGGTTCAAAATGGCCTGCTTGCGGTTCTGGCGCCATCAATTTTTTTATGAGTACAATGGCAAGAGCGATGCCTACTAAAGCCAGATAAAATGTTAAACTGCGAAAGAGGATCATATGAATTTTATTCACTCCTATTAAGGGCTTTCCTGAATACCGACAACTTGTCCATCATTCATTTCTACTATACGATCGGCATGTTTAAAAATGCGATTATCATGAGTCACGACTAGCATACACCGATTTGACATGCTCACCATTTCCCTCATTAAATTCATGACTTTTTGCCCATTATCAGCATCTAAAGCAGCGGTAGGTTCATCGCAAATGATAAGGCGTGGCTCATGCACTAAAGCTCTGGCAATGGCAACTCTTTGCTGCTGACCCCCAGAAAGTTTTCGAGGATAATCTTTTTCTCTTCCCTTCAATCCGACTTTTTCTAACGCTAAGATAGCTCGTTCTTGCGCCTCAGATGCATTAACCTTATTTAAAAGCAGAGGAATAGAAACATTTTCTAGACAAGTTAAGGTACGAATTAAATGATAGTGTTGAAAAATAAACCCGATATGCTGGCATCGGAAACTGGGTCACTTCTTTTTGACTTAATTGATGAAGAGGCATTCCAAATAAGTCAATTTCTCCTTTATCAAAAATTAAAGTTCCTGCAATGATGCTTAAAAGAGTGGTCTTACCACATCCAGAAGGTCCTACAATCATCAGAAGCTCACCAGAATAAGCCTGAAGAGAGACATTTTTTAAAGCATCGATACAATCTGCTTCCTTGGCGGAATTGCTTATGAACTCCTTTGACATTGACAGCAGGAGCCTTTATTAGCCATGGAAAACCTCTGATGCTTCTAACTTGCTGACGCGCCAAATGCCAATTAACGCTGCTACAAAGCAAATCAAAATGATAAAACCAAAAGTGATCAGAGGAATATGATAAGACATATAAAAAGGAGGCAAGCCACTTTTAAATGTTCCAAATCCAAATACGGATGCTAATCCAACACCAATGCCATATCCAATAAAACCGACAATAAAAGCTTGCAATAAGAGCATACGGCATAATAAAAAATTACTGGCTCCCATCGCTTTAAGAGCGCCTAAACTACTTAAATTTTCTAAGATAAAGGAATAGAAGGTTTGGCCAGCAACAGCGATTCCTACAATAAGCCCTAAGAAAATTGTCGTTCCAAATGAAATCGGAATGCCAGTATTGCGAATAAACCACCAAATCGTACTCCAAAAAAAATTCTCATCAGTTAAAGCTTTTAAACCCGTTTTCTGCCAAATTTGTTTGGCAAGAATCTCTTTAGAGACATTTTCTTTGGGTTGAACAAGAATAAAAGCTAAATTTTTACGTGTCTTTGGTGCAAATTGAATGGCTCTATCATAAGTCGTATACACAAAAGGATAGCCAAAAAAAGAACGGGCTGCTTCGCAAATTCCTACAATGCGTACTTCATGGTCATTGATTTCAAATCTATCGCCTATATCAAGCATTTTTTTTCGTCCTTCGCTCAATTTTTCTACACCAACTTTATCTAAAATAATTGCATGTGCTTGGTAGAGATCTTGAATGTGTCCTTTAAGTAAAACAGGAGGAGCGCCAATTAAAGAAGAATTATCCAATCCAATTAATTGAATAGATTTAAATTGACCGTCGAATAAACGTGCTTGTTGAGTGCTTGAATAAAAAGGAACTGCCCATGCAACACCTGGAATAGATCGAACGCGCAAGAGGTCAATATTGCGTAACGTTTTAACTTCATTAACCTGTTCAACATGGGGATCCATGACCCATATTGGGGCTTGCGTATTTTGCAAAAGCGCTGTCGTCCAACGCATAAGACCCATAAACACAGAACTTTGCTGAGTCATTAACAAAGCCGCAAAGGTTAAGGCGCTAATGAGCATAATATATTTGGCGCGATCCCTTAAGAGCATTTTAAAGGCAATGCTATACATAGTTCAGCTATTCCTAAACAAAATTCTATTCGGGCTTATCATATGCTTTTGACGCTTATAAAAAAACTCTTATCTATGGCGGACTTCAATGACACACTTCTTTTCAGCTAGTTCATCTATTAGCAAAGAAAGACGCTCCTGGTTTTCCTTATCTAAATTCGCATCCCATTCGTCGAGAAGCAAAACATCTACATCGACCCGTTCTAAAATTTCAAGCAAGCGATTGCGTAAAGATTCTCCTGTGGAATATTTATTGGTTTCAGAAGTAAAGCTGAGCTGATTTTGAGTGGGTAGAAAGAAAGCACGGTCGGAAAGCGAATTTTTGATGAGCATGAGAAGAGTCGATTTTCCTGCACCATTTTCTCCACGCAAAGTGACTCGGCCTGAACGCGTAGTATAATCAAGCAATTCCTGGTAGGATGAAATCGAGCGAGGACCTGCCAAAGAAATATGGCTCATCAGGAGCTATGGTTGAAAGAGGAGAGTTGACAATTTGAATTTTTGACCATTTGACTTTCTTCTCCATTGCCACGTGGGAATATTGAATGGGTTGAATTGCTTTATAAATGGAGACAAGCTTGCTGCGGTGCATTGCCCAGCGAAAAATAAGACTTAATGTTTGATAGGTATAAGATAAAATTGTAAATAAAACAGGTAATGTAACCAGAAAAGCAGTTAAATTGGGAATGCTAAAACGATTGATATAAGCATAGTAAACGACCACACATAAAGAAGGAACAGAAGTTAAAAGAGAAATGACGATGGCTAAAATTTGATCAAACCGCTCTAATTCCACATTCTTTTGCAAACAGCGGTTAACTCGTTGGGAGGTTTTATCTTGCCAGAATTTAAAATTATAAAAATTACCTAATAAAACATTATCCCAAGCGGCTAAAAGAGATTGATATAAATCAATACGAGCTGTAAGGCTTTTTGGGTCAACCGTCTTTGAATGCGGCTTTTCACTTTCATGACAAACATGACGGTTAAAACGCTTAAACTATAGGCCACTCCAAAAAGAGGTTCTACAACTATAGAAAGGGCAAAAATATTGAAAAACACGCTTAGGACATATGCATAAAGGTCATAAACGTAATCAATTAATGCATGAAGGGCTGTAGGTCCTTCAGCTGTGAGAATAGATAGCTTTTCTTCTTTGATTCCTCTATTGCTCCATTCTCCAATCTGATTGCGATTTGAAGCAACAAAGGCATTGATAAAAGAACGTTGAGACTCTTGTTTCCAAGAAATTTTGAGAATCAACGCAATACATCCCGGGAAATAGGGAAGGGCTAAAGAACCTAAATACAAAAACAGAAAAGGAAAAAACGGCTCTCCTACTATAATTTTTTTCATCATCATCACTAGCCAAATTGTTGCAGAAGCTTCAATTACTTGCTGAAAAGTCAGCAAGGCAAAGCATCCACAAGCCCATCGGTTAGTCAATAGTCCCCAAATCTGTTTGCGAATCTTCGATGAAGAAGTATTAAACATAAAATCTGCGTTAGTCCGCCATTGATTAATTTTTTGCGACATTCCTTCTAATGACTTGGCTAGTATTCTAACACTCAGCTTTGTTATTGGACAAGGTAGGAATTCATTATTTTAAGTCTTTGAGTGCTAAACTATTGAAACAGGGTATTTTGAACTTTAGAAAAAGTTTCCATTATAATAAATTATATATATAAATCATCAAAAATAGTGATTAAAATCGCGAAACGTTTAAATGAGTCTATTTCTTTTTTTTTATTTTAACTGAATGCTTAATTTTATAATTTTTAGGCTTTATGAATCAAGTTTTATTAAAATTTCATGTAGTAGTTAAGTTGAATTCTCTGTAAAACCTAGAAAAATTATCAACTACAGGAAGTCGAAAAAAAGATAAGCAAGATTAATTTGCTTATCAAGATTTATCAACTTTTTTTGCAAGTGATTGAAAGTTTAAGAGAAACTGAGCAAATTTTTACCAGAATTCTATTATTTTTCAAAATGATATGTGAGACGCTTGCGAAGTGTGCAGCAGCTATCATTAAAAATTTCAAGTTTAGTCTACTACTCCATTATATTAGTTTTGCTTATTTGGACTACTAAAGCCCCAGGGCCCCGGGTTGAATTGGCGTAAGTGGTCCATATTGGCTAATATCCTATCCAAAAAAGGCTTTCCCTATTCGTTTATTAGGTTATCTAGAAAATTCAAATTGTAAAGAATGTGATAATTTTTATTAAATTTAGCAATTAAATTTAATTTTAATAAATAAATCAATAAGAATCTTTATCATATTTTAATATTAAATTTACTAAAATCTAATCAAATTAGTTTATGATTTTTAATTAATAAATATTATTAACAAGTTAAAATGGTAAATGATGAATATTATAGATTTTCACACAGATTTTCATTCAATTGATCGATCAATTGAACTAACAAAATTTACGTTAGAATATGGGGATTCTTTTTCTACGGATATTAAAAAAGAGTTTAACCAAGCTTTAGAAGGACTTATTGAACTTTTAAACAAAGATCAAGTGTCAACTCAACCAAAGGGAGCAGCTTGGCATACAGCTTATCGCATTGTTCATTTTAAAAACACTCAAGTCAAACTTGAAAAAATTCGACAGCAAATATTTGAGAAGTCTGAGGTGCAGGATAAGTTTATTGAAAAAGTTCAATTAGTCGTTCTTCCTGCTCTTAAAGACCGGGTAAAGAAATTAAAAACTTTAATAGAAGCTCAGGGACGTTTACCTTTTAACGAAGGAAGTGTGCGAGCTCAATACTTTGAAGATATCCAGCAGCAATTACAGTTAAAAAATATTAACCAAATTTTTCAAGTTGAAAAAGAGTATTTTCATTTATTGGGAAATCACCTTGACGGCAATAAACTCAAACAAGTGGATATCGCATCGCGTAATGGAAGTTTAGAAATCTATAGTTTGATCAGCTGGGAACAGGTTTTAAATTTATTTATTCAAGCAGGCGATGCATCTGAAAAACAGATTGGATCAACTTTATTATCTATTATTAAAGAGGCCATGCCTTTTGCCCTTAAGATCAATTTTGCTCTTAATCTTCAGCAAATTAAAGACAGGACGAACGCAGAGGCTCAAGAAACAGCCTATTTTGAAGATTATCTTGAATCTCATCGACGACAACGGCATCCTATGTTGACGTTGCCTCAATTTTTTAATAAATATCAGTTACATTCTTTCAGTCCTATTCCGGAAAGGGTGATCATTAATGAAATGGCATGGGATATGCTGGATAGTGTCTCCTCCCTTAAATCAGGAGAAGTTCGAATGTTTCCGCTCGGAACGATTTCACATAGTATTGTTGTTCAAGTGACTTGTACACAAGACAGTTCTATTTCCACACCAAAACTTTATGAATATAAAATTTTTAATACCGGACATGGAGTAGAGTTTTATCATGAGCTAGATGAAAAAGAAGAATGTAGTCTTCCGTTAATTTATAAAAACTTACCTCCTTCAGCTTTTTCCTATTCATTCTTTTCAAATATTCTGCGTATTTCATTAGAGGAATCTAGTATTGATGCATTTTACCAATTACATGATCGAGTGCTAGTTCAAGAAGCAGGAGGAACGAAAACTTTATTGAGTGGAGCCTGGTATCCTAATCAAAAACATGACATCTGCGCTTATGCTAGTATAGAGGCCTGGATTGATAGCTATTTATCTGAAAAGCAAATCAAGCATTTTGAAATCATCAAAGCTAAAATGTCAACGGATAAGCAGGAAAAGGTTGTTAAAATTCTAAGGGGAAGGGATAAAGGGCATAATGGTTTAGGAAAGACAATTACAGGAAAAAGAAAAAACAGACCCGCTTATCTTAAGGTTGAAAGCAAAAGTAAGAGACTTAAAGAAAGCGAAATTTTGTTAGACTTAGGACATCAATATCTCCAACAAGCTATTCAGAACTTTTCTGGTCAATTCTCTGCTCTATGAAGAAAGCTTTCTTAGATAAGAACGTGTTCGAAAATGCTATCATTTTCGGACACATCCTAAATAGCGCTTAACATGAACATAAAGGGTACGTAAAATTTTCTTACAGCCTGAGAAATTTAGGACTCAAGATAAACAGGTTGATTAAGAGAGGAAATCATGAGTGTTTCATCGCTTTTTTGCAAATAATCTTGAATTCTCTGGAAAGGAACAGATTCTTGAACAGAAGCAAGTAATTCATTGTTTTTATCAATCGCATGACAAACCATAGCAAAAGTAATGGATTCTATAGCTCTAGCGGGTTGATAGCCGATTGTTCGATCCATATAAGAAATAGCTGATAAAACACGCTCTTTTTGCAAGGCTTCTAATAAATTATGCAAATGATTGAGGGATATTCCTAATTCCTGAGCTAGTGATCGATCTGTTTGAGGAGGCTGGCCTAAAACAAAGGCTTCGATACAGCGATAAGTCACCAATAAGGCTGCTGCTTTGCTTGAAAGAGGAACCATGCGACGATAGGGAATAAAAAGATCATTTTCAATCTCATAAGCCAATTCAGCGCCTGCTAAGAGAATCAGCCAGCTAATTTGCAGCCAGATAAGAAAGAGGGGAAGAGCGGCAAAACTTCCATAAATGGCACCATAGCTAGCGACGCCAATTTGAAATTTAATATAAATCCATTGCCAAATCTGAAACGTTGTTCCTCCAATGATGCCTGCAATGATCGCGGAACGCAGGTAAACTTTTGTGTTAGGCATAAAAAGGTAAACAAAGGTAAATAAAGCCCAGCTCAAAAAAAAAGGAAAAAGTTTAAGAATAAAAAGTAAAAATGGGCTGACAGCTTCTACAATGACATTACTCTGAGCAGTTTGAGCAATTTGGGTACTTAAAAAAACTGTAATACTGCTCGAAGTAGCTAAAAAGAGAGGACCAATGACCATAGTCGCTAAGTAATCACTTATGCGGCGTCCATAAGAGCGAGAAACGGGGGTCTTCCAAATGGCATTAAGAGCGGTTTCAATACTACTCAACAATCCCAGGGCAGACCAAAACAAAGCCACCGTTCCAATTCCTGCTATGACTCCTCCTTGAACATTATGTAGCCAGGAGTAAGCAAATTGAATAAGTTTATCCATTAATTCCCGCTGTTCCGCAAATCGTTGGCCAATTTCAGATTGGAGCGCGTTCTCAAAACCAAAACCTTTAGCAATTCCAAAAAGAACCGCTAAAATAGGGACGATAGAAAGAAGGGTATAAAAGGTTAAGGCGGATGCCTTGGAATAACAGTCATCTTCAATGAACCCTCTGGTAGCATCATATAATACTCGTACTATTCTTTTCCAAATTGAAGGAGTTATTGGTTCCTCTCCTCTATGAGGAAAAAGTTCATTAAAAGTCTTCGTCATGTCATGTCTGTTTGCTTATTTGCAGTCTCAATATATTTAATACTTAGCAATTAGTACTCGTTTACATTAATTTTAGCCTAATGATTGTGGAGTATGTACCATTTAATAGGCATGGGCCCTACAATCTTTATAGAAGGAGGTCTTCTAAAAATATCCAATGTTCCGAGCCTGAAAGGCTTCGAATAAAATAGCCCAGGACATCGCCCTGGGTTAGATTGGCCCTTGTCATGTAGTCTGAAGGACTACAAGAGAATCATCCCAATCCCGGGGCTTTGAAGCAATCCCAATAGGCAAAAACTCATGTAATGGAGTACTAGACTTAGAGTAGCAAAAAAAAGAAAAGTTGTCATGTTTTACTCAACTTAAAATTTGCTGGTGCGAGTAATTTTACTGGCGTTGAAAAATTATTCCACTATTTTTTAAGAGGGTAGGGCTTTTTTCGAGGTTGCAGAAGAGCAAAGACTCATGAAAACTTCGAAAATGATGGAATCTCTGTTTGGTCATTCGCCCATCTTTATCAAATTTACCACATCTATGATTGACTAATTTTAGCAATTATTTGATGCTAGCAAATTTAATCCATTAAGAGGACATATATGCTCAAATATTTGGCGATATTTGTTTTTCTATTCTCTCATATTTTTTCAAATATCAGCTATTCTTTTTGCTTTCAAAATCTAGCCTATCACCCTTTACCTGGACTTTATATAGGGGGCATAGGAGGATTTAATGGGGGATATGATATAAAATGTGAAAACTTATCTACGCAGCTTGGATACTATTTGGGAGCAAAGATAGGAAAAAAATTTTCTATTAAACTAGGCAATTTTATTCCCCCTCTTAAAGTGGAAGAAGAGTTTGTTTGGCAACGAAATCCTGTGAATTCACTTAAGGTTGGAACAATTCAACTCCATCACGTCCGCGGTCATATTCAGATTTGGTCTTTAATGACGAATGCTTTGCTAGACTTTAATTGCGACTTTCCAGTGAGGCCTTTTATAGGGGGAGGATTGGGATATGCTCAGGCTTGGGGTCATTGGTCAGCGCTTTTGGTAGATGTAGGAGGTGATTTTTTTTTAATTGAAAAACACATTAAATCAAAATTTAATAAAAGGGGATTTGCAGCACAAGTGATAGCAGGGCTCAAGTATTTGATTTGTCCGAGTTTAGAGGTCACTTTGGAATATCGTTTTTTTAATCTAAGACACCATGTCAGCAATCACAAATTAGGTTTGGCTTTAACAAAGTTGTTCTAGAAAGTTGCTTGATAATGATGCTTGCCAAATTTCTAACCTGTTCTATCTAAGCTTAAGATATTTTCCGATTTTTGAGATCAAAAATACCTATCGGGATTCTTATTAAAATATAATTGCAATTTTCTACTAACTTTAGTCAATTAAAAATCCTTCTGAATGCACCTACGGCTAGCTGGACAATCTCTTGATCTTTTTTAAGGCTTTCATCTGCATAGACAAGAGCATAGCCATTTTTCTTAACGGCCGCCAAGACAATGTCTCGATCTTTTCTAAGGCTTTTATCTACATATTGAAGAGCATTGCCATCTTGCTGAACGGCCGCCAAGGCAATATCTCGATCTTTTCTAAGGCTTTCATCTGCATATTCAATAACGCAGCCATATTGTTTAACGGCCGCCAAGACAACTTCTCGATCTTTTCTAAGGCTTTTATCTGTATAGGAAAGAGCATAGCCAGTTCGCTGAACGGCCGCCAGGACAACTTCCCGATCTTTTGTAAGACTTTTATCTGCGTATAAAAGAGCATTGCCATTTTCCTTAACGGCCGCCAAGACAATGTCTCGATCTTTTCTAAGGCTTTCATCTGCATATTTAAGAGCTCTGCCATCTTTCTGAACGAGAGACAAAACAATTTCGCGATCTTTGTTAAAGCTTTCATCTATATCAAAAATAGCGCGCCCAAAATAGTGAGCAACTTGAATAAAAACTTTTTTATCATCAAGATGGCGAAATTTATTAAGAGCAGAAATGACACATGTTTGTACCTCCTGCTGTCTTTCCTTAACTTTACCGCCTTGGTAAAATTTTTCGATAAAGTCATTTTTGATAACGGTTAATCTCTCTTCATCAGTGCCTGAGATAAGAGAGTTTAAAATAGACAATTGATTTTCAGCAATCATCCTAATGTGTTTATTAGCGCTCTTTTTGCAAACCTCAGGATCCCATAAATAGCGATTCAAAAGAGGAAGAAATATACTTTTGGGGTGAAATAATTCTGAATCAACCATTAATAATTCTTCAAATGTTTTTTCTTCTTTATTGGCTTGATCAATCAATTTAAGTTCTTGAGAGGTAAATTCCTTCTTTTGGTCAGTTAGGATATACTCCTTGGGAGGCGTAATAAGGAATCGACGCCTGTGTATAATTTGAAAAAGAGTCTGCACTAATGAGATGCAAGGATTTGCCTTAAGAACATTTTCCCATCTTTTACACGTGAGTAAAATAGAAGAAATATCAGATAAAGGTTTGCTCTTTTGATTGACAATCTGATCAAAAACAATTTCTAATATCTCATTAGGAATAAGGGTATTTAATAAGGATTCTTCCAAATGATTTGGCGTTGTTTGTGAAGGAATGTTATTAATTTGCATAGTTTCCTTTTAATAATTTGTTTTTTTAATATTGTATCAAATGATTTTATTTATGTAAATATTTATATATTTAATTTTGTTGAAAATTAAAAAAACAAAAAATTGGTTTTTAATGACGAATGTTTTGAGATCGAAAATATCTAAAAACTTAGACAATCCTGGACAGCTAAGATAATCTCTTGATCTTTTTTAAGGCTTTAATCTATATCAAAAACAGAGGATCCAAAATACTGAGTAACTTGAATAAAAACTTTTTTATCACGAAGATTGCGAAATTTTTTAAGGGGGAGATGACAGATGTTTGTGCCTCGTGCTGTCTTTAATTAACTTTTGTTTATGTATACATATATTTAATTTTTATACT
This sequence comes from uncultured Chlamydiae bacterium, assembly GCA_963754655.1. Taxonomy (GTDB): domain Bacteria; phylum Chlamydiota; class Chlamydiia; order Chlamydiales; family Parachlamydiaceae; genus JANWJE01. The sequence continues at coordinate 1,726,500 of CAVWGN010000001.1, read as the reverse complement.
TAACTTTTTAAATTTTTTTAAAACTAACAAAAGTGATTGTTATAAATTAACGCGATCTAAATCGAGGCTTATAATCGTAAAGAAAATTTTTTTGAAAAGCATTTGATTTTATTATCAGACATGAAGGGGATGTTCTTTTTTTAATATTATCAGACATCAAAAGCACTTGTTAGGTTTATTAATAATATTTTACAAACATATTTATCCTAGAAGCCATATTGCTGTTTTTGTTAAGATTAAACGAAGATAAATAGTCCGCAAATCCTTTTACAAGAATCTTCATGGAGATAGATGAATTCAAAAGCTTTACCCCCGTTATCACTCTTGGCAAAAACCGTAATCATTAATGGTCTGTATGAGCACTATAAAGGCTTCCGTTATAAGGTTCTTGCTATAGCTCGTCATAGCGAAACACTTGAAGAACTTGTGGTCTACCAAGCTTTATATGGAGAGGAAGGAATATGGGTACGCCCACTTGCTATGTTTTTAGAAAATGTCATCGCAGATGAAAAATTACAACCTAGATTCAGGCTGGTTCAATAACAAGCTTTAGAACTTAAGATCCCTATGACGTAGGGATTTGATTATTCATATGAAGATGTTGGCCTAAATCATAAATTTACCAAAATGATGATCCTTTATGAAAAGATCTAGCACTGGCCCAAGGTTGATTATTATATGCGGTTTGCCAGGTTCAGGTAAAACTACATTCGCCAAGTTGCTCGAAAAAAAACTGCACGCAATTCGTTTTGCTCCCGATGAATGGATGGATGCTCTTTCGATAAACCTTTACGACGAAGAAAAGCGTGGAAGAGTGGAAGCGTTACAGTGGAAATTTGGTCAGGAGCTTCTTACGCTCGGTCTTATCATAATCATCGAGTGGGGAACATGGGGAAGATCTGAACGAGATACTTTACGGCTCGAAGCTCGAGCTCTTGGTGCCGCTGTTGAATTGCATTATCTCTCTGTGCCTTTGGATGTCCTCTTCAATAGAATTCAACACCGTGGCATGGAGGACCCTCCTATAAAACGAGATGTACTACACATGTGGTTCAAAATATTCCAAGCACCAACACCTGAAGAGATAGAGCTCTTCGATAAGCCTCTAATTGAAAAACCTATCTATGATTCAAACTGATATGCTGATTTGGTTTTTAATAACGAATGTTTTGAGATCGAAAAACACCTAAAAACCTAGGCAATCCTATCCTGGAAAACCAACATCATCTCTTGATCTTTTTTAAGGCTTTTATCTGCAAATTGAAAAGACCAGCCATTTTGCTTAACTGCCGCTAAGACAATTTTTCGATCTTTTCTAAGGCTTTCATCTGCATATTGAAGAGCCTCGCCATCTTGCTTAACGGCCGCCAAGACAATGTCTTGATCTTTTCTAAGGCTTTCATCTGCATATTGAAGAGCCCTACCATCTTGCTGAACGGCCGCCAAGACAATGTCTCGATCTTTTCTAAGGCTTTCATCTGCATATTGAAGAGCACTGCCATTTCGCTTAACGGCCGCCAAGACAATGTCTCGATCTTTTTGAAGGCTTTCATCTGCATATTCAATAACGCAGCCGTATTGTTTAACGGCCGCCAAGACAACTTCTCGATCTTTTTGAAGGCTTTTATTTGCATAGGCAAGAGCATAGCCATCTCGCTGAACAGCCGCCAAGACAATCTCTCGATCTTTTCTAAGGCTTTCCTCTGCATAGAAAAGAGCATGGCCATCTTGCTTAACGGCCGCCAAGACAATCTCTCGATCTTTTCTAAGGCTTTTATCTGCATAGGCAAGAGCCGGGCCAGTTCGCTGAACGGCCGCTAAGACAACTTCTCGATCTTTTTGAAGGCTTTCATCTATATCAAAAACACAGGATCCAAAATAGTGAGCAATTTGAATAAAAACGCTTTTATCATTAAGATTGCGAAATTTTTTAAGAGTGGAGATGACAGATGTTTGTGCCTCGTGCTGTCTTTGATTAACTTCGCCTCCCAGGTAAAATTTCTCGATAAAGTCATTTTTGATAACGGCTAATTTTTCTTCATCAGTGCCTGAGATAAGAGAGTTTAAAATAGACAATTGATTTTCAGCAATCATCCTGATGCGTTGATTGGCGCTGTTTTTGCAAACTTCAGGATCCCATAAATAGCGATTCAAAAGAGAAAGAAATAAACTGTCGGAGTGAAATAATTCTGAATCAACCAATAACAATTTTTCAAATGTATTTTTTTCTTTATTGGCTTGATCAATCAATTTAAGTTCTTGAGAGGTAAATTTCTTTTTTTTGTCAGGTATGATAATGCATTCACTGGGAGGCGTAGTAGTGAATCGATCACTGTGTGTAATTTGAAAAAGAGTTTGCAATAATGAGATACAAGGATTTGCCTTAAGAACATTTTTCCATCTTTTACACGTGAGTAAAATAGAAGAAATATCAGATAAAGGCTGGCTCTTTTGATTGACAATCTGATCAAAAACGATTTCTAATATCTCATTAGGAATAAGTGTATTTAATAAGGATTCTTCCAAATGATTTGGCGTTGTTTGTGAATGAATGTTGTTACTTTGCATAATTACCTTTTAATGATTTTTTTTAATATTTTACAAAATAATTTTATTTTCGTATATTTTTATATAATTTTATGTTTAATTTTTTAAAAACCAAAAAACAAGAAGGCGTATAAATTAAAGAGATTTTAATTTAAGCTTTTAATTTCACTTAAGGTAATCCAACTCGATCACTTCCGCAGTTATATTCAGATTTGGTTTTTAATGACGAATATTTTGAGATCGAAAAATACCTAAAAACTTAGGCAATCCCGGACAGCCAACATAATCTCTTGATCTTTTTTAAGGCTTTTATCTAAAACAAATCGAAAAGACCAGGCATTTTGTTTAACTGCTGCTAAGACAATTTCTCGATCTTTTCTAAGACTTTCATCTGCATACTGAAGAGCCTCGCCATATTGCTTAACGGCCGCCAAGACAATCTCTCGATCTTTTCTAAGGCTTTTATCTGCATATTTAAGAGCATAGCCATCTTTCTTAACGGCCGCTAAGACAATCTCTCGATCTTTTTTGAGGCTTTCATCTGCAATGTAAAGAGCGCTGCCATCTCGCTTAACGGCCGCTAAGACAATCTTTCGATCTTTTTTAAAACTTTCATCTGCCTTGTAAAGAGCGTTATAGCCATCTTGCTTAACGGCCGCTAAGACAATCTTTCGATCTTTTTTAAAACTTTCATCTGCCTTGTAAAGAGCGTTATAGCCATCTTGCTTAACGGCCGCTAAGACAATCTCTCGATCTTTTTTAAAACTTTCATCTATATCAAAAACACAGGATCCAAAATAGTGAGCAACTTGAATAAAAACTTTTTTATCATTAAGATCGCGAAATTTTTTAAGGGTGGAGATAACAGATGTTTGTGCCTCGTACTGTCTTTCCTTAACTTTACCGCCCTGGTAAAATTTTTCGATAAAGTCATTTTTGATAACGGTTAATCTCTCTTCATCAGTGCCTGAGATAAGAGAGTTTAAAATAGACAATTGATTTTCAGCAATCATCCTAATATGTTGATTGGCGCTGTTTTTGCAAACTTCAGGATCCCATAAATAGCGATTCAAAAGAGGAAGAAATATACTTTTGGGGTGAAATAATTCTGAATCAACCATTAATAATTCTTCAAATGTTTTTTCTTCTTTATTGGCTTGATCAATCAATTTAAGTTCTTGAGAGGTAAATTCCTTTTTTTTGTCAGGTATGATAATGCACTCACTGGGAGGCGTAATAGTGAATCGATCACTGTGTGTAATTTGAAAAAGAGTCTGCAATAATGAGATGCAAGAATTTGCCTTAAGAACATTTTCCCATCTTTTACACGTGAGTAAAATAGAAGAAATATCAGATAAAGGCTGGCTTTTTTGATTAACAACCTGATCAAAAACAATTTCTAATATCTCATTAGGAATAAGGGTATTTAATAAGGATTCTTCCAAATGATTTGGCGTTGTTTGTGAAGGAATGTTATTAATTTGCATAGTTTCCTTTTAATAATTTGTTTTTTTAATATTTATCAATAATTTCTGTTGTTTTAATGTTATATCAAATAATTTTATTTATGTATATGTTTATATATTTAATTTTGTTGAAAATTAAAAAAACAAAAAATTGGTTTTTAATGACGAATGTTTTGAGATCGAAAAATACCTAAAAACTTAGGCAATCCCGGATAGCCAACATAATCTCTTGATCTTTTTTAAGGCTTTTATCTAAAACAAATCGAAAAGACCAGGCATTTTGTTTAACTGCTGCTAAGACAATTTCTCGATCTTTTCTAAGACTTTCATCTGCATACTGAAGAGCCTCGCCATATTGCTTAACGGCCGCCAAGACAATCTCTCGATCTTTTCTAAGGCTTTCATCTGCATATTTAAGAGCATAGCCATCTTTCTTAACGGCCGCTAAGACAATCTCTCGATCTTTTTTGAGGCTTTCATCTGCAATGTAAAGAGCGCTGCCATCTCGCTTAACGGCCGCTAAGACAATCTTTCGATCTTTTTTAAAACTTTCATCTGCCTTGTAAAGAGCGTTATAGCCATCTTGCTTAACGGCCGCTAAGACAATCTCTCGATCTTTTTTAAAACTTTCATCTATAACAAAAATAGCGCATCCAAAATAGTGAGCAACTTGAATAAAAACTTTTTTATCATTAAGATCGAAAAATTTTTTAAGGGTGGAGATAACAGATGTTTGTGCCTCGTACTGTCTTTCCTTAACTTTACCGCCCTGGTAAAATTTTTCGATAAAGTCATTTTTGATAACGGTTAATCTCTCTTCATCAGTGCCTGAGATAAGAGAGTTTAAAATAGACAATTGATTTTCAGCAATCATCCTAATATGTTGATTGGCGCTGTTTTTGCAAACTTCAGGATCCCATAAATAGCGATTCAAAAGAGGAAGAAATATACTTTTGGGGTGAAATAATTCTGAATCAACCATTAATAATTCTTCAAATGTTTTTTCTTCTTTATTGGCTTGATCAATCAATTTAAGTTCTTGAGAGGTAAATTCCTTTTTTTTGTCAGGTATGATAATGCACTCACTGGGAGGCGTAATAGTGAATCGATCACTGTGTGTAATTTGAAAAAGAGTCTGCAATAATGAGATGCAAGAATTTGCCTTAAGAACATTTTCCCATCTTTTACACGTGAGTAAAATAGAAGAAATATCAGATAAAGGCTGGCTTTTTTGATTAACAACCTGATCAAAAACAATTTCTAATATCTCATTAGGAATAAGGGTATTTAATAAGGATTCTTCCAAATAATTTTGCGTTGTTTGTGAGTAAATGTTACTAATTTGCATAATTACCTTTTAATGATTTATTTTTTTTATTTATAAGTAATTTATAATGAATTTAATAATGTACCATATAATTTATTTATGTGTATATTTATATGATTTTATATTTAATTTTGCTAAAAACTAAAAACAAGATGTTTATATATTAACAAGATTTTAATTTAAGTTTGTCATTTCACATAAAATAATCCAACTCGATCGCCTCCGCAGTCATATTCAGATTTGGTTTTTAATGACGAATGTTTTGAGATCGAAAAATACCTAAAAACTTAGGCAATACTGGATAGCCAACATAATCTCTTGATCTTTTTTAAGGCTTTTATCTAAAGCAAATCGAAAAGACCAGGCATTTTGTTTAACTGCTGCTAAGACAATCTCTCGATCTTTTCTAAGACTTTCATCTGCATACTGAAGAGCCTCGCCATCTTGCTTAACAGCCGCCAAGACAATCTCTCGATCTTTTTTGAGGCTTTCATCTGCAATGTAAAGAGCGCTGCCATCTCGCTTAACGGCCGCTAAGACAATCTTTCGATCTTTTTTAAAACTTTCATCTGCCTTGTAAAGAGCGCTGCCATCTTGCTTAACGGCCGCTAAGACAATCTCTCGATCTTTTTTAAAACTTTCATCTATAACAAAAATAGCGCCTCCAAAATAGTGAGCAACTTGAATAAAAACTTTTTTATCATTAAGATTGCGAAATTTTTTAAGGGTGGAGATAACAGATGTTTCAGCCTCGTACTTTCTTGTTTCACTAACTTTAACGCCCCGGTAAAATTTTTCGATAAAGTCGTTTTTGATAACAGTTAATTTTTCTTCATCAGTACCTGATATAAGAGAGTTTAGAATAGACAGTTGATTTTCAGCGATAATCCTGATGCGTTGATTGGCGCTGTTTTTGCAAACCTCAGGATTCCATAAATAGCGATTCAAAAGAGGAAGAAATAAACTGTCTGGGTGAAATAATTTTGAATCAACCATTAACAATTTTTCAAATTTTTTTGATTCTGATAAGAATAATTTTTCAAATAAGGCTTTGTCTTTAGTGGCTTGATCAATCAATTTAAGTTCTTGAGAGGTAAATTCCTTTTTTTTGTTAAATATGATAATGCACTCACTGGGAGGCGTAATAATGAATCGATCACTGTGTGTAATTTGAAAAAGAGTCTGCAATAATGAGATGCAAGGATTTGCCTTAAGAACATTTTCCCATCTTTTACACGTGAGTAAAATAGAAGAAATATCAGACAAAGGCTGGCTCTTTTGATTGACAATCTGATCAAAAACAATTTCTAATATCTCATTAGGAATAAGTGTATTTAATAAGGATTCTTTCAAATTATTTTGCGTTGTTTGTGTGTGACTGTTATTAATTTGCATAATTACCTTCTAATGATTTGTTTGTTTTAATTTTTATAAACAATTACTATTGGTTTGATACTATATAAAATTATTGGATTTATGTATATATTTATTTAATTTTTAAATTTTATTTTTAAATTTGTTTAAAATTAAAAGCGCGATAATTATAAATTAATAAGATCTAAATCGCAGGGCTTTTTTACTAAAAAATTTTTAACACTTGCAGCCCTTCAGGCTGCATGACGCAACTGACTCATACCCAGGGCGTTGCTGTGGTTTTTGCACTTACAGCCCTTCGAGGCTGACAGGAAATTGATAATTTCAGGACTTAAATAATTTTTTGAAACCACTCACAATATACTCAAGACAAGTTAAAATAAATTATATACGTCGGAAATTATCAATTTCCTATCAGCCTCTTCAGGCTGATGCAGGAAATCTCAGCTTGCAATAGGAGTAGACTGCGGTCTAAAAATACAATAGCCCCAAGGGCAAGGAATTAACAAAGAACTATTTTAGGCTTAATACCTGTATAGTCAAATTAATAATACCAGGTCTGTAACAGATTTTAGAAGCAATTTTTCCCGAAAATGGCGAAAAAATAGCCTAGTACTCAACCACATTAGTTTTTGCCCATTGGAACTGCTTCAAAGCCCCGCGGGTAGGGTGTTCATTTTGTGCAAAAAATGAGCTTTATTTTTCACAATAATTGGCATAGTTAAATTGAAGGTCGCATGTTTATGCCGTCCTTTCAGGACTCGATGTCTTTTTGATAGAACCCAGGCCTCCGCTTCGCTGCGACCTGGGCTGTAACATGACGGCCCTTCAGGCCTTAACAAGAGATGTTTAAGTCTCTCTTCTATAGTCCCTAAATCATCTTTTTGTTAAGGCCTGAAGGGCCGTCATGTTACAGCCCAGGGCGTGTTTGAAAAACATTACCAATGTGTGATATAAATTATAATAAACGCAATTATAACCACTCCTCTAAATATTTTTCCTAACTTATCGTAACGAGTAGCAATTCGTCTAAAAGTTTTTAGTTTTTGGAAAAAATTCTCCACAACCTTTCTTTTTTTATACAAACGCTTGCTATAGGGAATTTCATCAGTTCTCTTTGGGTGACTTGGAATGACAGCTCGTTCCTTTCTTTTCATTAAATAGTATCTAATTTCATCTGTATCATAAGCTAGATCTGCTATAACATTTTTTGCTCGTTTCCCATTTAATAGAGATTTAGCAAATAAATTATCATTTCTATTTCCAGGAGCAATTTTTACTTTTAATGGTTGCCCTTCAGCATTAACTACAACATGAATTCTTGTTGACCAACCACCTTGTGTCTTTCCAATTCCATTAAATGTTTTTCCTCCAAAACCTCCCATTGCATTTTGATGTACTTTAACACTTGTAGAATCAATAATATGTGATTCGTGGGATGCATTTTTTTTTCAAAACACTCCAAATTTTTGACCAAGTTCCATTTAAGGTCCAGTTATGCATTCTTGAATAGATCGTTTGCCAGTGGCCAAATTCAGGGGGCATATCTCTCCAAGGAGCTCCCGTTCTTATAGACCATAAAATCCCTTCTATTACCAACCGATCATTTTTTCTAGGTCTTCCCTGTTTACCTGTTTGCGAAGGTAATAATGGACTTAGCTTCTCCCAGTCCTTATCTTTTAAAAACATTCTAGTCATAAACACCTCCTATGGGTCCCTACAACTATTATTATATCATAAATAATCTTTTTAAAACACGCCCCAGGTCGCAGCGAAGCGGAGGCCTGGGTTCTATCAAAAAGACATCGAGTCCTGAAAGGACGGCATAAACATGCGACCTTCAATTTAACTATGCCAATTATTGTGAAAAATAAAGCTCATTTTTTGCACAAAATGAACACCCTACCCCGGAGCTTTCAAGCAATCTAAATACACAAAACTAATGTGGTTGAATACTAGGCTATTGTGCTTTTAGACCGCGGTCTACTCCTATTACAAGCTGAAATTTTCTGAATCAGCCTGAGGGGCTGCAAGTGTCAAATTTTTTAGTAAAACACCATGATCTAAATCGAGGCTTATAGTCATAAACACATTTTTTTGAAAAAGCATTTAATTTTATTATCAGACATAAAGGGAATATTCTTTATTTAATATTATCAGACGTTAAAAGACCTGGTAGGTGTAGGTTTATTAATCATATTTTACAAATCTCTGGTTTGCGAAAAGAGGAGTAAAAGCAATGAAAAATTAGCTTATTTGTTGGAGTAAATCGTGCATGTCTAAATATGCCCAGTATTCTACTATCTTGTCATCCTCAATGCCATAAATTGTTACGCCGCTATAGAATACAGATTGACCCGTTGGCTGTAGTCCTTTGAATTGTCCAGTGTGAGTACCATTTGCAAGCCATTGAATGACAACAAAATCTTGTTCGCAAATGATCGCTGTATTCTTTACTATTAAATCAGGAAAACCTCTTAACCAGGTTTGAACAACATTTTTCATGGGTTCTGGTCCATAAAAATCCCCAAGCAAGCTATGTATGACACATTTTTGGTGAATTAGCTCGTCAATAACTATTAGATCCTTATCATTCCAGACTCGCTGAGCATAGGTTTCCGCTATCTTTTTTAAGCTTTCTCTTTTTTGTGTAGATTGAGATTCTGGAGCATTAAATTCGTTATCAGAAATCATCGCTTTGATTGCCTTTAGAGCCTCGGGAAAAGTCTCTTTATAGTAGTCACCTCCAAAATGTCCCTGGTCTGTTGATTCATGATAATCAGTATTAAGTTTATCATGGACATAGCGTGCTTCCGAAATAGGAATCCACGGGTCATGAAGTCCTGCAAATTGAACAATCCATTGTTGATTTTTCTTAATTGCATTCCAATCCCAAGGAGTATCAAAATAACCACTTAATTTTTCTTTTTCAAAACCCAAATCGGTATGATAAGCTCCAACTAAGACAGATCCTAAAATTTGATTTTTCTCAGCAAACTTCATTGCAGCAATTGCTCCTGAGGAATGTCCTATGAGAATAGTTTTGTCATCTGCCTTTAAAGTATCTTTTAGAAATGGAATCCAATAAGATGCTCTTGCTAAATCAGCATCAGGAAATTGAGGAGCTTCAACTTTAATCCCCATTTTCTCTAATTCTAACTTAAGGTAAGGCAACCAATTGTCTGTCGGTTTCCCACCGCCATTTCCATGAATTAAAATAGCTTTCATCAATTTTTCTCCTATCATTTTACTAAGCCAATTGATTTTCTAGTCCCTATCCAGTTGGGGGATTGCGATGTTAACTGAAGAAAAGAAGAAAAATCAATATTTTGCTTCATCTGGTGTAAGAATCAAAATTTGTTCGTTTGAATTGGATGTTGCGCTTAAAATGTGATGTCTTATGCTTTCACAAAAGAAGGCCTGAAAAATTTGGAAATTATGCAACTAAATAGCGATAGTTCATAAAATGAGTAGATCTTGGTACTCACAAATTTTGATAATAATTATGTCAGTATGTACAATAAATTCATACATACTGACAAAAAATCATGACTAATATAATGTTACAACTTCGAAGTAAATCTCAAGGAGAAGAGATCGACTATACTTTTGTCATGGATGGTCTTAAGGACTATAAATCCCCTAGAGCCAAGTTAACTACACTCCTGCAAAAAGGGGATTTAATCCGAGTTAAAAAAGGTCTATATCTGTTTGGTTCTGACTACCGAAAAGGACCATACAGCCCAGAAATTATGGCGAATAAGATTTATGGCCCTTCCTATGTTTCTAGAGAATATGCACTTGCTTATTATGGTTTAATTCCTGAACATGTTACAGAAGTCACAAGTATTTCTATAAAACGCGCTCGGAACTTTGATACCCCAATTGGCAGATTTAGTTATGCCTATCTTCCACCTAAACTCTACCAAGTCAACTTCAATCTAGTTTCAGTAAGAAATAACGAAACTGCACTCTTCGCAACAGCTGAAAAGGCACTTGCCGATCTTCTCTATCTTCGCGATGATCATCCTGAGACGTTGAATGAACTTGTTGACCTGCTTTTCGATGATCTTCGTCTCGATGACGCACTAGTGAGTCGCATGCGGATTGGGATGTTCACTGAAATCCTGAAGGCTGGAGGGTCGCCAACGCTTAAACTTATAATTGAATGGTTAAGGAAACAAAAATGAATCCGGCCTTAGAGACAATATTAAGAAGATACAAATGTGAGACACGCGCTCAATATGAGCGAGCGTTAAAAGAGATTCTTCAGGAATTGGCACTTGTGGGTTTATGGAGGGCACATTTTTTCGAACATGCCGCGTTCTATGAAGGTACAACACTTCGCATTCTTTATGGACTTGACCGGTTTTCTGAAGATCTGGATTTTACACTCCTTGCGCCAAATCCAAAATATTCTCTTGAGCCATATCATGAATCTATCCGGAAAGAACTCACGTCATATGGTTTTTCTGTGGAAATCAAATGCATGCTGTCCTTTTCAGGGAATGGAAAGGGCGTGTGAAAGGACGTGATTGGTACGACTGGTACTGGTTAGTGCGTCAAAAAACCATTTTATCACTACAGCGTTTAGCCATTCACATGCGACGAGCAGGCACTCTCCAAAATGATGAAATGCTGACACGGGAGCGATTTGAAAAACTCATGCTCGATAAAATCGAGCGTCTGGATTTCGCATCTGCGAAAGCAGATATGCAGCCATTTGTTACTGATTCTGCGCAGATCGCCGATTGGTCGGCTGATCTTTTCCGTCATTTGTTGATGCAAACAAAACCATTGAATAAAAGGCGTCTAAGTTCAGTTCAGAAAATGATTTTATAAGACCAAAGGAATTTAGTGGAATATAATGAATAAGGTTAATATTAAAGAAAAATTTAAGCTATTTGATCAATATTGGACTCCAAAAATTCTTGGCGAGCTAAATGGTAATCACGTCAAAATTTTTAAAGCAAAAGGTGAATTTGTTTGGCATCAACATAAAAATGAAGATGAATTCTTTCTTGTCATTCAAGGTCAGTTGAAAATTAAGCTTAGGAATCAAGAAATTATCCTTAATGAAGGAGAATTTTTCATCGTTCCAAAAGGTGTTGATCATCTTCCTTATGCAGATAAAGAAGCTCATGTTTTACTTTTTGAACCTAAGCAGGTTCTTAATACAGGAGAGGCGATTTCTGAGAAAACAGTTGAAAATCCAGAATGGTTATGAGGTCTAATGATATGAACACTGAAGGTGATAAAATTTTAGAACGTATAAAAGCTCATCCGGGAAATCTATCAATTAAAATAAGGTAAACTGGAAGCTTTTTAAAAGTAGCAGAGAGATTAGCTAAAACTCTTAGATTCATCATCTACAAATTATTGTTGGGGAATAGATTAAAGTTCTCTTTTCTTTCAAAAAAGAACGATATTCGTTCTTGTTAGCTGCTAGCTGCTCAGAAAATGCTCGAAAGTCTGCTCTCCACGCCGCTCGAAAAATATTACGAAAATATATGCAAAGCAACTGATGTGTCAAATAATGTTATCAGACTTAAACCCTTTTATGTGGCTCTGCAGTTAGCTTAATTTGTACCGTAATTTTAAACTGTTCAATAAATATTGAACAGTTTATATTAATGAACAAATAGGGGTTTATGAAAGGTCAGTTTCTAATAGGTTCGAATGAGAAGCCCGCAGAAGGGAATATCTATTCTGACAAATCCGTGCTCATCCTCGATTGGCTTCTAAAAGAGGGGATAAAAAGCCAAAAATTTTCCTTAAGAAATGTAGCCAAGGAGACAGGGGTAAGTCTTGGGTTGGTACAGCGCGTCTTTAAGATTTTAGTTTTAAAAGGGATATTGCAAATTGAAGGAGTTAGAACTGCTAAAAAGTTTTTTCTGAAGAATCCTAAACTTCTTCTTGAAAGCTGGTTGGAATATTATAGTATTGTTAAAAAATGTAAAATGAGAACATATCGCTCTGGACTCCAAGATAAAGCAGAACTTTTAGAAGCACTCAAAAAGTCAAATCTAAATAAGAAAGTTGCACTTGCTCTTCATTCCGCTGCTGAAGTCTATGGATGCAAAAACACAAATTTAAACACTCTTGAATTATACCTGCTTGATCCTTTGGTTCGACCACAGCTTGAGAAAAAGTTGTTACTAGAGCCTCAAGAAAGAGGCTATGAAGTTTTGCTTGTAGAACCCTACTACAAAAGCTTGCTGAAGAATTCTTCCGACTCAAGTCAAGATATTAATTCATCTCCTCCTATCTTGACTTTTCTGGATCTATATCACTTTCCTTTACGTGGACAAGAGCAAGCTGAATTTATGGCAGAGCGTCTTTTAGAGCTTAAGCGCATTTATAAAAGCGGAAAAATGAGATGACATTCAATCAAGAAGATAAAATCATTTCAGAGTTTTTAGAATCTATTGGTCCATGGCGAGAATTGGTTGTCATTGGAGGCGGGTTTGCCCTATTTATCTACAAGCTTTATCTCGCAGACCCAAAATTAATGAATGCGCCAGTGGGAACGAGGGATATTGATTCTCTTATTCCAAGAAAAATTCCAGAAATATCGAAAAAGAACATTCAAAGTCACCTTCGAGAAGCAGGTTTCAACCATGTTTCTAAAGATTTAGATCGTCCTGCGACAGAGGCCTATGTGAAGGACATTGCAGGCGCCGAGATTGAAATTGAATTCCTGACAGACGACTCTGTAAGAAATAATAAAAATAAAAATGTACTTATTGCAGGTGTGGTTGCACAACCATTGAGCTACTTAACTTTGAGCTTGCAAACAACATTAAAGTTTCAGACTTACTCAAACGTTAAAGGGAATGTGGTGACTCCTGGCGCTTGGATGTTCCATAAAGGCCTTACTTTTACGAAACGTAAAAGCTCCTTAAAAATATTTAAAGATCTTTATGGCATTTGGTATGTCGTTTCTCAGTTAGGCGACTTTTCTGATCGTGCCTTGAATGAATTTAGCGTGCTAGCAAAACAACATCCAAAATGGTTAAAAGCTTTTCAGAAAAATTTACAGACTTGGCTTGACAATGCTTCACCAAACGAATGGTCAAAACTTGAAGCTCAAGACCCTTCAGGCAGACTACGCATGCTTAATTTTGAACAGATTATGAAAAGACTTTTATAACCAACCATAGGAATCTCTTTATGGATCATGGTTTTGAAAAACCTTTAACTGAAAAAGAAATAAATCAAACAAAAGCCTGGATGACATGACGCACATCGTTCGGATGGATTTCTTTCTCTTGGAAGTTCAAAGCGATCAACTTGTCTTTTGATATTGTTTTTATCTTCGCTTTCATCTCCATTCAAGAAACCTTCTTTCGAACTATTTGTGAAATAAACTTTCGTTTCATGTTAATTTCCTTATTCACTTTGCACTGCGACCTTTACCTTGATAATGGACTCCTCGTCTCTGAGTTGCCTTAACACTAGTCGGATAGTGTCTCTACTTAAAGAGGGGCAAGCTCGTTCAATGTCGGAAATAGAAAAAGGACCAATAATGTTTTCAATGGTCATGGAAATATGCTGTGCTTTACTTCCTTTTCCAGTCGTTAAGGTGCCAACTCGTCCTTCAAATTCCTTGCAATATTTCGATTTTTCCATTATTGGCATATATAAACAAATATACCGGTGAAATTATGAAAAAAGATAAATCTAAATCATTTCAAGGATTGGCTGGAGAAATCCATCAGATATCCGACGGAGATACTCCAATTCTAACCACTCAACAAGGAATTCCGGTTTCTGACGATCAGAATTCACTTAAAATAGGTAATGAAGGTCCTGTCTTAATGGAGGACTTTCACTTTAGGGAAAAAATATTTCATTTTGATCATGAAAGAATTCCTGAACGAGTTGTACACGCACGAGGATTTGGTGCTCATGGGTTTTTTGAAACTTATGAATCCCTCTCAGACATTACATCAGCTGATATTTTTCAAAGAGCAGGGGAAAAAACTTCAGCATTCGTACGCTTTTCCACTGTAGTGGGAAATAAGGGATCTGGTGATCTAGCTCGTGATGTACGTGGATTTGCCGTTAAACTTTACACCAAACAGGGTAATTGGGACATTGTAGGTAATAACATTCCTGTATTTTTTATCCAGGATGCAATCAAATTTCCTGACCTTATTCATGCAGCTAAGCAAGAACCAGATAGAGGATTTCCTCAAGCACAAACTGCCCATGACAATTTTTGGGATTTTATTTCTCTGATGCCAGAAAGTATGCATATGATTATGTGGATAATGTCAGATCGAGCGATTCCTCGCTCATTTCGATTTATGGAAGGTTTTGGAGTACATACATTCCGTTTAGTTTCGAAAGAAGGAAAATCGACCTTCGTTAAATTTCACTGGAAACCTAAACTTGGATTGCAATCTGTTTTATGGGATGAAGCGGTAAAAATTAATGGAGCAGATCCTGATTTTCACAGAAGGGATTTGTGGAATTCTATTCAAGCAGGAGACTATCCCGAATGGGAATTTGGTCTTCAACTATTCGATGACTCATTTGCAAATTCTTTTGAGTTCGATGTACTTGATGCAACTAAAATCATTCCTGAAGAAAAAATTCCAATCCGTTATGTAGGTAGATTGGTTTTAAATCGAT
Source organism: uncultured Chlamydiae bacterium (assembly GCA_963754655.1). Classification (GTDB taxonomy): domain Bacteria; phylum Chlamydiota; class Chlamydiia; order Chlamydiales; family Parachlamydiaceae; genus JANWJE01. The sequence continues at coordinate 1,711,146 of CAVWGN010000001.1, read as the reverse complement.
GTGTTGATAATTTCTTTGCGGAAACGGAACAGGTAGCATTTTGTACAGCCAATATTGTTCCTGGTATAGATTTCACAAATGATCCTTTATTACAAGGTCGCAATTTCTCTTATCTAGATACTCAAATTAAACGTCTTGGAGGACCTAATTTCACTCATATTCCAATTAATGCTCCTAAATGTCCTTTTCATCACTTTCAACAAGATGGCCATATGGCAATGGTGAACCCAAAAGGAAGGATAAATTATGAACCTAATTCACAAGGAATAGGTCCAAGAGAATCTCCAAAAATAGGCTTTCACACTTATCCTGCTAAAGAATCAGGACAAAAAGTTCGCGAGCGTTCAGAAAAATTCTCAGATCATTATAGTCAAGCTCGACTGTTTTATTTAAGTCAAACTGAGATCGAGCAAAAGCATATTGCCGACGCTCTAATATTTGAATTGAGTAAAGTAGAAAATCCAATAATTCGTGCGCGCCTGGTCTCTCATCTTCCTAACATCGAAGAAAAACTCGCACTAGCGGTAGCAGAAGGATTAGGATTAAAAGAAAAAATTGTTCCTTATGAACATTCGCATAAGGCTAAACAGGATTTAAAACCTTCAAAAGCTCTTAGTATAATCTTAAATTCTCCTAAAACTTTTACGGGAAGAAAAGTTGGGATTTTAGTGACGGATGGAATAAATGATTCTATTTTGGATGCGCTAATTCATCATATTGAAAATGAAAAAGCCACTTTTGAAATTATAGCCTTGGCTATAGGAGGAGTAAAAACAAAAAAGGGAAAACTTCTTACAGCTCATCAAAAGCTTGAAGGAGCTCCTTCTGTTCTTTATGATGCAATTATTGTATTGTCTTCTTCGGAAGGAATTGTTTCTCTTACTCAACATCCTGTAGCTCGCCAATTTCTTACAGATGCATTTACTCATTTAAAAAGTATTGGGTATAATAGCGATTCAAAACCCCTTTTTGAAAAAGTGGGGATGTTACCTTTATTGGATGAGGGCTGCATTGAAATTTCTACACCAGAAGATGCGAATCATTTTATTTTAGCATGTAGAAAAATTCGCTTTTGGAATAGAAAACCTTAATGACTGCTCTATCATAAAGCCGATCACCCTTTAATAGACATTTCGCGGTTTTAATCAAAAACACCAAAATTTCATTGTAGAAATCACATAGCGATGATATGTATGTGATTTTTTAAAAAGGAGAAAACCAATGCATGCGACAATAGCAGACAAACCTGCAGGTTATATGCTTCCCGTAGGGGACACAGACAGGTTAAGACTTGATGCCCTTGGGGTTATTCACAATGCAAAGTCGCTAGATTTAATAACAACTCATTGCACAAAAAAAAATCCTAAAATTCTTGATGTAGGCTGCGGAAATGGCACTTTGACATGCTTATTTGCAAAAACGATCATTGGTTCGACTGTTGTTGGTGTGGATATGAGCCCTGCACAGATTGAGGTTTCCAAAAAAAAATCAAGTGAAGAGCAACTTGACAATGTCACTTGGGAGGTATGTGATGTTTACCATCTTGAGAAACTTAAAGAAAAGCATCCAGGTCTTTTTGATGTTGTTCATTCTCGATTCCTCCTCACTCATGTGCCTGAACTATCGAAGGCTGTCGACCAAATGTTATCTATGGTTAAACCAGGAGGATTTTTAATCCTTGAGGAAGTGGGAGCTAAGAAAAAATTCAAAAACACCCCTATCAAAGCAATTCAAGCTTGGAAAAATATGGTCGATTTACAGCATCAGATGCAAAAATCCAATCCAGACACTGTTGAAAAAGTGCTTGAACATTTATCACATTCAGACAAAATCGCAACTTATTCTTCACAGTTGTTTAACATAGTGATAGAAGGACAACTAAAAAAGAGCATGTTCCGGATGGGAGCTGAGCATGGAATAAAAATCCTGACAAACTTAGGTAAGCCAGAGCTGATCAAAAGTTTTGGCTATGAGGATGGTGAAACTTGGTTAAAGGATATGAGAGATTTTGAAAATGACGATTCTATAACTCTTGAAATAGTCGATAATGAAGACATCATCGCAATAAAGGCATTATAGTAGGTGCGTATATGAATAGTGTTAACCTACCTAACACAAGAATTTCCTGTCATCCCAAAGGAAACAATAATGATTGTAAATCGTTTTATCAGATTTACTCTTGTTAATAAGGTTATCCTTATTATTGGAAGGTAATAAAATTGGGCAAGACAAAGATATCAACAAAGCAACAAGCTTATATGCATGCTTGCCTATAAAACAGAATGGTATGGCTCGAAGTTAATAAGAGCGCCAAGGTATTATTCTTCTTCAAAAATCTGTTCTCATTGTCAGCATAAAGCCATCCAAATGCCGCTAAACATCAGGGAATGGGTCTGTCAACGTTGCAGTACACAACACGATAGAGACATTAATGCAGCCAAAAATTTATTAAAATTGAGTACCGTGAGTTCCACGGGAATTTACGCTTGTGGAGATTCCTCTTGTGGGATAGGCCAAAAGTCTATTAGCAAGTATCGATGAAGCAAGAAGTAATGAATGGTATATTTGTCCATAAGTTATAGAACGGTAAGTTTCAACAATCTCATTAAGCATCTGAAATAATCTATATTATCAGACGTGATGTGTGCTAAAAGAGGTTTATAAATTGGCTTTTAATGTTATCAGACGTTTAATCTTTCAGCACTTGGATTATCATTTTTTAATTTAAGACATCTTGTCAGCAATCATAAATTAGATTCAGTTTTAACAAATTTTTTTCTAAAAAGGTTGCTCAATAGTCAAGTTTGAATTCTAAGCAATTATGATCTTTTTTGCTTCGTTAGCAGCAAAGGCAAAGAAATGCGTGAGTAGTTCTGGAGAAATTTGCTTTCCTGTAAGGCTACTTGCCACAAAGGCTGCTACATCTGGATTAAAGAAAAAAACATCGTGATAAACTGGAAAGTTTCTTTGTTTTGTCCGAACATTTCAATAGGTATATTGGACAGGGGAGTGCCATTACCCAATTGAACAAGTGTTATTCTTAGATCGCTAACAAAGGTACTAAGAAGCAGGTCTCAAAAGTTCCATTTCTATTGCTTATTAATTGCTGTGTTACTTTATTGTCTTCCAATACGCAGAAATAGTTTGTGAAAGTGAGATAATGTTTCAGCAACATTATAATACTACATTGCTGTAAAACAGTCTTTCATTTACGCATTTTTATGCTTTTTATCAAAAGCATTAATATGTTAAAATGAAGAAAAGGAGGGAAACTTATGACTACACATCATCAAGATCATACAAGGCTAACTTTCGAGCTTCCTGCTGTTGATCATAAGAAATTAAAAGCAATTGCGGCTCTTGCTGGCGTTTCTTTAAAAGATCTTATTCTAACATGTCTTAAAAAAAACCTTTTGAGTGAAAATGTCCCAAATGAAGAAACAGTCAGAGTTTTTAAAGAGACAGATGAAGGAAAAATCTAGTCCAATATAAGAACGCGGATGACTTGATCGACAAACTTGGTCTTAAATAATGTTAAAAATTTCTATGACAATGAAATTCGAGAGAATCGGAAATAGCAAGAAAACGCGGAAAGGATATGTCAAAACTTGGAGATATTATCAAGAAACTATCCAAAGAGGAGCCTTTAGATTCAAAACACCGCAATCATAAGCTAAAAGGAAACTTTAAAGATCGATGGGAATGTCACATTGAGCCAGACTGCAAAACGGATACAGAAATAATCTTTGACATGTGTAAATCAATAACAATAAATATATCTTAAAAGACTTGTTCTATAGCAGGCTGTTTTTTTTATCAGACCAAGAGTAAGAGAATTTTCTTTTAGTTATATTATCAGACGTAAGATGTGCTAAGTTATATTGACTTAAATGGATCAATATTAAGCTATTAAAAAATTTGACAACCACTAGAAATCTCAAAGTAGGGTTTAGGGGGATTAAATCTGGGAGTTTATATTTTTAGCGGTTTCCCATTATTGGAAATGGAAATGGTATTTGGACTTTTGTCCATATTTTGAATGGTTTGTATAGAAAGATCAAAATTGAGTTAATTTTAATGGTCTTTTGAACGAACCTTGCTTAAGTGCTTGATTATAAAGTTTCGCTTCAAGGGTATTTAAACATCTCTAAAATATCCTCCAAGTCAGATCCTCTTTGAGGAGGCTCAAAAAGCAATATATCAAACGTTCGTAGGAATATTTATCTTATTTAGAAGCTGCAAAGATTTCATTTACAAGTTCTTTAATAGGTTGTTTATAAGTCTTTTTTAAATTTTTAGAAAGAACATTCACTCCAAAAATGCGTACGCCATTTTTGGGTACAAGATGAGAAGCTAGTAAACGATATTGAAGACACCAAGTTGCTTCTTCTATATTTTCCTCTATATTTTTAGGAACTTTATCTTGTTGAAGTTTCTCTAAAAGAGAAATGTCTGTCGCTTCTTTTAAGTTTGGAAAAGGTTCACCTTGAGGACAAGCCCTATAAATAGGATTAGTTGTTTGATCTTGAACCCTTGTTTTAGGAAGACAAATAATAACTAATTCACCTGGAAATCTTTGCATTTTGGACCGCATTTCTTTAAGTATGCATTGAATTTTTATTACAGAAGAGAGAATTATTGCTTCGCGACTTTGAATATTTTGACTTAAGCAAGAATCAATGATTGGCCTAAAAGAGTTTTGAACACCAGTAGCAATGCTTGCATTACCAATGAAAAAGTTTATTGCACTTTCTGCGAATGTCTTACTTAACCAAAAAGCATCTACACTGATTAGTTGCGTACGAAAAAAAAGATCATGATCATCAATGTTTCCCTCATATTTATTTATAAATTCAGTGGTATTGCATGTAATATGTGTTTTGAAAGGCGCACGCAGAAATTCTATCAAATTTAATCGAAGATCAGGTCTAAGTATTTTAACGATTGTTTTTATAAAAAAAGAAAATACTTTCCAATCTAGCGATCGGCCATGAAGAAAAGTGTAATAATTTTTTTTGTAAATATCCCGAATTTTTAATGCTTTATAGAGAACTTCAGAAGTTTGCTCATTGTAGAGAGGTTGGCAAAATAGAGGATACTGCTGTTGCAAACATTCCTGAAATTGTCCTTCTTGTTTCTTAAATGCTGCTTTCAATGCCTTAATGGTAGCTACTTCTTTATTATATGAATCTTCCCCTTCTTCCAGCCAGATTTTATCTTTTAAATCTTCGGATAATACATCATATTGGTAAGCATCTTGATCAAAAAAATTTTCTGGGGAAAAGTCTGATTTAAAGTCTTCTTTTTCACTCAACATATTTTTTTTACGACTTAGGCAAATTAAGCAATATGCTAAGTAACTTAAGGCAACAAAGGCAATCAAAACAATAATAGTCTGACGTTTGGGTAATTCCAAAAATGTCTTTTGAAGAAAAAAATTAGAATAACCTCTTAAATTTGCAACAAAGTTAATGTTCATTAATTTTAAAAATTGCGAGGGTTGTTTTTTTTTAATAAATTTAGTTAATAATATGAGTGTTTAATAAGAATTGAAGCTGAAATTTATCTGGTCTTGTGTAAAAACTAATCAAATTTGATTAGAATGTCAATTTAGTATCTATTCTGATGTCAGAGCCCTTTTTATTTTTGTCGGAATAGATTTTATATTTTTATTAATTAACAGTCAATGTCAGCAATCACAGATTAGGTTTGGCTTTAAAAAAGTTTTTCTAAATTCTATTCAATTATGATCTTTTTTTGCTTAGTTAGCAACACATGAACAGAACTTCGTGATAGTGGTTTTGGGGAAATTTGCTTTCCTGTAAGAGTACTCGCCACAAAGGCTGCTACATCTGGATTAAAGAAAAAAACATCATGATAAACTGGAAAGCTCGTTTGTTTTGTCCAAACGATTTCAATAGGTATATTGGATGGGGGAGTGCCATTGCCCCATTGAACAAGGGTTATTTTTGGATCGCCAACAAAGGTGCTAAGCAAGGTCTCAAAAGTTCCATTTCCATCGCCGGCTAATTGTTGCGTCACTTCACTATCTCCAATGCGGGAAAATAAGGAGTCATAGATTGGTACAAGAGTAGGCGTTGGATTTAACAGTTCAAGTAGGGGAAGAAAGCTTCCTTGATTATTGCTAAGTTGAATCACCTTCGTAAGGGTGGAAATAAAGGGGTTATTATTGATCAGTCCTGGAACAACAAAATCCAAAATACTGGTTTTTTTTCTTGCCCCAGTGGCATAGGTGGCAATTGCTCCTCCTTTACCAGAAGCAGTTCCAATAAGAGACAACCAAGGATTGTTTCCTGGCGAAGATTGGGCATTTAAATCTAAGAGAATGTCTGATCTTAAAGAGAGATCATCATTAACATTAGTAAAAGACTCGCTATCAGGGGTTTGTAGGAAATTATCGGTTGACATTAGGGAACGTCGCATTGGGTTATAAAGACGAAAGAAGAGAGTTTGATCGGGAATTAAACGACCTTTCTTATCGACTTGTAAAATGGATTCTCGAGTGATGATATAATCAGGTCCATAAATTTTTCCACCCAAAAGGACTTTGGCAAAAGCAAAGGCGCAAAAACGTGCTTCAATTTCAGAAGTGGGTATAAACCCACTGAGAACATCTTGAAAATCGCCATTCCAGGGACGCCAAGAATGAATTGTTCCTTCACTTGGCATTGCACCTGCAACCAGATAGCGAATCCTAGGAAGCTGTCTAGTGATTCCATGTTTATCAATGTATGTAGCACCATAAGCAGGACTTTGTATATAGGCACGAGCCACAATTCCGCCTGTGCTATGTGTGACAACGTCTACATATTTAAGATTTGGATTAGCTTGAATAGCTTGATCAAGCCAATAACCTAAGTAATTAACTGCAAAGCTATAATCACCACTAGTCATTGATTGGGCTGTAACTTGTTCAAGAATTCCATCAAAATTACCATCTTGCGGTGCAACGGGCATACGCCAGTCGAAAACTGCTCCAAAGAAAGTTTTTCCTTTTTTATAACCCGCTCTTTTAAGCGTACGCACTAAAGTGTCGTAAGAAAAAGATAATTGGAGTTTTTCAGGAGAAAATCCGCGATTAAAAATATAAGATAAAGCCTGCCCTTTAATTGGTAATGAGGCCGCATAACCAGGAATGAAGATCACGGGAACAGTAGAATTCTGATCGCAAGGAGTGGAAAAAGCCTTAATAGGTACGATGTAAAGCAAAAAAAACATTGCAAGCAAAAAGAAGCAGTTTTGAGTATTAGGCTTTACTGCCGTCTGTTCCCAAAAGTCTTCTAAACTGTCACAATCAACACCTCTGCCATTCAAAGCTTTTTCAGGAGCTTGAAGAGTGTCCTTATTAGGCTTTCGAGGGAAATGAATTCTAAGAGACAACAGGGATTCTTTAAAATTCAAATAAGTTTTGGCTAACAATATTTTAATATAAGATCTTTTGTTAGCAGTGCACTCTATGGCGACCTTGACCTTATCGTGAGGGTTATAAGAATGCGCGCCCATGTGTACCTCCAAAAGTTGTGTGCCTTTAAAAATTCTATCTTTGCATCACTGGTAGCTTTTTGCAACATCGAATTTCTTAGAACTAAAGAATGGTGTTTTGGACTAAAATCGCGAAATGTCAAATACCAAATTTTGTGCCATGTCTCATACTCGACATTGCGGATACGATGTCGAGCAATATTGCCCACGTGCGGACTTAACAAAGAGCTATTTTTGGACTTGATATTCGTCGCATCAATTTAACAACACCACGCCTGTAACAGACTTTAGAGGCATATTTCCAGAAAATGACGCGAAAAACATCAAGCCCAAAACAGTTCTTTGTTAAGTCCCGGCCCACGTGTAAGCTCATGATATCCCTTTAACAGCCTCAACGAAATGTGATTGATCTTCTAAAGGGATAGAAAGCCGTGCATATTTCCTGATAAAAGCAATAGCTGCTTTTTTATCCATACAATCGCGTACAATACGTGCGGCCGTCTCAGTAATAGCATTTCGATATCGCATCCTATTGATTTCTTTTTGAATCCATTTTGAGCCATCAGTTATAAGTATCTTTTTTAAAAGCAAGTTGAATTTAAAATAGAAGGAAAAGCGTTCTAATAATTAGTTATTAAATATTTTTTTTGTTTTCTCATCCCAGCTTAGGGCTGCGAACTGTTGACAAATTTATAGACATATACGTTCGAATTTGATATTTCATTAGCATGAAACTAAGTAAATGGGCAAAAAAACAAGGCATAAGCTATAGGACTGCTTGGCGCTGGTTCAAAGCAGGACAACTCCCTGTTCCTGCCGAGCAAACAAAAACAGGAACAATTCTAATCAAAGAGGAAATGCTTGAGCCAAATGCTGTTGCTATCTATGCACGTGTGTCCTCAGCCGATCAAAAAAATGATCTTAACGGGCAAGTAAGCCGGCTAGTCACTTTTGCCAATCAAAAAGGCTATCTTGTGGCTCACACAGTAACAGAAATAGGCTCTGGCCTCAATGGCCATCGTCCTAAATTAATAAAATTATTGAACAATCCAAAGATCTGGATTATTTTAGTCGAACATCGAGATCGATTGATGAGATTTGGTGCTGAATATGTGGAGTCAGCATTAGCTGCACAAGGAAGAAAATTAATAGTTGCAGATGGTTCTGAGTTAAAGGATGATTTAGTTCAAGATATGATAGAAGTGTTAACTTCTTTTTGTGCTAGACTATACGGACGAAGATCGGCAAAGAACAAAGCTAAAAAAGCATTGGAAACCATGCAAAATGCTAATTAAAAGAGCTTACCGATATGAATTAAAGCCGAATATCGCTCAGCGCATCCTCTTAGCCAAGCATGCAGGATCTGCTCGGTTTGCTTATAACTGGGGGCTTGCTGCAAGAATTGAAAAATATGAAAAAGATGGAATATCTACTAACGCTATTGAACAGCACCGATTACTCAATAGTTTGAAGGGGTCACAATTTTCTTGGATGTATGAGGTGTCAAAATGTGCGCCCCAAGAGGCTTTGAGAGATCTTGATCGAGCTTTTCAGAATTTTTTCCATCGCCAGAAGAGTGGTAAGAAAGGAGGATTCCCAAAATTTAAGAGAAAGGGGATCAACGATCATTTCCGATTAACGGGAACCATTAAAGTTAATAAGCAATCCATTCAATTACCTCGTTTGGGTATCATTCGACTTAAAGAGTGTGCAGAAGTACGAGGAAGAATTCTTTCAGCTACAGTTTCTCGTCAAGCAGATCGGTGGTATGTTAGTGTAACGGTAGAGTGTGAAATAGAAAATTCCCAGCCAGTTGAAGGACCAGCGATTGGCATTGATGTCGGGCTAACCTCTTTTGTTACAACTTCAGAAGGTGAAAAAACTATTTCACCAAAGCCTTTAAATAAATCGCTTAAAAAGATAAGAGTGTTAAATAAAAAACAAAGTCGCAAACAAAAAGGTTCTAGTAATTATAAGAAATCATCTCTTTTGTTAGCCAGACAGCATCGAAAAATCGGCAATCAACGCACTGATTTCCATCATAAATTATCAACAATATTGGCGAAAACCAAGTCAATTATTGTTGTTGAAGATTTGGATGTACAAACTTTGCAGCAAAAGAATAGGTTGAGTAGAGGGATCGCCGATGCAGGATGGAGCGGATTTATACGCATGCTTGCCTATAAGACAGAATGGTATGGCTCGAAGCTAATAAGAGCGCCAAGGTATTATTCTTCTTCAAAAATCTGTTCTCATTGTCAGCATAAAGCCATCCAAATGCCGCTGAACATCAGGGAATGGGTCTGTCAACGTTGCAGTACACAACACGATAGAGACATTAATGCAGCCAAAAATTTATTAAAATTGAGTACCGTGAGTTCCACGGGAATTTACGCTTGTGGAGATTCCTCTTGTGGGATAGGCCAAAAGTCTATTAGCAATGTATCGATGAAGCAAGAAGTAATGAATGGTATATTTGTCCATAAGTTATAGAACGGTCTATTTAAAAGGAAAGAATCGCAACAGATAAAAAAAGTCCTTCATCTCATTATAAGGAAAATCAGGATGTAACTTATTTTACTGAAAAAGTTGTCTTGACTTTGGGTTCACTATACCTTTTGCTTATGGCGGAAACCTTCCGCCAATGCCTTAAAGTTTAGTTGCGTTGATCTTGATTTTCGTATTCCATATATCTCTATCGTATACGATAAGATAATTTTGTTGAACATAGTGAACAGAAAAATAAAAGAGAGGCTAAATAGAGATGAGTTCAGTTCTTTTAATTATCTTTATCTTGCTTATGCATTAGATTAAGCAGATCTTGGATATACTTTCCTGTAAATCTATAATGCTCTTCCATCTCGAAATGGTATTTAGCTTGCTGAAGCTTGCTATCGACTCTTTGCCATTCTACCATCACCATAGAGCCATACTGTGCACAAATTGCCAACGCTGCCGTCACAATTTTCACTTTGGGGTCTCCTGGCGAAAGCGTAGCTATGATGTTCGTGAAGCAAAATGCTGCTTTATCTTGTTCGCTGATATTCGGCAGAAAAAAAGACGCCTCTTCAGCTTCGTTTAAAGATTTACAACCTTCCTTCCAATGATAGTCCATTTTATCTTTACAACCATAATAATAAGACTTATATACCTCTTTTAGGGGGTTTGGTTTGCTATCTCTCTTTGTCTCGATGATTACTTGCATTGATACGGAATTATTGAAAAGATCAAATTTTTCAGCATGTAATTTCGACGCGAACAGAAAATTGATTCCCGCTATTGCAAAAAAGATCAGTAAATATTGATAAGTTGGTTTTATGCATTTGTAACGAATATCAAACAAAATCGTAACCAAAGTGATAAATACAGATATAAATAGTGGATACATGGTTTTCCTTGTGTATATTTTCATTTATTTTATTTACTAATCATCATAAAATAGTGGGCTTTAAATAAATCATATTCGGTATGCAATGGAAAAGCTGAAAGTAGATAATTGACGCTGGCATAGGCAAAACAATCTACCTGGGCATCTCTTATATTTATTTCGTAAATCAAACAGGAATATCAGCACTGTACTAAACGCTAGAAGACTTCTTTGAAACATCTGCTACACTCCTTATCTTAAGGATACTTATTTTATTTTTCAAAAATCTTGTTTCTTAACATTATTTCAGCCGCTCAACCTGCTCGTTTATTCGATTATCGAGGCTCCAGGGAGACTGCTTTGATGTGTTAAAATATAACATAATGTGATATTTTTAAACAAGTAAAATGTTGTAGAAATAAGCGCTTTTATAAAAAATCCAATATTGGATATCATGAATTCATTTATAATAGGAGATATAATATGTTATTGGTAGGAGATCATGAATTTAAAAGAATATTTATTTTTGCATAGGATTAATATTGGGGACTTTGCAAAGCGGATTCAATGTAATAGAAGTTATTTTTCTAGAATAGTCAATGGTCATTTAAAACCAGGAAAAAGATTAGCCAATGATATTGAAGAAGCGACAAAGGGCGAAGTGAAAGCAGAGGAATTATTGAAAGATGGGTGAAACTTGGAGTGTCTTATGGCTCAAACGTTTAAAATTTCAGCTTAAAGTGATGGGATCATTGACGATTAGGAGACCGATACCAGGGGGAAATTTGGGCATCGGTCTTCATGATGTTAAATAAGTCCATTCTTCCAAGAGATGGCACTAAATCAAAACGAGAAGAGTTGTTGCTTTTTTATTATCAGACGTTAAAAGAAGACGAGCCCCCATTTCTTCATAAGAAGTTGCTGTAGAGAGAGATCTCAAAGGCATCCTTTATCTCAATTATTCTTCTTCGTGTGAAGGAGTTTGAGAATGAAGATATTCTTCTATTCCCTTAACCAACTTATCTAAGGCTAATAAGTACTGTTTGCATTCTCGATAAGGCTAATAAGTACTGTTTGCATTCTCGATATTGATTTTCACTTATACTAGGGAGCGTACCTAAAATATTTAAATTAAATAAGTTATGATTTATAATTTTCTCTGATAAAACAAGGAGAAAATTTGAATGAATAGGATAGTATTAACCAATGAAAGATGGATAAAATTAAAACCTTTATTGCCAAAAGAACGAGGATATTGGGGCAGACCAAGCCGGCCTCATCGTAAGATTTTAGAAGGCATTATTTGGGTTTTAAGAACAGGAGCCGCTTGGAGGGATCTACCGCCCAAGTATGGTCCTTGGAGCACATGTTATAATCGCTTTAATCGATGGACAAAGGCTGGAATTTGGCAAACGATTTGGCAAGCTTTAAAAGATGAAATTGATGAGGAAAATTACTCTGTAGACAGCTCAATTGTTGAAGCGCATCAAGATGCTTGTAGGATAAAAAAAAAGCCGAAGAAGCCCTGGGAAAATCAAGAGCCGGAACAACAACAAAAATTCATGCAGTAACAGATGGATTAGGTCGTTGCATCGATTTTGTCTTAACAGAAGGCCAAGTACACGAGAGCACTCATAAGAGGAAAATTCTTTTCCAAATAGGTTGACCAGCCATGATTTCCCTACTTGGCGAGCTCCTCTAATCAATAAAGGAACGCGAATGGGATCCTTACGCCAATTTTTTAAAAAATCTAGTTGATCTCTTCGCATAGTCAGCCTTTTTAGGCTAATTTTAGGGAAAACATGGGGATAAATCAAGCATTTTTAGAAAAAATATGGTGATAAATTTCATGATTTTAGAAAAAATCAATGGATAAATTTAGGAATTTTTAAAATAACCCGATATAAGATCTCCGTAAAATGCAGTTTTTTTAACACTTAGGTTTGATGAATTAATTGGAAAAATTAACAATCCTTCTTATTCTAATTATATTATAAATGGGAAATTTTGTGCTTTTGGTTAATAAAAGGAGTTTACCACGGTCTTAAGCCCAAAAGTCTTTTTAGAATTTTATTTCTTAATTATTTGCTGTATAGTATAACGTGGGTAAGTCGCTCTTTCCTATAGAATAATATCATAATCCAAATTCTAGCCATTACAAGCTGCTAGCCTTGGCTAGTCTAACAGGGAGATTTGTTATATATGTCTAAATTTGAAAAGAAACAAAGATCTTTTTACCAATATATAGGATTCTTTGCTCTATTAGCTGTTCTTGGGCTATATGGAAATAACATAATGCTGAAATGGCAAATGGGTAATACAAAACTAAACCAAGCTAAATATAATTTTGAAATGGAAGAGTTCTATAGATTAGTTGGGAAACACTTACAAGAGGAATTGGATTTGGAAGAAAAGAGGGGAAAGGAAAGTCTGTAATTGCCCGCATGATTATACACTATACGTCACTTTAGCTATTTTAGCAAATGTGTTTGCTAAGGCAATATTTTTGTGATAATAGGTCTGAAAATTTTTTAACCACGATTCAGAGAACCTCTTAAGGAGGGGGTCAACTCAGAATTCGGATTATAAAGCACATTAAGGTTTTCTTAAATCTATTAACTATGGTAACGATCGATACACAATTTTATGATGATAAACCAATTTGCAATTATTAAAATAAATCGTTATAATTAAATTATTAAAAAGATAGACGCTTGTGCCAAATTTTACTTCACCTTACAGGTCCTCATACAATTGGCCGCATTTCATTAGAGGGGAGAGGAAAAATTAGGAGACCGATACCAGGGGGAAATTTGGGCATCGGTCTCAATGGATGTTAAATAAGTCCATCTTTGCTTATAAATTTTCACATTTATTCCCTATTTCTTCTCAGCTTCCTTTTTCTCGATCATATACAAATCATATAGATATTTTCCCATTAATCTATAATGTTCCTCCATTTAAAAACAGGTTTTAGATTGAAGCAGAAGGTTATTAAATCGGTTCCATTGTTCTGATACCACAATGGCATATTGTCCTGCAAATAGCTAATGCAACATTGATTAATCGCAGAGTTGGTTCGCCAGGTGCTAGTATAGCAACGGTGTTAAATATGCATAGTTTTCTGAGTTGCTATTGTACCGTTTTTCTGAAGGTGATAGATTATATGGTGTATAGAGAGGTGGTATGCAATTGAAAATTTATCCCGTTAAAAATAAAATTAGTATTACTGAATTTAGCAAAGAGCTTGGATGTTCTCGAATGCATTTAAACGACATTGTTAACGGAAAAAGAAAGTGTGGGAAAAGTTTAGCTCAATTAATTGAGATTAAGACAAACGGCGAAGTAAAAGCGGAGGATTTATTGAATTTATTGAAAGGTGAGTGAAACTTGGATAGTACTCTTGAAAGTTATATTTATCCGATTTTTTATTCACATCGAATAAACCTATTGGCTATGTAACTACAGGTCTGATAATATACGTTATGTTTATAGTCAGAGCTAATATCAGTCAGTCCGCTTTTTCTTAGTGGATTGGCCATTGGCCTTGGAGTGACTCTTCTTACAGTGAAAATTTCCGATTCGGCAGCTGACGCCATTCAAGGAGAAGTAATGGGTGTACAATTATCATTGCGCGTCCTAGGCGACGCTATCATCTGCTTACTTGGCGGCGCGCTGTTTCTGCTATCCTCTAAGCTTATTTTAATATTGGCTGCTATTACTTCAGCGGCAACAATGTGCTATTATGCCTTGCAAGAAAAGAGATTCAAAAGCTAGTAAACTTTTTGCTAAAAAACCAAATAACAGGTCTCCAGTTAATAGCTTCAGATAAACAAAAAAATCATGAAAATATTTTTTAGTTTAAATTAATTAATTCACATACGATTTTTTGCTATGATTTAAATATTTATAGATCAGAAATGATTGGATTTATTATAGTATTATTCAACAATATCACAAAAAATTATAAAAAAGGTTTTATTATGCATCCTGGTCTTTCTATTAATTTGCCATCATTTAATTTAAATAATTCTGAAAGTTCTCAATTTTCTGAGCCCCCTACAAAAAGACAAAAAATTCATCATGATCAATCAGAAAAATCTTATCAAGAATTCATACCTGAGATATTAGCAAGCAATAAGCTTCTATTAGAAGAATTACAAAGCATTCGGCAGCAACAAACGAAAATGGAAGAGCGATTTGTTAAATTGGAATCCTCACAAAAGGAGATGCTTGATAAAATCTCCCAAATACAAATAAAAATTTTTAATCTCCCCTCTTCCTCTTCTATTCAACAACCCTTAGCTCTTTCTAATGGAAGGCAAGACCTCGTAGCTGTCAGCCGTTATGCCAACACTTTACGTCAGCAAGGAAAACTGGAAGAAGCTGCGGCTGAATTTAAAAAAGCCTTAGCTCTACCTCTAGGACAGCAAGATCTTTTTACTGTCAGCCGTTATGCCGCAATTTTACGCCGGCAAGGAAAACTCGAAGAAGCTGTAGCTGAATTTAAAAAAGCCTTAGCTCTACCTCTAGGACAGCAAGATCTTTTTACTGTCAGCTTTTATGCCGCAACTTTATGCCGGCAAGGAAAATTCGAGGAAGCTGCAGCTGAATTTAAAAAAGCCTTAGCTCTACCTCTAGGACAGCAAAATGTTTTTACTGTCAGCTTTTATGCCGACACTTTACGCCAGCAAGGAAAACTCGAAGAAGCTGCAGCTGAATTAAAGAAAGCCTTAGCTCTACCTCTAGGACAGCAAGATCTTTTTACTGTCAGGTTTTATGCCGACACTTTACGCCAGCAAGGAAAACTCGAAGAAGCTGTAGCTGAATTTAAAAAAGCTTTAGTTCTACCTCAAGGACAGCAAGATCTTTTTACTGTCAGCCGTTATGCCGCAACTTTATGCCAGCAAGGAAAATTCGGGGAAGCTGTGGCTGAATTTAAAAAAGCCTTAGCTCTACCTCTAGGACAGCAAGATCTTTTTACTGCCAGCTTTTATGCCGCAACTTTATGCCAGCAAGGAAAACTCGAGGAAGCTGCAGCTGAATTTAAAAAAGCCTTAGCTCTACCTAAAGGACAGCAAGATCTTTTTACTCTCAGCAGTTATGCCGCAATTTTACGCCGGCAAGGAAAACTTGAGGAAGCTGCAGCTGAATTTAAAAAAGCCCTAGCTCTCCCTCAAGGACAGCAAGATCTTTTTACTGTCAGCCGTTATGCCGACACTTTACGCCAGCAAGGAAAACTCGAAGAGGCGGCAGCACTTAATTTAATAGCGCTTAATTTGCAAAGTTAGAAGCCGCTAGGCTTAATTTAGTCGAATTTGAAAAAGATCTATAAAAAAGCCTCTAAATACTTAATTAGAGGCTTTTTATTTTCTATGAATTGCTTCTACATTGTGTAGAGAAGAAAAAATAAGATTTGATTCTAATTGTCCCCCGGAAAACCTCTGGCTATATTGTAAAATGTTATAGACAACTGAAAAATCGAGTATAAATTTTTCGCCTTCACTGTTTTCTAAATTTATCCACTGCGAAGGTTGAAGATTATTAATCATAGTTAGTCACCTAAAATTTTAATTTTATTTTTTTTATTAGGATAATTTACAAAATTCATTTTAATAAATCAACAACAAATTTAATGAGTGTTAGATTGCATGGCTCCAATAGTTGAAATAGTAGCAGAAGATGGCGAAGGTGATTTAAGAACAGGTGTTTTACTAAAAATATTTAACACTTACAGCCCTTCAGGCTGCATGACACAACGCACTCACACCCAGGGCGTTGCCCTGGTCTATTGCACTTACAGCCCTTCAGGCTGATGCAAGGTATGAGTGCGTTGTGTCATGCAGCCTGAAGAGCTGTAAGTGTTAAATATTTTTAGTAAAAACATCCTGATTTAAGGAAGAAAAAAAAGAACTTGTTGGAAAGAAAATAAGTTAAGCTTTTCCAGAGGAAAGATAAGTTATGCAGGAATAAAAAAGAGATTGAAAATAACAGATTACATCTTATTCTGACCCTTACACCCTATTCTGATCCGTTTCTTACTTTAGCTTGCCCAAAAACCACTCTGCACCTATAATCGTTTTCAGACTGCAAAAATATTCGTAACTATCCTATCCTCTATTTAGCGAAATTTAACTAGTTGAGTAGATACGTCAATATTTAAGCATTAATATCGCCAAAGATTTATTTGACATTATTTTATTTATGTGTTTTTTTAGATCAAATAGGCAAAATAAGCTATTTGCATTTAAAATAAACCTTTTAAGGAGGATTGTATGAAAAAATTCGGAAAATTTATCGCGATTTCAAGTTTGTGCGTAACTTCATTAGCATGCGCACAAAACTATCAATATGGACAATATTCCAGTGATATGAATCATTCTAATCAACCTCAACCAGGATATTCTCAATCTTATCAAACTTACGGCCAATCAGGCCAACATCAAAACACAGGTTATCCTTCTGGGAATCCAAGCGGCGCTCAGCAGAATCAAAGCACATGGTCAAATTGGTTTGGTGGTAATCAAACTCAAACTCAAAATGTTCCTGATAATGTCATTTCATCACGCATTATGCAAAATTTGAGAAGCACACCCTATTTGTCAGATGGTGCTCACAACATCCAAATCGTAACAAAAGATGGAAAAGTGACTCTTAAGGGCAAAGTTGCAAATAGTAACGAGAAAAATCAAATTGAGTACATGATCAAAAATGTTGAAGGTGTAAAAAGCGTAAGCAATGATTTAGATACTGCTCAGTAATAAAAAAATGCAAAAGAAGCTACCAGCTTCTTTTGCAACCAGAGTTACCCAAAGCTATTCATTTATTTCAAGGCGCGCTTTCATTGCATCAGCTTATGTTGGATGCGTCCGTTTAATACTCTTTCCTCTTTTAGAGCTTATCCGCATAAATTTCTGACTTTCCAAATATGTATATTAATTTATATTAATATTGAAAATATCATAATTTGAAATTTATATTATTTGTTTTAAAATAAAATAGATAGAGAGATATTGACTTTAAATATTCATTGATTTTATATTGTTAAAAAATAAAATTAATAATTCATTTCTTACATACAAAATAAATCTATGATTAATTCATATTATAATTCGTTTAGTGGAAATATTTCAGGCTTTCAAAATATTTCTAAGCTATCAATGGAACATTCTGTTAATTTCCAAACATCCATGACCCAATTTTTTGATCTTTTAAATGGTTTGTTGGAAAATAAGGAAATTGATTTATCAAAATCAAAAATGCTTATCCTCGATTATCTCTCTAAATCGGCTGATATTCCAAACTTCATTCAAGGTGAAAATTCAATAGGAGCGCTGAATTTTCGGTTAACAGGAATTCAAAAAAAAGGATCTGACTCTGTAATTGATTTAGATAAAGAAGCCAGAATGGGGGCACATTTTTTCTTACGTTATCTGCAACACCATCCTGAAAAAAGGGAAGATTTTGAAAAGCTTTTCTTAGATAATAAAATTTTTTTTCATGTTGTTTTTCCTCCTCCTACCTTATCAGAGTTGGATGAAAGGTTAGAAAAAACCGGCATGTCGTTAAACACTCAGTGGGCATTAGGGGATTTTGATTGGGAGGGAATGACTCTTTGGAGTACTTTTTATAGTAGTTTTGGGTTCAGGACAATATTAAATCACTTATTGAATAATCTCTTATCTAAGAAATGTCACTCTTTTGTGAATAAAATCATAAAAGATAGAACTCTATATAAAGAATTTGTCTTCCATTTTTATGTCAATAGAACAGCGGACGCTCTATCACCCTGTCAAATTTATGAAAAAGGTGGGCTATCTAACACCCCTTCCCGACTCCATCAAGCCGTCATGATAGTCCTATTAAATTATCTCAATTCTCACCCAGAAGATAAAAAATATCTTTTCTTTGAAAATAACATTATCTCGAAAAATAAAGTTCAGCAAAAGCTTTATAAATCCTCGGGACCACGCATTTTTTATTGCGAATCGGGTCCTTTCCCTTCTGTTATTAAAAATTGTTCACTTGAAGAAGCCATAAAGTCTCTGTCCCCATTATCAGTACAATTCCTAAATCAGGAAGAATCCTCTAGTCAAGCAACTCAGACACAAGTAGAGCCTTTAGAAACTCTTCTTGAAAAACAACCTAAACAAGGACAAGATGCGGAAAAGCTTTTCAAGATATTATCCGAAAAAGTTTTTCTTAATAAAGATAGTCTCGTCCCTCATCTTACCAGTTCAAGAGGAGCTTGGAGATTTAACTCTAAGATATGTCCCTGGCTCGTCGATACATTGTCCAAATTTCTGGAAGACCATTCTACAAATAGGTTGCTGGCCCTCAGTATTATCCAAGAATTTTTGAATCACATGCCTGTAGAGCTTACTGAAGCTTTTCTCAAGAATCAATGTCAGCCGAATGAAGAATTAATCATTGACCTCATACATCAAACCTGGTTAAACAAACCCATTGCGAATATTCCAATACCTTTAGGGGATGAGTTATTAGACTTTGCAATTCCCATACTGTTGGAATTGAAATCGTTGGAATTTGCCAATATGCCTCTTTCAAAGTTTCAAAAGGATCATTCAGGAACACCAAAGCAAATCCCTTCCTTTTTTATTATTCAAAAAAGTGACTTCTCTAAGGTCCATTTTTTGGCTGCTCATTTTGGAAAAAATGGATTATTAGAAGGGCTTTCTATGGACTTTGAAAAAGCTGTGGAAGACTCAACCATCAAACAAGCTTTAATGGAAATAAGAGAAGAGGAACCTAGCACACTACAAGAAAATTTAATTCTCGAAAGTATAGAAGTCTTAAAAAGTGAATTGGAAAATTCCTCTGATAGAATTCCCCCTTTTCTGATTTTACAAACCTATTTTTCAGAAAACAACCCGACAAAACAAAAAAAATCGGGTATCAAAAGGACAAGAGACCCTCTTAGTCAGCCTAAAGATCAAAGAATCTCCAAGCGACTCAAAACAATTCCAGAAATCATTATTTCCACGCCAAAGATTGCAAAAGCCGTTAAAACCTCAAAAGTAGTCAAAGACAGTTTGTCAGTTTCTTTTGCAGCAATTGGATGGAATAACCTTTGGGTCCAAACCAGCCTTAACTCACTTGAAAGAGTAAATTCAAAAATTTCGAATCATCTAAGAAGGAAAAAGAACCTTTTTTCGACAAAACCATTGGAATACCCTATTTTGGACCTGATGTCGGTTGTTCCTCCTCATCAGGAGTTTTTCCCTCTAAATCCTCTTTTAAAACCCTATCAAGCAGAAAGTGTGGCAAAATTGTTGGAAAAAATGGAACAAGGCATTTCTCCTCTCCTTTCTTGGCAAATGGGAAGCGGGAAAAGCTATGCCATTAACGAATGGTTAATGCAACAGATCGGCCGCGGCAAAAGCGGGATATTTTTTGTTATCCTCCCCCTATCGATTGGACCCCAGATGTTTAAGGAAGTTTCTATTTATCAAGCTGTTGTTTCAGCAATGGCTTGGGTATTTTGGAAAAGAGAAACAGTGGAGTCTCAGCTTCCAGAATTTCAGGCAAATGCCTTAAGGAAAATCAAAAAAGCTCTTGAGGAAAGGGATGTTTATCAACTTTTAGCCTATCTTCCTTTGTTTGCCATGTTTGATGAACATCAGATGGCCGCAGCACTTTACGATGTCCTGCCGAATCCAAAAGATAAAATCTGGAGCGAATTATCACAAATTCTGGCTGCACAGCTTCCTCTATTACTTGGAGGTCTGTCAGAAGAGTTGACACGGCAAATGCATACAAAAGCTTGCGAGTTAGTTTTTTCAAATCATAAAGACATAGAAGAGTGGCAAAGATATTTTGCAGAAGCACCTTTAGAAAAGCTTCTTCCAGGCAATGATTTTAAGGATTGGAAATTGATTTCAATGCCTCTTTTCATGCAGCTACGTCTTGCAGGGGCATTGATGCAAGAAGTCTTTTTACTGAAAAATACTAAAATCCCAGATTCCTTCCTCGTCCCTTTGACAAATCATATGTCACGAAATATTGCGTTGTGCCAAAGTAAGGAGGAATTTACAGCAGCTATAGAGGCAGAAAAAAAGGTCATTATTTCGAGCTATGAAGTATTTAAAAAGACCCCTAAAGAGTTATTCAATGGTATTCAAATAGCTGGGATAAGCTTCGACGAGGCTCAGAGAATGCATACCTTTGATTCAATGTTATCAAAAACAAGCTTTAATCTCATCAAATACCTTAAAGAACAAAATCCAGAACTACAAATTCTATTATCGACTGCAACTCCCTTTGAAAATAGATTTTCTGAACTTTGGACCCTTCTGCGATTAGCAAACCCTTCGGAATCTATTTTTTCTAAAAGCAATTTTAATGAACTATCAGAAAAAATAGAAAAAACTCAGAAGTGTGTGAAATTTTTGGCAGATCCAGATGAAGAGAAAGATGAAACCAAAATTTTTGAGTTCATTATTAAATCTTTTGCTCATTTAGAAAGTTTCAGAAGCACCATCCTTCCCTTTGTGGTCGACAGACTAAAAAGGGATGATACTCGAGTGATACAAGATTGGGGAGGAGCTGTGCCGAAACGAAATGATATTGAAATTCAAGGAGAAATTTCAGCATTAGTTAAAGAAAGATTAGCAAAAGCATTAAACACATATAAAAACCAGGGCGATCAGTTATCATATTCTCACACTATCGATAGGATTCTTTTAGATCCAACCCTTAACCAATCTTCATTAAATTTAAAAGATCCTGAAATCCAGAATATCCTTACCCTTTTTGCTTCAGGCGACACTAATGAGATAGAGAAATGGATTGCCAGATCTCCGCGTTTTTCAAAACTGTTAAGTTCTTCGGTATTCTTAGAAATGGTCAATGGCGGAGAAAATGGTTTATTCTTTTCAGAGTACAAAGCAGAATCTGAAATCTTACGTTTAGCGATTCAATTTAGGCATCCTCAAGTTGAAGTACGCCTTTTCAGCGGGGATCTTAAGACTGACCAGCGCACTGAGGTATTGAAATGGTTTAAAAATCCTTCTCAACCAAATATCAGCAAAGCTTTGATTTTATTGAAGAAAGCAGGAGGCGTCGGATTAAATCTTCCTGAAGCATCTAAAATCTTTAGGATATCGGATAATTGGAATCCATTTGTTGATGCACAGGCTGAAGATAGGGCGAATAGGATCAATAAAGCGGCACTTCGAACATTTGTCACAATGAAATTCGACACATTTCGCGATGAACACCTTCGCACTGTCAGAGAAGTTAAAAAAGCAATGGATGCCTTTTTTAATCAGCGAACGGACGTAAATGTGGTCCAACAGTTTCACCTTTTCTGTAATCTTATTTTGGAACAATGTTATCAATCGGAGTTGAATGCGAGTAAAGATATACAAGCAGCAAAGGATAAACGAAAGTTGATAAAAGTCGAGATCAATAAAATGATCCGAACCATCCAAAGAGAAGATCTTCTAACAGCAGTAGAGACGAGCAAACCAAAGTCCAAATATATCTCTACGATTCAGCTAGCAGATGCAAGCATTTTACCGATGGCTTATGGAACACCTATAGAAGAAGTCATTAAAAGAGCTTTCCTTGTTGAGGGCAATACTCAATGGCGGTCGATAGCCCTACAAGTTTCTAATCCTATGTGGAGAGAAGAACTTAGGAAAGGGGTGTTTTCAGAAAGCAATCGCGAAGAAAAGGTATCGATATGGAATGAGCAGGAATTGCTTGCAGAGCGTGCCGCTGAGCATTCGATAGATAAAATCAGAAAAAACCACACCTTAGCTATTTATGGAGAAGGTCTTAATGGACAAAGTTATCAACTACAAAAGATCGAAAATCCTGGAATGCAAAAGACCATTTTCTTGTACCGCAAACAAACCGCACAAGGACGGCATTACGACATTTTAATCTTTTAAATCAAATGTTTGAAATCATCTTTTATTTTTAAATATTTTAATTTATAACTGATATAGCAATGATCGTAAATAATTTTTTAATATTGCTTGAAAGACTCCTCATATGAAATAATTATATCACTAGCTATGGCTAATTAAAATTGGAGAAGAATATGAATAAATTATTCAAAATATTGTTACTTTCAATAATTGGAATTTGTTTTAATCAAAATAATTTGCAAGCTAAAGAACAAGACAAATTAATAAGCAAAATTGAATCTAAATATACATTTAATTATAAAAAAAATCACATAGGTCTTTTTGTTTTAGAGAATGGCTACACTCTATATTTTTCTGATAAGAAAGATAAGTGGGATATAGGAGATACACTTATTATAAAAAAACCCTATCCTCAAGATGAGGATGATTTAGATACGGAAGAATTTGTTCGTGTTATCAATAAAACGCAAGGCAAAAAAAGGTCTCTACTGCGTTTTGGGTGGTGTGATAAAAATAAATATGTCATCTCCAGCATAAGCCATCAAGAAGACGATGGTGAAGAGATTATTTTTCTAACCTTAGATAACGACGTCATATTGAAGATTAGTTACTATGATGAGAAAGCCTATGCAAAAAGTTGGAAGAAAGGCGATCGAGTCATTGTCATCATTAATACTTTTGATGATCTTGATACTTTTAATGATCCTAATGGATATTCTTGCCCACTTTTTTCTAGTTCAACTTACCATCCGAACTGGGATTATGAAGTTGTTAATTTAGATGCGCTTTCTTTTCCTATTGCCAGCGCTGATCTTATTCTTTAATACAAGTCCTCAGACTACCGCACTTACAGTCCTTTAGGCTGATGCAGTGACTCTTAGCTTGAGAGGTTTTGCGTCTTGTGGAAAATGGCATGTCTAAGGCAAACGTTGCTAAAGAGCTTGAAATAGGTGAGGCCACTGTATATCGAATTTTAAGAAAAAAAGCAAAATAGGATAAATTAAAAAAATTAAAACTCATAAAACTTCAGGTCTATTTATGTATTCACGCATTTTTCATATTATATTTTTTATAATATTTTCTGTTTTCAATATTGTAGAAGGTAATGAGGTTTTAACAAAGCAGCAACTGTGGGACAAGCAAGCTGAAGAAGTTGATTCTTGGACTGATGGTCTAGGTTATCCTATTGATCAAGGCATCAAAGATACAGTTATTGTGTTAAATATTTTAGGTTTTACTACACGTCAATCATGTGAAGGTCATTATTCAGATTGAAGGTATTATTAGACTTAGTAGTCATGGATGGAAGTTGCAAGCACATAGATCTGAGAATGAAAGAGAAACTAAGTTGAAGTTGTATCTTGAAGAAATGAAGGCCTTCACAAATTTTCTTAAGAAGCATTTTTTTAATCAAAATCGGTAAAAATAGACTGTTCTCCAAAAGATGTCCCCTCTCCTCTGAGGAAACATCCCAAAGAATAACATTTTTTCAATTCACGACTTTCACAGGACGAAATTTGAGGTCATGCTGATGAGAATGGTCGTGAACATGATGATGGTGAGAATGATCCACACGAGGAGAGAAATCCTCATCATTTTCATCTGGCATAATAAAATAAGTTTCTATCACTTCGCTATCCTTTGTCATTAATCTTTGAACAACAAACCAAGCGTGAATTATTCCTGCTATTGCAGTAGCTTTGCCGAGATAGAAAGAATAAGGAGCCAAAGAATCAATTGTTTTAATTAAAGGAATAGCTTCAAATAAAAATCCTCCAAAATGAATGCTCATATCAACCGCAAAGTTTTCATTTTTTATCCCCTGATGACGTTGCCAAATAAGGGAAACAGTCCAAAGGGCATATCCTAGAGAACTCAAGGCGGAGGCATATTTAAAAGAATTTTTAAATTGCTCTAAAGCTGGCAATTGGTGATCGTGCAAAAATTCCATGGTTGCAAGAAAATGTGCCGTTGCATGACAGACCCGAGACGCACTGCGTAAATAATCTAATTGAGTCCCATTGCCATCTTTAAAAAATTTCCCAGTCATCAACCGCGTGACATCACCTAGAAAGCAAAAGCTATGTAAAATATGCTCAATGTGATGTGAGCTATCATGCAAATTGTGGTAAGTTTGATAAACTACCATGCTTGCATGGCGTTGAAAAATGAAGCCAAAGGCATGAAAACTTTCATCGACAATTTCTGCTATTTTCTCAAGCAGCTCAAGACGTTGAAAAAAGCGGGAAATGCGATCGGCCAACGTTGGAGGTGTGCGATCATAGATTCCCTTCAAATGACAAACTTTTTCTCCTGTTTCATCTTCTTCAAATTCAGCCGCCCTAACAATAAATCTTCCAACCCCTTGATCTAAAGTACAACACATGAATGCCAACCTTATAATTAATGTTTATGTGTAAAGAAAATAGTATGCTTGAAATCATTCTTAAATTGCAAATAGTAAAAGAGATAAACCCATGTTCATGAAGGATAAGAATTTTTTATTTGAAATATTTAACACAGTAAAATTTTATAATCTTTTCTATAAAATATTAAATCAGTAAAATAGAAATTGAAGATGGCAAAACCTTGGAGTTTTATATGTTAACATTGCTTATTATCATTTTAGTTATCATTGTTCTTTTGGTATTATGGGGAATGGGTATTTATAATCGACTGGTTCAATTGCGCAATCAAGTCAAGAATGCATGGAGTCAAATTGATGTTCAATTACAACGTCGTTATGATTTGATTCCCAACTTGGTTGAGGCGGTTAAGGGTTATATGACCTATGAAAAAGGAACTTTAGAAGCTGTCATTAATGCACGCAATCAAGCTCAAAATGCGCGCAATCAAATTGAACAAAGTGGAGGGCCTACCTCTAGTTCCATTAAGGAGTTGGCTGCTGCAGATACAGCAGTTAGAGGAGCTGTCACGAATCTGATGGCCTTGGCTGAAAATTATCCTCAATTACGTGCGAGCGAAAATATGCAACAGCTTCAAGAAGAATTAAGCTCAACTGAAAATAAAGTGGCTTTTGCACGACAAGCCTATAATGACAATGTCATGCTTTATAACACGACTCAGCAAGAATTTCCTGCTACGTTATTAGCCTCAACTTTCGGACATCATCCTGTGGAACTTTTCCAAGTTGAAGACCAACAGGTTAAAAAAGCACCAAAAATTTCTTTCTCTTAAAAGTGAGATAACGCCCTCCAATCGACAATTCAACGACAATCATGGGAGTGGATAAGTGCTATGGTTATGAACTTTTGGGAAGCTCAAAGACGCGCAAAAGCAAAAACAGCGCTATATATGAGCATATTTATTGTATTGACGCTGGTGGCAGCATCAGGTGCAGAATTAGCTATGCGAATGTTTGCTGGAGATAGTTATGGCAATCCAGACATTCCTTTTGTAGGACTAGGATTTTTAGGTCTTACATTCGGGGTTGCAGGTTTTAATTACATGAATTATTTGCAATCCGGAG
Source organism: uncultured Chlamydiae bacterium (assembly GCA_963754655.1). Taxonomy (GTDB): domain Bacteria; phylum Chlamydiota; class Chlamydiia; order Chlamydiales; family Parachlamydiaceae; genus JANWJE01. The sequence goes on along the minus strand of CAVWGN010000001.1, from coordinate 1,684,889 downwards.
GAAGTTATGTAGCAGAATCAGTGGGAGCCGAACTCGTCGATCCCAATACGCGCCATCCTAAAGAACGGCAATTGATGAATATTGTCGAAGAAATTTCTCTGGCAACTTCTCTTCCAATTCCTCCTGTATATATTTTAGAAGTTGAAGAAATCAATGCTTTTGCTGCTGGAACAAGCCCTGATAATGCGGCTGTCACAGTCACGAGAGGGTGTCTCAATTTATTGAATCGAGACGAGTTGCAAGGTGTTTTAGCTCATGAATTTGGGCATATTTATCATCGTGATATGACCGTTGGAATGCGAGTTGCTGCCATGGTAATGGGGTTTTTTATTGTGACTTATATTGGCTTACGTTTATTAGAAGGGTCGGCTTATTCTTCTCGCCGTAATGAGGAAGATCGACGTGGAGGAAATCCTATTGCAGTGCTTGCCATTATTTTTTTAGTGGCAGGTTCCATTACATGGTTTTTTGGGTCTATCTTGCAGGCAATGGTCAGTCGACAAAGGGAATATTTAGCAGATGCCTCTTCAGTGCAATACACGCGCAATCCTTTAGGAATAGCCAATGCTTTAAGAAAGATTGCCCAATCGAATATTTCTGACATGCCACGTAGTAGTAAACCCTTTTCTCATCTTTATTTCAATGAACACCCTTCTTTTTGGGCGCGTATTTTTGCTACTCATCCTCCTATTGAAGATCGAATTGCAGCGATTGAAGGTAGCAAATATGAAAATGAAGCCCCTCTTTTACCTACTTCCAAACATTCTCCTCCCCCACCCCCTCTTTAATCTGAGCTTTGGATTGTTTAAGACACCCCTGCATGCATTTTAAATTTTGATAGTGTTTTTTAACATTTTGAATGAGCCATAATAACTATGAAGAAATATGATGTCATTATTATTGGCGCAGGTCCAGCTGGAGGGCAATGTGCGCGTGAATTGACGCAAGCGGGATTTAAGGTGCTTATTGCTGATAAAGCGAAAAGCTTTTTGGAAAACAACTATTCTAGTGGAGGCGCTCCTCTTACTATCATGGCAGACTTTAACCTACCAGATTCCATTGTGGGAACTTATTGGAACACTCTGCGTATAAATTCCACTAAAGCAAAAGCAACTTGGACGGCAGCTTCTCCTTTTGGGCCAGTAATAGATTTTGATAAGTTACGGAATTTTTTAGTTGAAGAAACAAAGAAACAGGGAGGAGAGTTTCAATTAGGCTGTCAGTATCAAAATCATCAAATTTATTCGCACTGTATTGAAGTCTATTTAAAAGACTTGGCATCCTCTACGATTTATCCAGTACAAGCAAGCATTGTTGTTGATGCGACGGGAACTGAGCGAAAAGTATTGGCTCAGCAACATTATGACAAAGATCGGGTTATAGTAGCAACAGGCATTGAATATCATATTGAAGTGGAGAATGGGTATTATCAAAACTATTCAAAAGCACTCAATTTCTTTCTGGGTCATCATTGGATGCCTCAAGGCTATGCTTGGATATTTCCGATGGCCTCTTCTACTTCTATGCTTAAAGTAGGAGTGATTCGCTATTTTCAGAATAAGCATTATGTTCCTTATGAGCCTTCCTATAAGCATTATTTAGAGCAACTATTAGCACTTTGCGGCTCCTCTTATCAAATTAAAGATAGGCATGGCAAAACGCTTTACTATACGGAACGACAAAAAGATTTACGCTATCGCGGACCTATGATTGCTATTGGAGATGCCATTTCTTCTGTCAATCCTTTAGGGTGGGAAGGTATTCGTCATGCGATGTCAAGCGGTCGCATTGCTGCTCGTATCATTCAAAGTTATTTAAAGAGAGAAGTAGAAGATTTGAATTCTTATGATCACGCCCTTCATCAATACTTTGGTTACAAATGGTTCTTTTCAGAAAAGTTTATGCATCATTTATTCAAAACATCAAAAGATTCCTTGATTGATCGATCTGTGGCCTCTTTTAGTACAATGAGCAATGAAGAAATTATGCAAGTGATTTTCAACTACCAATTTAGACATACATTTAAATCTTATTTTTGGTATTTTCTATCACGTTTGATGCATTCAACAGGATAAAGAATGAGTGAAAAAGTCGATGTGTTATTAGCTACTTATCAGGGAGCTAACTATTTAGAAGAGCAGTTAGAATCTATTTTAACTCAGACTCACCCTCACATTCATTTATGGATTCGCGACGACGGTTCGTCTGATCAAACCCTATCAATCTTGCAAAAATGGACCAACACCTATTCTCAAAAAATCACGCTTCTTTCTTCTCAAGACCATCTTGGAGTGATAGGAAACTTTTCAGAATTGATGAAACAAAGCCACTCTCCTTATCTCATGTTTGCAGATCAGGATGATAAATGGTTTGCAAACAAAGTAGAAATTAGCCTTGAGCAAATCAAAACCTTAGAAAGACAATATGGCTCTCATCTTCCCTTATTGGTTCACACAGATTTAAAAGTGGTTGATCAAAATTTAAAAGAGATTGCTCCTTCTTTTTGGAATTTTGCTGGTCTAAAGCCTCATACGGTTTCTCTCAATCGACTTCTTTCCCAAAATACATTGACAGGTTGCACAATGCTTTTCAATCGTGCGCTTGCCAATTTAGCTTGTCCCATTCCCTCTGAAGCAATCATGCATGATTGGTGGATTGCTTTAATTGCTGTTTGCTTGGGTCATATTCAATGTATTGGTCAACCCACTCTTCTTTATAGACAGCATAGCTCAAATGATACTGGCGCGAAATCCTATAGCCTTTGGCGGTTTCTCAATCAATCGCCCAGGGAATCACAGAAGAAAGCAAATTGCATTAAACAAACCTATCATCAGGCTAATTGCCTATTAGCCCTTTATGACCATATCCTTCCTCTAGATAGACAAATCTTGCTTAAAGCTTATGGAGAATTAGAAAAACTTTCTTATTTCAAAAAGAAATATCAATTGATTAAATACCAATTTTTCAAACAAGGCTTTTTACGCAATGCTAAAATGTTATTGATAAGGTAGCAGCAAACTCACCAAATCGAATTATCAAATATTTAATTTTTTTATGAATACCTTTATAAATATTTTTTAAGAAGAGACTCCCAAATTAATTAAATAATCAACAAATAATTATTTAATTTATTTAAGCAAAAATTTAAATAGATCTAGATTAAAAATTTTGAATTCATTATCATGCTGGTGCATCTTTGGTTAATTTAATTTTAAACTTTGGTAGATATCAAACTTACAGGCAAGGATGTTGTCATGAAATTTTAATCAACATTGTTTACCAAAAAAATTTATAAAAAATATTAAAAGGTTTTATATGAATTCTAGTTTTTTTGTTAATTCTACCTCATTCCCTTTAGATAATTCTGAAGATTCTCAATCTCCTGAGCGTCCTGCAAAAAGACAAAAAACAAATCATCAAACAGATGGATTTTCTCAAGAGTTTTTCATGTCTGAGATATTAAAAAGCAATAAGCTTCTACAAGAGCAACTACAAGCCATTCAGCATCAACAAAATAAAATAGAAGAGCGCTTTATTAAATTAGAGTCTACACAAAAAGAAATGGTTGATAAAATCTTCCAAATGCAAACACAACCTTTTAATTTGAATCCTTCTTCCTCTTCTGCTCAAAATCCGTTAGCTCTTTTTGATAGACAGCAAGATCTTATCGCTGTCAGCACTTATGCCGAAACTTTACGTCAGCAAGGAAAGCTCGAGGAAGCTGCAGCTGAATTTAAAAAAGCTTTAGCTCTCCCTCAAGGACAGCAAAACCTTTTAACTGTTAGCCGTTATGCCGAAACTTTACGTCAGCAAGGAAAATTCGAGGAAGCGACAGCTGAATTTAAAAAAGTTTTAGCTTTCCCTCAAGGACAGCAAGACCTTTTCGCTGTTAGCGGTTATGCCGAAACTTTACGTCAGCAAGGAAAATTCGAGGAAGCTGCGGCTGAATTTAAAAAAGCTTTAGCTCTCCCTCAAGGACAGCAAGACCTTTTCGCTGTTAACGGTTATGCCGAAACTTTACGTCAGCAAGGAAAATTCGAGGAAGCTGCAGCTGAATTTAACAAAGCTTTAGCTCTCCCTCAAGGACAGCAAAACCTTTTCACTGTTAGCCGTTATGCCGAAACTTTACGTCAGCAAAAAAAATTCGAGGAAGCTGCAGCTGAATTTAAAAAAGCTTTAGCTCTCCCTCAAGGACAGCAAAGTCTTTTTACTGTTAGCCATTATGCCGCAACTTTACGCTATCAAGGAAAACTCCAGGAAGCTACAGCTGAATTAAAAAAAGCTTTAGCTCTCCCTCAAGGACAGCAAGACCTTTTCACTGTTAGCCATTATGCCGAAACTTTACGTCAGCAAGGAAAAATCGAGGAAGCTGCAGCTGAATTTAAAAAAGCTTTAGCTCTCCCTCATCAAGGACAGCAAAAATTTTCCACTGTCAACTGTTATGCTGAAACTTTACGTCAACAAGGAAAATTCGAGGAAGCTGCCGCTGAATTTAAAAAAGCTTTAGCTTTCCCTCAAGGACAGCAAGACCTTTTCACTGTTAGCCATTATGCCGAAACTTTACGTGAGCAAGGAAAATTCGAGGAAGCTGCAGCTGAATTAAAAAAAGCTTTAGCTCTGCCTCAAGGACAGCAAAGCCTTTTCACTGTCAGCCGTTATGCCGAAACTTTACGTCAGCAAGGAAAACTCGAGGAAGCGACAGCTGAATTTAAAAAAGTTTTAGCTTTCCCTCAAGGACAGCAAAACCTTTCCGCTGTCAGCACTTATGCCGAAACTTTACGTCAGCAAGGAAAACTCGAGGAAGCTGCAGCTGAATTTAAAAAAGCTTTAGCTCTCCCTCAAGGACAGCAAAACCTTTTAACTGTTAGCCGTTATGCCGAAACTTTACGTCAGCAAGGAAAACTCGAGGAAGCGGCAGCTGAATTTAAAAAAGCTTTAGCTTTCCCTCAAGGACAGCAAAACCTTTTAACTGTTAGCAGTTATGCCGAAACTTTACGTCAGCAAGGAAAATTCGAGGAAGCAGCAGCTGAATTTAAAAAAGCTTTAGCTCTCCCTCAAGGACAGCAAAACCTTTTCACTGTTAGCCATTATGCTGAAACTTTACATCAGCAAGGAAAACTCCAAGAAGCTGCAGCTGAATTTAAAAAAGCTTTAGCTCTCCCTCAAGGACAGGAAGATCCTTTTGTTATTAGCCACTATCACGAAAGTTTAATTCCAGCGCTTAATTTAATGGAGCTTATTAATCTAAAAAGTTAAAAGTTGTCAAACGAGCTTAAGATCATATCCTTAAATGAGAGGATGAATTCTTTTTAGAATCTCCTCTTTGTGTATATCAACCCATTTTTTGAAAGGCATGCCTTTGTGACCTGTTATAAGAGGCATGTCGTCCCTAATATCACCAATATAGCTCATACGACCATCTAGTATTTGTCTAAAAGATTCAGCGACTCCGTAAAAATAGAGATCAATTTCTTTAGGATTAGTGCTGATGTTTTTAAGGAATTGATCTGGGGATTGATTCTCTACTTTAAGTTCAACATGGAGCCTTTCTGCGATTATTTTAGCCATTTGAGTGATTGTTAAAGACTCTGTAGAAAACCAATAATCCTTCCCGTGATGCTTCTCTGGACCTTCAATTAATATTCTCGCTGCCGCTTCGGCCACATCTTCTAAAGCAATCCACCCACAAGGCTTATCTCCACCCCACCAGTACAATTTATTTCCCCTTAAAAAAGAATAAAAACCGGTTAAATTTTGCATAAAGCAGTTAGGGTGAAGAAAAGTCCATTTGATTTGACTATGTTTAATATAAACTTCGACCATTTGATGCCACGTGAAATGGGGATCAGTACAATCCCATTCTGGGGTATATACTCCTAAATGGACAATATGTTCAACAGCTGCTTTTTTGGCAGCATCTACAAAAGTTTTACTTTGCGTGATCATTGCAACTGTATAGCCCGTCAGCAAAAAAGCTCTTTTAACTCCTTTAAGTGCATTGGAAAAGGTTCGAGGATCATCTAAATCAAAATAAACAGCATCTCCATAACACTGTTTGAGCTCGGAAAGTTGATTTTGATGCCTTGAAGTCACGCGTAGTGAAATTGTTTCATCTTTTTTAAGATGTTCTGCTAACAATTTTCCTATTTGTCCTGTTACCCCAAGAAGAAGAGTGATAGGTTTTGTTGTCATTGGAAATCTCCTGTTATCGGTGCTTAAATTTATTCGCTAGCTTCATTATTGCGCTGATTTTTTTGCATAAACAATTTGAGCATTTCTTCATGTAATTGAAGTGGCTTTAATTCAATCGTAAGCTTAAGAATTTTGCCAGTAAATTCAAAAGGAATTTGATAATCTTGGTCATCAATGGGAGTTCCTGTATCTAAGCCAACGTTGAATGTTTCATCCCATTGCAACATAAAGGGAATCGTCCGCTTCATTCGCTTTCTAGCGACTTCTTTACCATCCACCATTAATTTACCCACTCCTCTTTTGCCAAAGCCTATTCCTTGGTATTTAAAATGAAAGACTAGCGTGTGTTTGCCGGGTGTAAGTGCCTCGCCTTCCCAACGCGTGCGCTCTAAATTCACATAATTCCATACGAATACAGGCTTTCCTTTTAACAGATAAAATCCATAGCCTCCAAAACGCCCTCCCTGCGAGACAAGCATGCCTTCTGCCTGGTGATTAGGAATTTCAATTTCTACGGTAATAATAAATGACTTGTTTAATAGATGTGGGGATATAGCATGAGGGACTTGAGAAATTGTTCCTGAATATGTAAAAAAATTTCGTTCTCCTCCAGGATTTGGACGCTGCGTTAGAAGGCGTGGCATTGTTGAGTTATCTAATGGGAAAACCTGATATTTTTCTGCTTCAGCAATAAAAAGCTTTTGCATTTCATGCAATTTCTCAGGCATTTGTGCTGCAAGATTATTAAACTGAGTAGGATCATCTTTAAGATTATAAAGCTCCCATTGATAGCCATTCATGACATCGTGCGGCAATTTGCCAAATCCCAACTCCCATGGTGGTACAGGTGGGGTCGTAGAGGCAATCCATCCATCATGATAAATCGCTCGATTTCCTAGCATTTCGAAATATTGCGTTTTTCGTTTCGAAGATAGATGGGCATTTTCTTTATCCCATGTATAGATCATACTGATACCATCCCTAGGCTTCTGCGCTACGCCATTGACCATCAAAGGGATTGGAATGCCTAGAGCTTCAAGAATCGTGGGAGCAATATCAATGACATGATGAAACTGAGTACGAATTCCGCCGGCATCTTTTATTCTTTTTGGCCAGGCGATGACCATTCCCTGACGCGTGCCTCCAAAATGGGAAGCAATTTGTTTCGTCCATTGAAAGGGCGTATCGAATGCCCACGTCCAACCCACTGCCATATGGGGATAGGTGAGATCAGACCCCCAAACATCATACCATTTCATTTGTTCTTTAACGGGAATGGCAACGTTATTAAATTTTGCTACTTCATTTGGAGTGCCTATGAGTGAGCCTTCAGGGCTGGAGCCATTATCCCCACTAATATAAATGATCAGCGTATCATCTAATTTACCCATTTCTTCGATCGATTGAATGACTCGGTTAATCTCATGATCTGTATAAGCGAGATAAGCCGCATAGACTTCTGCTTGGCGTGCAAATAGCTTCTTGTCCTCTTCACCTAAACTTTCCCACTTGGGCAAACTATCTGGCCAAAGAGTTAATTTGGCATTTGGTAGAATGACACCCAATCTTTTTTGGTTTTCAAAAATAATTTCACGAAGTTTTTCCCAACCCATATCAAATTGACCCTTAAATTTCTCAATCCATTCTTTAGGGGCATGATGGGGGGAATGCGTCCCACCAGGAACGTAATAGACAAAAAACTTTTGCTTCGCATCAATTTCATTCATCACTTTGAGGTACTGAATTGCCTCATCAGCCATGGCCGTGGTCAAATTCCAGTTAGGTTTTCCAATATAAGGTTGAATAGGGGTTGTATTGCGGAATAAATTTGGCTGCCACTGGCTTGTATCTCCACCAATGAAACCATAGAAGTATTGAAACCCATATCCAATTGGCCAATTGTCAAAAGGACCTATTTGGCTCGACTGCCAATCGGGAGTATTATGATTTTTGCCAAACCATGAAGTGGCATAACCATTTTGCTTAAGAATTTCGCCAATTGTTGCCGTATCCTTGCCAATTAGACTATCATATCCTGGATAGCCCGTTGCCATTTCTATAATGGCACCTGTATGGACTGAATGATGATTGCAACCAGTAATTAATGCAGCACGCGTTGGGGAACATAAAGCGGTGGAATGAAATTGCGTATAACGCAAACCCATTTCTGCAATGCGATCTAGGGCAGGAGTTGGAATGATTCCGCCAAACGTGCTCGGCGCACCATATCCCACATCATCTGTCATAATTAAGAGAACATTGGGAGCTTCTTTTGGAGGAACAATCGTGGGCAACCAGTAAGGTTTAGACTCATTAGCATTAAAACGAATTATTCCCCGAAATTGTGGTGGTGACGGCGGAAGATAGGGTGTGTGCCATGATTCTGTAGCATTCGGAGAGCCTGGCGTTCCACTGATCTCTTGACCCATTATGGGTGGAAAAAACAGTGTTGTCAAAAAAGTAGATATCAATTTAATAATGAGCATTTTTACTTAATCTTCTATCCTTATATGACGAAAGGGCACAATTAATTTTTAAAATGAGGTCGCTTTTGTTCCATGACATAAGCAGCGACATCTAAAGCTTGCTCTTCTGTTAAACTGGCTTGTTGGTAAGGCATATTCAAATAGATAAAAGGAGCTAACATTTTCATTGTGTTCATTCCCGCTCCATCATTAAAAGAGTGATCTCCCCAAAGAGGTGGAATGCTTTTTCCCTCTATTTCATCTAACACGCCACCACCTATACCATCTGAGCGGTGACAAGCAGCACAAGATTGCTCATAAATTTTTTGTCCTTCATGAGGATTTGGTTTATGGCTATTTCTAATTTCAGGAAGACCAAGCCATGGAATATCCTTAATGGACTCTACCTCTTTAGAAATCCAGTGAAGATAATTGATAATGTCATGCATCATTCTGGAATTCGCCGAAGGGGCCTTGCCATTCATACTGCGTTGAAAACAATTATCAATTCTTTCTGCTAGTGTAATGACTTTTCCTGCACGCTTGGAATATTGAGGATAGAGCGTTGTGACACCTACGAGAGCAATGCCTCCATTTTTACCCCCTAAAGTATCACCCCCAAGGAAATGACAGTTCGTGCAGGAGAGTTCATTATGAGCATATTCAGGTGCATAAAAAGCAGTATTCAACATCAGACGATAGCCTCTCATGACACTATCGCGAATGTTATGGGGCGCTTGTTCGGGGTCCACTAAATTAAAACCTAATAAATGATGAGCCTGAATAACGACAAACTCGTGCTTAAATGACTGGCTATTAAAGCTTTGATTTGCTGCGCGTGAATGAGAATCCCACGCAAACACGATGCCCACGCCAATGGCGAGTAGAAGCAAAAAAACAAATAAAAAGCGCATGGAAAGCTACTTTGTTATAATATGTCTATTTGATAGCATTATTAAAACTTTTTTGCAGAAAAAGGCAAGAAGGATTTATGATTTATTTCTCTTATTATAGGAGTAAAATGAAAGCTAATTCCAAGATCCAATGGACTATAGCAATGATTTCTTTAGTCGTATTTATCTTGACCTTTTTTATTTTTTTCCGCGAAACTCAGGAGTTTTTTAGTAGTTTAACAGCCGCTATTTTAGGTACTATCCTTGTATTAGGATCCTTAATTATAGTCAGTTGGTTGATTCAAGTGTTTAAGAAATAACAATTTTTAATTTTAAAGCAGGATCTAAATCGTGAAGTTGATTAATAAAACCCTTCTGATACTTTCACTTGTCAGTCTTAGCCTTTCTGGTTTGGAAGCAAAAACTCTTGAGTTTTTCTTCGATCATAAGACTAAGCAAACTGTTAATTTACAAGTGTCGATTCCAGACCAAAGACAAGAACATCCCGGCTCTCAGCCTTCTTTTATCCATTATTGCCAGCAACTCAAGATTGAAAATTTGGGGGATCAGCCAATTAAGAATTGCTTTCCTTACATCAATCAATCTCCCTCACTCTCCTTAAACAATTTAGCACGCACACTTGCAAAAGAACCCTATCCTTTGTTAGCTCTTTATCAACTTTGGAATCGCTCTATTGTGCAAGATGAGGCAATAGGCGAACAAAATTACCACCCCTTAGATCTTCTCAATTTCAAAGGTGCCTGCTGTGGAGCGGCCTTTAATGAACAATTTCTCAAGCTATGCAATGCACTTGGTATAGAGACCCGTGTGGCCAATGTAAAAGGGAAACAGCTATGTGATTTCGGATTAGATGATGAATGGAATTTTTTAGATCTGACTCATCAGCAAATCTATTTAGGATTGGATAATGAAAAGCTAGCTTCTTCTGAAGATGTCATGGATGATCCATTTCTTGCTTTGCGTACCAAGCATGCACGCCAAGCCAAACAAGTGGATTTTAAAGAAGGGTGGAAGCAATTGGCGAATTTTGAGATTCTGGAGCCTACTTCCGCCATGCCTATTGTTCTAGCAACAGAACAATTGTCTCCTCGTGCAAGTGGAATTGATCTCTTTCCTGGCGAGTCCCTTGTTTTTGAAACCTCGAGCATTCGCCCCGAACTAGCTCAGCATCAATGCTCTCTTTCTCATGCAATTCATTTAGATAAGCGGCAAGTGACTCGACATTGGGAATATCTCTCCCCGTTTCCTATTCATCAATTAGTGAATAACAGTACTGTCAGCATGAAGTTATTAGATCAAAAACTGACATTGCTACCTGGAGAATCTTATACTTTTTCAGAAAGCCATCTCTTTCAAGTACGCATCTTGTTTTCGGATAAACCTAAGGGGCAATTGCTTGCCGTAGGAACTTGTGCTTGGACTTTATTTCCCTCTTTAAAAAAAGGGGAAAATCAGCTTCATCTCGGAACTAAAAAAAATCCTACGCTTGTTCGGTTTCAATACGAGGTAGAGGATGAGCTAGTAAAAAACACCCCTCCTCCTCTTCGTGTTTGTAACCCATCCCATGCATTTGATTATTGTTCTCCTTTATTCATGCTCGAATCCTCATCAGATAACATAGAAATGATTTGGTGGCAAATTGCGTTAGATAGTCATTTTCAGGTGAGTCCATCTAACTTTGACCAGGTTGAATCTTTTTCCTCGGTCATCGCTTTACCTCCTATTAGTGAAACTTTCTTAAATCCTGGAACTCTTTATTATTTTCGCGCAAAGGGATGTAGCCAAGGGAAATGGTCAGAATGGTCTGCTCCTTATGCCTTTGTTGTCAATAAACCCGATGCTATAGAAGAAGTAGAATTTGATCAGATTAGCGAAAATGTGTATGAGTTGAATTGGGAACGTAATGCTGCGCAGTCGGAGGAGCCTATTGAATATTTTGTATTCGGATCTAACTCACTCGATTTTATTCCATCCATTTATTGCGAGAAACAAGTCAATGCTATTGTCAATGGAGTTGTGACTGAAGAAGAAACGAATGACAATTTAGTTGCCATTACAACTCAACCTAAAATTCAAGTGCAAGGCGGATTAGCTTACTATCGTATCATTGCAAGGCAGCGCGAACAATTTTCAGTGCCTTCAAAAATCATTCATGTTTACGATCAAGATCTTATCCAACCCCGCAATGTATTGCAAATCATTGAGGAGGGTGATCAGACTCTTGCCAAGCGTCAAATGTTTCCTTCTTCATACCCTTGGACAGAGACTTCCTTCCCTCAGATCTTTATTCCCACCCACAATGACAACAAGTTAAGCAAGCTACAATCACTCTTGCGTTCGGTTAAAAAATTAGACAAAAGCCGCTATCAGTACGAGTTTCCTGAGGTTTCTGAAGAAGTTTGGAAGCAAGTTCGCCCTTATCTGCTTCCCGAAAATCATCCTGCTTGGTCAAAGTTGAATCGCATTTTTTGTAATTCTCGAGCCACTCTTTCTCCGGAAGAATTTAAAAAAGCAGGTTTTAGACGTTGGCGTCCTGGACGTTGGAGCCGCGTAGCAGCTTCTTCTCATCCTGAATGCCAAGAGTATTTTATTAAAGCCTATTGCGATACAGAATTAGGAATTCTTTATGACTGGAAAAAATGGATTCATCGCATTAAGGGAGCGCAAATGATTCGTCAGTGCATTAAAGATAATCACTTGCAAGAAAATTTTAAGGTTCCTCATAAATGGATTTACCCTCTACCTAAGTATCCGGCTCCTCCAAATAGTTCGCGTTATTTGCAGAAAAATTTTATTTTAATTTGCGAAAACATGCGTATCCAAGAGCATAGCAAGAATGAAAAAATGTATAAAAAGAACATGACGCGTAAGTTAATGGATGGCCTTTATTGCATTCTTCAAACATGTGGTCTTTATGATTCCGTTTATGCCTTTAACATCCCTTTCTGCAAGGATGGCCGCATTGCTGTAATTGATACTGAATATCACCATAAGTGGCCAGTTCCTTTCAGCAAGCTAACGCACTATTTTTCTAAAGACATGAAGCCTTATTGGGGAAAAATCACTTTTAAAGGAGGACATATTCCCAATGGCGACAATCAGCCTAATCCACCTAGGATGGATCGAAGAGATGTCAAACCCTAAGTTGTTAAGTGGCATTTCCAGTCATTTAAAAGGATATTTAATCAGACGGCTTTCTTTGAGCCGTCTTTTTTTTCTAGTTTGCTGTATTGCCAATCTTTCTGCTAATTCTTTTTCTGAAAAGGTATTAGAAGCTCCTCTATCAGCCATTGATAATAAAGAGTTTGCTCAGGCCTATCCTTACAATCCCTTAGTTCCTCTATCATTATGGGAAGAACTCACGCCTTATTTCTTACCGGACCATCATCCTATCAAATCCCAACTTGATCACCTCTTTCAACAGATGCGCGTTACACAATCGGAAGAAAGCTTCGAAAAAGCAGGCTTTAGTAAACCAAAGATGAGAAAACCAACAAATCTTGTGATTGGCAGGCATCCACGCTTCAAAGAATACATCTTCAAAGTTTATTTAGATACTCAACCAGCTGTCTGTGAATGGGGAAATTGGATTCAAAGAATTAAGGGTGCGCGCGCCATACAAGCTTATTTAGCTCGGCATCCATTTTGCCATTTTGCCGTCCCCCAGAAATGGATTTACCCTTTACCCTTAGAGCCATCGCCTCCTGATCATGCTGGCTTTAAACGCAAAAACTTTATTCTTATTGTTGAAAATATGCATATTTTAAATACAAAATCTAATTTAAAAGCTTTTAAAAAAAGAATATCCCCTCAAATTTTAGAACAGCTTTATACTTTGATTCGAGAAGAAGGATTAATTGACTCGGTGTACCCCGATAATATTCCATTTACGAAGAGTGGCAAAATAGCCTTCATTGATACAGAACATCATTATCCTGGAGCTTCTATTCCTTATCATCAATTAACCCCTTTCCTATCACAAGACATGCAACACTATTGGCAGTCGCTTATAGAATGAAAGAACTCATCCTAAGCATGCTAAAAATATTTTCACCTCGCAGACGGAAATTTTCTTAATAAAAAACACTCTTTAATGTAATTAAGAAGGCGGAGTTTAGATAATGAGAGGGAAAACCCCTTTCCTTCATTCAAAATAAAGGGGTCATTATGAATAATGCTGTTAAAATTTTCGCAGATCACGCAACTTTTCCAACTTTGCAACAATTTATGCACATGCCTGAGTTCAATCATGGAATGTTTTTGATCAAAGGCTCAATTTTTTGAATCATTGGTGTAAGGTGAGGGGGTACTCATTTGATTTGAAATCTAGCTCTTTCTATTCTAGAGCCCAGCCATTTTGCTGAAAACAGCAGCCCAGACAATCTCTCGATCTTTTTTAAGGCTTTCATCTGCAAAGCAAAGAGCCTGGCCCTCTTGACTAACGGCAGCCAAGACAATCTCTCGATCTTTTTTAAAGCTTTCATCTGCATATTCAAGAGCCCAGCCATTTTGCTGAACAGCAGCCAAGACGATTTCTCGATCTTTTTTAAAGCCTTCATCTGCATATTCAAGAGCGCAGCCATCTTGCTGAATAGCAGCCAAGACAACTTTTTGATCTTTTTTAAAGTCTTCATCTGCATATTGAAGAGCTCCGCCATCTTGCTGAATAGCAGCCAAGACAATCTCTCGATCTTTTTTAAAGCTTTCATCTGCATATTGAAGAGCCCGACCATCTTGTTGAACAGCAGCCAAGACAATCTCTCGATCTTGTTTAAGGCTTGTGTCTGCTATTGCAAGAGTGTTGGCATCTTGCTGAATGGAAATCAAGACAATCTCTCGATCTTTTTTAAAGTTTTCATCTGCATATTGAAGAACCCAGCCATCTTGCTGAATGGCAGCCAAGAAAATGTCCCGATCTTTCTTAAGGCTTTCATCTGCATATTGAAGAGCCCGGCCATTTTCATTAACAGCAGCTAAGACAATCTCTCGATCTTTTTTAAGACTTTCATCTGCATATTGAAGAGCCCCGCCATTTTGCTGAACAGCAGCCAAGACAATTTCTCGATCTTTTTTAAGGCTATCATCTGCATCTTGAAGAGCTAAGCCATTTTCTTTAACGGCCGCTAAGACAATCTCTTGATCTTTTTTAAGACTTTCATCTGCATATTGAAGAGCCCCGCCATTTTGCTTAACAGCAATCAAGACAATTTCTCGATTTTTTTTAAAGTTTTCATCTGCATATTGAAGAACTAAGCTATCTTTCTGAATGGCCGCCAAGATAATCTCTCCATCTTTTTTAAAGCTTTCGTCTGCAAATTGAAAAACTCCGCCATTTTTTTGAATGGCCGCCAAGACAATTTCTCGATCTTTTTTAAAGCTTTCATCTGCATATAGAAGACTATAGCCATTTTGCTGAACAGCAGCCAAGACAATTTCTCGATCTTTTTTAAGGCTTTCATCTGCATATCGAAGAGCCTCGCCATTTTGCTGAACAGCAAACAAGACAATTTCTCGATCTTTTTTAAGACTATCATCTACATATTGAAGAGCGTAGCCATTTTGCTGAACGGCAGCCAAGACAATTTCTCGATCTTTTTTAAGGCTTGCATCTATATCAAAAACAGATTGTCCAAAACAGCGAGCAACTTGCATCATTCTTTTTTTATCGTTAAAACAGGGAAATTTTTTAAGTGTGGAAATGACCGATTCTTTTGCCCGCTGCCAAACTTGATCTCGACCCCCCAGGTAAAGTTTTGCGATAAAATCATTTTCGATCACCATTAATCTTTGATCCTCAGTGCCCCATGCAAGAGAGTTTAAAATAGACAATTGTCCTTCAGCCACTTGTCGGATGTTTTGATTGGCGCTGTTTTTGCAAAATTGAGGATCCCATAAACAGTGATTTAAAAGAGAACGAAATAAACTATTAGCGCAAAACAAATCTGATTTAACCATTAATAACTTTCTAAAACTTCCTACACAGTCTTGTCGGACTCGATCGATCAATTTAAGTTCCTGAGAGGTAAAAGACTTCTTTTGTTCAATTGCGATACATTCTCGGAAAGAATGAGTAAACGACTGAGGACTCTTTGTAAGTTGAAAAAGGGTTTGCACTAATGAAATGCAAGGATTCTTCTCAAAAACTTCTTTCCATCTCTTACAAGTGAGTAAAATAGAAGAAATATCACCTAAAAGTGGCCTTTTTTGATTGACCACCTGATCAAAAAAAATTTCTAAAATTTCGTCAGGAAAGATGTTATTTAAAAAAACCTCATTTGAAGTGTTTTGCATTACTTGTGAATTAACGAGTATAAATTGCATAACTATCCTTTAACTAACTTTTATAGTATTTATTTTATAGACAATTTTACAATATTTAAGTTTATAATTCTACAAATATAAGATGTCGATTTTATTAAGAGCAAGCTTGCCGAAGAGATTAAGAAAGGATCGTCTAAATGGATAAAAACAAATAGAGAATTTGATTTAAATTTTCATTATCAAAATAGCTGGATGCATTTCTATAGGTCCCTTTCCTATCACAAGACATGCAACACTATTGGCAGTCGCTTAGGAATGAAACAACTCATCCTAAGGATTCTAAAAATATTTTCACCCCTCAGGCGGAATTTTCTTAATAAAAAACAATCTTTAATGTAATTAAGAAGGCAGAGTTTAGATAATGAGAGGAAAACCTTTCCTTCATTCAAAATAAAGGGGTCATTATGAATAATGCTGTTAAGATTTCTGCAGATCAGGCAACTTTTCCAACTTTACAACAAGCGGTAGGATTAACAAAGGATCACAAGGAGCTAAAGGTAAAACAAGTAAAAGATAAAAAACAAAGAACTGACGAAGACCTGCAAAATAAAACGGACAATACAGCGCAAGCAAAACTCAGTCATTCTTTAGATGCTAAACATCAACCAACTTCAATGAAAATTGAGCAAACTTCAAATATTACAACATTGGTTAGTGACGAGGTACAAAAACTCTTAAACCTATTGAATGATTTATCTCCTGACGCTCAGAACCAATATGAAATCACTTTAAGAAATAAGCAGTCATTCATCGCTGGATTTCAAAGCTTATTTGCCAGCAACAATAGCAAATATCTCTCTGCAAAAGACCAAATGAATAATGCAGATGTTCGTGAAAAATTTTGGAAAATAAGAGAAGAGGAAAAGACTCAACACAAGACAATTTGTCTGTCATATGAGAATACATTCAAAAAAATTTTTGAAGATCGCATAACAGCTTTACAACAGGCTATAGCAAACCATTCACTTGAATCTGCTCTTCTAAAAGAATCCATCATAGGAAATGATAGTTACAGCAAGAGCTTTTCATTATTTAATATGGAAATTGGTTATTTATATGGCCTACAGTTTCGTTTATGGGAAGCGCTCGAAGCTTTAAAAACAAGAAAAATAGCAGTGGGCATTAAAGAAGAAGAAACCTCTAATCTTAAAAATGGAGAAAAAGCTCCTCTTGAGTCCTCTATGATTGGCAGTAGCAAATCCTCAGAATTCTACTTAAAAATTGTCAGGCTATCGCATGATCTTGTGGCCTTAAAAGAAGAAGTGACAATATGCAATGAGGCACTTAGAAAAGACATATACGAGATAGCAGTAAGCAGCGATTTGCCTAGAAAATATTATATTTACCACAAACAACGCCTGGATGCATTAAAGCAAACTATCGAGGAAGTTAAAGAAGAGTTTCCAAATCAGATTGAACTATTAGATAAAAATATTATGCTTGAGGCCAGCACACCAGATTCTCCTAAATCCATTGCTTGGAAACAAGAACATCTAGAAATCACTAAACGTTTAGACATGATAAAACTTAGACAAAATGAAATTGATGATTTCCTTGCTCATAGAAAAAAAATATTTGGATTAGAAGAAAAAAATTTAGATCCAAAAGAGCCTATTCAATTAACAGATTTAAGTACTGATTATCAGCAGGCCTTAAAACTTATTCAAAGCATCACGACTTTAAAAGAAGATATTGTATTAAGTAATCAGTGGGAGAATATTGATCCCCTAGATAAGAGGCGTATGACCTATTTCCACATAGCTACTCAAATAAAAGATTTGGAAAATGAAAAGAAAATATTTGAATCTAACGTACTCCCAAATCGTTTGAAAATAATAGACGCTGCTATTGCAACTTATAAAACCTATATTTCAAATATTCAAGAGAGTACGAAAGCTATTGACAATCATTTTAAACTATTAGGACAGGATGCACAACAAAGAGCTAAGTGGCGAGTGACTGCTAAAACTGAAGCACTTTCAACATCTCAGACAACAATGGGTTTTTTCAATATTAGTAGCTGGTTTCCAAGTACTGCTAACATAGAGAAAGGTTCAGAAAAGAAAACCGAAGGCCAGCAAGAAAGCGCGCAAGCCACTGCTTCTGATGAAAAAACTGATGAAAAATTTGAAAAAAAAGAGACTAAAGAAGATCACAAAGAAATTTGAGGCAAAAGCGAAAACAAGAATTAATTATTAAAAAAGTTTAAGGATTGTGCTTAAACTTTTTTTTTAAATAATCATTTAACCAAATAAAAACAGGGAGAAAAATGGCCCATGTCCCACCAATGGTGATAAAAGCTAAAGGTAATGGCTTAAGTAGACTTGCCCCACCTAGTCGCACAACGGAAAGATAGCTTGCGGGGCCTCCAAGGGCCCCCAATAGTATTGCAAGCCACCAACGCCTTCTTAGCCAAGAAAACAGTTGAATATTTGCTCCAAATAATCCCCATAAAATAAAGACCCATACAGGGGGAAGCCAAGTGGATGAAGGATGGACACGATGATAATGTAGCAATCCTAATTGTGCATACAGCATATCTGAAAGAGGTCCAATCAACAAGACCAAGCTCAGTAAAAGATAATCAGCTTTTCGACAAGAAGAATGATACAAGTAATATGCGATAAAACTTACAACTAGCAAAGCTCCATAATAAGAATGATCAACAGAAGCTTCTTGCAAGCAAAGGATCCAGCCTACATAAAAAATAATGGTGCTAAATGCTCTGTTTAAAAATGGCCAACGCACGAGTATAACCAAAAGCAATAAATTTTGATATTAATTGATAGAAGGCCCAGCCCACCACCATTCCAACTCCCGCATAACATAACCCTTCAAAGGTTAAATTGAAACCAGCTTGAAAAGAAGCAAAGGTTGAATGAGCAATTTCAGGTTGAAGGTCCTTTAAAAAGTAATAAGGCCGCAACCACATAGAGCTTTGTGTGAGATGATCGAGTGCTTGGTGAAGATCTTGCCAGCGCGTAAGAATTCCCTGCATAAAATCTGCTTGATGAATAAAGTCTTGATCGCTGCTATCTTTAAATTTCTGAATATATTGCTCTAAAGTTTTATGGGAAAGAGTAGCGATTTCTCTCAATTGATTGATCAATTTTTGAAGGGCCTCCACATGACCTGCTAAGCGCTGTGTATATTGTTGCATAAATTGTGGAATTTGACTGCCAATAAATGCACCCGCCACTACACAAAGCCGATCAAGCAAACTTCCAATGAGAGAAAAGATTTTCATAGTCACTCCATTAGGGGTTGCTTATCCTCATCCAGATTAGCTTTCTTTTACTATTATCTACTCTTGCCTTCAAAAATAGACTCTGATTTAAATAAGCGGCTTCATCATTATTAAGAAAGTAAGTGTAGAGGTTTAACAGTTAACTTCCTTAGAGTCAGAATTAACTTATTTGAGCCGATACAAAAGTGCAATGACTATGTGTGGCTGGATCAGGAGCAAAAGTTAGATGAACAGTACTCAACCACATTAGTTTTGTGTATTTAGACTCTTTAAAGCCCCGGGGTGGGTGTTCATTTTGTGCAAAAAATGAGCTTTATTTTTCACAATAATTGGCATAATTAAATTGAAGGTCGCATGTTTATGCCGTCCTTTCAGGACTCGATGTCTTTTTGATAGAACCCAGGCCTCCGCTTCGCTGCGACCTGGGCTGTAACATGACGGCCCTTCAGGCCTTAACAAAAGAGATTTAAGTCCCTCTTCTATAGTCCATAAATAGTCCTTTTGTTAAGGCTTAAAGGGCCGGCCCTTTAAGGCTTAACAAGAGATGTTTAAGTCCCTCTTCTATAGTCCATAAATAGTCCTTTTGTTAAGGCTTAAAGGGCCGGCCCTTCAGGCTTAACAAGAGATGTTTAAGTCCCTCTTCTATAGTCCCTAAATCATCTTTTTGTTAAGGCCTGAAGGGCCGTCATGTTACAGCCCAGGTCGCAGCGAAGCGGAGGCCTGGGTTCTATCAAAAAGACATCGAGTCCTGAAAGGACGGCATAAACATACGACTTTCAATTTAACTATGCCAATTATTGTAAAAAATAAAGCTCATTTTTTGCACAAAATGAACACCCTAGCCCCGGGTTGAATTGGCGTAACTGGGTCCATATTACTAATATTGAACCACTTACGCCAATTCAACCGCGGGGGCTTTGAAGCAGTCTAAATACACAAAACTAATGTGGTTGAGTACTAGGGAACGTACCTAAAAGATTTAAAATAATAACTCTTATGATTTATAATTTTCTCTGATAAAACAAGGGGGAAATTTGAATGAGTAGGATAGTATTAACTAATGAAAGATGGATAAAAATAAAACCTTTATTGCCAAAAGAACGAGGATATTGGGGCAGACCAAGTCGGCCTCATCGTAAGATTTTAGAAGGCATTATTTGGATTTTAAGAACAGGAGCCGCTTGGAGGGATCTACCACCCAAGTATGGTCCTTGGAGCACATGTTATAATCGCTTTAATCGATGGACAAAGGCTGGAATCTGGCAAACGATTTGGCAAGCTTTAAAAGATGAAATTGACGAAGAAAATTACTCTGTAGACAGCTCAATTGTTGAAGCGCATCAAGATGCTTGTAGGATAAAAAAAAAGCCGAAGAAGCCATGGGAAAATCAAGGGCCGGAACAACCACAAAAATTCATGCAGTAACAGATGGATTAGGTCGTTGTATTGATTTTATCTTGACAGAAGGTCAAGTACACGAGAGCACTCAAATGAAGCTTTTACTCAGTGGAAAAAATCCAAAAAATGTTATAGCTGATAAAGCTTACGACTCAAATGAAATCAGAAATTTTATAGAAAAGATGGGAAGTCAAGCAGTCATACCCAGCAAAGTATCAAGAGCTGAACTAATTGAACATGATAAACATATCTACAGAGAGCGTTGCTTGGTAGAAAATTTTTTTCAGTTTATAAAACGATTTAGGCGTATTGGAATAAGATACGAAATGAAAGCTCAAAATTATGCAGGAATGTTGACGATCGCTTGTATTATACAATGGTTAATCTTTTAGGTACGCTCCCTAGGAGAAAAACTCAAAACTCAGGTTAATAGAGGCTTGTATAAAAATCAATTAAATTTAAAGGAAATATTGTAATGTTTATATCACCTAATATATAAGAAGGTTTCATATTCTCTTAAAAGGTTTGGAAAAATGGTTCCTCTTCCGATGAATGATTTTACAACAGCTGGTTTTTATTTCTCTTCTTTTATGTTCGCATTATCTGCGTTTTTATTGCTTATCTTTTATTTTTATCGCTGGTCTTCAGATCGTCTTTCTTTGCTTATCTGGTTAATGGCCTACACAGGGGCGGGTAGCCTGACCTGGTTTTTAACTGAAAATCTTATTGCCTTAGTTCCCGTGGTAGGGTTAAATTTTATTGTGCTCTTTCTTCTCTTTCGCCTCATCTCTACAATTTCTTTATTTGGCTTATTTTTTTTGATAAGCCTAATTATGCCTTCCTTTTATGGAATCATTTGGTTTTTAGGATTGATAAATTTAACTGATCATTCGCTGAACACCCATGGAGTCATATCGTTTTTTTTATGGTCTGGAGCAATCACTTTTGTGATTCTCATGATTGTTAATACTGCCATGTGGAGCTGGATTGTCCTAGCCAGGTATTCCAAGCTTTACTATCGCTTCCCACGACTTCATCAAGCATGGAAAGAAGCGGATCATGCCTCTTTCTTTCATCCCTGGGTATCGATTCATGTTCCATGCTATGCAGAACCGCCTGAAATTGTCATTGACACACTCAATGCTTTGGCAAGTTTGCAATATTCTCATTTCGAGGTCTTGGTTATTGATAATAATACAAAAGATCCCAAACTTTGGAAGCCATTAGAAGAGCACTGCCTAAAACTGGGCAAACAATTTCGCTTTTATCATTTTGATCATTTAGAAGGAGCGAAAGCCGGTGCATTGAATGTTGCACTTCGCCTTACTGCACCTCAAGCCGAGGTCATTAGCGTCATCGACGCAGATTATATTGTAGAACCTGATTTCTTAAAGCGTCTTATCAAGTTTTTAGCAGACCCAAAAGTGGGATTCGTTCAATCATGCCAAGATTACAGAAAATGGAGATCAAGCAGCTATTTATCTGCTTGCTATTTTGAATACCAAACACATTTTAAATTGGAGCTACCTGGCCAAAATGAATGGGATGTCAACTATACGATTGGGACAATGTGTTTAATTCGCCGCAAAGCATTAGAAGAAGCAGGCGGATGGGCTGAATGGTGTTTGACGGAGGATTCAGAAGTGGCGGTTCGGATTCATGCCTTGGGCTATACGGGTCAATATTTGAGAAGCACTTTTGGTTATGGATTAATTCCTGAAATTTTTGAATCATATAAACAACAGCGCTTCCGTTGGTCTGCGGGCCCCGTCCAGCAATTCAAAAAGCATTGGCGCCTTTATTTACCTTGGCATCACTCAGGGCTTACTTTAGTACAAAAATTTGGGGAAATCTTTCATAGCTTGTCCACATTTTTTAGCGAAGCCCTCAATCTCTTAATTAATATCCCAATTTTATCTATATGTTTGTGGTTTAGCATTCAATATCAGCACTTCTTTATTCTTCCCCCTATCACTTTATGGCTAATTCCCATTACCATTATCCACAATATAATTAACAATTGGGTTCATATTCGTCTGTTAGGAGGAAAGTGGCAAGATAGCGTTCTCTCCTCGCTTGCAGCAAGATCTCTTGTCTACACAAGAAATACGGCTTTTTACAAAGCTTGGCTCTCTAAACATTTATCTTGGAAACGAACCGATAAATTTAAAATAACCTCTAGTTTTTGGAGAGCTTTTTCTTCTTCTAAAGAAGAAATAATCGGAGGGGTGATCTATCTTTTGATTGCTGCTGCCTTATTCCCTTTTGTGAGTTTTCGACAGCCTGATATCATTTTTCTAATTTGGCTGAGCATATTGAATCAAATTCTCTCCTTTTTCTGCGCCCCTATCATGGCGTATTTATCAGAAAGGGATCTTAAAAGAAGTGAGAGCATTAAAGAAAAGAAGCCCTATACCGATACCGGCGTAAACTCAAAAATTGAGATTTCGACTTAAGCAAAAGCTCTTGCAATGAAAAAATCGCTAATAGATCAATTTGAGAGGCTGTATCATCGCATTGGCTGCACTTCCCATGCTTAAATAAAGGGTGCCTGAAGACCTTGGATAACATTTAACATATGTCCACCCCCAATAAAAATCACAATTTCTGTTGTCTGCGGACATTTTTGAATGACAGACCGAATATTTTCTATAATAGCAGGATCCCGAATCTGGTGGTTAAAGGACAATAGACAGTTAACACATGCTGTGTTATCTGAGGGATTTTTAAGAAAGGTTTGAATCTTTGTTGTGATCTCTTTAGGAAAATTCATTTCTTCTAAAACAACATGAATCATCTTGCTAAAAAGATTAATCCAATTTTTTTTGTCATGATAAAAGTGGCCTTTTTTTAACTTTTCGATACCGGGATGAACACTTCGATTTTTCAACGCTATTCGCTTTGCAACATCAATTTCTGCAATCATATCCTTTAGATTTTGATCAGTATTATTTTTTTTCAATGTGTTCCACGTAAGTTGATAGGTTGGTTTTGTCAACATATAACGCAATAAACAAGCAACATGTGACTCGATTTGAAGCTGATGGATATTCCCTATCCAATCGCAAATAAGAAAAATTTCGTGTTTTTCGATGCCAAATAATAAACTTTTGGTGTTGAATTCTTTTCCTTGGAATTTAAGACAATTCGAAAAAAAAATTTGTTCTGAAATAGAATCTCTTTCACAACCCTCTACAAAAAGGGCAAGCGAACTGTCTTTAGATTGATTAATTTTTACTATTAAATCAGGCAAGAGACTGCTAAAACATTGCTGCGTATGATAATCAGCAATGAAAACAAAGCGATATCCATTAATCAATGCTTTGGCAACATGGGTTTTAAAAACTTGTTCTCCCAGATGACATGTAAGCAATGAATCAATAGAGGAATTGAAATCGGAAATTGCTTGGATTTCCTTATCAAGTTCTTTTTCCTTGTCTTTGAGGTAATTTTTTTGCCAAAGCTCTTTTAACAAGATCTCTTTTGGTATTGACTGTGCTAATTCGAATCCTTTTTCCTCAGCAATTTCCCTTAGTAAAGGAAGATGCTTTTCTGCAGAGTGTTCCTGAGCCCATTTGATAACATGAGCAACGTTTGGCTTTTGATACAGACATGTAGGAATTTGATAAGGAACGACAGTAAATGTAATGTTATCTTGTTTTTCTGATTTAAATATCCAAGGGCAATACTTTAAATCAGTAATAATTTGGCGAATTTTTTCTACCTTTTCGTGGGAAGAATTTTCCACAACAAAATGATCTTCTTTTAATGTAAGAGTAAGGTGTTGTAACCTAAAAGCTTCCTGCAATTGTGAACCAATTCGATCTAAATTATTCATCCTTTATCCTTTTTATCTTTTCTTAACCATACCAGCGGCAATTTCTTTAAAATTCCTCAATAAATTTTAAGATAAATCAGCGATTTCTTTCAAAGCCAAAATATAGTAAAATGAATAAAAGAATAGACGAGCACTCTGTCATATTGACTTTTGTCTATGGGGACAATTTTAACTCCTATGCGTTAAGTAATAGTACAAGTGACCTTTGCAAATAGAATAGCAGGAGAAAAATGATGTTAGAATTTATTGGCTATACTATCGCACTTATAGTTGGCTGACTGTATTAGGCGTTGGGGATCCCACACGTTAAATTAATGGATGGATGTCAAAAAGAACAAGCAGATGCGGTATTTCCGTATTGGCGATCTAAAGAAAAGAAAGAAGAAAATAAAACCACCTGATAGAAAATTGAGTCATTTTAATCGTTCTAGGATCAAACCTGCTTCTTTTTCATCAATCAAAACAAATTGATTCAAATCTTGCTCATAGCAATAGACATCCGCATGTGCAATATCAAACCACCAGCCATGTACTCTGAGCTGATTTTTTATTAGGCGTTCTTGGACTAATGGATAGCTCTTAATATGTTCCATTTGTTGAAGCACATTGACTTGAGAAAGTTGATTGTGCTCTGATAATGAAGGAGTGATGACCAGTCCGTTTCTAACCTTATTGAGGGCTTCTTCTCCATATGTTAACCAAGAGATGAGATGAGGGCTGGAACAATTGTTTAGACCTTGAGCTAATGCTTGCATAGCTCCGCATTCAGAATGACCACAAACAATGATGTCAGTCACACTTAACGTGAGCACTGAAAATTCGATAGCTGCGGATGCACTGTTATCTTGAAAAGAAGAGGAGGCGGGGGGAATAAGATTGCCCATATTGCGTAAAACAAATAAATCTCCGGGATTTGTAGAAGCAAAAAGATTGGGCACAACGCGACTATCAGAGCAAGCAATGAAAAGGGCATTCGGTTTTTGTCCTAGAG
This sequence comes from uncultured Chlamydiae bacterium, assembly GCA_963754655.1. GTDB lineage: Bacteria > Chlamydiota > Chlamydiia > Chlamydiales > Parachlamydiaceae > JANWJE01. Next base: position 1,659,523 of record CAVWGN010000001.1, on the reverse strand, counting down.
CGAGTTTCGCAAAAAGAGTTCGATGCTCTTCGGTTAGATTTTTTCTAAAATCGACAATTCCTTGGAGTAATTTTTTCATTAGTTTTGTTTTCCTTATTCTGCAACGAATATTAAAGTAGGAAGATTATTTGGAATCCATTTTAAAAACAAGAGTTGTTAATTTTAGTGGTCATTAACATAATAGGGTTCGATATGCACGATGACATCGCGTACAGCAGGCCAAGCTTTTTGAATTTCAAGACGAACCTGTTGGCTAATTTTATGGGCTTTATCGACTGTTAAGCTCGGGTTGACTTCAATATCAATATCGATATGCGCATCAGGGCCATAACGTTGAATGCGAATCTTTTCAGTTCCTTCTACTCCAGCAGCTTTTAAAGCTGCTTGCTTCACTAGTTCGAAAAAATAGGCTTCAGGAATTTTATCCATTAGTTGGTGAAAATTTTCACGTGCTGCTAACAAGCCAATTCCAATCATAAATAATGCAATGACAATGGCACCCATATGATCAATAAACACGCTCCATCCTGGCAAAATTGCTGCCACAATTAAAGCGATAGTAGCAAATAAACTAGTCAAACTATCAATGCGATAATGATAAGCATCAGAGGCAAGAGCAGGGCTTTGGGTTTTTTTAGCAGTTAAGATTAACAGGCGATAAGCAATTTCCAAAATGACCATTGCAATAGCGGGAAATAGCCAAGCCGCAGGATGAATATGACGATGAACTTCTTGGTAGAAAAATCCCAGAACTTGCTGGAAAAGCATAACTCCGCCTAAAACAATAAGGAGAATTCCTAATAAAAGACCCCCCATAGGTTCATAGCGACCATGACCGAAGGGATGATCATGATCAGGAGGACGTTGGGCTAATTTAATGCAAATAATCAGGAAGATACTCGATATGACATCTATTAAACTCGAAATGGCATCTAAAAAAAGAGAGGAACTATTTATTAAGAAAACACCCACCAACTCAAATACGATCACGAATAATCGAAATTTAATTCCTAACTTTACTGCCTCACTCACTTGCTGATTGCGCTTAATCCGAGTGTCTTTAACATTTTTGGGAAGATTAAGCGGTTTAGGAAATTTTGCCATAAACTTATTTTAACACCATTTTCAAAAATAATTTTTATAATATTTTAGAATCCTTGATAACAAATCAGTTTCAATATATCAAAAAGAATCATTTTTTTTAAATTGCGCAATATTGATTTTTATTTTTTAATTGTGAGTTCGCAGGGTTGAAAATTTGATCAAGACAGGTGAACGAAAAACCAGAACCTACGCATGAAAATCCATCTCGATTTGATGCCATGCAGGCCAATCATTATCGAAATAAGCCATCAAGTCACTAGAGAAGCTCTTTCTAAATGACCAAAAAGTTCAGAGGCTTGCTTAAGAGGAACTTTTTCACCTACTACTACAATGACATCATTTGCCATTAATTGAGTATCAGAACTCGGATTAGATAAAATCTGGGTGTCTCTTTTGATTAACAATACCGTCATTCCATATAACTTGCGCAATTGAGATTCTGCTAAAACTTTTCCTACCAAAGGAGAATTGGGATGTAAACGAAAAGATCCAATTTCAACATTTGAAAGATTGAGTTTAATATCTGATAATTTTGTGGCTGTAGGATTTTTATTGCGCAACATCTCATATCCGTCGGCACGAATTTCATTGATGAAAGCGTTGATTTCCTCATCAGGAACATGATAGTGACGCAAAACACGCGAAAAAATTTCCACCGAAGTGCCAAACTCATCTGGGATAGCTTCATCTGCTCCAAGTCTATTCATGAGAGACATTTCCTGTACATATCGAGCACGCACAATAATATAAAGAGAAGGATTAGCAAGACGGGCAATTTGTACAATCCGACGTGCGGCAATTGGATCGTTGACAAGAATTGCAATCGCTTTCGCTTCTTGAATATGAAGATGCTCAAGAATAGATAAATGAGCGGCATCTCCAAATTGAATGGGTTCTCCCTGCTTCTTTTGTTCTTTCACTGTATCGGGATTCATTTCTAAAATTGTATAGGGAATTCCTGTTAGTTTGCAGGAACGAGCTAAATTGCGTCCGCTAATTCCAAAACCTACAATAATGACATGATTTGTAAGGGAGATTTTCTCTTCATTTATTTGCCCTTTCAATCCAGTCCGTAGTTTTTCAGGCAATGGTAACAGAATGATCCAAGAAGCTATACGAGGGGACAAATTAATTAAAACTGGACTGATCATTAAAGTCAGAAGTGAAGTAGCTAAAAAAAGTTGATAATAATATTCTGATCCCAGCCCATATGGAATGCCCGTTTTAGCGAGAACAAACGAAAACTCTCCAATTTGGCTTAAAGTTATTCCAACCAAAACAGCAGTACGAATGGGTAATCCTAAAGCAAGTGTCGCAAGTCCGCCTGTAAATGTTTTAAGGATTAAAATGGCGATGGCCAATCCTAAAATGAGCCAAGGCTGATGGATAACAAAATCCATATTAAGCAGCATTCCCACAGAAACAAAAAAGAAGCTAATAAAAAGCGCTTGGAATGGAAAAATATTTGTAATGGCTTCATTGCTATATTCAGATTCTGAAATGATTAAGCCTGCTAGAAATGCACCGATAGTTAAAGAAAGACCTAAACTAGATGTCAGCCAAGCAACCCCAAAACAAAGAGTCAGAACACTTAACAAGAAGAGTTCTTTATTCCGCGTACGGGCGACAAGCAAAAGGAGACTAGGAACGATGTGCTGAGCACAGATAAAGACAACAGCTAAAATAATTAATCCTTTAAAAATGGGCCATAAGAGCAAAAGATTAAATCCTTGTGCATCTGATTGCCCCCCACCTAAAAGGGGGGTTAAGAGAAGCATAGGAATAGCAATCATATCTTGAAAGATCAAAATGGCAATTGATAAGCGACCATGAGGGCTTGCAGACTCCCCTTTTTGATCAAGAATTCCCAAAACTACAGCAGTGCTGCTCATAGAGAGTAAACAGCCTAAAAATATGGCTTCTCCCCAAGGACGACTCAGTCCTTTGGCAATGAGAAAACTGAGCAAGGCAGTGAGACCTACTTGAAGCGAACCTCCCAACAAAAAAAGGCGTTTGATTTGCATGAGCTTTTTTAGTGAAAACTCCATGCCAATCCCAAATAGCAAAAGAATAATTCCTAATTCAGCTAGGGTTTCCACGTCTTCGGTTCCTCCTACCAGGGCCAGGCCATGTGGACCTGCTAAGACTCCTGTTAAGATGAAACCGACGACGGGAGGGATGTGCAGACGATATCCGACTAAAAGAACAAGAATAGAAAAACCCAAGATAATCAAGAGATCTTTAAATAAAAATAGTTCCATAGTGTTAACTGTCCCACCTCTCCCTTAATGTAACAGCATTCCTGTTCACTTTGGTGAATGTTCTAATAAAGTCTGGATGGCTTGGTTGACAGCATCAATATAGCCACGATAACCACCCTGAACATCTTCTAATGTAATTTGATAATCAATATCTGGAGTTACACCTAAATTCTCAATTTTTTGCAAGTTTGCTCTTTCAGCAATTGAGGCTGTATAAGAACATTGGGCAATGCCATGCGTATTTGGGAATTGAAAATTAAAGACATAGCCTCCGGCTCCGGCCGTGCGTGTTCCAAATAAAACAGCTCTTTGATTATCTTGCATAATAGCAGGCATAAAATCGCCACCTGAAAAGTCCATCTCATTGATAAGCATAAGGATAGGCTTACTATAGTGAACTTTTGGATTTGGATTAATTTTATCGATCCCTAAAATAGGTGTAGGGCGAGTTAACGTTTGTCCCTTATTCCATTCTTCCAAGATCAATTCGCAGTAAGCTTTTACAAATAAAATCTGTTGATAATTAGATCCGACAGGCTGATCTAAATCCTCCTCCTCTTGTTTTTTAGGTTCTTCATCTTCGTTTTCTTGATTGTTAGGTTCGCCCCCACCGTTATCAGAATCCGATGAATCCAATTCCGCGAAGTCCATCATCCAATCAATAAGCTTAATGAATTCAAGTGTTTGATAAGCATCTAAAACTTCTTTTTGGGTAATTTTTATACGATGATAAGGAGCATTAAGGGGCTGAGTCGTTAACATTCCTGCTAGGGCATATTGCACATGAACAAAACCCCCAAAATTATGTAATTGATCAATGACTAAAGCATCTGTATTTGCTTCCATTATTTTGAGGATCTTTCCAAATTCTTTGATATCAAGAGAAGAGACAACATAGTGAGGAATGCGAATATAGCCAATATTTTGTCCCTGTGGAGTGCGATAAACATAGGCATACCAAAAAGGTGCCTCGCTCTCTTCCGATGCTGGATGATCGTCTATTGACCAAAAAATCTCGCCTAGCGCAGGAATAAAACTTTTGCGGCTGCCTAGTCCTCCATCGCGATCAGTCTGTTTTTGAGCAAAAGTCTCATGCAAAGGATTGGCCATCGAAATTTTTGGCATTTCAAATTTGGTTTTTTTCTCTTTAATTTTCGGAAAGAGAGCAGAAATGCAATCAAGAGGTTGAAGAAAATCTAAAGAATTTTTAACCTGTTCGGCTGTATAAGCCCAGTGTATTTGTTGAATATTTATTTTACCCGTTTTAACAGAGCGAGTTGTGAGTAGAATGGAACCTTTTGGTACACGATCGCCTGCCATTCCGATACGGGAGGTGAGTTTCATTACTGCAAGACCTTGATCTGTATTTGGATTTGAGGCTTTGCCAGATTCGTTGATAATTTCTTTTATTACCTCCTCAATAGAACGCTTATCAAATTCTAGTAACTCATCTCCAGAACATATCCCATAATAGGAGACGGGAAGGCGAATAGGATCGACCCAATCAATGAAATATCTCCCCTCGACCCCTTTCACACTAAAAGGCAAAGAGGCAGCCTCTGTTGAAAAGAAAAGGACATCGACATGGTAATCCTTCATGCTTTTCATAAAGTCTCGAACAATTTGTTGAAATTGCTTTGTTGTAATAGAGGTGGTATTTAAAATTTGGCTCTTCGCTTGTTCGAAAGCTTCATTTAAATCCCAGCCTGCATATTCCTTTTTCCAATCTGCTGGAGCATAGGCCACTTCAAAATGATGTTTAATCACTTCTAAGTCTTGAATCATTTGAGATTTTTTATGGTCCTCAAAAGTAGAAGCTTGCAAAGAATTAAAGATCATATTTAAAGAGCAAAATGCAAAAAGCATTTTTTTTACAATCTGTTGCATAAATATTCCTATTTAAGTTTTGGCTTTGGACAAAAATTCTATTATCAATACGAATAAAGGTTCTATCATACTGAATTAGAAAAAAATATCAATGAATAAAGACAATTTAAAAGACTATAAAATTTATTGCGCTTCACTTTAATGTAAATTAAAGAATATTTCATAGACTCTTTTTAATAGCTATTTATAATGAATGAAGTATCAATCACTTCACTATTTATATAGAGGTAAGCAATGCATTTAAAATTTATTTTTGGATTTCTTCTTTCGGTCATGTTATTCATTACTCCTTCGACTGAGTTAATTGCAAAACAAACTCAAAACTTTAAAAAAAATACCCATCAACACTTTAAAAAAAATACCCATCAACAACATTCTCCTTCTGTCTCTCAAAAAAATTATCAAAAATTTTGGTATAAGTCGACTTTTCCTACTAATCAAGCTTCCATTGACTACCATACAAAGAAACATGGAAATGGCCGTACATCCTTGCAATACACGCGAGATGCAGTGAATTTTTATAAAAAAAATAAGAATTTAAGGCAGCCCTTCATTTTAAAAGATGGCTCTCAGGGCTATAAGATTAAAAAAGGGAATGAGGGTGGAACATGGGATAAAAATGGAAAAATCGTTACCTTTTGGGGTTAAAAATGATGAATCAATTAATGCTTAAGCAATTGTATGAACAGTTTCTTTTATTGCCTTTTCCACATCTTAATGGTCAAGAAGAAGCTCTAACAAATTGGACTGCTGACCTAAATGAAACTGATAGCTATTACGCAGGTTTAGCTGCGACTTTAATCAAGGGTCGGTCAGTTCAAGTGAAACGATTTTCTTTGGATCCTCTTTTTGAAAGTTTAAGTACATTGCGATCTCAGTCTAGTATAAGTGAAAATCAATATCGAGAATGCAAACAGTACTTATTAGCCTTAGATAAGTTGGTTAAGGGAATAGAAGACTATCTTCATTCTCAAACTCTCAGTTAAAGGATTCAGTACGTATTGAATTTAGGTAAAATAAATCCAGGCTTTTAACGTCTGATAATATTTATTAACTCATTTGCATTAGCTATTCTCAATGAGATTCTCTGAACCAACTTACCCTTCCAGGAAACCCTTGAATTTTTCCAGTCAGGGTAGGTTTGATATTGGCAGCAAAACAATTCGATTTGCATCTGCTGACCGCTTTTGAGGATCAACAAAACCTCTTTTAACGTCTGATAATAAAAAAGAGTCGTTAGTAGATTACATGAGTTTTTGACTATTAGGATAATTTTAAAATCGCTATAATAGACCAGGACAACACCCCCCTCACCTAGAGCCCAGAGCGAAGCGGCGTGGCGACTGAATGCGTCGCGTAGCCTACGCTCATCTCTTAGTTTGATGCGTATGGGGCAACACCCTGGGTATGAATGAGTTGTGTCATGCAAGCCTGAAGGGCTGCAATTGTCAAATATTTTATTAAAAATACCCTGAATTATTAGCAAAAAATTATCATTATTATAATCATTGATTTATAAAGAAAACAACTTGTAAAAGGAAATGATAATGATGATTAATTTCTAAAGAAATTCGTGAAAATAAAAAGCCTCTAATTAAGCATTAGAGGCTTTTTTAAAATTCGACTAATTGAGTCTAGCGAATTCTAATTTTGTAAATTAAGTGCCATTAAATTAAGTGGTGCAGCTTCTTCGAGTTTTCCTTGCTCGCGTAAAGTTTCGGCATAACCGCTGACAGTAAAAAGATCTTGCTGTCCTTTAGGTAGAGCTAAGGCTTTTTTAAATTCAGCGGCAGCTTCTTCGAGTTTTCCTTGCAAGCGTAAAGTTTGGGCATAACGGCTGACAGTAAAAAGATTTTGCTGTCCTTGAGGTAGAGCTAAAGCTTTTTTAAATTCAGCGGCAGCTTCTTCGATTTTTCCTTGCTCGCGTAAAGTTTCGGCATAACGGCTGACAGTAAAAAGGTCTTGCTGTCCTTTAGGTAGAGCTAAGGCTTTTTTAAATTCAGCGGCAGCTTCTTCGAGTTTTCCTTGCAAGCGTAAAGTTGCGGCATAACCGCTGACAGTAAAAAGATTTTGCTGTCCTTGAGGTAGAGCTAAGGCTTTTTTAAATTCAGCGGCAGCTTCTTCGAGTTTTCCTTGCTCGCGTAAAGTTGCGGCATAACGGCTGACAGTAAAAAGATTTTGCTGTCCTTGAGGTAGAGCTAAAACTTTTTTAAATTCAGCGGCAGCTTCTTCGAGTTTTCCTTGCAAGAATAAAGTTGTGGCATAACGGCTGATAGTATAAAGATCTTGCTGTCCTTGAGGTAGAGCTAAGGCTTTTTTAAATTCAGCGGCAGCTTCTTCGAGTTTTCTTTGCCGGGCTAAAGTTGCGGCATAACGGCTGACAGTATAAAAATCTTGCTGTCCTTTAGGTAGAGCTAAGGCTTTTTTAAATTCAGCGGCAGCTTCTTCGAGTTTTCCTTGCAAGAGTAAAGTTTGGGCATAACCGCTGACAGTAAAAAGATTTTGCTGTCCTTGAGGTAGAGCTAAGGCTTTTTTAAATTCAGCGGCAGCTTCTTCGAGTTTTTCTTGCAAGCGTAAAATTTCGGCATAACGGCTGACAGTATAAAAATCTTGCTGTCCTTGAGGTAGAGCTAAGGCTTTTTTAAATTCAGCGGCAGCTTCTTCGAGTTTTCCTTGCAAGCGTAAAGTTTCGGCATAAAACCTGACAGTAAAAAGGTCTTGCTGTCCTTGAGGTAGAGCTAAGGCTTTTTTAAATTCAGCGGCAGCTTCTTCTAGTTTTCCTTGCAAGCGTAAAATTTCGGCATAACGGCTGACAGTAAAAAGGTCTTGCTGTCCTTTAGGTAGAGCTAAGGCTTTTTTAAATTCAGCGGCAGCTTCTTCTAGTTTTCCTTGCCCGCCTAAAGTTGCGGCATAACGGCTGACAGTAAAAAGATTTTGCTGTCCTTGAGGTAAAGCTAAAGCTTTTTTAAATTCAGCCACAGCTTCTTCGAGTTTTCCTTGCAAGAGTAAAGTTGCGGCATAACGGCTGACAGTAAAAAGATCTTGCTGTCCTTGAGGTAAAGCTAAAGCTTTTTTAAATTCAGCCACAGCTTCTTCGAGTTTTCCTTGCTGGCGTAAAGTGTCGGCATAACGGCTGATAGCTATGAGATCTTGCATTCCGTTAGAAAGAGCTAAGGGGTGTTGAAGAGAAGAGGGAGAGGAATTAAAAATTTTTGTTTGTATTTGGAAGATTTTATCAAGCATCTCCTTTTGTGAGGATTCCAATTGAACAAATCGCTCTTCCATTTTCGTTTGTTGCTGCCGAATGGTTTGTAATTCTTCTAATAGAAGTTTATTACTTGCTAATATCTCAGGAATCAATTCTTGATAAGATTTTTCTGATTCATCATGATGTGTTTTTTGTCTTTTTGTAGGAGGCTCAGAAAATTGAGAACCTTCAGCAGTATTGAAATTAAATGATGGCAAATTAATAGCAAAATTGGGATGCATAATAAAACTCTTTTTTATAATTTTTTCTGATATTGTTGAATAATACTATAACAAATTAATCATTTTCCATATATAAATCTTTAAATTATAATAAAAAAAATTCAGGTGTGAATTAATTAATTCAAATTAAAAATATTTTCATGATTTGAAATTAAAAATTGGCTAATTTTGCCCATCGCGCCAAAATGTAAAATTAGCCTATAGGCCACTATCTTAATTAAGTGAGCAATAAAAGCATCAACATCCCCTTCAGGAGTACCACCACATCTTTTTGTGCTTCCTGCATTCCACCGCCCTCCATACCCCAGAAGCCCGAGCATGTTGAGAGATACTCCAATAGGAAACTTAAGTCCAGCCCGGACCTTAATCTCCTTCAAGCCCGCTCTGAGAGATGAAACCAGAATAATAACTTTAGCCTCAGGAATTAATGCAGGCAACAGTTCACCAGGAAGCATTTCTTCAAATCTTCCAACGTACACCGTTCTATAACTTATGGACAAATATACCATTCATTACTTCTTGCTTCATCGATACATTGCTAATAGACTTTTGGCCTATCCCACAAGAGGAATCTCCACAAGCGTAAATTCCCGTGGAACTCACGGTACTCAATTTTAATAAATTTTTGGCTGCATTAATGTCTCTATCGTGTTGTGTACTGCAACGTTGACAGACCCATTCCCTGATGTTCAGCGGCATTTGGATGGCTTTATGCTGACAATGAGAACAGATTTTTGAAGAAGAATAATACCTTGGCGCTCTTATTAGCTTCGAGCCATACCATTCTGTCTTATAAGCAAGCATGCGTATAAATCCGCTCCATCCTGCATCGGCAATCCCTCTACTCAACCTATTCTTTTGCTGCAAAGTTTGTACATCCAAATCTTCAACAACAATAATTGACTTGGTTTTCGCCAATCTTGTTGATAATTTATGATGGAAATCAGTGCGTTGATTGCCGATTTTTCGATGCTGTCTGGCTAACAAAAGAGATGATTTCTTATAATTACTAGAACCCTTTTGTTTGCGACTTTGTTTTTTATTTAACACTCTTATCTTTTTAAGCGATTTATTTAAAGGCTTTGGTGAAATAGTTTTTTCACCTTCTGAAGTTGTAACAAAAGAGGTTAGCCCGACATCAATGCCAATCGCTGGTCCTTCAACTGGCTGGGAATTTTCTATTTCACACTCTACCGTTACACTAACATACCACCGATCTGCTTGACGAGAAACTGTAGCTGAAAGAATTCTTCCTCGTACTTCTGCACACTCTTTAAGTCGAATGATACCCAAACGAGGTAATTGAATGGATTGCTTATTAACTTTAATGGTTCCCGTTAATCGGAAATGATCGTTGATCCCCTTTCTCTTAAATTTTGGGAATCCTCCTTTCTTACCACTCTTCTGGCGGTGGAAAAAATTCTGAAAAGCTCGATCAAGATCTCAAAGCCTCTTGGGGCGCACATTTTGACACCTCATATATCCAAGAAAATTGTGACCCCTTCAAACTATTGAGTAATCGGTGCTGTTCAATAGCGTTAGTAGATATTCCATCTTTTTCATATTTTTCAATTCTTGCAGCAAGCCCCCAGTTATAAGCAAACCGAGCAGATCCTGCATGCTTGGCTAAGAGGTTGCGCTGAGCGATATTCGGCTTTAATTCATATCGGTAAGCTCTTTTAATTAGCATTTTGCATGGTTTCCAATGCTTTTTTAGCTTTGTTCTTTGCCGATCTTCGTCCGTATAGTCTAGTACAAAAAGAAGTTAACACTTCTATCATATCTTGAACTAAATCATCCTGTAACTCAGAACCATCTGCAACTATTAATTTTCTTCCTTGTGCAGCTAATGCTGACTCCACATATTCAGCACCAAATCTCATCAATCGATCTCGATGTTCGACTAAAATAATCCGGATCTTTGGATTGTTCAATAATTTTATTAATTTAGGACGATGGCCATTGAGGCCAGAGCCTATTTCTGTTACTGTGTGAGCCACAAGATAGCCTTTTTGATTGGCAAAAGTGACTAGCCGGCTTACTTGCCCGTTAAGATCATTTTTTTGATCGGCTGAGGACACACGTGCATAGATAGCAACAGCATTTGGCTCAAGCATTTCCTCTTTGATTAGAATTGTTCCTGTTTTTGTTTGCTCGGCAGGAACAGGGAGTTGTCCTGCTTTGACCAGCGCCAAGCAGTCCTATAGCTTATGCCTTGTTTTTTTGCCCATTTACTTAGTTTCATGCTAATGAAATATCAAATTCGAACATATATGTCTATAAATTTGTCAACAGTTCGCAGCCCCATTACCCATATGCTCAATCACCTCGTCCTGTATGTATTGAGCTGCCCGCTTACCACATGCGCCGTAAAGCCCCGTCCTTCGAGGCTGACAGAAAATTGATAATTTCTGACCTTAAATAATTTTTTGAAACCCCTCATAACATACTCAAGACCATTTAAAATAAATTATATACGTCAGAAATTATCAATTTTCTGTCAGCCTCGAAGGACGGGGCTTTACGGCGCATGTGGTAAAAACACTATTGAATCTTCCAATGACATCAATTTTCGCTGAATGCAACGACCGCCTCGTAGGCCACGCATTTTTAGAAGTCCTTTCCTTCTGAAATCCATTAAACATAAATATGAGCAAGAAGAGACCTAGCTGACATCAATATAAGTAAAACTATTGTCCCCTTTTCCTTAAATAGTACTGCTCCCCTCCCCTCCCCTCTTTTCTTCCAAATCCAATTTATCTTATATGGGCTTCCCGACCCAATCTATAAAACCCTTCCATTTCGCCATCATATTTAGCTTGATTTAGTTTTGTATTCACTTTTGTTCCACTTTGATACTAAGAAATTATCATTAACGCCCATGTGCAATTAAATTTATGATTTCCCTGCTGCAACTTGTTATGAAGAAATAGGACTCTTCTTCTTTTAACGTCTGATAATAAATAAGCAACAACTTTCTATAAACGTCTGATAATAAAAAGAGTCATCATAAGCTTTAGAAAAATATCTTCATTCTCAAACTGTTCTAGTTTGATGCTAAGAAATTATCATTAAACGTCCATGTGCAAATTAAATTTGTGATTCTCTGCTGCAACTTCTTATGAAGAAATAAGGCTCTTTTTCTTTTAACGTCTGATAATAAAATAATCTACAAAATTGACTCCTTCTTTTTCATTAATGGAGATTCAATATTGCTGTTTTCAATTTTTTTAATAATTTTAGTCCACTGCTTCAACTCCGGGCGCTTTCAAGCAGTCCCAATAGCTAAGACTAATGTGGTTGAGTACTAGCCTCTTAAAGCTATTTAATGGTTCATAAAAAAGGCCGCTGCTTAAAGTAGCAAACCGGCAAATACCCAAATCAACTCCCACCTCTGATGAAGAAGGATGCTTCGGCTCTTCTACTTCGTATTCTGTTTGAACAGATGCATCCCACTGCTTTCCTTTTTTACAGATCGCGACATTTTTGATCTTGCCTTTTGGATGAGCGCTATGAAAAAAAGAAACCCAGCCAATTTTTGGAAGACACATTCGGCCGCCTTCTATTTTGCACCCTTGTGGATAGCGGAAAGAATCGCGTTTAAATTTTTTCTTAAAGCGTGGAAAGCCTTTTTTCTTTAATAAAGCTTCCCGAATCGCTCGATCGAGACCTTTGAGGGTCTGCTAAAGACTTTGAGATGGCACGTTTTTAAGAAAAGAAAAATCAGCTTCTTGTTTCCAAGATTTCAGTTCTTTGCAAACTTCTGCATATGTTAAGACTTTTAAGTCGCTATCTAAGCGCCTCTTTTGCAAAGCCAAAGCTTTGTTCCATACCAGCCGGCAAGAGCTGGCTGTTTGCGAAAGAAATAGCAAAACTTCTGCGCGCTCTTTTAAACGATATTTATAAGCTTTGCGAATCATCATGGATGTATGATAATTTTGGTCTATGAAAAGTCAACAGATTTAAGAGACGGCAGACATTGCACTTTTGCTATTCATGTTCATTTAGTCTTTGTGACAAAATATCGCAAAAGCGTCTTCACACAAAAAACCATAGTTGCACTAAAAGACATTTTTCATTCTATATGTGCGCGGTTTGAAGCTGAACTGATAGAATTTGACGGAGAAGTCGACCATGTGAATTTGCTCATTAATTATCCGCCAAAAATCGCCATTTCTAAACTTGTCAACACTTTAAAATCAGTCTCCTCGCGACTTCTTAGAAAAAATCACCCGGAAATAGCTTCAAAATACTGGAAGGGCATGCTATGGTCTCCCAGTTACTTTGCAGCCTCTTGTGGCGGAGCGCCAATTTTAATCATTAAACAATATATCGAAAATCAAAAAACGCCAATAGATTAAAATTTCCAAAATGCTAAAGCGCATTTTGGAAATTTTGCGCCTCGCCTTATATCCCCGTCCTTTAGGACTGGGTTTTACGGCGCATGTGGTAAGTTCGAAAGTCATCATTTAGATATATCCGGTATTGGTTAGGATATGTTTTCTTCTTATATTCCCATAACCTTTAGCTCTGGTAATATTGGTATTCGCTCATGATTTTGACGTGCAAACCAAAGGTCATATCGATTTTGAAGATTAAGCCAAAATTCAGGTGAGGTACCCAATGCATCAGCAAAATCTAAAGCAATAGCTTCCGTTACCCTACGTTTCTTATTGATAATTTCGCTGATCTTAGGCTGTGTCCAAGATCCGTCGAGATGCTTAGCAAATTGTTCTTGCGAAAGCTGAAGAGGTTTGAGAAACTCTTCTAACAAAATTTCACCTGGATGCGTTGGTGGCCTATTTTTGGGGAGCATTATAATATTCCTCTTGATTTCTAATGATAATCTATAATTTCTACTTGTTCTGGTCCTTGGACGCCCCAAATAAATACAATTCGATATTGATCATTGAGGCGAATGCTGAATTTACCTTTAAGATTGCCTTTTAATGCCTCTAACCTATTCGCTGGTGGTATTTTAAGATCATTCAAATCAATTGCTGCATCCAACATATCCAATTTTCTGCAAGCGATAGAGTATAAAGAGGGATCTAATTTTTTTCTCGCCTGCTTAGAATTTAATCCGTTGAAAATATCCGCAGTAGCATTGTCGGCAAATGATTGAATCACAGAGTATACTCTTTTTATTTCATTATATCATATATCAATATAAAATCAAACATAATTTTATCACTTGCGGTGCAAATTTGGTGCATTGAAGAACAATCTTAACTAGCGCTATCCAACCGCTCAAACTATAACTCTTATAAGGTAAAGAGCGACAACTTCTTATCGATACCCCTACTTCTAGAAATACTAAAAAATCTTCGGCTACATTTAAGCATTACATGGCTTCTTCGTATAAAGAACACACATAGACTTTTTTTAGCCAAATTTCGAGAATCAATATGAAGTTTTTCTATCTTATTTTCTTGGCCACTAGATGGTAGACATGCCAATGCTTCATTTTGCCATTAGCGCATGGAATAAAACCATCCTCAATTTGTAAATATTCAATAACAAATTGATCTTCAAATAGCTGTAGCATTTTTTCGTACGAATGAATTGTTAGGTCAGGATTAGTTGCCCATTCATCTTTTTCCCCAAAAAATTGACCAGAAAATCGTCCTCCTATAGCCAGATGATCAATAATTTTTCTCCAGCATTGAGAGAAGTCTTGAGGCTTGCAAAAAGGTAGGCTATAGCTAGCATTGATAAGATCTAGCTCAGCTGGAAGGATCATTTCAGAAAATGGTATTACCATCACTTCAAGGCTATTGAGATATGAAACATCTACTCGATTTAAGATGATATCTATTGAGAGTTGTTCTGCGTCTAAAGCTAATACATCCCATCCTTGTTGCAATAAAAATAAAGTATCTCTTCCTGTACCAGCACCAAGATCCGCAGCCACACCTCCTATTTTATTTTCTAGTTGGAAGTATTTTTGTGCCAATAATAAAGTTTTGTGGGGATCACTGATGTTTAATGTGTTTTGATAATAATTTTCCCAAGTTTTAGATTCTGCTGCATTGCTTATTGCTGAGATGTTTGCGATAAAACTAAAAATTATAAGGGTATATATTTTAAACAAAGTTGCTCCAAGTTTTTAAACATTCGTTAATATTTTTTCCAGCTTTTCTAAGAGAACCATCTGGTCCAATATGTCGATAAAGCTTTGTCTTGTAACCCCTAATTCAGACATAATTCTCTAACGTTCGTTTCAGGTTTCCCATAGCTGTCATAGCGAGCCTTAACTTAGCAGCTGTCATTTTGAAGGGAGTACCTCCTTTCCGTCCACGAGCTCTTGCCGAAGCAAGCCCAGCCTTGGTTCGCTCTAAAATCAATGTTAATAGGAGATAGAAAGTATGACCTCTGTAATACTCATTATAAAATCTGGTTAGCTCACGATCGTGAATATTTTATGCCTTACCTCTATCCAATTTATGAAAATTATTTCTCAACTGCGTAACTCCTACATAAAATAAAATAAAATTTTATAAGCAAAACAATATATTTATTGCAAATGCAAAGATGAATAAAATCATTTTGAGGCTATTAAAATTATTTAAAATAGTTCTTGAAGCTATATTCTTGATATGCTTATAAAGACAACAAGTTTTGAGAAAGATTAAAGCGATAATTTTAAATAACGGTTAAAGCCAGAACGATTTTTCCAAGATAAGTTTTCTTTCGCACAAAAAAGACTTAGAACCTCGCCCGAATAGGAATAAACTCATCTAAATTTAGTAAAATAGAATTGAAATATTAATATTATTTTTATAAATACAGGATTATGAATAACTATATAATTAAAAATGCAATTACTTTTACAGTCAATTCAGAGGATCAAGTGATTTCCAATGGAGCTGTAGTCATCCACAAAGGAATTATTACATATGTGGGGCCATCGGAAGACCTTCAGCTTTCTTCTAACGACATGCCAGTGATTGATGCGAAGGGATGTATGGCTCTAATCCCTGGCCTCATCGATGTACATAGCCACTCCAGTCTTCTTCGTGGATTTACTGAAAACAGACAATTGATGGACTGGCTTCCAGAGTACCAACTAGAGCATCAGGTATTAATAGAAGAAGATGCCTATGCTGCGGCACTTCTTTGTTACACAGAAGCAGTCAAAAGTGGAACAACGTGTGTGATGGATATGTACCGATTTATGCATCGATGCGCAGAAGCTGCCAATGATGTCGGTATTCGAGTTAATTTAGTGCCTTATGTAGCTACAACACCTGGAAAACATTTCTTTGAATCGATACAAAGCAATGAAAAATTAGTGCTTTCGCATCATCAAAGCTCTGATGGAAGAATTCGAGTGTGGCTCGGAATGGAACATTTATTCTATTGTACGCCGGAGACATACAAGTGGGCAGCCGATTTTGCAAAAGCGCATCATCTAGGAATTCATACTCATAGTAGCGAACAAAAGGAAGAAGTTGCTGCAGTTATCCAACATTTTGGCAAGCGTCCGATTGAACTTTTCTATGAGCGAGGCATTTTAGGGCCTCAAACGGTCATTGCTCATTGTGTTTGGCTTAACGATCAAGAGATTCAGCTTTTAGCAGATACAGAGACTGCAGTGGCTCATTGTCCAATCAGCAATGCCAAGCTCGCGTGTGGTACAGCTCCTATCTCTCTAATGCAAAAAAAGGGAATCCGAGTAGGGTTAGGCACCGATGGTCCCATTTCAAATAACAATTTAGATCTTTTTGAAGAAATGAAGTTTGCATCACTTATGCAAAAAAATGCTCAGTTAGATGCTAGTGTTTTTCCTGCTAAAAAAATGCTTCGTATGGCCACAATAGAAGGAGCTCGCGTATTAGGTCTTGATCATGAAATTGGTTCTATTGAAGTTGGAAAACAAGCTGATTTAGTCCTTATTGATTTCTGGAAACCTCATCTTTTGCCTATTATTACAGATCAAGAAAATCCTGTTCTTTGGAATCTCGTTTTTGCAGCCAAGGGTTCTGATGTAAATAAAGTTTTTGTAAAAGGAGAGCTAATCGTAGAGAATGGTCGCCTTGTAAAAATTTCCGAAACGTCTGTCCTTGAGCTGGCTATGAAACAGACTCATTCCTTGTTACAAAGACGCCAACAAGTTAAAAAAAATGCAATAAAAATGATTTAAATGTTTTGCATTATCACATTGCCGAGTCGTATCCTTGGAAGAACCAATGCTACCAGTGTCCAAAAAAGGCAGGATTGCGAATAGATCCAATTTGATCTTCTAGATTTTTAGCTAAGCGCACTTCAATAGAATCGTGGGGAAAACTTGCTTTAACATGTGAGATCATCTTCTCTAAAGGCGCGTTAAATGACCCGATAGACTGGCCAGCTGTTGCTTGATCTCCTCTATAGGCAATCTCATTTAAAACATAAGCATCGGATAGCAAAGGATACATAACTTTCATCAAGTTAAAATAAGTTGGCTGACATATTTTGCAAATGAATTGCTTAATATTCGATAAACGAGTTGGAGATGAGAGAATGGATGCTTCATGAGCCTCACAATCAGTAAAGAATTTTTCTTTTTCTATAGAATTCATCGGGGTCTCAGCTCGTTGGACAAATTGTTTGATTTGATCCAACAGCTCTTTTCCTGTTAAAGTCGATTGGAAAAGAGCTTGATAATTATTGAGATAGTCTCTTCGCCTCTGCTGACGTTCTATTAAGGCAGCTTGTTGCCGCTGCGTGAGGCGAGGGAATAGTTGAGGAGCGATCATTTCTCTTTTCTTAGCTGCTTCAGCAGCAGAAGAGGTCAGATCATATTTAATTTTGATTTTTTCCCCTGGTTTAAGACCTTGAGGATTTAAAGTGCTCAATTCAATTGGATCTTGATGATAGCGCTGAGCTATTTTTTCCCAAGTGTCCTCTGGGCGAACCGCAACAGAGGATAAGTCTTTCTCTAACGTTTGCCAAATCGCTAAATGATTGGGTTGAGTTATATCGGAAAGTTTTTGGATAAATTGATCTTGTAAGCTCTTTATCGTTGTCATAGTGGCCGGATCTTTTTTTCGCGGTTCACTAAGCGTATACTCTTGAATGAGAGGAGCTACTTGTTGTTTGACACTTTGTCTTGCAGAAGGGGAAAGCTGTTTATAAATGGGTGCATCTGCTCTTTTGATCCAATCGGCAACGCGAAGATCGCGTTCAGCACTATTCATTAAAGTCTGGATGGCTTTCTTACTTAAAGGCCGATCTTTCCAATTTGTTTCTAATAGAGCAGAGCGCAAAGGGATCAAATGTTCTTCTACCCCTCCACGGGTTTGAAGCTGTAAGCGATTGTCTTCTGATAGAGATAAGTCTGTATCAAAAATAACAAACTGCCAGTGAACATCTAAAGCTTTCTGCAATTCAGGCAAATCTTTTAAAGGTTTGGTAATCGTTTTTCCTTCCTCTTCAAACTTAATTATTGTATCTGGTGGGAGATAACCTCTTAAATATCCAATAATTAAGTTTTGCAAACTGAGAGGAGGGGAAGAAGAAATTGAAAATTCAAAATTTGTGTAGCGTTCATATTCGGCATTGGATTGAGGAGCAATCCCTAAATTCTTTGCATGCATATCAAGCAGTTGAACTTCGCCTGTTAAAACGGCATTAAATTCAGCATCTGGAGTCAATCTTTGTAAGATGACTTCTTTAGTATTCGAATCCAACTGATGCATTAGAATCATATCGCCTATAAATGGCTTCGCTTGAATATCTTTTAAATTGGCGAGACCGCCAGTCGCGTCGACATGCATTAATTCAGGGCTAATGGCTTTCCAGTTAGCATCCAATGCTTGTTTTGCTAAGGTGTTAAAATAATAGGTTTGTGAATGAGGCAACAATTCTTTATTCTGGATAGGGCGTAGAACACCTTTCATTTTCGTTTTTTGAAGACAAAGTGTTTGCAGGGTTTTAAAATCAACTTTGTGGCTTTTTCCATTTTCATCTACATATCTCCATTGATATTTTTCACAGGTCTCATAAGCTTTTCTGATTTCTGGATTGCTTAAGTCAGGTGAAAAATACAAGGTGTTAGGTGAGCTATGCAAAGCAGGTAAATAATTTAATGCACGAGCAAAGTCTGTCTCTTTTAAAAGATGATCTTGAAAGGAGAGGATTTTATCTGATTCTGGAGCCGTTCCAATCAGAGCACCGGCGGGCAATTGATGAACTAAGTTTAACTTCTGTAAATCACTAAAGGAAACTGATTCCCACTCCCCATCTTTCCCTGGAGGCTTGATAAACCAAGTTTGTTTTTTCACATTCTCATAGTTTTCTAAGGCTGTATCTACTTTTGTCGGAGTTGCCTCATGCTTTTTCAAAAGTAGGCGATCATGATCCGATAATTTTTGCTCGATGCCGTCGCGTATACTAGGCGACTTAGAAAGATCATCGGCAGTAAATCCCCTTGCTTGTCCTTCTGAAAATTGAATACCAAACTTGTCTGCCGATACATGTTGAATATTGAATATCCCGACAACTGCCTGCTTAGACATTAAGTCCAATAAATCATTAACAAGACGTTCCTCTTCTTTTGCCCTTTCATTTGAATGTTTAAAAACAACTCCTTCTTCGGGTAATAAAAAGACTTCTTGTGTTGAGACTCCGCCATTTTTCATAACAGGCTTATTTTCAGCTAATTGTTTTAATGCTTGTAAGCCTGCCTGAGCTGCCTTTCCTTTGGCTGCTGCTGCTTGAGCGACAAATTGGAAAGGCCTTTGAATAAGGGATTGCTTAATTTCTTGAACAAGGGGTAAAACATTCTGTAAATAAATTTTTTGGTATTTCTCCTTTTCAGGAAAATCCTTTTCGAGAAGAATGCGTATTTGACTTTCTAACTCAAATATCTTATCTATTTTCTTTTTTTCCACAGAGACAAGAGATAGGCGGAGAGCTTTGAGCTTTTGTTCGTACTCGCTCTTTTGAACTTTAAAATCATGAATTCTGTTGGTGGAATTATAAAATTCGTTAACCAAGGTACCTACAAGAGGTGTTTTTGACGGTTCATTCTTTAATTCTGGTGTGTTTTGCTTAGAATCCTTCAATGATTTTTCTATATGTTTAATCTCGTCATCTAATACCCTAATTTCATTAATAATTTTTTCTCTTTTTATTTTTATTTCTGTTAATGATTTAAAAGTTGATTTGATTATGTTAAATAAATGAGATAAATCTTCTGTTTTTTTATTAAAAGAATTCTCTTTTTTAGTTTCTGAAATAGGGCTAGGAGCTGAACTAAGGTTTGAAGGAGGAATTTGATTCATTTTAAAGCCTTATTTTAATAAATAAAGACACGTCTATTTAAATAATAGACTAATAATATTAAGATTTTATTAATTATTTAAATTTGTAGTTTTATTTATAAAATAAAGAAATTTTCGATGTTTATTTATTTATTTTTTCGCTAGGAATTAAAGATTGATGCACTGCGGTTGGAAGTTGAAACATCGCCACTTGATTATCATTATCAATAAACTTCGTATAAAAAAAGGAATTTAGGTGAGCGTTTTTTCAAAGAATTAAGGGATGGCAAAGAATTTCAACTCGATACAAAAATGGTTGTGCAAAATTCCTAATTTATTGCGAGACCAGTTATTGGCGATAAATGCCAAAAGATTTTTGCGAGAGCTAATAGTAAATTAATGGATGAAAATCAATAGAGACGAATGCAATCAGTTTTATTGACAAAGATTTTGTATTATCCCACATTCCGCAGGTTGTAAAGCTGTTCTATAATTTTTCTCTGTATTAGGCCTTCCTTCTATAAGGTCTGATAATAAATAAATAACACTCTCCATCTACGTCTGATAATAACAAAAAAAGTCATAACTAAATGGGTAGCACATCCGACAATTTTCTAAATCTTGGGAATCTTTTTTATTGCCAACACAACTTATTATTTGCAGCCTTTCAGGCTATTAAATAAATCAAGCTATTTATTTAAGGGATATCACTGATTGTTTGACTTCGCTTGCGTAAGATGAATAACTTATTTTTTCTCTAAAAAACTCCCAGTGGGAATCGCTGAGATATGGATAGATTTTTGCAAGCTGTTTATAACCTTCTAAAAGGGCTGCGAATTGTTGACAAATTTATAGACATATATGTTCGAATTTGATATTTCATTAGCATGAAACTAAGTAAATGGGCAAAAAAACAAGGCATAAGCTATAGGACTGCTTGGCGCTGGTTCAAAGCAGGACAACTCCCTGTTCCTGCCGAGCAAACAAAAACAGGAACAATTCTAATCAAAGAGGAAATGCTTGAGCCAAATGCTGTTGCTATCTATGCACGTGTGTCCTCAGCCGATCAAAAAAATGATCTTAACGGGCAAGTAAGCCGGCTAGTCACTTTTGCCAATCAAAAAGGCTATCTTGTGGCTCACACAGTAACAGAAATAGGCTCTGGCCTCAATGGCCATCGTCCTAAATTAATAAAATTATTGAACAATCCAAAGATCCGGATTATTTTAGTCGAACATCGAGATCGATTGATGAGATTTGGTGCTGAATATGTGGAGTCAGCATTAGCTGCACAAGGAAGAAAATTAATAGTTGCAGATGGTTCTGAGTTAAAGGATGATTTAGTTCAAGATATGATAGAAATGTTAACTTCTTTTTGTGCTAGACTATACGGACGAAGATCGGCAAAGAACAAAGCTAAAAAAGCATTGGAAACCATGCAAAATGCTAATTAAAAGAGCTTACCGATATGAATTAAAGCCGAATATCGCTCAGCGCATCCTCTTAGCCAAGCATGCAGGATCTGCTCGGTTTGCTTATAACTGGGGGCTTGCTGCAAGAATTGAAAAATATGAAAAAGATGGAATATCTACTAACGCTATTGAACAGCACCGATTACTCAATAATTTGAAGGGGTCACAATTTTCTTGGATGTATGAGGTGTCAAAATGTGCGCCCCAAGAGGCTTTGAGAGATCTTGATCGAGCTTTTCAGAATTTTTTCCACCGTCAGAAGAGTGGTAAGAAAGGAGGATTCCCAAAATTTAAGAGAAAGGGGATCAACGATCATTTCCGATTAACGGGAACCATTAAAGTTAATAAGCAATCCATTCAATTACCTCGTTTGGATATCATTCGACTTAAAGAGTGTGCAGAAGTACGAGGAAGAATTCTTTCAGCTACAGTTTCTCGTCAAGCAGATCGGTGGTATGTTAGTGTAACGGTAGAGTGTGAAATAGAAAATTCTCAGCCAGTTGAAGGACCAGCGATTGGCATTGATGTCGGGCTAACCTCTTTTGTTACAACTTCAGAAGGTGAAAAAACTATTTCACCAAAGCCTTTAAATAAATCGCTTAAAAAGATAAGAGTGTTAAATAAAAAACAAAGTCGCAAACAAAAGGGTTCTAGTAATTATAAGAAATCATCTCTTTTGTTAGCCAGACAGCATCGAAAAATCGGCAATCAACGCACTGATTTCCATCATAAATTATCAACAAGATTGGCGAAAACCAAGTCAATTATTGTTGTTGAAGATTTGGATGTACAAACTTTGCAGCAAAAGAATAGGTTGAGTAGAGGGATTGCCGATGCAGGATGGAGCGGATTTATACGCATGCTTGCCTATAAGACAGAATGGTATGGCTCGAAGCTAATAAGAGCGCCAAGGTATTATTCTTCTTCAAAAATCTGTTCTCATTGTCAGCATAAAGCCATCCAAATGCCGCTGAACATCAGGGAATGGGTCTGTCAACGTTGCAGTACACAACACGATAGAGACATTAATGCAGCCAAAAATTTATTAAAATTGAGTACCGTGAGTTCCACGGGAATTTACGCTTGTGGAGATTCCTCTTGTGGGATAGGCCAAAAGTCTATTAGCAATGTATCGATGAAGCAAGAAGTAATGAATGGTATATTTGTCCATAAGTTATAGAACGGTACATTGCAACTATAATTCTTTTAATTCTATTTTCAAACCTTCACATTAAATGTTATTAAAAGGATTTGAATAAAAATTAGATTTAGTCTGTTTATGTTTTGTTTTAGAAAATTCTTGCTTAGTGGGTTGTAAGAACAGCGCATCCCTTTTTTGTCCTAAGCGCGCTGTCAACGAAATGCGTCGGCGTGCAATATCGATTTGTAAAACTTCGACTTGAACTTTATCTCCCGTCTTAACAACTTCTCGAGGATCTTTAATATATTGATGAGATAATTCAGATAAATGAATCAGCCCATCTTGGTGAACGCCAATATCGACAAAAGCGCCAAAAGCAGTCACATTTGTCACAATTCCTTCAAGCTTCATGCCAGGCTTAAGATCTTCAAGAGATAGAATATCATCGCGAAAGGAAGGAGGTTCAAAACTGGCTCGGGGATCTCGTCCTGGTTTTTTGAGCTCTTGAATCATGTCAGCCAAAGTATGCTCTCCTACGATGCGTGCATAACGCGAAAAGTCAACGTTATCAATAAGTTTTGGATTGCAAATAAGCTCTGAAAACGAAACATGGAGATCGTGAGCGATCTGTTCAACGACTTCATAGCGTTCAGGATGCACAGCTGAAGCGTCCAAAGGATTTTCTCCATCCCGAATGCGCAAAAAGCCCGCGGCCTGTTCAAACGTTTTCGGGCCAAATCCAGTAATTTCACGCAATTGTGAGCGAGTTTTAAAAGCTCCATAATTTTCACGATGCTTGATAATTTTACGAGCAAGCGTAGGACCAATGCCAGAAACATAGGTTAATAAAGAATAACTGGCGGTGTTAAGATCCACTCCTACTTTGTTCACACAGCTTTCAACGACATGCTGGAGTTCTTCTTGTAAAAGGGGTTGGTGAACATCATGTTGATATTGTCCAACTCCAATTGATTTAGGATCGATTTTGACCAGTTCAGCCAATGGATCTTGCAATCTTCTGCCAATAGAAATTGCCCCTCTAATGGTAATATCGAGTTCAGAAAACTCTTCGCGAGCCACATCCGAAGCACTATACACACTAGCTCCGGCTTCATTAACGGACACAACAATTACGGATAAACAGCTTATTTCTTTCAAAAATTGCCGAACAAGAGCTTCTGTTTCACGCCCAGCAGTGCCATTGCCAATTGCTATTGCATAGGGTTGATAATGTTCGATTAATCGCTTAAGCTCTTTTTTCGCTTGCTGCAAAGCTTGTTCGCCTTGTGAAAGATAAATCGTTACAGAATCTAAATATTTACCTGTTGCATCTACAACAGCGCACTTACACCCTGTCCGTAATCCAGGATCGATTGCCAAGACAGATCGTCCTCCCATAGGAGAAGCAAGTAATAAATGCCTTAAGTTATCAGCAAAAATGGCGACGGCAGCTCGATCAGAAGTCATTTTAAGATCAATACGAATATCTGTTTCTACGCTCGGGCAAATTAAGCGATGGAAAGCATCCTCGATTGCCTGCCTGAATTGTTCACCAAAAGGCGATTGAGAATTTAATTTCAGCATTTTCGCAATATGGGTCAAAACATCCTCAGCCTCAATTTCAATAGAAAAATTTAAAATCTCTTCTCGCTCCCCTCTTCGAATTGCTAAATACCGGTGAGAAGGAATAGTTTTAACCGCTTCTTTAAAATCATAGTACTGATCAAATTTCGTTGATTGAGACGCTTTTTCCGCGCGAACTTTTGAAACGACGATTCCATCTGATGCGAATGTTTCTCGCACAAATGCACGTATTAAAGCATTTTCAGCTACTTTTTCAGCTACAATATCGCGTGCACCAGCCAAGGCTGCTGCAATATCCTCAACTCCTTTTTCTGCATTAACATAAGCTTGTGCTGCTTTTTCTGGATAATCAGATAAAGGCTGCTGTAAGATCAGTTCTGCCAATGGCTCAAGCCCCTTTTCCCTTGCAATCATGGCGCGCGTACGACGTTTTGGCTTATAAGGAAGATAAAGATCTTCTAGAGTGGTTTTAATCTGGCAAGCCATAATTTGATTACGTAATGCATCTGTCAATTTGCCTTGAGATTCAATGGAAGAAAGAATAGCCAGTTTTCTTTCCTCTAATTCTTTTAAGTAATGATGTCGTTCCTGAATGTTTTTAATTTGCAATTCATCTAAATTACCTGTGGCCTCCTTACGATAACGAGCAATAAAGGGAATGGTATTCCCCTCTTCTAACAGTTGGAGGACAGCCTCCACACTCTTGGGATGAACCGCAAGTTCGCCTGCAATAGCTTGAATAAAATGCAAAGACATTGGATCAGACATTATTTCCTTCCATTCAATTGATCTTAATCGGAGAGAGAGTTTTAAAGAAAAACAGTCATAAAGGCAAGCATTTTTATCAGGATGTCTCAACAGACTCATATTCGATTTTTCAAATAACTGAATTTCTAATCAATTGTTCAGGTATGCAACATTTAAAATAATGAGTGATAAGTACACAAAACGCAGAAAAAGATTGGCTCTACACTTCCATCTTATTGACGAGCTTTACAATCATGACATTGAAATTTAATTACGCAAGACGTTCAATAAATCAATGACTGAATAAATATATAGAATTTAATTGAATTATTATTTATAAATATTAAAAATTAAATTTAATTTGTTTTTATTTTAATTTATATTGAAATTAAATTAATGACAATTTAATTTATCTTTATTTATTAATTGTATATGAAATTTTAAAAAGGGGTCGCATGAATATAGGAATTTCAAATCATTATCCTGAACAAGTCAGTGTACCATCTATTGAAGTAAATCCTGTAGAAAAATCCAAGAAAAAATGGACTGATGCTGAAAATACGCAATTAAGCAATTATATAAAAGAATTTGGAGAGAACTGGAAGAGAGTTGCAGAGAAGATGCCTGGTATAACTGATCAACAATGCATGGATCATTGGATAAGTGTATTGAACCCTGCGATTAAGCATGGAAAATGGACAGAAGAGGAAGATGAGCAATTAAAAAACCTTGTGACTCAACATGGAGAAAATTGGACAAAGATAGCCAAAGAGATTTCGGGTAGAACAAATAGGCAGTGTCGTCAACGCTATAAGAACACTTTAAAACCCGCTATCAAACACGAAAAATGGACAGAAGAAGAAGATCAGCAATTAAAAAACCTTGTAGCTCAACATGGAGAAAAATGGACAAAGATAGCCAAAAAAATGCCGGGTAGAACGGATACTCAATGTAGGCAACGCTATAAGCTAACTTTAGACCCTACTATCAAACGAGAAAAATGGACAGAAGAAGAAAATGAGCAATTGAAAAAACTTGTCAATCAACATGGGCAAAAGTGGGCCATGATAGCCAAAGAGATGTCGGGTAGAACCGAGAATCACTGCCGTCATCAGTATAAGAGGATTTTAAAAACACCTATCAAATACAAAAAATGGACAGACAAGGAAGATAATCAATTAAAAGAAGCCGTTCACCGCCTTGGAGAAGGTCAATGGGCCCTCATTTCGCAGGAGTTTTCTGATATAACATCTGAGCAATGTGCACGTCATTGGAAAATACTGAATTCAAAATTTAATAAGAAACATTCGAGAAGCGAAACAAATTCTTCCGTTGAAGAAAGCCCCTTAAAAAAATTTAAAAAAAATCATTCCCCCCAATTGTTAGATCTTGCTGAAAATGAAATTCCTTTAAATAAGCAGCCTACACCATTAGATCAGCCTCAGCTTATTTTATTAAATCAAGCGATTCCTCAACATTTAGAAGAGCCGTTAGATGCTATTGTTGTGAGTTCTATTGTTCCGCAACCATTGACTTATCACCATGAGCCATTTATTACTGAACACGATTTATCTTCTACAGATTTGACTTCTCAACAAGTTAAGCAACATGTGATTTCTAATAAAATTAATGATTTTATCATTCAAAAAATTCAATGAATTCGCTATCAAAGCTTTAAAACTTCTTGATTGAATATCATTCAACAAATTTTGTTTAATTGAAAGTCTTGCCGTCATTTAAGCAGTATGGGTTAGCATAGTAATCGATTACATTAGTGTTTGCCTATAGGATGGTTTTGAAATCCCTATTCGTCAAGTTAAGATGAGCTTAAGCAATGTGCCGCATTCAATCGCCACGCCGCTTCGCTCTGGGCTCTATGAGAGGGGTCATGACCCACCGTTCGGTCGCCCTCCGGGCTCGGTCACGGTGGGCTAGAATCAGTCGTCCTACGGACTCTAGCGGCAATGTAGAAGTCATTGAATGTTAGGTAAGGTGTTTGATAATAGTGCTGCTAGAATGCTAGTCAAGGCGTTTTGATAATGCCGCTAGAGTCCGTAGGACGACTGATTCTAGCCCACCGTGACCGAGCCCGGAGGGCGACCGAACGGTGGGTCATGACCCCTCTCATAGAGCCCAGAGCGAAGCGGCGTGGCGACTGAATGCGGCACGTAGCCTACACCCATCTCTTACCTTAACGCATAGGGATTTAAAACCATCCCAATAGGCTAAAACTAATGTGGTTGAGTACTAGGGAGCGTACCTAAAAGATTTAAAATAATAACTCTTATGATTTATAATTTTCTCTAATAAAACAAGGGGGAAATTTGAATGGGTAGGATAGTATTAACTAATGAAAGATGGATAAAAATAAAACCTTTATTGCCAAAAGAACGAGGATATTGGGGCAGACCAAGTCGGCCTCATCGTAAGATTTTAGAAGGCATTATTTGGATTTTAAGAACAGGAGCCGCTTGGAGGGATCTACCACCCAAGTATGGTCCTTGGAGCACATGTTATAATCGCTTTAATCGATGGACAAAGGCTGGAATCTGGCAAACGATTTGGCAAGCTTTAAAAGATGAAATTGACGAAGAAAATTACTCTGTAGACAGCTCAATTGTTGAAGCGCATCAAGATGCTTGTAGGATAAAAAAAAAGCCGAAGAAGCCATGGGAAAATCAAGGGCCGGAACAACCACAAAAATTCATGCAGTAACAGATGGATTAGGTCGTTGTATTGATTTTATCTTGACAGAAGGTCAAGTACACGAGAGCACTCAAATGAAGCTTTTACTCAGTGGAAAAAATCCACAAAATGTTATAGCTGATAAAGCTTACGACTCAAATGAAATCAGAAATTTTATAGAAAAGATGGGAAGTCAAGCAGTCATACCCAGCAAAGTATCAAGAGCTGAACTAATTGAACATGATAAACATATCTACAGAGAGCGTTGCTTGGTAGAAAATTTTTTTCAGTTTATAAAACGATTTAGGCGTATTGGAATAAGATACGAAATGAAAGCTCAAAATTATGCAGGAATGTTGACGATCGCTTGTATTATACAATGGTTAATCTTTTAGGTACGCTCCCTAGTAGTTTATTTTTTTAATAACTTGTTTTATGTTTTTGCTGAAAAACCTGCAAAATTCCATTTAAATGGATGAGCTTGTTCATTCCAATTTCTGACAAAAAGCATCATTTTTGAACATAAATCGAAGACATTTTTAAAACTCATGCTCTTAATTGTTTTTCTATGCAATATGCTAAACCAAATTTCTGCTTGATTCACCCAAGAAGCGTGCTTTGGCGTATATGCAAATTCAATTTGATTGCCAAACTTTTTAAAGTGATGTGGCATATGGGTATTTAAATTATCCCAAATAATATAGCATTTCTTTCCGTTCTGCTTACTCATAAATTCTTCTATAAATTGATTGACATCCTCTTGTGTGCGCCTTAAAGTTGCTTTTGCAATAACTTCTCCGGTATGTACATTAAAAGCAGCGAACAGGTTAGCTGTGCCATGCATGTCTTTCATAATCGGTTTCTAGTCTCATTCGCATTTTCTTATGCCATTTTCTTCTCTCAATAGCTTGTACACCACATTTTTCATCTATACACCACACATTGGTATGTTTGTTAAAATACAGGCTCACAATTTTTTTAATTTTTTTTTAAACTCCGGATCAGGACTATGCTGCCACATTTTCACCTTATGAGGCTTAATATCAGCCTTATTAAGAATGCTCCAAATTTCCGATCGGCTGATTACAATACCTGATTCTTTTTCTATTTCTTCGACAATTAAATCTAAAGTCCAACGCCATTCTCCTCGCGCTTTATACTCTTCTCGTATAGGTGCGCAAGCAATTTTAATGACTTCGTATTTCAAAGTAATCGGAATGGTTTCTTTTCTTCCTCTTCCTTTTTCATCTTTTAAAGCATCGAGACTTGGATTTTTTGAAAAACGCATACGCCATTTTGATACACTATTTTCACTGATGCCAAGATCACTTGCAATTTCCATATTCATTAAACCCTCATTCGCCTTCAAAATGATTTTTGCTCTTTGTGAAAGCCTTACTTCCGCTGTAAAAGAATGAGCAATTTGATTTAACTCTTTTTTCATTTTATGCGATAATATAATAGAAGTTGCAGGTTTCATATAAACCTCCTTGTTCTCTATCTATACTATAAACCAAGTTATTTAAAAAATAAAGTACTAGTGGCATTATCAAAACGCCTTACCTAACATTCAACCTTTTCTACATTGCCCCTAGAGTCCGTAGGACGACTGTTACTAGCCTACCGTGACGGAGCCCGGAGGGCGACCGAACGGTGGGTCCACAACCCTCACCTAGAGCCCAAAGCGAAGCGGTGCGGCGACTGAATGCGTCACATTGCTTAAGCTCATCTTAACTTGACGAATAGGGATTTTAAACCATCCTATAGGCAAACACTAATGTCACTAAGTATTAGTTGACTTGATAAGTGAGAACACGCCATTTGCCATCAGTTCCTCGTCGTAAAGTCAGTAATTCTCCGGAGTTTGGAGCATTATCGAACGACGTATCATATTCAACTACCATATAAGCGCCTTTTGGAAGTCCATGGGGATCCTGAGCGGGCCGTTGATCTTTTAATTTTCGGGAATTGGCTTTTCCTAAGGGTTTTCGACTATCAGTTAACGCCTTTGCCCATTCTTCTTTAGTAATTGTATGTTGAAAAAGTGTATCTCCTTTTGACCAGCTTTGTGCGTATTGCCCTTTATCTAAGCCATCAACATAATCTTTGGCTACCTGAGCAGATTCAATCATCCATGCAGGCATCTGATCTTGTTCTTGTTTAGGCGTCGCATTGTCTGTTGTAGTTGGCCGAGAAACGGCTGAAGAAACGCCCTGTGCAGAAACTAAAAAATTAATACTTAATCCTAAGCTTAAAAAAGTGCTGAAATATAAAAATTTTCGCATACTCATGCTCCTTAAAGAGGTTTAAATTCACTTTAGTCTATTGTAACACAAAACCCATCTGAATGCAAATTCAGATGGGTCAGATGGAGTAGAAAACAATGTGCGATGAACTCTAATGTTTGTTATTAGATTGATTCCCTTGCTGCCCTTGATAAACACTCTTTTGTCCAGCTTGGCATGATTGATGAAAAAAGTTCTTTAATTTCTCTTCATAACCGCCACAGCATTGTTTATCTTCCATTTTTTTCTGCCAGCGCTCATGATTGGCTTCCGCAATTAAACGAGCAAGTTCATCCATATTTTTTGCTTGAGATTGAATATGTTCTTTAATTTTTTCTTTTAAAAGCTCCATCCAGGCATGGTCAGCCAATTCAAGAAATTTTTCTGCGTGACTTCCACAGCAATGCCTGCATCCACATTTTCCTTTGGTGCTTTGGCAACCACATTGTGATTGATGGCAGGAACAAGAACCTTCTTGAGATTGACACTCCCCACTTTTGTGTGCGCCACAACAGGAATGACTATTACAGTTAGACATAAAAACCTCCTTTGCTAATTATTTTTTTTAACTCTTCTTTTCCTCACTTTAGGTCTATAAAAATAAAAATTCAATATAAAACCCAATGAATCTAATCGGTTTTATTATTAAGGATTTAGGAAAAGGGAAGTCATAAAAGGAATATAAAGCAAAGCAAAGATTGTGCTTAAAAGAACAGTAGCTGCAGCGCGCTCTGGTTGGCATTTCATTAAAGAAGCCATCATTACCGTATTAACAGCTAAGGGAACAATGGAAATTAAAATAAGGGCTTGATGAGATAGGGGGTCATAAATACCCAAAAAGGCTTGATCGAGAGCAACAATCAAAAAAACAAGCAAAGGCCAAGCAAGGAACTTGGCTAAAAAAGTCATACCAAGAAATTTATAATCGAGTTTGAATTCTGTCAACCCTGCTAATCCAATGCCTATGATCATCATTCCCATGACAATGTAGACACCTTTAATAGGAGTAATAAAATCCGTATAGACTTGAGGTAAAGGAAATTGCAAAAGATTGATGATAAGCCCCAGCAAAAAAGCATAAAGGGTAGGAAGGGTGAAAATTTTTTTGATACACTCTTTCGGTGAATAGGACCCTTTAACACTAATGTAATAACCTAAAGAATTATCATATAAGGTGACTCCTAAAAGAGCCATAATATAGATTCCTTCTCCTTGCTGCTCAAAGATGATTAAGGCAAGAGGAACTCCAAAATAACCCGTTGCTCCTGAACCCGCACTAAATGCCATAATGTTTTTAGAGGCGTCCGACCAAATTTTACGGGAAAAACGGTAAAAGATGAGGCACAATGTACAGGAAATGGCAAAAGTCAGAATAGGTAAAGATAGAATATTACCATTTAATTTAGTGTGAATAACACTATTAAAAATAATCAATGGACTGATCATGTAAAACAAGAGTTTAGAGATAGTCTCTTGATTGATTTGCAATTTTTTCCCAGCGATATAACCAAGGAAGATGTTAAAGTAAAGAGGGAGTAATTTAATCGCAAGCGCAACAGCGAAAAGCATAAATTTATTTCGTATTAACCATCCAAGCCGAAAATTGATCTAAAAATCGACAGAAGCCCTGCATGTGCTCCATTGGAAATTGATATTTCTGATCTGCATCTTGAAGAATATTTTTAAAACAATTTAGCCAAGTTTGACGAGCTATTTCATCAATGGCAAAAGGCAGATGCCTTTGACGCATTCGTGGAGAACCAAATTGTTGTTGATACAAAGGAGGGCCACCTAAAATAAAGACAAAGAAAGCGGCTGATCGTTGAGAAGCTTTTTTCATATCTTGAGGAAAAAGATGGCGAATAGAAGATTTTTCGAGCTCACTATAAAAGTCTTCCAGCATTTGATAAATATTATCCTCTCCCATTTTAGCATATATTTCAGGGCTAGGTTGAATGCCTTGAGGTGGCCCTTCCGGAGGCACATAGAACAATCGTTCTGTTGACATAATGTTTTCCAAAATTGAGAACACACTTTATCACATTTTGAAGAGATTGTCTAGTTCTTTAGTCAAATGAATTTGCCCTATTTAACTGAAAGTGAAGGAGATTGCATACATTTACTCCTCAAAATTTCAAATAATTTACTTGTTATCTTAACATCTTTATGTTACATCTATTTCTTTATTTTTTCATGAGGAGCCCAAAATGAAAAAAAAAGCCGTTCTTATCGGTTGCTATGCCAGTTTGATCCTCATTGGCGGCATCATTGGCTATGTTCTCGCAAATAGCTTAGCTTCACTTATTGCTTCGAGCGTTATTACTTTTATCCTTTTTGGTTGCGCTGCGCTGATTTGGAAGGGAAATGTGATTGCTTACCAGACAGCCACTTTCGTCGTTGCTTGCCTTCTCGCCTTTTTTACTTATCGTTTTTTCCTTTCTTATAAGCTGGCACCCGGCGGAATGATGGCTCTGATTAGTGGGGTTTTATTTATTTACCTTTTCATGCAAAGAAAAAAGTTAGTCCTTAATGCATAAACAAATTAAACGAGACTCGTTAAAAAAGCCTCCGGGATAAGATTGTCAATAGTTGTGTTTTAATAGATAAAGATCGCGGCAACATGAAAATCTTAAAGTCAATTTGGCACTAAAGGCGTTTTTTGACGAGGAATTTTAGCGAGGACTGATTCTTCAATATTTAAGTGGGCACGCACAAGCTCATGAGGAGTTAACGCTAACCACTGCGCAAGTGAGATATCTGCAAAGCGATCACTGCGGAAAATTTCAAGGAATCTCAGCGTTGTCGTTCCAATATTTTCAATATAATGAGCCATTGGAAAGGGAACAGATCCTACATCGCCGGCCTGATAATCAAAGGTGCGAGCTCTTCCCTCGGAGGCAAACACCGTCATCCGCGCCTTTCCGGAAATATAGAATTGCCACTCATCTGCATTTGGATGCCAATGTAGCTCACGCATACCGCCCGGTTCTATTTCAACCAATGCAGCAGCTATTCTCTCCGAAATAGGGAAATTGGTGGAATCTGTAATGCGAACTGTTCCACTTTTCATCCTTAAAGGTTCTTGAGCTAACATGCGATGGCTAAAAGTTAAAGGGACTGATTCTTCGCCAACCATTCGGTCCTTTGCAAGAGGACCAGGAACTTGAGCTGGAAAGATATAAAGCTCCTTTTTAGGAATATTAACAAAAGCACTTTCTGGCACACCAAAGTTTTTGGCTAAAATTTCTTTGGGAGTATGGGCCATAAAATCGGTGAGCAAAAAAGTGGAGTCTTCGGTAAAGTTTCCATCGTCAAAAACAAGGAGAAACTCACACCCATCCTCTTCAAGTCCTTGAATTGAGTGAGGAATACCAGGAGGAAAATACCAGAGATCTCCCTCCTTGACATCCTCTTTGAACGTGCGTCCATCCTGATCAACAGCTGTGATTCTCGCTCTTCCCTTAAGCATATAAGACCATTCCGCTTCCTTATGCCAATGCATCTCTCTAACAGCTCCAGCTTTTAGACGCATATTGACGCCTGCAATAGTGGGAGAGGAAGGCAACTCACGAACTGTTGTTTGCCGAGCCCAGCCTCCCTCTTCTAATCGCATATGGCTATCAGAGAAAGACCATTTAAGGTTTGGCAATGTCCCATAATCAGTCCGGGGTGGAACAAAAATATCAGGATTCTCGGCATCGCGAGCATGGTTAGAAGGACCAAGAACTGTTGCTCCAAGCGTACTACTGATGGGTTGAACGAAATGAGAAGAATGATCTTGCTTATTCTTTTTTGTCATATAACATCCTCTTTTTCTGGCCGAGATATGGTTGTGAGCAACTAATGATCATTGTTTCTAACACTATAATGATTCTTAAAATAATGCAAGCCAAAAGGTCATTGCACAGTACAATGAAAAGTGTAGGTTAACAAAGGATAAAGACCAAAAAAGACAAAAGGGCATAAAAAGCGGTAGGTGAAGCCCCTTTTTTTGTAATTGGTCAGAGACGGCACCTCAACCTATTGAAAGACATTCCTTGCGTGTGTTGTCTTTCTAAAAAAATCCAGAAAAAGGAATTTATCATGAAAAAATTTTACAAAATCTAAAAAAACAATACCAGCATCTTGAGCTCAAATTAAGTGAGAATGCTGGTATAGATGTCGAGTGCGGCTGAATTGTTTGCCTGATTTGATAGCTTTAGTTAGATCAGATTAAATCACCTACCAATTCAGTTTTTTGTAAATAACGGTCTATATTGGCTCTTCCCTCATAGCGCCTAGCTCGAAATTTATCAGGATCTAAAGCGTCATCTTGAATGTTAATATGTTCATTCATGAATGTCCTAAATGTCCCTTGAAATTGATTAGGTAATCCAGCAATTTTCTGATTTATATAGTCATTGATTTGTTTTGGAGTTACATCCTTATCACTATTTACCAAATATACAATCTTTTCATAAAGCAATTCGAGTGGATTTCTTTCAACAATGCCTTCTTCTAAGAAGGATCGAACTATTGTTTTATGCTTCTCGCTGGAATTTTTTACTTCTTGCTCAATTATCTCTTCCAAATTAAGCCCCTGCCCTTGATGAAGCTTTTTTACAACTTTTTGTAATTTATTCTTAAGATCTTCTACAACTTTTTGACTATCCTCACCAGGCGCTAATATTTCAGGAAATTGCTGGAGAAGTTCATCTAATTTATCGTCAAGCTTATCACTATCACTCAAAACATATTTATAGGGAAATAGTTCATCTCTTACATTTATATTTTCGCTTAAAATGTCTTTAAAATCTTTTTTAATAGCTGGATCTACATCTTTTAGCTGCTCATCAGCAATTTCATTGAGAACCGCCTCTGTAAGAGCCTCTCCATTCTTTATTTTTTGCTTTATTTTACCCAATGATAATTGAAATTGTTTGTTAAAGAACTTAAAAGCTTCTTTTTTATCATCGTATTGATCTGCTACGATTTCATTTATTGTATTTTTTACTTTATCTGGATAATAAGTTATTCGATACTTGTTTCCTATTTCTATTGCTTCTTTCGGCAATGCTGCTAGAGCCTTTTCAATAACCTCTGGTTGAGACGTCTTAATTACCTTCGCATTGACTTGGGCTGCCTTGAGAGGATATATCCAGGAATCGCTATGCTCGCCTTCCATAGAAAATACTGTAATAGATTTAGCTTTTTTACCCTTTAAAGCAGCTTTATAATTCTTCGCAACGTCTCGGTCGACATTCATCAATGAATCTTGTGTTGTTAATAAAATCCCGACATGACCTTTAACTTTGCCAATTTCTCTTTCAACGCTCCAGGCAGGAGTTGCCAATTTAATAGCAGCATGAACAATAGAATTGATCTGGTTGTTTACCCAGCCTTTCAAGGATTTCATAGCTGAATGATCTAAGTTATTTTCCTTAATAAAATCATGGATATATTCTTGTGCTTGATCCATAACTAGCTCATCAAAGTTTGCATAAGATTGGTCAATAAATAAGTTCACATCAGGATGATGAGCGGCTAAATCAGTTGCGGCACCGCCACTCATGCAAAGTGCTTTCAATATGATTTTTTCATCGGGAACGTTATGCTGTTTCTTTAGATATTGATACGCTGCTTCCATGTCTCTTTTTAATCCCTCTCCTGTAGGTATACCCTGGCTTTCGCCATATCCGCGGAAATTAATGGCCATGACATTCACGCCCCGCATCAGAAAGCTTAGCATTTCTCGCTTATGCATTTCGTACACACCGACGTTACCGCTAGTTAAGAGAACCGTTCCTTCTGTTCCAGGCTTACTGATATCCCATTCTTTTACATCGAGTTCATTGTCCCAATTTGGATTCTCAAGAAGCTTTCCATCTTTATCCATTAAATCCATATCTTGCAATTTTTCGGCTTCTTCATCAGTTATAATAAGAGTCCTGCCATCTTCTAACTGAAGCTTTTGCCAGCCTGCACCCTCCTTATCAAGAGAAGTAAAAGCACCTAAAGAATTTAAGGCCTTATCTACAACTCCACCCATTGCCTGTTTAGGAAAACAAAGTCCCTTTAAAGATAAAACTGAATCAGCTGAGCTGGGTTTAAAGTTTAATTTAAAAGTTTGCGCTCCAGCATCTTTTAGACTTGCTCTAAATGCATCACAAGAAATATGCATTCCATCAAGAGTTGCATCTTCAAGTTGAATTTTAACGTTCGTCCCCCCAATAGTGTGAAAATTTGCTCGCGTCTTTCTACCCCGTTCTTGTTCACCCTCGTATTTATCTATTTTTTTTTGATTAGTCGCTTTTTTGGTTTGTATCTCTGTTTGGGTATCGGCCAATTTGCCTATTTCTTCTTCGTGCTTAGTCTTTTGGGCTATTAATGAATTAATTGACTTTTTCGATTTTGAAGATTCAGCATTTTGCAATGCCCTTTCCGCTTTTGCCTTCTTTTGCGTTAATTCAACTACTTTTTCCTCTATTTGCTTTTCAGTTTTTTCCAATTCGGCCATTTCTTTTCTGGCTCTTACCAAAGAGACTTGGGGTTTATGTCCAATAAAGATTTGACTGGAAAGTTTATTTAATATTTTACTAAATAACCCTGTAATAAATTTATCGCGGAAAATAGCAAGTTTTTCTGGAAATGTTGAATTTTTTTTAAAGTGTTCTATTACTATACCATGAGTTTGAAAGTCAACAATTACTGTTTCTAAATCAGTTAAAGACTTACTTAAACTGCGAACGAACTCTTTTTCATTGATGGACGCCCTTTTAACAGCTTGTCCTTCTTTTATGGGCTTATGAGTGCCATCTGCTTTAGGATTATCTTTAGTTTGAGTAAGAGTTGAGTTAAAAGTAATCTTGACTTTTCCTGTAATACTCTTTTTTTGTAATAAAGCACTAGCTTCCCTAACCTTGGCTTTTATGTCTTCAATTAAACCATCATCTATTATAAGTGATTGATTTTTAGAGTACTCTAAAATAATACTTTTGCCAAGTGTTACGACTCTTTCAATAATCGTTTCTATTTCAATATCGGAGATTGGACCATGCTTACTTAATTGATGTAGTTTCTCAAGTTCTGGCTTTAAAGCTTCAATAGTGTGTTGAATAGGAATTTGAGAAGTTTGAATAGAAAATAGAGACATAAATCACCTCTACACCTGTAGTAATAAACTTTAATATTTTTATTAATTAAAACAAAAAAAACAACACTTATAACATTTATTATTATACCATAAATTTTTATTATCAATAATTATTATTAAAACAATGTTTAATTCTTGGCGCTTCTAATCTGAATTAACGGAAAATAAAATCGGCTTAAATTTGGCAAAAGACGGAAAAATAAAGCTCGTTTTAATGATATTTTTCTAATAGGAGAGTAAGAGGTAGAGCGTCAGTAAGTTCCACGGATCCTTGAAACTGAATGGGACCTGGGCAACAGTACAGATCCTCTATTCGCCATCGATTTCTCTCTTGTTGAAAAGCTGCAAAAACACGTCCTTTAAGATCTACTAATGCTTTTTGAATCACAGCCTGCTTTTTATTTTTGCGCATTTCAAAGTGAAGCATATGGATAATAGGGACGCCTAAGACATCCCACTTTTCTACTGACTGCGTGAGATTCTGAATGCAGCACATATAACCAGAGGCGCTATGAAGAATTAATAGGGCAGCCATGTGACCCAACGCATAGCAATACTGGCAATCAAAATTAGAAGGCAAGCCGCAGCGTCCTTCATAACCACAAAAAAGTGGCTGAGGGTTGAATTTTCCGGAATATTTCCCTTGTTGTTGACGATGATTTAACTCTTGTTCCACAAGCGAAATTAAAAGACGTTCCGTTTCTATCTTAGATAATTGAATATTGCCATGAGGATCACGATCTAATAACAACTGCTTCTGAATTTCTGGTGGTAGACTAGAAAAACACTCAGCAGATGCTTGGCTAAGATTTTGCTCGATCATGTCCAATGTTTCAGAAAAATTTCCTTCCTCGATTTGATTCGACGCTTGGCTAGCCAAAAATTGATTAAGCTCTTTAATCATCAACTGGCACTCTGGAATAAATTCCAATAAGCCTTCGGGAATGAGAATCACTCCAAAATTTTTATTATTTTCTGCTCTTTCGCAAATTAAATTAGCAATTTCATCCACAACATGTGTTAATGTTTGTCTTCGCTCTGCAATTTCCTCGCCAATTAGAGCCAGATTAATACGAGTTTGCAAAGCACACTCTAGAGTAAGATGAGAAGCAGAACGCCCCATCATTTTGACGAAGAAATAATACTTCTTAGCAGAAAGAGAGTCTTTGGCTAGGTTGCCAATGGTTTCTGAATAAATTTTACTAGCTGTATCAAATCCGAAGGAGATTTCAATAAATGCATTTTTGAGATCGCCATCAATGGTTTTTGGGACTCCAATAATGCGCGTGGGCAATCCTTTCTGTAGGCAAAATTCGGCTAAAAAAGCAGCATTGGTATTGGAATCATCTCCCCCTACAATGACTAATCCATCCAGAGCATGCGCCTTAAATGTCTGTTGTGCAGCTTCAAATTGTTCGGGTGTTTCAATTTTCGTCCGTCCCGATCCAATGATATCAAAACCTCCTTGATTTCGATAAAGAGTGACTTTTTCTTCTGTTAATTCGATGAATTGATTTTTAATGATTCCGTTAGGGCCATCTAAAAATCCAATTAATTGCGAGGCAGGATTTAATTTCTTTAAAGCATCTAATAGACCTGTGATGACATTTTGACCACCAGGCGCTTGCCCGCCAGATAACACAATTCCTACTTTGAGGGGCTGAAGCGAAGCTGAAGAATTTCCTTGTTCAAAAAAAAGAAAAGGCAATTTCTTGGCATTAGGAAATAAATCCTGCAGTGTAGGATCCAAATTGACTTCTCTCTCTTTATTCACAGGAGTAATTAATTTCAAATCTCGTAAAATGGCAGGCAATGTAGGTTGATAACAAAGTCGATCGCGCTGAAGCAAACTCATCTTTTCCATGTCAAGCGCTCCCTAAAGGGTTTGTTGATACCACTGACATGTTTCTTGAATGGCAATGACTTGCTCTCTAAAATCTGAAAAATCATGATCGGTTTTTGAAAGCTGCACGAAGCGTGTATTATCCAATCCTACGCGTGCTTTTTCAAAATCCTTAGCTTGTTCAATTTTCACAACTTGATCTTGCTCCCCATGAATATGCAAGAGGGGAATCTGTTTAAGACCTTCTAATTCCTTATGTAAATCAAGCTTAAAAAACTGAGATAAAAATTCAAGATTCGGGATATTAGCGGGAAGGTTACGCAAAATATCTTGTTTGCTTTGATCGAGTTTTTGATTAGATTTGAAAGATTCCCATAATTCACGCCATGGATCACTTCTAAAAACAGGAGCCCAAAGCACTAAGCTTTTAATCGCTTGGTGACGACGTGCCGCTAAGACTGCGATCGCTCCTCCCAAAGAACGACCTAATAAACCTAGCCTCGAAGCATCAATTTGAGGATCATGGGCCAAAAAATTCAAGCATTTTAAGGTATCGCTGATTTTTCCCTCTAATGTGATATCATGAAATTCTCCTTCACTATCTCCAGATCCTCGATAGTCAAAGCGTAAAACTGCAATCCCTTGCTTAGCGAGCTCTTGTCCCAGGGTCACAAACATTCTAAATTTACCACACTTATTTCCAGCAAAACCGGGACAAATCACAATGGCAGGAACCTGGCTCAAATGCAAAGGGCGATGCAAGATGCCAAAGATTTTCTCCCCTTTATTTTCTAGAGTAATTGCTTCTCGTATTTCTATTTGCTGCATAAGCCTTTCACACATTCATTAGATCATAAAATGACTACTTTAACATTCTGGAACATTAACGGCTAGCCCCCCTTGAGAGGTTTCTTTATAAATCGCCATCATATCATGACCTGTTTGCCTCATCGTGGCAATCACTTGATCCAGACTCACTCTATGCTGTCCATCTCCATGAAGCTGTGCCAAGCGAGCAGCATTGATGGCTTTTGTAGCACCCATCGTATTGCGTTCAATACAAGGAATTTGCACAAGCCCACCTACAGGATCACAAGTTAAACCTAAATTATGCTCCATTCCAATCTCAGCAGCATTTTCGATTTGCTCATTCGTTCCTCCTTGAGCCGCTGCCAATCCAGCGGCCGCCATCGAACAAGCCACTCCTACCTCTCCCATACATCCCATTTCAGCGGCGGAAATGGATGCACCCTCTTTATAAAGGATGCCTATGGCCCCTGCAGTCAATAAAAAGGTGATGATGCCTTCTTTGGAAGCGTTTTTGACAAACTTTTGGTAGTAATGGAGCACTGCTGGAATGACCCCTGCAGCCCCATTTGTTGGGGCGGTCACGACTCTCCCTCCTGCAGCATTTTCTTCATTAACCGCTAGAGCCCAAAGGCTTACCCAATCCATAATTTCAGCAGGATCGCGTTGGTCATGTTTCTTCTTTTCTTGTTCTTGCAAATAGCGATAGATGCCGGCAGCACGACGTCTGACATTTAAACCTCCTGGCAATACTCCTTCTTGCTGCCAACCTCTTTGCACACAATCTTGCATGACTTCCCAGAGGCGCCATAAGCCCTTCTTAACTTCTTCTTCTGGACGCCAAGCTTTTTCATTTTCCATCATTAACTCAGCTATAGTCAAATGATTTTGACTGCAAAGAGACAATAATTCTGTTGCTGTTTTAAATGGATAGGGCAAGCGATGCTCATCTTGAATGATTTTTTGATCCTTTAAGGCTGTTTCATGCTCCACAATAAATCCGCCTCCTACAGAATAATAAATTTTCTGCAAAAGAATTTTATGGTGCGCGTCATAAGCTGTAAAGCGCATGCCATTGGGGT
This sequence comes from uncultured Chlamydiae bacterium, assembly GCA_963754655.1. GTDB lineage: Bacteria > Chlamydiota > Chlamydiia > Chlamydiales > Parachlamydiaceae > JANWJE01. Next base: position 1,618,755 of record CAVWGN010000001.1, on the reverse strand, counting down.
GAAAGGGAAGCTGTTTATCAAAATGAAAAAGAAGATCGGAAGCCTCCTGAAAAGCAATAGAGCGATTTTCAGATATTTTTAATTGTTTGTGTTGCCGAATATCATTGACGCGCATTTGAACCTGATTAGGATCAATGCCTTCTGGCGTTGCACCCTCTAAGCCAAGCAAAATAGCCAGATCGGTAGAATGTCCTTTGCCCGTCAAAGCCAAGGATCCATAAAGATCTATGAGGAGCTGACTTGTGTGATTAAGCACATTCAGTTGCTCCAACATTAACGTAAATTGCCGCGCAGCTCGCATGGGCCCCACAGTATGAGAACTAGAAGGTCCTATGCCAATCGAGAAGAGATTAAATACGCTGACAGCCATGTGAATGATCCTTCTATTTATTCTATTCTATCTATTTTATAAAGAATAACATAATAGCAAATGCAGCGCATAATTTAAAGAAAAAGAAATCAAGCCTAGACTTAGTTACAATACAATTAAGGCTATGCAAGCCTTTGTGAAAGGCGCTCTATTTAAAAAAGGATAGAAGCCACCCAATTTTTCGAACGTTGGTGCGCTTGCTCTATTTGATATCCTAACTCTAACAGAATCCATAAGCCAATATCCTTCATTCTTTTTAACAATGAAGTCCAAAAATAAAAGGAGGCTTCCTTGACAGGTTTTTGATCTTCTGAAAAATGCAACGCTGGTTCCGATTCTCTTAAAGGCATGGTTTCCACTTTCTTAGGTTGAAGACCAGAAAGATGATAGCGAATATTATCGCGCTTTTCCTCCATTGTTTTTACCAGGATTTTCATTGCCTGGTGATCTTGCTTTATTCTCCTTACCTGATGAGGAATGCCATTCATTATTTGGTTAGCATTCTGCAGATTTTGATGGATCAGGGGAATATTTTGATGAATGACAAAGGCATGTTGATGAATATCGTTTCGCTTTTGCTCAACGTCTTGCAATTTTAATTGCATCTGTTTTTGATTGGTTTGAATTTTGCCGGTGTAAGGAAACAAGATTTTCCACATGTGATCCAAAATCACAGTGTGCGCTCCTATCTCTTTATGACTTTGCTGTATTTGTATAACCTTTTGATCAATTTGCTCTTGACGATTTGTTAAATTTTTTTGTCCTTTTTCTATTTCTTCTTGATCTTGCTGAATCAAAACAACTATTTGATGCATTTTGTTTTGATCTTGTTGAATTTGCTTTGTTTTTTCTCTCCATTCAGTCATCTGCTGGCGTAAATGGCCAATTTTTTGCATTAAAGGTGCCTTTTCTTGCACGCTGTTAGCAGCAAACGATAGGAAAGTTTGCAAAGGACACCCAATAGGTGATAAATGTGCAATCATTACTTAACCTCTTTTATGTTGATCTCTCTTTGAAAATCATTTTCTTTGCTATTTTACTGAATTCCCATGAATATCATTAATCATAGGAATTGGTAAAGTTTTAGAGTATCTTTAAAATTTGCAATAAGGAAGAACAATATGCAGCAAGTCAGTTTCGTTACGCCAAAAGCACAAGTTGGTGGAGCAATTTTTCCAAACACCTTGTTATCTCGTACCTATGGGCACATCATTAGTGTTTTACAAACTCAAAAAGGCTCCTTAGAAGAGCGTTCAACAGCAATTCAAGATATTCTAAAGGAAGCATTTGCTGATGCGCAACAGATCGAAGAAATTGCCGAATTAAAGGATGTTTATATTTCAGAGCTTGAATCATCTAAGAAAGAGTTGACTGTTAAAATTATTGACATGCTCAAAGAAAATAACAAGTTGAAAAATAATTTCCAGGATTTAAGTGATAAAACTAAAGAACTTAAGCAGCAGCATCTTCTTTTAAGCGATGAGTATTTAAAAACTGAAAAAGAAAATGCTCAATTGAAAAATGAAACCGACGGATTAAGGACTCACTTTCAAGATTTAAGCAAGAAATATGAGGGATTGGGGGAAGCTTTTGAGAAATTAGATAGTCAGAATGAGCAATTGAAATCAAAGGCAGCTTCACTCGAGCAAGAATATGAAGAGTTAGAGAACGACTATGCTCTTTTAAATGAAGAAAATCAAACATTAAAAACTGAATCGGAAGAGTTAAAAGACAAATACAAGCATTTGGAAACTCTATATCAAGAACTAGAAGATCAAAATCAAGAATTAAAAGGACAATTTAACGATTTAAATAAGGAATATTCTATTTTGAAGATATGTGTTGACAAAATGGTTCAATCTAACACTAAGCTGCAAGCAGATATAGATGAGCAAAAAAGTCAAACTCGTGACTTACAACAAAAAATTGAAACTTGTTATGAGATCTTTACGGAAGCAAGAAAGCAGATTCAAATTCCCTATCCTTTACAAGGCATCATTCTACTAGGACAAAGATTATTCAACTCTCAACGGGGAACAAAAATTTGATTATGAATATCAAAAGAATTGATATTCAAAAAACTCTTTAAAGATTATGAAATAAAACATTCAACGGTTTTAGATAAAAGGAGCATGGCGATGAAAAAGGATACTTGGCTGATAGTGGCAAATAGTAGCTTAGCGCGCATTTATAAAATTGAAAAAAGATTTGATTTAACAGAACTTAAGGTTTTAGAACATCCCGAAAGCCGTTTGCATAATCTTGATCTTGTATCGGATAAACCGGGAAGAGATTTTGAAAGCGCAGGAATTGGCCGACACGCTCTTGAGCCCAAAGTCCTTCCAAAACGACATGAATTTGCAGTATTTGCAAAATCTCTTGCAGATTACTTGGAAAATGCACGTAATCAAGGCGAATTTGAAACACTTTATATCGCAGCAAGTCCTTCACTTCTTGGATTACTCAGACAATCTATCCATCCCAACACAGCAAAATTAATTAAAGGAGAAGTAGACAAAGATATGACGCATATGAAGCCTCAAGAAATTCCCTCTCATCTTCCTTTTCTCTATTAAGTTGCATAAATCAAATCCCTACTCGGTCACATCCTCTAGGTTGGGTCACAGTGGGTTATAATTTCTTTAAGTGAACAACAAGGGTTTCTAGCCCATCTTTGACCGACCGAGTGGAACGCATTAAACAGAAGTGAAGACAAACATTTGAACTCTTCAAATTTGAATTTTTGAATTCGCTTTGCTATCAATCGACATAAAAAGCCTTAGCTTGCATGCACATTGAACCTTTAAATCTCAGTCATCAAGATGTCATCGAAAGCAAATTTCGTCAACTGGATCTTGCCCTTTCAGAATATTCTTTTGCCAATCTGTATCTTTTTCGTCACATACATCGTTATGAAGTGATAAGGGTTGAACAGGAAGTCTTTATCAAAGGCGTATCAAGGGATCAAGTTCCTTTTATCATGATGACACGCCATCCTCTACAAATTTCTCAATTAATTCTGCAAAAAGTTATTCTTCAAACTCAAACTTTATTTCCCATTCCAGAAAATTGGTTAACACTATTGGAAAAACAGCTCTTACAAGCCAGCTTTAAAGAAGCAGACAGCGATTATCTCTATACAACGCCTAAGCTTGCTCATTACCCTGGGAGGCATCTAGATGGTAAACGCAATCAGGTTAAACAGCTTTTAGATCATTATGAAGTGAAAAGTGAAAACTTTATAGAGCACTTCCATGATGCGCAACAAGTATTAGAGATCTGGCAAAAAGAGCATGGGACGAATCTCAATCAAACTGATTATTCTGCGTGCCTAGAAGCCATTCAAAATTTTCATCTCTTACACCTTCATGGACGAATGACCTATGTTAATCAACAACCCGTTGGCCTCATCATTGGTGAATGGCTATCAACAGATTGCTATGTTGTTCACTTTAGCAAAGCGCTCCAATCCTTTAAGGGTCTTTATCAGTATCTCTATCAAGATTTAGCACATTCAGTAGAGGGAACCTGTGCATGGATAAACCTAGAGCAAGACTTGGGCATCCCCTCTCTGCGAATTTCTAAGCTTTCTTATCAACCTGATCTTCTGATAAAAAAATGGCGTGTGCAGCTGCAGCTAAATTAAACAACCTATTGGACGATATACTTTTGTTTAATTTTCTATTGTTGAGAGGGAACTTCTGATAAGAAGAGTCGCAAGGCTGATGCCTACAATAGCAAAGGAGCTGAAAGGCAATTTTGTATATTTAGCAAAAGCTGTCACTCCAGCAACCAGAATTGAAAGTCCACATGTGATGTCAACAAGATCACGGAAGATTCGCTTACCTTCAGTATCAGTAGGACAATGTGTATTCCAGCACCAGCTAGATAAATTGACGATTTCAATTAATAAAAGATTCACTGCAATTAATGCAATTGTTGCAATTCTTTTATCTTGCAAATAAGGCATTACGTTTTCAACACCAGATTTCAAACAAGCGATTGCACGTCCCATCCACTCACTCACTTCAGCAGTACTTCCTTCACAGTGAGCGACAAACCCATTTTTAATTCCATCTATATTCACATTAAATAACATAACAACTCCAAAACAAAATGATCTATTTAATTAATAAAATTTTCTAATAAACGACATGTCGATAGGGCCCTATCCTATTATATCTGCTGATATTGGTTGAGGCTCGAGATAATTTTCTAAATTATACTTGATAATAAAACTTAAGCCAATAAGAGTTGCTACAAGACATGGATGAAGGGCGATGCCTGTTGCCTTAACCCACGCAATGTTTCCTATTAAAGTTAAACCAGCTGCTAAAGTCACTTCGATGGCTGATTTGATCTGTCTCTCTGTCTGCGTCTTTCCAGAACAACAGCAGCTAACCAATCGACCAATCCTTATAGCTATTTCTAAAATGGCAAAATTCACTATGCAAGTAGCCGAGATTGCCACACGAGGATCTTCTAAATAAACAAGAGCAGACTTTAACACCGTCACAACACGTCCCGTCCATTCATTGTTTTTTAAACTTAAATAACTTTTAACATTATTAAAAACATCTTGAAGAGTATAAGGGGTAACTACAATATCCATATTTAATCTCAATTAAATTGTCAAACTAGCGACCAGATTTATAAATAAAATAAGCCATACAACTCAGAACATTTACAGCAACAGTAGTGGCTTTGGAAATAGGTAAACGAAGTCTTGAATAGAATGCCCAATTTCCTACTCCAATAATAGAAACAAAAACCGCACCTAACACTAAAGAGCGCAAGCAACGTTCAGGGTGTTGAGCTTCTTCATAATTTTCAATTAAATTGAAAAGAAAATTCACAACCCGGCAGATTTGTACCGCGATCTCAAAAAAAGCAATATTTACTCCGATCAAGGCTAGATAAGCAAGCGATGGATTTTGAAGATATAAAGACACACCATCTATTACTTTTACAATGTGTTGAGCCCATTGACCTGCCGCTTCCCCTACATATGGCGCAGCCAATCTGACCGGAATAAAAGCTTCGAGCAAATCAATTTTCACTCAAACCTCCTCAATCTTCCGATCTTGATTTCTGTTTGCTTTCCATAAATCAAATAAAATGTAGGTTGCACATGTTGTGATGCTAATTGCAACAACTGCTAATGGGCTTAACGGCATTTTTATTCCTTGATAGAGAGCTATATTCATTCCAATAACCAATGAAGAAATCTCAGATAAAATGAAAAAAGAATGAACTGTAATGACTGTTTTACTCCACTTCTCTTCAGAACCAAAAAGGCAAACGAGAATTTTATTAGCTAAACGGGTTACTAAAATTGCTGTTTCAAGAAATACAATATTTGCAATAACCACTGTCGCGCCTGCTAGGTACGCATCTTGTCTCACATATTCCAAAGCTTGTTTAAGCACTTTCACCATGCGATCCGCTAATTTTCCCATTTGCTCAGCTGCAAATTGAAATCCTGATCCTATTTGTAAATAATCTTTAATTCCATCCATACTAATATTCATAAGGAATCCTTATTAACGATATTTAAACACGAATTTTATTTTGTATAGTTATTTTAATTCAACAAAAAAAGTGTTTATTCCTTATTTTATAGGAATAAAGATCACTTTTTAAAATAAAATAAATGTTGATGCCTATAAATTTAAAATAGGAATCATCGTTGTATCTTGTTGGAAGATTTTACTGATCATGATAAAAATGAGAAGCCTGGTAAAATTCAAGAGCCATCTTGATTGAAACCGACATTATTTCATTAACGCTAAAAATTTTACAGAATAGGTTGGAATGAAGTGAAAGAAAGTCTTTTAGCAAAAAACGAAGAATTTTATTGGATCCAAAGATGGGGAACCCCTTACTTTGGTATTAATGACCAAGGACACGTCAGTGTTAAACCTTATGTGCAAGGTGCAGAAGGAGATTTATTTGAATTAGTTGAAGCTCTCGTTCAACGAGGAATTGAGGCTCCCATTCTCATCCGCTTTAATGATATTATTCGGGATCGAATTCATTTTTTAAAAGCGGCTTTTGATGCTGCGATTGAAGAATTTGAATATGAAAACACCTATCGCATTGCTTTTCCTATTAAAGTGAATCCTCAATGTCATGTTGTAGAATTAATTGAACAAACAGGTCATGAGCAACAATTAGGTTTAGAGGTGGGAAGTAAACCGGAGCTTTTAGCAGTCATGACCTTTAGCGATAATTTACAAGCTCTTCTTCTTTGCAATGGATATAAAGATGCAGAATATATTGAGTTAGCCTTAATGGCTCGTAAACTGGGCAGACGTTCTATCATCATCATTGAACAGCCCTATGAGCTGCAGCTTGTGTTAGATGTTGCCCAACGTTTAGACGTTGAAGCTGAGATTGGATTTCGCATGAAACTTTCAAATAAAGGCGCTGGGCGTTGGCAAACATCTGGAGGCGATTTAGCAAAATTTGGGCTCAATACGCATGAAATTATGCTGTGCTTGGAGCAGCTTCAGAAAGCTCAAAAGACAGATTGGCTAAAACTTTTGCATTTTCACATTGGAAGTCAGATTACATCAATCCAGGCTGTCAAAAAAGCCTTAAAAGAAGCTTCTCGCATGTATACAGAATTAGCACAGCTCTGTTCTTCTTTATGTTTTTTCGATGCAGGTGGAGGATTGGGAGTGGATTATGATGGCACTAAGACAACTTCAGATTCTTCCATGAATTATAGCGTAGAAGAGTATGCACGCGATATTGTGTCTGCTATTGGAGATGCGTGTAAAAATGCTGAAATTCCTCATCCCGTGATCATTACAGAATCTGGCCGCGCGTTGGTTGCTCATCATGCCATTTTAATTACAGAAGTCATTGATGTGGCTCCTATGGTAGAACCTGTTTCCAAACTTGATCTTCCTCCCAGTGATCATATTCTCTTAGCTACAATTGGCGATCTTTACGAAAATGTCACGCCCCACACATGCCAAGAAGCTTTACACGATGCTTTTGAATTCAAAGAAGCTATTTTAGAAAACTTCATGTGCGGCAATTTAACATTGCAAGAGCGATCTTATGCTGAAAAAGCTTATCGTCATTTGATTGCTAAAATCCGATTGCTTGCCAATCAGCTTCCTCACATTCCTGAGGACATTGAAAAGCTAAATGACATTTTATTTGATATTTATTTCTGCAATTTTTCCGTTTTTCAATCTTTACCAGATTCTTGGGCAATTGAGCAATTATTCCCTGTTATGCCCATTCATCGCTTAAATGAAGAACCGACAAGACGTGGCATTTTAGCTGATATGAGTTGTGATAGCGATGGAAAAATTAATCGTTTTGTAGGGCGCCGCGAGATGCAGCGTGATGTGCCTCTCCATCAATTTAAAAATTCCCCTTATTATCTTGGAATATTTTTAGTAGGTGCTTATCAAGAAATTCTAGGTGGACTTCATAATTTATTTGGCGATGCCAATGCCGTGCATGTTGAACTCGATGAAGAAGGACAATGGATTATCAAACATGTAGTGGAAGGAGACACGATTGAAGAGGTCTTGTCTTATGCTCAATATAATCCAGAACAACTCTTAAAACAGCTACGTATCTTAATAGAAAAAGCCTTGAAATCAGGACGTTTATCCAATGCAGAGTCGGCTAAGCTGCAGAAAAAATTTAAAGAATCGCTCGAAAGCTACACCTATTTAACTGTTTAAGAATTTTATTTTAGGTAAAAAAATCATGACTACTATTCGAACATTTATGAAGCGTCATTTTAAGCATTTTAATGCCGCTGTCTGCGTCGATGCAGCCGAAGGCTGGATAGAGCATTTAAATAAAGGCGGCAAAATGCTTATCACTCTTGCTGGAGCTATGAGTACTGCAGAGCTTGGCATTTCCCTAGCAGAAATGATCCGTCAAGATAAGGTACATGCCATTTCCTGCACAGGAGCTAATTTAGAAGAAGATATTTTTAACTTGGTTGCCCATACCCATTATGAACGTGTTCCTCACTATCGCTATTTAACAGCGGAAGATGAAATCCAGTTGCTAAAAAAAGGAATGAATCGCGTCACTGATACATGCATTCCCGAAGACACAGCTATTCGGCGCATTGAAAAAGAAATTTTGCAATTATGGCAACAAGCTGACAAAGAAAAGAAACGCTATTTTCCCTATGAATACCTCTTTCAGCTCTTAGACAGCGGATTGTTGGAACGCTATTGCGAAATTGATCCTAAAAATAGTTGGTTGTTAGCAGCTAAAGAAAAAAATCTGCCCATTTTTACTCCTGGCTGGGAAGATTCCACTTTGGGCAATATTTTCGTTTCTCATGTTGTATCTGGTGACTTAAGGACTTATCAGATTGTCAAATCTGGAACAGAACAAATGGGTGTCCTCATTGATTGGTATAAGCAAATAGCTTACCATCAATCGATTGGATTTTTTCAAATTGGTGGCGGAATTGCAGGCGATTTTCCCATTTGCGTTGTTCCTTTAATTCGACAAGATCTACAAGAAAAAGTCCCTTTATGGGGCTATTTTTGCCAAATCAGCGATAGCACAACCTCATTTGGTTCTTATAGCGGAGCTGTTCCTAATGAAAAGATTACCTGGGGAAAATTGGATGCTAAAACGCCAAGCTATTTGATCGAATCGGATGCATCCATTGTTGCTCCCCTTATTTTTGCTTATGTGCTGGGGCAATAAAATTGAGCTTAGGAGAAAATCGATCATGTCTCTAAATAAAGTAAAAGTGGGGCTCATTCAGCTGCATTGTACGCGCAATCCCCAGCAGAACTTTGAACAAACCATTGAAAAAATAAGAGAAGCTGCTGCTAAAGGGGCTCAAATCATTTGCCTGCCAGAACTTTTTCGCTCTTTATATTTTTGCAATATCGAAGATCATGACAATTTTAAATTAGCCGAACCCATTCCGGGCCCTTCAACTGAAAGGCTATGTCAATTGGCGGCTGAGTTAAAAGCGGTCATTATTGCCTCCCTATTTGAGAAGAGAGCAGCGGGCCTTTATCACAATACAACTGCTGTGATTGATGCGGATGGAACTTATCTAGGGAAATATCGAAAGATGCATATTCCTGATGATCCAGGCTATTACGAGAAATTTTATTTTACTCCCGGTGACTTAGGCTATCAGGTTTTCTCCACTCAATTTGCTAAGATTGGGGTTCTCATCTGCTGGGATCAATGGTACCCGGAAGCTGCACGTATTACTGCTTTGAAAGGAGCTGAAATTCTCTTTTATCCTACAGCAATTGGTTGGGCAGCAAGCCAAGATGAAGAGACCAATCAAACCCAATATGAAGCTTGGCAACTCATTCAACGCTCCCATGCAATAGCCAATGGCATTCATGTGGTTTCGGTTAATCGTACAGGTTTTGAAGATCAAATGAAGTTTTGGGGAGGCTCTTTTATTGCTAATCCTTTTGGAATGATGATTCAACAAGCAAATCATGACAATCCAGAAATTATTGTTCAGGAGATTGATTTAAGCCAATCTGATTTTTATCGCACTCACTGGCCTTTTTTAAGAGATCGGCGCATCGAAACCTATCAACCGATTATGCAACGTTATATTGATGAACCAACATGACTCTATCCCCATGACAACGCCAAAAGAACTAGGCTATTATTTTCCTGCAGAATGGAAAACACACGATGCGACCTGGCTGAGTTGGCCTCACAAAGAGGCTTCTTGGCCAGGCAAAATTGAAAACATTTATGGGGTCTATGCTCAATTTGTCAAAATCCTCGCAGAAGGAGAAAAAGTTTGCATCAATATCAATGACAAAGCGATGCAAATGAAGGCAGAGGAGCATTTCATTCAAGCAGATGTTGATTTTTCTCAAGTCCAATTTTTTCTTCACTCCACTAACGATGCCTGGTGCCGCGATCACGGACCCGCTTTTCTTATCCGTCCATCTGCTGTGCAGCCAAAAGCCATTGTCGATTGGCGCTACAATGCTTGGGGAGACAAATACCCTCCTTATGATCTTGATGATCAGATTCCTAAATTGATTGCTCGCCACTATGGAATTCCCTGCTTTACTCCCAACATCATTATGGAAGGGGGATCTGTTGATTTTAATGGACAAGGCACAGTTCTCACAACGAAATCTTGCTTGCTCAATCCCAATCGCAATCCCCAGTGTAGTCAAGAAAAAATTGAACGCTATTTGATGCAATTCTATGGGATTGATCAAATCTTGTGGTTAGAGAATGGAATTAAAGGAGATGACACAGATGGTCATATTGATGATCTTACACGGTTTGTGAATGAAAACAGTGTTGTGAGCATTATCGCAGACCATTATAGCCATCCAGATTACAACGTTTTAAAAGCAAATGTGAAGGCTCTTGAATCGATGCGTCTTCTCAATGGCCAGCCATTGAATATCATTGAACTTCCTGTTCCGAGTCCTTATTTTGAGCAAGGACAACTTCTGCCATGCAGTTATGCCAATTTTTATATGAGCAATGCTGCCGTCGTGGTTCCCACTTTTGAAGATCCAAACGATGAAAAGGCATTGGATATTCTCTCCTCATGCTTTAAAGATCGCAAGGTCATAGGGCTGAACTCCAAAGACATCATTTGGGGGCTTGGCAGCTTTCATTGTTTAAGCCAGCAAGAGCCCGCTACCGAGCCTAGATCTCTTATGATAAACGAAGATTCTAACATCTTCCTAGACACGTGTCTGATAAGATCTTAATTTTCCTGTCATTAATTATTCGAATCTTAAACGCTGTATCCAATGATGAAAAAAATCGATATTCCACAGATCCAGTAAAGCTTGGTCTCTTAAAAAAGGACGGACATCTTGACCTGCTCCCCAAAAGTTAATCCATGATAAGATGGATAATTTAAATTTAAGGAGCAAATCAAGATGCGTAAAAGTCGATTTTCAGAAGAACAAATCATAGGAATTTTAGCTGAAGCAGAAGCTGGAGCTAAAGTTTTAGAAGTCTGCCGCAAGCATAATGTAACACCCAATACTTTTTATAAATGGAAAGCTAAGTTTGGAGGAATGACAGTTTCTGAAGCTAAATGCTTAAAGGCCTTAGAAGAAGAAAATCAAAAGCTTAAAACGATGCTTGCAGAGGCAATGCTAGATAATAGAGCTTTGAAGGATATTGTTTCAAAAAAGTGGTAGGCTCACAAGCTCAGAAGATGGTAGTCAGCTATCTTAAAGATCAATTTGAGATAAGCGAAAGAAGAGCTTGTGAGCTAATAAAAGCTGCAAGGCCGACCATACGCTATAAAGGTGTTGCTAAAGAAGATAAAAGCTTAAGAGAAAGGATTGTACATATTTCTTTGAATCATAAAAGCTTTGGATATAGGAGAATAGTAGTTCTTCTTAAGAGAAAAGGCTTGCTTGTTAATCAGAAGAAAGTTTACCGCCTTTATGTTCAAGAAGGGTTAAGCTTAAAGAAAAAGACGAAGAAGAAATATGTTAATCGTTATAAAGAGCCTTTAGAAAAATGTGAAAAACCAAATCAAAGATGGGCAATGGATTTTATGTCTGATAGCTTAGCTGATGGAAGGAAACTTCGCTTGCTCAATATTATTGACACTTTCTCACGAGAGTGCCCAACGATGTTAGTTGCGAGTTCATTGCCTAGCAAAAGAGTCATCGATGCCTTGGACCGCTTAAGCTTTATAAGAGGATTGCCCGAATCTATTGTATTAGATAATGGCCCTGAATACACTTCAAAGCTTATTCAAAAAATGGGCTAAAGAAAAAGGAATTAAGCTTGAGTACATCCCTCCCGGCAAGCCTACTAAAAATGGATATATTGAGAGTTTTAATGGTAAAGTTAGGCAAGAATGCCTAGATCAAAATCTATTTCTAAATTTAAAGGAAGCTCAAGCAATTATTGAAACATGGCGTATAAATTACAATGAGAAAAGACCTCATAGCTCGCTTAGCTATTTGACACCTACAGAATTTGTTAGCCAGTACTTTGTTAAGCAAGAAATAAAGCAAACAATTGAAACTATTGAGTTTATAATTAGATTAAATTTTTGGGGCAGGTCAACACCAATTAATACGATCGGAGAAAACCACAAAAAGAACCTCTTGAAAAAATAAATTCATGGCGTTCTTTTAATAATCCAATCCTAAAAACAGGGTGGCTTCCTAATGCACTTGCTCTTTATATGTTCTCACATTTACAGCTACAGTGCAAGGATAAGCCATAAGACAGGTTTGTATGAATATTCATAAACTGAATTATAGCTTGCGAAACACCATTATCGTATTTTTAAACCAATGTAATTGAGAGGTTTTTCTCAAAACGTTTTCGCTATTTTCGTCATTGTACCATCCATATGATGCTAGGATATCTTTAATATACTGATTACTTTGCTCATTAAAATGTCCGTGGCCTCCTTGATTAGGAATCGCCCAGCTAAGAACAATCCCGTTGGTTGCATGGCGTATTAAGTTTTCAATGAAAATACGCTCATACTCTTTTGGTATATGTTCACCAACCTCTAAACTCATCACCCAATCATAACGTTTATTCAAATCGAAATGAATACTCAAATCTTGCACACCTGCTCTACCTTGAGTGAGTAAAGGTGTGTCAGGATTCCCATCATAAGCTTCTGTATTAATCCCATTCTGCAAAAGTTTCAATTGATAATCTCCCATCCCACAGCCAAAATCAACGACAGAATTGGCGTTCTCTTGTTTAAAAAAATCCACTAAGCCTTGAGCTAAGGAAGGATCAAAGATATGAAAGCATTGAACATCAGAACCATGCCAACTTCCTTTAGGATCGATATAACTTGCTTGAAGCGGTATAGAAGAAGTATGAGTAACTAAGATTGGGAGGCTCAGAGTGAAAAATAATTTTAATAGTAAGTTCATGTATTCTCCTCTAATTAACTTGGAAAGACAAAATGTTTCTTAAAAAGAAAGTGATTGCTTTTACTTTTTTTTGCAAACATTTTTCTTAAGAGTTACATAGCAGAAGTTCGCCAAGTGGTAGAAATTCCTCCTATTAAGCCAATTGTAAGAGAGCATCAAGCCATGCTGAAGGGAGAAAATTTCCAAAAGCTTATCTCTATGATAATGGAATAAATCAATGATTGAAAAAAGCCATGCAAATAGTGACCCAGGTGATAAGGCGGCTTTTCAGGATTGTCTTGGCCCCATCCTGATTCATGAAATCTGAATTGCGGGCCCCGAGGTAATGCACAGGTATTTAGCCTAAAGAAAATCTTGTCCCGATTATACGAGAGATGCAAGTCACCTGAATTTAACCCTGGAAAGAGAGGTTCTAAGCCATAATCCCAGGCATATGCCAAAGTCGCCGAAATTTCAAATAGTTGATTCCCTAATTGTCCTTTTATTTCACAAGTACATAAGGGGCTGCGAACTGTTGACAAATTTATAGACATATATGTTCGAATTTAATATTTCATTAGCATGAAACTAAGTAAATGGGCAAAAAAACAAGGCATAAGCTATAGGACTGCTTGGCGCTGGTTCAAAGCAGGACAACTCCCTGTTCCTGCCGAGCAAACAAAAACAGGAACAATTCTAATCAAAGAGGAAATGCTTGAGCCAAATGCTGTTGCTATCTATGCACGTGTGTCCTCAGCCGATCAAAAAAATGATCTTAACGGGCAAGTAAGCCGGCTAGTCACTTTTGCCAATCAAAAAGGCTATCTTGTGGCTCACACAGTAACAGAAATAGGCTCTGGCCTCAATGGCCATCGTCCTAAATTAATAAAATTATTGAACAATCCAAAGATCTGGATTATTTTAGTCGAACATCGAGATCGATTGATGAGATTTGGTGCTGAATATGTGGAGTCAGCATTAGCTGCACAAGGAAGAAAATTAATAGTTGCAGATGGTTCTGAGTTAAAGGATGATTTAGTTCAAGATATGATAGAAGTGTTAACTTCTTTTTGTGCTAGACTATACGGACGAAGATCGGCAAAGAACAAAGCTAAAAAAGCATTGGAAACCATGCAAAATGCTAATTAAAAGAGCTTACCGATATGAATTAAAGCCGAATATCGCTCAGCGCATCCTCTTAGCCAAGCATGCAGGATCTGCTCGGTTTGCTTATAACTGGGGGCTTGCTGCAAGAATTGAAAAATATGAAAAAGATGGAATATCTACTAACGCTATTGAACAGCACCGATTACTCAATAGTTTGAAGGGGTCACAATTTTCTTGGATGTATGAGGTGTCAAAATGTGCGCCCCAAGAGGCTTTGAGAGATCTTGATCGAGCTTTTCAGAATTTTTTCCACCGCCAGAAGAGTGGTAAGAAAGGAGGATTCCCAAAATTTAAGAGAAAGGGGATCAACGATCATTTCCGATTAACGGGAACCATTAAAGTTAATAAGCAATCCATTCAATTACCTCGTTTGGGTATCATTCGACTTAAAGAGTGTGCAGAAGTACGAGGAAGAATTCTTTCAGCTACAGTTTCTCGTCAAGCAGATCGGTGGTATGTTAGTGTAACGGTAGAGTGTGAAATAGAAAATTCCCAGCCAGTTGAAGGACCAGCGATTGGCATTGATGTCGGGCTAACCTCTTTTGTTACAACTTCAGAAGGTGAAAAAACTATTTCACCAAAGCCTTTAAATAAATCGCTTAAAAAGATAAGAGTGTTAAATAAAAAACAAAGTCGCAAACAAAAGGGTTCTAGTAATTATAAGAAATCATCTCTTTTGTTAGCCAGACAGCATCGAAAAATCGGCAATCAACGCACTGATTTCCATCATAAATTATCAACAAGATTGGCGAAAACCAAGTCAATTATTGTTGTTGAAGATTTGGATGTACAAACTTTGCAGCAAAAGAATAGGTTGGGTAGAGGGATTGCCGATGCAGGATGGAGCGGATTTATACGCATGCTTGCCTATAAGACAGAATGGTATGGCTCGAAGCTAATAAGAGCGCCAAGGTATTATTCTTCTTCAAAAATCTGTTCTCATTGTCAGCATAAAGCCATCCAAATGCCGCTGAACATCAGGGAATGGGTCTGTCAACATTGCAGTACACAACACGATAGAGACATTAATGCAGCCAAAAATTTATTAAAATTGAGTACCGTGAGTTCCACGGGAATTTACGCTTGTGGAGATTCCTCTTGTGGGATAGGCCAAAAGTCTATTAGCAATGTATCGATGAAGCAAGAAGTAATGAATGGTATATTTGTCCATAAGTTATAGAACGGCATCACTTGCTAATAAAAAACAAATAAAACAAAAAAAATATTAAAAATAGACCTATTTTAGGGAGCGTACCTAAAAGATTAACCATTGTATAATACAAGCGATCGTCAACATTCCTGCATAATTTTGAGCTTTCATTTCGTATCTTATTCCAATACACCTAAATCGTTTTATAAACTGAAAAAAATTTTCTACCAAGCAACGCTCTCTGTAGATATGTTTATCATGTTCAATTAGTTCAGCTCTTGATACTTTGCTGGGTATGACTGCTTGACTTCCCATCTTTTCTATAAAATTTCTGATTTCATTTGAGTCGTAAGCTTTATCAGCTATAACATTTTGTGGATTTTTTCCACTGAGTAAAAGCTTCATTTGAGTGCTCTCGTGTACTTGACCTTCTGTCAAGATAAAATCAATACAACGACCTAATCCATCTGTTACTGCATGAATTTTTGTGGTTGTTCCGGCCCTTGATTTTCCCATGGCTTTTTCGGCTTTTTTTTATCCTACAAGCATCTTGATGCGCTTCAACAATTGAGCTGTCTACAGAGTAATTTTCTTCGTCAATTTCATCTTTTAAAGCTTGCCAAATCGTTTGCCAGATTCCAGCCTTTGTCCATCGATTAAAGCGATTATAACATGTGCTCCAAGGACCATACTTGGGTGGTAGATCCCTCCAAGCGGCTCCTGTTCTTAAAATCCAAATAATGCCTTCTAAAATCTTACGATGAGGCCGACTTGGTCTGCCCCAATATCCTCGTTCTTTTGGCAATAAAGGTTTTATTTTTATCCATCTTTCATTAGTTAATACTATCCTACTCATTCAAATTTCCCCCTTGTTTTATCAGAGAAAATTATAAATCATAAGAGTTATTATTTTAAATCTTTTAGGTACGCTCCCTAGAACGCATGCATTCCATCAAACAATGATATATCATAACAATTGATTCACTCTTATCTCTGATGACACAAAAGGCTCATAGACTAATCCCTTTTCGATGAATAAAGGAAGATTTTCCAAGACAAATCTAGGATAGCCTTCATTTATCGGCACAAAGGAACAATGCCCTCGCATATAATTCAAAATGAAGGTTGACGTCTTACTTTCAGACAGATTCTGCTCGGAATGAGAAAAAGACTCAAGCTTTTGTACGAATTTTTGTATACCACCCATCGATGTGAAATGCCATCCAGCATGCTTAATTTTCGGATATCTTCCTTTTCGATCTACTCTTAATGATTCGGGCGAAAGGGAACATAATTTTTCATATGTTGTAGCACACGTTCCTCCCCAACCAGGGCATTCGCCACAATAATCTTTAACATTCAAATAAAATCTGCAAATCGGTTGCTCGCATTGCAGAGGATTAATCATTTTATCATATAGCCATTGATAGATAACTGGTAAAATATTTGCTCTGGGTATCTCGTCAACGTCAGAAACGAGGATAGTATCATCAGGATGACAATTCTTAAGACCCCTCATGATTTGATTACGTTGAAAGGCTTCCACATTCCACGGATTACCTTGATAGGCTCGCTCTTCAACAATTATGTGAATGATTTTATCTGCAAATTTTTCAAAGCGATTTTTATTCTCATCATAATATAAGGGCTTCGGATTCCCTTGAAAGGTTTCTTTGGATTCCACTAAGACAAAGTGATCCACATGATCATAAAGCTCATTGAGCCTAATTTCAAGCACATCCAATTCATTAAAGAAGAGGAAACAATCATAAACTTTAGCAATAGCTATCTCTGGTAAGAAGCTGATAATCATCCCTATCAAAATAAACAATATCTTATGCATTTATTATCTCCTTATAAAAACTTGCTTTTGAAATTCCATCAAATACACCCTTAGATGTCATTAGAGGACAAAATGATTTACCCCTTAATTACAAGAGAGGGCTTCAAACGAGCAACACGATTGGCAAGACCCGCTTCTTCCACAGCTTCCACCACTGCATCAACATTCTTATACGCATCGGGCATTTCTTCTGCAATGGTGCGAAAAGAGCTAGCCATGACTTGAACGCCTTGCTCTTTCATGTGATTGATCGCTTGTCTGCCTCCTCCCCAAGCCTTCATAGACTGATGGCGGCTTCGGGCTCGTCCCGCTCCATGACAAGCGCTGCACCAAGTCAATTGATTACCCAATCCCACCATGAGGTGGCTTGCCCTTCCCATGTCACCCGGCACAAGAACAGGCTGGCCTGTTTGGCGAAAAATAGGAGCCAATTCTTCAGCTCCAGGACCAAAAGCTCGAGTGGCTCCTTTACGATGAACGCATAATTTACGTTCAATCCCATCTACGACATAGGTTTCAAATTTAGCAATGTTATGGCAAACGTCATAGATCAGATGAATCTCTTCTGGATTCACACGGCAGACCTCTTGAAAACCTTGTCGAACCGCATGCAAAATTTGCTGGCGATTATTAAAGGCAAAGTTAGCAGCGGCTGCCATCGCTGCAAAGTATTGTTGGCCTGCTTTGCTTTTAATGGGCGCTGCCACTAACTGCCGATCGGGGAGTCCTTCTGCATATCCTTGTTTGATGAAACTATTCAAAGTATCTTGGCAAACCTGATGGCCAAAACCCCGAGATCCTGAATGAATGAGAATATATGTTTGCCCTTTTTCAATTCCCCATGCACTGGCAATTTCTGGCAAAAAAAGCTGTTGCACTTCTCCTATTTCTATAAAATGATTGCCAGATCCAACCGATCCCAATTGATCGCGCCCTCGTAGCATGGCCTCTTTTGAAACAGCTTTAATATCAGCCCCTTTAATGAGACCATTGCTTTCAATATGTTGGAGATCTCTTGCAAAGCCATAGCCCTTGCCAACAGACCAAGCAGCCCCTTGCTCTACCAAATGACGATAATCCGTTTCGGTCAAATTGCGCTGGCTGCCTTTATGCCCATGGCCAACTCCAGAGGGAACTAAATGAAAAATATGTTCTAAGAGGCTTTTTCGAGCCCTCTCATCCATGTCTTTAAAAGCTAAAGGCGCCACTGCTAAGCGCACGCCACAATTGATATCATAGCCGACTCCCCCTGGACTAATCACTCCACTTTCAGCATCCATTGCAGCCACGCCTCCAATGGGAAAGCCATACCCCCAATGGATGTCTGGCATCGCAATGCTATAGCCCACAATTCCTTGCAAATGGGCAACATTACGCACTTGTTCGAGTGGCTGCTCAATTTCAACTTCTTCTAATAAGGTGGGTGTTGCAATGATAAGACCTGGGACGCGCATATTGCCTTCTTTTGGCAGTAAATAAGTTGCGGGTTTAATCTTATTTAATTTAAACATCGACGATCATCTCCCATTGTAATAAAGAATCTTGCAAGGGCACGATTTCTCCATGAAAACTGATGGCTTTTAATGGACTTCCGATTTTGCTATCGACAAGCGAAACAATCGCGTTGAGAGCGATAATCACATCATCAAGATGATTAAAAGATTCCACAGGTGTGAAAAATTCAATGAATTCTGGAGCTTTAAATGCTAAGGCAGTAAATGCATGCTCATAAAGTTGCTGCAGGTTCTCGCCTTGAATAATAAAAGCGATGTCGGCTGTATGGTTGATCTCTGCAAAAGGGGCTTTAATGGGATAGCTCCATATAGGAAGATACCTAAGATTGCCAGTGCTCTCAAACAGATGAATGGAACTGGCATAAAATGGAAGAGGACGAAAATCCTGCATCCAAACCTGTGCATCAAAGGGTTGTCGGCAAAGAGTCACATGCGGTTTCCAAGGACGCTGGTCCAAGGAATAGCCATGAGACGCGAGCCAATCAGATAAAATCTTTTGAATATTGACAATAGGCGCATGCTTATCAAGCCAATGGGCATGCCAAGCCACAACAGTCGGATGACGAGGAGGCAGAGTCAAGCAAGAGTCAAAATATCCAACCGATCCAATTTTTAGAGTCAATTTGGGAAAATTTTTTAAAAGTTCGCGAAGAGGTGGATAAGGAATATTTCCCAAAAATGCCAACGTGAGATGGCGATGTGCTTCATCTAACAAACGCCCTTTGGGCAATTGAGCAGGCCAAGGAGCATGAACTTCTATTCCAAAAAATAGACGCTTAACTTCTTCTTGCATATTTTCCTGCCCGCTTTTTTATTGCTCGCTTATCACACTACCTTAAAAATTAATTTATAGGAAAAAATTTACTCCGTCCAGCTATCATAATTATCAAAAGCCAGTCGCACAGAAGATCATCTAGTACTCCATTACATTAGTTTTTGCCTATTGAGATTGCTTCAAAGCCCGAGGTTGGGATGAGATGATTCTCTTGTAGTCCTTCAGACTATATGACAAGGGCTAATCTAACCCAGGGTCGGGACTTAACAAAGAACTGTTTTTGGGCTTGATATTCATCGCGTCAATTTAACAACACCACGCCTTTAACAGGCCTTAGGGGCATATTTCTCGAAAATAACGCGAAAAACATCAAGCCCAAAACAGTTCTTTGTTAAGTTCCGACCCAGGGCTAGGGTGTTCATTTTGTGCAAAAAATGAGCTTTATTTTTCACAATAATTGGCATAGTTGAATTGAAAGTCGCATGTTTATGCCGTCCTTTCAGGACTCGATGTCTTTTTGATAGAACCCAGGCCTCCGCTTCGCTGCGACCTGGGCTGTAACATGACGGCCCTTCAGGCCTTAACAAGAGATGTTTAAGTCCCTCTTCTATAGTCCCTAAATCATCTTTGCTGCGACCTGGGCTGTAACATGACGGCCCTTCAGGCCTTAACAAAAAGATGATTTAGGGGCTATAGAAGAGGGACTTAAACATCTCTTGTTAAGGCCTGAAGGGCCGTCATGTTACAGCCCAGGTCGCAGCGAAGCGGAGGCCTGGGTTCTATCAAAAAGACATCGAGTCCTGAAAGGACGGCATAAACATGCGACTTTCAATTCAACTATGCCAATTATTGTGAAAAATAAAGCTCATTTTTTGCACAAAATGAACACCCTAGTCCTGGGTTAGATTAGCCCTCGTCATGTAGTCTGAAGGACTACAAGAGAATCATCTCATCCCAACCTCGGGCTTTGAAGCAATCTCAATAGGCAAAAACTAATGTAAACGAGGACTAGATCTTATGCAACAGTTCGCACCATTTTATAAATTTTTATTTCTCTTATTGTATTGTATTTATTTTTTGCAATAAAATTTAAACCAATAAAAAACTATTTTAATAGGTAAAATCATTCTATGAGCAAAGATCTCGAAAAGCAATTTCAAATTCCTTGGTATCAAGCCGGATTACCTTTTAGTTGTACACAATGCGGCAAATGCTGTACAGGCTCTCCGGGTTACGTTTGGATTACAGAAGAGGAGATGGGACGAATGGCAGAATATTTAAATTTGAAGCAAGCAGATTTTAAGCGTTTATATGTGCGGTGTATAGGCCAACGTTATGCTTTAATCGAAAAAAAATCTCAGAATCATAGTTGTGTTTTTTATCAAGATCAAAAATGTCAAGTGTATGCAGCCCGTCCTCTTCAGTGCCGCACCTATCCATTTTGGCAAGAAAACCTTCTTTCTGAAGCAAATTGGAAGCAAGCAGCCGTACAATGTGAAGGCATTCATCCAGATGCTTCTTGGATTGAATTTGAAACAATAGAGAAATTCTTAGCACAGCAACACAAACAAAGACCTGAAGAACATTTTATTACATCATCAGAGCAATATTCACATACAAACGATTAGATGAGCTTGAGCTATGCAACGCCTTTAGTCGCTGATAGCTCAAGCTCATCTCTTAACTTAACGCAGAGGGTCCTAAGCATGGGCATGCTGTCTTGAATGCGCGATCACTTCAATAGCCGCTGGACAAAAATAAGGTAAATCGTCGGGCTTGCGACTGGAAATAAAATGGCGATCGACAACTACAGGTTCATCCACCCAATTGGCTCCCGCATTGATCAAGTCGTCTTTAATGCTTGGCCAAGAGGTGCATTTGACTCCTTTTAGAACTTTTGCTGAAGCTGGGACCCAACCGGCATGGCAAATGAAAGCAATGGGTTTACCCTTTTGATTAAATTGACGAACAAGCTCTAAGACTGCTTGGTTTTTACGCATTTTATCGGGAGCATATCCTCCAGGAATGAAAAGAGCATCAAAATCTGCTTCTTTAGCATCTTCAAAGGCTATATCAGCCATGCATGGATAACCATGCTTACTCTGGAAGTTTTCTTTAGCTTTAGGACCTGCTATCACCACTTTGGCTCCTTCTTCCATAAGACGATAGCGTGGATAAAGCAACTCCAAATCTTCAAACATGCTCTCTCCAAACATTAAAATCTTTACCCCTTCTAATTGTTTTGACTTCATCTTTCTCTCCTAAAATAAAATTCTTTAAGCGACTGTAATAGCAGAATCTAAATAAACATCTTGAACATAATTGAGCAACTGGATGCCATCCTTCATAGGTTTTTGAAAAGCCTTTCTGCCTGAAATTAATCCTGTTCCACCTGCTCGCTTATTAATAATTGCGGTTCTGACAGCCTCCACTAAATCATCTTTACCGGATTCCCCTCCTGAATTAATCAATCCTACACGTCCCATGTAACAATTAACAACCTGATAGCGTGTTAAATCGATGGGATGATCTGTTGTCAGTTTATCATAAACTAAATCACTTGTTTTCCCAAAATGAAGCGCTTGATATCCTCCATTATTCGTGGCTTGCTTCTGTTTAATGATATCCGCTTCAATAGTCACGCCCAAATGATTGGCTTGTCCCGTTAAATCTGCGCTTGTAGAATAGTCTATATTACCCTTCTTAAAAGCATTATTGCGCAAATAACACCACAACACTGTTGCCATACCCAATTCATGCGCTCTTTCAAAGGCATGACTTGTCTCTTGGATTTGGCGATGCGATTCTTCAGAACCAAAATAAATGGTAGCGCCTACTGCTACAGCGCCCATTTCCCAGGCCTGCTCCACCTGTCCAAAGTAAATTTGATCATAGGTATTAGGATAACTTAGAAGCTCATTATGATTGAGCTTGACCAAAAAAGGAATTTTATGTGCATAGCGCCTGGCCACTGCGCCTAATACTCCTAAAGTTGAAGCAATAGCATTGCAACCTCCCTCAATAGCCAGTTTGACAATATTTTCGGGGTCAAAGTAATCAGGATTCACAGCAAAGCTGGCACCTGCCGAATGTTCAACACCTTGATCAACAGGCAAAATCGACAAATAGCCTGTACCTGCTAGCCTTCCAAAGTTATACATGTTAGCTAAACTCCTTAAAACTGCAGGCTTACGATCTGTTTGAGAAAAAATACGATCAATAAAATCTGGACCTGGCAAATGCAGTTTATCCTTTGAAATAGTTTTGCATTGATGATTCAAAAGATAAGGAGTTTCCTCACCTAATAGTGTTTGAAGATGTTCTAACATAGCGATCAATCCTTCCTGTAGGGGTAATGGATAAAAAATCTTGTAAAAGGTTTTTTGTCTGTTCAAAACTTGAGTGGTGAATGGCTTGCATCCCTATTTTAGCTCCAATCTCAACCAACATTGAACGATCATCCACATAAACCACTTCTTGAGGATTGACTTGGGCTAGATCTAAGGCTATGCGATAAATGTCTTCATCAGGCTTACGCAAACCTACAAAGCCAGAGCATACAAAAAAATCAATAAACTCTTTCAATTTAAAGCGTTCAATGCGTTCGACCATGAGTTCGCGTCCTTCGTTGCTCACGGCAACTGTACGCAAAGAATAGCGCTTTTTAATATCGCGTATCAATTGAATCATTTCTGGATAAGCTTGCGATTGACCGTACATGAAATCTTTAAATTCCTCTCTGGAAAAATGACGCTGAGTATAAAAAATCACTCGATCGAGATAGACATCAAGTGTAATTTTCCCAATCTCATAAGTATCAAATGTTAAAGCATG
This sequence comes from uncultured Chlamydiae bacterium, assembly GCA_963754655.1. Taxonomy (GTDB): domain Bacteria; phylum Chlamydiota; class Chlamydiia; order Chlamydiales; family Parachlamydiaceae; genus JANWJE01. The sequence continues at coordinate 1,595,233 of CAVWGN010000001.1, read as the reverse complement.
CCGCTTATCCATTTCGATGAAGTCTATATTAAATTGATGGGCAGCTTTTTCCCGCATCTTATGATCCCAGCCATTAGTAAGGAAAACTCCTCCTACATCCAAAAATAAGGTCGTATAGATAGATGCCTGCATTAGATACCTTCTCCGTCGTTATGCTTCATTAGGTTAAAAATAGCAGCAGCCGATCCTATGACTCCCACTTCCTTTCCCAAATTTGGTTTCACAATGTCTAAAGAGTGAGTTGCTGCTTTTAGAGCGATCTCTTTGACTCCTTTATCAATCACCTGAATCAACTCCGGCATCCCCTCAATTAAACCTCCTCCTATAATCATGCGGCAGGGGCTATAAAGATTCACTAAGTTGGCAAAACCCGCAATCAATGCTTTATGTATTTTTTCCATTAATAAAACTGCTAGGGGATCATTTTGACGATAAGCATCCACGACAATTTTAGCTGTCACCGCATGCAATCGATCTCCTGCTAATTTCAACATGCATTGACCTGCAGCACTATACCCCTCCGCCTCAATTGCTTTTTGAGCTTGCGCTGCTATTCCCCATCCCCCTGCAAAAGCTTCCCAACAACCTTGTCTTCCACAAGTACAACTAGGGCCGTTAAAGTCAATGGTCATGTGACCCACTTCTCCAAATGTATTGCTGCATCCAGTGAGAAGCTCGCCTCCACTGACTACCCCGCTGCCAATTCCTGTTCCAATAAAAGCACAAATCAAATCTTTATACCCTCTGCCTGCTCCATAAAGCCATTCGCCTAAGGTAATCGCTCTTACATCATTGACGATGTGCACTGGGATTTTAATTGCCTTTTCAATGTTTGCTTGCAAAGGAACGTTATGCCAGCGGAGATTAGGTGCAAAAACCACTAGACCCGTTTGAGGTTGAATTTGCCCTGCTACTCCAATTCCAACACCTAACGCCCGTATTCCCGACTTTTCTTGCAAATCATGAATGCTTTTTAAAACTTGTTTTTCAATAGCTGAAGCCCCGTCCGCAACCAGAGTTTCTAAACGTTGGTGCTGATGAATATGTCCTGCTTCATCCACAATACCCACTTCAATTTTAGTTCCTCCCAAATCAACTCCGATTGCATAGCGCGACTCTCGCTTTGACATTCTTCCTTTCTCCCAACTTATTAGGATTATTCGGTTCTTTCAAATTCATATCGCATTCTTTCTTTTATTTATAGACTCAATTGATCGAATGGACTGTGAAGCAGGCAATTAACCTAATATCTTTACAAAAAATTAATATTATCTTTATCAAAACACAAAGGAAATTCTTCAAGTTGGTGTCGCTAAAACCGAATAACCCATTCCCTAGATTCAACTGATTAAATAAGACTGCAAAACCTTTATTGACGAGAACACATTATGACAAAACTATCTGAGAAAAAAAATTTGGCAAAAGGAAAATTTAAGGTAAATGATCATCGAGGTTTACATGCTGCGCCTTCAACAGAAATTGTAAAATGCGCGAGTTCTTTTAAATCGCAAGTTTATTTGATCTACCAAAAACAAGCAGTTAATGCTAAATCTTTGTTGAGCATTCTGATGTTGACAGCAACTAAAGGAGCTCAAATAGGAATTAAGGCCTTAGGAGAAGATGCAGAGGAGGCGGTAGAATCGATTATTCAATTAGCTAATAATAAATTTCACCTTCATTATTAAAGGGATTCTTACCTTTTCTCACGGCGTTGCGATGAAGGTTTCTTAACATTTTAAATCATTCTTATGCCTTATTAGGCAGAAGCGCCAAGGTAATAGAGCATCTTCCTTAGCATAATCAACGCCAACGCGTGGCAAATTGATAATAGCCTCTTCTTTAACTTGAAATCCCCTATCTTCGATCCAGACCTGCGAACTTACGAGCGAAAGGCCATTATGAGATAAATTAATGCCAAACGCCTGAGCAAGATTTCCAGGACCACCTGTTAAATTGCAATCAATCTTTTGCTTATGACGGCGTACAAGCATGGTTTCTATTCCAATAAGGGGTTCAATTGCTCTAATTAAAATGGCATGAGGGACATCTTCTTGATTGGTCACAACATTAAACAATGCATGCAAGCCATAACATAAGTAAACGTAGCAAACACCGCCTGCTTGATACATGACCTCATTCCGCTTTGTACGACGCATACCATACGCATGAGAAGCACGATCTTCTGGAGCGCGATAGGCTTCGGTTTCAATAATCATTCCACCTGTTAAACAGTTGTCAAAATAAGTGAAAAGATATTTCCCTAAAAGTTGACGACTAATTTCCAGCACATCTTCTTGTTGGTAAAAACTTAATGGTAATTTGGGCATAATTAGAAACTAAAATAAATTTTTTAATTGTTTTAAAACACATTCAAATTAATCAAAATTTCCACTCTTTATAGACCATAAAGCTAATTCATAGCCCAGCCATGAATTTTTGCGATTTAAGATCACTTTATTTTTTTTGTTGATTTTCACTAACGATAAATTTGTAGACTCATAAATTTAAATATTATAATATCAACAATTAAAATATTAAAAATATTAGTTTAATATATGATAATAACCAATTTAATCAAAGTTTAATCATGCAACTGACTCCCATTCATTTACAAACAATGCAAAACACTTCAAACGAATCTTTGTTAGATACATTACTCCCCAATGAGGTGTTAGGAATTATTTTTGATCAGGTGATCAATCAAAAGAGCCAACCTTTATGTGATATTTATTCTATTTTACTCACCTGTAAAAAATGGAAAAGCATTCTTGAGGAGAATCCTTGTATCTCCTTAGCACAAACCCTTTTTCAACTTAAAGGAAATGATCGATCCACTATTATTCGTTTGCAGGAGTATATGATAACTGATCAAAAAAAGCATTTTTCATCTCAAGAATTTAAATTGATCGATCGACTCCATACTACACACAGATTTGAAAAATTGTTAATGATTGATTCACAATTATTTCATTCCAAGAGTTTATTTCTTTCTCTTTTGGATCGCTATCCATGGGATCCAGAAATTTGCCAAAAGAGTGCCAATAAAAATATCCAGCATGTAGCCGAAGAGCAAGCGTCTATTTTAAACTCTCTTATATCTGGCACTGTTGATCAAAGATTAAATATTATCAAAAATGACTTTATTGAAAAACTTTATCTTGGCAGTCAAAGTCAAGCATGGCAGCAGGTAAAAACATCAGTCATCTCCACGCTCAAAATTTTTCCCCATTTTAATAATAGAAAAGTTTTTATTAAAGTTGCTCGCTGTTTTGGATGTTGTGTTTTTGATATACATGAAAGTTTTAAAAAAGATCGAGACATTATTTTAGGGATTGTTCAGCAAAATGGCCGGGCTCTTGAACATGCAGATGAAAGCCTTAAAAAAGATCGAGAGATTGTGTTGCTTGCTGTTCAGCAAATGGGCCGCGCTCTTCAATATGCGGATGAAAGCCTTAAAAAAGATCGAGAGATTGTCTTGGCTGCCGTTCAGCAAAATGGCCGGGCTCTTCAATATGCAGATGAAAGTTTTAAAAAAGATCGAGAGATTATCTTGGCTACTGTCCAGCAAGATGGCTGGGCTCTTCAATATGCAGATGAAAGCTTTAAAAAAGATCGAGAGATTGTCTTGATTGCCGTTCAGCAAAATGGCAAAGCCCTTCAATATACAGATAAAAATCTTAAAAAAGATCGAGAGATTGTCTTGGCTGCTGTTCAGCAAGACGGATTGGCTCTTCAATTTGCAGATGAAAGCCTTAAAAAAAATCGCGAGATTGTCTTGGCTGCCGTTAAGCAAAATTACTGGGCTTTCGCCTTTGCAGATGAAAGTCTTAAAAAACCAAGAGATTGGCTTGGCTTTATTTAATGGAAAGGAGGATGAGCAAGCATTTTATTCTCATAAGGCGTTAAAGCTTCACTTCCCTCCCCTTTCTTATTATCAAAATTATCACCTTTTATTTAATTATTATTTTATCAATGAGTGATTAATGATCATAAAGGAAATAGCTTTTCTTTTAAGTCTCTTCGTTAAATAAAAATCATTTAACAAATCATTTAAATCAAAAAAAAACTTGTCGTTTTACAACAATTCAGCAGAAAGCTATAAAGAAATATAAAAACAAAGGAGAGAGACATGGAATGGTTACAAAGTCATCGCTATTTATTGTTATTTGAAGGAATTATTTTTACTCTGTTAGGTTTTATAGCTGTTGCCCTCCCAGGCATTTCAACCCTGAGTACAGAGCTTTTCATTGGTTGGTTGTTGATTTTTGCAGGAGTCGTGCAATTGTATCGTACAATCAAGACAAGGCAAGCCCCTGGCTTCATAGGCTCATTATTAACCAGCCTTTTGTATGTCATCTTTGGGATTTTACTGATCTCTTTTCCAATTGCCGGTATTTTTTCCCTCACCGTCATACTCACCATTTTTTTCATTGCAGAAGGTCTTGCCAAAATTATCTTGGGTTTTCAATTGCGCCCATTTCGCCGTTGGGGATGGTTTCTTTTAAATGGAGTACTGGCTTTAATTATTGCCTATATTATTTGGTCTGGATGGCCAGGAACAGCTTTTTGGGTTTTAGGACTCTTGGTTGGAATCAACATGATTTTCTTTGGGATGTCTTTAATATTTCTTGCTTGGGGAATTCCTCGCTTAGAAACGAAACCTTAAGAATATCGTAAAGTCAAAGGCTAATAAGAAAAAAATGCGCATTAAACTTGATAAGGTTTCTAAAATCTTTGGTCCAGATTCGATTATCGAAATCTCTTTGACATTTGCAGAAGATCGTACCACTGTCATTATTGGTCCAAGTGGTTGTGGAAAATCGACTCTTTTGCGCTTAATTGTTGGTCTTATTCCTCAGACAAGGGGAACGATCCATTTAGATGAGAGTGAAATGACTTCTTCTAATATCAATCAGTGGCGTCGTCAGATTGGCTACGTTACACAAGAGGGAGGGCTATTTCCCCACTTAACTGCTCATCATAATGTCTGTTTAGTGGCAAATTTCCTCAATTATTCTGCTCAATGGATCGAGCAACGTATTCAAGAGTTAAGCGATCTCATGCGCCTTTCTCCTCGCTTACTCTCGCATTATCCTGTAGAATTATCTGGAGGACAAAGACAAAGGGTCAGCTTGATGCGCGCTCTTTTACTTGATCCAAGCTGCTTGCTCTTAGATGAACCTTTAGGAGCTCTAGACCCTATTACACGCTCTGAACTACAGAGCGAACTCAAGCACATTTTTCTGCAGTTAGGAAAAACCATTTTACTTGTCACACATGATATCCGAGAGGCTGCTTACTTCGCAGATGAAATCATCCTCATGAAAGCCGGCCACATCGTTCAAAAAGGCTCTTTTTTTGAGCTTACCCAGCATCCAAGTGAACCTTTTGTCGCTGATTTTATACGTTTACAACAATTTTCCTCTTTGAATATCCAAGAGACTGTTTCGTGACATCTTGGCTATTTTTAAAAAGAGGATGTTATCTTCTTCTTTTATTTTTAGGTTTTTTCTTCCTTTATTCCTCCACTCGCCCTCCAACCGAAACTTCCTTAATAATTGGTTCTAAGAGATTTACAGAATCCTATATCCTAGGAGAAATAGTGAAACAATTGGCTGAACAAGTAAATGAAGCGCCGATTGATTATCGGCAAGGACTTGGAAATACAGGCATTGTCTATGCCGCTCTTCAAGAAGGATTAATTGATGTCTATCCCGAATATACGGGAACGATTGTCTTTGAGATTTTAAAACGTCCTGAGCTAGCTGCTGCATCTATAAAAGAACTCAACTCTTATTTAAAACCTCTTCAATTAGGAGTGAGTGAATCATTGGGATTTCGCGATAATTATGCCTTAGCAATGGAAGACACAAAAGCAGAAGCATTAGGGATTAGAACTCTTTCTGATTTAGCTCAGCATCCTCATTTAAAGCTGGGTTTTTCTCATGAATTTTTAGTGCGTCCAGATGGATGGGTAGGATTAAAAAAAAGCTCTTATTACTTTCCTCAATCGAATATTAAGGGGATTGATCACAGCTTAGGCTACGAGGCTTTAGTTCAAGGGAAAATTGATGTCATAGACATCTATAGCACTGACTCGAAAATTAAAAAATACCACCTTAGAGTTTTAGAAGATAATCTCCATTTTTTTCCCTCATACGAAGGAGTTTTATTCTATCGCCTCGAAGCAGCGAAGGTTTTTCCAAAAACATGGAAAAGCTTTAAGAACCGTCTAGAACATCGCCTATCGACTCAAGAAATGATGAAGCTAAATGCTCAAGCAGAATTGCAAGGGCAATCATTTGCCACTATTGGGAGAGACTTCCTGCAAGATTCCTCGAAAAACCCTTCAGAATTTCCAAGAAATTTTTGGGAAAAGCTGACAGGACCAGATTTATGGCCTTTAACTCGGCAACACCTTTTTTTAGTTTTTGGAGCATTAGTGCCTGCTATCTTCATCGGCCTTTTTTTAGGCATCTTAGCAGCCTATTGGCATCTAACCCGCCATTTTATCCTGAATGTCGTGGCAGCTATTCAAACTATCCCCTCTCTTGCCTTATTGGCTTTCCTTATTCCCCTTTTCAAAGAAATTGGGACATTGCCTGCACTGATGGCTTTATTTCTTTATGCTTTGCTTCCCATTGTTCGCAATACTTATGCGGGATTGACCAACATTCCAAGCCCTTTACGTGACGCAGCCTTAGCATTGGGATTGCCCTTTCTTTACCGTTTAACTATGATTGACATTCCATTGGCTTCACGGATGATTTTAGCAGGCATTAAAACAGCTGCTGTTTTCAATGTCGGAATGGCGACAATTGCTGCCTTTATTGGAGCTGGCGGTTATGGAGAAAGAATTGTGGCAGGCTTGGCACTAAATGATTATTCCACTTTGCTAGCTGGGGCCATACCTGCTTGTATGTTAGCTATTTGCGTTCAATTTACATTTGATTTATTAGATTTATACTTTATTCCCCGGGGGCTTCGCTATTAAACTTTCTTTACTTTATCTATAAAATATTTGATATTGTTCAATAGAAAGCGTGTTTGGTCAATCAAGGAGACATTTATGAAGTTTTTTATCTTAATGATTTTAGGATTTTCTTTAGTTAGCACAGGTTTGTTATTTTCACAACAACCACAAAAACGAAATTGTACATGCAAGGATTGCAAATGTACCATTCAATCACACTGTGGATGCTATAGCGACAAAGGCTGTAATTGTGGAACTCAACAATCTTGTTGTGGTAATGCAAATTGCCAAGGTCATTAAAGGATCTTTAACAAGTGATTCAATGTGCATTGTTAGCCATATGTAGTGGCGCAGGAGGTGCTGTGTTACTACATATGGCTTAACGTTTTTATGCGTGGCTAATGCTGCTTCGCATCAATAAGTATTGAAGTTCTGTTCTGGCTGGGGCGTCAGACGTAAATAAGGTTTTAATTGTTTATAACCTTTTGGAAATAATTTTTTAATTTTCTCTGAATCTGTTACACTCGGCAAAATGACGCATTCTTGCCCCCATTCCCAATTAGCAGGCGTAGCCACACAACAAGTGTCAGTTAATTGAAGAGAGTCAATTGTGCGCAAAATTTCTTTAAAATTGCGCCCTGTCGAGGCTGGATAACTCAAAGTCAATCGAATTTTTTTCTGAGGATCGATAATAAAAACTGTCCTCACTGTAAAGGTATCATTTGCTTTAGGATGAATCATTCCATAAAGATGCGCGATACATCCATTTTCGTCACCAATCAAAGGAAAATTGACTGTTGTATCTTGTGTTTCATTGATATCTTTAATCCAATTTTGATGATCTTTCACCGAACTGACGCTAAGAGCAATGGATTTCACATTTCGCCTATTAAATTCTCCTTTTAAGTGGGCCACAGCCCCTAATTCCGTTGTGCATACCGGTGTGAAATCTTTTGGATGCGAAAAAAAGACACACCAAGAATTTCCAATCCATTCATGAAATGAAATGGTTCCCTCTGTTGTTTCGGCCTGAAAATTCGGAGCAATATCTCCGATTTGAAGATTGCTTTGATGAGATAAGATTGTTGTCATGATTACCCTCCTATGAAAAGATTCACTCAATGCCATTTCCTACTTTTAAAGGCAAGCCTGCTTGCTTCCAAGCCTGTATTCCACCTCTGACATTCATGACCGCTGAGAAGCCATGCTTACATAATAATGAAGTAGCCAAAGAAGATCTTTGACCGCTTCTGCACAACAAAGCAATTGATTGGTTTTGCGGCAATTTATTTAATGAGTTTTCCAGCTCATTAAGCACGATGTGATGTGCTCCTGGAATATGACCTGAAAACCATTCTTCAGGCGTACGAACATCTAACACATAGAGAGATTCAAATTGTGGTTGATGCTTGGCCAATTCTTCTACTTCAATCATAGGAAAAGAGGAAAAAACCCCTTGGAGAGTTTGATCATTTTCTCCCAATTGAATGATCCAAATATCTTGATCAAATCCCATTAAACGCAATTGATCCACAACTTCTGAATAAACAGATGTATTTTCAACAATTAAACCAATAGAGGTTTTAGCAGGAAGCATCCAACCCGCCCACTGGTTAAAACTTTTTGAAAAGGGAATATTCATCGATCCTTTTATGTGAGAAGCTGCAAAGGTTTCGTGATGACGCACATCTAAGAGAAAAAGCGTTTCTAAAGCAGGCATATTTTCTTGTTGAATCCATTTGGTCATGTTTAATGAACTTAAAATGGGGGGACCCACAACATTGATGATTTTTGCACGCTGAAAGTAACCTGGAATAGGCGGTAACCTCTTTTCTACGTTTTGTATCCATTTCTCTTGAGATTCTTTTTTAAAATAAGGATTGAAAAGACGTTCAAAACCAAGTGTAGAGGTTGATCGCGATTTAAGAGATTGCCCGCATAAAGATCCTTCTCCATGCGTAGGAAAGATCTCTAAAAAATCGGGCAGAGGGGCTAATACCTCAAAAACTGTATGGTAAAGCTTTGAAGCCAATAGAGACAGTTCTTCTTTACCCAGTAAATCAGGACGCCCAATGCTTCCAACAAACAGGCAATCTCCTGTAAAAGCAAACCACGGAATGTCTGAACTGCGAGATTCATCATAACATATCCATATAATATGTTCGGGTGTATGTCCGGGTGTATGAAGAGGTTCAAGACGCAAGCTCCCCATTTGAAGTTGCATTCCCTTCTCTACTACAACATCGGTATAGGCAGGAATCCACTTCTTCCCCCCCATTCCAGAAGCATAAATACGCGGTTTATCATTGAGTTGATGTTTAAGCTCTTTTGCCCCTGAAATAAAATCCGCATGAACATGTGTCTCCAAAATATCTGTAATGTCGTAACCTGCATTCTGAGCTTGGATGATAAAGGGAAACACATGCCGCGTAGGATCGATGACAGCGCAACGTTTCGTGTGATCATCTCCTAGTAAATAAGAATTAATCGATAAGCCAGGTGTACAAATGCGTTGAAAAAACATAAGATCTACTCAATTTCTTTTTTTCTGGTTTACCATATCAAGATATTTTAGTTGGAAAAAAATCCAATGAACTTACCTGCGACCGTGTACAATTTCAAAATTTATTTATTTAAAAAAAAAGATCATTATAATAGAAATCTAAACTCACAAAAATAAATCCACAAAAACTTTAAAGTGTATTAAAAATGATGTCTTCCGAAATTAATGATTTTATTTTTTTTGACCCACATGAATTTAAACCGGCTAAAGTGATTCCTGCCGCGGAAAAGCAATCGTGGATAGGAAAGCATGTAAAATGGCTGAAAGAAGAGCATCATGGCTGGAACAAAATAGGAATAGTTGTATGGGCCATTTTTGAGAAAATCATATTATTGACCTCTGTAGTAGGTTGGGGAATACTTGCAAGAGAAATTCGAGAGTCAAGAATTCAAGAGGCGAAAGCAAAATACTTTCGCAAAGCAGAACAGGCCATTCCCCCTTCAAATTATCCCATTGAACTCAAGTCTAAAACGCGAGTGTTTAATCATATTCAAGAATTTGCCCTTGAAAATGATATTCTTTGGATGCGGCACCGGCAGAGTGAAGAAGATTGGAAACCTATTTATTTTGATGGATTTAGCGACGGGCATGTGCCTTTAGCATTGGAGTGCGATGGAGCGAATTTGATTGTGTTAGATGAAAAGAATGAGATTCATTATAAAAAGGTTTTAAAAGAATTTCGAAAACAAGACATCACGGATAAAAATCGCGATTGGTTAGCTGAAGCAGGAGTGGATGTTGAGAAGGATGACTATATTGCAGTTAATAAAGCAGATCGCGATAATTGGAAAGATAAGTGGTTTTCCCTTCCCTATATCCATCATGTAGTCAATTTATTTACTGTAAAACGTCTCAAAATTCCGTCAAAGGCTCGGGCTTGGGCTATTTCACAGCGTGGACGTTATAACGATTTTTTAGAGGATCGACTTAAACGTCATCATAAAGTCTCTGTGGGCGTAACGACTTTATATGTTTTGGATTGCAATGGCAAAGATATTTATCAATTCGATCCTTGGTCGCCCAAACATGTCAAAATCAGTATTCCTTTACCTGAAACTTCTGAGAGCTCTTTTGAGGCAGAGAACATGAGCGCCAGTGCGTCTGTCATTATGGCAATTGGGTATGAAGTTCAAAAGGACAATCCAAGGCATCGCACTCTGAAAATTTATACACGCCTTGCCGATATTGATTCAGAGGGATGGGATCCTATTTTAAAATATGATTACTTTGATCATCCAGATCCAGATGTTGTTATTGTCCCCCTACCTCAATGGATCTCTCATCCAATAGAACTTAAAGAAGGCGATTTTATTACCAAAGCAATTACCATTCTGCAAACTGGTTCTGGCAATCAGGCACGTGAATTGAGATTAGCAGGACAGCATCAAGGACAAAAAGGGTTTTTCTTCAAAACAATCGATGAAGAAGAGTGGCAATTTGAACCGTTGGATGAAGAGACGAGTCATGACATTTTAGAAGAAAATGCCTTACCTGTAGAGGAGGAGGACAAGCAAGGCGATTTCCAAACAACTGTTCATAATTACCAAAGCGAGCGAGCAAATATAAGGACGATTCGCTTACAAGAGATCACGGCACGTTTATTGAATTTTGGCCAACGATCTTTCCATTCTAAAATGATAGTGACAATCGATCAAAAAGAATACGAATTAGATCTTCACAGAAAGAAGACACTTAAAAATTTCATCGGATTTGAAGGAGATTCTTATGAACTCGTCATTCCACCAGAGCTGCATGAAGATTCAGTACTCATGAAAGCTTTTAAAGAACAGAAGGTCATACCGCTTAAAATCACCCAGGATCAAACCAAGCTTATCATTCAAGCTCAGAAATCAAGTTTCCATTTTATTTTTTCTCAAGAAGATTAACTTCACCGAGACTTTCCACTTGCGATCCTGCGTGCGTATCTTTCTTTTTCTCTATTGTATAAATATGGATGTACAGGATCGCAAGTGGCAGAATATTAAGATTTGTTGATTGTCACATCTTTTAATAAAAATGCCTGAGGGTAAGGGATTTGAACCTACGACTAACGGGTTATGAGTCTGTCAGCGATCCCCAAACTACCACATGCTACAATAGCTGACATCAACCAAAATAGCAGTCTCAAGGCATTTCAGTCTATTCTAATTTAATGTGATATCATGTAATTTGCTGTCCCTATTTGGTCCACCATTGGTCCAATTAGCTAACTTGTTATAATACTTGAAAAAGAGCAGAAGGCGCCTCTCTTTAATCTTTATTTTTCTGTCTACTATATTGAACAAAAGTGTCTTATCGTGTACAATAAAGAGATGGAATATGAAATCAAAATCTACGCAACTGAAAATAGAAACGAGCCCTTCCGCGAATGGTTGGATAGCTTGAAAGATTTTGATAATCAAGCTGGGGAATTTCGGTGACTGCAAGCCCATAGAAGAGGGGGCTTTGGGAATTTCGTATTCATCATAAAGCGGGCATTAGAATTTATTACGCTCTTGTTGGGCAGCGTGTCCTATTGATTGTAGGCAAGATAGCATTGAGCTGCGGAAGCAGCGTAAGATCACTCACACCGCTTCCGCGGTTTATATTTATTGATGCGCACCCCGCATTCCGTTCGCAAGCTCGCTTCATACGGGGCTTCCCACTGAAAGCGGCTACCGCCGCCCTACCATTTCGTATCAATCTGCTAAAAAATATAAACTCCCAGATTTAATCACACCCAAGTCAAAAACAATGTCAAAAAACATATTGCAAAAAAATCAATATCAAAGTATAACTTTTGTTATTAATAATGAAAACGGAGTTGTAAATGTCGTTTTGTATAAAAGTTTCTAATTTAGATAATAATAGTGCGTGGGAAAAACAGCTTACAAGTAAAGAATTTTTGCAAGTTAAAGGTTACGTTCAGGGCAAAAGTACAGTAGCTATTATTCCCGCTACTTTCAAACCTGTTCGAACAAATAACTTGAAAAATTTTTCAAAAGATTTTTTCCTTCCTACTACTTTTAATCATGCAATTAAAGTGCAGCACACAGTAGGTAAAGTTTTTGCTATTTTAGCTTCTTTAGTTTTAGACGTACTTACATTTCCTATCCGTCTTTTGACCTGCATACCTAGAGTGATTTCAAATTCAAGACAAACGCAAAATCTTTTACACACTTATTTGATAGCTGAAGGTGTAGATAAAAAATTACTTGAATCTGATCATGTAAGAGTGAGATTGGAATGGGAGAAAATTAGTCAATTTCCAACCTCGCACTGGACAACCAAAGATGGAGTTCAACATTCAAGCCATAGCAAGGAAAAACATTGGAGTGAAGAGAATGTAAACTTTATTGAAGTACCAACATATGAAGATTCAGATCATTGGGATAGCGGTATGAATGACTAAAAATCACGGTCATTGTTTAGCCTGAAAGAGATATGATTATTGGAATATAAACAGTTTCTTTCTGCTAAACGATATATTGTTGTCTTAAACTCCTCCGCTCTTCAGCAGATAAACCTTTACTAGCAAGCTTGTTCATACCCACAGCTAGCATTCTGAAAGCATGCACTTCATGGCTAGCAAAGTTATGAAGTGGAAGGCTAGACCAGCATCCATGACGGTCATTCCACTCTTCCTTGTTTGCGTAGGGAGATCTTAATGATTTACGTGGCGTTATCAAACCCAAAAAAATGCTGAAGGGCTGGATCAGGTTCGGGGAGAAATAGAATTCAAAGCGGTCAGCTTTAAATATAGAGAGGGCCATGACCACGTTTTGAAAAATATCTCCCTGAAAATAAATGTTGCAGAATACATAGCCCTGGTTGGATTTTCAGGAGTTGGGAAGACGACTCTTTGTTCTTTAATTCCTAGGTTTTATGAAGCCAGTGAAGGGAAAATATTGGTCGATGGCCAAGATATTAAAAACCTTAAGCTAGAATCGCTGAGAAAAAACATTGGCCTTGTCCAGCAGGATATCTACCTTTTTGCCGGCACAGTTCTAGAAAACATCCGCTATGGAAAACCTGATGCATCAGAAGGAGAAATCATCGCCGCAGCCAAACAAGCCAATGCGCATGATTTTATTATGATGCTTCCAAAAGGATATTCTACAGATATTGGCCAGCGCGGAGTTAAACTTTCCGGAGGGCAGAAGCAACGGCTCAGCATCGCCCGTGTCTTCCTAAAAAATCCTCCTATCATCATTTTCGACGAAGCCACGAGCAGCCTTGATAACGAAAGCGAAAGAGCTGTGCAAAATTCCCTTGAAAGATTGATGAGGAATCGCACAACTCTTGTTATAGCGCACCGCTTGTCAACAATCAGAAATGCTCAGAGAATTCTAGTGCTGACAGATAAGGGAATTGAAGAACAAGGAACGCATGAAGAGCTTATTGCTTTAGATAAGACTTACGCTAGTCTGTACAATATGCAGATAAGAATCGAAGATACGGGAGAAAATACATAGAATATGTTTCCACTCAATTGCGGAAAAAATGCGGAAAAGGACAAAAGTATACTTGTTTGCATTTCTTGCATATTCTTTGCGTCTCTTTCACTGTTGCGACATCGGCAAGCGGCGCAGGAGATTTATCATGTTTCTACCTTTTCGATGATCTTATTGAGTTCTATAATGACATCTTGAATGTTTTCTGGAAGCTTCAATTTCTGAGCTGCGTTGCCTAAATTTTTGATGTGTCCAACCCAAAGTTTTTGTATTGGCTTGAGCTCATCTGTTTTGAAATCAATAAGCTCAAGAGTCGTACCGCGGTTGCTAAATGTATTCTTTAGCGATACTTGCAGCTTGTTGAGGTTAATCATATGTGGTTCGCGTGCGAGTAGAAGCAAGTCGTGATAGTCCTTCATACGGCTATTAGCAGCTCCTTTAGAGAGAACTGTCTCGAGCTTTTCTGCAAAGATCGCTTCAGGAGGATAGACAACCAAGGAAATCGCACTTTCAAACATTGATTTACCTCTGTACTGAAAGAAGTGCAATTCGCGAATGGTGGGCGTGACAACGTCTCCTATGCCTACATCGATTTGAATCTTGTCCCTCATGCGGCCAAATGTTGCTTTCAAACCGACGCGATACCCTGGATAGTCCATATGTGGCTGTTCTAAAAGCTCTATTCCTTCATAACTAAACGAAAATCCATCTTCTGATTCTATTGCAATAATCTCTTCAATAGCTTCTTTTATCTCATCTTTACTGGCGTTTATGCTTGTGAGTAAAAAATCGAGATCAGTCGTCTCTCGTCCAATTTCCATGATGTAGGCGAGAAGAAAACCTCCTTTAAAAATGAATTGTTGAGTGTATGTTGATCGAGATAATCGAGATAAAAACCGTTCAAGAAGCAGCTTCTTCCAGCACTCATTGAAGTTGATACCTCTTTCTTTAGAAATAGCTTGAAGACGATCGTTTAGTCCTTGTTCATTCATGTTGTTGCCGTGATAAGGTAGGGGGTAATGTTAAATCTAAGTTTTTTTGCGTATGACTGCAGTTTTTTAAGATCCAATCGCACTGTCCCTTTTTGGGATAGAGCCATTTTTAGAGCTTTAATGGCTGTTTCTCGGCTCAGTAGCCTAAAGGAGTCGATAATGGTTCGTTCGCGATCAAATATAGGAATGCGAACACCTCCCAAGTCAAGTTCTATTTTTCCAAGCTCCATATTGCGGAATCTCACAATTTTCACTTTAACGCCTCTGCAAATGGAAGTAGTATGTGGTACAGCAATCCAATGTTCTCGCGGAATTTCCTCGGTTATATCGTGGATAGCTAGTGCAGAAATAAGACAAATAACCCCATTAGGTACAGAATTTACTGCCTCTATAAGGTCTTCCCATCGAAAATTTTCAGGAGATCCCTGATAGTCTGCACTTTGGTAAATGCCGCGGCCTAGTCGTTTAATTAAACCTTTCTTAATATAGTAACCAAGATGAGCAGCAGAAACCCCATATTGTTTAGCCTCATCTGCAGTGAATGAGGCTTGGATAAGAAGCGGACGAATAATACTTAGACTTGTGAGTTTTTTCATGAGTTATCTCCTCTATTAAATTTAGCAGAAACACCCAATTGTATCTAGTGGGTTTTTCTGTTAAATTTTTAATCAAGAGATTTAAGCTGACTATTGGAACAAACTTGATCAAAAATCAGTCCTTTAATCAGCACCCATTATCACACGGTCTATCGTTGGGTTCATTTGATGAATCATTTTCTGTAGAAATCTCTTCTTATGCGGATCTGTATCATAAGCTAGGGAGCGTACCTAAAAGATTAACCATTGTATAATACAAGCGATCGTCAACATTCCTGCATAATTTTGAGCTTTCATTTCGTATCTTATTCCAATACGCCTAAATCGTTTTATAAACTGAAAAAAATTTTCTACCAAGCAACGCTCTCTGTAGATATGTTTATCATGTTCAATTAGTTCAGCTCTTGATACTTTGCTGGGTATGACTGCTTGACTTCCCATCTTTTCTATAAAATTTCTGATTTCATTTGAGTCGTAAGCTTTATCAGCTATAACATTTTTTGGATTTTTTCCACTGAGTAAAAGCTTCATTTGAGTGCTCTCGTGTACTTGACCTTCTGTCAAGATAAAATCAATACAACGACCTAATCCATCTGTTACTGCATGAATTTTTGTGGTTGTTCCGGCCCTTGATTTTCCCATGGCTTCTTCGGCTTTTTTTTTATCCTACAAGCATCTTGATGCGCTTCAACAATTGAGCTGTCTACAGAGTAATTTTCTTCGTCAATTTCATCTTTTAAAGCTTGCCAAATCGTTTGCCAGATTCCAGCCTTTGTCCATCGATTAAAGCGATTATAACATGTGCTCCAAGGACCATACTTGGGTGGTAGATCCCTCCAAGCGGCTCCTGTTCTTAAAATCCAAATAATGCCTTCTAAAATCTTACGATGAGGCCGACTTGGTCTGCCCCAATATCCTCGTTCTTTTGGCAATAAAGGTTTTATTTTTATCCATCTTTCATTAGTTAATACTATCCTACTCATTCAAATTTCCCCCTTGTTTTATCAGAGAAAATTATAAATCATAAGAGTTATTATTTTAAATCTTTTAGGTACGTTCCCTAGATCTGCTATAACATTCCTTGCTCGTTTGCCCTTCAATAGAGATTTAGCAAATAAATTATCGTTTCTATTTCCGGGAGCAATTTTTACTTTTAATGGTTGCCCTTTAGCATTAACTACAACAGGAATTCTTGTTGACCAACCACCTTGTGTCTTTCCAATTCCATTAAATGTTTTTCCTCCAAAACCTCCCATTGCATTTTGATGTACTTTAACACTTGTAGAATCAATAATATGTGATTCGTGGGATGCATTTTTTTTTCAAAACATTCCAAATTTTTGACCAAGTTCCATTTAAGGTCCAGTTATGCATTCTTGAATAGATCGTTTGCCAGTGGCCAAATTCAGAAGGCATATCTCTCCAAGGAGCTCCCGTTCTTATAGACCATAAAATCCCTTCTATTACCAACCGATCATTTTTTCTGGTCTTCCCTGTTTACCAGTTTGCGAAGGTAATAATGGGCTCAGCTTCTCAGGCTGGTACTCAGACCTGGAATGTGGATATTAACTTATCTAAGTGGGATTAAGATCGGGTAATTGTTCCTTTTTATTTTTTTTAGACGATCTTTCTTTTGCATGATGAAAATGTACAAGATGTTTTTCAGGATGAGTAGTTTTCAACTCATCAGCATCCTTGGTCAGTCGCATGATTTTCTTTTGAAGCATTATTCCCCAGATAATAGCAGCCAAGAGCAAAATCGTTAATGCTGCAATTAAAATATTCCATAGCGGATCCCTTTGAATGACTATAGACTGGGGAATAGAAGGAGAAAGATTCATTTCAAGGTTGGAAGACGTTTGGCTTTTCACTGTACTTTCAGGCCTTGGCAAAATATGCAATGTGCGGGATGGAATGCGCGTTATGACTTTTTCTTTTTTAGTCAAGTCCCACCAAGCGATAGAAATTTCTGGCAATGTCAAATCCCCTGCTTGCTGAGGAATTAAAGTATATTCTTCTTTACGATAACTTTTGACACTGCCCTCTTTAACTTCTTCTCCTAATTCTGGTTGATCGGCATAAATTTTAAAGAGAGGATCATGAATGTGCAAATCATTTAAATTGGGAAGTTGACTTGACTTAATCCCCTCGGCAACAAGCTTAAAAACACGCGTCAAGGGCTCGCCTACTTGCAATGGCTGAGCCTCATTCCAGCTTTCTTCAATGTTTAATGATTTAGCCGGTAGCCAAGGAGTCACCTCTGCCAAAGCTGGCTGCACATCTAACACAACTTCTTCTGATGCTAGCGCAAAGGGTTTTGCGCGGCCAAATCCCTGCATAAAGGAAAAAGGATCAAAGTCATCCTCAAAAAAAGATCCAGAATGAGCCTGTCTTTTTACCAGCATATCGCCCTGGATAAGACTGGAGGGAATTTTGAGAGAGCCCGGTTTTAAAGGCGTTATAAGATAACTAAATTCGATCACTCCGACATTACTTCCATCAACAGTTTTCTCATAAATTTTCGGCTCGCCATTAGCTTCTACAATGGCATCTTCTATGTTAAGCTTCTGCATTTTAATATTTGCTAAATTCCGCTTGGAAGTGAGCCTGACAGTGTAGAAAATAGGCTCATTTTTATAAGGGTTGATCGTGCTGACATCGGTGGTCAACGTCACGCCAACTATATCAGATGAATCAGAATCAGCAGCAGCTCCTTTAATAACTCGGATTGTCAAGGGAGTGCTTGAAAGGAGACCGATAGATGTGTCAATGCTAATAGAAGGAATTGTCACTTCTCCTTCTTTTTGAGGGATCAGGACAAATTTCCATATGATGCTTGAAGTGAATTGCCCATTGATCATCACCGTATTGTGCGCCTGCTGTTGAGAATTAATAAAAAAGGATTGTTTCAATGAATCGATGGTAGGACTTCCTTTAGGGGAAGCGTCTTTAAGTGTAAGATTTAAAGTCAAACTTTCGCCTAATTTGATTTGATTGCGATTAACGCTTGCGATGAATTCTCCTGAAACAAGGAAAAAAGGCAATAGTAAGAATAAAAAAAATAGACGATTTACCATGGATCAATTCCTTCTTTAGTTCCCTTTTTCTTAGATTCAATATAAAATTTATTCTTCAAAAATGTTTTGGGATCATTAGCAATCTGGTTTAACCAAAGATCAGCATCTTGATCTTCTTGAGACTTGGGAGCTTTGGCTTGACGAGCCTCATTTTGAAATTTTTCTTCCTGTTGCTGTTTCTCTTGCTGTCCCTCTTGACTCTCGTTGACTTGCTCTTCCTCATTCTTTTGCTGTTGCTCTTTATCCTGAGCCTCATTTGAGTCTTGTCTTTCATTGGGAGTCTGGTTCTCTGTATTAGATCCTTTACTGTCTGGCGAATCTTGACTTTCATTCTGACTTTCATTCTGATTTTCATTCTGTTGATTCTGATTTTGATTTTCAGACTCATTTTGCTTTTCTTCTTCCTGCTGATTAGAATGATCGTCCGAGTTCTGTTGTTTTTGTTGTTCTAGCATTTGTTTGACAAGTTCAAGATTTTCTTTGGCTTTTGTATGATCGGGCCATTTTTTTAGGACATCTTCATAAGCAGCAATGGCCTCCTTGAGTTTTTGCTGTTGAACAAGAGCATTCCCTAAGTTATAGGCCGCACTGGCAGCAACCTCTTCGCGAGAACATTGTTGAAACATTTTTTCCGCTTCTGCGAATTGCCCGGCTCTATAGTAGGCAACTCCTTTTCTGTAAGAATCTTGAAATGTGTGACAGGCTGTTTCATAATCGTCCTGCTCCATAGCTTGTTTTCCAAGCTCTTCTGAATTCTTGAAATAATTGCCAATAGAAGATGCTTCAATTGTCAAAGTGGGAGTGAGAATCATCAAAAACATAGCAAATAGATATCCTCTCCTCAACCACCACAAGATAATGGGCAGGGCTGGGAGAATGAATAAATAAAAATGCTCATCCCACAATTGATGCTTTTGTCCTAACTTCATTTGCATATCGGCACGTTTTTCAAGTTCTTGTAAGATCATTTTTTCTTCCTGATCGGAATAATGCATTTCTAAATAACGTCCATTTCCGGCTATGCTGATCTCATTGAGTGTCTCTTTCTGTAGCTTAGAAATCATAGGAGAGCCATTTTTTTTAATGATATTTCCTTTATGATCTAACAGGAAAGCGCCATCAGCAGTGCCGGCTCCCATGGCATGAATCACAAGCCCTTGGTCTGCAAGTTTTTTTACTGTTTTGATAGCGCTTGCATCTTCAAAACCTCCATCGCTAATGATTAAGAGAGCTTTATTATGACCAGGTTCGGCCTCTAACATATTCGATGCCATTTCAAGAGCTGACGATAATCTGCTACCTTGTATATAGGCTAAATCAGTTTCAAGCGGAGGCAGAAGATGATGGATGGTCTCTTTATCATCTGTTAGAGGGGCAATCATATGAGGGTCTGCCGCAAATGCGATGAGTCCTATTTTAACCCCTTTAGAAAGGTTAATGACATCCTCAATCTTTTGCTTTGCGCGCACAAGTCGTGAAGGTTTAATATCTGTTGCATTCATTGACTCTGATAAGTCAAGTAATATCACCAGACTTTGATCGCGTGAAAAGGTTTCAATTTCTCGAAAGCTCCACCTTGGCCCTGCAAGCGCTAGAGTCAAACACGACCAAGCAACGGACCACAAAAGGAGGCTTTTCCAAGGAGAACGTTTTTGATTCCCCTTATTGACCAGCAAATAAGGGAGAAGATGCTTATCTATAAACTTTTCTAATTGATGAAAGGCGGCCTGTTTGCGATAAAAAAGAAAAAAAATCATCCCGACAAAAGGAATGACGACAAATCCCCACAGCCATAAAGGATAAGTAAAATGCAGATGACTAAGATCCACTGGCTGTTCTCCTAAGCTGAAATAAAGTGAGGGAAAGCAAAAGACCCATCGCTAAACCTAATGGAATGTAGTAGAGGGGTTCTCGAATTAAAAATACAGTTTGATTAGATTCGGTTTTTTCCAATTCATCGATTTGACGATAAATGGATTCCAATGCCTTTTGGTCTGTGGCCAAGAAATAGTGTCCATCAGTTAAGGCTGCAATTTCTTTTAATAATTCCTCATCTATTGAGACTTCTGCCATACCATACCCGCCAAACTTCCTTGGGAAAGGAACAAGGCCTTTTTTTCCAATGCCGATCGTATAGATTCGAATGCCATACTGTTTGGCAAGCTTTGCTGCCTCCAAAGGAGGAATGCTGCTAGAATTATCTTCTCCATCAGTAAGTAGCACAAGAACGCGAGAACCTTCAGGACGCTCACGCAGGGTTCGAACACTCAAACCGATGGCATCGCCAATTGCTGTTGCGCTGCCTGCCATGCCAGAGACCGTATCGTTTAACATACGGCTAACAGAGACTGTATCAAGCGTAAGAGGCACATGCAGATAAGCGTTTTCACCAAAAGTGATAAGTCCGATACGATCCCCTTTTCTACCCAAAACAAACTTCCCAACAACCTCTTTAGTGGCATCCAAGCGACTAACAGTCTTCAATTGTGTCGAGAAATCAACAGCTTGCATTGAAGCTGATAGGTCAACAGCCAGCATAAGATCATGCCCCTTGTTGTTAACTTGGGTGAATTGATCCACCTTTTCCGGCTGCATTAAAGCAATGACCAATAGAAACCAACACAAGGAAAGAAGGATCAAAAACAGCTTATTTGATCGTTTAGCTGAGGCATCATCAATCGGAAAAGCATTTTTTAATCGATCAAGCGCTGGGAAATGAATATCAGGGAATCCACCCTGTTCAATTTTTCTTGTTGATAAACCAAGCCACCTAACAAGAAAGGGTAAGGGAAGGAGGAGGGCAAACCAAGGCCAATAAAAGTGAAACATTTAACGCACCCACTGTCTAACAGCTTGTATTAAATTTTTAATTTGGCAAGTTGATAGCGCAAGATTGCCAGGAGCATAAGGCACTTCTATCAAGACAGTTCCTTTCTTTTCCCAATCAAAATTCTTGGGATCATGCGCTGTAAGCCATTTTAACCAAGCCTCCCCCATTAATCCTGCACACTCTTCCCTGGAAAAGCGCTGAAGAACAATGCGGCGCAAATACTCGGAAAGGGTTATAATGGTCTCTCTAGCAGTGGCATCTGTCAGATTCTTTTCCAATTGAAGCAACTTCTGAAAAGTATCGTTTTTCCAACTACGCTTAAATGCAAGTCGATAAGCCGTCAAATAGGCAATTGCACATACTAGGAAAATCGCAATCATGATAAGAATCCACCAGCCAATAGCCAGAGGCCACCAACTAATAGGATCCAAGCCTTCGATATCGTGCAACTTTTCGAGTAGAGGATTCATCGTTTTTTCCTTTTGGCAATCTTTTTCAGTCCCAGCATCAGCTCTCGTTGAACATCTGACTCAGTTGTTAATTCTAAGAGTGGGATCTTTAAACTAGAGGCTATTCCCTCTAATTGTTGTCGATTCTTTTGCCATTGAGTCGCATAAGCTTCTCTTCCCGCCATGCTCGCAGTATTGACAGTGATTTTTTCTGTACCGCTAGCGCAAAATCCAAGTGTCCCAACTGGAAAGATTGCTTTGTCTGCTGGGTCATTGATCGCAATAAAAGTGAGTTCGCATCTTTTTCTCAGTCGACTTATTCCAGCCTGATTTTGAAAATTTTCATTGATTTCCATAAAATCGCTGATGAAATAAATCAGGGAACCTGTATGTGCAGCCTGATCAATAGGTTTAAAAATAGTTTCTAATGGAATGCGATGCATCTCAGAGGGAGGCGTGGACAGCATTTTTAAGATAGCGCATAGAGATTTGCGAGTACGCTTAGGCGCGAAAATCTGAATTCCACCACAAACATCGCCAAAAAGGCATGCACTCACTCGATCATGATGATCGATTCCTCGCCATCCTAGAAGTGCTGCTACGCGAGCAGCTTGAACCGATTTAAATGTCTGTTTAGTCCCAAATCGCATGGTCGCATTCATATCGACACAGAGGATAATATGCCGCTCACGCTCCTCTTTAAAAATCTTGAGGTGCGGAGCTCCCGTTCTGGCGGTTACTCGCCAATCCAGATTCCGTATATCATCGCCGGGAACATATTCTCTGACAGAATCAAATTCCAAGCCTTGACCGCGGAAAGGAGAATGATGACTTCCGCTAACAATGGATTTAACCGATCGGTGAGAAAGATGCCGCAAATTAAATTTCCGCTCTTTCAACGCAACTAAATCATTAAAATCAGGATAGAGCATGCAAGCCTCAGGGAATAGCAACAACTTTCAGTAATTTTCTTACAATATCGTTTCTTGAAATCCCATCCGCTTCCGATTCAAAAGTAGGGATAATGCGATGTCTCAAAATGGGCGGAGCCACGCTATGGATATGGAGGGGCGTGACATATTCATCTCCTCTGAGCCAAGCAAGCGCCTTAGCACAGCGAATCATCGCGATTGTCGCACGAGGAGAAGCGCCATAGTCAATCCACTTGGCAAGCTCGCGATCATATTTCTCAGGGGTTCGAGTAGCAGTGACAAGCGAGACGACATATTTTTTCAAATTTTCTGAAACAAAGAGACTAGAGACCGCTTGTCGTGCATGTAAAACCTCTTCCTTCGTCGTAACAGGCAAAACAGGGGAATGGGTATTGTTTTGTCTTTTCTCATCGAGTTCCAAGATGAGCAATTCTTCTTGTTGGTTAGGATAGCTAACTTCAAGATGCATCAAGAATCTATCAAGCTGTGCTTCTGGAAGTTGATATGTTCCCTCTTGCTCAATAGGGTTTTGAGTCGCAATCACCATATACAATTCGGGAAGAGCATAACTTTTATGTCCCACTGTCACTTGTTTTTCTTCCATGGCTTCTAAAAGTGCAGACTGCACCTTTGCCGGAGCACGATTAATTTCATCCGCCAATAGAATATTGTTAAACAGAGGGCCTTTGCGAAAGATAAAATCGCTTTTTTCATGAATATAAATTTCAGTTCCAATGAGGTCTGAGGGTAAAAGATCGGGAGTAAATTGAATACGATGAAATTCTCCTTCTATCCCATCAGCGATTGCTTTTGCTGAGCGTGTTTTGGCTAGTCCTGGCATTCCCTCAATGAGAATATGACCATCAGCCAGAAGACAGACGAGGATCTGTTCAATTAGGTCATGTTGTCCAATGATCTTACTTTGGACGGATTTTAGAAGATTTGATAATTGATGTTGTTGAACCTTAGACTTTTCTTGTGCCTGCACGATAATCATATTTCACCCCTGATAATAAAATCTCGTTAAACATTTTACCTAATATGAATTTTGAGATACAAGAGTGTTTTTAAACTAATTTAAATTCAATGCCTTTTTCCTTTATCTTGGCAGATAAAGGAATGACATTTAGGGCAGAGCTTCTCCCGGGGATAGAGGTGTTATCCTTTAGATTTCCATACTTTGGCCAGGTGTTTTTTTTTATGGCTGCGATGAGCAACTGGGGAGACGACAATTGTGCCTACCATAAAACGATAAACGAAGCAATTATCCAGACGTTCTAAACGTTTTTCCAAAGATTTATCACGTACAAAATAATTTTGAAGATTAGAAGGAACCTCATAAGAAGATAAAAATTGGCGTAGGCAAAATCGTGCACCTGGTTTTGCTGTTTTAAGCATTCCCTTTAACAACCGGATAAAATTGGAATAGCTTAAATATGAAGCAACGTCTGATAAAGAAAAAACATCAAAAGTTGGCTCTGAAAGAGATTCTAAATAATCGATTACATCTGTTGTTTGAATCTCCAAAGTTGAAAGGCGGGGCTTAATCGTTTGTGTTCCTCTTTCTGTTAGATAGGGTGAAAAAGCTTCGTGAGAGACCTTTCCTCTTATAAGAAGAGAAAGAAGAGGATTTTTTTTCGCAAGTTCTTTCTCAAGACTTGCATGGATACGGTCATAAATATAACTGCCAGGTTTTATATCAGAACTATAGTTTGTCAAGCCTGGATCTTTAATGATAAAACGAGAAAGAAAAGAATTGAGTATAACGTTAAAAATTTTTCGTAAAATATAACTATCCCATTCTTCTTTTAAAAATTTTCTCTGTTCTTCGATATTATTCATGGAAAATAGGCGTTTGACTTTTTTTCCTCTCGTAAGGGCAAACAATTTCGCTGTAATTCTTGTTAAGCGCTCGACGGATCCTTGATATAAAACTCCTTTTGTCACCATTTTGTGGTGCTTTAGCCAAAATCGCGAAGCTTCTTGATCCATATGAGAAAGAAGAAGCTGAAGAGTTTGCTTTCTTTCCTTTCCAGGCTGCGCTCCTAAAAAAGCCAAATAGTTCTGATAATCTAGCACATGCATGGCAGCAACCTTAAGCTGTAAAAGATGATTTTGCACGCGATTAGCATCTACACAAACAATTTTTTGACATTCGCGCATAAGCAAGTTAAGAGGACGATCTCCGCTTGCTGTAATGCATAATACCTGATCTTCGGGTTGAATATCTAACGCCTCTTCTTCTGTCCTCCAGTCCTCATTTCCAAAACTATAGCGCAAAAGAGAAAAAAAATTAGTCATGCTCATTTCCTTTTAAAATTAAAAGAAGAAAATCTTTATATCCTTTCGGGACTCTCCCTAAAAAAATCTCTTTTAAATCATATGCTGATTAATTTAAGAAGCCTCTTTACATATCATAACGTTTGGGATCTATTTCACGAGGAATCTTATCAATTAAAATACTCACAAATTCCTTCCATTTGCCCTGCTGCAAAGAAGAAGAAATTAACTCACTATCAATGTTAACCTGTGTAGCAAAATCCTGAGTAAATTGAAGCAGATTCCCGTGAGCAGCCTCATCTTTTAAACTTTTAGTAATTCCATCAAAAAAACCATCGCCTACCCATCCTCCCCTATCCCGAATGGCAGCAATTCTCGCTTTTAACTCTTCATCTGTAAAAACTGTAATCAAAAATCGAAAAGGATGAAGATGATCAATATGATCGCCAGCTGACTTTAAAGAAGATTTTTTTTTGCCAATGCTTATCAAGGACTCACTTGCAAGAGTTCGCATAATATAGACAATGTTCTCTTTTTCTTTTTTAGAAACACTCGCCTGATAATCACGCCAGTTTTTTGCTCGTGCAGTAAGTCCTGCATGAGAAACAAGGAGATTCCACTGTGGATCACGCCATGAAATTCCCTGAACGAAGTTTGAAGTTTCAGGTATCTGCTCATGATCTTTCATCATGCAGCTTTCTTCTTGAAAATAAGCTTGAATCTGATTGAGCACATCTAAAAATCGATCATTGACATCTATACCCAATTCAATGCTCTCTCCAGAAGAATTTTCTATCATTACGCTATTGCTTAAAACAGGTTGAGGAATTGACCCTCCCATGAGCAAAATGCCTAACATCGCATGTTGTATATTTTTCATCACTCTCTCCATGTAATGATTTCGTAGGACTCGTTTACAGAGTGTCTGCCTATTAGGGATGACTTTAAACGTGTTACCTTAACGCATAAGACGTTTAAAGCCATCCCTAATAGGCAGACACTCTGTAAACGAGTCCTCAGTGCTCTAAATGTTTAAGACCGGCTTATCCAAAGGATTTGGCTGAACCTATATAAGATGCGTGAGAATGAATCAAGCAGAATTTTAATTTTAGGAAAATCTATGGGGAACCTAGAAAAGATAAAGTAATTTAAGTGTTGCTCCATAAAGTTTTAATTGGGTTTCCAAAAAATCAAAGGGAAAATTTGCACGATGCCCATAAGAGCGATATTCATAAAAAGGAACTAAACTGACTGCTAAAGAATTCTTTCCCCAACAAAAAAAATAGGTCACTGGAATCTCAGCTCGATATTGGAGCCTTTCTTCATAATTTTGTGTCAGATTCTTATGTTTTGGATCATGCGTCACGTATTGTTCGGCTTCTAAAAGATATCTTACTTTAAAATTCGCTCCAATACTCCAACGAGGAGTTATGAAAATTTGGGAAATAAATCCAATGGGAAGATAGGAAAATCGATTTTTAAAGTGGACTGGCAAAGGAGAAGGATGCTGATAATCATTATTCTCCCAAAAATATCCTCCTCCTATATAAGGAGTAAAAGAGGCACAATGCCAATTTTTACTTTGAAAAGTATATCCTATACGAGCTTCCACATTCATATCAGTAAACTTTGATTTGAGATGTGTCTCTTGATTTTTTCCGTTTAAGATGCCAGTCGCCCATAAAGCATCTAGACCCCAGTAGAATTTATAACGATGAATGTGGTCATATCCAATCCGTACACCATACAAAATGCCAGATTGCTGAGCTCCTCCTTCTTTTGTTCGATTCATATAATAGATTTCAGGCCCTACATAAGCTTCTAATGCATATGTTTGAACCCATTGTTTGGCTGGTAAAAAGCTAGAAATCAGCAAGCATCCAATTAAACCATAAAGATAAAAAGTGAATTTCATTTAAGTCTTCCTTAAAGAGAGCCTGATAGGGAGAGGCCAAAATTTTAAACGCAAATTCTTCTCATAGTAAAGCAGAAGTTTATAAAGTTTTTAATAATTGTCAATCAGGCTTTAAAAAAAATTTTAGGATTATCTTAAAGTTTGGCATGTTAATTGAAAGACTAAGGAGAGATTAAACGAATCAGACAGGTAGAAAACCTCTACCTGTCTGACAATAGGACATGCAATTAACGAAGGAATTACCCTCCCTCACATGGGTTGGGGTTGCATGGTTGACAAGGCTGTTGGGGTTGGCAGACATGCTTATAGTAGTAACTTGGAACCCAACGGCAGCACTTTTCACAATAATACTTAGGGCAATATTGGCAATTGCAGGTATAATAGTATTGTGGTACATAGCGGCAGCATGTTTGACAGTAATACTGTGGAACATAACGGCAGCATTGTTTTTGATAATATTGCGGAACATAGCGGCAGCATTTCTTATAGGTATACTTTGGACAATAGTTGCAATGCCACTTGTTGTAATAGCAGGGCTTATAATGGCAATATAAGCAATAGCAATCACCCATAGGTTTATCCGAAGGTGCACATGGCTGGCCACAATTCTCACCGCCACCACCACCGTAACCACCACCGGCGTAACCACCGCCACCAAAATCACCACCACCACCATAACCACCACCGGCATAACCACCGCCACCACCACCTTCATATCCACCGCCCTCATATCCACCATTATCATAACCAGGACCTGGCTGAGCATAGCTATAAGATGCGACAAATACGCACAATAGGACTGATAAGAATAAGCACATTTTCTTCATATTCAACCTCCTTGATAAGTTGAAGCAACTTGAGTTGAAACCGCCAGTAAATTGATTTATACATTCGACGGCTTCGACTTTATTTAAGGACCTAGCCTTGCATATCCGCGTGCCTAACCGATAATATGCAAAGTAACCTTTTAGCTTTAATCTGAGTTTTTTCCGAATTTTTATCAAAAAAAATTTTAAGTTATCATCAAAAAATTTTCATATATCTATAGAATATTAGTCGTAACCATTTGTAAATGAGTAAGAAAGATCATAAAATACATTTTTTGATATTCATTAAAGAAAATTCTATTTTGGTTCAATAGTTCAACTTTATTCAAATTAGGGTCCTTTTTTTTTCAATAGGGTCTCTAAATACAATGAGAGACTGATAAGATAAGAAAAAACAAATAAATTTTTTGTAAAATAAAAAGGAAATAAAGTACGCAAACCAATCAATCTAAAGACTCTATTACAAAAACTAAGTGTTTAAAAAAAATGTTGGTTAATAAGTTTTTGAATGGTTTTTTAAGGATAACTTAAAAATCGAATATTGACAGAGGGAAAGAGCTCATCTATAGTGGCCAGAGGGATGGGGCCCACCCATTTCTTATATCCTAAAGGAAAGTTCTTCTCAAAATTGAGGAAAAAAATGTGGGATCCTGAGACCTATACCACAGCAGCTCTCTTATTGCCTCGGTTGTTAGGACTCATTTATTTTTTCGCAATTGGAGCCTTTCTTTTTCAAATACGCGGCCTTTTAGGAAAGAATGGCATTCTTCCAATCGTGGATTATTTAAATCATTTTCGGTTGCATTTGCCACGTAAACGTTTTTTTTATATTCCGACTCTTTTTTGGCAGAATGACAGTGACAAGGCTTTGATGGGGATGACAATTGCGGGAACCCTGTTATCACTTATTCTTCTACTGGGTTATTATCCAACCCTATGTTTAGGACTGTTATTCATCATTTATCTTTCGATTGTTTCAGTAGGACAAGATTTTCTCAGCTTTGGTTGGGAAAGCTTTTTACTTGAGATCACTTTTTATACTTTTTTGGTCAGTTTGAGTCCGATTCCTAATTTAATGGCTTGGTTGTGTTTGAATTTTTTATTGTTTCGCTTTCACATTCAAGCAGGAGCAGTCAAATTGCAGAGCCAAGATTATTCTTGGCGAGATTTAACTGCATTAAAATTCCATTATCAGAGTCAACCCTTGCCTAATACCTGGGCATGGTATGTTTATAAATGGCCAATCAATCTGCACAAAGCCTCAACATTTTTTATGTTTGTTGTTGAATTGGCAGTTCCTTTTGGATTATTTTTTACAGATGACATTCGAGCAGGTGTGGGCGTTACGTTTATTACCCTTCAAGTCATTATCTGGTTAACAGGCAATTTCTCTTATCTTAATCACTTAACTGCAGTTTTTTCCGTAATTGCCTTTAATAACAATTTTTTATCTTTCATAAAAGAACCTGCATCCTTTCCCTCTTCACATGGGATCACCCATGCCGTTCTTTCGTTGATTGGAGCTGTCTTTCTTATTTTACAGATCATGCGATTGTGGCATCATTTCCAACCTCCATATAAGCGTTTTTTAGCTCAATGGTTAGCGTGGCTTTCTTCTTTCCATCTTGTCAATCGCTACGGTCTTTTTGCGATTATGACAAAAAAAAGATATGAAATTGTTGTGGAAGGGAGCCAAGATGGAAAAATTTGGAAAGAATATTTGTCCTGGTATAAGCCTTCAGAAGTGACCCGCCGTCCGCGCCGCATTTCTCCTTATCAACCTAGGTTGGACTGGCAAATGTGGTTTTTACCCTTTGATGACTTTGAATCTGAAACATGGTTTCATCAATTTCTCTATCATTTACTTCAGGGAACACCCGACGTCCTCAAATTGGTTCGCTATAATCCCTTTCCTAATCAACCTCCTAAATATGTCCGTGCCTTGATGTATGACTATCAATTTAGCACTAAGCAACAAAAGAAAGAACTAGGATGGTGGTGGCAACGTGATTTAATGGGACTTTTTAGCCCCATCATGACGCTTAGAATAGAGCAACCGCATGGAGTGGGAGGAGAGGAACCCGAATACCTTTATCATACTTAGTTCCTTTTATGTCCTTTCTAAATTTCTTTGCTTTTCCTATGATCCTAACCGACTTTTCTTCAGAGCTTCTTTTGCGATATGATCAATTGATTCTCTAAATTTTTGATCAAGAGCCCTCATTGGCTCAATTCTGCGAATTTCTTCAAAGGTAAAGCGTCCATCTTCTGTTCTTGCGGTCACATCGCTATATTCCTTAGCACCTCTTAAATCATAAGGAATGTGCTCTACAAAATACTTAATTGTCTGATCGAGCTCTTCGCTAGAGATCGGCTTGTCCTCCTTATTCTTATCCAAGATTTTATAAATTTGCATGCCTTTGGGATCATAGCCTATTGGCGCCCGCATCCTGCCATGATAAGGAGGAGAAAGTGTGGATTTATAGACATCTGAAACAACCTCACGATCGGCTTGTATTTGGTTAATATCAATCACCTCATGAATCACACTTGTCATGGATTGGCAAAGAGGAAAGGTTGAGGACTCGAGGTAAGAATGATTTGCTACAACTTTTCCTGTAACATGATTGACGACACTATTGATGATAATAGAGCCTATTGAAAGATCGCAATTCTGAATGATTGAATTCTTCACAAAAACACCTTCAACTAGCTTACCTGATTTCATTTCCTCATAAGTCAGAATGATCACCTTATCGCCAACGCTGAATTTTGCTATTTCTTCGTCTTTTATTCCACGCATGAGGCGTGCTTCGCGACATCGATGGAGAAGCGCCTGGTTTGCTTCATATTCTTGAACTGAACCATTGAGTTGAACTTCAATTTTTTTTCCAATCAAATCAGTAAGCATTTCAAACTTTTCGTTCATGATATCAATTGGCCGCCGATAGCGAAACCATTGTGTCTCATTCCCTAGATCAATAAATCCAAATATCTTATGTAAATCAATAAAAACGGGACTTTGACGATATAAGAGGTAGAAATCCATAACCTCATGCATATAAATAGCACCTTCAGCTTTCTTCTTGTCATCCGGTTCGTTATGGATGTCTTCCCAAATATAGACATGGGCATGAGGACTTGTCTTTTTTATAATTGTGTCAAATTTTTCACGAGCAATATCAAGTTCGCTTTGGCTTATCAAATTCGCTGGATCGGGAAGTTGATTGTCGATGACTTTTCGATCTGCCAGATCATTAATGCCATAAAGTAAACGAATAAAAGGTTGGATGAAATGAGGATCTATATCGCGTTTGATTTTTGAACGTAATTGGCCACTGTTCATTAATTCAAAGATTTCTTTCTTTTTCCAAAAATCAACAAAGAGACTCCACATCTCAATGCTGCAGGAAAAGGAACCAAAGTCATAGGCGACTTTATCTCCTTTACTTAATAATTCTTTTTCAAGCTTTGAGACGTCAATGGCATATTGGCTTCCCTTTCTTGAGGCAAATCTCTTGTTACCGTAGAAAGCAACCATTCGGCCAGCTTTGGTAAGAGCTGCTGTTCCAAAATCTGCAAAATTTTGAGGGATTAAATAGTCTTTATCGAATCCAACAAGAAATTTATCAATTTTATAGTTAGAACGTTGGAGACGATCGTGAGGATGGGAACCAAAAGCAATCTGCGATGTCCAAAATGTATCGATATGTGTTCCATTATTGCTTGTGGCAAAGCTTGAACATTGCAGGACTACGCCAAGCAAAACTTCTAATTCAATCTCTTCATTTTGCACATTCTTAATTGATCCCACAAGCTTCTGCGCACCGCGTGAATTTCCCAAACTTTGCGTCAGTGGACTACAGCGTTCTCCTCTTCCGCCATTATGATAGGCTGCAACCTTGGCCTTGCTCGATTTAATATAATCAAACAGATTTTTATAACCACTCATCAATTCGGCATGCTTTTTTCTCATCATTTCTTCGGCTTTGATCCAAGTATAAACAGCTCCAATTAATTGACCTCCATCAGTGGAATCTACAACGGAAAGAATAATTGGCGTTCGCCCATCTTTTTTAGATGTCCCGGCAAAAATCTTCTCAAAAATTCGTTGCTGATAGAGAGCTTCTTCTTCAGTCGTTGAGCTGATCATCATAATATCATATCCTTCATACTCTCCTTTTTTAAGAACATGACGCATAAGTTCAATATTATGCAGTCTTGTTTCAACCTGTTGAGAAACGTTGAGAAAAGGCGAGCTGCTATCTTTTTCCTGAATGTCTTTAGCGCTAGCAGAAGAAAAAATGCAGAAAAGAGCTACCGAGAGAAATGCACCAGACATGAACTTAAACTTTGTTTTGTTCCGAACACTTAACTCAAACGAAACTTTCATGTTATCCCTCCTAAATCTCTATCTATTGAGAATCTATGAATCTACGAATCTATTATAGGATAGACGAATGCGACAAACTACTAATATTATAAAAGTTAAAAGTAAAAGATAGTCTTTAATTAAACAGCTTAGAATGTTGCTTCATTGAGAAATTTTTATAAGATAGCAAAAACAGCACTATCCATCACTGAAATTTTGCACATTTTATCAATCAAGGCCGTATTCAACTTGTTATACCATCCTTTTGAGGCTGTGAAAAATAGAATCGCTAAGCAAAAAAGTTTTGGCAAAAGACATTAAGGTAAAAGAGGAAGAGAGATAAAGCAATGCTTTCAGTCGCCGCTTCATTTTGGTGCAGATTGGGATGAGAAAAAGTGTTAGTTTGTATGGTTAAAAACTGAACAACACATTTGATCGAAGATTCATAACTAACACATGACAATTCATCCGGATTTGATAGCCTTGCAAGCCATCACGCAAAAACTAGTGGGTCATTTTTCACGCTTCGGCGCATCCTGAAAGACTAAAAACATCTCTAAACTGATCCTTAAAGCCATTTATATAAAGTCTTATTTCGTTAGGCCTACGCCAGAGGGCCCAATAGTACTGAACCACATTAGTTTTGTGTATTTAGACTGCTTCAAAGCCCCGGGGTTGAATTGGCGTAAGTGGCTCAATATTAGCAATATGGACCCAGTTACGCCAATTCAACCCGGGACTAGGGTGTTCATTTTGTGCAAAAAATGAGCTTTATTTTTTACAATAATTGGCATAGTTAAATTGAAGGTCGCATGTTTATGCCGTCCTTTCAGGACTCGATGTCTTTTTGATAGAACCCAGGCCTCCGCTTCGCTGCGACCTGGGCTGTAACATGACGGCCCTTCAGGCCTAACAAAAGATGATTTAGGGACTATAGAAGAGGGACTTAAACATCTCTTGTTAAGGCCTGAAGGGCTGTCATGTTACAGCCCAGGTCGCAGCGAAGCGGAGGCCTGGGTTCTATCAAAAAGACATCGAGTCCTGAAAGGACGGCATAAACATGCGACCTTCAATTCAACTATGCCAATTATTGTGAAAAATAAAGCTCATTTTTTGCACAAAATGAACACCCTAGCCCCGGGGCTTTGAAGCAGTCTAAATACACAAAAACTAGTGTGGTTGAGTACTAGGGAGCGTACCTAAAAGATTTAAAATAATAACTCTTATGATTTATAATTTTCTCTGATAAAACAAGGGGGAAATTTGAATGAGTAGGATAGTATTAACTAATGAAAGATGGATAAAAATAAAACCTTTATTGCCAAAAGAACGAGGATATTGGGGCAGACCAAGTCGGCCTCATCGTAAGATTTTAGAAGGCATTATTTGGATTTTAAGAACAGGAGCCGCTTGGAGGGATCTACCACCCAAGTATGGTCCTTGGAGCACATGTTATAATCGCTTTAATCGATGGACAAAGGCTGGAATCTGGCAAACGATTTGGCAAGCTTTAAAAGATGAAATTGACGAAGAAAATTACTCTGTAGACAGCTCAATTGTTGAAGCGCATCAAGATGCTTGTAGGATAAAAAAAAAGCCGAAGAAGCCATGGGAAAATCAAGGGCCGGAACAACCACAAAAATTCATGCAGTAACAGATGAATTAGGTCGTTGTATTGATTTTATCTTGACAGAAGGTCAAGTACACGAGAGCACTCAAATGAAGCTTTTACTCAGTGGAAAAAATCCACAAAATGTTATAGCTGATAAAGCTTACGACTCAAATGAAATCAGAAATTTTATAGAAAAGATGGGAAGTCAAGCAGTCATACCCAGCAAAGTATCAAGAGCTGAACTAATTGAACATGATAAACATCTCTACAGAGAGCGTTGCTTGGTAGAAATTTTTTTTCAGTTTATAAAACGATTTAGGCGTATTGGAATAAGATACGAAATGAAAGCTCAAAATTATGCAGGAATGTTGACGATCGCTTGTATTATACAATGGTTAATCTTTTAGGTACGCTCCCTAGCATGGTTCAAAAAGAGTAATTTTTGGGTAATGTATTTATGCCGTCCTTTCGAGGCTGACAGAAAATTGATAATTTCAGATCTTAAATAATTTTTGAAACCACTCAAAATATACTCACGACAAGTTAAAATAAATTATATACGTCCTAAATTATCAATTTCCTGTCAGCCTTGAAAGGACGGCATAAACATGTTACCTTCAATTGAACCATGCTAAAAAAATAATCCGGAAGGGACATCGGTTTAAATGAGCTTAGGCTAAGCGACGCCTTCAGTCGCGGCGCCGCGCCGCTTAGCCTACACGCTCATCTCTTAGCTTGATACGTATGAGCTCGGACAACCAAACGATGGGGATAGAAATAGTCACCCTATGAACTCTAGCAGCAATTAACAAAAGATCGAATGATTGCAAAATGTTTTGATAAATGTGTAAGAGTCCGTAGACGACTGTTTGAGTTAAAATACGATGCC
Source organism: uncultured Chlamydiae bacterium (assembly GCA_963754655.1). Classification (GTDB taxonomy): domain Bacteria; phylum Chlamydiota; class Chlamydiia; order Chlamydiales; family Parachlamydiaceae; genus JANWJE01. The sequence continues at coordinate 1,560,493 of CAVWGN010000001.1, read as the reverse complement.
TGCCGAAAAATTTGCTCCATCCAACCACAAGTCGCCATAACCTCCTAAACGATTTTGATTAAAATAGCTATGATGTTCCAAACCCAATTGTAGCCACACAATACCGCCGCAAAAACATGTTTGCCAACGAACACCTAATCCAGCATCAAGAACTGTTTGGCAGGCATATAGTCTCTGCTTCATATTGCAAAAGTCAGCGCCTTCTAGAAACCTATCTGACTCATTTGATCGCAAATGAAAATGCCCATATAAAAAAGCTACGGAAGCATTTGCATATAAACTTAAACCACATCCTAAATTCCAATCTGCTTCAATACCAATTAAAGGACCAATTCCCCAAAATTTTTGCTTGCTATGCGAATTAAATGTTGTGAAATTGCTGGATGAGTCACTTAAAGGGCTCAAATCCGAATAAAAGCTCGCTGAACTTGACTTCAAATAAAAATTAGCTCTACTAAAAACGTTTGAATGTAGCTTTTGTTCAATTCTTGCGCCTCGTAGTCCACCAAAAGGACTTAATGTAACACAGGAGCCTAAATCAAATTCGCGCGCTCCGATAACATCCACAACATCAAAGTCTAATTTCCATCGAAGTTCGTGCTCGCTCCCGAATGTGTACTCATTCCTATGATGCCTGCTTGCTTGTGAATGAAAATGCGTCCAAAATGCTGCTATATCCCAACCGCAGGCAAACTCATACCCCGTCCCAAGACGAAAACCTGCATCCCAATTAAAGTGGGGATCTTCACCCTTTCCTCTGAACCTAGAAATGATGCTTCCATCCGAGGAGACGTAATCGATAGCTTCAATGGGGAAACATTTATCGAGCCCGCCCTCGTAAGCTCTCCAATATAAGAGATCAGCACTTATGAATCCTTTGCCATAATAAGCAAGTTCGCAAGCGCAGGAATAGCCACACTCTCCATTCGTTGATGAGTTAAAATACTCACCATGGGCCTGACTGACTACTGTTAGCAATAAGGTTGTTAATGCCACATGTATCTTTCTGAAAGCTGACATACGAGTATTTTCCTATGTTAAGGGCTTAATTTTAGAAGAGTAATAGATGCATTTACGCTTTCTGCGCTACCACCTATTGGGGTGGCAAGAGTTACAGGATTTGGTGTGGTATAACTTTGCAAAGAAAGCATATTTCCCGCGTTTGCGTTGAATATAGCTATACCGGTATTTTGTTGCGTACCCGCACCAGATCCATATATTGTTCCAGGAATCGGTGTCGTGCTTGAATTCAAGAATAAAGCGAATTGGTTTGGCTCACTCCCCGAAATAGAAAATTCGACCTGATAAACCCCTTCATTTACAATTACAATATACGGTGAATTTGATGTAGCATCGTGGGTAAATCCCGCTGTCATTGGCCCATTGGTATCAAAATTAACAAGCGCAGGGCTTAAAGCGCTAGGTATCAATAAGGTTTGAGAAGATAGATTATAAACATATGCATAATCTGGTGTTCCTGAAGTTCCTGTTGAACCAGTTGCACCTGTACAGCAAGGACCTGCAGGACCTGTTGATCCTGTAGCGCCAGTTGCACCCGTTGGACCTGTTGCGCCAGTTGCGCCAGTTGCACCAGTGAAACCTGTAGCACCTGTTGAACCTGTAGCACCTGTTGAACCTGTAGCACCTGTTGAACCTGTAGCACCTGTTGAACCTGTCGTTCCTGTTGAACCTGTTGCTCCCGTCGCACCCGTTGCTCCAGTTGAACCTGTTGCACCTGTAGATCCCGTTGAGCCAGTTGAACCTGTTGCTCCTGTTGCACCAGTGAAACCTGTGGCTCCAGTTGAACCTGTAGCACCTGTCGATCCTGTAGATCCCGTCGCACCTGTTGAACCTGTTACTCCTGTTGCACCAGTGAAACCTGTTGCTCCAGTTGAACCTGTAGCACCTGTCGATCCTGTAGATCCCGTCGCACCTGTTGAACCTGTTGCTCCTGTTGCACCAGTGAAACCTGTGGCTCCAGTTGAACCTGTAGCACCTGTCGATCCTGTAGATCCCGTCGCACCTGTTGAACCTGTTACTCCTGTTGCACCAGTGAAACCTGTTGCTCCAGTTGAACCTGTAGCACCTGTCGATCCTGTAGATCCCGTCGCACCTGTTGAACCTGTTGCTCCTGTTGCACCAGTGAAACCTGTTGCTCCAGTTGAACCTGTAGCACCTGTCGATCCTGTAGATCCCGTCGCACCTGTTGAACCTGTTGCTCCTGTTGCACCAGTGAAACCTGTTGCTCCAGTTGAACCTGTAGCACCTGTCGATCCTGTTGCTCCTGTTGCACCAGTGAAACCTGTCGCACCCGTCGCACCTGTTGCTCCCGTTGCACCAGTGAAACCTGTTGCTCCAGTTGAACCTGTAGCACCTGTCGCTCCTGTAGATCCCGTTGCACCCGTTGAACCTGTCGCACCAGTTGCACCAGTGAAACCTGTTGCTCCAGTTGAACCTGTAGCACCCGTCGCTCCTGTAGATCCTGTTGCACCCGTTGAACCTGTTGCTCCCGTTGCCCCAGTGAAACCTGTAGCACCTGTCGCTCCTGTAGCGCCAGTTGAACCTGTTGCACCAGTTGCACCTGTACAGCAAGGACCGGTTGCTCCTGTAGCCCCGGTTGAACCTGTTGCACCTGTAGCACCAATTGCACCAATTGCACCAATTGCACCAATTGCACCAATTGCTCCTGTAGCACCAGATCCAGCAAGCCCATTTGCTGCTATAACCTGTGCCATGGTTTGTATCACATCTGGATGTGATAGGTTAGGTATAATAATCTGTTGGGCCACTAGCGGCTGAATCTTTGGTAGTGAAAATATTCCCTCATTCAGAGTCTTTTGTACTTGCTGCAATAGCTCAGCCCGAGACAGAGTTGAACGACAGCCATGGCACCCCTTACAATATTCTTTGTTATTATCTGAAATTGGAATGCTATCTGGATTTTTCGACAAGATGCGCTCTTGTAAATTGGCAACACTTATGCCTTCTTGGGTTGCAGTCAAAGGCATTGCTAATGCCAACAGCAAAATGAACATCTGTAAAATCATGTATCCTCATTATACTTAACCGTTCAAATCCCTTAGAGTTTATCTTTTAAATTCAGTTGAGTAAATGAAAGAGACACTTTAATGCATTATCTAAAATAAAACATAAGAGAATATTTAACCGATATTTCCCAAACTTTTATTTTAAATGACGGACAAGCCTGGATTTTACATCATTTAACTGAGCCTAAAAAAGCTCCACTTAATATAATTATTTCACACTTTAATAATCGATCTAACATCATGTCAATCAATAATTTTATTTTTCAACCTGATAGCAGTAATTTTTAGACTCAGAGGATTTATAATCAAACACATAATTTTTTGTTATTCATTCAAAGTAGATTGGAAGGGAAGAAGGTCAACACAAAACTCTAATAAAATAAAAAATTGATGTAACGTAATTCATTTATCGCAAAGATAACTATTATCTACTCGAGGCCCTTTCCCCAGCTTCCTATAAAAAAATTCTCTTGTAAAGGTTGACGCTCTTTAGCGGGAACTCTTACAGCTTCTGCTGAGGATTCATATCCAATAGCCATGACGGACATGGGAATATATTGCTCAGGAATACTGAATTCCTTCCGAATAACATCTGCATCAAATCCACCCATTTGGTGAGCCATCAGCCCCATTCCAGCAGCCTGTAAAGCCATGCAGACAGCCGCAGCTCCCGTGTCATAAGGTCCCCAGTGATTATCTTGCTTTGTTCGTCTCGATTTTGTATCAGCTGAAATGATCACTAAAAGAGGAGCATTTTTTGCCCAACCTTGGTTGAATTCAACAAGTCCTTTCATTGCTTTTGCATAGGCATTAGGATCCATTGTGCGATCACAAAAAATAAAAATCCATGGTTGATTATTAGAAGAAGAAGGTGCTAAACTAGCAGCCTTTGCTAACAAGAGAATGTGTTCTTTCGTAACAGGACGTGAAGAATCATAGCTTCTACCACTATGACGTTGACTGAAAATTGGTAAAATAGAATGTGTTGTACTAGGCGTTGTTAACATTTCTTGACTAAAGCAAGAAAAAGAAAAACAGCATAGAAAACTTAAAATGAATGGGCAAACTTTCATGCGACATCTCTCAATTTAAATATTGGATTTTTTGCATTAACTAGTCATTGCAGTTAAAATACGACGCTTACCTTGAAAAGTTGCACGTCCATGCATAGCCAGAACATTATCTAACACCAAAAGATCGCCTTTTTGCCAAGGAAAATAGATTGTTTGATCATCCAATACATCTAACACATGATAGAGATCTGCCCTTGGAATAGGATAATTATCAGCATAAAAGATTTGATGGAGCTTTGTATGTTTACGACAATAGAAAAGTTTTGCTCCAATATAGCGCCAAGATCCTAAGAGTTTTGGGTTGAAATCATAAAGATGGGCTTGATTGAACCACACTTTTTCTCCAGTTTCTGGATGAGCCATCACAGCTGGTCGTACCTGGCTAATTTGTAGCCAGTCATTTTTTGCCCATTGATATTCAAATTCATGCTCTTGACATTTGCGTTCCACTTCTTGTTTGGAGTGTGTCTCAAAAACTTGAATCCATTTTTTATGAGAAGGCTGAATTTTATTAAGCAAATCCATAATGAAGCTTTTATAATAGTAACAGGAAACATAGCGTAATCCTTTATCAATAAAGCGCTGCTTGACAGCGGGATCAATCGCTTTTAACACTTTCCTGGCATCCGCAATAATGGTTTCCCCTTTGGCTTGAGGAGGGATTTCACAAAAGAAGTAAATGTTTTTAGGATAATACTTAACAAATGACAACTCATTATGAAGGGGAATTTTAACCGAAGGAGGAGCTTCTGTAGAGGTATAGACATCCCCATTAATTTTATTTCTGGGGCTATCTCCTCCTATATAATCGACAAAATTTCCAAGACCTAAGAAACGAACCGCCCTAGCAAAATCATCCGCTGTTTGCAGAGGAAAGCCTCGAAATAGAATTGCACCATACTGAGTTAAGTGTTGTTTAAGCAATGATTTTTGAGAAGCAAGCAAATCAAAAAAATTGTCTTTTGAAAGACTTGTGGCAGAAGGCTGGATGATTAAAGGAAGTTGTTCTTTATTAATGAAAGCTCTCTTAAAACCTTCCATTTTTCCTCCTAAAGGTAATGAAATTAAATTTAATTCTTATGAGTGGATAAGAGAAATCTTGTCAACTGAATTTTACTAGGATAAGAGTTGTCGCAAGACAAAAGGCAAAATGCCTCCTTGCTGATAGTATTCTACTTCTAGCGGAGTATCAAGCCGAGATCGCAGCTTGACCCGCTGGATGGATTGATCAGGCTTCTGAATAGCTAAAACGACTTCTTGCTGTGGAGTTAATTCGTTTTCAATCCCTTCTAGGGAAAAAATTTCATCTCCTGTAATCCCTAAACTATCAGTATTTTCTTCCTCTTGAAACTGCAAGGGCAAAATTCCCATTCCAATGAGATTGCTGCGGTGAATGCGTTCAAAACTTTGCGCGACTACCACTTTAACTCCTAAAAGGGCAGGGCCTTTAGCAGCCCAATCACGGGAACTTCCCATGCCATAGTCTTTTCCTGCAAAAATAATAAGCGGTGTTTGACGCTTTGCATATTCTTCGCAAGCTTCAAAAATCGTGGTCACCTTTCTTTCCGGCATTAACGTTGTATATCCCCCTTCTTTGCCATTTGCCATTTTATTGCGAATGCGAACGTTGGCAAAAGTCCCGCGCATCATAATATGGTGATTTCCCCTACGACTACCATAACTATTAAAATCCTCTTCTCTGACGCCTAAAGAAAGAAGATATTGTCCAGCAGGAGAATTGGGCTTAAAAGCTCCTGCAGGCGAGATATGGTCTGTTGTCACAGAATCTCCAAAGATAGTAAGAGGACGCATATTGCGCAATTCCATACGCTTGGGAGCATGAAGACTAAACCCCTCAAAATAAGGAGGATTCTGAATATAGGTGCTTGCCGGATCCCATTGATACTGAGCCCCCTCGCTCGTTTGAATCAATTCCCACATCGGATTATCTTGCAAAATATGGGCATAGCGATGTTTGAACATACTGGGTTCAACAGAATTGCTCATCGCTTGCTCGATTTCGCCTGATGATGGCCAAATATCTTTTAAAAAAATAGGCACCCCTTCTTGGGTATAAGCTAGAGGTTCATGTTCTAAGTCGATATCTACTCGCCCCGCAATGGCAAAAGCCACTACCAGAGGAGGCGACATCAAAAAATTAGCTTTGACAGAACCATGAATTCTTGCCTCAAAATTGCGATTTCCGCTAAGGACGCTAGCAGTGATTAAATCATGCTCTTTAATCGCTTCTTCGATTCGTTCATCTAAAGGTCCGCTATTCCCAATACAAGTCGTACAGCCATAGCCCACGAGCTCAAAGCCGAGGGCGTTTAAATAGCTTTGTAGGCCTGCCTTGACTAGATAATCTGTCACGACACGCGAACCGGGAGCCAAGCTCGTTTTAATCATGGGGTTGACTTTCAATCCCTTTTCGACTGCCTTTTTGGCTAATAATCCAGCAGCTAGCATGACGCTTGGATTACTTGTATTGGTACAGCTTGTAATGGCTGCAATCACAATGGAGCCATGGGTGAGAACGACATCAGCAGCCACTGACTCAGAATAACCGGGAGTTGTCACGACTTTGGTAAAAGGCCGGTTATTGACCATTTCTTCTTCACTCCAAAAAACTTTCGAATTTTTGGGACCCATTCGTTCAGTCCCTCCACTTTCCTGAGGTAATAAAGAAAAATAGCCGTCTGAGTGTATGCAAACTTGAGGAAAAGGTCCCTCCTCTTTTTCCTTGCCATATCCACCCGAAGCAACAGGAGCTGCAAGAAGTTCTTCAAAGCGTGATTTAATTTTTGGAAGATCCATACGATCTTGTGGACGCTTGGGTCCTGAGACGGAAGATCGAATTGAACTCAAATCAAGTTCCAGCTCTTTCGTATAATCTACCTGTCCCTTCATTGGAATGCCAAACAGTTCTTGGGCAACGAGGTAGTCGCGAACTAGAGCAATTGCTTTTGGATCTCGTCCCGTCATCTCTAAGTATTTCAATGTCTTATCATCTACTGGAAAAAACCCCATGGTTGCTCCATATTCGGGAGCCATATTTCCAATGGTGGCGCGATCGGCGACCGTCAAACTAGCAGCTCCTTCGCCAAAAAATTCGACAAATTTGCCTACTACTTTTTCATGGCGCAGCATTTCAGTGATACGTAAAGTAAGATCGGTTGCTGTCACTCCTTCTCGCAAACGTCCTTTAAGATAAACTCCAATGACTTCAGGAGTTTGCAAAGAAACAGGTTGCCCCAACATCGCAGCTTCAGCTTCAATTCCCCCAACGCCCCAGCCCACAACTCCCAACCCATTGATCATAGTAGTATGAGAATCGGTCCCCACTAAGGTATCAGGATAAAGCAACATTTGATCATTGATTTGTTTAGAAGAAACAACAGTGGCAATATGTTCTAAATTGACTTGATGAATAATGCCAATTGCAGGAGGTACAACTTTAAAAGTTTCAAAAGCTTGCTGCCCCCACTTCAAAAATGTGTAGCGTTCCTGATTACGTTCAAATTCGACTTCCACATTAAAGTTAAAGGCATCAGGTGTTCGCGCACGATCAACCTGTACTGAGTGGTCGATGACAAGATCGACTGGAACTTGCGGTTCAATTATAGTGGGATTTTTTCCTACACGAGAGACAGCATCGCGCATAGCGGCTAAATCAACAAGCAGTGGGACACCTGTAAAATCTTGTAAAATCACCCTTGACACAATAAAAGGGACATCTCCTTCTTGTGGATGCTGGGCATTCCATTTTGCCAATTGAATGACGTCTGCTTCTTCTACTCGTTTCCCATCACAATTGCGCAATAAAGATTCCAAAATGATGCGAATGGAGATGGGAAGCCGTCTAATCGAAGACAAGCCTTTTTCTGCCAAAGCAGGAAGAGAATAATATTTCCCTTGTTTGATGGATTTCAAAGTCTGAAAAGGATCTAATAGAGCAGACATATCATTTCCTATGCTTAGCTTCGATAAAAATCATATTATGAAATGTCTGATTCACCTGCAATCTTAATATTGAACCTATGAGGGAAGAGTCTTATGTTCCTTAGATAAGTCTTGATCATGGACTAATTTAATTAAAAATGCATCTAGCCAATTATAGCCATGCTGCCTTCCGGACCATCCCCAAAATCCCATATGACCACCTTGTTGAGAAAGCCATATGTTGACCGCAGAAGAAAGAGGATATTGCAGAGCTGCACGATAATCGACAAAGGGGTCATCGGCAGAAAAAATAAGGTGGCAAGACCCTCGAATATCGGGAAGAAAAAACTTACTGCTACACTGCTGATAGTAATCAAAAGCATCGCGATATCCCCAATAATGAGCTGTCACAAGATTATCGAAATCTAGAAGAGATCGAATAGAATGCTTTCCAATCCAACGAGAAGCGATCTGTTGCAATTTCCTCACATAATAACGATGATACAATCGATTAATCCCTATTGATAAAAGATCCATGGTTTGCTTTAAATCAATCGGCGTACAAATTGCAATAGCCATTTCTATCAAAGATGAAGCTTGCTCTCCCAACTCTCCTAAAAGTTTTAAGATGATATTGCCTCCAAGAGAAAATCCTATTAATAAAATGGGCGATTGAGGTGTTTGCCGTTTTAAAGTCTGAACGACTTGCAAAATGTCTTGGCTTGTTCCTCCATGATAGGGACGCTGAGCAAACTCAACCCCTGAGACTGATCCCCTCAAGTTTAAACGGAGTATGCGATAACCTCTCTCATAAAATTTACGGCTTATCCGAACTATATAATCAGAAGCATCCGACCCTCCTAAACCAGGCAACAACACAATCGTTTTCTGATGGGGTTTCCAATGGGGTGGTATTGACATTTTGCTGCAAAGCATATCTCCATCTTCAAGTGAAATAAAAAAATGGGAAGAGGGAGGCTCAATTCCGCCCCTGCCTAGCAGAGAAGGTAAAATTGTTTGCAAATGTGGTGAAGATAATCCAGCGGCAGGCTGAAAGGGTAAGGTCTTAATCAATTTGTGATAAGAAGAATCTAAACTTCTAATCTGATCTTTTAACATCCATTTCTCTTATCTGATTTATCAGCATTTTAGCAAACAATCATTAAAAATTTCCACTCATTAAGCTCATCTCTTAGCTTGATGCGTATGGAACAGGTACTGGTCTGGCTGACAATTATTTAAGACCAAAGGTTTTGATTCTGTTATATTCCTTAAGATCCTGAGAGAGCTGGCAGCTCTTTTGCATCTGTTTCTAGGTCACTCTGTGTAATCTTAGCTTTCCAAGATCCCAATTTATAGCGCCAACGATAGGTTAAAAATGTGATGATTGAATACCAGGCAATCAGCATCCATCCTTGAGCAGCCGTTCCATGGGCTAGTCCCAAGACCAAGTAAGCAGGCAGAATATAGGCTAGCCAATTCAGGGCTACCCCTGCGTAAAGCAAAAATTTGGTATCCCCGCAGGCCGTCAAGAATCCCATGTAAATCCAGCCAAATCCATCAAATAAGAAAAAGATACCCATCCAAAAAAGAGCCTGATAAGCAATCTCTCTGTATTCTGGGTTCTGCAATAAGGAAATCTCTTGATTTGAGAAGAAAAGGGTAAGCAAAGGCTCCGCAAACGCCATCCACGCAATAAATAATAAACCAGCAAAGATGCTCTGTATCTTGCAAGCTGATTTTATGACTTTATCAATAAAATCATCGCTTTGCTTTCCGCCAATTAAATTGGCAGCAATAGATGAAACTCCTTTTGAAAGCCCTTCTATAATAAAACACATTAAAAGATATAAGCTTTGAATGACTGTCACAATGGTCAGATTTTCACTTCCGGATATCAACACAATGCGGAGAAACACAAAATGGCCGATGAGTTCCTGAAATCGACCTAAAGCTGCCGGAAAACCAATTCGGATGCTCTCTTTAAAATCATTGAAATTAAATCGATAATGGGTAGTTCCATACAGAGTTCGAAAGGATTTCCGCAAAAATAGAATGCCCAAAAAAAGAGTTTGCATAATCTGTGCAAGCCCCGTCGCAAGTGCAGCTCCTTTAACTCCCATTGCAGGAATGACGTCATATCCAAAAATGAGAAGAATATCCAAACCAATATTCACTGCATTTCCCACTAGAGCACACCAAGTGACTATCGTCACTCTTCCAATTCCAATAAAAAAACCAGTTAGAGCAATTGTCGAGCAAAAGAATGGTCCGAAATAAATCAGCCATTGAAAATAATCCGTTTCCAATTTCTCATTTCCTGTACCTGAAAATAAAATGAAGGGAAGAAGATCGGCGCATAAAAAAAAGAATGGAAAAGTTCCCAATGACAGCCAAAGCATTGGCCAAACCGCTTTCCCCACTTCCAACATCTTGCCAGCCCCATGATTTCTTCCAACAAAAACTTCTGAGATTCCAGCAGTGATTAAAGGAATAATCAAGACAAGATAGGCAGCCATTGACGAAGTCGCACAAGCATTTAATGCCGCGGTAGAATAGCGTGCCAACAATAAGCGGTCGGCAAACATCATTAAACTCGTGGAAAGAAGTCCCAACATTAAAGGCCATGAAATGGTCCAAATTTCTCTTAAGCTTCCAATGGGATAGCGCGTTAATTGATAGGAAGAATTCATGATTGGTCTTTATTTAAGTTTAAATAATTAAAATTTTAATTTAATTTCAAAACAAAGTCAATATAAACTTAATTGAATTTATTTAACACTAATCTATTAATTTTTTATAGAAGAAGCATTGGATGGAAAAAAATACTTGTTAGTGAGAAGATTCGTTCGTTTATTGATTAAAGGAGAAAAGGCGGATGACCAAAAGACAAATTTCTATTTCTTATGCAGATAATGACAAGCCTTCTCAGCAAACGATTTGGGGATTGAATGGTTTGCTTTTTTTTATTTCAGATGTCAGACATGGAGTGGGTCCTCTTTTATCGATTTATTTGCACAGTGATTTGAGATGGGATCCCACCAGGATAGGATTTGCCCTTGCCTCGATTGATCTTTCTGCGGTGGTCAGTCAATTACCAGCCGGGATGGCAGTAGATGCTTCTCATTCCAAACGAAGTTTAATTGCCCTTTCATGTCTTTGCATTATGGGAGGCTGTGCTCTTATTTTAGCAGGATCAAGTTTTGGCTCTCTCATTTTTGCTCAATTGATGATGGGCATTGCGATAGCCATTATTGCACCGGCTCTTGGCGCTATTACTTTAGGAATTTTTGGAAGAAAGAGATATCCACAGCGAGCGAGTAGAAATGAAATGTGGAATCATTCAGGGAATGTTTTTACAGCTTTAATCATTGGCTTAGTCAGTTATCTGTATGGACATCATTGGATTTTCTATATTGTCATTTTATTTGCCATTGCTAGTTTGCTATCTTTATTTTTTATTCGACCAGAAGAAATTAATTACCGAATAGCCCGAGAACAAGCAGAAGATCCTGCAACTAGAAAAGCAGTTCCACCAATCTCCTTAAAGAAGCTCTTCAAAAATAAAAATATTTTAATTTTCAATTTTGCACTCGTCATTTACTACATTGCTAATGCATCTCAAATTGCATTAATCGGGCAGACTTTAGCTAATGAGAATCCTCATACTGATGCTCTATTTTTAGCAGCTTGTATGCTGATTGCAGAATTTATCATGATTGGCACTGCATTTGGAATAGGGTTGATTGTAAACCAGATTGGCCGGAAGCCACTTTTTTTAACTGCTTTTTTCATTTTACCAATCAGAGCCATTCTCTACACTTTGACAGATAATCCATTCCTCTTGTTATCTATTCAAGTATTAGATGGAATGGCTGCTGGCATTATTGGGGTGATAAGCACTGTTATTAATTTAGACTTAGCTGTAGGGACAGGCCGCTTTAATTTTTTACAAGGGATGAGTACTTTATCTACAAGTATCGGGGCCTCTCTTAGTAATGTTATCGCAGGTTTTATTGCCACTTCTCTAGGATTTCATGTTAGCTTTTTTATATTGGCCTCTATTGCTGTTATGGGAGCCATTTTCTATGCCCTCTACATGCCTGAAACAAAACAAATTGGATGAGGAGCTGTTCCGCTAGCCTTAAAACCCGAATACAGATCGTCGAATATTTATCTTCATAGATCATTAAGATTCAAATTTATCTTACTATATTTCCATGCTTGTTGAAACTCCTTATTGACCCAATACTCATCATAGGCTTTGGATTGAGCTTTTAAGCTTTCTTTTAAACCAAATAGCGCCCGTCCACTGCGAGGATGTCTTTGTAATTCTTGTCTAAAGATCTTCTCGGCTTCTGCAGGCTTTTGGAGGCGCAATAGAAGAGCTCCAAAAGTTTCTCTAATAGGGAAAAACCAATCAGGAGGTTCATTATATCTGAGGCTATCTTGTACACTCACAGCTTGTTGCAAAAAACTCACAGCCTCATTAGAGTTTCCTTGGGCTTCTGCTAATTTAGCGGCAAGGCAATAATCTGCAATAGTCAGGATTTGATTTGCCTTGTTATATCCAAAAACTTGTTCTGGAGTAATCCGGCTCTTCTCCTCCAAAAAAAAATGCTGTTCTTGAGACGCTTGAGAAAAATGACCTAAAGTTGCGAATGCCATGGCTCGACCAAAGCGCCATAAAGCAGTCGTAACCTTCATATTCTCTTGAGGCTTTTGCATGTCTAAAATCTCTTTCCAACGATGAAAGGTTATCAAAACTGTCAAAGGAGCTGAAGCATAATACTCTAAATCCTCCATTTTTTTGAAATGAGGACCATAAAATGCTGTCAGCTCATTAGAGGCCAACCTTGCATCTTCAAATCGTCCTTCCATCGTGTAAGCCCGTGAAAGAAAGTAGAGATTATGAGAAAGGTAATGGAGAGGATAAATGCCCTCCATTCCATATTGCCGAATATATGCGCGATCTGCTGCAATTGCAGTTTCATTCGACTGAGCAGCTTGGGCATAATCTCCTACTAAAAGATAGATATGAGAAGGCATGTGAAGGATGTGTCCTGAACTAGGCAACAGTCTTTTTAAACGCTCTGCAGGAAGAAGGGCAATTTCAGGATGGGGAGAAGCCTCTACAGCATGAATGAAATAGTGATTTGCTCCTAAGTGATCGGGATCTCTCTTTAATACTGACTGCAGGGTTCTAATAGCATCCATTGTCCCTTCAAGCGGTTTGCCATCAGAACTCCATTGATGCCAGGGATTGACATCCAAAAGGCTTTCCGCATACAAAACCGCCGCATCTAGATCATCTAAATACTTATTCGAAAGCTTTTGCATGGCCTGACTGTATTGAATAGCTAATTGTTTTTTATCAGCATTACGATCTTGTGAATAGCGTTGGGCAAGTGCTCGGATATAGTCTTGTTCTTGTTCAGGTCCGTTAGCTGATCGCTGCAGAGCTTTTTGAATTGTTTCATAGGCAAATTTTTCTCGCTGTCCAGTAATCTCCATATTAATATTTGAACCAAGAGCAAGGGCCATTCCCCAATAAGCCATGGCCATGTCGGGATCAACCTCTGACGCTCTGAAAAATGACCAATAAGCCGCATCATGGTTAAAAGCATAAATGAATGTCAATCCTTGATCAAAATAAAGCTGTGCGAGAACTTGTGAAGATGTGACAGGATGATGAAGCGCAATGTATTCGGGATTCAAGACAAAATTCTTTGGTGGATTGAGCGGAAATTCATCGCCAAAGAGTTGACCTATTCCCCAAAAAAAAAGCATACCAAAGCAGGCTGCCTTAACGATAAAGTGTTTGATGATCATAACGTCCGCCCTTATTGCTTAGTTTTTTCTTGAGCTAACCTACTCTGTATTAATCTAAAGTTTCAAATAACGCAAGCGCAAGGCATTTGCAATGACAGAAACTGAGCTAAAGCTCATGGCTGCAGCGGCAATAACGGGATTAAGCAAAAGCCCTGTCAATGGATAAAGAATGCCTGTCGCGATAAATACGCCAAAAACATTGTAAATAAAAGCAAAGAAAAGATTTTGACGAATATTACCCATCATTCCTCGGCTTAGATGAATAGCACGCACGATTCCCATTAAATCTCCCTTGACCAAGATGATATCGGCACTTTCCATTGCCACATCTGTCCCTGTTCCCATGGCAATACTGACATCTGCAGCTGCAAGAGCGGGGGCATCGTTAATCCCATCACCTGCCATGGCAACCAAATTCTTTTTGCCTTGAATTTGCTTGACAAATTCCTGTTTATGCTGCGGGCCAACACTTGCATAAAATTTATCGATTTTCAATTTCTCTGCCACTGATTGCGCTGTTAAAGGATTATCTCCTGTGAGCATATCGATTTTCAACCCGAGATGATGGAGAGCAGTGATTGCTTGGGGCGTACTGCTTTTAATGGGATCGGCCACAACTAGCAAACCTAGAGCGCGTCCTCCCCTAGCAACAAATAGAACAGTTTGGGCTTGTTCTTGCAAAACTTGAGCTTTCTCTTCTAAAGAAGCTAACTCAACGCGTTGATTTCTAAGAAAAGAGAGTTTCCCAACAACGATCTCTTGTTCCATGACCTGACCTTTAACTCCTTCACCCGTTGTCGATTGAAAATCTTCAACTTGAGGAATGTCTAACCCCCTTTCTTGAGCGCCTCGCACAATCGCTGACGCTAAAGGATGCTCGCTATGCCTCTCAACTGCTGCTGCAAAACGCAAAAGATCCTCTTCTGTGCCAGCTTGAATTGCCACAATTTGCATTAGCTTGGGCTTTCCTTCCGTCAATGTTCCCGTTTTATCAACAATCAATGTTCTCACCTTTTCCAGTTTTTCCAAAGCTTGGGCATTTTTGATTAAGATTCCCTCTTCTGCTCCCCTCCCCAATCCCACTATGAGAGACATAGGCGTTGCAAGACCCAACGCACAAGGACAGGCAATAATCAAAACAGCTACCGCATTAAGCAAGCCATAGAGAAACGCGGGTTGAGGACCTACTAAGCTCCAGACGATAAATGTTAACAAAGCAATTAAAATCACTGCAGGAACAAAATAACCGGAAACTTGGTCGACTAAACTTTGAATAGGGGCTCGACTTCTTTGCGCTTCTGACACCATTTGGACAATTCTGGAAAGTAGAGTTTGGCTACCCACTTTCTCTGCTCTCATCAAAAAGCTTCCAGTTTGATTGATCGTTCCTCCCATTACCTTATCTAGCATGTTTTTTTCGACAGGAAGGGACTCTCCTGTCACCATGGACTCATCAATTGAACTTTTACCTTCTATAATGGCGCCATCTACAGGAACTTTATCTCCTGGGCGCACGCGTAAAACATTTCCAACTTGTACGTGTTCAATCGGAATTTCTTTTTCCTCTCCATTTTGGACAATTCTTGCTGATTTAGCAGCATGTCCAAGCAGTGCTTTAATGGCTTGGCCTGTTTGATGGCGTGCTCTGAGTTCTAATACTTGTCCAAGTAAAACCAACACAGTGATCATAGCTGCTGTGTCAAAGTAAAGCGGAATTTCTCCCTGATGTTGAAACGATGCGGGAAATAAATAAGGAAATAATAATCCCACTAAACTGTAAAGATAAGCCACGCCTACACCAAGAGCAATTAAGCTAAACATATTGAGACTGCGATTGATCACAGAATACCATCCTCGTTCAAAAAAGAGCCAGCCAGTCCCCCATACAACAGGAGTGCTTAATAGGAATTGCCCGATGCGCGAAAAAGAAAGAAAAGAGCCTTTTGCTAAAGAAGGAAATAGAGGAATCATGGCTAACAAAAAAACGGGAATTGTCAAAATCAATCCCACCCAAAAGCGGCGAAGCATCTTTCGATATTCTGCATCGTCTAGCTTTGATTGACT
The DNA here is from genome assembly GCA_963754655.1 of uncultured Chlamydiae bacterium. GTDB lineage: Bacteria > Chlamydiota > Chlamydiia > Chlamydiales > Parachlamydiaceae > JANWJE01. The sequence continues at coordinate 1,544,535 of CAVWGN010000001.1, read as the reverse complement.
ATTTTTTGACTCTAATGCCATGCCGCAAATGGGGCAATTACCTGATTGATCTTGTACAATTTCAGGATGCATAGGACACATGTATTCTTGACCGACAATTGCTGTCTGCAGGGGTTCTTTGTTTGAGGAATTTAAATATCGATCTGGATCTTCTTTAAAGCGCTTCAGACAGTTTTCTGAGCAAAACACAACATCTTTTCCTTGATAATGAAAATGATAAGGAGTTTGATCCGGCTTAACCTTCATTCCGCAAATAGGATCTATTTGTTCATTTTCATTCATCATCAACCCCCTCACTTAAAAATTGAAATTTATGATTAAATTTATTTGCCTTCAATGATTAAATATCATATCTCATTCCTTTTCGCAGACATTTAATTATTTCTAAAGGTGAAATAAGAACCATGATTAGATACGCCATTTATTATTGCTTATGTTTTCTAAGCATATTGACAAACGGCTATACTTTAGACAATCAAGAAGCACTTGATAAAATTTGTCTAAAAATGATGGCTGACCAAAAGCAGACAATCTGTCTTAACATGATTGTGAAAGACGAAAGCAAGGTCATTAAACGGGGATTAGCAACTGTCAAGCCCATCATTAATTATTGGGTCATCGTAGACACAGGTTCCACAGACGGCACGCAACAAATCATTAAAGACTTTATGAAAGATATCCCTGGAGAACTTCATGAAAGGCCTTGGAAAAATTTTGAACACAATCGCAATCAAGCTTTAGAACTTGCTAAAGGAAAAGCCAATTACATTTTGTTTATGGATGCTGATGAAACACTTGAATTCTCACCAGATTTTAAACTACCGGTTTTGCATAAGGATACCTATAATAGCGTAATTCTTGACGCAGGTTCGAAATATGATAGAACGCTCTTGATTAAAGATGGATTAGATTGGCAATGGCATGGAGTTCTCCATGAGTATATTAGTGCTTCACAAGCCAAGAACGCAGCCCGCTTGGAAGGAGTAACAAAGATTTCAAACCGAGAAGGATCGCGCTCAAACGATCCGCAAAAATATCTTAAAGACGCCAAAGTTTTAGAAGAGGCCTTAAAAGAAGATCCGAATAACAGCCGTTATGTTTTTTATTTAGCTCAATCTTATAGAGATGCCCAAGATTTTCCCTCTGCTTTAAAAAACTATGAAAAGAGAATTTCCATGGGTGGGTGGGATCAAGAAGTGTTTTATGCCAAGCTAGAATTTGCTAAACTGCAACAAATTCTTAATAAAGAACCTGAAACTATTCTTAAAGGTTACTATGATGCTTATCATTATAGACCTTCACGTGCAGAACCCCTTTATTATCTCGCAAAATATTATCGGAATAAAAATGATTTTGCTGCAGCCTATTTGATTGCTTCCATTGGATCAAACTTGCCTTTGCCCGATGATATTTTATTTGTTGACAAGTGGATATATGATTATGACATGCTTTTAGAGCTATCCATAAGTGCCTATTGGATTGGCAAGTATGAAGAATGCCAGAAAATGTCTAAACAACTATTAGCCAATTCAGAATTGCCTCAATATGTTAGAGATGTTGTAGAAAAAAATCTTAGTTTTGCAGAAGCAAAATTAGTTGCACACTCTCCCGATAATTAGGAGCTCTTATCATTTTTTCTAGCTTAAATCTTGTTAGTTTTATACTATTATTTTTTTTAATTTCTCCTATCGACTCTTCAATTGGATTTCTATGATTAACATTTTATTTCTCTGGATGATTGTCTCAATGATTTTAGTGAGTGCTTTCTTACAATCCAATGAAAATGAAAGTAAAATTGTTTATTTTCTTTCCTGTTTTTGGGGAAATATCTTTGATCAGACTGAAAAAAATCTCAACGATCAATTTTACGATATAGAGCCTACCTTGCGTTTACATCAGATAGCTGAACAAGAAGGATATGATTTAAGATTGGCTGATTCCTCTTGTTATCAGCTTAGAGATTTATCGAGAAAGGGGCCGGAATATCCTGAGGATTTTAAGTATATTATTAGTTTTGAAATTACTCAATTCCAACTCGATTATTTATCAAAATATCCTAAAGAGAAATTGATGGCAATACTGTGGGAGCCTCCTACTACAATGAGTACGAACTATGACCCACAGTATCATGTCTATTTTTCAAGAATTTACACTTGGCGAGATGACTTAGTAGACAATAAAAAATATTTTAAAATTTATTATCCTGTTTTACGTCCGATGAATCAAAATCTCATGAATTTCGAAGACAAAAAATTTTGTGTACTGGTTGCAGGTAATAAACAGTCATGGCATCCTAATGAGATTTATACCGAACGGCGTAAAATCATTGATTTCTTTGAAACCCATCATGCTGAAGATCTTGATTTATTTGGGGGAGAATGGCCTGAACACTATAAGACTTACAAAGGGAAAATCCTGGGAGGCGTGGATTCTAAAGTCGATAAAATCAGATCATATAAATTTGCCATTGCCTATGAAAATGGCAAGGATATTCCAGGTTATATTACTGAGAAAATTTTCCATTGCTTTCAAGCGGGTACAGTGCCTATTTATTGGGGCGCCTCGAATATCACTTCCTATATTCCCAAAAATTGCTTCATTGCTAAACCAGATTTCAAAAGCAATGAAGAATTATACGATTTTTTAAAAAAGATGACAAAAGAACAATATATGGAATATATCAAGAATATTCAAAAATACTTAGAGAGTGAGCAAGCTCAAGCATTCTCCCACGACAATTTTGTCAAAGTCATGTTGGATGCCATCAAAATTTCTCCCGTTATAAAAACTCAGAACGCTACAGAAGGATGATAGTTAATAGCATGAGAGCACAAACAGTAAGAATTTGGTTTTTTTTCCTTTTTACTTTTTACAGTTTTTCTATTCAGGGAGTGGATGAGCAAATAGGCAAAAATTCTCAGACATCTACTCAGGATGAGATTAAGATTTGCCTGACCATGATCGTGAGAAATGAATCTAAAATTATTGAGCGCTGCTTAAATAGCGCAAAAAAAATTACCGATTGCATCTCCATTTGTGACACAGGATCAACAGACAATACGATCGAAATCATTGAACAGTTTATGCAAAAGAATCAACTTCCCGGAAAAGTGCATCAGCATGTTTGGAAAAACTTTGGCCATAATCGCACCCTTTCCATTCAAGCTGCACAGGAGACTCTGCAAGAATTCCATCTTCCTTTAGCAAAGACTTATTTGCTTTTATTAGATGCAGATATGCTATTAGAAATTGAACCGACATTTAATAAGAACACATTGGTCAAAGACTCCTATTATTTTCTTCAAAAAAACCATAGCCTTTCTTATTATAACACACGACTGGTCCGCGCTTCTTTGCCATGGCAATGCATAGGCGTTACACACGAATATTGGTCTTGCAAAAGCTCTGATCCTTCAGAACAATTTTCCGAGTTAAAGATAGATGATCGCAATGATGGAGGATGTAAATCCGATAAGTTCGAACGCGATATCAAACTTCTAACCCAAGGGCTTCAAGATGAACCTGATAATGAACGCTACATGTTTTATCTTGGACAATCCTACAGATGCATCGGAAATTTTGACCAAGCCATTCGATGGTATAAAGCACGCATTGCGAAGGGTGGATGGCTAGAAGAAATTTGGTATTCCAAATGTATGATAGGAGAAATGTATGAAAAGCTGGGATTTTGGGATCATGCACTTCATTGGTACTTAGATGCTTATCAAGAAAATCCAAAGCGAGCCGAATCATTGCAAAAAATTTCCACTCATTATCGCGCAAATGGACAGCCGATTTTAGCTTATTTATTTGCTAAACATGGCAAACGCATTCCCTATCCTCATGACCAGCTTCTCTTTATTTCTGATTCTGTCTACAACTATCAATTTGATGAAGACATTTCTATTGCAGCTTATTATATTCCCACTGTTAAAGAAGAAGGCTTTGAAGCCGCAGATCGTTTAGCTTTAAAAAAAGATACTCCGGATCACATCAGAGAACAGACATATAAGAATATTGTATTTTATGCGGAAAATTTGAAAGATACCAAATTTCAAAAAATTGAATTTGAACTTCCTCCAATTCGAGAAGGAATGAATGAATCTTATTATCCCACAAATGCTTCTATTCAGAAAACAACAAATGGCTATCAACTTCTTTGTAGAACAGTCAATTTTATTTTTGAGGGCATGAGTTTTAAATCACGCGATCCTCTCGATGATTCCCTTCATACCCGAAATTTTCTTCTTTACTATGATAATCATTTTAACCTTCTTTCCCAAAAAGAAATTACGGAAGATTTTCCCCGAGAACATCATCGATTTAAAATCAAAGGGCTGGAGGATGGTCGTTTATTTACTTTCAATCATCAGCTTTGGTTTATATGCACGACAGGTGATACGCACGAGAGTATTGGTCAAACGCTATGTCAATTAGCGGATGAGTCTTCTGATAAAATTATTCGAGTTCAAAAATTTCTTCCCTTAAAAATGCCTAATCCTAACCGACACGAAAAAAACTGGTTGCCATTGATTAAAGATCAAGAACTTTTAGCCATTTATTCATACGATCCTTGGATAATTTACAAAATTGATCCTCTTACAGGTGAGCACAAAATTGCAAAATATAATCCATCTCCTTCTTACAATTTTTCTCGTTTTCGTGGCTCCGCAGCTCCTATTGAGTTTGATGACGGGTATTTAATACTTGTGCATGAAGTCATTTATTCTGATAATCGCAACTATTATTTGCATCGCTTCTTATTTCTCGACAAAGAGTTGAATATCAACAAAATATCAAAACCCTTCCTGTTTAAACATAAAGGCGTTGAGTACTGTGTGGGCATGACCATGGATCATTCAGGCAGTCAATGCATCCTGCCCATAAGTATAGAAGAGAGAGAAGCCTGGCTTTGCCAAGTTCCCCTTGATACGATTCGTTCTTTATTAAGACCTCTTGGTAGCTTTTAGTAAGGCGGCAAATGATTATAGCCATGGGCATTGTTCAACTCAGAAGTCTCCTATTAAAATGATTTCGCAAACCGAGCGGTCAATCAGAGAGCGAAACAAAATAAACACGTTTTAATACGTTTTTAGGAACAGATATAGAAGCCGCATCATTGTATTAGCTTCTAATTTTGATTAAATTCTAAGCTAAAAATTTCCGCCAACCGCTGTTTAAATAATTGATCTTTTTTTAAGTAAAACTCTCGGTTTTTTCTTCCTATCTCCTCTAATTCTTGTATGGGCAAGTTTAAAAGATCAGCCACAACTTGTTCTAACTTCAGTTGATCAATAGAATAATTAGTCGCCAAATTCCAAGAATATGCTTGGCTATATCCAATTAAACAACGTTTATCTAATACAAATTCATTCATAGGAGGAGCATCTGTCGTCACAACGACAGATCCACAACTCATTGCCTCCATAATGTAATGACCAAATCCTTCTGTTTCACTAGGACAAATATGAAATCCGCATTGATTTTGCATAGAACGCAATTTATCCACCGCTAAGTATTCATGAATGATCTCAAGATTTGTCGCAGGCGGATAGCTCTTATTCCCTTTATGCCTAATGACAAATAGCGGAGGAAAATTTGGATTATCTAGCCATGTTGTGATCAAGGTCTCTGTACCCTTGTGTATGCTAGCTCCTGCCAAATGAAAGAAGGATTTAAAATTTTTGGATTCTTTTTCGTTATAGCAATCTTTAGAGGTAAAGTTCGCATAGATAACATGAGCATTAAATGGCCGAAAAATACGTTCAGCTTCTTTTGTTTTACAAAGAATCATATCAAATTTAGCCAATTCTTGAGGGGAAAGAAAATTCCATTCCGCATTGGGAAACAAATAATTTCGCTCAGCATAGGGAAAAAATTTGATATTTAAAGGCTGGATAAAAAGATTAATATCTGCTTTAGACGGTGGATTGGAGTCTGTATCCGCTACAAAGCGTGGTTGATGCCCTAACTTGGTTAATTCTGCTAACAAGATGTCGATATCTTGCGATAATCCCACTCCATTTTTATTAGAAATAATATTTATTGTTAAGCTCTTAGAGAGCACTTTAGAGTTAGAGGCTTCTAAATTCTCTTGATCGTCTTTGCCTTCAACCTGAGAAATCAAAAAGAAAGCAACAAACAAGAAACAAACAAAACCACTGAAGAGGGATTTCTTATAGAAATCGAAGCATAGTTTTTCCATATCACTATTCATACTCCGCATAGTTAGACATTTCGATAGAGGTGTTTTGACGTTATCAAAGAATCTACAAATTTTGTCAATTACATATGCGGAGGAATCAATTTTAGGCCCAATGTTTTTAGAGCACCTTTTTGGAAGCGTTCTCTAAAATTCTAATCTTTACTTTAAGTATCTAAATTCAAGAGCTTGTGACGATAATAGGAGTCCTAGGGAGCGTACCTAAAAGATTAACCATTGTATAATACAAGCGATCGTCAACATTCCTGCATAATTTTGAGCTTTCATTTCGTATCTTATTCCAATACGCCTAAATCGTTTTATAAACTGAAAAAAATTTTCTACCAAGCAACGCTCTCTGTAGATATGTTTATCATGTTCAATTAGTTCAGCTCTTGATACTTTGCTGGGTATGACAGCTTGACTTCCCATCTTTTCTATAAAATTTCTGATTTCATTTGAGTCGTAAGCTTTATCAGCTATAACATTTTTTGGATTTTTTCCACTGAGTAAAAGCTTCATTTGAGTGCTCTCGTGTACTTGACCTTCTGTCAAGATAAAATCAATACAACGACCTAATCCATCTGTTACTGCATGAATTTTTGTGGTTGTTCCGGCCCTTGATTTTCCCATGGCTTCTTCGGCTTTTTTTTTATCCTACAAGCATCTTGATGCGCTTCAACAATTGAGCTGTCTACAGAGTAATTTTCTTCGTCAATTTCATCTTTTAAAGCTTGCCAAATCGTTTGCCAGATTCCAGCCTTTGTCCATCGATTAAAGCGATTATAACATGTGCTCCAAGGACCATACTTGGGTGGTAGATCCCTCCAAGCGGCTCCTGTTCTTAAAATCCAAATAATGCCTTCTAAAATCTTACGATGAGGCCGACTTGGTCTGCCCCAATATCCTCGTTCTTTTGGCAATAAAGGTTTTATTTTTATCCATCTTTCATTAGTTAATACTATCCTACTCATTCAAATTTCCCCCTTGTTTTATCAGAGAAAATTATAAATCATAAGAGTTATTATTTTAAATCTTTTAGGTACGTTCCCTAGTACTCAACCACATTAGTTTTAGCCTATTGGGATGGTTTTAAATCCCTATGCGTTAAGGTAAGATGGGTGTGTAGGCTACGTGCCGCATTCAGTCGCCACGCCGCTTCGCTCTGGGCTCTATGAGAGGGGTTATGACCCACCGTTCGGTCGCCCTCCGGGCTCGGTCACGGTGGGCTAGAATCAGTCGTCCTACGGACTCTAGCGGCATTATCAAAACGCCTTGACTAGCATTCTAGCAGCACTATTATCAAACATCTTACCTAACATTCAATGACTTCTACATTGCCGCTAGAGTCCGTAGGACGACTGATTCTAGCCCACCGTGACCGAGCCCGGAGGGAGACCGAACGGTGGGTCATGACCCCTCTCATAGAGCCCAGAGCGAAGCGGCGTGGCGACTGAATGCGGCATGTAGCCTACACCCATCTCTTACCTTAACGCATAGGGATTTAAAACCATCCCAATAGGCTAAAACTAGTGTGGTTGAGTACTAGATTCAGTAAGAGTTAATTTTATGGCAGCGGTTCTAGAAGAGCTCGAATGGTATTGAGATCGACAAATAAAAGATAAGCTTTTTGATCTTCATAGCCAATGGGGATGATACATGTTTTTCCTGAATGATCTAGAGTCATTCCACAACTATATTCGATGCCCTTATGCATAAACGTGAATGGCTTTGATACTTTTTTAACATTAAAATTTTTATCCAAGTATAAGAAACGATGAAGATAATAACGCCCCGACTCAAAAACAACTTCATGAATCAGCACAAGATAGCCATCATCAAATTCAATTGGAGCAGCAGAACCACGGAAGCGAGAAAAATCATAAGAAGGATTGTATTGAACAACCGTCTCGCAAGCACCATTGTTCTTATTGAGTTTATAGATGATAAAGGGATCGTATCCATAAAGAATATAGAGTTCGTTATCTTTAACAAAAGGAAGCCAATTCTTCTCAACCCCTGTTGGATGGGGTCCTTGTATAGGAAGCAGTGTTTCTACATCAATCAATTTATCAGATGATTGTGAGGCTAATTTACAGAGAGATTGACCTATTGTTCCAGCATGAGTATCATAGGTAGTAGCCAAAAACCAGCGATTGTGATCTAAATTGATTAATCGACAATCTTCTAACCCAACAACCTTTGTCCAGGAGACTTTTTCTCTTGGCAAATCTTCAATGATTTCTTTTTGAGAAAGTAATTTAAGTTCAGAATCATAACGCACAAAAAAATTTCGAGTACGAATGGTATCATCTTTCTCATCGCGCGATTTATATTCTTTTCCTTCTTTTTGAGAAAAATTAACAGTCCTGCAAATTAAGTCATAGCCATCCGAAGTTTTTTGTATTGTAGGATTCATCGGAGCAAAATAGTCGACAGCCCCTTCTCGAATAAGAGGAAGTTCTATTTCGATAGGTTGCATGCCCGATGTTGCTAAATTTTGGACATAAAACAACATATTTTTATGGGTTTGTTCTTTGATATGAGAAGGAACGTTCTTTTTTAGCATTAAACGATTAGCAGCTGCAAAACCATCTTCCTTAAAAGGAGTATAATACGCAGCAATAGACATTTCCTCATCTAATTGGTAATCATAAACAGGTACTGAAACAAACAGCTCTTCAGTTTTTGGATAAGGAATAGAGGAACCTTGTTTAGCAAACAAATAAGCAAGATGTGTTTTTCCATTGATGCGATAGTATGAAGCAATTTTTTGCAAAGGTTCAGCACGATTGGGAAGAGTCTCATAGGCCCGAAGATACCATTGAAGAGCATGATCCCAAAAATTCATTTCTTGATAGCATTCTCCGATCATGAATTGTGCATACCAAATTTTTTGTTTTTCACTTGTATTTTGAATGTAGTTTTTTAATTCTTGAATTGCCTCATCATAATTTTTTAGAGTTTTATAAGATTTAACGAGAGAGAATGGATCTTTCTGATTAAGCTCCTCCTGAAATTTTGCACTAGCTAGATCTTGATCTGCATTGGCAAAACAACAGCTGAAAGTAAGAGTCAAGCTTGTAAAGAATATGGAGTATTTTGATTGCATAAAATTGAAATTTTTTAGTTATGTTGCGATAAACGAGCTTATCATCACTTTTTTTTAAATTCTAGCTTTAAAAAAACAGTACTCAACACATGAAATCTTGTCATATACGCCAGTGCTCACTATTCAATGGCAGGCGTTAGGGTATGACGTATTTTTCAAATTAATAAATAAAATAAAAAAAATATTTTACAAAATAAATGGATAGGTTCATCTTAAATTTACAGGTAAGGAGCGTTAGAAACATATCAATGCATCTAAGAAATCATTCAATGAATGCAACTGCAATCTTAGATACTTATTACCTTAGAGATAGCTTCTAAAACAAAGTTTCGTTCCTCATTGCATTTTTTATCAATTTAAACATCAGAAGGAGAAAATTTATGAATATCTTAGGCACTAAAATATTTCATTGGAGCACCTTATTTACCGGAATTCTATGGATTTTGTTTAATCAAACATTGCAAGCACAAAGCAATCATCCAAAAGTTGCCCTTGATTCTGCAGGGAACGTAGTAGCTGTTTGGATTGGAACGAATGACGACTACAATCCTATAGTGCAAAGCGCAACATATACCAGTTCACTAGGAACCTGGTCAACTGCTGTTAATCTTTCAGGCACGTCAACTGCAACTGGTTATCCTCAAATCGCCATGGATAGCAGCGGAAATGCTGTAGGAGTTTGGATTGACTATGATAATACTTATGGAACCGATATAGTCAAAGCTGCATTTTTGCCAGCAGGGGGAGCCTGGAGTAGTGCGGTAGGTATCTCAAGTACCAGTGAAGACGCTCAGAACGATTTTCAATTAAAGGTAAATTCAGATGGATCTTCCATTGTGAGCTGGACTTCTTATCAATCGTCAATTGGAAATTATGTCATTAACGTTGCAACATCGGCTTTTAATGGTACCTGGAGCAGCCCAACTACTATTTCACCCTAAATAATATTTCTGTCAATGTTAATGAACAACAAGACAATGACCTTTTCGTTTTCTTTATCCTAGGCTCAGTGTAACTATTTAGATCTTAAATCTAATGTCGGCCGGAAAACATGTGAACCATGTTTTCCGGTTAACAGCATATTGAATAAGAAAGTTAAAACACTTCTCCATCCATAAAGACGCATTTCTCTACTTTATTTGGCATGAATCAAAAGATTCAACTCCTTCCAATATCTCTTCCCAACAACATCTTTAATTAAAGATTGTTTTAAAATCTTTTGAACATATTCAGGATTGTTCTTGAAGGTCTTGACGAGAAAAAGTCAAAGAATAGGAAACTGGCAACAAGAGCACAAACATCCGGTGCCAAGAAACAAACCCCCTATACAACATTATGTAGTTGAAAAAATTTTCTTCAGAAATCCAATCACAATAAAATTTCCACTAAGTCTATGGAGAATTTTATTAAACTTAAGTATCAAATTTTATCGGATCAGATATTATTCTCGATTATCATAGAATAAAAATTTAATCAGGAGAATATGGTGGTAAAAACAAAATTTTACAGCCTGGCTTCCGAATGATTTCTACGCTTGTTTTGGACTTATGAAAACTCGCATTATCCATAATAACCACTTCTCTTTTTCTTCAGGAATGTCTTCTAACTTTTTGAAATTCCTCTCTTTTTTCTCATTCTCTTGGTAGAAAGGTGGTTTTTAAATTAATTTTCAGTCTCTTATATGCATAAAAGACTGCTGTCACTGTAGCTCCAAGAAATTGAGCAATCTCTCAAATAAGCATCTGGATGCTCTTCAAGAAGCTTTAAGCTTTTCACTGTTTACTTTCTGAGGCCTGCACTCTTTTCTTTTACTTGACGCTAAGCTACCTGCTTTTTTCCGTTTGATCCAGTCGCATAAGGTTCTGGTCATGACTCCAAAAATTCGGCTCGCCTCTGCTTGCAACCCGCCTTTTTCAAGGTAATCCAACGCTTTTATTCTTAAATCGTGTGGGTATGCCATTCCTAATCAGATACATAACTCACAAGAAAAGTAAATTCAAATCACTATATTTATTGGAAATGAAGTAGAAGGCAAGCTGCTGCGATCATTTTAACTTAATTCAAAGTTGCAGTCGGAGTTAATCCTTAAGAATATCTTCAAGATGTCATGCGCCATTAATGGCCCACAATTCTAAAAAAGTTCATAAGATTCGTTCTGATGAATGGTTAAAAGCTCGTTAATAAACACTCACCATTTTACAAACATGATGGCTATATTTGACGCTTACAATGTTTTTTGAGATTATTTCAATTAGCATATAAGAATTCTATAGCATTCATACTAAAATTATCTGCGGGTGTCGTTCCTGTATTGACTACAGAAAATCTTAAGGCAGCTAAATTATTTGCAGCAAAAATTCCTGTCAAGCCCGTGTAGGTAATCGTATAATAATTTAGGGTTCCACCAGTTGATGGATTCACAACAGATCTTGTCATTATCACAGCATAAAGTGGAAGCCAAACGATATTAGTATTGGTATTAGCAGGCCAAGATTGAGCCTGAAGCTGGATATTCGCAGTACCAGAAGAACCTGTAGGTGTTGAGGTGGAGGTGGTAGAAAAAGATAAAATTATATTAGTAAGGCTTCCATCAACGTAATTGCTAGGAATTTTAAAAGTAAGCGTAATAGCTGCACTAGTAGATTTTAAATTCCAGCCCGTAATCGTTGGAGGACTACTAATACTACCAGATACAGTTAAAGTGATATTATTCGTAGGATTAAAAACACTTCCTTGATTCATTGTCTGCGCATTAAAGATAAGTGAATTTAGTATTGATCCAGGCCCGGTAGGACCCGTGACACCTGTTGCCCCTGTCGCGCCTGTAGCTCCTGTAGTACCTGTTGCTCCTGTCGGTCCAGTCGCACCTAGTGTTCCTGCTTTACCTATTGGACCTGTAACTCCCGTCGCACCTGTAGTTCCCGTCGCTCCTGTTGAACCTGTAGCTCCCGTTGCTCCTGTTGCACCCGTAGCACCTGTTACTCCTGTTGGACCTGTGGCACCCGTATCTCCTGTAGACCCCGTCGCTCCTGTCGAACCTGTTGCACCTGTGGCTCCTGTTGCACCCGTAGTTCCTGTTGGACCTGTTGCACCAGTAGCTCCCGTTGCGCCTGTTATACCTGTCGCACCTGTAGCTCCCGTTGCTCCTGTTGGACCTGTTGCACCTGTAGGTCCCGTGGCTCCTGTCGAACCTGTTGCACCAGTAGCACCCGTTGCGCCTGTTATACCTGTCGCACCTGTAGCTCCCGTTGCGCCTGTTGGACCTGTTGGACCAGTAGCACCTGTGGCTCCTGTTGAACCTGTCGCACCTGTAGCTCCTGTTGAACCTGTTGTACCTGTGGCTCCTGTTGCACCAGTAGCACCCGTTGCGCCTGTTGAACCTGTCGCACCTGTAGGTCCTGTTGCCCCTGTCGAACCTGTTGCACCTGTAGAACCCGTTGCGCCAGTAGCTCCCGTTGCGCCTGTTGGACCTGTAGCTCCCGTCGCTCCTGTCGAACCTGTAGGTCCCGTTGCGCCTGTTGGACCTGTTGCACCAGTAGCACCCGTTGCGCCTGTTGAACCTGTTGCACCTGTAGCTCCCGTCGCTCCGGTTACTCCTGTTGCGCCAGTAGCTCCCGTTGCGCCTGTTGGACCTGTCGCACCAGTAGCTCCGGTTGCTCCCGTTGAACCTGTCGCACCTGTAGGTCCCGTTGCTCCTGTTGGACCTGTCGAACCTGTAGCTCCCGTTGCTCCTGTTGGACCTGTCGAACCTGTAGCTCCCGTTGCGCCTGTTGGACCTGTCGCACCTGTAGGTCCCGTTGCTCCTGTTGGACCTGTCGAACCTGTAGCTCCGGTTGCTCCCGTTGAACCTGTCGCACCTGTAGGTCCCGTTGCTCCTGTTGGACCTGTCGAACCTGTAGCTCCCGTTGCGCCTGTTGGACCTGTCGCACCTGTAGTTCCCGTCGCTCCCGTTGAACCTGTCGCACCTGTAGGTCCCGTTGCTCCTGTTGGACCTGTCGAACCTGTAGCTCCCGTTGCCCCTGTTGAACCTGTCGCACCTGTAGCTCCCGTTGCGCCTGTTGGACCTGTTGCACCAGTAGCACCCGTTGCGCCTGTTGAACCTGTTGCACCTGTAGCTCCCGTTACCCCTGTCGAACCTGTTGCACCTGTAGGTCCCGTCGCTCCTGTCGAACCTGTTGCACCAGTAGCTCCCGTTGCCCCTGTTGAACCTGTCGCACCTGTAGGTCCCGTGGCTCCTGTTGGACCTGTTGCACCAGTAGCACCCGTTGCGCCTGTTGAACCTGTTGCACCTGTAGCTCCCGTTACCCCTGTCGAACCTGTTGCACCTGTAGGTCCCGTCGCTCCTGTCGCACCCGTAGAACCCGTTGCACCAGTAGCTCCCGTTGCGCCTGTTATACCTGTCGCACCTGTAGCTCCCGTTGCTCCTGTTGAACCTGTCGCACCTGTAGGCCCCGTTGCGCCTGTTGCACCTGTAGCTCCCGTTGCGCCTGTAGCTCCTGTTGGGCCTGTTGCACCAGTAGCACCCGTTGCGCCTGTTGAACCTGTTGCACCTGTAGCTCCCGTCGCTCCGGTTACTCCTGTCGCACCAGTAGCTCCGGTTGCTCCCGTTGAACCTGTCGCACCTGTAGGTCCCGTTGCTCCTGTTGGACCTGTCGAACCTGTAGCTCCGGTTGCTCCCGTTGAACCTGTCGCACCTGTAGGTCCCGTTGCTCCTGTTGGACCTGTCGAACCTGTAGCTCCCGTTGCGCCTGTTGGACCTGTCGCACCTGTAGTTCCCGTCGCTCCCGTTGAACCTGTCGCACCTGTAGGTCCCGTTGCTCCTGTTGGACCTGTCGAACCTGTAGCTCCCGTTGCTCCTGTTGAACCTGTCGCACCTGTCGAACCTGTTGGACCTGTCGAACCTGTAGCTCCCGTTGCGCCTGTTGGACCTGTCGCACCTGTAGGTCCCGTTGCGCCTGTCGAACCTGTTGCACCTGTAGCTCCCGTTGCCCCTGTTGAACCTGTCGCACCTGTAGGTCCCGTTACCCCTGTTGAACCTGTCGCACCTGTAGATCCCGTCGCGCCTGTCGAACCTGTCGCTCCTGTCGCACCCGTAGAACCCGTTGCACCTGTAGCTCCCGTTGCTCCTGTCGAACCTGTTGCACCAGTAGCTCCCGTCATTCCTGTTGCACCAGTAGCACCTGTAGGTCCCGTCGCGCCTGTCGCACCTGTTGGACCTGTGGCTCCTGTTGAACCTGTAGCTCCTGTTGGACCTGTTGCACCAGTAGCTCCCGTCGCTCCTGTCGAACCTGTTGCACCAGTAGCTCCCGTTGCGCCTGTTGGACCTGTCGCACCTGTAGGTCCCGTTGCGCCTGTCGAACCTGTTGCACCTGTAGCTCCCGTTGCCCCTGTTGAACCTGTCGCACCTGTAGGTCCCGTTACCCCTGTTGAACCTGTCGCACCTGTAGATCCCGTCGCGCCTGTCGAACCTGTCGCTCCTGTCGCACCCGTAGAACCCGTTGCACCTGTAGCTCCCGTTGCTCCTGTCGAACCTGTTGCACCAGTAGCTCCCGTCATTCCTGTTGCACCAGTAGCACCTGTAGGTCCCGTCGCGCCTGTCGCACCTGTTGGACCTGTGGCTCCTGTTGAACCTGTAGCTCCTGTTGGACCTGTTGCACCAGTAGCTCCCGTCGCTCCTGTCGAACCTGTTGCACCAGTAGCTCCCGTTGCGCCTGTTGGACCTGTCGCACCTGTAGGTCCCGTGGCTCCTGTTGGACCTGTTGCACCAGTAGCACCCGTTGCGCCTGTTGAACCTGTTGCACCTGTAGCTCCCGTTGCTCCTGTTGAACCTGTCGCACCTGTAGGTCCCGTCGCTCCTGTCGCACCTGTGGCTCCTGTTGAACCTGTCGCACCTGTAGCACCCGTTGCGCCTGTTATACCTGTCGCACCAGTAGCTCCCGTTGCTCCTGTTGAACCTGTCGCACCTGTAGGTCCCGTTGCGCCTGTTGCACCTGTAGCTCCCGTTGCGCCTGTAGCTCCTGTTGGGCCTGTTGCACCAGTAGCTCCGGTTGCTCCTGTTGAACCTGTCGCACCTGTAGCTCCCGTTGCACCCGTTGCTCCTGTTGAACCTGTCGCACCTGTAGGTCCGTCGCTCCTGTCGAACCTGTAGGTCCCGTTGCTCCTGTAGGTCCCGTTGCGCCTGTTGCACCAGTAGCTCCCGTTGCCCCGTTGAACCTGTTGCACCTGTAGGTCCCGTGGCTCCGGACCTGTTGCACCAGTAGCACCCGTTGCGCCTGTTGAACCTGTTGCACCTGTAGCTCCCGTCGCTCCGGTTACTCCTGTTGCGCCAGTAGCTCCCGTTGCGCCTGTTGGACCTGTCGCACCTGTAGGTCCCGTAGCTCCTGTTGGACCTGTCGAACCTGTTGGCCTGAACCTGTTGCACCTGTTGAACCTGTAGCTCCGTTGCGCCTGTTGAACCTGTTGCACCTTAGCTCCGGTTGCTCCTGTTGCACCAGTAGCTCCCGTGCGCCGCACCTGTAGGTCCCGTTGCGCCTGTCGAACCTGTTGCACCTGTAGCTCCCGTTGCCCCTGTGAACCTGTTGCACCTGTAGCTCCCGTTGCCCCTGTTGAACCTGTCGCACCTGTAGGTCCCGTTACCCCTGTTGAACCTGTCGCACCTGTAGATCCCGTTGCTCCTGTCGAACCTGTTGCACCAGTAGCACCTGTAGGTCCCGTCGCGCCTGTCGCACCTGTTGGACCTGTGACTCCTGTTGAACCTGTAGCTCCTGTTGGACCTGTTGCACCAGTAGCTCCGTTGCCCCTGTCGAACCTGTTGCACCTGTCGAACCTGTAGCACCCGTTGCGCCTGTCGAACCTGTCGCACCTGTAGGTCCCGTTGCTCCTGTTGCACCAGTAGATCCAGTTGATCCTGTTGAACCTGTCACACCTGTAGGTCCCGTCGCTCCTGTTGCGCCTGTTGAACCTGTCGCACCTGTAGCTCCCGTTGGACCTGTTGCACCCGTAGCTCCCGTCGCTCCTGTCGAACCTGTTGCTCCCGTTGGACCTGTTGCACCCGTAGCTCCCGTCGCTCCTGTCGAACCTGTTGCTCCTGTTGGACCTGTTGCACCCGTAGCTCCCGTTGCTCCTGTTGCACCAGTAGCACCTGTAGGTCCCGTCGCGCCTGTCGCACCTGTTGGACCTGTGGCTCCGTTGAACCTGTCGAACCTGTTGCACCAGTAGAACCCGTTGCGCCTGTCGAACCTGTTGCACCAGTAGAACCTGTTGCGCCTGTTGAACCTGTCGCACCTGTAGGTCCCGTCGTTCCTGTGGGACCTGTTGCACCAGTAGCTCCGTTGCGCCTGTTAAACCTGTCGCACCTGTAGATCCCGTTGCGCCTGTCGAACCTGTTGCACCTGTAGCTCCTGTTGGACCTGTTGCACCAGTAGCTCCCGTTGCTCCTGTCGAACCTGTTGCACCTGTCGAACCTGTAGCTCCTGTCGCACCTGTTGAACCTGTCGTACCTGTTGAACCTGTCGCACCTGTAGCGCCCGTTGCGCCTGTTGGACCTGTCGCACCTGTAGGTCCCGTTGCGCCTGTAGCTCCCGTTGTTCCTGTTGAACCTGTTGCGCCAGTAGCGCCAGTAGCTCCCGTTGCTCCTGTCGAACCTGTAGCTCCTGTCGCACCGTTGAACCTGTCGCACCTGTAGCGCCCGTTGCGCCTGTAGCTCCCGTTGTTCCTGTTGCGCCAGTAGCGCCAGTTGCTCCTGTCGAACCTGTAGCTCCTGTCTCCCCTGTTGAACCTGTTGCACCTGTAGCTCCCGTTGCGCCTGTTGAACCTGTCGCACCTGTAGGTCCGGTCGCACCTGTGAACCTGTTGCACCAGTAGCTCCCGTTGCGCCTGTTGAACCTGTCGCACCTGTAGGTCCCGTCGGTCCTGTTGCACCTGTAGCTCCTGTTGCACCCGTTGCTCCTGTAGCTCCTGTTGGACCTGTTGAACCTGTTGCACCTGTAGCTCCTGTTGCTCCTGTTGAACCTGTCGCACCTGTAGGTCCGTGGCTCCTGTCGAACCTGTTGCACCAGTAGCGCCTGTTGCGCCTGTTGGACCTGTAGCTCCCGTCGCACCTGTAGGTCCCGTGGCTCCTGTCGAACCTGTTGCACCTGTAGCACCTGTAGCTCCCGTTGCTCCTGTCGCACCTGTGGCTCCTGTTGAACCTGTCGCACCTGTAGCACCTGTAGCTCCTGTTGGACCTGTCGCACCTGTAGCTCCTGTTGCGCCTGTAGCTCCTGTTGCTCCTGTTGGACCTGTTGAACCAGTAGCACCAGTTGCGCCTGTTGAACCTGTCGCACCTGTAGCTCCTGTTGGACCTGTTGCACCAGTAGCACCCGTTGCTCCTGTCGAACCTGTTGCACCTGTAGCACCGTAGAACCCGTTGCGCCTGTTGAACCTGTCGCACCTGTAGCGCCCGTTGCGCCTGTTGGACCTGTAGGTCCCGTCACTCCTGTTGAACCTGTCGCACCTGTAGGTCCTGTCGCCCCTGTCGAACCTGTTGCACCAGTAGCGCCTGTTGCGCCTGTTGGACCTGTAGGTCCCGTCGCTCCTGTAGGTCCCGTCGCTCCTGTTGAACCTGTTGCGCCAGTAGCGCCTGTTGCTCCTGTTGCACCTGTAGCACCTGTAGCTCCCGTCGCTCCTGTTGCTCCTGTTGGACCTGTTGAACCAGTAGCACCCGTTGCGCCTGTTGAACCTGTCGCACCTGTAGGTCCGGTCGCCCCTGTAGCTCCTGTTGAACCTGTCGCACCTGTAGGCCCCGTCGCACCTGTAGCTCCTGTTGGACCTGTTGCACCAGTAGCGCCTGTCGCACCTGTAGGTCCCGTTGCTCCTGTTGCACCTGTGGCTCCTGTTAAACCGGTAGGTCCGTCGCTCCTGTTGAACCTGTTGCACCAGTCGCACCTGTAGGTCCCGTCGCTCCTGTCGAACCTGTTGCACCGTAGCTCCTGTTGGACCTGTTGAACCTGTAGATCCTGTCGCACCGTAGTTCCTGTTGGACCTGTGGCTCCTGTTGAACCGGTAGGTCCCGTCGATCCCGTTGCACCTGTTGCACCCGTAGCTCCTGTTGAACCTGTTACACCAGTAGCGCCTGTCGCACCTGTTGCTCCTGTAGGTCCTGTTGCTCCTGTTGAACCTGTTGCACCTGTTGCACCTGTAGTTCCCGTCGTACCTGTCGTACCTGTTGAACCCGTTGCACCTGTGGCTCCTGTAGGTCCCGTTGCACCTGTTGAACCTGTTGCACCTGTCGCACCCGTAGAACCCGTTACTCCTGTAGCTCCAGTCGCACCTGTAGCTCCGGTTGCGCCTGTTGAACCTGTCGCACCTGTAGCGCCCGTCGCTCCTGTTGCACCCGTAGGTCCCGTCGCTCCTGTTGCACCTGTTGCACCTGTAGGTCCTGTTGCACCCGTAGCTCCTGTTAAACCTGTCGCACCTGTAGGTCCCGTCGCTCCTGTTGCACCTGTTGAACCTGTAGGTCCCGTCGCACCTGTTGCACCCGTAGGTCCTGTGCTCCTGTTGCACCTGTTACACCTGTTGAACCTGTAGCTCCTGTCGCGCCCGTAGCACCTGTAGCTCCTGTTACGCCAGTAGCGCCTGTCGCGCCTGTCTCACCTGTTGCACCCGTAGGTCCTGTTGAACCTGTCGCACCTGTAGGTCCCGTCGCACCTGTAGCACCTGTAGCTCCCGTAGTTCCTGTTGCACCTGTAGGTCCGTCGCACCCGTAGTTCCTGTTGCACCTGTAGGTCCCGTCGCACCCGTAGCACCTGTAACTCCGTTGCTCCTGTTGAACCTGTTGAACCTGTTGAACCTGTAGCGCCTGTCGCACCCGTAGCTCCTGTTGAACCTGTCGCACCTGTAGGTCCCGTCGCACCCGTGCACCTGTAACTCCGGTTGCTCCTGTTGCACCTGTAGGTCCTGTAGCACCAGTAGCGCCTGTCGCACCTGTAGGTCCCGTCGCTCCTGTGGCACCTGTTGCACCTGTAGGTCCCGTCGCTCCTGTCGAACCTGTTGCACCTGTGGCTCCTGTCGCACCCGTAGTTCCTGTTGCACCTGTAGGTCCCGTCGCACCCGTAGCACCTGTAACTCCCGTTGCTCCTGTCTCACCTGTCGCACCCGTAGTTCCTGTTGGACCTGTGGCTCCTGTTGAACCGGTAGGTCCCGTCGTACCTGTCGTACCTGTTGAACCCGTTGCACCTGTAGGTCCCGTCGCACCTGTTGAACCTGTTGCTCCTGTCGCACCCGTAAAACCCGTTACTCCTGTAGCTCCAGTCGCACCTGTAGCTCCTGTCGCGCCCGTAGGTCCTGTTGGACCTGTTGATCCCGTTGCACCTGTTGGACCTGTTGGACCTGTTGCACCCGTAGCTCCTGTTGAACCTGTCGCACCTGTAGGTCCCGTCGCACCCGTAGTTCCTGTTGGACCTGTTGCACCAGTAGCGCCTGTCGCACCTGTAGGTCCCGTCACTCCTGTTGCACCTGTGGCTCCTGTTGAACCGGTAGGTCCCGTCGCTCCTGTCGAACCTGTCGCACCTGTAGGTCCCGTCGCTCCCGTTGCTCCTGTTGGACCTGTTGAACCAGTAGCACCCGTTGCGCCTGTTGAACCTGTCGCACCTGTAGGTCCGGTCGCACCTGTAGCTCCTGTTGGACCTGTTGCACCAGTAGCACCCGTTGCTCCTGTCGAACCTGTTGAACCAGTAGCACCTGTACCTCCCGTTGCGCCTGTTGGACCTGTCGCACCCGTAGCTCCGGTTGCCCCTGTCGAACCTGTCGCACCCGTAGAACCCGTAGAACCCGTTGCGCCTGTAGCTCCCGTCGCACCTGTAACTCCTGTCGCGCCCGTAGGTCCTGTTGGACCTGTTGATCCCGTTGCACCTGTTGCACCCGTAGCTCCTGTTGAACCTGTCGCACCTGTAGGTCCCGTCGCACCCGTAGCTCCTGTTGGACCTGTTGCACCAGTAGCGCCTGTCGCACCTGTAGGTCCCGTCGCTCCTGTTGAACCAGTAGCACCCGTTGCGCCTGTTGAACCTGTCGCACCTGTAGGTCCGGTCGCACCTGTAGCTCCTGTTGGACCTGTTGAACCTGTAGCTCCTGTCGCACCCGTAGGTCCCGTCGCTCCTGTTGCACCTGTTACACCTGTTGAACCTGTAGCTCCTGTCGCGCCCGTAACACCTGTAGCTCCTGTTGAACCTGTTACACCAGTAGCGCCTGTCTCACCTGTTGCACCCGTAGTTCCTGTAGCTCCTGTTGAACCTGTCGCACCTGTAGGTCCCGTAGCACCAGTAGCGCCTGTAACTCCGGTTGCTCCTGTTGCACCTGTAGGTCCCGTAGCACCAGTAGCGCCTGTCGCACCTGTAGGTCCCGTCGCTCCTGTGGCACCTGTTGCACCCGTAGGTCCCGTCGCTCCTGTCGAACCTGTTGCACCTGTGGCTCCTGTCTCACCCGTTGCTCCTGTTGAACCTGTTGAACCTGTAGCTCCTGTCGCACCCGTAGTTCCTGTGGCACCTGTAGCTCCTGTTGAACCTGTCGCACCTGTAGGTCCCGTCACACCCGTAGCACCAGTAGCTCCCGTCGCTCCTGTTGAACCTGTAGCTCCTGTCGCACCCGTAGTTCCTGTGGCACCTGTAGCTCCTGTCGCGCCCGTAGCTCCTGTTGAACCTGTCGCACCTGTAGGTCCCGTCACACCCGTAGCACCAGTAGCTCCCGTCGCTCCTGTTGCACCCGTAGCACCTGTTGCACCCGTAGGTCCCGTCGCTCCTGTCGAACCTGTTACACCCGTAGCTCCTGTTGGACCTGTGGCTCCTGTTACACCCGTAGCTCCTGTTGAACCTGTCACACCTGTAGATCCCGTCGCACCTGTTGAACCTGTTGCTCCAGTAGGTCCCGTCGCTCCTGTCACACCTGTTGGACCTGTGGCTCCCGTAGCTCCCGTCGCGCCTGTAAGTCCCGTAGCTCCTGTTGAACCTGTTACCCCTGTGGCACCTGTAGCTCCCATTGCTCCTATAGGTCCCGTCGATCCTGTTGCTCCTGTATTACCTGTTACGCCCGTAGCACCTGTCGATCCTGTTTCCCCTGTTGCACCCGTAATACCGGTTGCTCCCGTTGCACCTGTACAGCAAGGGCCTGTTGCTCCTGTTGCACCTGTAGATCCCCTTGCTCCTATTGTTCCTTTGGCTCCTGTTGGGCCTGTTGGTCCTACAGCACCCTTAGCCCCTGTAGCTCCCCTCATTCCTGTTGAACCTATTGCACCGTTAGCACCCGTTGCGCCTGGGTCACCTGTTGCTCCTGTAGCACCTCTTGCTCCTGTTGGACCGGTTTTTCCTTTACGACTAGAAGCTCTTCTTTTAGAAGCTTTATCCCCGTTGTTAGCTAAATCTTTAGGATCAAATCTAGTAAACTTATCCCAGAATTTTAATGGCTTAATCTCAAGATTATTTTCTCGACTAGAAGCCCGATCAAGTCTTGGAGAATATCTAAGTAATATTGTCCAATACTTAATCGGGTTTTTGGCAGAAAAAAAACTTGAATTTAAGCCATTAGAATTGCTACATAAATTCAATTTTTTTTCCAAAGACATCTCTGAATGAATTGAATGGACAAAAGAGAAATTGAAAAGAAAAGAGGAAATAAATAAAATTAACAAATTAGAAAAATAGCTCATAATTTATATAAATATAGTGTTGCGACTTACATGAGCCATTTTTTTTCTACCTTCCATAGCTTTGATAATGTTTATCGGTAGCCTTGTAATTTATCCCATTAATTTCCACGATATCTCCTGTATCGACAAAATGGATATCCTTCTCGATTCTGATTAGTAAAATGGTATAAAAATGTCGTTTTCAAATAATGGTATTTCATATCATTGGTTTTGCAAATTTTTGATTTTTATGTATCAACCTACAATTAAGTGATGGCTATCGTACTCACATGAGTTTTTGTCTATTAGGGTGGTTTTAAATCCCTGTGCGTTAAGTTAAAAGAGGATCTTAGGCTAAGCGGCGACTAAAGGCGCCGCTTAGCCTAAGATCCTCTTTTAACTGAAGTTTTGCAAAATTAATTAATTCAAGTTGAGACAAGTCTTAAAGCGTTCATTATATCTGAAGTTTGGCATGGTTCAATTGAAGGTCACATGTTTATGCCGTCCTTTCAGGACTCGATGTCTTTTTGATAGAACCCAGGCCTCCGCTTCGCTGCGACCTGGGCTGTAACATGACGGCCCTTCGGGCCTTAACAAGAGATGTTTAAGTCCTCACTTGCTAACCTTCTCTTTTTGACTTGATTCAATAGCTCTTTCAATCCTCTTCGATTTTCTTTTTTTCCACCTGCGATTTCTGCAATGATTTCAATAAGGCTTACTTATTAATTTCGCTCGATTCGGGTGCACCCAAATACGTAAAATTTTTTTGGCTAAAAAAAATTCTTATAATAACAAATTATTTAAATAGAAAGAATTATTTACCATGAAAAGAAAAAAAGCATTCAGCAGAATTTACGTCGGTGATTACCGACAGAATTAATTTGACTATCAAGCATTTAAATCTTTAGCAGAAATTGCGGTCTTTGGTATCAATTGATAACCCCATTCCGATTTACTTAGCGCGTGATGCCAAAATTTCAGCTACGCGCTTTGCAGCATATGTCAAAATAAAATCAGCTCCAGCACGTTTAATTGCAAGGAGACATTCTTCGAAGATACGATTAGCATCTAACCAGCCATTTTGCGCCGCAGCCATGACCATGGCATATTCTCCGCTGACATGATAGGCTCCTAAAGGCAATGTTGTGACTTCCCGTACTCTAGCAATGACGTCCAAATAAGGCAAAGCAGGTTTAATCAATAACATATCCGCTCCTTCTAATTCATCCAATTGACATTCCATGATTGCTTCACGCACATTGGCTGGATTCATTTGATAGCCTTTTTTATCACCAAATTTAGGAGCAGAATTTAGAGCTTCTCTAAAAGGCCCATAAAAGGCTGATGCATATTTGGCGGCATAGGATAAAATGCCTACAGATGAATATCCAGCTTGGTCCAACATCATACGAATATAAGCCACACGCCCATCCATCATATCGCTCGGTGCTACAATGTCTGCACCTGCTTCGGCGGCTAAAACCGACATTTGCCCCAGAATAAGCAAAGTAGCATCATTGTCAACAAGCCCTTGTTCATTGAGAATTCCATCATGACCATGAATTGTAAAAGGGTCGAGGGCAATGTCAGCCATCAGGCAAATTTCGGGAATTTCTTGTTTGAGCAAACGAATCGCCTGCTGCAAAAGGTTATCTTGCTTAACAGCCTCCGAGCCTTGTGCATCTTTTTTTTCAACAGGCACGTAACAGAAAAGATCAACCGCGCGAATGCCCAATTCATACAAAGCCATGACTTCTTTTAAAAGTAAATCAAGAGAATAACGAAAAACTCCTGGCATGCTAGCAATTATCTGTTGTTGAGATTTTCCTTCGACAATAAATAAAGGAGCGATAAGCTGACTCGGATGCAAGTGCGTTTCTTGAACTAAACCTCGAATTGCCGCTAGTTGGCGATTGCGGCGAGGCCGGCGATGTAGCGAGTGTTGAATAGGGGGAGGAAAAAAAAAGAGGGGTGAGTTGAAGGAGAAAAGACCATAATCATTCATCCTAACAATAGAGTTAAATGAAAATTCTTTTTCTTCTTACTTTACATTCTGTGAGGCAAGAACTGATGTAGCGGCAACCGGACTTGAACCGACGACCTACGGATTATGATTCCGTTGCTCTACCAACTGAGCTATACCGCCAAAAAGAAAAATAGCGGGGGAAGGATTCGAACCTCCGACCTTTGGGTTATGAGCCCAACGAGCTAACCCCTGCTCCACCCCGCGTCAAATGCAAACTTCTGTTGCATAAGGAAAAATAAAGATACCAAACAGTAAGATTTAAAACAACTAGATTCGAAAAGAATTTTAAAAATTCTGCTCTTTACCCTCAATGGTACAGAATTAAAAAAATAAATTACATATTTCTAGCACGTAGTTTGTCTAGCAAAGGCTCTAATGCTTGCATTGTCCGCTTTGTTGAGCCTTTTAAATCTTTAACTAAACGAAAGCCGTTGGAACCAATTTCCTGAGCCTCTTTCGAATGAGTCAACCATCTTTCTAAAATCGGACGCAATTGATCTTGTTCGACCTGTACGCCTGCGGCATACTGCTTTATTAAATCAACTAACTCAAATTGTGTCTGCATATGAGGACCAAACAAAACTGGCTTACCATACCAACAGGGCTCTAAAATGTTATGTCCCCCTACTCGATCAGTAAAACTTCCCCCTACTATCGCTAAATCAGAAAGCTGATAGCACATTCTTAGTAAGCCCATGGCATCCATCAAAATGACCTGTTCTTTACCTGTGCACCGATTAATATCAGAAAAATTGACCCACAATAAGCACTCTTTCTCTAATAAAAAGCCCACCTCTTTAAATCGCTCTGGTTTCCGAGGAACCAAAATCACACGAAGCTGCGGTGTTTGTTTCCAAATCTCTTTGAGCACTTGGATAAACATTTGTTCTTCTGGAGCATGAGTCGATCCAATTGTTAAGACAATCTGGTTAGGTTGAATCCCAAGCTTTTGTCTCCATTCAGTGACTTCTTCATTTGATAATTGAGGATAGTCTTCATCTAACTTTAAGTTACCCGTTATGGCAAATTTTTCAAGTGGCACGCCTGCTTCTATAAATCGCGTTCGATACAGGTGATTTTGGACACATAATACATCCAATAATCCAAAAAGGCGTTTAGAGAAGAATGGAACAAAGCTAAAACGCTGCATTGAGCGCTCCGACATCTTTCCATTGACTAAAGCCAGTAATGCGCCTCTTTTTTTGGAGTAATAAAGAAAGTTAAACCAAAAATCTGATTCACATAAAATCACTAATCCAGGTGCCGCTTGTTTTAAAATTCTGCTAATAATCCAGCTAAAGTCTAGAGGGAGGTAAACATGGTAATCGGCAAAAGGCAAACTTCTTTTTGCTTCCGCATGTCCTGTTTCTGTAACAGAAGAGATAATCAAAGGATTGTCTGGAAATAATCGTTTCAATTCTCGAGCAACAGAAACGACAGCCTTCGTTTCCCCTACAGAGACTGCATGAATCCAAATTGAAGGCAGAGAATGGGGTTGAAAGGGAGGATAGCCAAATCCCAAGCGAGGAAGCAAACTTTGATGATATTTCTTATGAACAAAAAAAGAGTAAATGGTTTTAGGAATGGCAATGAAAGCAAGGATCCATAAAACGATTTCGTAAAAAATTAAAAAAATCCAATTCACACTAAGCCCATGTTGTAGAGTATGTTAATCTATTTTTCTTGATTCGCCAGGATTTAAAATCCAAAAGCTTTCGGCTGGAAGATGTTGAATTTCTAAGGAGCGCTGTAATTCTTCCATCGGGCGCTGAATCTCTTCATCAGCCAATTGAAAGGTTCCAAAATGAATAGCTAAACTTTGCTTAGAGCCTAAGACTAAATGCGCCTCCAATGCCTCTTCTGGCGATAAATGCACAGGATGCATAAACCAGCGAGGCTCAAATGCTCCAATTGGCAATAAAGAAAGGGTAGGGGATCCCAAACGTTTTTGAATTTCAGCAAAATGAGGACCAAATCCTGTATCGCCTGCAAAATAAACGAGATGTTTAGGCCCCTTGATGACAAATCCTCCCCATAATGTTCGATTGTGATCAAAAATGCCGCGAGCAGAGAAATGTTGAGAAGGAACGAAGTATAAGCTAGATTCTAAGCCAAAGTCGATCCGATCCCACCAATCTAATTCAGTCACTTGTTTTTGTATCCCCTTAGATTTCAAGTAAGCGCGATTGCCTTTAGAAACAAAAAAAGAGGGTTGATGTTCACGATCAAGACGCTTAAGAGTGGGAATATCCATATGATCATAATGATTATGACTCACCAACACCATGTCGATAAGGGGAAGATCTTCAAACTTAATACCCGGCAGAGTCACGCGTTTAGGTCCTAACCATGAAAAAGGGCCGGCCCTTTTGGACCAAATAGGATCAGTCAAAATATTCCATCCCTCTAACTGCAATAAGACAGTCGAATGATTAATAAAGGTCACCACACATTCTCCCACTTTTGTTCTCTCTTGTTGAACTTTTTTCTGTTCAATGGGAATGATAGGCCAAGGCTTGACTTTACGTCTCCATCGCCATAAAAGAACTTGCCAAAGAGAACGTGGACCAATAGTGGGATTAAAATAACGCCGACCATCAAAATGATCAGATGGTTTTTTCATTGTCAAAATCCTTCGTTCATTTAACAGCATAACAATAACCTGGCACCTAATATAACGCAACTCACAGACTTATGAGAAATAAAAAAACAAGAATAATTTCTTGTAACTTATCTTTATTTCCCTTATTATCTACACAATATTTAACCTTTTAAGTTAAAATGGCTGTTAAAGTTTTAGGAATTATTCCCGCTCGTTTTGCAAGTACACGCCTTCCCGGTAAACTCCTCATCCCCATTCTTGGCAAAACTCTCCTTCAAAGAACTTTTGAAAATGCTTGTCAAGCAACGATTTTAGATCAGTTATTGATTGCAACAGACGATGAGCGCATTTTTGATCATGTTAAGCAATTTGGTGGACAAGCGATCATGACCTCGGTCAGTTGTCCGACAGGAACGGATCGTCTCGCTGAAGTCCTTCAAAAAAATCCTGAATGTTTAAAGGCAGAAGCAGTGGTCAACATCCAAGGAGATGAGCCTTGCTTGGATCCCAAAGCAATTGAAGAAGCGGTCAATTTATTATTGCAAGATCCACAAGCAGACATGGCAACCTTGATTACTCCTCTTCAAAGCGAGGAGGAAGCTTTAAATTCTTCGATCGTAAAATGTGTAAAAGATCAGAAGAATAACGCCTTATATTTTAGTCGAGCCTTGATTCCTTCAAATAAACAGCATCAATTTAATTCGCAAGGCCCTTATTATCGCCACGTTGGACTTTACGTTTATCGGCCGACATTCCTCCTTCACTATCAAACCTTGCCTCCAACCCCTTTGCAGCTCGAAGAAGATTTAGAACAATTGAAAGCCTTAGAGCATGGGTATCGCATTAAAGTGGCTATGACAGATAAAGTTAGCATTGGAGTTGATACAAACGAAGATCTTAATAAAATTGAGCGATGGATATGCACACAAAATATATTTTCATAACGGGAGGCGTTTGTTCTTCCCTTGGCAAAGGACTGACATCAGCAGCAATTGGATTGCTACTGGAAAAAAAAGGACTCAAAATTGCCATGTTAAAATTTGATCCCTATTTAAATGTGGATCCCGGAACAATGAGTCCATTCCAACACGGCGAAGTTTATGTCACAGATGATGGAGCCGAAACAGATCTAGATTTAGGTCACTATTATCGCTATACGAATTCTTTTCTCTCTCGAGCCTCAAACGCTACTTCAGGTCAAATTTACAACACAGTCATCAAACGTGAACGCCACGGAGATTACTTAGGAAAAACCGTACAAGTCATTCCCCATATTACTGATGAAATTAAGCAACGCATCTATCATTGCGCTAAGCAGCAGGAAGATATTGATGTTGTGTTAGTTGAGGTTGGCGGTACAGTAGGCGATATTGAATCTCTTCCCTTTTTGGAAGCAATTCGTCAATTCACTTATGACCATCGTTTCAGTTGCCTCAATATTCACCTGACTTATGTTCCTTATTTGCGTGCTGCTGGAGAAGTGAAAACAAAACCTTCGCAGCACTCAGTTCAAGTTTTAAGAGGGATTGGCATTTTTCCTGATATCATCGTTTGCCGTTGCGAATTTTCATTGACAGATGAAGTTAAGGATAAAATTAGCCTTTTTTGCAATGTCAATCGCCGTGCAGTTATTGAAGAAGCTGATGTCAAGCATAGCATTTACGAGGTTCCCTTACAGTTGCATGCAGAAGGGATTGATGCTCTGATTTGTGAATTGCTGCAGTTACCCAACCCTCCAATTGACTTAAGTGATTGGGAAAAAATTGTGAACACCATTTGTCATCCTAAAGGCACCATTACAGTGGGAATTGTAGGGAAATATGTGCAGCATCAAGATGCTTATAAGTCAGTTTTCGAAGCATTGATTCATGGAGCTATTGCGGCGGGATATAAATTACACATCAAGCGCTTTGAAGCAGATAAATTGCCAACCGATCCGCATTTGTTGAGTCAATTTTTGCAAGACTGTGATGGCTATTTGGTTCCTGGAGGATTTGGTGAGCGTGGGTGGGAAGGGAAAATCCAAGCAGCCCGCCATTGCCGCGAAGGCAAAATCCCTTATTTTGGCATATGCCTAGGCATGCAGGTAATGGCAGTTGAATTTGCTCGCCATGCCGCTGGTCTAAAGGAAGCGAACTCAACTGAATTTGACACCGACACAATGCATCCCGTGATTTCCTTGCTTACTGAACAAAGAGGGGTGCAAGATTTGGGCGGCACCATGCGCTTGGGAGCTTACATTTGCGATCTTAAGCCAAACACACGTGCTCAACATGCTTATCAACAAAATCAAATTAGCGAGCGTCATCGCCATCGCTATGAATTTAATAACCATTACAAAGACATGTTAGAAAATTTGGGATTTCAAATTTCGGGGATATTAAAAAACGAAAACCTGTGCGAGATTGCAGAAATCAATAATCATCCTTGGATGGTTGGAGTTCAATTTCATCCAGAATTTAAATCGAAACCCACTGATCCGCATCCCTTATTTCGCGACTTTATACGCGCTATGATCAACTATCATGAACAACATGCAACCTCCAACTCCACCTAAGCCTAAGCTTAAGCCAAGGCGCTTAGTTGGCATTGATTATGGGATGAGTCGCCTTGGCCTAGCTCTTTCCGATGAAAGGCAGATTATTGCGACACCCTGGAAAACCCTCCAAGCAGAGAAAAAGGCTGAGCAAACAGTTGCTAAAGTTTTAGCTTTTTTAACTGAATTGCAACACCTCCATGTTTGTGAGATTGAAGAAATTATTATTGGTCTTCCTTTGATGATGAGCGGACGCAAGGGATTTTTAGCTGACGAAGTTAAACACTTTGTTGAGCTCCTCTCTCAGGCAACAACAATTCCAATACGAACGTGGGATGAGCGTTTAACAACTGTTCAAGCCGAGCGTTCTTTACGCGAAAGTCACATGACGAGAAAGAAGCGTTCCAAAGTTGTTGATATTGTTAGCGCTGCCATCATTCTCCAAAGCTATTTAGATCACAAACATCTTTCTTTAGAACGCTCTCAACAATCCTTTTCTCATCCTCCAGATATTTAAAACTTAGGAAATTTGCATGACCTCTTGCAAATTCATTTGAGTGCCACTCATGACAAGAGCCACTGGAGGAAAAGCAGCGCGCTTATGGGGCAAAGTTTGAAAATAAGTTGCATATTCTTCTAATGTCTCATGGGCATAAGGGGCTCGCAAGCTGAGAAAAATCATAGCAGCTTGAGATGAAAAGCCATTAACCAATGCCAAATTATTTGCTAAAGCATCTGGCGAAACAATCACATGCGTTTTAATCTTTAATCGATTTCGTTTGATTAATTCATCAAATTCTTCAAGCTTTTTCTCGCGGATTTGCTCACTGCTTGCCACTCCAACTAAATAGATATTTGCTTGCCTCAATATGGATGGCTTACGCAGCATATAAGCTAAAATGAGCATAAGCTCTGTATTGCGAGGAGAACTCTCATCCCACCAAACATGAATATCGCCATTCATTCTTTTGGAGGTGAGTCTGGTTTGACAATATTTCTCTGGCTGATCATTAATGACCACAACATTACGCCCTTGTTCATGCGCTAACTTTATCACTTCTAAATAATTGACTAGATTCTCTTCTTCAGATACTCCTCCGCACACAATTGTATTAGGAGTCAAAGGACCAAGACCATAATGTAAAATAATTCTTTTCATTCCAGTTGAAATAGTCTTCGCTTCGTTCAGACAGACCAGAGACTCAATCCGATGCTTCTTGAGCATTAATTTAATATTCTCTTGAAGTTCATGCATTTTCTCTTTAGAGCTTTGATCTTTAGGTAAAATGGAAGCGACAGTTAGAAATCCCTTCGTCTGCGTAATGGCTGCGGCAAAGTTTAAAAGATCATTGGAAACCTCAGAAGGCTTCCCTGTAAAGACTAAAAAATTGGGCCTCCAAGAGCGAGAAGAGGGCTCTTGCCAAGCAAGCCGATAGAGAGCAAAACGAGAGAAAAACATCAATATTCCATATCGAATATCTTCCCAAGAAGAGTCGATTTTTTTTTGCTTAACAATCAGATAAATGACGATAACTCCAAACATGGCAAGGATGGCAGCTCCTGAATTAATCATTAACATAGCAATTACACAAAGGGCGGTGCCAAGGAATGAAATGGACCAATGCATAGGAAAAGTGGGACGCCAGCTAGGATTAGCCATTAAATCTTCTAAGCCTGTTGCAAGATTTAAAGTAGCATAAGAAATTAAACAAATCATGGTTAAAATTGGAGCAATGACATTAATGCTCCCAAACCATATCCCACAAAAAGCTATGGCAACCGTAATGGCCGTTGCAACACGTGGCTCTCGATAAGCGCCAAATTCTTTTCCAAAAATTGAAGGAACAATCTTATCTTCAGAAAGTGCTTGCAAAGTACGTGGAGCTCCCAGCAAAGCGCCAATGGCACTAGAAAGAGTTGCTCCCCAAATTCCTAAAACAATTAAAGACTCAAATTTAGCAATATGCTGAGTGATCAAGTTGTCCTCTATCAAAAGCTGCCTAGGCGCATGCTGCCAAAGAAAATAAGCAATTGCCATATAGATGACATAAGCTGTTACAACTGCTGAAATGACACCTAAAGGAAGGGAGCGGCTGGGATTTTTTAATTCTCCTGATAGAGATAAACTGGATTCCAAACCTGTCATAGCTGGAAAAAACATCGCAAAAATCATCCAAAACGAGGAATAAGAAATTGATTGTGTTAAAGGAATAGCTTCACTCTTAATTTCGCCTCCACTAAAAAAAGAATAAAGGGCAACAGTGATCGTACCAAAAATCACTATCTGAATTTTCAAAACAAAATTGGTTGAGACATATGTTAAAATTGTTAAAATCACCAGTGTGATTACACCGATACCTTGAAGCGAAAGTTGAGGAAATAGACCACGGAAAGATTCGGCAAAGCCCACAATGCAAAAAGCAGTACTAATACTTTGCTTAAGAAAAAGAGAAATGCCAATAGCACTTCCAATTTCTATCCCCAGTGCTCGCGAGACCATATAGTAAGAGCCGCCCTTTCCGACTTGAATATTCGTTGCAGCAGCGGATAAAGAAAAAACTGTAATCAGGATAATCAGAGCAGCAAGAGTAATGATAAAGAGAGTAGTATAAAGACCCGCACTTCCTACAATCCATCCGAGACGAAGGAAAATTACCACCCCAAATAGCATGAGGATGCTGGGAACATAAGCCCCCATAAAAGTCCCAAATTTTGGCTTTTCGGCTTGTATTTGATCAATAAGATCTGGTTGCAAAGGTTTCGTTAAAGTCCAACTCATGAGGGTTCCTCCTTGAATGGCTAAATTCTATTATTGATTTATCGTATAAGAATAAAGAAAATGAAGGGGAAAAAGCAATGGGAAAAAAGTCAATTGATTTTTTTTTCAAAATGATTGACAAATTCATAGAGGCTCAGAAATGGTAAATCCGATATGATGAGCTTTAATCTTCCAAGAGTGAATTTATGACAGCATGTTCTTCTTCCTTTATTAATCCTCTGATTGAAATGAATCGCTCATTTAAAACAGCTGAATCTTGTGTATTAGTCATTTTTGGTGCAACGGGTGATCTGACAGCTCGTAAGCTCATTCCTGCCCTTTACAATCTAGCGAGAGAAGGGCAGTTACCTGGTCATTTTGCCTGTGTAGGATTTGCAAGACGCCCTAAAACACATGATCAATTTCGAGATGAAATGTTACAGGCAGTCAATCAGTTTTCTCGTTCCAAACCTGCAAATCCCCAATTATGGAAAACCTTTCGCGAACAGCTTTTCTATTTACAATCCAATTTTGATGAAGACAAGGGATATGAGGAGCTCCATGTTTTTTTGCAAAAACTTGATTCGCAGTTGGGAACAAAAGGCAATCGTGTCTATTACTTGTCTGTGCAACCCAGCTTTTTCACAACTGTTGTGGAAAAGCTCAGTCATCATCATTTGATTTATCCTCCTGAAATTCAAGATAAGTGGAGCCGTATCATTATTGAAAAGCCTTTTGGCGAAGATACCGAATCTGCTGTAAAGCTGCAAGATGAGCTTGTGGAATATTTGGATGAAAGTCAAATCTATCGCATTGATCATTATTTGGGTAAAGAAACGGTTCAAAATTTGCTGGTTTTTCGATTTGGAAACTCCATTTTTGAATCTGTTTGGAACAATCGTCATATTGACAATGTGCAAATTACTGTTGCAGAGGAAATTGGCATAGGAACACGTGGCCGCTTTTGGGAAGAAGCGGGAATGTTGCGAGACATTGTGCAAAATCACATGATGCAACTGTTATCGCTCGTTGCGATGGAGCCTCCCACTCATTTACATGCCTCATCCATACACGACGAAAAAGTCAAAGTATTAGAATCGATTCGCCCTTTTCCCGAAAATCAGCTCGATGCTTATGCTGTTCGAGGGCAATATGGACCTGGTTATATTAATGGTGAGCTCGTCAAAAGTTATCGGGACGAAGAGAATGTCAATCCTCATTCCTTTGTCGAAACCTATGTTGCTTTGCAACTCTTTATTGACAATTGGCGCTGGACAGATGTTCCTTTTTACCTACGAGCTGGCAAACGCCTTCCTAAAAGAGCAACAGAAATTGCCATTACCTTTAAAAAAGCTCCAGGCTATTTATTTCAGGGGGCCTCCTCTACTATTGACTCCAACGTCTTAGTCATTCGCATTCAACCTGATGAGGGCATTTCCTTTAAAATTAATTGTAAAGTTCCAGCACTCAACAATGTCATTCAACCGGTCAAGATGGATTTTCGCTATGGCTCTTACTTTGGGTCGGCGCCCCCTGAAGCTTATGAGAGGCTTATTTGCGATTGCATGGCTGGTGACAACACACTTTTTGCACGTGATGATGAAGTGTTGATGTCTTGGAAATTATTAACGCCTATTTTAAAACACTGGCAAGCGAATCCTGCTTATGATTTCCCTAATTATGCTGCGGGGACATGGGGACCTAAAGAAGCTGAAGACATGTTACATCGACAAGGGCGTCATTGGCGTTTAATCTGAAGGATAATAGACATGGAAACAAAGCAAAACAACCCCATTATTCAAGCTGAACTTCACCGCCTTTTAAAAACGCAATCGAATGGCGAGGGAGCAAAAGCTTGTTTATTTAACTTAATCGTTTACACTGATGAACCTCACCGTACGACTTATTTTCATGAACTCGTCAACATCATTAAGACGCAATTTCCATGCCGCATCATTTTTATTCAAGGACATCCTTCAGCCAAAGAAAAGGTATTTCGCGTTCAAGCTAAAACCGAAAAAAATCCAGATGGAAGCGGATTTGCTTGCGATCAAATTTTTATTGAAGCCGCTGGGCAGGATATCAATCGCGTTTATTTTCTGCTCCTTCCGCTTTTTATCCCTGATCTGCCTATTTACTTGCTTTGGGGAGAAGATCCTACAACAGAATATACGATTCTACCCCATTTAGAGCATTTTGCTACACGACTGATTTTTGATGCTGAGACAACTGGAGATCTTCAACAATTTAGTCGCGACATGTTAAATCGGATGAGTTCCTCTTCTATTCAGATTGTGGATATGAACTGGGCACGTGTCGGAGGGTGGCGTGAAGTGCTCGCACAGATCTATGATAGTCCGGAGAGATTTGAGCAACTAGCCACAGCTCATCATATTGAATTGTTTTATAATGATCGCCCCAGCGAACTATTTGTTCATCTAAACATTCAAGCGGTTTACTTACAAGCATGGTTAGCTTCTCGTTTAAAGTGGCAATTTTTAAAAGCTGAAAAAGAGAATGAATCTCAGGTCTTACACTATCAGAGCAATCAAAAGCAGAGGCGTATTCAATTGACGCCTAAAACAGATTCTCATTTTGAATCAGAAGAGATTTTAGTCATGAAGGTGCAAGGAAGCAATGGCTATGAGAGCCATATCCATCGCATTAGTTCAGATCAAGTCAAAGTTCAAGCTTCTAATCAATGTCAATGCGAACTCCCTTTTCTTTTGTTAATGCCTACCCTGCGATCGGGGCGTAGCTTTATGCAAGAGATTTTCTATCAAAGAACAAGCGATCAATATGAGCTAATGCTTAAGTTAATTAGTTTGGTTAAGTGGAGCTAATCCTCCCGTTCGGTCGCCTCTAAATTAATATAAAGGAAAAAAGGTATGGAAAACTTTAACTGGAAGGAAAAAATCCAATCTTTTGATAAGCGTCGTGATATTATCATTTCGGGTAACGCTGAGGAAACAATTCTTTTTTGCACTAAGCAATTCATCCAAATCGGGCGTGAGGCAATTGAAAAGAATGGCTTTTTCTCTGTTGCGCTTTCCGGAGGACATACTCCGCTTGCCATGTTTAAAGAACTTAGCCAAATCTCTTATATTCAAGCTCTTGATTGGTCGAAAGTGTTGTGTTTTTGGAGTGATGAAAGAAGTGTTCCCCCTACTCATCCTGAAAATAACTATTTTAATGCCATGCAAGCTGGTTTGTCCACTCTTCCCCTTCTTCCCGAAAACATCTTTCGTATGCCAGCTGAAAATAATATTGAAGAACATGCACAAGCTTATGAGCATTTAATTCGGCAAAAAGTTCCTTCTTTGCAATTTGATTTAATTATGCTGGGAATGGGAGAGGATGGCCATACTGCTTCACTTTTTCCTCGCACTCACGGTCTCCACACGAAAGACCATTTAATTATTGCCAATTATATTCCTCAAAAGCATACCTGGCGAATGTCTTTCACTTATGAATGCATTCATATGGCTAAAACAATTTGCATCTATGTGATGGGAGCTAATAAAGCTAGCACGGTTGCAAAAGTGCTTTTAGATCCCTATGATCCAGATAACCTGCCCATTCAGAAAATTGGTACACCCTCTCACAAAGCTATTTGGATTCTTGACACAGCTGCCAGCGAGCAACTCATGCACACGCTAAACAAACGCGACTATTGATTTCACTTGAACAAACAAATATAAAAAATTTAAACTAATAGAATTTGAGCCTGAAGGACTCTCTATACTTTGGACGACGGTTAACAAAAATGTCCAATTTACAGTGAGCCTGAAGGGCTCTAAAGTGAACTAGCCCAGGCGAGTGCGGCCTGGGAAAAAACCCACTCATATCATAGTCTGAAAGACTACAAGAGAAATTTTAGCAGGGTCACTTGTAAACATTCTTAATTCATATCCTATTCACTACCAAAAACACGCTGGCCATTTATACAATCCAAAATGAATACAGCGGATTTCTAAAAAAAAGGAAATTGCGTTTGATGAAAATATGTTTGGGATAGATGATTCTCTTGTAGTCCTTCAGACTACATGACGAAGGCTAATCTGCCCCAGCGCGATGCCCTGGCCCTGGACTTAACAAAGAACTGTTTTGGACTTGATATTCGTCGCATCAATTTAACAACACCACACCCGTAATAGACTTTAGAGGCATATTTCCCGAAAATGACGCAAAAAACATCAAGCCCAAAACAGTTCTTTGTTAAGTCCCGGCATATGGCTAGGTAATCGGAATTTTTATCTTTGTTTTTGCAATGTTGCTTGATCCATATCCTTTCCCTCAGCGACGAGCGGCGTTAGCCGCGCATGGATAGTAGCCGTGGGTGTAGGCGCAAGCCGAAACCCACGGTTACCCACAAAAAAAATTTGAGCCACGTTAGTGGCGTAGCATTCGTTTAAATAAACATTGCTCCACAATCACATTTCCTACGCCACTAACGTGGCTTCATTTTTTTTACCATACACCGTGGGTTCCGGCTTCGCCTACACCCACGGCTACTATCCATGCGCGGCTAACGCCGCTTGAGCGACAAATTTAGCTTCTGGAGTTTGCCAGAACCATTTCGTTCCTAGCGTATGGCCGGGACTTAAAAAAGAACTATTTTGGGCTTTGATGTTTTTCGCGTCATTTTCGGGAAATATGCCTCTAAAGTCTATTACAGGCGGAGTATTGTTAAATTGACGGGACGAATATCAAGCCTAAAACAGTTCTTTGTTAAGTCCCGGCCCTGGGCTATTTTATTTGAAGCCTTTCAGGCTCTGAACATGGGACATTTTTGGAAGACATCCTTCTATATTCATGGTGAAAATTAAGAGCAAGTCCTATATGATTTGTGATTATTTATATAGAAATTCTTTATAAAGAAGAGGCTTCTAAAAATGCTCGTTTTAGGACTTGAAAGCACTTGTGATGAAACTGCATGCGCTGTGGTACGCAGCGGCCGCCAGATCTTATCCAACATTGTTGCCTCACAAATTGATCTTCATCAGGAATATGGCGGAGTAGTGCCTGAACTTGCCTGCCGGCGTCATATTGATTTGATGATGCCTGTCATCGATCAAGCTTTATCACAAGCTGAAGTTCGTTTACCTAATATAGATTTAATAGCCGTTGCTTATGGACCCGGACTCATTGGTGCCCTTCTCATTGGTGTCAGTACAGCAAAAGCACTTGCTTTAGCCCTACAGAAGCCCTTTATTGGCGTTAACCATATTGAAGCCCATCTTTATGCTGCTTTGATGTCAAAAGATGAAGCCGTCCAATTTCCTTGCTTAGGCGTCGTCATTTCAGGTGGACATACAGCCATTGTATTAATAAAAGAGCTAGGAAAATATGAACTCATTGGACAAACAGTTGATGACGCAATTGGAGAGGCCTTTGATAAAGTCGCGAAGTTATTAGAACTCCCCTATCCTGGCGGACCACAGATCGAAAAGTTGGCGTTAAAAGGGGATGCTCATCGTTATGCTTTTAAAGCAGGTCAGGTCAAAGGACATCCCCTAGATTTTTCATTTAGCGGACTTAAAACTGCAGTTCTTTATACGCTCAAAGGAAAGCATCCTCATGACACTCAACTGTTGCCCATTTCTGAACAGGCAAGATGTGATCTCGCCGCTTCTTTTCAACGCACTGCGTTAGAAGATATTGTCAAAAAAACTTTGCTAGCTGCTGAAAAATTTGATACGCAAACTCTTATTTTAGGAGGAGGAGTCACCAATAATCACTATTTACGGCAACTCCTCGCTAAAGAAAGCAAAGGCAAGCATCATGTGATTTGGCCTTCTTTTGGTTTAAGTCTAGATAATGCCGCCATGATTGCTGGATTAGGTTACTTTCGCTATCAAATTCAGGGAAAAGGAGACACCATGGACCTAGAACCCATGGTGCGCATTCCATTTTCTCATCCTAGCTATCCTAACTCTTCTAGCTGATCAGTCTCTGCAACCGGATACACTTCTAGGTGATCAGCCTCTGCAACTGAATCCGTTAACACACCAAGGCGGGTAAATAGAAGACGACGAAATCTAGCTAAAGTTTCCTCATAGGACCACTGACCCTCATTGCAAGATGTGAATTTTTCCAGAATCTCTTCCTTTTGTTGATCTGATAACAATTCATTTTCATTAATGATTTGACTGATATAGATTCCAAATTCCGCTTCCCCAATTTCATGCACAACATTGCCTAATTGGAGTTTATAGGAGCTATACATTTCTTCACGTATGGGAGAAAACATCTCCCAATTCATCATTTCAGCTATTCCCATTCGTTTTCTCTCAAATTCTGTAAGAGGAAAAAACCCTAAAGAAAAATAAAGACGATAGACATCGAAACTATGCGTATCGTCTGATATTTGATTTGGGACCTTTAGCTGATTTGCTAGGGCTTGGTAAAAAGCCTGTACAATTTCACTTCTTTTATTCTTCAGAGCTTGTTCAATTTTTAATTCATAATTTTTGATTGGATCACTAATGTCTTCTTTTTTTTGCCTTTCATTTTGATAAATTCCTGCAAGCAATTCATTTGATGCTCTTTTGACACCTCTTCCACAATAATCTCCTCCTTCGATGGCGAGTTTCAAAAGAATATCCTCTTTTTCAACTTCATTTTCGAGAGAATTTAAATAAGGAAGAAGAAGCGCACAAACTTGAATGGCTTCATCTAAGTCTTGTTGTAATCCTTTCACTCGCTTTTGTCCTTTAAGGACTGCAATCAACTGAACCATTTGTTCCCGCATCCAATCTGCAAGATATTCTTCTGGAGTCATTTCTGCTTCATCAGCAAGATTTTTAATATAGAGTTCAATATCATTAGCAAGATCTTCTTGCTTCACTTCTGGATTTTTTTCAAAGAGAAAGTCAATGAATCGATCGTCATCTTTTAATTTATTTTTGATTAGTTCATATTTGGATGTCCAATCAATAGAGTCAAAAATCGTGAGAAACTGATCAAAATGATGATCTCGAGGAAGGTCATTGAAATCGATCATTGATTTACTACAATGAGCAGGATTAATTTTAGAATCAGAACCATAAGACAAGACCCTTGAGAAGGACTGCATATCGAAAACTGGCTGCATGTCAGCATCTAAAATCTCTTTTATTTTATCGAATGACATTTCTTCTTGCCTCACAAGAGGAGCATCAATTTCTTCTAAACTGGGTCCCCTCAGGTCACTAAAGTAATAACGAACCAACGCATCAATCTTGTGGTGAAGATAAAAGGTCACAGAAGATGAAAGTTGAGTAGAAAGCATGATAGCAGAAAAAACACGAATAAGGGCTGTGCCACCAATCAATAACCCAATTAGGGACACAGTTGGCATATAGATTTCCATAAATAAACTAATGCGTCTTGGAACAAATCCCATTTTATCAAGGGATTCATAGGCAATAGCTGTTAATACAGCTCCCCCATATGCGACATTTCCTAAAACTATCAGTCCAATTGCAGCTACCCCTACGCCAACTCGAATCATGTTTCCAGAGTGTTCTGCGAAAAAGCTAAAAAAAGAAACGGCTCGACCACTTAATTTTTCAGGAAGCTGAACAAAACAATAGTTTGATCCATGATACCATTCTGCTACCTTCTCGTAATCCCCTTGTTTAACGGCTGCCAAAAATAAAAAGAGAGGAAGAGTCAATATAGGACCGATATTGCAGGCTATTTTGACAGGAATTTTTAAAGGATGCGCAGGAATAATTTCATTAATTTTGGAAATCAATACACCGAATTGAGCTAATTGACCAGGAACGATGAAATTTGAAAGATAATAATTTTTTCCTTGTTTAACCTCGTCTTCCTTGTTTTTTAAATTAGCGTAATTATAACCTACTCCCCAACCAACTAATCCATCGACAAAATTTGCATTCATAAATTAAATCCATTTTATGTTTTATAAAAATTGAAATGATAGATGATAAGAAAATTAATCTTTCTAAGCAAGCAGAATTAGACTAGCAACCTATTCTTTCCTAAAATGGTTAACCTAAAATTTTTTAAAATGATAGATAAGTTTATCTATTTATTTATCAGAAATCATCTAAAAGGATTTTTTTAGATTTTAAAAGGACAGGGATGAAACCGCCTGTGTTGGTGATAGCGACTGCACCATTTTACTCAATGTGTCTTTGCAAATTGAACCTTCTTCAAGAATAACCATTTTCAAGAATAACTATTGATTTTAAATTACTCGATTGATTAAAATGTAGGCCTTTAAAGAAAACCCTTGTTGGATGGAGCATATCAATGGCCAGTAAACGTGAAAAAATTAAAATGAAAAGTTCTAAAAGTCATTTTCATTACTATACGACAAAAAATAAAACAAGTACCCCTGAGCGTCTGACTCTTAACAAGTACGACCCTACGATCCGCGAAAAAGTGGAATTCAAGGAAACAAAGTAATTATTTTATTTTCTTATGCTAAGGGAGTATGTTTGAACTTTCTGTCGCCTGCAAATATCTTCTGCCTCGCCGGCGACAGCTCTCTGTTTCCATCATTAGCCTTATCTCAGTTCTCGTCATCGCCCTTGTCGTTTGGTTAATTGTTGTTTTCTTTTCAATTACGGATGGCCTTGAAAAAAACTGGGTGCAAAAGTTAACAGCTTTGACGGCACCTGTGCGAATGATTCCCACAGATGCCTATTATCATTCTTATTACTATCTTATAGACAGCATTAGCGAAGCTTCTAATTATTCTCATAAAACTATTCGAGAGAAACACAATTCCCTGCTCACAGATCCTTATAATCCTGAAGTAGACGAAGAAATTCCCGCCTATTGGCCAAATCCTGATCGCAATTCTGATGGTACGCTTAAAGATCTTGTCAAGCTTGTCTATGCTTCTTTGAATGAAGTTCCAAATGTCGCTGGTCTGCATGGGCAAGATTTTGAACTAACAGCTACTCATATCGAGCTCCGTCTTTTACGCCATACAACCATTCTACATGCCAGCAACGTTTATGGTGGAACAACACAATCGGCATTGTCTTATCCTGCTTATTTAGGCAATTTTGAATCAGATAATCTTTACTTAGGAAAGACTCTTCTCTCCGTCGAAAGGCAGGATTTCAATAATTTGCTTGATTTAATGGGAATTGCCAATCAAGACCTCAGTGAAGGAGCGGAAGGAAAAAAAAATTTATTCCAACCCGATATTTTGCAGAGACGTTTAAAAAACTTCTTTGGATCTGTCATCATCAAACAATTACAATCCCGTCCGGCTGGTTGGAACATTCCCCGCTATTTACTTCCTTCCCAGTTTGAATGGGAAGTGTGCGCCATTTTGAAAGAGCAACAAGTTGTACGACTCATTGTTCCTCAGCAAACTCAGCGACTACTTGCCCTTCAAGCCGATTTAGAAGAACAAGGATTGACTGTTATTTCTGGACGAACCAAAAAAGAAGAAGAGGGTCTTCTTTCGGTTATTTTATCTGGACAAGAGCCTCAATATTTGACTCATTTCAATTTGACTTTTGCAGGAGGATCTCCCTTTGCAGCTCAACTTGATCGAGCTTCTATTGATCGAGCAAGGCAAATCGATGATTTGCGCTTTGAAGTCGAAGTCCCTATCCAAGGCTCTTTGTTAAAAGGAAGCGTTCCTTACCGCGGCTTGGAAATTGCTGTTGCAGATACACAAATACCTTCTGGCGAAGAAATTCCTTTGTGGGTTCATCAACTCAAGTTGGCCAATGGAACCCCTACCTTTGCATTGCCAAATGATCCTGATATAGGCGAGGGCATTGTCCTTCCAAAAAGCTTTCGTGATGTTGGCGTTATGATGGGAGATCGAGGCTCGCTCCGTTATTTATCTCCCACGGCCAGTATGTTGCAAGAACAACAAATTCCCGTTTATGTGGCAGGGTTTTATGATCCAGGAATCATTCCAATTGGTGGAAAATTTATTTTAGCCAATCAAGAGATCACTTCTTTGATTCGCGCTTCTCACCAACAAGAAGACAAAGCCGCTCTGACAAATGGCATCAATGTGCGATTTCATTATTTGGATCAAGCCGATTCTGTCAAAGCTCAATTAGTGCAAATCTTAAAAGAAAAAGGAATCAGTCGCTATTGGAATATTGAAACTTACCGCGAATATGAATTTACAAAAGAAATTATGCGCGAACTGCAAAGTCAAAAAAATCTTTTTATGCTAATAGCAGTTGTCATTATTTTGGTGGCATGCTCCAACATTATTTCCATGTTAATCATTTTAGTGAATGATAAAAAAATAGAAATCGGTATCTTACGTTCGATGGGGGCTTCTTCCAAAAGCATTGCCTTGATTTTTGGGCTTTCAGGAGCCATTATTGGAATCTTGGGCAGTGTAGCAGGCATTGTAGCAGCCATTTTGACATTACAGCACCTTGACACCTTAGTTGCATTATTAAGTAAGTTACAGGGACATGAGATGTTTAGCGCAAATTTATATGGGCAAGTTTTACCTTCTGAACTAAGTTTTGAAGCACTTTCATTTGTTATCATTGCAACGGTCTGTATTTCATTACTCGCTGGAATTGTTCCTGCCATTAAAGCCTGCCTCCTACGCCCCTCTCATATTTTAAGATCGGGTGGAGGTTAAAGAATGACACACTCTTCCGCCCCCTTACTCGTTGCCCAAAACATTAGCAAAGCATTTTACCATCCTAAAACCGTTCAAATTTTAAAAGAAATTTCTCTTGAAATCGCTGCGGGTGAATCTGTTGCAATTGTTGGACGATCTGGCGAAGGCAAAAGCACCTTACTTCAAATTTTAGGAACGCTGGAAGATCCTTGCGCCGGGGGATTATATATAGAGAAAGAGAAAGTCACCCCTTATAACCGGACACGTTTGCGCAATGAAAAAATTGGATTTGTCTTTCAATCTTTTCATCTTTTAGAAGATTATACAGCTTTAGAAAATGTCTTGATGCCAGCTCACATTGCACGTCAGCCTATTGGAAAAGGAAGCCGAGCAGAAAAAAGAGCGTTATTTTTATTAGAGAAAGTGGGATTATCAGATCGTGCTCATTTTCACACTAAGCTGCTATCGGGTGGAGAAAAACAAAGAGTCGCTTTAGCTCGCGCTATGTGTAATGATCCATGTTTGATTTTAGCAGATGAACCCTCTGGCAATTTAGATAGTCAAACTGCACAATTGATTCACAACATCCTGATTAGTTTTGCTCACAATCCCTCTAAAGCACTTCTTCTGGTGACTCATGATCGCGAATTGGCCGCGCTATGTTCGCGCCAATATGAATTACGCAATGGAACTTTAGAAACTTTGAATCTCTTCCCCTTAAATGCTGGCAATAGGTTCTTATAAAGCGGGTAAACACCAATGAATCCACTCTACCCAATAAGCAGCCATTCCATCATCATCATCAATTAAATGATCCGCAATTTGATTACAAATTCGAGCATACATATAGAGAGCGGGAATCAGAATAATATCTTGTACAATAGAGCGAATGACAAGAAGAAGTTGAACGGCAGTTTGATCGGGAATGGTAAAATTGATGCTATTGGACAAACGATGCGCTAATGCAAAGCTTAATGTATCTAAAATAGTCATTTTAAAAATAGGCCAGATGCGATAGCGACACATTTCGAAAAATGAGGCATCTGCCACATTGTCGGCTGTAATTTCTTCAGCAGGACGAATATTGAACAATCTGGAAAACACGTGATCAATTTGTTTCAATGTTTGATTTGTTAACCCCATCACTTCCCAACAATGCAAACGGATGAAGTCACACCCCTCTAATTGATCTTTTGGAACATCCTTAAATCGCTCTAAATCTGTTTCCTCTCCAAGAAATTGCTCCAAATTCTTTTCTAGTGAAAAAATGACTTGTTTTACTCGAAAAGCAAGGGCAAACCAAACAGCGTAGTGCAAAGGAGAAATGCCAGCATTGGGATAAATGATACGTCCTAGAAAACCGTATGTTCCTCCAACAGCAGCAGCTATAAAGGTAGAACCTGCTGAAGAATAAAAGCTCTTAGGGACAGCTGGAATAAATTGGCCTAATGAAACGTTTGGTATCAATTGGCTAAATGAAAAATAATTCCACATAGTCGATCATTTATTTCTAAGAGTTAACAGGAACAGAATGACTTGCAAGTTCATCTGTCTTTAAAATTTCATGATTATCTGCAGCTTCTTCTAAGTTTTGCTCATTAGCCACTTCTACAGGTTCTTCCA
Organism: uncultured Chlamydiae bacterium; assembly: GCA_963754655.1. GTDB lineage: Bacteria > Chlamydiota > Chlamydiia > Chlamydiales > Parachlamydiaceae > JANWJE01. The sequence goes on along the minus strand of CAVWGN010000001.1, from coordinate 1,500,442 downwards.
AGGCTGCTGATATCTCACAAGAGGGTCTCCTTTCTAACTCTAGCCAACGCTTTCTAGCATTCGCTTGTTTTTCAGCCTCAATCCTCGTCTTAATTTCCTCGTCCTTAAGATAAAGTCCATGGAGGAACGTCGCTCCATACATCCAAATAAAAAAGTGTCCCCCAAAAATCGTATAACCCGCAGCTTTAACTACATGAAAACTGATCTCCCGAGGAATCGCGAACTTGATAGTATCGGCCACCTGCTCTAAAAAAGCCCGTCGTAAAATTTCCATCCTATCGAGCTGACGATCCTGAAGGTCTTGATCTCGAATTTCTTTTCTCGTGCGAATATTAAACATGCGAGCAAAAACAACATCCACGTCTTGCTCAACTTTTTCCATGCGCGAAATGACTGTCCAAGTTCTTTGGCGAAAACGATCTAAGGCGGTGGCAGTGTCTGGATCGTCTAGATGATCAAACTGTTGACGATCCCCTAATATCTTCAGCGCCATTTCATGAATCAGACAGGCCGCTTCTCCGATAGCTGTAAAAATCAACCCCGATAAGATATAGCCTATTGGACTCCCTACTGTACCAGCATCGGCCCCATTTAATTTTAATTTTATAATAAGACGAGCGATCCAATAACCAAGATAGTTTACTAAACTTCCAACGATGAGAGCCCCAACAATTTCTCCCCCACGCTTGACAGCAGGTGACCCCTCAACATTAGCCGCTTGAGGTGAATTTACATCTACTTGAGAATCGCCAACTCGGATATCGACATTCATATTTAAACCCTTAATTATTAATAATTCTATTAGTTTATTGATTTTAAATTTTAAGATCTTTACTATATTAAAAACTTATTATTTTTGTCAAGGAATAATGAATTAATATTTTATTAATTTTAGTTTGTTTAGAGCACACCAAAAAATGAATAAGGTTGTTTTTGACTAAACTTCTTACTTCTTCCTTAGCTTGGTATGTATCAAATAAACTTTTTAAACATCCAGTGACGCATCACGACTTATTAATTGATAAGAAGAAAACTCTTGACAATATTAACGTATCCCGCACAATATAGGTGACATGAGTATGTTATTTTCAAATTTAGTTTCAAAAGAAAAATTCTTTAGCTGGAGTTTTTGGTTAGTCAGTTTAGCATTAATTGCTGGCTTGGTTTTATCTATTTTATCTTGGTTAGAAGTTTGTGTTGAGCATTGCTCAGCGAATCAAGATTACCTCCTCATAGGCCTACCCTTTGCTATGGTAGGAATCATTTTTTTTAGTGTATTGATTATGCTACAATTTTTATCATTACGCTATGAATTTTTAACAAAGCTTATGGGGTGGCTAATTGCATCGGCTCTTGGATCGGAGCTGATGTTTGTCGGTGTCCAAAAATATCAAATTGGACATTGGTGTCCTATTTGTTTAAGTATTGCCGCTTCGGTTGCATGTGCAGCCCTAGTCCTATTGGCTGAATACCTCATGAGTCTTAAAGCAACCATTCAACATCATAACCGAGGTGAAATTATGCAAAAAATTAGACAAGGCTTTGCATCCCTGTCATTTATCATTTTAGGATTTCTCATTGCTTTTATTGGAATAAGCAAGCCTGATTCTGCTGAAGCTGCAATGAATGATATTAAAGACCGCATTGTATTTGGTACGAAAAATAGCCCTGTAGAGGTCTATTTTGTCACCGATTGGTTTTGTCCCTCTTGCCGAAAGATTGAGCCTTTAATTGAAAAAATGTACCCCGACATTAAATCTCAAGTCGCGTTTTATTTTATTGATTTTTCTATTCATAAGAAGAGTCTAAATTTTACTCCTTATAACCTTGCTTTTTTGATGAGCAATAAGTCTCAGTATTTTAAAGCGCGTCAACTTCTCATGGAACTGTCAGATAAAACAGAGAGTCCCAAAGAAGATGATATCGAATCAGCAGCGAGTAAGTATAAAATTAAGTACAAAGAATTGTCGTTTTTGGATATTAAAACAGGTTTAGAATATTTTGAAAAAATCGTTGATAAATTCGACCTTCATGCGACTCCTACAATTATTGTTTACAATCCTCAGCGAAATAGTGTAGTCAAATTAGAAGGCAGAGATGAAATCAGTGAGGATAAGATTTTAGAGGCTATTAAAAAACTCACTCCAGCTAGCTAGGAGAGTAGGATGAAATTCGCTACAAAAGCGATTCATATGGGATGGCAGCCTGATTCAACAACAGGATCTGTCATGCCACCGATTTACATGACCTCGACTTTTGCCTTGGATGCTCCAGGGCACAGTCGAGGATTTGAGTATACCCGTGCAAACAATCCTAATTTTGTTATATTAGAAAAAACGCTGGCTTCTTTAGAAGATGCCGCCCACGCCACGGTTTTTTCCTCTGGAATTGGTGCTCTTATGGCGATGATTTCCACTTTATCTGCAGGAGATAAAATCCTTGCATTAGATGGCATTTATGGAGGAACCTATCGCCTCTTTACAAAAGTCATGCAGCGCTTTGGGATCGAGCTCGTCATTCTTTATGAAACCTCTTTTGATCACATTGAACGTGCCTTGCAATCTACTAAACCTAAATGGTTAATGTTTGAAACTCCAACAAATCCTTTATTGAACGTTTTTGACATTGAAGCCATCACTCAAATCACTAAACGCCATCAAGTCTTAAGTGTTATCGACAACACCTTTGCCTCTCCCTATTGTCAAAACCCTTTTCAGTGGGGAGCTGATATTGTCTGGCACAGCACCACAAAGTACTTAGGAGGACATTCAGACGTTTTAGGCGGTGTTGTTATGACTCAGGACGCCCATTTTAAACAGGAGCTTGATTTTGCCCGCAAAACATTGGGTGGTAATCCCAGTCCCTTTGATTGCTGGCTCATTACACGAGGCGTCAAAACGCTAGCTGTTCGCATGCAGCAGCATCAAAAAAACGCCCTAAAAATCTCCCACTTTCTTGAGAAGCATCCTAAAGTCGAGCGAGTCTTTTATCCAGGACTTCCCTCTCATCCTGAGCATGCAATTGCCAAAAAACAAATGCATGCTTTTAATGGAATGCTTTCGGCCGAATTCCGTTTATCTTTAAAGGAGACTTTAAAACTAATTTCTTCATTCCAATTCTTTACGTTGGCGGAAAGCTTGGGTGGTGTGGAATCCCTTGTTAGCCATCCCACAACCATGACTCATGCCATTGTGCCTGCTGAAGAGCGACAGCGCTTGGGATTAAACGATGGTTTAGTGCGATTCTCCATTGGAATTGAGGATGCTGATGACTTAATTCAAGACCTTGATCAAGCATTAACAAAAATTGGTTGATTAAAAGCTTTATTCGCGCTCTAATAGGATTTCTTCAAACACTCAAAACACTCAAATTTTACTCATTTTATGACACTCACATTCTACGACTATTTAGATAAGCAATTGGATGATTTAAAATCCCAAGGACTCTATAAACAAGAAAGAGAAATCACCTCTCCGCAAGATGCAGAAATAACCCTTACAAACTCTCGACACGTTCTTAATTTCTGCTCTAATAATTATCTTGGCCTTGCCAATCATCCTGAAATCATTACAGCTGCGGCCGAGAGTTATGCGCATTATGGATTTGGCCTGTCTTCTGTGCGCTTTATTTGCGGAACTCAAACGATTCACAAACAATTGGAAAAACGTTTATCGCAGTTTCTATTGACAGAAGATACAATTCTCTATACCTCTTGTTTTGATGCCAATGGTGGCTTATTTGAAACTCTACTTGGCTCTGAAGATGCTGTGATTAGCGACACTCTTAATCATGCCAGCATTATTGATGGAATCAGATTATGCAAAGCCAAGCGCCTACGTTACGACCATAACGACATGGCTAGCCTAGAAGCACAGCTAAAAGAAGCCCAAGACTCTCGCTTCCGCCTTATCGCCACTGATGGCGTCTTTTCAATGGATGGTACGATTGCCAATCTGCCAACCATTTGCGATCTTGCTGACAAGTACCAAGCGCTTGTCATGGTTGACGATAGTCATGCCACAGGTTTTATGGGTAAGCATGGGCGAGGAACTCACGAATATCGCAATGTGCTCGGAAGAGTAGACATCTTAACAGGCACTTTAGGCAAAGCATTAGGGGGAGCCTCTGGAGGATATACGTCGGGACGTAAATCTTTAATTGATTGGCTGCGTCAACGCTCTCGCCCTTATCTTTTTTCAAATACGTTAGCTCCAAGTATAGCAGCAGCTAGTCTAAAAGTATTAGATTTAGTCGAGCAAGCTAATGAACGACGCCAACAACTTCAAATCAATAGCCGCTATTTCCGTGAGCATATGCAGAAATTAGGTTTTAACCTTACGCCTGGCGACCATCCCATCATTCCAGTGATGTTAGGCGATGCCAAAATTGCTCAAGAATTTGCCTCGCGGATGCTTAATGAAGGAATTTATGTCATAGGATTCTTTTATCCAGTGGTGCCTCAAGGCAAAGCACGCATTCGGACTCAAATGTGTGCGAATCATACTCAAAATGAGTTGGATCGGGCCATTGCAGCATTTGCGAAAGTGGGCCGCGAACTCCAAGTGATTTAAATCAAACTCCTAATACTAATTTATAACTGAAACAAAATACTCATTATGAAGAAAATAATTGTCATTGGCGCATCGGGACAAATCGGCACTGAGTTGACGATGGAATTACGAAAGAGATATGGCCAGGAGAATGTGATAGCTAGCGATATCAAACACTCATCAGATGAGGTGATGCATTCAGGCCCTTTTGAAATTCTTGATGTCATGGATGAAAAACGGTTGAGTGAAATCATCAAGAAGGAAAAGATTAACACAGTCTATCTTCTCGCTGCTTTACTTTCTGGAACTTCAGAAAAACAGCCCAAGAAGGCATGGGAATTAAACATGAACAGCCTTCTATTAATTTTAGATATGGCCAAAGAAAAGTTGGTTAAACAAATCTTCTGGCCAAGTACAATTGCAGTTTTTGGTCCTACCACTCCCAAGATCAATACTCCTCAGATGACCATTATGGAACCCTCTACAGTCTATGGAATCAGCAAACAAGCAGGGGAAAGATGGTGTGAATATTATTTTAATAGATACGGGGTCGATGTCAGAAGCCTGCGCTATCCAGGAATCATTAGTTATAAAACAGAGGCTGGTGGAGGAACAACGGATTATGCAGTTGAAATCTTTCATGAAGCAATTAAAAATGGCAAATACACATGTTTCCTTAAGGAAAACACTCCCCTTCCTATGATGTATATGGACGATGCCCTAAAAGCAACCATTGATTTAATGGAAGCAGACGCATCCCATATTAAAATCCGCTCGAGTTACAACTTAAGTGCGATCAGTTTTACCCCAAAAGCTCTGGCAGCTGAAATCAAAAAACACTTGCCAAATTTTACCATCACCTATCAACCAGATTTTCGCCAACAAATCGCTGATTCCTGGCCTGCCAGTATTGATGATAGTGAAGCACGAAAGGATTGGGGATGGAAGCATAAATATGATCTCCCCCTTATGACAGAAATCATGCTAAAAGAAATCAAAAAAAAATTGTAATGATAAGCTTTTTGAATCCATTTTGTGCCTCATCTGAATTTTGAGTCAGAGTGTTTTGACTAAACATATTTGACACTTGCAGCCCTTCAGGCTGCATGACACAACTCACTCATACCCAGGGCAATGCCCTGGGCTTTTGCACTTACAACCCTTCGGGCTGATGCAGGGAATCTCAGCTAACGATATAGCCCATCGGGCTAACATCGCTAACTCTTTAAATTTTGTTTGCAATATTTTCAAGTTTTAAAATATCTGCCGATGTTTTAACAAACCCCTTTTCAACCAAAGCGATGAGAGAAAAACATTTGTGCGAATGAAATTTTTCCCAGGCTTGTTTCAAATTCTTGTTATCGAGCAAATAACGTTGCAAGCAAATTAAAGGATATTGATTTCTCAAAACAATTAATTCTAGTCCTAAAAGCTGAAGCGCGAGGTCTATAAGGATTTGAGGCTGATGACATTTTTCTAACTCTTGCATTCCTCTTGTTAATTGATTTCGATCATCTATTGAAATGTGCTGAAATAACAATAGCTCTTGACCAAAGGCCAAGCAAGTCTTTTTGAGCTCAATAAGTTCTAGCTGTTGGACAGGTAAAGTTTGGAGAATATTCCTACAAATAGATTCAAGCTCATTAGACGGTGTTTTAATACTTATAAAAATTTGCCAGAGATCATGAAAGCTAGAATTTTTCTCTTTTTCATCACCTAATGAATTCGCCTTTACATGCATTTTTATTTCTTTGCTGGCTTGCAATTTTTTTACTTCATTTGCCAATTTATCCACGCGATTTTGCCATTCAGGAGAAATGCCTAAAAGATGAAGATCTGCATTACTTTTAATTCCAAAAAAATTTAATTGGCCTGGGTGAATAATCCCTAATTGGCTATGAGGACTGATTCCTAAATAAGGTAGTGTTCCTTCTCGTACAAGAGTCCAAAATCCTTCATAAAGGACTAAAGTAAGATCAGTTTCTTCGTTTTCTTCTATTGTTTCTTTATCAACAACAAAATTTTTTAAAGCAGATAATTGAGTTCTGATTAGCGCATGCGGACCTTCAAATAAAATGCGCTTGTTGTTCAAATGATTCGCTGTCTGTTGCAACTCTTGAATGATTGGGTGAAGAATCGGCAAGCTTTGTTGCAGCCGTTGTAGAAAGATTTTTAAACAATGATAATCTTTATAAGAAGGACGGCGTGTAAGAAGAGAAAGATGGTTAACTTCCTTTTCCAATTCACCTAAAAAACTAGAAGAAATGAATGCACTTCCTTTTATTTTCTCCAAAGCCTCCTGTACGCTCTTATATTTATTTTGGAACTCGACATTGATAAGTTGGAGTTTTTCGGTCTTTGCTTTGATAAAGTCAATGAGCTGACTTAGGGATAATCCCTCTAACATGGCTATATATTGTTCATTATTTAATGAAGACCAATTTTTCTCAATAAACACGCTAAAGACATCGCTAGGTAAAACGCAAACCAAAAATTTTAATTGTTCGTCACTCAATTGAGAGGCCAGTTGTAATAAAACATTTCGTCGATCAGGATTCATAGATAGCAATCCAATAAGTACCGGAGGAATACGAGAAATGAAAGGAATATAATCGGAGGCTAAATCGGGAGCTTGGCTCATCTGCTGCAAGACGTCGAAGCATTGTTTTAGAGTATAAAATGTATCAACTGGAATCACCGGATTATCCATATTCAGTCCAACCGATTCATAAATCATTTGTCCTCGTTCGTTATTTGTCGAAATGGCGTATAGAACCTGAGAGGCTGTTGCATCGGCCAAGCTATTTGAAAGCACTTCAGAACGTATTCGATAAGGAACAGTAAAAGCAAATTCTTGAAAGTGTTGAGGAGATAAGCAAATTAGAAAATAAGCACCTATTTTTGAGCGCCGCTCATTCAACTGTCTAATGAATTCAGTTAACGATCCTTCTTGCAAGAAACTACACATGCGTTTCACCGTGTTCTTGCGGCTAGAAAATTCTTGTTGATAAGAAAATAATTCATCCATCCAAGAAGCCATAAGAGGTAGATTCTGGCAATTTTGGCGCAAAATTTGATTTTGCTTTGAAGAGCTCATAGTATTTAATAGGCAAACTTGGGCATGAAGACTTAATTGATTAAATTGATTCACAATTTTGTCAAATTCATTTGCTCGATAAAACTTATGTAAAATTTTATCTAAAACTGATGCCACTAACTGTTTATAAGTACTTTGCAGAGCTAAAGCTTCAAAACAATGACGAAATCCATATTCCGACAAATCGAAATCAAAAAAGTGAATACAGACATTAAGGGCAAATGTGCGGCTCTTCTCACCAAGAGTAAGAATAAAAAAACCCCAATCTTCATATGAGAGTTCATTAGAGCAATGTTTTATCCATTGCTTCGTTCGTTTTGGAGAGAGAGATCCTACTAAAGTGACTAAAAAAGAACCAGCGGGAAAATCTTGAGGGTTTTGCCTTTCTTCCCCAGAACGATTTAAAGAACAAAAAACTTTTTCAAAGTGAAATTTCCAATTTTCTAATTGGTGGGTCAGTTGCTTGAGCATTTCTCTCCTTTGATTTTCATTTAAGCAATTAAGGAGTTGAGCAAAGAGTTCCGGCTGTTCTTCTAAAATAGACCTTGCAATAGAAGCAGGAAGGGTCATCATGATCTGGTAGGCACATTGCCGTGCAGCTTGAGGATGATCCTGAACCCTTTGAAGAAATTGTATTAACAATGAGAGAACTATTTGCTGAGCATTGACATGCAAGAAAATCTCAACAAGCGCAGCCTGCATCTTTTCAGGATGCTGAATAAAATCTTCCACTTGTTGTTCAATTGTAGGCTGCTCCATCCTATTGGAGCGTTGTTCTGTATCAAATAATGGGAAAGCGGGATTCGAAACCAAATGAGTTAATGCATACATCACCATCCTCCTTTTTAATGGATCTATAGTTAATTATGCATTTTTGTAATTTAATTAATAATTAATGATAGATTTTTGATTCTTGGACCATTAAACTCATTCTCTGTGCATTCAAAAGAACAATTAAACTACTTATGATCATTGCAAAAGCAGCAAATAAGGGAGTTAGCAGGCCAGCTGCGGCCAACCCTAAACCCACACAGTTATAAAAAAAAGCCCAGAAAAGATTTTGTTTAATAATTCGCTTTCCTTTAAGCGCAACCTGACGCAAAACGGAAAGAGCGTGATAATTATTTGTCGTTAACAAAAGATCAGAAACTTGAATGGAAATATCACTCGCGGAAACGACGGCTATCCCAATGTGAGCTGCTGTCAAAGCGGGAGCATCATTCATCCCATCTCCGAGCATTGCAATCACCTCTCCCTCTTGCTTCAAATGATCGATGAGTTCTTTTTTTTGCAAAGGATGATATCCAGCCCTCCATTCTTGAATGTGGCAGGCTTTAGCAACTTTAGCGACAGGCGCTTCGGCATCGCCTGAAACTAAAAAAGTTTTGAGTGGAAATAAAAGCTGAATAAATTCTTTGACTCCGGGTCTTAATCGATCTCCTAAAACAAGTTCTGTCAAACAATGACTTTCCCTAGCAAAGTAAACAGTTGTCAAAATCTCAGCCTCATTGTCTGCACTTTGTGGAGGGACAGAAATTCCCTGCTGTGCAAAAAAAGCAGCTGATCCCAAATAGTATTTTTTACCATGTAAAACTCCTTGAATGCCTTTTCCAACAATTTCTTCAATTGTCTCAAAAGTGGCAACCGGACATAAAAGAACTGTCTGCAAAGCAACAGCAATGGGGTGCAAAGAGTGGGCGACAAGCCCTTTTAAAATTTGTTTTTCCTCAAATGATAAGATCTCTATCCCTGCACAAACACTAAAGCATCCTTCGGTGACAGTCCCTGTTTTATCAAAAACAAAAAGAGTCTCTCGTCCTAAAAAAGCCAAGCATCCACGATTACGCACTAAAATTCCCAATTTAGCTAAGACATTGAGCAAAGAGGATTCTGCTAGGGGAACTGCAATGCCAATAGCACATGGGCAAGAGATCAATAATACTGAAACAGCTCTAATAATGGCGGTTTGCAAAACAGTTTGTCCACCATCTGTTATGCCCCAAAAAAGGCAAATACATCCTGTTGTTAGAGCCAATCCCATGACGAAAGGAACAAACCACCTTACAACAGAGTCTGCTGCTCTAACATAGCGCGATTTATGTCCAATTTCTTTACCTACCATATCAATGATGCGCTGCAACGTTGTCTCCTCTAAGGAAGCAGTCACTTTTACAACTAAATGCCCTTGTTGAAGCAAAGTTCCAGCAAGAATGCAAGAGCCTATCTGCTTGGCAACAGGAAGGGATTCGCCTGTCATAAGCGATTCATCACAAGCGCCTGATCCTTCCACTACAATGCCATCTAAGACAATTTTTTCTCCCATTCGCACAACCAATAGATTTCCCGGCTGAATGTCTTTAATGGGAAAAAATAATTCTTCCCCAGTTGCTAAACGTTTGCGTCCCCTGCGTGGTAAGGCTAAGGATAATTTAACTAAAGCATCTTTAGCAGAAAATTTTGCTTTGGATTCAATCACTTTTCCTAGCAATACAAATAAGATAATGACGGAAACGGAATCAAAGTAAACATAGGGACTATTACGCCATAATTCATACAAGGAAAGCCCTGTCGCTGCAGCAACACCCATGCAGACGAGTGCTTCCATTCCCCAGATTCCGACTTTAAGCCCTACATAGCAGCGACGCCAAATAGGCCAACCACTATATAAAAGGACAGGAAGGCATCCTATAAAAGAGAACCAAGCAAAAAGCTTGGCATAGCCCTCTGCATTTCCTCCATCAAAATAGGTCGCATAAATTGGATAAGCAAACATCATGACATTTAAGGAGAAAAATGCAGCAACGATCAGGCGCAGCATCAGAGTGCGGCTGATGGCTTTTTGACGAGGATCTTGCAAAAAATGAGGTTGGTAACCCAATTGACAGATAAGGCGTAAAATTTTGTCTTTTGAAATTAAACGAGGAGTAAATTCGATAAAAGCGAGATCGGTAGAATAATCGACAACACATTGACGCACTCCTTTTTCTTTGAGCAAGATCAAGTGAATGACTTGGGCGCACGATGGACACCACATGTTTTGAATTGTCAAATGCAATTTTTGAAAATCTTCTTCTGGTATTTTTTCTTCTTCGTGCTTAGAAAATTGAAGATTGGGATTGGTAATTAAACCAGCTTGCAAAGCTTGACGATAAACAGGATGCTCTTGAAATTTTTCTAAGGCATTTTGTGCTTTTAAAATGTAATAGACAACTTGACATCCCTTACAGCAAAAAACAGCCTCATCTTCTTCTATTCGATGGTAATGTTTTGCCACCACATTTTGACATAGCGCACACACGATATTTGTTTCTGATAACATGAAAAGCTCTTAACACGTTGGCTCTACTTTCATTGTAAGAGGTCCTTGTCTTTATAAGCATTTGCTTGTTATAATTAAAGTAAACTTACATCAATTATTTTTTTTTATTAAAAGCAAATTTATGAAACTTCCCTTAGCTTATTATGGGAACTCCATTCTACGTAAAAAAGGTCTGCCTATTGTCCATATTGATAAGAGCATTCATCAACTTGTCAGGGACATGGCAGAAACCATGGAAGCACATAATGGTTGTGGCTTGGCAGCTCCTCAAGTTCATCAATCTCTTCTCCTTTTTATTACTTGTATTCCTCGTTATGTCGATGAAGATACAGTATTACCAGGGGAACTGCGTGTCTTTATTAATCCCAAAATTGTCTCTTATAGCCAAGAAGTATGGCCTTGTCAGGAAGGCTGTCTTTCCATTCCGGGGCTGCGCGAAACAGTTGTCCGTCCTTTGAAAGTCACCATTCAAGCCACTGATTTAGAAGGAAAAGAATTTGAAGAATCATTTATAGGTTTTGATGCACATGTCATCATGCATGAAAATGATCATATCAACGGAATCTTATATATTGATCGTCTCCCTCCTCGCAGGAAAAAAGAGATTGAAGGCTATCTCCGAGAAATTAAAAAAAAATATAGTCAGCAAAATTAAAAATGTCTTCCTTTTCTATCAATCTGCCTAAACTTTTTACGCATTCTTTTAAGAATCTTTTAATTTAGATGAAATTAAATCCAATTTTTGTTATTTTTTAATGGATATATTTCAAAATAGGAGCAATCATTTCATAAATTTGGTTATTTTCGGCTTTAATTACTCTTATTAACATGAGATTTTAAAATAAAAAAAAACCGAATTTTGATGATAATTTCAGCAAATTTTACTATTAACTTAATTAACTTTATTTGGTTTATGTTTACATTTATTAATTCAAGCTTACATTCTATTAAAAACAGTCCTATCCCAATGAAATATTTTTCAGAATCAACTGAAAAATATGTAAAAATTGCGGCTGTTACCATTGCAATTTTTAGTGCATTAACAGTTATTTATTTGATTTATCGCCGTTATAAGGCAACGGTATTATCTCCTGATGAAGCTGTTATTCCTCCTCATCTTGCTCCACAGCCTATTAAAAACAACCCTAATCAAAAGCCAGATTCTCCTTTAAATCAAAATCAAGGCAAGAAAGCTTCTCCTCAAAAGAGCGTAAAGGATTTGGATCAAGAGGGTAACGACAACAAAAAAGATCTAATCAACAGTCATGATCAAAAAAAGAAAAACATGCATCCAAAAAGCGATGAGGAGATAGCGAAAGAATTGCAACAACAGATGATGGATGAAGATGATCTTGACCAAGACAATACCCCAACTGAAAATGATGAGGAGATAGCAAAGAGATTACAACAACAGTATGATAGAGAAGTTAAAAAATCTCCTCTCTCTCCGCTGAAACCTAAAGATATTATTGAGTCGCCTAAGCCAGTAGAGATTGACTTAAGTGATGAAAGCCCCGCGAAAAAAGCTCAAGAGATAGGGGCTGCTAAGCAAGGGGGTGAAGCACTTCAATTGCCGTTATCGCCATTTAATAAAATTGAAAAAGCTTGTGCTGAAATCTCAGAAAATATCTTTACCAATCCCTCTTTTTCTGCAGTCGACGCTTTATCAGTTATAGACTCTAAAATGGAAAATCAAATTCGACAATTACTTGACGAAATGGTAGTAGAATTTGAGAGAAGAAATCCGTTTCTTCAAAAAATCAAGTATGGTGAACAAGTTCCTGAATATTTTGCCAATGTCCAAGGTTTCCAAAGTACAGAAGAACGCAAATATCTCAGTTTAGTCGGGATTCGCAACCTCTTTAAACATGGTCCTCGTATCATTGATGATTTCCGCAAGCAACAATTTTTAGGTGGAGAACATCATTATAATTATAATGAAGGCTTAAAAGCGTTTAAATATTATACAGGCAATGTCGTCGATTTAGACACAGAAATCGATGCAATTAACGATACGGAAGCCCTTAAACAAGCTGAACAAATGATTATCAATTTTGGCAAAATCTGCGGCCTCAAAAAATCTGGAAGAGGCGAACTGACTGCAGATGAAGTCGCAAGGCAGTTTCCTAACCGCAAGTTAGACCTTCCAAAATCTTCGATGGACTATATTCATACCTCAATGGATCATCTGGATCGTTCTAATCATGGAATATGGAAACGGGAAGCTCCTAAAACAATGAAGACCTATTATTACGTTAATGTTCCCAATCCTGATATCGTTTTGCTCGCAACATTGAGAATGCCCCTCTTGTTAGCAGAATTGGCCTATCGCAGCAAGGAGCAGAATCATGGCAAATTGCCAAAAGAATTCTTTGATGAGTTTTTTGATAAAGGTCTTTCTGATATGTGCTTCAATGATAAAGCTAGAACATTTATGAACTTTTATCATACATGGAGTGCGAAGCTTGATGGTGAGGTAACAGATCCGGAAGAAGATGTTCGTCGTAAACTTGCCAAAGGAGTCTTCGGGGCAGACTTGCAAAAGAAAGATCCTAAGACGGTAGTAAAAGAAGCGTTTACGCGAGATTCATTAATGAGCTCTCTAACTGGCGACTATGCAGTTAACGGACGCACTCTCGAGAAATTCCTAGCCGATGAACAAGGCAAAATTATCGATGAATTAAAATCAAAAGGCAAGTGGGAAGCGACTCTTTATCATAACGCTGCTGGAGATGATTACTTCCTATTAAATCAAAGCACGTTGAATGTTTTCATAAAAGACTTGTATACATTTATGTTATACATGTGACAACACATCTTTTCCTTGAGCTTGTCTCATGTCATTGCAAAGTCAATTCAAATGCAAAAAGCCTAAAGTGAACCGCAAAGATAATTTTGCGGTTCACCCTTCGTTAGAATACTAGCGTTTTTAAGACACGCCTTAGGGCGCGTTTGCGGAAAGGAAAGCTAAAAATTAAGATTCGATGTGCTCCATTGTAAAGGCAGGCGCTGTTGTTTTTGAACGACCCAAAACAGAGGTCCATAAAGATAAAAGAATGCAAGCCACAAGAAAAATAAAAGCGAGCCAAGCTGTAAAGCGCTTTAAGACATCTGCAGTCGAAGTTCCAAATAAGGATTCGCTTGCTTCTCCCCCAAAAGAGGCGCCTAAACCAGAACTTTTACTCTCTTGCATAAGAATGACAGCACATAATAAAACGCATAAAATCATAAAGAGAGCAATCGTAAAAAAATAAAGAAACGTCATATTATTTAACCTAATTGATTGATTTTTGAATATCTATCATTCACGATTTGAAGAAAAGATTCAAGAGAAAGTGACGCTCCCCCAATAAGTAACCCATCAATGTCGGGCTGAGCAAGCAACTCTTGGGCATTAGAGGGATTAACTGATCCCCCATATTGAATCACAATTTGCTGAGCCACTTCTTCTGTCAAAATCTTGGCCAGAATGTATCGACAAAAATGTTGCACTTCCTGTGCAATTTCTGGCGTGGCGCTATGACCATTGCCGATCGCCCATACAGGCTCATAAGCCACAATCAGTTTTTGCAGCTGCTGAGGCTGAAGATCTTTTAACCCCTCTGTCAGTTGCCTTTCAATAACCGCATGTGTTTGGCCGCTTTCATATTCCGCATGGGTTTCTCCAACACATAAAACAGGTTGGATTCCCACTTCAATTGCTCGTTTCACCTTGCGATTAATGAAAGTATCACTTTCCCCGTAGAGATGACGGCGTTCAGAATGTCCAAGCAACACAAATTGAGCGCCTGCATCTTTAAGCATTGTGCCAGCAACCTCTCCTGTAAAAGCGCCTTCAGAGGCATCATTCATATTTTGAGCACCAATCAAAACGGAAGTTTCTTTTACCTCTTGCGAAAGAGGATAAATAACGGTATAAGGAACCGCTAAACCTATGATTTCGGTCTCCAATGGATGAAAAGATGTAAGCAAATTTTTGACAAAAGTGCGCGCTTCTTCAACTGTCTTGTGCATTTTCCAATTTCCTATCAGGACATAAGGTCGATTGGCCGTCATAGAGCACCTTCTGTTAGAGACATTTAATGAATAAGAATAATTGACTACAAGCAGAATTTCAAGTCTTTTTTACTTATTTCAGCTTTTAAGATGAATTTTTTAAATTAATTTGTTAATTAAGTAAAAATGATATCGATAGCGGAGGATTTTTTTTGCATGTGGCAAGATTCAAAATTTTTATGGGTGATTTTTGCAACCCTCGTTGTGGGGGTATTAGAATTTCTCTCCTTGGCAGGAATTCGCTTACCACATCCGGTCGAAATCCCCTTCTTCCTCATTTTTACCTTAGCCATTGGCTATCAAACTCTCTGGCATGGGCTAAAAGCATTATTGACACTCAATTTTAAAAGCATTAATGCCCTCATGCTGATTGCAGTTGCTGGTGCATGGTATTTAGGTCAATATGAAGAAGCGGCGGTCGTTATTGTTCTTTATACTTTAGCTGAGAAGCTAGAGGATATTGGAATTGAAAAAAGTCAGTCTGCTTTAGGAACGCTTTTAGAAAAAATGCCTAAATTTGTCCTTTTAAAAGGACAAGATCAACCAGTGCCTATCAATGAAGTCAAAGTAGGCGACCTAATTCTGATAAAACCAGGCGAAATGATTGCATTAGATGGCAAGATAGCCATAGGGTTCTCTTTCATCGATGAATCATCGATTACTGGAGAGCCTATTCCCCAAGAAAAATTTGAAGGTGATCTTGTCTATGCGGGCACTTTGAATAAGCAAGGTTATTTAGAAGTCGAGGTATTAAAGACCGCTCAAAATACGACATTTGCTAAAATCAAAGAGCTAACCTTTCACGCCACTCAGGTCAAGGCACCCACTCAAAAATTCATTGAAAAATTTTCTCAATATTATACGCCTTCAGTAATTATTTTGGCTTTTCTATGGGTGTTTGTTCCGACGGTCTTTTTAGGTTATCCTTTGGATCCTTGGCTTGCAAAAGGACTTGCGTTAATTGTCATTGCGTGTCCCTGTGCCTTAGTTATTTCTACTCCCGTTTCCATTTACTCTGCTCTTGGAAATGCCTCAAAACAGGGAGCATTAATTAAAGGCGGCAAGTATTTAGAGGCTATCGGACAAATCAAAGCCATTGCATTAGATAAAACACGCACTCTGACTTATGGACGTCCAATTGTCAGCGATGTCATTCCTTATGGTTATAGTTCGAAGGAGCATTTATTGGAATGTGCAGCTGGAATTGAAATTTTTTCAGAACATCCTTTAGCCCAAAGCATTGTTGAGGCAGCGAAGAAAGACAACCTCTCTATTCATGCTGTTGAAAATTTTAAAAGTATCCTAGGCAAAGGAGCGCAAGCAGACTGTCTTGTATGCTCAGACCGGCATCATTGCTTGGGAAAACTGCCATTCATTTTAGAAGAACATCCCGTACCGCAAACGATCATCGATGAGGTAGAAAGGCTATTAAAGCAAGGAAAAACGGCAGTGGTCATTGCCACTCATCGTCAAGTCGAAGGGGTGATTGCCTTAACCGATGAGATCCGTCCAGAAAGCCTACAGCTCATTCAGGGATTGAAAACACTTGGTATTCAACCTATCTTGTTGACCGGAGATCATCATGCACCCGCTCAAATTGTTGCGCGCGAACTCGGAATTAAAGAAGTAAAAGCAGAGCTTCTTCCTGAGGATAAAGCGGCCATGATTCGAGAGCTCCTAACGAAGTATCAAACAGTAGCTATGGTGGGAGATGGAGTTAACGATGCACCGGCTTTGGCGTTATCTAACGTAGGTATCACCATTGGCTCGCTTGGTAGCGATACGGCAATTGAGGCAGCCTCCATTGTCATTCTTAGCGATCGTTTGGATGTTATTCCCTTTCTCATCAAACTGGGAAGAAAAACCCTTCAAACAATTCGATTCAATATTGGCTTAGCCATTACCATTAAGTTTATCTTTATCGCACTTGCCCTATTAGGAATCAGCAATTTAGCTTCAGCCATCTTTGCCGATGTTGGGGTCACTCTGATTGTGATTCTGATTAGTTTAAGGCTCTTAAAGTGGCATGCAAAATAATTTCATGAAGTATTGAATTTAAGCTAAGAAATGATGCTAAGTTAAGGGACGCCTTCAGGCGTCCCTTAACCTACGCTCATCCCTTCACTTAACGCATAGGGAGTTAAAAACATCCTAATAGGCAAACACTCATGTAAACAAGTATTAGTTTTTATGGTTATACAGCGTACTTTGCTTCATATTCCAGCAAAGTGGTATATTTAGACTCACTTTCTCTAAAACCTGCTTGTGGACGCTGTTTTCTAACTAAAGCAAACGCCTGTTGAGCAGACATCTGTTGGTGCTTAATAAGGTAACACATTACCACAAGAGCACTCCGCCCTCTTCCTGCTTTACAATGAACGTACACATTTTTTCCGTTGGCTAAATTATCGTGAATGAACTGAACGCCTCGCTCCACAAGCTCTAAGGGAAGTGTCTCAAAATCAGGAGATAATAATTGAACCTGTTTGATTCCTACCTCTGAAAGCTGCTCAGGTGTGATAGGCTTTACCACTTTTCCAAAACTTCGATTTTCAAAAGCCTCAATAACAGAGAGCACCGCCTCAATATTTTGGCCTTTCATTTCAGCTAACGAATCATATTTTGCGGATTGAATAGGCAAGGCTCCTAAGATTAAATCGGCATTTTCAAAATGACCAATTTTATTTGACCAATCATAATTTTTGTATGTATTCTGTATAATATTAAAATAAAGAGCCCCTGTATAATTAAGCGCATATTTCAAAATCCCCACACTTTCAGCTGGCAACAAAAAATTTTCTTCTTGAAGCATCTCATAAAACTTATTGGCATCGCCGACAACCGCTTTTTCAAGTTCTTGAGGCTGATTATCGAAAATATCATTAAGACGTTCTTCTGCTATATCTACACCCATCTGTTGATGCACTTTTAATTCCTTAATGACTTGATTGATTCTATTGACAAACGAAGGATTTTTTTGATAGGTTTTTATTAAACCTTGGAGTCCTCCACTATTGTCTATTCCATTGATCGCTTGCTCTATACGCTCGGATAAAATGCGCATTTCCATGATCAATTCTGTTTGAAGTGTGACATTCTTATCATTTGTCGTTGCTAAAGTAAGGTCCCGACTCATTTTCACAAATAGTTGATTAGTGAAATATTCAATCTGAGTCACTAATTCCTCTTCTGAATGCCCTTTCATAAGATTTGCTAGCTTTTGAACCCCATAAGCAGACCATGTCCCTCCTGTGTTGATAAAATGCCCTTCACTGCTGTAATGCGCATAAGAGTTTTCTCGAATCTGACCAATCTCATAAAGATGAGAGGTATAGGAGGCTAACCCATCGTAAAGACTCTTTATATTTACATCATTATTCATGTTTTTATACTTCTCCCTTATATTTTTAATTTAAAACATCTATATTCATATATAATAAATTAAATGTTTAAAGATTGTTTAAATAATTTATTAAAAATAAAATATAATTTATATTTTAATTAAAACACTTCTTAATATTAAAATATTACTTAGTATTCCATTACATTAGTTTTTGCTTATTGGGATGGTTTTAAATCGCTATGCGTTAAGGTAAGAGATGAGCGTAGGCTACGCGACGCATTCAGTCGCCCGCCGCTTCGCTCTGGGCTTTAGGTGAGGGGATATGGATCCACCGTTCGGTCGCCCTCCGGCTCGGTCACGGTGGGCCGGGACTTAACAAAGAACTGTTTTGGACTTGATATTCGTCGCATCAATTTAACAACACCACCTGTAATAGACTTTAGAGGCATATTTCCCGAAAATGACGCGAAAAACATCAAGCCCAAAACAGTTCTTTGTTAAGTCCCGGCATATGGCTAGGTAAGCGGAATTTTTATCTTTGTTTTTGCAATGTTGCTTGATCCATATCCTTTCCCTCAGCGACGAGCGGCGTTAGCCGCGCATGGATAGTAGCCGTGGGTCGGGACTTAACAAAGAACTGTTTTGGGCTTGATTTTTTTTCGCGTCATTTTCGGGAAATATGCCTCTAAAGTCTATTACAGGCGCGGTGTTGTTAAATTGACGGGACGAATATTAAGCTCAAAACAGTTCTTTGTTAAGTCCCGGCCATAGGCTAGTACTCGACCACACTACTTTTGTGTATTTAGACTGCTTGAAAGCGCCCGCGGTTGAATTGGCGTAAGTGGTTCAATATTAGCAATATGGAACCACTTACGCCAATTCAACCCCGGGGCTTTGAAGCAGTCTAAATACACAAAACTAGTGTGGTCGAGTACTAGGATCGAAATGCTTCCGGCAAACTCCACAAGCTGAATTTGTCGCTCAAGCGGCGTTAGCCGCGCATGGATAGTAGCCGTGGGTGTAGGCGCAAGCCGAAACCCACGGTTAACCTCAAAACAAATTTGAGCCACGTTAGTGGCGTAGCATTCATTTAAATAAACATTGCTCCACAATCACATTTCCTACGCCACTAACGTGGCTTCATTTTTTTACCATACACCGTGGGTTCCGGCTTCGCCTACACCCACGGCTACTATCCATGCGCGGCTAACGCCGCTTGAGCGACAAATTTAGCTTCTGGAGTTTGCCGGAAGCATTTCGATCCTAGCTTATGGCCGGGACTTAACAAAGAACTGTTTTGGGCTTGATTTTTTTCGCGTCATTTTCGGGAAATATACCTCTAAAGTCTATTACAGGCGCTGTGTTGTTAAATTGACGGGACGAATATCAAGCCCAAAACAGTTCTTTGTTAAGTCCCGGCCGTGGGTGTAGGCGCAAGCCGAAACCCACGGTTACCCACAAAAAAAATTTGAGCCGCGTTAGTGGCGTAGCATTCGTTTAAATAAACATTGCTCCACCATCACATTTCCTACGCCACTAACGTGGCTTCATTTTTTTTACCATACACCGTGGGTTCCGGCTTCGCCTACACCCACGGCTACTATCCATGCGCGGCTCACGCCGCTTGAGCGACAAATTTAGCTTCTAGAGTTTGCCAGAAGTATTTCGTTCCTAGCGTATGGCCGGGACTGAAAAAAGAACTATTTTGGGCTTTGATGTTTTTCGCGTCATTTTCGGGAAATATGCCTCTAAAGTCTATTACAGGAGCAGTATTGTTAAATTGACGGGACGAATATCAAGCCTAAAACAGTTCTTTGTTAAGTCCCGACGGTGGGCTAGGATCAGTCGTCCTCCGGACTCTAGCGGCATGATCAAAACGCCTCGCCTAGCATTCTAAACATCTTACCTAACATTCAATGGCTTCTACATTGCTGCTAGAGTCCAGAGGACGACTGATCCTAGCCCACCGTAACCGAGCCCGGAGGGCGACCGAACGGTGGATCCATATCCCCTCACCTAAAGCCCAGAGCGAAGCGGCGGGCGACTGAATGCGTCGCGTAGCCTACACCCATCTCTTACCTTAACGCATAGCGATTTAAAACCATCCCACTAGGCAAAAACTCATGTGGTTGAGTACTAGACTGCCTTAACATAAATGTGGGCAAAGAAAATTTCTCTTGGCTTGAATTCCCTAGTTGAAGATAATTTCACAAATTAAATTAAAATTTTTTTACAACGCTTCAGCAGCTTCATTTTATCAACTTTATGAATCTCTCACATGCGCAAAACTTGCCCCCTCTTACTGTTTCACAACTGACAAATGCTATTAAATTGAGTTTAGAGTCGACTTTTCCTTGTATTCATCTGCAAGGAGAAATCAGCAATTTTAAGATTCAAACTTCTGGCCATTTGTATTTCTCTCTCAAAGATGCTCATGCTCAGGTTACTGCCGTCATGTTTAGAGCTGAAGCCTCTTTCCTCAAAATCATGCCTAAGGGTGGTGATCAGGTCATCATCAAAGGAGAACTGAATGTTTATCCACCTAAAGGAAATTATCAACTCATCGTTCGCGAGCTAGCCTATGTAGGTTTAGGCGAACTTTTGCAAAAGTTAGAGCTCTTGAAAATCAAACTTCACCAAATGGGTTGGTTTAAAACAACGCATAAGAAGCTCTTACCGCGTTTTCCACGCCGCATTGGAGTTGTGACAAGTCCAACGGGTGCAGTGATTCAGGACATTTTAAATGTCCTCAGCCGGCGATTTTCTAGCTTTCACCTGATTCTCAATCCTGTGAAGGTACAGGGTGAAGGAGCGGCCCATGAAATTGCTCAAGCCATTGACCAGTTTAATCGCTATCAACTTGTAGATGTCATGATTGTTGGACGAGGAGGAGGAAGCCTAGAAGATTTATGGGCATTTAACGAAGAAATTGTGGCGGCTGCAATCTTTCATAGCCGTATTCCCATCATAAGTGCAGTGGGACATGAAACAGATCACTGCATCGCAGATTATGTGGCAGATGTTCGTGCTCCTACCCCTTCAGCTGCTGCTGAGATTGTCATTGCTGAAAAAAACCAG
The DNA here is from genome assembly GCA_963754655.1 of uncultured Chlamydiae bacterium. Lineage (GTDB taxonomy): Bacteria > Chlamydiota > Chlamydiia > Chlamydiales > Parachlamydiaceae > JANWJE01. Next base: position 1,478,999 of record CAVWGN010000001.1, on the reverse strand, counting down.
CAACTGGATTATTTGAATGTTTTAAGGAAACGTATCCAGCAAACGTTAAGACATCTTATTCAGCAACATCTTTTCCATTTGAAGGGGATGTTTAAACACCCTATTTTCAGTCATCCTTATACCCTTCTTGAATGGCGTATGCAAAAATTGGATGACTACAAACTGAATATCGAGCAAGCAAAGCGGAAATTGCTGGATTTAAAAAAACATCAACTCACAGCTCGATCCCAGCAAGCCTTCTCTCTAAAGCCCACTAATCAAATTTCTTATTTCAAGCAGCGCTTTTTCACTTGCGAGCGTATTTTACAGCAACAATTTGACCAGCGTCTTGGAAAAGAACAACAAAAGATCACCCATAAACGACAGCAACTTGATCATTTATGGCAAGTCAAGCAAACTTATAGACGACACCTTTTTAATCAAGAGCAGTTTAAGCAGCATGTAAATCAGATAATAAATGATCATTTGAAGCTCTACCGCCGTAAGCTCTCTCATCTGTCCGACCTCTTAAAAGCCCTTGATCCAAAAAATATTTTACAAAAAGGATATAGTATTCTATTTGCGGAAAAAAGTTCTTTCGTTATAAATTCAATAACAAAGCTTGAAAAGGGACAGCAAGCCAGACTTTTATTGTCTGATGGTGAAGTCAATATTACAATCAACGAAGTAACGACACGTGAACGCGAATCTCACTCAAGAACAGGAATCTATTCCTCTTAGTTTTGAAGCTGCATTTGCACGTTTGGAAGAAATTCTGGAAAAGCTTAATGCCGGCACAATTAGTTTAGATGATTCACTTAAACTTTACGAAGAGGCAGATCAATTAATTGCCATTTGTAATAAACGTCTAAATGATGCAGAGCGCAAAATTGAAATTATCGTAAAAAACCGCAATGGCGAATTAACACTTGGAAATGATGAAAGACCTTTAATGCAAGATTATGTATCGAAGTGAACTCAAATAGTAAAGTTTGGGCTTGAGCGAAAGCTCGGGCAAGGGTTCGCAACAGTTCAATTTAACCGCCTCACTGCCTCATCCTTCGCTAAGTTCCTCTCCTCTACCTCTCTTTCAAATTGGATTTTCTTTCAGTTTAGTATACAATATTAAAAAGATTAAAAAGTTTTAGGATTCAATACTTTATAGCATTAAGGATCATCATTATGACAATAAAAATTCTTTCGACTATTCAATCTCCAGAAGATATTAAAGAACTATCTATTGCAGAGCTTCAACAATTGGCAACAGAAATCCGCCACCGTATTATTGAAGTATTATCAGTTAATGGAGGGCATTTAGCCTCTAATTTAGGAGTCGTTGAGCTCACACTTGCTTTGCATAAAGTATTCAATTCCCCAGAAGACAAATTCATTTGGGATGTGAGTCATCAAACTTATGTTCATAAACTTTTGACCGGACGTAATGACCGGTTTCATCAAATCCGCCAATTTAAAGGTCTTTGCGGCTTTTGCCACCCCAAAGAATCTATACATGATCATTTTCATGCCGGTCATGCTGGAACTGCTCTTTCTTTGGCATTAGGAGTAGCCAAAAATCGCGATTTAACAAAAAGGCAAGAGTACATCATTCCAATTATTGGAGATGCTACCTTGACTTGTGGATTGACTTTAGAAGCGCTCAATAATATTTCTCGAGATCTGAAGCGCTTTATTGTCATTCTCAATGACAATGCGATGTCAATTTCAAAAAATGTGGGAGCCATTTCCCATATTCTTAGTCGGCTTCTTAGCAATCCAACAACCAATAAAATTTACCAAGAACTTGATACTTTCGTTTCTAAAATCCCAAGTTATGGACCTCTTTTATCTCAACATGGACACAAAATCACAGAATCCTTGAAGAATTTAGTAAGTCCTGCAGCTTATTTTGAGCAATATGGACTTTCTTATATTGGACCAATTGATGGACACGATATCAAAAAAATTATTGATGTCATGGAAGGGATTAAGGAATCCTCTTGGCCAGTAATCATTCACGTCTTAACGCGCAAAGGAGAAGGGATGGATGAGGCCATTAAAAATCCCATTTCTTATCATGGAGCGCGTCCCTTTAGTCGCGATACCGGAAAATTTTTACCTACTCCAATCACTAAACCCACATTCCCTAAAATTTTTGGCGCGCATATTCTCAAAATGGCAGAAAAAGATCCTAGCGTCGTTGCCGTTACCCCCGCCATGTCTTGCGGCTCTTGTCTAGATGATTTTATGAAAAAATTTCCCGAGCGTTGTTTGGATGTTGGAATTGCTGAATCACATGCTGTGACTTTCGCAGGGGGAATTGCCTACGGAAATAAAATGAAAGTCGTCACATCCATTTATTCCACTTTTTTGCAACGCGCTTTTGATAATGTTTTTCATGACATCTGCCTACAAGAACTCCCTGTTGTTTTTGCCATTGACCGCGCGGGAATTTCGGGCCCTGATGGTTCTACGCATCATGGAATTTATGATATTTCCTTTTTAAACGCCATGCCCAATATGATCATTGCACAGCCGCGCAATGGCCAAGTTCTTAAAGAACTTTTAGAATCTGCTTTTAGCTGGAAAAGACCCACGGCAATTCGCTATCCCAATTTGGCAACAGAGGATGCTGAAGAACCTCTCAAAGAGCGAGAATTAGGAAAAGGGGAAGTTTTAGTAGAAGGCCAAGAGATTCTTCTTATTGGCTTAGGCCATATGAATGCCATTGCCCTAAAATCCCAAGCTTTGCTTGCCGAACATGGATTTGAGGCAACTGTTTTAGATCCTGTTTTTATCAAACCTCTAGATGCGGATTTACTTTGCCGTCTTCTGCTGACGCATCAAAAAATTGTGACAATTGAGGAACACAGCGTCGTCGCAGGCATGGGGGCCATTCTTAATCATTTTCTAATGCGCCAAGGTTATTCGAACGTTCAAGTTCTCAATTTAGGAATTCCGGAAACATTTTTAGACCATGGCAGCCATCAAGATTTACTAAATGAAATTGGACTTACTCCAGAGAAGATTGTCAAGCAGATCATGGCGCATTTTGGTTTGAGAAGTTTGACCAAGAGGCCTCTTGGCCTGTGTTCAAATGGATAAGGACTTGGCGTGTCTGCAAACACGCCCTAAGAAGTGAATCTTTGGCTTTGTGACATGGAAAAATTTATGATCATTGCGTTATTTCCAAATGAAATGAAACCCCGCTCTCTTACAATTGCAACTGAAGTTTGCCAATTTTTAAAAACCAAGGGAGTGGACGTCGTAGCTGAAGATCGAGTTGCTTCTCTCATTGACGCCCGGTCTTTAATTGAAATAGACATCAACCAAATTGACTTTCGCATTTCATTAGGAGGCGACGGCACTATCCTTCGCCTAATTCATCGCCATCCACATCTGCAAGCTCCTTTATTGGGAATTAATTTGGGAAGCTTGGGATTTCTAGCCGACATTCCCCTTGATGACATTTTTCCAAGTTTGCAAGATCTTGTTGATGGGCATTACACGATTCAGAAAAGAATGATGATGGAAGGATTCACTTCCAAAGGCAATAGTTGCTTTGCTGTCAATGAAGTTGTTGTCCATCGAGCACAAAATCCTTGCCTTATTGATTTAGCCATTTATGTGGATAGCAGATATGTCAACACTTTTTCAGCTGATGGCATCATCATCTCCACTCCTAGTGGTTCAACAGCCTATTCCTTAGCAGCAGGAGGACCTATACTCACTCCAGAGCTAGATGCTTTTGTCATTACACCTATTTGTCCCCATACCATTTCCAATCGTCCCATTGTTCTTATGCCTAAGCGTGAAATTCAAATCAAATATCTTAGTGCTTACCTACCGGTTGAGATTTCTTATGATGGTATTTCAAGCTTTACACTTGCTACGCAAGAAACATTTAATGTTCTTGTTTCTCAACGCCGCTTTCAACTTGTCACCCTCATGCGTCACGATTATTTCTTTACTTTGAGAGAAAAGCTCGGATGGCAAGGTAAACTGAAAAATTCATTATAGTGTTTTTAATTCTTTTTTCCTCATCAGCCCTTCCTTGAGCGAATTTTTTTTACTCTTCCATTATTAGCTACATCTTTTTGATTATTAATCACTTAAATTTTTTTTTAACGTCTTTCCCTCTTTTTTACTGAAAATTCTTCTGGAAGATTTATTTCCCAAGGGGTATTTAAAAGGAGATAAATCCTTTTTGTTCATCGGCTCCTGATCAATTCATTCAATCAGGAAAAAGAAAAGTCGATCTAAAGGGGTAATAGGAAACGCAACCAAATTGTTGAAATTCCTTAAACTCTAAAAAAAATTAACAGGAGTGTAATGTATGAAGAAAAAACTATTAGGCTTGGCTCTTATGGCTGCTTCGGCTCTCTCTTTGACAAGCTGCTGCTCTGATCGCGATAGCTGCTGTGAGCCATGCCCACCAAGACCACGCTGCTGTGAGCCAAGACCATGTTGCCCACAGCCATGTTGTCCACCTAAGTGTGAACCAAGATACTATGACAACAACAACTGCTGCTATTAATTGCAATTTGCATGCCACAGGATGTAAAAATCTACAAGCAGAGGGAGTGATTCCCTCTGTTTGTATCAGCAGGAAGAAAAAAAGTGTGACTTTAGCCCAATCAGGAGAAAAGAGCGATTGTGCATACAAGACTAATGAATCTTATCTGAGTGCGAAAAGAGGTTAAACCCATGCATTCGCAACCAAATATGAATCATGAGTGGGCAAAAGAGATAGAATTCGTCTCTTTTAGCTTTTCCGAGTGCCTATTCAGAGGCGATCTTAAAGCAAGCAATTCCAGTTTTAAGAATAACCTCTCGGACACGAACGACTAAGATTTTGGGGAAATTTTCTAGAAATTCGTACAAAAAAAAACAAGACCATAACACAAGGAGTCTTTTAATGAGAAAACAACTGGGAATATTAGCCTCGTTGCTTTTTTTGGGTGTCTCGGCACTCTTGTGGACAGGCTGTTCCAACAGTTACGGTGACGATTGTTGTGAACCATGCCCTCCAATTTGTGAACCTTGCCAGCCCGTATGTGGCCCTAAACCATGCAAGCCTGTTTGTCAAGAACCTTGCAGAATGGAATGTCCTCCACCATGTAGAATGGAGTGTCCTCCGCCATGCAGAATGGAGTGTCCTCCACCATGTGGACCACGTCCTCAGCAATGTGAAGAGGTATGCCCTCCACAATTCGGTTCTCAGCCATGCGGGCCATGCGCTCAACCACCATGTGGACCACGTCCTCAACCATGCGCACCACGTGCTCAACCATGTGGGCCACGGCCTCAACCATGTGCACCATGCGCTCAGCCATGTGAGCCATGCCCACCACAACCTTGCAAGCCAATATGCCCACCCCCATGCGCACCTCCTTGCAAGCCAGTATGTGCACCGCCCTGTCCTCCACCTTGCCCAGAAGTGTGCCCACCTAAGTGTGCAGCACCTCTGAAACCTTGCAAATACGGTCCATCGGGCGAATGTGCTTGCAATGGCGTAACTGTGCGTGCTAAGAATCCAAGAATGTGTATGTTGGGCGATCAATATCCACTTGATCTTGAAATCACAGCTTGCTGCGATGTTTGCGAAGTGCATTTTGACAACGACTTTGCCAGAAGGCGTCACTTACATGAGAAGCCAACCTGAAGCAAGAGTAGAAGGTCGAGTTTTGACATGGCAATTTGGCAGCATCAGCAAAGGGCAAACAATTCCAGCTAGAATTTGGCTGAAGTGTGAAAGAGAAGGGGATATCTGCACATGCTTCTGCGTTAAAGCAACACCTGTTGCCTTCTGCGCATTACTCTGTGCTAAACCAGTTCTCGTTTGCGAAAAGTGTGGACCACTTGAAGTATGCCCAGGCGATCCTATCAACTACACCATTACTGTGACAAACGTTGGAACATGCACAGCTGAAGAGGTAGTGGTTTCCGATATTTTACCAGATGGCGTAGAACATGCAAGCTGTCAAAGAACACTTAACTTCAAACTTGGCAGCTTAGAGCCATGCCAAACGAAGAAAGTCAACTTCGCTGTCACGGCTTGTAAGCGTGGCAAGATCTGTAATACAGCAGTTGTGTCTGCGTGCAATGCTAACCAAACATCTTGTGAATTCTGCACATGTGTTTGCTGCTGCGCAGTAGAGTGTCAAAAAGTTGGACCAAAGGAAATTCCTGTTGGCCAAAATGCTGACTATCAAATCACAGTTGTTAACACAGGTGATAAGAGCTTACATGAAGTGGTTGTAACAGATACAGCTCCATCTGCGACATCTATTGTTGCAGCTCCAGGTGCTAATATCTGCGGCAAACAAGCTGTATGGAAACTTAGAGAGTTGAAACCAGGAGAAAAAGTCACATTCAATATTACATTGACAACTTGCACTCCAGGCTTCTTTACAAACAACGTGACCGTTACAGATTGTGAAGCTTGCAACTCTTGCTGTGAGTTTGGAACTCACTGGAAAGGACGTCCTGCTTACGATATTTGCATCGAAAGCTCTGATAACCCAATTTGTGTAGGCGAAACAACTCGCTTCAGAATTGTAGTTATCAACAAAGGACAAGAATATGATTCAAATGTTAACGTTGTGGTCAACTTCCCACCTGAGCTCGTTCCAGTCAATGCTTCTGGAGCATCAGCGGCTCAAGTGAATGGCCAAACAGTCACATTTGTTCCATTCCCCAATATAGCTCCTCGTCAGACTTTGGAATATTATGTCACTGTTAAGGCAAATGGCCGAGGTGATCTACGTCCAAAAGTTCAAATAAGTTCGGATTTCATCAAGAATCCAATTACGCAAGAAGAGAGCTTAATTGTTAACTAAGAGACTCTATTCAATAGAATAGCTCTCTTTAAGGCAGACTCCTCGGAGTCTGCCTTTCTTATTGAATGATCTCGGATCGGATAGTCTCTTTTTCTTTTCTTACCATCTTTAATAAAAAAATTCTTGATATTAATACCCTGATTAAGTAGAACTCGTTTAATTGATAACCTGAGTTTTTTCGCCCCGAAGAAAAACATCTATCAGGTTGAGAGTAGGAATTAATGATAAGGAGTTTTTATGAAAGCATTACAACGAATTTTAATGTCTTTTTTTATCATATGCTTTGTCATTGCACAGCCTAATAAAATCTACGCGGCCGAGTTAGATTCTATCCAACATGCCATCAATGAACTAAATCAATTCCATCATCTCCAAATTCAAGCAGGCATCCAAGATTCGGATCTTTCTTATGAAATGCGGCGGGCCCTTATCCTTGCAGATCTATTATTTGATGCTAACGATCAATTTCAAGCTCATTTATGCAAGATGGTCAAGCCTTATTTTGTCTCTTCACAACCTAAAGAAGCTGAAAGAAATATTGATCGATTACTTGATGTATTAGACAATTCCTGGCAGACATTTTTTGACAAAATTAGTAAACCTCAAGATCCTAAAAGCGTGGCTCATTTAGCTTTGCGAGCTTTATTCAGCTTAGGCCCACAAGATGTTGTGACTAACCGTCATGCTAAAGTCGCTGTTTTAGCTGCCCTGTTTGCTCCTGTTAACCAAGGTCCAGTGGGAAATTGCTTTGCTATAGCTGATTTAATTCGTGATCACAATAACTATTTCCTTCAGAGTGCTCGGGATTATGCAGACATTGTGCAAAAGGGATTTATTACTCGTTTGGTCAATACTCACGATGATTATTTCTTCTTCTTGCCAATCCTTGCCGATACGGATCAAAATCAACCATTTACAATTGACAAGTCTGGCTACATAGGAGCGCATATTTTTCTATTTGAAGCTCCAGGCTTCGCTGCAGCTTCTCACTTAATGGGAGGCGATCAAATCCCCCATCTTTCTAATCAAGTTATCCAATTACTTTTTCAAGGACATTCAACAGATCACCTTCAAGTCACAGCTTCACAAGTGATTAAAGCTATGGCAGACATCATCACTTCCACTCATTCTCAGCTCAATAAAGACGATTTAATTAGACAAGGACTCTATGGTTTTAGCAGTCTTACCAATCAGCCTATCCTTCGAGGAACTGAGTGTGCATTCGCAAGCATGGCAGAAGATAGACCTCGAGATTCGACAAGGAGCAACATTAATGATTGTCTTGCAACAGTAATGGCAAGCATCTGGCAATCCTTGGGTTCAGCTGGTAGTGATTTCCAAAAAGCTTTCAATGAAATTTTCAACGCTTCCTATCGCCTTGTGTACAATCTAGACATCCCTCTTCCTCAAGTTTCTGCTGATGGCAGCTCTACAAATAGAGGATTCCAACTTTATCAGCGCATCCCTAATCAACCAACGTTAATAGGAATCCTAAAAATTACTCCTGAAGATTTTAGGGAACTTGTTTTAGCTGCCATTATCTTAACTAAAGACCTACTTGGCACATCTCCTTCCGTTGTAAACATTGCTAACCTACTTATTCAATTTGTACAAAGTGATACTTTTCTTCGAGAGATTCTTTGGGCATACGACATTCTTAACCAACAAGAACCAGATCCTGTCGCCCATTACATGACATTACCCCGAACACCTATGCAAAGCTGCGATGGAGATAATCCCTATGAAGTTAATGACATCGATACTGGTCACTCATTTGAATCTAATGTCCAGACCATTACGGTTGCCAATCCTCAAGCATTAATTAATTGGTGTTTAAATTTATCTAAAAAGACGACTCTAGAGTTTTGCCCAATGAATAGTCCTCAGCATGCATTTAATTTTGTCCCTACTATCCCCGATCTTGTGGCATATAAAAAAAGCGGGTTGAGTCCTACTCAATGGATCCAGAAAATGCTTATCATTCCTGGCATGAAGATTGCCACTCAACAGATTGATGCAAATACTAAACTAGCATTTGCTAAGGCTTGTTTAAATGCCTTATTGGATATATTCACTGATCTAAGTGCCATTAATAAATTAATTACCAGTTTGAATAATAATCAATCTTTAACTATTCAGAATTACGCTCAAAATCTTCTCTCCGGTATTTGTTCTTTGCTCAATCTGAATTCCACTCAAGCCAACCAACTAGCCCTTCTATTGGATGACTTGCTTGTGCAGGTATTGCCTCAAAATGAAAAAACGATCATCCAGCAATCTGCTATTCGATTTGCATTTACCAATTGGAATATAGGGAATAAAAATATTTACTTTTGTGCCTACTTCAATCTTCGAACAGCTCAGATTGGCTTTGGTTCTATCGCAGAAGACAAAACGAATTTGCAACCAATGGATGAAACAGCATGGGTAAATAATCAACAATGGGATGTTGATCTTATATCATTTGCCCCTTCACTTATTGCCATGGGAATGTAAACCGGAGTTGAAAAACCTGGGTTCCATCCTTTTATTTCTTTACCTTGTCTTTGCCATTGAGTAAGCTTATTGAAGTTAAGAAAGGATTTTCTAACTGGTTAAAATAGATGGGGGAATTCGTTTGATGAAAACATGTTTGGAATGAGATGATTCTCTTGTAGTCCTTCAGACTACATGACACAACTCAATTATACCCAGGGCGTTGCCCTGGGTTTTTGCACTTACAGCCCTTCAGGCTGAGATTTCCTGCCTCAGCTTGAAGGGCTGTAAGTGTCAGATTTTTTTAATAAAAATACCCTGGATTTTGAGCCATCCGTTAAAAGAATCTCTTTTATTTAGCCTGATGCGTATGCGACCAAACAGTGGCTCCTCATTCATTCACCTGACACTTTTTTTCGTTTAAGCGATCTTCTAGAACACTCATAAAATAAGGGTGGATAAATTGCAGAAAGGGACAGTGTGGATCAGCCATTTGCATTTGTTTGATCTGTTCTAAAATTTGATCGCCCTGCGCTTTCAAATCAGCTAAAGGCGATGGAATAAACCGTACAATACCCTCTCCTGTTAATTGCTCTGATAAATAATAGCGGTCATAAAGAGAGACGAATAAAGTTGTCAATAAATTCATATCGGCTAAAGCCTCTTCTTTAAGAGGTCCTTGTCTAGCTTCCTTAATAAATAAGCTAATTTTCTCTAATACTGAAGGTTCTGTCCAAAAAAAGAGCAAAACTTCTTCAGGATGAATCCACTTAAAGTCGGGAGGGGTATACGGATCCACGTATGTAGACTCAAGAAGTTGATATTTAAATAGATAATAATAGACAGAATAAACAAAAAGTTTAATTCCCAAAAGAATATGGGAAACTTCAAAATTAGGATTGAGACGAAATAGAGGATCCAAAAAAGTCTCGCCATGAATAATTCGGCGCTTCACTTCGTAAAAATCATCGACCCATTTCCAGAAAATTTCAACGGGGCGGCTGTATTTTAAATGAAGGAGAGGACGCAGCTTATGTTTAAAATCGGCTGGAGTTTCTTGGCTATTATTGATATTAAATAAAGACTCAAAACTTGAGGCTAAAAAAATCACATCTTCGGGCTCAAATATTTCTTCAGGAAAAGTCAGCCCTTTATCAAAAAGATTGATAAAACGTTGAAAAAAACGGTCAACTAGATAGCGAATCGACCGTACAATACGTTTATAAGTTTGCACGAACTCTTGATCTTGAAGAGTTGAAGGAAGATAAATAGACTCTAAAGCTTTTCCTAGTCCATGACAAATATCGGGATCAACAATATGTAGGCAAACTGTTTCCTCTCTATCTGTTTCAGAGATGTGCAAGCTTTCCCAGTTCTGTTTATTTTTAATAAATTCTTCGGAGGCTGGAATCATCTTGCGAAAAGCATTAAAAGGAGAAATTTCTTGTCCGTAATAAAGATTGCGAAATATACAGGCAAAGTAAAGTAAATACAAAGAATCAATGAGAATAAACTCACGCTTTTCACTTGGAATATTTTCTGCAATTGATAGGCAAGTTATTCCCTTAGGATTTAAAGTCATTGTGTTCACTAATGGTTGCTCTTTGTCCCCATTGGGCGCCTTAATTTGCCCAACAACCTGTAAATAATGATGAAAAGAGGCATGTAGATCGGTTGTTAAAAACTCCTCGGACTTGGAAGCTGGCCAAAAAGTCACAGGACCGAATTGAATCATTCTTTCATGTGCTAATTCGATAAAAGGCAAGCAAGCATAAAGATGAAATTTTTGGGAGGCAATCTGCTGAATAACCATAGCTTAATCCTCTCTATAAATCCCTTTACTTTATGCAAGATAAATGCCAATTAGGATCTGTTTTTTTCTTCTCCTATTCTTTTTCTTTTTTGAAATAGAAAGCGAAGGCGCTGAATTTCGCTATCTAAAGCCTGTTGAAACAAAAATGCATATGATTTTTCTTTATCATATTTCTCGGGATCAATCTGAAGGGAATCTAATAACCATTTGACCCCTGCTTGAAAAGGAATGAGGCGATAATTTAAAATTAAATTTTCTATTAACAATTGAGCCTCTATACCAATTTTGGATAATTCGTAGCACAATTTACTTCTCATATGATTCAAATCATCATTAATAAAGGGAATGGTAAATTTTCCTTCATGCTCTTTTTCTAATTCATTGATTTGGGCTTGAAGAGCTTCAATGATCTTCAGCCGCTTGTCTAGGCTCTGCATTCTTTCTTCAAAAAGAACATTGACTATGGTGACAGGAACCATAATTAAAAGTCGTGCAGTTTGCAAACCTCTTACATATTCTAATTCTAAATCTTGAAAATTTTGTTTGATTTGAGCTTGAAATAAATCAAAAGACTTTTTTCTAATTTCTTCCTGTTCAAGAATCTGGTGTTTATGATAGTAAGCAAAAATGGAATAAGCATGTCTTTCTATCTCTTTTAATCTTAAATCGATAAAAGAAGGATCTTCTTTCTTAAGATAGACAAAGCCATAATCATTTTTCAATGAACGCAATTGATTGACCTGCAAGTTAAATTCTTGCATTTTCTCAGTCTGTTGAGGAGGATGTTGAAGAAGCCTTTGGTAAAAAAGAGAAATTAATTTATCAATTGCTTGCAAATGATCTTTTTCATTAATGTGAATCTGAAACCAAAAGACAACTCTTTCCCAAAGAGTAGAATGAGAAGTAGGAACACGAATTCGCCTAAAATGGCCATATCGATCCTGTCTAAGTGTTTCATTTGGCTGTAAAGGATTGCAAATTAAGTCATCAACTTCAACTTCATTCCCATAAACATTAAAAGGATTCCATTGATAAATAAACTCGGTAAGCATAAAAGGCTCCACCTAGTTAATTATAAGATAACATATTTTTTATTTTTTTACTCAATAAATATGTCATAAAAAATTTTATAAAGAGATTGAAATGTCATTTGAAATTCGGATTTTTCTAGGTTATATTCAAACTAAAGAAGTGAAAATACATTTGAATCAAAGTCGAAATTGGAAAGAAGCTAAACTTTTAGGAAAGGCAACTCTTATAGTCGTCCAACAGCAAGAAAAAGATTATATCGGTCTTTTTATTCCTTCTTTCATGACATATGCTGAATTGAAAGAAAAAGAGAAAGAAGTCAAAACAGAATTATACGTTTATTGTCCAAAAATTAACCTAGATAAGCATTCCGCTTATCTTTTTTCTCAACTTTTTTTAATTTAGGATCTCTATGCAACTGATTTTAGGTTCACAATCTCCAAGAAGACGAGAGGTTTTAAGTTTTTTTGATATCCCTTTCAAGCAAGTCTCTCCTCATTTTGATGAGGATACGATTCCTTTTCATGGCAATCCGCAAGAATATGTCCAAATTTTATCAAAAGGCAAGGCCGATTCTCTGGCTTATGAGTTTTCTCAAGAGGCAATTTTGACAGCTGACACTATTGTCTATAAAGAAGGCAAGATTTATGGAAAGCCAAGAAATAAGGAGGAGGCTTTTCAATACTTAAAAGAATTGTCGGGAAAATGGCATAGCGTTTTTACTGGATTAACCCTTTCGTTAAAGGGCCAAAACTTTCAAGAAGTGGATGAAACGCGGGTGTTATTCAATTCTCTGACAGAAGAGCAGATTAAAACTTATCATCAGAGCCTCACTTTTTCTGATAAGGCTGGCGGCTATATGATTCAAGGTCCAGGAGGGTTGATTGTCAAACGCATTGAAGGATGTTATTATAATGTTGTCGGATTACCCATCAATGCTCTCTACTCTGTCTTACTACATGCAGGAATTGACCTTTGGAAACATTTTAAAAGGTTCTAAACATGCATGGCAAGATGGGGATAACCCTTTTAAATCTAGGCGCGCTTATTCTTCCTTTTAATGGATATGGAGAAGATCCTTCCTCCCCTTCTGTCTCTCATCACCATGGGCATCTCTTATTTTTAGTCCAGCAAGGCAATCATGAGCAAGCATTAAAAATTTATCAGAAAGATGTTCAAGCAAGCAAGCAACATGATTTTGAACTTTTACATCAAATGGGGCTAAGAATTTTAGATGATGGATTTCGACAAAACGACCCTGAATGTCAACTCCTGGCTCTTTTTGGAGCTGCTGTTTCTGCCCATGAGGATGCTTATTATATTTTAGAGGAAAGCCTTAAAAGTCCCTATCCAGCCATTCAATTGGTTGCATTAGGAGCTTTGGCCCGCTTTCAAAATGATCGAGCCGATCACGCCCTGATGCGCGCTCTTGGATCTCCTTCCATTGAAGTGCGTTATGAAGCCGTTCATCAACTTTGCAAGAAAAAACATCCTCAAGCGATTAATCAGGCTGAATCTTTAATGTATAAGACCCCTAAGGCTTATATGGCAATTTTTCCCCCTTTATTTGCTATGGTGGGCGATTCTCATTCTACCCGTATTTTGCGCAAGCTTTTCAATCAATCATCTAAAAGTGTTCGCCTTGCGATCATTTTAAGCATTGCTAAATACCAGCGAGATGATCTTCTTCCACAGATTCATCAACAATCATCCCAACTTCAATTTGCCTTACAAGAGGCTTGTGCGGCAACTTTCGGAACATTAAAAGATGAAGCATCGATTCCTAAACTCAAAAAACTCACTTTATCGCAATATCCCACAGTGTCTCTAGCAGCCCATGTCGCTCTTTATCAATTAGGGCACGAAGAATCCATCCAAGCTATTGAACAAGCAGCACAAAAAGAAGATCTCTTTGCCATTTCAGCATTGGGCTCTATTCCAGATCGATCAGAAATTCTTTTATACTTACTTGAAAAGCCCAATATGCAGATTCGTCTGAATGCAGTTATGGCTCTTTTAGAACAACATCACCCTCGCGCCCTTGATCTTATCAGCGAAGTTGTCATTCGAGACAAAAAAGATCTAGCTTTTACTATTATTCATTCACCAGGACAAATATTTAAAGCGTGGAAAGTCACCCCCTCTGCCAATCAATTATTAAAAGATGATCTGAGTGCTTATCAAGAGCATTTAGAATTGAAAGAATCACTTTTAGAAAAGGTACGAGAACTTTCTCCCAAGCATTTTCTTGCCTTAGCTCATCAAATTTTCTTAAAACAACAAAATGACTTAGTCCCTCGCACGACAGAATTACTCGAGCATTTGGGGACAAAAGAGGCAATAGAGTGTCTCAAGCAACATCAGCAACAATTTGGGGCCCCTCTCGTCCGCCATTATTGCAATCTCGCACTTTATCGCTTACAAGAACCGGGTCCTTATGCCGAGCAATTACGTCAATGGGTAAAAACGCAAAATCAAACACAATTCATTCGCTTCCAACCCTTCAGCCCATGGAAATTTGGCGAAAATACTTACACTTTAACCCCTGAAGAAACTTCTAAATTATTGATTGAAGCTTTTGAAACTTTTGCAGCCCAACAAGATACACAAGGAGTGGAAACTTTAATCGAAGCTATCGCAACAGGTCACGCTAAAAATAAATATGCCTTAGCAGGCTTGCTTCTCCGCGCCACTCAATAAGAAAACAATTCTTTTTGAGCTTTTCATTCTATATCCTCTCCTTCTAACTATTTTTCCCTTAATTCATTTTAATTCACATATTAAAACAAATTATTCAATAATTTATATGACCCTTTCTCTATGAATATAATTTATTAATTAACGGAACGGGGTCTTTTTAATAAAACTAAATCAAATTAATTTCATCTAAATAAATTACGAAAACAAACTATAAAATTAATTATATATAATAAATAATTATTTAAAGTCGAATTTTTAAACAAAAATTAACAATTTCTTTAATAAATTAATAATTAGATTAAGATATAATTATATATTAAATAAAATAATTCAACCAAGGTTAAACAATGATAAAAAATTTAAATGAATTTAATTTATTACAGACATCCAATCCTTTTCAAATTGAAACTCAAACACCCCCTATACAAAATATCGAACACTTAAATGACTTAAATATACCTCAATTAATACAAGCGGATGCTGCAACTTCTGCATCTAATTCTATTTCAAAACCCGTAAAAGTTCTTCAAACAGAACAGTCTAAGGTAGAGAAGGAAAATGAATCTATTCTTACAGCGACAATTTTTCCGACAAATTTAGAAGAGAAAAAAGCTCTAAGCGAGCAGTTTAAAGTCGGAGATATTATTGTGACTCATCTCACGGGTTTTAAAAAAATTGAAGCGGTCGATCCCTTTATTGTGATACTTCAGCGGATTGCCAAATTTTTTGGGCGATCTAATAAAACAGCAGACCATACTGCAGTCCATATTGCGATTGTCGTAGGAGTGGATAAGGAAAAGGGGCGAGTCATTATTTCAGAAGCGATGCCTTCCCGAAGTGGAGGACTGCGTACTGTCGATCTTTTTACCCATGATTCCTGTCGTTTGGAAAAAGGCATGGGATATAATTATCAAGTTTTTCGTCCAACTCCTACTTATGCAACCACAGCAGAGAAAGCAGCGACAATTGCTCTTCGCGTTGCTCCTAAAGCCAAGTATTTAGTAGAGGAAAACCCTAACACAGAGGATGGGAATAATACCTCTAGTAAAAAGGATAAATTAAGCAAATTTTCCTTTTTATTAGCTTTAAAAGGAATATTTAGAAGATCCGATACATTCGATTTGCAAGCAAAGAAGCGTTTATTTAAAGGAATTTTTGATGAACATATTCAAGCAACACATTTGACGGGTGGAAAAGGTAAATCAAGAAAAGTTTTCTGCTCTGCGTTTGGAGCTCAACTTTTTCAACGAGCAGCAGCAGAACAAGCTTGGAAAACTCTTACTGAGCGACATTCTGAATTACAAGCGGGTCTCGAGCAACTGGCAAAAGAAACACCAAAAGATATTCCTAATGAACGAGGAGCTGTTTCAAAATGGGCACAATCAATGGCGGCTGAATATGGAGAAGAGTTAGAAAAGGAAATGGAGAATTTTAAAATAGATTTTAAATTCACTGCTCCTCAAGATTTTATCAACTCCTTTCAGCAAAATAATATTATAAAGTCTATTTTTAAGATTAATCCTCCTGCTGTGTAAACACTCTCCTCATTTACCCAAGAGAATTCTCTCTCTTGGGTAAAATGACTTCTTTTCTATTTTCATCCTTCTGTCATAAATCACTTTCACTTTATAATCGTTCTATCTGATTGCCTATCTGGATTTCTTTTCACTATGAAGCACATCAATCGAGCTGTTTGGTCTCAATTTTTTTCCTGCTGTCCTTTGTCATTTCATCTAATAAAAAAGGCAAAGTCGACTCTCTTCTTTTTCTCCCTTGTTTTATTTCACTTGATTTGCTGGCCTGCTCTAGGCCAGGAGATAGGTAAAATGATGCAGAAAGGGATGCAAGAAGGAATTACAGTCGATTTACGCGAACCGCTTTATACTGATGGGATTTTATCAACAGATAAAGGAGGAGTCATTACTGCTTCTGACATTCGTATTCAAGCGCTACATTTATGTTATACACGAAAGGTTGTGGATCAAAAGTCGATTTGGACGATAGAAGCTGAAGGAGATTTAATTGTTGAATTTGGCGAATATATTTTTGTAGGGAAGAAGTTATTTTATGATTTTCAAGCTAAAGAAGGGATCATTGAATATGGTAAAACAGCCATTGAACCTTGGTTTTTTGGAGGAGAAAGGCTGGAACTCAGGCCGGATGGCAGTTATCTCATTTATAATGGTTACGTGACAACATCGGAAAGAGATCAGCCTGATTGGGGCATTTACGCACAAGTTGTTCGGATAGAAAAAGAACGTGATTTAAGAGCTCAACATATTTCTCTCAAAATCTTCAATTATAATGTGTTGTGGGTTCCAGCGTTGCGGGTCAATTTGGATTCCATTTTTGATAATCCTATTCGTTATCGATTTCGTTGGGGAGGCCACCAAGGGCCGCGCTTTGGTTTAACCTATGAAATTTTCTCTTGGGAACGCTGGAAAACATTTATTCGTTTTGATTATCGCTTGACTAGAGGGCCAGGAGGAGGGATTGAAACAAGTTACCACTCGCAAGACAATAAAACAGAGTTTCAAAGCATTTTTTACTTAGCAAAGGATTCTTCTATTTTACATCCCCATGAAAAAGCGCGCTTTCGCTTTGAAGGGGCTTTTCGAAAGCTGATGGATGAAGACAAGACTAGCATTTTATTGACTTATGATAAAATTAGCGACAAGGACATGCCCAGCTACTATTACGATCGCGATTTTGATTTTGATACTGCCGAACGCACACAACTTCGAATCAGAAGGCAAGAGGAAAATTGGATAGGAAACTTTTATACACGCGTTCGCATCAATAGCTTTCAAACAGTCAAGCAAGAACTTCCTACTTTAGAAGCCAATTTCAAACCCTTTGAATTGCAGCGCACAGGAATGATTTTTGAAAACTGGGCCAGTGCCTCTTACTTGAATTTTGAATACTCGAAGTTTCTTTTACACGTACGCAATTATTCTTCATCGCGTTTTCAATATTTTCCTACCCTGTATCGCCCCCTGGTGCTTGGACGCTTTGGTACCTTAACACCTGAAATTGGAATGATCTCCATTTTTTACGGTGATAGTCCAACAGGAGAATCGCAATGGGTTGTGTTAGGAAAAACAGGAATTGATTTGAGAAGCCAACTCTATCGCTATTATGGTTCTCTCAAGCATATCATTGAACCCTATGTCTTTTATCGCTATTATTCTTCTCCTACTTCTTCTCCTCATCAACATGATATCTTTGACATCACCGATGGGTGGACGCGCCTCAATTATTTATCCTTTGGAATTCATAACGCTTTTTATACCAAGCAAAACAATGCTTGTGTGGCCCGTATGCTATCCGCTGATCTCTATGCGTTTGCTTTCTTTGATATGCACAAAATTCGTCAAACGATTCCTAGAGTCTATGGTCAATTATGTTTTTTTTCACTTCCTACAATCAAACACACCCTTGATACAGGATGGAATCTAGAGCACAATCAAGTCGATTACTTTAATTTTCTTACAAAATGGACATTAAATGCTGATTTTGCCATTGCAGCCGAATACCGCCATCGTGGACCCTATTGGTGGCGAAAAGTGGATCACGAAAATTTCTTTTTAGATATGTTTCACAGCGAAAAGCGTTTGCTTCATTCCCCCTTGTCTGATCGCAGAGACACCCTCCTTGTGCATTTTTTTTATCGCTTCCATCCCAATTGGGCGTGTGAGTTTACCTCTCGTCAAGGCTGGAATCGCAAAAAAGAGCCAAGTTATATCGAATTTGAATTTGATCTCCTCACAACAATTCAAACCGCTTGGCATCTTCGCTTTTCTTACCAGCACCAAGAAAAAGATGATCGAGTGGCCATGTATCTAAATGTGGGCTTGCGACGACCTGTGCAGGAAGATAAATCAAGAAAAATGTATTATTTTGAATAGGTGTTTTGTTTGCAAAAGTTCAAATCATTCCTATTGTATTTTCTTCATGCAGCAAAAGTTCAGATGAAGTATAATTTTGTTCCTTCAAGATTTCAAAATAAAAGGTTGCTATGAAACTTCTCATGATTGGAGTGGGTTATGTTGGATTGGTCAGCGGAACCTGCTTTGCAGAAATGGGGCATCACGTCATTTGTGTGGATATTAATGCTGCCAAAATTGACGCCCTCAATCAAGGCGTGATTCCTATTTATGAGCCCGGCTTAGAAGAAATGGTTAAGCGCAATATTAAATCTAAACGATTGGCTTTTACAACTGACTATGCAACCAGCGTCTCTCAAGCCGATGCCTGCTTTATCACTGTTGATACTCCCACAACCACGCTTGGACAAGCCGACACCCTTCAAGTCGAATTAGTTGCTAAGACATTAGGATGCCATCTCCAGCGTTATTGCGTCATTGCGACCAAATCTACTGTCCCCGTGGGAACAACTTCCAAACTCGCACAAATCATCGAAACAGAACTAGATAAACGTCAGATCTCTATTGATTTCGATGTTGTATCTAATCCTGAGTTTCTCAAAGAAGGGAATGCAGTCCAAGACTTCATGAAACCTGATCGCGTCATTATTGGAGTTAATAATCCTCGCTCCGCAACCATCATGAAAGAAATCTATTCCCCTTTTATGCTCAATCATGATCGCTTGCTTGTCATGGATATTTATTCTGCAGAGCTCGCAAAGTATGCTTCCAATGCAATGCTTGCCACTCGCATTTCATTTATGAATGAAATGGCTACTCTTTGTGAGAAGCTCGGTGCGAATATCAATTGGGTCCGCAAAGCCATGGGAGCGGATGAACGAATTGGTAATAAATTTCTCTATCCAGGCGTAGGTTTTGGAGGATCTTGCTTGCCTAAAGACATTCAAGCTCTCATCGCTCAGGGAGAGGCATGTAAAGTAGAGCTCTCAGTCATTCGAGCCGTGCAAGAAGTCAATCGCAATCAAAAAAAAGTGATGGGATTAAAACTGGCTGCTTATTTTGCATCTCACGGCGGACTAAAAGGAAAAACAATTGGAATTTTAGGCTTATCGTTTAAACCTGATACAGATGATATGCGTGAAGCCTCGTCTCTTGTTCTCCTTCAAGATCTTCTCAATCAACATGTTACTCTGCGTCTTTTCGATCCAATTGCCATGCCAAAAGCCAAATCTTTAGGTCTTCATCATGCAAGCATTACCTGGTGCCAAGATGAGTTGGAAACTGCCGAAGGAGCTGACGCTTTAGTTCTCATGACAGAGTGGAAACAATTTCGATTTTTGGATTTTCAATCTTTATTGAATCGCATGATAGGTCGTGCGTTCTTTGACGGTCGCAATCAATATCAACCTGAAGAAATGGCTCGTAAAGGATTTGATTACATTAGCATTGGCCAACAGCCTGCTTATGCTCATAATGTCAACAATTTAAAAAAGCAACTCGATTGTCTCCCTCTCTCTTTTAAGATAAAAGTAGGTCAAACATGATGGTAACAGATATTGCCCACTATATACAAACTCAAGGACAACTCATTGAACAAGAGCTAGATCGCTTAGTTCCCATACGTCATGGCCCTTCTCAACAGCTCTTTGAAGCGGCGCGCTACGCTTTATTAGGCGGCGGTAAGCGATTGCGGCCGATTTTAGCTCTGACAACAACACACGTCTTAAAAGGCGATCCTCATCTTGCCCTAACCCCCGCTTGCACTTTAGAAATGATTCATACTTATTCTATGATTCACGACGATTTGCCCTGCATGGATAATGATGACTACCGTCGTGGAAAATTAACACTTCATCGAAAATATTCAGAAGGACATGCGGTTTTAACAGGCGATTTTCTCTTGACTTATGCTTTTGAAGTTTTAGCCACTGATCGTCATTTAAATGCTGACAAAAAAGCTCAATTGATTGCTATTCTTGCCCGTCAAAGCGGAAGTGAGGGAATGATTGGCGGACAAGTCATGGACTTGGCTTATGAAGGACAGAAAATCTCTTTGGATACCTTACGCCTTCTCCACCGCAATAAAACTGCTGCATTAATGACAGCGGCGATTGAATTTGGCGGAATCATTGCCAATGCAAACCCAAATCAATTGGATTGTTTGCGTCAATTTGGGGAATGCATTGGCCTTGCCTTCCAAGTTGTAGATGATATTTTAGATGTCACTTCGAGTCAGGCTAAACATGGCCGAAACATTGCTTCAGATATTCGCAATGAAAAATCAACTTATGTCTCACTACTCGGTATAGAGCAAGCCCAATCTTACGCCTTAAACTATTATAATCAAGCAGTTAAATCTTTAGCTCCTTTACCTTATGACACCTCTCTTTTAGTTGGCTTGGCTGATTTTATTTTACGCCGTAAACATTGATCAATAGGATTTTAGGCAATTATTTCTCCTTCTAAAGAAAAAAAAGGAAAAGATTTACAGAATAGTTGCTAAAAGGTGCGAAATATCTATTGGAATTTTTTATTAAATAGGATATAAGAATTTGCTAGTGATCAACTTTACTTAATTTGTGGTATGGAAGAAATTAATAATTTATCTCCTTGTGCACCACTGATTCCCTTACATTTGCCACTTGATTGCAAAATTAAGCATATTCCCATTAAAAGAGGGTTTGATATTTTCTTTAGTCTGGTATGTTTAATCATTGGAGCTCCTGTCTATCTTTTAATTGCCTTATTGATTGTTGTGACATCGCCAGGAAAAGTGATTTATTCGCATGAGCGCATAGGGAGAGGAGGCAAGACCTTTCGCTGCTACAAATTTCGTTCTATGTATTCAAATGCCGATCAACGCCTTAAAGCTATTTTGACTTCTCATCCGCACTTGCGAGAAGAGTGGGAAAAAACTTATAAATTAAAAAGCGATCCTCGCATTACCCCTTTTGGAGCATTTTTACGAAAAACCTCTTTGGATGAATTACCTCAATTTTGGAATGTTTTTAAGGGGGATCTTAGTGTTGTCGGACCACGGCCTGTCGTTAAAGATGAGATTGCGAAGTATTACCATGTGAAAGCTTATAAAATTCTTTCTATTCGCCCTGGATTAACAGGCATCTGGCAAGTGTCTGGAAGAAGTGATGTTCATTCATATGAGAGACGCATTGAAATGGATGAATATTATGTCAACAATCATTCTTTTCTATTAGATATGAAGCTCATTGCTAAAACCATTCCTGCCATGCTCTTTTCGAAAGGAGCCTATTAATCTAGTACTCAACCACATTAGTTTTGTGTATTTAGACTGCTTCAAAGCCCCGGGGTTGAATTGTGGCGTAAGTGGGTCAATATTAGCACAATATGGACCCAGTTACGCCAATTCACCCCGGGGCTAGGGTGTTCATTTTGTGCAAAAAATGAGCTTTATTTTTCACAATAATTGGCATAGTTAAATTGAAGGTCGCATGTTTATGCCGTCCTTTCAGGACTCGATGTCTTTTTGATAGAACCCAGGCCTCCGCTTCGCTGCGACCTGGGCTGTAACATAACGGCCCTTCAGGCCTTAACAAGAGATGTTTAAGTCCCTCTTCTATAGCCCTAAATCATCTTTTTGTTAAGGCCTGAAGGGCCGTTATGTTACAGCCCAGGTCGCAGCGAAGCGGAGGCCTGGGTTCTATCAAAAAGACATCGAGTCCTGAAAGGACGGCATAAACATGCGACCTTCAATTTAACTATGCCAATTATTGTGAAAAATAAAGCTCATTTTTTGCACAAAATGAACACCCTAGCCCCGGGGCTTTGAAGAGTCTAAATACACAAAACTAGTGGGGTTGAGTACTAGTTTCCCTCCAAAGAACATCTGTTCTATTGATTTGACGCCCTTCTCTTATGGTTCCATGCCAAGATATCCTTTTTTGACCATAAGCTCTGCATTGAGAATGGCACATCCTGCAGCTCCCCTCATGGTATTATGCGAAAGAATGACAAATTTCCAATCGAACAAAGGACACTCGCGAAGCCGCCCTATCGAGACTGCCATTCCACTCTCAAGAGTGCGATGCAATTTTGGTTGGGGATGCCTCTCATCTTCTAGGTAAATGATGGGACGCTTAGGGGCCATAGGGAGTTTTAACCATTGAGGTTCTCCCTCAAAGCTTCTCCACGCAACAAGGATTTCATTTGCATTGGCTTTTTTCTTAAACTTGACTGATAGGCAAGCTAAATGTCCATCTGTTACAGGTACACGATTGCATTGCGCACTCAAACGCATGGGATAGGGAATAATTTCTTTTCCCTGACATGTTCCCATAATTTTTAAAGGCTCTCTTTCCACTTTGTCCTCTTCTCCTGCAATGTAAGGAATCACATTATCGAGGATTTCCATGCTTGGAACTCCAGGATATCCTGCACCCGATAACGCTTGCAAGGTCACGGCATGCACAGCCTCAATACCCCATTGATCAAGCAGAGGCTTTAATGAGAGGGTCATTCCAATCACAGAGCAGTTGGGATTTGTGATAATAGCGCCTTTGCCAAAGCGCTGATGTTGAATAAGTTTTAGATGATCACTATTGATCTCAGGAATTAAAAGCGGTACGGTGGGATCCATGCGATGATTGCTAGAATTGGAAACGACCTTATAGCCAGCCCTAGCAAAAGTTTCTTCAATTTCTCCCGCAACCTTAGAATCCAATCCTGAAAAGACAAGATCGCAAGGTAGAGTTGGTTGACAGGTCACGACAGGCATATCGGCAATTTTTTGTGATAATGTCGTTGGCATTAACCATTGCATGGCCTCGCCATACCGTTTACCAGCAGAACGGTCGGAAGCAGCAAGAGCGACAATCTCAAACCAAGGATGAGAAGAGAGCAACTCGACAAATTTTTGTCCTACCATTCCTGTTGCACCCAGAATGCCAACTGAAATCTTTTTCATGTCATGATTTTCCCTTTGCGTTTCTTATGTCCTCAGTGTCTTAAAAATGCTAGCATCCTATAGGCAAAACTCATGTGACAGATACTAGGACTTTTAAAATACTTTGCATTTGTATTTCATTAACATATTTTTTTCCTAGTTTTTTTCCATGATTTATTAATTAACAACATGCAATAATCAATTTTAAAGAGGAGTAATATAAATTTATTTATAATTAAATAGAGGTTTGTCGGTTATGGATTATCTTTCAAATTTGCCAAATGAATTATCCACACTGATATTAGGTGAGTACTTAGATCAAAAAACTCAAGGAGAATGCTTACTGGTAAGTAAAAAAATTAATCAATTTGTTTCATCAGAGCTGCTGTCTAAATTGGGAATTATCCTAAATCCAAATTTAACACCCAGTGCACAGCTCATGAGCTACTACAAAGGCTACTGCAACTTCTTTTGCAAAAAAATCCCTACTCTATTGAACAACTGCCGCACAAAACAAGTTTATGAAACAAAACAAAATATTGATCGTAGACTTTCTTTACCCACAGATCCGTCTAACCAAAATGCGGAAAATACCCTATCTCTTTTAAATGAAACATGGAGCCGTTTTGTTTTTAAACTCCAACCAATTTTTATTCATTGTCGGTTTTCTAAGCTCCCAAATGATGAGCGTTTTAATGATTCATACGTTCTGGAGCCTGATCAAGAAGTCCAGACATTTCTTCGCGCAGGGGCTACTGAAGCAAAATTATTTGGACTGTTCAAGTCCATCATCGAGCAAAGTTGGTGTTCTGTAGAAACAGTACAAACATTAAATCATTATAAATTTAAGGTCAGTGGCGCTGTCATATCCTTCGCAATCAAAACAGAAAAATTTAAACATCTTGTGCCGGCTTTAATAAAAAGTTGTGGTCCAAACTCTATTTGGCTACCCTCTCTTTTTAATGATTTTCCACCTGATTACGAACACTTGTTAGAAGAAAACTATATCGACAAGTATGATCAGTTAATAAAAGTTGAGGAATGTGATATTCAACACGCAATTCTAAATGGCCATTCTGAGAAATTTATTGCGAAGCTTTTGAAAAATTGTCCTACTGTTGATGATAGTATTGTTAGGTTAGCTCTCCAAGGAACTTATTCTACGTTTTCTGAAGGCTTTATTCTAGATTTGTTGAAGAAATGCTCCCTAACACTTGAAGAATATCACATCCGTCAAGCTCTTGGTAGATATTCCCTATATGTTATTGAAAAAATTTATGATAAAATCACTCCTCAAACACTAGGCGAGTTTTCGGCAGATTTGATAGATTATGTGATGTTTCGATTCTCAATAGAAGAGAAATTCTGTCAATTATATGATGAAAATCTGATTGAGTTTCTTTTCAGTCATGTTAAAAAAGATGAATTGACTCAAAGTCTTAAATCTATGAGGAAATGGGGTTTTGCCAATTCCTATCAAAGAATTGTTGAAAAATATTCCCCCAAAGTACCGATACAAGACGATGCATCAAAAAGCTGAAACAAGAGAAATAAGAATTTGATTGCTATTAAAAGAAAAGCACTTTCAAATTGGTAGGATAATGACTCTGTATCTGTTTATCTATACTTATTGCCTAGCTATGCTACTTCCCCTTTTCTTTCCTTTTTTGCATCTGCTCTATTTTACTCCCTTTTTGATCTTATGCCTTTACCGCTGCTCTCTTGCTCATTGTTTGTGGTGGGCTTTGATCTGCGGAGGAGTTATTGATCTTTTTTCTTCAGAGACTCGTTTAGGAAATTATGCTATTAACTATTGTTTAACAATTTTTTGCCTCTATCGTTACAGATTTCTTTTTTTTGAAGATGGATTCAGCACCTTGCCTCTCATGTCATTTATTTTTACTTGCTTATCTATGCTCATTCAGATCGGCATATTTTATCTCATCGGCAAACCCTTTACATTCTCCGGAGAATGGCTCATCAGTGATCTGATTGTGCTCCCTATGCAAATGGCCATCTATGCAATTTTGGCATTTTCCTTACCCGCCTGGATGCTCACGCTGATGAAAAGACGTTACCGTTTATTCCGTTTGACGAAGAGTCGAAAGATATGAAAAAACTTCCGCTTGCAGAAGAACTCCGTCCTCACACTCTTCAAGACATTGTGGGCCAAGATCATATTTTAGGAGAAAATGGGCTTATTACGCGCACGATTCGATCTGGCACTCCCCTTTCTATTGTCTTATGGGGCCCCCCGGGATGTGGCAAAACCTCTATCGCTCGTCTTTACGCACAAGCTTTTGACATGCGCTTCATTTCCATGAGTGCAATCTTTAGTGGTGTAACAGATTTAAAAAGAATCATTAAAGAGGCTCAAGAGCATCCTCTTTTACATAAAGGAACGGTGCTTTTCGTCGATGAGATTCATCGTTTTAATAAGGCTCAGCAAGATGCTTTTTTACCCTATGTTGAAAATGGAACCCTTATCCTGATAGGTGCGACAGCAGAAAATCCCTCTTTTTACCTCAATGCAGCCTTGCTTTCACGTTTGCGTGTTTTACCTCTTTATCCTCTAGATGCCTTTGCACTCGAGCAGTTACTGCAGCACTATGAAAAGCGTTTCGGGGCTTTGCCGTTAACTCCAGAAGCACGCCAGCTAATGATCCTTTGGGCTCAAGGCGATGGACGCTATCTCTATAATTTAATTGAAAACCTTAGAAACACCTCTGAACAGATAGTAGATGAGCAGGGACTAAGGCAAATTTTGCAGAAAAAACCTGCCCTTTTTGATAAAAGCGGTGATCAGCATTATCATCTCATTTCTGCTTTACATAAATCAGTGAGAGGATCTGATCCCAATGCTGCCCTTTATTGGCTCGCCCGCTTGCTCGAAGGTGGAGAGGAGCCCCTTTTTTTAGCTCGGCGACTCATTCGAATGGCGATAGAAGACATTGGATTAGCAGATCCGCAGGCCCTTTCTCTTACCATTGCAGCAAGAGATACCTATGAAATGCTAGGATCTCCGGAAGGAGAACTTGCTCTTGCCGAAGTAGCCGTCTACCTTGCATTGGCTCCTAAGAGCAATGCTCTCTATACTGGATTCAATGAAGCGCGTGAAAGCGCCTCCCAAACCACTCACTTAAGTCCGCCAGCCTCCATTCTTAATGCTCCGACTTCGTTGATGAAAAAGCTAGGCTATGGGAAAGGATATCAATACGATCATGACGTGGCAGATGCTTTTTCAGGACAAGAATATTTTCCTTCAACATTGAAACGACAATCATTTTACCGTCCAGTGGAAAGAGGTTTTGAGCGCGAGCTCAAAAAAAGGCTTGAATATTTTCAGCAATTAAGAAAGAAAAAAAACAACGAAGATTAAGATGACGGCTCTGAAGGATGAGGTTGTTTGCGAATACATTCAATAAAACGCTTGCTCTTTTCATTTTGCATTTCATCGAGCAAGGTTTGAATTTGATCTTCATTTGTCACGCCATTAGCCTTTAAAACTTTAGCAAACACTTCATAAAGAGTTTCACGGTAAATTCGAATGGCTAAATCGCGTTGGCTTAAATCTTGAAAAGGATTAGGTTGAACCTTTGCCGCCTTCTCTTCTACAATTTTGGTAAATTCTTTGTCCTTTTGAGACAATTCTTCGGCAATTTTATCGGCCTTATCTTTTGGCAATTGAGCTTGAATCAAAATTGATTGGAGAATTTGCTTGGGAAAAAAGGTCATTAATTCTTCTTTTGTACATTTCATGGAATTAGAAAGGACAACCCCTGTTGTTTCTGCCTGCAAAGTTGCAAAACAAAGCGTAGAAATAGCGGTTGCACAACACAAACAAGAAATCATGTCTTTCATAATCAATCCTCTTCTTTTAAAATTTTAGTCAAAGCTCGGCCTCAATTCTTGAACTTTAGGGCCAAAACATTTAATGAAATGGGGTAATTGTTGAGTGAAAATATAATCAAACACAAAATCGGCAGTTGGCCGTTCATTGGAATTATATTCGCGCATTGCCTCCATAAAGACTTCAAATAAAACTTCTTTCAAAATTTTAGCTGTGACTTCCCCTTGTATGGGATACTCAATGGGATTGGGCACTCTATAGGCTGTTCGTCTTTTCATGCGCTCTGGCACCTCTAAGCTTTTCTTTTGAAGGTAGGCATTGATGGGCACCCATAGCTCCTGCCGGATATTATATAAACCCAATGCTTGGCTGACAATAGGTTCCACAAAAAAGTGTGTTTCAAGATATAAAACACAAGGAACCGGATCGGGTACAACTGTTGGAATAGCCCCCAGTGTTACGGAATATAACCCAATCCCCATCATCCAAGGCCAAACGCGCATAATTGCTCCTTTTCCCTAGCCTAGCGCGATCGGGGGTTTTTTTCACTAACTTTGAAGCTTAAGTTAAAAAACAAGATAGGTTGAATTTGCTCCATGGGGAGTATCTAATCCCCATGAATTTAAGATATCTCTCGCTTCGAAAGTGACTGCCGGATCAATATAACTATACATTTGCGGCAATAAATGAAATAAACTTTTTATCAGATTAGTCGAAAGCATACTAAGTTTTGTAGTGGCTAGTATATCAACTCTTTGACCTGTTACACAACACGCTAAAATCCTTGTAAGACCCACAACTATTCCTGTCTTGACCAATTCTTGATATAAAATGACTTGATGATTATTTTCAAATGCTGCATTGAAAATAGGAGTCACCAAAGCATGAATGAGGGTCGCTACAGCTCCAATACCTGCTGCAATTAAGGGACGTGCATAGAAATCAAGACCTGCTCCTTCTACCTGACCCTGACTAAATAACGTTACCGTAAAAGAAAAAACGATAGCTTTGGCGATTGTGGGAAAAGTGTTGCTGGGAATTTCATCATAGTAGGCTTCCATTCTTTGTGTAATATCATTAAACATATTTTATATATCTCGTTAAATTTAATTAAGGAAAAGTTTATTTTAAAATCGAATCATAAATTTAAGATAATACATGAAAAACATGAAAACAAGCAATGAGTAAGAGGAAATTTTTGCAACTGATGCATTAACGGCAGAAGGTTTTTATTAAAAATACTTGCATTAACGGGAAAGCGCCTTGCATTACATATTTTCTAGATTTCGAATCGCTGATTTAAACATCCTTCTAGATTATTTAATTTTATTGGGTTATTCTTATATGCCTTCTAGTGTTATTCAAAGGAAATGGCATGATCATTAATGGAAAGAAAGTTGCAGAAGACATTCAACAAGAAATCAAAGTCAACATCCAGCAGTTGACCACTCGTCCTCCTTGCCTTGCCGTTATCCTTGTAGGAAATCATCCCCCCTCTCAGATTTACATCAATCGCAAAACGCAAGCTTGTGAAGCTGTAGGGATTCATTCTATTAAGTATGAGCTTCCGGCAACCCTCTCCGAAGAAGAATTACTGGCAAAAATCAGTGAATTAAATCAAAATCCAAACGTTGATGGCATACTCGTTCAACTTCCTTTACCCGCCCACATCAACCCTACGCGTATCACTCATTTTATTAGCCCAAATAAGGATGTTGATGGCTTTAATCCCTATAATGTAGGGAAAATTCTCATTGGGGAAACCGATGGTTTTTTACCTTGCACACCTCTTGGCATTAAGGTTCTTATCGAACGCTACTCCATTGATATTTCGGGGCGGCATGCACTCGTCATTGGCCGCAGCAATATTGTCGGCAAACCGATGGCAGCTCTGCTCATGCAAGGCACACCAGGAGGAAATGCAACGGTGACTGTCGCTCACCGCTATTCTAATGACTTAAAAAAGTTCTGCCTGTTGGCTGATATCATTATTGTGGCAATTGGACAACCTCAATTCATTACGGCAGATATGGTCAAAGAAGGCGTCGTTATCATTGATGTCGGCATTAACAAAATTGCCGATCCTAGCAAGAAAAGTGGCTATCAGATTGTTGGAGATGTTGATTTCGTTAATGTGGAGCCCAAATGCTCTTTTATTACACCGGTGCCAGGAGGGGTTGGCCCCATGACAATTGCCATGCTCCTACACAATACATTACTAAGTTACCAAAAAAGAATGAAGAATGCTTAAAACATTTTGGTTGTTTCTTTGCTTCTTCCTCTCTAGCTGTCATTCTTCTCCCCCGCAAATTCAACCTACCCATTTTGCCCAAAATGTCATGACAATTGACTATCACATTAGCGTTGGCGATCCACTGCCACCTGGCAAAAAGCAACAGATTCAAAAAGTCATTGATGCAACTTTTCAAGAAATTGATGCGATTTATAACAAATGGAATCCTCACTCTGAATTAAGCCGATTGAACGCTCTTCCAGCACATATTCCGCATAATCTTTCTCCACAACTTGATCAATTTTTGCACCGCCTTGATCGTCTTGTTCAACTCTCAGAAGGCCGGTTTGATCCAACCATCGAGCCTCTTCAGCAATTATGGAAAGAAAGATTGGAGCAGGGCCAACGCCCAACTTCTCAAGAAATTGACACATTAAAGCCCTGCCTAGGTTGGCAGACTCTTCATTTTGAGAACGGTATTTTCTATAAAGATGATCCACGCACTCAGCTCGATCTAGGAGGAGTAGCCAAAGGACTTTGCATTGATTTACTGATTGAAAGGCTTCATCTCATAGGATTAAACCATCTTTATGTCGAATGGGGTGGAGAAATACGTACAATCGGTTTTCATCCCTCACAGCGTCCATGGCGGGTTTATATTACCCATTTAGCCAATCCGAATCCTATAGATGCCCTTGCACACGTGGACCTAATTAATCGTGCCTTAGCAACCAGTGGCGATTATTATCAATATTGGAAAATCACGACAGATCAGGGCGAAGAAAAGATCTATTGCCATATTTTTAATCCTTTGACTCTTGCCCCTCTTGAAGTCAAACCAGGCTCCGTGGCCAGCGCAAGCTTATTAGCTTTAGATTGCGTTACCGCTGATGCTTTAGCTAAAGTTCTTATGCTTTTCAATTCGATTGAAGAGGCTCAAGCATGGCTAGAAAATCTGCAAAAACAATTCCCTCATTTAGCTTGTTGGATCGCCACAAGATAGGACGAAGTTTTAATTGCTAAGACTTACTTTCAAGCCTTAGCAATTTGACATCTGTCTTAAATTTATGAGGATTTTTTGGAACGCAATTGCTCTAACAAGATCTCATAGCCCTGAATAAAACGATTGCAGAAGACCTCATTATCCGCATGCATGCGATTTCTTAACTGATGGGCATAATTTTCAAACGGATCAATTTCTTTTTGATGATCTATTTCTAACACTTCTATTATGCCCCTAGCTAAGCCTTCTAGCATGTCTTGGTCTGCTGCTATCTGCTTGGCTTTGGAGGAATTAGATGGATGACCCTTCTGTGGACGTGGCATACAAATGTCCTAATTTTTATCAACTTTCTCTAACTTCGTTAATTTTATACTACAATAATAGCAAATTAATTTACTACAAAAAATTTTATTAACTATATAAAATTTGTTTAAAATTGATTAAATTCATTTTTAGTAATAAAATAAGAAGATGTCGATTTCATTGCTATTACATATTGGACTGATTAGGAATTAATGACTTGAAGTGAGTATGGCTTCATTGAACGTACGAACGTCGACTAAGAGGATATCTTAAAATTGTAGGGCTGCTTTAAGATCCTAAGGTTCCTAAAATATTGAATATAAATTTGGAAGTCTATGCTATCATCTGTTCCTCCGCTACGCAAAGCGAAAATCAGCTTAGCTGATTACTCTTTTCGCCGCGATATTGAAACGCGTCTTTTAATTGCTCAATTGAGTGTATTTGAAGTTGAAGTGATGCGAGAAATTATCCATCATTCATTGAAGATATCAATAGAACAATTTGCAGAAGATTTAGGGGCAAGAGTCGATTTGCTGTTGCCTATTTTAGATAAGTTAAGTGCCACAAAACTGTTTAAACGACAGAACATGGTGCTAATAGTAGATAAAGAAATGCGAAAATACTTTGAAGTGAAGATGGGGAAATTTGATGAAAATTTTCGTCCTGACCTTGAGTTTTTACAAAGCATTTTAAATCAAGTGCCTATTCATATTCTTCCTCTTTGGTATGCTATTCCTCGTTCATCAGACAATATTTTTGGATCCATTATTGAGAAATACTTTTTAACTCCAAAGATCTATCAACAATACCTCAATGAGTTGCAATTTGATCATCCGATTTTTAAAGCCATCATTCAAGAAGTTTATCAATCTCCTCAATTTAAAGTCACAACAGCAGCATTAATGGCTAAATTTGACTTAACCCATGAATGTTTAGAAGAATATTTATTATTACTTGAATACCACTTTGTCTGCTGCTTAAGCTATCAAAGAATAGGCGATTATTGGCAAGAAGTTGTGACTCCTTTTGCTGAATGGCTAGACTATTTACAATTTGAAACTCAATCTCAATTTCGACCGATTCAAGGTCCAATTGAAAAAATTGAAAAAACTGAATTTCAATTTATCAAAGATTTGGTGACTCTTTTACGTGCCTGTCAATCCAAAAAAATCTTTCCAAAAGATGTCAAGGATTTGCATAGTTGTAGTCCTTATCAACTTCAGAGTCTTATCCGCAAATTGATTCAGCTAGAATTTGTTAAACAAAGTACAAATCATCAAATCATAGCAACTGAAAAAGGACAAAACTGGATATTAAAATCGATTCCAGAGCAAGTCTCCGCATTGGCCCAGGACCCTCTCAACACCCCTCCAAATGTCGAAGAGTTTTCTACGCTTTGGAATATTCGTAATTTACATTTAGTAGAAAAAAGCTTGAGACGACTTGCTCCCAATGAATGGATAGAAATGCAAGACTTTTTACAGGGAGTCATCGTTCCTATTGGAGATCAAGAGCCGGTGACCTTAAAAAATAAAGGAAAAAAGTGGAAATATGTTGTTCCTGCTTATACAGATCTAGAAAAACAGTTCATACAAGTTGTCATTTTAGAGAGGTTAGCCGAGCTAGGAGTCGTGGAGACAGGTCTTTTCCATGGCCGTCCCTGCTTTTGCTTAACTCCCTTTAGCAACCACTTCATTCATTAATTCATAGGGTTTGGTTTTACCTTGACATTGGGGCCTAAATCTCGTATCTTCAAGCACCATGATGATTTAGGACGGATAACTATGAAGTTTGTAATTTCTACCCAAGAACTTAACTACTTAATTAGCAAAATTCAAAACGTTGTTCCTCAAAAAGCGACCATTCCTATTTTAAATAACTTTTTGATCGAAGCTGGCAATGATGAACTGATTTTGACGGCAACAGATTTGACTGTAGGGATTCGCTGCAATACGGAAGTCAAGATTTTGGAAGAAGGGGCGACGACGCTACCTGCCAAACGTTTAGCACAGCTAGTGCGCGAATTGACGACCACAAATGTTGAAATCTCTTCTAATCCCCACGAAATGACGACACTTGTCGCCGGAACTTCTCGTTTTAAGTTAAATGGAATGAGTAAACATGACTATCCTGCTTTACCTGATTCATCCGATGCTCAAACTTTCCAAATTCAACAGAAAGATCTTAAAGATGTGCTTTATCGCACCTCATTTGCTGTCTCTAAAGAAGATAATCGCTACGTTTTGACTGGCGTATTGATGCATATTGCCAATAGCCAAGTGACATTTGTTGGAACAGATGGCAAACGTTTAGCTCGTGCGCACATTTCTATTCCTATTTCTCCTGCCTTTACAAGTCAATCTATTATTCCTTTAAAAGCTGTTGAAGAGATCCTTAAGAATTTGAGTGATGAAGGAGAGGCAAAAATCTCTCTTATGTCAGATAAAATCACTATTCAAGCCAATCAGACACTTCTACTCACCAAGCTCTTAGCGGGCGATTATCCAGACATTAATCGAGTCATTCCAGAAAATTCTGAGATTATTATCTCTTTGCACCGAGAAGAACTGACCTCGCTGCTTCGCCAAATTTCATTATTTACAGCAGACCACAATCATTCTGTAAGATTTACCTTTACGAATGGGGAACTTAGGCTCACAGCCAATACGATGGATATTGGAGAGGGTCATGTGGGCATGCCAGTGAATTATCAAGATTCTAAGCTTGAGATTGCTTTTAATCCAGGATTCTTCCTTGATATCCTGCGCCATTGCAAACAAGAAACTGTGACACTGGGATTAACAGATCCTTATAATCCTGGAATTATTACAGATGGGGAACAATCTGAAAAACTTAGCCAAGCCTCTCCCTTATTTGTTCTAATGCCCATGCGCCTGTCAGAAGATTAATTATCATAACGTGAGTGTCAGGTAAATATGCATCTGCGCTCTCTCTATTTGCAGCAATTTCGCAATTATAGGGAAGTCTATTTTGAGTTTGATCCTTCCATTAACCTCATCTGCGGACCCAATGCGCAAGGGAAAACGAGTGTATTAGAAGCCATTCATTACCTCATGTTTGGTCGATCCTTCCGCTCTATTTTGAATCAGGATTTGATTCATATCGGATGCAATTCCTTTTATTTAGAAGCCATTTTTTGCAAACACGATGTTGATCAAAAATTACGCATTTATATGGAAGGGAAAGAGCGGAAAATCATTTATAATAGTACCGTTTTATCAAATGTTTCCAATTTATTGGGCCTCATTCAAGGTGTCACCATGACACCCGATGATGTCAATTTAGTTAAAGGTCCCCCTCTATTGCGCCGTCAATTCCTCGATATTCAACTGGCTCAAGTCGACCCTCTCTATGTCCATTATTTTGCACGCTATACCAAAGCCATGCGCCAGCGTAACCAACTTTTAAAGCAAAAAAAACTGCTTAGCATTGAAAGCTGGGAGAATGAAATGGCGCAAGCCTCTTCTTATCTTGTAATGCAACGCCGCCGCAGCCTACAGGCGCTTCAAATTCATTGCCAGGCATTTTACAGTTATCTAACGGGAGAAAAGGAAAATTTAACGCTGGAATATTGCTCAGGAGCCAGTGACTGCCAAAACGAAGCAGAAATCAAACAATTCCATTTGCATCAATTCAACAAAAATCGAACTCGAGAAATGGTGTTTGGTCATACACTTGTAGGGCCTCATAAAGATGATATTTGGATTGGAATAGGGGGACGAGATGCCCGTTTTTTTGCTAGCGAAGGTCAACAACGTAGCTGCGTTGCCGCTTTACATATGGGCGAATGGCAACGCTTAAAACAAGTAGCAGACGACATTCCCCTTTTGATGATCGATGATGTAGGAATCAGTTTAGATGGAAAACGGCGCGAGCGACTGCTCGATCAACTAGGTTCATTAGGCCAAGTTTTTTTAACCACTACTGATTCTGATCTCCTAAATTCATTTGCTGGGCCCAAAAAGATCTTGCTACTGCCTTTAGCGGCTCAATCTTGTTTGCAACCGTATCCTCCATCAGTAATATAGTCCCTTGCACCTTAGTCCTGAATAAGTTAAAATAGCAATGTTATCAACGCATTATCTAGTGGTCAAATCCATATGAGTCAATCCCAAGACCTTGTTTCTAATCGTCGTGCGACACATGATTATGAAATTCTCGAAACATTTGAAGTAGGTATTGTTCTGCAAGGAACAGAAATCAAATCAATTCGCAATCATGGTGCCACACTTCAAGAAGCCTATGTCAAAGTCTTAAATGGAGAAATTTGGCTCATTGGCTGCAACATTGCTCCTTATCGTTTTGGAAATATTTACAATCATGAAGAAAAGCGCGATCGCAAACTTCTCATGCATAAACGAGAAATTAACCGCCTTAAGGTTGCTGCTAATGAAAAAGGACTCACCATTATTCCCCTTGCCATGTATCTCAAACAAGGAAGAGTTAAGCTGCGCATTGCTACTGCCAAAGGTAAGAAAAACATTGATAAGCGTTCAGATATTAAAGAACGCGACGAAAAGCGGCGTATGCAACAGGCCTTAAAACAGACCCGTTAGTCATTCGTCCCCTCAGTTTGTGGCTATTGAAATTGTTCTCAATAGCCACAAACTGAGGGGACGCGGAGTACTCAACCTTTATGATTAAACTAAAAATTTTCTCCATTGGAAAGACAAAAGAAAAATGGCTGGACGAAGCTTTTAATGAATACGTTAAACGTTTAAAATCCTTTGTGCAAGTTGAGTGCGTTTGGGCCAAAGATAACCCTCAACTCTTAGAATGGACTCAAAAAGAAAGTTCTTATCTTTGTTTGGATCCTTCTGGACGTTTGCTGACAAGTGAAGAATTCGCTCAATTCTTGATCCAACAATGGGAAAAGGGAGGATCTCGCCTGACTTTAGTGATAGGCGGAGCTGAGGGCCTTCCACCAGAACTTAAACAGGGACCATTACTGAGCTTATCTCCTCTTACTTTTACTCACCAAATGACACGGCTGGTTCTCATTGAACAAATTTATCGAACAATTGAAATTCAAAAAGGCTCCCATTATCACAAATAATTATTCTTGCATTTAATTATAAATTCTATTTAATCTATTTAAATAAAACAAGTTAATTTAACTCATTACCAAAGATAATATTATGGATTATAGTGAAAGAATTGCATACTTCTCTTTTTGTGAACCCGTTATCTTTACGTTGACGGACAACCCCGGAACGACTTCCCTCTCAAAATGGGGATATTATATTGGAAGCTTAGCGGATCAATACGCCTCTTTGACTTCGGAAACTTTTGAGGTCAAGGCAGAGCGCATTGATGCCCGCAAAATTTATTTTGAAAAAGGGAATGTCAATCAGGTTCCTCTATTCGATACGGTATTGAAAGTGAGCAGCTATATTTTGTCAGGTGGCATATTGCCGACGATTGCCCTCATCATTAAACTAGCTTTTAAAATTCAACTAAATGCATGCAAAATCTTGACAAAAGCCAGCCCCAATGAAATCCTTGCTGAAAAACAGATTGGAAAAACCAAAATTGTTTTATTATATGGCGATTTAACAGAAGAAACAACGGATATCATTGTCAACGCCGCTAATGAACGTCTTTTGGCAGGCGCCGGACTTTGTGGTGCCATTAGCAAAGCGGCTGGCAAAGACCCGTTTAAGGAATGTAAAACAATTTTAGCAGCTCAAAAGCGCAAGCAAATTGATATTGGTGAGGCCGTTCTGACAACTGCGGGCGATTTAGCACCCAGAGTCAAGGCCATTGTTCATGCAGTTGGGCCTGATTATCGCGTTAAAGCAGAAAAAGAAAATGGCGAAGAGCTTCTTACGGCAGCTTTTCAAAACAGTTTAGAAATAGCGCAAGATCCAAATAAGCATGCTAACTATGTCAGCGATAATTTCACGAAGCAAGCCTTGCATTCGATCTCTTTTCCTTCCCTGAGTACAGGCATATTTCAAGCCCCTCTCGATCAAGTAGCTCCTATAGCTTTAAAAACAGTAAAAGAATTTGTAGAGAAAAATCCAAGTGCATTTGAAGAAGTACGTTTTGTCTTCTTACCGATAAACAAAGATCCAACAACAGGACCTGCTTTTAAAACTGCACTTGAAGCCCTATAAAAGGAAGGATAATGAGTTTTTGCCTTTAGAAGCGAATTTAAACCTCTTATGCGTTAAGCTAACAAGAGGCGGTAAGCTAAGTGATAAGTGACGCCTTCAGTCGCCGCGCCGCTTCGCTCTGGGCTCTGGGTGAGGAGTTGTAAACCCACCGTGACAGAGCCCAGAGGGCGACCGAACGGTGGGTTCACAACTCCTCACCCAGAGCCCAGAGCGAAGCGGCGCGGCGACTGAAGGCGTCGCATGATCCACCACATTGTAAGCCCGTGTGATTGGACTGCAGGGCTTCAAATCCAGATGGATTTCATGTATTAGTTCTCTGTTTTTCGGTAAATGTGTTGAGCAGTTTCAACCCTGCCGAACTCACATTTTCCTCATCTCAGCTCGGAGGACGACCGATAAGTTGCGCGGCGTACAATCCAAGCTTGACGAAAATAAAGCATCGCTCCATTAATCAATGCAGAGCCAACGATTACATCGACTGCACCCCTAACATCTAAAGGAGTATAGCGTACAAGAACTCCTAACAAAACCATGGAACCGAGTAACAGATAATAGCTAGGAGTGTAAATTTTGCTCAAAGGGGCTGGGTTGGGAAGAGTTAAAATGCGGCTAACGCTTCTTTTTACGCTCTTAGAAAATACTGTTCTCCCTTTCAAAAATCCAATCAGAAGGGCGCATGCAATTAAAACCAGAGCCGCTGCATCTAGTCCTCCAGCATAAGGGGCTAGAAAGTAAAGAATGGGATGAGGCTGAGCAGCATTTTCCTTGAGAAGCGATGCTACAATAAAATTTAACCCGAGCGGCAAAAGAAAACAGCCAATAGCTAACCAAGCAAATCCCGACAAAAAAATAAGAGTTGAATGACTCACTTTAAACATAGAGAAAATCCTTAATGGTAAATTGTAAAGAAACTTTTGGTTCTTAAAACCTGAGTTTTGAAGTGTAAAAAAAGATTAGGTTAATTCCAAGCTTTTCTACACGTGCTTAAAACATTTGTATTGCTTTGCAGAATCAAGTTTTAATTTGTATACAAAAAATTAAGATTGTGTTAAGCTTAGCCACGCTCGATCTCGTAGACGGGTGGCTTTATTAAAATTTTATTAAGATTCTTTGAACAAAAATTTCAAAGCATTTAACTTTGTATGAGGTAAAGAACCAAAATCATGAGTATTTCACTCTCTCTTATTCAAGTTTTATTTTCCGTGATATGTTTACTCTTTTCAGTCAGTTTTACTACACATTATTTTGAAGGCGGTTTCCAGTGGATTAATGTTGCAGTCGGACTCTTAGGAGGAGGGATTCTAGCAGGAGGACTAATCGGAGTTGAATTTATTTTTAAACGCTTCAATTTACGCTCCTTTAATACTGCTATCTTAGGGCTATTTTTTGGCTATCTGATGGCACAAACCATTTTATTTAGCCTAAGCGGCATCATGAGCTGGGAAATCAGCAGTGCCGATTTTATGCCCTTGCGATTTCTCGTTTACCTCATTTGCACTTATGTGGGAATGATTATGACTGTACAAGCTGCTGAAGAAATTCGCTTGAGCATTCCCTTTATAGAATTCAAGCAGATGAGCCATAAGAAAAAAGATATTTTAGTTGATTTATCTATTCTCTCGGATCCTCGCATTGTTGATTTAGCTTCTTCTGGTTTGCTTGATCATCACCTGATTATTCCCCGCTTTGCCGTCAAAGAACTTTATGCCCAGGCTGAAACGGGAGATGAAATGACGAAAACTAAAGCTCGACGTTGTTTAGATTTAATTAAAAAGCTTGAAGGTTTGCCTTCACTTGACTTGCGTTATGCAGATACTGATTTTCCAGAAATTAAAGATCCGATGATGAAGCTCATTCGCTTAGCTCGCTTCATGGATACGCATATCATTACATCAGATATTAATCGCATTCAACAAGCGTCGATTGAAGGTGTAAGAATTATCAACATTCATATGCTTTCCAATGCCCTCAAACCTATTACACAAGCAGGCGAATCGATTAACATCAAGATTCAACGCTATGGTAAAGAGGCTCGTCAAGGTGTGGGTTACCTGGAAGATGGAACAATGGTAGTTGTCAATGGAGGAGCTGAATTTATTGGGGAAACAATTAAAGCTTATGTCTTGTCTGTTAAGCACACTTCTTCGGGTAGAATGATTTTCTGCAATGCAGCAGAAGAGGGAAGTCTGTTGACAGAGGATGATTTTTCAAATAATAGTCAAGAGCTTGAGACACATAAAAATTTTCTGGCTTTATGATTTTGGGAATTGGTAATGACATTGTGGAAACTGCCCGCATTCAAGCAGTTCTTACCCGTTATTCACAGCGATTTCTCAATCGCGTATTTACCTCCTATGAGCAGGACTATTGTCTCAAACGCAAAGAGCCTGCTCTTCACTTAGCAGGCCGCTTTGCAGCTAAAGAAGCCATTGTAAAGGCCTTGGGAACAGGATTTTCCCAAGGACTGACTTGGTTAGATATTGAGATTCGAAATCATCCCACAGGTAAACCAATCGCTATTTTCTCGCCATTCGCACAAGAACTATTTGGCGATCTCACCACCCTCCATGTTTCGCTTAGTCATTGTCAGCAATATGCCACAGCTTTTGCCATTTGGGTCGGAAAAACTCAGGCATAAAAATAAGCTTTACTTACCGTTCTATAACTTATGGACAAATATACCATTCATTACTTCTTGCTTCATCGATACATTGCTAATAGACTTTTGGCCTATCCCACAAGAGGAATCTCCACAAGCGTAAATTCCCGTGGAACTCACGGTACTCAATTTTAATAAATTTTTGGCTGCATTAATGTCTCTATCGTGTTGTGTACTGCAACGTTGACAGACCCATTCCCTGATGTTCAGCGGCATTTGGATGGCTTTATGCTGACAATGAGAACAGATTTTTGAAGAAGAATAATACCTTGGCGCTCTTATTAGCTTCGAGCCATACCATTCTGTCTTATAGGCAAGCATGCGTATAAATCCGCTCCATCCTGCATCGGCAATCCCTCTACTCAACCTATCAACCTATTCTTTTGCTGCAAAGTTTGTACATCCAAATCTTCAACAACAATAATTGACTTGGTTTTCGCCAATCTTGTTGATAATTTATGATGGAAATCAGTGCGTTGATTGCCGATTTTTCGATGCTGTCTGGCTAACAAAAGAGATGATTTCTTATAATTACTAGAACCCTTTTGTTTGCGACTTTGTTTTTTATTTAATACTCTTATCTTTTTAAGCGATTTATTTAAAGGCTTTGGTGAAATAGTTTTTTCACCTTCTGAAGTTGTAACAAAAGAGGTTAGCCCGACATCAATGCCAATCGCTGGTCCTTCAACTGGCTGGGAATTTTCTATTTCACACTCTACCGTTACACTAACATACCACCGATCTGCTTGACGAGAAACTGTAGCGGAAAGAATTCTTCCTCGTACTTCTGCACACTCTTTAAGTCGAATGATACCCAAACGAGGTAATTGAATGGATTGCTTATTAACTTTAATGGTTCCCGTTAATCGGAAATGATCGTTGATCCCCTTTCTCTTAAATTTTGGGAATCCTCCTTTCTTACCACTCTTCTGGCGGTGGAAAAAATTCTGAAAAGCTCGATCAAGATCTCTCAAAGCCTCTTGGGGCGCACATTTTGACACCTCATACATCCAAGAAAATTGTGACCCCTTCAAATTATTGAGTAATCGGTGCTGTTCAATAGCGTTAGTAGATATTCCATCTTTTTCATATTTTTCAATTCTTGCAGCAAGCCCCCAGTTATAAGCAAACCGAGCAGATCCTGCATGCTTGGCTAAGAGGATGCGCTGAGCGATATTCGGCTTTAATTCATATCGGTAAGCTCTTTTAATTAGCATTTTGCATGGTTTCCAATGCTTTTTTAGCTTTGTTCTTTGCCGATCTTCGTCCGTATAGTCTAGCACAAAAAGAAGTTAACACTTCTATCATATCTTGAACTAAATCATCCTTTAACTCAGAACCATCTGCAACTATTAATTTTCTTCCTTGTGCAGCTAATGCTGACTCCACATATTCAGCACCAAATCTCATCAATCGATCTCGATGTTCGACTAAAATAATCCAGATCTTTGGATTGTTCAATAATTTTATTAATTTAGGACGATGGCCATTGAGGCCAGAGCCTATTTCTGTTACTGTGTGAGCCACAAGATAGCCTTTTTGATTGGCAAAAGTGACTAGCCGGCTTACTTGCCCGTTAAGATCATTTTTTTGATCGGCTGAGGACACACGTGCATAGATAGCAACAGCATTTGGCTCAAGCATTTCCTCTTTGATTAGAATTGTTCCTGTTTTTGTTTGCTCGGCAGGAACAGGGAGTTGTCCTGCTTTGAACCAGCGCCAAGCAGTCCTATAGCTTATGCCTTGTTTTTTTGCCCATTTACTTAGTTTCATGCTAATGAAATATCAAATTCGAACATATATGTCTATAAATTTGTCAACAGTTCGCAGCCCTTTTCTCTGGAAATATTCTTTTCCTATTAAAGCCGTCTCTTACAGAATGTGTTGCTGTTCGATTAAAATTTGATGGGTTCGGGCAATTTAAAAATTTTTATATTTTTTAATATAATTAGAAACAATACATTGAATTATAATCATAAGATTTATATTATAGGAAATAATAAATTATACTCACCTTTTTTATTAAAAAAATTGAATTATTAATTAAATTTAAATATTAAAATCATAGCTTATTTATAGGATAATTATGCAAAATATACATTCTCATTTGCAAACAATACACAAAACTTCAAACGACTCTTTGTTAGATACACTAATTCCTAAGGAGGTATTAGGAATTGTTTTTGATCAAGTTGTCAACCAAAGCCAATCTTTAAATGACACCTTTTCTATTTTACTCACTTGTAAAAAATGGAAAAGCGTTCTCCAAAAGAACCCTTGCATTTCATTGGTGCAGGCTCTTTTTCAACTTAAAGGTAGCCATCAACGCCCTAACACTATTAAGCACCTCCAAGAATGCCTCACAACTGATGGACAAAAGAAGTCTTTTACATCTCAAGAATTTAAATTGATTGATCAAGTCTACTTTAAAGAAAACTTTAAAAAATTACTAATGGTTGATTCAAGATTATTTCACCCAAAGAGTTTATTTCTTTCTCTTTTGGATCATTACTCCTGGGATTTTGACGTTTGCAAAAAGAGCGCCAATAAAAACATCCAGCTTGTGGCTGAAGAGCAGTTGTCTATTCTGAATTCTCTTATATTAGGCACGGATGAACAAAAATTAACGGTTATCGAAAATGATTCTATCACAAAACTTTATAGGGGCGGAAGTCGAAGTGCAACCTGGCGGCAGGCAAAAACATCTGTCATCTCCACCCTTAAAAAATTTCCCAATTTTAACGATAAAAAATTTTTCATTCAAGTTGCGCACTGTTTTGGAGATGCTGTTTTTGATATACATGAAAGCCTTAAAAAAGATCGAGAGATTGTTTTGGCTGCTGTTCAGCAAAATGGAGAGGCTCTTGAGTTGGTAGATGAAAGCTTTAAAAAAGATCGAGAGATTGTCTTGGCTGCTGTTCAGCAAAATGGCGGGGCTTTTAAATATGCAGATGAAAGCCTTAAAAAAGATCGAGAAATTGTCGGGGCTGCTGTTCAGCAAGAGGGCTTATCTCTTAAATATGCAGATAAAAGCTTTCAAAAAGATCGAGAGATTGTCTGGGCTGCCATTCAGCAAAGGGGCTGGGCTCTTGATTATGCAGATAAAAGCCTTAAAAAAGATCGAGAGATTGTCTTAGCTGCCGTTAAGCAAAATTTCTTGGCTTTTCTCTATGCAGATGCAAGCTTTAAAAAAGATCGAGAAATTGTCTTGGCTGCCATTAAGCAAGATGGCGATATGCTTTACTGGGCAGCTAAAAGCCTTAAAAAGGATCGAGACATTGTCTTGGCAGCCGTTAAGCAAAAGGGCTTAGCTCTTCAATATGCAGATGAAAGCCTTACAAACGATCGAGAGATTGTCTTAGCTGCTATTCAGCAAGATAGCAAGGCTCTTGAATATGCGAGTTTAGATTTTCGAATTGAACGTGCCCTAACTCTACTACTACAAACTTCAAAAAACTATATACTCGATCTGGCATTACACTCGGTCTGGCATTTGTAAGTTTTTTTTTCGCTTGACCGATCAAACTTTCTACAGTTTGTCAAATAGTTTATATGAGAGAATATTTGGATTGAAGGTGTAAGAATTATCAACATTCATATGCTTTCCAATGCCCTCAAACCTATTATACAAGCAGACGAATCGATTAACAACAAGATTCAACGCTATGGTAAAGAGGCTCGTCAAGGTGTGGGTTACCTGGAAGATGGAACAATGGTAGTTGTCAATGAAGTAGCTGAATTTATTGGGGAAACAATTAAAGCTTATGTCTTGTCTGTTAAACACACTTCTTCGAGTAGAATGATTTTCTGCAATGCAGCAGAAAAGGGAAGTCTGTTGACAGAGGATGATTTTTCAAATAATAATCAAGAGCTTAAGACACATAAAAATTTTCTGGCTTTATGATTTGAGAATTGGTAATGACATTGTGGAAACTGCCCGCATTCAAGCAGTTCTTACACATTATTCACAACGATTTCTCAATCGCGTATTTACCTCCTATGAGCAGGACTATTGTCTCAAACGCAAAGAGCCTGCTCTTCACTTAGCAGGCCGCTTTGCAGCTAAAGAAGCCATTGTAAAAACCTTGGGAACAGGATTTTTCCAAGGACTGACTTGGTTAGATATTAAGATTCGAAATCATCCCACAGGTAAACCAATCGCTATTTTCTCGCCATTTGCACAAGAATTATTTGGCGATCTCACCACCCTCCATGTTTCGCTTAGTCATTGTCAGCAATATGCCACAGCTTTTGCCATTTGGGTCGGAAAAACTCAGGCATAAAAAATAAGTTTTGCTTACTTTTTTCTCTGGAACTATTCTTTTCCCATTAAAGCCATCTCTTCCAGAATGTGTTACTGTTCGATTAAAATTTGATGGTTAGAGCAGTTTAAAAATTTATA
Organism: uncultured Chlamydiae bacterium; assembly: GCA_963754655.1. GTDB lineage: Bacteria > Chlamydiota > Chlamydiia > Chlamydiales > Parachlamydiaceae > JANWJE01. The sequence continues at coordinate 1,434,766 of CAVWGN010000001.1, read as the reverse complement.
AATTGTGTTAATATAATTAGAATTAATACATTGAATTATAACCATAAAACTTATATTATAATATCTAATAAAATTATAAACAGGTTTTTTTTACCAAAAATATTTGACACTTACAGCCCTTCAGGCTGCATAACACAACTTACTGATAACCAGGGCGTTGTCCCATACGCAGCAAGCTAAGAGATGAGCGTAGGCTACGCGACGCATTCAGTCGCCGCGCCGCTTCACTCTGAGCTCTATGTAAGGGGGTTGAGGACCCACCGTTCGGTCGCCCTCCGGGCTCGGTCACGGTGGGCTATTACCAGTCGTCCTACGGACTCTAGCGGCATTATCAGAACGCCTTAAATAGCATTCAATGGCTTTCTACATTGCCGCTAGAGTTTGTAGGGCGACTGGTAATAGCCCACCGTGACCGAGCCGGAGGGCGACCGAACGGTGGGTCCTCAACCCCCTTACATAGAGCCCAGAGTGAAGCGGCGCGGCGACTGAATGCGTCGCGTAGCCTACGCTCATCTCTTAGCTTGATGCGTATGGGGCAATGCCCTGGTTATCAGTAAGTTGTGTTATGCAGCCTGAAGGGCTGTAAGTGTCAAATATTTTTGGTAAAAAACTCTGAATTATAAATTAAATTTAAATAGTAAAATTAATAGTTTATTCACAGGATAATTATGCAAAATATACAGTCTCCTTTGCAAACAATATACAAAGCTTCAAACGACTCTTTGTTAGATACACTAATTCCAAATGAGGTATTAGGCATTATTTTTGATCGAGTTGTCAACCCTGACTACTCTTCAAAACATATTTCTTCTATTTTATTTACCTGTAAAAAATGGAAAAGCGTTCTCCAAAAGAATCCTTGTATTTCATTGGTGCAGGCTCTTTTTCAACTTAACGGTAGCCATCACCCCTCTACTATTAGCCACCTGCAAGAATGCCTCACAACTGAGAATGAGTCTTTTACATCTCAGGAACTTAAACTAATCGATCTAGCAAATGATAACCAAAGATTTGAACAATTGTTAATGGTGGATTCAAAATTATTTCACCCGAAAAGTTTATTTCTTTCTCTTTTGGATCGCTGCCCATGGAATCCTGAATTTTGCACAATTAGCGCCAATAAAAATATCCAGCTTGTGGCTGAAGAGCAGTTGTCTATTTTGAATTCTCTCATATTCGGCACGGATGAACAAAGATTAACGGTTATCGAGAATGATTCTATTGCCAAACTTTATAGAGGCGCGAGTCGAAGTGCAACCTGGCGGCAGGCAAAAACATCCGTCATCTCCACCCTTAAAAAGTTTCCCAATTTTAACGATAAAAAAATTTTTATTCAGGTTGCGCGCTGTTTTGGACGCTCTGTTTTTGATATACATGAAAGCCTTAAAAAGGATCGAGAGATTGTCTTAGCTTGCGTTCAGCGAAGGGGTAGGACTCTTCGAAATGCAGATGAAAGCCTTAAAAAAGATCGAGATATTATCTTGGCTGCCGTTAAGCAAAATGGCCAAGCTCTTCGATATGCAGATGGAAGCCTTAAAAAAGATCAAGAGATTGTCTTGGCGGCCGTTAAGCAAAATGGCAACGCTCTCCAATTTGTAGATGAAAGCCTTAAAAAAGATCAAGAGATTGTCTTGGCGGCCGTTAACCAAGATGGTACGGCTCTTGTCTATGCAGATGAAAGCCTTAAAAAAGATCGAGAAATTGTCTTGGCTGCCGTTAAGCAAAGTGGCGATGCTCTTTTCTATGCAGATGCAAGCCTTAGAAAAGATCGAGAGATTGTTTTGGCAGCCGTTCAGCAAGAGGGCAATGGTCTTCAATATGCAGGTAAAAGCCTTAAAAAAGATCGAGAAATTGTCTTGGCTGCCGTTAACCAAGTTGGCTTGGCTCTTGAATATGCAGATGCAAGCCTTAGAAAAGATCGAGAGATTGTTTTGGCAGCCGTTAACCAAGTTGGCTGGGGCTGGGAAGCTCTTCGCTATGCACATAAAAGCCTTAAAAAAGATCGAGAGATCGTCTTGGCTGCCATTAAGCAAAGTGCGGGAGCTCTTCAATATGCAGATAAAAGTCTTAAAAAAGATCGAGAAATTGTCTTGGCTGCCGTTAAGCAAGAGGGCTTAGCTCTTGAATATGCAGATGTAAGCCTTAAAAAAAATCGAGAAATTGTCTTGGCGGCCCTTAAGCAAAATGACCGAGCTCTTGAATATGTGAGTTTAGCTCTTCGAATTGAACTTGCCTTAACTTCACTACTACAAACTCCAAAAAACTATATATCCGATCTGGCATTATATTCGGTCTGGCATTTGTAAGTTTTTATTCGGTTGAGCAATTAATTTTTCTACAGTTTGTTAAATAGTTTGTTGCTGTTCGATTAAAATTTGATGCGTTAGCACAATTTAGAAATTTCTAAATTGCGCTAATCAGGTAGAATTAATACATTGAATCATAATCACAAAATTTATATTATAGCATCTAATTAAATTAAATTTAAATAGTAAAGTCAATAGTTTATTTACAGGACAATTATGCAAAATATACATTCTCATTTGCAAACAATGCAAAAAACTTCAAGCGACTCTTTGTTAGATACATTAATTCCTAATGAGATATTAGGAGTTGTTTTTGATCAAGTTATCAACTTAAGCTGCTCTTCAAGGCATTTTTCTTCTATTTTACTCACTTGTAAAAAATGGAAAAGTGTTCTCCAAAAAAATCCTTGTATTTTATTGGTGCAGGCCCTTTTTCAGCTTAAAAACAGTAATCGATCTGCTATTACGCTACAGGATTGTATGATAACTTACCAAAAGAAGCATTTTACCTCTCAAGAATTTAAATTGATTGATCGATTCTGCTGTGATCGAACCTTTAAAAAATTATTAATGGCTGATTCAAAATTATTTCACCCGAAGAGTTTGTTTCTTTGTCTTTTGGATCACTATTCATGGGATCCTGAAGTTTGCCAATGGAGCGCCAATAAGAGGATTCATCAAGTGGCTAAAGAGCAATTGTCTATTTTAAATTCTCTTGTATCAGGTCCTAAGCAGCAAAGATTAACGGTTATCGCAAATAATTCTATCACAAAAGTTTATATAGGCGCGATTCGAGGTACCACCTGGTGGAAAGCAGAAAGATTCGTCATCTCCACACTTAAAAATTTTTCCAATTTTAAGGATAAAAAAATTTTTATTCAAGCTGCGCGCTGTTTTGGAGATTCTGTTTTTGATATACATGAACGCGTTAAAAAAGATCGAGAGATTGTCTTAGCTTGCGTTCAGCGAAGGGGTAGGACTCTTCGAAATGCAGATGAAAGCCTTAAAAAAGATCGAGAGATTGTCTTGGCTGCCGTTCAGCAAGATGGCTGGGCCCTTGAATATGCAGATGAAAGCCTTAAAAAAGATCGAGAGATTGTCTTGGCTGCCGTTCAGCAAAGAGGCTATGCTCTTCACTATGCAGATGAAAGTCTTAAAAAAGATCTAGAAATTGTTTTGGCTGCTGTTCAGGAACATGGCAATGCTCTTCAATATGCAGATGAAAGCCTTAAAAAAGATCGAGAGATTGTTTTAGCAGCCGTTCAGCAAAATGGCAAAGCTCTTCAATATGCAGATGAAAGCCTTAAAAAAGATCGAGAGATTGTCTTGGCTGCCGTTCAGCAAGATGGCAAAGCTCGTGAATATGCAGATGACAGCCTTAAAAAAGATCGAGACATTGTCTGGGCTGCCGTTAAGCAATATGGCTTGACTCTTCGATATCAATATGCGAGTTTAGCGCTTCAAATTGACCTTGCTTTAACTTTACTACTACAAAATTCAAGAAACTATATATTCGATCTGGCATTATACTCGGTCGGGCATTTGTAAGTTTTTGTTCGGTTGACCAATCAAATTTTCTACTGTTTGTCAAATAGTTTATATTAGAGAAATATTTTAATTGAAGGCGTAAGAATTATTAACATTCATATGCTTTCCAATGCCCTCAAACCTATTACACAAACAGGCGAATCGAAGGAAAACTCATGCATAAAAATAATCTTTTTTACCTTTTTCTCTGGAAAGTTGGATATTGAGATTCGAAATCATCCAACAGGTAAACCAATCGCTATTTTCTTGCCATTCATACAAGAATTATTTGACGATCTTACCACCCTTCATGTTTCTCTTAGTCATTGTCAGCAATATGCCACAGCTTTTGCCATTTGGGTTGAGAAAACTCACGCATAAAAAATAAGCTTTGCTTACTTTTTTCTCTGGAACTATTCTTTTCCCATTAAAGCTGTCTCTTCCAGAATGTGTTGCTGTTCGATTAAAATTTGATGGTTAGAGCAGTTTAAAAATTTATAAATTGTGCTAATATAATTAGAATTAATACATTGAATTATAACCATAAAATTTATATTATAGCATCTAATAAAATTATAAACAGTTTTTTTACCAAAAATATTTGACACTTATAACCCTTCAGGCTGCATGACACAACTCACTGATAACCAGGGCGTTGTCCCATACGCATCAAGCTAAGAGATGAGCGTAGGCTACGCGACGCCTTCAGTCGCCGCGCCGCTTCGCTCTGGGCTCTAGGCGAGGAGGTTGAGGACCCACCGTTCGGTGTCGCCCTCCGGGCTCGGTCACAGTGGGCTATTACCAGTCGTCCTACGGACTCTAGCGGCAATGTAGAAAGCCATTGAATGCTATTTAAGGCGTTCTGATAATGCCGCTAGAGTCCGTAGGACGACTGGTAATAGCCCACTGTGACCGAGCCCGGAGGGCGACCGAACGGTGGGTCCTCAACCTCCTCACCTAGAGCCCAGAGCGAAGCGGCGCGGCGACTGAATGCGTCGCGTAGCCTACGCTCATCTCTTAGCTTGATGCGTATGGAACAACGCCCTGGTTATCAGTAAGTTGTGTTATGCAGCCTGAAGGGCTGTAAGTGTCAAATATTTTTGGTAAAAAACTCTAAATTATAAATTAAATTTAAATAGTAAAATCAATAGTTTATTTACAAGATAATTATGCAAAATATACAGTCTCCTTTGCAAACAATATACAAAGCTTCAAACGACTCTTTGTTAGATACACTAATTCCAAATGAGGTATTAGGCATTATTTTTGATCGAGTTGTCAACCCCGACTACTCTTCAAAACATATTTCTTCTATTTTATTTACCTGTAAAAAATGGAAAAGCGTTCTCCAAAAGAATCGTTGCATTTCATTGGTGCAGGTTCTTTTTCAACTTAAAGGTAGCCATCAATCCTCTACCACTATTAGCCACCTGCAAGAATGCCTCACAACTGAGAATGAGTCTTTTACATCTCAGGAACTTAAACTGATCGATCTAGCAAGCGATGACCAAAGATTTGAACAATTATTAATGGTTGATTCAAAATTATTTCACCCGAAGAGTTTATTTCTTTCTCTTTTGGATCGCTACCCATGGAATCCTGCATTTTGCAAAAAGAGCGCCAATAAAAACATTCAGCTTGTGGCTAAAGAGCAGTTGTCTATTTTAGATTCTCTTATATTCGGCACGGATGAACAAAGATTAACGGTTATGGAAAATGATTCTATCGCAAAACTTTATAGAGGCGCGAGTTTAAGTGCAACCTGGGAGCTGGCAAAAACATCTGTTATCTCCACACTTAAAAAATTTCCCAATTTTAACGATAAAAAAATTTTTACTCAGGTTGTTCGCTGTTTTGGACAGGCTGTTTTTGATATTAAAAGTTTTAGAAAAGATCGAGAGATTATCTTAGCTGCCGTTAACCAAGTTGGCTTGGCTCTTTTCTATGCAGATATAAGCCTTAGAAAAGATCGAGAGATTGTTTTAGCAGCCGTTCAGCAAACAGGAGGTGCTCTTGCCTATGCAGGTAAAAGCCTTAAAAAAGATCGAGAAATTGTCTTGGCTGCCGTTAAGCAAGAGGGCTTAGCTCTTGAATATGCAGATGTAAGCCTTAAAAAAAATCGAGAAATTGTCTTGGCTGCTGTTCAGCAAGATGGCTGGGCTCTTAAATATGCAAATGAAAGCCTTAAAAAAGATCAAGAAATTGTCTTGGCTGCCATTCAGCAAAATGGCTATGTTATTAAATATGCAGATGCAAGCCTTAAAAAAGATCGAGAAATTGTCTTGGCTGCCGTTCAGCAAAGAGGCAGCGCTCTTGAATATGCAGATGAAAGCCTTAAAAAAGATCGAGAGATTGCCTTAGCGGCCGTTAAGCAAGATGGCTGGGCTCTTTTCTATGCAGATGCAAGCCTTAAAAAAGATCGAGACATTGTCTTGGCTGCCGTTAAGCAAGATGGCCTGACTCTTAAGTATGCAGATGAAAGCCTTAAAAAAGATCGAGACATTGTCTTGGCGGCCGTTAAGCAAAATGACCGAGTTCTTGAATATGTGAGTTTAGCTCTTCGAATTGAAATTGCCTTAACTTCACTACTACAAACTCCAAAAAACTATATATCCGATCTGGCATTATATTCGGTCTGGCATTTGTAAGTTTTTATTTGGTTGAGCAATGAAATTTTCTATATTTTGTTAAATAGTTTGTTGCTGTTCGATTAAAATTTGATGCGTTAGCGCAATTTAGAAATTTCTAAATTGCGCTAATCAGGTAGAATTAATACATTGAATCATAATCACAAACTTTATATTATAACATCTAATAAAATTAAATTTAAATAGTAAAACCAATAGCTTATTTACAGAATAATTATGCAAAATATACATTCTCATTTGCAAACAATGCACAAAACTTCAAACGACTCTTTGTTAGATACACTAATTCCTAATGAGGTATTAGGAATTATTTTTGATCAAGTTGTCAACCCGAACTACTCTTCAAAACATATTTCTTCTATTTTATTCACTTGTAAAAAATGGAAAGGCGTTCTTCAAAAGAATCCTTGCATTTCATTGGTGCAGGTTCTTTTTCAACTTAAAGGTAGCCATCAACCCTCTACCACTATTAGCCACCTGCAAGCATGCCTCACAGCTGATAATGAGTCTTTTACATCTCAAGAACTTAAATTGATGGATCGAGTCTGCTTTAAAAAAAACTTTAAAAAATTATTAATGGTTGATTCAAAATTATTTTACCCAAAGAGTTTATTTCTTTCTCTTTTGGATCGCTACTCCTGGGATCTTGACGTTTGCAAAATTAGCGCCAATAAAAATATCCAGCTTGTGGCCGAAGAGCAGTTGTCTATTTTGAATTCTCTTATATTAGGCACGGATGAACAAAGATTAACGGTTATCGAGAATGATTCTATTGCCAAACTTTATAGAGGCGCGAGTCGAAGTGCAACCTGGCGGCAGGCAAAAACATCCGTCATCTCCACCCTTAAAAAGTTTCCCAATTTTAACGATAAAAAAATTTTTATTCAAGTTGCGCGCTATTTTGGATATGCTGTTTTTGATATACATGAAAGCCTTAAAAAGGATCGAGAGATTGTCTTAGCTGCCGTTAACCAAGATGGTTATGCTCTTGTCTATGCAGATAAAAGTCTTAAAAATGATCGAGAGATTATCTTGGCTGCCGTTCAGCAAAATGGCAAGGCTCTCCAATTTGTAGATGAAAGCCTTACAAAAGATCGAGAAATTGTCTTGGCTGCTGTTAACCAAGTTGGCTGGGCTCTTCTCTATGCAGATGCAAGCCTTAGAAAAGATCGAGAGATTGTTTTGGCAGCCGTTCAGCAAGATGGCGATGCTCTTGGCTATGCAGGTAAAAGCCTTAAAAAAGATCGAGAAATTGTCTTGGCTGCCGTTAAGCAAGATGGCTGGGCTCTTGAATATGCAGATGCCAGCCTTAAAAAAAATCGAGAAATTGCCTTGGCTGCCATTAAGCAAAGTGCGGAAGCTCTTCAATGTGCAGATGAAAGTCTTAAAAAAGATCGAGAAATTGTCTTGGCTGCCGTTAACCAAGATGGCACAGCTCTTGAATATGCAGATGAAAGCCTTAAAAAAGATCGAGAAATTGTCTTGGTGGCCCTTAAGCAAAATGACCGAGCTCGTGAATATGTGAGTTTAGCTCTTCGAATTGAACTTGCCTTAACTTCACTACTACAAACTCCCAAAAACTATATACTCGATCTGGCATTATACTCGGTCTGGCATTTGTAAGTTGTTGTTCGGTTGACGAATCAAATTTTCTACCGTTCATCAAATAGTTTATTTTCGTTAATTAGTTTAAAAGCCTACCTTACGCAAGCGAGATCAAAGAATCCGTGACATTCCTTAAATAACCAAATTTTATAGGCTTAAGTTTTTTATATTTGTTAATTCAATTGATACGTTTAGTAAACTTTGTAAGAATATAAATAACGCTAAATTATTTAATTCAAAGACCAAAAGTATAGAGAAGTTGAGCGATAACACGATGAGTATAAGCTGGAAAATTGCGTGCATAAACGCGATAAGAATATTCAAGGCTTACACTCCCATAAAACTCTAAAAGATAAGTATATCGCCATCCTAAATCAATGGATTGGTGTTGAATAGGGCCATAACCATGGAAATGATTTAAACGAAGAGGATGACGTCCTAACCCCCATAAAGAATGCAAAAATAGCTTGGTTTCATGCTTCTCTTCCCAACGTTTATCATAATCTAAACGAAATCGAAACCAGGGGGATCCTTGTTCAGCCATTCCAATGGCGAAGACGCTCCACCAACGCGAATCCCATAAAATCCCTTCTGCCTTCTCTTGACCTAAAGAAAGAAAAAACTCAGCATTGTATAATCCATGATGAAAAGAACTCACATCTTTAAGACTAGAAGAAAAGGCTTGAATATAGCTAATGCCTGTGATCAAACTGATAGGATCACCGGCAACATCATCTTGCCACAAATAGCGTCCTGTTAGTTTTAGTTGATCAATCTCTCCTTTTTGCCTTCTAGTACGTGCTTCAGTGATTTCAAATTCGAGGCTACCATCTGGATCTGGGCGAGCAACACTGAGGCTAAGATTGAGAAAAACATCATTAGAGGAATATTTTTTTAGATGCGAGCCTGAAGAAAGGTGGGTATATCCCTGATACATTACAGACGAACGAAGCTCAAATTCATAAAAATTTCCAAGCCAAGGCTGATATTCCGTAGCCCCTACTCGGTAAACATTCAATAGAAAAAGAAAAATGAAAAATTTACAACAATTTGAACGAGACATCAATAGCAAATTCCTTTTTCGGCTAACCATCTTTCAGCCTCTAAAGCCGCCATGCAGCCTGATCCCGCTGCTGTAATTGCTTGGCGATAGATGTGATCTTGCACATCACCCGCTGCAAACACCCCCTCTAAATTCGTCCGTGTTCCTTCAAAAACTTTGATGTAGCCATTAGGATGAAGTTCGATTTGCCCTTGTAAAAAGTCAGTATTGGGTGAATGGCCAATGGCAAAAAATAGACCTCCAGCCGGCAGGGTAGTTTTCTGCTCTGTTTTGACATTTTCTAGCTTTACGCTGCGCACAATGGAATCGCCTTCTACAGCCGCTACAACAGAATCCCAAAGAATTTCTATTTTAGGATTTTTAAACACTCTTTCTTGCATAATTTTTGAAGCTCGCAATTGATCTCTTCTATGCACGATATAGACACGGCTTCCAAATTTTGTCAAGAAAAGCGACTCTTCCATTGCTGTATCTCCTCCGCCAACAACAAAAAGAGGCTGATTACGAAAAATAGGGGCGGCGCCATCACAAACTGCACAAGCAGTTACTCCTTTTTGCCAAAATTCTCCATCACGCGTTCCTACAATATCTAATCGCTTAGCTGTTGCCCCAGTCGCAATAATCACTGACTCTGCCTCGAAATGGGCTTTGGGTCCCTTTGCAATAAAAGGACGTCGGCTCAAATCTACACTTACTACATCTTCATTTACCACTTGCGTTCCAAAACGAATTGCTTGCGCGCGAAATCGATCCACAAGCTCAGGACCCGAAATTCCCTCCGGAAAGCCGGGATAATTCTCAACATCCGTCGTTGTCATAAGCTGTCCACCTGCAGGTCCAGCATAAAATCCTTCAAATAATACCGGCTCTAAATTCGCCCGTGCTGCATAAATTGCTGCGGTATATCCAGCCGGTCCCGACCCAATAATTAACAGTTTTGTGCGTTGCATATTCCTCATCCTTCTTATTTTGAAGATAGTTTAACGAAGGTTTAATAAAAAGATCAAGAGTATACACCGTTCAGCATCCTAATCCTAATAGGCAAAAACTTATGTCAACGAGTCTCATGACAGCGGTTTCTTCTATTTCTTTTGTATAATCAATAAGATTCCTTAAATTAAATTTAATCTTTAATTTATTTTATATCAATTGATATTTAATAATCTTTATTATATAATTTTATTACCGACTAATAAACAAAATAATAAAGGTATAAAAATGTTAAGTAGTTTAATAAGCACTTTTCATCAAACTTATGATAGGGCAGGAGATATTAGAACAACGCTCCACCATAAAATGACCAGACAGGTTCAAAGAACGCAGGATTCTATTGAGCATGCTTATCAGGTCACAAGCCAAAACTGCCAACAAGCAGGTCATTATGTTAGCCAAAAGTATCATGAAACAGCTGATAAAGCTTCTACTTTTGTTTATAACAATAAAGACAAAATTTTCTTTGCGGGTTGCTGTATTGCAACTGCTTATTTTGCCCCAGAACTTTTTTTGGGTAGTGCAGTTATCACGCTGATTTTGAGAGTGGAAATTTCGCATTATTTAAAAAAATTAGCTGATGACTATTTAAAAGATGAGGTCAACCCTTATAAATCACATCCTCGATATGACAACTATATGAGTTCTATTGATTTAATGATGGGAGGCATAGCTGCAGTTGATGCAATTGCTTTGGGTACTCTTTTTGTTGCAGGCTCTTGGACAGTTGCTGTACTTCCTGCGTTAGGAGGAGTAGCTGCTGGAAATTGCGCTGCTAAATGGGCAATGGATATCATTCATTCTTAATAAAAGAGCTGAAGTTCCGGATTTAACAACTAGAAATATTTGACACTTGCAGCCCTTCAGGCTGCATAACACAACTCACTCATACCCAGGGCGTTGCCCTGGGCTTTTGCACTTACAGCCCTTCAGGCTGATGCAGGGACTCTCAGCTAACAATATTAGACCGCCAAATAAAAGTACAATAGCCTAAGATATTTTCTCTTTAAAATAGAAAGAAAAGCGTTCTAATAATTAGTTATTAAATATTTTTTTGGTTCCTCATCCCAGCTCAGGGCATGTCCAAAAACAGTATCATTTTTATAGATTTTCTTGAGATAAACTAATAACGATTTAAAAAAAATATTCGGGGTTTTTCAGAACCCCAACACATAACAATCCATCCGGACTTGATATCATGCAGTCCAATCACCTGGACTTACAATGGTGACGGGATAATGGTATACGCATTGGAACTCAATACTTAGATTGCTATTGAGTTTAATGCAGTCAAGACAAAGGAGTCATCTTTTAAGGCTTTCATCCGCATATTTACGAGTTTCGGGTCTTGTTGAATAGCTGTCAAAAGTTGATAATCTGTTTCAGGCTTTCATCTGCAAATTGAAGAGCAAAACGATCTTGCTGAACGGCAGCTAAGACAATCTCTCGATCTTTTTTAAGGGTTTCATCTGCATATTGAAGAGCATAGCCACTTTGCTGAACGGCAGCTAAGACAATCTCTCGATCTTTTTTAAGGCTTTTATCTATATATTGAAGAGCCCAGCCGCGTTGCTTAACGGCAGCCAAGACAATCTTTCGATCTTTTTTAAGGCTTTCATCTGCAAATTGAAGAGCCAAGCCCTCTTTCTGAACGGCAGCCAAGACAATCTCTTCATCTTTTTTAAAGCTTTTATCTGCTAATTGAAGAGCATAGCTATTTTGCTTAATGGCAGCCAAAGCAATCTCTCGATCTTTTTTAAGGCTTTTATCTGCATATTGAAGAGCATAGCCATCTTGCTGAACGGCAGCTAAGACAATCTCTCGATCTTTTTTAAGGGTTTCATCTGCAAATTGAAGAGCATAGCCAGTTTGCTGAACGGCAGCTAAGACAATCTCTCGATCTTTTTTAAGGCTTTCATCTGCAAACTCAAGAGCTAGGCCATCTTGTTGCATGACAGCCAAGACAATCTCTCGATCTTTTTTAAACTCCTCGTCTATATCAAAAACAGAAGCTCCGAAACAGCGGCTTACTTGAATAAACAATTCTTTATTATGAAGATTGGGAAATTGTTTAAGAGTGGAGATAACGAATTTTTCCGCCTGTCCCCATGCTCGACCTCGACCACCTCGATAGAGTTTTTCGATAACTTCCTTTGTGATCAAGTTGAGTCTTTGGTCTTCAGCGCCTGATGCAAGAGAGTTTAAAATAGACAATTGCTCTTCAGCCACATTCTGAATGTTTTTGTTGGCGCTCTTTTTGCAAACTTCGGGAATCCATAAATAGCGATTCAAAAGCGGAAGAAATAAACTTTTCGGTTGAAATATTTTTAAATCGAGCATTAACAATTTTTTAAATCTTTTTTCAAAACAGACTCCATCAATCAATTTCAATTCCTGAGATGTAAATTGGTTTTTTTGGTCAGGTATTATACAATCCTTTAGGGTAATAGTCGATTGATCACTTTCTTTAAGTTGAAAAAGAGCCTGTATCAATGAGATACAAGGATTCTCTTCAAAAATAATTTTCCATTTTTTACAGGTGAGTAAAATAGAAGAAATATCACGTAAAGATTGGATCTTTTGATGGATAACTTGATCAAAAATAATTTTTAACAACTCCGTAGGAATTAAATTATCTAAAAAGACTTCGTTGAAATTATTTGGTATTGTTTGTGAATGAATGACAGTAGTTTGCATTATTAAACCTTTTAATTAAATTAATTATTACTGTTATTTATATTAACTTAAAATTTTTAAGTTTTTTATATTTTATATTAATTAAATAATTAAATCAAATAAACAATTGAATTTTAACAGTAAATTCAATTATTAATAAAGATTTTATTTGTAGTTATAAAATCCGTCTCTCCTTTTTAAGAGGACAAATATAGGGAAAAGATTGGCATGATTCAATTGAAGGTAACTTGTTTATGCCGTCCTTTCGAGGCTGACAGAAAATTGATAATTTAAGACCTTAAATAATTTTTTGAAACCACTCACAATATACTCAAGACCAGTTAAAATAAGTTATATACGTCAGAAATTATCAATTTTCTGTCATCCTCTTCAGGACTCGATGTCTTGTTGATAGAACCCAGCAAAACACCCTGTCAATCCCTCTCTCTTTGTATGTCGTTTTTCTTTAAATTTTTCTACTATTCCAGGACTTAAATAATTAACAGGATCATTGTTTTAAAATTATATAAATCTCTTCCTACATTAATTTATTTTTTATATTTTTTATTTAAACAAAAAATGTTGATGAAATTAAATTAAATAAATACATTTCTAAATTAGCTTATGTTTTATAATATTTATCAATAAAAGTTGCTAACAAAAATTAAAAAAATAATTCAATTAAAGGATAATTATGCAAATTACTAACTTTCATTCACACACAAGGCAAAGCACTTCGGAGGAATTCCAATTATTTTCAAATATAATACCTAATGAGATATTGGATATTATTTTTGATCAGATTGTCAATCAACAAAGACAGCCTTTAGGCGATATTTCTTCTATTTTACTTACCTGTAAAAGGTGGGAAGGGATTCTTAAAGCAAATCCTTGCATTTCATTATTGCAGACTCTTTTTCAAATTACACACAGTGATCGATTCACTACTATTACGCCTCCTCAAGAGTGTATCGCGACAAACCAAAGCCAAAAGAAGGATTTTACATCTAAGGAACTTAAATTGATTGATCCAGCCTGTAGAGAAATAACAGCATTTGAAAAATTGTTGATGATGGATTCAGCATTATTTCACCCAAAGAGTTTATTTCTTTCTCTTTTGGATCGCCATTCATGGAACCCTGAAGTTTGCAAAAACAGCGCCAATCAACGCATCAAGATGATTGCTGAAAATCAATTGTCTATTTTAAATTCTCTTATATCAGGGAGTGATGAAGAAAAATTAACCGTTATTCAAAATGACCTTATCGAAAAATTTTACTTGGGCGCGCACCATCAAAGATTATATGGTATACACACATCTATCATCTCTACTCTTAAAAAATTCCTCAACCTTAACGATAAAAAAATTTTTATTCAAGTTGCTCGCTGTTTCGGAGCTTCCATTTTTGATATACATGAAAGCCTTAAAAAAGATCGAGAAATTGTTTTGGTTGCCGTTAAGCAACATGGCTGGGCTCTTGAATATGCAGATGAAAGCCTTAAACAAGATCGAGAGATTGTCTTGGCTGCCGTTCAGCAACATGATGGCAGTGCTCTTGAATATGCAGATGAAAGCCTTAAACAAGATCGAGAGATTGTCTTGGCTGCCGTTCAGCAACATTGCAATGCTCTTCAATTTGCAGATGGAATCTTTAAAAAAGATCGAGAGATTGTCTTGGCTGCCGTTAAGGAAAGTGGCTGGGCTCTTGAATATGCAGATGAAAGCCTTAAACAAGATCGAGAGATTGTCTTAGCTGCTGTTCAGCAACATGGCAGTGTTCTTCAACATGCAGATAAACCCCTTAAAAAAGATCGAGAGATTGTCTTGGCTGCCGTTAAGGAAAATGGCTGGGCTCTTGAATATGCAGATGAAAGCCTTAAAAAAGATCGAGACATTGTCTTAGCTGCTGTTCAGAAAAATGGCTTGACTCTTAACCAGGCAGATGAATCCCTTAAAAAAGATCTACAGATTGTTTTGGCTGCTGTTAAGCAAAATAGCCATGCTTTTTTCTATGCACATGCAACCATTCAAGACATTGTCTGGGCTGCCATTCAGGATAATGGCTAAACTTACGATTTTGTTAGGCTCCTTTTGCAGATGAAAGCCTTAAAAGATAAAGAGGTTGTCTTGACTGCTGTTCAGAAAGAGGGCTTGGCTTTTCGATTTGCAGATGAAAGCCTTAAAAAAGATCGAGAGCTTGTCTTGGCTGCCGTTCAGAAAGAGGGCTATTTTCTTGAATATGCAGATGAAAGCTTTAAAAAAGATCGAGAGATTGTCTTAGCTGCTGTTCAGCAACATGGCAATGCTCTTCAATTTGCAGATGAAAACCTTAGAAAAGATCTAGAGATTGTCTTGGCAGCCGTTCAGCAACTAGGCGACGCTCTTCGCTATGCAGATGAAACCATTCAAGAGATTGTCTTGGCTGCTATTCAGGAAAATGGCTAAGCTTACGATTTTTTCTTAGACTCCTTTTGTTCAAGTTGACCGAAAGGAGGATAATTCTAACATCATACAGCGTTTTTCTTTTATTCCTTGAATTTACCATGCTCACTTTTTGACATTTGGCTTGATCGCTTTTTGGGTTAATAAATGAGTGATAGGCTTCATATCTCTATTAAACCTCCCCTAGTTAGAACCTCCTATTCTAGGGATTCATTTCCAAAAGTGATCATTTTTAAATGGAAAAAACAGCAATTTCTAATTAGCAGCAACAAAAATAAATAAATCTCCTTCTAAATTAATTTATTTGTTATCATATGTATTTATTAAAAAATTGATAATAGCTATTAAAATTAAATTATTAAATTAAAGGACAATTATGCAAATTACTAACTTTCATTCACAAACAAGGCAAAGCACTTCAGAGGAATTCGAATTCTTCTTAAATACAATGCCTAATGAAATATTAAAAATTATTTTTGATCAGATTGTCTATCAAAAGAGCCAGTCTTTAAGCGATATTTCTTCTATTTTATTTACCTGTAAAAAATGGGAAAGTGTTCTTCAGACAAATCCTTTCATCTCATTATTGCAGACTTTTTTTAAAATGACACACAGTGATCGATTCACTATTACGCCTCCCCCAGAGTGTATCGTCACAAATGGTCAAAAGAGTGATTTTACATCTCAAGAGCTTAAATTGATTGATCGAGCCATCGGAGAAAGAAGAACATTTGAAAAATTATTGATGATTGATTCAGAATTATTTCACTCAAAGAGTTTATTTCTTTCTCTTTTGCATCGCTATATATGGAAACCCGAAATTTGCAAAAACAGCGCCAATCAGCGCATCCGGATGATTGCTGAAAATCAATTGTCTATTTTAAATTCTCTTATATCAGGGAGTGATGAAGAAAAATTAACCGTTATCAAAAATGAGTTTATTGAAAGATTTTATTTTGCCGGTCAAGCTCAAAGATGGCACGAGGGAAAAACATCTCTCCTGTCTACTCTTAAAAAATTTCGCAATCTTAACGATGATAAAAAAATTTTTATTCAAGTTGCTCGCTATTTCGGAGCTTCTGTTTTTGATATAGATGAAGGCTTTAAAAAAGATCGAGAGATTGTCTTGGCTGCCGTTCAGAAAAATGGAATAGCTCTTCGATATGCGGATGAAAGCCTTAAAAAAGATCGAGAAATTGTTTTGGCTGCCGTTAAGCAACATGGCTATGCTCTTCAATTTGCAGATGAAAGCCTTAAAAAAGATCGAGAGATTGTCTTGGCTGCAGTTCATCAAAATGGCTATGCTCTTCGATATGTAGATGAAACTCTTAAAAAAGATCGAGCGATTGTCTTAGCTGCCGTTAAGCAGTTTGGCTTGGCTCTCGCATTTGCAGATGAAGGCTTTAAAAAAGATCGAGAGATTGTTTTGGCTGCCGTTAAGCAACATGGCTATGCTCTTCAATTTGCAGATGAAAGCCTTAAAAAAGATCGAGAGATTGTCTTGGCTGCCGTTCAGCAACATGGCAATGCTCTTCAATTTGCAGATGAAACTCTTAAAAAGATCGAGCGATTGTCTTAGCTGCCGTCAAGCAGTTTGGCTTGGCTCTCGCATTTGCAGATGAAGGCTTTAAAAAAGATCTACAAATTGTCTTAGCCGCCGTGAAGCAAAATGTCGATACTCTCCCTTATGCACATGAAACCATTCAAGAGATTGTCTTGGCTGCCATTCAGGAAAATGGCTAAGCTTACGCTTTGTGTTAGACTCCTTTCGGTCAAGTTGACCGAAAGGAGAATAATTCTAACATTAGGCAGGTTTTTCTCTCATTCCTTGAATTTACCACACTCACCTTTTTGACAATTGGCTTGATCACTTTTGGGCTAATAGATGAGTGATAGGCTCGGACATCTCTATTAAACCTCCCTTAGTTAGAATTTCCTTTTTCTGAAAATTCATTTTCAAAAGTGGCCACTTCTAAATGTGAGAAAATTAGCAATTTCTAATTAGCAGCAATAAAAAAAATAAATCTCCTTCTAAATTATTTTACTTGTTATAATAATCGTTTATTAAAAAATTGATAATAGCTATTAAAATTAAATTATTAAATTAAAGGATAATTATGCAAATTACTAACTTTCATTCACACACAAGGCAAAGCACTTCGGAGGAATTCCAATTATTTTCAAATATAATACCTAATGAGATATTGGATATTATTTTTGATCAGATTGTCAATCAACAAAGACAGCCTTTAGGCGATATTTCTTCTATTTTACTTACCTGTAAAAGGTGGGAAGGGATTCTTAAAGCAAATCCTTGCATTTCATTATTGCAGACTCTTTTTCAAATTACACACAGTGATCGATTCACTACTATTACGCCTCCTCAAGAGTGTATCGCGACAAACCAAAGCCAAAAGAAGGATTTTACATCTAAGGAACTTAAATTGATTGATCCAGCCTGTAGAGAAATAACAGCATTTGAAAAATTGTTGATGATGGATTCAGCATTATTTCACCCAAAGAGTTTATTTCTTTCTCTTTTGGATCGCCATTCATGGAACCCTGAAGTTTGCAAAAACAGCGCCAATCAACGCATCAAGATGATTGCTGAAAATCAATTGTCTATTTTAAATTCTCTTCTATCAGGGAGTGATGAAGAAAAATTAACCGTTATTCAAAATGACCTTATCGAAAAATTTTATTCGGGCACGCACCATCAAAGATTATATGATATACACACATCTATCATCTCTACTCTTAAAAAATTCCTCAACCTTAACGATAAAAAAGTTTTTATTCAAGTTGCTCGCTGTTTCGGAGCTTCCATTTTTGGAATACATGAAAGCTTTAAAAAAGATCGAGAAATTGTTTTGGCTGCCGTTAAGCAAGAAGGCTTAGCTCTTAAATTGGTAGATGAAACCCTTAAAAAAGATCGAGAGATTGTCTTGGTTGCGGTTCAGCAAAGTGGCTATGCTCTTCAATATGCAGATGAAACCCTTAAAAAAGATCGAGAGATTGTCTTGGCTGCCGTTCAGCAAGATGGCTGGGCCCTTGAATATGCAGATGAAACCCTTAAAAAAGATCGAGAGATTGTCTTGGCTGCCGTTCAGCAAAGAGGCTATGCTCTTCAATATGCACATGAAAGCCTTCAAAAAGATCGAGAGATTGTCTTGGCTGCTGTTCAGCAACATGGCAGTGTTCTTCAACATGCAGATAAACCTTTTAAAAAAGATCGAGAGATTGTCTTGGCTGCCGTTAAGAAAAATGGCTGGGCTCTTCAATTTGCAGATGAAAGCTTTAAAAAAGATCGAGAGATTGTCTTAGCTGCCGTTAAGCAAAATGGCTGGGCTCTTATGTATGTAGATGAAAGCTTTAAAAAAGATCGAGAGATTGTCTTGGCTGCCGTTCAGCAACGAGGCGACGCTCTTCGCTATGCAGATGAAACCATTCAAGAGATTGTCTTGGCTGCTATTCAGGAAAATGGCTAAGCTTACGATTTTTTCTTAGACTCCTTTTGTTCAAGTTGACCGAAAGGAGGATAATTCTAACATCATACAGCGTTTTTCTTTTATTCCTTGAATTTACCATGCTCACTTTTTGACATTTGGCTTGATCACTTTTGGGTTAATAAATGAGTGATAGGCTCGGACATCTCTATTAAACCTCCCTTAGTTAGAATTTCCTTTTTCTGAAAATTCATTTTCAAAAGTGGCCACTTCTAAATGTGAGAAAATTAGCAATTTCTAATTAGCAGCAATAAAAAAAATAAATCTCCTTCTAAATTATTTTACTTGTTATAATAATCGTTTATTAAAAAATTGATAATAGCTATTAAAATTAAATTATTAAATTAAAGGATAATTATGCAAATTACTAACTTTCATTCACACATAAGGCAAAGCACTTCGGAGGAATTCCAATTATTTTCAAATATAATACCTAATGAGATATTGGATATTATTTTTGATCAGATTGTCAATCAACAAAGACAGCCTTTAGTCGATATTTCTTCTATTTTACTTACCTGTAAAAGGTGGGAAGGGATTCTTAAAGCAAATCCTTGCATTTCATTATTGCAGACTCTTTTTCAAATTACACACAGTGATCGATTCACTACTATTACGCCTCCTCAAGAGTGTATCGCGACAAACCAAAGCCAAAAGAAGGATTTTACATCTAAGGAACTTAAATTGATTGATCCAGCCTGTAGAGAAATAACAGCATTTGAAAAATTGTTGATGATGGATTCAGCATTATTTCACCCAAAGAGTTTATTTCTTTCTCTTTTGGATCGCCATTCATGGAACCCTGAAGTTTGCAAAAACAGCGCCAATCAACGCATCAAGATGATTGCTGAAAATCAATTGTCTATTTTAAATTCTCTTCTATCAGGGAGTGATGAAGAAAAATTAACCGTTATTCAAAATGACCTTATCGAAAAATTTTATTCGGGCGCGCACCATCAAAGATTACATGATATACACACATCTATCATCTCTACTCTTAAAAAATTCCTCAACCTTAACGATAAAAAAAAATTTATTCAAGTTGCTCGCTGTTTCGGAGCTTCCATTTTTGATATACATGAAAGCTTAAAAAAAGATCGAGAAATTGTTTTGGCTGCCGTTAAGCAAGAAGGCTTAGCTCTTAAATTGGTAGATGAAACCCTTAAAAAAGATCGAGAGATTGTCTTAATTGCGGTTCAGCAAAATGGCTGGGCTCTTCAATATGCAGATGAAACCCTTAAAAAAGATCGAGAGATTGTCTTGGTTGCGGTTCAGCAAAATGGCTGGGCTCTTAAATATGCAGATGAAACCCTTAAAAAAGATCGAGAGATTGTCTTGGCTGCCGTTCAACAAGATGGCTGGGCCCTTGAATATGCAGATGAAAGCCTTAAAAAAGATCGAGAGATTGTCTTGGCTGCCGTTCAGCAAGATGGCTATGCTCTTCAATATGCAGATAAAAGCCTTAAAAAAGATCGAGAGATTGCTTTGGCTGCTATTAAGCAAACTGGAATAGCTCTTCGATATGCGGATGAAAGCCTTAAAAAAGATCGAGAGATTGTTTTGGCGGCCGTTCAACAAGATGGCTGGGCCCTTGAATATGCAGATGAAAGCCTTAAAAAAGATCGAGAGATTGTCTTGGCTGCAGTTCATCAAAATGGCTATGCTCTTCAATATGTAGATGAAACTCTTAAAAAAGATCGAGCAATTGTCTTAGCTGCCGTCAAGCAGTTTGGCTTGGCTCTCGCATTTGCAGATGAAGGCTTTAAAAAAGATCTACAAATTGTCTTAGCCGCCGTGAAGCAAAATGTCGATACTCTCCCTTATGCACATGAAACCATTCAAGAGATTGTCTTGGCTGCCATTCAGGAAAATGGCTAAGCTTACGCTTTGTGTTAGACTCCTTTCGGTCAAGTTGACCGAAAGGAGAATAATTCTAACATTAGGCAGGTTTTTCTCTCATTCCTTGAATTTACCACACTCACCTTTTTGACAATTGGCTTGATCACTTTTGGGCTAATAGATGAGTGATAGGCTCGGACATCTCTATTAAACCTCCCTTAGTTAGAATTTCCTTTTTCTGAAAATTCATTTTCAAAAGTGGCCACTTCTAAATGTGAGAAAATTAGCAATTTCTAATTAGAAGCAATAAAAAAAATAAATCTCCTTCTAAATTATTTTACTTGTTATAATAATCGTTTATTAAAAAATTGATAATAGCTATTAAAATTAATTATTAAATTAAAGGATAATTATGCAAATTACTAACTTTCATTCACAAACAAAGCAAAGCACTTCAGAGGAATTCGAATTCTTCTTAAATACAATGCCTAATGAAATATTAAAAATTATTTTTGATCAGATTGTCAATCAAAAGAGCTAGTCTTTAAGCGATATTTCTTCTATTTTACTTACCTGTAAAAAATGGGAAAGTGTTCTTCAGACAAATCCTTTCATCTCATTATTGCAGACTTTTTTTAAAATGACACACAGTGATCGATTCACTATTACTCTTCCTCGGGAGTGTATCGTCACAAATGGTCAAAAGAGTGATTTTACATCTCAAGAGCTTAATTTGATTGATCAAGTCATCAGAGAAAGAAAAACATTTGAAAAATTGTTAATGATAAATTCAGAATTATTTCAATCAGAGAGTTTATTTCTTTCTCTTTTACATCACTATCTATGGGAGCCTGAAGTTTGCAAAAACAGCGCCAATCAACGCATCAAGATGATTGCTGAAAATCAATTGTCTATTTTAAATTCTCTTCTATCAGGGAGCGATGAAGAAAAATTAACCATTATCAAAAATGACTTTATCGAAAAATTTTATTTGAGCGCTAAATATCCAAGCGGGTACTACGTAAAAACATCTGTCATCTCTACTCTTAAAAAATTTCGCAATCTTAACGATGATAAAAAAGTTTTTATTCAAGTTGCGCGCTGTTTCGGAGCTTCTGTTTTTGATATAGATGAAGACTTTAAAAAAGATCGGGAGATTGTCTTGGCTGCCGTTCAGCAAAAGGTCCGGTTTCTTGCATGTGCAAGTCAAAGCTTTGAAAAAGAGATGGTCTTGGCTAGCCTCCAAGCTCTTCAATTTGCAGATGAAAGCATTAAAAAAGATCGAGAGGTTGTCTTGGCGGCCGTTCAGCACAATGGCTATGCTCTTCAATATGCAGATAAAAGCCTTAAAAAGGATCCAGAGATTGTCTTGGCGGCCGTTCAGCAAAATGGCTATGCTCTTCAATATGCAGATGAAAGCCTTAAAAAAGATCGAGAGATTGTCTTGGCGGCCGTTCAGCAAAATGGCACTGCTCTTCTCTACGCGGATGAAACCCTTAAAAAAGATCGTGACATTGTCTTGGCAGCCGTTCAGCAACAGGGCATATCTCTTAAATATGCAGATGTAAACCTTCAAAAAGATCAAAAGATTGTCTTAGCTGCCGTTCAGAAAAATGGCCATGCTCTTCAATATGCACATGAAAGCCTTAAAAAAGATCTACAGATTGTCTTGGCTGCTGTTCAGTAAAATGGTAGAGCTCTTCGCTATGTAGATGAAACCATTCAAGAGATTGTCTTGGCGGCCGTTCAGAAAAAAGGCTTTAATCTTCAATTTGCAGATGAAACCCTTAAAAAAGATCGAGAAATTGTCTTAGCGGCCGTTAAGAAGAATGGCGGGAATCTTGAATATGCAGATGAAACCCTTAAAAAAGATCTATAGATTGTTTTGGCTGCCGTTAAGCAAAAGGCCGATGCTCTTCGCTATGCAGATAAAACCATTCAAAAGATTGTTTTGGCTGCCATTCAGGAAAATGGCTAAGCTTATGATTGTTTGTTATTCTCCTTTCGGTCACTTGAACGAAAGGAGTTTGGTTATAACAACCTGCAGAGGCTTTCTCTCATTCCTTGAATTTACCATACTCACTTTTTGACAGTTGGCTTGATCACTTTTTAGTTACTAGATGATTGATAGATTCAAACATTACTATTAAAGCTTCCCTAGTTAGAATCTTCCTGTTCTAGAAATTCATTTCCAAAAGGGGCTATTTCTAAATAGGACAAAGCGGCAATTTCTAATTAACAGCAATAAAAAAACCTTCTTCTAAATCAATTTATTTGTTAATATACCTATTTACTAAAAATTAATAATAAATATTAAATTAAAGGATAATTATGCAAATTACTAACTTTCATTCACAAACAAAGCAAAGTACTTCAGAGGAATTCGAATTCTTCTTAAATACAATGCCTAATGAGATATTAGAAATTATTTTTGATCAGGTTGTCAATCAAAAGAGCCAGCCTTTACGCGATATTTCTTCTATTTTACTCACCTGTAAAAAATGGGAAAGGGTTCTTCAGACAAATCCTTGCATCTCATTATTGCAGACTTTTTTTAAAATGACACACAGTGATCGATTCACCATTACTCTTCCCCGGGAGTGTATCGTCATAAATGGTCAAAAGAGTGATTTTACATCTCAAGAGCTTAATTTGATTGATCAAGTCATCAGAAGCAGAAAAACATTTGAAAAATTGTTGATGATAAATTCAGAATTATTTCAATCAGAGAGTTTATTTCTTTCTCTTTTACATCACTATCTATGGAACCCTGAAGTTTGCAAAAACAGCGCCAATCAACGCATCAAGATGATTGCTGAAAATCAATTGTCTATTTTAAATTCTCTTCTATCAGGGAGTGATGAAGAAAAATTAACCGTTATCAAAAATGACTTTATCGAAAAATTTTATTTGGGCGGTAAATATCTAAGAGATTACGACATAAAAAAATCTGTTGTCTCTACTCTTAAAAAATTTCGCAATCTTAACGATGATAAAAAAGTTTTTATTCAAGTTGCTCGCTGTTTCGGAGCTTCTGTTTTTGATATAGATGAAAGCTTTAAAAAAGATCGAGAGATTGTCTTGGCTGCCGTTCAGCAAAAGGTCCGGTTTCTTGCATATGCAGGTGAAAGCTTTGAAAAAGATCAAGAAATGTTCTTGGCTAGTCTCCAAGCTCTTCAATATGCAGATGAAAGCCTTAAAAAAGATCGAGAGATTGTCTTGGCGGCCGTTCAGCAAAATGGCTATGCTCTTCAATATGCAGATGAAAGCCTTAAAAAAAACCAAGAGATTGTCTTGGCGGCCGTTCAGCAAGATGGCTATGCTCTTCAATATGCAGATGAAAGCCTTAAAAAAGATCGAGAAATTGTCTTGGCGGCCGTTCAGCAAAATGGCTATGCTCTTCAATATGCAGATGAAAGCCTTAAAAAAAACCAAGAGATTGTCTTGGCGGCCGTTCAGCAAGATGGCTATGCTCTTCAATATGCAGATGAAAGCCTTAAAAAAGATCGAGAGATTGTCTTAGCGGCCGTTCAGCAAAATGGCTTAGCTCTTAAATTGGCAGATGAAAGTCTTAAAAAAGCTCTACAGATTGTTTTGACTGCCGTTCAGTGCTACGGCACAGCTCTTAAATATGCGGATGAAAGCTTTACAAAAGATCGTGACATTGTCTTAGCTGCCATTCAGCAAGATGGCAGGGCTCTTCAATATGCACATGAAAGCCTTCAAAAAGATCGAGAGATTGTCTTGGCTGCCGTTAAGCAATGTGGCATAGCTCTTCACTTTGCAGATGAAATCTTTAAAAAAGATCGAGAGATTGTCTTGGCTGCCGTTAAGGACTGTGGTTGGGCTCTTGCAGCTGCAGATGAAAGCTTTAAAAAAGATTTACAAATTGTTTTGACGGCCGTTAAGCAAACTGACCGTGTTCTTTCCTATGTACACGAAACCATTCGAGACATTGTCTTGGCTGCTATTCAGGAAAATGGCTAAGCTTACGATTTTTTTTGTTAGACTCCTTTTCGGTTAAATTAACTGAAAGGAGTCTAGTTCTAATATCATGCAGGTTCTTTCTCTCATTCTATGAATTTACCACGCTCACTTTTGACAGTTGGCTTGATTACTTTTTGGGTTAATAGATGAGTGATAGATTCGGACATCTCTATTAAACCTAACCTAGTACTCAACCACATTAGTTTTGTGTATTTAGACTGCTTCAAAGCCCCGGGGCTAGGGTGTTCATTTTGTGCAAAAAATGAGCTTTATTTTTCACAATAATTGGCATAGTTGAATAGAAGGTCGCATGTTTATGCCGTCCTTTCAGGACTCGATGTCTTTTTGATAGAACCCAGGCCTCCGCTTCGCTGCGACCTGGGCTGTAACATGACGGCCCTTCAGGCCTTAACAAGAGATGTTTAAGTCTCTCTTCTATAGTCCCTAAATCATCTTTTTGTTAAGGCCTGAAGGGCCGTCATGTTACAGCCCAGGTCGCAGCGAAGCGGAGGCCTGGGTTCTATCAAAAAGACATCGAGTCCTGAAAGGACGGCATAAACATGCGACCTTCTATTCAACTATGCCAATTATTGTGAAAAATAAAGCTCATTTTTTGCACAAAATGAACACCCTAGCCCCGGGGCTTTGAAGAGTCTAAATACACAAAACTAATGTGGTTGAGTACTAGCTAGAACCTTCTTGTTTTAGAGGCTCATTCCCAAAAGCAGCGATTTCTAATTAGTAGCAACAAAAAAAATAATAACTCTACTTATAAATTAATTTGTTTGTTATTATAATTATTTACTAAAAAATTTTTAATAAATATTAAAATAAATTATTAAATTAAAAGGATAATTATGAAAACTACTAACTTTTATTCACAAACAATGCGAAACACTGCAGAGGAATTCCAAAGTTTTTTAGAAATATTAATTCCTAATGAAATATTAGGAATTATTTTTGATCAAATTGTCAATCAAAAGAGTCAACCTTTACGCGATATTTCTTCTATTTTACTCACCTGTAAAAAATGGGAAAGGATTCTTAAGACAAATCCTTGTATCTCATTATTGCAAACTCTTTTTCAAATTAAATACAGTGATCGATTCACTATTATGCCTCCCTCAGAGTGTATTGCAACAGATCAGAAGAAGAATTTTACATCTAAGGAACTTAAATTAATTGATCGAGCCCTCAGAGAAACAACAACATTTGAAAAATTATTGATGATTGATTCAACATTATTTCAATCCAAGAGTTTATTTCTTTCTCTTTTGTATCGCTATATATGGAACCCTAAAATTTGCAAAAATAGCATCAATAAACGCATCAAGATGATTGCTGAAAATCAATTGTCTATTTTAAATTCGCTTATATCAGGCAGTGATGAAGAAAAATTAACTATTATCAACAATGACTTTATCGAAAAATTTTATTCTGGCGCTCAAGATCCAAGATGGTACGAGGTACAAACAGCTGTCATCTCTACTCTCAAAAAATTTCGTAATCTTAATAATAAAAAAGTTTTTATTCAAGTTGCTCGCTGTTTTGGAGCTTCTGTTTTTGATATAGATGAAAGCTTTAAAAAAGATCGAGAAATTGTCTTGGCGGCCGTTCAGCCAAGTGGCTGGGCTCTTCAATATGCAGATCAAAGCCTTAAAAAAGATCAAGAAATTGTCTTGGCTGCTGTTCAGGCAGATAGCTATGCTCTTCAATTTGCAGATGAAGCCCTAAAGCAAAATCGAGAGATTGTCTTGGCTGCCGTTCAGGAAGATGGCAATACTCTTCAATATGCAGATGAAACCCTTAAAAAAGATCGAGAGATTGTCTTGGCTGCCGTTAAACAATATGGCATGGCTCTTCAGTATGCAGATGAAAATCTTAAAAAAGACATACAGATTGTTTTGGCTGCTTTTAAGCAAGGCGGCTGGTGGGCTCTTCAATGTGCAGATGAAACCATTCAAGAGATTATTCTGGCTGCCATTCAGGAAAATGGCTAAGCTTACGCTTTGTGTTAGACTTTTTTCGGTCAAGTTGACCGAAAAGAGGATAATTCTAACATTAGGCAGGGTTTTTTCTCTCATTCCTTGAATTTACCACACTCACCTTTTTGACAATTGGCTTGATCACTTTTGGGCTAATAGATGAGTGATAGGCTCGGACATCTCTATTAAACCTCCCCTAGTTAGAACCCCCTTGTTCTGAAAATTCATTTCCAAAAGTGGCCACTTCTAGATGTGAGAAAATTAGCAGTTTATAATTAGCAGCAATAAAAAAAATAAATCCCCTTCTAAATCAATTTATTTGCTATCATATTCTATTTATTAAAAAAATTCTAATAAATATTAAATTAAACAATTCGACTAAAGGATAATTATGCAAATTACTAGTTTTAATTTACAAACAATGCAAAGCAATTCGGAGGAATTCGAATGCTTCTTAAATACAATGCCTAATGAGATATTAGGCATTGTTTTTGATCAGATTGTCAATCAAAAGAACCGGCCTTTACATGATATTTCTTCTATTTTACTTACCTGTAAAAAATGGGAAAGGGTTCTTAAGGCAAATCCTTGCATCTCATTATTGCAGACTCTTTTTCAAATTGCACACAGTGATCGATTCACTATTACGCCTCCCCCAGA
Source organism: uncultured Chlamydiae bacterium (assembly GCA_963754655.1). Classification (GTDB taxonomy): domain Bacteria; phylum Chlamydiota; class Chlamydiia; order Chlamydiales; family Parachlamydiaceae; genus JANWJE01. Next base: position 1,407,531 of record CAVWGN010000001.1, on the reverse strand, counting down.
GTGTATCGTCACAGATCAAAAGAGGGATTTTACATCTAAGGAACTTAAATTAATTGATCGAGCCATTAGAGAAAGAAAAACATTTGAAAAATTGTTAGTGATGGATTCAGAATTATTTCAATCAAAGAGTTTATTTCTTTCTCTTTTGGATCGCTATAAATGGAAGCCTAAAGTTTGCAAAAACAGCGCCAATCAACGCATCAAGCTGATTGCTGAAAATCAATTGTCTCTTTTAAACTCTCTTATATCAGGGAGTGATGAAGAAAAGTTAACGATTATCAAAAATGACTTTATCGAAAAGTTTTATATAGGAGCTCAAAATCAAAGATTACACGATGTACAAACACCTATCATCTCTACTCTTAAAAAATTTCGCAATCTTAACGATAAAAAAATTTTAATTCAAGTTGCTCGCTGTTTCGGAGCTTCTGTTTTTGATATAGATGAAGGCTTTAAAAAAGATCGAGAGATTGTCTTGGCTGCCGTTCAGAAAAATGGCATGACTCTTGAATATGCAGATGAAAGCCTTAAAAAAGATCGAGAGATTGTCTTGGCTGCCGTTCAGCAAACTGGCTATGTTCTTAAATTTGCAGATAAAAGCCTTAAAAAAGATCGAGAGATTGTCTTGGCTGCCATTCAAGAAAATAGCAATGCTCTTCAATTGGCAGATGAAATCCTTAAAAAAGATCGAAAGATTGTCTTGGCTGCCGTTCAGCAAGATAGCTTGGCTTTTCTACATGCAGATAAGAGTCTAAAAAAAAATCGAGAGATTGTCTTGGCTGCTGTTCAGCAAAATGGCTATGCTCTTCAATATGTAGATGAAATCCTTAAAAAAGATCAAGATATTGTCTTGGCGGCCGTTAAGCAACGTGGCTTGGCTCTCGCATTTGCAGATGAAAGCTTTAAAAAAGATCTACACATTGTTTTGACTGCCGTTAAGCAAAATGCCGATGCTCTTCGCTATGCACATAAAACCATTCAAGAGATTGTCTTGGCTGCCATTCAGGAAAATGGCTAAGATTATGCTTTGTTGTTAACTCCTTTCGGTCAAGTTGACCGAAAGGAGGATAATTCCCACATTAGGCAGGGTTTTTCTCTCATTCCTTGAATTTACCACACTCACCTTTTTGACAATTGGCTTGATCACTTTTGGGCTAATAGATAAATGATAGGCTCGGACATCTCTATTAAATCTCCCCTAGTTAGAACCTCCTTGTTCTGAAAATTCATTTTCAAAAGTGACCACTTATAAATGTGAGAAAATTAGCAATTTCTAATTAGCAGCCATAAAAAAAAATAAATCTCCTTCTAAATTAATTTATTTGTTATCATATCTATTTATTAAAAAATTGATAATAAATATTATATTATATGATTCAATTAAAGGATAATTATGCAAATTACTGACTTTCATTCACAAACAATGCAAAGTACTTCAGAGGAATTCGAATTCTCCTTAAATACAATGCCTAATGAAATATTAGGAATTATTTTTGATCAGATTGTCAATCAAAAGAGTCAACCTTTACGCGATATTGCTTCTATTTTACTCACCTGTAAAAAATGGGAAAGGGTTCTTCAGACAAATCCTTGCATCTCATTATTGCAGACTTTTTTTAAAATGACACACAGTGATCGATTCACTATTACTCTTCCCCAAGAGTGTATCGTCACAAATGGTCAAAAGAGTGATTTTACATCTCAAGAGCTTAAATTGATTGATCGAGCCATCGGAGAAAGAAGAACATTTGAAAAATTATTGATGATTGATTCAGAATTATTTCACTCAAAGAGTTTATTTCTTTCTCTTTTACATCGCTATATATGGGAACCCGAAATTTGCAAAAACAGCGCCAATCAGCGCATCCGGATGATTGCTGAAAATCAATTGTCTATTTTAAATTCTCTTCTATCAGGGAGTGATGAAGAAAAATTAACCGTTATCAAAAATGAGTTTATTGAAAGATTTTATTTTGCCGGTCAAGCTCAAAGATGGCACGAGGGAAAAACATCTCTCCTGTCTATTCTTAAAAAATTTCGCAATCTTAACGATGATAAAAAAGTTTTTATTCAAGTTGCTCGCTGTTTCGGAGATGATGTTTTTGATATAGATGAAGGCTTTAAAAAAGATCGAGAGATTGTCTTGGCTGCCGTTCAGCAACATGATGGCAGTGCTCTTCACTTTGCAGATGAAAGCCTTAAAAAAGATCGAGAGATTGTCTTGGCTGCCGTTAAGCAAAATGGCTGGCTTCTTCAATATGTAGATGAAAGCTTTAAAAAAGACCCAGACATTGTCTTGGCTGCCGTTCAGCAATATGGCACAGCTCTTCGATATGCAGATGAAAGCCTTACAAAAGATCGAGAGATTGGCTTGGCTGCCGTTCAGCAAGATGGTAGAGCTCTTCAATTTGCAGATGAAAGCCTTAAAAAAGATCGAAAGATTGTCTTGGCTGCCGTTAAGCAAGATGGCACTGTTCTTCTACATGCAGATGAAAGCCTTAAAAAAGATCGAGAGATTATCTTGGCTGCCGTTAAGCAATATGGCTGGATTCTTCAATATGTAGATAAAAGCCTTAAAAAAGATCGAGAGATTGTCTTGGCTGCCGTTCAGCAACATGGCAATGCTCTTCAATTTGCAGATGGAATCTTTAAAAAAGATCTACAAATTGTCTTAGCCGCCGTGAAGCAAAATGTCGATACTCTCCCTTATGTACACAAAACCATTCAAGAGATTGTCTTGGCTGCCATTCAGGACAATGGCTAAGCTTACGATTTTTCTTAGGCTCCTTTTGGTCAAGTTGACCGAAAGGAGGATAATTCTAACATTAGGCAGGGTTTTTCTCTCATTCCTTGAATTTAACCACACTCACCTTTTTGACAATTGGCTTGATCACTTTTTGGGTTAATAAATGAGTGATAGGCTTCATATCTCTATTAAACCTCCCCTAGCTAGAACCTCCTGTTCTATGGATTCATTTCCAAAAATGACCATGTTTAAATGGAAAAAAGCAGCAATTTCTAATTAGCAGCAACAAAAATAAATAAATAAATAAATCTCCTTATAAATTATTTCATTTGTTATAATAACCATTTATTAAAAAATTTATAATAAATGTTAAAATTAAATTATTAAATTAGAGGATAATTATGCAAATTACTAACTTTCATTCACAAACAAGGCAAAGCACTTCAGAGGAATTCGAATTCTTCTTAAATACAATGCCTAATGAAATATTAGGAATTATTTTTGATCAGATTGTCAATCAAAAGAGTCAACCTTTACGCAATATTTCTTCTATTTTACTTACCTGTAAAAAATGGGAAAGGGTTCTTCAGACAAATCCTTGCATCTCATTATTGCAGACTCTTTTTCAAATTACACACAGTGATCGATTCCCCACTATTACGCCTCCTGAGGAGTGTATCGTTACAGACCAAAAGAGGGATTTTACTTCTAAAGAGCTTAAATTGATTGATCGAGCCATTGGAGAAAGAAGAACATTTGAAAAATTATTGATGATTGATTCAGAATTATTTCACTCAAAGAGTTTATTTCTTTCTCTTTTGCATCGCTATATATGGGAACCCGAAATTTGCAAAAACAGCGCCAATCAACGCATCCAGATGATTGCTGAAAATCAATTGTCTATTTTAAATTTTCTTATATCAGGGAGTGATGAAGAAAAATTAACCGTTATCAAAAATGAGTTTATTGAAAGATTTTATTTTGCCGGTCAAGCTCAAAGATGGCACGAGGGAAAAACATCTCTCCTGTCTACTCTTAAAAAATTTCGCAATCTTAACGATGATAAAAAAGTTTTTATTCAAGTTGCTCGCTGTTTCGGAGATGATGTTTTTGATATAGATGAAGGCTTTAAAAAAGATCGAGAGATTGTCTTGGCTGCCGTTCAGAAAAATGGCACGACTCTTGAATATATAGATGAAAGCCTTAAAAAAGATCGAGAGATTGTCTTGGCTGCCGTTAAGCAAAATGGCTGGCTTCTTCAATTTGCAGATGAAAGCCTTAAAAAAGACCCAGACACTGTCTTGGCTGCCGTTCAGCAATATGGCACAGCTCTTCGATATGCAGATGAAAGCCTTAAAAAAGATCGAGAGATTGTCTTGGCTGCCGTTCAGCAAGATAGTAGAGCTCTTCAATTGGTAGATAAAAGCCTTACAAAAGATCGAGAGATTGGCTTGGCTGCCGTTAAGCAAGATGGTAGGACTCTTCAATTTGCAGATGAAAGCCTTAAAAAAGATCGAAAGATTGTCTTGGCTGCCGTTAAGCAAGATGGCACAGCTCTTTTATATGCAGATGAAAGTCTTACAAAAGATCGAAAGATTGTCTTGGCTGCCGTTAAGCAATATGGCTGGATTCTTCAATATGTAGATAAAAGCCTTAAAAAAGATCGAGAGATTGTCTTGGCTGCCGTTCAGCAACATGGCAATGCTCTTCAATTTGCAGATGGAATCTTTAAAAAAGATCTACAAATTGTCTTAGCCGCCGTGAAGCAAAATGTCGATACTCTCCCTTATGTACACAAAACCATTCAAGAGATTGTCTTGGCTGCCATTCAGGACAATGGCTAAGCTTAAGATTTTTCTTAGGCTCCTTTTGGTCAAGTTGACCGAAAGGAGGATAATTCTAACATTAGGCAGGGTTTTTCTCTCATTCCTTGAATTTAACCACACTCACCTTTTTGACAATTGGCTTGATCACTTTTGGGCTAATAGATAAATGATAGGCTCGGACATCTCTATTAAACCTAACTTAATTAGAACCTTCTTGTTCTAGAGGTTCATTTCCAAAAGCGGCAATTTCTAATTAGCACAACAAAAAAAATAATAATTCTACTTATAAATTAATTTATTTGCTATCATATCTATCTATTAAAAATTGATAATAAATATTAAACTAAAAAATTTAATTAAAGGATAATTATGCAGATTACTGACTTTCATTCACAAACAAAGCAAAGCACTTCAGAGGAATTCGAATACTCTTTAAATACAATGCCTAATGAGATATTAGAAATTGTTTTTGATCAGATTGTCAATCAAAAGAGTCAACCTTTACGCGATATTGCTTCTATTTTACTCACCTGTAAAAAATGGGAAAGGATTCTTAAGACAAATCCTTGCATCTCATTATTGCAGACTTTTTTTAAAATGACACACAGTGATCGATTCACTATTACTCTTCCCCAAGAGTGTATCGTCACAAATGGTCAAAAGAGTGATTTTACATCTCAAGAGCTTAAATTGATTGATCGAGCCATCGGAGAAAGAAGAACATTTGAAAAATTATTGATGATTGATTCAGAATTATTTCACTCAAAGAGTTTATTTCTTTCTCTTTTACATCGCTATATATGGGAACCCGAAATTTGCAAAAACAGCGCCAATCAGCGCATCCGGATGATTGCTGAAAATCAATTGTCTATTTTAAATTTTCTTATATCAGGGAGTGATGAAGAAAAATTAACTGTTATCAAAAATGAGTTTATTGAAAGATTTTATTTTGCCGGTCAAGCTCAAAGATGGCACGAGGGAAAAACATCTCTCCTGTCTACTCTTAAAAAATTTCGCAATCTTAATGATGATAAAAAAGTTTTTATTCAAGTTGCTCGCTGTTTCGGAGGTGATGTTTTTGATATAGATGAAGGCTTTAAAAAAGATCGAGAGATTGTCTTGGCTGCCGTTAAGCAAAGTGGCTCAGCTCTTCACTTTGCAGATGAAAGCCTTAAAAAAGATCGAGAGGTTGTCTTGGCTGCCGTTCAGCAAAATGGCTTGGCTTTTGAATATGCAGATGAAAGACTTAAAAAAGATAAAGAGATTGTCTTGGCTGCTGTTCAGCAATATGGCACAGCTCTTCGATATGCAGATGAAAGCCTTACAAAAGATCGAGAGATTGGCTTGGCTGCCGTTCAGCAAGATGGTAGAGCTCTTCAATTTGCAGATGAAAGCCTTAAAAAAGATCGAAAGATTGTCTTGGCTGCCGTTAAGCAAGATGGCACTGTTCTTCTACATGCAGATGAAAGCCTTAAAAAAGATCGAGAGATTATCTTGGCTGCCGTTCAGCAATATGGCTGGATTCTTCAATATGTAGATAAAAGCCTTAAAAAAGATCGAGAGATTGTCTTGGCTGCCGTTCAGCAACATGGCAATGCTCTTCAATTTGCAGATGGAATCTTTAAAAAAGATCTACAAATTGTCTTAGCCGCCGTGAAGCAAAATGTCGATACTCTCCCTTATGCACATGAAACCATTCAAGAGATTGTCTTGGCTGCCATTCAGGACAATGGCTAAGCTTACGATTTTTTCTTAGGCTCCTTTTGGTCAAGTTGACCGAAAGGAGGATAATTCTAACATTAGGCAGGGTTTTTCTCTCATTCCTTGAATTTAACCACACTCACCTTTTTGACAATTGGCTTGATCACTTTTTGGGTTAATAAATGAGTGATAGGCTTCATATCTCTATTAAACCTCCCCTAGCTAGAACCTCCTGTTCTATGGATTCATTTCCAAAAGTGACCATGTTTAAATGGAAAAAAGCAGCAATTTCTAATTAGCAGCAACAAAAATAAATAAATAAATAAATCTCCTTATAAATTATTTCATTTGTTATAATAACCATTTATTAAAAAATTTATAATAAATGTTAAAATTAAATTATTAAATTAGAGGATAATTATGCAAATTACTAACTCTCATTCACAAACAAGGCAAAGCACTTCAGAGGAATTCGAATTCTTCTTAAATACAATGCCTAATGAAATATTAGGAATTATTTTTGATCAGATTGTCAATCAAAAGAGTCAACCTTTACGCAATATTTCTTCTATTTTACTTACCTGTAAAAAATGGGAAAGGGTTCTTCAGACAAATCCTTGCATCTCATTATTGCAGACTCTTTTTCAAATTACACACAGTGATCGATTCCCCACTATTACGCCTCCTGAGGAGTGTATCGTTACAGACCAAAAGAGGGATTTTACTTCTAAAGAGCTTAAATTGATTGATCGAGCCATTGAAGATAGAAGAACATTTGAAAAATTATTGATGATTGATTCAGAATTATTTCACTCAAAGAGTTTATTTCTTTCTCTTTTGCATCGCTATATATGGAAACCCGAAATTTGCAAAAACAGCGCCAATCAACGCATCCAGATGATTGCTGAAAATCAATTGTCTATTTTAAATTTTCTTATATCAGGGAGTGATGAAGAAAAATTAACCGTTATCAAAAATGAGTTTATTGAAAGATTTTATTTTGCCGGTCAAGCTCAAAGATGGCACGAGGGAAAAACATCTCTCCTGTCTACTCTTAAAAAGTTTCCCAATTTTAACGATAAAAAAATTTTTATTCAAGTTGCGCGCTATTTTGGATATGCTGTTTTTGATATACATGAAAGCCTTAAAAAGGATCGAGAGATTGTCTTAGCTGCCGTTAACCAAGATGGTTATGCTCTTGTCTATGCAGATAAAAGTCTTAAAAATGATCGAGAGATTATCTTGGCTGCCGTTCAGCAAAATGGCAAGGCTCTCCAATTTGTAGATGAAAGCCTTACAAAAGATCGAGAAATTGTCTTGGCTGCTGTTAACCAAGTTGGCTGGGCTCTTCTCTATGCAGATGCAAGCCTTAAAAAGGATCGAGAGATTGTCTTAGCTGCCGTTAACCAAGATGGTTATACTCTTGTCTATGCAGATAAAAGTCTTAAAAATGATCGAGAGATTATCTTGGCTGCCGTTCAGCAAAATGGCAAGGCTCTCCAATTTGTAGATAAAAGCCTTACAAAAGATCGAGAAATTGTCTTGGCTGCTGTTAACCAAGTTGGCTGGGCTCTTGAATATGCAGATGCAAGCCTTAGAAAAGATCGAGAGATTGTTTTGGCAGCCGTTCAGCAAGATGGCGATGCTCTTGGCTATGCAGGTAAAAGCCTTAAAAAAGATCGAGAGATTGTTTTGGCGGCCGTTAACCAAGATGGCCGGGCTCTTAAATATGCAGATGAAAGCCTTACAAAAGATCGAGAGATTGTCTTGGCTTCCGTTCAGCAAACTGGCATCGCTCTTCACTATGCAGATGAAAGTCTTAAAAAAGATCGAGAGATTGTCTTGGCTGCTGTTAAGGACTGTGGTTTGGCTCTTGCATCTACGGCTGAAAACCTTAAAAAAGATCTAGAGATTGTCTTGGCGGCCGTTAAGCAAAATGGCAGGGTTCTGCAATATGCAGATGTAACCATTCAAGAGATTGTCTTGGCTGCCATTCAGGACAATGGCTAAGCTTAAGATGTTTCCGTATACTCCTTTTGGTTCAGTTAAGTTACCAAAAGGAGTCTAGTACTTTATCACATGGGTTTTGCCTATTAGGATGGTTTTAACTCCCTATGCGTTAGTGAAGAGAAGAACTTAAGCTAAGCGATATCATGCAAGGCCTTGCTCTCATTCTTTGATTTACCAAATTCAATTTACGCAAATGAGGACGAAGATTAGTTATATTCCCTAAATAACTAAATAGCTTTATTTGTTTTATAGCCTGAAAGGCTTCAAATAGAAATAGCTCAGGACATCGTCCTGGGTTAGATTGCCCGTTGTCATGTAGTCTGAAGGACTATAAGAGAATCATCTAATCCCAAACATATTTTTTATCAAAACGCACTCATATTTTTTTAGAAATCCGCAATATTCATCTTGAAATGTCATTGTTTATGGTGCTCTTTTTGATTCTAAATCTATTTTTGGAGAAAGGTTGCAAATGTTTTGTGTTTATATAAATGGCCAGCATGATTTGATGCTAAATATAATATGAATTAAAACTGCTTGCAAGTGGTGAGTGCGCCACAATTCCTCTTGTAGTCTTTCAGACTACGAATATAGGTGTGCTTTTCCCCAGGCCGCTTCGCCTGGGCGAGTGCGGCCTCTTTTAGTTGGACTATGCAGCTATATCTCCGTAATTCCTTTTTGCACAACTTTCAACATAATGAAGCTGGCAATTCTTAGCCTCATGGCTGAGAAAGCTTAATAGATTTTGAATGTTTTGATTATTCTGTAAATTTTCAATAGTGTATAATGACATCTTAAGCCTCTTCCTGGTGTCAAAGTTGTTTAGTAGCATTTTGATTATAGCGAAGAGGCTTTTTTTATGACTTTATTTTTCAACTAAAAGAGGCCGCACTCACCTGGGCTGTAACATGACGGCCCTTCAGGCCTAACCACAGAGCTCTTAACTAACTCAAAAAACTTATTCTCCTGGTCTAGGAATGTGGGATTAGAATGGAATTTCATAAGATTTTTAGGCTTTAAGGTCCGCAAAACCTTTATTTTTGAGCTTTTAATAAAAAGATTTCTAATTATCCCTAATATTTTGCTAAATTTGCGCTAAATTTGTTTTAATTTTATAGATTTTACAATATATTTATTATCAAATTAAAATTAAAATGGAAATCTAAATAAGAGATGAGTGTTCCAAGAAAAGGGCTTTTACAGCGCATTTTCAATATTTATCCAGGAGAAGAACGCCAAGCCTTGCTATTTGCGTTTTTGGGATTTATTTGGGCATTTGGGGCCACATGTGCGCTTAAATTCGCAGATGCCTTATTTTTATTGCATATTGGCGCAGAATCTCTTCCTAAAGCCTACATTTTGATGGCTTGCGGGATGTTTTGCCTCGCTTTTGTGTTGCTTTATTCCTTTCATAAGTTTTCTTCTTATCAGATTTATCTTACGACTTTACTTTTAGGTTTAGGTTTCTACTGTTTTATCTTTATTTGTCTCTTATTGAATATTGGAACAGCTGCTCAATGGCTTTGGTATGCTTTAAAATTAGCAGGATTTTACTTATTTGCAGTTTTAATGACATGTTATTGGACTTATATTGATCAATATCATCATCTGCAGGATGCCAAACGACTCTATAGCCTTTTTAGCTCTACTATCTTTTTAGGCGCTGCCAGTACTGGCTTATTGATGCATTCTGGATTTTTGGATTTAGATCATCTGATTGTCTTGATTATTGGATTATTGAGCGTAACTTATTTTTGGGTGCGCAAAATAGCGCATGAGATTCCCTTAGTCGCGCATGAAGATATGGAGCAAGAAGGGCAAGTTTATGAAGATGGCAATTACTTTAAGTTCTTTATCAAATCCATTACTTCATCCCGTTTTACCTTGATCCTAATGACCAGCAACTTTTTAATTTATCTGCTGCTGGTCATTACAGAATACAATTACATGTTTACCTTCGAAAACTACTTTGCAAATCAACCCAATAGCAATGCAGGCGGAGGAACAGAGGCTAGTTTAACTCTATTTTTAGGGCAATGTCTAGCTACTGTGAGCATAGGCAATTTGTTTTTTGGTTTATTTATCTATAGCCGTATGGTCAGGCGCTTTGGCATTAGCAGCTTACTTCTTATCACTCCAATCCTCTTGATCATTGCCTTTACAGGTTGGTCATTGAATAATAGTCTTCTCTTTCCCCTTATTGGATTTTTTGTTGTAGAAGGTACGGTATATATTATTGACGACAACAATTTCAATTTACTACTCAACGCTGTTCCGACAAAATTAAAATATAAAATCCGCATTATCATTGAGTCTTTTTTTGAGCCAGTTGGAATGCTGACGAGCGCAATACTTCTTTCTTTTTTTCAAAATCACAGCAAATTGTTGGGATTGATTTTAGCCATCTGCGTCCTGTGCATCGCATTGGCGTTATCGGCCAATTATTTAAAAGCCATTTTTTTCAATTTATCTGAAAATGCTGTTCATTTTCAAAGAACAGTGACAGATTGGATTGGCAAGATGACCGACAAACAGCAAAAAGTAGCTGAGAACCGCTTATTAGGCATTTTTAAGTTAGGTGATGAACAAGCGCAGTTATTTGCTTGCGAAGGGCTATTAGCTTTTGAAGATTCTACCATTCTTAAGCGTCTTTTAAACTATGCCTCACATATGAGAGCGGGAACAAAGGTCAAGCTAGTTCATTTATTTGAGCAAAGTGCTTTTGCCAAAAACAGCTTAGTTCTAGATGCCCTTCAAGAATGGACACAACAAGATTTTGATCCACGATTGCGAAGTACAGTTTATTTTTATCTTGCTAAGCAAGGCTTATTGCATCCAGAAAAAATGATGGGAGAGTTAAGAAGCTCAGATATTCAGCTTCAAGGAGCTGCCATCATTGCTTTAAAAAAATCTTTAGCTTATTTGCCTCCGACAACAGCCGCTTATAATCGCACGTTAGCAGCTTATCATCTGAAGCTACTCTTAGATTCCCATCATGAAGAAGAGCTTTGTATGGGTTTGCAAATTTTGGGCATTGATGGAGATGCTCATGATATCGATATTCTCATTTCTTACCTTAAACATTCTTCTTTAATGGTAGCTCGGATTGCTGCTAAATCGATCGCCCAAGCCGAGATATTGGACTCTATCCGACAAGCTCCCCTCATCATTAGTCAACTCAACCAAATCAGTGATAATGAGGTACGCTTGGCTTGCTTAAAAGCTTTGGAAGGAGTAAGTGATTCTAGTTTAGTGGATGACATTATCCAAGCCAGCTTACATTTTAGACCTAATGAGCGGCGTTTAGCAGAGGAAGTCATTTTTAAAATGGGTCTGCGCACCGTTCCCGCTCTTCTATCCATTACACGAGATACACAAGTTGCAGATCGCTGCCGACTGTTAGCAGGACGCATTCTAGGACGCTTGGCCCTTCCTCAATTAAGGGCAAACTTGTCTGATATCATCCGTCAGGAAATCGAACGTGCTTATTTTTATTTTTATCACTATCATACTATTCAATCCCTCCATTCTGATTTAGATTTAAGTATGTTACAAGACGTCCTCATTACAGGTTATCATTCCGTTTTAGACTTTATCATTCAAATCCTTGGTGTATCAGGGGAAGTAGAAGATGAAGAGTTACTTTCACGCTCCTTACGAAGCCGCAATCCTAAAGTGCGCAGTCAGGTTGTGGAAACGCTGGAAAAAACTTGTGAACCGCAAATTTTTCGCCTTTTACAACCACTTGTTGATGACATTCCTTACCAAGAAAAAATTCGAGCTTATTCCAAATCTGGACATCAACCTTTGAGCTTAAATAAACTATTAGATAAAATGAGCGAATCTTCTGCTCAAATTGACCATATCATTGCCGCAACAATGAAATATCACTTAAACTTGCCTAACTGGCGCGAATCTCTTCGACAGCAAATGTCACGACAGGATGAAATTTTTCACCATTTTGCCTATGAGTTATTAGATTCATGAAGCGTTTAACATTGATTGATAAAGCATTTTTACTTAAGAGAACAGCGCCTTTCAGCGCATTGGACTTAGATCTTCTTTTGATAGTTGCAGATAAACTTGGACTTGTGATGTTCGACCCAGGTGACTATATTTTCGTCATCGAAGAAGAAGCGAATCGCATGTACTTTATTGTACAGGGAGAAGTTCAAATACAGGCAAGTCATAAACGATCTCTTTACACGCTTGAGAGTGGCGAATTTTTTGGAGAAGAGTCTTTATTTAACAATAAACCTCGCGGCTATGCAGCCTTCGCGCCCGTGAAAACACATGTCCTTACCCTTTCTCGCACGAATTTATACACTATTATTTCAGAATGCCCATCAGTAGCGGTTGGTTTTTTGCAAGTGTATACTTCTTTGCTTCCTCTTAGGCCATTTAAAGCCACGGAGAATAATAAATGACCATTCGATCGCGCTTGCTTTTACTCCTACTCCCCCCTTTAACAGCTTTTCTTCTCCTTGCCTTTTTCTTTTTTTATTTCAATTGGTCACGTGAGATCTTGCTCATGGGATCGTGTTTGACCCTCTTGCTTGTTTTTGGGACGGTATTCGTGATCGCCGATCGCATTAGTAAACCTGTTAGGCAATTGAATCAAGCTGCGCTTGAAATTGCTGCAGGCGATTATGAAGCCAATATTCAAGTGAAAGGACCCAGAGAAATCATGGAATTGGCTCATACATTAAACACTATGAGTCAATGTTTAGTGGAACATATGAGTCGATTAAGAGAAAGCTCCTTAATACGTGAAAGAATGTATGGTGAATATGAATGCGCTCTCCTTTTGCAGCACTATATGTTACAAAAGGTCATTGAAGATTTTAATCATTCCCATATCAGCTTGCGCTTGATTTCAGTTCCCCTATCACCGTTGCAAAAGGGTTTATTTCTTAAGGTATCTTCCTCCTGCCAGTTGAATTCTGAACATTTGAGCTGCGTCAAAACTTCACTCTTAAAACGTTGCAAGTGGGTCAATATTAAGTCTATACTGACACAATTTCAACATCTTAAGGGTAAAACGTTTCAATCCAATTCAAACGTCAAGAATTCAACTGGCAGGGAAAAAGGTCTGCCTCCTTCTTGTGATCTGATCCTCACTTTACTCGAAGCTCAAGAACAAGGTTTTGCAGGTCTTTTTCAATTGAATCAATGGGTGCATTTACCTAAAAAAGAATTTAAGGATAAATCCTTTATTGAATGTCAATTTATTGATCAATATCGCATTTTACGTTACTATACTCATAAACTGTTTCCTCCGCTGGTCTGGTCAATTAAAGCTCAGCAATTCGTTAAAAGTGAGAGCCAAGACATTCCTTTGCAGAATCGAGATATGATATTTTTATACAACAGCAGTTTGGTTGAACAATTTGAAACAGAAGAGGCAATAGAGCGATGGTTTGCAAAAGTCTTACGCCACTTTGCCGAAGATGGGTTAGACACCATTCATGTCATGTTAACAAATGAATTAACTTTTTTAGCCAAGAAGCAACATACTAAACACAACTTTAAAATTATTAGCTTACAAATAAAAATCACCGATAATTAAGAGTTAATCTTTATGCACTTATCAGTCATTGCCGCCTTTCTTGTCTATTTTAGCCTTCTTTTAATCATAGGACTTATTTTTCATAAAAAGCAGACAACTTCTTCAGATTTTATCATGGGCAACCGCTCTTTGAGTTTTTGGTTAGTTGCTCTTTCTGCCCATGCTAGCGATATGAGTGCTTGGCTGTTTATGGCATTTCCCATGAGCATTTTTGTTTTAGGCTTATCCCGCATATGGATTGCTTTAGGATTATTAGTTGGCATGTATCTCAATTGGCAATTAGTCGCCCCTCGCTTACGTGCAATGACTGAAGCATATAATTGTTACACCCTTTCTTCTTTTTTTGAAAAACGTTTTAAAGATCATTCTGGAATCATCCGCATCCTTAGCGCACTTGTCATGGTTATTTTTCTGACCCACTATTTATCTGCTGGCTTAATTGCAATGGGAAATTTGTTTGAATCTCTCTTTGAATTAGATTATTTTATTGGATTATCTATTGCCATGTTAGTTGTTGTCATTTATACCTTTTTAGGTGGCTTTACAACAGTGGCTTGGACGGACCTATTTCAAGGCATTTTTCTTTTGATTATGCTCTTGCTGGTCCCCTTCATGGCTTATTCAAAAATTGATGGATGGCATCAGATTACAGAGATGGCACAAAAACAAGGAATTTCACTTTCCTTAGCTCCTGAAAAGAATTTTGATGCATTTTTTACCATCTCTTCCCTTGCTTTAGGATGGGGTTTAGGCTATTTTGGGATGCCCCATATCATTACTAAATTTATGGGAATTAAGGACGTCTCTGAAATGCACAAATCAAAATGGCTAGGAATGTCTTGGCAACTTGTTGCTTTAGCAGCAGCTGCCTTCATCGGTTTAGTTGCCATTGCCTACTTTCCCAACGGGTTAGAAAAACCAGAAATGATTTTTATTGAAATGGTCAAAGATTTGTTTCATCCTTTCATTGGAGGTTTTATATTATGCGCGATCATTGGAGCCAACTTATCTACAATGGATTCCCAAATATTAGTATGTGGTTCCATGATGAGCGAAGATTTATATGTTCCTTTACATCACAAGCCTCCCTCGGATCGCAAAATTCTTTGGTTTTCCAAGCTTAGCGTTGTCTTTATTTCTCTTGTAGCACTTCTTTTATCTTTTAACCGTAGCTCAACTGTCCTTAATACAGTTCTTTATTCGTGGTCGGGATTGGGAAGTGCTTTTGGTCCTCTAGTCTTGATAAGCCTTTATTCTTCTTCTGTGAACCGTTATGGAGCGATGGCCGGAATTATCGTTGGGACACTTGTTTCAATGCTATGGCCTACTTTAAATCCTATGCTCACAAGTTATGAAATTCTGCCCATGATCCCAGGCTTTATTTTAAGTGGATCAGCTATTTATTTTGTTTCGTACTTAATTAAGGATGAACAGCACTTATCTAATCCTACTACTCAACCACATTAGTTTTGTGTATTTAGACTGCTTCAAAGCCCCGGGGCTAGGGTGTTCATTTTGTGCAAAAAATGAGCTTTATTTTTCACAGTAATTGGCATAGTTGAATAGAAGGTCGCATGTTTATGCCGTCCTTTCAGGACTCGATGTCTTTTTGATAGAACCCAGGCCTCCGCTTCGCTGCGACCTGGGCTGTAACATGACGGCCCTTCAGGCCTTAACAAGAGATGTTTAAGTCTCTCTTCTATAGTCCCTAAATCATCTTTTTGTTAAGGCCTGAAGGGCCGTCATGTTACAGCCCAGGTCGCAGCGAAGCGGAGGCCTGGGTTCTATCAAAAAGACATCGAGTCCTGAAAGGACGGCATAAACATGCGACCTTCTATTCAACTATGCCAATTACTGTGAAAAATAAAGCTCATTTTTTGCACAAAATGAACACCCTAGCCCCGAGGCTTTGAAGAGTCTAAATACACAAAACTAATGTGGTTGAGTAGTACTACTCCATTACATTAGTTTTTGCCTATTAGGATGGTTTCAAACCCTGATGTGTCAAGCGAAGAGATGGGCTTAGGCTACGTGACGCATTCAGTCGCCGCGCCGCTTCGCTCTGGGCTCTAGGTGAGGGCTGTGGACCCACCGTTCGGTCGCCCTCTGGGCTCTGTCACGGTGGGCTAGTATCAGTCGTCCTACGGACTCTAGCGACAATTTAAAAGTTGTGTCAAGTATTATGTGCAAATTGGTAAGAGATCTCATTAGGTTAAGCTATTTTTTCAACGCTCAGTTGTTCTTGTTTCTTTTGCTCTTTTAATAGATCCATATTTAAATATCTTTTATCTACCCATCCCTCATGAACCTCAACTGCAATTGCTAATATCAATCTTAAGCAACTCTCTTCATTTGGAAAAATTCTAATAACGTGTGTTCTTCTCTTAATTTCTTCATTTACTCTCTCGAGTAAGTTCGAACTTTTTAAATGCTTATGATGTTGTTTTGGAAACTGGTAAAACGTTAATGTCTCAAAAATATTTTCCTCCACCCATGTACATAACTTTGGATACTTCATCATCCACTTCTCTAGCCACATATTCAAATCTGTTTTGGCTTCTTTAATATCCTTTCTATCATAGATCCATCGCAATTCTTGTAAGCAATCGTCGTTTGCTTTTCTTGGTAAATAATCAATTGCATTTCTTAAGAAATGAACATAACATCTTTGCCAAGGGATTTGATAAAATACTTCCATTATCGCTTTCCTAAGCCCTGCATGCTCATCACTAATAATCAACTCAACTCCTATTAATCCTCTTTCTTTCAATCTCAATAGAAAATCTTTCCAACTATTGTGAGATTCTCGATTTGCAATTTCCACTGCTAATACTTGCCTGTAACCTTCTCCATTCACACCTACTGCAATTAATATAGCCTGCGATTTTACTATCCCATTTTCTCTAACTTTCTCATAACGAGCATCTACAATTAGATAAGGATAAACTTCTGTCAATTTTCTATTTGCAAACTGCTTTAAGTCCTCGTCCAAGCTCTTATTGATGTTGCTTATTGTCGTCGCTGAAAATTCATGTCCGCAAAGTTCTTCTGTGATTGCCTTCACTTTCCTGGTTGATACTCCTTGGACATACATTTCTGCTAGAGCTGATACTAATGCTTTTTCCGATCTTTCATATCGTTCAAAAAGCTCGGTAGAAAACATTCCCTCTCTGTCTCTTGGTACTTTTAGCTCTATATTGCCTATTCGCGTCACTAAGTGCCTTGTATAATAACCTGCTCTATAGCCTTTTCTTTCTTTGGATCTTTCACTCTTATTTGCTTCCAAAGTCTCGATCATTTCGGCTTCTAAAAAATTTTCGAGAGCAGTTTTCATAAGAGACTTCATTAAATCAACATCTTGTTCAATAACTTCTTTAGATAATTTGTTTTTCTCAATAGAATACTTTTTGGTCATGGTATACCTCTTTTTGTAGTTAATAAGAGATCATCTTACCATGACCTTTTTTTGCACATAATTTTTTACACAATCCAATTTAAAAACGCTTGAATGTTAGGCAAGGTATTTTGATAATGCCGCTAGAGTCCGTAGGACGACTGATACTAGCCCACCGTGACAGAGCCCAGAGGGCGACCGAACGGTGGGTCCACAGCCCTCACCTAGAGCCCAGAGCGAAGCGGCGCGGCGACTGAATGCGTCACGTAGCCTAAGCCCATCTCTTCGCTTGACACATCAGGGTTTGAAACCATCCTAATAGGCAAAAACTAATGTAATCGAGTCTTCATCCTTCATGATTTCCCCCACTCTTGCTAATTTTGGCATTTACGTATATCGTATTTATTGTTCACCAGGGGTTGCCTATTTGGGTATAGCTTAAAATTTAACTTGCTTTGATTAGATTTAAGACATGTCCTGGGCTGAAAAGATGTGAAAAGCGTTAAACCCTTATTACCTAATCTAAGTCATACTAGCGTAGGGAGCGTGTCATTTTTCTAATGAGTTCTTTTCTGGTGAACGCAGAAAGGAAAACACTTAGTCACATGTGTTTTCCTCCTAAAAATTTCAATCCAGGAGGAAATATGTCTATTCGTTTTGATCCTAAAGGACCCAATCCTAGTTCTTCTGACTCCAACTATCACAATCAAACCAAATCGCCATTCAATTTATTTAAAAGATGGGTGGAATTGATACACGAAGGCTATAAAATAGAAAGAACACCTTGTAGAACTTATTGTTGGAATAAATGGAATGAAGAGGAAAACACAATACCTATCCATCTATTTGAACAAAGCATGGAGACATGCATAAAGGAATGCGAACATTATCAATCTTTTGCGGACTGGCATAGGCATAACTAATAGAATGGGGCCATAAAAGAGTCGAGTTTGAAATAATCTTATAAAAGCCCCTAATTAAGCATTTAGAGGCTTTTCTTGATTTCCAATAAATGTTAAAATTTGCAAGAAATTGAATATAAACCCTTAACTTTCTTGCAAAATCAGGCTGGTTCAATTGAAGGTAACATGTTTATGCCGTCCTTTCAGGACTCGATGTCTTTTTGATAGAACCCAGGCCTCCGCTTCGCTGCGACCTGGGCTGTAACAGGCCGGCCTTCAGGCCTTAACAAGAGAGGTTTAAGTTCCCTTCTATAGTCCCCTAAATAGTCCTTTTGTTAAGGCCTGAAGGACCGGCGTATTACAGCCCAGGTCGCAGCGAAGCGAAGGCCTGGGTTCTATCAAAAAGACATCGAGTCCTGAAAGGACGGCATAAACATGTTACCCAAAATTCACTCTTTTTGAACGAAAGAATCTCCATCGGGCTTCAATCACGGTGGACTGGAAATCCAATGCTGTCAACATAAAGAAATTGGATATTAGCCCATAGTGATCGACCGGAGGCGACTGATCTTAGGAACTGGGCAAGAATAACTGCGCCATTATTGCGCTTTGCGTTTTTCTAAATAACTAATGACATCGCGCACTGTTTTAAGCTTTTCAGCATCTTCTTGAGAGATTTCACATCCAAATCGCTCTTCAAATGTCATAATGAGCTCTGTAAGATCTAAAGAATCGGCATTTAGATCTTCCACAAAAGATTTATCTGGTGTGACATCATCTTTATCAACACCTAGTTGTTCAACGACAATATCAATGACTTCTTGTTCAATAGACATAGTATTTCCTTCTATTCAAATTTGTTCATCCGTTTATGTTTTGCAATTTTACGTTTTGCAATTTTTTCCACTTCTAAAAAAGATTCATTTTCTTAAAAATTATCAATTTAAATCAAGTTAGAAGATAAAGCTTTAAGATAAGCCTTGAAGCCTGCCCAACCCTTGCTTTAAAGGGTTGCGATTCACATGGCCATTCCACCATCAATCGTGACCACTTGTCCTGTCATATAATTGGATAAAGGGCTTGCCAAAAACCAAGCAGCATTAGCAATGTCCATGCAGTCTCCTAAGCGACCTAAAGGAATTTCCTTTAAAATAGCCTCTTTTTGCTCTTCAGAAAGGGTATCTGTCATTTTAGTCTGAATAAATCCTGGTGCAATACAGTTAACGAGAATATTACGAGTTGCCAATTCTTTTGCCAAGGCCTTACTGAATCCAATCATTCCGGCCTTAGAAGCTGCATAATTCGCTTGGCCAGGATTCCCTATAAGTCCCACAACAGAACTAACATTAATAATTTTTCCTTTTTTGGCCTTCATCATGGAACGGACCACAGCTCGACAAGTATTATAACAAGATTTAAGGTTGACTGCGAGGACGCGATCCCATTCTTCTTCAGACATTTTCATTAAAAGCTGATCAGCGGTAATCCCTGCATTATTGACTAAAATATCAACTTTTCCAAAATCCTCGAGAACTTTTTTTATCGTTGCTTCCACGTCCGCTGTTTGTGATACATCAACTTTGTAGAAAACCACTTGCGAAGAGGGAATCAATTGCTTCATTTCAGCAATAGTATGCGCTCCTGTTTCATCATTTGTCCCTAAAATGGCTACTTTGGCGCCTTCTTCCGCGAACTTAAGAGCAATTGCTTTTCCAATGCCTGCATTTCCTCCTGTCACAATTGCTACTTGATCAAGCAATAAATTTTTCATGTCAATTCCCTTCTATTTTCATTTGGGCGAGTTGATCGAGATCTTCTACTTTTTCGATTGTCAGGGTAGGCGCTTTTACCCCAATCCGTTTATTCATTCCTGCTAATGTTTTTCCAGGACCAATTTCAATGTATAAATCGATATTTTGACTCTTCATCGCCCGTATTCCATGTTCCCAACGAACAGAATGCGTCACTTGTTCTATCAAATCATGGCGTACTTGTTCAATATCAGAAACAAAATGACCCGGAACATTCATGACTAGCTGCGCTGATCCTTTGACTAAAGGCGCTTGTTGAATATATGAAGTTAATTTTTCTTTAGCTTCTTGCATTAGACCACTATGAAAAGCCCCATGAACTTGTAGCGGCAAAACGCGCTTGGCATTGCGTGATTTTGCGGCAATAGTGCCTACTTCAATGCCTTTTAGAGTTCCAGAAATGACAACTTGGCCTGGACAATTGAAATTGGCAATCCATAATTCATTTGGCAAATTCACTTCACGGACTAATTCTTCAACAGTTGACTCATCTAATCCCATAACGACAGCCATTGTCCCTTTCGCAAATTCGCAAGCCTCATTCATAAACTGCCCTCGATATTGAACTAACGGCAATGTTTGGCGAAAAGAAAGCCATTCGCCAGCTGTAAGGGCTGTATATTCACCTAAGCTCAATCCTGCACAAACAAAAGGTTTAAAATCATAAAGCTCTTGTATGACTCTCAAGATAGCCATACTGGCGACATAAATGCCTGTCTGGCTATTCTTCGTTTCAGTCAACATCTCGTCGGGGCCGTGCAAGATAATTTTAGATAAGGGCCGTTTAAGCAAGTCATCGGCTTCTTCAAAAGTGAGACGAGCCGCAGAAAAAGTATGGAAAAAATCTTGAGCCATGCCTGGATACTGAGCTCCCTGGCCTGGAAAAAGAAAAGCAATGCGTTGAAATTTTTTCATCATTCACCTATTACTTTAGTCAAAATCGCAGCTCCCCAGGTTAAACCACCCCCAAAGGCAGTGAGTAGAAGATGCTCTCCTTCTTCAAATTCTTGTTCTTGCATTAATTCATCTAAAGCAATTGCGATACTGGAGGCTGAGGTGTTGCCATATTTATGGAGAGTTTGATACACCCTCTCTTCTGGAATGCTAAAATTTTTTGCAATTGCATCAATAATTCGCTTATTTGCTTGATGAGGAACAAGCCAACTGATGTCAGTCTCTGTGAGTCCTGCTTTTATCAAACATTCGCGCGCTGCTGCGCTCATCCGTCTAACTGCATGCTTAAACACTTCATTACCTGTCATTTGGAAGTAATGCATGCCTGTGCCCACGGTTTCTTCAGTGGCAGGGTGACGGGAGCCACCAGCTGGAATTTTGACAAGATCAGCCAATTGGCCATCAGACCCTAAACATAAGGTGTCAATGCGTAGTCCTTCCCCATGAGCGCTCACAACTGCTGCTGCTGCTCCATCACCAAAAAGGATACATGTTGTACGATCTTTGTAATCAATAAAAGCAGACATTTTTTCAGTTGCAATGACAAGAACGTTTCGATAATATCCGGCCTCCACAAAAGCTCGAGCTGTTGATAAAGCATAAAGAAAACCCGTACAAGCTGCTTGGATATCCATAGCAGCAGCCTTATCAGCATTGATTTTAGCTTGAATGAGATTAGCAGTGCTTGGCGAAATATAATCAGGACTCATAGAAGCTACTACAATCATCTCCACATCTTCTGCATTCAAACCAGCAGATTTTAAGGCAATTACAGCTGCTTTAGCTCCCATATCGGACGGAAATTCATCCACTGCAGCAATCCGACGCTCGCGCATTCCCGTTCGCGAAATAATCCATTCATCTGACGTATCAACCATTTGCTCTAACTCTTGATTTGTCAAAACTCTTTGGGGAAGATAGGAACCTAGGCCTATAATGCAAGCTTTTAATGAATGTGGCATAAGAATTTCCTTTACTATCAAACCTCTAAATAGGCTAATACTATAACAGACAAGAGAATAAATAAGAAGCCAATCAGACTTGTTTTAAAATTCCTTAACCTCTATCAGGTTAAAGCATGCTCTTGCCAGCTTAAATAAAAGATAGTACGAGGATCCTATGTGGAACTGGAGAGCTTTAATCCCTAATCGCAGCATTAGAACTCGCCTATTTGCTTGGTTTTTGCTGATTGCTTTAGCCCCTGTGGCATGGACCTCTCGCAACATCAGAACGCGTCTCATCGTTTGGTTTTTGCTGATTGCTTTAGTTCCTGTAGTATGGACAACTATCATTTCTTATTTGTTGAGCAAGCACATTTTATTCGATCAAGCAACCAAGTATTTGCAAACATTAATTGAAAGGCAAGAAAAATTACTTGACTATTATTTTTATGAGAAAGAACTAGATGCAAGTGAGTTTATAAGAGATCCAACAGCCGCAAACACATTCAAGGCCCTGAATATCCTTCTAGCCAACTATGGTAAAAATTCTCCTGAATATCAACTTGCAAAGCTCACTTTTTATCCTGTCTTATTATTCCGAATGCGGGCTTTAAGCTATCAAAAGCTGTGGTTAGTGACAAAAGAGGGAGTAGTGGTTTTTTCGGTGCCCTCTTCTATTGACATTGGAGAGAATATTTTCAAGGCTCAGCATTATGAATCCTTAAGAAAAATTGTAGAGAAAAGCCGAGAGACATTAAAAATCCATATGACTCCCTTGCTTTTTGATAAAAGTACCAATTCTTTCACTTCTTTCATTGCCATTCCTCTAATTTCCCCTAAAGATCAACTAACCAGTATTGCTATTGTAGAACTTAACAATCATGTCATTTATTATTTATTATCTGGTTATAATGAATTAGGCGCACTTGCTAGGTTACTTGTCGTAACAAAAGTACAAGATCATTTATTTGTCATCAACCCTTCTCGAGCACAAATTCACAATAGTCAAGAAGTGGATCCTCGCAGTCCTTTTGGAAAATTCATTCAAGCCGCTTTAGGACAGGCCAATACAGTAGCTTACCATATCGACTTTAATGGCCAGACAAATTTGATGGCGGGCAGACACATTAAAAGCGCTCTTAATTGGGCCTTAGTGACAGAAGTCAATGAAGAGTTGCTTTTAGAACCTATTCATCAACTCGCCTATCTATTTTGGATGTTAGTTCCATTCACAGCCCTAGCTGTAACTTTTGCCGCCTCTCACGTCGCACGTAAAATTGCTTCTCCTATCCTCTTACTAACTAAAAAAACCAAGATTTTGGCGAGTGGAGATTTATCTCAGCGTATTCCCATTAATTCTCGAGATGAAATCGGAAAATTAGGTCAGTCTTTTAATACCATGGCCTCGAAACTCGACCATCTTATCAGTCATTTGGATCATTTAGTGGCAACGCGAACAAAAGAATATGAAATTCAAAACGTTAAATTAGAGCAAACGATTAAGGAACTGCGACAAACAAGAGATCGTCTAGTGATTCAAGAAAAGCTAGCCTCCATGGGGACTTTAACAGCAGGTATTGCACATGAAATTAAAAACCCTCTCAATTTCATTATGAATTTTGCAGAGCTTAGCCTTCAACTGCAAAATGATATTGAGCAACATTTAACTTCTTTAAAATTCTTGGTTTTTGAGAATGAAAAAAAAGAATTAGAAGAGCTTTTGAGTACACTTAAGCTTAATATTGGCAAAATCATTGAGCATGGACGACGAGCAGATAGCATTATTTATAATATGCTGCAACATTCCAGGGGAACTCCGGGAGAAAAAATCGCAATCAAGATTGACAAGCTATTTGATGACTACATCGCTCTTGCCTATCATGGTATGCGAGCACAAGATCCCTCTTTTAATGTGAAAATTGAAAAGCAGTATGATTCTTCTATCCCCCTCCTTTCAGTGGTTCCGCAAGAGATTAGCCGTGTGATTCTCAACTTGTTAAATAACGCTTATTATTCGATCTACCACAAGAAAAATCAACCTTCTACACCAACTTCTTACCAACCCACAGTCAAAATCACAATCGAAAATCAAACTCAGGAGATTGTCATCAAAATTTGGGATAATGGACTGGGAATTGCTCCGGAAGTTTTCCCCCAGCTCTTTACTCCATTTTTTTCAACAAAACCGCCTGGTGAAGGAACAGGTCTAGGACTTTCGCTTAGCTATAATATTATTGTGCAAGGTCATGGCGGTACGCTGACTGCAAAGAGTCAATTAGGCGAATTTGCTGAATTTAAGATTACGCTTCCTTATTGAAATTATACTCTCACCACGCTATACCGATAGAAAAAGGATGACTCATGAATACGACCAAAATTCTCGTCGTCGATGATGAACCAGATATCGAGTTGTTAATCAGGCAAAAATTTGCCAAGCAACTCAAATCAAAGGAAATCGAATTTATCTTTGTCCCAAATGGAACGGAAGCACTCAAGGCGATTTATCAAGATCAAGACATTCATATCATTCTGACAGATATCAATATGCCAGAAATGGATGGCCTCGTTCTTCTCTCTCATTTGCAAGATTTAAACCGCATTTTCAAAACTGTCATTATCTCTGCCTATGGCGATATGTCTAATATCCGCAAGGCCATGAATCGTGGTGCCAGTGATTTTATCACGAAGCCAATTAATTTTAGAGATTTAGAGGTCACTATTTTTAATGCGATTGAACAATGCGTTACATTAAAGAACGCAATGGAAGCCCAAAAGACATTGGCGCAGCTTGAAAGAGAGTTGACCATTGCCAGCAGCATTCAACAATCGATTATTCCCCATTATTTTGACCCTTTTCCTAGTGTTCGAACATTTGAAATTTATGGAAATATGATCCCTGCTACACAAGTGGGCGGAGATTTCTTTGACTTTTTCCCTCTGGATCATGAGCGATTAGGTTTTGTAATTGGAGATGTCTCGGGGAAAGGTATTCCTGCAGCTCTTTTTATGGCTATGTGCCGCGTCATCATTCGAGCCACTGCTTTAAATGCGACTTCTCCTGAAGCCTGCTTGGCAGAGGCTAATCGCTTGTTATGCATGGATAATGAGGCTTGCATGTTTGTCACAGCTTTTTATGGCATATACCATGTCCAGTCTGGACACATTGACTGTGCCAACGCCGGTCATAACCCTCCCATCTTATTAAAATCTGATGGCACGCAACTTCTCATTGCGCGCAATGAAGGAGTTCCCCTTGGCATATTGTCTACCTATGTTTATCAGAATCATCACTTATCGCTACACAAAGAAGATTGTCTCATTCTCTATACGGATGGCATCATTGAAGCGCGTAATTCTCAAGGAGAGGAGTATGGTGAACAACGTTTTTTTCAAGATATCAGCAATTGGATGCCAGGTACTCTGCCTACTTTGACAGCACATTTATTAGAACATCTCGCTCAATTTACACAAGGTACACCTCCTTTTGATGATGTGGCTCTTCTTTGTATTCGGCAATTAGTTTAACAAAACATGTCCGCCTATTTCTCACTCCTTAAACTTTATTTAATAACAGATAAGTCAATTGAACACTCATTTTTCGTAAAAAATCAATATTTAATAATCATTTTTATCTGATCCATCTTTTAATATTAAAAGTTAACTTATTTAATTATAAAAATTTAGATCATAATTCTATTTAAATAATTAATTTAATTAAAATAATTTATTTATATGTTATAATAATATTGTAATACATTGATATTAAAAATTTAATTATATCAAATTGATAATAATTAATAACATATGGTTTATTTATGGGTAGTGTCAAAACAGAGAATATCTTTCCTAGTCCTGTTAACACCAGTGATTTAGAAAGAAAAGAAGAAAAATTTGAATCAAATTTACAAAAAAAAGTGTCATCAGCAACTAGAGAAACTCTTAAATCCTCTAAGGATTATTCAATAGAAGATAAAAAAATTAAAAATACATCTCACATAAAAGAAAATATTTCCCCTCAAAACAAGGTTAATAAAATCAAAGCAGACACATTAATTAAAGACCACTCAATCGCTACAGAAGATAAAAATTCTATTAAAGATGAGCAAAAAACAATAAAACTTAATTTTAAACGTGAAACTAAGGAATTAGAAGATCTAAGTGAAAGTGGAGATATAACGAAATTTATTTCTTATATAAGGTCAAAAACGACAGTAGGCAGCAAAATCAAAACAAATATTAATTGGAATGAAACATGTAAAACATTAAATGATGTATTAGAAGTTAAAGTTTCACAAATAATAAAAAATGAATTTAAAATGGAATTAGGTGATTTTTTAGTATTATCTAATAAACTAAGCAAAATTGACAATGAAATACAAACTATTTCAAATGAAATTGAAAACATTTATTATGAATTAGATATTAATAAGGATCTAAAAACGAAACAAAAAAAGCAATTCAAGTCACTATTGCAAAAATTGGATCAGAAATTGATTGAAAAATCAGAGTTATTAAAAAAAGCTGATAATAAAGTTAAAATACCAGAACCAACTAGAATTAAAATTAAGAATGGTTCTGATATTAACCAGTTTAAAATTCAAATAAATGCAAAAAAAACAGGTTTTTCAAAAATCGATAGTAAACTTAAAAAAATGAAGAGTGATATTAGCAATACAACTGAAATGCTGAGCAAAGCTAATTTTTACAACGACACCAAGAAAAACGAATATGTGGTTAAGACAAGAGAGAAAATTCGAGCATTGGATCATAAAGTCCAAGAATTTTTAATCAACCGAATTGAGGCACTTAAAAAAACTGGAATGGAAGATAAAGAAATTAATAATAGTTTGGCAAAGATACCGGATGCTCAAGTCAAAGATTGTTTCAATAAACATTGTCAAGTTCGAGAGTTAAATATGGAGTTAGAGTTGGCTGAAATTCAACCTCAAATAGAATTACGAAAGGAATTTGTTCAACGCCATGTCGATGCTGAACAATATGACACCCTTTTCTATAAAGAATTTGAAGACTTGAAAAATCAGCCGGAAAAATTACGATCTGAAGCAAATGAGATAGAAGATAATTTGGAAACATCATTTTCTAAAACAATAAAATCTTGTGTTAATCAAATTAATGAATTAGAACAACGAAGAAAAACAGAATTAAGGAAAGAAGAGCAAAAAACAAGTTAAAACGACTGAATCGTTAGATCACATCATTCAAAGAGTAAAAAAGAGAGGGTCATTGGTTAAAAACCAATGACCCTCTCTTTTTTACTCTTTGAATGAATAAACACCTCCGTAATTTGATTTAACATACTTGATTTTATTTACTTTTAAAATTGATTATTTTAAAATAACACCACACAAAATTAACAATAAAATCGTTGATATACTTAATATAAATTTTAGATTAATTAATTTAACTAAAGGATAAATTATGCAACCTATTTCCATTAATTCACAAATAGTACAAAACACTTCAAATGAAGCCTGTTTAGACACCGTAATGCCTAATGAGCTGTTAAAGATTATTTTTGATCAGGTTATCAATCCTAACCAATCTTTGCGTGACATTTCTTCTATCTTACTTACCTGTCATAAATGGAAAGGCATTCTTGAAGATAATCCTTGTATCGCCGTGGTGCAGAATCTTTTTCAACTTCGCAATAGTCCTCAAACCGTTATTAAGCATCCCTTAGATTGTAGAACAAGTAAACAAAAGAAGTGTTTTACACAGGAAGTTAAACTCATCGATCGGGTCCCACGCTGGGCATTTGACCGATTGTTAATGCTTAGTTCAAGATTATTTCGGCCAAACAGTTTATTTCTTCCCCTTTTAGATCGATACCCATGGGATCCTGAAATATGTCAACATAGCATCAATAAAAACATCCAGCAAATAGCTAAAAAGCAATTGGCTATTTTAAGTTCTCTTGCATCAGGTACTGATGATCAAATATTCACTGTTATCAAAAATGAAAAACTTTACTATGGCTGTATAGGTGAAAAACGAGCTAAGGCAGAAAAATCGATTATTTTCAAACTTAAAAATTTTTCTAATTTTAAATATCAAGAAATGTTTATTGAAATTGTTGGGTATTTTAGAAAATGTCCAAACATTTTCTTAGCCGTTGTTCGGCAAAGTACCTTAGCTCTTCGATATGCAGATAAAATCCTTAAAAAAGATCGAGAGTTTGTCTTGGCTGCCGTTAAGCAAGATGGCTGCGCTATTCGATATGCAGATGAAACTCTTAAAAAAGATAAAGCAATTGTCTTGGCTGCCATTCATCAAAATGGCTTAGCTCTTCAATATGCAGATGAAAGTCTTCAACAAGATCGAGAACTCTTCACGGCTGCTGTTGAAAGCCTTTTTCAAGAAGATCGAGAACTTTTCATGGCTGACGTTCAGCAAAATGACTTAGCTCTTGCATATGCAGATGAAAGCCTTCAAGAAGATGGAGAGATTCTAATCCCGGGTGACTTTTAAGCAAAAGGGCAGCGCTCTATAGTTTGGACCTTTTTATCTTGAAATGAAAAACTTTATAAAAAAGAGCAAGTTCATAAAATATTTCTTGTTTCCACCACGAAATAGGACATACATACGAACTTGCTATCATCCTTAATTTCAATTTTAAATTTATGGCCCCACCTTACGTATTCGCATTTGATCCTGTTAGCTATAGCTTAAGAAATCATAGATTGAAACACTTGATTTTTACTGACCAAGGACTATCTTTTACTTTTCTGGTAGTGATATCAAAAAAAGCACATCTTTGTGAATAGGCTCATAGGCGATACTAATTTTTTATACTCAGGGCAGAGTTCATGAGTTCGTTTGATTAAATCAGGAAAAAGAGTAGACTGTACGTTATTCCACATTTGCGATAATTTTTCTCTGAACATTTTTCGGTTCCTTGTATAGTTTAAGGCAGTTTTTCTACATCTAGACTATATTAAGGAGCCTTTTTTTGAAAGTGGTAAATTAAAATAATTTATTGTTTATTCTGCAATTGTCCCTGAAAGGACGGCATAAACATGCGACCTTCTATTCAACTATGCCAATTATTGTGAAAAATAAAGCTCATTTTTTGCACAAATGAACACCCTAACCCAAGGCGATGCCCCATACGCATCATGCTTAATTCACCCTGCCTATAACTACCCTAAAATGGGTTTATAGCCCTTAAGTTATATTTTAAGCCTCTATTAATCTTCCGTGTATCATAAAATTGACTACTTAAGAAAGGTCGTAAGATATTTAATTTTATTATATTAAATGAATTCAAAAACAAGATGTTCTTCTGTAAAATATTTTCTTCGCAAAACAAATTAAACAAAAGAACATCATAATGAATATATCTCACTCTAAAAATAAAAAAAATCAAAAATTAGCTCGAAACATGACCGATACCGAACACTCCTCTCTTAAATTTTTTCCCTTTACACCTATGAGACGATTTGTTAAGCTTTTATCTGTACAATTTGTACAAGAGACAAAGTCACAATGCGTTATCCCGATCATTTATTAAAACTCATTCAGGTATTAAGGCGACTGCCAGGCGTTGGGAATAAAAGTGCTGAGCGTTTTGCCTTTCATCTTTTGACGTGGCCAGAAGAACAGCTTCGAGAATTAGGAGCAGTGGTCAGCACAACAAAGGAGAAACTGCAACAATGCCGCAGCTGCGGTTGTTTGATGGGAAGCGAAGGCTGTTTTTTTTGCCATGTTTCACAACGCGACCCAAATGTCATATGTGTTATTGCTTCTCCACGTGATGTTTTTGCGATAGAGGAGACTCAAGAATATCATGGCCTTTATCATGTCTTAAATGGCCTGCTATCCCCTTTAGATCGGCGTGGTCCAGAACATTTATCCCTACCTAAATTGAAAGAACGGCTTATCATCCATCGAGTAAAAGAAGTCGTCATTGCTTTAGATTCTACATTAGAAGGAGATGCGACCGCTCTTTTTCTTAAACAGGAATTAGCAAATTATCCCATTCATATTTCTCGTTTAGCCTTTGGGCTTCCTATGGGAAGTTCTCTTGATTATGTCGATGGAGGAACGCTCGCTCGGGCACTAGCAGGGCGAAGCCAATTTTAATTATATAGGATTCTGAGTTCATTCTAGTTGCAAAATAGCTTCTAATTGCCTATGATCAATTACCTTTTCTGAAATTGATATAACGAGGGTTTCCCTTTCTGCCAACTCTGAGGCTATTTATGACCAAGCAAATTCATTTACTCCTAGTTCTTTTTATCCTTGCATTTCTTCCCTGGCAACCTGTATTAGGGCAGATTTTACAATATGAAAATCAAATCATTGAAAAAGTCGATGTCATTGTTCATACTCGTTCAGGAGCCATTTGTGATACAAATAGCATCCTCACACGTTTGCGAACAAAAGAAGGCGGGATCTTTTCACAAGCTGACTTCGATGAAGATTTAAAAACATTAGCACAAGATTATGATCGTGTGGATCCTGATGTCGATTCAGAGAATGAACATGTCTCTCTTACTCTTCATATTTGGCCTAAACCAACCATTCGCACCATTCACTGGCAAGGCAATCATCATATTAAAACGAGCCGTTTGCAGAAAGAATTAGGCATCAGTTGCTTTTCTATTTTTGAAAGGCAAGCATTCAATCTCGCTTTTCATAAGTTAAAAGCCTATTACATTAGCCAAGGCTATTTTGAAGCTAAACTTGATTACCATGTTGAAATGGATTCAGAAGCAAATGAAGTGACGATTTCGATCGAAATTGAAGAAGGACGCTCCGGAAAAATTCAAGAGATTGTGTTGATTAACTTTAGTGACGACGAGAAAAGAGCTGTTCTCAATGAAATGATTACGAAAAAATATAATTTGTTTACTAGTTGGTACACGCAAGCTGGGATCTATAATGAAGAGGCGATTCAACAAGATAAGCTTATTATTACCAATTATTTGCAAAATCGAGGTTATGCGGATGCCTCTGTCGAGATCAACGTCATGGAATCTTGTAAAACCAATCGCATTATTGTCACCATTATTGCAAACAAAGGCGAACTCTATACATTTGGTTCGCTTTCCTTCGAAGGCAATCATGTTATTGATGATGCAGTGATCGATCGTTTGTTTGAAATTCGATCAGGGATGCCTTTTTCTTTAGAAGGAATCAGAGAAACAATTGAGGCGATAACAGGGGCTTATGGAAGAATTGGTTATATTGATGCAGTGGTAGATTTCGACCCAGAACTAGTGGAGGGAGAATATCGCTATAACGTTAACTTTAAGATTGAGGAAGGAGAGCAATTCCGAGTAGGATTAATTCGCGTGTTTGGAAATATTTCTACCAAAACTCCCGTTATTTTACATGAAACGATTCTTATTCCGGGCGAAGTGTTTAATACGCTTAAGCTAAAAGCCACTGAACGACGTCTCATCAATATGAACTACTTTAAGAATGTCAATGTTTATATTGTTAAAGGGACAGAATCCTCCCTATTAGAAGGAAATTACAGAGATGTTTACATAGAAGTGGAAGAAACCAATACTGGCCAATTCAGCGCTTTCTTAGGATACAGTAGTGTAGAAGAGCTTTTTGCGGGAATCAGTGTAACGGAGAACAATTTTAATCATGAAGGTCTCTATTACATGTGGCGGGATGGATTGCGCGCTTTAAGAGGAGGTGGCGAGTATATTCAACTATCCACCCAGATTGGACAAAAGAGCCGTAATTATACGTTATCTTGGACCAAACCCTATTTTATGGACACGAAATGGACAATTGGTTTTGATTTATCCAAATCGACCACGCGGTATATTTCTAAAAAATACGATCTTGAAACTGTCTGTTTAGCATTACGAGCCAACTATGACATTAATTCATTTTTGCGTTGGGGACTTCAATATCGTTTAAAAAATGGTTCGGTTGATCTTCATCATCATGCAAGCCATATTGATGATTTGGAAAGAGAGGCCAATATCCATGGATTAATTTCCGCTATTGGAACTTCTCTTACATATGACTCAACCAATCATCCTATTAAACCCTCTCAAGGATTTCGCTCTAGACTGTTCCTTGAATATGCAGGTCTAGGAGGGGATCACCAGTTCCTTAATGTAGGTTATATGAATAGTTATTACTTTCCTGTAGGGAGCCGCTTAGTCATTAAATATCGAGCTGACTTTCGATTCATTCAACCTTTAGGACAGACACGCTATGAGACACTTCCTTTAGATGAAAGAATCTTTTTGGGTGGAGATTTTATGGTACGTGGTTACCGCCCCTATCGGTTGGGCCCTCATTATCCCCATCATCGGGACGTTCCGCGTGGAGGTCTTTCTATGCAATTTTATTCAGTTGAAATGGCTCGCCGAATCATACAGGATTGGGAAGCTTTTGCTTTCTTAGATGCAGGACACCTCTCTGCAGATACATGGGAATTTGGCCGGATGAGTGTCTCTATTGGTTATGGCTTGCGCTTTAAATTGATTGACAGTATTCCGCCTGTTACAATCGGCATGGGTTATCCCCTTAACGCCCATAGTCGCAGCGATGTGAAAAAATTCTTTTTTTCTTTCGGCGGAAATTTTTAAAATGGCATGATAAAGGAATTACAACAAGGAGAAATTATGAAACATTTACGTTTTTTATCGTTTAGTCTCGCTACTTTAATGGTTGGCGTTTTAAATATCTTGGCTTATGCTCAACAACCTAATTCCAATTATTCAGTCGGCACCTCTCAAAACTACACAGCAACTCCTCAACAAAACTATCCAACAGGAAATCAAGTTTCGACTGCTCAGCAAACCTACTCAGTTGGTAATCAAAATAATGCAACGAATCAATCTCTTAGAATTGGGATTGTCAATACAAAAAAATGTTTAGAAGAATCGAAATTAGGAAAACAAGAACAAGTCAATTTTGAAAAAATGAAAAGCCAAATGGAATCTGTGCTGCAAGGAAAGGAAAAAGCTTTAGAGGAAATGGAATCCAAATTGAATGATGATGACTATATGGATAGCATTTCAGATGAAGCAGCTAGCGAACTCAAAAGCAAAAGACGCACGATGCGCAATGAAGGAATGCAATTGCAAAGTCAATACATGCAGACTCTTCAACAAGCTAATGTCAAAATTATCCAAAAGCTGACAGATGTGATTGGCAGAGCTTCTGCTCAAGTCGCTCAAGACACCTCCAACGGGCAACCCGTTGATGTCATTTTCACTGATGAGGCCTGTACTTTTTATGTTCCTCGTCTTGATATTTCAGATCGCATCATTGCTAAAATGAATATCATTTTTGATGCAGAGCAAAAGGAAAATCCCTCTAAGCAACGTTAATTTGACTATGGGAATCAAATACCTAAAGGACAAAGGGAAAACATACCTCTTGTCCTTTAGGTCCTTTTAGCCTCTCCTTAACACTCTGGCACATTAGCTTTTTCAACTATCAAATAAACAATTGGTGATATGATTTCCAAAAAATCTTTTGATCTTGCGACTCTTGCAACTTTGACGAGTTGTCGGCTGGTAGGGAATCCTCAACACCTGATTTTTGGTGTTGCCGATTTAGAAACAGCAACTCTTCAAGATGGTTCTTTTTTTTCTAATCCACGCTATCAACAAGCCCTAAGAAACTCAAATGCTGGCGTGATTTTTATAGATCCTCAAACCTCTTTAATCGAGGGCAAAAACTATCTTATTTCTGAACAACCCTCACGTGCTTTTCAACAATTGGTCGACATTCTTCATCCAGTGCGTCTTACCCCATCGGGTTTTAAAGGCATTCATCCTTCGGCAGTGATTCATGAAACAGCAATATTAGAAGAAGGTGTCACGATTGGACCCTATGCAGTCATTGATGAAGGAGTAAAAATTGGGGCAAGAACTTTTATTGGAGCGGGTGCTTATATTGGACCTGATACAATAATTAAATCTGATTGCCTGATTCATCCGCGAGTCATTATTCGGGAAAGGTGCCAAATCGGCCAACGGGTCATTATTCAACCAGGAGCAGTGATTGGATCTTGCGGATTCGGCTATACGACTGACCAGCAAGGCAGACATATTAAATTAAATCAAGTCGGCATTGTGATCATTGAGGATGATGTCGAAATAGGCGCTAATTCAACCATTGATAGATCGAGATTCAAAAGCACAACCGTAGGGCAAGGAAGCAAATTAGATAATCTTGTTCAATTAGGGCATGGTGTTATTCTAGGGGCCCATAACATTATTGTCGCGCAAACTGGAATTGCAGGTTCTACGACGACTGGCCGCTATGTTGTCTTAGCTGGACATGTAGCAATTGCAGGTCACTTGCGTTTAAGTGATGGCGTCACGGTAGCCGGCCAAGGCGGAGTGACAAAATCACTTCCTACGGGCAAGTATGGAGGAACACCTGCCGTTCCTATAGAAGAGTATAATCGCAATCGAGTGTTTTTACGTAATATTGAAAAATTCATTGAACAGCTAAAGGCTTTATCTAAACGAGTTGAAATTTTAGAAACTCTTAAATCCGCTAAAAAAACTTAAATTGATACTAATTTTAACTTATTCAAAATATATAAGAACTATAGACTAGTACTCAACCACATTAGTTTTGTGTATTTAGACTGCTTCAAAGCCCCGGGGTTGAATTGGCGTAAGTGGGTCAATATTAGCAATATGGACCCAGTTACGCCAATTCAATCCGGGGCTAGGGTGTTCATTTTGTGCAAAAAATGAGCTTTATTTTTTACAATAATTGGCATAGTTAAATTGAAAGTCGTATGTTTATGCCGTCCTTTCAGGACTCGATGTCTTTTTGATAGAACCCAGGCCTCCGCTTCGCTGCGACCTGGGCTGTAACATGACGGCCCTTCAAGCCTTAACAAAAAGATGATTTAGGGACTATAGAAGAGGGACTTAAACATCTCTTGTTAAGCCTGAAGGGCCGGCCCTTTAAGCCTTAACAAAAGGACTATTTATGGACTATAGAAGAGGGACTTAAATCTCTTTTGTTAAGGCCTGAAGGGCCGTCATGTTACAGCCCAGGTCGCAGCGAAGCGGAGGCCTGGGTTCTATCAAAAAGACATCGAGTCCTGAAAGGACGGCATAAACATGCGACCTTCAATTTAATTATGCCAATTATTACGCTTATTTTTTGCACAAAATGAACACCCTAGCCCCACGGTTGAATTGGCGTAATTGGGTCCATATTGTGCTAATATTGACCACTTACGCCAATTCAACCCCGGGGCTTTGAAGCAGTCTAAATACACAAAACTAGTGTGGTTGAGTACTAGCCATTATTCCATTCATTAAATAGATTTTTTAAGTTTTCGGCTAATGTAAGAGATTGTCTTAAATCCGCTCCTTGTTGCGCGTGCTTAAAAGAAGTCGATCCATAATGGATAATCATAAAGAGAATGGTAACGACAGAAGCACTTAATCCGAACATTAGCATCATCCTGTTTCCCTGTAACTTTCCAACGGCAGCAATAATTAAAGTCGCATAAAGTGTCAATCGTTGAATAAATGCCCACTTTTGAGCTTCCATCTGACTTTGGATTAATTGCTCCGCTTTATAAAAGGCTAGTTCCATTTTATCTTGGAAATAAGAAGAGTAATAGTTTTTTAACTCCTTCTGCCAAAATACGCGATTCTTATACAAATTTGCTTTTATTTCTTTGATTGTTTTATCGTCCTTCTGACCATTTAACGGATCCCAGCCCAAGAAAAGATAAGCTGCTGTAGATAAAATATCACTGACAACATGTTGTATGCGTAAAGGTTGCTCTAAATGACTTTCTTCATAAAAATTAGTATCTCTTGAATAAGAACGTGAGGCAATAGACTGAGTAAATTTAAGACTTTCTAGCTTCGGTGAGCCAGGAGAATGATAAGGTCCCGTTGCAATCTCACCTTCCGTTTGCTGGTCTTGATTCGCAACTGCATACAAACTCTCAATAAATTGATTTGTAATTTTTTCAATCCTATCTCCATTTTGTCCTTTCATCAAGGGAGAGATAAGATCAGCTAATTCTGCCTCTTCAAAGACCCGATCAGAAGTTACATTTTCATCATACCAATCGTCTAGCAATACGCCACTTTCTTCCTTCTCGAAATAAGTGTAAAAATCATAAGGAGGCTCTCTACTAATTTTAACCATTTTACACTTCCATAATTTATTTATTATACAATTTAATAAAAGTTAATAAAAAACAAATAAAAACATTGTTAAGAACTGATAAATATATTAATAAATAAAAGTTGCACTCCTGAACAAGTTAACTAATTAATAAGATTGCAGGATTTTCTAATACTTTTTTTAACGTTTGAAGGAATAGAGCAGCTGCTACCCCATCAATGACACGATGATCAACAGATAGAGTCAAATTTAAAATTTTTCCAGGTACAACAGCACAATTGCGTATAACAGGGGCATCTTGAATTCCACTGACAGCTAAAATTGCTGCTTGCGGTGGGTTAAGAATAGCCTGAAATTCAGCAACGCCATACATTCCCAAGTTAGAAATGGTGAAGGATCCTCCTTTGTACTCTTGGGGTTGTAATTGACCTTCTTTTGCCTTTTGAGCTAAGTGGCGAATTTCAACTGAAATTTCCCCTAAATTTTTAAAGTCGGCCTGTCGGATAATAGGAGTGATGAGACCCGCTTCAACACTCACCGCAATGGCAATATCAATAGTTTTAAATTTAATAATAGATTGATTGACAGAATTAAAACCCGAATTGATGATAGGATGCTGCCTTAAAGCTAAAGCACAAGCTTTAATAATGAAATCATTAATAGTCAGTTTAATTTCTTGATTTTTAAGCTGCTCACGTAGGGCAACCAAAGGGTCAGCATCCAAAGTGTAGGTCACATAAAAGTGAGGAATAAAAGATTTAGATTCTTGTAAACGCTGACCAATGACTTTACGCATAGGTGAAAGAGGTTGTTCTTCATACGCTCCAGCAGAAAATGAAGGCACTTCGCGATGGCCAAAATTGACTCGACCAGCGGATTGAGCTTTCACTAAATCCCGGCTCATAATCCTTTGGTTGGGTCCTGTCCCCTTAATAGTGGAAAGATCTAACCCTTTCTCCTTGGCAAGCTTTTTGGCTAGAGGAGAGGCCAAAATACGTTTTTCCAAGCGCTCAGTTGGATACTCAAATGTGTGACTTTCCAAAGGAGGTTCTGGCAAAAATTGCGGTTGATTGAGAACGCTTTCTCCTCTTGTTTTAACACCTTCTTGCGAAGCTATTGGCACTTTCTCTTGAACTTGGGCTGCTGGCGCTTTCTCCTGTTGTTCAACTTTGAGTGAAGGGGCAATTCCTTGGAGTTGATATCCTTCTATCCTTTCTTTTTCTTCCGTAGTTAAGATGGCGAGTGGCTGATTGACAACTGCTTCTTGACCTTCTTCGACTAAAATTTGGCGCAGCCAACCTTCATCAAGAGCATTATATTCTAAAGTTGCTTTATCGGTGGCAATTTCTAAAAGGACATCACTCGGCTGAACAAAGTCCCCTACTTTCTTATGCCATTTCACAATTGTACCTTCTTCCATTGTCGGAGAAAGCTTTGGCATGGTTAACGTAAAAGGCATAAAAATTCTCCTATCCTATTAGGTGCTCATCCAGATTCACTTAGCCGGAAGAGTAGTATAATTTATTGAAGGCTTTTATATACAGCCTTTAAGATTCTATTGACATTAGGAAGTGTCTCTTGTTCTAAAAATTTAGAATAAGGCATAGGTGTTTCGCGTTGACACACTCGTTCTATAGGGGCATCTAAATAGTCAAAACAATGTTCCATGATTTGAAATGCCATCTCTGCAGCTATGCCCGCAAAAATATGTCCTTCCTCAACTAACACAACATGATTGGTTTTTTTAACTGAAGTCACAATAGTGGGAATGTCAAGGGGTTTGACCGTCCGCAGATCAATGAGTTCGGCTTTTATTCCTTTCTTTGCCAATTCTCTAACAACTTCTTGACAGATCACGACCATGCGGCTATGCGAAATGAGAGTGACATCTTTTCCCTCTTGAACAATGCGTGCCTTTCCAATGGGAACCAGATATTCCTCTTCTGGGATCTCCATTTTATCACCATAAGAAAGCTCTGACTCCAAAAAAAGAATAGGATTATTGTTACGAATGGCGGACTTGAGCAACCCTTTGGCATCATAAGGATTGCTGGGAGCCAGGATAATCCAACCCGGTAAATTGCCATAAATTGCCTCAACACAATGGGAGTGTTGGCTAGAGACTTGAGCAGCCGCTCCATTTGGACCTCGGAAAACAATAGGGACAGAAAACCGATTGCCCGACATATAATACATTTTAATGGCATTCGAAATCAGCTGGTCAGCCGCTACAAATGAAAAATTAAAGCTCATGAATTCTACTATAGGACGAAGACCTGTCATAGCGGCTCCTACACAAAGACCTGCAAATCCTAATTCAGAGATAGGAGTATCAACAATCCGCTTAGGCCCCCATTTATCTAATAACCCTTTAGTGACTTTATAAGCTCCATTGTATTCACCTACTTCTTCGCCCATCACAAAAACATTGGAATCGCGCTCCATCTCTTCATCAATTGCTTGGCGTAAAGCCTCGCGTAATTCTACAAGTTGTTTTCCATTACTCATGGATTAATTCCTCAATTTCAGCTTTAAGGAGCAAAAACATCTTCTTCCAGAGTTTGTGGATCTGGCCAAGGACTTTTGTCAGCAAAATCAATAGCAGCCAAAACTCGTTCTCGCATTTGCTTATCAAGAACCTTCATTTCTTCTTCTGTCATGATTCCCGCTTCTAAAAGAGCGTGTTGCATGATCCCAATGGGGTCACGCTGCATAATTTGCTTAAGCGCATCTTTGGTGCGATAAAGGGCTGGATCAGAAATAGAGTGTCCCTTAAAGCGCTCTGTCACAGCTTCCACCAAGACAGGTCTTCCGGTTTCAAGAACTTCATTAAAAAAATATTTAAACCCTCCATAGCAAGTAAAAAAGTCCATTCCATCAAAAGTATACCCTTTCATATTATAAGAAGGTGCCTTATCTTCTGCCAAGTGAGGCACAGAGACAGCCCGCTGAACAGCAGTGCCCATTCCCCATTGATTATTTTCAATGACATAAATGCAAGGAAGATTCCAAAGAGCAGCCAAATTTAAAGACTCATGAAACGCTCCTTGCGGCACAGCTCCATCTCCCAAAAAGCATGTCGACACTTCACCTTTAATGCCTTTATATTTAAGAGTAAAAGCAGCTCCTGTTGCAATAGGCACTTGCCCCGTAACGATTCCAAAACCGCCCAGCAAGCGATCGGTAAAAAAATGCATGGAACCGCCGCGCCCCTTTGCATTTCCCGTTGCTCTTCCAAAAAGTTCCGCCATAAGCTCTTCTGGAGTAGCCCCCAGGAGAAGGGCCAGTGCGTGACAGCGATAAGACGTCGTATACCAATTATTAGGTCCTAAAGCTTGAACAGCTGCCATTTGAATGGCCTCCTGTCCAATATAAGCATGAAAAAAACCTCCGATTTCTCCTCGTTGGTAAGCTGCTTCTGCTCGCAGCTCAAAATTGCGAATTAAAAGCATACGACCCAAACATTCTTTTAAAACATTTGGACCCAATTGCTGAATGATAGTTTGGCGATCGACCTTGAACATCAGCGGAGATGAAGTGCTCATTTTATTCCTTTATAATAGACATTTTAAACTCAATTTTAACAAATTGGATAAAAAAAGCACAATTACCAGGCAGAGGATTCTTGCACTTATGGTTGAAATGTCAAAAATTTCGCTCAAGCGAATAAAAAAGATTAGAAATTAAACTAATTGATCATTTTTTTGAAGTGAAATGAACAGGCTAACTTAACAATCATGAGATCAAATTGAAAGGTTATTGATAGGCGGAATAGGCAGTATCATTTCAAAACCTCTTTATATCAAGTTATACATTATTTTCTTTTATATTGAAAGTGACTCATGCTGCTCATGAGCTAAATCCCCTCAAACGATGGGGATAGGTTCCTGTAAAGGGTTTTTTGAAGAGGCTTCAACAGAAATTTCTCTGGAAATTTCTTGCTGCACCACAGCTGCAACACACGAATCAGACCACACATTAATGGCGCTTTCCAACATATCAATCAACGTATAGAAAGGAAGAATCACGCCTAAAATGTGCAAGGGAACGTTCATAGCAGCTAAAAAGGCACTGGCCAAAAAATAACACCCCATCGGAACTCCAGCATTTCCTATGGCTGCTATTGTCGAAAGGATAATCCATAACCCCATTTCAGGATAGGTATAGACAACTCCCTGACTCATGGAAACAAAGAGAACAGTGATCAAGATAAAAGCTGCACAAGCATTCATATTGATGGTTGTGCAAAGCGGCAGGGTAAAACTCGCAACGCGTCTAGAAATCCCTACGTTTTCCTCTGCACACCGCATCGCCATCGGAAGAGCTGCTGCCGACGATTTGGTAAAAAATGCCACAGATAAAGCCGGAAACATTCCTTTAGCCATACGCCATGGAGAAATTTTTTTCAATTTGAGTAGAGTCGGCAATACAACAAGTGCTTGAATGAAGTTAGCGGCAAGCACACACGTTAAATAAAGAGCTAAACTCTTAACATTCAATCCCTCATTTAAATCTCGCATAAACAGCGTGATAAATGCCCAAATTGCAATGGGCATAATCGCAACAATCCAACGGGTAATTGCGATGATGGCGGCATAAATACTTGAAAAGAAGGAATGCAAAATCGAACGATGTGGGGAAGGGAGCGAAATGATGGCAAAGCTTAGCAGCATGGCTAGGAATAGAACGCCAATGACATTATTTTCATTAAAGGGTTGAATGATATTGGAAGGCACAATTTGCATAAAAAATGATAAATAACTCGGTTGAGAGGTTGGTGAAGCAGACTCCTGGATTGAACCCATTACGACACCTTCTCGAACGGGATTAATGCCAATAAATAAAGCTAATGCAATAGAAGCTGCAATGAGAGTCGTTAAAAGCGTATATTTGACTACTTTTTGTCCCAAACGTCTAATTTGTTCCATATTTTCCATTCCAGCAGCCGTTGAGACAATTGAGAGAAAAATAATAGGCAAACTGACAAGTTTAAGCAAATTGATAAATAGCTGAGAGACTGCTTCCGCTAAGCGGAATAGGAAAGCATTTTGCATATAACCTGTTAGGACACCTAAAAGAATCGCTATTGCAAAAAAAATATTTGGATTAATTTTGCGTTTTATATCAGCACACATGATTCAAACCTCTCGATTATTAGATAAAAATTTTAAAATAAAAATTTCTTTTCAGCAATTAAATTATGAATTAATAAGGACGAAAGTGCACAACTAAAAATCTAGCACTCCATTACATTAGTTTTAGCCTATTGGGACTGCTTCAAAGCCCCGGGGTTAGGGTGCTCATTTTTTGCAAAAAATGAGCACCCTAACCCCGGGGCTTTGAAGCAGTCTAAATACACAAAACTAGTGTGGTTGAGTAGTACTAGGACTGAAGCGAGTAAATCAGGATAATATGTCGACGAATCTTCAATTAAAGCCTTTTCTTCCCTTCATATTCATTCTTTTTTTGATGGCAATTGCTTATGCTTTTGCTCATTTTCATCCTCTGACATGGGAAAACTTGAGACAATTATATTCAAGTCTAAAGAATTTTGATGAGCATCATCCTATTATTACCGCTCTTCTTTTTATAGGTGTCTATATTTTTTATGCCTTATTATCTTTACCAGGAATTTTTATTCTTTCTTTAATTGCTGGTTTTCTTTTTATACAGCCTTTTAGTACCCTCTATGTCACGACTGCTGCAACAATTGGATCTTCCCTTCTTTTTTTGGCATCTCGAACAGCATTTGGAGAATTATTTTATCGGCGATCAGCCCCTCTTTTGAATCGCTTTGAAAAAGGCTTTCGCGAAAACGCCGCTAGCTATCTTCTCTTTTTGCGCTTAATTCCTCTTTTTCCATTTTGGATTGTCAATCTTGCAGGCGCATTTTTTGGAGTTTCTTTTTGGGTTTTTGCTTGGACAACATTTGTGGGCATGATTCCATCCGTTTTTATCTATACCCAAGCAGGACGGGGCTTTAGTTTTCTTCTCGAGCAGCCAAATCCTATCAATCCTATCCACCTGTTTAATCTTCACTTGATCATCGCTTTAATTGGCCTTGCTTTGCTTTCTTTACTTCCAGCCTTATTCAATTCTATCAAAGCAAAAGAATAACAGAGCCGCTGCGTCATTAAAGGCGTGATCCAAAAATAGCTGTGCCTACTCTCAATAGAGTAGCACCTTCTTCAATTGCAATGAGATAATCCTGTGACATTCCCATAGATAAATGTTGAAAATCTATAGGATTTTTCATTTGTTTGCGCCAAGATTCACGTAACTGATATAGCTGGTGAAAGCAGGCGCGAATACTCTCTTGATCATCTGTATAGGGAGCCATGGTCATCAACCCCTCAATTTTAAGAGACGGGAATTGGTTGATTGTTTCAAGAGCACGTTCCCATTCGTTTGGGGATAAGCCATGCTTTGTCTTTTCGCCCGATGTATTGACTTGTAAAAGAATGGATGTTGTGATTCCTTTCGTTTGACTTACTAGCGAAATCTTCTGAGCCAATAAAGGGGTATCAACTGAATGAATAAGCTGAAAAGCGGAAATGGCTTTAACCACTTTATTGCTTTGTAAGGTCCCAATTAAATGCCATTTGCAGTCCTTGGGCAAATAAGGGATCTTGTCTAATGCCTCTTGAATGCGGCTTTCTCCAAAATTCCTACCCCCTTTCTGGTAAACAGATTGCAGAGAGTTAATAGAGTATGTTTTGGAGACGGCAATTAAAGTGATTTCTGCAGGCCGGCGTCCGCAAGCCAGAGCTTTTTCTTCAACAAGTTGAGCAACCTGGCAATAATGCGTATCAACGCTCATGGTCGCATGCTTTTGGGCTTATCAATAATTTCTTGATAAATGATCAAATCCTTCCTGCTGGCTAAGCGATGAAGTGCTAATTGAACTCTAGAGGGTCCTTTTATTCTATTTTCTTCGATGTGAGGATGCCTTGTAGGCAACATCACCATGCGTCCTGGCTGCTCTTCTTGATGAACCCTTGATTTTACGCGCCGATCTTCCACAGAAGTTTTCATGCGATGCTGTTCAATTTGATTTTTCAAACGACCCTCTTCCAATACAGGACGAGGCTTTTTAGACTGCTTGGCAACTTTAGGAGGAGAAGGAGGCGGTGGCAGGCGCTGAACATTCTCCCTTGCCTCCACTTCCTTTTTTATCTCTCTTAGAAACTGCTTAAAAGGATACTCTTCCTTTCCCTCAATTGAATCGTCTGTTGGCTGCGTTTGGCGTTCAGTACGGCTATTTTGCTTGATGAAAAGATAAAAAAGTGCCAATAGGCTAATGATAAATCCGATGAATTCCACCATGGCCATTAACCTCTAAGTTTGCTTTTGTTCACCTTCTGGCTTAGCAAGCGCATTGCGCATATCAGTATCGGCTTGAACATTCTGAATACGTTGATAGTCCATAATACCCAATCTTCCCGATCTAAAGGCTTCAGCCATTGCCAACGGAACAGCCGCTTGTGCTTCGACAAGTTTAGCTTCCATATCACGCACCTTTGCTAAATTTTCTTGTTCCATCGCAACTGCCATAGTACGCCGTTTCTCTGCTTCTGCTTTGGCAATGCGAATATCGGACTCCGCTTGATCAGTTCGCAATCTAGCACCGATATTTTCTCCAAGATTGATTTCGACAATATCAATGGACAAAATTAAAAATGCCGTAGAAGCATCTAATCCTTTTTCTAAGACCAATTTAGAAATTCTTTGAGGAGATTCTAGCACTTGTTTATGAGTATCAGATCCCCCAATGGCACTGACAATTCCCTCTCCAACACGAGCAATAATTGTCTCTTCCGTTGCTCCTCCTACTAATTGAGCGATATTTGTGCGCACTGTCACTCGAGCTCGGCAATTCAATTGAATACCATCTTTTGCCACACCTGTAATATATCCTCCATGATTAGGGCAATCGATCACACGTGGATTGACAGAAGTCTGTACGGCATCTTTTAAGTCGCGTCCCGCTAAGTCGATAGCTGTGGCACGACGCCAATCAAGCGGGATATTGGCTTTGTCTGCTGCAATAAGGGCCTCAACGACATTAGAAATATGCCCCCCTGCTAAATAGTGGGTTTCGAGATCTGACACACTAATTTCCTTAAGTCCCGCTTTAAATAAATTAATGCGAGCATTCACAATCACGCGTGGAGGGATTTTACGCAGGCTCATTCCAATGATATTAAATAAGGGAATCGGAGTCCCGGAAACAAAAGCTTGAAACCACAAGCTGATGAATTTTCCTAAAATACTTAGGATGATCAATAAAATAATGGCAACGATAAAAATGATAAAATAAAATCCTATATTCATTTCGGG
The DNA here is from genome assembly GCA_963754655.1 of uncultured Chlamydiae bacterium. Classification (GTDB taxonomy): domain Bacteria; phylum Chlamydiota; class Chlamydiia; order Chlamydiales; family Parachlamydiaceae; genus JANWJE01. The sequence continues at coordinate 1,363,216 of CAVWGN010000001.1, read as the reverse complement.
CGTTGCTGTTTGCAATAAATGGATCATGGTGTCTGTTCCTTTTTGGTGAGTTGAACCATTAAGCTTTGTTCTTGGCCTCCTATCACAATGACAGTCTCTCCTTTTACAAGATAACCGCTAATGGAAATCGCAGGATGCTGGCGTCCTTCTACTAAAATATACCCGCCGGGTTTAAGATCGGCAATGACAACGCCTGTTTTTCCAATAGCACTTTTGTCATAGCTAGAAGCTTGATAGCCTTCTTGATTGGCATTTGAATAAATACTGTATTGCGGTTTGGCATGGACAATGCGCCAAATGGCAAAACGAATCAATAGCCCAACAGCCACAGCAGTTCCTAGGACGAATAAGACAATGGCTAATAGAGAAGAAGTTTGAGAAGCAAATAAGAGGATTCCGGCCAAAATGGAAATTCCTCCTAAAGTTCCCAATATAGCTCCTGGAAGATAGAACTCAAATAAAATGAGAGCCAAACCTAGTAAAACAAGTAAAAAGGGAATCATGCTTGTGTTCCCCTTTCACGATTCACAAAAATGACGCTGCCTTCTAATCGGACAATGATCACCTGCTCTCCGGCATTAATAAAATCTCCGGTACTCACTGCATCGTAAATGCGATCCTGAGTGATAATTTTTCCAGCGGGACGCAACGTAGCAAAAACTTCTGCACGAGTGCCAGGCTGTGGCAAATCAGCGGGATTATCCCCTGCGACAAATCCTCTAGAAGCCTCTTGCTCATGCCCAACTAAAACAAAACGATTAAAAATAGGAAAACTTGGAAAGACATAGCGGGCTAAGATAGCAATAATGATGACACTCAGAATTAATGACCCACAAAGCCAAGCTAAACGCTCTATAAAATATTGTCCAGCTGCATTGAGTGTTTGCGTGTCATATTCAAACTTAACAGAACTCAAGCTTGGCAATAACATGCCAAACAAACCAGCAAAAAATAAAATAATGCCCAAGACTCCCAATAATCCAAATGTAGGTAAGACAAAGAGCTCGGCAAGAATGAGAACGAGTCCTGTCAGAAGCATAATCAATTCAAGCCAGTTAGCAAGTTCAAGAGAAAAGCTTGAAAGAATCATCAGCAAAAGGCATGTTCCAGCTATAAAACCTGGCAAGCTTAGTCCTGGATGATTCATTTCGATATACACTCCTACGATCAATCCCATAAATAAAAGAGAGGAAACAAGCGGCGTGGCTAAAAAGACAAAAAACTGCGTCTTCCAATCCATTTTATAAGCTTGAATAGTGACTTGTGGAATGCTAGAAAAAAAAGAGGATTGAAAAAGAAGCATTTTACTTGCGGGCCATTGGCCTATGTTTTTTTCCTCAGCTGTGATTTTATCTAGCTTATTAGGAGGCAGAAGCAAATCGGCGACTCCATCATCAATCATTTGTTCAGCATTTAAGGTTAACAGTTTGCCTTTGGTTGTCATGACAATATCGGGATCAGGACCTGTCAAGCGCATTTGATTTTCATTTTCAAGCTGCATGACTTCGCCATGGCGGAGGACAAGAATCATATCTTTATCCACCATCGCTTCTGCAATTAAAGGATTGCGATCAAAAAAACGGGCACGATTAGCAAAGTCGGCGCGTAAGGCAGAATTCACTTTTTCGGAAGCGGTCTCCATTTTTCCCTCTGCCCCGGCATAGACAGGTTCTGCAGCCCCCATACTCCCATCTTTAGCAGTGGTTATGATGCGACATGAATAAGCCAGCATCGCTCCAGCCGAAATGGCCCAATTGTTGATAAAAGCTACAATTGGAATGTTAAACTGGATATCCATCTCTTTGAGAGCATCAGAAATTTTTTGTGCAGCAAAGACTTCGCCACCAGGAGTGTTTAATTCCAGAATAATAAAAATGGGATGGGGATGTTGCTTCTGATAAAAATTCAATGCTTGCTTAACATATAGCCAGGTGGATTGACTAATCGCAGTTTCATGATCGCCAATGTAAAGGTACCCAACTTGATTGGGCCCCTGATGATTAAAGTGAATCGCTTGTTGGAGTTTATTCTCTACAGACTGAGCTGTTGCTTGTAAAGGGAAGGTCTTCTCTTGCAAAGTATTAGAGCTTGACTCGAAATGCACAGCATATCGCTTTTCAAACTGTTCCGGAGGGAAAACTGCTTTGACTAACGCTAATTCCTGTAATTGGTTTTGATTAAGAACCAAAGTTTGCCCGGCTGTAGAGATCAGCGATCCTCCTGGATGTTGAGGACCAGAAACAATTTTCCACCCCTGGTCATTAACCACCTGCAACGATGGATCCGACATGGCATCTGCTAATAGATTCAACATCGCCGCATGGGTGTTTTGAGGATCGATTAAGCTTCGCACTTGGTTGCGCAAAATGTTAGGAGGAAGTGCCCCTTCGGCTCCTAAAGGAATATCTCCCCAAGAAACAAATAAAGAGCAATAAAGTTCATCCGCTAAGAAAGGAAGAACTGCAGAGGGACCAAGTGCATTGTCATGGAGATAGACGACGACTTTGAGTTGGTTCAACTTTTTCAATTCATAAATCTTTTTTGCAAAATCTATCACCTGACTTAAGTCGCCGCCAGTTGAATTAATTTCTAAGAGAAGTGTTGCCCTTTGAAGGGAAGTTTGAGAAAGAGGATCTAAAGAGCTTTTGGCTGTAGCTATCTTTTCTTTGCCCAAAAAACCCTTTAAACTCAAGAAAGTAGGATTCGTTTGCTCTTTTCCAATGAGTGGAAGAAATACAAGGAGGAGGCAAAGGCAAAACAAGCAATATTGTTTCATAGAATCCAAACAGCTTAAATCTCAGTTTCTTCATCCTTATTAACATAAAATGTATAAAAGGGGAAAGCAAAGTCCTGAAAAGCCGCACTCTCATTCTTTAAATCCTTCGCTGTTGATGAGGATTGAGCTTACGCAAGAGGATCAATATTAAGTTAATATTGATCCACTTGTGGATCACCCAATCGCGGGAATTTTTCAAGCCAGTTTACTCAAAGTGAGTGTCAAAGAATTTTAGCCTTTCATTGAATTCATTAAAATTTGAATCATAAAATGATAGACTTTATTAGTTTCTATCTCTTGATTTTTAGGTTCTATATCAGGTTCTATCTCTTGATTTAATGGTTGCGGTTGCATAGTCAAATCTGCACCCATAGGGTTTAAACTAGAGGGATCAGCAGGCGACGCCACTGCTTGCGGAGTATTAGAATTTATCACAACAGCTTCTAAGTCCTGCTCCAAATGGGAAGAAGTCGTTCGATTCCTTTGTATAGAACTTGTATGGCTATGAATAACTTTGTCCGCATTCAATAATTGAGCATACTGGGTTGTAAGAAATGAATATTGATGAGTCGGTAGAGAGTTAGAATATTCAGCAGTCAGAGTTGTCTTTGGTTGAAAAATAGAATTAAAATGAATGGAAATTAGTGGTTGCTCAACTTTTTGAGGGAGAGATTGATTCAAGTTTGTGGGATTCAAAATAGGAGGAGGTATGCTGAATTCAAAATCAGGATCTACAACATTTTTAAATTTTTTTACATTTGTTTTAGTAATAGACTCATCTACTTCTTTTCTAGTACGCTTCTTAGATGATGTATTCAATGTTTTCCAGTGATTTGAGCATTGAGAAGCTATTCTACCAGGCAACTCCTTTGCAATGGCAACCCACTGTCCCCACTCGCCAAATCCGATGCGTTGAACGGCTTCCTTTAATCGCTCATCTTCTTCTGCTGTCCAAGGTCCACGATTGATACCTGGTCTTAAAGACCTCTCATAACGTTCCCTGCACTGAGAAGCTGTCCTACCAGGAATGTGTTTGGCTATCTCCATCCAATTTGTCTTGTGCTGATTCACAAGCCTTGTCAATTGCTCATCTTCTTCTTCAGACCATTTTCCATATCTTCCATCTGTGAGGGTAGGCTTCAATACACGTACCCAATGATACTTACATTGAATATGGGTTGTACCAAGCATGTTCTCTGCAATTTTATGCCAATTCTCTCCAAATTCTTGAACATACTGAGCTAATTGAGCATTCTCAGCCTCTGTCCATTTTTTCCTGGTCTTATTCTCGTTAGAGATAGGAGGTGTTATAAGCTCCGCACTGATATTATCACTATTTAAGCTTCCTACATTCATATGATTCCTTTTTAAATTTAAATATTGATTAAAAAAAATTTATAAATTTTTATCTAAAAACAACAACAAAAAAAATAAAATTAACAAGATAATTATATTGAATTAACGATATTGATCTTGAATCAAAAAAAAATCATATTAAATGAACAAGGAATAGAAATCAATTTAAAAAAATTAGTAATCATTAAGAGTTAACCTTTATTTACTTATAATACAATTTTTATACTTATGGCTTTTTTATTGAGTGGCGGCTAAAATTTGTCAAAAGTCTAGTAAGTCAACATTGACCTGCTTGTGAATCACCACTCGCGGGGGTCAGCCATTTTATCCAAATCGCATTCCACAGACTCTATTAAAACTTGATTCATAAAATTATTGATTTCATCAGATTCTCTATCTTGATTTTTAGGTTCTATGTCTTGATTGAATGGTAGCGTAGTCAAATCTTCACCTGCAGGGATTAAAATTGAGTGATCAGTAGGTGAAGTCACCGCTTGCGGATTATTAAAATTCATAAAAACAGTTTCTAACTGCTCGAGATATGAAGAAGACGTCAGATCCTCTTGTATAGAATTTGTATGGCTAAGAATAGCTTCGTCCGAATCCAATAATAATTGAGAATCATGATTTGTAAGAAATGAATATTGATTAGTTTGTGGAAAGTTAAAATCTCCATCAATAAGAGTTTGTGTTGGTTGAAAAATAGAATTAACATCAATAGAACTTAGCGATTGCTCAACTTTTTGAGAGGTAGATAGATTCAAGTTTGTGGGGTTCGGAATAGGAGGGTATATAGGAGGGTATATAGGAGGGTATATAGGAGGGTATATAGGGTATGTAGGAGGGTATGTTGTGAATTTAAGATCAGGATTCACATCCTTCTTAAATTTTTTTAAATTTTTTCTAGTAACAGCCTTATCATCTGTTTCGTTTCTAGTCCGCTTCTTGGATTTTTTATTTAAATGATACCAGCGACCTGCGCATTGAGACATTACTCTACCAGGCAACTCCTGTGCAATGGCACCCCACTGCCCCCACTTACCAAATCCGATGCGTTGAACGGCTTTTTTTAATCGCTCATCTTCTTCTGCTGTCCAAGGTTCATGATTCATATCTGCTCTTAAATATTTCTCATAATGATCCCTGCACTGATAATTTGTTCTACCAGGAATGTGCTTGGCTATTTCTACCCAATCTTTCTTGTGCTGATTCACCAGCATTTTCAATTGCTCATTTTCTTTTGCTGACCATTTTCCATATTTTTTTCCATCTGTGAGGCTAGGCTTCAATACACGTATCCAATGACAACTACATTGAGCAGGAGTTTTATCAAGCATGTTCTGTGCAATTTTATTCCAATTTTTTCCAAATTCTTGAACATACTGAGTTAATTGAGCATCTTCAGCCGCCGTCCATTTTTTTTTAGCCTTTTTTGCCTTAGGGGTGGAAGGTGCGATTAGCTCTGCACTGACATTATGACTAGTTAAACTTCCTACATTCATATGATTCCTTTTTAAATTTAATATTAATTAAAAAAAATTTATAAATTTTTATTTAAAACAAAAAAAAATAAACAAAATTAACAAGATAATTATATTGAATTAAAGATCATAATTTTGAATCAAAAAAAGCATATTAAATGAACAAGGAATAGAAATCAATTTAAAAAAATAGTCACAATTAAGAGTTAAGGTTCATTTCCTTCTAACACAATTTTAACACCTATGGCTTTTTTTATTGATGAGTGGTGGCTAAAATTTGCCAAAAGTCCACTAAGTCAACATTGACCTGCTTATGGATCACCAATCGCAGGGATTTTCAACCAGTCTATCCAAATCGAATGTCATAGAATCTATTAAAATTTGATTCATAAAATCATTGATTTCATTAGGTTCTATGTCTTGATTAAATGGTGGCGTAGTCAAATCTTCACCTGCAGGGATTAAAATAGAGTGATCAGTAGGTGAAGTCACCGCTTGCGGATTATTAAAATTCATAAAAACAGCTTCTAACTGCCCGATTGAAGAAGTCGTCAAATCCTCTTGTATAGAATTTATATGGCTAGGAATAGCTTCGTCCGAATTCAATAATAATTGAGAAGTATGATTGTTAAGAAATGAATATTGATCAGTTTGTGGAAACTTAAAATCTCCATCAATAAGACTTTCCATGGGTTGAAAAGTAGAATTAAAATCAATAGAACCTAGCGACTGCTCAACTTTTTGAGAGGCAGATTGATTCAAGTTTGTGGGATTCAGAATAGGAGGGTATATCGTGAATTTAGAATCAGGATTCACATCTTTCTTAAATTTTTTTAAATTTTTTTAATTAACAGACTTATCATCTGTTTCGTTTCTAGGGAACGTACCTAAAAGATTTAAAATAATAACTCTTATGATTTATAATTTTCTCTGATAAAACAAGGGGGAAATTTGAATGAGTAGGATAGTATTAACTAATGAAAGATGGATAAAAATAAAACCTTTATTGCCAAAAGAACGAGGATATTGGGGCAGACCAAGTCGGCCTCATCGTAAGATTTTAGAAGGCATTATTTGGATTTTAAGAACAGGAGCCGCTTGGAGGGATCTACCACCCAAGTATGGTCCTTGGAGCACATGTTATAATCGCTTTAATCGATGGACAAAGGCTGGAATCTGGCAAACGATTTGGCAAGCTTTAAAAGATGAAATTGACGAAGAAAATTACTCTGTAGACAGCTCAATTGTTGAAGCGCATCAAGATGCTTGTAGGATAAAAAAAAAGCCGAAGAAGCCATGGGAAAATCAAGGGCCGGAACAACCACAAAAATTCATGCAGTAACAGATGGATTAGGTCGTTGTATTGATTTTATCTTGACAGAAGGTCAAGTACACGAGAGCACTCAAATGAAGCTTTTACTCAGTGGAAAAAATCCAAAAAATGTTATAGCTGATAAAGCTTACGACTCAAATGAAATCAGAAATTTTATAGAAAAGATGGGAAGTCAAGCAGTCATACCCAGCAAAGTATCAAGAGCTGAACTAATTGAACATGATAAACATATCTACAGAGAGCGTTGCTTGGTAGAAAATTTTTTTCAGTTTATAAAACGATTTAGGCGTATTGGAATAAGATACGAAATGAAAGCTCAAAATTATGCAGGAATGTTGACGATCGCTTGTATTATACAATGGTTAATCTTTTAGGTACGCTCCCTAGTATGCTTATTGGATTTTTTATTCAATGTGTACCAGCGGTTTGAGCATTGAAAAGCGAGTCTATTAGGCAACTCATTTGCAATGGCACTCCATTGCCCCCACGCGCCAAATCCGATGCGTTGAACGGCTTCCTGTAATCGCTCATCTTCTTCTGCTGTCCAAAGTCCATGATTGATATCTGGTCTTAAAAGCCTCTCATAATGTGCCCTGCACTGATTATTCGTCCTACCGGGAATGTGTTTGGCTATCTCTACCCAATTTTTCTTGTGCTGATTCACGAGCTTTTTCAATTGCTCATTTTCTTCTGCTGACCATTTTCCATATCTTCTTCCATTTGTGAGGGTAGGCTTCAATTCACGTATCCAATGAAGATTACATTGAGTAGGATCTTTATCAACCATGTGCTGTGCAATTTTCTTCCAATTTTTTCCAAATTCTTGAACATACTGAGTTAATTGAGTATTTTCAGCCGCCGTCCATTTTTTCTTAATCTTTTTTGCCTTAGAAGTGGAAGGTGCTATTAGCTCCGCACTGAAATTATGACTAGTTAAACTTCCTACATTCATATAATTCCTTTTTAAATTTAAACATTGATTCAAAAAAAATTTTATAGAGCTTTAGTTACACTAACAAAAGCATACCATAATTAAAAGGATAATTTATATTGAAGATCGTGATCTTGAATACTTTAGAGATACTTGCAAAATTCAAAAGTTAAATGCTCAATAAGTAAACAAGCTAAATAGCATGTTTGGTCAAATATTTTTAGTAAAAAGACTCTGCATGCTTATCCTATTCATTGGCAAATATGGAAAAAAAGCAATAGCAACGCTAAGTAAATTTGCAGGATTTAAACCTAACCAAATGCGAGAAAAAGAAGGAAGAATAAGTTTGGTTTTACAAACCCGTGTGTTTCGCAATAAAGAGTGAGTGCAAATCCTTCATACTAATTGTAATAAGAGTAGTAATCAAAAAAGTTAAAATCCAGAAATAAAAATTAGAATATTCTTTAAGTAAAAGATATAGACTCGTGTCCATCATGAGAGTTGTCGTTCCAATGAGAATACTCCCTACAACAACAACTGAAGTTACATTAATGAAAATAGGGGCTAATAGTCCCTTCCACCAGTTCGTTTGTAGAATCCATATGCACTATGCATAAGCCTCTTCCATAAAAGCTAACACAGCCTCTCTTGTCTGATCCAAGTTTTTGTCTTCATGTGCATCTGAAATAAACCAAGCTTCATGCGGAGACGGCGGAATATAAATTCCCTGATCGAACATGGTGCGGAAAAAACGAGCAAATAAGGCACTATCCACTTCTAATGCTTCTTGCAAATTGCGTACCTGTTTTTTTCCAAAGAAAAAGGTAAACATCGAGCCCACCTGCTGAATGCATGCATTCCATTCTTTTTTCTTAATCCTCGCCTTGATTGGCTCTAAAAGGCGGTCAACCTTGCGTTGCAGGTCATCATAGAATCCAGGACGCTGCAAAAGGCGCAAGCTTTGCAATCCAGCTTCCATTGCAATGGGATTGCCGGACAACGTTCCCGCTTGGTAGACTGCTCCAAGCGGCGCAAGGCAATCCATCACTTCCTTGCGTCCTCCAAAAGCTGCTGCCGGAAATCCTCCGCCAATGATTTTTCCAAAGCAAGTCAAATCGGGTTTAACTGCATACAGCTTTTGAGCTCCTTTCGCATCAACGCGGAACCCTGTCATGACTTCATCAAAGATAAGCAAAGCTCCTATTTTCTCTGTTTCATTCCTTAGAAACTGAATGAAAGCAGGATCAGCAGGAATAACACCCATATTGCCTGCAATGGGCTCTAAGATAACGGCCGCAATGCGATTGCGATAATCAGAATCAGAAAAAAGTCTTTGACAAGCCTCGATATCATTATATGGCAAACTCGCAGTGTGTTTGACAATGTCTTCAGGAATGCCCGCGGAAGAGGCTGTAGGCGACACTTCTAATACTCCCGACCCTGCCTGCACAAGAAAAAAATCGGCATGCCCATGATAGTTGCCGCTAAATTTGACAATCATCTCCCGTTTAGTAAATCCTCTGGCTAAACGTGCAACCGTCATCGTGGCTTCAGTTCCGGAAGAAACAAAGCGAATTTTTTCAACAGAATCGATGCGATTGACAACTTCATGCGCTAGTTCTCCTTCTAGAGAAGTCGTAATCCCAAAACTCGTTCCTTTTTCCAAGCGCTTGCGCACTGCTTCAAGAATGATTGGATGAGCATGTCCATGAATAAGCGCACCCCATGATCCGCAGTAATCAATATATTCATGACCATCTGCATCGATAACCTTATCGCGGTAAGCACGATCGGCAACCAACGGCACCTGCCCCATGCTTTTACAGGAACGAACGGGAGAATTCACTCCTCCCGGAATTACCTGGCACATCTGTTGATAAATTTTTTGACTAGAGGGACGTTCTTTCATAAAACTCTCATAAAAATAAAAAAGAGGGTTTTTTTATTTCCAGTCATTTTATAATATTCTAAGTTAAACATTTATGTGACTGCCTCATGGATTTAAAACCTACTACTTATCATTTCGTAAAAAGAACCTCCCACTCTAAAATAAGAGTGTTTATTTGGATAGTCTTTTTTTGTGTTTTTAATTCTACTCTTTGGTCTTATGATGTTGTATTTGAAGGAATTAACGAACCAGACTTATTACAATTAGTTCAAGCTGCTTCTCAGCTTGAAAAATTGAAAGCCTCGCCTCCCGCTACTTTACTTGGACTCAAACGACGCGCTGAGGGCGATATGACAAATATTATTCAGGCCTTGCATAGCCAAGCTTACTATGGCGCTCAAGTCAATTTTTCAACCGATCCCACTCGCTCACGTGTCATTGTCCACATTCAGCCAGGTCCTGTTTATCCATTTGCAGCTTTTAATATACGTTACTTACAAAATGGCGAAGAAATCTCCGAAGATAAGCTTCCGTACCCCATTCCTCTTGAAGATCTCAAAGTCACCTTGGGGGCACCTGCCTTGCCTGAGACAATTCTGACAGCTGAAGATCTTTTACTAGATAAACTCAATTTGGCAGGCTTTGCCTTTGCTTCAATTAAAAAGCGCGATGCTTTTGCTGATCAACAAGCAAAAAATGTCATTATCTGGATTGTAGTTGAAACAGGTCCTTTGAGCTATTTTGGTCCTCTTAAAATCACTGGACTAGAGAGAGTAAAAGAAGGTTTTTTCTATAAAAAGCTTCGGTGGCGTGAAGGAAATTTATATCATCCTAAAGCCATTGAGAAGACACAGGAAGCATTAGAACTTTCCGGTCTCTTTCGCTCTGTCAATATTAAGCATGCAGAAGAACCTGCTGATGGCAATTTAATTCCCATTGAGATTTCTGTATTGGAAGGCAAGCAGCGCAGCATTGGGTTTGGCCTTAACTATACAACTTCATTAGGTCCTGGCATTACTGCAGAATGGGAGGACCGCAACATTTTGGGTGAGGGACAAAAACTCAGCATTCGAACAGACCTTTGGCAAAAGCTGCAAGAAGGAAGCGTTACTTATTTAATACCCGATTTCGGAAGGCAAGATCAAAATTTAATTTGGTTGCTTGATTATCATCACGACCGTACCAAGTCATTTACCGAAAATGCCACCTCTTTTTCAGGAACGATTGAGCGCAAAATTAATGACCACCTTCGTATTTCTTATGGCGGAATGTATAAGAGATTACGCAGCCAACGCTCCGATTTCAATGGAACCTTTAATTTATTAAAAGTCCCTCTTCAGTTACGTTGGAGCAATGCAGATAGCATTTTGGAACCGACCAAAGGGGGAACGATACAGCTCAAGACGATCCCCTCTTTTCAAATTCTTCGCCCTCAATTTGCCTATTGCATCAATATGTTTATAGGGACAATTTATCAAGCTTTGACAAAAGATAAGCGTCATGTGTTTGCTGCAAAGTTGATGTTGGGCTCTATTTTTGGAGCCAGTAAGCATGAAATTCCTCCTCCTGAGCGTTTTTATGCAGGATCTGAGTCAACTTTACGCGGTTATCGTTATTTGACAGTAAGTCCTTTGAGGCATGATAAGCCCTTAGGGGGACGCTCTATGTTGATTTATTCTCTGGAATTGCGCAATCGCATTGGGGAAAATTTTGGCTTAACCCTCTTTTATGATATTGGAAATGTCTATATGCAACCCTATCCTGATTTCAAACATGGCATTCGCCAATCTGTAGGTTTGGGAATTCGCTATTATACACCCGTTGGCCCCTTACGCTTAGATCTTGCTTTCCCTCTTAATAAACGCCATATCGATAAATCGTTTGAAGCTTATTTTAGTATTGGACAATCATTTTAGTTAAAAAAGAGAAAAAGGAGAAAAGATGAGGATTCTTAAATTTTTTGGAAAATGTTTGCTCAGCTTTCTCTTAGTGATATTGATTTTTTGGGTAATGATTCTGACTACACTCCAAACAGAAAAGGGACAACAATGGGCTTTTGCCGAAGTGAAGAACTATGTTGAACGCACCACTCAAACTCAAATTCAAATCAAGAATTTTCATTTTTCATTTCCACTTAAATTGAGCCTTGAAGATGTCATCATTAAGCAAGACAATCATTCTGTTCTTGCCATTCAAAATCTAGAACTTTCTTGCACCTATTCTAAGTTGCTCCAAGGAAGAGTGATCTTTTCAAAGCTACAAGCCTCTGGCATTGACATTTTTCAATTGCCTCATGATTCAGACATGTCTCATAGTGAGCGATCTGTTCCTTGGGACACTCCCCCCTTACCCTTTTATGTCAAATTTGAAAATATTGATATTCAAAGATTAAAGTTTGATCCAGTTATCCTTAACGCGTTTAATTTCCCTCAAGAGGTTAACCAGGTGATTAAACAAGCATCTTTTAGCTTACAAGGAATGCTTAGCAATAATCCATTTAAATCAGCGCTAACTGCTCATTTACTCCTTACGGCAAAGAGTGATCAAAACGATGTATTTCCCTGTAGCTTAGGAGTCGATACGCAAAATCATCAACTCTCTCTTTCTTTTCACTCTAATCATCTTCCCTTGCGAACCCTAGATCACACCCTGCCTTCTAACATAAAAGCTCATTTGGCATTATATGCTTCTGCACCAGTATCGGCATGGCAAAGGCTAGTTCAAGATCCTTTACAACAAGAAAAACCCATTGAAGGGCATTTTAAACTCACTCTTCAATCACCTATTGAAGACGCTACATTGCTTTCTTGTTTGGTTGGAGAGCAAACAATTGTGCGAAGTCGATATCTTTTGAAATCTAAAAAAGAAATAGAATTGATCGATTTAAAAATGAATAATCCGAGCTTCTTCTTAAAGGGAGGGGCTATTGTCAATGCCTCCGGTGAAATTCAACAAGGGCATTTTCAAGGAGAAATCCACCATCTCAATCGCTTTCAGGCGTGGCTTGCAAAGGATATTCAAGGCAAGATTGCCATTGAAGGACATGTCAGCGGCCCCTTAATAGCGCCTTCTTTTTTATTGAATATTGAAAGCCCCCATCTTCTGATAGCGCAACAACTCTTTCAAAACATTCAGTCAACTTTCCAAGCATCTCCTCGCAATCAGTCTCTAAATGGGGGGTTGACCCTATCTTTCGATTATCAAACTATCCCCTGGAAATTTGCAAGTTCATGGGATTGGAATAATCAAAAGCGTTTAACCCTTTCACATTTGCAAATCGACGCCATGCATTCGCTTATAGAAGGTGAAATGACTTGTTCTGCTTCCGATTTTATTTGGGAAGGCTTCTTAGAGGCTCATACAGGCAATCTGAGTGAGATCACAAATTTTTTACCTTCTCCGATCAATGGCGAGGGCAAATTTAAAGTGCAACTGGCATCTGTAGTTGATTCCAATCATCAAAAAAGGCAGGGTTTCCATGCTGAATTTATGGGAAGAAAGCTGCGCTGGATGGATTGGCAAGCTCAGCAGCTCGTCCTTAATTTACATTTAGATCCTCTAAAAGAAGGGACCGATTTTTTTCAAGTTCACACATTCCTTGAAGGACAGGGCATCCATTGGAAGGATTATTTTGTTGGCCAATGCACGACGCATTCTATTCAAACCCTAAATCTTGCTCAGCGCAATCTGAGCCATATTTCAGCCGATTGGAAAGCTCAACATATTCAATGGCCGGAAGGTGAAGCATCAAAAGCAACAGGAAAGGTCAATTTACAACATCCTCTTGAATCTATTGAAGGCAGCCTTCAATTTGCTATCCATGATATTCAAACATCATCTCTCCGTTTGCCTGAACTCTTGGGTTCTACAACTATTCATCCTTCGCAATCCCATTGGCCTTTTCAGATCCAGGGAAAAGGAATTTGGAAAGAAGATTTGTTATTTGATGTTGCGGGTAATTGGCATTACCAACATGAAAATCTAGAAGTGCAGGCACAGCACTTGAGCGGTCGATTTGGACCTTATCCTCTACAACTTAAACAACCTGTTTATGTGTTGCAGCATGCTCATGATCTGCACTTAGCAGGACTGTGGTTGCAATGGGGAGAAGCTGAAATTCAAGGCGAATTTCACCGCGATCATCAAGAAGTGACGAGCAGTTTTAAAACCAATGCCATCCCCTCAGAGTTTTTCCATTTTATTGCTCCAGATCTTCCTTTGGTAGGGCGAGCTAGTTTCCAAGGACACTTAGAAGGAAATGTCCATCAACCTAAGGGTGAACTTCAAATCTATCTGCATAATATTCAAATTACAGAAGATATTTTTGCTCAAAAATCCCATCTAGCAGGACAGCTGCTTTTGAGTTTAAATGAAAAAGGAGTACAACTTAAGAGTGAGTTAAACGGTATTGGCCGTAGTCCTCTATTGATTTCGGGTCATTTACCCTTTAGTTTAAGCCTAGATCCTTTGAATCTAAAAAAAGATCCTCGTCTTCTCTTCGACCTTACCTTAAATGCTGAAGGAGAATTAGATCCCTATTTACACCTCTTTTACCATGATACGACTAATCTTTCTGGGCATACAAAAATTGCCTTAAGAGTAGGGGGTCAAATGGATGCGCCACAAATTAAAGGAACAATTGACTTAGTCAACGGAGCCTATGAAAGTTTGAGCACAGGAGCTCTCTATCACAATATTCAAGCTCACTTAGAAGGCGATGGCTCTAGAGTGCTTTTAACGAAATTTTCCGCTCAAGACAATAAAAAAGGGTTGATTACAGCAACCGGAGCAATTAACTTAGATGCAGGCAAGCATTTTCCTTTTGAGTTTCAAATTCATCCTGCTCGCATTTTTATTTTAGATTCAGACTATGCCGCTATTTCAGTCAGCGGACCCCTCAAATTAATAGGAAATACAAAGAAAGCTAAACTCCAAGGGGAATTAACACTTGATCAGGCAACGATCCGCTTAGAAGAGGCTTTGCCTCAGCAAATCAAAACTATCGATATTAAATACATCAATGTTGCGCAAGGAGAAACGTTACCCAATTATTTAGAAAAACATGAAACTGCCTCTGCAATAGAACTCGATATCAAACTTAATGTCCCTCAAAATTTTTATATCCAAAGCAAAAATTTAAAAACTGAATGGAGAGGAAACATTGCAGTGATGGGAACGTCTGAAAATCCACAATTGCATGGAGATTTACGCATTGCACAAGGAGAATATGATTTTAATGGCAAAATCTTTAATCTCAGTCAAGGCAACATTCATTTTGCAGGTGCAGCTGATAAAAAAACGACTTTATATGTTGTAGCAAGCAAAGAGATTGATCGCATTACAGCAGAGATTATTGTGAAAGGACCTGTCACTAAACCTGTGGTTAGCTTTCGCTCTAATCCTCCTTTGTCTCAAAGGGAAGTTTTATCTTATATTCTTTTTAATCGCGGAATTTCTGATATCACCCAAGATCAAGGAGACCAACTCAGTCAATCGTTCATTTCTTTAAATTCCAGTGATCAAACAAAAAGCTCCGATGATTTCCTTTCTCGTTTGCGCAACAACATTGGAATCGATCGCCTGGACTTTACGACAAATACTAATCAAGAAAACAATGACTTTGGATTACAAGTGGGCAAACACATCACAGAAGATATTATGGTGTCCGTCAATCAGAGCATGACCTCGCTTTCTCCCATTATTGCCGTTGAGGCTAAATTGCGTAAGAATCTCAAAGCCCAAGCTGAAGCAGGATTTGTAGAAGACACTCCCATTCGGATGTCAATTAAGTGGAAAAAAGACTATTAACATGCGTTTTGACGCTGTAGACCGGTAGGCCTGAAGCGGAATGTGGGCTGCGAACTGTTGACAAATTTATAGACATATATGTTCGAATTTGATATTTCATTAGCATGAAACTAAGTAAATGGGCAAAAAAACAAGGCATAAGCTATAGGACTGCTTGGCGCTGGTTCAAAGCAGGACAACTCCCTGTTCCTGCCGAGCAAACAAAAACAGGAACAATTCTAATCAAAGAGGAAATGCTTGAGCCAAATGCTGTTGCTATCTATGCACGTGTGTCCTCAGCCGATCAAAAAAATGATCTTAACGGGCAAGTAAGCCGGCTAGTCACTTTTGCCAATCAAAAAGGCTATCTTGTGGCTCACACAGTAACAGAAATAGGCTCTGGCCTCAATGGCCATCGTCCTAAATTAATAAAATTATTGAACAATCCAAAGATCCGGATTATTTTAGTCGAACATCGAGATCGATTGATGAGATTTGGTGCTGAATATGTGGAGTCAGCATTAGCTGCACAAGGAAGAAAATTAATAGTTGCAGATGGTTCTGAGTTAAAGGATGATTTAGTTCAAGATATGATAGAAGTGTTAACTTCTTTTTGTGCTAGACTATACGGACGAAGATCGGCAAAGAACAAAGCTAAAAAAGCATTGGAAACCATGCAAAATGCTAATTAAAAGAGCTTACCGACATGAATTAAAGCCGAATATCGCTCAGCGCATCCTCTTAGCCAAGCATGCAGGATCTGCTCGGTTTGCTTATAACTGGGGGCTTGCTGCAAGAATTGAAAAATATGAAAAAGATGGAATATCTACTAACGCTATTGAACAGCACCGATTACTCAATAGTTTGAAGGGGTCACAATTTTCTTGGATGTATGAGGTGTCAAAATGTGCGCCCCAAGAGGCTTTAAGAGATCTTGATCGAGCTTTTCAGAATTTTTTCCACCGCCAGAAGAGTGGTAAGAAAGGAGGATTCCCAAAATTTAAGAGAAAGGGGATCAACGATCATTTCCGATTAACGGGAACCATTAAAGTTAATAAGCAATCCATTCAATTACCTCGTTTGGATATCATTCGACTTAAAGAGTGTGCAGAAGTACGAGGAAGAATTCTTTCAGCTACAGTTTCTCGTCAAGCAGATCGGTGGTATGTTAGTGTAACGGTAGAGTGTGAAATAGAAAATTCCCAGCCAGTTGAAGGACCAGCGATTGGCATTGATGTCGGGCTAACCTCTTTTGTTACAACTTCAGAAGGTGAAAAAACTATTTCACCAAAGCCTTTAAATAAATCGCTTAAAAAGATAAGAGTGTTAAATAAAAAACAAAGTCGCAAACAAAAGGGTTCTAGTAATTATAAGAAATCATCTCTTTTGTTAGCCAGACAGCATCGAAAAATCGGCAATCAACGCACTGATTTCCATCATAAATTATCAACAAGATTGGCGAAAACCAAGTCAATTATTGTTGTTGAAGATTTGGATGTACAAACTTTGCAGCAAAAGAATAGGTTGAGTAGAGGGATTGCCGATGCAGGATGGAGCGGATTTATACGCATGCTTGCCTATAAGACAGAATGGTATGGCTCGAAGCTAATAAGAGCGCCAAGGTATTATTCTTCTTCAAAAATCTGTTCTCATTGTCAGCATAAAGCCATCCAAATGCCGCTGAACATCAGGGAATGGGTCTGTCAACGTTGCAGTACACAACACGATAGAGACATTAATGCAGCCAAAAATTTATTAAAATTGAGTACCGTGAGTTCCACAGGAATTTACGCTTGTGGAGATTCCTCTTGTGGGATAGGCCAAAAGTCTATTAGCAATGTATCGATGAAGCAAGAAGTAATGAATGGTATATTTGTCCATAAGTTATAGAACGGTCATGGAGGATTTTGTATCTCTATCCTAAGTCTAGAAGGAAAAAAGATGATCTTTCTTCTCAAAAAGAATACCAACTATTTGTGGGACTAGTTTATGCCGTCCTTTCAGGACTCGATGTCTTTTTGATAGAACCCAGGCCTCCGCTTCGCTGCGACCTGGGCTGTAACATAACGGCCCTTCAGGCCTAACAAGAGATGTTTAAGTCCCTCTTCTATAGTCCATAAATAGTCCTTTTGTTAAGGCTTAAAGGGCCGGCCCTTCAGGCCTTAACAAGAGATGTTTAAGTCCCTCTTCTATAGTCCCTAAATCATCTTTTTGTTAAGGCCTGAAGGGCCGTCATGTTACAGCCCAGGTCGCAGCGAAGCGGAGGCCTGGGTTCTATCAAAAAGACATCGAGTCCTGAAAGGACGGCATAAACATGCGACCTTCAATTTAACTATGCCAATTATTGTGAAAAATAAAGCTCATTTTTTGCACAAAATGAACACCCTAGCCCCGGGGCTTTGAAGAGTCTAAATACACAAAACTAGTGTGGTTGAGTACTAGTGAACCGGTAGCTTCATTAAACAGGAATGGCACTCCTATGGAGACCTTTCTTTTTAAGGGAGTTTTCAATAAAGGTATTGACCTGTTCACGCAGCTCCTCACAGATTGTGAGACAGGGAAGTGCTCCGATTTCCTCTTTGCAAGCCAATGATAGAGGTGGGTTTAAAGTTGAAAGAAAAAGGATACCTCTTTATCCTATGTATGAATTGTAAGGAAATCAAGTGAATATTAAAGAAAAACTCAATGATCCAAATTTAACTTTTGAGGATCTGGATAATTTATTAGATCAAGCTCAAGCCGAGGTGAGTTTTTGGGGAGGTCGTAAAGTGATGGTACAAGGTTATGAAGCAGATATCTCGATTGATTTTTTGTCGGATCTTGTCTATTCAATTATCTGCCGTAATTGGGATTATGATGAGACGGAAAGATTTCGGGGAAGAAATATTGCTGCTAAAATTACTCAGTTTTATTCAAAGACAGACGATAAAATCAAAAACAGCAATTTTTTTACACGATTTTTAAATTTTATTCGTGAGCTCAATTTGAACTCTCATACACCCAGATGGAAGTGGGAAGAAAGAGAAATTGTTGCAACAAAGAATTTATTTGAATTTTACACTAAAAATCAATGGCTTCAAGCTTTTCCAACTCAATCTATTCCTTTAACGAGTTGTAAAATCGATTATTTTACTCCTGATTTATTTAATCCAATCGATCCTTCGATGAATCGACCAGACACTTTTGTTTTAAGAGACTATACTCACCGTGAGGAAGCTGAATTTTTGCGCGAGTTTTTAATTAAGAATGAAAAGTCTTAAATCTACGTCATCATGATTGAGACATCTTCACATGGCATGCTGTGCCTCGCTGCTTAACTTGACTCTAATCTAACCATTTTCTATTATTCATTTAATGAATTCAACCGCTTAAGTTTCTTAATGAATAATGCTATTTTGCAATTTCTATCTGCCGTTGGGGATTATATCCTTCTGATTACAGGCGTGATTTGGGTTTCAATGCGTCGTCCGCCTGCTTGGATTTTAATTCGCGATCAAATGTTTGATATTGGTGTCATGTCCTTACCTGTCGTAGCCATTACAGGATTTTCAACGGGCATGGTATTAGCAACACAAGCTTTTTTCCAACTATCCGATAAAGGATTAGCCAGTGCAACGGGATTAATGGTTGCGAAGGCTATGTTGGTCGAATTAGGCCCTGTTTTAACAGCTTTTATGGTCACGGGCAGAGTCGGCGCTTCAATGTGTGCAGAATTAGGGACTATGCGTGTCACTGAACAAATTGATGCTATGCGTTCCATGTCAGTCAATCCTCTGCGCTATCTCGTAGCTCCCCGTTTTATTGCTGGTATTTTGATGATGCCTCTTTTAACTGTCTTTAGTTCCATCATGGGAGTTTTAGGGGGCTATCTTATTGCGGTGGGTTTTTATAAAATGGCGCCAAGTTCTTTTCTCGACCCTCTTCCTATTCATGTCACCACATTCGATTTTGTCAGTGGAATGGTTAAATCGATGGTATTTGCCCTTATTATCGTTACCATTTCTTGCTATAAAGGAATGACTACGCAAGGAGGAGCTGCAGGTGTAGGTCGCTCAACGACAAATAGCGTTGTGATTTGTTATTCAATCATTTTAATTGTCAACTTTGTACTGACACTCGCATTGAATACCTCTTATAACTGTATTAATGATTTCTTGGCAAAATGGTTTTAACTCCTTACTACAGATAATAATATGATTCATGTTCACGACGTTTGGAAGCGCTATGGCAAACTTGAAGTCTTAAAAGGACTTTGCCTAGATATTTTGGATGGCGAAACATTAATTATTCTAGGAAGATCTGGAGTAGGTAAAAGTGTTTTACTCAAGCAAATCATTGGACTTGAATCACCAGATAAAGGTTATATCGAAGTAGATGGTCAAAAAGTCACTGATTTAACAAAAAGAACCATGCGGCCTAGTCTTAAACCCATGGGAATGTTATTTCAAGGATCTGCTTTGTTTGATTCCATGGATGTGGGTCAAAATACTGCGTTTTACCTCCGTCAGCATTATCCTTCGCTCACACAGGCTGAAGTAAAAGATAGAGTCGCACATGCCTTAGAAATGGTGGGACTAGGAGGCACTGAAAGTAAAATGCCTTCAGAATTATCAGGAGGAATGCGCAAACGAGCAGCTTTGGCAAGACTCATTGTTTATGGTCCCGAGATTATTTTATATGATGAACCCACAACAGGTCTTGACCCTATTACTTCCATGCAGATTAATGAATTGATCAATCAAACGAAAAAAGAATTAAAGGCAACAAGCATTGTCGTCACTCATGATATCCGCTCTGCTTTAGAGGTTGGCGATCGATTGGCTTTCCATTCTGATGGCAAAATTGCACAAATTGCTCCTAAATCCGAATTTTTACAAATTGACGATCCTCTTCTTCGAGACTTTTTTAACAATGCCATTATTGATAAAAGAGATTGGGAGAAATATAAACAAGCTGGAGGCTCTTAATTATTATGGTCGCTTCAATCAAGAACATCCTGATTGGCCTTTTTGTCATTGCCGCCATCAGCATTATTATCTTTATGCTTCTTTTTCTCCATCCCAGCGTAGGAGATAATGCAAAAACATTACGTGTTCGATTTACTGATATTGATAAAGTCAACGTTGGAACTCGAGTGACTTTTGCGGGGAAACCAATGGGAGAGGTCGTTTCGATTCAAGAACTGCCTGAAGCACGTATAGGCCGCCTCAGCAATCATGGCGATGTCTACATTTATGAACTTGTTCTTAAAGTGGATTCTGGAGTAGATGTCTTTAATACTGATGACATTACTTTACGCACTTCAGGGCTACTTGGCGAGCGCAATATTGAAATTACCCCTCGTCCTTTACAGCCTGGCGAAAAACTCAAAAAAGTAGAAGATGAGGTCCTCTATGCTGCGCAAACAACTTCTATTGAAGATACCATGAAGCAAATTGGAACTCTTTCTAAAAAATTTGGCGTCGTCTTGGACGATTTTCATGAGGTAATGGCAGATATCAAACGCACTGAAATTGTAGCAAAAATTGGTAGAAGTGCGGATAACATCTTAGACATGACAACTGCTCTAAACCAGCCTGAAAAATTGCGGCAAACCTTAGACAATATATTGACATTATCAGAAAGAGCTAATCATTCTTGGAATGCAATAGATGCTTCTATACACAATATTTATAGTTTAACAGAGCGTGCGCATCGCAGCTGGTCCACAATCGATAAATCATTAGATCATTTTCATGACTTAAGTCTTCAAGTCCAGCGCTCTTGGTCGATAGTTGAGCATGCCTTCGATAACTTTCATACAACAGCCCGTAACGCGGTAGCTTTTACTGAAAAAGCCAATCAAATCATTGATTATACGCAGCAAGGAAAGGGAACGTTAGGACAGCTCTTTATCGGAGATGAGTTATACTTACGCCTTAAATCCATTTTACATAAAGGCGAAGTGGTTATGAATGATATGAATTCTTATGGCCTTTTGTTCCATTTGGATAAGCGTTGGCAAAGACTACAAGGGCGTCGACTTCGCTTACTTGAAAAGCTCTCAAGTCCTGATGAATTTGCAAAGTATTTTAACCAAGAAATGGATCAAATTTCTGCTTCCCTTTCTCGAGTTTCTATGGTATTAAATGAAAATGAATCAGAGTGTTACCCCCAATCTTTAATTTATAATCGTCATTTTACTCAGCGTTTTGCAGAGGTTCTTCGGCGCGTAGAAAACATGGAAGAAACGTTAAAAATTTATAACGAACAAGTCATATCGCAAGATCAACTGCCTTGTCCTTGTACAACACAATAAAAGGAGCGAAGTGGATGGATTCTATCTCTTATTCGCAAATTCAAAAAGGAACTTTTTTAATTGCCACTCCTGACATTGACGCAGGCTTTTTCTTTCGTGGTGTCATTATGGTTTGTGAACACAACGCAAATGGATCCTTTGGTCTATTGATTAATAAAGCGCTAGATTTAGAATTGCCCGATGAAATCATTAACATCAATCAACTTGCCAATCCACACATTGGCATTCGAGCAGGAGGCCCTGTTCAAACCAACCAAATGATGCTATTGCATAGCTCTAATCAAATTGAGAATCAAACATTAAAAATTTGCGAGGGTGTCTATTTAGGTGGGGACTTGCAATTTCTGCAAGAATCCATTTTAGATCCCAATGGCCCCTATATTCATCTTTGCTTTGGCTATGCAGGCTGGGGAACAGGACAACTGGAGCGCGAATTCCTAGATGGACACTGGTTTTTACATCCTGCTGACGTGAACCACATCTTTTACACTCCTGCCGATAAATTATGGCAAACATTACTACGAGAAATGGGAGGGAAATATGCCACTCTCTCTATGATTCCTGAAGATCTCTCACTGAATTAGAATGAGTTTTTCCTATTGGACTGCTTAACCTGTACTGTAACCGAGTTCATTCCATAAAAAAAGCACAAAGAAAAACTTTGTGCTTTTACTTGAAGTATATCCATGTATACAAGACAGAATTTAGCGCTTAGAGAATTGGAAGCGCTTACGAGCTCCTGCTCGACCATATTTTTTACGTTCTTTCTTGCGCGAATCTCTCGTCAAATAACCATGCTCTTTAAAATCATGACGAAGATTTTCATCGTTTTGCACAAGCGCTCTTGCTAAACCTAAACGAATGGCAATCGCTTGAGCTTCAAGCCCCCCTCCTCTCACACGGATAATCATGTCATAACGGCCATGACCGCCTAATTTTACGAGAGGAGCAAAAACGGTTTTGCGCTGAAGTTCAAGGGGAAAATATTCTTCGAGTTTTCGCCCATTAATATCGACATTGCCATTACCGCTTCTTAGTCTGATAGACGCAACAGCTGTTTTGCGTCGTCCGGTTGCTAAAGTTTCTTCTACCATAGTCTTTTATTCTCGCTTAAATGTTAACTTGAATGGGCTGCTGCGCAGCAAGATCATGTTGCTCTCCTGCAAAAACGCGCAATTTCTTCAATTGTTGTCTTCCAAGACGTGTTTTAGGCATCATTCCTTTGACAGCATGTTCAATAATATACTGAGGTTTGCGCGCTTTCATGGTACGAAAAGGAATTTCACGCAAACCACTCATTGAACCTGTGTAATAACGGTAAACCTTTTGTGCTTCTTTTGAACCGGTTACTTTCACTTTCTCTGCGTTGATGACAATCACTCCATCGCCACAATCTAAATATGTGGTATAAATCGGCTTGTGTTTTCCTCGTAGAATTTTAGAAATTTCACAGGTCAAACGACCTAACGTTTTCCCAGAAGCATCCAAAATAAACCAATGGAGCTTTGTCTCTTTCTTATTTGGAATAAATGTCTTTGCCAGTTTGTGCATGTTTCCGACCTTATGCATAAGTTAACTTTTCTTATAAAGAAAAGTTCGGCTTAATCTTAAATTTTTAGATAAGCCTGTGATTTTACTAGAAATAAAGTGCTATAATAACGATTTTGACTTATTTTTGCCAAGCTTTTTTTCATAGTTGAATAAAAGGGCGTTTCCTTTTAAAATCATCCTTTTGATTCCCTTCATCCTTAACTTAGAAAAGAATTATGCGAGAACTTAAAAATTTTTATATCCGTACTTACGGCTGCCAAATGAATGAGTTGGATTCTGAAATTATGATTGGTCAGCTTGAAAACCGAGGCCTTGTGCGCTGTCATGATGAATTAGATGCCGACCTCCTTTTATACAACACGTGCTCAATTCGCGATCTTGCAGAGCGTAAAGTCATGGGCAAATTGGGTCTACTTGGTCGCACCCATCAAAGCAAAGCCATCATTGGTGTCACGGGCTGCATGGCTAACGCTAAAAAAGAGTCTCTTTTTCAAAAATTGCCTCATATTGATTTTGTCCTCGGAACTAATAATATCCACGAACTCAACCATGTGTTAGATGAAGTTTTAGCGACCGGCAAGCAAATGGTTCGTACAGATGACCATTTTACTTATGAACTCGATTATCTTAGCGCAAAACGTGAAGACAAAGTCAAAGCTTATGTCTCTATTATTCGCGGTTGCGATAAATTTTGCACTTACTGTGTCGTTCCCTATACGCGTGGCTCCGAGGTCTCTCGCCTACCTGCAAGTATTGTCGAAGAGTGTCGTCAGCTGGTTCATCAAGGCTATAAAGAAGTCACCTTGCTAGGCCAAAATGTCAATAGCTATGGGAAAGATCAACCTGAATGGAAATGCCTCTTTCACGATCTTCTCTACCAATTGGACCAGATTCCAGGGCTAGAGCGCGTCCGCTTTATGACCAGCCATCCTGTTGACATTACGCGCGAATTAATGGAAGCCATTCGCGATTTGAAATCTCTCTGTGAATTCGTTCACTTCCCTTTGCAAGCAGGATCTAATCGCATTCTCAGAAAAATGCATCGCATTTACACGGTCGAGCAGTATTTAGAAAAAATCCATCTTTTTAGGGAAATTGTTCCCCATGTTTCCTTAGGAACTGACATTATTGTTGGCTTTCCAACTGAAACAGAAGAAGAATTCCAGGAAACTTACCGCCTTCTAAAAGAAATTGAATATTCTGTCGCCTTTCTTTTCGCTTATAGTCCCCGTAAAGGAACACCCGCTATGCGCTGGCGCGATGATATTTCAGAGGAAGTCAAGCAAGATCGCCTCCAACGCCTACTCAAGCTTCAAGAAGAAATTTACATCAAACAACGTCAAACCTTTCTTGGACAAACAATCGAGATCTTAGTCGAAAAACGCAACTTCAAAGACAATAGTTTCCTTAAGGGTAAAACACGCTGTTGGAAAAATGTCTTATTTCCGGGTGGTGATGAATTAATTGGGACCCTGCAGCAAGTTCAAATTCATAGCTATAGCCACCAAACTTTGCTAGGCGAGCTCGTTTCGACTCCGTGCGCACAAACAGCTTAAGGATTTACTTTCTCTTTTTAAAGAGTTTCCAACGGCATTTGATGAGTAGGAAAGGGAAAAGATTGATTAAGTTCTCTGTTATCATCCTTAGTCAGTTTAATCTCCAAGGCCGCAACATTTTCCTTTACGTGTGCCACACTCCCCGACTTAGGAATGACGACCATTCCTTTTTGCTGGAGGACCCAGGCTAAAGCAATTTGGGCTGGAGTGGCTCGATGCCGAGCAGCAATCGTTTTTAACATAGGATGATCGAGAAGCTTTCCTTGCTCAATAGGAGAATAAGCCATAAGTAGCACTTTATGCGTGTGACTCCAGGGAATGAGATCCCATTCGATTCCCCGCCGTAGTAAATTATATAGAATTTGATTCACAACAATTTCATTACCACCTTCTAAGAGCGTCGCTTCTTCCATCTCATTCACATCAAAATTGCTCACACCATAATCTAGGATTTTTCCTGCTTTTTTAAGGATTTGAAAAGCTTCAAGAGTTTCTCTTAAAGGAATTGTTCCTCGCCAGTGTAATAAGTAAAGATCTAGGTAATCAGTTTTCAGGCGCCTCAAACTTTTTTCACAAGCCTCAATGACACCTCTTCGCGTGGCGTTTTGTGGAAGAACCTTACTCACAAGAAAAACTTCTTTTCGCCGATTTCCAATTGCCTCTGCAACCAAGTCTTCCGCTCTGCCCTCTGCATACATTTCGGCTGTATCGATCAATGACAATCCTAAATCTAATCCAATCCGCAGAGCTTCAATCTCTGCTTGCCTGTGATGTGAATCTTCTCCTATCATCCATGTTCCTTGTCCTAAAACGGGAATCGATCTTCCGGAAGGCAAATGAATTTTTGTTATTGTTGGCATCGACATTCCTTTCAGAAAAAGAGTGAACAGAAATTTATCAATTTATTCTATCTAAGATGTAGGCATCTTAGCTTGATGCCTACGTGACGAATATCGGTTGTTAGCTCTCTATGAAAAAGATTTATTCAGTTGGGGATAATTGATCTCCAATCGCCTCAACCTTACCACAAGCAATTCTAGGACCAGAATTGCCTGTAGGTTGAGTGACATAATCATCTGGATCAGCATGAATAATAATAGATTTTCCCAAAATAGAATTTTTTCCCTCAAAGCTAATAAGTTTATCAATACGTTCATAATAGGCATGACCATTTTCATCTGCCTCTAAATTACCCAAATCTCCGACATGGCGTTCTGGGCTATCAGGCCCTCCATGTTTGTTATTAGTTGGATTAAAGTGGCCACCTGCTTTCATTCCATCCTTTCCACTGCAATCGCCATGTTCATGAACGTGAAATCCATGTTTGCCGGGCTTTAATCCATTGACATCGGCGACCACTCTGATTCCCTGGGGAACCTTTGTAAAGGTCACCTGACCTGAGACTTCATGATCTGGATAGGGTGTGACTTTAGCGATAGCTTTCTTAACAGACGTCTGAACAGCACCTATGGCGGTGACTTGCGCAACTTCATTATTTTTATTCTGATTATCTTGATTATTTGCTTCGGGCTTACGGTTATCCGTGCAAGCACAACTTGTGACAATCAGCATGAGAAAACCTGAGGAAAGGAGACAAGAAGAGAAAGATTTAAAAAAAAGCGATTTTTTCAACATAGCATAATCCTTTGTAAAATACATAATTTAAATAACTATTTATCATTCTCTTTATTTTATCGCAACCAGTACTCTGTTCCATGAGTTTATAACAGTGCCATAAATTCTTCTTCGCTTAAAATTTTAATACCCAATTGTCTTCCCTTATCTAGCTTAGATCCTGGATCCGCACCTGCAACAATAAAATCTGTTTTTTTGCTCACTGAATTAGTCACCTTTCCCCCACGCTCTTTGATTAAGCTTGCTAAAGCGGACCTTGTATAATGTTCTAACGTTCCGGTTAAAACAAAATTCTTAGATTGAAAAAGATGCTCTGTGAATTGAATGACTTTGATTGGCTGAGGCTTAACACCTAAATGCAATAAACGATGAATCTCTGCTTGATGATGAGACTGTGCAAAATAATAGACAACAGCCTGCGCGACTTTATCGCCAATGCCTTCAATTTGCTTCAGCTCTTCTTCTGTCATGCGGCTTAACTGCTCAATAGATCCCGCTTTTGTCGCTAAAAGTTCAGCCGTTCCAGTTCCAATGTGTTTAATGTTTAATGCCATAATAAAGCGAGGCAAACTGACCTCTTTTGAGTGTTCAATACTTTTTAAGAGATTTTGAATCGACTTATTTTTAAATCCAGATAGTTGAGCAATTTGTGTCTCCGTTAAGGTATAAATATCAGAGGGAACCTTGACAAATCCCTTATGCACAAGTTGCATGATCACTTTCTCGCCCATATGATTAATGTCCATGGCATCTTTACCGGCAAAATAGATTAAACGCCGAATTTGCTGCTCAGGACATCCTGCTTCATTGGGACAGCGCACTGCCACCTCACCCGATACACGTACAACGGAAGTGCCGCAAGAAGGACAAACGGTGGGCATATGCCAGCAACAGGTATGAGCAAGACGTTGAGAAAGATCGACGCTAACCACTTTGGGAATGACATCTCCTCCCTTCTCAATAGTGACAAGATCGCCAATGCGGATGTCTTTACGCTGGATTTCCTCTTCATTATGCAAAGTCGCGCGCGCAATCTTACTGCCAGCCAAAAAGACAGGTTCTAGTTCAGCCACAGGCGTCAAAACGCCCGTTCGACCTACTTGAACTGTGATACCCTGAATGCGAGTGATAGCCTGCTCAGCGGCAAATTTATAGGCAATGGCCCAACGAGGATTTTTTCCCGTATTCCCTAAGCGTTTTTGCTCTTTTAAGTCATCCAACTTGATGACAATGCCATCAATATCATAGGACAAAGAGGAACGCAAAGAGCGAATTTTTTCAGCAAATATCCAAATCTCCTCGATTGATTGGCAAAGGGCTGTGTATTCCAAAGTAGGAAGTCCTAAAGAGTGAAAAAAAGAAGCGACTTGCGATTGCTTTGTCACAGCTCCCGTCGATTCCTCTGCTAATCCATAAAAGACAATGGACAATCCCCTTTCCGCAACTTCTTGTGGATCTAAGAGCTTGAGAGAGCCAGCAGCAGCATTGCGTGGATTAGCCCACAAAGGCTCTCCATCTTGCAATTTTTGTTCATTAAGGGTTTGAAAAACCGCACGTGGTATGAAAACCTCTCCCCGCACTTCCATAAAATCAGGAACATATTTTCCATATAGCTGAAGGGGCAAATTGGCAATGGTACGCATATTGGCTGTAATGTCATCTCCCCTTCGGCCGTCACCACGCGTGACTCCACGGATGAACTTCCCCTTTTCAAAAGTAGCTGAAATAGCAATTCCATCCATTTTCAGTTCGCCTGAGAAAGCAAATGGCTTATTGCCTAGATGCTTTTGAATGCGGACAATAAAATCCTCAATTTCCTCTCTTGAATAAGTATTGGCTAACGAAAGCATAGGAAGGCGATGTTCGACCGTTTTAAAACCTTCGGTAGGACTTTCGTTCACTCGCTGAGTAGGAGAAGAGGGGGAAATCCATTCTGGATGCTCGCGCTCGAGCTGCTCTAAGCGTTTAAAAAGCAGGTCATATTCTTCATCGGAAATTTCTGGCGCATGTTCAATATAATACAAGCGATTGTGATACCAAATTAGCTCGCACAATTGGTCGTAAGTGTGTTTTGTTGCCATAGTACTATATTGTGTAGAAATAATGATAGGAGGATAGTAGGATTATACAAAATAGAGACATTTGAGAATAGCGCCAAACGGATTGAGTTGCATCAGTTCTGTCTAATATTTATTCTTCCTCTAGTACTCAACCACATTAGTTTTTGCCCATTGGAACTGCTTCAAAGCCCGGGGCTAGGGTGTTCATTTTGTGCAAAAAATGAACACCCTAGCCCCGGGGTTGAATTGGCGTAACTGGGTCCATATTGTGCTAATATTGACCCACTTACGCCAATTCAACCGCGGGCGCTTTCAAGCAATCTAAATACACAAAACTAGTGTGGTTGAGTACTAGTGGATTTTGAAAATCATAGTGGCAAGAGGAGCTAAAGCAATTCTTAATCCAATGGTTTGACCCTCTGAATCCTGAATCACCTCTGGCTGTGTGTTTAACTTGCTTGATCCGCCATATCTTTCCGCATCGGAATTAAAAATTTCCTCGATATGGTGGAAAGAGCCAAAATGAAAGACATACTGGGGATGATAAGCAGAGGTAAAATTGTGCACGCAAAAGAGCTTCTCGTTTTCTCCTTTACGCAAATAACTGATGACGCTATTTTGAGTATCGAAAAAATCGACCCATTGGAAAGAGTCGTAATGAAAGTCTCTTTCCCACAGAGCCGGATGCTCCTGATAAAAGTGATTCAACTCTTTGACCATCTGTTGAATGCCATGGTGAGTGGGGTAATCCAATAAAGACCATTCGATTTCGCGCTTGCAATTCCACTCATTCCATTGTCCAATTTCCCCTCCCATGAAGATCAATTTTTTTCCTGGCTGGCACATCATGTAACTCAAAAGCAAGCGTAAATTGGCAAACTGCTGCCATATGTCCCCCGGCATTTTACTTAATAACGCTCGCTTGCCATGCACAACTTCATCATGAGAAAAGACAAGGATAAAATGTTCAGAAAAAGCGTAAATCAATCCAAACGTTAAATCGTGATGGTGGTAATGTCGGTAAATAGGATCTTTGGAAAAATAACGCAAGGTATCATTCATCCACCCCATGTTCCATTTGAGATCGAATCCCAGCCCTTCTTTGTCAACTGGATGGGTGACTCCTGTAAAGGAGGTCGATTCCTCAGCAATCGTAAGGATCCCCGGACAACGAGAATGGACAATGGAGTTCATGTGCTTGATAAACTCAATGGCCTGTAAATTTTCTTTTCCTCCATACAAATTGGGAATCCATTCACCACTTTCACGTCCGTAATCCAAATAAAGCATTGAAGCTACGGCATCCACTCTTAAGCCATCCACATGCATTGCTTCAAACCAAAATAAGGCATTGGCAATTAGAAAATTTGTGACTTCATGCCGTCCGAAATTAAAAATATGCGTATGCCAATGAGGATGATATCCTTGGCGAGGATCGGCATGTTCGTAGAGAGCAGAACCATCGAATCGGCCCAGTGAAAAATCATCTGTGGGAAAATGGCCTGGCACCCAATCGAGAATAACTCCAATCCCGTTTTGGTGCAAATGATTGACAAAGTACATAAAATCTTCAGGCATTCCAAAACGGCTTGTCGGGGCATAAAAACCCGATACTTGGTATCCCCATGATTCATCCAGCGGATGTTCTTGAATGGGAAGAAGTTCAATGTAGTTAAATCCCATTTCTAGGCAATAGAGGGCTAGCCGATGTGCAAGGTCTCGATAATTAAGAAAATGATCATCCTGTTTACGCCAAGAACCGAGATGCACTTCATAAATACTCATGGGATGCGATTGAATATTCCGATGGCTACGTTCAATCATCCAGCTATGATCACTCCATTGGAAACGCTCAATATTGGCGAGAACCGAAGCTGTGGCCGGCCGCATTTCGCTCATCAAAGCATAAGGGTCAGCTTTGACAAGCCGCTCGCCTTGCTGAGTTTGGATTTCAAATTTATACTTCTGCCCTTCCACCAATCCTGGAATGAAAAGCTCCCAGACACCAGAATAACCCATGATACGCATAGGATTCAATCGGCCATCCCAATAATTGAAATCACCAATAACAGAAACTCCCCTGGCATTGGGTGCCCAAACAGAAAATTTAGCGCCTGCTACCCCTTGGTGATGAGTGAGGCGTCCTCCCATATTCTGATAAAGCTGATAATGCACTCCTTTACCAAACAAATATTGATCTAAATCGCCAAATGTAGGCAAAAAGGCATAGGGATCATGCGCTAAAAGCCCGTTTTGATGAAAGACGCGATAATCATGCAGAGTTGTATGCTGAGGAACCACATATTCAAAAATTCCTGCTTCGTGAATTTTACGCGCTTCCACAAGAGTTCCAAAAACTTCTAAGAAAATTTGCTGAGCACCTGGACGCCAAAGGCGAATGACTTTGCTTTCTCCAAAAAAAGGGTGGAGGCCTAAAAGAGCATGAGGCTGATGATGTCTTGCCTCGATAATGCGCAAAAGTTGATCATAAAAATGTTCTTCAAACGTGGTTGGCTGCATCATCATCATAGTGGTAATTAAAATTAAATTGATCTGAAGGTGAATCTTACTGCATTATTGAAAATTGTCAAAGAAGTAATGACAATTTTTTTGTAAAATCAACAAAGAGGAACTGCTTTTTCTTTCACCTTTATCTCTCATATGCTGTCGCAAACGATATTGACGGACATCATGGCGAAATCTCAGCACCATTTCTTGATCGTGCCCTGCATAAAGAACCAAACGTCGAATTGTCTTTTTTGTCCATTCTAAACTTATCCATCCTCCTCCCTCTAGAGGGACATCGAGCAAGCGACCAAATGGCAATGAGGGAAGCAGATAGGGAAGAATCCAAAGTGTATTTTCTTTGTGCTGAACAAATAACTCTCGAATCAGGCGCGCTGCCTCAGACAGAAGAAGTAAAGGCGAAATATCCAACAAATCCAAAGATTGAACTGAAACAAGTCCCTGATAATGATTATCTTTCAACTGGGGAACAAGCAGGTTGTTAAAGCAACCTAGGAGAAAGTGGCGCCATTTTTCCTGCCCTCTTTCTGGCCTGTCTTGGGTAAAACTTTGCCGACAATCTTCTAATAGGTTTAAAGTTCCTTCTGGAAATGGTACCTTACTCGTTGCAGGAACTAATTGCCCAAGACGATGCACCAAAGGCAAAATCTCTGTTAAATTGAATCTGCGCTTGATTAATTCCCAATCTTGAGCTTTATGACTGCCCAACGAAAGACGATCACAAAGGGGAATTTGAAAAGGTTCAAAGGGAAAACTGGCTTCCAAAAGATCTATCCATTCTTTATCACACAACACGTGGCGTCTTCCCTCTTCTTCCACTAAAAAGCCATTGAGAGGAGCTCGATCGACAAAGAGGCGAACTCCTTCATGCCTTTGTGCGCTGATTAAGTGATAGCGCATCCATCCTTCAGCAGTTTTTCCAGAGACAGTCAGGCGCCCCTTTTCTAAATCATTACAAACAGTAAATTGCTCAACAGGGCCTTTAAAATTTAAGCTGAGTTCAGTTAAGAGGAAGGGAAGTCCTTTATTAACATGATAAAGGCGAATTAAACACGGAAAAATTTGGATTTGGTAACCTCTGCCGGGAAGAATGGTTGATATCCCCGGCACGTGGGAGAATGGCCGCAAACGCTCGGCAATAGAGATTCGCATTATTATCCTTTCTCCTCTATGAAACGAGATGACCTACTAAACCATTTGGCGTATTGGCCGTCAATTCTACTTCTACAACTTGATTGGAATTTAAAGCCCCATCTTGGACCAAAACAGGTAAAAAGTTAGCTGTATGCCCAGCGATTTCATGAGGACAACTCTGTTCCCTCCTTTCTGTTAAAACCAGCATACGTCGATGGAGGTAGCGCTGACGCATTTCAAATGACAGCCGCTCAGCTAGTCGTAAAACTTCTTGCTTGCGCTCTTTAATGACTTCCTGTGGCACTTTATTGGGCATTAGAGCCGAGCGCGTACGTGGACGATCACTATAGGGAAACATGTGTACTTTGGCAAATTGGACTTGCTGCATGACTTCTAGAGTATCAGCAAAGTCAATCTCTGTTTCTCCAGGAAAACCTACAATAATATCTGTTGTAAAAGTAAAATCGGGGTTGGCGGCGCGTAAGCGATCAATCGTATCAAAAAATATTTGGCGTGTGTACTTACGATTCATTCGTTTAAGAATGACATTGGATCCCGATTGCAAGACAACATGCATGGAAGGACATGTGTTGGCTCCATTTAAGACGGCATCGGCTAACTCATCATCGACTTCATCGGGGTCGATAGACGAAATGCGCAAGCGCTCAAGACCTGGCACTTGATCTACCAAGCGTACTAATTCGGCTAGACGAACAGGCGTCTCATCTTTGGCAACCCCTCCATCAAAGTCGCCAATATTAATACCTGTAAGCACAATTTCTTTATAACCATTGGCAATTAAAACCTCTACCTCTTGGAGGATGTCCGACACCGATCGCGAACGAGAGCGGCCACGCACATAGGGAATAATGCAATAAGTGCAAAAGGAATTGCAGCCATCTTGAACTTTGACAAATGCTCGTGTATGTGCATCAAAGTTTTTAATAGAAAACTCTGGCAGATCTTCTTGAGGAAACAAATTGGCAAGCAATTGATCTTTATCGCGATTCGAAACAACATGGGTGACTCCTTCAATTTGCCCAACAACTTGAGGCTGGCGCTCAGCAAAACAGCCTGTAACCAAAAGCTTCGCTCCTCCATTTTCTCGAGCCAACTGGCGAATAGCATGACGGCTGCTGCTATCGGCTGATTCCGTCACTGTGCAGGTATTGACAATGCAAATCTCTGCCTTTTCATCTTCGTGAGCAGCTGTATAGCCCAATGCGATTAATTGATCATGATAGGCTTGAGATTCATATTGATTGGTGCGACAACCCAATGAAACAATTTTAAATTTTTTTTCTATCGATTCGTCCATAAAACTTTAATTAATATCAAAACATAAAGGATCTAATACAGAATTAGCATCATTTTCTACATAACTCCTATGAGTTAAGTTAAATGTCAAATTAGATTAAGCTTTCTAAGATTTCTGAGCAAATATTTGCTAGTCGAGGGGCGTGTTTGCACACTGCTAGCGCCCTATGCAGCTAACGTCGCTTGATAGCAATCATTTTTTAAACCTCCTGTTTTTGGACATATTCCTGCTGGGCTAACTTAGACAACACGAGTTGCAAACTCTTAGCTATTAATTCCCCATCGAGTTGTTTACGTATTGCAGCTCCAATAGCTCGACCAGCCTTCTTCTGAATGTCATTGATATCTACTAAGCGCTTTGTCCATCCTGGAAGTTTTTCCGCTCTTTCCACAGGTAAATCTATGAATCGAGCAACCTCTATGACTAATTCTCCTATTAATTGATCCATTTGATTTTGACGCTCTTCTTCTGCAATGAGTTCCTCCTCTTCTGTAAGTAGGGCTGCTATCTCGGATTTCATTTGAATCGATTGATCAAGAGTTGCGATTTGATCTGTTAAAAATTTTTCGAGAGCTTCTACTCCTTGGTAGACTGCCTCTTCATGCAACTCAG
Organism: uncultured Chlamydiae bacterium; assembly: GCA_963754655.1. Taxonomy (GTDB): domain Bacteria; phylum Chlamydiota; class Chlamydiia; order Chlamydiales; family Parachlamydiaceae; genus JANWJE01. The sequence continues at coordinate 1,328,974 of CAVWGN010000001.1, read as the reverse complement.
GCAGCGAAAAGACAGCGATGGACTTTTCGCTTGCATATTGAATGATTTCATGCAGACGATTCACTACAAAACGCTCTATTTTTAAAAAGCGCAAAGTAGATCCGATTAATCTCACTATCACAAATGAACTCATCGTCAATATCACCTTGCGTAGGAATGTTAAAACTGGATGAGTAAAAATATCAGTTGCATCCTCAAAGCGTGCACCAAGATCGCGGAAAAGATTGCTCAAGATTGTTTGAGCTAACTTTTTCTGTAGTTCTTTAAAATGTTCTTCGGATTGATTTTGACTACCGATTTCTTTTTGCTTTGTTATACTCTCAAAGAGGCTATTAAAATTTTTAACTAATGTTTCCTTATTAAAAAGAGTGTCGAGTACTTTGGGCAATTGCCCAGCGACCAGATCCTCTGCTGAATTCGAGGCTGCCGCCCATTGTTCAGCCGTTAATTCAATTTCAGGCATGATTTTTGCTAAATCTTCTTGACCATTAGGAAAAATTAACTTGAAGATTAAATGAGCTTGCTTTTTGTAGAAATGATCTTTTCGATGAATGTCATTGTTAGCAATATCGAGAACATTTTCAATATTTAATCCATCAACTGAATGGGAAGCTTGATTAAGTTGTTGAAAATGACGAACCAAGACAGGCAATACTGCCATGAGCAGTCCTTGGTCAAAAGCTGCTTGGCCATCCTTTTCCGTTTCTAAAAGAGGCACTAAGCGTTGAATCACTTGATCAGTTAACGCTGGATTAATGTCATCAGCTAAATTCTGTTTGACATTCTGTGAAAAGGCTGTATTCAATAAATCAAACAAATTGATGAGAAACGGAGTTGGAATTTGTTCATCGATGACTGTTTGCAAGAGAGTTGCAATCTGATATCCCTTCTCTTCTAGTTTACTAAGCCCGGTTTTCAGAGAATCATACAGTTGATCAATCCTAAATTCAACTTTTCCCTCTACTCCATTAGCTAGTGTATCTTTTGCTTTGTCCAAAATCAAATGGGTCAAAGAAAGCATAGCACTGGCCACTTGAGAAGTTGGCAGCTGGTCTTCTACAGGATTAGAAGGCAAAATATAATGGCGGATTTTATTCCCTAATCGCTCGATTCCCAATAATCCTTGAGTAATTTTTGCTTTTATTTCTTTCAACACAGGCTTTTGTAAAACTGGAGGAATACCAAAAAGATCTTGATTTGTTTGAATTCCTACACAAGCAAAGAGCTGATGGGTAAACTCCATGAGAATGGCTTGAACCTCTTGGTCATGTTTATCTTCCAGCGGTTCCTTATCTTGATTGTCATACTCTTCACTAAAATTTTCCTCTTCTTTTTTTTCCAAGGCGAGGAAACGATCTTTTATTTTTTGGACAAGACTTTGAATCGCATTAAGATCTTGTTGATTCATTTGACTCATTTTAACGGCTAGTTTTAAGAAGAGTCCTTCCAGATAAGATTGCACCCATTGCCAGAGAGGTTCATAGATAGGGTCATCCACCTGTACAATTGCATTCAAAGTATTGACGAGGTGTTCCTGAGCTTTATCTGATAAATCAACCTCTGGTATCGCTTCCATTATTTTTTCTGGCACGGTTTCCGTTCTTCCCTCTATCCAATCGGGAAAATGGTAAATAATGTCTTGTGCCAAAAGTTGGCAGCCTTGTTGAATAAGCGGACCTTGGGGTAAGGCTAGAACTTGTTCTTTTAACTCATCTTTTTCTAATAAAGGAAGCATGAGATCGCTAGAATATTCAAATAGCAGAGAGGGTAGAATTGCCATCAATTTTTTCCAAACCATTGGCTGCAACTGTTTAGGAAATGGCAAATCCGCAGCTCGCCGATAACCGAGAAGCTCTAAAAGATTTCGACATAAATGCTTAAATTTTGGTTGAAGGGTTGACTTCAACTTCTCCAACTCATCATGATGTTGCTTAGCTTGTAGGGGATCTTTTGAATTGTAGATAGCATTTCTTAACTGAATGGCATTTTGCAAGGTCTCTATTTCAACATCGCTCATTCCTTGAATGAATAGTTGGCAAGCATTGACCACTTCTAAAAGTAACCAAGTATCAAAGGGGAGCTTAACTTTCTCTTCATCTCCTTCATCAAAAAGTACATCTAAGCCAGGCAAAAGAGTTGCGTCTTGATAATGACTGTATAAATCTTTACACAACTGTAAAACAAGAGCTTCCAAACAATGCTTTCCAAATGTTTGCAAAATATCAATAGAATCCTTCTCATTTAATAAGTCTTCCCATTGCTTATCTAACTTTTGCTGCTGTTCTTGCGATAAAACTTGTGAGGAGAACAGATCATTTAGCTTTTTTCCAATTGATCCATGTGCTTGAGTCAAGTCAAGCACCCCTTTATCGGATATCATTCTAGTAAGATTTGAGATTGAATGGGTCAAGGAAGGATCATTATTCAACCAAGAAGTAAGCTCACCTTGATGCTGCCCCAAGTGGTTTAATGCCATCCATTGAGGAATCATTTTGGCAATTAAGCTTGGCAATTTTTCCTTTTGAAACTTTTGAATAGCTGGCCATATCTTTTCTTTTAAAATAGGTGGCAAAGGAAACGTCTCTTCTTGATCTAATCCAAAAGGAGCTAATAATTCACTGATCGCATTTGCTTGATCTGCAGGTTGCTGGGCTTTTCCAGATAAACTTAAGCTCAACATTTTAAAGACATCACCCTTTATCCATTGTTTCAGAATATAAAGGGGCATAGGAGTATTCATATCAACATCATCTGGAACAAACTGCGATAAATTGAAAAGAAGCTGCTCCATCAAGTAGCGTTCAAAAAAAGCTCCCATTTTATGCAAGGCTGGATCTTTAGTTAAGAGAAATTCTCTTGCATATTTGATCAAGATGACGCTTAAATGCCGTGCCTTTGCTTGTTTAAGCCCATTTTCTTCTAACACATTTTCAAGGATTGGCTCTACAGCATCTAAAGCTCTGGCTTGATTATTCCTAATAAAATATTGGAGAAGGATGGAGGGTAGTGAAAGCAGCTGATCAGCCTGAAGACCATATGCTTCGTCATCAAATTGTCCTTTCCAATCATCATACTCTTCATTTAAAGGCCTCATCTGAAGATAAAGGCGCTCGAGCCAACCTGGAAGTTCTTGATTGATTTTATCCCATATGATGTCTTTGAACCATTTGATGAAAGGAATTGTATGATGAAAAAGTTGAATATCTTTAGCCCCATTTGGGAAAAACTTTGTCAATAAATCAGAGGAAATTTCTTGAAAGGCTTCTCGATATTGCGCATCTTGTTGATCTTTAGGCAATTGTGCAATATTTGCTAAGCGATTTTCATACTTTTCTAGGCAATTGACAACAACGGATATTAAGCGCCCGACAGGGTTACGCTGCTGATCTGCAAAAGAGAGCTTCTGGTCAAAGGCTTGATCTGCCCAATTAGCTGATAGATGCAAAATATTGGCCTTAATTGTTTGCTCAATCCATTCTTGGCTTATGTCGATGAACCATTTTGCGCCATTTGCAGCGCTTTCAACTAAGTTTGCAATTGAAGCCGGACTTAAACTATCTTCATCAAAGTCTTTCTGTTCACTAGTGGCACACTTCCTAATCGCTTCGCTGATTGTGTCTTTGATGTTGTCTGCATTCTGGGCATAATAGTAAGCTGCTTGATTGGCAAGAAATTCACAACATTTTGCAAAACCTTGATCATGATGGCTAAGACGCTGATAGCTGGCATCAATACTCGCCGATGCATCCTTCGTTCCCCCCTTATTAATCACATCCACCATCTCACCACAAGCGATTATTCCATAATAAGCAACTTTTTCAGTGCATTTGAGCACATTGCCTGTCAATTCTGCAGCTTGTTTAATCGATTGAGGAGCATAGGTATCCCATCCCTTTCCAGCTTTTTGCTTGAGAAATGAGAAACTTTTCCACATTTGACTTGCCGCTCCTTCTACCTTCCGAGAAATCGCCGGCATCATATAATAAGTGAAAGCAGCTACAGGAAGCCCAAACCAAATGACAGAGGGAATAGATTCTTCTTCCCCATTAGGAGGCAAATATCCAATATTAAACGGAGTAAGATTCATTGATCAGCCTTAAAAAAATTAATTTAAATTAAAAAGAGTAAACGTAGTATATCAAATTAATAGATATCATTAAAGAGTTAGTAAGAGAATATATCACCTGTTATGTTAATACACTAAATAGAAATTAAGGAAAGGCTGAAAAAACATTTAGCCCTGACGCCGCTATAGAATAGATGCATAGCAAAAAAATCTTTAACTGATGTGAGAAAAATCTCAGTTAGAGATTTGATAAGACTCGTACTCGTTTACAGGAGTTTTTACCAGGGTGGTTTTTATTAAAAATATTTGACACTTGCAGCCCTTCGAGGCTGATGCAGGAAATCTCAGCTTACAATAGGAGTAGATCGCAGTCTAATATTGTCAGCTAAGAGCCCCTGCATCAGCCTGAAGAGGCTGACAGAAAATTGATAATTTCAGACCTTAAATAATTTTTTGAAATCACTTACAATATACTCAAGACCAGTTAAAATAAATTATATACGTCCGAAATTATCAATTTCCTGTCAGCCTCGAAGGACTGCAAGTGCAAAAACCCAGGGGCAACGCCCATAAGCATCAAGCTAAGAGAAGAGCGTAGGCTACGCGACGCATTCAGTCGCCGCGCCGCTTCGCTCTGGGCTCTAGGTGAGGGGTTTGAGAACCCACCGTTCGGTCGCCCTCCGGGCTCGGTCACGGTGGGCTATTACCAGTCGTCCTACGGACTCTAGCGGCATTATCAGAACGCCTTAAATAGCATTCAATGGCTTCTACATTGCCGCTAGTGGGTCATCTGGCGTAGGCATAACGAAATAAGACTCTATATAAATGGCTTTAAGGATCAGTTTAGAGATGTTTTTAGTCTTTCAGGATGCGCCGAAGCGTGAAAAATGACCCACTAGCGGCAATGTAGAAGCCATTGAATGCTATTTAAGGCGTTCTGATAATGCCGCTAGAGTCCGTAGGACGACTGGTAATAGCCCACCGTGACCGAGCCCGGAGGGCGACCGAACGGTGGGTTCTCAAACCCCTCACCTAGAGCCCAGAGCGAAGCGGCGCGGCGACTGAATGCGTCGCGTAGCCTACGCTCTTCTCTTAGCTTGATGCTTATGGGACGTTGCCCCTGGGTTAGGGTGTTCATTTTGTGCAAAAAATGAGCTTTATTTTCACAATAATTGGCATAGTTGAATTGAAGGTCGCATGTTTATGCCGTCCTTTCAGGACTCGATGTCTTTTTGATAGAACCCAGGCCTCCGCTTCGCTGCGACCTGGGCTGTAACATAACGGCCCTTCAGGCCTTAACAAAAAGATGATTTAGGGATTATAGAAGAGGGATTTAAACATCTCTTGTTAAGGCCTGAAGGGCCGTTATGTTACAGCCCAGGTCGCAGCGAAGCGGAGGCCTGGGTTCTATCAAAAAGACATCGAGTCCTGAAAGGACGGCATAAACATGCGACCTTCAATTCAACTATGCCAATTATTGTGAAAATAAAGCTCATTTTTTGCACAAAATGAACACCCTAACCGTGAGTATGAACGAGTTATGTCATGCAGCCTGAAGAGGCTGACAGGAAATTGATAATTTCAGACCTTAAATAATTTTTTGAAACCACTCACAATATACTCACGACCAGTTAAAATAAATTACATACGTCCGAAATTATCAATTTTCTGTCGGCCTCAAAGAGCTGCAAGTGTCAAATATTTTTAATAAAAACACCCTGGAGTTTTTGCCAGGGTGTTTTTAAGATCCCGATACGTAAGGTGATTTAAAGTCTCTTATTTTGTGACCGCTTCTTCTTTATCAGTGGCAACAGGTAATACAGGCTTTTTAAGAAATTCTTGAACAGTTTCATTTAAAGCCTTACCCATTTTGAAGATGAGATCTTCATTATAAACAGGATAACTGTTTGTATTTGTGCCTGTTAAAGGCTGATCAAAAGGCACCTCCGTAAGCATGCTGAGTAAAGCGTCGCGATTTTTATCCAATGAAATCACGCTATAGATCATTTCTTTTACTAACTGTTTGACCGGCCAAAAGATGACTGAAACAATTGTTCCTATTATCCTGAAGAAAATAAATCCAAACACTTTATCTAAGGCAAGCTTAACTTTTAGCGCAACTTTACCAAATATTTTTTCCACAAGATCATCAAAACGTTTTTGAGCAGCAGCCCATGTACTGCTAATGTAGTAAGAAATGCTCAAGTTGACAACTTCTCGAGAAACTTTCTTAAGATCTGCTCGCACTTGTTGAGCTTTCTTAACTGCTTCTTGCCTTTTGATTTCTCTAGGACGTGTATCAACGCTCAAGACCGGTTTACCAGCTGCATCAACTTCACCCGTTTCAGGATTGATTCGTTGGACAACTTGTTCCAAAGCGAGTTTTAATTTATCTTGAATAAAAGTCTCATTAAATTGCTGGCGAAGTGAAGCTCCTAACGTTCTTTTCATCGCATCCGATGTTCCTTTTTGCTCAGAATCTAATAGAAGTTTTTTCAACCAAGAGGGCAATGTCGTGGCGTTGAGAACTTCAAAGATTAATTCTCCAGCCGCTCCGTCTAAATCATCCAGAAGGCGATCTGCAGGCTCATGATTTGTCTCTTCTACGATTTTTCCTGATTGAATATCGCGGATTGATTCTTCCAAATTATTTCGCGTCGCTGTCAAACTATTTAAAACAATATTATTAATCAGCGCCGGATCTAAGATCATTTCAGTGAGCATAGGAAGAACAACAGGGAATAACTTTTTCTTAAATGCCTTCCAAACTGTTCTCCTTAATTCTTCTGGTACAAAGGTCAAGTCATTCTCTTTATTAGGGAATAGCATGTTCATGATTTGCTTACTCGCTGGACCATACGCCTCTTGTTGACGTTGACTATTGGGAGCCTCGGATTCCTGACGAATGACATCTCTTAAAGTGAATCCTTTATCATCAGAAGCTTTCAGAGAACGTTTTTGAGCTTGAGTAAGCTCTTGACCTGTCACTGTTAAATGAATATCTCCAAATTTTTCGATAAAATCATCAAGAGTGAGAACTTTTGTTCCGTGACCTTCCATTTGGATCATTCTCGCCATCAATTGCCGCACGTTGCCTTTTTCTTGTTCCCATTTTTTTGCCTGTTCTAGAGTTAGCCTGCCATACACTTTTTGACTGGCTTTTTGCTGTTCAAGATCGAGTTTGCGATACAGCCTTTCTTCAATGATTTCAATTGATTTTTGATAAGCGATAGGCTCTTTTGGGACTCCAGGATGCAATTCATCCCCTACTGCTGCAACAAAGTCTTGATGACGAATGACAGGTTGGCCATCTTTTGCGGCCAATTGCTTAGCTGCATTGAGATTCTTTAAATGTCCAGCCCCTAATTTCAAGAAATTAGCCATGAGTTGTTGATTAAATTGCGCGCCTTTATCATTTTCAAATTGGATCGTTTTCTCAATCACTTGGCTCAAAGGCTCAAGCAATAGATTGCTCAGTAAATCAGCTGCTTGTTGCTTATCATCTGCCAATTGATCTTTAGCAGCCAATTTGTCAAGATTATCGCCGAGCATTTTTTGAAATTGATCTGCTTTTGTATACTTAAGCAATACTTTAGCCATTTCAAGATTGCCACGAGACAAATCTTCTAAATAGCTTTCTATTCCTTGAGAAACTTGAATGACGCCCTTCATCTTTTCTCCACTTATCTCTGTTAAGACATTGGGAATTGATGACATCACCATATTAGAGAGATCTTCAGCAAGTATTTGAACATAGCCTTTGGTTGCCTCTTCGGCAATGCCATATTTTTTTACTTTATCTTTTGCTGCTTGAACTTGAGTATTGCTACCTTTAACAGTAGATAAGCTTTGGTGAATTCTCAGGAGCAGACCTCCTAGCTGATCTTTAATGGCATCATAAGCGATTATTTTCAGAGCATCAGGCAGTCCCTCAAAAGCAGCTGGAGAATCAATTCCCAAAATATCCTTCATGATCGCATCATCGAGCTCTTCAGTCACATCTTCAACTGTTTTGCCACCCTTCATTTCTTGGTATTTCTTAGCCGCAACATCTAGGAGTTTCTCTGTTAAAACAATGAGGGTGTCTTTGCTTGCTTGCTTAGGATTTTTCTTTGCTACACCAATGAATACTTTTAACAAGACGCCTTCGATATAGGCACCTGCAAAATCAGATACATTCTGATAAACCGCAGAACCAGTATGAAGAACTGCTTGCAGCTCATCAGCCAACGCTTGTTGCAGCTTAGCATCGAGATGCGGGACCCCTTTGCCGATAGCCGCTGCGATATCTTCGGGTGTCATCAGGATATTGTTAATTTCATCTTTGACTTTACGCTCTTCGAGTTTTGCTTTTAATTCCTCTTGATTTATCGATTCTAAAGGCTGTTTTGCAACCTTGGCATAAGCTTTTACAAGCGAAGAATTCTTGAGATTCTTGTCCTTAACTAATGTTGCAATTTCTTTTGCAAAATCATCGATTTCTGCAGCTGTAGGTTGATAATCAGGAACGGATAAGAGCTTAAATAGTTCCTCTGCAATAGGTCGATAGCTCTTAACACTGAAAGGCAATAATATAAATACATCTTTGGATAATGCTTGGCATAAATTGGCCAAGAAGTTTGATCCTGATAGGTCTTTCAATTCTGTTCGGCTTTGCCCTCTTTCAATGATAGGCAAAATCAAGGGGGTCAATTGCTGATACGCCTGCTCTTTTATTTTATCATAAGCAAGTTTTCTAAGAGCAGGTGGAATACTATCTAAATCTTGCATTGACGCGATTCCCAAGACTTCATCTAAGACTTGATCAATCATTTGACGCGCAACTTCTTCTGTTTTCTGTCCCGCCACAGGCTCGACCTTCTGTGCCAAGTCTTTCAACTTCTGAGTGACAACAGTCAAGACATCTTGTCCTTGATTGACTTCAGCAATTTTGACAAATAGTCGTAAGAGTGTTCCTTCTAAAAAGCGCTGCAAGACATCACGATTTTCCTTAAAAGTTGGATCGTCTCCCACAAGGACAGCTTGAAGTTGAGGAGCAATGAGGGTATGCAAGTCGGTAGCTCCTGGAATGGAGTCATTGAGAGCTTGCGCGATTTCTTCTGGAGTCATGACGACAGCTTTGATTTTGTCTACAACGCCCTCATTTTTTAAAGCTTGCAAAACACCCTCTTTCTTATCTGCTGGAATCGCTTTTTGATTGCCTTCAACTTGACCTTGATAGGCCTCTAGCAAATCTACGGGTTTTAATTTAGTTTTCCCGCGGTTTAATAAGAGGTGGTTAACATTCTTAGCTAATGTTTGAGCATGCTGTTGGAGCTTTTTTTCCTCTTTCTTATTCGCCGTTCGGACTTTTGCTTTAAGCAGATCTAAAATATCTTCTTTTGAAATTTCTATTTCTTCTGCCTGACTAATCAATCCCTCAAGAGACTGGCTTAAAGCCTCTTCTTCTGCGGCAAGAGATTTGCTTAAAGTATCCTCTGCTTTTTCTGAGACTAAGCTTTTCACTAAAGGCTTCAGCATAGAAGCGACTATTCCTTCTTTGCCTAATTCAATAAGAGTTTGATTAAGAGCTGTTTCCATTCTGCCAATTTCTTCTTCTGTTGGCTGGGCTTCTCCCATCATTATCAGAATTTGCTTAGCAAAAGGTTTGTAGCTTGTCACAAAATCTGAGAGGCGGCTGATCGCATCTTCAGCGCTTGCATGAATGAGTTGGCCTAGGAAGGGATCTCCTTTTGCAATCTGAGTTAATTGATCTTTATTTTTTTGGATATCACTCAGCGAGATGAGTAAGGGAGAAATTTGGGCGAATAAAAAACGAGCCATCTGACTCTTTTTTGCCGACTGAATATACGGCCACACAGTCTCCTGCAAATAAGGAGGAAGATCTAATTTTTCTTTTTCTAATCCCAATAATCCCGTTAATTCCTCTGAAAGCAGTTGAAAAACAGCTAAGTGATCATCCAATTCATTTTGTAAATCTCCAATTTCTTTAGAAAGTCGATTAATTTCTTGGCGACTTTGGAGCACCTGATTCATCCATTCCTTTGCATCTTCCCATGCTTTTGTATCTTTAATTTGATCTTGTTCAAGATTAGCAACCGCATGTTTTTTAGTGTCCAATTCTCCTTTCAAATACCCTAGCTCTTTTTTGGCATGTTGCAGCGTGAGATGAGTATGGAGAGCATCTGAAACCAGCTTAAGCTCACTAACGGGCATCTTTAAAAGATCTATAAGCAATTGATGCTGAGCTAAATCTTTCTCTTCAGCATCCGTTAATTTTCGATCATTAGCAATTGCTTGATATTCCTCTATGTTCCCCTCTAATTCTTGTATAAAATCATTCTGAGTTGCATATTTAGGAGCTTCCATATTATGTAGAACAAGCGCTTCACTCACAAGTGGCAGCTGTTCAGCTTTCCATGGGGCATTTTCATATCCTTCATTTAACTTTTCAAGAAGGACATCCCTTTTTTCAATTAAACTCTCTACATAATTTGAAGCTCGAATATAGCGAATATTGGCTTTGAGGACTTCTTCAGTTAAAGAAGTTTGAGCGGCTTCTAATCCGTCAGGCTTTTTGCCAATCTTTTTCTTGATTTCTACAATATCGTTATTTTTCTTTTCAATATTAGCTTGAATCTGTAGGGCTTGATCAATTTTTTCTCTTTGCTTTGCATCGAAGCCCACAAAAGCTTTTTGAAATGCCTGTTGGAAATTCTTCAATAATTGCGCAGCATAGTCTTGACTATCATCTTTGAAGTTCTTTTCAATGGTATCAACCATAGCCCTACGCAATACAGCCTGAATGCCTTGTTTGAGTAAAGCAATAGACTGAGGCGATTTTCCTTCCTCAGTGACTTCTAAAGCACTCATATTGTCTTTAAACCATGTTTTCAAATCATCGTTAATGGTCACTTCTGGTAAATATTGGGCAAACAATTCTTCAATTGTATCGCCTAAACCAAGGGTAGTGACTAAACCAATATTTTGTTCAAGCACCTGTTCAATGATTTGATCGCTGATTTTTTCTGTAATAGAAAGAAGCTGTTCTCCTCCCTTATAATTGCGAATTTTGTTTTCGACTTCAGCATGAATGTTTTGCATTTCTTGAAGATCTGGGCTATTCAATTGCTCTTGCAGACTCTGTGCATGTCCAATTAAATGAGGAACGAGCAGGTCTTTGACAAAAGTCGGGAGAGGAAGATCTTTAACAAAATCTTTCCAAAATTGAGGTGTCATTTCTTCGTCTTTCAGAGAACTGATTTTTCCAACGAGATGATCTGAAAACTCTTTAATAAATTCGTTAGGTTCAATCTCTTTCTTTTCAGGAATGACTAAGGTGGCCCCTTTAGCCATTAAAGCTAAAGCCAAGTTATTAACACCTTGTTTAATAAATCTTCCTAAGCCTTCTAAATTAGGATCTTGTGTATTAAGAATAGCCTGTGCAGATTCGATTATCCAATTGGCTAACTGTTCTTGAGAGAGTTGATTTAAAAGATCTTTGGAAGTCTGATTCTTTAAGCTGTTTTTGACCTTATCTGTCGGTGTGGGATGAATCAAGGCATCTATAGACTGACTCACTAATTGCATGGCTTTTGGATCAGCTTGAATATAATTCTTAGCAAATGCTGTAAGTAAAGAAGAAGGCGCTTGGATGAGAGTCTTCATGTCAGGAGCTCCAACCTTCGCTTGTAATTCATCTTCCCAAGCCTTATTGCGAACGGAATCATTTTCTAGAGATTCAAAAGACTCCTGCAAAAAGTTGGTGAAAGGATCTCGAATAAAAGTCTCATAAATTCGATCTTGAATCCATCCATACTGCAACAGCCCAGGAGCTTCCATGTCTGCAAATTTATTAGGAAAAAAATAAAGGAGAATATCATCACTAATCCGATTGAATAATTGATGGAATTCCCGATCTCTTGTATGGAGAGTGTCTAATGTTGCAAAAAAGGATTGAATATCTTCTGCCTTTTGGTCATCCACATGATTGAGATTGGGGAACAAATTGTGTTTAATCACATTTTTTCTATTCGCATCGGTCGATTTGATATATTCTTTAATATACTTTTGAATGGTCTCTTCCATATCGGGTTGTTGATCAATTCCTGGAAACAATTGTTGGGTTTGATTTAGCAAATCCCTACGCGCATCCTGATATTTTTCCTCTAAATCGCTCAATTGCTTCGCATCAATATGCGCTCCTGCTTTTTGACTCAATAGGGAAAGAATGTTGACCAAAGCAGGTTGTTTGTCATAATTGGGGATTTGAGCTTGATGTTGTCGGACCTGACGCGCTAAATTGACAAATCCACGTGCTAAGTTAATTTCTAGCAAATCAATAATTAAGTCACGGTTAGGCAAAATGTATTGAGTTGCGGCAACATCGGTGCTTCCTTTAAACGAATCAAGCAGATTTTGAATAGCTGGACTGATCACAGCTTTAGTCACATCATAAAATTCAACAAACTGTGGATCTGGGATTTGGTTCAACATCTGTTTTTTCGCTTCAGTAATCGACTTCTCTTTATCCACTTTACCTTTATATCTACTTGCGTATGCTCTTATCCCAGGAGCTGCGGCCCAAGCGGCTAAATTGCCAACTCCTCCTTTTAAACGTTGCCATCTCGTTGCTTGAGCCGCCTGATAGGTTTTGACAAGCGTCTCTTCGACTTGCTCTTTTTGTTCCGCGGATTCTTCAGAAATGTTTTCATCTGTCGATTCATTTAAATCATAGTCGTCCTCTTCATCAGAAGAAAGCTCTTCACTCTCTGCTTGACTCAAAAAACTTTCATCTCCGACTTGAAGGGGAACATTTTTTTCTTCTAGTTCCTCGACCTCTTCCTGAACTTTTACTGTCTCTTGTTTTTTAGTTCCCCATAACCAAGTCCACCAACCTCCTTCTATCTCGGTCTTAGAAGGGACAGTTTGTGGAGGCAGCACTTCCTTTGCTGTTTGATCAATAGCTTCATGAAGGATGTCTGCTTTGCCCTTGACACTCTCAGATGGATTCACAGGCTTAAAAAATGAGTGTCCTCTACGAAGGATTGGAGGTATGGTCATAGAAACTCCCGAAATTAAATTTAAATCAGCTATTTTAATAATTAAATTATAACAGAAAGATAGATATTAGTATAGGTGAAATAATAGAAATATTATTAAAATAGATATAATTTAAAATAAAGAATTTGTAAATCACATAAGAAAGTGTGTATAAAATTGTAAATATTAATTAATAATTTATATTTTCGAACAGCTGGTAAAAAAATGAATAAGCGCGCCAAAATGGTTCTTAATGAATCGACCAACTTTAAAAAGTTCAAGGCACGACATCAAAAAAATATAAATATTGTGAGTTCTTTTCCCTTATATTAAAGAGAGTCAAAAAGGAAAGCCTTCTTGACGAAGCGAAATATAACGCTGCTGACCGATAATCAGGTGATCATGCAAGGGAATGCTCATTAATAAGCTTGCTTCCACAAGGGTTTTGGTCAATGTAAAGTCTTGAGAGGAGGGAGTAGGATCTCCGCTTGGATGATTATGAGCCACAATTAGGCTTGCTGCTTTATGGCGTATTGCAGGATAAAAGACTTCCCTTGGATGAACAAGCGTTTGTGAAAGGTTGCCAATGGAGACAATTTCATGACAAATGACATATCCCTTAATGTCTTGCAAAATGACAACAAAGAGTTCGCGCTTTTCATGTTCTAATTCCTCTTTGAGCAGATAATAGGCGTGCAAGGGATGTTCAATGCGATACTTAGGAGTGACCACTTGTTTAGAAGCCCGCATCCCTAAATTAAAAGCTGCTTGGAGTTGAATCGCTTTTGCGATTCCTATCCCCTTAATTTCCAACAATTCAGACAAGGTTGCTTCTGCAAGTTGACGCAAACCGCCAAAGCGGGCAACAATTTCGTGAGCTAATTGTAAAATCGGCTTTGCTTTAGTTCCACTTCCCAAAATAATGGCAATGAGTTCAGATGTTGACAATGACTCTGCTCCAGAACGCATGAGTCTTTCTCGAGGACGCTCTTCTTCTGGTAGATGTTGAATGGAATATTGGCTCATAGGCGATAAGGTGATAATTTATTTGCCAAGGGGGCTGGAACATCTACCTTCAATACGACATTATTTTCTTCATATTCTTGGTGCAGAATATGGCCCACTCTCATAATTTCGCTGACAATTGCATATTCGCTTTGCGGAATACGCACCTCTATCAGCTGACGCTGACGACTTAACTCCTGAATCATCATGTCTTGTAATTCATCAAATCCTTGATGAGTCAGTGCTGAAATTTGAAGATTTTTTGGATAAGTCATGCGTAAACGATGAATCAGGCTTGGATTTGGAGCTTTGTCCATTTTATTCAAAATCGTCACAATGGGCTTGTTTCCGGCATTTAATTCCTTTAAAACTTCATACGTTGTGGCGGCTTGTTCCTCAGCCATTGGATGACTGGCATCCACTAAGTGCAATAAGATATCTGCCTCAATGGCTTCTTCCAACGTGCTTTTAAAAGCCGCCACAAGCAAGTGCGGCAATTTGCGAATAAAACCTACAGTATCGATGAGTAAAATTTCTTGATTATTTTTAAGTGTAAACTTTCGTGTCGTGGTATCTAACGTGGCAAACAGTTTATCTTCCACAAAAACGCCTGCATCTGTCAATGAATTGAGCAAAGTCGATTTTCCAGCATTTGTATAGCCAATAATGCCAAAAACGGGAATTTCTGAGCGAAGACGATAAACGCGCTGAGTCTCGCGATGGGCCCGCACTTCTTGAATTTCTTTTTGCAACTGATCAATTTTGCGTTTAAGGATGCGGCGGTCAATTTCAATCTGCTTTTCCCCCTCTCCTTTCAAATAGGCTCCTCCTCCCCCTCCTGACCCTGATGTCCCTTGCTGACGAGAAAGGTGAGTCCACATTCTCTTTAAACGAGGTGCTTCATATTTGATCCGTGCAAGTTCTATCTGCAAGCGCGCTTCTTTGGTCTGGGCGCGCTGCGCGAATACTCCTAAAATAATTTCTGTGCGATCCATGACATTTCGATTAAACGCCTTCTGCAAATTTCTCTGCTGAGCAGGGGTAATTTCATCATCAAAAATCACTAAGTCTACTTTCTTTTCATTTGCAATTTGCACAAGTTGTTCTAATTTTCCCTTACCAACATAAATAGAAGCATTGAATTTGCGGATGTTACAAGCTTCCTTATGCACAGTGTCTACCCCGTACGTTTTGGCAAGCAACTCCAATTCTTCTAAATGTTCTTCGCAAATGTTGCGCTGTGTTGAACCATGATAAGTGGAGACTAAAAGAGCCGTTGGAATCTCATGCGTTTGATGTAAAACTAAATGGGATTCATCACGTGTAACAGTTTCGTTTTCCATAAAACCTCAGTCAAAATCAATTTCTAATCCATCATAAGCTAAATGTATATGAGCAGGCAAATAGGCACTGGTTTGGTGATGTTCGAGGTCATGCGAAAGATGAGTCAACCAAACTAAATCTGCCTTTAATTGTTTAGCAAAATCAATTGCTTCATCTACTGAAAAATGCAATGGAGAAGGAGTATAGCGTAAAGCGCTAATAATAAGATAGCGCACTCCTTCTAAAGCGTCAAAAATTGAAGGTGAAAAATGGCGGATATCAGATAAATAAGCCAAATCTCCAATACGATATCCATTCACCAACATGTTGCCTTGTGTGTAAGTCACATATTGAATCAAAAGATTTTCAAACATCACTGATCCTGCCTGGTCTGGAAGCACTTGTAAACGGAAACGAGAAATAAATGTCTCATCGTTAGATTGAAATAAATAGAAGAAGCGCGTCTGCAACTCTTGAGCGGTTGCAGATGACAAAAGCACAGGCAAAGGAGTCTGTCGCCGGTAGTAAATAGGGCGCAAATCATCTATTCCAGCTGTATGATCGTGATGAGCATGTGTCAATAAGAGGCCATCTAACTTGGTAATTCCATGCCTTAGAGCTTGCATGCGAAAATCGGGTCCTGCATCAATCAAAAATTGCCGCTGACCTACATGCAAAAGCACAGAAGGGCGCAGTCGTTGATTCAATGGATCGTTAGAATGGCAAACCTCGCATGAACAGCCAATGACGGGAATACCTACCGATCCCCCTGTTCCTAAAAACGTTAATTTTCCTTTCATAACAAGTGAACCACTAAGATTGAATAAATAAACGCATGATGTCTTGATAGAGATGAGGCCGATAAAAATAAGCCCATTCTCCCTCATTTTTTTCATGCAATTGAACGCGAAAATAATCTTCTTGAACAAATTCCACAATTTCAAATAATTGATTTGTTGAATTTTCAGTTTTTCCTATGGTACGTCTATTAATAGTCAAAATAGAAGGACGCGAGGTAATAAAAAAATTTTGAACATCTTTTGTGACATCTTTTAAACTCTTTTCAACAGCAACTATGTGATAGAAATCTTGATAAGCCTCTATTGAAATCGCGTGAGTAGACATTTGCTTTTTTTGAGACTCAAAGTAGGAGAACTCAATGTGATCAAATATAAAATGACTCTTCTTTTTTGACCGTGAATGCTGATCTTGAGCATTAATTTGTTCTATAACGGCAGGATCTAAAAGAGTATTTCCAGCAAGATAGCGGCCTGAAGGGCCATAATAATAGAGGAGTAGCGAAGCTAGCAATCCAGCACAAATCACCGCAATTCCTAATACAACTAGAATATTTCGAACATCACGATATTGATTTCTTTCTAATGCCACTTTCACAATCCTTTAACATTTAGATTAAATCTACAAAAGAAAGTCATTTCTGACAACATGTGTACTCCATGTGTTTTCTAAGTTCTTCTTGATTTAAATCATTACCGCATGAACATTAAGGGTTGATTAGATCAATTAGCTTAACATTCGTAGATATTAAGATCAATTAGAGAACATTTTATGCAGATTGCCATTATTGGAGCGGGTTTTTGCGGTCTTGCTGTTGCTTGGTATTTGCTCAATCACAGCCCTGCTTTTCCCAATTTGAAAGTCTGCTTATTTGATTCTAAAGGCATAGGTAAAGGAGCTTCTGGAATTGCAGCTGGGCTTTTACATCCCTACACAGGAGCTCATGCTAAACTCAATTGGAAAGGACAAGAGGGTTTTCAAACCACATGTGACCTCTTAAAAATTGCTTCTGACACATTGGAACGACGTGTCACTGCAGAGAATCAAGGTATTTTGCGTTTAGCACTAAATGAAGAACAATTAATGGACTTTCAACTCTGCGCCGAACGATTTCCACATGATACTCAATGGCTGAGTGTGAATGAATGCCAACTTCTAGCTCCTGGTTGCGTCCAAGCGCCAGGGTTATGGATTAAAAAAGGACTGACAGTTTATTCTTCATTATATTTACAAGGACTATGGCAAGCATGTGCACGACAAGGAGCCATACTCGAGAAACGAATGATTCACTCGTTAAAAGAGTTGCAAGATTATGATTTAACTATTGCGACAACAGGAGGCGAAACGCTTTGCTTGCCTGAAGCAGCTTCTCTTCCCTTAACCCTTGTCAAAGGACAAATACTAGAATTTTCTTGGCCGCGTAATCGCGCTCCTTTAAATTGCGCACTTAACTCACATGTCTATATGCTGATGACTGAAAATCGCACCTCCTGTTTAGTTGGAGCAACGTACGAGAAAGGACATCATAACGCCCTCCTAGATCTTGAAGTGGCAGAAAGAGAAATTCTTCCCAAAGCATATGACCTTTTCCCCCCTCTCAAGCAAGCTTCTTTGATGAATTGTTATGCAGGAATCCGAGCTGTCACTCCTCAACATCGCCCCTTAATGCAACACCTCTCCCCCTCACAATGGATTTTAACTGGCATGGGTTCTAAAGGACTTCTGTATCACGCCCTTTTTGCCAAAGAGCTTGTCAAAAGCATTTAGCCATCAGATAAGAACCTTCATGTTTTACATAAACCCAAACATTAGAAATATAAAACTATTATTTTAAAATAAGGAATAAAATATCAAGCTTGCTTTAATTTTAGTTTTATGCTGAAATTTCTATCCACAACATAATTGATTGGAGATATTTTAATGTTCTCAATAGATAATATTTTGAGCAGTTTTAATTCTGTCGATAGTTCAATTCAGATTGCAAAAGAAATACAAGCCACAGACTTACTTTTACAAGGAATTAAAACAAAAAATGAAGATATGATTAATGAAAATTTTGAAAAAGTCATTAAAGATTTAAAACAAGTTAATATCAATTTTAAAAAATATCTTCCTCATAGCCTCAATGCGCTGATTTGTATGGATTTATGTCTAAATGCCAAATGGCAAATCGCTGCAATTCTTCGCAAGATGGGGATAGAATTGCTTGCCAATCCAGAGATAGAAATCGATCCCAATATGTCTGATACTTTTGAGCAGTGGTTTAAATCGAATGAAGGCAAATTAATGATTGAACCTTCTTTATATTTTGACTGTCTAATGATTCAAGAAATTTTATTGACTGCCAAGAATAATCGTTCCGATTTACAAGGATCCTTAGAAAGAATCATTGAGAAAATAGATGGAGTTTGCGTACTGAAAGACAAGGAATCTATGGAAGAAACTCCCTTTCTTATCTTCCAAATCTTTCAAAGACAAGCTGCTTCTAACCTGTTTAAAACAACACTACAGAATATGCAAGAAGAAGATTTAAAGGCTGTGCGCAGTCAACGCATACAGGTAGAAAATGAGATCAGGGCTTCTAAAAACAAAGAAGCAATATGTAAGAAAATCCTTGTCGAACTCTCTGCAAAATTAGAGTATTATTTACAAAAAGAAAACTTTCATTCAAAAATTGCTGAGAATTCGAGTCGATCATCTTTAGTAGCTTCTTCTTTTTCAAGCGACAAATTAGAAAACCTTTCAGTAGATTCTATGCATAAAGCTTTAGACTATTTATCTAAATTGATGCAAGATCACCATTCTCGTCTTTCGACTAAAAAACGAAAAGGCATAGAAATTGCCATAGACAATCCAAGAGAGCCAAAAAGATTTAAATTAGATGATACAACATTGCTTTTAACAGAGGAAAAACGCAATGCCTTATATTATTTTGAAAAAGCAGTGAATTTGCAAAACAACGAAGGATGCATCATTAAAGGTTCTTTAATGAATAAGCTTGATTTGCTTGTAAAAGCAATTTGTACGGATCCAAGTTTAGCAGAGGCCTATTTTAACCTTGGCTTCACCCTTCCTAAAGGAAGCCAAATCTCTGTAAATGGCCTCATGATGAACCAGCAAGAGCTTTACATTAAAGCTATTGAACTTAATCTTCCTATCCAATCTTTAGCCAAGGCTTATTGTTACCTCGGAGACAGCATTCCTAAAGAAGGCCGCATCTCTGTGAATGGCCAAACGATGACTTCGCAAGAGATCTACATTAAAGCGATTGAACTTAATCCATCTTTAGCCAAGGCTTATTCTAATCTCGGGGTTAGAATTTCTAACGGAGATAAAATCCCTGTCAATGGCCAAATGATGACTCAACAAGCGGTTTTCCTTAAAGCCATTGAACTCGATCCATCATTAGCAATGGCTTATTCTAACCTTGGGGCCGTCATTCCTAAAGAAGGCCAACTCTCTGTAAATGGTCAAATGATGAATCAGCAAATGCTTTTTCTTAAAGCCCTTGAACTCGATCCATCTTTAGGAAGGGCTTATTCTAACCTTGGGGCTGTCATTCCTAAAGGAGGCCAACTCTCCGTGAATGGCCAAATGATGACTCAGCAAGCGCTTTTTCTTAGAGCGATTGAACTCGATCCATCTTTATCAATGGCTTATTCTAACCTTGGGACCCTCACTCCTGAAGGAGGCCAACTCTCTGTGAATGGCCAAATGATGACTCAGCAAGCGCTTTTTCTTAGAGCCATTGAACTTAATCCATCTTTAGCCACGAATTATTTCAAGCTTGGAAAAACAATTCCTGTAGGAAGCCAAATCAATGTGAATGGTCAAATGATGACTCAGCAAGCACTTTTCCTTAGAGCTAAAGAACTTGGTCTTAGCTAGAACTTTCTATTATCTTCTCTTTCAGTAAAAGAAGGGAAATAGATTGACTCATTGATGTTTTCCGTAGGATGGCTATTTCTGAAGTTTTGCAAAATTAATTAATTCAAGTTGAGACAAGTCTTAGAGCGTTCATTATATGTGAATTTTGGCATGGTTCAATTGAAGGTAACATGTTTATGCCGTCCTTTCAGGACTCGATGTCTTTTTGATAGAACCCAGGCCTCCGCTTCGCTGCGACCTGGGCTGTAGCATGACGGCCCTTCAGGCCTTAACAAGAGAGGTTTAAGTCCCTCTTCTATAAGATTGTGTAAAAAATTATGTGCAAAAAAAGGTCATGGTAAGATGATCTCTTATTAACTACAAAAAGAGGTATACCATGACCAAAAAGTATTCTATTGAGAAAAACAAATTATCTAAAGAAGTTATTGAACAAGATGTTGATTTAATGAAGTCTCTTATGAAAACTGCTCTCGAAAATTTTTTAGAAGCCGAAATGATCGAGACTTTGGAAGCAAATAAGAGTGAAAGATCCAAAGAAAGAAAAGGCTATAGAGCAGGTTATTATACAAGGCACTTAGTGACGCGAATAGGCAATATAGAGCTAAAAGTACCAAGAGACAGAGAGGGAATGTTTTCTACCGAGCTTTTTGAACGATATGAAAGATCGGAAAAAGCATTAGTATCAGCTCTAGCAGAAATGTATGTCCAAGGAGTATCAACCAGGAAAGTGAAGGCAATCACAGAAGAACTTTGCGGACATGAATTTTCAGCGACGACAATAAGCAACATCAATAAGAGCTTGGACGAGGACTTAAAGCAGTTTGCAAATAGAAAATTGACAGAAGTTTATCCTTATCTAATTGTAGATGCTCGTTATGAGAAAGTTAGAGAAAATGGGATAGTAAAATCGCAGGCTATATTAATTGCAGTAGGTGTGAATGGAGAAGGTTACAGGCAAGTATTAGCAGTGGAAATTGCAAATCGAGAATCTCACAATAGTTGGAAAGATTTTCTATTGAGATTGAAAGAAAGAGGATTAATAGGAGTTGAGTTGATTATTAGTGATGAGCATGCAGGGCTTAGGAAAGCGATAATGGAAGTATTTTATCAAATCCCTTGGCAAAGATGTTATGTTCATTTCTTAAGAAATGCAATTGATTATTTACCAAGAAAAGCAAACGACGATTGCTTACAAGAATTGCGATGGATCTATGATAGAAAGGATATTAAAGAAGCCAAAACAGATTTGAATATGTGGCTAGAGAAGTGGATGATGAAGTATCCAAAGTTATGTACATGGGTGGAGGAAAATATTTTTGAGACATTAACGTTTTACCAGTTTCCAAAACAACATCATAAGCATTTAAAAAGTTCGAACTTACTCGAGAGAGTAAATGAAGAAATTAAGAGAAGAACACACGTTATTAGAATTTTTCCAAATGAAGAGAGTTGCTTAAGATTGATATTAGCAATTGCAGTTGAGGTTCATGAGGGATGGGTAGATAAAAGATATTTAAATATGGATCTATTAAAAGAGCAAAAGAAACAAGAACAACTGAGCGTTGAAAAAATAGCTTAACCTAATGAGATCTCTTACCAATTTGCACATAATACTTGACACAACTCTTCTATAATCCCTAAATCATCTTTTTGTTAAGGCCTGAAGGGCCGTCAATGTTACAGCCCAGGTCACAGCGAAGCGGAGGCCTGGGTTCTATCAAAAAGACATCGAGTCCTGAAAGGACGGCATAAACATGTTACCTTCAATTGAACCATGCCAAATTCACATATAATGAACGCTCTAAGACTTGTCTCAACTTGAATTAATTAATTTTGCAAAACTTCAGATGGCTATTTCTAACCTACGGTGAACAAGGCCGAAAGCATATGCATAAAGTGAGTATAACCTATGCTTGATTAAAGGTCTGACAATCAATTCACGACTTGTTGAGTCGCTTTTGCATAAGAACATGCGCTTCTGCAGCAAAGTTAAAGAAAAAAATCACTGCGGGTGTAAGAAAAGCGGTAAATGGCACCATGATAAAGAACCATTTGAGAATGGTTTGGAGTGAAGTTTGGCAATCTAAACCAAGGGATCCTGCCATTATCGCTGCTAGTAGAAGTAAAGAGATGATAATTACTAGAGGAAGCAAAGCAACGAGAATGAGAACGAAATTAGCGAAAGGATCTTTCTCTAATTTTTTAATAGCCATCTGAAAGATGGCTGCTCCTTCTAAACCTTTAAGAGCAATTAAAGGAGCCACAAAAAATAGAATGGCCAAGCTAAGAACGCATAATACAAGGGTGCCAAGATTAATAATAAAAGGGCCAAAAGCGAGAATAGCACTAAAAAATTCTCCTACATCTGGAATTTCACTCAAGAGCACGAAAATGCCTAACAAAACCCAAAGCAGAAGATAACTAAAAATAATAGGGATAGCAAAATAAGAAGCTCCGATGGCAACTTCCCAAGAACGAGAGAGCGTATGCCAGTAATTGACCTCTCTCTGTTTAATTTCATCATGATAAATACGAATGAGCAAGATTCCCATCGACAACAAAATTCCTGTGCAAATGAAAATGGGAAGAAAGGTCAAGCTTAACTTCACCCATTGTCCAGCGTGCAAAGCGATTCCTCTAAAAAAAACGACGAGTAATCCACTCAAAGCGAGTATACAAAAAACAAATAGCAACTTCTTTCTAGAAAAGGTGAAAGCGAGTGATCGATTGAAAATAAATGAAAAAGCTTGAAAATCCATGCCGATACTTCTTTTAATCTCAGACTATATAAGTGGATGATTCTTCGTATATGCACATACCAAATGACCCATCAGACCAATTTTCGCTTATTAGCTCTATTTTTTCCATTTAATTTTCTACTGAGGTTAATTCAAATTTAAGTTCCTTCAATATAAACTAAGTTTTATATTAAAATGCCTCAGCTGCTTGTGTCGAAGGCTGTTTGAAAAAATACTTTGGTCTGACAATAGGGGTTCCTTTACTATCGCGTGCCTCTTCCCTTTCATAGACGATTTGACGGGAAATGCCAACTACACGAGCCAATCCGAATAAAACTGTATAATATTCAGAATAAGGAAATCCGGCAGCTGTTAGCATAATCCCTGAAATGGCATCTACATTGGGATAGGGATTTGAAATTTTGGGATTTTCTTTAAGGACCTTTGTTCCCACCTTACGCAAAAGATGAGCCATTTTGACTAAGGGATGATGAGAATAAGATTGCTGAGCCACTTGGTAAAGCAATGTTGCACGCGGATCTTCTACTCGCAAGACTGCATGGCCGAAGCCAAAAATGAGTTCATTATTCGCCAACTTATTGCGAATAACAGCTTCGACTTTTTCTTCAGAGGCCTCTTCTCCTAATTCATCGACCAAGGCTTGCACGAAGGTCAAACAATCTTGATTGGCTTTCCCATGACGGGGACCAGCAAGCGCGCACATAGCAGCCGATATCGAGCCATAAAGATCTTCTAATCCTGAGGCAACAGATTTGCCAACAAAAGCAGATAGATTTCCACCACCATGATCATAATGGAGAATGTTAAACAACTTAAAAGCACGGACAAGTTGCACTGGATCTGCTTCTGGCAAATTGAGCATTTGGGTAAAATTTTCCATATATCCCAATTCAGGGTGAGAAGGTCTGATTGCTCCCCATCCTGCATGATGGTTAATGACAGTAGCTGCAATTTCGGGAATTTTGGCAATGAGATTCAAACAATCTTCTCGATACTGATTCTTACCCTCAAATACGCCAGCTAACAATAAGGCAGCAGCAAAAAGCTTCATGGGATGAGCCTGTCTAGGCAACTGCTCAATATGATGAATTAATTTGTGCGAACATTTGGCTCTTTGTCTTAATTCTTTTGCAAATTTAGCCACTTCTTCTGCCATGCCTTCATTGCCATGATAAAGCAAATAAATCACTTGCTCTGGTTCCCAATGATCAATTTCGGATACAGGGCGACCGACATAAAAAAGACCTTTCAAAGGATCCACTGAAGAAGTGGTACAATAACCTACAGGATATCCCCTTAAACCCGTTTCTAAATTCTCTTTTTTAACTTCAAAAAGCACTTCAGACATGATCATGCTCCTTTATCAAGGTGTCTTTTTCAATTGTACTTTTATTTTATGAGGGATCTGACAAGATCGCGCTCTTCCAAAAGCTCTCGTTCGGTTATTTTGAGCTTCTTATCTAAAAATTCATGTACATCTAATCCATGCACAATGGCAATTTCTCCCTTTTCTACTGTATGGCAAGGAAAAGAGAAAATAAGACCCTCTTCAATGCCATAAGGATTGCCGGTTGAATCAAGGGCGGCAGAAAACCAATGTCCTTTTTTAGTAGGAGATTGCATATCTCGCATGGCATCTAAAAGAGCTTGGGCGGCTGAAGCGGCTGATGATTTTCCCCTTGCTTTAATGATAGTAGCTCCACGCTTTTGAATTAATTCAAAAAAATCATTCTCTAACCAATGACGATCATGAATGACAGTGTCTAAAAGATGGCCTCGAATGCGTGCATGAATAAAATCAGGAACTTGTGTTGAAGAATGATTTCCCCATATTATGACATGTGAAACTTCTTGAATGGGAACTTGGGCCTTCTGCGCCAGAAAAAAAGTCGCGCGGTTTTGATCAAGCCGCATCATAGCATAAAAATTTTTGCGCGATAGGCGATGAGCCTGGCTCATGGCTATAAGGCAATTGGTATTGCAAGGGTTACCTACCACAAAAACTTTTGCATCATTGTGCGCCACCTCATTTAAAGCGCGGCCTTGTTCAACAAAAATTTTGGCATTTTCTTGGAGTAAATCTTTTCTCTCCATGCCCTGTGTGCGAGGTTTAGCACCTATTAATAAAGCATAATCAACATTTTTAAATGCCTGATAGGGATCAGAGGTAATTTCAATTGCCTGTAGAAGAGGAAAAGCACAATCTTGCAATTCCATTTTTACACCCTCTAAGGCAGGTAAAGCCTCAGGCAATTCAAGAATTTGCAAAGCAATGGCCTGCTCTTGACCAAACGCTTCTCCATTTGCAAGGCGAAATAATACCTGGTAGGCAATTTGACCTGCCCCGCCTGTAACAGCAATGCGTAAAATAGGATGAGTCATCACTTCCTTTTCAAAAACGCTTCAATTTATGGGATTTGATTTACTTATTACACTATAGGATGCTCCTTTATATTCCGCAAAAAAAATTTATTACATTTTATTAACTTCTAAAATCATCCTCTTCAAAACAAGGAAATTTGAGAAACAAGGCAAAAAAAAGACCGGAAAGAAAACTTTCTTACCGGTCTTACTTAGGACATGTGAAAAAAATGGTTGAAAAATTTAGGTTTTGTCTGTATTGAGATTAATCGCATTCCAATAATTTTCTAAGTGCGATAAATCCTCGAACACATCTTGATCCAATTGATCTTCCTCAATCTCAAGCTTTGGATATAACCCATAAAAAGTTCCCCCTTTTCCATCAGGATCGATGACTCCCATTAAAAAGAATTCCTTAGTATTAGGTCCATAAAACTCTCCTTCTGGAAGAATTCTGCCCAAATCATCGATAATGGCTGGGCTGGTCAGATCAATAGGGAGCAAGCCAATCCTTATTCCTAGCGTATGAGCCGCAAGTTGGATTTCAAATGGAGTTAAGTTACTGATATTGATATTTGCTGCCCCCCATGCATCCCCTCTTAACCAAGCTTGATAAGCAGTCACACTGCAACCATGCGTTTTCTTAATTCCATTTTCAAAAATTCCTGCTTGATCTGCTAGCTCTTTTAATTTCTTTGCATCTTTAGATTGCAAGTGAGCAGGCTTCACCTGTTCTAAATCCCATTGATTTTTAGCTTTTTGAATCTTATCTAAATAACTCGCCATGGCATTTTTTAGTTTATAGACATTCTCAACTGTCAAGTCTGCTTCATCACTCATCAAGACAGCTAATAAATTAGAGAATAAGCATCGCTGTCCCCCATTGCCATATACATCTACACCAATCATTTGATGGCAATGACGATATTGCTTATTGACCATCGCCCAAGTCACTTTTTTGATTGGTCCTGGATTTTTTTCAGGATGGCGGATCATCTTTTTATCCAAATGCTCAAAAAGATTTGTGTATTTGAGTTTAGTCATTATCATCTTGTCATAAAAATCTTCTTGCAGATGATGATAATATCTTTTATCCGCCACAACATCTTTATCCATTTCCCAATCGACAAATTGTGCCCCTTGGTCGGTTCTTATCATCTCATCATCTATGATCTTGGTCATATCGGGTGCCACATCATCCGCTTTGACAAAAGGATCTTGATCTCCACAAGCATTTGTTATCCACAAATGAGCGAATGTTGTTTTTCCAAATTTCTTGTGTAGGGCAGTTGCCATATCTTGGATAAGATCAGACGCTGTCATCACTAATTTGACACGGGGATCTTTTGAATTTTGCATAAACACTTTCATTTTTTGATAATCAGGATGCCGATTTTCAATAACTGGATCCATAAGATGCGTAATGAGATATTCCGTTTCCTCATCACTTAATTGCTCTAAAATCCACTTTGCAGAAACAGCATCGACTCCATCTCGTGTAGCTAGAGTATCTTCATCGGGTGTAAAGTTGTCATGCTGCTTGTAAGCAATCCTGACTTCAGGTTTTAAGTTGCCCGTTGCATCATCTTTTTTGAACTGCATCACTCTTTCTGGCTGTGAAGGTAACAAATGAATATCGTCATTAATCGAAAGCTTAAAGCCATGACATCCATTCGAAGTGACTTTTCCTCCTTTAAGGATATCGAGAACCATAAAACGGTAAACGGCATGAGCACCACGGCCATATGCTGTTGCCTCGCTATCATTTAACTTAATTTTGTCACCTTTTTTTCCCATCTCTACCAGGGACTTGAAGGCATACTCAAAACCCGCTTCCACAACCCTATTAGCGTCGTACTTATCTCCATAGCGTTGATTGTAACCTTCAGCATATTGAATTTGCTCTGGAGTTAATGTACTTCTTATCTTGTCGATATCCATTGCCCCTGTTGTTTCTCCCTCTGGTTTGACGGGAGTATATTTAGGCGCAATAGGACCTAATTGAGCGTGCAGTTTTATAGCTTCGGGTCGAAGATCATTAGCTACATTCAACTTATCTATTTCTGCTTGAAGGGCCTGAACTTGAGCTGCTTTTGCATTGGCATTATTCAGCTTTACTTGTAAATCTGCGAGATCTCTTTTCTTTTGAGCACGCTCTGCAGCAAGCTCCTTATCTTTTTTATCAACATCTAACTTCAAGCGATCGCGTTCTTTTGTAAGAAGAATCTCATTATCGTTGAATTCAGCCACAACGTCTTCTAATATTTTAAGTTGTTGCTTCTTGGCAGCAAGCTCACTTTCTGCCTGTTTCTTGGCATTTTCCACGATAGCTTGTTGCGTTTTTAAAGCTAAAACATCATTTTGAAGAGCAATATGTTGCTTCTCTAACGCTGCTAAATCATTTTTCGCCTGATAAGCGTCTAGAGCGGCCTTCCCCTCGTCCGTTTCCAATAAAGCCTCAAGTTTTGTGTTAAGAGAGTTGTTCTCTATCGCCATCGTACTAAAGTCTTCAATAGCATCAGCAATCTTTTGCAAATTTTCAAATTTCTCTTTTTTTTGAGCGTCGAAACCCGATTGAATTTGGTCATTTTCAGCGGTCAAATAAATGATGCGATTCTTAAGTGTATAGTTCTGATAGACGCCATACGCCCCTACTGTCAAAATATTGGCAATCAAATAACCCACAAAGAAAATTGTTCCAAGGACCACTTCTGAAAGAGTCATCGCAAGTTCAACATTTGACTTAATAGAATCTGCACTTTGCTGCTTTTCCTTGTTTGCAATCAATTGATTAAACCTATTCTTCACTCTTTCAGGATCATTCTCATCGGCAGTTCTTAGATCATCTAGGAGAAAGGTCAGTTGTTTTTCCAGGTTGCTCCAATTAGTCATCAAGGTCGCTGCTTGGATTTTTAAGTCTTCTTGAACAAGCTGCAATTTCTTT
Source organism: uncultured Chlamydiae bacterium (assembly GCA_963754655.1). GTDB lineage: Bacteria > Chlamydiota > Chlamydiia > Chlamydiales > Parachlamydiaceae > JANWJE01. The sequence goes on along the minus strand of CAVWGN010000001.1, from coordinate 1,300,788 downwards.
ACACGATGTTGCTTTGACACACCTTCTGCTGCGCCATAAATTCCTAATGTCAAAATGTTTAGAAATTCAAAAGCAACTGATTTAAGTGCAAAAATAGGTTCTCTGGCAGGAGGGGCAAATGGTTTAAATGAAATGGGTTGCATAGAAAAATTCCTTTTTAATAAATTATTTTTATTTAAGCATTAATGAGATAGATCTTTTCAAAAAACACATAAATTGTCAACTAAAATCAATTAACTAATTAAACAAAATAAAAAATTCAATTAAATCCGCAAATATTTTCAAATTAATATTTTTATTTTAGGTTTCAACTAGAGGTTTTCATCCATCTGTGTGCTTATGAAAACATTAAAGCTTTTAAGTAGTTGGCCTATTCATACTGGAAGACTTTTTCTCTTATTTAAAGCTTTGATTAATTTTCTGTTAAATGGCAAGAGGGGAACTAGATTTGAAGTGAACGCAAAAGTGCAATCTGGCAACCTCAACTTTCAATTTTGAATGTGCTTCAGTATAAATTTTTCGAGCTATTTTAATAGAGGAAGACAAAAAAGCATGAGGTTTTTTATGATCATATGTTAAAAATTCAAAATTAACCGTATTTAATGCATGAGTTCTCTATGCCTATTTCTTTATTTGAATCACCCGATGGCTTACGATTTTTTTTATCCTCTTCATCAGTAGACCAATTTCAAGAGATTCTTCCGCAATTGCCTTTATCTGAGCTTGCTCAAAGCTTTACTCTGCTTCAAGCACAGCCCGCCATAGAGGCCAAGAAAAAACTCAAAAGTTTATTTGAATTTATTGATTCCCCAGCCATCTTGGAAGTCATTGGAAAAAACTTTTCTGTCTCTTCTTTCTTAAGTTTTTTAGATTTTTTAACTCAACATCCCTCACATCAAAATCGATTGAAGTTTATTTTAATTGGACTTCATTCTCTTATCTTTTCTCAAGCTTTGCATGTGCTTCAAAAGAGCCATCTTTATTTGCTCCAGCAAGAGGGATTATTAGAGCCTTTACAATATCAATTAACGCAATTTGCCCATGAAGGCGAATCTTTAGAACAAGGAATCAATCAATCGGTTCAGCAATTTAAACAAGATCTTGTCTCTACTCAATCCGAAGAATTGACTCAAGATAGACTGCAAAAACTTACTCAACATATTGATGGCTTGAGAAATCAGATTTTAGATTATTTAGAGCGAGCTAGCGCAGCTTTAGCGATTGTCTGGCATACAGATCGTATTGACTTAATTGAAAAATTAAGCTCGATTCATGAGAGGATTCAGTATCAATTGATGCATGTCATTGGTCATTCAGCTTTTGATCATTTAACCGCCACGGGCCTGTATTCAATTTTAGAACAGACACTTTCAAGCATTTTTGATTCTGCTTTAAAAGATGAGGATGCAGCTATAGAAGGACTAACGCGTTTATCGATTTGGCATTTGAAAGATTATTGGGAACTCGGTCTACTACCCTCTATTTCTCATATCCAAGAATTGGATTTAAATCCCAAAAAACATCATGAAAAAGAGGGTTGGGATCATCAACAGCATCTTATCGCTCTTGTTCAACAACAATTGGAACACCTTGGAATTGGAACAGTCAAGAATTTAAAACAAGCCCATTTATATTCTAGATCTTTATTAAAAGATTATATTGAAAGACATCAACATCTTTTATTTAAAGAATAAATCATCAAAATACTCAGAACGAATCATATCATTTCATTGATATATTTCTTCAGTTCAATATGTAAGGCATCGGGTGGCTGGTTGCCATCAAAAGTCGTCAAAATGCCTTGATGATCATAATATTCGACTAGGGGTTGGGTTTGGATGTGATAAACCTGCAAACGCTTACACACGACATGTGGTTGGTCATCTGCCCGACGGTAAACTTCCCCCCCGCACTTATCGCAAATATAATCATAACGAGGAGGAGAGAGATCACGATTATAAATCGTTCCACATTGACGACAAATCAGCCGTCCTGCCGCACGGTTAATGATTTCTTCGTCGGGAACCTCTAAATTGAGAACTAATAATTTTGTCTTCACACTTTGATGCTGAGCAAGTTGATCAGCCTGTGAAAGAGTGCGCGGAAATCCATCTAATAAATATCCCTTTGTACAATCGGGTTGAGCAATGCGATCGAATAACATTTCCAACACAATTTCATCAGGCACAAGTTGTCCAGCTTGGATAAAGCTCTTGGCCTTAAGGCCAATAGGTGTTTCAGCCGTCATATTTGCACGGAATAAATCCCCCGTAGAAATTTGCGGAATCTGATAATCTTGCGATAAACCTTTGGCTTGCGTGCCTTTTCCTGAACCAGGCGGACCTAATAAAATAATCACAAGAGAGGGTAAAACAGGTTGTTCTGGCATAAAGTTTTTAGGTTGAAGTGAAAGCAATTAATATAAAAAAAAACTCAATCAAAATCAAATCTTTTCATCATTTTTCGTCTTAGGGATCAGCAATGACTTCTTAAGCACGATAATTCCTTAATTATCATTGATTTAAAAATAAATGATCTGGTAAATTAAGAGTATCACTTCGATTTCTTACCCTTGTTTGAATACTCATTTTGCCTCTCTCGATTAGCATAGCAATACACGAAGAAAAGAATTAGCGATTGGAAGGTTCAGGGACGTTCGCTTCTATGTCCTCTCTTTTTTTCGTGTTTTCCTGTGCTTATCATTTTCAGACAATAGGCGGTTGAAAAATCACCCTAACCATGATAGTATTGGGAAGCATGATTCCCCATCTTCATTTTATGCAACAAGCTTTGCTTCTAGGCGAGCGCGCTCGCCTTCATGCCCCTCCTAATCCTTGGGTAGGTTGTGTCATTGTCAAAGAAGGGCAGATCATTGGACAAGGTTATACCCAGCCACCCGGACAGGCACATGCTGAAATTTGCGCTTTAGAACAAGCGCAAGAACGAGCAAAAGGGGCGACTTTATATGTGACGCTTGAGCCTTGTGCCCATAGCGGGCGCACTCCTCCTTGCACACAAGCTTTGATTGAAGCAGGCATTCATGAAGTCTATTTTGGCGTACACGATCCGGATCCTCGCGTCAAAGGCAAAGGAGCAAGTCAACTCCAACAAGCTGGCATTCGAGTCTTTTCAGGAATTTGTCAAGAGGAAATCCAACGTAGCTTAGCTTCCTACCTCTATCAGCGCAAAAAAAAGCTTCCCTATACGATTTTAAAGGCTGCCATTAGTCTGGATGGGCGCACAGCTGCAGCCGACCACACTTCGCAATGGATCACTTGCAGTCAAGCTCGTGAAGATGTTCATCTTTTACGTGCTGCTTCACAGGCCATTTTAATAGGGGCCGGAACAGCTTTAAAAGATCGTCCTCGCTTAACTGTGCGCCATCCTTCTTATTCTGTGGCTCATCAACCGCTGCGCATCCTGTTGGATGCAAAAGGACGCGTTCCCGCAAGCGGTCCTTTATTTGATCAAAGCCTAGCTCCTACTTTGGTCATTACAACTTCTCAATCTCCTGAGAATCGACAGAGAGAATGGCAATCTGCAGGAGCAGAAGTTGTTCTTGTCTCTTGCTCTTCCAAAGGAGTGGACCTGGATGAGACTTGGCATTTATTGGGGAAACGATCGATTTTACAAGTGTTAGTAGAGGGAGGAGCCACTCTACATACAGCCCTTCTAGAAACTTCTTTAGTCAATCGCCTGCTCATTTATATTGGCCCTCTTTTATTAGGTCCTTTAGGCTGTCCACTCTATCAAAAAAATCTTTCAACTTTACAGCAAGCTCAGCGTTTGTCGCTGCAGGATGTGAAAAGAACGGGCGATTCTGTTCGCTTAGATTATCTTGTGTGTCAATAAAAATTTTAAATAAATCGTTGGTGAAACACCATAAGACCGAAGGTAACTTGTTTCAGCTTGTTGAAGAGCCCTCTTAAAAAAGCTGCTCAACAAACCAATAGCGTTAATACACAACAATTTTCAATTTTTAGTATATCTTTCCACAATCGTTGTAAATATTGGCGTTAAATGGTTCCATTGATTCATATATTTTTCTTAATGAAAAGTAGAAACATGCAGTTTCACTGTTCATTATTTTTCTCAAAAGCTATTTCAAATAACTGGTCAGGAGTTTGACCGACAAGATTTTCTCTTTTATCGACACCTTCTGAACTAAATTGCGATAAAAGACTGCAAATCTCTTTGGTTATCGATAGAGGGATGCCTAAAAAGATACAATTTTCTATCGCATAATGATACAGAGTATTTCCATCAACAGGATTTTGATAATCTGGATCGGCCCCATTTTGAAGAAGCAACCTCACAATAGCTCCAAAATCGACATGTCTGGGTATGTTTCTTAATTGCATCGCCAAGGGAGAAAAGCCTTGATGATTTTTGGCATTAATATCGGCTCCTCCTTTCAGAAGAACAGACACTACATCCTGATTGTTAGCTAAATGCAACATTGTGTTCCCATCGCTATCTCTGAGATTAGGATCTATTCCACAATCCAATAGCACCTGGTGGGCAACTTCACTCTCACTTCCATAGAGACACCACCGAATGTAAGGATAAAGTCTATGCTTCTGTTCAACAGGAAGTTGTTTTAGATCTTTGCAAGGAAGAAGCTGATTATCTTTCCAATTGATTAACGTTTTTTCACTATCCATATTCCCATCATTTCTAAAATAAATAAAGTCAGTAGAAATAAATCCTGCTTCATTCAAATTATTTATTAGATAAGGAACTTCTTTTAAGTATTGCTTGGCTAATAAACAATTCTCTTCACCTTTGAAATTTAATCTAAATGCCTCGTTAAGGAAAAAAACATCTACACATTTTTTAGCAGTTCTATTCACAGCAGATAGATTTGCCAAAGTCTTATAGGGTAAATAGGAACAAATATGCTGAATAACGTCATCAACTACTGGGAAAAAAATAGGTGGCGATTTGATATTATTTCTTCTAATTTCTATAACATTTTTTAGTAAATTTTCTTTGGCTTTTAGGGCTAAAAAATCGTTCTTATAAAACATTCGAGTTAAGAGGCATCTGCTTTCATATTTTTTAGCATATTTTTCTACAATAGTTGTAAACATTAAACTCAAATCACTCCATCGATTCATCACTTTTTCGTTTTGAATTACTCTTTCAATTCGACTTAATGTTGAGAGCGCTGTGACATCGTTACGTTTGCTTTTGAGAACGATACTAATATTTAAACGATTTTCTAGGTCTATATGAAAATCAAATCTTTCATTTGACTTAATTTCTGGAAATTTCCGACTAGAATTAACCTGCAAACTATTCATATTAGAATTTTCCTATTGAAGATTTTATAATTTAAATTTATCTTAGATTTTAGATTATTATCAATATAAAAATAAGGCTTGTTGAAACCTGCGATTGAATAATCGCAAGTGTTTCACTATTAAAGTTTAAAATACTTTTTTATTTATTTAGTTTTCTAAAGACCAGAATATTTTATTTCTATTCTAAAAACAGCAAAAAGCTTTTTAAATAATTGCTTTCAGGATGAAAAAGATTGATGGGATGATCGGGTGCTAAGCGATGGCGTCCTACCAAGCGCACTTGCCGACGAGCTTCCAAAGCTGCTTGAAAGAGGACTTTTTGAAAAAGTTCTTCATTTACATAGTGCGAGCATGAACAGGTTAAGAGCAAAGATTGTGCGGGCATTTTTTGCATAGCCAAACGATTGATATCTTTATATCCACGACAAGCAGGAATGATGTCTTTTTGTTTTTTGGCAAAAGCAGGTGGATCCAAAATGACAAGCTCATAGGGTAATTTTTGCTCCCTCAAAAAAGAAAACACATCTTCGCAAAAAAATCCTTGATTTTGCGGATCCCAGCCATTAAGTGCAAGATGGCGCTTTGCCATTTCTATAGCTTCTTCTGAAATATCTACAGAGTCTACTCTTTTAGCTCCTCCTGCAAGCGCATAAACACTAAAGCCACCTGTATAAGAGAAAGCATTTAAAACGTGCTTTCCCTTTGCCAAATGCTGTACCCATTTCCGCATTTCGCGATGATCTAAAAAAAAGCCTGTTTTTTGGGATTTGGCTAAATTAGCCATGAAAGAGAAGCCATTTTCCTTAAATCCAATTTCTTGCTGCTCTTCTCCGCTTAGATAGCCTTGCACATCTTGTACCCCTTCTTCACGACGAGAAGGAAGAAGGGACTTTTCATAAATCGTTTGAGGCTTTAAATGATGGTTCAACCAATCAACGATCCAAGGCTTTAATCGATCCATTCCTTTCGTCGAAGATTGCAGCACAATCACTTGATCATAAACATCTAAAATTAATCCTGGAATCCCATCTCCTTCCCCATTCAATAAACGATAAGCATTCGTCTGCTGAAAATCGAACCATTCTTGGCGGAGCTTAAAAGCCGCTTCTAAGCGCAGCTCAAGACTTTGCATAGGGGGCGTTTCATCAAAAGATACCATGCGGCCAATAATGCCTGATTGCCGGTTAAAATATCCGCTCCCGAGTAATTGTCCATTGGCTGAATAGACAGGTAAAAAATCACCATCTTCAAAAGAAGGCAGCGATTGAATGGCTCCAGAAAATATCCAGTGATGGCATTGACGAATGGCTTTATCTCTGCCGGGTTTAAGAATGACGCCTGTGGATTTTGTCATGGAATTCACTTAGTCCATTAACATCGCTAAATATTTTTCAGACACGCCCTAGAAATCCTCCCAGCAATAAGCTTAACCAACCAAACAATAAAAGAAGTCCCCCTATTGGAGTGATAGCACCCCAAGCTCGAAGGCCTGAAAAAACAAGCGCATACAGGCTGCCTGAAAAAATCAAAATTCCAACAGCAAATAACCACCCTGCCAATGCAATCCAGATAGAAGGAAACCATCCCAAAATCGCCACAAGACTCAATAAAGCCAGCGCATGGTACATTTGATAGCGAACTGCTACCTCAAAAACCACAAAAGAATCGGACGAAAGTCTAGATTTTAATAAATGCGCTCCAAATGCACCCGCTGCCACTCCACATAATCCCAATAGCGCACTCAGGATCAAAAACGTATGTTGTAAAGTTGTCATCATTTTAACTTTAATCATTCCTTATCATTTTTGCTTGTACAACAACCTGCCGCAGTCAAGTTAACCGTCAGCATGTTTACTTTCGCTGATTTTTTCCACTTTGCGTCCTATTTTATAATCTTTTAGATTTCTCAGATTTTTATCAAATGTATTTAGAGCTAGTGTCAGAACGGAAGAAAGTGAAGCAATCGCTTGATCCACACTCCGCTGTCCAGTTCGATCTGCTTTTGATTGAATACTTTGAAAAAGTTGAACAGCTGCCAATGCTTTTTCAATACTTGAACTCATTTCTTCAGGAGCAAGTTTTTTTTCTTCCCAAGAACTTGGTTCCAGAATTTGATTAAAATGCTGTAGCGTCTTAATTAAATCATTAATTTCCTGCTTTGTTGCTTCAGGTTTTGTGCTGATTTCCTCAAGCTTTAAAGTTGCCTGATTTAAATCTTTTAACAATCGTCCCACATTCTGCGTATAAGGTGATCGTTCAACCATCATTTCACTCTCCTTTATAAGGAAATTTCTTTAGTCTTAAGATGGTAGCAATATGAAAAAACGAAGTCAATTTATTTATTTATATTTGATTAAGAAAAAAATAAAGATTCCTTGATGACGGGTGTGATTAAATCTGGGAGTTTATATTTTTAGCAGATCGATACGAATGGTAGAGCGGCGGTAGCCGCTTTCAGTGAGAAGCCCCGTATGAAGCGAGCTTGCGAGCGGAATGCGGGGTGGGCATCAATAAAATATAAACCGCGGAAGCGGTGTGAGTGATCTTACGCTGCTTCCGCAGCTCAATGCTATCTTGCCTACACCCCGCATTCCGCTCGCAAGCTCGCTTCATACGGGACTTCCCACTGAAAGCGGCTATCGCCGCCCTACCATTTCGTATCGATCTGCTAAAAAATATAAACTCCCAGATTTAATCACACCCCTTGATGACTTCTTTTTTTTCGTTCTAGACAAACATTGTAAAAGTCATTTAAACTATAAATTTTCAGGAGTTATCACTTTAGATCATGAAACGCTCATCTCCAACCTCTTGGCAAAACGTAGGTAAATGGTACAATGAAACAGTGGGTGAAGAAGGTCACTACTATCATCAATCTATTATTATTCCCAATGTTTTAAAGCTTTTAAATTTTTCAGACAATAGACCGAGTTCTTTATTGGATTTAGCTTGTGGACAAGCAGTCTTAAGCCGCCATCTTCCTGCACATGTTTCTTATGTAGGAGTCGATGCAGCAGCTCCATTGATTGCCGCAGCAAAGAGTTATTCACATCACCCTTCTCGTCATCAGTTTATACAAGCCGATGTCACACACAAGCTTCCTCTTCAGCCTGTTTCTTTTTCGCATGCATCGATTATTCTCGCTTTGCAAAACATTGAACATCCTTTAGCCGTTTTTAAGAATGCCAGTCATTGCTTACAAGCGGGAGCTCCTCTCATGATTGTTCTCAACCACCCCTGTTTTCGCATTCCACGTCAATCTTCTTGGAAGGTTGATACTGAAAATAAAATTCAATATCGCCGCATTGATCGTTATATGTCTGCGATGAAAATTCCCATTCAAACTCATCCAGGCAAAGGCAAACAATCTCCTCATACTCTTTCTTTTCATCACCCCTTATCTCACTATAGTCGATGGTTAAAAGAAAGTGGTTTTATCATTGAATTGATTGAAGAATGGTGCTCCAATAAAGTGAGTGAAGGAGGCGCCGCTAAAATGGAAAATCGCAGCCGCGAAGAAATTCCCTTGTTTATGGCTATTCTTGCCCGCAAACAATAAATGAACATCTATTACCTTTCCATTCCCGATTCTTTAATTTCACTCGTCACATAGAAAAATAATTTTTAATAAATTTTATAAAAAATTTATAGCTTTTTAAATTTACTAATAACTGATTTTAATTTATTTATAAAAATAAATAAATTAAATTTTAACACAAAACAAATAATGGTTATTTATTATAATAGTATAGCATTTAACTAAAAAAAAGATTTTTTATGGATAATACAATTAAGATTGGATTTTCATTAAATTTTGATAATACTGAACAGGGAATTAAAATTAGCAAGTATGACGAATCAGTGATAGTGAAGAAGGCAAAAAAAGTTGCTGACGAACGATTTTCTCAGCAGTCTACCCATAAGATTGAGAGTTGGTCAGAGAAGAAGGTCAAATTTAATGTTTCTGGAGAAACTTATGTGGTTAAGATTAAAGAGCTAGCAAACAGTCTTAACGTATCAAAGGACGCACTGATTGCCGCTAACCAAGAAGAAGGGGGTGTAGAAAAGTTAGTCGAATTTATATTAGAATCAAAACATTATCATATTGAATATGAAGTCATTAAAACAGCTTATAAGAATGGTGAAATTGACAAACTGCGGTATTTGGAACATATAGCTGATGTTTATCATTTTCCTCTTCGAGAGATATTAGAAGCAGAAAAGAAGAATACTTTACAAGGCCTCCTTCAAGAAGCAGATACAGTAGAAAAACAATGTCAAAGTGTGTTTGCAAAACTAGACGCATTATATAGAGAAGCAAAGAAAGATTTTGTTACCAAAGATCAGAATGAAAAAATTGAACCCGGTCTTACTCCCACGGAACTCAATTCCATTAAAGCAACTATAAAATTTGCTTTTCAAACTTTAGCAAGAAATCCCACTTCAAAAAATATCGAGCAGGTGTTTCCTATTACAGATAAACATTCTGTGATGTTTAAATCTTCTGGGGATTCTTTAGAAATCATTGGACTTTTCGGTAAGTTTTTAGGACAAGGAGCTGTCGGAGTGGCGGTTCAACGATTAAATCTCTTAGAAGGACAATGGGATACAGGTGAAGAAGCGGTGGTCAAAATCCCTACTGCTGCTGATTTAGAGAGCGAACAAATCGTCCAAGAGGTGAAAATTCTTAATAAAATTCATGAAAAAGGACTCGCTTTAGGCATTCAGAAACCTCTTAGACTAGTGAAAGACGTTTTTAAAGGGGCAGCGCGCCATTGTCATTTAGGGGCAATGTATCAAATCGATTTAGAAAAAGGGTTAAAAAAATACTCCTTATCTCCTTTTGAAAAAAAAAGCATGGCTTATCAACTGATGCATGGCTTGAATCACTTACATCAACTCCATATTACCCATGGAGATATTAAGCCAGGAAACATCTTTTTTAACATGAGCCAAGGTCAAGTCAAAAATGAAAAAGAGACTCGCGTCTATCTAGCAGATTTTGGTGGGGCAATTTTCCATCAAACAAAGGATGTTCCCCTGCAACAACAAGTCTCACCCCTTTATCGATTTGATATTGATGATCAAGCTGCAAGAATTGCGTTTAAGAGTAAAGATTTTAAAACTTACCAAGAGATTCAAGAGAAGGCCGATATCTTTGCTATGTGCTCTGTGATTTGTTCTATATGTACGAATCAAGTTCCTTATAACCAGCCAATTGCTAAGAGTTATCAAATTAATGATCATTTAAAGCAAGACTTAGAAAAAGCAGGTTTAAATCAAGAAACAATTCAAATGTTAATCAAAGGGTTGAGCGCCAATTATCAGGAACGTCCAACTGCTTCAGCACTTTTAAACGCAATAGGCCCAGATGTTGAAGCAAAATTCAAGCAAGGGCATCAAAACGATCAATAATTTAAAACATCAAATCCATGTACTCTGCGTTATTTTCTTTTTGCAATTAAAGAAAAACAAGGGCCATGAGGCGATTCTAATTCTTCGAAATTAATGTGCAAATCAGTGAAGCCAAAATGGTGTAAACCATTGAGGATATCTTGACGAGTGAGCCAGGAACTGGTTCTTGCAGGTCCTCCAATAAATGTCGACCAACTACGGGAAGCACCATATTTAAAGGGATAGAGAGAGTGCTTAAATCCCCTAACTTCCTTTGAAATGGGCGCTAAAAATTTAGATTTCAAAATCAATTGATTGCAAATTTCTTTATCATAATAGTGTGTCCATAAATACAGCTCTCGGCATTTTTGAGTCATCAAAGCCAACAACTCAATGGGATTTTGCATATGATAGAGGACACCTGAGGCAATACAAATATCAAATTCTTGCAAATCCCCTCTTAGATATTCATTAAAATCGCCAAAAAGAAAGTCGACTCGATCGAGCTTTAGCATTTGCTTCACAATTAAACAACGAAGATAGGCGCGAGGATTAGCTTCAATAGCGACAATAGAAGCTGCGCCATGTTTTTGCAAGACATACGAATGCCCACCTTCGAGCGGGCCTAATTCAAGAATTGTTTTGTTCTTGAGACCGTTTAATTGCTGGACTCCCCATTCAATGCGCGCATCCTCAAAAAGAGGATAGATGCCAGCTTTTAAATCCTGAAAAGGAGGAGGAAAGCTAGAGATCCACTCATTTTCAAAAAGATCAATCATCTGTTGAGGATGAGGAAAAGCTTGGTTATATGGATTCAAAGAGTTTTGTCTGGCAAACAAAATATCAAAAGCATTTTTAAAACGATTAAAAAGGTGTTGCGACCGTTTTTTAATCGCCTTCAAATATCTCTTCACTTAATGTCCCTTCTATGCTTTCAGCACAATATTGAGCAATTTATTGGGAACAAAAATGATCTTTGCAAGGTCTTGTTCTGCTAAAAAGCTGGCAATATGCGCATTAAGGCGCGCAGCTTTCAACACATCCTCTTGCAATTGATCTTTGGGCAAATCTAAACGTCCACGCAATTTACCATTCACTTGCACGACATACGTGATAATCTCATCGTAGAGATATTTTTCCTCAGCCAGCGGGAAAGGAGCATAAGAGAGGGACTCTTCCAAATCCAAATGCTCCCAAATTTCTTCAGCTAAATGAGGAGCAAAGGGAGCCAACGCTTGAGTCGCCATCTTGACAACAATTCTAGGATAAAAAGAAAGCTTAATCAAATCGTTGAGAAATTCCATCATTTTGGCAATTGCTGTATTGAATTGCAACGCTTCAATATCTTTACTCACACCATATATAAGCCGATGCCCTAATTTAAGAGCCTCTTCAGAAAATTCGTTAGTCACTTTATCGGAAGTTGCCATATCATAAAAGCGATTTAAAAAGCGTCGACAGCCTGTAACGGCATCGGTATTCCAAATTTTTTCTTTGTCTAATGGCCCCATGAACATCTCATAAAGACGGAGAGCATCTGCACCAAATTCTTGAATGATTTCATCAGGAGTAATTCCATTCAATTTTGATTTAGACATTTTTTCAACTTGGCTTGAGAGTTCCTCCCCTGTCCGCTTATCGAAATATTTCCCCTCTTTTTCTTGAACATTTTGAGGTTCAACATAGGCGCGTTGACTATTTTGATAAGAGCGAGCCACGATGATTCCTTGATTGCGCAGAGTTTGAAAAGGCTCAAGAGTATGGACATAACCGCAATCATAGAGAACTTTATGCCAAAAGCGGGCATATAACAAGTGAAGGACGGCATGTTCGACTCCTCCAATATACATATCTACTGGCATCCAGTACTGTTCTGATTCCGGACTCCAAGCTTGTTGTGTATTATGGGGATCACAAAAACGCAGATAATACCAGCAAGAACCAGCCCATTGAGGCATGATGTGCGTTTCGCGGCTAGCCGATTTACCCGTTTTAGGATCAAAAATTTCTACCCATTCTTTGACTTGCGCTAAAGGACTATTGCCTTCCGCCGTTGGTTTGTAATTCGAAATTTCAGGAGGACAAAGTGGAAGTTCATCCCCTGCGAGTAAGCGAATAGAACCATCGGCAAATTTTAACAAAGGAAAAGGCTCACCCCAATAGCGCTGCCTAGAGAATAACCAATCGCGCAACTTATAAGTGATCGTTGCCTTTCCCTTATTGTGCATTTCTAACCAACTGATGATTTTCTTTTTAGCTTCTTCAACTGGTAGTTCATTTAAAGATAAATCGCCATGAGTACTATTGCTCGAAATGCCTTCTCCTGACCAACAACGTTGCCCTTGCCTGATTTCTTGACGAACGCCCTCTTCCTGATCTTGCGGATCATAAACTGGCTGAATGGAAAGATGATAAGATTGAGCAAATTCAAAATCACGCTCATCGTGAGCAGGGACTGCCATGATAGCTCCTGTGCCATAGCTCATAAGAACATAATCGGAGATCCAGATAGGAATTAACTTTTCATTCACAGGATTGCGGGCATAAGCCCCTGTAAAAACGCCTGTTTTTTGACGATTGAGTTCTGTACGATCCAAATCACTTCTGCTTGCTGCTTGTTTCTGATAATCTTGAACAACTTGTTTTTGTTCGGGCGTTGTCACTCGATTGATTAAAGAATGCTCAGGAGCCAAGACCATATAAGTCGCACCAAAAAGCGTATCTGGGCGAGTTGTAAAAACAGTTATCATCTCTCCGGTCGTTTGTTCTGTAAAATGAACATTTGCTCCTTCACTTTTCCCAATCCAATTAATTTGCAATTTTTTTAAACTTTCTGGCCAATCCAATAAATCCAAATCCTGAATGAGGCGATCGGCATAAGCAGTGATTTTCAAAATCCATTGACGCAACGGCCGTCTTTCGATGAGATGCCCTCCGTCCTTGGAGCGTCCATTTTCGACCTCTTCATTGGCTAATACTGTTCCTAAAGCGGGACAAAAATTCACCAACATTTCCGCCTCATAGGCAAGCCCCTTTTCGTAAAGCTTGGTAAAAATCCATTGAGTCCATTTATAGTAGGTTGGATCGCTAGTTGCAAATTCGCGATTCCAGTCATAGCTAAATCCAAGCGAACGCAATTGCCGGCGGAAATTATCAATATTTTCTTTTGTTGAAATAGCGGGATGCGTTCCAGTTCGAATCGCATATTGCTCAGCAGGTAATCCAAAACTATCCCATCCCATAGGATGCAACACATTGAATCCCTTAGCGCGTTTATAGCGAGCTAAAATATCGGTAGCCGTATAGCCCTCAACATGTCCGACATGCAATCCAGAGCCTGAAGGATAAGGAAACATATCAAGAACATAATATTTAGGTTTTGGTGAATCATTATGTGTTTTAAAGGTTTGGCTCTCCTCCCAACATTTCTGCCACTTTAGTTCAATCTGCTGATGATCGTATTTCATCTTTTTCCATCTGTTTTAATATAAGATTCTGTTATAGTGAATCTATAAAGATTTAAATTTTAAGGAATAGTCCTATTAATTCTATGGTAAAGAGTAGCAAAAAGTCAAAAAAAAAGGAATTCAATCAGCGAAGTTCAAAAGAAGATAAGCTTTTTAATAATCTTTTGAGAATCACTGAACAATTTATGGGAGGTAAAAGCTTTGTCCCCTTGACACTGCATGAGTTAATGCAGCGGCTTTCCCTTCCTCCACAGCATCAAGACATTTTTCAAGAAGTTTTGCAACAGCTGATTCATTCCAATCTCATCGAATGTATTCAAGAACGTTATAACTGGAAAAGTTCACGTACTGATATTATAACGGGCACAATAAAAATGCATTCTCGTGGTTTTGGTTTTGTGCAACCCGATAATCCTGTTCTTTATACTCAAGATATTTTCATTCCTAAGCCTCTGACTAAGAATGCAGTGGATGGAGATATAGTCGAAGTTTTGGTCAATCAGGACGTTATTTCAGATAAAGGGCCTGAAGGCAAAGTGGTGGCTATTCTTACCCGAGCCCGCACTCACATGGCTGGAATCATTCGTCAAATTGATCGTGAAGGACAATTTATTGCTCATGTTCCTCTTTTAGGAACGCAGCAACGGGTGATCGTTCAACCAACAGAAGAGCACAATTTGCGTATAGGTGACCGTATTGTCATGGAAGTGACCGATTGGGGATCCAAAGAAACAGAAACGTTGTGTCGCTTTTCTCATTACCTCGGTCATATTTCCGATCCCTCTTGCGATATTTATGCTGCCATTGAAGAATTTGAGCTGCGAGCTGATTTCCCCACGCGTGTCACGGAAGAAGCTCAATCTTTAGGAAAACAAGTGTCTCGTAAAGATATTGCAGAGCGCGAAGATTTGCGTCATTTAACGACTTTCACCATTGACCCTGACACCGCTAAAGACTTTGATGATGCCATTAGTCTGATAAAGGATGAATATGGCTTCTATCACTTAGGTGTGCATATTGCGGATGTCTCCCATTATGTCAGACCGGGTACTGCTTTAGATGAAGAAGCTCGTTTACGTTGTAATTCCACCTATTTTCCAAGTATGTGCATTCCAATGCTTCCAGGGGCTTTATCTGAGAATCTTTGCAGTTTAAAGCCGAATGTCAACCGCCTAACGGTTTCTGTTCTAATGAGTTTTGATCCTCAAGGAATACTTGTCAATCATCGGATCACGCGATCAGTCATTAAAAGCGCAAAACGCTTTACTTATAAAGAAGCAAAAAAAGTGTTAGATGGCGAAAAAACAAGTCCTCATCTTCCGACCCTTAATTTAATGGTTGAGCTTTGCCGTCTTTTGAAAAAGAAGCGCTATGAACGAGGTAGCCTCGAATTTGCCCTACCCGAACTCGTCGTCTTAGTCAATGAAAAGGGTATTCCTTATCAAACAGACTACGTCACCTATGATATCACCCATCAGATGGTGGAAGAATTTATGTTAAAGGCTAATGAAACTGTTGCCTGGGACTTAACGGAGCGGGGTAAAAACCTCACTTACCGTGTCCATGATGTTCCTGCAGAGGAAAATTTGCGTGATTTTTCTCTTTTAGCAGCAGCATTTGGCTTTCGAGTGCCTGATTATCCTACTCCGCAAGATTTGCAAAGGTTATTTGAAGAAGCTGGAAAGACATCTTATGGCAATTATTTAGCATCCAGTTATATTCGCCGCATGCGCCTAGCCGCTTATTCAGCAGAAAATATTGGGCATTATGGACTTAGTTTGACTCATTATTGCCATTTTACTAGTCCCATTCGACGCTATGTCGATTTAGTCGTGCACCGCATCTTATTTGGAGAAAGTGATGATTTTGCCTATTTGCAGAGCATCGCAACTGGCTGTTCGGAACAAGAGCGCATTAGTGCAAAGGCAGAAAGTAGTGTTGTGCTTTTAAAAAAGTTGCGTTTGCTCGATCAGATGCATACCCAAGATGCTTATCGAGAATATGATGCTATCATTACACGCGTCAAAAATTTTGGCATCTATTTTGAAATTATTGATCTTCTTTTAGAAGGTTTTATTCACATTTCGGAATTAGAAGAAGATTACTTTGTTTATGAAGAAGAAAAGATGCGCTTAAGAGGGACCAAATGGGGAAGCTTTTATGCACCTGGAGATCGCCTCACAGTGATGCTTAAGGAAGTCGATTTTGTTTTTCAAGAGACAAAATGGTATACTGTTTCAATTCAACATTCTAACATGACCCCTGCTAAACAAAAGCAACGCAAAAAAAGTTCGCGTCCACCTTCTGGTGAACGCTTACTAACAAAGTGGGATCACAAAAAAAACACAGAAAAATCCCGATCTTCTGGCAAGAAAAAACACAAGAAACAATAGATTATCATTAAAGCTACCTCAAACTGTGAGAGGTATGCGCCGCATTCAGCCGTAACGATGCTGCAGCTGAATGCGAGCATAACCCAACCTTATCTCTTATTTTAAATCTGACTCACTTATCGTTATATAGAAGTTGAATAGACATTTGATCGATTGATGATACCTTCAATAGACATTTTATAAGAGGACCTTCTCATTCTAGATTCCTTTTTTTTCGGCAAAGTCAATTTGAGCGGTTTGCTTTCCACACCTTCTACATTGAAGGCAACTAATGAATAAGTATAGCGTTTATCAGGAAAACGATTATGGAGAGTAACCTTTGTCGGTTCTTTTATAGATAAGATTTTAATTAACTTTCCATCTTGATAAAGTCGATATCCTACTACATTAGAATCAGTACTTGCACTCCAAGATAAATCATGGATCAAGTCTTCTTGTGTTGCAAATTCATTTTTCTTAATCTTGCCTTGAAAATCCTTAGGAGCTTTTGGAGGACACAATTTTACTGTAACAGTAACGATAATCGGATTCCCTGTGCAACCATTGGCAGAGGGCGTAATGGTATAAGTCGCCGTACCCGAAGTCGTTGACGTAGCAGTTAACGTTTGGGCTATTGTCGTTCCGGAACCAGAAGTTGCTCCCGTTACGTTGACCTCTGACACAGTCCAACTAAATGTTGTCCCTACTACGTTCGATGATAAGGCAATGTTAGTTGTAGTTCCATTGCAAATTGTTTGAGTGGACGGTGTGGCCATTGCAACAGGCTGCGGATTGACTGTAATAATGGCGGTAATTGGATTCCCTGTGCAACCATTGGCAGAGGGCGTAATGGTATAAGTCGCCGTACCGGAAGAAGTCGTTGACGTAGCAGTTAACGTTTGGGCTATTGTCTTTCCGGAACCAGAAGTTGCTCCCGTTACATTGACTTCTGACACAGTCCAACTAAATGTTGTCCCGACTACGTTCGATGATAAGGCAATGTTAGTTGTAGTTCCATTGCAGATTGTTTGAGTGGACGGTGTGACCATTGCAACAGGCTGCGGATTGACTGTAATAATGACAGTGATCGGCATGCCTACAATCGTCGGTGAACCCATACAGCCACTGACAGAGGGCGTAATGGTATAAATCGCTGCACCTGGAGTATTTAACGTAGCAGTTAACGTTTGGTCTATTGTTGCTCCTGAACCAGGGGTTGCTCCTGTTACGTTGACCTGCAACACAGTCCAGCTGAATGTTGTTCCTTCTATGTTGGATGATAGGTCAATGTTAGTTGTAGCCCCGCTACAAATTGTTTGAGCAGGAGGAGTAGCGGTTGCAACAGGCTGCGGATTGACAATAATAAAGATTGGTGTTGAAGGAATGCCATTTGCCACTACCTCTAGCATACTCTCACCCGATTCTATGTTGGATGGCACATCAAAGAAAGTATGCACAGGAGTTGTTGTTGCAGCAACATACATGCCACTATGATCATGGGTGCGGCAATAAAAAACATGACCTGTGCTCAAGTTAGTGATTCGAACCAAGGGATAATTGGTTGCCGATTGGTATTCATCACCATACATCGCTCCTTGCGACATTCCATTAAAGAGGATACCGTCTATTCTATAGTTCGGGCAACCAGAGAACACATACGCTGGTGCACTCGTAATTGTAGGCTCCCAAGCAGGATTGTGAGTTGTATCAGATGGAGTGTAGATTTGAACATCTTGTGATTGACTTGTCAGGAGAATTTGACCAGTAGGCAAAATGAGCAAATTTATAAAAAATGTTGCATCGAACTGACCATTTGAAATAGTTGGTTGTTGTAGATGAAAGTTATTATTCAAATCCACTTCGAAAATAGAAAGCGGCATCACAGGACCAGGAACCCCATAAGGGGATGCAACAACCAGCACATTGCCATTGGGCAACAGTGCTGCAGGAGCATCTTCACAAGTAGGTTGCATGCCTGATACCGTGGGAATAGAAGGGCCTGCAGACCACGTGCCGTGCACAGTATCATAGATAGCCGTATTCCCAGTCGCATTACCACCAAATGCAAGCACAGTTCCATCTGGCCGCAATACTGCAGGTCCCATTTCAAAAACCACTTGATCTGTCAGAGTTTCAGGAGTGTTTCCTGCGAATGTCCACGTGCCTGTTTGAGGGTTGTAAACTTCCGTATTTGTAGGAGGCGGAGGCGACGGCACGAGAGCTGGATAGGGCGGAGGTGGAACACCACAATCTATTGTTAAAACTGTGTTATTAGGCAACAAAGTCCACCCTTCTTCATCATTGTTATCAGCCTTAGTGCTTGTGCCCGTTTCTGTCCATGTCATTGTTGCAAGATCTAGTAGAGCAGCTTGACTAGTCCCTGAACATTGCAACATAAACGTCCCATCAAAGAGAACAACGCTGGCTGCATCGCCAGTACTAGGATTAGCAAGAGTAGAGGGGTTTGGGAAAAATGGAGGAGGAGCTACTGAGGTCCACTGATTTAATACAGGATCGTAGATGGCCCCTTGATTTGTATGTACTTGATTAGAGTTCTGACCATTATACTCTCCTCCTTCATAAATCAAACGCCCATCAGCTAATACAGCTGAAGCATGGTAGAGTGGGGCATAGCCGGCTGGCAATGATGCCAGCTGAGTCCATGTTCCATTGACATAACTTCCGTTTATATTAGGTGTCAGCTTCCATATCGCTCCGGTCGCCAAGTATGTGGAAGGATCGAGTACCTCTACCACGACACTTCCATCGGTCAGCAATAACGGAGCATTGACACTAATGGAAGGCTGATTGTTGAGAGGCGTCCAAGTTCCTGCTTCGCAATTGTCAGTTATTGCACTTATCATCCCAATAATAAGAATGGCTATTCGAAATACCCAATGAAATCTATTTTTCATAAACCCTTCTATTTTAAAATTTATCTAAATCATAAAACTAATAAGACAGAGCATAGTTCAAAAAGAGTGAATGTTGGGTAACATGTTTATGCCGTCCTTTCAGGACTCGATGTCTTTTAATAGAACCCAGGCCTCCGCTTCGCTGCGACCTGGGCTGTAACATGACGGCCCTTCAGGCCTTAACAAGAGAGGTTTAAGGCCCTCTTCTATAGCCCTAAATCATCTTTTTGTTAAGGCCTGAAGGGCCGTCATGTTACAGCCCAGGTCGCAGCGAAGCGGAGGCCTGGGTTCTATTAAAAGACATCGAGTCCTGAAAGGACGGCATAAACATGTTACCCAACATTCACTCTTTTTGAACTATGCCTACTTATTGTAAAAAATAAAGCTCATTTTTTGCACAAAATGAACATCCTAGGGCGTGTTTGCAAAATGCTAGCGCCCTAGATTCGGAGTTCTTTTGCCCTCAGTTGAGCTTTGTGTCCTAGTATCAAGAATATCGTAAATTTTACGAAAATCTGCAGAAATATTGTCTTTGTCATACATCTCATTGTTGAAGTCAAAAAAGATATCCGGTGTGACGCCTAGGTTTTCAAGGGGTTTTCCATCAAAACGATAGGCAATTGAAGTGGTATATGTCACTTTATTTATCCCATTGAGATTAGTAAAAGACAAGCTACTCGCCATTCCTCCAGCGCCAGCTGTAGGAGTCCCCACAATAATCGCACGCTTATTATCTTGAAGAAGCGCCGGGAATTCATCCGCGCAAGAAAAGTCCTTTTCATTCACTAAAATAAAAATGGGCTTGGTAAAATTCACTTTAGAGTGGGGTTTAATGAACTTCATTCCATAAAAAGGGTAAGGTTCCGTCAAAAGATGACCGTGCTCCCATTGGTTTAAAATGAAATGAGCTTCATTGAATAAATTTTGAAAAAATTCACCCAGCGGAAATCCAAAGACCGTTTCATCTCCAAAAATATCAAAGTTGCCATCTTGAAAATAATCAATCGTTTCGATTGCCTGGAGCACATCACTTTGCGTCAATAATCTCCTGTCTTTCAACATCTCAAGAGGACGATCGGTCAGTACGGAGGCCAAAGCGTACATGTATAGGATAAGACCTCCAGGATTATTAGTTTGATCAATAAGCAACATATCCGCTTCATCTTGAAAGTAATCAATGCAAGAAATAAACGCTTCCAAAGCCTTTTCTGGATCTTCTTCACTATAGCTTGAAATACGGATAAAACCGGCGTATTTGCCTGAAGGCAAATCGATTAAACGAGCATCAAAAAATTTCTTAGAATTCTCAGGAAGTTTTTTACGCCAAAACCAATTCCAGACCCAAGAAATTTGCTCTTCGGCTGTATTCTCCGTTTCTAACTTGCCTAATTTCTTTTTGCCTAAGCTTGAAAAAACACTCTTTCTGGAACCCAGCAGATCTCTAGGAAGGCCATCATCAGAAAACACTGCTGCCATTTCCTCGTAGTAAGGAATCGTGGACTTTTGATTGATTTTTTCTTCTAGAAAGAACCTACTTGGCTCCGCATGAATAGTCTCCATGACAGGATTGATAAAAGGAGTTAAGATACGTTCGGGTTTATAATTCCATTTAACCTGAAAAGTGTTGACTTTACCTGAATGAGGCTTCTTCGCTTGTATCGTGATGAATCCTTGCGGTACTTGATGGCCAAGCCTTCCATTGCGCCTTGTCAAAATTTCTAAGGCCAAGGCTCGATCCGTTACTGGTTGATTTTCTTCTCCTAATTCTTTTTGAAGTTCAGCTACGACTCTTTCAATTGGAATTCCATCCATCTTCAGGATCTCATCACCGATCTCTAAAGGCAATTCTTGATCCTTTTCTCCCTTTTTCACCTCTGTGACAATGTATTTTCCATTGCGACATCTAATATCAAAAGGAAGTGAAGCGTATTCCGTTGAACTAAACAATATAGAAACATGATAGTCGCGTGTAGATTTAGAGAATTTTATCAGTGATTTGTGAAACTGTTTAAGATCGTTCCCTTTATTTTTCTTTATTTCATTCACTGCAGATTGAAATTGACTTTGCAGATCCCAAGCGAATAGTTCCCTTTTCCATTCTGCTGGAGCATAACTATATTCAAAAGTCTTTTTAATGAAATCCAGATCCGCCACCATACGATTTGTCTGGGGGACTTCTGAATTCTCTAGTGCAACGAGAGACACATTTACAAATAACAAACTTGATAATAATAATTTGAACATAAAACCTATAAATCTTTAAAACCAATAACAATTATTGAAAATCACTCAATTTCAGCAATAAATTTAAAATCTAAAAATTTAAAATCAAACAAAAGTTTAAGATAGGATTTAGCCTTAGATTTATTCAAGACAACTTCTTCAGAAAAGCATTTTCCACAAAAATTCACTTTCGGTATCACTTTCCATTGAATGAATTTTATTTAACTTAAAACAGTATTAGCAAATCATCATTTTCATTATGATAGAAGCCATGCCAAAAATGACCTTTAATTTTCTAGATATATTAGATCAGCAATAGAAAGATAACAATGAAAAAATATTTTATCACAGGCTTGGTTATTTTACTTCCCCTTGCTCTTACCTTAGCAATTGTGGTGTTCATTTTCAATCTATTAACAGTTCCCTTTCTAGGCATTGTGAAAGCTATCTTTGATCACTACCATTTATTGGACGCTGGTTTTCTTTTGTTAAATGCCAATCAAATACAAAACTTGGTTGCTAAATTTCTCATTCTTATTAGTTTATTTTTTATTGTCATTGGATTGGGCTTTATTGCACGTTGGTTTTTCTTTAAAACCCTCCTTAAATTTGCAGAATATGTTGTCAAGCGCATTCCCCTTGTGAGTTCCATCTATAGAACTTGCCAAGAGGTCATTAAAACTCTTTTCACATCAAAAACCAAATCATTTAAGCAAGTCGTCCTCGTACGCTTTCCTCATCTTCACACTTACTCTATTGGACTGATTACTCGAGATGAAATTCCCAGCCTCGCTCACACGTCTCATGCGGACGCAGTAGCTGTGTTTGTGCCTACTACACCTAACCCAACTTCTGGTTTTTTAGTGATGTTTAAACCTGCTGATCTCATCTATTTAGATATGAAAGTAGAAGATGCCTTTAAATACATCATTTCTTGTGGCGTCATTTCTCCTCATTTTAATGCCATTTCCAAAGACGAAGCATTAAATCCCATTCAAGTTGTTATCTGAAGGTTCATAGGAGGAAGTTATGAGAAAATATTTTATCAGTGGATTAGCAATTTTATTGCCCATGATTTTCACGGTCATGATCGTGAGTTTTCTTATTAATTTCTTGACACAGCCTTTTTTGGAGTTTACAAAAGCTTTACTTAGCCAAATGGAATTTTTCCACCATCCCTTTCTGTTGTTTCATTCTGTCACCTTCCTCTCGTTGTCAAGCAAAACGCTTATCCTCATTTGTTTAAGTGGTTTCATCATTCTCATTGGCTTATTTGGCAAATTGTTTGTCATCAATGGGATTTTCCGCTTGGGAGATTATTTTTTGCACAAACTCCCTTTTGTCAATAAAATTTACAAAACTTGTCAAGATATCGTTCATAGTTTATTTTCGCCATCCTCCAAGAAGTTTTCACAAGTTGTTTTTGTCCCTTTTCCTAATTCTAATAATTTAAGCATCGGATTGATAACAGGTGATTTGATTAAGCTGGAAAACTGCCAACAAGAGAGTGAAGCATTAGTTTCTGTTTTTATTCCTGGAACACCCAATCCTTCTGTCGGCTTTATGCTGATGTTTAAAAGAAGTCAACTTCTGTTTGTGAACATGAAAGTCAACGAAGCCATGAAATTTATTGTATCGTGTGGCATCGTCATGCCCGATTTTGAGATTATTCAACCTCCTGGAACTTATGAAAAATACCCCCTCAATCAAAGTGATATTTTATCACGTAAGAGACAATTCGGCTAAGATCCGGTTGATTTGCACAAAAGCACACGAAGCTTTTAAACAAGAAAAGCGCTTATTGATCGCTGTTCCCAATCAACAAGCAGCACAATACATCGATATGTTGCTCTGGCGCGTTCCACCAGAAAGCTTTATTCCACACGTCATTTCTGATCATCCCGTTACTGCCTGGATTGCCATCACAATTCAAGAACAATCCAATATCAACCAAGCAACACGCTTGCTCAATTTATGTCCTTCTCCTCCGGCTTTTTATCAACAAGTAGAAGAAGTTTATGATTTCTTCGATGAGACTCATCCTCAAAAAATCGAGCTTTCTCAGCAACGCCTGCGCCTCTATCAAACAAAAGGACTTTTGATCAAATATGAGAAAGATTCTTTTCAGCCTTGAGAATCTTGTAACTGAAATTTCTTTTTATACCAAAGATGCGAAATTATCGAGCCCATGCATTTTCCTAAAAAACGCACGCCCCATATCAACAAGATAAAGGCCATCGTGATAAACAGTAAAGAGTAATATAAAGCATAGAGCATGCCCTTTCGAAAGATTTCTATTCCCCTTTTAAGGAAGTGAAGAACCTTTTGCCTCATCCTTTTGACGGAGACTCGAAGCCAATCGCAAGATTGAATTGTCTGACTTGCTCCTTTAGATAAAAATTGTAGTCCTAGGCTTGCAGAGCGTAAAAGACAGCCTGCCACAAAAGCATATACTTTAATTCCTCCCTCACAGATTGTCCGACATGCTGGGCGAGAGAACAATTTCTTTAACCAATTTTGCAGCCTTAAAGGAAGTTTCCCCATCCAAGGATGGGCCATTAAATATTGAATAAAAACCAGCGAAGACAATCGTTTTAACTTTTCTTGTTGCTCTTGCAAAAAAACTAAAGCTCTTTGATGTTTTTGATGGAAAAAGTCCCTTGTTTGCCGCCCTTTTCGTTTGCATGCTTCTTTTAATTGTTGCCAGTGAGGCTGCAATTGGTGCCGATAAAAATTCACAAGAGGAATGACGCCGCTTTTAAAATTGCCCTTTACATTTTTAAACTGCTGGTAAATCCAACCTGTGGCGCGTTGCGCGAATTGATGAGAATGTTTAAAATGAATCTTCCATTGAGTTCCCAACGAAACCGCTTGTTGCCTCAAATGTTGCAATTGCGCTTGTCCCCATCCTAGGAAAACTTGAGGAGTCTCTTTTATCCATTGAATGCCCTCTTGCATGCGAACTGCCAGTGTTTGCACTTGCTGAGACCATTTTTCCCTAATGTTTGTCATTCTTTTCTGCAATTGCTTAAAGCTCTCAGTCAACCTTAAAGGCAACTTTAAAGCAGCCTGTGTTCTTCTGATGATTCTTTTAAAAAATTGAAGAGTATGCTCACGCATACGGAGAATGCCTTGCCGAATTTCTAAAGCTAGATGGACAATGGGTTGAATCAAAACCTGTGCTAACCTTTGCACAAATTGCACGATTTGAACAACTTTTTTAGTCCCTGCTTCTACGTGCTTTTGCGTTTGATGATGCACTTTCTTCCACATCCACACACACATTGAAAAGATGGCAGGAATCCCTTCCACTACTACCCATTTAGGTAATCCATAAAGAACAAAATAAGGAGGAAAAGCAATAGCCAAGAAGAGATATTTTCCGATCCGCATAAAACTATTTTGCGCAATGACATATTTAGAGGTATGTCTTAGACGACTAAGAGCCTCTTCTTTTAATTTATCGCGTGAAATTTCAATCGTGTCTTTGTGTATAGACGGAGTTGCAGAAACTGGATGGTGTTTAATATCCGAACGCTTTCTTACATCAAACATGCTAGAATAGAGATTAGGATCGCAACGCGATAAACTGTCTGATGATCGATAAATGGCCATAAAATTCCCTTACTCGCCTTATAATAAATAAAAAATATTATAGCAAGACTAAAATTAATTTAAATAAAAAAAATTAAAACCACCTCTTTTTATTAATTAACCATGAATAATTGAATTAATTTAATATAAATTTTACATCCTTTAAAATTAATATTAAGCTACAAGCGGATTGATTAAAATTTTATTTGCCAAAAATCTGATAGATAAATACAAACGTAAGTAAGGAAATGAAAGGGCAAAATACCTATTTGACTCTTCTACTTCTTTTTCAACTGATCTCGCCGGAACATCTTAGGAAAGATCGACTATTCCTCATCCATTGGCTCTCGTAATCCTGAAATGATATTCACATTGCCTAATCATTATTCATCCATGCATGTTAAAGATTTTTCAATTATTCACTTAGGAGGTTGTTATGCCAAGCAGATCGACTATGAGCCGTCAAGAGGCTGGTCGTTTAGGAGCGGAAGCGCGTTGGAATAGAAATGACCGTAAAAGAGAAGAAGAAACTGGTCGTAGGGGGGGAACAAACCGTAGAGGCGGAGAACGTGGTCAATTAGGCCGTGAGTTTTATCAAGAGATCGGACATAGAGGTGGCCAAGCTTTGCTAGAAGAATATGGCCCTGAGTACTTTGAAGAAATTGGTCGTAGAGGTGGAGAAGCAGTTTCTCGAGAATATGGTCCCGATTTTTACCGAGAAATAGGCCGTAAGGGAGGCCGCGCGCGCTGGGAAGAAGATGGGGAAGAGGAAGATGGCCGCAGAGGCCGTAGTAGCAGAATGAACCATCAAGAGGCAGGACGCCGCGGAGCCGAAGCACGTTGGGGCCGCTATGAAGATGAGGAAGATGAAGAGGAAGGCTCAGGTCGTCATCAACGTGGTGGCAGCCAGGCTCAGCATCAAGAGGCAGGACGCCGCGGAGCCGAAGCACGTTGGGGCCGCTATGAAGATGAGGAAGATGAAGAGGAAGGCTCAGGTCGTCATCAACGTGGTGGCAGCCAAGCTCAGCATCAAGAGGCAGGACGCCGCGGAGCAGAAGCGCGTTGGGGCCGCTATGAAGATGAAGAAGATGAAGAGGAAGGCTCAGGTCGTCATCAACGTGGTGGCAGCCAAGCTCAGCATCAAAGAGCAGGACGTCTTGGAGCAGAAGCGCGTTGGGGCCGCTATGAAGATGAAGAAGATGAAGAGGAAGGCTCAGGTCGTCATCAACGTGGTGGCAGCCATGCCCAGCATCAAGAGGCAGGACGCCGCGGAGCAGAAGCGCGTTGGGGCCGCTATGAAGATGAGGAAGATGAAGAGGAAGGCTCAGGTCGTCATCAACGTGGTGGCAGTCAAGCTCAGCATCAAGAGGCAGGACGCCGCGGAGCAGAAGCGCGTTGGGGCCGCAATGAAAATGAGAGAGATGAAGAGGAAGGCTCAGGTCGTCATCAACGTGGTGGCAGCCAGGCTCAACATCAAAGAGCAGGACGTCTTGGAGCAGAAGCGCGTTGGGGCCGCAATGAAAACGCAAATGATGCTGGCTCTCAAGGAAGATCAAGAGGCCAAAGAGGAGGCGAAACAACAGCTTCTCGTTATGGCCGTGAATTCTACCAAGAGCTTGGCCGTAGAGGGGGAAGATCTCGTAGAAGCAACGAAGATTAGGAAAATTAAAATTTAAACATGAATAGATGAGATCGGGGCTACCTCGATCTCACTTTCCTTCTCAGATATTCATATCCGGATGATTCGCCATTTTTCTTAAATCACTCACCTTACGCAAGCGAGGTTAAAGAATCAGTGATATCCTTTAAATAACCAATAGCATGATTTGTTTAATAGCCTGAAAGGCTTCAAAGAAAATAGCCCAAGGCCGGGACTTAACAAAGAACTGTTTTTGGGCTTGATATTCTTCGTGTCAATTTAACAATACCCCGCCTGTAACAGGTTTTAGAGGCACATTTCTCGAAAATGACGCGAAAAATATCAAGCCTAAAACAGTTCTTTGTTAAGTCCCGGCCATAGGCTAGGAACGAAATGCTTCTGGCAAACTCCAGAAGCTAAATTTGTCGCTCAAGCGGCTTAGCCGCGCATGGATAGTAGCCGTGGGTGCTTCATACAGGGCTTCCCACTGAAAGGCAGCTACCGCCGCCCTACCATTTCGTATCGATCTGCTAAAAAATATAAACTCCCAGATTTAATCATACCCAGTTTTTTCTTAAAGAGATAAAACCCTTGCCTTTTATGTAACATCTTTTTATACTGGAAGCTTCGATTTAAAGGAGTATCCCAATGGTACGCATTAGTAAACAAGCAGAAAAACGCAGTCGTTTTCCCCGGAAGCATCGTGCACCGAGTGTTAAAACCGGTTCTATTCAAGATAACCTTCCTCAAGGATTTAAGGAACATTCCAATGCGTTGGAAGGTGATTTAGCGAAAATGGTTTTCATTCCAAAAATTAAATAGTAAATTCATTATCTTTGAAGGTAAAATAAAGGTTTCGTCATGTCAAGACATCCAAGTTTTGGTAAAGGTAAAACAGCGACTAAGCGCAATGTGTTAAAGCGCTTTGAAAGAATTGATGTACTGAAAAAAATTGGACGATGGAAAGAGTCTGAAAATAAACGTGTGACTGGTCTTCCAAAAACTCCTGTTCTTTGAGAATAAGAGGTTATTTAATCTTATTTTTCTATTTCCATACAAGTGCTTTATTCTTTATAATTTAAGTAGGATGTCGAGTTGAAAGCAACTCGACCTCTGCCTAACTTAAATTTAACAATAAGATGAGTTGTGATCATCAACATCTTTAATGAACAAACAGAATTAAAAATTTCTGTTGATCAAGTCCAACAATTAGTTCATCAAGTGATTTGTCAAGAGAAGCAGATATGTAACGAAGTAAACATCTATTTCGTGGATTCTAGCACTATTAGCCAATTGCACGAGCAATTTTTTGATGACCCTTCCCTTACAGATTGCATTTCATTTCCTATAGATGACGCAGAAGGAGAAGGTGATTATCGTTTATTAGGAGAAGTTTTTGTTTGCCCTGCCAAAGCAGTTGCCTATGCTGCCGAACATGAGGGAGATGCTTATCAGGAAACCACGCTGTATATCATCCATGGTCTCTTACATTTAATGGGTTATAAGGATTTAGAAGAACAAGATATTCTTCGCATGCAAGAAGCAGAAGAACGCCATCTGCAAAATCTCCAATCGCTGAATTTGCACTTGCATCCAACTTATTAGAATTTTAAAGGTCAATCTGCTATATAAGCTTTATATTCAAGTGAATTTGAGCGTGTTCGCAAAAAAATGCTACCACCCTTAAGCGTTCCCATTGAATGCGATTGAAGCTGAAATTTTCCTAACAGGAGCTTTCATTTGTCTCTTCAAATTTTAATTATCTTGTTAATCCTTTTACTTATTGGCTTATTTTGCTTGATGGCTGTGAATACAGCTTTTCGCCACCTACAAAGAAAGGAATCTAAAAAGCAGCTTGATTTGGCAGGAAAGCTCTTTTTTTACCGCTACGTTTCCAGGTTATTTTTTCCACAACATGAATATGAAGATCTCTATTTTGCCAGTATATTTGCTCAAAACGTTACGCGCTTCAGCTATACCATCTTATCTCTTTTATTACTGGGACAATTAGAATTAGTGATGGGGACATTTGATCCTCAAGCTCAAAGCTATTCATTTTTTCTAAATTGGCCCTTAGGAGTTCTTGCATTGATCGGACTCTTTTTACTTCTTTTTTTGGTAGGAGATTCCCTGGGGCGCATTACAGGCAACCGTTATCCCGCGAAATCAATCAAGCTCGCCGCCCCCATTGTCTCTTGTTTTATGATTGTTCTTTTCCCTGTTACCTTCATTTTTCTTAAGTTTTTTCATCGCTTGCCACGTACAGTTTATTTTGATCCTACTCATGAACCTACACAAGAAGCTAAGCAGGAACTTATTGAGATTATTGAAGAATCCAACTTAAATACCCATTTGGACCCTCATGATAAAAAATTAATTGAATCTGTGATGGGATTTAAAGATCGCATTGCGCGCGAAGTGATGGTTCCGCGGGTTGATATTTTTAGTTTGCCATACAACGCGACAATTGAAGAGGCCGCTACGCTTCTTTATAAAGAGGGTTATAGCCGTACGCCGGTTTACAAAGAGACTTTGGATAATATTATTGGGGTTTTAATGTATAAAGATGTCTTAATCAAATACATGGAGCATGCCAACAAAGGAGATAAGACTATTTTGCAAACACCCATTTCGACTTTGGTTAAGAATGTTTTATATACACCTGAAACGAAAAAGATTTCCCATTTATTGCAAGAATTTCGCAAACAACAAGTGCATCTGGCCATTATAGTGGATGAATACGGAGGAACAGAGGGTATTGTCACAATTGAAGACATTTTAGAGGAAATTGTGGGAGATATTGCGGATGAATATGATGAAGAAGAGGCTCTTTTCATTCCTCTTCCAGAAGGAGGATGGCTCATTGATGCTCGCATGACCATTTTAGATATTGAAGAACAATTAGGTATTGAAATCCCTCAAGATGGCGACTATGAGACAATTGGAGGGTATGTTTTCCACGAAACGGGTACGATTCCAATCAAGGGTTATCTCCTTCGCAAGCCTACTTTTGAACTTGAAGTCATTCGTTCCAATGAAAGAAGGGTCGAAAAGCTAAGGATTAAATCATGGCTACCTACAAATTCTGAAAACTCAAAGTCTTCTTCCTTTATTTAGACCGCGTCTTCAATTCAATCGTTCTAGATAGGTGTGTTGGTTTTGTCAATCCTCCTATTTTAACTAGATTTTCAAATCTAAATTGATTATGCTAAGCCTACTCGGCCGAAGCTTGTGTTAATTTATTTTTTTTCAATTTTATCTTGTATTTGCTAAGCACTTCTCGTCGAGCTTTATAAATAGACCTCTTGCCTCATAAGCAAGGGTCTTAAAAAATGAAAACCTAAATTCAAGCAGTTGCGTTTAGGAAATAAGGACGACAAAACCCATGACTGAAAATCCCATTGCTTTTTATCTGTTGATTTTCTTGCTGGGAAATTTTCTAGGAGCACTGATTTTTTGGATTTACCATTACTTTGCTCTTGGAGGGGTTAAACGGTTAGGCGCAGATATCATGCAGCATGCCGAGCAAGAAGCAGAAGGGTTAAGAAAAGGGACTGAATTAAGTCTCAAACAAAAACAGCTAGAACAACAGCGAGAGCTAGAACAACTATGGCAACAAGAACGAAAAAAAATCCAGCGTGAAGAAGAGCGGTTTAAACAACGCGAAGATAAGTTGGAAAGCCGGATGAATCTGGTTGAAAAAAAGTTGTCTGACATTGAAAAACGGGAAGCTGTTTTGATTGGTCGCAAAGCACAACTTGACGAAGAAAAAAAACAAGCAGCAGAAGCCCATGCTCGCCTACTAAGCGAGCTTGAAAGAATAGCAGGCCTAAGCTCCTTAGAAGCTAAAGACATGCTGCTTGCACGTTTAACAAATGAGGTGAAAACCGAGGCGGCAAATCTTATTCGACGTATCAAAAAAGAAGCCGAAGAAGAAGCAGAAAAACAAGCCGCCACCATTATCGCTACGGCCATTAATCGACTCGCCGTTCCATGTACTTCTGAAACGACCGTGTGTACGGTTGCCATTCCCAATGAAGAGATGAAAGGGCGCATCATTGGACGTGAAGGGCGTAATATTAGAGCCCTAGAAAGGGCAACGGGGATTAATTTCATTATTGATGATACTCCCGGTGCGGTGGTTTTGTCAGGATTTGATCCAGTTCGAAAACATATTGCAAAGATGGCCTTATCCGAATTAGTGCAAGATGGCCGCATTCATCCTACGCGAATCGAAGAAGTTGTAGAAAAAGCGACTTTAAATGTGCATAAACAAATTAAGCAATACGGAGAAGACGCGGCTCTACGTGCAGGAGCTATGAATTTGCATCCAGAATTGATCAATTTGTTAGGTAAGCTCAAATTCCGCTTTAGCTACGGACAAAATGTGCTCGATCATTCTCTTGAGGTTTCTTATCTCATGGGATTAATGGCTGCAGAAATGGGACTTGATATTCGCCTTGCCAAACGCATCGGCCTTCTCCATGACATTGGCAAAGCTGTCACTCATGAAATCGAAGGATCGCATGCGATTATTGGCCATGATCTTGCCCTTAAATATGGCGAAAGTAAAGAGATTGCTAATGGAGTGGGCTGCCATCACCAAGAAATGCCCCCTCTCTCAGTTGAAGCTGATTTATGTAGTGCTGCAGATGCAATTTCCGCCTCACGCGAAGGGGCGCGCATTGAAGCGGTAGAAGAATACATTAAACGTCTCAAAAAATTAGAAGATATGGCGCTTGAGTTTTCGGGTATTGAAAAAGCCTATGCCATGCAAGCGGGACGCGAGGTTCGTATTGTTGTCATTCCCGACCAAGTGGATGACGCTGGAGTGGTCAATCTAGCAAGAGAACTTACAAAACGCATTGAGCAAGAGCTAAGTTATCCTGGAAAAATCAAAGTCACTGTGATTCGCGAAAAACGAGTAGTGGAATATGCAGTTTAATTACTTCTCATTCTCTCTTTGCTTGAAAAACAATAGCCAATCGGGCAACATAATTGTGATTTCAGACTAAAGGAGTCAATCACATGCGCCGATCTATTTGTTATTGTGAGCCTAATTATGCCTTAGCGGGAGAAGCCAAGACATGGAAATTCATTTATACTCCCTCTGCTAACCTTCCCAAAGGGACTCGCCTTAAATTTGACTTACAATCTAAAGGGCGCGAAATTGATTGGCAAATCCCCTCTGTCAACCTAAAGAAACCCGACGCTGCGATTTATGCTCAACTTGGCAATGGCAAAATCTTATCTGCGACAGAAGTTGAAATTCCTGACAGCTTCGTTCCTCAATATGAATTTATTTTACCTAACACCGTTGAGGCAGGCGACTCTATCGCCATTATATTAGGATCAAAAGAAGGAGAATCGGCAAAAAAAAGCCCTACGATCCGTGCTCAAACAACTTCGCAAAGGCGTCGACTTTTTTTGCTTTATATTGATCCTTCGGGTAAAGGACATTATCATGATCCTGAAGTCTTTACAATGGATATTCGTGGCGGAGAGCTATCTAATATTCGCATTTTATCTCCCTCTTTTGTAGCTAAAAATAAGCGATTTGACGTCATTGTGCGTTTTGAAGATGAATTTGGCAATTTAACCAATTACGCCCCTGAAGACACATTAATTGAGCTTTCACATGAGCACTTGCGGGAAAATTTAAACTGGAAGCTTTTTGTTCCTGAAACGGGATTTATTTCTCTTCCGAATCTTTATTTTAATGAGGCAGGAGTTTACACGATCCAGCTTGTGAATAGCAAAACCAAACACATCTTTCGCTCAGCTCCTATCCGCTGTTTTCCGGATAACACCCGCCATCTGTTTTGGGGTCTTTTGCATGGAGAGTCGGACCGCTTTGATTCCACTGAAAATATTGAAAATTGTCTGCGTCATTTTAGAGATGATAAAGCCTTTAATTTTTATGCCGTTTCCCCGTTTGAGAGCCAAGAAGAAACTTCTAACGACACTTGGAAGTTAATCTCGCAAAACATTGCTGATTTTGATGAAGACGATCGCTTTACAACATTTTTAGGTTTTCAATGGCAGGGAGAAAATAAAAGTGAAGGTTTGCGCCTTCTGATTTTTTCTAAAGAAAACAAACCCATTCTGCGCAAAAAAGATCTCAAAAATAGCACGCTTAAGAAAATTTATAAGAGTTTTTCACCTAAAGAACTTCTTTCCATCCCTTGTTTTAACATGGCCAAAGGAGTAGAATATAATTTTGAAAATTATGATCCCGATTTTGAGCGTGTGGTTGAGATTTACAACGCCTGGGGCTCTTCTGAAATGACCGCAAAAGAAGGAAATCCAAGACCCATTCATTCTACTAATGGATTTCAAGAAGCAGCGGACGGTTCCATCCAAAAGGCACTCCAACGCAATTGTCGCTTTGGATTCGTCGCTGGCGGACTTGATGATCGAGGCGTTTATAGCGAACTTTATGAAAGCGATCAAGAGCAATATACTCCTGGACTAACCGCCATTGTTGCACCTACGCATACTCGAGAAGCTTTGATAGAAGCTCTTTATCAAAGATCTTGCTACGCTACAACAGGTGAAAGGATGATTGTGGGCTTGTATTTAGCTGGCCTGCCCATGGGTAAAGAAGTGAGTACAGCCGATAAACCTGGCTTAGCCGTTAACCGTCACCTCTCAGGCTATGTGGCAGGCACAAGCAAGTTGCAAATAGTCGAGATTATTCGCAATGGCAAGGTGATTAAAACTTTTGAGCCCGAGCAGTATTTTCTCGAATTTGTTTATGATGATATGATTCCTCTCGAAAAAGTTGTCATTCCAACTAAAGATAAAAAGCCTTCCTTTGCTTATTACTACCTTCGCGTGATTCAAGAAGATGGACATATGGCCTGGAGTTCGCCTATTTGGGTAGATTATATTCCTCTTTCTTCCCTTCCTAAAACACAAAACAAGCGTGCGACCAAGCCTACTTCTAACAAAGATTTCTTAGAAGAAGAGGACTTTGAAGAGGAAGAAGAAGATGACTATGATGATTATGAAGAGGAAGAGGATGAATGATAACGTGAATAATTAAAATCAGAAACTCACGGTATTATTGTTGTTGGAATTTCTTAAATTCTCATGGGACTCCCTGTGCGCTTTGCCATTGAATAAGCTTGAGTAAGGAAGTTAAGAAAGGATCTTCTCACTGGATAAAAACAAAGGGGGATGAGTGAATCTATCCCCCCTTTTAAATTTATCCAAAAAAAGTTCCTAAAACATTAATTACAACAAGACTTGGCAATGTAGACCACTTGCGTTTAACATCTAATACACTGTTTTCCAAGCGCTTAGATGCACTAGCGTCTTCCTTTAAAGACTGATGGATTAATTGAGTGACACGTGGATCATCAATCACACAAACATTTTCATAGTCACATTTAGTACTCTTAATTCCTAAATTAAAACTCCCCACCATCGTATAGCGTGAATCTACAGTTAGCACTTTCTTATGATAAAGTTGATCCTGCTTTCTATATTCAAAAGCCCTTGTGACTAATTGATAATTATATCGATTAGGAAGAGCATAGATATAATGAGCAGAGGAAGAATTCTTGCTAGTTCCATTAAAATATCCTTCAATTTCAATCCCTTGAGCTTTAGCATTGATTAAGGCATTGTTTATAATTGTGTCTGGATTAAATAATAAATTCGCTATTTTCACTTCTTGTTGAGCCTCGTTTACTAAGCTAGCTATTTCAGTAGAAATAGGATTTTCCTGACGATGTTCAGGGCCAGCGACGACATATTTAAGCGAACTGTTTTTAATTAAGCCTTCCTCTTCATGAAAAAGCTCACATCTTCCAACATTTTCGGGTTGAGTGTTAAAAAAGCGGTCGTTTTCCTTACCTGTCATCCGGTATTCCCAAATTCGATAAAGGTTAAAAAACTGATTACGCATTGTTTGCGCAGCATCTCCATAACCCATAATATCTGTATCCCTAAAGGCCTTATCAATGAGACCCGCGCCTAAAGGTTCCTTTGTAGTTGTTGTATTCAAATACTCCTCTCTGGTCATCTTCTCATGAATTCCCGTTCCTCCCATTGCAAAGTATTGACCATCGACGACTAACATTTTAACATGATTTTCTTCAGATGAATAATTAGGAGTTGTTGTATAAATACGGTCGGTAATTAAGTAATTCAAATTGGGATAGACTTCTTTTAATAGATTGAGATAATCGCGATCCTGTTGCTCAAGTAAATCGGAACTTATAATGAGATGGCATTTTAAAGCAGGACACTCGATCATTCGTTTTTCAATGAGTTGAAGAACATCTCGAAAATCTTTTCCGCCAGCAAAATTTGCTGAAAGCTCAATACTCTGTTTAGCCGAAGAGATCAGGGCTTTTTTCCATTCAAAACTTTCCGTTGCATGATTAGAAACACGCAAATCCACCTTTGAGTAATGACCTAATTTCGGAGCATCTAGATGGCGATTTGCATCTGTAAGATCAAATGACAAACGATAGCGGTGATGATTAAACTGAACAAAAATTTTCTTGCCTATTTTATAAATGGCTAAAGCAAGCAATAGAGATCCTGCCGTTGCAATCCCTATCATTAAAGCACCACAAGCCACTCCAATCCCGATAACAGCTAAAGTAGCAATTCCAACTAATGCAACCTTTGCTGCAATTTGCTTATAACTGACCGCATAAGGATTACCTATTGCTTGGCCAAATTCTGGATATTGAATTTCTGGGCTAGGTTCTTGACCAACAGGATTGTTTACCTTTTCCTGCAAACCTTGCTCATAAAAAGTAGAAGGATTCCCTTCATTATTACTTCTTATACTACTTATACTAGGATCCATAATATTATTAATCTCCCTTAACTTATTAATTTATTAAATAATAATTTTAATATAAAATTGTTTTAAATCAATTAAAACAATGTTAAGATTATATTAATAAATTAAATTAATTGAAAATATTTTCAAAATTATGAATCAATTTTCATAATCAGACTGATTTCTGATAAAAATTCATCCACTAATTCAATTGGAGATTGCACTCTCTTGAAAATTCTGTTATGAAAGTTTGTCTTAAACTTAAAAGGAGTTACTGTGTCTAACTTATTTTTAACATTAGTTATTGCCTTTGTGATCATTGTCTTTGCAATTGCGTTATTGGCTATCGGCTGGTTAATTACAGGCAAAACAAGGATAGAAAAAGCTTGTGGACGAGATCCCACTAAAAAAAAGGATACAAACTGCTCGACATGCGAAGTGTGTTCTCCTATTGATGAATCGAAAACCCACTTAAAAGACCCCTCCACCCCTTCTTCAAAGGAATAGAATATTCAAATGTATTGCAAAGATTCTCCTTCGACCATTCAATCTATGTTCAATAGCATAGCCAAACGCTATGATCGCACCAATGCCATTCTCTCCCTTTGTTTGCACAAACAGTGGAATCGCACCCTCATTCGTCTTGTAAGCCAACGATCTTCTCCCCATGTCCTTGTCGATCTTTGCTGTGGAACGGGGGATATCGCTTTTAATTATTTACACACCATGCCTATACCCTGCCAAGCTTATTTAGTCGACTTTTCCTCTGAAATGTTAGAATATGCCAAGCGAAAGGAAACCTGCTATCGCTTTTCTTCTTCTCACCAGCTGTTTTATCTTGAAGCCGACGTTCAAAGATTGCCCCTTCCCAATCAATGCGCTGATTGTGCCACTATGGCTTACGGCATTCGCAATGTCCAAGATCCTATCCTTTGTATGCAAGATATCTTTCGCATTTTGAAACCCGGCGGCTGCTTTGGCATTCTTGAATTAACTCGACCTCGCTCTCCCTTTTTGCGACTGGGACATCAAATTTATTTACGTACTCTAATGCCGTTTTTAGGCAAATGGCTGACAGATAACCAACAAGCCTACCAATATTTATGCCAAAGTATTCAATCTTTTATTGCTCCTGAAGAATTAAAAAATCTTTTAGCCGCAACTGGCTTTGTTCGCACACAATGCCACTCTTTAACAGGTGGAATAGCCACAATTATCATAGGATATAAACCCTAAAGGTTTAGCATGCAGCCCTCCTCTTATTCTTTCTTCTGCTTTATCCCCTTCCATCTCGCTGATCCTGCAGGCATTCTTTTCTTTGGACATGTTTTTAGTCTATTTCATCAAGCTTTTGAGCAATTTGTGATTGATCAATTGGAATGTTCTTGGAACCTTTGGTTTCAAAATCCCGACTGGATAGTTCCTATTAAGCAAACAGAGGCCCACTATTTATCTCCCTTACGGGCAGGTCAAGAATGCCTGATCGAACTTTCCGTCTCCTCTCTTTCTTCCTCTTCCTTTACTTTGACCTCTTCTTTTCACCAACAACAGCAATTATGTTGCGTGGTCAAAACAATTCACGTTTTTTGTCATCGCTTAAATAAACAAAAAATCCCTATTCCCTCTAATCTATTATTTCAGCTTAATAAACAATATTCTTCTTTTATTTAAATTTTAATTAAGAAAATATTAAAAATAATTAATTTAATGCAAAAAATTAATTATAATTTACCAACTATGTTATAATTAAATTATTTGAGATAAAAGATAACTAATAATGATATTTAATGTTTAGGTAATTATGTTTTCCGATTCTTCTTTCACCTATTATGCTTATGGAGCAGGAATACCCCTTGGTTCGCTTGTTTCTTCGGAGGCAAAAAATTTTGAAGTTTCTCATTCATCTTTTCTTCCCTCTCTTTTCCAAATGACCGTTCACACGTCAGCTTCTCCTAATAAAAAGTTAGACTCCCCTTCTTTAGATCAGAAAGAGGTCACAAGTCAAATTGAGACAACTTTGGATTACCTTCAAGGGCTCAAAGAAAAGCTGCAAAATATTCGTCATGATTTAGAAAGCTCTAGTTCGACTCAGGCAATGATTGCTGTCACTCAAATGTGGATCGCCGATATCATTTTGAAAAAAGGGGCAAAGGCTGCTAAATCTGGTTTACATGTTATCCTGCCTTCTGATTCTTTACCTGCATTAGGTCCAGTAACAGAGTGTATTAAGGCCATTAGCGATCTAATAGATCCATTGGCAGGGGCGATTGGTTATATGTACCAGGCAAGACTTCTTCAAGCTGCTCTTCAAGAGATTTCTAAATTAAAACAACATTCTCATGAACTGAATCCTGAGCAACAACTCTGTCTCTCCCAATTAGAAGGACAGGTTAAATATGCGCAAAGCTTATTACCCTCAAAAGAATTTGAACTCATCCTCAAAAATATGCGCAATGTCTTTTCTTATTTCACATTTGCTCTTTCATGGGCAACCCACAACCCTTTAGCGAAAGTGCTGAGTTCAGGGGCTCAAATCGTCATTGGAGGAATTAATCTAGCTTTACAGGGAGTCTCTTTTTATCGAGCTCGTCAAAAGTTAAATCTAGTGCATACTTGGTCCAAAGACTTTGAAATATGGGTCAAAGAAAAAATAGTGGTGACAGAAGAGACACTCAAAAAAACATTTGAAGCTGAAAAAGTGAAAGAAGCGATTGATTCTCCTATTAGACTATTTCTAAAGAAAAGAGAGAAAAATCAACAAATCCAAATCCAAAATCTTAAGGAAAAAATTGAGAGAAAAGACCTTTCTATGACAGTGATTCAAGAGAGAATTAAAGAATTCAAAACAGAAGGACTGCTAAGTTTTTTAAATCGTTTAAATGTTAAAGATCTTTCTCACCATACCCTTGCTGATCAATTAAATGAAAAGTTAGGCATTGATGTCAATCCTCTTTTAGTTCAATCCATTCGCACTGCTTATATGGATTTAGATGTCATTAAAAGATCAGAAATTCTTTCTTCTGAAGAAAAGCAAAAAGCTATAGATACAATACAAGTCGCTTTGTCTCAAACTGTCAAAGAATGCATTGCCGCTTGGATGGAGAAGCAATCGAAGGATTCTTTGTTAAATCTTTATGTCGATTATCATGCAACAGTCGATCTCACAGTGAAGAATGCTTTAACTAGCATCGTACAAAAACAACATCAAGTAAATAAAGATCTTCTTAACATTGAAAAAAATGTGATCGGCATAAAATTTACCGCGTCAAGCGTTATCTTTGCAGTGACACTCGCTTTATTCATCCTTGGCCTTTTATCAGTTGCTACCCCGGTTGGACTTGTCGCTTTGATTAGCACGATGTTGACAGTGACTTCTATTGGTGTCAGTGCAGGGTTAACAGTAGCAGGATATTATTATGCCTCTTCCTATCAACCTGCATTGACGGCTGCAACTTTAAAGGGCATTTATTTTAGGCTATTTTATTATAAAATTGGCACTTTGTTTCATATTCTTAAAGAGAGAACAGAAGACTATCTGAAAATTGCTAAAAGAAATAAAATTGATCAATTAGCGGCGCTAGCTGGTCATTTCCACTTATTTCATTTATCTTCTGCTCAAGACCTGCAAGCGCCTAATAAAGTGAGAACTGCCATAGCTCAGACTGAAGGCGACTTCCGAAATATTAAGAGCAAGGCTCAAGAATGGAAGGAAAAAGCAGAGAATCTCCAAGCAGAGTTAGATCAAATGGAATGGGCTGATTTTGCTCAACAGGCCGATTTGAAAATTGCAAAACAAGATTCGCAATCGCCTTTGGACTCTTTTGATACACTACAAGCTTTTAATGATGCCTTAGTTCATAGCAATTTTAATCTACTCAGTCCTGAGACGAAAGAATTACTTGAAAAGCAATTGGGAATTAACATCCATTCTTTGCAATTAGAAATTGAAAAAAATCCTTTGGCTATTAAAAATTTATTACAAAAATTCTTTACTTTAGAAGAAGGAGATTTTATTAAGTTTATTGGGCAACAAGGATATTTAAAATAAACCACATTTATTGATTTAAATTATGAAAATTTTAAGCTATGTCCAAGAGCTTCTCGATGAGAAAGAGCAGCCTAGCACTTTAATGGAAACTTCTGAAGATTTTCCTTATGAGCGACTTCTGGTAGCTTGTGGAAGCTCCAGTGATGGCCAAGAGGAGATATTAGAAATCACTGCCCATCCTCAACATTTTGAAGGCGTTTTCACCCAAGAAAAATTGTCAGATGCCTATTATCTTCTTCAATTTCAATTTGGAGTGCCTATTGAAATTCCTCCTGAAAATGTGAATCAAGTCTCTAATACTTTGCATTTTTTTAACCGTCTTTTGCATTGTCCCGGATTTGAATTAGATGAAATAAGTGATAAGGTGATCTATCGCTATGTCTGGTTTATCAAAAAAAAAGGAATTGATGCTTTTTTATTAATGCAAGTGATAGGAAATCTCCAATTGTGCTTCAAAATGTTTAGTCCTTATATCAAGGAAATTGCACAAGGAAAGTACAAGTTAGAGGATATTTTAAAAAAAGTTTTAGATTTAACTCAAAAAAAGTCTCACTAACTCAAAGAGCTTCATTTCTTATTTAAAACTTTGGGCATAAAAGACATCTCTTTAGAACAGCCATACTTTTCTTGGCATGGTTCAAAAAGAGTGAATTTTGGGTAACATGTTTATGCCGTCCTTTCAGGACTCGATGTTTTTTTGATAGAACCCAGGCCTCCGCTTCGCTGCGACCTGGGCTGTAACATGACGGCCCTTCAGGCCTTAACAAAAAGATGATTTAGGGACTATAGAAGAGGGACTTAAACATCTTTTGTTAAGGCCTGAAGGGCCGTCATGTTACAGCCCAGGTCGCAGCGAAGCGGAGGCCTGGGTTCTATCAAAAAAACATCGAGTCCTGAAAGGACGGCATAAATATGCGACCTTCAATTGAACAATGCTCTTTTCTTTTAAAGGAGTTGGATATGCTAAAAGAATTAAACACTTTTTTCATTATCCTATTCATGGGCTTATTTTTAATCATAAGCACTGTCTGAAGCCAAAATGAAGATAATGAGAATCCCTAATTATAAACATCCACTCCATCGGTAGCTGTAACAAAAGCCATCAATTCGTTTTTAAGAATTTTACCCAATGACGAACGTGGGAGTTGCGAAACAACATAAATTTTCCGAATCCGTTCAAATGGAAGAACACTTTTTTGAAATTGCCTTATGAGAGGCGCTATTTCTTCTAGAGTTGGGCTGTTAGAGGCTAAATGAATACAATGACCAAGGCGGTGATCTGGCATGGCAATCAGGGTCGCCTCTGCTTTTATGCCTAATTGCAATCGTAAGGCTTGTAAATGATTTTCCAAGCGTGCTAAATCGACATTTTCCCCTCCAACTTTAAAAATAGCGTCTGCTCGACCTAAAATCGTTAACTCTCTATTTTGAATCGTCCCACGATCCTCGCTTATCAACCAACCTTCCCTCTTGGGATCAACAAATCGTACTTCCTGATTGTGGAGGTAAGCATAGGTACTTAAGAGAGAAGCTCCAGCAAAGCAAAGCCCTTCTTCGCGCTCGCATGCCTGAAGATGTCCCAACAATTGCAAAGCGGGCATTTGATGCTGCTGCCAACTGTGTAAAGTTGCTGTGGCCACTTGCGAGGCGCATTCCGTTAATCCATAGCTTGGCAAGATAGGCCATCTTAAAGCAACAGCTTTTTCGTATAAGTTCGGAAGTAAAGCTCCTCCTCCAATAAGGAGAGCACGCAGGCTAGAGGGAGCTTGTTTTTCTAAGGCAACTAAATCATGCAATTGAGCAGGAACTAAAGCACTAAGCGTTCCTTTCACTTGCTGAAGATAGCAATAAAACTCTTCTGCTTGCCATTTGCCAGAGCAGTTTTGCCTAAAGTCATAAACCTGGGCGCCACTTAGATAAGCACGCGCCCAAATTCCCAGTCCCCCCACATGAAAATTTGGAAGAGCATTTACCCAATGATCTTTTTTACAGCTATCCAAATGCTGATTGACAGCTTGAGCGGATGCCAATAATGCTTGTTTGGATAATCCTACCCATTTTTGTACTGAGGATCCGGAGGTTGACAGCCAAATATGCCCTGGCCAGGCCTGAGCAGCATTTAAAATAGCATAAAAACGCTCTTGTTCGCTTTTTGAATAGCTTGGATTTAAAAGAACATAAGATTCTGTGTTTTCCCAAGAGAGGTTCATGAAATTGCCTTGTCATTCTATTTTTTACAGAGGGGTATCCATTTAAGTTGATTCAACTCTTGGTCGAAGCCAAATCCCACTCCGGGTGGAAGAATAAAGTGAGGACTTTTCCAACTCAAGTGCTGGCTAAAAGGGGTGGGTTGATAAGCATGATGGGATAATAAGCCATGCGTTAAAGAGCAATCAGGATCAATAAGAGAAGCGACATAAGCAGCCGCCACCTGTCCAATAGGATGACCCAGATAGGAAGTGACAATGCGCGTTTGATTCTTCCATTTTTGCCATTCTTGAAAAGATTGAAGAGCGGGTTTGATTACAAGAATTTTCGCTGATTCTGGTTGATGGCTAGCTTTCTGCGCCTGCCTATCACATGCCAATGTCCATCCTTCTTTTTGGATAGTTGCCCATTCAAAAGACGCAAAAGGAAAGGGATCTTCAATAAAGTCAATGCGATCTCTCAGCTTTTGAATGCGTTGCAAAAATTGGCAAAAAGAATCAAAGGTCAAAGTCTCATTAAAATCCAAACGCAGTTTAAGAGAAGTATTTAAAAAGAGAGCATGCAGACGTTCCACTTCGCGATCAAGATGGCGTCCTAGTTTTAATTTTATATGAGTATATTCTTGTTGAATGATTTGTTGAACATGTTGAGAGGTCCAATCAAAAATGTTGGTCACTAAAAAATGGCTCTTGGGAATGTTTTGCTGGATGAGAGCACTTCTACCTTGCAAGCGATGCTCTGCATCTAAAAAAGCAAATTCTAAAGCACAATTCATCAGAGCTGTTAATTCTCCTTTAGCCAAATTTTCAAGTTGTTGCTTTAACGGCAAATCACCCATTTCGGGCCAGGGATGGCAATCAGCATAGCCCACCATTTGAAAATTAAAATAGACTTTAAGCAACGCTCCTTCCCTTTTTAGGGCAGAGGAAGTAACGCTAAGCGAATGATTGGATTCCAGTTCATAAAGAACATAATCAATCTTCATCTCAAGAAGGCTCCTAGGATGCATCCTAGAGCTAGAAGACATCCAAATAGAAGTTGGCAAATTGCACTTTTGGCTAGAAATTGATTATAGAGAGGACTGGGCTCTCTTAACCATATCGATTGAAGATTGCGGATAATGAGAGGCAGCGTTAAAAAAGGCAAAGCTGCCATCAAAAAATTTTCCATTCCAATCCATAATAGCCCCAAAATAAAGGGAATCAGAGAAAAAAGGGTGATTTCCCAACGTGCAAAATAGGGACCAAAACGAACTGCTAAAGTTTTTTTGCCCACCCGGGCATCGGAAACATGATCGCGCAAATTATTGATCGCATGAGGAACTATTGCCAAAAGCCCAATCTGCGTTGCAGCCAAGAAGCAGGAAAAGCTGATCTTTCTTGTTTGTAAAAAATAAATTGCTCCTGTGCTTACCCAGCCAAAAAAGATTAACACAAAAAGATCGCTAATTCCTGTATAGGCCAAAGGAAAAGGTCCGCCGGTATAAAGATAGCCACAAGCGATAGAGAGTATGAGAATGAGCGCTAGCGGCCATCCTCCTGCTAACATGAGAGGAATGCCACACAATAGGGCGAAGCTAAAGCACAGGCACCCTGCCGTTAGAACTTGGCGAAATGATAAAAGCCCCTCTTGCGTCATACGTTGAGGGCCAAGCCTTCCTATCGCATCTGCTCCTTTTTTAAAATCAAGAGCATCATTGACAAGATTAGTGCCAATTTGAATTCCCAAAGAACATAAAAGCGCACAACCCACCCACATCCAATTGAGATGCTCCACTTGCTGATTAGCCAATGCTGTGCCAACAATAAGAGGCGGCAAGGAAACAGGCAAGGTTCGAGGTCTAGAAGCCAAAAACCAAGCTTTCAGAGTTCCCGTTTTCTGCTTTAAAACAAGGGTTGAATCATTTGAGTCAGACATAGACAACCCCTGAAAATGGAGTTAAGGAAGTCGAGGAAATTGACTAAAATCGGGCTTACGCTTTTCTAAAAAGGCTTGTTTGCCCTCTTGCGCCTCTTCTGTCATATAATAAAGCATTGTGGCATTCCCTGCTAAATCTAATAGTCCAACTTGTCCATCACAATCAGCATTAAGACAAGCCTTCAAG
Organism: uncultured Chlamydiae bacterium; assembly: GCA_963754655.1. GTDB lineage: Bacteria > Chlamydiota > Chlamydiia > Chlamydiales > Parachlamydiaceae > JANWJE01. Next base: position 1,256,712 of record CAVWGN010000001.1, on the reverse strand, counting down.
CAACGTAATGCCAAAGGAGAATGCTGCAAGATTTCCCGGCACCAGTTGAGTGTTTCTTGTTCTAATTGATCTAACGGCACTACACAATTGACAAGTCCCATATCCAGCGCTTGCTGTGCTGTATATTGACGACATAAATACCAGATTTCGCGAGCCTTTTTTTGACCGACAATACGCGCCAAGTAACTGCTTCCCAATCCACCATCAAATGAACCTACACGAGGTCCGACTTGCCCAAAGCGCGCATTATCGGCTGCAATGGTCAAATCACATACGACATGTAGAACATGTCCTCCTCCAATTGCATACCCTGCTACCATGGCAATGACAGGCTTTGGAAGAGATCGAATTTGCTTTTGCAAATCTAAGACATTTAAACGCGGAACTCCATCTACCCCTACGTACCCTTCTTCACCGCGCACTCGTTGATCGCCTCCTGAACAAAATGCCTGGGGACCTTCTCCAGTGAGAATGACCACGCCTATAGAAGGTTCATTGCGACAAATGTCAAAAGCATCTTGCATCTCCTGAATGGTTTCAGGACGAAAAGCATTGCGAACCTCAGGACGATTAATCGTGATTTTTGCAATTCCATCTTCTGTTTTTTCAAAACGAATATCTTCATATTGTTTTATTGCTATCCATGAAGAAGCAAGAGTTGGCATAATTTTTCACCTATTGATTTATTTTACCTATCTTCCTGGTCTAGAAATGTTGGTAATTATATAGAAAAACAAGATTTAAAGGTAAAGAAGAGAGAGAGAGAATTAAAAAAGGGAAAGCAAACTCTTTCCCTTATAGATCAAGAAACAAAGAAGAATAGCAAATATGAAATGAATTTTTTACTCGTAATCTTCCTCATCCTCATGATTACGACCCCAACGAGAATCAGATCCACGACGTCCGGATTCTTGACGGCTTGTGCGAGCTCCAAAACCTTCTTCATCATCATTTTCATTTTCTTCTTCTTTACTCCAGCGAGGCTCAGTTCCACGCCGGCTAACTTCTTGATGGCTTGTACGACCTCTAAAGCCTTGCTCATCGTGATCTTCGCCTTCATCTTCACTCCAGCGAGAATTTCCTCCTCTTCGATCGACATCTTGATAGAGTGCGCGGTCTTGACGAGATGAACTTGTGTCATTCCCTCTTCGACCAGTTTCTTCTCGACCTATCGAATCTTGGCGTCCACCGCGAGAAAATCTTCCCTCTTCCTCTTCTTGTCCCCAACGAGCTTCCGCACCAAGGCGTCCTGCCCTTTGATGCTCAGCATGGCTTCCACCTCGAGAAGATCTCCCACCGTTCTCTTCATTCCAGCGCTCCTCAGATCCACGACGACCTGTTTCTTCTCGGTTCATCGAGTTTTGACCTACGCTTCGAGAAGATCTTCCTCTTTCTTCTTCACCCCAACGTGCTTCAGATCCAACGCGACCGGGTCTTTGATATTCATGGCGGCTTTCGTTACGAGAAGAAGATCTGTTTCTTTCTTCACCCCAACGCGCTTCAGCTCCACGACGGCCTGCTTCTTCTCGGCTCAATGAACCTTGACTTGCACCGCGAGAAGAAGAAGAAGAAGAAGAAGAAGATCTGCTTCCTTCTCCACCTCGTCGCGATTCAGCTCCAACACGTCCTGTCCTTTGTTGTCCATTACGGCTTCCGCTACGAGAAGAAGAGGTTGTCTCTTCTGCACTGCGGCGACCCCAACGCGCTTCTGCTCCTAAACGTCCTGCCTCTTGGCGGCTCATTCCAGTTTGGCGGCCGCTGCTGCTGCGAGAAGAGCTTCCCTGCTCGCTCTTACGAGCCTGAGCAGTTTGGCGTCCGGCTGCCGGTTTCGCTTGTGAAGATCTGTTAGAAGAATTTGCTGACGTTTTCTGATTGGATCTTGAAGAAGTTGCTGACGTTTTCTGATTGGACCTTGATTTTGACGAAGAACTCTTTGTTGCTGCCATAGTTTTACCTCCTTAAGGAAATTGGATATTTCAACAACAGCTAATCTATTTTTGAAATAGCTTGTTGCCAGCTTATTTATAGACGATCTATCAAACAAATCACGCTTGCAAAGTCATGTCGGTAAAACGATTACAAAAATAATAAGCGATGTCAATTGCCACCATAAACTGACAACTTCAATTTGTCAAAAACATTTTTTAAAACGCTTGTATCCTAAGATTAAGCAAATCGCTCACTCAATTTTGAAAAGCTTATCCAAATTTAAATTATTAATTTTAAATATATTAGAAAAAGTGATGCCAATAAAGTTTAGCTCTTGCCTATATCACTTTCTGGCAAAAATCTTGAATAAGTTGAGAAAAAATTTCAGGTTGCGCCCATGGGGTACGATGCCCTGCTTGCTCGATTTGCTTCCATTGAGAATTAGGATGAGCAAATTTTAGGATCTGAGCGATTTGGCTATAACGAGGATCTTTACTGCCTGTTATCCAAAGAATGGGAAGGGGCAATGAAGCAACTTGTTGGCTAAGGTCCGCTTGCCATCCAAGTGAACCTTGAGTCAACGCTTTGACAAGTTGAGGACGCTGATAGTTATATTCTTGGCGTTCAAAGGAAAAGGAATCTTGAGCAAACACGTCTTGTGCATTCCAAGCCTGCATCAGGTATGTCCAATTTTCAGATTCAAAGCGCTTCGCCCACACTTGATCTTGCTGTTGACGCTTTTGACGCTCTTCTAGATTCACTAACCCAACATGGGCAGAAATAATAATGGCAGCTTGCCAAAGTGAGGGCTGATCAATCAAAGCATGCAAAGCCAACCGCCCACCAAAAGAATACCCCATCAGCACCTGAGGGCTTTGATGATGTTCCTTCACCCAGCAATTGAATGCTGCTCCCCATTCTGGCAAACTTTTCCAAGAAAATGCTTGCCAATCGACGGCCACAAGATTTTGCCACCCTAAAAAATCCCAATCTTGCGGCAATCCTAAGAAGCCAGAAAGAGCCCACACTTGCATTAAATCTCCTTAAGGCGCTGTAAAAAGCGTTCAGTTGCTTGTGGATGGGGAGTGAGTTCAATGAGACGTGCTCCTTGGTTTGGAGATAAACATTCTGGAATGGAGTTCCATTTTTCATAACGCCAACCCCAAAATTGAGCTAAAGGCTCAAATGTCAATTGATGTCTATTTTGGAAAGCAGGATGGGCAAACATGCGAACGAAAATGCCAGCTCCTCCATTATTGATAAGGACAACATGAGCATTGATATTAGATAATTGGGAAGTAATCCAAGGAGCGACTAAGTCATAAAGAACAGTGAGGTCTCCTAAAATTGACCAATTCTCTTGTTCTGCTGAGCAATAACCAAGAAAGGTGGCCATCTGTCCATCGATTCCATTGACTCCTCGATTACAAGCCATTTGAAAGTCTCGAGAGTGATAAGTGGCTGCTTGATCCCATTCTCGAATAGGCAAGCTATTTCCTAAATAAACTTTAGACCCAATGGGAATGTGATTTGAGAGTGTATGAATGAGACTGGCCTCTGCCAATGGCTCTTCTTTAAATAAAGCTAATAAGGCTTCATAGGCGGTCTCATCGGCCTGTTTCCATTTGGAATAAGCATTCATTTTTGGAATCTTTAGAGTCTGTGCCCATTCAAAGAAAGGGGCAAGTGGAGTATGGATGACACCTGCGCAGCTTAAACCGGAAAAAGGATGTTCACTAATGGAACAGACAGAAATTTGTCCAACTTGATCTTCTAAATCGCGCCATAGCCGAACAGCGGGGACGCTTCCCAAACGCAAGATGCCATCAATGGGATAACCCTGTTGCTCTGCAAAACTCCACATGCGTTCAGTCCTTTTCATTCGCAAAGACTCCAATCGCGGCTCTTCACGAATACCTGAAATACCCTCTGCATAAATAGGAGCCTTTAAATGCAACAAGAACCGAATCGCTGCTTCGCGTACAGAAGAGGGTAGCGCGCCCACAATCACGAGAGGAAACTGAGTGTGTTTAAGAAAGTCAAGATAACGCTCATCCGGATAAAAATTGCTCAGAGAAGTTTGCGCACTCTTTGGCTCTTGGCAAGGAGCAAGGCAAATGGTTTGGCAATCGCTATCTTTGGGTTCTTCAAAGCAAAGATTGAGATGGATGGGCCCTTGCTGCTTCCAATGATCTAAATGGCATTCCTCCCCCTCCTCAAGATCTTGCATCTCATGTGCATAGCAACCAAACAATCCCACTTGCTCTGCTGATTGAGGCGCTCCTGTTCCGCGAAAGCGACGAGGACGATCTGCTGTCATTAAGACAAGCGGCAAGCCCGTATAATAGGCCTCCATAGTCGCTGGCAAAAGTTCTGCGGCGGCAGTTCCCGATGTGGTCACAACGGCAACTGGACGCCCCGTCGCCTTAATGCGCCCTAAAGCAAAAAAAGCTGCTGAACGCTCTTCTGGCCAATAATAAATCTGGATCTTAGAAGAATTCACTAAAGGATAAATCAAAGGAGCATTCCGGGCTCCTGGGCAAAGGCAGAATTCAGCCACTCCTTGAGAAATGACCTCTTCCAATACTTGTTTAGCAAGCTGATTGTTGACTGTGGGTAGGGTGGATTTTTCCATTTGTGTAGTCATATCATAAATGTAGCTGATCTTGAATTGCTTTAAGTTTAAACTGGATTTCTTGCCATTCTTTATCAAAAGTACTTTGCTTGACAACGCCACAACCTACGCCAATACGCATACCTGACTGATCCCATTGAACATTACGAATTCCCACAAAGCATTGTGATAAACCTTTTGAATGATATCTAAACCCAATAGGAGCGCCATAATAATGCCGTGGAGTATGTCTTTGATAATTCTCCAACCACTTTTTTCCTTCCTGAATAGGAAAGGCTCCCAAAGCAGGAGTCGGATGAAGACAATTCACTAATGCATCAAAACAAAAAGAAATATTTAACTTCGCTTCAATTGGAGTCATTAAATGCATAAGGTTTGGCAATTGCAATAATTGAAGCTTTCCAATTTGAACCTCTCCCAATGTTTGTAAAGATTGGCAAATTCCTTGAACGACTAATTGGTGTTCGTGCCGCTCTTTTTCATTCTTGAGAAAAGATTGAGAACAATGAGAAGAGGGATAAGTTCCAGCTAAAGCCATGGTCAATATTTTTTTTGGTTGATTGTGTGAATGTGAAAAAAGTAGCTCAGGAGTTAAACCGAGGACTCCAGATGACGCATGCCAATGACCATATATATAGCCCTTTTGCTGTTCTAGCAAAGCTAGTGCTTTTTTTAGACACTGTTGCAATCGTTCTTCATTCATGAGATGGGATGAGTAGGCAAAAAGATAGGGTACCCCTTTTTGTAATTGCCCTGTCTGCAGCAATTGCTGCAAATCATCAAAAGCTTGTCTAAATTGTTCTGGTTGGCAAATGATCCAATTGCAGGTGGGAAGTTTGGCTATAGGAGCTAGCTGTTGGTTGAAATCCTCTATTGAGATTTCCAAGCAATTAGAATATTGAATCCAAGGGCGAGAGAGAGTTAAGAAAAAATCAGAAAAATAAAAAGCAATCTTCTCAGGATTCAATTCTTTTGATAATAAGCGTTTTGGTTCACCCCACCCTATTAAAAGCTTATCTTTTGATAAGCTCATAATGATTCCAGAACTTAAAAAATCAGCCAGGCAAAAGGACATCTCTATCACCTTACGATAATGAATAACGTAATAGGACAAGTTGATCTTTTATCTTCTTAATCAAAGCCATTCAAATGATCTCCTATCCAAAAATATTAAGATGACTCAGTACATGAGTTTTTGTTTATTTCTAGACCAGGAAGATAAGTTTTTGAATGAGCTGAGAGTGCTGTCGTTAGTCCTAAAGGGCCGTCATGTTACAGCCCGGGTCGAAGCGAAGGCTTGGGTAAAATAAAAAGAATCGAATCCTGAAAGGACGACATCAATCAATCCCACAAATATTTGGTGTTCTTTTTGAGAAGACCTTCATCCCCCGCGAAGCGAAATTACTCCTTTGAGTATGTCGTCCTTTCAGGACTCGATTCTTTTTTATTTTACCCAGGCCTTCGCTTCGCTTCACCTGGGCTGTAACATGACGGCCCTTTAGGACTAACGACAGCACTCTCAGCTCATTCAAAAACTTATCTTCCTGGTCTAGAAATGTTGGTAATTATATAGAAAAACAAGATTTAAAGGTAAAGAAGAGAAAGAGAATAAAAAAAAGGGAAAGCAAACTCTTTCCCTTATAGATCAAGAAACAAAGAAGAATAGCAAATGTGAAATCAATTTTTTTTTACTTGTAATCTTCTTCATCCTCATGATTAACCTACCTTACGCAGATGATTCAAAAAATTGAGTCTTTGATCAAAACATTCCATGATTGAACTCAGGCATGTGCATACAATGCGTTGCATTAGCTTTATGCGTCGGAGCCTGAAGGGCTCTAAATTGAAATAGCCAAGGCCAGCGGCCTGGGAAAAAACACCCATATCGTAGTCTGAAAGACTACAAGAGAGATTGTAGCTCACTCACTTGCAAGGATGCGATTAAATCTGGGAGTTTATATTTTTAGCAGATCGATACGAAATGGTAGGACGGCGGTAGCCGCTTTCAGTGGGAAGCCCCGTATGAAGCGAGCTTGCGAGCGGAATGCGGGGTGTAGGCAACATAGGATTGAGCTGCGGAAGCAGCGTAAGCGTAAGATCACTCACACCGCTTCCGCGGTTTATATTTTATTGATACCCACCCCGCATTCCGCTCGCAAGCTCGCTTCATACGGGGCTTCCCACTAAAAGCGGCTACCGCCGCTCTACCATTTCGTATCGATCTGCTAAAAATATAAACTCCCAGATGAAAACATGCTTGGGATTAGATGATTCTCTTATAGTCCTTTAGACTACATGACAATGGCCAGTCTAACCCAGGGCGATGCCCCATAAGCATCAAGCTAAGAAATGAGCGTAGGCTACGCAACGCCTTCAGTCGCCGCGCCGCTTCGCTCTGGGCTATTTTTATTTGAAGCCTTTCCGGCTATTAAACAAATCAAGCTATTTGATTATTTAAAGGATAGCGCTGATTCTTTGACTTCGCTTACGTAAGGTGAGTGATTAAGACCCCAATGAGAATCAGCTCCACGACTTCCGGATTCTTGACAGCTTGTGCGAGTTCCAAAATCTTCTTCTCAATGTCATCAACTTAAACAAATGTTAAAGATCACTCAAAAGCTAGGTTTAAGATTCACTACGCTCTCCTTTGTAAATCACTCTTACTGGAGCTGATACATTACCAAATTCGTCAACTGAAACAATGTAATAGGTATAAGTATGATGTTTTTTACGATTATGATCTTCATATCTGAATCTTTCATGAGAAGATGAGTAATGCATATGTACGGTCGCAATTTTCTCTTTCAACTGTGGATCGCGATAAATTCTATAAGAAACCGGACTATCACCTATGCGTGGTGCTTTCCAAGTGATGATATTGATTCGGTCTGTTTGAGAAACAAATCGATTTTCTACCTGACACACTTTTAAATCTCTTGGTGGAAGAACAGCGATGATTGTTTCAATAAAAGGAAGAGAAGTTGAAGCTTGGTGGTTTGCATCTCCCGAGTAAACAGCTACAATGGTATGTTGGCCCCCAGACAGAGCTGAAGTTTGAAAACTTGCTTGCCCATTAACCAAATTGACCACACTCACCTGAACACCATCAATAATAAATGTTACTGTTCCAGTTGATATGGCTAATCCTGGAGTGCTATTCACAGTGGCAGTAAAAGTCACTGATTGACCAATCACACTAGGGTTTTGAGAAGAACTCACACTGGTTGTTGTACCAGCTTGATTGACAAGTGTATCGACAGATCCTGTAGAGCCTGTAAAGTTTGAATCTCCTCCATAAGTGACGGAAATGAGATGACTCCCCACCGATAGATTGGAAGTACTTAGAGTAGCGATGCCATTGACAACTGGGACGACTATTCCAGTTCCTCCATCAATACTAAATGTTGCATATCCTGTTGGAGTTCCCGAACCAGGTGTATTAGCAGCGACTTGAGCCGTAAATGTGACTGTTTGTCCAATTGTTGAAGGATTGGGAGAAGAAGTCACTGTTATTGTTGTGCTATCGGGATTAACTGTATAGGAAATAGGAATGGAGGGTGAGCCGAGATGATCGACATCTCCTGTATACAGGGCAAAAATAGTCGGATGTGTTCCAACGGCAAGACTTGAAGTTGTTAAGCTCGCCACTCCAATGGAGTTTAAAGTGCCATTTCCAAGAAACGTAGAACCATCAAAAAATTGAACGATTCCCGTTGGTGTTGGTCCACCAGTAGGGCTTATAACAGTCGCGCTAAAAGTTACTGGTTGGCCAAAAACAGAGCTTGGAGGTGAAGCAGTGATAGCTGTTATTGTTGCCCCTTGAACATTTTGAATATAATTAGGTGATAGCGATCCATAATGAGTATCATTGCCTCCATATATCGCCGTCATCTCAGAGGAACCAACTAGAAGAGTCGAAGTTGAAATAGAAGCCTGTCCATTTATAAGTGATTGAGAAGAACCAAATAAATTCCCATTCATCATAAATTGGACAGATCCCGTCATTTGTCCCGAAGTCGAAGTTTGAGGGACAACCGTGGCTGTGAAATAAACCAAGTCACCTAATTGAGAGGGATTTAAAGATGAAATTATGCTTGTTGATGTTTGATCTGGATTGATGGTTTGCGTAAAGTTAGGCGATGTTGAACCAATAAAGTTAGGATCTTCGCTATAGGCAGCTGTAATGATATGCGCACCTAAAGTTAGACTTGAAATCGAAGGAGATGTCGCATTACCGCTACCATCAAGGCTAACTGGCGAACCAATATCTATTCCGTCTGCTAAAAATTGCACGGTACCTGTTAGGATTCCACTGCCTGGCGCAACAACCGCTACATGTGCTGTAAAAGTGACTACCTCTCCAACAACGGAAGGATCCCTAGAAGAGCCCGTGATCATCGTAGTTGTATTGGCTTGAGCCACGGTTTGCGTAAAGTTAAGCGATGTTGAACCAATAAAGTTAGGATCTTCGCTATAGGCAGCTGTAATGATATGCGCACCTAAAGTTAGACTTGAAGTCGAAGGAGATGTCGCATTACCGCTACCATCAAGACTAACTGGCGAACCAATATCTATTCCGTCTGCTAAAAATTGCACGGTACCTGTTAGGATTCCACTGCCTGGCGCAACAACCGCTACATGTGCTGTAAAAGTGACTGCCTCTCCAACAACGGAAGGATCCCTAGAAGAGCCCGTGATCATCGTAGTTGTATTGGCTTGAGCCACGGTTTGCGTAAAGTTAGGCGATGTTGAACCAATAAAGTTAGGATCTTCGCTATAGGCAGCTGTAATGATATGCGCACCTAAAGTTAGACTTGAAGTCGAAGGAGATGTCGCATTACCGCTACCATCAAGGCTAACTGGCGAACCAATATCTATTCCGTCTGCTAAAAATTGCACGGTACCTGTTAGGATTCCACTGCCTGGCGCAACAACCGCTACATGTGCTGTAAAAGTGACTGCCTCTCCAACAACGGAAGGATCCCTAGAAGAGCCCGTGATCATCGTAGTTGTATTGGCTTGAGCCACGGTTTGCGTAAAGTTAGGCGATGTTGAACCAATAAAGTTAGGATCTTCGCTATAGGCAGCTGTAATGATATGCGCACCTAAAGTTAGACTTGAAATCGAAGGAGATGTCGCATTACCGCTACCATCAAGGCTAACTGGCGAACCAATATCTATTCCGTCTGCTAAAAATTGCACGGTACCTGTTAGGATTCCACTGCCTGGCGCAACAACCGCTACATGTGCTGTAAAAGTGACTGCCTCTCCAACAACGGAAGGATCCCTAGAAGAGCCCGTGATCATCGTAGTTGTATTGGCTTGAGCCACGGTTTGCGTAAAGTTAGGCGATGTTGAACCAATAAAGTTAGGATCTTCGCTATAGGCAGCTGTAATGATATGCGCACCTAAAGTTAGACTTGAAATCGAAGGAGATGTCGCATTACCGCTACCATCAAGGCTAACTGGCGAACCAATATCTATTCCGTCTGCTAAAAATTGCACGGTACCTGTTAGGATTCCACTGCCTGGCGCAACAACCGCTACATGTGCTGTAAAAGTGACTGCCTCTCCAACAACGGAAGGATCCCTAGAAGAGCCCGTGATCATCGTAGTTGTATTGGCTTGAGCCACGGTTTGCGTAAAGTTAGGCGATGTTGAACCAATAAAGTTAGGATCTTCGCTATAGGCAGCTGTAATGATATGCGCACCTAAAGTTAGACTTGAAATCGAAGGAGATGTCGCATTACCGCTACCATCAAGACTAACTGGCGAACCAATATCTATTCCGTCTGCTAAAAATTGCACGGTACCTGTTAGGATTCCACTGCCTGGCGCAACAACCGCTACATGTGCTGTAAAAGTGACTGCCTCTCCAACAACGGAAGGATCCCTAGAAGAGCCCGTGATCATCGTAGTTGTATTGGCTTGAGCCACGGTTTGCGTAAAGTTAGGCGATGTTGAACCAATAAAGTTAGGATCTTCGCTATAGGCAGCTGTAATGATATGCGCACCTAAAGTTAGACTTGAAGTCGAAGGAGATGTCGCATTACCGCTACCATCAAGGCTAACTGGCGAACCAATATCTATTCCGTCTGCTAAAAATTGCACGGTACCTGTTAGGATTCCACTGCCTGGCGCAACAACCGCTACATGTGCTGTAAAAGTGACTGCCTCTCCAACAACGGAAGGATCCCTAGAAGAGCCCGTGATCATCGTAGTTGTATTGGCTTGATTGACCATCTGAGTAAGATTATCTTGTGAAGAGACAAAATTTGGATCAACAGTAGCCGGTTGAGCAGGATCATTAAAGATTGCAATAATATTGTGAGATCCTACCGAGAGATTGCTAACATCAAAGAAAGCTTGATTACCGCCATTCTCTATCAGTGCCTGGCCAAGAAATATTGGTCCATTATAAAAAGAGACAAAATCGTTACTAACTGAACCGGTTCCTCCTGAGGTGATTGTGACAGTCGCCGTAAAGGTCACAAGTTGACCATACGTAGAGGGATTAGCAGAACTTTGTACCATAGTACTAGTGGTAGCTGAAGATACTGTTTGGATAACGGTCGAAGAAGTCGATCCTGAATGGTTCGGATCGGATGTTCCAGGAATAAACACCGCTTCAATAGAATGGGTGCCTACACTTAAACCTGAATATGTCGTAGAAGCATCTAGAGTTACAGGATCTAGAGTTCCAACTCCAATGAGGACAAGATTATTTGGATCTGTTGCATCATAAAATTGCACCACCCCACTTAGTGTATTAGGAGATACAGCCGACAATACGTGTGCAATAAAAGTGACAGCATTGCCATAGAACGAAGGATTTGGAAGATTAGAAATAATAATCGTTTGAGTACTAGCAGGAATGACCTGTTGGGTATCAGATCCAGATGAACCAGTATAGGGGCTGCTATTGTCTGGAGAGTAAACTGCAAGTATATTATTATATCCCCCTGGAAGAGTAGAAGTTGAAATAGAAGTTGTAGAAGTAGTAGTTGAATCTGGTTGTGGCGTTAAGTTTCCTGTTGCAAATGGAGTCATGCTTCCATTGGCATAAAAATTGACAGTACCTGTTGGAGCACTGCCGGCATTCCCAGTTACAGTTGCTGTAAAATCTACTGAAGCTCCATAGTTCGAAGGATTAGGCGTAGAAGTTAGTGACGTACTAGAAGGATTTCCCGTACTTGTTACAATCACAGGAAGCGTATATTGAGCGGAGGGTCCACTAGGAATATCAAGCCCATTTCTTAGCATAAATTGACCGTTAAAATAAGTGGAACTAAATGTAGATGTTCCAGCTGAATTCGTCACAGTTAAGGTGACAGGATATCCTGAAGCATTTGCTGTGGTATAGGTATAACTAGTAGTAGGCGTATACACAGTTATAGGAGAAGAGCCATCACCAAAATCCCATGTATAACTATAAATGCTCGTAAAAGGAGATATGGAAGCAGAGGCGTCAAATGTCACTGACTGATTAATCACAGCTGGGTTTGGGTTAACGACAAAATAAGCTAAAGGAGCTTGATCAGGCGTAATTGAAGGATCTGTAAAGGTTGAATTTGGGATACTTTGTGAAAAAGTGAGAGGCGAACAAGAAGGAGGCGAAACCGGTAATCCCGTAATAATCGAGATATAACTACTCTGTACAGCATTACACACATACAATTTGCTGCCATCTGGCGTAACTGCCATGCCATTAGGCCCAATGCCTGCAGAAAGAACACATCCAACAGTAGGATTGGTTGGACTAGTCACATTTAGAACGGTAACAGCTGTTGCAGTGGTAGGATCCCCTGTATTTGTCACATAGGCATAAATGTCACCAGTTCCTATTTGTGGAGGTGCAATTGCGATTTGAGGGAATAAAAAATAACCGTTAAAGTTAAAAGAGGGATCTGTGATTGAGTTTCCCAACGTAGGATTAGAAGTATTTACATTGAGAAGCACTCTAACATAATAATTCCCACTCGCATCAGGCGTATTATCAGTAAAGTAAGCAGTCGTACCATCAGGGGCTAAGACAATAAAGGAAGGACTACTCCCTGCACCCGTGTCGATGGATGTAACCGCTGGCGGTGTTTGAGTAAAATCGACTCTTGCAATATTGCTACTTCCACTGTTTACTACATAACAAATCGCTTGTAGACCAGAATTATATGCCGTGACAATTCCACCGACAGGGAAACTATTAGCTCCTAGATTAACTGTCGTCGTACCTCCCGTGACTAAATCAACTTGTGAGACAGTGCCAGACTCATAATTGCATACATAAGCGATATTATGCGGCGGGGAAAAAGTTAAATCTTCTGTAAGTGCCATGAAAATGGGAAAAGATTGGCCTGTCACCGGAATAGTGGCTGTTACAGTAGACGAAGCGACATTAATCACGCTAATATCATTACTTGAACTATTTACGCAATAAGCCGTTGTCCCATCAAAAGACACGGCAACGTCATTTGGAGTTGATCCCACTGGAATTGGGTTCATTAATAGATTAGTCGTGGTGTAGCTAGGATAAACCTGGCTATTAGAAAAGTCCGGCAAGAAAGCAATCCAATCTCCTGTAAAAGCAAAACGATCATTTTGACTAACGGGTGAGGTTCCATTCGATGTAACGACTGTAATATCTACCACGCCGGGAACTGTTGCAGGTGTTGTCGCTGTAAGTTGTGTATCATTTATTACTGTAACAGAAGGGGATGGAAGAGCACCAAAGTAGACTTGAGGAGAACCTGTTGAAAATCCACTTCCATAAATAGTGATAGATTGCCCCCCCGTTGCTATCCCAGAAAGAGACGAAAGGCTTGTGACTGTCGGTTGTCCTGATAAATTCATTGCATACATCAGGAAGGGAAGGAATAATAACACAAAAAAAGTGTTCAATCTTGAATGAAATTTGGCTTGTTGCATAAGCATCCTATTCGTTAACTTTAGTAATTTTTGATCGTATGCCGTCCCTAATAATTGATCTCATGAATTTTGCCTATTAAGACGGCTTTAATCTCTTCACTTAACGATAAGGGGAGAGTTAAGTTCTCTTAATAAACAAAATTCATGAGACAAAGCACACGGTTTTTTCAAATTTTGTTTGTTCATCACCATATTTTTTTTTGAAATAGATAGCAATTGCCTATTGATCTATACGTTGCCTTTCAAATACAAACTTTTGATTTTTAGTAGTTAAAGAAATAAAGAAAAAATTATAGTCCTAAATATTGTTTATATACGACTCAAAAAAAATACTTTATGATATGTATAAATTATTTGAATTCAAAAACCCCTACTATGGAGGTCGTATGTCTTATTTGCGCTCTTTATTTTCAATGTTGATGGTTGCAACTTTTTTTCTCTCCAATTCTCTTTGCTTTGGAGAAATAAACGATGGAAACTTTGCCATGACTCGTGGACAAAATATAGATGCTGTACTTGGAAATGAGATCGGTTCTTCTGATCTTCAAATGGCAGGAGGACCTCCTCCTCAGTGGTCGCAGAATCAATTATCTTTTACATTTGATGGAAGCCAACAGTCAAATGCAATAGGAACATTTACTGGTTATGTAACTTTTCCCAATAGAACTCAATATTCCATCAATGGAAATATTGGCCCAGGATCATCTCCTATTTCCTTACAAGTTGGCCCTCCCTCTTTATTAGGAAACTATGTCATGACGTTTACAATCACAAGTTTGTCAGGAACGATTAATTCTGCACAAGGTCCTTATGGGACGGCTCAAAATCTAACGAATGGAGATCGTTTGCAAACAACATTTCATGTAGAAAACGTGGGTGACCAAGCCTCAGGGACTTTCTTAAATAGACAATAGATATTGATGATCATTAGTGAAAAAAATTAGCCTGTATCTCATTGCGAGAAAGGCTATTCTAAAATAATTAGATTCGATCCAATTTTAAAAATAAATTTTCCAAACATAGAGACAAAGGTGTGGAACGCTGTAAAGCTAAATGCACTTGTTCAACTGCCTGATAGACTTGATTAAGAGGCTTAAAATCGCCACGCTGCGCCGATTGCTCTAATTCAACCTTAAAATCGGGATTCGTTAATTGAGTAGAATTTCCTCCCAGCAAGATGAGCTGCAAATCGCGATACCAAGATAAAACAGCTTCAAAGAGCACCTGCGCTTCCTGTGTTAAAGCTAAAGCAGTTAATCCTTCTAGCTCTTTTTCTAAAACATGTTGTTGCTGAACAGATAAATGTTCCATAGAAACTTTATAAAGTTCTTCTTTAGCCATTTCTTCCGCTTGCTTCTTCGCCATTTCTACCTGTTCACTAATCGCTTGAATCCCCTCTTGGAGAGATCGATAATCTGTTAGCTGTCCTTGTGCCAAAAGGTTAAGCAAAGAAGTACGAGCGATATCCCCTTGTACCGCCAATTTCACTGCTCGTCCAAGTGATCCCTGCGCTTGGCGGATAATTTTGTCGCATGCAGCAGCCTCTAGTTGATAATTCTTCTGGAGAAAATCTTGAATAAGATGAGGCGCAATCATCCGAAAATGCAGCGTCCTGCAGCGAGATAAAATTGTAGGCAATAAGGCGGCTTGAGAACGGCTAAGCAAAATGATCAACGTCCGAGGAGGAGGCTCTTCAAATGTTTTAAGAAGTGCATTGGCACTATAACTTAACATGCGATCTGCATCATGAATGATAAAAACCTTCCAACTGGCCTCATAAGGAGGTAAAGACACCTCTTCACTTAATTGCCGCAAAGCTTGTATGCTATGCAAGCCCAGTTTTCCCTCCGGACGATAAACATGCACATCTGGATGTTGTCCATTGGCAATTTTACGTGCATGATTCTTTTCCGGGTCGTATTCTTGCATCATCCGTGCCGCTAATGCCCAAGCAAACAAGCTTTTTCCAATGCCATCAGTTCCAGCAAATAATAAGGCATGTCCAATTGCTCTTGTGGAGATCATATGATTAAGCTGTCTTTTGATCTCTTCATTTCCAATAATTTGGGAGAAACAGGTAGGATTCATAGTGTTTGCTTATGAGACAGAAGAATGCGTTTTTCAATAGCTGCAATTGCTTCTTTAAAGACCTCTTCTTGAGATTGAGTAGCATCAATAGAATAAATGCGCCCAGGTTCTTTTTTAGCCAAAAATTCAAGCGTCTCTTGAATGGTGCGATGAAAAATTAAAGCTTCAGATTCAATTCGATCCAATTCTCCGCTAGCGGCATGTTCTTTGTGCACATTCCGCGAACGAGAAAGACCCACTTCAGGCGACACATTTAAAAGTAAGGTGAATTGCGGCGTCACAGGTCCACAAACAAGATGACAAAGTGTTTGCACATATTCCACCCCTAATCCCCGAGCACCCCCTTGATAAGCAATCGTGGAATCATTAAAACGATCACAAAGAACAATGTGACCTGCTTGAAGCGCTGGCAAAATCTTTTCTTCAATGTGTTGAGCGCGAGCTGCTAAAAAGAGTAATAGTTCGGCTTGGTGACCAACCGCTAAGGCAGAATGTTGGTTCAACAACCAATTGCGGATTGTTTCCCCCATAGGTGTTCCTCCTGGCTCACGGGTCGTCACCACTTCGTATCCATGCTGACTCAAAAAAGCTGCCAATTGATGAAGAAGCGTTGTTTTACCCGATCCTTCTCCCCCTTCTAATGTAATAAAATGGCCTTTAAAATCGTGAGATGCCATTTATTCCTCTACATTAACCGAGACTGGCTCTTCTACTATAGGGCTATCAAGTGACTCTTCATTTTCACTTCCTTCTAACTTTTGGATCGCAACTAAGTAATCGCTTTCTTTCAGATTGGCCAATTTCACTCCTTGCGTATTGCGTCCCATCACGCGAAGATCGCGCATGCTAATGCGTACCGTTTGTCCCGTGGCAGACATCATGACCATTCCATCATCATCTGTCACGCATAAAGCTCCGACAACATTTCCATTGCGTTCACTTGTAATGATTGAGCGGACGCCTACCCCTCCGCGATTAGTTTGACGGAAATCTTCGACTTGAGAGCGTTTTCCAAAGCCATTTTCACACACAACAAGAACAGATTCATCGCCATTGACAACTTCGCATCCCACAATGTAATCATTTTCTGCACGCAAGGTTGCTCCTTTTACTCCGCGCGCCGTACGTCCCATGGGGCGTACATTGCTTTCATCAAAGCGGACAGCCATTCCTTGATGAGTAAACAGCATCACTTGCTGCCCTAGCTTGACAACGCGGGCAGCTACTAATTCATCCCCTTCATCAATACCCAATGCCCAAATGCCTTTGCGACGAGGATTGCTAAATTCTTCTAAGCTTGTTTTTTTCACAACAGCTTGTTTTGTCGCCATTAAAATACAGGCTTGTTCTTCAAAAGAGGAGACGCGTAAAATGGTAGCAATTTTTTCCTCAGGCCTTAAATCTTCTAGCAGATTGATGAGAGGCTTACCTTTAGATTTACGACCTGTTTCTGGAATTTGCCAAACCTTGAGCCAATAGCAACGTCCAAGATTGGTAAAAATAAGAAGATAATCATGCATGGAGGCAACATAAAGGCCTTTAATGACATCTTCTTCTTTTTTTAATTGCATGCCAGTGACTCCTTGACCTCCTCGGCGCTGCTCGCGGAAGGTATTGACAGGCATGCGTTTAATATAATCATCTTGGGAAATTGTAATAATGACGCGTTCATTTGCAATAAGATCTTCCATTTGCACTTCGCTTTCGGCCGCGATAATGCGTGTTTTGCGTTCCGATTTGTGATTTTTTTGAATATCAGCTAATTCATCTTTAATGATATCTCTGACCATTGCTTCACTTGCAAGCACTGCTTTGAAATACTCAATTCTTTTAAGTAATTCTTGATATTCATCATTAATTTTATCACGCTCTAGACCTGTCAATTGATAAAGACGCAAATCCAAAATGGCATTCGCTTGACGCTCTGTAAAACGGAATCTTTCCACTAATTGCGAGCGTGCTTCATCGCGATTTTGACTTGCACGAATCAATTTCACAACTTCATCTAGATGGTCAATGGCTTTTAAATATCCTTCTAAAATATGGGCTCGCGCTTCTGCTTTATTGAGTTCAAAGCGAGTGCGGCGGCGCACAACATCAATGCGATGTTCAATCCAAGCAACCATCATTTGCTTGATCGTTCATCGTCCGCGGCAAACCTTTATCCAAGGCCAGCATATTGCAACCAAATGTGATTTGAAGATCGCTAAACTTATAGAGTTGATTAATGATCACTTCTGTGATCTCACCCCGTTTGAGCTCGATAACGATACGCATTCCATCTTTATCTGATTCATCGCGCAAATCAGAAATACCTGTAATGGTCTTGACATTAATTAATTCGGCAATTTGTTCAATTAAACGAGATTTATTGACGTTATAAGGAATTTCATCGATGACAAGGCGAAATTTATCGGGATGCTCCTCCATTTCTTCTTCGCGAATCAGACCACGCAAAATCAATTTTCCACGTCCTGTATGATAAGCTTCTCTAATGCCTCGATATCCGCAAATGATTCCTCCTGTTGGAAAATCAGGACCGGGCATGACTTTCATGATGTCATCAACACTCGTCGTAGGATCATCCAATAGCAAAAGAGTTGCCCGAATAAGTTCATTGAGATTGTGAGGAGGAATATTGGTTGCCATTCCCACTGCAATTCCCGAAGAGCCATTGCATAGAAGATTGGGAAATTTTGCTGGAAAAACGGTTGGTTCTTTTTTCGTTTCATCATAGTTTGGAATCATTTCAACAGTATCTTTATCGAGATCTTCCATTAATTGAATAGATGCCGTAGTCAAGCGTGCTTCTGTATAACGCATAGCAGCTGGAGGATCGCCATCAACCGATCCAAAGTTTCCTTGCCCATCGACCAGGTTGTAGCGCATCACCCACTTTTGTGCCATCCGCACAAGTGTAGGATAAATGACCGCTTCACCATGAGGATGGTAGTCACCCGATGTATCCCCTGAAATTTTTGCACATTTACGATGTTTGCCATCGGGGACTAAATTCAATTGGCGCATGGCATATAAAATGCGACGTTGAGAAGGCTTTAGACCATCACGAACATCAGGAAGCGCACGTGAAATAATGACAGACATCGAATAGCGCAAATAGCTATCCTTCATTTCATCTTCGACATTCCGAGAAATCATTATTTCATCTTTCGTATAGGACATATCTCTTTATCCTTAGATATCTAAATTTTTAACTGATAACGCATGTTGCTCAATAAATGCACGCGGGGAGGAACATCTTCACCCATTAACATTGTAAACATGTGATCTGCTGCAATCATATCTGGCAACGTGACCTTAATCAAAGTACGTTTGACAGGATCCATTGTTGTTTCCCACAGCTGATCGGCATTCATTTCACCCAATCCTTTATAACGCTGAATCTCAATCCCTTTGCGTCCATTGGTGCGCAAAAAGTCAATGAGCTCTCTCAAAGTATGGAAATCAATTACCTTTCCATCCCTCTTCAATGACCTCAATTAAGATGCCATCAGCTATTAAATACTGATTCAAATGCAAATCAAAAGATTTTAATTGCGTTTCTAAAGTCTCTAAGAAATCTTCTTCATAGAGTTCAATAAAATGCAAACGGCTGGGTTTAAAGATACGCATTTCATGTGTAATCTCGTTCGTAGGAATCGAAGCTAATGTCTGTTCATGACGCAAACGTTGACTTTCTTCTTCTGATTTACGTAGGGCCACAAATTCATCTTCGGAATAAGCAAAACGAGGCCCTTCAGTCAAATTGACTTGAAAACGGGGAAGCTTGTCCTTCTGTATTTTTAAGAGCTAAAAATTCTCTAAAAGGAATTCCTTTTCGCTCAATACGTGAAATAAAATTTTCCACTTCTAAAATCAGCTTCAGTAAGTTGCTTCATTTCCTCAGAATTTAAGATTCGATTCTGGCTAACCACTTTCATCTGGATATCGCTTATGCCTAATTCTAACAAATAATCATCCATTTCTCTTTCAGAATGAATATAACGGCTTGTCTTTTTACGTGTGACGCGATAAAGGGGAGGCTGAGCAATATAGATAAAATTATTTTCAACCAATGCATGGCATATGACGGTAAAAGAATGTGAGCAGCAAGGTACGAATATGAGATCCATCGACATCGGCATCAGTCATAATAATGATTTTATGATAGCGCAATTTTTCAATATTAAATCCATCTTTGCCAATTCCACAGCCTAATGCAGCCATCATGGTGCCCACTTCTGTGTTTTGCAAGACTTTCTCTAAACGAGCTTTTTCAACATTTAAAATTTTACCTCGAATGGGCAAAATGGCTTGAAAACGTCGATCGCGACCAGACTTTAGCTGATCCACCCGCAGAATCCCCTTCAACAATGTAAATCTCGCATAAAGCTGGATTTTTTTCTTGGCAATCTGTCAATTTCCCGGGAAGGCGCGCACTATCCAATGCCGATTTGCGCAATGTTAGTTCACGAGCCTTGCGAGCAGCTTCTCGAGCTTGTGCTGCAATAATTGCTTTGTCGGCAGATCATCTTGGCAATAGCAGGATTTTCATCTAAAAATGATTGTGAATTCTTCCCCTACAATCTGCTGAACAACTGATCCCACATCGCTATTGCCTAAACGCTGCTTCGTTTGTCCTTCAAATTGCGGATTTGCCACTTTGACAGAAATCACAGCTGTCAAACCCTCACGCATATCCTCGCCGCTAATGGAAATCTTATCGCTTTTGAGGAGATTGTGATTTTTGATGTAATTGTTGAGAACGCGCGTCAGCGCTGTAGAAAAACCTGTCAAATGGGTTCCACCCTGACGTGTGGGAATGTTATTGACGTAAGAATAAACCATTTCATTATAGCCATCATTCCATTGCATCGCCACTTCAAATTCAATAGGAGCATCCATCCCTTGACGAGACCATGAAAATAAATAGGCTTGGGAAAAAGAGGCTCTTTGTTTTCATTTAAATATTCAACAAATGAATTCAAGCCTCCATGATAACAGAAATTGACATCTTCTTTTTCAGGATGCTTTTCATCGCGAAAGAAAATATTGATTCCTCTATTAAGAAAAGCCAATTCCCGAAAACGTTTGGCCAAAATATCGTAATCAAATTCAGTCTCTGTCATGATAGTATCATCAGGCCAAAATGTCACTTTTGTTCCCCGCTTGGTCGTCTCACCCATCACTATCACGGGCCGGACAACTTTGCCCTGTTTAAACTCAATTTCATGAATCTTTCCATGCTTGTAAACTTGCACAATCATTTTTTTAGATAAGGCATTGACACATGAAACTCCCACACCGTGAAGCCCACCTGATACCTTATAAGTATCTTTGTCAAATTTACCGCCAGCATGCAAAATCGTCATGACCACTTCTATAGCAGTCACTTCTCGACCTTGTTTCAAGGATTCTTTTTCATGCTTTTCCACAGGAATCCCACGACCATTATCTTCAATGCTGATGGAATGATCTTTATGCACAATAATATCAATGACAGAACAATACCCAGCCATTGCTTCATCTATACAGTTATCTACCACTTCATAAACTAAATGATGCAATCCATTGACACCTGTATCGCCAATATACATTCCAGGACGCTCACGAACAGCTTGCAGTCCTTCTAATACTGTAATAGAACTTGCATTATATTCTTTTACTTCAGGACTATGTGTATCTGAATTTGATATATCGCGAGACATTGATCACCTAAAGATTTAATTTTACTTTCTTGCCCTACTAGTACTCGAGTACTTTTAAATTTAAAAGCGCTCTTTTGAATTCTTTAACCAATGCGAAAACAAATAGTTTTGATTTCAACATGGGGAAATTTTTTCCTGAGCATATTAAGGAGGCGTAATTTTTCATATTGGTTCAACAAGCTATGTAAAGTAGAATTTTTGACTTTAACAAGTAAAACACCATCCACAAAGGAAACTGCTTGTGTCATAGCAGCTAGCTTGGCACCAATGATATCTGGCCACATCGCCAAAATAAGGTCAGAGCGTTGTTGATAGACTTCTCCAATCTTGGCAAGAACACGAGGAAGCAAATCTGTCATGCGATGGCTTGTGACTTGAGTCCCATCATATTGTCGAGGAGTACGAGAGAAGAACTTACTCACAATTGATCCGCCTTAGAAAAAAGCCTTAAACCCAAAAATTTGCTACAGTCAAATTCAAACTTTATCTTAAAACAAGTACTCTTAAGTCTTTAAGGCACTCTCTTAATTAAAAGACTTTAAAGAAAAGTTAAGCCCTAATATACCATAAAATCGTCTATAAAACAACAATTTTATAGCAAATTTCATTCGACTAGAACTGAGAAGCCAGGAGGCAGAAAAAACAGCGGAAATTTAGATTAAATCATCACTAAATAAGCTTAGAGCTGGAAAGTCAAGGTATTTAAACAAGAGAGGATGTTTAAGCAATAAATTCGCATGAGGTCAATGACCAACTAAATGAAGAATAAAACATGACTAGGATATTGTTCCTAGCCATGCTAAATCATAAAAAAAATGGGCGATTAGAATACCATTCCTAAATCCACTGTGACAGCAGCCGAATGCCATTTGATATCACGAAGCGGGATTGACAAGAAGCAATCTGTTTTAACATTTCCACAACCGAGTTCAGCAATTTTTGCACGATCACGGCCACGGTCAGCCCACCACCACTGAATTCTCCTTTAAGAGCTAATGTCCAACATTCGCAGAAGTCCCACTTAACACCAATGTCAAATACATGGCCATAAGCATTCTTCGCACGATGGTGGAAACCATCAAATAAATCTTCTCTCAAATTCCAGCGAGCTTTTGCATGATACATTGCCCAGTGAAATTCATAACCACCAAATATTTCCCAATCTGATTCACAGCCACAACCAAAGCGATAATCAAAATCGAATCCGATAAATGGACCGTTCCAACGCGCATGGTACTTGCTATGTCTTCCGCCATAAGAGTAGGAATCATAGCTATAATCATCATAACTGTAGCTATCATACTCACTGAAAGAGGCTGAAGAATAATAAGATCTTGATCTTGTTCCATTTTCACCAAAAACAAATGTATCGTCATCTAGGTAAAAATTTTGTCTTAGGTGACGATCTTCAATATGTTGGCCATGCCAAGAGTAACCCACTAAAGGAGCAACAGCTAAGCTATCATCGCACAACTTAAATTGATAACCAATGGCAATCTTAGCATCGTAGACATGCCCTCTCGCTTTTGATTTAGAATGAGCAAATTCAAATTCATTATCAGTGCTATAATCAAAGTCCGAATAGCCTGAATATGAATTATAATTATCTCCTCCATTATTTAAAGCGACAAAATCAGAATCGGTATTCTTACCATGTGTAATCCAACCGTAATCACCACAAGCACGTAAGTAAATATTATCACATGTGACATATTTACCTTTTGCTTCGATTTGCCAAATTTTTAAATCACGCCACTTTAACTCGGAGCGTAATCTCAACGGTAATCCAAATCCATAACAATCAGAATAGCTATCATCGCTACTATAACCTGAATCGAAATGGCTGGATGTTTTCCATTCTAATCTATCCTGACGATAACCGACGCCTACTTCAAGTGATGACTCTGTTGCTTCAGGCCAAAAAGCAAAAGCAGCAGAACAACTTAAAAGAGACGCCATAAGTGTCACAATAAATTTGCGCATATATGTCCTCTCTAAATGATTTAATGGTTCAGGGATCTTAAAAAATACAATGTAACAATAAATTGTAGAATTACGCAACATTAAAACGCGCATTTACAATTGGTTTTGGTAATTGGAAGACAACATCTTCATGAGTATAAACCACATCTTCTACTTCATAAACTCCTAACTCTATAAGGCGATGAATACATTTTTGTACAATTTCTTCTGGAGTAGAAGCTCCTGCTGTTAAACCAATGATTTGCTTACCTACCAACCATTCAGGCTGAATTTCTTTCTCATCATTAATTAAATAAGATTCAATTCCGCGTTTTGATGCGACTTCTCTTAAACGATTTGAATTGGAACTTTGGGGATCACCCACAACCAACACCAAATCTGTTAAATCTGTAATTTCTCGTAAAGCCATTTGTCGATTTGTTGTCGCATAACAAATGGACGAGCTGGGCAACGTTTCAATATTCGGATATTTAGCTATTAAAGCCTCAGTAATTTCTTTGACATCATCAAGGCTTAACGTCGTTTGTGTAATGTAAAATAATCGATCTTTTGAGAAAATGTAAGATGCTTTACATCTTCCAATGATTCCACAATAGTCGTGACATCAGGAGCTTCTCCTGCCGTTCCAATAATTTCGACATGATTCCGATGCCCAATTAAAATAATTTGGATAACCTTGTGAGGCAAAACGCTTCACAGCAGAATGGACACGTGTTACTAATCCACAAGTCGCATCAATTTCAATCAATTGGCGTTCGCGCGCTTGCTCTCTTACTGCTGGAGATACACCGTGAGCCGAATAAATCAGCCTAGCCCCGACAGGCACATCTTCTAAATCTTCTATGAAAATTGCTCCTTTATCTTTCAAACCTTGAACAACATGACGATTGTGTACAATCTCATGCTTCACATAAATAGGCGCTCCCCATAAGGCTAGCGCTTTTTCTACGGTTTCAATCGCTCGTTCTACTCCAGCGCAAAATCCACGAGGTTTAGATAAAAGAAGCTTCATAATAGTCCTAAAAAACTATTTAATAGTAATGAAAAAAGATCATATAGCAAAACCGACTATTTAGCAATAAGAGAGTAGCTTTTCAGTTAGAAGTTCTTAACATCTATTAGGTTAATTCGTGCTCTGCCTATGCTCTTGCCCATATTTGTGTGCGATTATCTTTTAAGATGCCGGAGTAAGCCTTGACACGATTCTTCCAACATGTCTAAAACAAGCTCAAACGCTCCATTTGCCTTATAATAAGGATCGGGAATTTCTTGCCCTTCATAAATCGAACTGAAAGTGGTCATCAAATGGATCTTAGCCTTGTGTTCGGGCCTTGTAGTATAGCGGTAAAGAGACTCGAGAACCTCCTGGTCAGCAACTAAAATGTAATCAAAATCATCCAAAAAGGCTGGTTGAAATTGTTGCGCTCGACTTGTGAAAATCATTCCTCTTCTTTTAGCAGCTTCTTGAATGCGGCGATCAGGCGCTTGTCCAACATGCCAGTCACCAATGCCGCAGCTTTCTACATAAACTTTTAAGGATAGCTCTTGCTTCACCATTTGTTTGAGAATTGCTTCAGCTGCTGGTGAACGACAAATATTGCCCATGCAAACAAATAAAACGCGAATTTCTTCCTTTTTCATTTTCACAACCTTTCAATCTGAATTTTAAGAGTTTTGCACGCCTGCCACGCAACGAAAGCCATAGGTTCCATTGACAGTTCCGGGATTATTGCGATGTCTTCTAGAGCAGCGCAAATCTTCCTTTAAACTCTTCCAACAACCTCCCCGCAAAACGCGATAAACCCCTTGAAGAGGTCCTTGAGGATTTTCTGGTTCTTGAATAGAAAGTTCATAATAATTGTACCCATACCAGTCATGGCACCATTCATAGACATTTCCTGCCATATCGTAAAGACCATAACCATTGGCAGCATAGCTCATAACAGCTGTTGTATCAGAACTAAAGAAGTTTGCCTGCGTTTTTTCAATATCTTCTCCTGTTGGATATAAGGCATTTTCACGTCCACCTCTTGCTGCAATTTCCCATTCTGCTTCTGTTGGCAGTCGCTTACCAATCCATTTAGCATAGGCAACAGCTCCGTACCACGTCACTCCAACAACGGGATGTTTTGCATACCCTGATTCGATACTTAGCCTTCCACCACTACGTTTAATACGCGAATCGCGCAGCCGAATAATGTCATTATGATTGCTATCTTTTTCTCCTCCCATGATTTCTAAAAAGCGAACAAATTGCTCGTTGGTAACGGGATGAATATCAATTGCAAAGCTAGCCAAAGCAATTTGATGCCGGGGCATTTCATCGCGATTTCCATCTTGGCTGCCTCGATAAAAGCTGCCTCCTGGAATAATCACCATATCTGTCAAAAGAGGTTTAATATTTGTCACATCTTTTCTTTCAGGATTATAGGTTTTAACGGATGAATTAACTTGAAAAACCGCTCCTGGATCAAGGTCTGTTTGTGGACGCTCAAGTTGTGAGATTTGTAAATCGGGTTTTAAACTGATTGAGGCAATAGATTGCTTTGTTTCCTCTAATGACTCAACAGCCACTAAAGCCTCAATTGGCATCATTGTACCCTGCTCTTCTTTTGCTGCAATACAAGTCTCAACTTCTTGGAATGCAAAAACAGGGGGTTCCCTTTGTGCTGCAGCGGAATATTTAAGAGCGATTTCAGCTGGTGTTTCCTCATGTATGGTCTTCAGTTGCATGGGTTCTGAAGCTTTTTTATCCTCCAACGAAGCGGATATTGATTTTTCTATCCGAATGGATTCCAAAATGCTTAGCAAACACTCAGGACGCTTATCTGGGTGTGTCTGAAGGCAGCTCATGATGACTTCATCCCATAGATAGCGAAAATGGCTACGGCTAGAAGGCAAGTCAAACATTCCCTCAGGCAATTCATTCATTAAAAGAAAATAGGCAAGTACCCCAAAAGCGTAAACATCTACTTTTGCATCAATCGGTTGTGTAATATCTAATCGTTTTTGTTCAGGAGCTAAGAAAGCATAATTTTGCAAGAAAGAGGCATGAAGGGGAATCAATTTTTGTTGTTCAATAGGCGGATTGGGATAGCGGTCTTGTCCAGCTTTTTGCATTAATTGACCAATTCCTAAAGCCTCGGCAACATTTTTATAAGTCCGCGTTAAAACGGCTCCTGGTCCAATGATGCGAGAAAGTCCAAAATCTGAGAGATAAACCTCTATTCCTTGCTTTCGTTTACCAACTAAAATATTATTAGGTTTTAGGCATCGATGAATAAAATCTCTTGATCCAATTTTTTTGGTATGGGCATAATCTAAGGCAGCTGCAATTTGCCATAAAATATGAAATATCTCTTCCTCTTCTAATTGACGCCTCAACCCTATCAGATATTTTGCTAAATTTGTGGTTTCACCCAAGTCATCCACCACGCAATCTGTCACAAGAAAATATTGCCCTTGGGCAAAGGAAATATTATAGATTTTAACAATGTGAGGATGATCCAAGGAGGCCAAAACACCTACTTCTTCTTCAAAGCGTTGAATAAATCCGCGATCAGAGGTCAATTCTTCAGGTAGAACTTTCAAAGCATATTGCCGCTTCATAAATTGATGTTCTGCCAAATAAACAATTCCCAATGTCCCTTGTCCTATCGTTTTGATAATCCTATAATCGCCTAAAATACGCTGTTCCATGGCCTTCCTTTATTTCCTCTTATCTTTGTTGCCTGACGATAGTCGTTTATTTGATTAATTTCAAACTTTCAAATAGATTTATTAAATTAATTTTAATGAGTAAAGCATTTGTCTTCTATTTTTTATCCGTTTATCAAGCAAAAGAGAGAACGAGGTTTGCCTTAAAAATTCAACTCACGCAAGCCAGGTTGAAGAAGCAGTAATATTCCCTAAATAACCCCATAGCTTTTATTTTGTTTTATAGCCTGACAGACTTCAAATAGAAATAGCCCAGAGCATTGCTCGGATCTGTTTGCAAAATGCTAGTACTCAACCACATTAGTTTTGTGTATTTAGATTGCTTCAAAGCCCCGGGATTGGATGAGATGATTTTCTTGTAGTCCTTCAGACTACATGACGAAGGCTAATCTAACCCAGGGCGATGCCCTGGGGCATGTTTGGAAAATCCTACTTTTTGTTGGGGTTTAAGGGGCCTTGCCCCTTTTTTGGAGTGCGGTACGGCTTTTAGAACAACTGTAAGTAGAATTCGCTGCCGTACCGCTTTGTTATTAAGTAAAGTTTATTGTTAATTCAGAGAATAGTCAGCTAACAAAGCGGTACGGCAGCGAATCCTACTTACAGTTGTTCTAAAAGCCGTACCGCACTCCAAAAAAGGGACAAGGCCCCTTAAACCCCAACAAAAAGCAGGATTTTCCAAACATGCCCTAAGCTATCCTTTAGAAACACTTTAACTAACAGATATGGCGTAAAGGATTCTAAAAAATCTTTAATTAAACAAAATTTATTGAATGATTTTCAATCAAAAGTCTTAGAGAGTTGAGAGAATTCATTGAATTTTTTGAATAATAAAATCATTAATTTTATTAGAAATCACATACTGTTTTACATGTTGAGAAGTCAACTCCTGGTTTGTAGGAGATAAATCATGTTCAGCAATAAAAGGCTCATTATTCTGATAGGCCAATGATTGCTGACCAGTAGAAGTTAAAACAATAGCATCTAACGGCTCTTCTAACTGTTGAGAAATCACTTGATTTAATAAAATAAGCTCAGGCTGATCTAATGGTGTCAAATGCCTATTTAAAGAACTTCCATTTTCAGGAAGATTTAATGATTGAGAAGTGTGATTTTTTTTAAATTTTTTTAAAGGTCTTTCTTCAACAGAAGAATGTGTTTCGTTTCTAAATTGTTTTTTATTAGATTTTGAATTCAATAGTTTCCAATGATAGGCACATTGCTCAGATGTTTTATCAGAAAACTCCTGTGCAATGAGGGCCCATTGATCTTCTCCGATACGTTGAACAGCTTCTTTTAATTGATTATTTTCCTCTTCTGTCCATTTTCCCAGTTTGATAGCTGGATTTAAAGTGTGCTTATAGCGTTGCCTACACTGAATACCCGTTCTACCCAACATCTCTTTGGCTATCTCTACCCACTTTTCTCCATGTTGATCCACAAGGTTTTTCAATTGCTCATCTTCTTCTTCTATCCATTTGCCCCGTTTGATAGTTGGGTTTAAAGTGTGCTTATAGTGGCGATTACATTGCATATTCGTTCTACCCGGCATCTCTTTGGCTATCTTTACCCAATTTTCTCCATGTTGATCCACAAGGTTTTTCAATTGCTCATTTTCTTCTTCTGTCCATTTTCCCTGTTTGATAGCGAAGTTTAAAGTCCTCTTATAGTGTTCACGACACTGAATATTTGTTCTACCCGGCATCTCTTTGGCTATTTTTATCCACTTTTCTCCATGTTGATCCACAAGGTTTTTCAATTGCTCATCTTCCTCTTCTGTCCATTTTCCCTGTTTGATAGTGGGATTTAAATTCCTATAGTAGTGACTACACTGAATATTTGTTCTACCTGGCATGTCTTTGGCTATCTCTACCCAATTTTCTCCATGTTGATCCACAAGGTTTTTCAATTGCTCATTTTCTTCTTCTGTCCATTTTCCCTGTTTGATAGCGAAGTTTAAAGTCCTATAGTGTTGACTACATTGAAGATCCGTTCTACCCAGCATCTTTTTGGCTATCTCTGTCCACTTTTCTCCATGTTGAGTCACAAGGTTTTTCAATTGCTCATCTTCTTCTTCTGTCCATTTTCCCTGTTTGATAGCGGGATTTAAAATACTATTATAGTGTTGATTACACTGATTATTCGTTCTACCCCGCATCTCTGTGGCTATTTTTGTCCACTTTTCTCCATATTGATCCACAAGGTTTTTCAATTGTTCATCTTCTTCTTCTGTCCATTTTCCCTGTTTGATAGCGGGGTTTAAACTCCTATTATAGTGTTGACGACATTGATTATCCGTTCGACTGGGCATCTCTTTGGCTATTTTTGCCCAATCTTCTCCATGTTGATCTATAAGGTTTTGCAATTGCTCATTTTCCTCTTCTGTCCATTTTCCATGCTTAATCTTAGGGTTCAATGCACTTATCCAATGCTTCCTGCATTGTTGAGAAGTTGTACCGGGCATATTCTCTGCAATTTTCTTCCAGTTCTCTCCATATTCTTTTATATAATTGCTCAATTGAATATCTTCAGCGTCTGTCCATTTTTTGTTGGACTTTTTCACCGAATTTATTTCCGCTCCATGAATAGACGGTACGCTAACTTGTTCAGTATAATGATTTGAAATTTCTATATTCATGCAATCCCTCTGTTAAAGTTTCATACGAAATTTATATAAAATACAATAACTCGTTATTAATTTAAACTAAATTAAATTTAAAATTTATTTAATTAAAACTGAAAACACTTAAAATAAATTTTATTATTCAGTTAGGCATTGATTTATTAGATTGTTAACTGTTTAAATAGTGAGTTTAAGTCGTCAAAAATAGAGCTTGTCGTTTGCATTTCTAAGAGGAAAATAACAAAATCATATGAAATTTTCCCAAGCTTTTGCTAAATCATAAACTCCTACATCAGAAAGATTCCCTAAACTATCTTCTGGAAGCTTTTTAACTAATAAACATTGCTTAAATGACTAACAGACCTTTAATTAAACAAAATCTGTTGAATGTTCAGTCAAGAATCTTTAAAGATTTGATAGCGAATTCATTGAAGTTTGTGAGTAATAAAATCATTAATTTTATTAGAAATCACATGTTGCTCCACTTGTTGAAAAGTCATCTTTTGCTCTTTAGAAGGTAAGTAGTATTCAGTAATCAAGGGCTCCTCCTGATAGGTCAAGGGTGGCTGAACAATAGAAGTCAAAACAATAGCATCTACCGGCTCTTCTAAAGGTTGAGGAATTGATTGATTGAATAAAATAAGCTGAGGTTGATCTAAGCGTGTAGGCTGTCTATCTAAAGGAATTTCATTTTCATCAAGATCTAACAATTGAGGGGAATGATTTTTTTTAAATTTTTTTAAAGGTCTTTCTTCCACAAAAGAATGTGTTTCGCTTCTCGAATGTTTCTTATTAGATTTTGAATTCAATATTTTCCACTGATAGGCACATTGCTCAGATGTGATATCAGAAAGCTCGTGTGCAACGAGGACCCATTGACCCTCTCCGATGCGTTGAACGGCTTCTTTTAATTGCTCATTTTCTTCTTTTGTCCATTTTTTGTATTTGATAGGTAGGCTTAAAACTTTCTTATAGTGTTGCTTACACTGACTATCCGTTCTACTCGACATCTCTTGGGCTATCTCTGCCCACTTTTCTCCATGTTGATTCACAAGGTTTTTCAATTGCTCATCTTCCTCTTCTGTCCATTTACCGTTCTATAACTTATGGACAAATATACCATTCATTACTTCTTGCTTCATCGATACATTGCTAATAGACTTTTGGCCTATCCCACAAGAGGAATCTCCACAAGCGTAAATTCCCGTGGAACTCACGGTACTCAATTTTAATAAATTTTTGGCTGCATTAATGTCTCTATCGTGTTGTGTACTGCAACGTTGACAGACCCATTCCCTGATGTTCAGCGGCATTTGGATGGCTTTATGCTGACAATGAGAACAGATTTTTGAAGAAGAATAATACCTTGGCGCTCTTATTAGCTTCGAGCCATACCATTCTGTCTTATAGGCAAGCATGCGTATAAATCCGCTCCATCCTGCATCGGCAATCCCTCTACTCAACCTATTCTTTTGCTGCAAAGTTTGTACATCCAAATCTTCAACAACAATAATTGACTTGGTTTTCGCCAATCTTGTTGATAATTTATGATGGAAATCAGTGCGTTGATTGCCGATTTTTCGATGCTGTCTGGCTAACAAAAGAGATGATTTCTTATAATTACTAGAACCCTTTTGTTTGCGACTTTGTTTTTTATTTAACACTCTTATCTTTTTAAGCGATTTATTTAAAGGCTTTGGTGAAATAGTTTTTTCACCTTCTGAAGTTGTAACAAAAGAGGTTAGCCCGACATCAATGCCAATCGCTGGTCCTTCAACTGGCTGGGAATTTTCTATTTCACACTCTACCGTTACACTAACATACCACCGATCTGCTTGACGAGAAACTGTAGCTGAAAGAATTCTTCCTCGTACTTCTGCACACTCTTTAAGTCGAATGATACCCAAACGAGGTAATTGAATGGATTGCTTATTAACTTTAATGGTTCCCGTTAATCGGAAATGATCGTTGATCCCCTTTCTCTTAAATTTTGGGAACCCTCCTTTCTTACCACTCTTCTGGCGGTGGAAAAAATTCTGAAAAGCTCGATCAAGATCTCTCAAAGCCTCTTGGGGCGCACATTTTGACACCTCATACATCCAAGAAAAATTGTGACCCCTTCAAACTATTGAGTAATCGGTGCTGTTCAATAGCGTTAGTAGATATTCCATCTTTTTCATATTTTTCAATTCTTGCAGCAAGCCCCCAGTTATAAGCAAACCGAGCAGATCCTGCATGCTTGGCTAAGAGGATGCGCTGAGCGATATTCGGCTTTAATTCATATCGATAAGCTCTTTTAATTAGCATTTTGCATGGTTTCCAATGCTTTTTTAGCTTTGTTCTTTGCCGATCTTCGTCCGTATAGTCTAGCACAAAAAGAAGTTAACACTTCTATCATATCTTGAACTAAATCATCCTTTAACTCAGAACCATCTGCAACTATTAATTTTCTTCCTTGTGCAGCTAATGCTGACTCCACATATTCAGCACCAAATCTCATCAATCGATCTCGATGTTCGACTAAAATAATCCGGATCTTTGGATTGTTCAATAATTTTATTAATTTAGGACGATGGCCATTGAGGCCAGAGCCTATTTCTGTTACTGTGTGAGCCACAAGATAGCCTTTTTGATTGGCAAAAGTGACTAGCCGGCTTACTTGCCCGTTAAGATCATTTTTTTGATCGGCTGAGGGCACACGTGCATAGATAGCAACAGCATTTGGCTCAAGCATTTCCTCTTTGATTAGAATTGTTCCTGTTTTTGTTTGCTCGGCAGGAACAGGGAGTTGTCCTGCTTTGAACCAGCGCCAAGCAGTCCTATAGCTTATGCCTTGTTTTTTTGCCCATTTACTTAGTTTCATGCTAATGAAATATCAAATTCGAACATATATGTCTATAAATTTGTCAACAGTTCGCAGCCCTTTTTGATAGCGGGATTTAAAGTCCTCTTATAGTGGTGACGACACTGCATATCCGTTCTATCCAGCATTTCTTTGGCTATCTCTGCCCACTTTTCTCCATGTTGATCCACAAGGCTTTTTAATTGCTCATCTTCCTCTTTTGTCCATTTTCCATGTTTGATAGCAGGATTTAAAGTCCTCTTATAGTGTTGATTACACTGATTATCCGTTCTATCCAGCATCTCTTTGGCTATCTTTACCCAATTTTCTCCATATTGATCCACAAGGTTTTTCAATTGCTCATTTTCTTCTTCTGTCCATTTTCTATACTTAATCGTAGGGTTTAATACACTTATCCCATGTTTCTTGCACTGTCGAGGAGTTGTACCAGGTAGGTTCTCTGCAATTTTCTTCCAGTCCTCTCCATATTCTTTTATATAATTGCTTAATTGCGCATTTTCAGCGTCTGTCCATTTTTTGTTGGACTTTTTCACCGAATTTATTTCCGCTCCATGAATAGACGGTACGCTGACTTGTTCAGGATAAGGATTTGAAATTCCTATATTCATGCGGACCTCTCTGTTAAAATTTCATACCCAATTTAAAAAAAGTATATTAAATTATCATTAATTTAATTCCAATAAAAATTAAAAAAATAAATCAAATTTATTTTTTTATATTTAAAATTCGTAATAAATGAAATAAATTTTATCTATTGATTGAAACTTTATTTATTAGATCATTACATTTGTAAATAATGGGTTAAAAATTTCTCAAAATATGGCTTAGTTTTGCATTTTTAGGGGAAAAATAACAAAAATAGTCTGAATACAATTTTTCCAACCTTTGCTAAATCCTCTAACCTAACTCACAGTGATCCAGTTAGGTCTGAAAGCCTTTTAGACTAACAGACATGGCTTAAAGACTTTCAACTAAACAAAATTTGCTGAATGATGTTCAACAGTATAGAGCGAATTCATTGAATTTTTTTGAATGATAAAATCATTAATTTTATTAGAAATCATCCGCTGTTCTATATGTGCAGAAGTCCGCTCCTGCTTTGTAGGAAATAAATCGTGTTCAGCAATAAAGGGCTCCTCCTGATAGTTCAATGATTGCTGAACAGTAGAAGTCACAACAATTGCATCTATCGCCTCTTCTAAATGTTGAGGAATTGCTTGATTTAATAAAACAAACTGAGACTGATCTACTCGAGTAGATTGCTTATCTAAAGAAATTTTATTTTCATCAAGATCTAATAATTGAGGGGAATGATTTTTTTTAAATTTTTTTAAGGGTCTTTCTTCAATAGGAGAATGTGTTTCGCTTCTCGAATGTTTCTTATTAGATTTTGGCTTCAATATTTCCCAATGATAGGCACATTGCTCAGATGTTTTATCAAAAAACTCCTGTGCAATGAGGGCCCATTGACCTTCTCCGATGCGTTGAACAGCTTCTTTTAATTGATTATCTTCTTCTTCTGTCCATTTTCCCTGTTTGATAGCTGGGTTTAAAGCCCTCGTATAGTGTTGACTACACTGCCTATCCATTCTACCCGGCATCTCTTTGGCTATTTTTACCCAATTTTTTCCATATTGATCCACAAGGTTTTTCAATTGCTCATCTTCTTCTTCTGTCCAATTTCCATGTTTAATAGCTGGATTTAAAGTCTTATAGTGTCGACTACATTGACTATCTGTTCTACCCAACATCTCCTTGGCTATCTCTGTCCACTTTTTTCCATGTTGATCCACAAGGTTTTGTAATTGCTCATTTTCCTCTTCTGTCCATTTTCCCTGTTTGATAGTGGGGGGGCTTAAATTCCGCTTATAGCGTTGCCTACAACGAATATCCGTTCTACCCGGCATCTCTTTAGCTATCTCTGCCCACTTTTCTCCATGTTGATCTACAAGGTTTTTCAATTGCTCATCTTCTTCTTCTGTCCATTTTTCGTGTTTGATAGTGGGATTTAAAGTCCTTTGATAGTGCTGACTACACTGTACATTCGTTCTATTCCGCATTTCTTTGGCTATCTCTACCCAATTTTCTTCATGTAGATCCACAAGGTTTTTCAATTGCTCATCTTCTTCTTTTGTCCATTTTTCATGCTTAATTGTAGGGTTCAATACATATATCCAATGCCTCTTGCATTGGTGAGGAGTTGTACCAGGCATCTTCTCTGCAATTCTCTTCCAATTCTCTCCAAATTCTTTTATATAATTGCTCAATTGTACATTTTCAGCGTCTGTCCATCTTTTTTTGGACTTTTTCACAGATTTTATTTCCGTAACATTAATAGACGGTACCCTGACTTGTTCAGTATAAGGATTTGAAATTCCTATATTCATGTAACACCTCACTTAAAATTCATATGCAATTTATAAAGAAAATTATACTAAATCATTGTCATTTTAATTCCAATCTAAACTAATATAAAAAAGAATTAATTTAATTTTTATCTTTAAGACCCACAAAAATTAAAATAAATTTAATCTATTCATTGAGTCATTGATTTACTAAAGTAATAGGGCTGTAGTAATGGGTAAAGGTTCTCATAATCTTGTGTGTAGTTTTGCATTTTCTAGAGGAACAACAACAAATCAAGAAGTCTTAGAATCTTGATAGCGAGTTCATTGAATTTTTTGAATGATCAAATCATTAATTTTATTAGCAATCACATGCTGTTCTATTTGTTGAGAAGTCAACTTCTGTCTGTAGGAGATAAATAGCGTTCAGCAATAAAAGGCTCATCCTGACGAGTGAATGATTGCTGAACAGTAGAAGTTAAAACAATAGCATCTACTGGCTCTACTAAATATTGAGGAATCGCTTGATTGAAGAGAATAAGCTGAGGTTGATCTAATTGTGTCAAATGCCTATTTAAAGGACTTCCATTTTTATCAAGCTCTAATAATTGAGGAGCATGATTTTTTTTAAATTTTTTTAAAGGTCTTTCTTCTAAAGAATAATTGATTTCACTTCTCGAATGTTTCTTATTAGATTTTGAATTCAATATTTGCCAATAACGCACGCATTGCTCGGGTGTTTTATCAGAAAATTCCTGTGCAACGAGGACCCATTGATCTTCTCCGATGCGTTGAACGGCTTCTTTTAATTGATTCTCTTCTTCTTCTGTCCATTTCCTTTTTTTGATAGCTGGGTTTAAAGTTCTCCTATAGTGTTGACTGCACTGATGATCCGTTCTACTCGACATCTCTTTGGTTATCTTTGCCCAATTTTCTCCATATTGATCCACAAGATTTTGCAATTGTTCATTTTCTTCTTTTGTCCATTTCCCATGTTTGATAGCGGGGTTTAAAGTCTGCTTATAACGTTGACTACACTGATGATCTGTTCTACTCGACATCTCTTTGGCTATCTTTGCCCAATTTTCTCCATATTGATCCACAAGGTTTTGCAATTGCTCATCTTCTTCTTCTGTCCATTTTCCCTGTTTAATAGCGGGGTTTAAAGTCTTAGTATAGCGTTGCCAACATTGTTTATGTGTTCTACTCGACATCTCTTTAGCTATCTCTGCCCACTTTTCTCCATGTTGATCCACAAGGTTTTGCAATTGCTCATCTTCTTCTTCTGTCCATTTTCCCTGTTTAGCGGGGTTTAAAGTCAGCTTATAGCGTTGACTACACTGAAGATCTGTTCTACCCGACATCTTTGTGGCTATCTCTGCCCACTTTTCTCCATGTTGAGTCACAAAATTTTGTAATTGCTCATCTTCTTCTTCTGTCCATTTCCCATGTTTGATAGCGGAGTTTAAAGTCAGCTTATAGCGTTGTCTACACTGAAGATCTGTTCTACCCGACATTTCTTTGGCTATATTTGTCCACTTTTCTCCATATTGATCCACAAGGTTTTGCAATTGCTCATCTTCTTCTTCTGTCCATTTTCCCTGTTTAATAGCGGGGTTTAAAGTCTTAGTATAGCGTTGCCAACATTGTTTATGTGTTCTACTCGACATCTCTTTGGCTATCTCTGCCCATTTTTCTCCATGTTGCTTTACAAGGTTTTGCAATTGCTCATCTTCTTCTTCTGTCCATTTTCCCTGTTTGATGGCTGGATTTAAACTGATCTTATAGTGTTCCCTGCACTGCATATTCGTTCTACCCGGCATCTCTTTGGCTATTTTTATCCACTTTTCTCCATGTTGATCCACAAGGTTCTTCAATTGCTCTTCTTCTTCTTTTGTCCATTTTTCATGCTTAATTGTAGGGTTCAATACATATATCCAATGCCTCTTGCATTGGTGAGGAGTTGTACCAGGCATCTTCTCTGCAATTCTCCTCCAGTTCTCTCCAAATTCTTTTATATAATTGCTCAATTGCGCATTTTCAGCGTCTGACCATTTTTTCTTGGATTTTTCCACAGAATTTACTTCTGCACCATTAATAGACGGTACACTGACTTGTTCAGGATAATGATTTGAAATTCCTATATTCATGCAAGCTCTTTATTAAAATTTCATACACAATTACAAAGAAAATTAGATTAAATGATCATTAATTTAGTTCCAATAGAAATTAATAAAAAAAATAAATCAAATTTAATTTTTTACATCTACAATTTGTAATAATTAAAATAAATTTTATCTATTCATTGAGCCTTGATTTATTAGATCACTACGTTTGTAAATAATTGGTTAAAAACCTTCAAAATAGGGGTTGGTTTTGGATTTTTAGGGTAAAAAAATAACAAAAATAGTTTGAATACAATTTTCCCAGCCTTTGCTCAATCCAGTTATCGTCTGAAAGCCTTTTAGACTAATAAACAGGCTTAAAAACAAAATTTGCTGAATGATGTTCACTGAATCAAGACGTCTTAGAGCCTGAAGAGCGAATTCATTGAATTGTTTTGAATAATAAAATCATTAATTTTATTAGAAATCACATGCTGTTCTACATGTGGAGAAGTCAACTTTTGCTCTGTAGGAGATAAATCGTGTTCAGCAATAAAGGGCCCCACCCTGATAGGTCAATGATTGCTGCACAGTAGAAATCACAACAATAGCCTCTACCGGTTGTTGCAAATCTTCAGGAATCGTTGGATTTAAGACACCTAGCTGAGATTGATCTAATGGTGTAGATTGTCTATTTAAAGGAAGTTCATTTTCATCAAGATCTAACAATTGAGAAGAATGATTTTTTTTAAATTTTTTTAAAGGTCTTTCTTCTACAGAAGAATTGATTTCGCTTCTCGAATGTTTCTTATTAGATTTTGAATTCAATATTTTCCAATGATAGGCACATTGCTCGGGTGTTTTATCAGAAAACTCTTCTGCAATAAAGGCCCATTGACCTTCTCCAATGCGTTGAACGGCTTCTTTTAATTGCTCATTTTCCTCTTCTGTCCATTTTTTCTGTTGGATAGCAAGATTTAAATTCCTCTTATAGCGGAGACGACACTGTATATCCGTTCTACCCGGCATCTCTTTAGCTATTTCTGCCCACTTTTCTCCATGTTGATCCACAAAATTTTTCAATTGCTCATCATCTTCTTCTGTCCATTTTTCTTGTTTGATAGCAGGGTTTAAAGTCTGCGTATAGTGTTGCCTACACTGACGATCTGTTCTACCCGGCATCTCTTTAGCTATCTTTGCCCATTTTTCTCCATATTGATCCACAAGGTTTTTCAATTGCTCATTTTCCCCTTCTGTCCATTTTCCTTGTTTAATAGCGGGGTTTAAAGCCCTAGTATAGTGTTGCCAACATTGTTTACCCGTTCTATTCGACATCTCTTTAGCTATCTTTACCCACTTTTTTCCATGTTGATCCACAAGATTTTTCAATTGCTCATCTTCTTCTTTTGTCCATTTTCTCTGTTTGATAGCAGGGTTTAAAGTTCTCTTATAGCGTTGACTACACTGCGTATGTGTTCTACCCGACATCTCTTTGGCTATCTCTGCCCACTGATCTCCGTGTTGATCGACAAGGTTTTTCAATTGCTCATCTTCTTCTTGTGTCCATTTTTCTTGTTTAATAGTAGGGTTTAAAGTCTGCGTATAGTGTTGCCTACACTGAAGATCTGTTCTACAGGGCATCGCTTTAGCTATTTTTGCCCATTTTTCTCCGTATTGATCCACAAGGTTTTTCAATTGCTCATCTTCTTCTTCCGTCCATTCTCCCTTTTTGATAGCTGAATGTAAAGACCTTTTATAGTGGTACCTACACTGCATATCTGTTCTCCCCGATATCTCTTTGGCTATTTCTGCCCACTTTTCTCCATGTTGACTTACAAGGTTTTTCAATTGCTCATCTTCTTCTTTCGTCCATTTTCCATGCTTAATCGTAGGCTTCAATACACGTATCCAATGACTGTTGCATTGTTGAGGATTTTTACCAGGCATATTCTCTGCAATTTTCTTCCAGTTCTCTCCAAATTCTTTTATATAATTGCTCAATTGTAAATTTTCAGCGTCTGTCCATTTTTTTTGGGACCTTTTCACAGATTGTATTTCCGCAACATTAATAGATGGTACGTTGACTTGTTCAGTATAATGATTTGAAATCCCTATATTCATGCTACCTCTCTGTTAAAATTTCATACACAATTTAAAAAATTATATTAAATTATCATTAATCTAATTCCAATAAAAAAAAATAAATAAAATTTAATTTTTA
Source organism: uncultured Chlamydiae bacterium (assembly GCA_963754655.1). Classification (GTDB taxonomy): domain Bacteria; phylum Chlamydiota; class Chlamydiia; order Chlamydiales; family Parachlamydiaceae; genus JANWJE01. Next base: position 1,217,576 of record CAVWGN010000001.1, on the reverse strand, counting down.
TATTTAAAATTATTATAATTGGATTAAATTTTATCTATTCGTTGAACCTTGATTTATTAGATCACTACATTTGTAAATAATGGAAATAATGAGTTAAAAATTCCTCAAAATATGGCTTGGTTTTGCATTTTTAGGGGAAAAATAACAAAAACAATTGGAATACAATTTTCCCAGCCTTTGCTAAATCCTCTACCCTAACTCAATAGTGATCCAGTTAGGTCTGAAAGCCTTTTAAACTAACAGACATGGCTTAAAGACTTTCAATTAAACAAAATTTGCTGAATAATGTTTAACCGTAGAGAGCGAATTCATTGAATTTTTTTGAATGATAAAATCATTAATTTTATTAGAAACCATCTGCTGTTCTACATGTGCAGAAGTCCGCTCCTGCTCTGTAAGAAATAAATCGTGTTCAGCAATAAAGGGCTCCTCCTGATAGTTCAATGATTGCTGAACAATAGAAGTCAAAACAATAGCATCTAACGGCTCTTCTAAATATTGAGGAATTGATTGATTGAATAAAATAAGCTGAGGTTGATCTAAGCGTATAGGCTGTCTATCTAAAGGAATTTCATTTTCATCAAGATCTAACAATTGAGGGGAATGATTTTTTTTAAATTTTTTTAAAGGTCTTTCTTCCACAGAAGAATTTGTTTCGCTTCTCGCCTCCTGTGCAATGAGGGCCCATTGACCTTCGCCGATGCGTTGAACGGCTTCTTTTAATTGATTATCTTCTTTTTTCGTCCATTTTTCCTGTTTGCTAGATCGATTTAAAGTCTTCCTATAGCGGACAAGACACTGATTATTCGTTCTACTTCGCATCTCTTTAGCTATTTTTATCCATTTTTCTCCATGTTGATCCACAAGGTTTTTCAATTGCTCATCTTCCTCTTCTGTCCATTTCCCCCTTTTGATAGTTGGATTTAAAGTGGAATTATAGTGTTGACTACACTGAAGATCCGTTCTGCCCGATATCTCTTTGGCTATCTTTGCCCACTTTTCTCCATATTGATCCACAAGGTTTTTCAATTGCTCTTCTTCTTCTTCTGTCCATTTTCCTTGTTTGACAGCGGGGTTTAAAAATGTCTTATAGTGGTAAATACACTGCCTTTCCGTTCTACCTGACATTTCTTTGGTTATCTTTGCCCACTTTTCTCCATATTGATCCACAAGGTTTTTCAATTGCTCATCTTCTTCTTCTGTCCATCTTTCCTGTTTGTTAGCAGCATTTAAAGTCTGATAGTGGTAAATACACTGCCTTTCCGTTCTACCTGACATTTCTTTGGCTATCTTTGCCCACTTTTCTCCATATTGATCCACAAGGTTTTTCAATTGCTCATCTTCTTCTTCTGTCCATTTTCCTTGTTTGTTAGCAGCATTTAAAGTCTTATAGTGTTGACTACACTGCATATTCGTTCTACCCGACATTTCTTCGGCTATCTCTGCCCACTTTTCTCCATGTTGATCCACAAGGTTTTTCAATTGCTCATCTTCTTCTTCTGTCCATTTTCTCTTTTTGATAGCGGGGTTTAAAGTCCTCTTATAGTGTTGATAACACTGCAAACTCGTTCTACCTGACATCTCTTTAGCTATTTCTGCCCACTTTTTTCCATGTTGATCCACAAGGTTTTTCAATTGCTCATCTTCCTCTTCTGTCCATTTTCCATGCTTAATAGTAGGGTTCAATACACGTATCCAATGATTCTTACATTGCTGATGAGTTTTACCAGGTATCTTCTCCGCAATTCTCTTCCAGTTCTCTCCAAATTCTTTTATATAATTGCTCAATTGCGCATTTTCAGCATCGGTCCATTTTTTCTTGGATTTTTCTACAAAATGTATTTCCGCACTATTAATAGATGGTATGCTGACTTGTTCAGTATAATGATTTGAAATTCCTATATTCATGCAAATTCTCTCTTAAAATTTCATACGCAATTTACAAAGAAAATTATATTAAATTATGACTAATTTAATTCCAACATAAATTAATAAAAAATGAATTAAATTTAATTTTTTAGATTTACAAATCATAAAAATTAAAAATAAATTTTATCTATTTCACTTAGTATTAATTTATTAAATCAATAGTTATATAAATAATGGGTTAAAGGTCCGCAAAATAATGTTTTAGTTGTGCACTTTCTAGAGAAAAAATAAAAAATAATCTAAACAATTTTCTCAGTTGCTGCTAAATCATACACCCTAGCTCAGAGTGATTCCCTAAGCTAGGATGAGAAAACGCGGGCTAAAAAACAGATTTTTACATAGCTAAAATCGCTAACGATTCTGGGTGCAATTTATCTAATAGTACTAGGTTGGTAAATAATGAATTAAAAGTCTTCAAAATATATTACTTGAGTCACCTTACGCAAGCGAGATTAAAGAATCAGTGATATCCTTTAAATAATCAATAGCATGATTTGTTTAATAGCCTGAAAGGCTTCAAAGAAAATAGCCCAGGGCTAGGGTGTTCATTTTGTGCAAAAAATGAGCTTTATTTTTCACAATAATTGGCATAGTTGAATAGAAGGTCGCATGTTTATGCCGTCCTTTCAGGACTCGATGTCTTTTTGATAGAACCCAGGCCTCCGCTTCGCTGCGACCTGGGCTGTAACATGACGGCCCTTCAGGCCTTAACAAGAGAGGTTTAAGTTCCTCTTCTATAGTCCCTAAATCATCTTTTTGTTAAGGCCTGAAGGGCCGTCATGTTACAGCCCAGGTCGCAGCGAAGCGGAGGCCTGGGTTCTATCAAAAAGACATCGAGTCCTGAAAGGACGGCATAAACATGCGACCTTCAATTCAACTATGCCAATTATTGTGAAAAATAAAGCTCATTTTTTGCACAAAATGAACACCCTAGCCCTGGGCTATTTTCTTTGAAGCCTTTCAGGCTATTAAACAAATCATGCTATTGATTATTTAAAGGATATCACTGATTCTTTAATCTCGCTTGCGTAAGGTGAGTTACTTGATTTTGCATTTTTTTAGGGAGGTAACAAAAATAGTATGAAAGATTTTCCCAAGCTTTTGCTAAATCATACACCCTAACTCGGATTGATTCTTTAAGCTATCTTCTAGAAGCCTTTAAGCTACCAAACATGCCTTAAAGACTTTTAATTAAACAAAATTTATTGAATGATATTGATAATCAAGCAGTCTCAGAATCTTGATAGAAAATTCATTGAATTTTTTAAAGGATAAAATCATTAATTTCATTAGAAATCATCTGCTGTTCTACATGTATAGAAGTCCACTCCTGCTCTGTAGGAGATAAATCGTGTTCAGCAATAAAGGGCTCCTCTTCATAGTTCAATGATTGCTGAACAGTAGAACTCACAACAATCGCATCTATCGGCTCTTCTAAATGTTGAGGAATTGCTTGATTTAATAAAACAAACTGAGACTGATCTACTCGAGTAGATTGCTTATCTAAAGAAATTTTATTTTCATCAAGATCTAACAATTGAGGGGAATGATTTTTTTTAAATTTTTTTAAGGGTCTTTCTTCAATAGGAAAATGTGTTTCGCTTCTCGAATGTTTCTTATTAGATTTTGGCTTCAATATTTCCCAATGATAGGCACATTGCTCAGATGTTTTATCAAAAAATTCCTGTGCAATGAGGGCCCATTGACCTTCTCCGATGCGTTGAATGGCTTCTTTTAATTGATTATCTTCTTCTTCTGTCCATTTTCCCTGTTTGAGAGCGGAGTTTAAAGTCTTATATTGATAACGGCATTGATCGTCTGTTCTACCCGACATCTCTTTGGCTATTTTTGTCCAATTTTCTCCATGTTGATCCACAAGGTTTTTCAATTGCGCATCTTCTTCTTTTGTCCATTTTCCCTTTTTGATAACGGGATTTAAAGTCCTCTTATAGTGGTGATTGCATTGCATATTCGTTCTACCCGGCATCTCTTTAGCTATTTTTACCCAATTTTCTCCATGTTGATCCACAAGGTTTTTCAATTGCTCATCTTCTTTTTCTGTCCATTTTTCGTGTTTGATAGTGGGATTTAAAGTCTGCTTATAGCGTTGTTTACACTGAAGATCCGTTCTACCCGACATCTCTTTGGCTATCTCTGCCCATTTTTCTCCATATTGATCCACAAGGTTTTTCAATTGCTTATCTTCTTCTTCTGTCCATTTTTCGTGTTTGATAGCGAGGTTTAAAGTCTTATAGTGATAACGGCACTGATCGTCTGTTCTACCCGACACCCCTTTGGCTATTTTTGTCCAATTTTCTCCATATTGATCCACAAGGTTTTTCAATTGCTCATCTTCCTCTTCTGTCCATTTTCCTCGTTTGAGAGCGGAGTTTAAAGTCTTATAGTGTTGACGGCACTGATGATCTGTTCTACCCGACATCTCTTTGGCTATTTTTGTCCAATTTTCTCCATATTGATCCACAAGGTTTTTCAATTGCTCATCTTCCTCTTCTGTCCATTTTCCTCGTTTGAGAGCGGAGTTTAAAGTCTTATAGTGTTGACGGCACTGATGATCTGTTCTACCCGACATCTCTTTGGCTATTTTTGTCCAATTTTCTCCATATTGATCCACAAGGTTTTTCAATTGCTCATCTTCTTCTTTTGTCCACTTTTCTTGTTTGATAATAGGGTTTAAAGTCTTCTTATAGTGTTGCCTACACTGAATATCTGTTCTACCAGGTATCTCTTTGGCTATCTCTGCCCATTTTTCTCCATATTGATCCACAAGGTTTTTCAATTGCTCATTTTCCCCTTCTGTCCATTTTCCTTGTTTAATAGCGGGGTTTAAACTTTTCTTATAGCGTTGACCACACTGAATATTCGTTCTACCCGGCATCTCTTTAGCTATTTTTACCCAATTTTCTCCATGTTGATCCACAAGGTTTTTCAATTGCTCATCTTCTTCTTCTGTCCATTTTTCGTGTTTGATAGTGGGATTAAAAGTCTTATAGTGGTGATAGCATTGCATATCCGTTCTACCCGGCATCTCTTTAGCTATCTTTGCCCACTTTTCTCCATATTGATCCACAAGGTTTTGCAATTGCTCATCTTCTTTTTCTGTCCATTTTCCCCGTTTGATAGCGGGGTTTAAAGTCCGCTTATAGCGGTTACGACAGTGAACATCCGTTCTACCCAGCATCTTTTTGGCTATCTCTGCCCACTTTTCTCCATGTTGATTCACAAGGTTTTTTAATTGCTCATCTTCTTCTTCTGTCCATTTTCCGTGTTTGATAGTGGGATTTAAAGTGTTCTTATAGTGTTCACGACACTGTATATTCGTTCTACCCGACATCTCTTTAGCTATCTCTATCCACTTTTCTCCATATTGATCTACAAGGTTTTTTAATTGCTCATCTTCGTCTTCTGTCCATTTTTCGTGTTTGATAGTGGGATCCACAAAGTTTTGCAATTGCTCATCTTCCTCTTGTGTCCATTTTCCATGTTTAATCGTAGGGTTCAATACACGTATCCAATGATACTTGCACTGTTTAGGAGTTGTACCGGGCATGTTCTCTGCAATTCTCTTCCAGTTCTTTCCAAATTCTTCTATATAATTACTCAATTGCGCACTTTCAACGTCTGTCCATTTTTTCTTGGACTTTTTCACAGAATTTACTTCTGCATCATTAATAAACGGTACACTGACTTGTTCAGGATAATGATTTGAAATTCCTATATTCATAACAAACTCTCTCTTAAAATTTAATCATCATTAATAAATAAAAATATATTAAATTTATATTGATTTAATATCAATAAAATTTAAATCAAATAATTTGTAATTAATATTTATTTTAAAAAATAATAGTTTAAATCTTTTATATCCTGATCTACTAAATGGATTTTTTAAATAATTGTTTAGGATAAGGGGACAGAGGTTATCATCCTATGGCTTGCAATCAAGTGTTACCAATCACTTATTCCTTTCAGGCTAAATATAGGAAGGCAGCAATTTAGAATGATGCCTTAGAACGTGTTTGCAAATGCTAGCACTTTAAGCTATTTTCTAAAAAAAGCCCTCCATTTAACATAGATTGCTTACATCACTTTGAAAGATTTTCAATCCAATAGTGATGATTAGCCCGGCAGGCTTTCAGATTATAGAATTGCTCAGGTTGGAATGAAGAAAATGTCTCATTTTCTCTTCAGTATGGGATTTCAGTACGGGATTTTTGATTTCCTTTAATAGAGGGAGAGGAGACAGCAAATAAATGAATGAAAATTTCATTTTAAAGCAAATGCTAATAATAGAAAGATCAAGATTCCTTTTAATCCTTGTCACTTTCCCCTCATCTATGGTAATTTATTTCTTTTAACAATTTGATTCAAAGACACTTTAAAGGTAAAGAACGCGATGGATAAACGTACAATTTTGTTTGTGATTGGTCTTTCTCTCACTCTCTTCTTAGTTAATCTCTTTTTTCAATATCAAAATGTCCAAAAGAAACAAGAATGGTTAAAACAGCAACAAAGCAAAGAGACACTGAAAGAAAAGCATTTACAAGAAGAAATCGCTCAGCGTACAGCTCCTTTAAGCTCGCTTCCCTTGGTACAATTATTCAATAATGCCCAACAACAAGAGCCCTTGACTATTGGGATTTTCAATCATGACAGTGTCTTAGCTTTATCCTGGACTTCTTCTCTGCCTGCTTCTGTTTTTGTTAAACTCCCTGATTCAAATGAGGGACAAGATTATCATCTTACCTATCAAGAAGCGTCCGAATTAGGTTCACCTGTTGTTTACCAAGCAAAGACATCTAATCGCTTACAAATGGGCCTACTGCCGCATCTGGGTCGCTTCGATCTTCAATTAGTGACTGTTAATCCTCAAGAGCCTACTTCTCCTTATGTCACTTTGGGTGAATATACAGATGGCCGCTTGACTTTTCCTTTTTCAAAAGCATTTAACACTCCCAGTAATCCTCTCGATCAATTTCAAGCTATTGCTTTGCTAAAAATGAATCAGGGTTATTTGCCAGTAGGACTTTATGATGCGAAGCATCAGCAACTTGTGCCATTAACTGAACTGAGAGGCCTGAGTCAAGTCCTTAGCCAGGCAACTCCAGCCTCTATTCGCTCAACAAAAAAAACAGATGAAAAATTTTATGTTTTAGAAAATTCTTATCAACAGCTTGTGTTTTCCACTTATGGAGCTGCATTGGCAGAAATTAATCTTCCCTTTCATTCTAAAGAAAATTCTTTGAGCGTTGTACGTGAAATTGAATTTGATCGCGATATGATTAAGGAATATCCTGATAATGCTTATTTTCCACTTCATCCTTATTACACACCATCTGCTTCTACAAAGGATGCGCCTCAATTTCACTCACAAGGACAACTTGGTGGCTATTATCCTTTATTGCGTCGCAATTTAGTGGAAAAATCTCCTCGACAAAGCATTCAAGTGAAGCCACAATATTATGCGTTAAACATTGTTTCTGAATATCCTGAAATGGCAGAAATGATTTATGAAGTGAAGCACTTTGATGATCATTCTATCACCTTTGAAGCGACCCAACAGCACCGACACATTACAAAAACCTATTCTCTAGGAAATCATGACCATCCTGAAGGTCCTTACTGTCTCACACTAGAAATTAAAATTGAAGGAGATGGAAGAGGACTTTGGTTGACTTCCGGCCTGCCAGAAGTGGAATGGATTTCAGGCAGTCTCGCTCCAGCTCTTAAATATCGCTTAACACGCAACCAAAAGTCTGAGGTCGAAAAGATTGAACTTCCGCAAGATGTTACGACAGTAACGTCTGTGTATTTAGACTGGATTTGTGATTCTAATGGCTTTTTAGGAATGATTTTGAATCCTCTAAAGGACATTGATCCTGGCTATCGCGTTCAATACGTTTCAGGCTTAGCAGCTCCCTCTCGGCTCGCAGAATTTGAAGCGACTAACGATAAATTTAAGCTGGCTAATTTACCTGGGTATATGACGCTACTTCCTTTAAAATCTCAAGGAGGAATATTAAAATTTCGATTTTTTGCAGGGCCTTTCGATACTGAGATTCTTCAACAAGTCGATGCCCTTTATTCTGATCCAGCAACCGGCTACAATCCTGATTACATTTCTTGCCAAACTATGCATGGTTGGTTTACTTTTATTTCAGAGCCTTTTGCCAAATTCCTATTTGTTTTGATGAATTTATTTCATTCTTTTACTCATTCTTGGGCTTTATCCATTGTTTTGCTGACTATCAGCTTGCGTCTCATGCTTTATCCTCTTAATGCATGGTCGACAAAATCAATGGTGCGTATGCAGCAAATTAGCCCCGAAATCACTGCTCTGCAAGAAAAGTATAAAAAAGATCCGAAAAAGGCTCAAATTGAAATCATGAGTTTGTACCGAGAAAGAGGAGTCAATCCTGCCTCGGGATGCCTTCCCCTCTTGATTCAAATGCCTTTTTTAATTGGAATGTTCGATTTACTTAAATCAAGCTTTGCCCTGCGCGGAGCTCCCTTTATTCCTGGATGGATTGACGATCTAACAGCACCCGATGTGTTGTTTAGATGGAAACATCCTATTTTCTTTATTGGCAATGAATTTCACTTACTGCCTATTCTGCTGGGTCTTGTCATGTTTGTTCAACAGCGACTGATGGCAACAGGTCCTAAAGATCCTACCCTGATGACAGATCAACAGCGCCAACAACGTATGATGGGAACCATGATGACCCTTCTCTTTAGCGTCATGTTTTACAATTTTCCTTCAGGTTTAAACATTTACTGGCTTTCCTCCATGCTATTAGGCATTCTACAGCAATGGATAACGACCAAAAAGATGCAAAAACAACCTATTGTTCCAGCTTCTGCGTCTGTCAAAAAATCTGGTAAAAAGGATAAATTAAAAAGTAAAACTTAATCTCCTCACTTGGAATCAGGGTATTTTTACTAAAATATTTGACACATGCAGCCCTTCAGGCTGATGCCGGGAATCTCGGCTTGCAATAGTAGGATTAGACTGCAGTCTAATATTGTCAACTAAGATTCCTTGCATCAGCCTGAAGGGCTGTAAGTGTCAAATATGCATTAACTTGAAGGGATGAGATGTGTCTTAAAAATGATAAAGCCTATAGAATACTAGCATTTTAAGACACACCTGCTTAGGAAGATAGCTCACGATGAAATTCTTCGCCCCGTAATTTAATCTGAGCATTTTGATTTTCTTCTAGTGCTTTTAGAGCTAACAAATCGGATCTTTCGGCAAGGTAGTCATTATGAGTGATTGCTTCCGAAATCGAGAGCACTAAGCTCTTTTTCTCAGCTGGCAGCATTTTTTTATCTTTTAAATTGCTTTTTTCAGGAGGCTTTAAACGCTTTGTAAGTTGTTCTCTTCTTTTTTTCAAAGCTCTTTCCCATTCTCCTAATATTTCTCTCTTCTTTTTTAAGTTTTCTTCATATTCACAAAAAAGAATGCCATTATTTTTTTCCTTTTGAATTGTCTCTTGTTTTTCCTTGTCATTCTTAATGATTGTATCTAGGAAATTTTTTTTCTTTTGTGCATTATTGAGATCTTCTACTATCTTATCCTTATAGTCACTTTTGCGATGTGCGTGAGATAAGCTTTTCGCGCCTAGTTTTTTTAACTCACAATTAATTTCTTCAAATTTTTCATCGGAATAAAGAGGAAAATCTAATTCTTCACCTGCTTTAACTTTGAACTTAAAAAAACAAATCTCTTGCGGTTGTTCTAAGATTGCTTTCTTTTTTTCTAGATCAGCTATCTCAGATTTTAATTGATTTTGTTCTTGAGTTTTTTCTTTTATTTTCTCTTCAAGCTCAGCCGCTTCAGTCACTATTTCTTCTATTGGTTGTAATACTTCACTCAATTTTCCAACAAATTTTTCAATTTTTTCAATTTCTTTTTTAAGCTCTTTTATAGATAATGATTCTAATTTTTTTGCTCCTGTTTTTCCTGGCAGAATAATAGAGGGTGCGTCGGGTTCTTGATCGAATTTTTTCTTCACAATAACAGGTGGTGCTCCTGGCATAGGTGGAGCAGGAGGTGGTGGAGGTGCTCCTATCATAGGTGCAGGCGGAAGAGGAGAGGGAAGAATAGAGGGCTTTTCTTCTTCTATAAGTATTGTCTCTAGTCCACTAAAAGCAATAGATTCTATTCCTTCATTAAAAGGAGAGATCTTAGTTTCTATTTGCGCAGCCAATTTAGAAGGTGTAAGAATAGGCTCCTCTTCTTCAATTTGATTTTCAAATTCTTTGCTAGGTAGAATTTCATTTTCCTGAATATTTTTCACTTTCTTTATGTTTTTGATAAACTCTTGCAGGATTATCATCTGTTCAAGTTGAAGTTGCTTTTCTGCTTTTACAGTCGGACGAAAAAGATACTTAAAAAATCCAATAATACCTGTAGTATCGCTTTTAATTTCCTTAATTTTTTTTTCTAATTTTAAGTTAACAACATCTAGACCCAGCTGATTAATTTTTTTGTGTAAATCTGTCTTATTATTAATCATGAAATTAGCTAATGTGACCCTTGTAGCTTGATCTGCAACATCCATCTTTTCAAGGAATTCTGAATTCATTTCAAATGAGTTATTTTGAAATAAATTTAAATTAGGAATTTTGTTCATAGCCACCTTTGATTTATTGCATTCATTAAGATCTTAGTCTATCAATTTCATTAGACTGATGATAAAATCAACTTAATAAATAATTTATTGAGATTGCATATTTTATATTTTTTTTTAATTTTTTAAAATAAATTTGACGTTGCACCAAATTTAAAATAATTTTAATTAATTTTGATTTATAGCAAAGGACATAAACATAGTTAGCAAAATTAATTTATGTACATTATCATAATTAATCAACTTATATCTAAAATAAACTTTTCTTAAAGAATTAATAAAATTACATTTTACAATTAATTAATTGTGGCTAAGTATATTTAAATATTAAATTAATTGAAAGAAAAATGACCAAAGGATTTCGAATCCTTTGGTCATTTACAAGATTTCTTAAATCTCAAGATGAAATAACGGCCTCAATTACACAAAAGTTAATCAGGATGGCGTCTAGCAGAGAAAATTCTCTCTCAGTTAGTATTTTAGATAGGTTTCTTTCCTACCAGTTATTTACTGCCTTAGCGTATTGTAAAGCATGTTGATGGCATTGATTAACCACTTCACTGACAGCACTATTGTCTTTTGAGTGTTTTAATAATTCTGCCAACATCATAGGATAACGCGTAACCCTTTGAAAAACGGTAGACGCCAGGCTATTGAGATCAGTTTCAGCTTTAAAATTTTTAGGAGGCCCTTTCCTAATTTGTGTACATAATTTATCGATCTCAGGGTTGGCCAAGATTAATGAAGTCAATTGCTCTTGCAGTGCTATCGCATTCAAGAAAGGAGTAAAGTCAGTTTTGAGATATTCTTGAGCAAATTCAGGAAGTTGATCGATAGTAAGTTTATCAATGTTCGTTGAAAATGGGCCAATGACTGTTAAGACTTGAGCAAATTGATCAAGATTATCCCTTAACTTTTCTAGGACGGGTAGAGGAGGAAGCTTGGATTTCGTTAACTTTGCTTCGAATTGTTGTAATTTGCTTGGATTATCAATGATATCGTCTAATTTATTTTTGTAAGCTTGCAAATCTTCTAAATTCTCTTTAAAAGTATGTTCAGTTTTGATGAATTCTTTAAAAGGGTTTAATAATTTTTCCCTTTCTTTTTCGGTCATATCTTGCAATTCTTGTTTAACTTTTTCGGCGTGTAAAGCTACCTGTTGCGGTCCAGTCTGACATAATGATTGCAAGTCTCGCTTAATTAAAGGTTTTAATAGGGGTTGCAAATTTTTGGAATTGGACAAGATGTTGAAAGCTGGATTCGTTACACCTGAATAAGCAATTTTTATGACTTCAGGAGCATTTTCTATAGAGACATCTTTTTTATTGGGTAAAATATTGCTCAATTTTTTTTGTTTTGGCTGGTGATTTTTTAAGAGAGGATCGGACTTTAAAGCTTCATTTAGGGTATCAATTAATGTTTTTTCTTTCTCTTTCAAATTGTTTAGTTGATCAATAGCTGACAGCTGAGGATTTTTTGTGCCTACTGTTTCTTCGATTTGCTGAAGATCATGAATAATCTTCTCTCTATATTCAAAATGCTTGGCATAATTATAAGTTTTATTAATTTGCTCCACGTAGGATCGACAATGAGAGTAAGCTTTTCCTAATTCTCGCGCGTCTCCCTCTTGTTGTTTTACTTTTTGCGCCTGATCCTTTATGGTTTCTATTAATTCTTTGACTTCTTTTCTATCGCCAATTTGCCCTGTTTTTTTATTAAATGTATAAGTACTGTATTTATCAAGGCTATCCTCTAATTCTTTAATATTTTTCTGAATGGATTTAGCCTTTACCAGATCTTCATTAACGGGGTATCCGAATAGTTTTAAAAAGAAGGTCTTAAAGCTTTCCCATTTAGAAATTTTATTTTTATTTCCCTCCACAGTATGTTGAGAAAGAGAAGGAGAAGACGGGACTGAAGGGGAAGGAGGTAAAATAGCCACCGCTACTTTTTCAATTCTATTTTCATTGGTCTCTTCTTTCGTTGGCGATACCTTCAGATTTTGATTCTCTTGCCCCTGTGTTTGTATAGATGGAGGGGTTTGAATAATGGGAGAAGGATCCATAAATTAACCTCTTTATTAGGAATTTAGATAACTGTTTTTATTAATATTAAATTCTGTCATATAATATATAATAACATTTTTATCATTAATTAATCATATTTTTTTATTTAATTTACTGTTAATAAATTATTAAATTAAATAAATTAAAATATATAGCAAGTAGAAATAATTAAGATGGATGCATTAACTACATTCGCCTTCTTGCTATAGGAGGCTTAGCTGAATCCACTAAGCTAAAAATGCATGCAAAGTGTGTTTTCATTTTGACTTGCATGTCTAATCTTTATAAAATCCCATGAAAATCGAGACGTTAGGTTAGAAAAACATGCAAGCATGGGAACAATTTCTTCAACAACAAGAAGCTGAACTTGGATCTGACACGGTTCAAAAATGGCTGCGCAGCTTAAAAATTCAGCGCTTTGATGCTTGCAATTTATATTTGGAAGCCAAGGACTCTTTTCAAGCTCTTTGGTTTGAAGAGCACATGCGAGGGAAAGCACAAGCCCGATTAGTCAATGGAAATAATAAGCGCATTAAAATTCACCTTTCTATTGCCAATATTTCTCTGAAATCTAAAAAAAATCGAGACCAAGGGAAAGGAAATAAGGACATCAAGAGCGTTCAATTTCAACTCAATTTTGATGAGCTTGATCCCCTTTGCCTCTTTCAATATTTTGTTGTGAATCCTGATAATCAATTGGCACATAAATTATTATGCGAGCTGGCAGGATTGTCAAATCCTACCACCACCTCTTTGGGAACCTTTAATCCCATTTATCTTTATGGTCCTACAGGCTGTGGTAAGACGCATTTAATGATGAGCTTAACTCAAAGTTTCCGCGCACAGGGACTCAAAAGTATTTATGTTCGAGCAGAATTATTTACTGATCATGTGGTGACAGCCATTCGAGCAGGCGAAATGAGCACATTTCGTCAAGCCTATCGTAATGCCGACATTTTACTGGTGGATGATGTCCATGTTTTTTCTCGTAAAGGAGCGACGCAGGAAGAATTTTTTCATACTTTTAATACTTTACATCTTGAGGGTAAGCAAATTATTTTGTCGGCTCATTGTGCTCCGCAAGAACTGCATTTAATTGAACCTCGTTTGGTCAGTCGTTTTGAATGGGGTATTGTCTTACCTCTTAAGCCCGTGCATGCAGAAGCGCTTAAAAGCTTATTACAAGCCAAGGCACAAGCCTTGCGATTTCCTTTGCCCGCAAAAATTAGCGATTTTTTAGTAGAGGTTTTCACTAGCAATCCAAAAGCCTTAGTCAAGGCTTTTGAAGCTCTTGTTTTGCGCCTGCATTTAGATTCCCATCATTCTCTGGATAATTTGTCTGTTGCAGCGGTAAAGGCCTTGTTATCAGATTTGCTGAATGAAGAGCAAAAAGCTGCTTTGACACCTCCTAAAATTATTCAAGCTGTTGCCGAATATTATGGAATTCGCTCAGAAGACATCTTGGGTAAGTCGCAGACACGGGAATGTGCGCTTCCTCGCCAAATCACCATGCATCTTTGTCGTGAAAAGCTTAAGATGCCCTTCATGAAGATTGGAGATTTGTTTTCTCGCGATCATTCAACTGTTATGGCTAGTGTCAAGCATATTCAAAAATCACTGGAAGAAGATCATCGCGATATTACGGGAGCTTGGCATACAATCTTAAAGAAGCTGCAGACTTAAAGGTTGCTTCCTGACAGTGCTCTTGCTCAGAAATAGCAGGCCAACATTAATACTCGTTTATATGCGTTTTTGTCCTCAATTGAGAATTTTAGTTTGAGGACAATCATAAGCTTATTGAGAAAATAGGCCAAAGTTGAGAAAGACTGAGCTAGATCCAGGCTCTGCATCTATACCAAAATATTTATATTCCTCTCTTAATTCATTGGCTGCGGCTGTGGCACCTAACCAATCAACAAAAGTGGGAGCTATCTCAAAGAGCCCTAGGATGATATTGCAAGAAAAGCCTCCCAACAAATTGAGAGAGAATAAATTGACTTTTCCTGTCGTGACGTAATTCAAAATAGTGGATGAAAAACTGATATTGACAAGCTGCTTAATCAATTCGCGATGGAATAGAATGCGATTATCACCAAATACCATATTAAAAATAGGAGTGGTCAAAGCATAAATTAAAGAAGCTACAGCTGCCATTCCAGCAGCAGCAAGCGGAATAGCCATATTATAGGGACTCCCAAAATTTTTTTGATTGATGACAAAAGCAATCCCAAAAGTATAGAGAGCGCTTCTTACCATTTTAGGTAATGTATCTGATGGGATGTGATCATAGTAATTTTGGCATTTTTGTCTTACATCATTAAACATAAATCCTCAAAAAAATTGTTATATTATTCTTAGTTCACAGGTTTAATCTATATTCTATATCTGTCACCCGAGGTTAGGGTTAGGGTGTTCATTTTGTGCAAAAAATGAGCTTTATTTTTCACAATAATTGGCATAGTTCAATTGAAGGTCGCATGTTTATGCCGTCCTTTCAGGACTCGATGTCTTTTTGATAGAACCCAGGCCTCCGCTTCGCTGCGATCTGGGCTGTAACATAACGGCCCTTCAGGCCTTAACAAGAGATGTTTAAGTCTCTCTTCTATAGTCCCTAAATCATCTTTTTGTTAAAGCCTGAAGGGCCCTCATGTTACAGCCCAGGTCGCACAGCGAAGCGGAGGCCTGTGCTGTAACATGAGGGCCCTTCAGGCCTTAACAAGAGATGTTTAAGTCCCTCTTCTATAGTCCCTAAATCATCTTTTGTTAAGGCCTGAAGGGCCGTCATGTTACAGCCCAGGTCGCAGCGAAGCGGAGGCCTGGGTTCTATCAAAAAGACATCGAGTCCTGAAAGGACGGCATAAACATGCGACCTTCAATTGAACTATGCTAATAATTACACTCTCAAATGCTGTTATGTATCTAAATATTAATAACATACCGATAATATATTAAGGAGTCCATAGGCAACACCTCATGCAATAAACGAATACTCATCATCGATTTTTTAAGATACACTCTAATATAAGTTTAATATCTATATCAAAACAATAATTTAATAAATCAAAATCAACACTAATTTTCAGATGATTATAATAGAGATGGAATTGTAATGCCCTTCATGTTAAAAGAATATTTATGACTAAAAAAGATTATCATATCCAATTCGACTTAGACGTAAATTCTTCAGAGGGAAAAGCCTTGGCCGATTTAGGACGGCGAGAAATTGAATTAGCCGAACATGAAATGCCGGGTCTGATGACGCTAAGAAAGGAGTTTTCTCAAGTAAAACCCTTGCACGGAGCACGTATTGCAGGCTGCTTACATATGACGGCTCAAACAGCAGTGCTGATTGAAACCTTAAGGGTACTAGGAGCTGAGGTACGGTGGTCTTCTTGCAATATTTATTCCACGCAAGACCAAGCAGCAGCAGCCATGGCACAAGTAGGTGTTCCTGTTTTTGCTTGGAAAGAAATGACCATGAAAGAATATGAATGGTGTATTGCGCAAACACTATTTTTTGGCAACCAGCCCCTGAATATGATTTTAGACGATGGTGGAGATCTTACCCAGTATGTTCATGAAAAGCATCCCGAACTTTTAAAAGACATCCACGGAATTTCAGAGGAAACAACAACGGGAGTGCGCGCTCTTGTGCGTCGCCAAAAAGCAGGAATGCTCGGAGCACCTGCGATCAACGTCAATGACTCAGTGACAAAAGCTAAATTTGACAACCTTTATGGCTGTCGAGAATCCCTTGTCGATGGTTTAAAACGTGCAACAGATGTGATGATTGCTGGCAAAACCATCATCGTTTTAGGTTATGGCGATGTCGGTAAAGGATGTGTCGCTTCCTTAAAAGCATATGGCGCTCATGTGATGGTTTGTGAAGTCGATCCCATTTGCGCCTATCAGGCAGCTATGGAAGGACTTCCAGTAGTGAGATTAGAAGAGATCGCCTCCATTGGAGACATCTTTGTTACAGCAACTGGATGCATTGATGTCATTCGCGGAGAACACATGGAGAAGATGAAGGATGGAGCGATCCTTTGCAACATTGGTCATTTTGATTGTGAAATTGAAGTAGCATGGCTCAAAAATCATCCAGACATTGAAGAAATGTCTATTAAGCCCCAAGTCGATCGCTTTCGCTGGAAAAATCAAAATAAAAGCCTCATTTTGCTAGCTCAAGGGCGGCTCGTCAATTTAGGCTGCGCCAAAGGACATCCTTCTTATGTGATGTCTAATTCTTTTTCCAATCAAGTTTTGGCTCAAATCGAGCTATGGACTCATCCTGAACGTTATCCAATTGGGATTTACCGTTTACCCAAAATTTTAGATGAAAAAGTCGCTCGCCTGCATTTAGATCAACTTGGCGTCCATTTAACACAGCTTACTCCTGCACAAGCTGCTTATTTAGGAGTTCCCCAAGAGGGCCCTTATAAACCTGATTATTATCTTTATTAATAAAGATGAAATTATAAGTATTGGCTACTAAAAGATCCAAAAGGCAAAAGAGCCTTTCAGTTCATACTTTCAATGCTCATCGATTCAACCCTTAAAATTTTTTTAAGAATTTTTGTTTGTCAAAAATGTCAAAATATGATAACGTTTTTATTCTCTTTTGAGAGTATCGGAGCATAGCGCAGCTTGGCTAGCGCGGCTGCTTTGGGAGCAGTAGGTCGGGGGTTCGAATCCCTCTGCTCCGATCCGCCCTATCTTTGTATTCAAAGTTCAAAGATAGGGTTTTTTTTTGGACTTATCCTCTTTTGGTCAGCTTAATGACTGTTGGAGGTGATAATGACTTCAAAAGCTATTAAGTTGAATGAGCTATAAAGGTATTTGTATGAATGTCTACCAGTCTCTTGGTTGGCTTTATTGGGATCCTCCAAGGGAGGCTTTTAAGGTTCCCTTTATTGATCATGCTGTGGTTTGGTATGGCATTTTATTTGTAAGTGGGTTTATTCTGGGCTACTTTATTTTCAATCCCATCTTAACCCGCTTTTTAATTCAAATTCGCCATTTATCTTCCATAGATATTCTCAATTGGCCTGATCTGATAGAAGAATTACGCAGTTCTTCCTCACCTTTAACGACTCAAATCATGGCACAGCTTGATCTTTCTCCACGCCAACAAATGAAGCAAAAAACAGCACCTGCCATCACTCCACAACTCCAACAAGGAATTCTAAAAGGATTGAACCGCTTTTTAAATCAAACTTCAATCTCTCGTGAAGAATTGCAACAAGTGCTTGGCAAATCGCTCGCCTCTCCTAAACAAACAGCCTATTTCTTAGCCGATCGTTTTTTGTGGTTTGTTGTGATTGGAACAGTGATAGGGGCGCGCTTAGGAGCCGTTTTCTTTTATGATTGGCCTTATTTTCGTGAACACCCCCTTGAAATCTTCAAAATCTGGCATGGAGGCCTTGCAAGCCATGGTGGCATCATAGGCGTCATGATTGCCATTTATTTTTACGCCAAATATATTCAAAGCTGGGTTCCGCAACTGACTTTTCTTCGCATCCTTGATTTTGCCGCTGTTCCTACTGCTGCCGTCATCTGCTTTATTCGTTTGGGAAACTTCATGAATCAAGAAATTTTGGGAACTTCTACCACTCTGCCGTGGGCGATCATTTTTGGTCATCCGGCTGATGGCAGCCTTCCTATTCCACGCCACCCTGTTCAACTTTATGAAGCAGGAGCTTACTTAATCATTTTTTGCATTGTGTGGTATCTTTGGAAAAAGAAACGAATCACTGAATGCCCAGGTGCTCTCATTGGCCTAACATTTATTTTAGGATTTAGCAGCCGTTTTATTTTAGAATTTTGGAAAGATAATCTTGAATCGATCATTCATTTCTCCTTTCTACAAGCCGGACAAATTCTTAGTCTCCCTTTTATTGCCTTGGGTATTTTCCTTATCGGGCAATCTAAATGTATTCAGTCACAAGATAAAAGACAGACCAAATTGTAAATTTACTTCAATTTCTTATAAAAGCTAAAAAAATCTTGAATTTAATTTAAAAAAATTTTAAATTAAATCTGATGTTAGTTGATAATATCATTATTTTATTTGAATTAATAACTGAGTTAGATTTTGTTCATCTCCCTGTTAAAGACTCTTATTTGATCTGAGAGGTTTTGCCAAGAAAGAGCGGAATCTTTTATTGTTGTAGGCAAAAATTCGTTGTTTGGAATTTGACTTAGAGAAAACAAATGAAGGAATAGACAAGATTTATTTTAAATCACGTTGTTGAGGAGTTTTTATTGTATGGCCACATTAGTATTTGATCACAATGGAGAAGAGGTGGAGTTACCTGATGATTCTCCCATTGCTGAAGTTTGTGAAGAAGCAGGCGTTCCTTTTGCTTGTACAGAGGGAGTGTGTGGAACGTGCGTCATTGAGATTAAGGAAGGCAAAGAGAATCTATCATCTCCCACTAAAGAAGAGGAAGATTTCTTAGGAGAAGGAACAAGCCACGAGCGTTTAGCTTGCCAATGCCGCATTAAACATGGACGTGTACGCGTTTGCTTTTAATAGCATTTGACATACAATCTCAATTAAATTTTTTAACCCTTTAATCAAAGGAACTGATTATGTCCTGTTGTTCACCACATAAAAAGCACGAGGATGAGCATAAGCCTTCTTCTCCATCTTCTTGTTGTTCAACTCCAAAGAAAGAAGAAAAGCATGAACAAGCTCAATCTGCTTGCTGCTCTGCTCCTAAAAAGCAAGAAGAAAAGAGCAAGAATTCGGACTCTTCTTGTTGCTCTGCTCCTAAAAAACAAGCTCAAAAAATTACGCGTCAAATGACAATTGAAGAGATTTTGGGAATGTTTCCTTATAAAGCACAACGCTTATCCCAAGAAATCACCAATGCAGGCTTGCACTGTGTAGGCTGTCATGCAGCTGTTTGGGAAACGCTTGAAGCGGGTATGTATACTCATGGAAAAACCGATACTCAAATTGATGAATTGGCTCGCCGCCTCAACGCCTTGTTAGAAGAAGAGGTGGACTTGACTTCTATCCGCATTACGCCTCGTGGAGCTGCTAAATTCCTGGAAATTTTATCGGAAGAAGGCAAGCAGGGCTGGGGAATGCGCTTTTATGAAGAAATGGCTGGATGTAATGGATTTGAATATGTATTAGATTTTTCTGAGAAAGCTGAAGATGAAGATAAGGTATTTGAATCTAATGGTATTGAAATCCATGTGAAACAAGCCATGGTGCCTCGCCTTCTGGGGTCAGAAATTGACTACGTTGAAGGATTGCGTGGCTCTGGTTTTAAAATTTCCAATCCAAATGTCCGTTCTTCGTGCGGCTGTGGAACTTCCCACAATTATTAATGATGAATAGGCCGTCCTAATGCATCTAGGGCGGCCTCTTTGATCGCTTCACTCAAGGTAGGATGAGCTTGAGGTGCCTCGGCTATCTCTTTTACACTCGCTTTCTTTTGCATGGCCAGCATTCCTTCTGCAATCAATTCTGAGGCATGTGGCCCTAGAATATGCATTCCAACTAAACGACCTGAACGCTTATCTCCTAGAATTTTGACAAATCCTTCTGTTTCGCCCATGCACCGGGCGCGAGGATTACCTCGAAAAAAGCTCGTTCCTACCATTAAATCAAGTCCAGCCTGCCGCGCCTCTTGCTCGGTCAATCCCACGGATGCCACTTCTGGATAAGTATAGATAATATTGGGGATCGCTAAATAATCAAGAGTAGAATGCTCTCCCTTCAAGGATTCGATCACTGCCACCCCTTCAGCTGAAGCACGATGCGCCAACATGGTTCCTTCAATGACATCGCCAATGGCAAAAATATGCGGTTGAGAAGTGCGAAAATTGCCATCTACGAGAATAAAACCTCGCTGATCTTTTTGGATGCCAACTCTTTCGAGTCCAAGACCCACACTATAAGGACGTCTTCCAACAGCAACCAAAACAACTTGGGCGCTTAAGTTGGTCAACTCGCCATTGAGATCGGCCACTAGAATGACCTCATCAGGCTGGATTGCTGCAGTCACGAGTCGACTCGATAAACAGAATTCAATTCCCTGCTTTTGGAGGATGTTCAAAAGTTGCTTGGAAAGGGATTGATCAAAAGCCGGACAAAGATGATCAAGCATTTCAATCACTATCACCTTAGATCCCAGACGGCTATAAACAGAAGCCAATTCTACGCCAATCACGCCTCCGCCCACGACAACCAGGCGCTCGGGGATACTCAATAGACTTAACGCACCTGTCGAAGAGACAACTTGCCGTTCATGAAATGGAAGATCTGGCAAAGCGATAGGTTCAGATCCAGTGGCAATGAGAATGTGGGAAGCTGCTATTTCTTGAGTTAAGCCCTCCTTTGAAGTCACCCGCAAACGATGCGGATCCATAAATTCAGCACTGCCCTGCAAAACTGTAATGTGATGTTGCCGAAGAAGACCTGCAACTCCATCTACCAAACTTTTGACCACTTTTTTTTTGCGATCCATGAGTTGAGAAAAATCAATGCTCAACTGGGAAAATTCAAATCCCTGTTCTTTTCCTTGATTTTTGAAATGAAATAAAAGTTCAGTCGATTGTAGAAGAGTCTTAGAAGGAATGCATCCAACATTAAGGCAAGTTCCTCCTAAGGTATGATGTTTATCAATGCAAACAGTTTTAAATCCCAATTGTGCGGCTCGAATGGCTGCAACGTAACCGCCTGGCCCAGCTCCAATAATTGCTATCTCATAGTGATCTTCTGCCATTTCTTATTCCCTTTTACATCTGATTAAATATCCAATAGCAAACGTGAAGGCTCTTCCAATATATTTTTGATATGCACTAAGAAGGAAACCGCTTCTTTGCCATCAATTAAACGATGATCATAGCTCAACGCTACATACATCATAGAACGAATAATGATTTGATCATTGATGACCACAGGACGCTTTTCAATTTTGTGCATTCCTAAAATGCCGCACTGCGGAGGAAGAAGAATGGGTGTGGAAAGCAAAGATCCATAGGTCCCTCCATTAGTAATCGTGAAACCGCCTCCTTGTAACTCGTTTGCTACTAATGTTCCTTCCTTCACCTTTTTGGCAAAATTTTCGATTCCTTGCTCAATTTCTGCAAAACTCAACTGGTCGCAATTTCGAATCACTGGAACGATGACCCCCTTATCTGTTCCTACAGCCACACCAATATCATAATATTCGCGATGGACAATTTCATCGCCATCTAGATAAGAATTAAGATTTGGATAAGCTTGGAGAGCAGAAAGGGTTGCTTTGACAAAAAACGACATAAATCCGAGCTTGCAATGATATTTCTTGGCAAAGGCCTCTTTATATTTTTCACGCAATTGAATCACTTGAGTGAGATCGACTTCATTGAATGTCGTCAACATGGCCATTGTACGCTGCGCTTCTACTAATCGTTGTGCAATGACCTTGCGAATTTTAGACATTGCACGTCGTGTTTCTCTGGTTGAAATTTGCTGTTTTTCCTGTGGAACCATCGGGGGAGCTGGTGTTGGATTGGCTGATTGCTGTTGAGAAGTTTCAGGTAATGCTAAATCAGATAAGAAAGCCTCGCGACTATAACGTGAAATGTTTCCTTGTTCCAGCTTTGCAGGTTTTTTCTCCTCTGCTTGTGTAGCAGATGGGGTTGGAACAGCAGGAATCGAAGGTTGATCATTCTCCTCCGACACTTTTCCCTCTTGTGCAGATAAGGGTTCTATTGTTCCAATGATTTGACCAATTTTAACATGATCTCCTGCTTTGACTGTCAAATGGACTTTTCCAGCTTGAGGAGCATAAAGCACTTGATTCACTTTGTCTGTTTCAAGCTCAAGAATTTCAGCATCAATTTTAACAATGGTGCCATTTGGAGCAAAAATTTGCCCTATAATGACTTCTGAAATAGATTCTCCCATAGAAGGAACTTTGATTTCGCTTTTCATGAATTAAAAACCTGATGTAAAAGATTAGCAAGCTCTTGTCTATGGCGCGCATAAAATCCTGTTGCCGGCGTTGCACTCCCCTCGCGTCCCACATAAAAGAAGGGAATACCTGCAGGCAGAACATGCGGCAAGTAAAAAGAAATAAAGCGCCAACTTCCCATATTTTCTGGCTCTTCCTGTACCCAAAGACAATCTTGAAATGAACCATAACGACCAATAACATCTTTTAACTCTTTTGTATTCAAAGGATAAAGCTGTTCGATTCGAATAATTGCCACATCACTACGCTGCTCTTTTTCACGCTGCGCATTAAGATCATAATAGATACGTCCGCTACATAAAACTAAACGACGAATATTCTTTGGCTGGCGTGGATCATCTAAAATTAAAGAGAATTGTCCCTGGGTTAAATCTTTGACGGTGCTAGCAGAAGCTGGATGACGTAATAATCCTTTAGGGGTGAAAATCACTAAAGGCTTTTGCAAAGACTGCTTGACCTGCCGACGTAAAAGATGGAACATTTGAGCAGAAGTTGTGGGATTGACGATCTGCATATTGTCATGTCCTGCTAAAGTTAGAAATCGCTCAAAACGAGCTGAAGAGTGTTCTGGCCCTTGCCCTTCAAACCCATGAGGCAGAAAAAGAACAAGATTAGAGGTTTGACCCCATTTTTGTTCGCCACTGGCAATGTATTGATCAATGATCACCTGTGCGGAATTGGCAAAATCTCCAAACTGAGCTTCCCAAATGTTTAAACCTTTGGTACAAACTGTACTGTAGCCATATTCAAATCCCAAAGCAGCGACCTCTGATAGGCAGGTATTCAAAACTTCAAATCTTGCCTGCCCTTGACGTAGATGAGCTAACGGATAATAAGGTTGATTATTCTCTTGATCAACCCATAAAGCATGTCGATGGCTGAAAGTGCCACGTGCGCTATCTTGCCCTGCTAGTCGTACAGGGATGCCTTCCCATACTAGAGTGCCATAAGCCAAAAATTCCGCCATTCCCCAATCAAAAGGTTTATCTTCAAAAATTGCTTGAAAACGCTCCTTAATCAAACTTTTTAATTTGCTATTCAAATGAAAATCAGCTGGAATTTCACTAAAATTTTCTGTGACTTTTTGTAACAAAGAAAGCTCGACACGCGTCTCGACTATTGGAAAAGAAAAAGCCTCTTTCTTAGATTGATATTGCCGTGGAAGATCATCTCCTTTTTCTTGAGAAATTTGGTAAGCTTCCTGTAAATGTTGTTTAAGAACCTCTTCACGATGCTCCGCAATTCCTTTGTCAATATGCCCTTCTTTTACAAGCTTATCTAAATAAAGATGGCGAATGGATCTTCTTTTACGGACCATTTGATAGTCTATAGGCTGTGTGAAAGCTGGCTCATCTCCTTCATTATGGCCATATTTGCGATAGCAATTAAAATCGATGAAAACATCGCAATGAAAGTGTTGTCGAATTGTCAAAGCCAGCAAAGAAATGCGCACGCACATTTCAACATCCTCGGCATTGACGTGAAAAACGGGTGCTCCAAATGTTCGCGCAATATCTGTACAATATAATGTGGAGCGGCCTTCATGGGGAGAAGTGGTAAAACCAATTTGGTTGTTGATGGCAATATGAAGAGTGCCTCCTGTCTCAAATCCTGAGAGTTTGCTCATCTGCAACGTTTCGTAAACGACTCCTTGACCCGCCAAAGCCGCATCTCCATGCATCAGAAGAGGAATCACCCTTTTTCGCTCCTGTTCATCACTCACTAGAAATTGCTTGGCATGCGCTTGTCCTTCTACTACAGGATCAACTGATTCCAAATGACTGGGATTGGGAGCCATCGTTAATTTAATGGATTTACCGCGATAGGTAGTGACAGAGTCATTGGCATGCCCTTTATGATAGCGAATGTCGCCCATTCCTTCTGAAGGAGCTGGAACATAATCTTCATCAAAATCTTTGAGAATGGAAGGGATAGGTTTATTTAAAATATTTGCCAAGACATTCAGACGTCCGCGATGCGACATTCCAATAAAGATTTCCTTTATCCCCTCTTCAGCTGCTTGAGCGATCATTAACGAGAGCATGGCAATCAGGCTTTCTGCTCCTTCTAATGAAAAGCGCTTTTTACCTACATGCTTAGTATGCAAAAATGTTTCTAATACTTCAGCCCGCGTTAGCACGTCTAAGATCACAAGCTTGTCTTCTAGGCTCAACGGTTGATCAAATCTTCCAGATTCAATTTGCTGCTGAATCCAATTTTCCACTTTTGGATCGGTAAATTCTTTGAATTCAAATCCCACGGTTTGGCAGTAGTGTTTGTTTAAAATTGACACGATTTCTTTTAAAGAAGCTTGTGCTTGAGGAAGTAGGCCAAGCGCAGGAAAAATTTCATCTAATTCATGAGGTTGAAATCCCAAGTTTTCTAACTTAAGTTGCTCGGGTATCTGGGGTTTTTCCAAAGCAATTGGATTGATCGCTGCCAAAAGATGACCATGCCGCCGATAGGCATCTGCTAAATGCACGATACGCTCGGTTTGAGAAAAAAATTGCTCGCTAGGTAATGCAGGTAAAGAACATTTTTCTCCTTCTATTTTTTTAAAAAGTGAGATCCACGAAGAATCAACCTTTTGAGGATTCAATTGATATTGCTGATAAATCTCCTCCAAAAGAGACAGGTTAGCAATTTGACTTTCCAAAGATTCATCCAAGCTCATGTTGACTTATCCTCTTGAGCACTTCTTTCAAATTATAGGTTTAGCCTAGAGATAAATATTTTGAAAGAGTAAACTCGAGAAAAAATTTCACTCAATACCAACCAAATTTTCCTCATGAGATTTCATCTTTTATTTCCCATATTCACTTTAATTACTTCTCTATTAACAAGTTGTAGTAGCAATTCTTCTTTACCCTCTTCGAACTGGCAGTTGATTGGTGGACGCGATGATGGACAAGTCCTCGAGCGTCCTTTGCTTTATCGTGTTCTTGTTCCATCTGAATGGACGCGGCAAGACCCCTCCATCAATGAATCCATTGCTGATACGAAAAAATCCATTTGCGAATTTTATATTCATGAAAAGGATCAATCTATCCGCTTAACCATTCATACTTTTCCCTTTATGCAAAAGCAACTGCGCATTCCCCCTCAAGCACAAATCGCCCGTTGGAAAAGCCAATTTGAAGAACTTGATCTTGTGGCAACTCATAGTCAACCTGATTCTCATGGAGGTTTTAGTGGATTGTTTTTCGAAGGACAAGGCATATTGCAGGGAAAACCGACGAAGGTCATAGGATGGAGCATGCAATTAGCTTCTGTATATGAGCGGGAGTTGAATCAAGAAAAGCAACCCCTAGATCACAGGAAATGCGCAGATTATACAATCAAAGCAAGCGGCCCACCTGATTTAATGGACCACTATCGTATTGCAATCATTGCGTTCGCCCACAGCTTTGAACTTATTGATGAAATTCCCTTTCCTTTATGAAGCTATTCAAGCCACTCTTTCATTTTTTAGGAGGTCTTCCGCTCGCTCTTGCCCTCATTGCCATCGCAGCAATGACAGTGGTGATTGGAACATTACTAGAAAGTCAAACGGGATCACATTTACTAGCGGCTCGCTGGACTTATGAGAATCCTTTCTTTCTTCTCCTCCTTAGCCTATTTTTTATAAATATTCTTTTTGCTGCACTTCGCAGATGGCCCTTTAAGAAACGACACATTCCCTTTTTGATGACTCATCTTGGGTTATTAATGATCATTAGCGGGACAATGATTAAGAATCGGTGGGGATTACAAGGACAGTTGACTGTTTGGGAAGGCAGCGGCAATCAACATGTTTTGCTCCCTCATACTTATGCTTTATCCATTCAAGGGAAAGAGGATGCCGCCAACCAGAAGGGAATGATTGCATTCAACTCCTTTTGTCCCAACATCTATTACCCTTTTTCTTTTCCTCAGCTAAAATGCAAAATCATTGGCTATGCCCCTCATGTAAAAGAAAAGTTTGAAACATGGATCAAGGGATCGCATGCTTACATTGCAGGATTTCCCTCTATTCCTGTTCACAATTGGGAACCTTCGCAGCCATTTCCGGAAGCAGTTTCCTATCAGTTTGGTCTAGCAAAGGACTCTCCTCTTTGGTCTATCTTAGCTTTGCACACTTCTCATGTTCAAGAGGCTCTTCAGCAAGCCTACTTCCAAGAATTGCATCTTCAATTAAAAAACAGTGCTTCATCAGAAAAGTTTGAAATTCCACTTGAAAAAGCGCTGCAACACTCTTTTACCTTTGCCCAAAGCAAGTTCAATGTTGTGCTTCATCTCCCCTTCCCATTTGAAGAGGAGCATGCAAGGCCTTCGTTAAATTTGAGCTATCAATCTCCCACACATGTCGAAGAGTTCTTCACTCTTCCTCTTCAAGGTCAAGATGCTTTGTTTCTTAAGCCTCACCCAGATCAGTGGTCAGGAGCTTCTTTTACAGCCGATCTTAGACGTCCCACCCCCTTGCTTTGTCTAATTGAAGATGATCAAAACAATACCTTTTTTTTTGCTTTTGATACCTATGGAAGGCTGCATGGTGAAAGCTTCGATTCTTCCCAAGTGCAAACAATTGCTTCTTATGATCAAGGATTTGGTGGTTATGGAGTGCGGGCTGTTGTTCCTATTCCTTCTTTTCCCGCTAGCCGAGAAGATAAAGAAAAAGCAGAGGCTTATGCATTGATGATGCAACTTCAGCAGGCCCTCCTTCAACAACCCCTATTGGCTCCTCCTCTGCAACTTTTTGAGCAAGCTTGCCGTCAAGCGCAATTAGATTTCTCCAAAACTCTGGTCCAATTTTTAGCCGAGTGGAATGCGCAGCCTGGTTTTCTTTTTCATCTTGATAATTCAATTTCAGATTCCGTTCTGGCATGTCTTCAACATTTCAATTGGCAAGAAGTTTCTCAGCAAGACAAACAATCAATTCTATGGGTCGTCCGCCTTCTCGCTCAATTGGAGGCAAGCTGGAAGCAAGGACATCATCCTTTAAAGATTTTGGAACACCATCATTGGCCTTTTATTGAGGAACTTAAGCAAATCAACCCATCCTCTCAACATTCTGCTGTTCTTAATTTACTTGCTCAGCAAATTTCTTCGTTGATTGGCTATTTCCCATCGTTAGATTTTTCGACTTCACTCTCTCTATTTGAGCAAGCAAGACTTCTTTCCGCCTATTTTCGAGCCTATGGAATCGACTATCGCTCACTCGTAGATTTTAGGGGCAATGGCAAAGAACAATTTGATATTTTAGAATCTTATTGGAAAGCCCATCTCCCCTCTAAAGATAGCCAAACAGCCATCGTATTTGAAGCTCCGCTGACTCATCGTGTGATGCCCGAAATGATGCCTACTAAGCTAGAGGATCAAAAACCTGGCATTGTATTGGAAGTACAACAAGGGCAACATCAACAAACTATTGCTTTAGCCTATGACCCTGCTGGAGTTGGATTGAAATGGCCCATCCTCAATGGCAAGTATTTAATTCGATTTCAACCTAAACTTTACATGCTTCCTTATCGCATCCGTTTGCGCCAAGCGCGTCAAGTGTTCTATCCTCAATCTTCACAAGTGTATAGCTACGAAAGCGATTTGCTCATTTCAGAAAAGGGAAAACCTCCTAAAGAACAAACACTCAGCATGAATCAAGTTTATGAAACCTGGGATGGCTATCGATTTTATTTATCTGGAATCGGACATTCAGCAGATTCGAGCCTCAAGCACATTCAGTTAGCTGTCAACCACGATCCTGCAAAATATTTTTTAACCTATCCAGGGGCAGCCTTAGTATTTTTAGGCATTCTCTTACTCTTTTGGATACCTAAGAGATTATTCACAAATTCCTAATACTCTTATGATTAACATTCGTCGTGAGAAACAAATGTTTTAAATCATCAAGAGGTCTTTTGTCGTTAAATTTGATTTATCTATTTGGCAAGCAATTAGATAACTCAAAACTCAGGTTGTTATTGCGCATAAATAGATAGCTTGATAGCTTGCAACTAAATAGTGCAAGTGCTGACACACCAGGTGCTGCCGACTTCGGCTCTATGCCTATGACAGGAAGCAAATCAAGTATTACTTAAATCTGAAGTTTTGCAAAATTAATTAATTCAAGTTGAGACAAATCTTAGAGCGTTCATTATATCTGAATTTTGGCATGGTTCAATTGAAGGTCACATGTTTATGCCGTCCTTTCAGGACTCGATGTCTTTTTGATAGAACCCAGGCCTCCGCTTCGCTGCGACCTGGGCTGTAACATGACGGCCCTTCAGGCCTTAACAAGAGATGTTTAAGTCCCTCTTCTATAGTCCCTAAATCATCTTTTTGTTAAGGCCTGAAGGGCCGTCATGTTACAGCCCAGGTCGCAGCGAAGCGGAGGCCTGGGTTCTATCAAAAAGACATCGAGTCCTGAAAGGACGGCATAAACATGTGACCTTCAATTGAACCATGCCAAAATTCAGATATAATGAACGCTCTAAGATTTGTCTCAACTTGAATTAATTAATTTTGCAAAACTTCAGTTAAATCTCTTAACTGATCTTAAAACTCGAAGGAGGAGCCATGTCCTTTTTGACTCGTTTGTTTGCGGGGTGCCTTGTATTTGTTTGTATAAATATGCAGGCAGCCAACGCCAAAGATACAGATTCCAAATCCCACACCAAAGTGATAAATTACAAATCATTCTGTAAAGAAAATAAAGCTCAATCATCTATTAAGGGAACTTTTACAATGAGCCTATTAGATATGAGCACTAACCCAACACAAGGTATAGCGTTAGGAAGTCCAAATACTCCAGTTAACTATAGCGTCACTATTTTACCAGGAGGCAATCAAGCAAGATTACGTATTGATCCATTTATTATAACTATATCTGATAGTTCAGGTAATTTTATTTATGCAATTAACCCGGGGTTAATACCAAGTGGTTTTGCACCTGCAAGTCCACGTTATATTAATTTTCCTGTGAACAAATCAATAATCGGACACGTATTTAGAGACGGATCAGTGCGTTTCAGTGGGCCATTAAATGCTCCACTACCTCCGGGCACCTATGATATACCTGCAACTAGTGTCACTTATTCTATTTGTGGTCTTAATTTACCAGTTACTCCGAATCATCCAATAGCGCAGGGACAAACCAATGGAGTAATAAATGAATCTATGTTTCCCTCGCTCCCGCCAAGCATAGGCTCGATTAATAATCTTGAGTATTTTACTGTTTTATTTAATAACCGTACAATCTATGCGGCATGGGGTGATAATTCGCCACAAATTAAAAATCAGTTGGAACCAATTCCCAACCCTGATCCATATACCAGAATAGCATTTGCTACATTAGATGAGAATGGAAATTATCTCATAAGCCCTATAAATGTTGGCGATTTACCAGTTGACCAAGGCCCCAATCTTCCACCAGATACAGTACATAAAACTGGGGCACAAATGGAAGTATCTATGACTATGGATCCAACTAACCCTCTTATGTTAAATATGGCATCTTGGTCAATTGATAACACTAATGACAGTGATCCATGCTCTAGTAATAATAAAGCATTTTATGCTTTTTCACAAGATGGTGGAAGGTCATGGACGGTAAGAGATTTGTTTATACAAAATTTTGTTCCCAGATTACAGCTAGCTGGTTTAACTGGTGATCATTTTATGAGATATGATGCATTTGGTAATCTCTATTATCAAGCATTGGGTGCACATTATGACACTTTACCCTTCACCGGTGGTGTTATGAGTGGCAATATGGTACCTCTTCCTGATGTTTATTTTAGTACAAATAACGGACAGATTTTTACAGAAATTGCAAATTTAACGCCCATTCATCTGAATGCAGTTGGACTAGATTATCCCGAAGGAACAACATCTCAAGAATCAGACGGACAATTTGCTGTGTTTTGGCTCACGATGAAACAATTAGCCACTGTTGAGGAATCATTTGAGACAGGTGATTCGTTCCCACAACTAACATATGCATTTAAAACGAATGGAAAAGGACAATTTGTTAGTCAACATTGGATAGAATTACCCGGAACCACAAACGGTGGGTATGGCGCTATGGCAGCCGGAAAAAATGGAAAAGCTGAAGATGTTGCCGTAACGGGATTACCTGTTAAATTAAATTATGGCGCATTATTCCAATCAAATGAAAGTATATGGTTTACTCATAATGCACAGGGCACTTCTGGATCATTTAATGATATTAAATTCTTTGCAAACACTAATATAGGATTTAGAGCAACGATTCCGCCTCAACCCACCAGAGAATCATGGTCTCAACCCAACATAGCTATTGATAATAATAATAGATGGTTTGTGGCATATGTGGATACCCCAACCCCAACGACTAGTTTACCAACACAATCAGATATATGGTTAATTTATTCCGATGACTTAGGCAATAGTTGGTCACCACCATATAAAGTTAATGATGTATCAACATTTACTAGATATCAACCTCAAATCAAAGTTGATCCCACGACAAATAATCTCCTCGTTGCTTGGTTAGACGCAAGAGATAATACGAATGTCCCACCATCAGGTGCAATAACAGTTCGTCCATATTTTGCAGTCATACCAAGTGGATTTTTCCCTAAAATAAAAAATCTTCCTACAGATTTTCTATCTCAACCTGATTCGGTTTTCTTTAATAAAAAGGCGCGGCACAGCAATAGGAATGTCAAGCGCCTTGACAGAGCTTTTCCTAGGAAAAAGCCCTTTTCCCTCTCAAACAGTTCTTCTCAACAGAGTTCGTTAAGGACTTTCAACTTCTAGTTTAAATTTAGCGCTTGCGCTATTCTTTTTCTAGCCCACAGCTAAGCGCAAGCGCAGCTGTGGGGCCATGAGAACTCCCCCACTGTTCCCCTCCGGGGGAACATCTTATTTGACGCCCTTCTATTATTTGTAGATGAAATCCTTAAAAAAGATCGAGAGATTGTAGGGGCTGCCACTTAGAAAAGTGACAACACCTTGTTTCATTGTTCAACTACAAATTAATAAGCTCTAAGCTTTTTTTCCAAACCAAAGCGTTCGCTAAAAAAATGAATCATCGACCACCAAGCGCGTTCGCTGCTTAAAGGTTGGAAAACCAAACCATGCTCTGTATCATGCGCTTCTGGATTGGTAAAGGCATGCGAAGTATGACCATAAACATTCATTTGCCAATCTACCTTGGCATCATTTAATTCTTTTTGCATATGGGCGATGTCTTCTAAAGACACTAAAGGATCTTCATAGCCATGTAAAAGGAGTAAAGAGCCTTTAATAGATGTTGCGATGGGAACTGTTTGCGCTTGTTTATTCTTTAGTTTATTTCCCAAAGTACCATGAAAACTCACAACTCCACTGACCTCAGCTCCACTACGCAAAAGTTCAATGACTGTCAATCCTCCAAAACAAAAGCCAATGGCTCCTATATAGGAAGGATCAACACCAGGATGCTGACGTACAACGTCAAAACCTGCGCGAATGCGCTTCTGCAAAAGAGCTCGATCTTGAAATAGGGGCATCATGAGGCGCTGCGCTTCTTCCGGGCTCGAAGTTGTCTTGCCCTCTCCATAAAGGTCCACCGCAAATCCTATGTAGCCCAATTCAGCTAAAGCTTCTGCTTTATCACGGGCAAATTGATCTTGTCCCATCCAGGCATGAGCAACAAGAATGGCAGGGCGCCTCTGCAAGGTAAGGTCTTCACCTTTTGGAAATGCCCAATATCCATGATAAGATTTGCCATCAATCTGATAAGTGACCTTCTCATGCTTCATTCTATGACCTCTATTTTTTTAGAATTTTTTCCACTCTATTAAGGCAATTTTATTAAAAGAACAAGTCTTGAGCTAATAAGTTCGTATTTCAGTTGATTTTTCTTAATTTGTTGACTTATGCTTTAAAACACAAGATTTATCATAGAAATCAAAAATGTCAGCTTTTTTACTTCACAGAATTGTTGCCTGGTTGACTTTCCTTCTTCCCTTGCTGCTTTCTCTGTTTTTCTATTCTTTATATGCAAATTCAGAGCAAGAATTTCCAGTTTTATACAAGGGACGTTATCGTCCAGCAGAAGCCTATGCACGCCTTTGGCTCTATGATTTCTATCACGCTCCCACTTTAAAGCGCACAGACCTCTTAGCCTTTCAAGCCGATACTTCTTCTCCTTTACCCTTACTTTGGTCTCTCGATATCTTAGGTCATATTCCTTATCAATCCGCTCCTTTGTTTTGGATTGGATCGGCCGAGATTAAAAGATTAGTGGGTTTACCTCTTACGCATGACCGTTTTAGCTATCAAGAGTTACAAGATGCCCTTTCTAATCAAAAGCCTAACCCTTCTCTTAACGGAAAATTAGCTGATGATTGGTCCACTCTTCTTGCTGCTTTAAAAGAATTCGAGCGCTTACATGAAGACACTTCATCAAACGAAGAAGCCTTTCGCCATCGCCTTACTGAACTGCAAACAAAGGCACTGACTCCAAAAGAGATCGAGCGCATTTTAGAGCAGGAATATCCTTTAACTCAAAGATTGCGTACCGCTGGAATTTTATTTAAATCACTCCCTAGTCGCTACAAAGAAGGAGAATGGTTTCCACTTAAAGCCTTGAAAGTGCAGATTTACCAACCATCCAGTCAACTATTGAAAGAAGTGGGGAATTTCACTTCCTTCTCAGATGAACAATTTATCACCATCCGTCAAGCTTATTTTGCGTTAGAAAGAGCTTATAGGCAATTTGATCAAAAGTTAATTCAAGATAGCCAATTGCATCTTGCAAATACCCTACAGCAAGCCTATCAACCCTTTGCTGGAAAAATGATCCAAGCAGCTCATGGCAAACAACTGAATTATCCTACTTTGAATCAACTCAAGGTAGAAGCCTTATACGTTAGCTATCCTTGGATTCCCTTGCTCATTCTCTTATATGGAATTGGAGCCTGTCTCTTATTGATCTTTTATCGAATTAAATTATCCTTCGGACTTCTTTTTGCCAAGCTAGTCATTGGCTTAGCCATCTTTTGCCATACAGCCTTGCTTACCATGCGTTGCTATATTTTGGGAAGACCTCCGGTTTCCAATATGTTTGAGACAGTGATTTATGTCCCTTGGGTTGCAGTTTGCGCCAGCCTCCTTTTTCCAACCTTTAGACGACAACCTCTTGTTTTGCTTGCGGCCTGTGTAACAGCAATTGGTTTATTGTTAATTTTAGAAGTCACAGATCTCAACCAAAGCTTAGACCACGTTCAGGCGGTGCTAGATTCGCAATTCTGGTTAATGATTCATGTTCTTTTAGTTGTAGGAAGCTATGGCATTTTTATTTTGGGTGCAATCATCGGTCATTTTTATTTGAGTCTTTTCATCATGCACCAAAGAGAAACTGCTACAATGAAAATGCTTTCCCAAATGATTCTTCAAACTTTATATGGCGGAACTGCTTTATTGATTGCTGGAACAATTTTAGGAGGAGTTTGGGCGGCGGAAAGTTGGGGTCGTTTTTGGGATTGGGACCCTAAGGAATCTTGGGCTTTTATTTCAAGCTGCTTCTATCTGATTTGGATTCATGCCTATCGCTTTCATCGCATTGCTTCTTTTGGACTAGCTATTGGAGCTGTTGGCGGATTGCTTGCCATTAGCTTTACATGGTATGGAGTCAATTACATTTTAGGAACAGGTCTACATAGCTATGGTTTCGGCTCAGGAGGAAGGGATTATTATTACGCCTTCTTAGCAGCTGAGTGTTTATTTATGGCCGTAGCGCTCTGGACTTATTTTAAGCTTTTAATAATAGATTCTAA
The DNA here is from genome assembly GCA_963754655.1 of uncultured Chlamydiae bacterium. Lineage (GTDB taxonomy): Bacteria > Chlamydiota > Chlamydiia > Chlamydiales > Parachlamydiaceae > JANWJE01. The sequence goes on along the minus strand of CAVWGN010000001.1, from coordinate 1,183,167 downwards.
ATCGATCAAATGACTTAAAGAGACATCTTTCAATTGAGTTGTTTCAATTTGCCGATCAAAAAGATATTGCACAGAACTAATCATTGCTTTAGCAGCAACTGATATCCCTAAGAAGCAGCGTGCTTCAACTCCCACCTTATAATAATTAGCTAGAAGCGCATTGAATACTTGATAATTTTTCCTAACCGTCTCTGCCACAAGCGTTTGAGGAGGATGGCTAAGTTCAAGAGCCAAGAAGAAACAAAAAGATGGCAAATGAATATTGACCACTTCGTGAACATATTCTTTAAGATTCTCATTTGTTAAAGGATAAGCAAAGAAATCCTCTTCCCATTTCTTCAGTTTATCCATGAAGTAATAAGTGAATTTTTGCGCTTTATCTTTATCAATTATCTTCAGTAGCTCTTGTGCTTGAACCTTATCAGCCATTTCCTTTAACTTGTCCCAGCTATCCTGAGGAGAATGGTTTTTTATCTGCTGAGAAGTTTGATTTTCTAAAATGGAGATAAGATTTTGCTTGGCTTGCTTAAAAGAATTTGAATCTTTTAATGCTTCGTTCTCAGGTTTCCATGCAATAAAAGCTGCGGCTAACATTTGCTGGGCATTTTGAATAGCAGCGTTCTGAAATATAAATTGAAAATACTTCTCAAATGCTTGCATGGTGATTCCTATGAGCTCCTGCTCATTCATCAACGCATGTTGGCTTTGAGTATTGCTCAATTGGCTGTAAAGCGTTTTTAAATCTTGATTAAAAAAAGGAGTCACGACATCTTCCCTAATGCCTTGTGCAAAAGCAAAAGCTAAAGCAGCTTGTTGATTTGATGAGTTTTTATAGATATTTTCTATTCCTTTTCCAATCAATTGCTTTTCTTCATTAGTCAACAAGGGAGAATTAGGTAACATATCATCCAAAAGTTTCCCCCCTTCTATCAATTCTATCAGAGGCTTAATCACTGTCAAACTATGATAAGCAAGAGATCCCACTGCTTGATCTTGAATAGCCTGAATAAAAGGATTGACTTGCCGAAACAGGGCTAAAAATGAATTGGCTGCATTAGATTGTAATGTCTTAATTGCATAAGAATTTTTAGGCTCTTGAAAATTGATGAGTACTTCCTCGCTTCCATTGAGCTTGACCGCCGCAAATCCTCCTATAATCGCTCCTGCCTGAGCTCCAATTAAAGCTCCTGCTACTCGGCCAATCATAGCGCCTGCTTGCGATCCTACTCCAGGTAAAATGATGCCCGTTAATGTTGAGGTCGCAACTCCCACTATTGCACTTTCCCCTATTTTTGCTAATTTAGGCTGTTGACTGTTTGTGTTGATAATAGAGTAAGCGGCTTTGCTGGCAATGACTCCCAGACTTATAGTCGCCATAGCGCCTAATAAATGACCTGTGTCAGCGCTCATACTTTCCATGGTATCTTCTAAACACCATTGTCCTAAAGCAGCAGCCCCCAACGCCCCTGTATATTCTAAAACGTTCTCTCGAATCGAATTGATTAACCATCCTCCGACCACAGATTGATTGATGCGTTGATAAGTAGTCAGTGTTGAGTTAATCGCGCGACTCATAGGAGTAACGACACGAGAATTTAAAGTTCCCACCAAAGAGGTTAAATGTGTGAATGAATTTGTGCGAACTTGAGAAGTATTAAGATTAACATTCATTATAAATACATAATTAAAAATTTAACCTTAATCTTAATTGGTTATCATTAATTTTTAATAAACTTAATTTAAATTAATTATCAAGCCAAAGATAGAAAATCAATCTAAATTTAATGATTTATCTGAAAATTTTTAATAAAATTAAATATTGATAAGAGAAGAGGCAGAGAATTTAATATATAATCACTATTTTAATAAATTAAAATGATATTTTAAATAATATTATTGACAGAATACATTGTAATTAAAAACATCTAAAAGTTCATATTCAAAATAAATGCAAATTATGCTACCATAATTCTAGATGGTTTTCATTTATCTCCCTTGATTGGATTGCAAAATCAAAGAGGGATAGCCATTAAAAGTTTCTATTAAACCGCCGCTTTTTACCTAAAAAATGATTGAAAAAAAGTCATTAAAACCCCTAGTATCGCTCATCATCCTTGATTTCTAAAAATAGATTGATAAGATGTAAAGGCAAGGCTAGATTTTAAATTAATGGATGTGTCATGAAACATATTAAGAGTGAAAGACTTAAGAAACTTGAAACTGAGCTAACGGATCTTGAACAATGGCTCAAGCTTGGCCTTGTTCCCAAAAAAGACATTGATAAACATAAAGAAGAGATTCAAGCCGTTAAGAACAAGATAGAGGAAGAGAAAGAAAGATTGCAATTCCTTAAGGAAAGTGGGGAAGGAGAAGAATATATTACTCCCAAACGTCCTGCCACGCGTGCAGGTTATAATGAAATGCCTACCATTCCCGATATTGACATTGCGGAAACAATGGGGGGTAATGAATCTGGATTTGAAATGGAAACAGATGCTATTGAGATTGACAATACAGTCGAAGAACGCGATGAAGAGGAAGAAGAGGTGACAGAGCAAGAGGAAGAAGAGGAAGAGGATGAATCCTATTTTAGCGATCGCAATCGGTGGCGTCGAGGGGGAATTATAGATCCAGATGCGAATGATTGGTAATGTTGCTTCTCCGTATGACGAGATCAGCCTTTACTTTCATATTCCATTTTGTACACGTAAATGTGGTTATTGTCACTTCTATGTTTTGCCCGACCAAGAAAAAGCCAAACATCAGCTTGAAGAGGGATTTCAATTAGAATGGGCTCTTCTACAACCTTTACTTGCACATAAAAGGGTGGTGACTCTTTATTTTGGAGGAGGAACACCCTTTCTTTTTGGTCCTAAGCGCATTGCATCCCTTCTTAAACTTATCCGTGAGACATGTACCCTTGATTCGTCTGCAGAAATCACTTTAGAGGCCAATCCTGAAAATATCACTTTGGAGCTAATGCAAAATTATGTAGAGGCTGGAATCAATAGAGTCAGTATTGGCATTCAAACATTAGATGCGCAACTTTTAACCTTATTAGGTCGGCTTCATAGCGTAGAAGTAGCTTTGAATGCTATTGAGACTACTGCACAGGCTGGTATTCACAATATTTCAATCGATTTAATGTATGATTTACCCAAGCAAACACTCGAACATTGGGCAGCAACTTTAGAGCAAATTAAAAGCCTTCCTTTACGCCATCTATCTCTTTATAATTTGACCATTGAACCCCACACTCTTTTCTTTAAAAATCAATCACAATTACGTCCTTGGCTGCCAGATGAAGAAATGAGTTTAGCCATGTATGAAATGGCAATTGAAAAGTTAGAAATCATGAAACTTAGACGGTATGAAATCTCTGCGTTTGCTCAACCTGGATATGAATCAAAGCATAATACAGGCTATTGGACAGGCCGTCCTTTTCTGGGATTAGGACCCTCTGCTTTTAGTTATTGGGAAGGAAAGCGTTTTCGCAATGTCGCTCACTTAGGACGCTATTGTCACTTTTTAAAAGCAGGAGAGTTTCCCAGAGATTTCGAAGAACAACTTGAAACTGATGCACAACGACGCGAACTGTTTGTCATTCAACTACGCTTAAGAGAAGGTGTAGAATGGGAGAATTTTAATCAGCAGCATGGCCCTCTGGATTGTGCGACACAAACGACTTTAGACCATTTGATTGCAGAGAACTATCTTTGCCGACATAAGGGAATGATTCAACTTACACATAAGGGGATACTCTTTTATGATACAGTGGCGGCAGAGCTGATTTAACAGCAATTTCTAGTCTTGCGACAAGCTTTCTATTCATTTAATTATCTTTCAATTACTATTAAACTAACATTAATCTGCTTTACAAAAATTATTTACTTTAATTTTTATTTATTATAAAATTATTTTGTAACTAATTTTTTATAATAAGAGGATTTATGTCTTTTTCTTTAATGCCTATAGAATTAAATCAACAAATTGTTGATTTTACTATAATTGATGCAGAACCACATAGTACAAACAATCAAGAAATAAAAACATATGCCAATGCAATTAGAAATATTGCATTAATAAGCCAAGATTTTAATAATATTTGTAATCAACAACTACAAAACATCAAGAAAACCTACTATCGTATAAATAGGATGAATTAAATGAATGTTCACCTCCCATTCAGTGGGAGGTGCTAAGCGCCTAGAAAAAGCGATGGCTCAACAATAAAAAGACTAGAATTTTTTCTGGGTAAAATCCGCATAGCGCGTTATTTAACATCTGAGAAAAGAAAAATCGCAGGCTTTTTATCTAAATTAGGCAAAGAACACTTTTTCCACTGGGAAACCAATTGCGTCATTACACCTTGTGTGGGAAGAGTTAAATCCCAGCTAACACTTAGCCAAGCATGATCTGGCAAGGTTTGCAGAAGTGTTTCAAGAGTGTGGCGATTGCGATAAGGGGCTTCCATAAATAATTGAGTGGCGCGCTCTGTGCGCGATTGTTGAATAAGATGTTTGATTTGATCTTTGCGTTTGGATGGATCTCTATCCAAATAGCCATGAAAGAAAAATTTCTGTCCAGGCAATCCAGATAACATAAGGGCTAATAAAATAGAAGAAGGCCCAACAAAAGCTTGAATCTGAATTCCCCGCTGAACGGCTCGCAAGACCAGCTTAGAACCAGGATCGGCAATACAGGGAAGTCCGGCATCGGAGACTAATCCCCATCTTTCCCCTTTCACAATAGGCTCAAGTAAAAAATCAAGATCACTTTCAGGAGTATGTTCATTGAAAAGGGCAATGGGGATTTCCATTGCAGGCTTTTTAGTTTCGAAGCGCTTTAAATAGCGTCTTCCTTCGATTTCACTTTCGGCAATTAATCCATCAATGGATTGCATAGCTTTAAATACACTCGCCGGCAAAAATACCTCTGCATGGCGATAATCTCCTAATAAATTAGGAAGCAAAAGAAACGTCGGTTTATCACTCATTAGTTAACTGCATGATTAAAAGTTCAATTAATATTTTTTCATCTATAGAAGAATTCTTTGCTTTTCTCTCTGTCGCATCAAGTGCCAATAATCCTTTTTTAAGCGCCTCTGCGCCATATTGTTGAGCTTGTTGAATATGACGATCTAAAATTTGTCCCTTCATATAAGGAAATTCTTGCGTAATATCTTGTCCTTGCTTTCCCTGAGCGAGTAACAGACAAATTTGATACTCTGTTTGATACTGCGCTCGTATTTGCCTTAATAAAGGCAATAAAGCCTGTCCTTCCATTAAAAGAGCTTGCACGATGTGCAAAGCAGCTGCCGCATCGCGACGAAATAAAGCCTCTCCTAATTGCCATACGGAATCGACATGCTGCCGCGAACAAATAGCTTCGATATCTTGCGCTGTAATTTCTTTTTTCTCGCCACAATAACAAACGAGCTTTTCAATTTCTTGCACCAAAAGAGCTTGATCATGTCCCACTCGCTTCACCAAAAGCTGGCAGATTTGATAAGACATAAGCTTGCGAGTGGCAGCCACTTGCTTATTCACCCATTCCACGAGACGTTTTTCCTTCTCCCATGGTTTGATATCAGCAATGTCCAAAATAATCCCCTCTTTTTCAACGGCTTTATAAAACGCCGTGTTTTTTTGCCAACTCGTGGCACTTAAAAGGAGATATTGAGAGGGTGATGGATGGCAAAAATATTTTTCTAAGCTTTCTTGGACAGATTTTTTTAATTTTTCTACTTGTTGGATCCAAATGACCCGAGTTTTAGCAAAAAAAGATCCTGAATAAAGAGCATTCCCAAGCTCTTTTTCCTCAACTTGTGAACCTTCAAAAGAAGATAAGGCAAATTCTCTCATTCCCTTCTCAGGCAGAAGAAAACGTAAAACAAGTTGAATAGCCTCTTGACACTCAAAGGATTCTTTTCCCACTATAAAATAAAGAGGACTAAAATGCTTCGGAGTTGCTCCCAATAAATGCTTTTCAAATGCACGTAAGTTATCGTATCTCACTTTTTCCAACTGTTGAGTTCGTTCGATATAATAGAATAAAAGAAATGAAACAAATGTTTCAACCTTTGCTTGCTCCTTTAGAAGATTTATGCTTTCTCAATTGACTTCTTTTCCATCCTTCTGCTGTCTGAATTCGCAGCACATGCGGAGATTTAGATTGAATGCTTTGAGATTGAGAGGCTTCTTTCTTTTTAGACATATATCACCTCCGGTTTTCACCATCCCTTTCATTGCAAAAGAAATGCCAATTCAACCCCATCTCAATTAAAAATTCGAGGTAAGACATCTAATAATTTAAAATTCAATAGTTTAAAGAGTTTTAATTCTTATTTAAGATCTATAGATGTGGATCAAATTAAGACGGTTCACACCTGTCTTATGCATCAAGCTACAGCTCAGGTCGAAGCGAAGCGAGGGCCTGGGTAAAATAAAAAAGAATCAAGTCCTTTCGAGGCTGACAGGAAATTGATAATTTCGGACGTGTATAATTTATTTTAACTGTTCGGTATTCTTTTTAAGCAGAAAGCACCCCGCCTGTAACAGGCTTTAGAGGCATATTTCTCGAAAATGACGCGAAAAATATCAAGCCCAAAAACAGTTCTTTGTTAAGTCCCGGCATATGGCTAGGTAATCGGAATTTTTTATCTTTGTTTTTGCAATGTTGCTTGATCCATATCCTTTCCCTCAGCGACGAGCGGCATTAGCCGCGCATGGATAGTAGCCGTGGGTGTAGGCGAAGCCGGAACCCACGGTTACCCAAAACAAATTTGAGCCACGTTAGTGGCGTAGCATTCGTTTAAATAAACATTGCTCCACCATCACATTTCCTACGCCACTAACGTGGCTTCATTTTTTTTACCATACACCGTGGGTTCCGGCTTCGCCTACACCCACGGCTACTATCCATGCGCGGCTAACGCCGCTTGAGCGACAAATTTAGCTTCTGGAGTTTGCCAGAAGCATTATAGGCTAGAATTAATGTAATGGAGTACTAGACTTAGTGTAGAGATAGAAAATCCTCCATTCTTCTTGCGGAGCGAAATCCCTCCTTTGAGTATGTCTTCCTTTCAAGACTCGAATTTTTTTTACCCAGACTTGGGATGAGAAAAAAATATTTAACAATTAATTATTAGAACGCTTTCCTTCTATTTTAAATTAAGTTAGCTTTTTAAAAGAGGTTCTTTTAAATGATGACTCAAAATCCAAAGTGTTTTTACTAAAATAATTTGACACTTGCAGCCCTTCAGGCTGATGCAGGGAGCTCAAAAATTCAGATGAGGCACAAAATGGATTCAAAAGAAATAAAAATAGTGCGACCGAAGGCGAATCCACAACCCCTCACCTAACATCTCTTAACTTAACGCATAAAGGCTTGGCCCAATTCATGTGATCAACTCTCAAAGAAAGTAAAATCTGATCTTTTGATTTGCACGATTTAGTGTCTTTGCCTCACGTCCTTTTTTGCTGGCTTTCTAAACTTTGTAAGAATTCCACTAAAAGACGTACTCCATAACCCGTTGCAAATTTAGGTAAATACTTCTTCGCCTCTGCTACATAGGCTGTCGCTGCAATGTCAATATGAGCCCAAGGAGTGGAATCACCTACGAATTGACGCAAAAAAGTTGCCGCTACATTGGCACCTGCTGACCGTCCGTTCCAACTTTTTAAATCGGCAATATCAGATTTCAGCCTTTCTTTATATTCATCAAAAAGAGGCATGCGCCACAAACGTTCAAATGTCGTATTCCCTGCTTGTAATAGAGCTTCAGCAAGTTCATCATTTGTACTCATAAGCCCAGAGGCTTCTGAGCCTAAAGCAATTTCAATAGCACCAGTCAATGTTGCAATATCGATCATGCGTGTAGGCTGAAGATTTTTAATGGCATAAGCAAGAGCATCAGCCAAAATAAGCCGTCCTTCTGCATCAGAATTAGTCATTTCCACTGTTTTGCCTAAATAGCTCTGATAAACATCTCCAGGCTTAAAACTTTTGGCATCAATTCCATTTTCAGTAGAAGGAATAACAGCCGTCACATTTATCTTAAGTTTAAGCTGACAAGCAGCTAAAAGGGTGCCTAAACATACCGCTCCGCCAGACATATCGCATTTCATGGTTTCCATTCCACCCGTTGGCTTGAGGTTGAGTCCTCCTGTATCATAGGTGACGCCTTTGCCAACAATAACAGTCTTATCATTGGAATCTGGATTTCCACAATATTCCATGATAATAAAAGCGGGGTCAAGAGCAGATCCTCGATTAACCGCCAAGAGCAAGCCCATCTTTTCTTCTTCGATACGCTTCTTATCAAAGACTGTTGTGATAATTGAAGGGTATTTTTGGGCAATTTCTTTAGCACACTGAGCCAAATAATGGGGTGTTATTTCATCTGCATTTCCATTAATCAAATCGCGTGTGTAATAAACTGCTTCACAAATAATAGAGACTCTTTTTCCAATCTCCAGAACCTCTTGCTGAAGACCAATCAAAGTGACTTTCTGCAGAAGGCTTTCTTCCAACTCCTCTGAATCTCTTTGTTTGTATCGATTAAAAATATAATTGGGTAAAAGAAGCCCTTCGATCATCCCTCTAAGAAGATCATCCTCAGGCATACTTGGATGTTGAGGAATAAGGAGATTAATGTCTGTCAGGCGTCTAGATAAACAGCTCTTTGCTATCCCTCCATAACTACGCCTGAAACTTTCAATGGTGGCTTTCTCCTTGCTACCTAAACCTAGCAAACAAATTCGTTTTTCTGGCTGTCCTTCTACATAGAAATAAAGAGTTTCTCCCTCTTTGCCTTTAAAATCTTCCGTCGCTAATACATCTGTGAGAATAGGCGACCCTTCTCCTTGTAAAGAGGCGGCGGGTTGCAAGCCTTGCTTGTCCTTCCAAAAAGGAAGGACAAGCACATCTGCTTTTTTTCGCTTTTCGAGCTGTTTAAGATGAAAAAATTCCATTTTATTTCCCCTTAAAAAGGAAGAGCATCTTCATCGACTGTTTGAGAATGATGACTTCCTTGACCAGAAGCCTGCGTCTGGTAATTAGCAGACTTGTTATACTGAGGGGCATGGCCCACTTGAAATTGTCCTTCGTCATATTGAGAAGCTTGCTGCTCGTAGGCGGTATGTCCACCTTGAGAAGATCCAGCCTGCTGGTACTGCCCTTCCCCTTGACGATCAGGTCTACCAAAAGGACTGAATTCAATCATTTCAGCTGTCACTTCTACGCTTACTTGAGTTCTTCCTTCCTTATCTGTATAACTGGAAGGAGGATTCATTCTTCCTGTCACAATGACACCGCTTCCTTTTTTAAGATAAGATAACATTTTATCAAAACGATCTCCCCAAATTGTGACGCGCACCCACATCGTCACCTCTTCCTTGCCTTTGCGATGATTGATCGCCATCGTAAAAGTTGTCACTTTTTGTCCACTAGGTGTAAAACGTGTTTCAGGATCTTTGCCTAGATGTCCTGCAAGATGTACAATAAACATTGCCTTAACCTCCCTCAGTTTTGTTAAATTAGCTCTTAACAGCATAACACAAACAGGCTTTATTCTCTTAGAATAAAGACAAAAAAAATGAATAAATTTTAAAAATTATTTATAGAGAAATAGACAAATGAATCCTTTTCCTAATCCCCCAGATTTATTCAAACAACGGCAAGCTCTAGAAAATGCTGAATTAGCGCTTAAAAATCGCCAACAATGGATCCATAAGCGCGAAGAAATCGAGAGAGCTATCATTCACATACAAAATGAAATGAAACAAGATTTTTATCACCAGCTTCAAAAAGGAGAGCTTCAGAAAGAAACTTTATTGCACTTTGAAAAAATCCAGGAAGAAAGGCACAGGCACTTTGGTCAATTAAAACAAGAGCGAATCCGAGTGGATGAACTTCTTGATCAAATTGATGATTTAACAGAAGAGAGTGTCGAACTCCAGCGCACGCAACTTCTTCATTCTCTCTGGCAGCTTTATCCGGCTAAAAGAGAACAACAAGAAATTCAATGGGAAGAATGGAATCATCTACAAATTCTAGAATTAGAGCTTCGAGGAATAGAACAGATCTTAGAGAATCTTTATGAACATCTCAATAAGGCAACTCAAGTGCGTCAAAGTATTAAAGGCAAAGGACTTCTTAACTATATTTTTGGCCTAAGTCCTAATCTTGCCATTGACCGCCAATTACGCGAAATTTGTACTTTGATCCTTACTGCTCTGCCTTTTATAGATAACGTTTTATGTCAAAGATCGCCTCCAACTCTTCAGCTCTTCCTTCAAGATTTATCGACTTGGTTAGAGCAGCTGAAAGAAGCTTGCCATAAATCCTGGAGTTTTCGTCATTTGGATTCCCTTTTCGGGGAAACAAATTCTAAGCTTAAGCTATTTTTCGAACGCTTTAAACAACATCAAATGCAGCTTATTGAACACATTCAAAGGTTAGATGAAAATATTCGGAGCTGGATTCAGCAACTATAAACAGATAATTTGATTCCAACCCATTTCTATCTATAATGCTTAAGTCTTTTAGCGTAAAAAAAAATTAAAAAAGACTTTTCTCCTTTTCAGAAAAAAAGCCCTTTTTCAATTTGCTTTTAGATTTTGATAAACCCTTGGCCTTGCTTACCTCCACCTGGCATTGTATGAGGAGTAGGCTTAGCAGTCATGCTTGCCTCATCGCGACCTTCTGAAATCTCACTACAAATTTTACGCCATTTTTCAACAGTTTCGACATATAGAGGAGCAAATGCTCGCAAAGCAGAAGACACAGCATGTTCCATGTCCAATGTGCAATGCATTAAAATTAGCTCTTCTTTCACTGCAACGCCAACTCCACCACCGGCCAGCTGACCGCCTAGCATAGATCCTTCTAGCAGGCGCTCGTAAAGCTTAAGTTTTGTTTTATCATCGCGTGGCAAACCATCCAAAAGAGGAGAATATAAATAAAGACGTTTAGAATTAGGCTCGTAAGTTAAATGTAGGGAAAACTCATCGTCTATTCCCAAAATACATGTATTATTCTCATCGAATTCTAATCCTTCGAGCCCAAGCTCTTTTCCAAATTCTTTAAGATTCTCTTTAGCATTTTCAAATGACATAATGATAACCTCCCCAAGATGAGATAAACTTTTTAAATAAGAGTTTATCTATCGATTGTTACTTGATTTTGTTCCTTTTCTCTTCGATCGGAATTTGGTCTTTTATTGCAATAAAAGACCAAATTCCAATCGAAACTTTGAAGATCCGATTGAATCGAGTTAAAGATGCTAGAATACACTTTAAAAGTAAATCAATTTCCTCACCATCCACACGAAACAATCCGACTAAGAAATAATAAGCTTAATCAGCCTCTATTCCCCTTCTCTCCAATTTTTGATACTAGGGACTATGAATTGTTTTATTTTCCATTCTTTTCTTATTATACAAATAAACAAAAATTTGAAGCAAATCATTTACTGCAATATTTCAATTTTACACTTTTTTAAAATCAAGACACAAGGATTTTCTGAAACTCAGACAAAACAAAATCAATTAAAAGTGTGGGTGGATAAAGAAAAAAGAAATATTAAGGACTAAAAATTAGACAAAATGAGCTTTTGCTCGCCATTTTTGCCTTTTGAAATCTTAGGCATTGAAGAAAAGTCACATTCCCTATATGTAAAGAGAAAATGAATTTTAAAAGGGAAAAAAAAAGCCAATTTAAAGAATAAGATTTAACATTAAAATCTAATAATCAACGACTTAAAATCCAACTTGGATTCAAATAGAGACAAGAATGGACAACCAAACAACAGCTAATTTAGAAATTTCTCCTGGAAAGCCCTATCCTTTTGGAGCGAGCCTCTTTCAAGAAGGTATGAATTTTGCTATCGCTGCTAAAGAAGCTCAAAAGCTTTTGATTTGCTTTTTTGATGAAAGTGAGGAGTCGAAGCCTTTTAAGGAAATTGATTTAAATCCTCTGGTCAATAAAACAGGAGATGTTTGGCATATTTGTCTTAAAGGACTTTCCCCTTATGTCCTTTATGGCTATCGAGTCTTTCCCGACGCTTCTAAAGAAACTTCTTATCTTTTACTTGATCCTTATGCCAAGTTAGTGGCGAGTCATCCCATTTGGGGAAGTCGTCCCAATGAGCCTTATTGCCCATTGGGCAAAGTGACTATTCACTCGACTTTTGATTGGCAAGAAGACAAATTTCCTCGCCTTCCTAACAAAAATTTGATTATTTATGAAATGCATATTCGGGGATTTACACACGATACATCCAGTCAAGTCCAACATCCTGGTAGTTACTTAGGAGTCATTGAAAAAATTCCCTATTTAAAGGAATTAGGAATTAATGCAATTGAAATTATGCCCATTCAAGAATTCAATGAAAAAGAGGTCTTTCAACTTAATCCCAAAACCAAGCAACGCCTTTTCAATTATTTTGGCTATTCTACAGTCAATTTCTTTTCTCCTATGGTCCGCTATGCCAGCCAATCTATTCAAGATCAGGCCTTGATTGAATTTAAAACCATGGTACGGGAATTGCATAAGAACGGCATAGAAGTCATCCTAGATGTCGTATACAATCACACGTTTGAGGGTAACCAAATGGGCCCTACCCTTTCTTTTCGCGGTCTTAATTCTAGAGCCTATTACATGATAGATGAACAAGGAAACTATTTAAATTTTTCTGGAACCGGTAATACATTTAATTCTAATCATCCTTGGACCCGTGAACTCATTTTAGAATCCTTGCGCTATTGGGTCATGGAAATGCACGTGGATGGTTTTCGATTTGATTTAGCTTCCATTTTGACCCGAGCAGAAAATGGAGCTCCGTTGAGTAATGCTCCCATTGTGGATGCAATTTCTTTAGATCCCATTCTTTCTCAAACAAAACTTATTGCCGAAGCCTGGGACGCAGGGGGTCTTTATCAAGTTGGAGGATTTTATCCTGGAGACCGTTGGTCAGAGTGGAATGGACGCTATCGTGATGTTGTTAGACGTTTTATTAAGGGAACATCAGGGCATAAAGCACCTTTTGCAACTGCTCTTTGCGGTTCGCAAGATCTTTATGGCCGGGGAAGGCGTCCGACATGCAGTGTAAACTTTATTACAGCACACGATGGATTTAGCTTAGCAGATCTTGTTTCTTATAATGAAAAGCACAATGAAGAGAATGGCGAAAACAATCGAGATGGATTTGATCACAATGAAAGCTGGAATTGCGGATTGGAAGGGCATTCTAGTAATAAGAAAATTGTTTATTTACGTGAACGTCAAATTCGCAATTTTCATTTAGCCTTGATGGTATCGCAAGGAATTCCAATGGTTTTAATGGGCGATGAATATGCCCATACTAGGCATGGAAATAATAATACTTGGTGTCAAGACAACGAGCTCAATTGGTTTTTATGGAATCGATTAAATGTTCGGCCTGGATTTTATCGTTTTTTCCGATCTCTTATCCAATTTCGCAAAGAACATCCTCAATTAGGAAGAGATCAATTTATGGGAGATAAAGACATTACTTGGCATGGTCTAACCCCTCTTAATCCTGATTGGGGCAATGATAATCGCTTTATCGCTTTTACATTTAATTCAGAAACAGGTCCTGATCTTTATATCGCATTTAATGCTGCCCACAGTGCGCAAAACATTATTCTTCCTTCAGCTGAGCAAGGAAAGCAATGGGTGTGGGTAGTCAATACACATAATCCTCCACCCGAAGATTTCTTTGATGAAGGGCATCGTCAAAAAGTTTTAGCCAACACCTATCTCATACACTCCTATAGCGCTATCATGCTAAAGGCAATACCTTTATAGTAGCTATTGCTCCATTACATTAATTTTAACCTATTGGGGCTGCTTGAAAGCCCGAGGTGGGGTAAGATGATTCTCTTATAGTCCTTCAGACTACATGACGAGGGCTAATCTAACCCAGGACGATGTCCTGGGCCATTTTTATTTGAAGCCTTTCAGGCTCTGAACATAGACATGTTTGGAAGACCTCCTTCTATAACAATTGTAGGCTATGCCTATTAAATGGTACATACTCCACAATCATTTAGAGACGGTTAACAAAAAGATGTCTACCGTTTTCTTTCAGCTTATTTTGCATATTGCATAAGCATGATGGTAGTTCCGGTAAATGCTTTAGCCAAAATTTGAGCCGCATGCTCTCCTCGTTGCGCCATCGCATTGGCTTCTTCTAAAGTAATCTTAGAGACAATCAAATCTTTAGCCACTTGAGTTGTTGGCAAATTTCCAAATTGTGCTGCAAAAGGAGTCGCAACTCCCTCGTAAACCCCTGTATGGCTCATAATCATATAACGCGTCTGCTTGACAGCATCATTAATCGCATAATTCCCAAGGACACGGCCTTGGAAGCCCACTTTTTGAGCCTCTACAGCCCAATAGGTATTTTTGGGATTGGTAGACTGAACATAAGCGTTAGTCCGAATAACAATAGCTAATGCTGCCAAAACTTCTGGCTCTAAGTTTTGATTCTGATAGTTAGACAAAATAGAACGTACATAGTCTTCAATAGGAATTTGATTGACGATACTAATCGTTCCTCCAATATCATAAATGTAGACTAATCCTTCATAATCATAGCCATTAATCGTAGTCAAAGTTAAATCATCATCAGGTTCAATTTTGATTTGGTATAAACCGGGAAATGATTCTCCCCATTTTAAGCCATCACTAACAGCTTGAATATATCGACTTTTTCCTGCAAAACGAGAGCTAATATGGGAATTTGTATAGGGGTCATAAAGACTATATCTTCCGCGAATTTGCAAATTAGCACCTTCCACATCATGTAAAATGAGAATGCGAATGGTTGGGGGTTCTGGTCGATTACTTCCCTTGAAATAACCTGTCACATTGTCCCACACCCCTGCTTGCAAGGGAGAGCTAAAAGGCAAAAGAGCGAGGAATAGCAGAAGGATTCTGAGTATCATCTTCTTTCTCCTGGTTGAAATCTTACATAAAATTTTTCATCGAACTCTATTTTTTCCCAAATGCTGGTAAGCCAAAGGAGTCACCTCACGTCCTCTTGGAGTACGTTTGAGGAAGCCTTGCATAATCAAATAAGGCTCATAAACTTCCTCAATCGTCGACGGTTCTTCTCCAATAGATGCAGCAATAGCATTAATGCCAACCGGGCCACCTTGATAGTGTTCAATCATGACTTGCAACATTTTAGTATCCATCTCATCCAGTCCCTTTTCATCAATGGACAACATACGCAAAGCACGATCTACCACATGCCAATCAATCACGTTTTTCGTCCGCATTTGAGCAAAATCTCGTACCCATCGTAACAAATGATTGGCCACACGAGGAGTTCCTCTTGAGCGTCGCGCAACTTCTAAAGCTGCTTCCTTATCTAAACTTATATTTAAAATACGCGCCGTCCGCTGAATAATTTTTTCCAAAGTCATGGCATCATAATAATCTAGACGACATGTAAAGGCAAATCGTGTACGTAATGGCTCAGATAACAACCCTAACCGTGTCGTGGCACCTGCGAGTGTAAATTTATTCAACTTCACCTGAATGCTTCTCGCATTGGGCCCATTGTCTATCATTAAATCCAACGCAAAATCTTCCATAGCTTGATAAAGATACTCTTCCACAACGCGATTTAAGCGATGAATTTCATCAATAAAAAGTACATCTCCTACTTGCAGGCTTGTTAGAATTCCAGCTAAATCTCCCGCCTTCTCAATAACCGGACCCGACGTTACAATAAGATTAGTTCCCATGGCTTTAGCTAAAATATTCGCCAAAGTCGTTTTTCCCAGCCCTGGAGGGCCGCTAAAAAGGCAATGACCTAATGACTCCCCTCTTTGCTTAGCTGCCCCGATTACAACCTCTAAGCGATCTCGAATCGCATCTTGACCTACAAAATCGTCTAAAGACTGAGGGCGTAAAGGAATTTCAAAAGGCAAGTCCTGTTCGCCAAGGGAAGATTCAATAAAACTTTTGGACATGATTAATACCTTAAAAACGAGTAGATTTCAACATTTATAACATCAAAAATAGATAAAAAAAATAGGATACTAAAATAAGATAATTAATGCAAAATTTCTCGTGTCAAAAAGCCTAAATATTAAGGGGATAGCAACAAGCAAATGAATCAATCAAATCATTAATTGTATAACCTTTTGCTTGATTAAAATACCTATTCCTTTAATTTTTCATTGAACAAAACAAAGCTTGATTTCTTGTAAAAAAACATTTATTTAAAATATGAGCTCGTACTGGTTGAGTACTAGACTCAACCACATTAGTTTTGTGTATTTGGACTGCTTCAAAGCCTGCAAGCGTTAAACTAAAAGTGATAGATGAAATGAAAAAGTTATTCAATTGGATGATTAATCGCTTTTCTTATGTTCAAATCTATATTTTTATTTGTTTTCTTTTTTTCATCTCCTTGCTTCCCATTGCCTATTTCTGGATTACGACGCATCTTGATCATATTCGCTTAATCAATGAACAGTTAGACGAATTAGAAGAAGAATCGGATTTGAAAGATTTGTTTAACTTAATTCAACAGCATCGCCTTCTTACCCTGCGTTATTATAATAAGCGAATTGAATTAGAAAAAATAGAATTACTTAATGCACAGGTTCAGCAAAAATTAAAAGAGGCTGAACAATCCAATTTTGCAAAAAATAAACACGAATTAACAAATGAATCTTCTCTTTGGCATAAGGTCAATCCCATTGATATTGAAGAATTATGGAATATTCTTTTGGACAAATTTTTCTATCTGAACGCACGCGATAATGAATCGATGCATACAGTTCTTTTGCATAATATGGTGACACAATTTCAATATCTTGCCGATCGAGTCGGCATCAGTTACTTTGAGCAAATTGATAAATACGTCTTTATTGAAAGTATTTTTTTAAGACTTCCTTCGCTTCAGGAGGCTGTTGCGGAAATGATTTTAATTTGCGAAAAGATTTTAACCAGTACAAGTAAAGAGCTTTCGCGCGATCGAGCAACCTCGCTTCTTGATTTGATTGATTCAGATATTGTCTATTATAAGCGTGGACTACAGGTACATGCTCACGCTATTGATGCAGAACACAAACAAATTGAGGACTTGCTAACTACATACCTCCAATCACTTGAACATCTCTCTCAAATTGTTAGGACGCATATATTAGCAAAACCTTCTCCTACTATTACTCTTGCTGAATTTCAAGATGATGTTGAACCTGTATTACAAAGGGGTTATCAATTATGGGAAAGCGGTTTGCAAACTCTTACCCATGTCTTTCAAACAGAGAAAGAATTTATTCTTTTTCGCCTTTGGATTGTTCTACTAGTCACAGTTCTCTTAACATGTTTTGCTTTCTTTTTAGGTTTATGCCTGATTTATACTGGCATTATCCGTCTCACGAAACTTACTCAAGCAACCGATAGCTTTACAAATGGCAATTTATCTGTCCGCGTTCCGGAGGATTATCAAGATGAAATCGGCCGCCAGACTCAAGCTTTCAATCGTATGGCTCAAAAGCTAGAAGAGATTATCCATCACCTTTACGAGCTAGTTGATGCAATTTCTGCTCTGGCTAATGGGAATTTAACAACACGTATTCAAATTCACCAAAGAGATAGTGATTTTGATCAAGTGGCTCTATCCTTTAACAAAATGGCTGAAACCTTCGAAACCATTATTGGTCATCTTCAACAAATTGGCATGACACTTACGACGTCAGCCTCTGAAATTGCTGCAGCCTCTAAAGAACAAGAAACTGTGGTCGTGGAACAAGAATCCACAACACATGAAATTGCAGTTGCTGCCAATGAAATTTCTTCTAACGCCAAAGAATTTGCACTTACGATGAATGAAGTGAGTCAAACGGCTGAACAGACCTCTGACTTAGCCTTAAGAGGAAAAGATTCCCTTAGCCACATGGAATCCATCATGCACAACATGGTAGATGCCTCTACCACTATTACAGCTAAACTTGCGATTCTCAGCGAAAAAGCAAGCAATATTACAAGTGTCATTACAACAATTACAAAAGTCGCTGATCAAACAAATTTACTCTCCCTTAATGCCTCTATTGAAGCGGAAAAAGCTGGTGAATATGGGCGTAGCTTTGCTGTCATTGCCCGCGAAATTCGACGACTTGCCGATCAAACGGCCATTGCAACATTAGATATTGAAAAAATGGTCAATGACATCATGACCGCTATCTCATCTAGCGTCATGGCAGTCGATGACTTTACTCAAGAAATCCGTAACGGTGTAGAACAAGTTCGCACAGTAAGTGAGCAACTCGCCACTATTATTGAACAAGTTCAAGCCTTTACTTCTCGACTTGAGCTAGTCAATCAAGGCATGCAAACGCAATCAACAGGTGCAGAACAAATCAATGAAGCGATTGCTCTATTGAGTCGAACAGCTAAACACACAAGCGAAGCCATTCATCAGTTTCATAAGACTGTTCAAGAACTTAATCAAGCTGCCAATGAACTGACTATTTTAAATCCTTTTGTGGGATCTGCTATCCTAGAAGAATCTCTCTCTTACTCTAGAGGCAAATTTCAAAAAGGCTTGACCACGCCCTCTTCTCAAGCATCTAAACACCTATTTAGTAAAACTTTGACCAATTTAAATGTCACCACTAATAAACTGAAAGGTTTGAATACTCATTTACAGCCTCCAGACTCTAAAAATCAAGGAATCAACCCTTCTAATAAATAGACACAACTCTTTTAGTTTTGTCAAGCTGTTTACATAATCACCACCATTTGCTATCATGTGAATTAATTCTCGTTTATATCATCATATAAACAATAAAAAGAGGAGCTTCTGTTATGTCAGATGATACCTTGAACTCTGTTAAATTAGAAGAATTGGAAAAAGTAGACCCACTTTTCTGGAATCTTCACCAGTTTGATCCAGCGCTTACTCCAGAGATGCTGCGATTCTATGCTTTGCAAGCCACGTATATGAAAGATAAGATTGATCTATTAGCCGCTGAAATTAACCAACGGCAAGATAAGATGCGTCTCATCAATGACATTATCGCCGAAATCAACAACCTAACAGATGAAAAAAATGGTTTAGATATTAGCCAGAACGCCGAACTTCTAGAAAAACTCCAACTCGCAAGAGAATTAGGAGTTAAAATAAAAGATGGCCAGTTGAAATTTAACCCTATTGAACGCGATCGTTTACTTGAGAATCTCCATTTGTCGGGTGATAGTTGGGATAAAGAAAACCGCAATCAAACTCAAAAAATGGAAATTCACGTCAAAGAAATGGATCGTATCATGATGATGCTTAAAGATATAGATAAGAAAGAAGATCAAGCCAAACGACCCATGCTTGCAGGCATAAGAGGTGGCTAAACATGATGGAGAAGACATTAAGTCTTTTTGAAAGCAAAGTTTCAGATTGGGTCCATCAAGTGATAGGAGGGCAAAATCCCTGTAGCCAGGTTTCTGAAAAGCAAATCAAAGAAATTTATGCTCTCGCCTACATGCTTTACGGTAGTGAGCATTATTTACAAGCAAGTCATTTTTTTCGTTTGTTGGTCATTGCACGCCCTTCTGAAGTAAAGTTTTGGAAAGGGTTTGGGGCTTGCCTACAAATGCAAAAAGATTATGAAGAAGCTTTGAACTGCTATTTATCTTGTTCGCATTTAATGAGCCAGAATTCACCTGACGCTTATCTCTATGTGCATGTAGCAGATTGTTACTTTGCTCTCAAACAAGTCAAAGAAGGCTTAAAAGCTTTAGAAGCAGCGCGTTTAATAGCAAAAAAAACACACAATCGACAAATTCTTCAACACGTTGCCTTCATGCGCAATCAATGGTCTCCATAATCTTCAGAGGTTTGTTATGAATGTTCACCCACTAGAAAAAGTTCGCTTAGAGGAAGCGCCTCTGCAAAAGGAGACTCCTTCTTCAGATCTGCTTGATCAGGAAAATAAGCCCTTAACAACCAGCTTAGGCTTGCCTCAGGTTTTCAATCAAGACCATTTGAATCAAGCCTCCCAAGAGATATTAGCGCAAACAATTGAATTGGAAGCATTAACTCCGAGTCTTTGGAATAAAATCCTTTCTTGGTGGGCAGAACCAGAGAAAACTTCATCCTCTAAACTGCTTTCAGCGGCTTCATCTGAGAAGATGGAGATGGCGAACCCAGAACCCATTAGCCCTGTCCCCACATTAGAGCAGCCTGATCATATTCCACCCGATCTACAGGCAGGACAGTTTCTCCCTTTACAAAAAAAACCAACCAAGAATCTGTTAACTCCGAGCCAAATAACAGAAGGCTTAGCGCTGATGAGCGAGCGTACGATTGAATCCATTATGTATGTGATTTTTAAGGCTCAAATTGAGCTAGAAAAGGAAAGCGCCAATATTGCAGAGGGAACGTTTGCTAAATATCTTGCTTTTCAAAAGCTGCAGCAAAAAGTTCTGCAGGAAATTAAAGATATTTTGGCAAAAGATGAAACAGTTGCGAGCTATTTTGGGAAAGCTCAGACCTTTATGATGGCTGCAGGCTTTCTCAGTGGAGTGACGATGGCTGCGATGTCATTTGGCCTTCTGGGCCCTACTACAGGATTTATTAGAGCTTTAGCGGGTCAAATGGCAGCGGATGTTTTCATGGCTACTGCAACGGCTATTGGAACAATTGGTCCTGCTGTAACGGCAGGATTGACCGGTTTAACATTGGCATCAAAAACATACTTTCAAATGCGCTTTAATGAAGACAAAGCGAAGCACGAAGAATACCAGCATCAAGAAAAATATTATGATAGTCGCTCTGATGATTCCCGCGAGCGCTTGATGACTATTGCTGAAGCAGATGGGGTTTTCAAAGAGTGTTGGATTCGCTTGTTAAAAAGATGCGATAAAATGCGTCAAATTGTTTTAAAAAAATAAAAATAGGAGAATCATATATGGTCCAATCCATTCATAAATTTTCTGGCAGTCTATCTGAAGCAGGATTAGCGAGCTACGTACAGGCATGCCACAGCATCGAAATTGAGGATTTACTTTTGCAAGTTTGTGATAGAGATCGCGCTCTCCAACTTGGGCGTAAAGTTGCACATCTCGACTCGCGCAATCTGAGCCTAAATGCACAAAACATCCTTAGCCAAAGCAAAGCTAACAACTTTCGAGATAAACGCAGCCTCTTGTTGGAGCTCGCTGCTGCAACTTGTCAGTTTGGATCTAGTGCTTTTGGAGGGACTGCGAATGCAGTTGGTGCAGGTTTGGCAGCGTTTGGACATGGATGGGATGCAGGTGCTAAATATGGAGATAAATTAATCAATGCTCAGGGACAATTGCTTGAATTTAATTATCAACGCCAGGGCCATATTTTTAGCGATCATTCTCAAGGAGCGCAATCTGCAGAAAAAGGGCAAGAACAAGCTGCAGTCATTGCCGATCGTATCATTCAAAACAGCCGACGCCAGTCAGAACTCGTGGCAGGTGGCTCATAATTCAGTTGCAAAAGCATGGGAGACTCATATGCTCTCATGCTGTTTTTTTGACTTGGAGATAAACATCTGTTTCTCCCCATGTAAAGGAGCAGGGAAATTGTTTGATGACCTGAAAAGGAGATTCAGGTTGAAATTCAGCTAAGGAATAACTCACTGTAATGATTTTTGTTCCCTTTGGTAGTTGGCTCAGGCGGTCAATCAATAAATCGATGTAAGTAGCAGAAAAACAAGTTCCATATAAATAAATGACCGTTGCACCTTTCAAATCAACTTGAAAGAGATCTTCAAGGCGAAAAGAAACTTGTTGAATCCCCAAGCGTTCTTTGATTTGATTTGCCTTTTCAATGAAGATCGGAATGTAATCAATTCCCACCACTGAACAGCCAACAAATTGACTTAGCCAAAAACAGGTTCTTCCACGACCGCATCCTAATTCGAATACAACATCTTGAGCTGTTATTCCACAGTTGCGGACAATCCATTCCAAACTTGTCAAAGGAGTTTCTCCATAGGTATAAATCTCTTGTTCTCCTTTTTGAATCAAGAAGCGCTTACTGATCTGAAAGGGATTCGAAAAAAAATAGGAAAGCAAAAGGGTCATATCAATTTTTGCAAAATTGACATGAGGATAATAGCGGATAATCACGCGTGTATATTCAATCAGATTGCCCACTTTTACCTTTAAATTAACCCATAAGAGAATCAAGTTTTCTTTTAATATTGCAAGAATAGAGTATGCCATTTATCTTACCCATTGCCCTTTAAACTTTAATTTGCATCTTAAGAAAGAAGTTATCACCTTTTAATATTTTTAATACAAGATATGAGTGTTAAGTATGTTTATTTCAAACTTTATCAGGCAAGTTCCTAATCAGATTGAAAATGGGTTTTTTCAGATGATTCTCATAGGCGCTAAGGCAAAAAAAAAGGTAGAAGGATATTGTAAAATCAAATGCGACGAGTGGAGTCAATCAGATCTTTGGCAACAATATGGCAAACCTCTTTATGAACGCAATATTAAACCTCTCACTCCATTAGACTATGTGGTTTTAGGAGGAAGTTTATGTCTTGCTGCGCTTGTGACAGCTATAGCTGTAAAAACTCTTTCCTGGGCAGCCTTACCATTGGGTTTAAGCGTAGGTGCTCTTCTTTTTTTAGGTGCCTGTGCGTTTTCTCGCTATCGCGTCCGAAAATATTTTGATCGGGTTGCCTGGAGCCCTGTTGATCAGATTCGACGAACTGCGTCTGTCATGACACAGAAAAATCAACGGTTTGGCACTATTTCTTATTTTCGTAATGACTTGCGAAAATCAGAATTTGCGCACTTGGAGAGCGTCACTAAAGAATTAGATGAAGAAATTCGCAAATTCAGAGGAGCAATTATAAGGTCTAACCTTGACGATAAACAACTGATAGTGAAAACACACTTAGCTTATATTAAACCTCTGGTTCAAGGGCATCCTCAAGATATGGCGTTAATTGACGACTTAGAAAAAGAAGTCGATAAAGTCGGTAGTGCGGATCAAGATCCAGAAGCGCTCGAAAGGCAAAAGCAAAAGCTTCATCATTTGCAAACTTTGCAAGCGATTTCTCATCGAGTAGAATTGCGAAAGCAAATCGATGCCCTTGTCAAATCGTCAGAAGGACCGACTCTAGCTGATAGCAAAAAGGCTTTTATAGAATATCTAGAAGGCTTACAGCGCAAATTGGATCCTAGTAAAATGATTGAAGATCTTTCCCTAGACAATGAAAGTGATGAAGATGTCTCTTTGGAGGATAAACTAATTGAAGCTCGCTCTCTTGAGGAGGAAGAAGAAGACTTAAAAAATCCTTAAGGTCCTATTTTTAAATTGTTGCAACAGACCTTCAACTCAAGCTCCTGTTGATTTATTTTTGTTCCATTGCAAAGCCGAATGCTTCCTTCTTTAGTAACAGTGGCTAAATTGTAATAGATTTCTGCTGAAATTAATTTAAACGGAAACCATAAAAAACGAACTAATAACTTTGGCTATTAAAATATACATCAGGGTAGAAATCACATCATTAAAAGCTGTGACAATAGGTCCTGATGCTACAGCTGGATCTATGCGAAAGCGAGCAAAGAAAAAAGGCGATAATGTTCCTAATAAAGTTGCCATCAAACATGCGCCTAATAAACCACTACTTACAATGACTCCTAATACAATGGGGTCCGATCCCAAATAATGGATTTCTAAACGATTTAACACATAAACAAAAATCCCGCAAAGAAGTCCAAATACTACGCCAATTAAGACACCAATGCTAAGTTCGTTGAAGACAGCTTGACGGCGCGATCCATACGATAATTCCCCCGTTGACATTCCACGCACCAAAATGGTACTACACTGAATCCCTACATTACCCGACATTCCAGCAATTAAAGGAACAAATAAAGCGACAAATGTAAACCAATCACGATCTTTAAAATGGGAAAGGGCAGCTGCAGTCACAAGACCTGCACATAGGGTGACGATAAGCCAAGGGGCACGCCAAAGAAAACGCTTAAAGATAGGTTCATGTTCACTCAAATCTTCCGCTGTCCCCGCAATACTTGCAATCGTTTCATCTGCAATGTCTTCCATTGCTTCAACAACTCTTTCATAGGTAATGACACCCACGAGCCTGTCTTGATCATCAATCACTGGCAAAGCCGGAATTTTATAGCGTTCCACCAAATCGACAACCTCATCGCGCGAAGTATCGGCTCGAATTTGGTGTAAAACAGGACGCATGACTTGCTTCAGCGGAACGTAGGGAGGATTGATAATGAGATTGCGGGCGGGCACGAATCCAACCAATTCATCCAGATCATTTAACACAAAAATGCGACGTGTCAAATCAATACCCGGATTATCCCGAATTTCAACTGCCAGTTCTCCAATTGTAGTATTCATATGAAAGGCAAAAAATTCATTCGTCATCAAACGTCCCGCACTATGACGGTCATGTTTGTAAAGTTCGCGAATGCGAGCTGCCTTTTTAGGCTCTAAAATTTCTAGAACCCTCTTTAGACGTCGATCTGACATATCATCTAACAACCAAGCAGCTTCATCGGGAGGCATTCTCTCCAATAAGGCCTTGATTTCACGATCATCAAGCTGAGGGAAAATGGCAGAACGGGTATTACTTCCCGTATTGATCATGAAAATGATTTTAGCATTAAGATCGGGAAGATTTTCATAGACGACAACCCGCGCTTGAGGAGGAAGACGAGTGACCGCATAGGCAAGGTCAATTGGATCATGCTCGCTTGCAATCTTTGCAATGTCGTGCAGCATAAACTGCGAAGTGGGCTTATGAAATGCTTTCTCAAGTTTTTCATTGAGAACGTCATCCAGTTGACTCGTCCGAGAATCCATTAAATTTCCCGATACGATACCCTCTTCAATTAGACCATTCTCTGCTTGGCGATTTAATTCCACTTGTGATCAACCTCTCGGGTTACTTCTTTGAGATTATCAATTTCGAACCAATTATTCAAGCAAAAAGAGAGAGAGTTCATTGTTTAAATTAAAAATTAAATTTTAAAACTTGATTTTTTATAAACTCCTAGTTTATTATCTTTATATCATTCACAATTCAATTTAAACTTTAACAGAAGATTTCATATGTATTCTCCTGAGAAAATTCGCAATATTGCCATTATTGCTCATATCGACCATGGCAAAACAACATTACTTGATGCCCTTTTAAAGCAATCCAACATTTTTCGCGAAAACCAGCAAGTTCGCGAACGAATGATGGATTCTTATGATCAAGAACAAGAGCGCGGCATTACGATTTTTGCCAAGCATACCTCAGTTTATTTTGATGACTTCAAAATCAACATTATCGACACTCCTGGACACGCTGATTTTTCGGGAGAAGTCGAGCGCATTCTGGGCATGGTGGATTCGGTTCTTCTCCTAGTTGATGCTCAAGAAGGCCCCATGCCGCAAACGCGTTTTGTTCTTTCAAAATCTTTAAAAATGGGATTAAAGCCGATTGTGGTATTGAATAAAATTGACCGTCCACATGCTAATCCTGATCGTGTGTTAGATGAAACCTTTGATCTTTTTGCGGAGCTTGGCGCCACCGACGAACAACTAGATTTCCGCTATTGCTATGCTTCTGGGCTCTCTGGATTTGCCATTCATCATTTACATGATCTGCACAAAGACATGCGTCCTCTCTTTGAATTGATCACGTATGCCGTTCAAGCACCAAACGGTAGCTTAGATAATCCTTTTCTTATGCATGTTTCCACTATTGCTTACGATGACTATGTCGGACGTCAAGCGTGTGGCCGTATTTTAGAAGGAACGATTCGAAAAGGACAAGCTGTGATTCACATTGATGATATGGGAAAAGAAACAAAATATCCCATTACACGCATTGAAGGCCACCTAGGCTTAGAAAAAGTGGAAATGGAAGAAGCTGGAGTAGGCGATATTGTGATTTTATCTGGAATTCCGGAAGTGACCATTGGAGACACACTTTGCGACCCAAAAAAAGTTGTACGCCTTCCTCGTATTAAGTTGGATGAACCTACTGTTTCGATTGACATTACGGTGAACAATAGTCCTTTTGTAGGAAGAAGCGGTAAGCATGTGACGATGAATAAAATTCGTGACCGCCTGGAGCGCGAGAAACGGGCCAATATTTCTCTTCGTATTGAAGACCAATCTGAACAAGATAAGATCACCGTCTCCGGTCGAGGAGAACTGCACCTAGCTGTTTTGATTGAAGCAATGCGCCGTGAACAATATGAGTTTAGCGTTTCCACTCCACGCGTCATCATTAAAGAACAAGATGGCGTTAAACATGAACCAATTGAAAGAGTTCATATTGAAGTTCCACAGGAATATTCAGGAACAGTCATTGAAGAGCTATCGCGGCGTCGGGGTGAAATGCAACTCTTAGATACAGATGAAAATGGCATTACCTCTATTGACTTCCTCATTCCAACTCGCGGTTTAATGGGCTATCGCAATGAATTTTTAACAGCAACTCGTGGTTTAGGAATTCTGACCTCTGTATTCGAGCAATTTGCTCCTTGGAGAGGGGCGATTCCTGGACGCACACGCGGTGTACTTATTTCGATTGGATCAGGTAAAACGAGTGGCTATGCTTGCTTTAACTTGCAAGATCGTGGTGTTTTATTTGTTTCTCCAACTGATGAAGTTTACGAAGGGATGATTGTGGGAGAAAACAATCGCGACAATGATTTGATCGTCAATGTCACAAAAGGCAAACAATTGACCAACGTTCGAGCGTCTGGAAGCGATGAAAACATCATTTTGATACCTCCACGCCGCTTTACTCTTGAACAAGCAATTGATTACATCCAGGAAGATGAATTGATTGAAGTGACGCCTGATGCGATTCGCATGCGCAAACGCTATTTGACAGAAAATGAGCGCAAGCGTCCAGGATCTAAAGCGTAATTTTATCTTGCCTAAGAGTGAGCATTTCAACTGATCAAAAAAGTGGGTGCATGAAAGATAAGTAAATTTTTTAATGCATCCACTCGATCAATTGATTATTTTATCATTCATTTACATAAGATTTTTATTGATAGAAACTTGCGATTGCTTTAAGCTTTGTAAGGATAAACCTTTATTCAACCATCAAGGAGATGTATTATGTTGAAAAGTTTTATCCAAAAACTCTTTGTTCTCGTCGTTCTGACGACTCCCTTTGTCTCGCCCGGTTTTGCCGCTGTTGATTACCAGGTTGAAAAACAACCACAAGTGATCGAGACAGTTGTTCAATTCAAACAGAAAGGAATTCTAAAGCAAAAAGATAATGGATACTTATATGTTGAGGTATCTAAAGATTTTATTGCCGAGGTTTTGCCATTGATCAATGCACAAGGTAAAATTGTTCCCCCGCGACATTATACCAGCAAAAAAGGAATCGGAGCGCATATTAGTGTGATGTATGAAAATGAACAGATTTTGAATGAAATCTGGGAAATTAAAGAGCTCGGCCAGGAGTTTACTTTTACTGTGATGGAATTACGAACGGTGAAGTTGAATAAAAACAACAAAGTGAAGAAGCTTTGGCTGTTGGCGGTAGCGGCTCCTGAGTTAGAGAAGCTCCGAGAAAGTTATGGTCTTTCATCCAGACTCAAAGACCATGACTTCCATATTACAATTGGCACACAAGTTCCAGGAAAAACTCAGATGAAAGTAGATGAGATGATCCTTGAGGAATCCGAAGAGTCGGAAGAAGCAGCCTAAGGTTCACTCTGTTTAATAATAAGGCTTATTTTGCTTCAGAATGTTTTTACTAAAAATAGCTTAAGGCAAAATAAGCCTTATTATTAAACAATTTTAAGATAATTAACACTATTTATTTTAATTAAAAATATGTCATGATTTATTATTTATTATTAGACAATAACAGGATTTATATGAAAAATTTTTATTTAGTTGTGTTTTTTTTAATTACGGCTTTTGCTCAAGTTAATGCAGATGTTGAACGACGAGCAGCGATTGATATAGGGTCGGGTGGGACAAAAGTAGCAATTGCTGACATTGATACAGAAACAAATCAAATTGTTCAAATTGTGCTAGATACCTCATTTCCTGTTCCTTATCAAGCGTCTCTTGACAAATCTGAAGATGGGACTTTTGATGAGGAAACAAAAGACCTTGGATTGAAGACTTTTAAAGAAATTAAGGAAATAGCTGATCAATACCAAGTTCAGAAGATGGTCGCCATTGCGACATCAGCATTTCGTAAGGCCAATAATAGCAAAGGATTTATTTCAGAAATTGAAATGCAAACAAAAATTCGTGTTCAGATTATTCCTCAAAGAGAAGAAGGCGAAATTGCTTTCTTTAGTGCTTTGGCTTCAGGTGAATTTAACCATGAAGAAGTTATTGTTTGGGATATTGGGACAGGAAGCCTTCAAATCACTACTGCAAATACTACTGAGGACCTAACGGTTTATATGGGGGAACAAATGGGTTCGGTGGCATTTAAAAACTACATTGTCGATGCCATACAGGAAAATGACATAGAGAACACCCACTCACCCAATCCAATGAGTGAGAAGGACCTTAAAGCAGCTGATAGCTACGCTCGTGCTTTTGCTCGAAAAGCGTATCCAGTTATTAAGCAGAAAATTCAAGCTCAAGGGACTGTTGCCGGAATCGGACGTCTTTTTTATCATAGTATTCGGCCTCTCGCTTCTGAAGGTGATGTAATTACTCGAAGCGGATTACGAAAATTTATCGAAAATTCTTTGAATAAAACTGATGAAGAACTCAATAATCCCTTTGCCCATGTGGACGTTTCCAACTGCATTTTGACCTTGGCTATCATGAAGGCGCTCCATATTCAAGAAATTCGGCCCATTGAAACGACAACGACAAGAGGCCTTTTAGTTTCTCCTTCCTATTGGATGGAATAAAAGTGAATTTATACAATGAATCTTTCTATTTCTCTTTTTTAGAGGCATCAATGATTCCTTTTAAAGAAACTTGCTTCGTTTTCTTAGTCATCAGCAAAAGATAATTAGGGCCATTGCTTTGGCAGCTTTTTTCTGCTTGACTGCTTGTTATCTATTTGCCCCCTATTTTTTAGAAGCACAAGAAGTTATCGAACTAATGGATGGAGGTGCATTAAGCAAGAGAATTCATTCGTTTGCGGTTGAACCAGAAAACATTCAAAAGCACCGTTCTATAACTTATGGACAAAAATTGAGTACCGTGCGTTCCACGGGAATTTACGCTTGTGGAGATTCCTCTTGTGGGATAGGCCAAAAGTCTATTAGCAATGTATCGATGAAGCAAGAAGTAATGAATGGTATATTTGTCCATAAGTTATAGAACGGTATTAAAGTACAGTCCGGAATCTTTGGCGCTGAAATGAAAGTATCCTTATTGAATGATGGCCCTGTCAACCTCATTCTAGAACGTTTACATGAGGAATAATTCCTCAAGTGTAACCATTTAGACCTCAATATTCGCTGGACCAGATATAATAGCTCCGCCTCGCTTTGGTTGGACCTTGATTTGTCCTCCCTTTAATGAAATGGTAACGCTTCTATTGCTTTCCAAACGCCCTAAAGCCTTGGCGAGCATTGCACAACTGGTCGCTCCAGTGCCGCAAGCCTCTGTAATACGGTTGACGCCTCGTTCAAATGTTGTAACGGTCATGCTGTCTTCTGATGTAATCTCAGCTTTATTAAGATTAATCCCAAAAGGAAAAAAATGACGTTGATGATGATTAAGGTATAGACCCAAATCTTGTAATTCATCTTCGTCAATCGCTTCAAAAGTGACCAAGTGAGGTTCCATTGTTTCTGTCCAAAAAAACGTAAACTGCCTCATTCCCAAACCCAGAGTAAAGGTCTCTAATTTTGGATTTAAAAACTTATTTGTATTCAAATAGAAGTTAGTCTTTCCCATATCCACGAAAAAAGTATCATTCTGCCACCAAATTCTTCTCATTCCGCGAGAAGTTTTGAGGTAATATTTCATCTTTTGATTCCCAAATTTATGTTGAAGAAAACAGCTGATTACACGTGCTCCATTCCCACAGAATTCAGCGATGCTTTGATCGGGTTCTAAAACAATCATTGTTAAGACATGCTGCTCATAGTCTTGGTATTCTGTTTTTAAAATCAGAGCATCATCTCGGTTTTCCTTAAGGAGACTTTCATGAGCCCCTTTGATAATCTCATCGATAACTTCGGGTGAAGCTTCGAGACAATCAAAAATAAGAAAAGTATTGCCACATCCCTCTCCCCTAATGTAGGGGAAAGGAGATGTCGAAATTTTAATTCTTTCAGGAGTTGAGACATCACTCGATTGTGATAATTGTCGTATTTTTTTTATCTTCATGATTGGTCCTAAATATATTTGTTATTAATTGATAATATGTGCTTTTAATGGAGTATGTTTCTTTGTAACAATTTGGATACAAAGTGATAAGGCGAATGGGTAGAAGTTTTACTTCCTCACAACTTTCATCCTCTTTTTGCTCAATAAAGCTATTAACGAAGGAAATGTAATCATTTGGATTAAATTGGCATCCATTTACAACGACCTCACAGCCTTGCTTAAATCCATTCATGATCACTTCGCAAAGCTGACAGAGTAGCTGAGAACCTTTTTCATTATTCTGAAAAAAATCAGACTGTTCAGAACTAAATGCTTTTTTTAATAGGTTTGCCTTCAACGATCCTTCATTAATAAAAAAATCAACTTTGCATTTCTTAAATAAATTGTAGATGTCAGCCTGTATATTTTTTTTGTCCGAACCATCACCTCTAAAAAATGCTGCGAAGTCGTTCTCAGCAACAGAGATGTCTTCTGAACAGTTATATCGTTTAGTTTTATCTTTAAAATCGATGACAAGGCAACGTGCGTGCTCCTTTTTACAATCAATTTCATCAAGAATTTGAACATGTTGTTCAATCTCTTTACGATGTATAGGTCTTACAAAGTCCGTAATTTTAAAATTTCGGCCTTTTACTGTTCCATTGAGAGGATATAAATCTGTAACGGTAAAGATTTTTTTAGCTACTTTTTTACAGAGTAAAGCTTGCAGGTGAATTGCTGACATAATCGACAATGGTCGGAGAAAAAAATCGACGGATTTCCAAACCTTTCGCAACTCATAAAAGAATGAAATGGACAAGATATTTACATCTTCTTGCTTTCTTTCCATGTTCAATTGAACATCAGAAACTGTTCCTGAACTATCAAAGGATTGTGTTGTTATTGTTCCAAGCTGATATAGTTGCAGCATCTAGTAGCCTCCTTGTCCACAAGCGATTACGCTCGATTCCGAAGGAGTTATGTCATAAGCAAAAATAATTTCCTTTCTAAGACGGTAGATACCTGTCAGGTTAATGATCAATAAAAGAGCTCCTGCCATCCGCATGACAAGCAATGCTTGTGTCTGATCAAAAAAAGCGAAGAAGGTGAATACAAAGATGCTATAGCCAATGTAAAATTTAGCTCCATTGCGTGGAGAAAGATATTTTGCACATTTCATTCCGACGATGAGATATGCGATTAATGTCGTATATCCCAAAATGAAAACAAAAAGTGGCATGATGATATCCATAAATGGAAAATATTGCGAAAAGGCCATTTGCACAAGAGGAGCACTTTCGCTGCCAATTGGGGTTTGCCACAGACCCGTAACAAGGACAACTAAAATGCTTAACGTGCATATGAAGTTATCCAGGCAGACACCAAAAAAAGCCATGCGCGCCTGTCTTTCTGGATAGATCGTATGTGATTCACTTTGAATCGTTGAATCATATCCAATCCCAATATCTGCTGCATAGCAAGCTCCTGCCATTCCGTTTTGGATCGCAAGCATCATGGTGCTCCCTGCAAAGCCTCCCAATGCTGCATGTCCACTAAACGCAGACTTAATCACCATAGCCATTATTGTCGGTAAATCGGTAAGGTAACTTCCGATGACCCATAAGCTCATGCTGATATAAACGAGCATGAAGATAGGCATAATCCACGAGCACACTCTAGCAACCCGCGTCACTCCGCCCATAGCAGCAAATAGAACTAAACTCAAAAGTCCGATTGCGACCAAAAAGCTGTTGATATTCCACGAATAGGCAATCGTTTCGACAACGACATTAAACTGATAAATTTCAGCTCCGTAGATGCAGAGAAGAACGCAAACTGTCACTGAAACCCACTTCACTCCAAATGCCTTTCTTAGAAAATACATGGGTCCGCCGTCATAGCTTTGGCGTTCATTCCGCACGCGATACTTTAGCCCTAAATAAATTTCCGCGTACTTAATTAGTGTGCCGGCAAAGCCTGCGATCCAAACCCAAAATAGAGCCCCAGGGCCTCCAAGTTGAATTGCGGTGACAATTCCCACAACATTGCCCACTCCAAGCATGCCTCCCACGGAAGCAAAAAATGCTTTTAGGGGATGCAATCCTCGAGTGCCGACAGGATGATGGAAAATTTCCTGAACAAATGTATGAACCACATGCGGGAATGCTCGAATCTGAAAGAAACGAGTTGTAAATGTTAAATAACATCCGAGAAAAATGATGATGGAAAAACCTATGTACCCCCAAAAGGCAGCATCGGCTTCCATGAGAAAATTAAAAACATGATTGAACATAAAAAATTCCTTTAAAATAATATTTAATACAAGCGGAAGTTAGCTGGGATGGATTAAGCAGCTGCCTAAAGAAAAGCAAAAAGGCAGCAAATTAAACTAAGCTACAAAGCTAACGAACGCAATAAATGTAAAAAGCGGCTTATAGAAGCCAAAAATAAAAAAGTGGGAGTTACTTTCGTTTAGAACAAACGAAAAAGGGCTTGCGTTTCAATGACGCAAAATGGCAAGAAAGGGACAAAGAAGAATCTGAAAAAGAATGGATAGCTGAATTATTTATATAAAGATCGTCGAGCCGATGACTCTCCAATCCTTCATAACCGGTACACATTGTGGGGACTCCTTATAATAAGGTTAAGAAGCGTTAATATATAATAGACAACCGATTTCGTAAAGTCTAAGATC
Source organism: uncultured Chlamydiae bacterium (assembly GCA_963754655.1). Taxonomy (GTDB): domain Bacteria; phylum Chlamydiota; class Chlamydiia; order Chlamydiales; family Parachlamydiaceae; genus JANWJE01. The sequence continues at coordinate 1,150,135 of CAVWGN010000001.1, read as the reverse complement.
TAAACGTAGCCTCAAATTTACATAGCTTTCCTCTTTTTTGTCAAGGAATATTTTTCCATTTTTCTAGATGCACATTTAGTTGGTTAGTATGCAAAATTTGGTTTGCTAACGAAAAAATGTAGAATCGATTTCTAGACTCAAGCAACAGAGCTTGTCGATCCCTTCTATCAAAAAGCTGTAAACAACAATTCCTTAAACGACATATTGCTTTCTTAAACTCTTCTACTTTTCGGCAGTCAAACCTTGATTTTTCAGTACCTCTTTTGATGGTAGGGCTGTGAGGTACTCGGCGACATGAATCCCAGATTGATGCACTCCAAAAAAGGGGCAAAGCCCCTTAAACCCCAACAAAAAGTAGCCTTTTCCAAACACACCCTGGAGCGTGTTTGAAAAACATTACCAACATGTGATATAAATTATAATAAACGCAATTATAACCACTCCTCTAAATATTTTTCCTAACTTATCGTAACGAGTAGCAATTCGTCTTGATGTACTTTAACACTTGTCTGAACATTGGACATTTTTTGTTAACCGTTCCTAAAATGATTATGGAGTAGGTACCATTTAATAGGCATAGCCCCTACAAACGTTATAGAAGGAGGTCTTCCAAAAATGTCCAATGTTCAGAGCCTGAAAGGCGGTAAGTACAATAGACCAGAGCAACGCCCCATAAGCATCAAGCTAAGAGATGAGCGTAAGCTACGCGATGCATTCAGTCGCCGCGCCGCTTCGCTCTGGGCTCTGTGCGGGGTTTGAGAACCCACCGTTCGGTCGCCCTCCGGGCTCTGTCACGGTGGGCTAGGATCAGTCGTCCTACGGACTCTAGCGGCAATTTAGAAGCCATTGAATGGTAGTCAAGGCATTCTGATAATGCCGCTAGAGTCCGTAGGACGACTGATCCTAACCCACCGTGACAGAGCCCGGAGGGCGACCGAACGGTGGGTTCTCAAACCACGCATAGAGCCCAGAGCGAAGCGGCGCGGCGACTGAATGCATCGCGTAGCTTACGCTCATCTCTTAGCTTGATGCGTATGGAGCAACGTCCTGGATATATGAGTGAGTTGTGTCATGCAGCCTGAAGGGCTGCAAGTGTCAAATATTTTTAGTAAAAAAACAGCTTAAGGCAAAACAAGCCTTATTATTAAACAATTTAATATAATTAAAACTGTTTACTTTAATTAAAAAGCATGTCATTATTTATTATTTATTATAATACAATAACAGGTTTTATATGAAACATTTTTATTTAGTTGTGTTGTTTGCAATCACTGCTTTTGCTCAAGTTAATGCAAATGTTGAACGACGAGCAGCGATTGATATACGGTCGGGGGGCCCTGCCTTAAGCAAAAGAATGCATTCTTTTGCGGTTGAACCAGAAAACATTCAAAAGCACGCTATCATTTATTTTTATAATAAAGGGGAACACTATTACGAATTAACTAATTTTTATGAGAATTGGCGCAAAGATGGGTTACATGGTGTTCAATATTTAGGCCTTAACTGGAGAACTTCAGAACATGCTTTTCAAGCAGAAAAATTTAATTGGGCTTCTAAGGACGCTCAAAATGTACGCCAGCAAATTATGAATACACCCACTTCACGAGAAGCTTTTCAAATTGCTCAACAAAATCAATACTTAAGCAGACCCGATTGGCATGATATCAAAGAAGATATCATGTTAGAGATTCTAAGATGTAAATTTCAAGATGCACATTTAAGCAATGTGCTGCACAAAACGGGAACCTGCTATTTAATTGAGGCTAGCCCGTTCGATGCTTATTGGGGATATGGAAGTGATGGCAAGGGATTAAATCGCTTAGGCATCCTTCTCATGCAGGTACGCAAAGAGCGCTTTGGCTTTTAAGCTAGCATTTTCTCTTTCCGATTTCAAAAAAGCAGTCAACTTGATCGCGCTTATCAGTTTCCCTTCAATTTTTTATTCATTCTCTCATAAGTCTCTTGTAAAGGCTTGATAGCATTACCTATCACTGATTTTGCTTTATTGTAAGCTCCATTGTCTATTAAATGACTCTCAATTGCCTCTGGTGTGAGAGGAATCAATCGAAAATATCCTTCTAAAAATTGAACTCGGTAATCAGGCGAAAGACTAGGATTCAGTATCTTGACAACCTGATCTTCCACCCATTGTTTACATGCAATTCGCCTATCTGCATTCTGAGGATTCCACAAATAATGTTCTGTGACCTTTTCTGGAGAAAAAAGAAGTTCAGGATGTGGAAAGCCGGCTTCGCTTGCAAAATAATCCACAGGAATATTTAAAAAATAAATAGGCAGTTTTTCCAAAGCATTTTTCCACCATTGAAAATGTCTATAATCAACCCATTCAACATAATACCTAACCTCGCCTCCCTCTTCTCCTACAGTTGCATCATGTAATCGCTTGATGATCTTTGCCGATTCATTGCCATAATGATAAGTTTCAATTGGAGTATTTTTATTTTCCACAAAAACCTTTTTTTCATCTTTCTCTTTTGCCGATAGTCGTACTAAATTATTTAAAATTTGGTCGGAGAGTGTCTGATGCTCTAAAGGAGAATCAAAGGGCCTTATAGAATCTATTCTCATCTCTGAATTCATGTTTATACTCCTATTGTTGTTGATTCACAATGCACTCTACAAGTAAGCCTGCTTCATCCATAATTTGTAATTGCACTTTTGTATTTCCCAAAACGAGGCTTTTATAGGCATCACTGGCTCGCCAGATTTGATATTCACCAATTCCAACGAGGATACCCTCTTCATTCACTTTGACTTTATTTAAATCTTCAAAGTGTTGTCGATTCACAGTGACTACAACACATGGAATATCTCCTTGTCCTGGCTCTGGTTCTAAACGAGGAATCGACTTTAGTTGGACTTCAGTGATTGCTTCGGTTCCTCCAAAATGGCGAAAATCATAGCTTGATTGCTGCATGCCTATGAAACGCACATCTTCTTGCTTTTCTATGGGGAGTTGCATCCATTGATCTTGTTTAAAAATCACATTAATTAACACTTGATTTAATAAATCACGTGCTTCTTTCACCGTCTTAATTTCAGTAAATGAACTGGATTGTAGGGCATTTTTGACTTGCTTTTCCAAAATATCTCCTTCCATCTGAGAAGAATGACGTTTTAGAATTTCTTGAGTCCCCTTTTCAACCTCTTCTGCTAATAGCGCTTGTTGGCCTTGATCTTCTTTGGGGATCGCTTGTTTTTTTTTGTCCATGCGTCGTTCAAACGTTTCAAGTTCAACAGCAAGCTGACTCACTCCTTGATGATCGCCTAAACGAGCATAGATTTCCCTGAATGAGGTTTCATTTTGAGTGGGAGTTAATCGCGTATTACGCATGTCCATATTATCCACTAGCCGAATCATATTTAATGGATTTTCTAAGAGATCTGTGACACTAAACTCTAATCCAATCAATTTGTCCTTATTGATTTCCAAATCGGCAAAACGCCCCTGAAAGAGTCCTTCATGAATGTTCACTTTAGGAAGAACAATTGTCTTTCCATATAGACTTTCAAATACTGCCCGGGACTCAACAAGAGCCTTTTCAATCTCCTCTTTTTCTTGAGGATTTTGTACGAAAATTTCTAAAGCGTAACGAGGAGTATAACTAGGATTTTTTTTCGGATCATAAAAATTAGAAAGAACAGTCACAATATTTTTTGGTTCAGTAAGGAAGGTTCCCATTGTCGTCTGAATTTTAGCTCCAAATGCCGATTCAACTTTATCGGCAGAATGGAACATAATCGCATTGCGAAAATCGTTAAACAAAACTTCCTTATCAACCTCAGGAGATGTGATGATTTTATCAAACATGGGATGCATAGAAAGGATGAGATCTGCTCCTGAAATCCCATGAACAGCTTTAGTGCGATGACCCACGCAGGGATAGCCCGTGTCATGCAAGAAAGCAACATTTTCGAGCAGAAAGAGTGCTTCACCTTCGCTAATTTTGTATTTGCTAGACATAGCCTCTACAATCTGTGGATTCATTTTCAATACAGCGCGCATATAATTGGCAACATTTATTGAATGATCAAAGCCATGGGACACATATTGCTCAGGATTTTCACGATGTTGTTCAAATGCCAAGATGGCTAACTGTGCAGCAAATTGAGAGCTTCCCTCAATGAAAGAAACTTCGGAAGAAGGATTCAAATAAGCAAAGGTAGAAGCCATTCTTTCCAGAGGATTGTCAGGGCTTTTTCTCTTATCGACCTGTGTAAAAAATATCAGCGATTCTTGAAATTTTTTTTGCACTCTTTGCTCAATAGCTTTTTTTTGTTTATCTGTTAAAGGTTCTGGTGATCGTTGCTGTGCATGTTTAATATCATGTTTGATTTGTTTTGCATATTTTGTTTGTACATGTTGATCTAATGCTTCAGCCATTGCTTTCATATTCCGATTAATCACAGGATTTTCAGTTAAATGAGAATTAACATAATCAGTGATCTTAATAAACGCAAACGAAGGAACCTGAGGCGGTGCCTCTAATTCAGTTGGAATTTGTGTGGCGCCTTGTTGTTGAATAGCACTAGAAAATTCTTGATCTGTTTTCTTTGCAATCTCCTCCATCAATGTATTAATCGCAGTGGGAATATCGGGAACAGATTTTGAATTCAATATTTCTTGCAACCATTGTTTTTCTTTTTCTTTCAACGAGGAAATCTCTCTGGCAAGATGACTTTCTTGAGTTGACACAATAGAGATTCCTTCTTCTTTTTGACCTGCTAAATTGCGAATAAAATTGAACAATCGCTCCCTCATCGTTTGCTCTACCTTTTGCAGCACAATATTGCCATCATTCTGGATAAATACGCGGATTTGCTGCATTTTTCCTCCGAAAAATGCCGTAACGGGTTCTTTTTGCCACTCAGAATGCAATACATTTTGATTATCAATGTCAAAAGGAACATGGAGCAAGGGATTTGGAGCAGAGATTGGAAACATAAAAACTCCGACTCATAATTAAAAGAATCAACTTATTAAAATTAAACTTACCTATTTTTATTTTATAATATTAAAATTAAAAAGTTAATTAATTTTAATTATTAATTTACTAATAAATATAAATTAAATAAATTGATATAAACCCTAAAAAATTGATTAAAAGGGACATTATTAGAATTGACAATAATGCGATATTTTGATTGCCTAATAATAGGAAAAATTAGCGCCTATTGGAAAGTGTTGTTTAAACAACGCATTTTATCAAACTTAGTATTCATTCAAAGTGAAGGATTGCAAATGTGATTTTGCTTTAAAGGGGGATGCGCAAATTTCCAAGAAACAGGTCTATTTATCATCCATTGATTGCTGCTGACTTGATAGCTCATTGATAAATTGTCGAAAAGAGGGTGTTTGCCTCAAATTCTCCAGCCACTCATCATGCAACAAATCGTCAATGCTAGGCAATGTGCCGCAAAATTGTGCGCGCTCGAGATAATGCATGGCAGGGTCATTGTGTCCTGTAATGGAATACAGACCAGCCAGCTGATAATAAGCTTGTGTATTGCCTAATGCTGCTGCCTGCATGAGATGGTTCTCTGATTGACGATAAAGCGTCTGAGAACGTTCGGGATGATGAGCATCATGAATCAGGAGTCCTAGATTGGTTAAAGACATTCCAAAATCTAAATGAATCATGTCATCTTCTGGATTTTGATCTAAGAGAATTTGAAAATGTTCAATCGCCTTATGATAAAACTCAACTTCAAACATAGCCTCGCCTAAATGTGATAAAGCAAGTGCTAAATTATAACGTGCTAAAATGTAATTGGGATCTAACTGAAGAATTTGAGTCAGGACTTGAACTGCCTTTTCAAAATAAGAAGGTTCCTCTTTTAAATCTCCTAAAAGATCAAATGCACAGCCGTAGTTATAAATCCATTCTAAATCAACATCTTCTCCTTCTCCAGCCTGAAGTGGCTGTTTAAGAGCACGTTCAAATTTTTCAATTGCCATTTCCACATGCGAAGCTTGCTGCGTCATTTCTGCAAGCTTCAATAGAGCAACTCCCCAATCATTCCAAAATTGAGCAAATCCCTCTCCTCCACATTCGATGACACGTGAGCAATAACGGACTGCTTTTTCAAATAAAGCTTGCTGTTCCGTTAACTCTCCTAACGCAAAGTGCGCGAGAGCCAATCCATACCAAAGAAGAGGGTGTTGACGGGTGAGAGAAAGGCCAAACTGAAACTTTTCGATTGCTTGGTTATAATAATCCTCATCGTTAAAATAGCGTCCTAATTCGCTCAAACAAGATCCATATAAATACCATGCATTGGGATCTTCTGGCTGAATTTCTAAGCTATTTAAAATCTTGAGCCTAGCAGAGTGAATGAGCTCTAATCTATCTTCCTGAGCACCTAGAAAAAGTTCAGCTTCTGCCCAACTACTTAAAACTTGAGGATGTCCAAGCTCTAATTGATGCGCATGAGCAAATTTCAACAAACTCGCTTCTATCCTGTGCTGATCCCGTTTTACCTTTCCAATTGTCATTTCAAGCTGTCCCCATTTAAGCCAAACCTGGCTATGTTGAGGATTAATTTCAGCAGCTCTTTGAAAACTGTAGTCAGCTTGCTCTAATAATTTTTCATCGATCTTGTATTCCGCTAAACTCTGAATGCAGCAGGCTTGATTATACCATCCATCAAAGGGATGGGAATCTTGACGAACGGCTCGATTAAAAAGGATAAGGGCCTCGGCAAAGTATTCTGGTTTATCTAAAAGAGAAGCCAAATCGGCTAAACTATGCCCAAAATCATTAAAGAACTTTGCTTCTTGGCAGCCCAGTTCATAACAATGACGATATTTTTCAATTGACCGATGAAAATCTAAAGGTTCTCCTGAAACTTTACCCAAAGAAGCTAAGCATAAGCCCCATTTCCAAAAAAAATCCTCTTGACGAAACGGCTCTTCGGCTTTCTCAAGAATAGAATAAGCTCTTTCAAAGCATTGATGCGCCTCCACAAAATAGGAAGCTTCTCCTTCAAAAAGTCCAATATCAATCAAAACTTCTGCACGGAGATACCACGCTTTAAAAAGGAATGGATCTTGCTGTAAAGCACGCGCAAGTGATTGACAAGCAAGAGTTAAACATCTGATATTTTCTCGATAACCACTTAAAACACTGCCTTGCTGATATAAAATGTCGGGAGCATTTGAAGAGATTTGTCCCGCAGCGTCAAAGCTTTCTAGTGCTTGATGATTACCTTGCGCCAATTGATGAGCTCCCTGCATTACCAACAGGCGAGCCAAAAGGACACGTTCATCTTGCGTAAAGCTTTTCCATACAGCGAATTGTTTGAAAGGCTCTAACCGATCAAAAGCTTGAGATTCAAGAATATCTATAAGAGTTTTACGAATGGTTGTCATTATTTGCCACTGCTAATTAAAACGATTCCATTATACAAATTATGAGCTTTTAGAGAAATGTTTAGTTGCAAAATTTGACGTTAAATGATTCACTTTAAAGTTTTTCTATGGCTTCATACATCTCAGATAGCTTATTCAACGGCTTTTGACACACTCCTTCGTAGCAAATATAAAGGGTAGTACGATCATTTCGAGCATTTTGTTCTTGGGTAAATGGAAGAAGTTCCTCTAATTCGACATCGTGTGTTTGCCAAATGACAGCCTGATGAGGAATAAATTGCTTGCTCAGTTTTTGTTTTAATTCTGCCTCATATTCTTTTTTAGAATTGAGAGCAATGACAAAAGTAGGCGCTTTTCTATCGTAATAGCGCTGCAAACTCATGACATGGTAACAATAACCTATAGGATAATTTTCCAAATAATCCTTTACTCCTTTAAAAATATCTTCTGCTTGCTGCAAATAATCTGCCTGCTGTGTCAGTTGGTAAAGTCTAAGAAGATTTTCAGCATGAATCGCATTACCAGAAGGTTCAGCACCATCTGAAAATTGACAGCGACGCAAAATTAAATTTTTATCTGAGCCATCTGTTTGATAAAAAGCTCCCTCTTCCTCTTTATAGAGCTCTTTTAATTTTTGAGTCATTTCCATTGCCCATTCTAACCATTCAATGCCTGCATTAGCTTCAAAAAGAGACAAGATGCCACGAATCATAAAGGCATATTCATCCAAGCTTCCGGCAAACATTGCTTGCCCATCGCGCCATCTCCTTAAAAGCTCCTGATCCTGCCATAAATACTTCTTTATAAAACGTGCGGCTTTGAGAGCGGCTTTTAGATAAGGTTCATATTGGAAAACCTTGCCAGCCTCGGCTAACGTATAAATCATGAGGCCATTCCATCCACTTAAAATCTTGTCATCCTTTAAAGGGTGAATTCGCTTTTCCCTGACTTGCCAAAGCTTATCCCGTTGAGATGCAAACTTAAGACGTAAATCCTCCGATTTCAAATGATGCTGAGCTGCAAATTCGTCTAAAGATAGTGGAGTATTTAAAATATTGCGATTCTCAAAATTCCCCGCGGGTTTAATGTCATAAAATGCACAAAATAATTCTCCCTCTTTTCCCAAAATTTGCATGACTTCTTCATAAAGCCAAGTATAAAATAATCCTTCATGTCCTTCTGAATCTGCATCTTCTGCAGAATAAAATCCCCCATCGGGATGGGTCATATCACGTAAAATATAGCCTAGTATTTCTTCGCAAACTTGTCGATAAAGAGGTCTTTTCGTTAATTGCCAAGCTTCGAGAAAACTCTGCGCAAGAATCGCGTTATCGTACAACATTTTCTCAAAATGAGGAACAATCCATCTTTCATCAACGCTATAGCGAGAAAATCCACCGCCTAAGTGATCATAAATTCCTCCTCGATGCATCATATCCAATGTCCGCTCGACGAGGAAAAGGGCCCGGTTATCTTTAGTGGCTTTATAATAATGCATAAGAAAGCTGTATTGATAACCAATGGGAAATTTAGGTGCCCCTTTAATTCCCCCATAAACAGGGTCAGCCATTTTATAAAGAAGTTCAGCAGTTGCTATCACCTGTTCCGGCTCTGGCAACTCTTCTCCCTTAGTATGAACGGTATGCGAAAATAGTTCTACAATCTTTTCCGCCTGGCTTAAGATTTTATTTCTCTCTTCACTCGACCACAATTCGCCAATGCGCTGGATAAGATCTATCAGTCCCATCAAGCCATGGCTGCTGTAAGGAGGAAGATAAGTTGCAGCAAAAAAAGGTTCAAGTTCGGGAGTTAAAAGAACGTTCAATGGCCAACCTGCTGCACCCGCCATCATGCTCTGCGCAAACTCCATATATAAGCTGTCGACATCAGGAAGTTCTTCACGATCCACTTTGATATTGATGAAGGTTTGATTCATCAGTTGAGCAACTTCTACATTCTCAAAAGATTCACGTTCCATCACGTGACACCAATGACAAGTGGCATAACCAATAGATAAGAAAATCGGTTTATCTTGGTCTTTAGCGGCCTGAAAAGCTTCCTCTCCCCAAGGATACCAATCGACGGGATTGTGGGCATGCTGCAAAAGGTAGGGCGATTTCTGATGAATCAAGCGATTGGTGTAAAGAGGTCTTGCAGTCATAAAATAAGTTCTAACTTAAAGGGTTCTGTTATTGATAAGAAGTTTTATATATATTTTTTATTTAATAAACTCAACTGATTCTCTCAAAAAATGAGCTTTTCACAAACTATTCGAACACTGATAAGAATGACAAAAAAAATAATTTTAAAAAATAAGAAAAAGGAGGATAAGGAGAGTGGAGTTAAAATCAATAGACAGACTCGCTCTCGTGGATTTATTCTATCATTTATTTTCTTTCCTTACGGATTGCTCTTCAACTTCGCTAATGTTTCTGTTAGATTTGAGTAAGCATTTAAACACTTATCGTTCACTATAAGTCCTAAAGAGCGAGTTATTAAAGGAAGGTTATCTATGAGCGTTAATATTCAAGAATGGCAACAGAGCTATAGTGCTTTTGAGAATCAAGTAAAGGTCTTTAATGACAAGGTTAACACAACAGATCTTACAAAAGAAGATATAAGCAAAATTTATCAAACTGTAAAAGCAGAAGTCAAACGTTTAAGCGCGTTCGCTGAAGCTGTAAAGACACGCGAAGAGGAACTGGAGAAAGGAAGTTGTTGTTCGCCCTCAAGGAAAACAATTTGGATTTTGAGTTTATTAAATGGAACTTCCAAGGTCTGTTCTATTTCAGGGGCTATCGTTGCCCTTGTAGCAGATAATATAACAGCAAAATGGATCGGGGTAGGCCTATTTGCTTTAGGAGAGACATTCGATTCAGCAACCACAATTTATGAAGCAAAAACAACCTTCGACTTTGAAGAGAGTGGTTCATTGGCTAAGCTCAATAAAGAGGGAGTAGAACATGCTCAAATATTTAAAAAATTTCTTAAACAATTGAAAGAGATCAAGCAGATGGAAGAGCAATTGTTAGAAGAATATCAATCGCATACTAAGCCGCCTCTTTTGCAGCACACCATTATCAATTTGGGCTCGACTAAAAATCTAGATGAATGCATTAGTGCCTGCTTGAATGAGTATGAGAATCTTCCTTCTTATTATCGACGAGAAGACGTTTACTGCCATATGATTTCTCATTTAATTCAAATGTTGCCGCCCACTGACCCTTTGCGAATCGGACTAAAAAATCTAGAGCCTACCCTAAAAGATAAAAATATGATCAATAAAGATAAAAATACGATCAATCCTTTGGATCAATCCCTCTCTATGCATTATCTCCCCGTTGTTAAAACAAAGAAACGTTCATCAGAAGACGAATGGATAAATGAACAGAAGGCTAATTCAACAGAAGAAACTCTGCAGCTAGAAGAGAAGGATCTTTTCAGTCCTCAGTTAGACTATACTCAAAAAGTTGCCTGTTATAAAGAGTTAGTCGCACAACGGTTCAATCTTAAATATCATGTAGCATTTTTTGATACTGCTATGGGATGGCGCATTGATTCCAAAGAAGGAATCAAAAAGATCTCCAAAAGTATAGAAGAGACCTCTGTAAGCTCCTCTTCTTCTTTAAGTTCTTCTTCTAGCAAGAAAAAAGTCTCTTTAAAAAAGAATGAATCTATAGTATAGAAAATAAAATAGAAAATGAAATATTTACTTTGTATATAAAAATATGTTAGACTATGTCAAATAAAAAAGGAGTACTGGTTTTCGATCTTCACTTACAAGGCATTTAGGTTGATAAGATTAACCTAAATGTCTATTAAAATAGGTCACTTTGTTGCTTTCCATGCAAGTTCTTCTCATGCAATTGAGGCATGATAAAGCAACCAACCAATCATATGACAATTTTACTTTTTTATTACCTTACCTCGCACTTTTTTTCTTTTACCTGTTCCATTTTAGAATCTGTATTGCTTTGCTGCACAAATGGCTATGTCGCCTTGCTAAAGAAAAAAAAGCCCGCAGTCGGACAAATTCTAGGCGATTTAAAAACACGCATTGATCGCCCTCTAGCAGCAATTTTAACTCTCAATACTGCAGCGCACACTTTTGGAGCAGCTGGTGTAGGGGCTCAGGTAAGCGAAATTTATGGCGAAAAGTGGCTTGCCCTAGTTTCAGTTTTATTAACGCTCACCATGCTGTTTTTCACTGAGATGATCCCCAAAACATTGGGAGCTCTTTATTGGAAAAAACTAGCACCTTTTACTGCCTATGCCATTAGATTTCTGATTACAATGACTTATCCTTTCGTTATCTCTTTCGAATACATTGCACGGCTCCTATCGCGCGGGAAAACCCAAGAAAAAATTACAGGAGAAGAAATAAAACTGATCTTAGAAGAGGGAACTCAAGCGGGTGTTATCAAAGAGATTGAGCATGATATGGTAGAAAGCATTTTCCGCCTGGGCAATCGGCGTATCAATATTCTGATGATTCCACGCATGGATATCGAATGGATTGATATTAACATTTGTTCAGAAAATTTACGCAAGCAATTAAATATCTCTCCTCATAATCGCTTTCCTGTCTGCGATAGAGAACTGGACGAAGTCATTGGGCTTGTCACTTCAAAAGATATTCTTAATCAAATGCTAACAAGCGGAACTTTGGATCTTAAAGCAGTCATTAAACCTTCGATTTTTGTGCCGGAAAATATGCGGGTGGTTCAGTTGCTCGAAATCTTTAAAAAAAGACCTGATCACATTGCTCTTGTTACAGATGAGTATGGAGGTATCCAAGGACTGATTACGTTACATGACGTTCTTGAATCTATTGTGGGCGATGTTCCCTCAAGTTCCATTTTACCTGAAACACAGATTGTTCAACGCAAAGATGGTTCTTGGCTAGTCGATGGTATGATTCCCATCGATGAACTTAAGGAACAATTTGATATTGAGGCGCTGCCAGAAGAGGAAAAGGGCACTTATCGCACCTTAGGCGGATTTTGTATGCGACAGATTGGAAGCATTCCCAAAGTAGGGGATGCTTTTACTTGGAATAAGTTCCGCTTTAAAGTGGTTAAAATGGATGGACGTCGGGTCGATAAGGTCTTAATTTATTTTATTCCCTAATACTGAATGCATGTTCATATCCTCATTCATAATGCATGTTCATATCCTCATTCATGAGGATGCGTACACATGGGATTACACTAATTTTTTGACCTCGCTTACGTAAGGCGAGATGATAACTAAAGTTGTGCAAATTCGATTCTTTTTCTTAAGAATTTTCCACTTCTCGACGAGCCATCTGCTCTTTTTCCTGTTTTTCCCGCTGACTCAAAGAGGCGAGATCCTTAGTCAAAGAATAATTTAGAAAAGCTCGAATCAAAGCAACTGCAGCAAGAATGCCTACAGCATAATAATCAGGTGTCGTTGTCGTTTGAATGACATCTGCTGCAATGATAAATTCGAGCCCTAAAATAATAGACCGCGTGAGGCCCAGCCTGGCTAAATCAAAGTTAAGCAACTGTTGATGACGGCTATGAATCAAGCGATAAAGAAATTGAAAGGCAACAAAAAGAGAACCTATTAGAATGACAAGCGACCCAAACAGCGTCATTAAGTGCTTGACAAGAGTGAGAATATCATCGAGAGCAGTAATTGAATCCGCTGAAAACTGAAACATCGAAATGAAATCAAACATATTAGCCTTTAGTTGTCATTTATTCTATGTATATAATAAATCTAAAAAAATTCGCTATGACTTTGAAAAATAGAAGAAAAAACCATGCTTCCAAAAAATAGACCTCTAACACATTCGGACAAGATTTTATTAGGGCGATCATCAATTAAAAAAGAGACGAAGATTTGGTTTAATTAAGAAAATTTTGCACAGCAATATCGCATGAACGTTGCTGAAACGGGTGTGATTAAATCTGAGACTTTATATTTTTTAGCAGATTGATACGAAATGATAGGGCGGCGGTAGCCGCTTTCAGTGGGAAGCCCCGTATGAAGCGAGCTTGCGAGCGGAATGCGGGGTGTAGGCACGATAGCATTGAGCTGCGGAAGCAGCGTAAGATCCCTCCCACCGCTTCCGCGGTTTATATTTTATTGATGCCCACCCCGCATTCCGCTCGCAAGCTCGCTTCATACGGGGCTTCCCACTGAAAGCGGCTACCGCCGCCCTATCATTTCGTATCAATCTGCTAAAAAATATAAAGTCTCAGATTTAATCACACCCTGCTGAAACAGCTTCCACGCTAGCAGAAATGGTCATTATGGATTCGAGGATCAAACAATCTAGAACTCCCGCGCAAAAAATTAAAAATTAACTTACGAATTCTAGATCATTTAAATGTCAAAATTGGAGTTAAAATCCATTTTCTAGAAAAGAAAATCGAGTACTAGATGCGCCTAACACTCAAAAGTTTTTGACATTAAAATTCTTAATTATATATGAGTTCGCTTAAGACAAAAATGTGGGAGGAAGTATGGCGTGGGGCGTGGGTTATGGTGGATTTTCTTTGCCAACTCTAGATTGGTTGAATCAAACAGGAGCTGTAGGTAAGAGTGAGAAGAAGTCAAAAGTTGAAGTGGAACGTACCGAAAATAGCTGTTTGCTTTCTGATGATGATCTAAAATCTTATTCAATAGAGGCGTGCAAACGTTTCTACGATGTTTGGGATTTTGACAATTTTTGGAAAAGGGCCAATACATGTGATGCCTACCTTTCTTTCTTAGAAATGCTCATGAGACGCTATCCTTATGATTCAGAAGTGGAAAAGATCAGCCAAAAAATCCAAGAGATTTTAGGCCAGAACTTAGTTTACTTTGAGAAAACGGATCGTGATAAAGAGTGGTGTGACGATTTCGGCTGGTGGGGGTTAATGGCACTTAATGCTTATAAGCATCTGAAGAGTTTGAAAAATGAAGAGCTCGCACAAAAATATTTAAATCTTGCAACAACATCCTGTTGGGAATACATCATTGAAAATGCCTATGATGACACAAGCCCAGATTCTACGCCTGTTGGCCATGGTTGCCGAAATAATGACGCTGAATCACCAAAAGAAGGTGTGAAAAACACGATCATTAACGCCTTGCTTTTACTCCTTTCAACCCGTTTGTATAGCGTTTACAATCAAAAAAAACAACCTAATCGGGAGCGTTTTCTCGATATGGCTTATTGTCAGTGGTTATGGTTTTCGAAATGGATCGATCTAAAAGGAGATAATGAATATTTAAAGCCTCTCATAGGAAACGACAATGCGGCGCTTGTACATGAACGGCCTTTAGACTTTTCCACAGGCTCTAATTATCAAGATATGACACATCCCGACGGGTCTAAAGAATGGCTCTGGTCAGGAGACCAGGGAATTCTGATCAGTGCGCTCATAGACTTATTGAATTTAAAAGATGACCTGGCTGAATATAGTAAATATCATCCGGAATGGAAATTTAACAAAAACGAATTTGAGACGAAGGTAAAAGACACCCTTCAAAAGCTCGTCCACGGAGTACAATTGGCGCTCATAGGAAAAGACGATGGCATCTTTTATGAACCTTTTTTTCCGTCAAGCTATTGCTCCGCTTATGGCGTTGACTATTTTGGTGGACTGGGTGCTCTTGTTCGCTATATGGATTCGTCAAAGATTAAAGCTTTATTCGAAATAGATTTTAACGCGAATATCTCAGCTACAGTCAAGGCTCTTTGGTCGACAAGAACTCAAGAGACAAATCAATTCAATCCTAAATTCACCACCGATGAAAGCAATCTTAATAAGTATAACGATCAATTTAATGCTCTTTGGGGCTCCTCAAACCAAGTGATAGATTGGGACATGGTTGATTCCCAAATGAAAAATGGGATCTGTCAAGCCCTAGGATTGGATTTTTTGGGAGCAGCTCTTGGCACCGAGCTTCAAGTGAAAGAAACCTATTAATAAATCTCAATCATAACATCGTTGTCATAAGATAGCTTGATCGTATCGCCTGCTTGAAGGAGTAGTAGTACTCCATTACATTAGTTTTAGCCTATTGGGAGTGCTTCAAAGCTTTGGGATTGGGATGAGATGATTTTCTTGTAGTCCCTCAGACTACATGACGAGGGCTAATCTAACCCAGAGCGATGCCCAGGGCCGGGACTTAACAAAGAACTGTTTTTTGGCTTGATATTCTTCGTGTCAATTTAACAATACCCCGCCTTTAACAGGCTTTAGAGGCATATTTATCGAAAATAACGCGAAAAACATCAAGCCCAAAACAGTTCTTTGTTAAGTCCCGGCATATGGCTAGGTAATCGGAATTTTTTATCTTTGTTTTTGCAATGTTGCTTGATCCATATCCTTTCCCTCAGCGACGAGCGGCGTTAGCCGCGCATGGATAGTAGCCGTGGGTGTAGGCGCAAGCCGAAACCCACGGTTACCCAAAAAACAAATTTGAGCCACGTTAGTGGCGTAGCATTCGTTTAAATAAAAATTGCTCCACAATCACATTTCCTACGCCACTAACGTGGCTTCATTTTTTTTACCATACACCGTGGGTTCCGGCTTGCGCCTACACCCACGGCTACTATCCATGCGCGGCTAACGCCGCTTGAGCGACAAATTTAGCTTCTGGAGTTTGCCAAAAGCATTTCGTTCCTAGCCTATGGCCGGGACTTAACAAAGAACTGTTTTGGGCTTTGATGTTTTTCCGTCATTTTCGGGAAGTATGCCTTTAAAGCCTGTTACAGGCGGGGTATTGTTAAATTGACATGAAGAATATCAAGCCCAAAAACAGTTCTTTGTTAATTCCCGGCCCTGGGCTATTTTATTTGAAGCCTTTCAGGCTCTGAACATGAGACATCTTGTTTGTTAACCATCTCTAAAATGATGTGGAGTATGTACTATTTAATAGGCATGGGCCCTACAATCGTTATAGAAGAAGGTCTTCTAAAAATGTCCAATGTTTAGAGCCTGAAAGGCTTCAAATAAAAATAGCCCAGGGCATCGCCCTGGTTTAGATTCTCCATCGTCATGTAGTCTGAAGGACTACAAGAGAATCATCTCATCCCAATCCCAAGGCTTTGAAGCGGTTCCAATGGGCAAAAACTAATGTGGTTGAGTACTAGAATGTGGAACCTCACCTTGTAAACTTCCACTTTTAATTGCACCCCTATAAATCAGTCGATAAAGAAATTGAAAGGCAACAAAAGCAGAACCTGTTAGAATGGCAAGAGAGCTGAAAAACGAAATATCAAAAACATTCCATTTCTTTAATTTTTTTTTACTCTATGCATGGAATAAACCTAAACATTTGCTATGACAACCTTTTCTCTTAATTGGAACTTAGATTCCCTTTTTCCAGGGGGCAGTCAATCTCCTGCATTGCACTCCGCTTTGCACCATTTGAAACATCAGCTGCAAAGCTTCAAACGCAACTTGAAACAACTTTCTGATATTAAAAAGGGGATCCTTCACTTTCAAGAGTTAGAAGGCCACTGCCGAGATCTTCAATATTTCATCGGCTGTCTTTTATCACAAAATGTTGAAGATCAAGAAGCTCTTCAACTACAAAGCCAAATTACTCAATTAAAAGCAAACTGTGATTCCTTAGGAGAAGAATTGAATGCACTCCTTTTTCAGCTTGATGAAAAGACATTCGTCAACTTACTTGCCGATCCAGAGATTCAACCGATAGCCTTCTCCTTAAGAGAAAGACGCCAACAGTCAAAAGAAAAGCTACCTGTTGAACAAGAACGCCTTGCCCATCAATTGGGTATAGATGGCTATCAAGGCTGGCATGATATTTATGATGCTTTTATTGGCCATTTGCGCATTTCCTCTCCTTTTCCATCAGAAGAGGCTCTTTCCGTTGGGCAAGCAGAGAATCGTCTTTTTCATCCCGATCGAGGCATCCGACAAGCTTGGTTTGAGCGCTGGGAAGAGACGTGGGAAACGCACGAAAATCTGGCTGCGCAAATGATCAATCACTTAGCGGGATTTCGCTTGAATCTCTATACTGCTAGAGAATGGTCTTCTCTTCTTCAAGAACCGCTTTTTTGCAATCGTATGCAAGAAAAAACCCTTCAAACCATGTGGCAAACTATTGAAAAACATAAAGGAATTCTACAAGAATACTTCGTTTGCAAAGCTCAACTTCTAGGAATCAAACAATTAGCCTGGTATGATCTGGATGCCCCTTTACCTTTTGGCTCAGAATCTCAAATATCCTTCGATGAAGCCGCTCAGTTCATTATTCAACATTTCACTGATTTTAGCCCTGCTATGGGCAATTTTGCTCAACTAGCATTTGAACAACGTTGGATTGAAGCCGAAGATCGCTCTGGTAAGCGTCCAAGCGGGTTTTGTGCTCCTCTGCTACATGCAAAGCAAAGCCGCATTTTTATGACTTATAGCGGAACCATGAATAACGTCTTTACGCTCGCTCATGAATTAGGGCACGCCTATCACAGCTATGAAATGCGCAATCTTTCTCTTTTTGCACAGCAATATCGCATGAACGTTGCTGAAACAGCTTCCACGCTAGCAGAAATGGTCATTATCGATTCGATGATCAAACAATCTCGAACTCCCGCGATTCAATTAGCTTTACTTGACAACAAATTGCAACGAGCTGTCATTTTTTTAATGAATATTCACGCCCGCTTTCTCTTTGAACTCGATTTTTATCAAGAACGCCGCAAAGGCTTTGTATTAGCAAAAGATTTAAATATTTTAATGGAAAAAGCTCAACAAAAAGCTTTTGGCAATGCCTTAGCAAAATGGCATCCTCACTTTTGGGTTGCCAAACAGCATTTCTATTTTACTGAAGTTCCCTTTTACAATTTTCCCTATACATTTGGCTATCTCTTCAGCCAAGGCATTTATGCTCATCTCAAGCAGAAAAAAGATGCTGAAAAAGCTTATGCTTCGCTTTTACGTGATTCAGGCAGCTTATCTACGGAAGAACTCGCTTATCGTCATCTTGGTGTTAAACTAGAAGAGTCTCAATTTTGGGAAGGGGCTTTGCAGTTAGTTGAAAATGATGTTGCCATGTATTTAAAATTAGCCGCCAATTTACGTGGCTAATATCTTGGAATCAGAGATTAATCAAAAACACTAATTTGAAATAGTGGAGGCAGTCTGTTGATTGGCTTGCTTCTCTTGCTTGTCCTTCCATGTCTCATTTCTGGTCACGCAACGAAAACCTAAATGGTTTAAACTTGTGTCAGGACATGTTTTCATACGTGCTGTGATGCGATATCCTTTACAATAGCTATGGTGACATAAAAAGGATCCTCCACGATGAACTCTTTTGCTTGTATAAGGTTCTTCCGGATCAAAACTTGCTGTTGGACCTGTGGGATCGATAGACAAACCTTTTTCTTTTTCCTGAGCGTAATGAGACGCATGGTAAAAATCTGAACACCATTGCCATACATTCCCTACCATATCATAAAGCCCATAAGGATTAGGAAGATACGTTTTGACTTCTGTTGTACCAAAGCCATCCTTTACTTTTGTGCTTTTGTAGGGGAATTTTCCCTGCCAAATATTGGCTTGTGGTTTTTCTTCTGAAAATTCTTCATTTCCCCAAACATATTTAATATTTTCTCTACCTCCATAAGCTGCAAATTCCCATTCAGCCTCTGTAGGAAGTCTTTTACCAGCCCATTTTGCATAAGCAACAGCATCAAACCATGAAACATGAACAACAGGATGATTTTCTTTACCTTTAAGAGAACTGTCAGGACCTTCTGGATGCTTCCAATTAGCTCCAAGTTTCCACTCCCACCACAGGTTAGGTTGGGTAAGGGAAACAGGACGGCTCGAAGGCTTAAAAACCAATGAAGCGGGAACAAGTAATTCCGTTGAAGGTTTTGGTGTTCCTGGAGGTACTTGTCTCATAATTTCTTCCATCGTAGGAGCCTTTTCTGCCGTGGTGACATATCCCGTCGCATCCACAAATTCTTTAAATTGACGATTCGTAACGGGGGTTGCATCTATCCAAAATCCACTTACCTTAACTCGATGAGGAGGTTTTTCATCATTCTTTGCTTCTTGGCTATCCGATCCCATTGTAAATTCTCCACCTGGAATCCAAACCATTGATGAATAAATAGAAGAAGCAAAACGAGGAGGCAAATATGAGTAACAAGCGCCAGAGATGGGTACACTAAAAACAATAAAGATAAAAAGAAGTAAACTTTTAAGGATCCGCATTTTTCCTACTATCAAATGTTTTGGATATTCTGTTTTTGATATAAACGAAAGCTTTAAAAAGATCGAGAGATTGTCTTGTCTGCCTTTAAGCAAGATAGCTCTAACCGTTTTAAAAAATTGGATTAGGCTGTCCTTCACGCGATTTTAAAAATATAAAACTAATTATTGACTTATAAAATTAAATATAAAATTATGCATCATAAAATTTACATAAATTTAGCATAAAAATTAAAATAAATGATTTAATTAGAGAATCATTATGCAAACTCTTGCCTTTCATTCAAAAATAATTCAAAACACTTCAAACGAAACTTTATTAGACACATTACTTCTTAAGGATGTGTTAGGAAATATTTTTGATCAAGTGGTGAACCAAAACCAATCTTTGCGCGATCTTTCTTCTATTTTGCTCACTTGTAAAAAATGGAAAAATGTTCTTGAGAAGACTCCTTGCATTTCTTTGGTGCAAGTCCTTTTTCAACTTAAAGATAAAGATCGATCCACCATTATGAATCTCCAAGAGTGTATTGCAACTGAAAAAAAGAATCATTTTACATCTCAAGAATTTAAATTGATTGATTGGGTCCATAGTATCCATGGCTTTGAAAAATTATTAATGATTGATTCAAAATTATTTCACCCAAAGAGTTTATTTCTTTCTCTTTTGGATCGCTATTCTTGGAATCTTGAAGTTTGCAAAAAGAGCGCCAATGAAAATATCCAACGTATGACTGAAGAGCAATTGTCTATTTTAAATTCTCTTGCATTAGCTACGAATGTCGAGAGATTAAATGTTATCAAAAATGACTTTATCCAAAAAGTTTACCATGGTGGTCGAGGCCAAACATGGCAGCAAGCAGAAAGCTCTGTCATCTCCACACTTAAAAACTCTTCCAATTTTAACGATAAAAAACTTTTGATTAAAGTTGCTCATTGTTTTGGACGTTCTGTTTTTGATATAGATGAAAGCCTTAAAAAAGATCGAGAGATTGTCTTGGCTGCCGTTCAGCAAAATGGCAGCGCTCTTTTATGCATAAATGAAAACCTTAAAAAAGACCAAGAGATAGTCTTAGCTGCGGTTCAGGAGTATGGATACGCTCTTCAATATGCAGGTGAAAGCTTTAAAAAAGATCGACAGATTGTCTTGATCGCCGTTAAGAAACATGGTGGGGCTCTTCAATATGCAGATGAAAGCCTTAAAAAAGATCGGGAAATTGTCTTGGCTGCCGTTAAGCAATATGGCTTGGCTCTTCAAGTGGCGCATGAAAGCCTTAAAGAAGATCGAGAGATTGTTTTAGCTGCCGTTATGCAATATGGCTATGCTCTTCAATATGCACATAGAAACCTTAAAAAAGATCGAGAGATTGTCTTGGCTGCCGTTAAGCAAAAATATCGTGTAGGTATCAATGTTTTTAAATTTGCAGATGAAAGCCTTCAAAAAGATCGAAATTTTGTCTTGACTGCTGTCAAACAATATGGCTATGCTCTTCAATATGCCTATGCAAGTCTTAAAAAAGATCGAGAGATTGTCTTGGCTGCCGTTAAGCAAAATGGCTGGACTCTCCAGTTTACAGATAAAATCCTTAAAAAAGATTCAGAAATTGTCCTGGCTGCTGTTCAGCAAACTGGCCAGGCTCTTTTATTTGCAGATGCAAGCCTTAAAAGAGATTCAGACATTGTATTGGCAGCTGTTCAACAGAAAGGCATTGCTCTTGAATATGCAGAGGAAGGTCTTAAAAAAGATCGAGAGATTGTCTTGGCTGCCGTTCAGCAAGATGGCATGGCCCTTAAATATGCAGACGCAAGTCTTAAAAAAGATCAAGAGATTGTCTTGGCTGCCGTTCAGAAAAATGCCTATGCTCTTAAATATGCAGATACAAGCCTAAAAAAGATCAAGAGATTGTCTTGAATCATTCAGTCAGATGGCTGGTTACAAACCATCATTCCGTCGTTTAAAGGCGAGAGCTTTTTACAGGTTCTTGCTAGCCTCTAGTACTTCATTACATTAATTTTGCAAAACTTCAGTTTTCAGATATTTAATCTTAGAGGTAAAAGAAAACGGCGTAATAATGACAAATGCTTCCTCCCAGAACAAATAAATGCCAAATTGCATGGTAGAATCGACGCTTATCTAAAGCATAAAAGACTACACCAACACTATAGCATATTCCTCCTGCCAACACCCAATACAATCCTTGAGTGTGTAAACGTTCAATAAGTGGCTCGATAGCAATCACAACTAGCCATCCCATAAATAAATAGAGGCTTAATGATAAAATCTTAAATCGATGCTGGAAGAAAATTTTAAGGAAGATGCCAAGAGCAGCCAGACTCCAAATCGTCCCAAAGAGCATCCATCCCCAAACACCCCCCAATACAAGCATAGTAAAAGGGGTATAAGAACCAGCGATGAGCAGATAAATAGCACAATGATCGACTGTACGGAAGAGTCTTTTGAGCTTAGGACGTTTTACTGCATGATAAAAAGTTGACGCCGCATAGAGCAAAATTAAGCTTCCGCCATAGACGGCAAAGTTCAACAACCTCCAATGATCTTTTTCTTGAAAGGGAGTCTCCATTAAAAGAATAAAGCCAATCAAACTGAGGATGAAGCCCATGCCGTGAGTTAAATAATTTGCCCACTCGTCTCTTAACAATAATCCTTGGGCCCATTCCTCGTCAGAGCTCAAATTTTTGACGCGAATCAATTGCTCATCATGAGGAAGGTCACTAAAAGATAAAGATAGCTCAGGAGATAATTCTTCTTTCATATTCATCCACAATTCTTATTTTCTTTTAACATCTACTCTTTCAACTTGGTTTAGGGGGTTGTCTTAAAAAATACTAGTACTCCTCTTTGCGGCGAAAAAAAGCCGCAACTAGTCGAATCTCATCATAAGTAAAATCGGCAGGCAATTTCTCTTTAATTGGATTCAAGCGCTCAGCGCCAACTTCAACAATAACCTTTTGAATCGTGGCTTGCTTTTCAAGGGAAACAAGTGGAACAATATTAAGATCAATTCCCTGCTGAATCGCTTCCACTAAATGCGTCACTATCGTGCTCTTGGCTAGCTGACGCATTTGCATAAGGTTTTCTAAATGATGATGTCCTTGCTGATAAAGAGCAATAGTTTCCTCGACTGAACTGCGACGCTCCATTGGTGCTATTGATTCTCTGTCGGAAATCATTCTAACTCCCCCATGAGCTCGAATCACTTCCAAAAATTTTTCCCCATATTTTACCCACTTAATCGGCCCTACCCCGTTAATCTTAGCAAACTCCTGCTGCGTTTGAGGAAAATAAACAGCCATTTCTTGTAAAGCTCGATCGCTGAACACAACATAAGGAGGAACTGCCTCTTCGCGCGCAATGTGAAGCCGCAATTGTCGCAAAGTCTCAAATAAAGGTTCGTCATAATGCAAAGTTGTTTCTCGATTCTTAGCGCGTTCACGCTCTTCTTTTTTGGGTTTAAAGTTTCTTTTCTTAAAAAAGACTGTTTGCTGTCCATTAATCACAGGCGGAGAAAGTTCTGTCCATTTTAAAACGGGATATTCCCCTTCAGTTAATTTTAAAAAGTGGAGATGAAGCAAAGACTCAATATAATAACGCACTTCTTGTTCAGGCAATTCGCTTAGTAACCCATACGTAGACAATTGATCATAGCCCCTGCTAAGGACATTTTGATTTTTTGAACCACGCAAGACATCCGTCACCATACGTATCCCAATGTTTTGTTTGAGCCGGTAGACGCAGGAAAGAATTTTTTGAGCAATCACTGTTCCTTCTATTTGCTCATCTTCTTCCAAGCAATTATCGCAAGCACCACATGTTTCTTGAGGAAAAGACTCACCAAAATAGCGCAATAATTCCATTCGTCTGCATTTTAAAGAAGTACAAAGACGATAGATGCTTTCAGTTTTTGCTTTCATTTGCTTGCGAA
The DNA here is from genome assembly GCA_963754655.1 of uncultured Chlamydiae bacterium. GTDB lineage: Bacteria > Chlamydiota > Chlamydiia > Chlamydiales > Parachlamydiaceae > JANWJE01. The sequence goes on along the minus strand of CAVWGN010000001.1, from coordinate 1,126,592 downwards.
TGACAAGATCTTCAACTTCTTCTAAAAAAGTCTTATAAATAATTAAGTCTTGCGTCGCATACAACATCAAGCATTCAGCAGGCAACCCATCGCGACCTGCTCGGCCAATCTCTTGATAATATTGTTCAATTGTGCGCGGCATATCTAAATGTACAATAAAGCGAATATCGGGTTTATGTACTCCCATGCCAAAGGCAACCGTTGCGATCATTAGCGTCACTTGATCATGTAAGAAGGCGTGCTGAGAGGATGATCTTTCCTGCTCAGATAATCCAGCATGATAGCGGCCAACTGCATACCCCGCCTGTTGAAGTTGTTCAAATGTATTTTCAACACCCTTACGCGTGGCAGAATAGATAATACCGGAAAGATTACCCTGTTGCTCTAAAAAAGCCCGGAGTTGTTTATCTACCTGAATTTTAGGTTGTAGCCGAATAGTCAAATTGGGACGATCAAAGCTTCCCTTAATGAGTCGAGGCGTCTGCATCGCCAACTGAACTTGAATATCTTTTTCAACATCCGTAGTAGCAGTAGCTGTCAAAGCGATTACCGGACACTGAGGAAAAGTCTCCTTAAGAATAGAAAGCTTGCGATATTCAACGCGAAAAGAATGTCCCCATTGTGAAATGCAATGTGCTTCATCAATGACAAAAAAAGAAATTTCCGTTCCTTTTAATCTTTCAATAAATTGCGGATCAGTCAAACGCTCCGGAGCTACATAAAGAAGCTTGTAATCAGATAAATGTTGTAAAACAGTTTGAATATCGTAATAGGAAAGACTACTATTGAGAAATGCCGCCGAAATTCCATTCTTGAACAAAGAAACAACCTGATCTTGCATTAAAGAAATCAAAGGAGAAATGACAATAGCTGTTCCTGGCTGCAATAAAGCAGGAAGCTGATAGCAAAGAGACTTTCCTGCTCCAGTTGGCAAAATGGCTAACACATCTTCTTTACATAGTAAGGCTTGAATAATCTCTTTTTGATAAGAGCGAAAAGTATTATATCCGAAATAGCGTTTAAGCTCTTCTTCAAGCCGCCCTTCTAATAACAAGGATGCGATGTCTGGATTGGCTAGCATAACGGTTATCTCCTCAAATAAGCAAATCATTTTACCAGATAATGGGTTTCTTTTCACGTAAATAAAGAATAGGAAAATTGATCTTTAAAGATTAGAAGTTCAATAACTTAAAAATATAAATTAAAAATAGATTTATCTATATCTTTATAAAAAATCGTTCTTTTCTTTTAAGCCATTGGAAGCGTGCAAAAAATGAGCAAGACCTTTATCATTTATTTTTAAGCTCTCGCTCTCTTGATAGGTAAAATTCATGTTACAGAGTACCCGGGCATGTCCAAAATGATTCTTAACTATTTAGGATAATTCTCATGCAATCACTTAAACAAACCCTTTTGGCAGCGGTTGTCTTTCTAGGCAGTCTCTCCTCTTATTTTGTCCATGCAGAAGATCTCCTTGCATCACCTCCTTCTTTAGAATGGCGACTGCAACAACTGATGACAGAAGAAAAGGAAACAGAACGCCTCCACCATCTTTTTGATTTATATTGGGACTGGCACCTCACAGAATTTCCAGATGAAGCCACTTTTTTAGGCTATCCTGGCCATCATGGCCAATGGCCTGATTTCTCCCAAGAAGGCATTCAGCGTCGCCAAAAATTTACAGCGCAATTTTTAGAGGTTCTTGCCTCCATAGAGACAAAGCAATTAGAGAAAAGTGACCAAGTCAGTTATTATACTCTGAAAAAAATTTTGGAAGATGATCAACTAGATATGCAATTTGGCAATCATTATTTGTTGATAAATCAAATGCAAGGCATCCATTTGTATGTGCCCATGATCATTGAATTAATGCCTTCCAAAACGCTTCAAGATTATGAAAATATTTTATCTCGTTTGCGCTTAATTCCTCTCCTCTTTAATCAAACAATCGATCTTCTCAGCAAAGGCATTGAACTAGGCATTACACCTCCTCGAATTGCTCTTTTGAGCATGCCACAGCAAATTCTCAATCAGATGGTCGATCATCCTCTTGATAGTTCATTGCTAAAAGCCTTTCAACAATTTCCTTCATCTATAGATCCTCAAACGCAATCTCGTTTATTGAATGAAGCTCAAACGCTCTATCAACAAGTTGTGCTTCCTCATCTTCATGAACTTTATCGTTATTTAACTGAACATTACATTCCTAACTGCCGCAAAACCATTGCTTTCACAGATCTTCCAAAAGGACAAGATTGGTATGCCCATCTTGTCAAAAGCTCAACAACTACAGAGCTTACGTCTCAAGAGATTCATAACATTGGGTTGAAAGAGGTAAAGCGTATTCATGCCGAGATGGTAGCGGTCATCCAATCAACAGGATTTCAAGGGACATTTGAGGAGTTTATTCATTTTATTAAAACCGATTCCCAATTTTTCTTTTCGACACGTACAGAATTGCTAGATAGCTATCAAACATTGACACGCCATATTGAATCAAAGCTCCCTTTGCTTTTTACAAAATTGCCTATTCTTCCCTTTGAAGTGATTCCTGTTCCTGCTTATTCAGAGGAATCGCAAATTGCCGCTTATTACTGCCCAGGTTCTATTGCAGATAAGCGCCCTGGATACTTTTTTATTAATACAAGTTATGCAGAGCAGCGCCCTAAATGGGAAATGGAGCCTTTATCCTTACACGAGGCGGTCCCCGGCCATCATTTACAAATTACCCTTGCTCAAGAATTAGAAGGTATTCCTGAGTTTCGCAAAAATACTAATTTTACAGCTTATATTGAAGGCTGGGGATTGTATGCTGAAAGTTTAGGCTCCGAATTGGGGCTTTATCAAGATCCCTATTCCCTATTTGGACGTTTAAGCTATGAAATGCTGCGTGCCATCCGCTTAGTGGTTGATACTGGCATGCATGCTATGGGATGGAGCCGCGAGCAGGCCCTGGACTTTTTCAAACAATATGTGGGGATGAGTGATCATGAAATTGAAACAGAACTCGATCGTTACTTGGTTCTGCCCGGTCAAGCACTTGCTTATAAAATTGGAGAGCTGAAGATTAAAGAAATGCGCCATTTAGCCTCTCAGCAATTAAATGAGCAGTTTGATATTCGCGCTTTTCACCAGGCTTGGCTGCAACAGGGTGCGTTGCCTCTAGATATTGCCGAGCAACAGATTCACCAATGGATTCAGCAAACGCTTGATTCATCCGGTTCTAAGTGTTCTTTATCTTTAAATTCATCATTTTAACTTCAATGTTCTCAAAATCCAAAGAGGAAGCAAAAATAACGCCTGATGAGGGGGCGGAGTTTGTGGCCCCTTTGGACGTATCATTTCATTGATTTTATCTGATACCATGAAAAAGAAATCTTTCAAAACATCATAAAACTTATTAGCCCAGCTTACCATCTTAAAAAAAATATCAGGAAAAGCCGCATAAATTGCATAAAAAAGAATGCCAAATAAAACAAAGTTCAAAATAAAACGTACCATATCCCTCCAACAAAACAGATAAAATCTTAGGTTTAGCTCTCAGTCTTTCTATAAATGATTATAACAAAATATTTTATTTAATAAAATGATGCTATTAAAAAATTTTCCCTCTCTTGTCTTTCTCCTACTAATCCGATATAAATAGAGGATAATTTAATTTCTTAAGGATTTCCGTGGGAAGAAAGATATTAACAGTGGTTGCTACCCTTGTTGGCTTACTGTGGATGACGCTTGTTGTGCTTTTTGTGTCTACCGACATCCAAATTTTAGAACCTGAAGAGCAACAAAAGCTTAAAGAAGGCAAACATTTCTGGGAATGGCACTCTGCTTATGGACCCCTTGCCATGCACTATATTGAAAAAGGAGAGGGGCCCCACCATCTTTTGCTTCTTCATGGTTTTAGAGCTCATTCCTATACATGGAAAGCGCTAATGGATCCTTTAGCCGAAGCAGGTTATCATGTATGGTCCATTGACTTAATTGGCTATGGATTAAGTGATAAACCTGACAATGCCGTTTATAGCGTTGATTTCTTTGTCCAACAAGTGAATGCTTTTATGGAAGCGCAAGGCATTCACAAAGCCCATCTTATCGGCAATTCTATGGGTGGCGGATTAGCCTTATCTTTGGCCTTGGAATATCCTCAAAGCGTAAGTTCGCTTACTTTGCTTACTGCTTTAGGCTATCCTTTTGATCTGCCCCTTTATATTTCGCTTGGCCGGCACATTAGCCAAATTTGGGTTCCCTTCCTTGGTCCGCAAATGGTGCGGCATTGCCTCAAACAACTTGTCTTTAATGAAGCAGTGGTTACAGACGAACAAGTCGAAGCCTATAGCCTCCCTTATCGCTTTCCTGGAGGAGTAAACGCCTCTCTTCTCACGCTACAGAAATTTGATAATCAACGCTTAATAGAAATGGGACGACATTATGCTTCTTTGACATACCCCATTCTGATTATTTGGGGCGATCATGACACCTTACTTCCTATCAGCCATTACGAGAAGTTTTTAAAAGATTTTCCCCATGCAGAAAGACTTCTCATTGCCAATTGCGGTCATATTCCTCAAGAAGAGGCTCCAGAGCAAGTTTTAGCAGCTCTATTGCCTTTCTTAAAAAAAATCGATGCTCCATCCCCCTCTCTACAAAAAACTCTTCACTAATCTTTTAAAATTCATCTGCATGCTGGGTCGTCTGCCAAGCATTATAATAGAGATCCGCTTCATAAAGAAACGGAGCATGATGAATCTGCCATCCTAGCAAGCGCTTAATGCGTGAGTTATTGATTGTTAGATCGATGGCAACACCTTCCGCAAGCGGACCAAATTGTTTTTTAGCTTCTTCAAAAGGCAAGGAATGAATTTTCCCTTCTAACTTTGCTGCTTTAGCAATAGCCTCTGCTATTTCGCGAAGTGTTGCAGTTGAATCATCGACCACATTGAGAGTGACTCCTGTCAGCTCTCTTTCAGCTGCTGAGACATACGCATGCGCAAGATCTTGCAGATGCACCATGGGCCAACGGTTATATCCCTCGCCAACAATTGTGACTGCTCCATTTTGAGTAGAGGTGAACAAAATATTAGTTAATCCTCCAACTCCGCCATAAACATGTCCAGGCCGCATCACAACCGTACGTAATGTGGGTGAGGTTGCTTTAAGCACTTTATCCTCGTGACCTGGACGCCACTTAACAATTTCAATAGGATTGACAGGCATCGACTCATCTACCATTTTATTTCCTATAGAACCATAAACCCATACCCCAGAGGTATAGATAAAGGAACGAGGAAGGGGGCTTTTGGAAAAAGCATCTAAAATAGCATCAATAGTTTTTGCATCGCGCTCAACCCCTTTCTCGGAAGAATAATCAAAGGCACAGTGAACGGCAACCTCTACTTCATTAAGGATGGATTGATAACTCTCTGGCTGCTCTAAATCTCCCCTCACTGGCCAAATTTCTTCAAGGCTCAATAAATGCGCATCTTCTTCAGAACGCACTAGCCCATAAACTGTATGCCCTTTGGCGCGAAAAGCTCTTGCCACCCCATGTCCCACATATCCCGCTGCACCTGTAATAAAGACTCGCATAAAATCTCCCTAATAAAATCATTGAAATAAAGCACCTGATTGGATAAACCCATGTTGGAATAGTGGAGATATTGGTGCAATTAAAAAGATCAGCCTTGCTTTGCTATTGTCCACTTGGATAGTCGCTTGCTCCTTGTCGATATTCTTGGCGACCCTCGCGACTTTTATACCAGCGAGAATCACTCTTTGGAGCAGCATTATCAGAATTGGATTCATCAAATTGATCCGACTTACGCGGATGGTCACTCCCCCCTTTTAGATATTCTCTGCGACCTTCACGGCTTTTATACCAACGTGCATTGTTCGTTGGAGAGACATTGCGATCTCCTTGAGCAACTTCGTCTGCTTCTAGCTTGCTTTCTTTTGCATTGGAATCATTTTCTTGTTGATCATAGATGTTAGATTTTTTTAGATTGGAATTATCGATGGCGTAGCAAAATGGAAAAAGAAATAAAATAGATAATAAAGAGAAAATAGACTTTTTCATAATCCTCTATTTTGTTAATTGAAATTTTATTGATGCCTTTTTCTTAATCAAGCAGAAAAAATTTTTTCTTGTCAACTTTTCAATTAAATTTCTCCAACTTATGGGGATAGACAATTAAAAAGATACCCTTAAACTTTCTCTTTTTATATATTAATTTCTCATTTAAAATTCGTATTCATCCCAAAAATTTAAACCGGAGAAATTCATGAAAATAGCGTTCTCATTATTTTTGACTTTAACTTTATGTTGTATTCATTGTTTAACTTCCCTACAAGCAACTGAGGAAAATAACATGCAAAATAATCGGCCAATTGTTGAAATTGAGACAAATCAAGGAACCTTTGAAGTTGCCTTGCGTCCCGATATTGCTCCAAAAGCAAGCGAGAACTTTTTAAAACATGCAGAAGATGGATACTATAATGGCGTTATTTTTCATCGCGTCATTAAAGGCTTTATGATTCAAACTGGAGATCCCACAGGGACTGGACGAGGAGGCAAATCTATCTGGAATACGCCTTTTGAAGATGAAGTCACAGATTCTGTCAAATTCGATAAGAAAGGTCTGCTCGCCATGGCAAATGCGGGTCCCAAAACAAATGGAAGCCAATTTTTTATTACAACTGCAGCCACTCCTTGGTTAAACAAAAAGCATACAATTTTTGGAGAGGTTGTAAAAGGATACGACGTGGTTCAAAAAATTGAATCTATAAAAGCAGGTCCAGGTGATCGACCCGCAGAAGAGGTCAAAATTTTGCGAATGACTGTGAAAAATTCGACGCCAAAACAAAGTTAATCCCTCAAATTTTCGATAGGCTTTGCATCATCTATAAAGCCTATCGGAAAGGTCCCTTTTAATAGCTCTATGTTCTCAATAGACCCTCTGATGATTTATCCACCTAATTTTTGGTTCTTTTGCCAACCTTTAAACATTAATTAAACATTACAATGAAGATAATTGTTCCATTATTTTCTACTCTGTCATGGCGTAATTATTGGACGTATCTGCGCCATTACGGCATCGCTTTTCTCATTTTCTTAATCGGATTATTGCTCTCTCTTGTTGCCTTTCGTTTTTATCAAATGCAAGATCTCAATCGAGCGCATGCTGAATTTAATCGAATCGCTGACTTGCGTCTCCTTCTAATTAAAGATAGTCTATTAGAGTCTCTCGAGCAAATCGAACATATTAAACAATTTTTTTATGCCAGTGCTCATGTGACCGAAAAAGAATTCAGAATTTTTGTACGCAACGTCTTTAATTTTTATCCGAATTTTTTAGCTTTAGGATGGATAGAAACCTCTTCTCCTTCCCCCCCTATCCTAGATTTAAATTTTATTAGCTTAGAGAAGCATACACATTCACCTGTTGCTCTCTTTACTTACTTAGAAAAAGCTGATGCCCATCAACCTCTCTCTATTGATTCTCAAGATTATCCCGCCTTTTTAAACTTATTGGAAACCAGTCAACACAGTTTAGAAGTGACAGTTTCAGGCGATATCACCTATGTTCAAAATAAAAAAGATCTTGGATTTTTTTTATTTAAATCCGTCTTTTTTGAACACTTGCAAGTTGCTAAACATTCTACTCAACTATTTGGAACAGTGGTTGGCTTTTCAAATTTTGAATACATTGTGAAAAATGTTAGATCTCGATTAGTGCCGCTAGGCATTAATATTAGCATTTATGATGTTTCAGAAGGCATAGAACATCTTCTTTATTGGAATGAAGCCATCATTTTAAAAGATCCCCAAAATTTAACTTCTAAGGAAAAAAAGATTCAAGAAGAATGGACGCACAACCATGTTTTCAAGTTTGGCAATCGGCATTGGAAATTACAAGCAACGCCCACACTTCTATTTCTTCGCCAGAATCGAAATGAGTATTGGCACTATTGGGAAGTTCCCATTATTGGGATTTTGATTTCTGCTTTGATGGCTTCTTACTTTTTAATTCTTACCAATCGCCGTATGCTTATTGAACAAGAAGTGTGCCAACGAACTAATGAACTGGCAAACATCAATAGTATTCTGCAAAAAGAAATTCATGAACGCCAACTCATTGAAGAAAATTTCAATGCAAAACAGCATTATTTACAAAGGCGTCATGAAGCTTTAGAGTACTTAACAACACTAACTACTTCAGAACTTCAAAGTGCGATTCATGAAGTGATTTTACGCACGGCCACTGTTATGCAAGTCGATCGCATAAGCGTTTGGTTTTACGAAAAATTTGATCAAACTGAAATTCTTTCATGCGCTGGAGTCTATATTTTATCGACCCATTCTTTTTCCAATCATTTGGAATTAAATTCTACTCATTTTCCTCATTATTTCCAGGCATTGTCTAAGCGTTCGCATCTTATTTTGCCCTCTATTCAAGATGCTGAACTTAATCAAGAGCTATCCTCTTACTTAGCTGTTTTCCATATTAGCTCTAAGTTAGATATTCCAATCGTCTTTGAAGGCGTGTTATTAGGTGTATTAAGTTGCGAGGAAACAAGGGGTCATCGGGACTGGACATTAGAAGATCGCCATTTTGGTCAAACAATAGCTGACATCATCGCCATTATGTTTGAACAATCTGCTAGACGCAAAGCAGAAAAGGCCTTGCAGGAAAGCGAAGAACGTTTGCGTTTTATCACACAAAAGTCAATCGATGGCATCATTTCGGTTAATGAAAGGGAAGAAGTGATTTCTTGGAACTATGGTGCGCAGCAAATGTTTGGTTATAATGAAAAAGAAATGTTAGGAAAATCTTTGCGAAGGGTTATTCCAAAAGATGATTTTCTTCTTCAAGATGTGAGGAGTATGAAGCCTGTCGAGTTAAAGGGACGACACCAAGATGGCCATCTTTTTCCGGTAGAGATCTCCCAGACTCATTGGGAAAGCGGAGACAAATTTTTTGATACCCTCATCGTACGCGACATTACTGAAAGAAAAGAATATGAAAAACGTCTGATCAAAGCACTGCGCGATGCTAAAGCGGCCGATGCAGCCAAAAGCGAATTTTTAGCAACTATTTCACATGAACTGCGAACTCCCCTGAATGCCATTATTGGATTTAATCAATGCCTTCTTATCGGGATGGATGGCCTCATTAATGAGGCACAAACTATAAGTTTAAAAAAAATTGAAAAATCTTCCTTTCATTTATTAAATCTGATTAATGACATTTTAGATTGGAGCAAAATTGAAGTTAAAGGAATAGAACTCAATGTATTGCCTCATAATATTGTAGAAGTCATTCTCTCTTGTATCGAAGAAATGCAATCGATTGCTCAACAAAAGAATTTAACAATCTCTGCTTCCATTAGTCATCCATTTATTTTGATTGAAATAGATAAAGTCCGCATTCGCCAAGTTTTGCTCAATTTATTGAGCAATGCAGTTAAATTTACAGAAAAAGGACATATTAAAGTTGCTTTATTCGATCTTCCTCATCAGGTCAGCATTTCAGTCACAGATACAGGAATTGGCCTTTCACAGGAAGAAATTCAGAAAATTTTTCAACCCTTTACTCAAGCTGACAGCTCAATTACACGAAAGTATGGAGGAACAGGTTTAGGTTTGGTTATTTCTAAAAACATCATGAGTCTTCATGGAGGAAGCATTACAGTAGAAAGCCAAAAAGGAAAAGGGAGTACCTTTACGATTATCTTGCCAAAAATTCAATAAGCTTTAAATTGATAAACCATATTGAGGAAATATGGCAGAGCAAATAGAATGGCCTTAGCATCAAAAATATTATTTAAATCAAATGCTTAGCAATGTAGGCCTCCTCCTTAACCAGACAATTAGAAGAAGATGAATCATGAATCATGTTCCTAAGAAAATTTTAATTATAGAAGATAATGAGGATAATAGCTTATTAGCACAGAAAATTCTCAATTATTATGGCTTTAAAACAATCATAGCTTCTCGTGGAAATGAGGCTCTTCTCTATTGTGAGATCCATCAACCCGATTTAATTTTAATGGATTTATCTCTGCCTGATATAGATGGTATGGAACTGACTCGATTATTGCGTAAAGAACCTCAATATCAGCAGGTCCCCATCATTGCTCTCACGGCTCACGCCATACATGGCATTCAAGAAATGGCTCAAGAAGCAGGTCTGAATGATTTCCTGGCTAAACCTTTCCTCCCTCATGATCTTATCAACATTGTCCGCAAATATTTGCAATGAACTTTAGAATGCTTTTCCTTCTATTTTAAATTCAGTTAGCTTTTAAAAGAGATTCTTATAAATGATGGTTGATAATTAAATACTTAAATAATAAAAACTCTTTCTTTAGCCTACTACTATCATGTTGTATTCTTAAGAAAGAGTTGCCGCAATCAAGTGATTTGAGTAAAGTCAAAAATACAGCAAACAATTTTTTAAATGGAGGTAAGCCCATGAAACCAAGCCCACTTTTTGATGTTTTTTTAAATTTATTAAAAGATCTTTTTGATGCGGAAAATCAAATTGTTCAGAATTTACCCAAAGTCATTCAAACTGTCTCAAATCCCGACTTAAAAGAAGCTCTTTCTCAGCACTTAGACGAGACAAAAAATCAAGTTCAACGACTTAAGAAAATTTTTAAAATGTTGAATGAAAATCCTACAGGAAAAACTTCTATGACCATGCAAGCGATTTTTCAAGAAGGAGAAAAGGATTTAAAACAAAATTTACCTATTGCTGTTAAAGATGCTTGCGCGATTATTGACTGCCAAAAAGTAGAACACTATGAAATTTCAAGCTATGGTTCTGCTCGCACCTTAGCACGTCATTTAAACGACATTGGTCTTGATGATCGAATTGATTTTGATGAAATTGCTGATTTGCTCCAGCAAACACTGGATGAAGAAAGTGCAGCTGATGAAAAGTTAACAGATCTTGCTGAAGGCGGATTCTTTAGCACCGGGATTAATGAAGAGGCCGAAAAAGCCAGAGATACAGAGACATCTGCAACAACTTCGTCTAAGCGCAAGCCTACAAATCGCTAAATGAAGAACCCTATATCAATTTGCTTGCTGTGTCTTAGAGACACAGCTCTTCTTTAAACTATCGGAGACATTAATGACCAAACAACAATTTCCCCCTCAAAAACAAACCGAGCGTCCTGGAAAGGAAAAGGAAATGACCCCTAAACCCCAAGATGAAGATATTGGATATAAAGGAAGCGATAAGCTAACCCAAAAAATTGCACTTATTACTGGTGGAGATAGTGGGATTGGACGTGCAGTTGCCATTGCTTTTGCAAAGGAAGGGGCTGATATCGCCATTATCTATTTAAACGAGCATGAAGATGCAAAGGAAACTAAGAATAAAGTTGAAAAGCAAGGTAGACGCTGTATTTTAATCTCAGGCGACGTAGGAGATGAAAAATTTTGCCACAAAGCAGTGGAACAAACAGTTAAGGAATTAGGTGGATTGGATATTCTTCTGAATGGAGCTGCTGAGCAACATCCGCAAGAAGATATTCAAAACATTACCAAGGAGCAGCTTGAGCGCACTTTCCGCACCAACATTTTTTCTTGTTTTTATTTGGTTAAAGCGGCTCTAAACCATATGAAAGAAGGATCTGTCATCATCAATACAACATCAGTGACGGCTTATAAAGGCAATCCTACCCTGTTAGATTATTCCTCTACAAAAGGAGCAATTGTCGCCTTTACTCGTTCCCTATCTAGAAACTTAGTAAAAAAGGGAATTAGAGTAAATGCAGTGGCTCCAGGGCCTATTTGGACCCCTTTGATTCCTTCTACTTTTGATGAGAAAAAAGTTTCTGAATTTGGTTCTAATACTCCTATGGGCCGTGCTGGTCAACCCTATGAAGTGGCTCCTTGTTATGTATTTTTAGCTTCAAGAGATTCTTCTTATCTCACAGGGCAAGTCTTGCATCCTAATGGAGGCGATATTATAAATGGTTAAAAATGAAGGAGAAAAAAATATGAGTAGAGTGAAATCAGTTAGCGTAGAAGATGCCAAAGGAGAGGTCCAAGATTTGTATCAAGCCTTGCAAAAAAAAATGGGCAAAGTCATCAATATTTTCCAAAACATGGGAAATTCAGCAGTGACTTTAAAAGGCTTTTTAGATTTGAGCGAAGCGGCTAATCGGACAAATTTGTCACCTAAACTCCGAGAACAAATTGCTCTTATTGTGGGACAAACCAATCATTGCCAATACTGTTTATCTGCTCATACGATGCTTGCTAAAGGAGCAGGAATGAGTGAGCAAGAGATTGTCAAAGCACGTCATGCTGAATCTCAAGATCCTAAAAATCATGCTATTTTAAAATTTACCAAACAGGTAGTGGACAATAGAGGGCATGTTTCCAATCAAGATATCGCAAGTTTGAAAGCTGCTGGAGTCAGCGATGCCGAACTCGTAGAGGTGATCTTAGTCATCATGGTGAATATGTTTACTAATTATTTTAACTTGATCACTGATCCTAAAATTGATTTTCCTATAGCTCCAGAGTTAAGTTAAGCCAGGTTCTAAAAGGGAAGTTTATGGAAATTAATATTGGCCTTACGGACAATATCCGTCAACAAATCGCCCAAAATTTAAGCATGCTCTTAGCAGATACTTATATTCTCTACGTCAAAACACAAAATTTTCATTGGAATATCATCGATTCGCGCTTCTATTCTTTGCATTTGTTTTTGGAAAATGAGTATGAAAAACTCGAAGAAGCTATCGATAAAATTGCAGAACGCATTCGCAAACTGGGTAAAATTGCTCCGGGCAGTCTTAAACAATTTTTAGATATCACTTCACTTAAAGAATCAAATGGAGATTTAATAGGAGATGAAATGTTAGAGGATCTTTTAAAAGACCACGAATCCATTTGCCGTTTTCTAAGAGACCGTATTGCACTTACCTCTAAATTAGGAGATGAAGGAACTTCCGACCTTTTAATCCAACTTTTGCGCGCTCATGAAAAAAGTGCTTGGATGTTGAGAAGCCAGCTTCTTCCTATTCCAAGTTAGAATAAAAGGAGAACTTAGATGGAAGAGACAAAAAAAACCATGAAGGCAATTTTTATAGAAGATTTTGGCGGTCCTGAAAAACTAAAAATCGGAAGATTGGACATTCCCATGCCAAAGCAAGGAGAAGTCCAAATTCGAATTTGCTGTTCGGCCGTTAACCCTGTGGATTGGAAAATTCGAACCGGGCTTCTGGAAAAACGAATGCCTCATCATTTTCCCCTTATTCCCGGTTGGGATGCCTCTGGAGTGATTGCAGCTTTAGGACAAGAGGTCAAAAAGTTCAAAGTTGGTGATGAAGTGTTTGCCTATTGCCGTAAATCAATTATTCAAGAAGGAACTTACGCAGAGTATATTTGTTATCCCGCAGAAGAGGTAGCTTTTAAGCCTAATAATCTTTCCTTTGCTCAAGCAGCCGCCATTCCCTTAGCAGGCTTAACAGCTTGGCAGTCTCTTTTTGATGCAGCCAACCTTAAAAAAGAAGAGACTATTCTAATTCAAGCGGGTGCTGGAGGAGTCGGAAGCCTTGCCATTCAATTTGCTAAGTTAGCTGGAGCCTATGTGATCACGACTGCCAGACAATCTAATCATGCTTATGTTAAAAGCTTAGGGGCTGATATTACGATCGATTATCAGAATTATGCATTGCAAAATGAAATTCAAAAACTTGCTCCAAATGGCCTTGACGTTGTTTTTGATACTTTAGGAGGTAAGGTTTTAAAAGAAAGTTACTCTCTCCTTAAGCCAGGAGGGCGTCTAGTTTCCATTGTAGAGCCACCTGATCAGGCATTTGCAAAGAAATTTGATATCAAAGTTTTGTATGTCTTTGTATCTCCTAATGGCAAACAACTTCAACACATTGGTGATCTTATTCAATCGGGTAAAGTCAAACCTATCCAAATTCAAGAAATGCCTTTAGAAAAGGCAGCAGAAGCTCAAGAAAAAAACCGCCAAGGACATATTCAAGGCAAAATTATTCTGCAAGTACAAGATTTTAGAAATTAGTCTTCAAAATCAATTAAGGAAGTCAAAAAAAATTATTTCCTTTGAAAAAAGGATATTTTTGATTAAATCATAGCGATCATTAGTATTTGTTACGCCATCTAGGTCTCATAGTTGAGTATTCTGATCCAATGATTTGGCGTAGCTCTTCTTCTAGATATCCACCCAGTTCAGGATAGTTATCGTGAAGCCAAAGCTTAAACTTATAAGTTTTCGTAAACAGTTCTTGATGAAAAACCTGAGGTTGTTTTACGGCTTCATTAAAGATAAACTGCCCTACATCAATGTGTACAGGCTTACCTTGCGCCACACCTGTATTTTGCATAAGTGCATGATCATTATCAGCCAATCCCCTGGCGTATTCCGATAAAATCATATTGAGAAGTTGGTGAATGAGTTGCTGAGCTTCAGCTAAATGACCGTTGGCTTTATAATCTAAAAGAGTATCACATAATAGGCGTGCGCAACGCTGAATACAAAATTCCATTTGATCAAGTTCAACAACATGCTTAAGTCCAATTTTATCGTAAATCATGATTTGCTTCTGCAAATGGGTCGTTTTATTGAGGTGAACAAAGAGAAGTCCAGTCTCATCTTTGAGATGTTCAAAAGCCACTTTCCAACTTTGAACAAAACCATCAAGCTTACTCCATTTTTTCTCCAGTTTTTCTTGCCGATACTTGACGATGGCAGGCAAAGAAGGCAAGGAAGCAAACCAAGGATGTAAGCGATAACGTTGATATTTAAAAAACTTAATCACATATTCTTTATCCTGACTGATAAAGACATAGGATTGACAACCTTTGCTTAAGTAATAGTAAGGCTGATCAATAGCCTTACTGACTTCTTTCTGCTCACTTGCCATTAAAGAACGTACTGTCCACTGAGGCTGGAAGGAGAAATCAGAAGTGATATTAGCCACTGTAAATCCTCCCGTTAAGCGGTAATAGAGACGGCCTAAGCCATATAAGGACAGGATCACAAAACTAAGAATAAACAAACGCCAAGCAATTTTTTTCATATTTTTTCTTTTATTTTTGACATTCAATTATAAAAAGCCTAGTACTCAACCACATTAGTTTTGTGTATTTAGACTCTTCAAAGCCCCGGGACTAGGGTGTTCATTTTGTGCAAAAAATGAGCTTATTTTTTACAATAATTGGCATAGTTAAATTGAAGGTCGCATATTTATGCCGTCCTTTCAGGACTCGATGTCTTTTTGATAGAACCCAGGCCTCCGCTTCGCTGCGACCTGGGCTGTAACATAACGGCCCTTCAGGCCTTAACAAGAGATGTTTAAGTCCCTCTTCTATAGTCCCTAAATCATCTTTTTGTTAAGGCCTGAAGGGCCGTTATGTTACAGCAGGTCGCAGCGAAGCGGAGGCCTGGGTTCTATCAAAAAGACATCGAGTCCTGAAAGGACGGCATAAATATGCGACCTTCAATTTAACTATGCCAATTATTGTAAAAAATAAGCTCATTTTTTGCACAAAATGAACACCCTAGTCCCGGGTTGAATTGGCGTAACTGGGTCCATATTGCTAATATTGACCCACTTACGCCAATTCAACCCCGGGGCTTTGAAACGGTCCCAATAGGCAAAAGCTCATGTGGTTGAATACTAACTATAAGAATTGAATAAGATTAACAACAAATCTTAAACAATTTTAAAATTATGAACAATTCATAATTTATTTTTTTAAACCCTATATGATCAATTTACAGACAGATCCTAATGGGTTTTCCAATTTCTTCTTTTTTATTCAAAATTTTTCTTGATTAACGAACTCTATATTGTTAATTTTTAATCATGTGAGGGCTTTGACAATCTTTTGTCAACCTCAGACTAAAAGGATAATTATGAAAAAAGCCAGAAAAGGAATTTTAAACACAAACCTCATTTTAGAGGCATTAAAAGATGCTGTTTTCAAACTTAATCCAAGGGTACAATGGAAAAACCCTGTCATGTTTGTCACCTATTTAGGAGCAATTTTTTGTACCCTTCTCTTAATACATCCCTTTCATCAACAATTTGCCACATTCAATATTCAAATTACTCTTTGGCTGTGGTTTACTGTTTTATTCGCCAATTTCGCAAGCGCTGTTGCTGAAAGTCGAGGCAAAGCTCAAGCAGCCAGTTTGCGAAAAACACAAACCGAAAATATGGCAAAAAAAATTGTCAAGGGTCAAGAAGTGATGATAGCAGCACCAGAATTAAATAAAGGGGATTGTGTTGTTTGTGAAGTAGGTGATGTTATTCCAGCTGATGGCGAAGTCATTGAAGGGATTGCCACAGTAGATGAATCAGCTATTACAGGAGAATCGGCTCCTGTTATTCGGGAAAGCGGAGGAGATCGCAGCGCTGTGACAGCCGGAACACATATTGTGAGTGATCGCATCTTAATTCGCGTGACATCTGAAGCTGGGCATAGCTTTTTAGATCGGATGATCGAACTGATTGAAGGATCAGAAAGAAAAAAAACGCCTAATGAAATTGCCCTTAACATCGTTTTATCCGCTCTAACAATTATCTTCATCTTAACCGTATTTTCCATTAAAGTTTTCGCTGATTACAGTGCGGCAGTCACTCACTTCAATATTTCTCAAATTGTGACACTACCGGTCTTAATCGCTCTGCTGGTGTGCCTGATTCCCACAACGATTAGCGCTTTATTGAGTGCCATTGGAATTGCAGGAATGGATCGTCTCATTCAACGCAATGTTATTGCAAAAAGTGGCCGTGCCGTGGAAGCTGCAGGCGATATTGATTTATTACTGCTTGATAAAACAGGAACCATCACTTTAGGCAATCGCATGGCAACAGAGTTTTTGCCTATAGCGGATGTTTCTGCACAAGAATTAGCACAAGTTGCCCAGCTTTCCTCCTTAGCTGACGAGACACCTGAGGGACGCTCCATTGTCGTCTTAGCAAAAAACAGATTTAATCTGCGAGCGCAATCACTTGATACACAGCGTGCGCAAATCGTTCCCTTTTCAGCCCAAACAAGAATGAGTGGCATTGATTTTCTAGATGAACAAGGCCAAATTACTCGTTCCATTCGCAAGGGAGCTGCTGAAGCGATCAAAAATTACATTGAACGCTTGGGAGGGACTTTTCCTGTCCAGCTTAATGCATTAATTGAACCTATTTCAAAGCGCGGCGGAACCCCTCTTCTAGTAACGGATAATCAAAAAATTCTTGGAGTCATCCATTTGAAGGATATCATTAAAGGGGGAATTCAAGAGCGTTTTGCCGAAATGCGTAAAATGGGCATTAAAACGGTCATGATTACCGGCGATAATCCTTTGACTGCTTCAGCAATTGCAGCCGAAGCTGGAGTAGATGATTATGTAGCCCAAGCGACTCCTGAAATTAAACTCAAGCGCATTCGCGAGGAACAAAAGGCCGGTCATTTAATTGCCATGACAGGTGATGGAACAAATGATGCTCCTGCTTTAGCCCAAGCAGATGTAGGCGTTGCCATGAATACCGGGACGCAAGCATCTCGAGAAGCTGGCAATATGGTAGATTTAGATAGCAATCCTACTAAATTAATTGAGATTGTAGAAATTGGTAAACAACTTTTGATGACGCGTGGGGCCTTAACGACTTTTAGCATAGCCAACGACGTAGCAAAATATTTTGCCATTATTCCAGCTCTCTTTGGCAGTTTATATCTTATGCCTGGTCAATCAGAAGGTCCCTTGCATATTTTAGATATTATGCATTTACATTCTCCCAGAAGCGCTATTCTCAGTGCAGTCATTTTTAATGCTTTAATTATTATAGCTCTTATTCCTCTTGCGCTGCGAGGAGTCAAATACCGTCCTCAACCAGCTGAACAGCTTCTAAAACACAATTTATTCATCTATGGCTTTGGAGGATTAGTTGCCCCTTTTATTGGTATAAAACTCATTGATCTAATCGTTACATTTTTGGGCTTTATCGAATAGCATAGAAATGTTTTCAAATCGCTAAATGCTTAGTCATTTGAAAACAATCTCTCAATATCTGCTAAGAGGTCACATGTTCTGGACAGGCTGCAAATTTTTTCTTGCAATGACATTATTAAACATCCAGTTAGATCAGCAATTCCCAACTCAAAAGCAGCCATGATAGAGGAATATCAACCCGATCCGGATGAGCTTTTAAAGGCGGTCCAGAAAGAAGAACATAAGCAAAGTCTTGGCAAGCTCAAGATTTTTTTTGGGATGTCTGCAGGTGTTGGCAAAACCTATGCAATGCTTAAGGAAGCAAAAAGGCGCCTAAAAGAAGGTGTCCAAGTCATTATCGGAACGATTAATACTCATGGAAGGAAAGAAACTGAGGATCTTCTTAAAGGGATTCCGATTATTCCAGAGAAATGGGTCAAGTATAAGGATACGGTTTTTGAAGAAATGGATCTAGAAATCATTCTTTCGCAAAAACCCTCGCTTGTTTTAGTAGATGAGCTTGCCCATACTAATGTTCCTGGTTCCCGCCATCTTAAGAGATGGCAAGACGTCATTGAACTGTTAGATGCCGGTATCGATGTCTATACGACACTTAATGTCCAACACGTTGAAAGTCGAAAAGATCTTGTAGAAAGTTTTGCTGGAATTCAAATTCGAGAAACTGTTCCTGATTTAATTTTAGAACGGGCAAGTACAATTGAATTGGTAGACATTTCCCCTTCCGAGCTTCTCGAACGTTTAAGAGAAGGCAAGGTTTATTTAGGCAACCAATCTCAAGTAGCAGCTAGAAATTTCTTTAAAGAAGATACTTTAACTGCTCTAAGAGAAATTGCGCTACGTTTTACTGCTGAAAAAGTCGATCATGATCTTCACTCCATTCTTTCTAAAGGTAAAGGATGGAAAACTCGTGAAAGATTAATGGTCGCCATCGATTCTAGCCTTTTTTCTCAACAGCTTATTCGTAAAACACGACGGCGAGCTTTTGAGTTAGACGCGACCTGGATTGTTGTTTATGTAGACTTAGGGAACATCCTTTCAGATGAAGAACAGTCGCATTTAACGAATCATCTCAATTTAGCACAGGAATTGGGAGCAGAAGTGATCACAACTTATGATAATGATATTGCGACAGCTTTATTGCGTATTGTACATTTAAAAAATATTACTCAACTTATCATTGGTCGGTCTGCTTCTCATCGCACATGGCGCTTTTTTCAAAAAAGTTTAATCGACCAACTTGAAGAAGAAGCAAAAGAAGCGGATATTGTGATTTTTCGACAAAATAAATTGAGCAAGCCTTCGACAGCCATACGTTCTTCTTTTGCTCGCAGCTCTTTTTATTACTATGCCATTTCTATTATTTCCATTTTCGGAATATCTGTTTTGGGATTTTTATTGCTTCCCTTGATAGGCTATAGAGCAGTAGGATTCATTTTTCTTTTGGCTATTTTACTTCTTAGCTTTTTTGTTGGACAGGGCCCTATCTTTTTTGCAGCCATTTTAAGCACACTAAGCTGGAATTACTTCTTTATCCCAACCTCCTTTACATTTAAAGCGACACATCCTGAAGATTATTCTCTTATCATGATTTATTTTTTTACCGCCGCCATCATTGGCGTATTGACAAGCCGCATTCATAAGCAAGATGAGGTGTTAAAATTACGCGAGAATAAATTGCAGCATCTTTATGAGATTGAAAGAGAAATTGCCAATGCAAGCGACTATCACTCTTTAAGATTGAATGTGACCTCTCGCCTTCAATCCATTTTCAATGGGCAGTTTGATATTCTGATAAAAAAAGAAGGGGAAAATCAACTTGTCTTTGATAGCCCATTATCTTTTCTTCACCAAGAAAAAGAACAAGCGGTTGCTCAATGGGTTTTGCAAAATGGCAAAATTGCAGGATGGTCAACCTCTACCTTGCCTTCTGTAAAGGGACTCTATATTCCCATCCGCTATTCTCAAATCACCGTTGGTGTGCTTGTATATACTCCCCATACAGATCGCTCCCTTTCTATTCCTGAAATGAATTTTCTTCAAACAGTGGCTCAACAAATGGGAATTTCTTTAGAGCGTTATTTATTTGAAGAGCGCATCGCCCATCAAGCATATATTGCACAAACTGAGAAACTGCATGTTTCTCTTCTTCAATCTGTTTCCAGTCAATTTTATACGCCTTTAAATCAAATTTTAAAAGCCTATGAGCAACTTAATCTCTTGCTTCCCAATAGAGAATATCAACAGCATCTTCAACTTATTGAACAAGCAAGTCAAAATCTACAAATCATGATTGATAACTTACTGTCCTTTGTCGAGTTAGAATCAGGCTTTGTCAAATTGGAAAAGAGCAAGCAAAATATTCAAGATTTTATTGGGAAGTGTATGAAAGAAATCGAACCATTTGTAAAGGGCCATTCTATTCAATTATCTCTACCAAAAGCTCCAATTTACATTGATTTCGATCCACGTTTAATGAAAGAGGCTTTAAAAAATTTTCTCCTTTATATCATTTTCCATTCTTCTCCTCAGAGTCCGATTCAAATAGAAGGTCAAGAAGAAGAAAAGAACTTTAAGATTTTGATTTCAATTGAAGACTCTCGCATTAAACCAGAATTGTTTGAGCAGATGCTCGATCAGTCCTCTCAATTATTAGATCCTAAATATAAAAATGAGCAATTGGGTTTTAGCATTGCGCAAGCTATTCTTAATATCCATCAAGGAAAAATTGAAGTGCAAAATCGCAACGAGAGAGGGGTAACCCTCTCTCTTTCAATTCCATTATAAACTTATTGTTTGTTACGGCGTACTTTGCCATTGAGTAAGCTTATTAAGGAGGTTAAGAAAGGAATTAAATTTTCTGCAGATCTAAAATTTTTTTAAATTCCATTGCAGCCTCTTCGAATTTTCCTTGCTGTCTTAAAGTTTGGCTATAACGTTTGATAACGAAAAGATCTTTTTGTCCTTGAGGTAACGCTAAAGCTTTTTTAAATTGAGCCGCAGCCTCCTCGAGTTTCCCTTGTTGGCGTAACGTTTCGGCATAGTGGCTGACACCGAAAAGATAGGGCTGCATTTCTACGTTTACAGGTAGAGCTAAAGCTTTTTTAAATTCAGCTGCAGCTTTTGCGAATTTTCCTTGCTGGCGTATAATTTCAGCATAAGTAGCGATAGTGGCAAAATCTTGATAGCCTTGAGGAAGAGCTAATGCTTTTTTAAATTCAACAACAGCCTTTTCAAATTTTCCTTGTTCATATAAAGTTGCGGCATAACGACTGACAGCGAAAAAATGCTGCTGTCCGTAAGGTAAATCTAACGCTTTTTTAAATTCAGCTTCAGCTTCCTGGAGTTTTCCTTGCAGACGTAAATTTTCAGCATAACTACTGACAGTGAAAAGGTATTGCTTTCCACCAGGCAAATCTAAGGCTTTATTAAATTCAATTGCAGCCTCTGTGAATTTTTCTTGTAGGCGTAAAATTTCAGCATAAAGAGTAACAGTGAAAAGATTTTGTTGTCCGCCAGGCAAAGCTAAGGCTTTATTAAGTTCAGTTTCAGCTTCTTCAAATTTTCCTTGCAGGCGTAAAGTTTCGGCATAATTGCTGACAGCAAAAAGATCTTGCTGTCCACCAGGCAGAGCTAAAGCTTTTTTAAATTCATCTATCGCTTCTTCGAGTTTTCCTCGTAGGCGTAAATTTTTAGCATAATTGCTGACGGCAAAAAGACATTGCTGTCCACCAGGCAGAGCGAAGACTTTATTAAATTCAGTTGCAGCCTCTTCAAATTTTCCTTGCATGTTTAAAGTTTCGGCATAAATGCTGATGGCAAAAAGATCGTGCTGTCCTTGAGGTAAAGCTAAAGCTTTTTTAAATTCCGCTGCAGCTTCCTCGAATTTTCTTTGCTTAAATAAATTTATGGCATAAACCCTGCTGATAGTGAAAAAATCTTTTTTTCCTGGATTCGTAGCTAAAACTCTTTTAAATTCAACGTCAGCTTCTTCCAATTTTCCTTGCTGGTGTAACGTTAATGCATAACGGCTGGTAACGAAAAAGTATTGATTTCCTAGACGTAGAGCTAAAGCTTTTTTAAATTCAGTTGCAGCTTCTTCCAATTTTCCTTGCTGACGTAAATTTTCGGCATAACCGCTGATAGTGATAACATCTTTTTTCCCTTTAGATAGAGCTAAAGCTCTTTTAAATTCAACTTCAGCTTCTTGGAATTTTCCTTGTCGGTTTAAAGTAGTCGCATAACGACTAATAGTACCACTATCCTGTTTTCCTTCAGGTAGAGCTAAGGCTTTTTTAAATTGAGCAGCAGATTCCTCAAGTTTTTTTTGCTGACGTAAAGTTTCTGCATAACCACCGACAGTGAAAAAGTCTTGTTGTCCATTAGGCAAAGCCAAAGCTTTTTCAAATTCAGTTGCAGATTGCTCTAACCGTTGTTGCCGGCGTAATATTTCGGCGTAACGGCTGACAGTGAAAAGATCTTGCTGTCCATAAGGTAGATCCAAAGCTTTTTTTAATTGAGCTACAGCCAGTTTGAATTCTTTTTGTTGACGTAAAGTTTCAGCATAATGGCTGACAGTGAACAAATGCCGCCTTCCATCAGGTAGAGCTAAAGCTTGTTTAAATTCTGCTTCCGCCTTTTTGAGTTCCCCTTGCTGACGTAACGTTTCGGCATAACGGCTAACAGTGAAAAGATGTTCCTGTCCTTTAGGGAGAGCTAAAGCTTTTTTAAATTCAGTTGCAGCTGCCTCAAAATTTCCTTGCTGGCGTAGTGTTTCGGCATAACGGCTGACAGTGAAAAGATTTGGCTGTCCTTGAGATAGGGCTAAAGCTTTTTTAAATTCAGCTTCAGCTTCCTGAAGTTTTCCTTGAAGGCGTAAAGTTTCAGCATAACGACTGGTAGAGACAAGATTTTGCAGAGCCAAGGCCTGTGTTTGTACTTGGAAGATTGTATTATCTAGAAGCTGATGGCGCTCTAATAAATTAGACCTGAATTCTGGAGAAGGTTGCTCTGTTTGATGATGTGTTTTTTGTCTTTTTGTAGGAGGCTCAAGAGATTCTTCATAAACATTTAAATTAAAACGCGATGAATTAACAAAAGAATTAGAGTTCATAACAAAACCTTTTTAGCAAATTTTTATTAAGTTTGTGTATTATATTGAATCTACACATTTCAATCTAGGGTTATTTAAATAATAAAAAAATTGCTTTTGCGTTTTAAATATATTTTATAATTATTTACTAGTTTATTAAGTAGGTATTTTTACTAAAATCCCTTACACTGGCAGCTCTTCAGACTGATGCGGTAAATCGCAGCTTGCAATAGTAGATTGCAGGTCTAAAAGTACACTAACAGAGCAACGCTTTGGTTATGAATAGGTTATGTTATTCAGCCTGAAGAGCTACCAGTGTCGCATGTTTTTAGTAAAAACGCCTACCTAATAAAGTAGTAAATAATTATAAAATATATTTAAAAAAAGCGGCTTTTTTTTGATTTAAATAGCTCTAGATTGAAATGCATGAATTTACTATAATAAACGACACTAAAAAAAACTTAACAAGGTTTGTTATGAACTCTATTTCTTTTGTTAATTCGCCACGGTTTAATTCAAATGATTATGAAATATCTTTTGAGCCTCCTAAAAAAAGACAAAAAATACATCATCAAACAGAGCAACCTTCTCAAGAATTCAGGTCTAATTTATTAGAGCGCCATCAGCTTCTAAATAATAATACAATTTTCCAAGTACAAACACAAGCCATGGCTCTGCAAAATCTTGTCTCTACCAGTCGTTATGCTGAAACTTTACGCCTTCAAGGAAAACTTCAGGAAGCTGAAGCTGAATTTAAAAAAGCTTTAGCCCTATCTCACGGACAGCAAGATCTTTTCACTGTCAGCCGTTATGCCGAAACGTTGCGCCAGCAAGGAAATTTTGAGGAAGCTGCAACTGAATTTAAAAAAGCTTTAGCTCTCCCTAAAGGACAGGAAAATCTTTTCACTGTTAGCCGTTATGCTGAGACGTTACGCCAGCAAGGGGAACTTGAAAAGGCGGCAGCAGAATTTAAAAAAGTTTTAGCTCTACCTGATGGAAACCAACATTTTTTCACTGTCAGCCATTATGCTGCAACTTTAAGTCAACAAGCAATCTTTAAGCGAGCTGTAGCTCAATTTAACAAAGCTTTGGACCTACCTCAGGGAAAGCAAGATCTTTTCACTGTCAGCCGTTACGCCGACATGTTAAGCCGGCAAAAACGGTTAGAGCAAGCTGCAACTGAATTTAAAAAAGCTTTGGCTCTGCCTAATGGACAACAAGATTTTTTCACTGTCCGTGGTTATGCAGAAACTTTATATCGACAAAAAAAAATTGAGGAATCTGTTGCTCAATTTAAAAAAGCCTTAGCTTTACCTGAAGGAAAACACGATAGTGTTACTATTGGGCGTTATGCGCGTATTTTAAACCAGCAAGAAAAATTCCAAGAAGCTGAAGTTGAGCTTAAAAGAGCTTTAGCTCTACCTAAAGGACAAGAAAATTCTTTCATTATTGGTGGTTATGCCGAAAATTTACGTCTGCAAGGAAAATTTAAGGAAGCTGAAGCTCAATTTAAAAGAGCTTTAGCTCTAGCTCAAGGAATGCAATACTTTTTCACTGCCAGTCGTTATGCCGAAAATCTACGTCAGCAAGGAAAAGTCGAGGAAGCTGCAGCTGAATTTAAAAAAATTTTAGCACTATCTAATGGACAGTACTTTTTCACTATCAGTCGTTATGCAGTAACGTTATATCAGCAAAGAAAATTTAAGGAAGCTGAAGCTCAATTTAAAAGAGCTTTAGCGATGAATACAGGAAAAGAAGATTTTTTCACTATCAGGGTTTATGCCGAAAATTTACTTCAGCAAGGAAAATTAGAGGAGGCTGAAGCTGAATTTAAAAAAGCTCTAGATCTACCTCAAGGACAGCACGATCTTTTCGCTATCAGCCGTTATGCAGAAACGTTAAGCCGACAAGGAAAACTCAAAAAGGCTGAAGCTGAATTTAAAAAAGCTCTAGCTCTACCTCAAGCACAACAAGATCTTATCGTTGTCAGTGGTTATGCGGAAACTTTACGCCAGCAAGGAAAACTCGAGGAAGCTGCAATTGAATTTAAAAAAGCTTTAGCTTTACCTCATGGACAGCAATCTCTTTTTCCTGTCAGTGGTTATGCGGAAACTTTACGCCAGCAAGGAAAACTCGAAGAGGCTGCGATTGAATTTAAAAAAGCTTTAGCTTTACCTCATGGAGAGCAATTTCCTTTCGCTGTCAACGGTTATGCCGCAACTTTAGGTGGGCAAAGCAAATTTAAGGAGGCTACAGCGGAATTTAAAAAAGCTTTAGCTTTACCTCAAGGACAACAAGATCTTGGAGTTGTCAGCGGTTATGCGCAAATTTTAAGCCTACAAGGAAAATTAAAGGAAGCTGAAGCTGAATTTAAAAAAGCTCTAGCTCTACCTCAAGGACAGCAAGATTTTTTCTCTGTCATAAGTTATGCAATGAATTTACGCCGACAAGAAAGATTCGAGGAAGCTGCAATTGAATTTAAAAAAGCTTTAGCTCTACCTCAAGGAAAACAAAATCTTAGCATTATCAGCAGTTATGCCGAAACTTTAAGCCAGCAAGAAAAATTCGAGGAAGCTGAAATTGAATTTAAAAAAGCTCTAGCTCTAACCAATGCACAGCAATATCCTTTCCTTGTTAGCCGCCATGCCGAAAATTTACGCTTACAAGGGAAACTCGTGGAGGCTGCAGCGGAATTTAAAAAAGCCTTAGATCTACCTGGGGGACAACAAGATCTTTTTACTGTCAGCCATTATGCCAAAACTTTAAGCCAGGAAGGAAAATTCCAGGAAGCTGCAGCTATGTTTAAAAAAGCTTTAGCGTTACCCCAACAAAATGGCATGAAAAATTAATTTGACAAAACAGTACATTTGTCATCCATTAGCTTTTCTCAACGCAAAGCTTAATTTTAAAATAGGTCTCAACAGATTCGTGAGACCTATTTCTTTTTCTTTATCTTCTTATTTCTTTGCCTTGTGGTGGAATTGCCTGGAGTTCATATGTGAAAAAATTATTCGGATCATATTTTGTCTTGATTTTTTTCAATTTTTTAAAATTTTTTCCATAATATGCTTTTTCCCAATTTGGAATATCAAAATCTGGTACATTAACATAAGCTCCTTGAGTAAAAGGTCTTAAAGCAGATCTTAAGTTTTCCACCCATGTGAACGCTGGGCCTGCTTGCTCTGGCTCATCATTTGACCAAGATTCATCCCATTCAAAATAAAATAAGGCGTCTCTATTCCAAAATGGAGTTGCCGTCTTGGATATCTTTTTCATTACTCCACCCATAGCAAGAAAGAAAAAATTGGCTCTTAAATTTACTGGATTATCCAGAGAATTTTTTATGACACGAATCGCTTCTGGTGGTAAGGGTTTGTAAGCAAATGTTGATGAAAATTTATCATTTGTAGGAGGGCTCACATCAGCTGCAAAAAATAACCATGATTCAGGATAAGGAACTGTCTCTAAGGCAGTTAAATTACTTCCTGGGATAGCCAACACAGGTGCCAATAATTGCAATAATTCTGTTTGAGAACCAGAAAAGACTCCACTAATGCGAGGATTTGCTGCAGCTTCAGGAAACAATTCTAACACGCTATTCAAGCGTTTGGTTTGGAAAGGAGCCCAATGTTGCCAAGTGTCGATCACAGTTTCTAACGTTTCATATGAATATGCAATCTGATACAGGGTAACATCTCCTCGCGGAATGACAGAGTAGACAAATTCAGTTACGAGACCAAAGTTGCCTCCACCACCACCTTGACAAGCAAAAAGGAGGTCTTTATATTTATTTTCTTTCGTTGCTCGCACTATTTTTCCAGATGCGAGAATGATTTCTACTTCTACCAGATGATCGCAGGCCAATCCAAACTCTCGAATCGACAACCCAATTCCTCCACCCAATGTAACACCAGCAATACCTGGAGTTTGTTCGAGGCCAGTAGGTATTGCAAATCCCAGTTCTCCCAAGGCAACAACAGCCTGAGCTTGCGTCACACCTGGTTGTACAAACGCCAAGCGTTTCTTTTGATCTACTCTAATTCCCTTCATTTCTCTAAGATCAATGATGATTCCTCCGTCTAAAGAAGACCATCCTTCAAGTGCATGACCCCCTGCACGAATGCGAAATGTAATCTTGTTTTCACGGCAGAAATTTAATGCATTCAAAATATCTTGTTTATTTTGAACAAAGACAATTGCCAATGGATAGCGTGAAAAATATAAATTCCAGCTTAATCTATCAACATTATATTCTGGATCGTTGGCTGTGACGACACGTCCAGTAAGCTGAGAGAGGTCTACCTTCTTTGAGCTTAAACCTCCGTCCTGATTATCCAAATTGGCAAATAGACTACTCATCAGCAGAGTCAACATGAATATTGATGCACATACTAAATATTTTGTTTTCATAAACCCCCTATATTGAAATTGATAAAAAAAAACCCAATATCTATTCTCAATAGCATATCTATCATATATATATTAAGTTTTTAGTTTAATATTTTTGATTTTCCTGCATTGACAGGTTGACCTCTCTATCTTGATTTGGTTCTTGTCAATAAAAAAAAATTTTTATACACTTCTTCAGCACTTCTATTCAAAGTTAGAAAGTCATGAGTTTGATATCCGTCCATCATTTGTGTAAAGAATTCCGAATTCCAAAGCGTAAGAAGGGCTTATTTGGTGGCTTGGTCTCCCTTTTTTTGCGCGACTATACCATTAAAACGGCTCTTGATCACATCTCATTTCAAATTGAGGAAGGGGAATTAGTGGGCTATATCGGCCCCAATGGTGCAGGAAAGAGTACGACAGTTAAAATTCTTTCTGGCATTCTTGTCCCAAATGACGGTAATGTAAAAGTGATGGGAAAGACACCTTGGCAACATAGGATCGAAACTGTCCAGCAGCTAGGAGTAATCTTTGGCCAGAGAACACAGCTTTGGTGGGACTTGCCTGTTATTGAATCTTTTGATTTGCTCAAAGATATCTATCGCATTTCCGGTGAGGCTTATCGGCGCACTTTAACTTCTCTGATTGATACTCTAGAACTCTCTAAGCTACTGGATGTTCCCGTTCGCCAGCTCAGTCTTGGGCAGCGGATGCGTTGCGATATTGCAGCTTCTTTGCTACATTCTCCTAAAATCTTATTTCTTGATGAACCAACAATCGGATTAGATGCTGTCAGTAAATTAGCTGTAAGAGATTTTATTCGTTATCTCAATAAAGAAAAAAAAGTAACTATTTTGCTGACGACACATGATATGGATGATATCGAATCACTTTGCACTCGTGTTCTTATTTTGAATGAAGGGCGCCTCTTTTTAGATGGCTCTCTTGCGGATCTTCGCAAGAAAATTGCTCCTGAACGGCGTTTGATCATTGATCTAGAAAATGAATATGACGCAATTAGCGATTCGCAAGCTCAGATTGTCAAACAAGAAGGGCATCGTGTCTGGTTGAGCTATAATCCTAACTTTACTTCTACAACCCAACTGATTAACCGCATCGCTACACGGCATGCTATCCGCGATCTTTATGCGGAAAATCCTCCGATTGAAGAAATTATTGCCAAGCTTTATCGAGATGTCAATATATGAAAGCTTACCTTGCCATTCTCAAAGCGCGTTTTGCCATCTTGCTTCAATACCGGGCAGCAGCGCTTGCAGGGCTTTCGACTCAGCTTTTTTGGGGCATTATCAAAGTCATGATTTTGACGGCATTTTATGCTCAAGCTTCTGAGACTCAGCCTATCTCTCTAGAACAGGCAATTACTTTCATTTGGATGGGCCAGACATTGCTGCAATTGCTCCCTTGGAATATTGATAAAGAAGTTGAAGCACAAGTGAAAAGTGGAAATGTTGCATTTGAGCTTCTTCGTCCGTTAGATCTTTATTGGCTATGGTTTTGCCGCTCAATGGCAATGCGTTTGATTCCCACGTTATTGCGTAGTATTCCATTATTTATTCTAGCACAATTATTTTTCGGTCTTGCGCAGCCGATTTCTTTGCCAGCAGCGGCAGCTTTTGGCGTCTCTTTAGTGTTTTCTGCCTTGCTCTCTTCTGCTATTACTACTTTGGTCATCATGACGCTTTTTTGGACTGTATCGGGAGAGGGAATTTTACGATTGCTCCCCCATGTTGTGGTTGTTTTTTCTGGAATGGTTGTTCCATTGCCCTTATTTCCAGAATGGATGCAATCCTTTTTAAATATTCAGCCTTTCCGCTGTATCATTGATATTCCTTGCCGCCTGTATACAGGTATCATTCCAAGCAGCGAAGCTCTTTCTTATTTTGCTTTCCAGTTTTTTTGGGTATTAGGATTCGTAGGGGCAGGCAGACTTCTTGTAAAAAAGGCAATCAATCACTTTGTGATTCAAGGGGGATAAATCATGCTTGAAGCTATCCGCCTTTACTTTAGGTTAATTGGAATTGCGATAAAATCGCAAATGCAATACCGCGCTTCTTTTCTCATGTTGTCAGTAACGCACTTTCTTTCAACATTTATCGATATTTTTGGCATTTGGGTGCTTTTTGATCGATTCAAAATGGTTCAAGGTTGGACATTAGCAGAGCTTGCCTTAATTTATGGAATTATGCATATGGGATTTGCCGCTGCCGAAGCTTCTGCAAGAGGATTTGACTCTTTTAGCCAAATGGTTAAACATGGCGAATTTGATCGCGTTCTTTTGAGGCCTCGTAGTCCCCTCCTTCAAATTGCCACGCATGATTTTCAGACAATGCGAATTGGGCGTTTTTTGCAAGGATGGGTTGTTTTACTTTGGAGCTGCCGCGAACTGCAATTGCCGTTATTCTCCTCACAAGGATTCATGCTAGTGCTAGCTATGATTGGAACAGGCAGTCTCTTTTATGCTTTATTTATTATTCAAGCTACCCTTTCCTTTTGGACAACTGAGACATTGGAGTTGATGAATATTGCAACTTATGGAGGATTGGAATCGGGACAATATCCTTTGAGTATTTATAACGAGGGATTTCGCCTTTTTTTCACCTTTATCATCCCTTTAGGATGCGTGGCTTATTACCCCATAGCCATCATGCTGCGCCACCAGCCTCAACCTTTTTGGATGGGATTCCTCTTTCCTCTTACCGGCATTGTATTTCTTTACTGTGCCTGCCAGCTATGGAAGCTAGGAGTGCGTCGTTATCACTCTGCGGGAAGCTAATACTCGTTTATCTGGAAATTGAATAGATGATGGCATTCTCCCCTAATCAATGTCAAAAAAATTTAAGTTAAAATGCCTAAATTAGAATAAGGAGATAAGTTGAAATACTCCTTTTAAATAGAATTAATATCATTTGCAATAAACAAAAAACTCTTTAAAATAGTCTCTGATTTACATTAAGAATGGGAGAGAGTAAATTTATGTTGGAAATTAATCTCAAAGGCAAAATTGCCTTTATTGCTGGCATTGGAGATGATCAAGGCTTTGGATGGGCAATTGCTAAATCTTTGGCTGAAGCAGGAGCCACGATTCTTGTAGGAACATGGACTCCCATTTTAAAAATTTTTACAACGAGTCTGAACGCTGGCAAATTCGATGCTTCCCGCCGTCTATCTAATGGTTCTTTGATGGAATTTGCTAAAATTTATCCATTAGATGCCTCCTTTGATCGACCTGAAGAAGTTCCTGAAGAAATTCGTGAGAATAAGCGCTATAAAGATGTTGGCCATTATACCATTTCCGAAGTTGCAGAAGCAGTTGCACGCGATTTTGGAACACTTGATATTCTCGTTCATTCTCTAGCCAATGCTCCTGAAGTGCAGAATCCCCTTCTTGCCACTAGCCGCAAGGGCTATTTAGCCGCTATAGGTTCTTCTGCTTACTCTTTCGTGAGCTTAATTGCTCATTTTGGTCCACTAATGAATCCTTTTGGCTTAGCTCTTTCTTTGTCCTATATTGCCTCTGAAAAAATTATTCCAGGCTATGGTGGAGGAATGAGTTCAGCTAAGGCAGCTCTTGAAAGCGATACGCGCACTTTGGCTTGGGAAGCTGGGCAAAAATGGAATATTCGAGTCAATACCATCTCGGCAGGACCTCTTGGCAGTCGAGCTGCAAAAGCAATTGGATTTATTGATCGCATGATTAATTATTCAGAAACAAATGCTCCTCTATCCAATAAGAAATTACAAGCTTCAGAAATTGGCAATGTGGCTGCTTTTCTCGCTTCTCCTCTCGCTTCTGCAGTTACAGGCTCGATTATTTATGTCGATAATGGATTACATGCCATGGGAGTGGCTATCGATAGCCCTTGTTTACAAATCAAAGAAAAAATGTCAATTGCATGAATACCTTTTGTTCGGCTTGTGAAATTTATTTTGTTCGGCATGGAGAAACAGATTGGAATCTTCAAGAGCGCATTCAAGGGCACACTGACATTCCCTTGAATGCCACAGGAATTTCCCAGGCGGCTCATTTAGGAGAATTATTAGCGGATATCCCCTTTTCTGCTGTATTCTCTTCCGATTTAATTCGAGCACAGCAAACAGCTGAGTTGATTCTTAAGCCACGTGTTCTTTCTGTGATGGCTTCCTCTGCTCTTCGTGAAAGAAGCGCGGGTGCACTAGAAGGCCTTAATAAAGACAAATTTGAAGAAAGAATCCGTCCCTTTCTTCTTTCGGAAAAGGCTTTAAATCAAGAAACCTATATTCATTCTGCTTGGCATCCAGAACTCGAGACAACACATTCTGTCTACACACGCGTCACCGATTTCTTATTTCCCCTTGCAACTCACTATATAGGGCAATCCCTGCTCGTTGTTTCGCATGGCGGCGTATTGCGCGCCTTTCTTGACCATCTGTCCTTTACTCCAAAAAGGCGTTGGATTGTAGACAATTGCGGATTCATTAAAATCAAAATTGAACAACAGCAATTGCATCTTACCGATTGCCATCGTATCTCCCATAAGCCTCTCCTACTTAAAGAATGAATTTTAAAATTAATTCTTGTGTTTCGTCTTCTGCAAAAGCTTCAGAAAATATATTTAGCCAAAGAAGCAATGAAATCATTTCACTAATTTCCTTTAAGAGTCTTGCAACTTCATTGAAATTTTTATTCTTAAAAGCTTGGATAACTAACAAACGCGAGTTGCCTTCAATATTGATAGTTTTCTCTGTATCGTTATTTATATATTTTTCAATCAAATCTTCAAGGACTTCATGATTTAAAATAGCTTGATTTTCTTGGGTATGAATCCAATGAAGATAATCAAATAGAAACTCAATATTTTCTTCTGCATATTTTTCTTCGCACATTAGATGTAAATAATTATAAGCTCCAGATGGTATTAGCAAAGAAGTAATGTGGTAAATTTGCTTGAATGAAATAGGTTGATTATGACTTAAAATTTCTTTTAATGTTTGAATGGAAATTTCTTGTTCATTTGAAAATAGAGTGGAATTTGAAGAGTGTCTATCTTGATTCTTTTTTTCTGCTACTGTTTGCGAATATCGAAAGAAGGGAGGTATTTTTAATGCTAAATTCTCCATAGATTTAGTGTCTTTAATCTTTTTAGCTTTTTTTTTATCTTTGGAACAAGCTATCGATTCTGTTTGTCGTGGAGTCAAAACTTCTTTTTCTTTTTCTTTTTTAATGACTGAGGGACTCAATAAATTTGTAAAATTGAAGGGTTGAGTCGTTTGTTTTTTTAAACTTGGTGACGGTGCCGAAGTAGAAAGAGACATCTGGTCTGATGTGACTTTCTTAATTTTGCTTTTAGTTCTAGTGACTTTGCGTAAGGATTTTAAATCACGCTCTAACTCAGACTCATTTGACGCTTTAGTCAGTGAGTTTTTATTTGTTTCCTCATACTCAGTAGTGGAAAATAAAGAATTATGCGAAGAACTCAAATATTTAATCTTCCGCGGACTGCGTGGAGGTTTTAGAAAAGAATCAGAAACTTGTGTTTCCAACTCTTCCTTTTCACTCTTATCTCCTTCTCTTAAATTTTTTAAATGTGGGATTTTATCAGTATCATTTGAAAATGTAATAATTGGAATCATATGCCTTCCTTATGGGTCATAAATTTACAAATCACCTCCTCTTAAATAAGAGGATATTATTGATTTGTTTATCACTATTTCTATTCTAATAAATCTTCAATGAATTGAAATGAAAGAATACTCTCAACTTTTTACAATTTTAATTCTTAAACGCGAATGAAAGATAGAATCCGTTTATTTTAAAATGTTTAACCCATTGAAACTAAATAAAATAAATCGATTTACGTCTCTTAATTCCTCTGCAAGTTTTATCTTAACTACTCTTTCACCTGAATAAGAGCTTTTGCACTTTCCTAATGACCATTTAGTACTTAACCACCTTATACTAATTTTTTCACAATAATTGGCATAGTTGAATTGAAGGTCGCATGTTTATGCCGTCCTTTCAGGACTCGATATCTTTTTGATAGAACCCAGGCCTCCGCTTCGCTGCGACCTGGGCTGTAACATAACGGCCCTTCAGGCCTTAACAAAAAGATGATTTAGGGACTATAGAAGAGGGACTTAAACATCTCTTGTTAAGGCCTGAAGGGCCGTTATGTTACAGCCCAGGTCGCAGCGAAGCGGAGGCCTGGGTTCTATCAAAAAGATATCGAGTCCTGAAAGGACGGCATAAACATGCGACCTTCAATTCAACTATGCCAATTATTGTGAAAAATAAAGCTCATTTTTTGCACAAAATGAACACCATAACCCTGGGTATGAGTGAGTTGTGTCATGCAGCCTGAAGAGCTGCAAGTGTCAAATTTTTTTAGAAAAACACCTGGGATTTTTGGGCCATCAGTTAAAAGAATTTCTTTTGCAGTTGCTAGCTATTATTTAATTTTTGAAAGCTTAGCGATGCTTGTAATTTGCAATGACCTCGACGTCGTATTGTTCGTAGAAAAAATGTCCAATCAAAAGCTTGAAATCGATTGTCTCCTTTTTGATTAACTTGCGAAGGACGATTACTCCGCATGACATGTCCCAAAAAATCTCCTTCTCCTTCAATTAAACTAAAAACCATCTCCAATTGTTGGTGGGCAAATGAAACTTTAATTTTCTGTCCTAATTCAAAAGTCGTTGAAGCATGTCCATTTAGATAAAACCGAATATCTGGATGAAAGTCGACAAAAAACTCGACTTCACGTTTAGGATGGTTTTCCTCTTCGGGTAAATGATCTCTTAAATCAAAAAATAAGAGTAAAGAACACCCTCCCTCTTGATATTCAACTTTTTCTATATTTCCACCCTGGCAAATAAGGGAATGAATGCGATGCAAATCTCCCCAAATCAAACGAAAAGGAGTATGAGTCTTATCTACAGCAGGTTGATAAGGTTCTTTTTTTTCTAATACAGTATAGGCCCAGTCTGAACGACACACAATGTGCCAGGCTTGTTTTTTTAACTCTCCTTGCACCTCTAAAGAAGGAAGATTTAAGTTAAACTTCTCTAGACAAGGTTGAATCAGAATTCCATGTAAATGATGCAAACTTAAAAGTGTGGCGCGCCGCGAAAATTGGCCCGCAAAAAAACCGCCAAATAAATCATAAAGATTGACTTGTGGCTCTTCATTCTCTTGCCATTCTCGCACGCAAGGCCCCATGTAGCAAGCGAGGTGAGCATGCCAAGTTTGCTCCATACGCTGCCAAAGAAGATGCCAAGGACTTGTGGATAAAGAGGGATAAACCATTTGCAGTCCGATTAACACATCTGCTAAATGCCTCGTTGTATACCAGCCCTCTAACTGGCGTTGAGCCAGTTGGTCTAATTCTTCTTTTCCCATTTGCTGCCAAGCTAAATTCTTCCAAAGTAAGCCATAAGCCAATTGAGCAGCAGCTAAACGTACAGCAATCGAATAAGAAAAAGGTTTGACTTGATGAAATCGCAAGCTTTGCTCTAAGGCCAAATAAGCCGCTTGTTCAAGCTGCTGTTTAAGATCTAATCCCAATACATGTCCAAATTGCTTGAGAATCCAATAAAAAGGAGCAAGCAATTGAAGAGCTAAAGTGGAATCATGACAAGCGGGATATTCATGCAAATAAACGGGAAAGTTGCCACGATCTTCTCCTTGCCCATTTTGGAAAATCAATAATCCCTTAAGCAACTTCTTTGCTTCTTGAACTTGTTCGACTAAGCGGGAACGCAATAAAGCAAGGACAAATAGAACATTTTCAACCAAGGGAATTGTCTGAGCCTTTTGCTCTCTTTCCCCATAGTAAAGATGGACATAATTTGTCTGTTCGCTCATAAAATAACGTCCAGCCGCAAGCGCCCATTCACTTAATCCTTTTAAAAGATCAGATGGTGTTTCCTTTGATGCCAGTGTCATACAAGTCCTAGTCCTCCTGCCACTTCAATATTTTGTCCGGTAATATAAGCACTTTCAGAATCAAGCAAGAAGTTTACCACGCGGCAGACTTCCCAGCAAGTTGCACATCGCTGCATGGGCAGAGGACAGCGATCTACTGAAATATCCAGTTGACCTGGTGAAACCATATTGACACGTACGCCGTGCGATGCAAGTTCACGTGCTGTAGCTAATGTGAGTCCCCATAATCCTTGCTTAGTCAAAGTATAAGCAGTGGCGTAAGTGTTGGCAGCATGGCGATAAAGACCAGAAACGCCAATATTGACAATCTGTCCTTGATTGCGAATCAAGGAGGGAACTAGGGCTTTTGTTAACATAAAAGGAGTGTGGAGGTTGACTTGAAAAAGAGATATCCAATCTTCAATTGAGGTATGCAAGGCAGAGCGAATGAGATAATCTCCTACATTGTTAATCAGTGTACGCGTCTCTGAAAACTGTTGCAAATAGCGCTGAACAAAATCTTGTACGTTTGCAATAGAGCTAAAATCCCCTTGGATAGCAGCAGCTTCTCTTCCCAAAGCTTGGCATTGAGCAACAACTTGAAGGGCCTCTTTTTCGCTCTGTCGATAGTGTACGACAATGGAATGCCCCTTTTCTGCTAAAGCAAGGCATAAACCCGCCCCTAGTCGTTTGGCTCCTCCTGTTACAAGTGTCCACATGGCTTATTCCTCAATAGATTCCTTAAAACGCTCTAGCTCGACGTAGGCGTAAGCAGCACTCGGGATAGCAGCGGGCTTTTGAATACACACCCACGCCCAAACAGCTTGAAAGCGCCCAATACACTCATCCAAAATATCTGATGCAAATGTTTCCAATAAAAAATATTTCTTTTGTTGAGCCAACTCTGTGCAAAGCTGGGCGATTAAGACATAATCGATTGTGTCCTGCACTTGACCCGAAGCAAGGCAGCGCGAAAGATCCAACTTAACTTTAGCATCGATGATCAGCATTTGCTCATGCTGACGCTCTTTAGGATAAATGCCAACAATGCAAGAAATCTGATGCTGATGAATGCCAAGAATGCCATATGACTGCCGATTAAGCTGAGCTAAAACGAAGGGCCGCTTAACCACAAGCATTTCCTTTTAAGCGATAAATGGCGTCGCTTAATCCTTGAATAATCCCCTGCTGGCTCGCAGGAGGAGCTAAAATATCAGCCATTGCCAATACATCAGGCGGAGCGTTTGCCATCACAATTTTGACATGAGCCGCTTGCAACATACTGCAATCATTATGATCATTGCCAGCAGCAATGATAGGTCCGGAAAATTTCATCTTTTGAATAAATGCTTTTAAAACAAATCCTTTATTTGCTTGTGGATGTGTTGCCTGAATAACAAAGAAATCGGGATTAAAGGGATCTCGATTGGGAGGAGCATGTAGGCCCAATTCTTTTTCAATTCTTTGACTGATCGTAAAAGCATGCTTATCTTTGGCAAAAAATTTGACGGAAGAAAAACGAGGGACAGGTAAGTCGGAAAAAGCTTGAAGCATTCGCCATTTTTCACCTAAAAATGCAGCTCGTTGTAACCCATAATTTTGCAAAGAAGCAGGAAGAAAAGCAGATCGATAATAACACCAATCATCATTTTCTAGCCCTGAGTAAATCACAAAATCTGTTTCGCATTCTTGACTGATTTTTTCTAATTGAGGAAGAATTTCTCGAGTCAAATACTTGCGAGTAAGAATTTTACGAGAAGGCATTTCAAGCAATAAAGCTCCATTCTGCACTGCTAAAGCGTAAGAAAAGGGCAAAGACTCTAATGTTAGAAAGCCCCACTGAAAGGGTCGTCCAGTGATAAAAATAAAGAACCAGCCTTCTTTTGCAAATCGATCTAAAGCATCTATTACATTTGATTCTAACCCATGCGCTTGAGCAGTCACTGTCCCATCGATATCTAACGCAATAATTCCTCTTACTAGATGAAAAAACATAGGAAAAAATTCCTTATTAAAGGTAGTCTTAGCTTAAATAGAATTAAGACCTGTTTCAATTTTAACAGTTATGATGATAGCTATGAAGTTTTATCTGCTTACTCCTCTGCTTTTTCTTAGCGCTTTATGTCTTCCTTTTTTGGCTTTTACCCAAGAAAATATGACAAATCAATATTCTCATCCTCTTCCATCTGGACCCAGCTCATCCGATCATTTTTTACCTACCGAACATCAAATTGACCATGACTTACAAAATGCGACAAATCAAGATGAAATGACTGGCGTTTGGCCAGAGCATGCCGAGCGCGAATCAGATTTTCAAGCTAAGTTTTTTAATATGCTGTTTATTCTTGCGTTGCTAATTGGATTTATGATCCTCGCTTCTTGGGCGCTTAAGCGCATGATGAAGACTAAAATGACTCAGCTGAACACAGCAAGCAATATTAAAGTGCTCGAAACTCGCTATCTTTCTCCTCGCGCCACTCTCTATTTAGTGGAGGTGCAAGACAAAACCTTTCTTATTGCAGAATCGCCCACTAGTATAGCCTATCTAGCTTCTTTTCCTTTGGAAGAAGAATCTTCTCGCTCTGCTCCAACTGAACCTCCCCTTTCATTCCAAGATTCAAATGAAAGAAGAATCTAATGAAAAAATAAGCAATTAAATAAATTTTTCCATTAAAAATTATCTGATAAATCTTTTTCCTTTAATTTAAATAATTTATCGGTTGTCAAATTCTATTTTTTTTACTATGATTTTATTTCTATTTGATAATTGGAAAAGTTCAATGAATGTAAAAGATGTACAGTATTGTGTCAATTTAGATAATGAATATGAGTTTAAAATTTTCTGCCATGAAAAAAGTCTGGAAGCTTTTGATATCGCTATTGCGCAAGATTGCTATCCCTCACGTTTTAGGCTTTTTACTCTTTTAGTGTCAGAGGTTGTGAGTGATCTTTTTTATTTGGCAAAAAAATTAGTTGAAATTGCCTTTCATATTCTTTATATCTTAAGTCAGCAACTTGAAGAGCAAAGACCTTTCAATATAAGAAGTTTATCAAATCTTGTCGCTCTCCTTACCATTCAATTTTGCCTTCCATTTGTATGTACAGCTATCCGCATTCTTGCCACTGTTTCTGGTTTTCTTGTCCCTCGCTGGGCCGTGCAAGGCTGGAGAGTTGCTGAGAGTGGAGAAATGCTTTCTTATGTATTATGGTCTAAAATTTTTGAAGAATTCAGTACTAATCACTTGGATCTAACAGCCTATGAAGAGATTGAACCTTCAAATGCCATTTTTTATTTAGGCAAAAGAGAGACTTATCACTTTTTAGGGAATCCTCCTGATCATTCAGAGTTAAAATTAGAAGTTGTTGCCACATTTGCCATTTTTTTGCAAAAAATTGTTTTGTATGATCGCCAATACCTTTATGAGCTTCTCGGTCATGATTCTATGGCAGGATCTGAGTTAGATGAGCAGGAGAGCAGCACTCAAGCCAAAAAATCTTATGTGAAGAATCGCTCTTATTCTCAACCTAATCATGAAATCAATCAAGTATTAGCTAAATTTAAATCTTATCTATTGGGTGAAGAAAGCAGCGGAGAAGAACTAGACGAAACGCAATTAGAAGAGATTATGCAGACATTAAGCATGGAAGAACTGCAAAAACTTTTTACTTATTTTTATTTTAAGCTGTATGCAGGCTTTCTAGCACAAGACCTAAAGAAAATTAATCAAAAAGAAATTAAATTTTATTTCACTCAATTAAAAAATTTATTTAGCCAACAGTTTCGTTTCGGACGGGCTCATTTTTATCAAACTTCCCATAGTCTTCATTGCTATTCTCGTGACTAATCCTCGTTTTTTAAACTTAACCTTGCGATTTTTTCTTCCCCTCGCTATTCTTGCGCCATTGAGTGAAAAATTAACAAGCTCATGGATGACTTATGGTTTCTATCAAATTTATTTTTACGAATTTAATACTCATTGTCTGTTCCTGGGTATGTTTAACAAGTTGCTACCGCATGCCGACAGAAAATGATTTTTCAGTTGTTCCAACAACAAATAATCCGGCTGTGACCTGTGAAAAACATGATAATCTGCTTCCAGGCGTAGGCTATTAATCAAGCAAAGAGAGGTCATTGTGATCAACATCACCCCAGAGTCCTTGCTGAATTTCATGCAAAAAAATCAGTATGAATCAGATATACAAGCAGATACGCAGCAGGTCTATACGATCTTTAAAATCAATCAAAAAGAATATCCTCTTTTTATAAGAGTCTTCGATGAAGGCCACCTTTTACAGCTTCTTGTCTTTATTCCGTGTCATCTTGAGCCCAACGAACAATTCGCTTTAGGAAAAAAAGGATCTGAGCCTTCCCATTCCGAATCATCAAAAGGAAAAAACCAGAAAGCGATGATAGCTGATTTGGCTCGTTTACTCCATCTCCTGAACAAAGAGTTAGATGTGCCAGGTTTTGGAATGGATGAAATGGCAGGAGTCATTTTTTATCGCCTGATGCTTCCAACTCCTAAAAAGAGGATTGAAGAAGATTTACTCTTAGCTTTTCTTAAAACAGTTGAGCATGTGTGTCAAATGTTTTCAACACCTATTGAAGCGGTTAGCTCGGGTCAAATGACGTTAGATCAAATTTTGGCAAAAGCGCAGGAAATGGAACAACCTTAAGATTACTGAACTATGCCTCTTAGAGCCATCTATTACGATACAGAAACAACAGGGATCCGCGCTGAAAAAGACCGCATTATTGAAATTGCAGCTTATGATCCTGTTCGCAATTTACACTTTGAAAAATTCATCAATCCTGGTTGTCCCATTCCACCTGAAGCAACGGCTATTCATCACATTACAAATGAGATGGTTGCCTCTGCTCCGGCTTTTGATCAAGTTGGAACAGAGTTCATTCAATTTTGCGAGGGCGATGTTGTTCTCATTGCTCATAATAATGATAATTTCGATTTCCACTTTTTACGTTACGCATTTGAGCGACATGCTCTACAAATGCCCTCTTGGAAGTTTTTAGACTCTTTAAAATGGGCGCGTCGATACCGTCCCGATCTTCCGAGGCATACGTTGCAATTTTTGCGAGAAATTTACGGCATTGCAGCTAACAATGCCCATCGTGCTTTAGATGACGTGATGGTTCTGCATCAAATTTTCCATTTTTTGATTGACGATTTATCAATAGAAGAAGTTTATCAACTTCTTAACCGCCCACGCGCTCTTCAGCATATGCCTTTTGGCAAACATCAAGGCCAACCTTTAAGCCAAATTCCTCGCACATATGTCCAATGGTTAGCTTCTAGCGGTGCCCTTGATAAGCCTGAGAACCAAGAATTAAAGGAAAGCTTTCAACGCTTGGGAATGCTGGAATCTATTGCGGCTGGAGTAGTATGAGAATCGGCATTATTGGCTGTGGATATGTAGGCCAAAAGATAGCCTTACAGTGGAAGCAAGCGGGGCATCGCCTTTCTGTCACCACTCGTCGCCCTGAGCGGATTTCTTATTTAGCAAGCTTTGCAGATAGCGTTTATCTTTTAGAATCGCAATCCTTGCATTCTTTTGTTCATCAACAAGAAGCGCTTTTAATCAGCGTTGCTCCTGACTCTTCTTCTGACTATGCTTCTACCTATTTACAAACGGCCAAACAAGTTGCAGAAGAAGCCAATCGGACTTCAACCCTCAAACAAATCTTATATACTAGCAGTACATCAGTTTATGGTGATCATGAGGGAGCATGGGTAGATGAACTGACACCGCCAAAGTTTGCACATGACAATGCTAGAATTCTCTATGAGACGGAACAAATTCTATTGGAATGTACTTCAGAAAATTTACACGTTTGTATTCTACGCCTTGGAGAAATTTATGGCCCGGACAGAGAAATTGAACAACGTCTAAGACGCATGCAGATGCAGTCTCAACCTTTTGCTGGGACTGGGCAATCTTATACTAATCTTATTCACGTAACTGATATTGTAAATGCTCTTCATTTTGCCCTAACTCAGCGTTTGCAAGGCGTTTATAACCTGTGTAACGATTTTCACGTGCTCCGTTCAGAATTCTATGCTCAAATTTGCCAAAGAGAACATCTTCCTCCCGTTCAATGGAATGCCCAAAGCATCAGCCCTCACGCAGGAAATCGGCGTGTATCTAATCAAAAAATTAAGAATGCTGGATTTCTTTTTTCTCAGAATATGCATTCGATGCCATGCAGTCCAATCACATGAAAAGATTGATTAGGCCTCTTGCACGGATAACATTAGATTCGTATTTTAGAGCCAATAATTAAAGCGTTTAATAAACCAAATCTTCACTAACTGAGTTAAGACGCAATAAGATAATAGGATGGTAATCAGCCAATAAAAATAATCACCTGATAGTGAGACAAGGCCGATACTATGTCCCACAAAGGTAAAAGGAATTAAGAGTCCAATAGCCATCACAAAGAAGGTTGTCAGTAAGAGAGGCAAAGAGGCAATACTTTGAATAAAAGGAATATGCCTTGTTCTAATCATATGCACGATAAGTGTTTGAGAAAGCAAACCTTCAATGAACCATCCAGATTGAAATAAGGCCTGATGTGCAATTGTGTTAGCACCAAAAACGAACCACATAACAGCAAATGTCACATAATCAAATATTGAGCTAATAGGCCCAATAAAAATCATAAACTTGGCAATGCCATAAGGATCCCATTTGCGCGGTTGCAAAAGAAAATCTCGGTCCACATGATCAAATGGAATGGCTGTTTGCGAAAAATCATAAAGCAAATTTTGTGTTAATAATTGAACAGGCAGCATAGGTAAAAAGGGTAATAGAGCACTTGCACCTAACATGCTAAAGACATTGCCAAAATTGGAACTTGCCGCCATTTTAATATATTTGATAATATTGCCAAATGTTCGGCGTCCTTCAAGCACACCATCGCCCAAAAACAGCAAACTTTTTTCAAGCATGATAATATCGGCAGCTTCCTTTGCAATATCAACAGCCGTATCCACTGAAATTCCAACATCAGCTTCCCGAAGAGCGGGCGCATCATTAATTCCGTCTCCCAGAAAACCTACAGTATGACCATTTGCTTTAAGAGCAGAAATCACTCGCGTTTTCTGCAAAGGTGTTAACTTCGTAAAGATGGTTGTTTTATCCACACTATTTTTCAATTCCCATGCATCCATTTGATCGATTTGAGGCCCTGTTAGAGCGCCTTCAATGGACAAATTCACCCATTTGCAAATGCGTTGGGTAACGATTTCATTATCGCCCGTTAAAACTTTGACTTGCACATTATATTCTTTTAAAAGCTCTAAAGCCTTCATTGCTGAATGCTTAGGAGGATCCAGAAAGGCTAAGTATCCCAAAAACGTCAGTTCATTTTCATCTTGAGGGCGATAGTCTTTTTTAACTCCATTTTGAAGGTCTTTATAAGCCACTGCCAAAACACGTAGTCCATCTTCATTTAAATCTATTTCTATATTTTTTAATTTTTTCTTGATCTCTTCAGTTAAAGGGGTAAGGGATCCATTAAGCTTAGCTGTCTGGCAAATAGAGAGCGTTTCATCAAATGCTCCTTTGCAAATTAAAAGATATTGTTGCGGAAGCTTTTGAAGGACAATAGACATTCGGCGTCGATTAAAGTCGAAAGGAATTTCATCTATCTTTCGGTAATTGCGATCCAATTGCATGTCTGTTTCTAAATGGCGGTGATTTAAGACAGCAAGATCCAAAAGATTTTTTAAACCTGTTTGATAATAACTATTTAAAAAACCATAGCTGAGGACTTCCTCGCTTTCCTGATTATCAGCGCTGAGATATTTTTCTAAAATGACTCGATCTTGGGTCAGTGTCCCTGTTTTATCTGTGCAAAGAATATTCATCGCACCAAAATTTTGGATGGCATTTAAACGTTTGACAATGACTTTAGAGCGAGACATATTGATCGCTCCGCGCGCTAAATTGGCAGTGACAATCATGGGCAGCATTTCGGGAGTCAGCCCGACTGCAATAGATAAAGAAAAAAGCAAAGCTTCAAACCAATCGCCTTTAGTCAAAACATTAATCAAAAAGACAAGAGGAACCATCACAAACATAAATTGAATCAATAGCCAGCTGACTTTATTGACCCCTATGTCAAAACTGGTTAGAGAACGTCGGCCTGTCAAGCTTTTTGCCATTGAACCAAAATAGGTTTGATTACCCGTTTTAAGAACCACAGCTATTGCCGTTCCGTTTAGCACATTTGTCCCCATAAAACATAAATTGGGCATTTCAATTGGATTGGTCAAGTTCTCTTTGCCTTTAGAAACTTCCTCTTTTTCAACTGGCATGGACTCTCCTGTGAGAGCACTTTGACTGACAAACACATCTTTAGCGGCTATTAAACGAATATCTGCAGGCACAAGATCTCCCGCAGAAAGATGGATGACATCGCCAGGAACCAAATACTTAACATCCATTTCATACGGCTTAGACTCGACGTTTGCCTCCAGCCAGCGCAACACGGTTGCTTTCGTGCTAACGAGAGCTTTGAGCTTTTCAGCTGCCAAATTAGAGCGATATTCTTGAATAAATCGCATGATGACACTGAGAAGAACCATGCAAATAATGATCACAACAGCATCTTCTTCTCCAAGAAAAAAGGAAATCATCCCAAGCACAATTAATAAGATGACAAAAGGATTTGCAAAATTTGCGAGCAGCAAAGAATACCAAGTGGGAGGCTTCTCATGTGCAATCTCATTTAAACCATATTGATTAAGCCGTTGATAAATGTCTCTTTGGTTAAGTCCTTTTTCTGACGTTTGTAAACTCTTCAAGACTTCAGATAAAGGCATTCGTGAGGAAGCAAGCAAAGAGGAGATAGACTGCTGATTCGCATCCTGACTATGGGTCGATGAACCAAATAAACGCATAGATAAAGCATTTTTTAAATCTTGAAATGTCATTGCCTATCGCCTTGCATTAATTTACAACTATCCAATTTTTTTCTTCACTTTTTCAGGATATTTAGATGAAACATATTTAGATGAAAGAATGAATAACAAATCAGAAAATATTTGACAAATTAAAGAGAGGTTATCGATCTTCTCAAATTGAAAAAGGTTGGCAATTAAAAGGGAAATTTGCAATTTTTTAATATATCATCAAAAATAAATGAGTTGCTATTAATATAACGTATTTTTATAACTATAAAATTAAATATTATAAATTTATGAATAAAACTATAAATTTAATTAA
Source organism: uncultured Chlamydiae bacterium (assembly GCA_963754655.1). GTDB lineage: Bacteria > Chlamydiota > Chlamydiia > Chlamydiales > Parachlamydiaceae > JANWJE01. The sequence goes on along the minus strand of CAVWGN010000001.1, from coordinate 1,081,939 downwards.
AACTGAAGTTTTGCAAAATTAATTAATTCAAGTTGAGACAAGTCTTAAAGCGTTTATTATATCTGAATTTTGGCATGGTTCAATTGAAGGTAACTTATTTATGCCGTCCTTTCAGGACTCGATGTCTTTTTGATAGAACCCAGGCCTCCGCTTCGCTGCGACCTGGGCTGTAACATGACGGCCCTTCAGGCCTTAACAAAAAGATGATTTAGGGACTATAGAAGAGGGACTTAAACATCTCTTGTTAAGGCCTGAAGGGCCGTCATGTTACAGCCCAGGTCGCAGCGAAGCGGAGGCCTGGGTTCTATCAAAAAGACATCGAGTCCTGAAAGGACGGCATAAATAAGTTACCTTCAATTGAACCATGCCAAAATTCAGATATAATAAACGCTTTAAGACTTGTCTCAACTTGAATTAATTAATTTTGCAAAACTTCAGTTAAAAGGTATTTATGCAACTTACGCTCGTTAATTCACAAGCAATGCCACCTCCTTCAAACGAAGCTTGCTTAAACAATTTACTTCCCGATGAAGTATTAGAAATTTTTTTTGATCGGGTTGTTAATCAAAAAAGGCCACCTTTGGGTGATATTTCTTCTATTTTACTCACTTGTACAAGATGGAAAAGAGTTCTTGAGAAGAATCCTTGTATCTCCTTGGCGCAGACTTTTTTTCAACTTAAAAAGAGTCCTCAATCCCCTATTCATTCTGCCCGAGAATGTATCACAACTGAACAAAAGAAGTCTTTTACATCTCAAGAACTTAAGTTGATTGATCGAGCCCAACAAAGAAGTTTTAGAAATTTGTTAATGGTTCAATCACCTTTATTTTGCGCTAACAGTTTATTTCTTTCTCTTTTGGATCACTATGGATGGGATCTTCAAGATTGCAAAACCAGCGCCAATAAGAACATCCAGCAAGTGGCTGAAGGGCAATTGTCTATTTTAAACTCTCTTATATGGGGCACTGAAGACCAAAGACTCCTAATGATCAAAAATGATTTTATCGCAAAACTTTATCTAGGTGCTCGAGCTCAAATATGGCTGCTGGCACGAGAATCGATCATCTCTACCTTTAAAAAATTTCCCAATTTTAACGATAAAAAAAATTTGATACAAGTTGCTCGTTGTTTTGGACATTGTGTTTTTGATATAGATGCAAACCTTAAAAAAGATCAAGACATTGTCTTGGCTGCTGTTAAGCAAAATGGCGCAGCTTTTAAATATGCAGATAAAAGTCTTAAAAAGGATCGAGAGGTTGTCTTGGCTACCGTTCAGCAATATGGCTGTGCTCTTCTCTATGCGGATAAAAGTCTTGAAAAAGATCGAGAAATTGTCTTGGCTGCCGTTCAGCAAGACGGCAGGGCTCTTCACTATGCAGATGAAAGCTTTAAAAAAGATCTTGAGATTGTCTTAGCTGCTGTTCAACAAAATGGCTTAGCTCTTGAATATGCAGATGAAAGCTTGAAAAAAGATCGTGAGATTGTCTTAGCTGCTGTTCAGCAAAATGGCTTAGCTCTTGAATATGCAGATGAAAGCTTGAAAGAAGATCGAGAGATTGTCTTAGCTACCGGTAAGCAAATTGGATGGGCTCTTAAATATGCAGATGCAAGCTTTAAACAAGATCGAGAGATTGTCTTGGCTGCCGTTAAGCAAAATGGCGAAGCTCTTCTCTATGTAGATGAAAGCTTTAAAAAAGATCGAGAGATTGTCTTGGCTGCCGTTAAGCAAAATGGCAGGGCTCTTGAATATGCAGGTGAAAGCTTTAAAAAAGATCGTGAGAGTCTCTTGGCTGCCGTTGAGCAAGATGGTCTTGCCCTTCAATTTGCAGATAAAAGTTTTAAAAAAAATCGAGAGATTATCTTAGCTGCTGTTAAGCAAGCTGGCAGAGTTCTTCAATATGTAGATGAAAGCCTTAAAAAAGATCGAGAAATTGTCTTAACTGCCGTTCAGAAAACTTACGAAGCTCTTAAATATGCAGATGAAAGCTTTAAAAAAGATCGAGAATTTGTCTTGGCTGCCGTTAATCAAAGTGCGGGGGCTCTTCACTATGCAGATGAAAGCCTTAAAAAAGATCGAGAATTTGTCTTAGCTGCCATTCAGCAAAATGGCTTAGCTCTTTACTATGTAGATGAAAGCTTTAAACAAGATCGAGACATTATCTTGGCTGCGGTTAATCAAGATGGCTATGCTCTTGAATATGCAGATGAAAGCCTTAAAAAAGATCGAGAGATTGTCTTAGTTGCCGTTAAGCAAAAAGGTCGCGCTTTTCAATTTGCAGATGAAAGCCTTAAAAAAGATCGAGAGATTGTCTTGGCTGCCGTTAATCAAGATAGCTGTGCTCTTCAATATGTAGATGAAAGCTTTAAAAAAGATCAAGAATTTGTCTCGGCTACGGTTTTCAGTAAAATGGTTGAGTTTTTTCAATTTGCAGATTTAAATTTTCAAATCAAATGAATCCCGTTTTCTTAACTTCTTTGATTTGTCATTCTTCATTCCAAACTCGGAGTATCAGATTTGAGGGAGATAGTGTTAAATTTTAAACGTGCTTTCAAAGAAATAAAAAAGAAGGCGTTGTAGCAATACAAAACTTGCCCTATCAAAAGGATAGATCCAAATCATTAGTGATTGTATAAATAGCCAGTGTGTTTTGTTACTGAATAGGATAAGGAATTAAGAATGCTTGCAAATGACTATTCCACAATTTCTCTTGTAGTCTTTCAGACTAGGCTATGGGGTGTTTTTTTCCCAGGCCGCTGGTCTGGGCTATTTCACTTTAGAGCCTTCAGGCTCCATGAACATTGAACATTTTTGGAAGACCTTCTTCTATAACGATTGTAGGGCTATGCCTATTAAATGGTACATGCTCCGCAATCATTTTAGGGACGGTTAATAAAAAATGTCTAATATTCAGAGAGAGCTCTTCAGGCTCGAATAAATACTAAGATTAGGATAAATTTAAAACTTGAAAGTGCAATATTGTATTAGCTAAAACTCCCATCAATTTTTAACATAAATACTAAAATCAAGCCATTTTTATACTCATTCTATTGGCTTTAAATTTTTTTTTATTTTTCTATATTTCTGCCTCTTCTCTCCTTTTTAAACGAAGTCATGATGCAATAAAATTTATGTTATGCCAAATGTCTTTTGTCATCGCTTTTGGATTTATCTAATTCGCAGACAGGATAAATTCAAAAATCAGGTTGTTACGGCTTTCATCTATATCAAAAAATAACATAGTTGTAATCAATAGATTATATTTGTATAATTATCAACTTAAACAATATAAAATTATGAATAAAAATTTAAAATTATAAATTCAATTAGAGGTGTTTATGCAACTTACACTCGTTAATTCACAAGCAATGCCAATCACTTCTAATGAAGCTTGCTTAAACACGTTACTTCCCGATGAATTACTAGAATATTTTTTTGATCTAGTTGTTAATCAAAAAAGGCCCCTTTTAGGTGATATTTCTTCTATTTTGCTCACTTGTACAAGATGGAAAAGAGTTTTTGAAAAAAATCCTTGCATCTCATTGGCGCAGACTCTTTTTAAATTTAAAAAGAGTCCTCAATCCCCTATTGATTCTGCCCAAGAATGTATCGCAACTGAACAAAAGAAGTCTTTTACATCTCAAGAACTTAAGTTGATTGACCGAGCCAAACAAGGCTCCTATGGGGAAAGTTTTAAAAAATTATTAATGATTAAATCACCTTTATTTTGCGCTAACAGTTTATTTCTTTCTCTTTTGAATCACTATTCATGGGATCCTCAAGATTGCAAAACCAGCGCCAATAAGAACATCCAGCAAGTGGCTAAAGGGCAATTATTTATTTTAAATTCTCTTATATGGAGCACTGACGACCAAAAATTAATGGTGATCAAAAATGATTTTATCGCAAACCTTTACCTAGGTGGTCAAGATGATAAAATATGGCAGCTAGCAAAAGAATCAATCATCTCTACATTAAAAAAATTTCCCCATTTTAACGATAAAAAGAAACTTATGCAAATTGCTCGCTGTTTTGGACATTGTATTTTTGATATAGATGAAAACCTTAAAAGAGATCGAGAATTTGTCTTGGCTACTGTTCAGCAAAATGGATGTGCTCTTGAATATGCAGATGCAAGCTTTAAAAAAGATCGAGACATTGTTTTGATTGCCGTTCAGCAAAATGGTAGAGCTCTTCAATTTGCCGATGAAAGCCTTAAAAAGGATCGAGACATTGTCTTGGCTGCCGTTCAACGAAGTGGCGAGGCTCTTTACTATGCAGATGCAAGCTTTAAACAAGATCGAGACATTTTCTTGGCTGCCGTTAAGCAATATGGTAGAGCTCTTCAATTTGCAGATGAAAGCCTTAAAAAAGATCGAGAGATTACCTTGGCTGCTGTTCAGCAAGATGGCCAAGCTCTTCACTATGCAGATGAAAGCTTTAAACAAGATCGAGACATTTTTTTGGTGGCCGTTAAGCAAAATGGTATGGCTCTTGGAACTGCAAGCGCAAGTCTTAAACAAAATCGAGAGATTGTTTTGGCTGCTGTTCAGCAAAGAGGCAGCGCTCTTCAATATGCAGATGAAAGCTTTACCAAAGATCGAGACATTGTCTTGGCTGGCGTTCAGACAGTGCATGGAGCGCTTCAACATGCAGATGAAAGCCTTACAAAGGATCGAGACATTGTCTTGGCGGCCGTTCAGCAATATGGTGTAGAGCTTGCATTTGCAAACGCAAATCTTAAAAAAGATCAAGAGATTGTCTTGGCTGCCGTTCAGCAAGATGGTAGAGCTCTTAGATCTGTAGATAAAAGCCTTACAAAAGATCGAGACATTGTCTTGGTTGCCGTTCAGAAAAATGGCCGTACTCTTCAATTTGCAGATGAAAGCCTTAAAAAGGATCGAGAGATTGTCTTGGCTGCCATTCAGCAAGATGGCAATGCTCTTGAATATGCAGATGAAAGCCTTAAAAAAGATCGAGATATTGTCTTGACTGCCGTTAAGCAAGATGGCAGAGCTCTTGAGTTTGCAGATGAAAGCTTTAAAAAAGATCGAGAAATTGTCTTAGCTGCCGTTAATCAAGATAGTTATGCTCTTGAATATGCAGATGAAAGCTTTAGAAAAGATGAAGAGTTTTTCTTGGCTAACGTTTTCAGTAAGATGGCTGGGCTTTTCAATTTGCAGATCTAAATTTTCAAATGAAATGAGTCCTGTTTTATTAACTCATTGGTTAAGAATGCCTGCAAATGACTGTCTCACAATTTCTCTTGTAGTCTTTCAGGCTACGCTATGGGGTGTTTTTTCCCAGGCCGCTGGTCTGGGCTATTTCATTTTAGAGCCTTTCAGGCTCGAATAAATACTAAGATTAGGATAAATTTAAAAGTTGAAAGTACAATATTGTATTAGCTAAAACTCATTATTTTTAAAATAAATATTAGGAAGCGCATTTAAAATCAATTTATTTTCATACTCATTCTATTAACTTTAAATTTTTTTATTTTTTAGTTTTCTCTATTTCTATATCTTCTCTTCTTCTTAAAGGGAGTGATTATGCAATAAAATTTAAGTTGTGCAAGATCTCTTTTGTCATCACTTTTTGATTCATCTAATTGGCAGGCAAATGGATAAACTCAAAAATCAGATGATTAAGATTTTCATCTAATTAAAAGTAATTTAGTTAAAATCAATATATTGCATTTCCATAATTATAAATTTAAACATTGTAAAACTAATTATAATTAATTATAATTAATGATAAATTTAATTAAAGGATATTTATGCAACCTACCCTCGTTAATTCGCAAGCAATGCCAACTACTTCAAATGAAGTTTGTTTAAATACTTTACTTCCTGATGAGGTATTAGCAATTTTTTTTGATCGGGTTGTCAATCAAAAAAGGCCTCTTTTAAGTGATATTTTTTCTATTTTACTCAGTTGTACAAGATGGAAAAGAATTTTTGAAAACAATCCTTGCATTTCCTTGGCGCAAACTCTTTTTCAACTTAAAAAGAATCCTCAATCCCCTATTAATCCTCCTCAAGGATATATCGATAAACAAAATAAATCTTTTACTTCTCAGGAACTTAATTTGATCGATCGAGCCCAACAAGGCTGCTATGGGGAAAGTTTTAGAAAATTGTTAATGATTAAATCACAGTTATTTTGCTCTAATAGTTTATTTCTTTCTCTTTTGAATCGCTATTCATGGGATCCTCAAGATTGCAAAACCAGCGCCAATGACAATATCCAGCAATTGGCTGAAGGGCAGTTGTCTATTTTAGCCTCTCTTGCTTGGGGCACTGACGACCAAAGATTAATGGTGATTGAAAAGGATTTTATCTCAAAACTTTACCTGGATATTAAAAAACATAAAACATGGCCGCTGGCAACAGACTTGGTCATCTCCACACTTAAAAAATTTCCCGCTTTTAACAATAAAAAAATTTTTCTGCAAGTTGCTCACTGTTTTGGACATTCTGTTTTTAATATCGATGAAAGCCTTAAAAAAGATCGAGACATTGTCTTGGCTACTGTTCAGCAAAATGGATGTGCTCTTGCATACGCGGATGCAAGATTTAAGCAAGATCGAGATATTGTCTTGGTTGCCGTTCAGGAAAATGGCTGGGCTCTTAAATATGCAGATGAAAGCCTTAAAAAAGATCGAGAAATTGTCTTGGCTGCCATTCAACAAAGAGGCGATGCTCTTAAACACGCAGATGCAAGCTTTAAACAGGATCGAGACATTTTCTTGGCTGCCATTCAGCGATATGGGTATGCTCTTGAAGATGCGGATGCAAGCTTTAAAAAAGATCGAGACATTGTCTTGGCTGCCGTTCAGCAAGATGGTAGATCTCTTCAATTTGCAGATGGAAGCCTTCAAGAAAATCGAGACATTGTCTTGGCTGCTGTTCAGGAAGATGGCACCTCCCTTAAATATGCAGATGAAAGCCTTAAACAAGATCGAGAGATTGTCTTGGCTGCTGTTCAGCAAAATGGTAAGGCTCTTGCAAGTGCGGGCAAAATTCTTAAACAAAATCGAAAGATTGTTTTGGCGGCCGTTCAGCAAAATGGATGTGCTCTTGAATATGCAGATGCAAGCTTTAAACAAGATCGAGAGATTGTCTTGGCGGCCGTTCAGCAAAATGGATGTGCTCTTGAATATGCAGATGCAAGCTTTAAACAAGATCGAGAGATTGTCTTGGCTGCCGTTCAGCAAGATGGTAGGGAGCTTGCATTTGCAGACGCTAATCTTAAAAAAAATCAAGAGATTGTCTTGGCAGCCGTTAAGCAAAATGGCAGGGCTCTTAAATATGCAGATGCAAGCCTTCAACAAGATCGAGAAATTGTCTTGACTGCCGTTCAGCAAGATAGCAGATCTCTTAAATATGCATCTGCAAGCCTTCAACAAGATCGAGACATTGTCTTGGCAGCCGTTAAGCAAAATGGCTATGCTCTTTACTGTGTAGATGAAAGTTTTAAACAAGATAGAGACATTGTCTTGGCTGCTGTTCAGCAAAATGGATGTGCTCTTGAATATGTAGATGCAAGCTTTAAACAAGATCAAGACATTGTCTTGGCTGCCGTTCAGCAAAATGGCAATGCTCTTCAATATGCGGATGAAAGCCTTAGGAAAGATCGAAAGATTGTCTTGGCTGCCGTTCAGCAAGATAGCATGGCTCTTCAATATGCAGATGAAACTTTTAAAAAAGATCAAGAGTTTTTCTTGGCTACTGTTTTCAGTAAGATGGCTGGGCTTCTCAATTTACAGATCTAAATTTTCAAATCAAATGAGTCCAGTTTTCTTAAATCATTTGGTTTGGCATTCTCCATCCCAAACTCGAGTATAAGGCTCGAGGGGATGGCATTAAATTGCAAATGTGGTTTCAAAAGAAATAAAAAAGACGCCTTTACAACAATACAAAATTAGGTAAATAGCTTTTATTTGTTTTATAGTCTGAAAGGCTTCAAATAGAAAATATTCCAGCGCATCGCCTGCGTTAAATTGGTCATGATCATTTAGTCTGAAGGACTACAAGAGAATAATCTAATCCCAAACATATTTTTCATCAGACACAATTTCATGTTTTTTCAGAAATCTGCGATATTCATCTTGAAATGTCTTTTTTTTCGTTATGGCTTTCATCTATATCAAAAAAAAACATAATTGCAATCAAGATATTATATTTGTAGAACTATAATATTAGATATTATAAAATTTAGGAGTTGTGTAGTTGAATAAAATTAAATAAATAAATGTGATAATAAATCTAGGTAATTTCATAGGAGGAACGTATGAATAAGCCTAAATGCGATGAATATGATTGCATTAATTTTTTGATTGCAACTCAGCGAATTTATAGTTGTACGAGCAGCAAAAGTTCAACAGAAAAAGAAAATGTTCCAGCTCATGATTCATTCATAGAGGGATCAAACAATATTGTGGCATAGAAAAATGCCAAGCGAGATCTGCTACTATTCAATTAAATCATATTGGGTGTGCAATAAGAGCCTTTTTAAGAATAGAGCGATACAACTTTAAAACAGGAAAGAGTTGGTTTGAAGCGAAGATAGGAATTGTTCGAGACGCAGTTAAATCTTATTTAGCTAATCCAATTTATGAAAATAATTTATCAACTGCGTAACTCCTACAACAATTAAAATTATAAAATTAACTACAGAATATTTATGCAACTTACTCTTGTTAATTCACAAGCAAGGTCAGCTCCTTCAAATGAAGCTTGCTTAAACACCATCCTTCCTGATGAGGTATTGGAAATTTTTTTTGATCGGGTTATTAATCAAAAAAGTCCACTTTTAAGTGATATTTCTTCTACTTTGCTCACTTGTACAAGATGGAAAAGAGTTTTTGAAAAGAATCCTTGCATCTCCTTGGCGCGGACTCTTTTTCAACTTAAAAAGAGCCCTCAATCCCCTATTAATTTTCCTGAAGAATGTATCGCAAAACAAAAGAAGTCTTTTACTTCTCAAGAACTTAAGTTGATTGATCGAGTCCAACATGGCTGCTATGGGGAGAGTTTTAAAAAATTGTTAATGGTTAAATCACAGTTATTTTGCTCTGATAGTTTATTTCTTTCTCTTTTGCATCGCTATTCATGGGATCCTCAACATTGCAAAACCAGCGCAAATAAGAATATCCAGCAAGTGGCTGAAGAGCAGTTGTCTATTTTAAACTCTCTTGCCTGGGGCACTGACGAACAAAGATTAATGGTAATCAAAAATGATTTTATTGCAAAACTTTACCTAGGTGGTCAACCAGATCAAACATGGGAGCTGGCAACAGACTTGGTCATCTCCACACTTAAAAAATTTCCCGATTTTAACGATAAAAAAATTTTTATGCAAGTTGCTCGCTGTTTTGGAGATTCTGTTTTTAATATAGATGAAAGCCTTAAAAAAGATCGAGACATTGTCTTGGCTACTGTTCAGCATAATGGATACGCTCTTCAATATGTAGATGAAAGTTTTAGACAAGATCGAGACATTGTATTGGTTGCCGTTCAGCAAAATGGCTCGGCGCTTCTCTTTGCAGATGAAAACCTTAAAAAAGATCGAAGCATTGTCTTGTCTGCCGTTAAGCAAAGGGCGGAAGCTCTTTACTTTGCAGATGCAAGCTTTAAACAAGATCGAGACATTGTCTTGACTGCTGTTCAGCAAAATGGCTTAGCTCTTGAATATGCAGATGAAAGCTTTAAACAAGATCAAGACATTGTCTTAGCTGCCGTTAAGCAAGATGGCATGGCTCTTGAATATGCTGTTGAAAGATTAAAACAAGATCGGGACATTGTCTTGGCTGCCGTTCAGCAAGATGGCAGGGCTCTTGCAAGTGCAGGCAAAAGTCTTAAACAAGATCGAAAGATTGTTTTGGCTGCCGTTAAGCAAAATGGCTGGGCTCTTCAATATGCAGATGCAAGCTTTAAAAAAGATCGAGAGATTGTCTTGGCTAGCATTCAAACAATGAAAGGGTCGCTTCAATATGCAGATGAAAGCCTTAAAAAGGATCGAGACATTGTCTTGGCGGCCGTTCAGCAAAATGGTAGGGATCTTGAATTTGCAGACGCAAATCTTAAAAAAGAGCGAGACATTGTCTTGGCTGCCGTTCAACAAGATGGCCGCGCTCTTCAATATGCATATGCAAGCTTTAAACAAGATCGAGACATTGTCCTGGCTGCCGTTAAGCAAAAGGCGATAGCTCTTCAATATGCACATGAAAGCCTTAAAAAAGATCGAGACATTACCTTGGCTGCTGTTCAGCAACATGGTACTGCCCTTAAATATGCAGATGCAAGCTTTAAAAAAGATCGAGACATTGTCTTGGCTGCCGTTCAGCAAGATAGCTTGGCTTTCCAATATGCAGATGAAAGCTTTAAAAAAGATCAAGATTTTGTCTGGGCTACCATTTTCAGTAAGATGGCTGGTTTTTTCAATTTGCAGATTTAAATTTTCAAATCAAATGAGTCCCCTTTTTTTAAATCATTGGTTTGGCATTCTCCATCCCAAACTCGAGTATAAAGCTCGAGAGGATGGCATTAAATTGTAAATGTGCTTTCAAAAAAAATAAAAAAGACGGCGTTACAACAATAAAAAATTAGGTAAATAGCTTTTATTTGTTTTATAGCCTGAAAGGCTTCAAATAGAAATAGCCAGGGCCGGGACTTAACAAAGAACTGTTTTGGAATTGATGTTTTTTGCGTTATTTTCGGAAAATATGCCTATAAAATCTATTACAGATATAGTGTTGTTAAATTGGCGCGACGAATATCAAGCCCAGAATAGTTCTTTGTTAAGTCCCGGCCCTGGCTATTTCTATTTGAAGCCCTTCAGGCTATTAAACAAATAAAAGCTATTTAACGAGACTCATTTGATTTAAAAATTTAGACCTACAAATTGAAAAGTCCACTCATCTTACTGAAAAAAGTAGCCAAGACAAACTCTTGATCTTTTTTAAAGCTTTCATCCGCATATTCAAGAGCATAGCCATTTTGCTGAACAGCAGCCAAAACAATCTCTCGATCTTTTGTAAGGCTTTCATCTGCATAGAGAAGAGCATAGCCATTTTGCTTAACGGCAGCCAAGACAATCTCTCGATCTTTTTTAAGTCTTTCATCTGCATATTGAAGACTACAGCCATCTTGCTTAACGGCAGCCAAGACAATCTCTCGATCTTTTGTAAAGCTTTTGTCTGCATGGTAAAGAGCATGGCCATTTTGCTGAACGGCAGCCAAGACACACTCTCGATCTTTTTGAAGGCTTTTATCTGCATGGTAAAGGACCCAGCCACTTTGCTGAACGATAGTCAAGATAATCTCTCGATTTTTTTTAAAGTTTTCATCTGCAAATTGAAGAGCTCCGTAATCTTGCTTAAGGGCAGCCAAAACAACCTCTCGATCTTTTTTAAAGCTTTCATCTGCAAATTGAAGAGCCTTGCCTCTTTGCTGAACAGCAGCCAAGATAATTTCTCGATCTTTTTTAAAGTTTTCATCTGCACATTGAAGAGCAAAACCATCTTGCTGAACGGCAGCCAAAACAATCTCTCGATCTTTTTTAAAGCTTTCGCCTGCATATTCAATAGCATAGCCATTTTGCTTAACGGCAGCCAAAACAATCTCACAATCTTTTTTAAAGCTTTCCTCTGCATATTGCAGAACCAAGCTATTTCGCTTAACGGCAGCCAAAACAAATTCTCGGTCTTTTTTAAAGCCTTCATCTGCATATTCAAAAGCTGTGCTATGTTGCTGAACGGCAGCCAAGATAATTTCTCGATCTTTTTTAAAGTTTTCATCTGCATATTGCAGAACCAAGCTATTTTGCTTAACGGCAGCCAAGACAATCTCTCGATCTTTTTTAAGACTTTCATCTGCATATTTTAGAACCAAGCCATTTTGCTGAACGGCAGCTAAGACAATCTCTCGATCTTGTTTAAAGCTTGCATCTGCATAGTGAAAAGCTGCACTATTTTGCTGAACGGCAGCCAAAACAATCTCTCGATCTTTTTTAAAGTTTTCATCTACATAGAGAAGAGCTTCGCCATTTTGCTGAACGACAGCCAAGACCAATTCTCGATCTTTTTTAAGGTTTGCATTTATATCAAAAACAGAATGTCCAAAATAGCGTGCAACTTGCATAAAAATTTTTTTATCATTAAAATTGGAAATGTTTTTAAGTGGGGAAATAACCGATTCGTTTGCAAGCCGCCTTAATTGATCTAGACCACCTAAATAAAGTTTTGCGATAAAATCATTTTTGATCATCATTAGTCTTTGATCGTCAGTTCCCCATACAAGAGAGTTTAAAATAGATAATTGTTCTTCAGCCACTTGCTGGATGTTCTTATTGGCGCTGGCTTTGCAATCTTGAAGATCCCATGAATAGCGATCCAAAAGAGAAAGAAATAAACTGTTAGCACAAAATAAAGGTGATTGAACCATTAACAATTTTTTAAAAATTCTTTCTCCGTAGGAGCTTTTTTGGGCTCGATCAATCAACTTGAGTTCTTGGGATGTAAAAGACTTCTTTTGTTCAGTTGCGAGACATTCTCGGGCAGAATGAATAGGGGATCGAGGATTCTTTTTAAGTTGAAAAAGAGTCTGTGCCAAGGAGATGCAAGGATTTTTTTCAAAAACTCTTTTCCATCTTGTACAAGTGAGCAAAATAGAAGAAATATCACTTAAAACTGGCCTTTTTTGATTGACAACCCGATCAAAAAAAATTTCCAATACCTCCTCAGGAAGGATGGTGTTTAAGCAAGCTTCATTTGAAGGAGCTGACATTGCTTGTGAATTAACGAGCGTAAGTTGCATACATACCCTTTAATTAACTTTATAATTTTAATTGACTATTAATAATTTTATAATATTTAATGCTAAATTATACCAACATAATAATTTATAATGAATATAAAAACGGATTGATTTTAGTAGTTATGTTAAAAATGATGCGCTTTAGCTAATAGAATATTATACTGTCAATTTTTAAATTTAAACTAATTTTATTATTTATTCGAGCCTGCAGAACTCTAAAGTTAAAATAGCCCGGGCATGTTTCCAATCGCTCTACTTGTGCATCTATACTCATGGAAATCCCGTATACAAAATTAATAGAGGATTACGATAAATCAAAATTTCTTTTCTGCAAACTGCTCAATCTGTCTACAATTTCTCTTGTAGTCTTTCAGACTACGATATGGAGGTGTTTTTTCCAGGCCGCTGGGCCTGGGCTATTTCACTTTGGAGCTCTTCAATATGCGGATAAAAGCCTTAAAAAAGATCGGGCTTTGTCTTAGCTGCCGTTCAGCAAAATGGTCATAATCTGTACTATGCAGATGAAATCTTTAAACAAGATCGAGAAATTGTCTTGATTGCCGTTCAGCAAGCTGGTGAGGCTCTTCAATATGCACATAAAAGCCTTAAAAAGGATCGAGAGATTGTCTTGGCTGCCATTCAGCAAGATAACTTAGCTCTTCTCTATGCAGATGAAAGCTTTAAAAAAAATCGAGAGTTTTTCTTGGCTACCGTTTTCAGTAAGATGGTTGGGCTTTTCAATTTGCAGGTCTAAATTTTCAAATCAAATGAGTCCCTTTTTTAATCAGTGATCTTACGCTGCTTCCGCAGCTCAATGCTATCTTGCCTACACCCCGCATTCCACTCGCACGCTCGCTTCATACGGGGCTTCCCACTGAAAGCGGCTACCGCCGCCCTACCATTTCGTATCGATCTGCTAAAAATATAAACTCCCAGATTTAATCACACCCTATCATTTTATCATTTTATCATAATGAAATCCTGCTTGCAAATTAATGGGAAAGCATATATAATAAACAAATAGTTTCAATTTTTAGAAAATTGTTGTGTATTAACCTTTTTATATAAAGGAATTGATTATGTTAAGTGTGCTTTCTCAATTATGGAGAAGCCATGTATGCGATCAGTCGATTCAACCGGCTGAGGATTCGCGTTGTGGCATTCTCTCCCCTCTTTCCTTTTCAAACCCATCTTGCTTCTTTTTCTCTTCTTATTTTCCATTTCTTTTTAAACGCTTTGACGTTTTTAAACGAAAGGGATCCTATTCTTTTTATCCCTATTTTGCTTAATCACATTTTTTAAATGTTGCCGTTGTAGAACGCGTGTTTTGACAAGCTTAAATATGTGTATCGTAACTTTTTTGTTCTAAAAGCGACTTTTTGAGCCTACTCGCGTACCTATAACTCTATTGTCAAATAATTATTTTATTTTATTTTTAACCGTTTCCTTTTGGAAGCATGGATAGGTAACGTATGGATTCTTTAAGTGCTCAAATTTCTCAGCAAGTAAATGGATATGAGCGATCATTTATTGAAATTTTTGAAGAAAAGAGACTCGTTCAAACTCTCAAGGGAAGGACTGATCTCATCAACATTCTAGGCTATGTATCTTTCATGTCTCAGGTGACAGTTGCTGCTTTAGAAGCATTTCAAAAGCATCAATGGAGGCAATTCGATGCTTTAGTAGGAGAAAATGCCTGCCAATTGCGAGCTGCCAAAATTAAAGATCTGGCGGACTTATACTTAAATTTTCACGAGTGGCAGCAAGAAATAGACAAAGCTTGCTCGGATGCTCGAACCATTTTAAAGCAATTGCCGGCCATTAAGAGCCAGATTACATCAAAGATCCACTCTGGAAAAGAGTTTAAAGCGGAATATGGAAACAAGATTTCTCCTCGAGAAGCATGTGAAAAGTTGAAAATTTTGCACAGAGCATCGGACAATGTACGCTTTGTTGTAGAAAGTTATTTGCTTGCCCAAACAAAAACACTTGTTCCAAAAAATGAATGCTTCTATCAGCTATTCGATGTCACACATGCAGAAAATTTAGCTCGCTTTAATTGCAGTTTAGAAGGTCAAACACCCAATGAAGAGAGTCGACTGATTGGCAGCAAAAAATTGGGAGATTTGGTTAATTTGCTGCAATGCGATCTTGCCTTACAGTCCATCAAATATCTTCAAAGAGAATTATGGCGTCTTGGCGAAACACGAGAAACACCTGTTAACCAATTTGCTCACAAAGTCATCAGTGAGGGAATTCGTAGAGACAAAGTGGGACGTCGTTGCTCTCCTTGCTTCTATAATTTAGAGACTTTGATACAACGTCTAATAGATAAAAAGCAGCATCTCTTAATCGATGTCACGCGTTGGACTCCACAGGGAAAGGAAATAGATCGCATTAAAATGCTTTATGAACCTGATCAAGTGACACATTCTTTTAAGAAGATGTCATTAAATGAAGAGATTCTGCCTGAATCGGTATTCGTCATTATTGGAACCAGTATACGAGAGGATCAAGAACAATTGCCTCGTGATGAATACCTCAAAATGTTCGACTCTTATTCATTGGAAGAGATTTTAAATGCCAATTGGGCTCAGCATGCTCAATATCCAGGTGACCTAGATAAAACAAGCCCGCTTCCAGATGATGGGAGACGTCTTGCATTAGCGAAGCAAGCTCAGGAAATAGGATGCTCGAAAGCCAATATGTCCTTATTTACCGTGTCGCATATTTTGTGTGATCGCCTAGATGCAGCTTTGGAAAATATGGAGATGTTATGATTGTGACTCAAAACTGGAGGCAGCTCGCAAGCATTCAAATTGGAGGAGCAATTTGCCTTCCAATGATCATGGTTGGGCATACTCTAGGCCAAACCTATGGGTTGCTCTCTGCTTGGGTAGCAATTGCATTAGGCAATGCTGTGCTTTTGGGCTTAGCATTGCTCATGTTTCGCATTAGCTATCCAGGACGCTTCACAACGATAGAACATGCTTCTCTCTATTTTGGATCCAAAGGAATCTTGCTTCTAGCTTTTGCAATGGCATTCTCCATGCTGGGATGGTTTGGCATCCAACTCAATGTGATGAGCCAAAGCATTTTAGAGGTAATGTCAGCCTATTTAGGGGAAAGAACTTTTTCCCCCCTTTGGATCAATATGGGACTCGGTTGCTTCATCACAGGTGTCGCTTTATATGGAATTCGTGCGATTCATCAATTGGCCAATATGAGTTTGCCTATTCTGGTCCTAACGCTCGGATATGCTCTTTACATGCAAGAGAATGCTCAAATCAATGAGACTCTGCCATTTTCTTGGAAAGGTACATCGTTGATTGTGGCGGCAGCAATTGCAGCAGTCATTGATCTACCCACTTATTTTCGGCATGCTCGCACAGCTCAAGATGGATGGATTAGCCTTGTGCTAATATTTGGAATCACTCTTCCGCTTATTGAAGCCACTGGAGTTTACCTTGCTTCTCATGGCGCAGGAGATCAACTGATCGATCATCTTAAACATCCTGCTTATCCTTGGTGGAATGGGTGGATTGCTCTCTTTTTGCTGCTGGCAGGTTGGACGACGAATAATACTAATCTTTATTCGGGTGCCGCAAGCCTAAGCCTTCTTTTCCCTAAACTTAACGAAGAAAAACGCATGTTAGGCTTAGGGCTGGTGGGGACAGGAATATCGTGCTTCGATTTATTGGCACATTTTGAAAAGATACTCGATATCTTAGGAATTTTGCTAGCCAGCATGGGAGCTGTGATTCTTACCCGCGCACTCTTAAGGAAATGGATCCCAGAATGCAAGTCTCTTGATCAACGCTTGCATCTCCAAGCTTGGGGAGGAGGGATTTTAATTGGATTCGCAAGCTTATGCCATTTATTGCCGGGCACTGCGATAGCCACAGTAGATACTTTTTTAGCAACCTTGCTTATAACTTTAATTTTTTTAATCGGAAGAAAATAAAATGAAAAAGCTTACGCATTATGATCTTGACTGCCTTGCCATTGGAAGTGCCATCTTGGGTTCAGGAGGCGGAGGAGATCCGACATATGATATTTGGATGGCTAAATATCAAATGGAGCGCCAGGGTCCCATTACTCTCATGAGTATTGATGAATTAGAACCGGATACTTTAGTTGTTCCCCTAGCTTTCATGGGAGCCCCTTTAGTTGGCATTGAAAAAATTCCCAGCGGCCGCGAATTCATAGAAATGCTTCCCATTTTACAACAAACGGTTGGACATCCAGCTAATGTGTTAATGGCAGCAGAAATTGGGGGAAGTAATGCCTTTACCCCATTAATTGCTGCATGCCAACTTGGCCTTCCTGTTCTTGATGCAGATATGATTGGACGCGCCTTTCCTGAATTGCAAATGAGTTCCTGTCACTTGCATGGCATTTCTTCAGCACCCGCTTTCCTCACTGATTGTTTTGGAAACACAGTGTCAGTGCATGCCAAAAATTCTTTCGCTCTTGAAAAGCTTGCTCGTCAAACAACTATTGCAATGGGCTCTTGTTGTGCCGTGGCCTTATACCTTCTATCTGGTCAGCAGGCAACTTATGCAACCATCCAAGGTAGCTTATCGCAAGCGATTGCAATTGGACATGCATTTTTAAAAGCACAAGAACAAAAAAGCTCTCCAATAGAAGCTGTGTTGAATTTGATGGGTGGGGTACGATTGGGGGCCGGCAAAATTACTGATATTCAACAGAAGGTTGAGCAAGGGTTTTTAATTGGGAATGTCACAATTCAAGAAGGCGCCATCCAATGGAAGCTAATATATCAAAATGAATATTTGATGGTAACTTGCCAAGAAAAAACCTTAGCGACTACTCCTGATATTCTGATGTTATTTGAGCAAGATACCGGACGACCAATCACAAGCGAATCTTTACAGTTTGGATTGCATGTTGAGCTAATTGCTTTACCTTCTCCCCCCTTGTGGCAGACACCTCAAGGCCTTACCTTAGTAGGTCCTCAAGCCTTCGGGTTAAATGTAAGTTATACCCCTATTTGTCCTCAAAAACAAGGAGCGATTTGATTATGATTACCCATTCTCTTTATCGAATTGGTATCGACATAGGAGGCACCCATACAGATGCCGTACTCGTTGATGAACACTCTCACATTGTTGCTGCCACAAAGACAACGACAACAGAAAAAACGGAAGAAGGATTTGAAATTGTATTGAAAACGCTTTTACAAACCCCTCTAGTAAAATTGAGTCAAATAAAAGGAATTTATTTAGGAACGACTCATGCCACTAATGCCCTCTTGCAACAAAAAGATCTCTACCGGGTAGGAGTCATTCGATTAGCAGGGTATCATCCTCTTTCCCTCCCTGCCGGGTACACTTGGCCATCTGAATTAAAAAAAACATTAGGATTATGGCAAGTGAATGTGGGAGGAGGATTCGAATGCGATGGAACTCCTCTTTCTCCTCTTAATCCTGATGAGATTAGACAGGCCATTGATCAGCTCCAAGAATTAGGCGTGGAGAGTTTAGCGATTGTAGGGGTTTTTTCACCTTTAAATGCAGATCAAGAAAATCAAGCTAAAGCCATTGCAGAAACCTACATAGGGAGAAAAATTCCTCTCTCGCTTTCCCACGAAATAGGTGGGATTGGATTTATCGAAAGAGAAAACTCTACTCTTTTAAATGCAGCGCTCAAAAAAGTCATGGCAAGCGGGTTTGAAAAGTTGGAAAGCATCAAACAACAGGTAGGATTATCGTGTCCATTATGGATCACTCAAAACAATGGCAGTCTCATTGATTTGCAGCACGCTTTAGATTATCCCGTTTTAACTATTTCCGCCGGTCCCACTAATTCTTTTATAGGAGGAGCCAAGTTAGCCAAATTGACCGATGCATTAGTTATTGATATTGGAGGCACATCAACGGATATTGGCATTGTACGAAAGGGATATCCTAGACGACGGCTAAATAATTCGCAAATAGGAGGCATCACACTTAACTTTTCAATGCCTGATGTCTTATCTATTGCTTTGGGAGGAGGAAGCCATGTCTCACGTGAAAGAGAACAGTGGCAGATTGGGCCTCTAAGTTGTGGAAGGCGGATTCATGAAGAAAGTTGTGTGTTTGGAGGTTCGCATTTAACTCTGACAGATATTGCCCTCGCTTTACAACATTTAAATATTCCAAACGCATGCCTCGATTGCATCCCTCTATCTCAAGAAGAGTGTCAGAATGTCATGCAAGAAGTGATGAAAAGACTTTCACATCTTATTACAAGGACAAGAGGAATAGATGAATCGCACCTCCCTATTGTAGTGATTGGAGGAGGAGCTGCTTTGTTGCCCCCAAGCGAAACACGTTTTTTTCGTCCGGTTCATGCCCACGTTGCCAATGCCTATGGAGCCGCGTTAGCTGAAATTGCCGCGACAGTTGATACCGTTGTGTCGCTTAATCAACGCAATCACGTTTTAGCTTCTCTACAAGAGCAAGCCAAAGAGTTAGCCATTCACAAGGGAGCAGACCGGGAAGCCATTCAAATTGTCGATGTGCAGATTGTGCCTTATCATTATGCCCCTAATCAAATGGCGCGCGTGATTGTCACGGCTTCGGGAAAGCAAAAAATAGAATAGAGGATTTAAATTTTTTTTCAGCGATTTTGCTTCGCCTGTTCTGCGTTATACAAGGCCACTTTTAAAAAAGGGGCCAATTCTTCTTTTGGGACATGGGCATCTGGAATAAACGTACTATTTACAAATGCATATAAATAGTCTTTACCCGCCACTTGTTGCCCATTAATTTCTTGAATATTGCGCCAATAATTGTATGCATAATGAGAATGATCTTCTAAAAAGGTTTTCACTTGAGCAAACGTCGGTTGAAGGTCATTAATTTGCGCTCCTTCTATAAAATAATTTTTCCATCCTTGATACGCTTGTCGAACAATCAAAGGCAATGTTGTGGGAAGCAAGGTTTGTAAATTTTCAGTTTTAGTATAATCCTTAGTATTAATTAATTGAACATATGCTTCAGGGGCATTTGACCAATTCATAGGCTTCCATTCTGGCAATTGCTCTAGAAAATCTTCAAACTCTTTAGGGCTAATAGGTCGAGCAATGAATTCAGGAGCAAGCAAACGGTGCCAAGTATGATAGAGAAAAATGAGATCGGGTGGAGCAGAAACAAATTCTTCCCCAGTTCTGGGGTTAAAATTCTCACCAGTCGCAAGAAAGCCTGGCAAATAACCCGATTTCTTGCTGGCATTAACGCGCATAAAAGAGGGAAATTGCCATAAGAACACAGAAAATTCGCGGTTGGTCACTTCAAGAAAAGGATCATGGCTTTTTTCCTTTTGAAGAAAACCCTCATACCATCCGCTTGATCCCCAAATAATGGCAATGAAGGAAGTCGTGACAGCAATCCAGAGCCAAAAAGGCAAAGAGGTCAAAGACCACCCATTTTGGATAAAATCTTTTTCCGATAAGGGTGGTCGACCAGAGGGAGGAGTATTAAGATTCATACTGATTAAAATCCATAAGTTCCACGAATACTCAAATAATGTGTCGGAAATTTAGAAAATTGTCCTTCAATAGCATAACCATCATGGTATTCAAGAAATAAGCGGAATTTGCGGCGAATTCCCGAAACTTTACCCCATTCATATCCCAAAGCATACGTAGAATTAATATGATGTTTAAAGTGGGATTGATAGTAGACATCCACGGCAAAAAAAGGTTCGCCATAAAGACGATTACAATAATCTCGGTATCCTAATTCAGAAAAGCGAATTTCAACTCCTGCTTGGAAATAAAAAGGGCCCACTCTAAAAGAATCATCCTGACAAGCCACCCATCCAATTCCTCCATAGAGACGAATGTCGTTCGTAAATTGATTAGAGACATACAAGTCAAACGCTTCAATACTAGGATTGCGGCGATCAAAATGGGGATGATCGAGAAGGAACTCATCTCCAATATGTGTTGAAATATGATAACCTCTTAAACGAAAGGCCCAATTGCCAAACAAATAAGTCAAAGGAAATCCAACATAGTAATCTGCATCTATTAATGGAGAAGATTCATGCAAGGGCTGAAAAATGGCCCACACCGCTCCTTCAATCTCTAATTGCAAATCTCCGCGAAAATACCAAATGTCAATCCAGCGATAGATGGGGAAAGTATCTCCAAAGGAAACAGGAACAAGGTTTTTTCCCAATACGGGATCATTAAATCGCCAACCTAAGCCAAACGTCAGTTGCCTAGGATCTGCAATAAAAGGACGAAAAGCAGGAGGTCCTTCAGGCAGCCAAATTCCCCGTAAATGATGTTCGCGTGCAAACTCATAATCGGTTTCAGGAGCTGTTGCATACCAATCATAATCATCATAAAGACTATCATCTTGGCGACAATCAAGATCAAGTTGGCTTTCACATGTTTTAGGTTCAGGGCAATCAGGACCAGGGTTTACACAATCGGTATCATTTCCACCATATAAGCAGGCGGTACTTAAACTTAATAAAAAGATAGAGAGATATCTAGAATAGCGCATAATCCTTTCTCATAAGTAAGACTGGTTATAGAATCTTTTACACAAAAGAATTAAGTGATATCAAATCGATATGATTACTGCAAGAAAGATCTTATCATTTTAAGACTTAACTTCGTTATAACTTGATGAATAATGGAAAAAGGAAAAAATGAAAGCTTAGATGATTTATTCCATTCTAATGCTAAGGATTAGAATGGAATCATACAATTCACTCTTTATTTTTGATTATCAGGAGGGATCTCATTTGAACCGCCTCTACCCCCACCGCCGCAGCCACAGCCAGTAAAAACAATTTCTTGTTCAAGATGCTTTCTATACTTATGCTTTTTCTTCCCACCACAGCAGCCATTTGAAAGAGATTCTGCTTGTAAAAATCCAACGCTAAATAAACAAATAAATAAAATAAAAGATTGCTTCATATTATTTTCTCCTTAAGATGGATTTAATTTCCGAATTTGCCATCCTTGACAAATAATTTACTCATAATCAATTTCATAATTAAATACACTAAAATTCCTCTTGGAATGTTAAAGGGAAGATAGGAAGAAAATTTCTATTTGAGTTTATTTTCATGAGAGAATAACTATATAAAATTTGATAAGTTTGATATATCGATGAATTCATGTATGAGGAGGAGTTATGGGGATGTATGATCAAGGACAAAGAGGGGGATCGAGGTTATTGATCGGTCTTATTATTGCTGCTGTAGGCTTTTTTATGTATTTAACTCAAACAGAAAAAAATCCTATCACAGGCGTCGAACAACACATTTCTATTTCACCTCAACAAGAAATTCGCCTGGGCTTGCAAGCAGCTCCTGGAATGGCTGCTCAGATGGGCGGAGAAATTTCTTCATCTGATCCGCGCACGCAAGAAGTGCAAAAAATTGGACAGCAAATCATCTCACATACTGAAGCACATAGAGGTCCTTGGCATTTTCAATTTCATTTACTCGCTGATCCTAAGACTATTAATGCATTCGCTTTACCTGGCGGTCAAATTTTTATCACTTTAGGACTTTTGAATAAATTAGAAACAGAAGCTCAGCTTGCTGGAGTTTTAGCTCATGAAACAGGGCACGTTATTGAACGCCATTCTGCTCAACAAATGACCAAGGGACAATTAGGTCAAATCCTAGTCATGGCAACAGGTGTCGGCGCAAGCAATGCCGATCATCCCAGCCGTGCACAACAAGCGACAGCTATGGCTAGCGTCGTCAATCAAGCGATTCAACTTCGTTATAGTCGGAAGGATGAGCTACAAGCAGACCAATGGGGGCTGCGACTGATGTCCGAAGCAGGCTATAACCCTAAAGCGATGCTCGAGGTCATGCAAATTTTGGAAAAGGCTGTCCCTGCTGGTCATACACCCGAAATGCTGTTGACGCATCCCTATCCAGAACACAGAATGGTAAAAATTAAAGCTTATTTAGAGGAACATCCACCCGGTCACAATTTGACAGAAGGCCGACGTCTGAAAGATGTCATTGGACAAACCTCTGCTGAAGATTGATAGGCTAATCGGATAGGAACATCTGCATTTGTTCTATACCTTTAACAAAGCGCGAAGTCCACAAAGTGGACTTCGCAAACTTTTTACCTATTGGCTTACATGTGTTGATGCTGATTGAGTGGCTTTTCTAAAGCACTAATATCAGCTTTACCCCACCACTTTTCACTTAGATTTGGATTGCCGATGACCTTTATAATCTCTCTTTGCAGATAATCAATCTGGTCGACAGAAACCACTTTGACATTTTTGAATGACTTTGACAAGTTAGTAATAATTTGCGTTTTGTTTGTTTTTGTATTGAGATCCTTGTTGTAACCCACTAAATGCATATTTGTTGTTTTATTTGAACCAGCCAAAGGAATTTCCTTTTGAAGACCTCTCCAACGGACTTGTCCTTTTTCGTATCCAATAAAGACGTTTGGATCAATTTCTGTAATGCGGTGGTTGAACACAAAAACGCACTCACCCATGCTAATTTCTCTTTGAGTAGAAACCCAAGCCCCATTATAAGCTTGTCTATGCAGGACGAGAATTTTGCCTGAGTCAATAATGGGCTTCAAATTCTGATAAGATGTTGCATGGTACCAACGAGGAATTTGAATTTGATCTTCATCTAAATTCAATTGGCTAGCAAAATATTCTTTTGCTTTGTTTGCTCGGTGAAGGCTAAGAATGTCCTGATCATCTATCTGCATTCCATAATTATAATGATAACCAGGGTTGTTGTTGCTGCTTACCGGCTTAAAAAACTTCTTTAAATCATTCTCAATTTCAGCACTATCGTCCCAATTGGCCGGAGCTTTATGACCCATCTGTTTTATCAGCGCATCTTGTAACCTCTGCCTATGATCAATACGCAAGTGAGTTTGTTTTTTAGAAACAATTTTCGAAAGTTTGTGAATATCGTTTTCGGTAAATTTTTTATGTAAATTTTGAGTCACAAGTGTGATGTGTTTTTCTTCCTCTTTCTCGAAGTGATCAATGAGAATTCTTAATTGATCCTGCTCTTTTAAATACACATTAGGAAACCCCTTAGAGCGATTCACTTCATCCCTAAGTGGAAGATTCGCAAGCTTCACTTTGAGATTAAGTGCTAATTGAGGATTCGTCTTTTCAAGGACTTTAAAATGCTTTTCAACAATATCAAAGAATTTATGAAAAACAATAAGATCCGTTTTCTTTTCTTCTTGTAAACACATCTCAGTCCGAGAAGTAAAAAATGCGCGCGTTAAAAAAGCATCCATTTCTTTTAAACAATCATGAATGAATACCTCGTTATCTGCCTGTGTATCCATATAGTCAGAAAACTTCACCAAGTGATAGTAAATATCTTGCAAGTCCTTATGCTGATAACCAGTAAATTTATCCTCTAGATATTGACGGAACGTCGCAGGATAAGCTTTTAAGGCTGTTTCTAAATCTTTTTCCAATTGAACAACTCTTTGCTTTGTTTCATCTGATTGAATACTTCGCTTATCTACTGGATCTGTTAAACTTGGATCATCCGTTGGATTTGTCATATTCGCATCATCTGCCAGATCGAAAACATCCTCATCTTTTAAATCTTGCTCATCTTCTTTTACATCTGTTTTTGCATCGTCTTTTTTTACCACATCCTTTTGATTTTGCTGGCTTTGTTTTAAAGGGCTTAGCGGACTGAACAAGTCTAAAACTTGTCGTTCGGTTTTTAAATCTTCCATAAAATCATTAATATCATCTTCCATACCTTCTAGATCTGTTCTTAGGACTCTCCTTGGTTGTTTGATCACCCCATTTGTCTGATGGAGAGGATTTACAACAGGATCTTTCACAACACCTGCATTCCCTCCTGCTCCTAGATCTGATGGTGAAGAAAGAACTTTTGGCGAAGATGGGAACATGGCTTTAGAGATAGCAGCAAGTGTTCTAGGCGAAATTTGAGAGGTATCTACCTGAATAATTGAAGATTTTGGAGGATCAATGATTGGAGGCTGTTTAAAAGAAAAACCTTGAGGAGACTGGTTAGGGGTAAGATTTAGTTGAGACCTGCCATAAAAATTTTTAACCGGTGATACCCGAGGACTAGGAGGAATATATACTCGAGGCTTAGGAGCAATATAAGGATGAACGTTTGGGTGATTGGGTACGCGAGGATTTTGACGAAAACAATATCGATAAACAAGAAAACAAGCTGTCAGTATGCTCATCGCTATCGAGCTAATAATCAGTATTTTTTTCTGTTTTGCAGTTAATTCAGGTAATAACCGTTGTGTAAAGATAGAGGAGAGAGAGTGCGAAAGAGAAGCGGTATAGCTAAAAATATGGTTCATGATGACCTTTAAAGTTACATTTAATAATAAACACATTAATAATCACTAAGCTTAGTGACAAATTGTAAATTTTGTATTAATATTATATAAAACTAATTTAAACAATAATTAATAATAATTGATTTATTGCTTTTTAATCAACATTTTATTAATTTAAAAAAAGTATTTATAAAAGAAAGGGAAATTCTCAATAGTTGAATAATTAGGATGGAGTAAATAAAGATCCATAACTCCCAATTTTAAAAAGGAGAGCAGCGCATCCGGCGGTTAGAGGGATAGTCAAGATCCAAGCCCATACAATTTTTTTAGCAATAGTCCATCGAATATTGGAAAGTTTATGGCTCATGCTTCCTACTCCAATGATAGATCCTACAATGGTATGTGTGGTAGAGATAGGGATACCAAAATAGGAAGCAAAGAAGAGAGTAAGGGCGCCGCCGGTCTCGGCAGAAAATCCTCCAACAGGTTCAAGCTTGGTAATTTTCATACCCATTGTCTTGACTATTCGCCATCCTCCTAAAGCTGTTCCTAAACCCATGGCAATTTGGCAAGAGAGGATAATCCAAGACGTTTGAGGATTCCAGAGGGATAGAGAACTTGTTGGACTAATTTGCCCTGAAGCAAGTAATAAAGCCAAGATAATCCCCATCATCTTTTGGGCATCGTTGGCTCCATGTCCAATAGAATAGAGGGCGGCTGACACGAGCTGTCCCCTTCTAAATAATCGATCAACGGCTCCTGGGTGCCAATGCTGGAAAATCCAATAAATGGCAAACATTAAAACCGATCCCAATACAAAACCAATGAAAGGAGCAATGACGATGAAGGCTATTGTCAAAAGGAATAGCTCCCATTCTAATGCCTGCCATCCAGCATGGGCAATTCCAGCTCCCGCTATGCCGCCAATGAGAGCGTGTGAAGAGCTAATGGGCAAGCCCCACCACCATGTCAAAAGTCCCCAACCTAAAGCGCTTAAGACTCCGCATAGGACGACATAAACATAAAGAAAATCTGAATAGCCAATTTTGACTATTTTGGCGATAGTATCTGCTACTTTAGGGGGAAAAATAAACATGGCAATAAGATTAAAAAAAGCTGCCCATAAAACAGCCGTGCTAGGTCGCAATACCTGAGTGGAAACAACAGTTGCAATGGAATTGGCTGCATCGTGAAAACCATTGACTAAATCAAAAATAATCACCAGCCCAATGGAAAAAATGAGAACGACAAGTGTGATAGACATTTTTAATCATACTCCACTATAATGCCTTCAATAATATTAGAAACAACATTACAATAATCCATTGTTCCTTCTAATTTCTCATAAATGTCTTTCCATTTAATTAGAAGACGCAGATTTTGTTCTTCATCAAAAAGCTGTCCAAGAGCTTTGCGCAAAATTTGATCGGTTTGATCCTCCAATTGATGGATGTGAAGGATTGCCTCTCGCATAAGTGGGGCTTGCTTTTTGCGATCGCGCAAACCTCTCACAATCCATTCAATCTTTTCTGTTGCCAATAAAAGAAGATGACTCATCTCTTTAGCAGCGGGTGTAAAGAAAGAAATTCGATAAATGAGGCAATCCTCGAAAACTTCATCAATGCCATCCATCACATCGTCCATAGATGAAATAAGGCGAAAAATATCATTGTGCTGCAAAGGAGTAATAAAACTTTTATGCAAAGTGTCAATGCAACGATAAGCCACTTTATCCGCTTGATGCTCAAAATCTTTTATGGGATTAACATTCCCTTGAAGAAGAATATGATCGCATAGCACAAATTGCTCAAAGGTTTGAGCGGCTTGATGCGTAATCTTCGCATGTTGCTCGAAGAGGTCAAAAAAAAGTGTCTCTTTAGGCAGCCATTTTCCAAACATATTTCCTATCTCTTATAAAATTTTTTCCCGCTTTGAGATTGCTAATTCTTCTTTTAATGATTAGAAATTTTTTTATTTATACTAGCATATAAACCTTAATCTTTGCTAGAATCATGCATTCACCAGGGGTGCCAACAGAATTTATCTATGATGTTGGCTGAAAAAACATGTTGTTTAACCCTCATGACCTGATCTAGATCGTACTAGCGTAGGGAGTGTGCCAGTTATCGATATTTTAATCACTCCTGGTAATAAGCATTTTTTTAACTAGGAGGGGGCATGAGTTCTCGCGTTTCCGCTCTATCTAAATGGAGCATGCTGCTAGGCAATTTGTTTGAGCATTACGATGCTGCTTTATTTAGCCTTCTTTCTCCTTTTTTAGCTCCTTTATTCTTTCCAGAGCAAGATCCACTGACCGCTCTTATTTTGACTTATTGCATCATTCCTTTAGGAATGATTGCTCGGCCTATAGGTTCATTGGTGTTTGGCTATATTGGAGATACACGTGGGCGTAAAGAGGCTCTGGTCATCTCTCTGTCTGGCATGGCCATTGTCACTGGTAGCATGGGATTTTTACCTACCTATCATCAAGCGGGAATTTTAGCTCCCATTTTGCTTTCAATCGGCCGTGTTTTTCAAAATTTCTTTGCAGCTGGAGAGATAATGGGAGGGGCGATTTATTTGATTGAAAATTCGCCGGAATCTTACAAAGATATGATCAGTAGTGTGTATAACTCATCTACAGTTGCAGGTGTATTATTAGCTTCCGCAGGCGTATCTGCGCTTTGCGCGCTCAATCTTGTTCAAGATTATTGGAGATGCCTCTATTTTGCAGGATGCTTGACAGCCGTATGTGTTGCTTTTCTTCGCATCAAAATGCCTTTAAAATCATTGCTTGTCAATTTATCCCCTGAAAGTTCATTTAAGTCTATTCTTCAATCTTGCTGGAATAGGCGGCAAGCGCTCGCTGCTATCGCTATTGCCTCCGGATTTTCTTATGCTTCCTATAGCTTGTCTTTGGTCATGATGAATGGCTTTGCCCCTCTTGTTTCCGCAGTTTCTAAAACAGAAATGATGCACCTTAATACTTTTTTGCTCGGCCTAGATTTTCTATTGCTTCCTCTATTTGGAATGCTGGCAAAGCGATTCTCAAGAGAAAAAATGATGACACTTTCAGGCGTCCTCGCAATGTTATCCGGCCTTCCTCTTTTTTGGTTGTTAGAAGGAGCTTCCTTATTTACCGTTATTTTCATCCGATTTCTATTGGTCATGATCGGAGTCTGTTTTTCTGCTCCCCTGCATGCTTGGTCTCAAAACTTAGTTCCCCCTTCTCATCGGTATACAGTCATTTCCTTGGGTTATGCCATCGGAACACAACTGCTAGGTGGACCCATGGCAGCTGTTTCCCTCTGGCTTTTCCAAAAAACAAATTGGATTACCAGTGTGGGTTGGTATTGGATGATTTTGGGGCTAATAGCAAGCTATTTCGTTGCCAAACAAGAGGCATTAGCACAGCGTTTCAATGAATGCAACCCACTACAAAACTAATCTAACCGTCAATTGTCATCATTTATAAGGAAACTCATGCCCAGAAAATATTTTTCTCTTTTGATTGTTTTTTTGGTCTTAAATTTATCTTTTTTACAAAGTTCCCCTATGAATTCCAAGTGCATATTAGTTACAGGAGGAGCTGGATTTATAGGCTCTCATATCAACGAAATGCTATACTGCCTAGGATATCAAACAGTTGTTTTAGACAACTTAAGCCAAGGCTATCGAGAGGCTGTCCAACATGGTATTTTTATTGAAGGAGATCTTGCAGATACAGCTTTGCTCGATCAAATTTTTAGCCACTATCAAATTGATGCTGTCATGCACTTTGCAGCTTTTAAAAATATTAGCGAATCGACACAACATCCCATAAAATATTATACAAACAACGTTGTTAATACGCTTCATTTATTGTCAGCCATGTTGCGCCACAAAGTCACAGTGTTTATTTTTTCGTCATCTGCTGCCATTTTTGGCAATCCCCAAGAAAATTATATCTCTGAAACTCATCCGTGCAATCCGCTGAACCCCTATGGTCAATCCAAACGGATGGTTGAAAATATTTTGAAAGATTTAGATCAATTCAATCAACTCCGTTTTTGTAGCCTGCGTTATTTTAATGCGGTAGGAGGAGATCCTAAGGGAAAAAGGAAAAACTTCAATACTCAAGATTCAAACTTAATTCCCATTGTCTTACGCAGTTTAAAAACACCTAATGGAGTTGTCTCAATCTATGGAACTGATTATCCTACACCAGATGGAACTTGTATACGGGACTACATTCATATCGAAGATCTTGGCTCGGCGCACATTGCTGCGATGGAAAAGCTTTTAAGTGGAGCGCCATCCAATTATTATAATTTAGGAAATGGTCAAGGATTTAGTGTGCGACAAGTCATTGCTGCCGTAGAAAAAGTAACAGGACAACGTGTAAATAAACGCGAAGCAGGTCGTCGGTTAGGAGATGCTGCCATTGTCAGGGCAAATGGATCTAAAGCTCAACGAGAACTCGATTGGAGTCCTCGTTATTCTTCACTTGAAGTGATGATAGAACACGCCTGGAAAGCCATGCCTTAGGGCGTGTTTGGAAAATGCTATTTTTCTTAGACTAATGCGTATCAATGACCCACTAGTGATTTAAAAAGTCGGGCACTAAAATTCTCTTAGGAGAATATAGAAGCTCATTGCTAAAATGCTTAAACCAAACACTTTTCTTAAGTAAATTTGTGGAACCTTCTTACCAATCCAGCTTCCGGCAAAACTTCCTAAAATTCCAATAATTGAGATGATGCCAATAATTTTCCAACTGATATCCAATTTTAATGAATTTAACATCGTGAGTTGTTCAATAAAACCTGTAAAAGAATTCATGGCAATAATAATAAGGCTCGTCCCAATGGCAAGAGGCATTGATAAATTGGTTAATATGACAAGCGCAGGAACAATTAAAAAGCCTCCTCCTATTCCAATAAGGCATGCTAGTCCCCCCACAAGAAACCCTTCTAAAATGGTGAGCCAGATTGCTTGCCTAGAGGGAGTCCATTTGTCAAAAGAAGAAGGTCCAAAAAGCATCATAGTCGCAACAAGCAGCATCACACAAGCAAAAATCATTAGCTGTATGGAGCCACTAATATAATAAGAACCCTGTCCACCTAAATAGGCTCCTAACATACCTGGCAAACCAAAGAAAAGAACACTATTCCAGTGAACTTGTTTTCGCCAAACATAAGGAATTGATCCCATTAAAGCGATGCACCCAACAATTGCCAAAGACTCTGCAAAGGCTGGTTTTTCTGGCGTATGCAAAATAAAAACAAGAACAGGAACAGTGAGAATAGATCCTCCTGAACCTAAAAGCCCCAAACTGAGACCTATTGCTAGCGCTCCCAATAAAGCCAATATCATTTAATTTCCTTTCAGAAAGCCCATTATTTTAAATTAAATATTTTAATACTACCATCAATAAAACCAAGGCTATTAGAAGGTTCTTTAATTCTGGCATGGTTCAAAAAGAGTGAATTTTGGGTCACATGTTTATGCCGTCCTTTCAGGACTCGATGTCTTATTGATAGAACCCAGGCCTCCGCTTCGCTGCGACCTGGGCTGTAATAGGACGGCCTTTCAGGCCTTAGCAAGAGATGTTTAAGTCCCTCTTATATAAGTCCTTAAATCATTTTTTTGTTAAGGCCTGAAGGGCCGTTATGTTACAGCCCAGGTCGCAGCGAAGCGGAGGCCTGGGTTCTATCAATAAGACATCGAGTCCTGAAAGGACGGCATAAACATGCGACCTTCAATTGAACCATGCCCTAATTCTTTCTATCATTCACTAAGATATTTTATCTACTCTTTAAAGTGTGAAAATCCCTTTAGGAATTGCGATTATTTTCTTTAGAATGATAGCGGTCAAGCATTCTTTCGACTAAATCCCTTGTTTGTGCAGGTACCTCATCTGCTCGCAAACGCTCCAACTCTTTTGCCATTAAGGCTTGTTGTGTGCTTGAAAGATTTTCAAAATCTAAAAAAGCAGGGACAGCAATATAGTTATGCGCTAACAATGGATTAAATCTTCCAATCTCTAGAATTTTATCTACTATATAACGATAGCCCTCTCCAGTTGGATGATGGTAGCACTTGAGATTAGCAATGAAAGCGCGCAAAATGGATCGAACGTGGTTAGGATTTTTCGCATCGTAGCCGTTAACAGATTCAAGCCTTCGCAGATCATTAACAGTGCAATCGACAGAAGAAGCTTGACTCGAAAGCCAAAAATTAAAAATCGCCTTATCATTTTTCCATTTATTATAAAAGTCTTTAACAACGAATTCTCTACAGGAATGGCCAATTTTAAGGCAAAGATTGAATGCAGAGACATAATCATCCAAATTATTGGCTGTTTGATACTGAGTCAAAATTTTCTCATGATAATCTTTGTCTATCAGCACTAAAAGATTGAGAATGGCATATCGCAATTCTCTAATTTGCATCTGGTCTGAATGGGGCTCATAAACCAAAGGAGAGGGATGTTCCACTAGCAGACTTTCTAGCGACGGCTTGCAAAGCAGTGCCAGCTGCTTAATAAATAATAATCGTAACTGATGCAATCTTTCGAAGTCATAATCATTAAAGGCTTGTGAAAGCGCGCGAATAGAGGGAATTTCTAAAACTTGTGCTTTAGCTAAAGGAGAGTGCTGCAAACTGTTTAAGACCTGAATATAAAGTTGATGCAAGTCGACAAACATCAATTCTCCTTTCTGAGCCTGTAATTCAAGATTTGGATTTGCCTCGATTCTTGCCTTCATTTCTTTCACAGCCAAAATAGAATAGTTTTGAGCGGCTTCCCAACGACTAAAAGCATCGTCTGTATATTTTACAATGCAAGCAAGATCTTCCAATGTATAATCATAATGCAAAATGACAGGTGCACTGTAGCCATGCATAAAGACAGGAGTCGGCTTTTCAAAAGAAGGAAGCTTAATGACTGTCCTGTCTTCTTCTAAAATACAAGAAAATGTGGGATGAATAACGTTTCCACTTCTTCCTAAAAGCTCTACACTGAAAGGAATTTGAAAAGGATCTTGCGGCTGATGGGTTCTGGGGTGAAGGCATAATTGTTCCACAATGAACTTTGCCTCTTTCTCTTTTGCATCATATTCCATATTAACACTAATGATTGGCGTCCCTGGTTGATGAAACCATCTCTCAAAGAGTGAAAGATCTCTGCCACATCTTTTTAAAACCTCATTGCCCGCGCTAAGCAGTTCCCGGAATGTCACAGCTTGCCCATCATATCGAGTAAAATAGAGATTTTGCACCTCTCTAAAACCGGCAGGAACCAACATGTCAATATAATTTTTTAGAGTGCGGAAGACTTCCCGCCCCTTTGTATAAGTGGTATTATCATAAATGGAGTGAGCATCAACATAGGATTCGACAATGAGGGGGTGTCCTTTCTCAGAAGTTTCTTCAGGAAATTGATTTTCTCTAAGAGCTAGAACAGCCTTTGGACGAATAAACTCGGTTCCAAATAGCCATTCACTAAAAAGCATGGCTCTTAAATCTGTAAATGCCTCTTTTAAAGCTATCTCAAACCAATTACGCACTGTCACGCGATTACCCGACCAATTGTGAAAATATTCATGCCCTACAACATGAGCAACTTCTCGATGCGATTTGTCCGTCCCCGAATGAGAATCAACCAACAGGCGGATATCGTTAAAAATCATTAATCCTTTGTTTTCCATAGCTCCAGAATTAAAATTGGGAATGCCCACCATTTTTAAACAAGATAAATCATATTCTCGATCAAATAAAACCTCATCAAATTCCATGGCTTTTTTCAATGCAAAAAGAGCGTATTGCGCTCTCGATTCTTTTCCTGGCTCGACATAAATTTGCAGCTCTACCTCTTTACCACTTTTCGTCGTAAAATGACTTGTTAATTGGGTAAAATGTCCCAATACACAGGCAAAAAGGTAGCTAGGTTTAGGAAAGGGATCATGCCATGTGATAGCGGTACGTCCATCTTCTAATAGATCTTCTTTAATAAAGTTGCCATTAGATAGACGATAGGGATAATGCTCCTTATCCGCAATAATTGTCGTCGTGATGCAACTGAGGACATCGGGACGATCCAAAGTAAAAAAAATGCGGCGCGCTCCTTCCGACTCACATTGAGTTGTCAACCATTGACCACAACGATACATTCCTTCCAAAGAGTCATTGGTAAAGGGATCTATTTCACTCTTTATCGTCACTTGAAATGTTTCTTCTTGAGGAATATTGAATAAAATCAATTCGTGAGGTGTGACTTTATATTGCTCTTTAGGAATTAATGCTCCATTTAAAATAACAGTGTGGACTTTGTGTCCTCTGCCATCTAGAATCAAGCAATTTTCTTGGCTATTGCGCTTTACGCTGATCTCACTTGTCACTAAGACCTTGATTTGACTGATATCAAACGTAAGATGAATCTTCGGAATCAAAAAAGTAGGAGGCTCGTAATGCTTGTAATAAGAAACCACAGGATCTGCCTTTTCTGCAGATAAGGTATCATGATTGCGCACAGCCCGATTGAAAAGTCGAATTAATCGGAGATCCTTGCTTTCCAATAAATGCACCTTCAGATGATTTAAAACATTTTTTAACGATGTTTCAGCCATCAGTTGTGGGAATTTAAGTCGCATAAGATGAATGATCTCTGGCCACTCATGAACTTCTGCAATCGCTACAAGATTGAGAAATTGTTCAATTTCTAATTGATCCCTTTCTACAACTGCTGTGGAAGATTCCAACCCCTCCCCCCAAACACTGATTTTTAACACCAATAAACACACCCATATCCACATTCTTTTTTTGAAACCCTTTTGACATCGTTTCATACTCACACTCCATGAATTCATCATTTACAAAGAGCCTTTCCAGTAAAAAAATAAAATGGCTAATATTGATCAAATCTCTAAAACCAGCATCTCTAATCTATTAGACTTAGAGACTTGTGTGTTCTTAAGACACACAAAAAATGGAGACAAAACAGAACGTTGAAAGACTATCATAAAAGGATGAAAAAGAGAAATTTTTAAGCTATCTATCTGTAATGAAGGGCGAATGAAGACGTCGTTAGCTTTAGCTCATCTCTCTTCACTTCAACCATATGAATTTTAAAATCGCCTTAATAGGCAAAAACTAATAAGACAGAACATAAGGCGGGTTTAACGCAGAGCTGCAGAGAGCGCTGAGCAAACGCCGAGAGAACTTTTGAATCACTTGCATCTATCGCACAAAGTGTAGGCCCAGCAAGATAGCTGGGCCTTATAATTAGCACAATCTGTCAATCTTTTTTAAACTTTCATCTGCATATTTAAGAGCTTTTGGATCTTGCTGAAAGGCAGCCAAAACAATTTCTTGATCTTTTCTAAGGCTTTCATCTGCAAATTGAAGAGCGTAGCCATTTTCCTTAACGGCAGCTAAGACAATCTCTCGATCTTTTTTAAGGCTTTCATCTGCAAATTGAAGAGCCATGCCACTTGGCTTAACGGCAACCAAGACAACCTCTCGATCTTTTTTAAAGCTTTCATCTGCATATCGAAGAGCATAGCCACTTTGCTTAACGGCAACCAAGACAAACTCTCGATCTTTTTTAAGGCTTTCATCTGCATATTCAAGAGCATAGCCACTTTGCTTAACGGCAACCAAGACAAACTCTCGATCTTTTTTAAGGCTTTCATCTGCATATTCAAGAGCTGTGCCATTTTGCTGAATGATAACCAAAACAAACTCTCGATCTTTTCTAAAGCTTTCGTCTGCCAATTCAAAAAATAAGTTGTTTTGTTGTAAACTAGCTAAGGCAATCTCTCGATCTTTTTTAAGGCTTTCATCTGCATATCGAAGAGCATAGCCATTTTGCTTAACAGCAGCCAAAACAATTTCGCGATCTTGTTTAAGGCTATCATCTGCATATTTAAGAGCAGTGCCATTTTGCTTAACAGTAGCCAAAACAAACCCTCGATCTTTTTTAAGGCTTTCATCTGCATAGAGAAGAGCATAGCCACTTTGCTTAACGGCAGCCAAGACAATTTCGCGATCTTTTTTAAGGCTTTTATCTGCATATTGAAGAGCATAGCCATCTTGCTGAACGGCAGCCAAGACAATCTCTCGATCTTTTTTAAGGTTTTCATCTACATATTTAAGAACCGAGCCATCCTGCTGAAGGGCAACCAAGACAATCTCTCGATCTTTTTTAAGACTTTCATCTGCATATTTAAGAGCTTTGCCATCTTGCTGAAGGGCCGCCAACACAATCTCACGATCTTTTTTAAGGCTTTCATCTGCATATTTAAGAGCTCTGCCATATTGCTGAAAGGCAACCAACACAATGTCTCGATCTTTTTTAAGACTTTCATCTGCAAAATGAAGAGCGTTACCATATTGCTTAACGGCAGCCAAGACAACTTCTCGATCTTTTTTAAAGCTTTCATCTGCATCGTAAAGAGCCCCGCCATCTTGCTGAATGACCGCTAAGACAATTTCTCGATCTTTTTTAAGGCTTTCATGTATATCAAAAACAGCACTTCCAAAATAGTGAATCACTTGCATGAGAATGTTTTTATCGTTAAAATTGGGAAGATTTTTTAGTGTAGAGATAACAGATGTTTTTTTCTGCGGCCATGTTAAATTTCGACCACCACTGTAAAGTTTTCCAATAAAGTCTTTGATCGCGCTCAGTCTTTGATCATCAGTGCCTGATGTCAGAGAGTCTAAAATCTGTAATTGCTCTTTAGCTATCTCTCGGATATTTTCATTGGCGCTTTCTTTGCAAACTTCAGGATCCCATAAATAGAAATTCAAAAGAGAAAGAGATAAACACCTTGGCTGAAATAAATTTATATCCCACTTTAACAACCTTTCAAATTTGATAAGCTGTTTATTGAAGGCTCGATCAATCAAGTTAAGTTCTGCAGATGTAAGCTGATTCTTTTGATCAGTTATGATACATTGGGGAAACGCAATCTTGAAGGGAGGCTTCTTTTTAAGTTGAGAAAATGCCTGCGCCAATGAAATACAAAAGTTCCCCTCAAGAATACTTTTCCATTTTTTACAAGTCAGTAAAATAGAAGAAATACTTCTTAAAGATTGGCTTTGATTGATAACTTGATCAAAAATCACTCCTACTACTTCATTAGGAATTAAGTTGTCCAGCAAGTTTTCGTTTGAATTGTTTTGCACTGTCTCTGAAAATTTGTTAATTTGCATAATTATTCCTTAATTAAATTTTTAATTTTTATATTAAACAGATAAAATTAATATGATTTTTTATGATATAATATTAAATACTATAAATCAACAAACTAATAATACATTGAATAATGACTAACCATTAAATCAAGTTGTTTAAAATCTATTAGTTTTATAAAAAATTTTTGAATTATTAAAACTTAAGTATTTAATATCCAAGGAGTTTTTATATGAGTCAACCAAAGGCAAAGTTCCTCTTCATATTAAGTTCAAAGAATTTCAACACCCTAAGGCGATGATTCTATCAAACCCTCAGGAAGTGGAAGACCCTCGTAACCCGTCGTGCAATTTTCAATATACTCCTTAATACTCCATTACATTAGTTTTAGCCTATTGGAACTGCTTCAAAGCCCGGGGTTGGGATAAGAGGATTCTCTTGTAGTCCTTCAGACTACATGAAGAGGGCTAATCTAACCCAGGGTGATGCCCTGGGCTATTTTCTTTGAAGCCTTTCAGGCTCTGAACTTGGACAATTTTTAGAAGACCTCCTTCTATAACGATTGTAGGGCCCATGCCTATTAAATGGTACGTACTCCACAATCATTTTAGAGACGGTTAACAAAAAGATGTCCCATGTTCAGAGCCTGAAAGGCTTCAAAGAAAATAGCCCAGGGCATCGCCCTGGGGCGTGTTTGAAAAAGATTATTTATGATATAAATAATAGTTGTAGGGCCCATAGGACGTGTTTCATGACTAGTATTTTACTAAAAATTTGACACTCTGGCAGCCCTTCAGGCTGCATGACACAACTCACTCATACCCAGGGCTAGGGTATTCATTTTGTGCAAAAAATGAGCTTTATTTTTCACAATAATTGGCATAGTTAAATTGAAGGTCGTATGTTTATGCCGTCCTTTCAGGACTCGATGTCTTTTTGATAGAACCCAGGCCTCCGCTTCGCTGCGACCTGGGCTGTAACATGGTCCGATCTAGGGACATGGGTAACACTTTATCTAAGGACATAGGTGACATTATCCAAGGACATGGGTAACACTCCGGTTGATTAACAACTGGAGGTAAACCCATGCCTTGGAGGATTATGTCGACTACAGAGGAACGTAAAAAATTCATAGATCAAGCTTTACGCACTGATCGCCGCCATGTAGCTTTTGCAGATTTATGTGAAAGTTACAATATTAGTACTAAAACAGGATATAAATGGTTAAATAGATTTAAAAAAAACGGAGAAAAGGGCCTTGAAGACCTTTCTCGGGCTCCCTTTTCCCACCCTAATCAAATTTCAAAAGAAGTTGAATTAGCAACTGTCAGTATTCGCAAGCAATTTCCTAACTGGGGCCCTAAAAAAATACGAGCCGAGCTTGTAAATCACTATCGTGAATTATTAGTGCCTTCTGAAGCCAGTATCGGTAATATTTTAAAGAGAAATAATTTGTCCAATCAACGAATCCACAGGAGACATGTTACTCAAACAGCTCCATTGGGCGATTGCAACGCTTCAAATGATACCTGGATGTATGATTTTAAAGGGTGGTTTCGAACAGGTGATAATCAAATATGCGAACCTTTAACAGTTACAGATGGCTTTTCTCGCTATCTTCTTCATTGTCAACATATGCCAAGGAAACGGGGATGTGATGTTTGGAAGGAATTAGAACAACTTTTTTATGTGTACGGATTACCAAAGAAATTGCGAAGTGATAATGGTCCCCCTTTTGCTTCTTTGGCTGTAGGTCGATTATCTAGCATTGCAATTAAATTAATCAAAATTGGCGTTACTCCAGAATGGATCGATCCTGGATGTCCTGAACAAAACGGTAGGCATGAGAGGTTTCATTTAACTCTAAAAAATGAGACAGCAAATCCCCCAGCCTTGACGTTATCTCTTCAACAGGAAAAATTTCTTCAATTCAAAAAATATTACAATAACAGACGTTACCACGAAGCATTAGGCCAGCAAACACCAGCTTCCGTGTATAAACCTTCTCGACCTATTTGGGATGGTAAATTCAAACCCATTGAATACCCCAGTTACTATGAAGTCAGAAAAGTTTGCGCAGGAGGATTGATTTCTTGGAAGGGCACCTATTTCTTCATTAGTGAAATGCTACGAGGGGAATATGTAGGACTCAGAGAAATTGAAGTAGGGATAATGGGGATTTATTTCGGCCCAATTCTCCTAGGAAAAATTAACATGGCCAGAGGGTTTAAGAGATTATGAAGGAAAACACAAATTTTCTACCAAAAAGTTTAAACTTACAGATGAGCAAATTAGGATATACGTATGGTTGAAAGAGCAAGAAATAAATACAGATGATGGAACTCTTTGCTATTGGGTAA
The DNA here is from genome assembly GCA_963754655.1 of uncultured Chlamydiae bacterium. Lineage (GTDB taxonomy): Bacteria > Chlamydiota > Chlamydiia > Chlamydiales > Parachlamydiaceae > JANWJE01. Next base: position 1,043,262 of record CAVWGN010000001.1, on the reverse strand, counting down.
AAACATACCCTTCAAAAAGGCTAAAAGAAGTTGTTGAGTTTGCAAATGTAAGAATGACTTCAGGGCAGAAAATCCTGAATACTGGGGGATTTATTCGTAATCTCCTTCAAAATGGAAGTACAGTTGTTAACGATACATGTCAATTCAATCGAGAATATGCATTAGAATTGCTATGACAAAAAAGTGGAGTGATTTGAAAATTTACGAAAAATATGTTAAGGACAGTGTAACAGGAGATGACCTCCCTTTAACTATAGTAATAAGTGAGTTTAAGCTGGCTCTTGAAAGGCTGTACCAAAAAAGTTGTCTTTATAGATGGGCCTAAAAAGGACATTGCCTTATTATATAAGTGTTTTATTTTAATTAAAACCGTTACCCATGTGCTTAGATAGAGTTACCTATGTCCTTGGATAATGTGTTACCTATGTGCTTGATCGGACAACATTGACGGCCCTTCAGGCCTTAACAAAAGATGATTTAGGGACTATAGAAGAGGGACTTAAACATCTCTTGTTAAGGCCTGAAGGGCCGTCATGTTACAGCCCAGGTCGCAGCGAAGCGGAGGCCTGGGTTCTATCAAAAAGACATCGAGTCCTGAAAGGACGGCATAAACATACGACCTTCAATTTAACTATGCCAATTATTGTGAAAAATAAAGCTCATTTTTTGCACAAAATGAATACCCTAGCCCTGGGTATGAGTGAGTTGTGTCATGCAGCCTGAAGGGCTGCAAATGTCAAATATTTTAGTAAAACACCCGTTATGAGTTAGAAAAAATATATAGAGGAGTGGTTATAATTGCGTGTATTATCATTTATATCACTTTTTGGTAATGTTTTTCAGACATGCCCTGGGCTATTTTCTTTGAAGCCTTTCAGGCTATTAAAAAAATCAAGCTATTGGTTATTTAAAGGATATTACTGATTCTTTAACCTCGCTTGCGTAAGGTGACTTAATAGGCAAAAACTAATAAGACAGAACATAAGGCGGGTTTAACGCAGAGCTGCAGAGAGCGCTGAGCAAACGCCGAGAGAACTTTTGAATAACTTGCATCTATCGCACAAAGTGTAGGCCAGCAAGATAGCTGGGCCTTATAATCAGGACAATCTGTCAATCTTTTTTAAACTTTCATCTGCATATTTAAGAGCTTTTGGATCTTGCTGAAAGGCAGCCAAAACAATCTCTTGATCTTTTCTAAGGCTTTCATCTGCAAATTCAAGAGCCATGCCCTCTTGCTTAACGGCAGCCAAAACAATCTCTCGATCTTTTTGAAGGCTCTCATCTGCAAATCTAAGAGCATAGCCATTTTGCTTAACGGCAGCCAAGACAACCTTTCGATCTTTTTGAAGGCTTTTATCTGCATAGTGAAGAGCATAGCCATTTTGCTGAACAGCAAACAAGACCATATCTCGATTTTTTTTAAGGCTTTCATCTGCATATTCAAGAGCATAGCCATTTTTCTTAACAGCAGCCAAAACAATTTCGCGATCTTGTTTAAGGCTTTCATCTGCATATTTAAGAGCAGTGCCATTTTGCTGAACAGCAGCCAAAAAAAACTCTCGATCTGTTGTAAGGCTTTCATCTGCATAGAGAAGAGCATAGCCCTTTTGCTGAACGGCAGCCAAGACAATCTCTCGATCTTTTTTAAGGCTTTCATTTGCATAGTCAAGAGCGCCGCCATTTTGCTGAACAGTAATCAAAACAATCTCTCGATCTTTTTTAAAGCTTTCATCTGCATATTTAAGAGCATAGCCATCTTGCTTAACCGCAGCCAAGACAGTCTCTCGATCTTGTTTAAGGCTATCATCTGCATATTTAAGAGCCGTGCCATCTTGCTGAAGGGCAATCCAGACAATCTCTCGATCTTTTTTAAAACTTTCATCTGCATATTTAAGAGCTCTGCCGTCTTGCTGAACGGCAACCAACACAATGTCTCGATCTTTCTTAAGATCTTTATCTGCAAAATGAAGAGCGTTACCATTTTGCTTAACGGCAGCCAAGACAACTTCTCGATCTTTTTTAAGGCTTTCATCCGCATAGAAAAGAGTCTCGCCATCTTGCTGAATGACCGCTAAAACAATTTCTCGATCTTTTTTAAGGCTTTCATGTATATCAAAAACAGCACTTCTAAAATAGTGAATCACTTGCATGAGAATGTTTTTATCGTTAAAATTGGGAAGATTTTTTAGTGTAGAGATAACAGATGTTTTTTTCTGCGGCCATGTTAAATTTCGACCACCACTGTAAAGTTTTCCAATAAAGTCTTTGATCGCGCTCAGTCTTTGATCATCAGTGCCTGATGTCAGAGAGTCTAAAATCTGTAATTGCTCTTTAGCTATCTGTCGGATATTTTCATTGGCGCTTTCTTTGCAAACTTCAGGATCCCATAAATAGAAATTCAAAAGAGAAAGAGATAAACACCTTCGGATGAAATAAATTTATATCCTACCTTAACAAGCTTTCAAACCTGATAAGCTGTTTACGGAAGGCTCGATCAATCAAATTAAGTTCCGCAGATGTAAGCTGCTTCTTTTGATCAGTTATGATACATTGGGGAAACGTAATCTTGAAGGGAGGCTTCTTTTTAAGTTGAGAAAATGCCTGCGCCAATGAAATACAAAAGTTCCCCTCAAGAATACTTTTCCATTTTTTACAAGTCAGTAAAATAGAAGAAATACTTCTTAAAGATTGGCTTTGATTGATAACTTGATCAAAAATCACTCCTACTACTTCATTAGGAATTAAGTTGTCCAGCAAGTTTTCGTTTGAAGTGTTTTGCACTGTCTCTGAAAATTTGTTAATTTGCATAATTATTCCTTAATTAAATTTTTAGTTTTTATATTATACGGGTAAAATTAACACGAATTTTTATGATATAGTATTAAATACTATAAATCAATAAACTAATAATACGTTGAAGATGACTAACCATTAAATCAAGTTATTTAAAATCTATTAGTTTTATAATAAATTCTTGAATTATTCAAACTTAATTATTTAATATCCAAGGAATTTTTATATGAGTCGACCAAAAGGCAAAGTTCCTCTTCACATTAAGTTCAAAGAATTTTACCACCCTCAGGCGAATGATTCTATTATTCACATCCTTATAGAAATAAAAGACCCTCGTAAACCGTCGTGCAATTTTCAACGTTCCCTAGTCAAGATAATATTTATAACTCTTGTAGGATTGCTTTGTGGAGCTAAGGATTGGGAAGAAATTGTATACAGGCTAACTCCTCTTCTTATCGCGATCGTTTATTTAAAAATTGCTTTTAATAATTAACCACCTGGCTATTATCTTTATGAAAGGCGACTGAAGGCGGCGTTAGCTTTAGTTTATTTCTCTTCAGTCAGCCCATAAGAATTTTAAAATTGCCTTATAGGCAAAAGCTATAAAACAGAACATATAACGCAGAGCCGCAGAAAACGCTGAGCAAACGCCGACAGAACTTGGATCACTTGCGGCTATTGAACAAGGTATAGGCCCAGCAAGATAGCTGGACCTTATAATCAAGACAATCTGTCGATCTTTTTTAGACTTTTATCTGCATATTTAAGAGCCTTTGCATTTTGCTGAAACGCAGCCAAAACAATCTCTTGATCTTTTCTAAGGCTTTCATCTGCAAATTCAAGAGCCATACCCTCTTGCTTAACGGCAGCCAAAACAATCTCTCGATCTTTTTGAAGGCTCTCATCTGCAAATCTAAGAGCATAGCCATTTTGCTTAACGGCAGCCAAGACAACCTCTCGATCTTTTTGAAGGCTTTTATCTGCATAGTGAAGAGCATAGCCATTTTGCTGAACAGCAACCAAGACCATATCTCGATCTTTTTTAAGGCTTTCATCTGCATATTCAAGAGTTATGCCATCTTGCTGAATGATAGCCAAAACAAACTCTCGATCTTTTCTAAGGCTTTCGTCTGCAAATTCAAAAAATGCGTAATTTTGTTGTAAACTAGCTAAGACAATCTCTCGATCTTTTTTAAGGCTTTTATCTGCAAATTGAAGAGCGTAACCATCTTGCTTAACAGCAGCCAAGACAATTTCGCGATCTTGTTTAAGGCTTTCAGCTGTATAGAGAAGAGCAGTGCCACTTTGCTGAACAGCAGCCAAAACAAACTCTCGATCTATTTTAAAGCTTACACATGCATAATTAAAGGTATAGCCATTTTGCTGAACGGCAGCCAACACAATCTCTTGATCTCTTATAAGGCTTCCATTTGCATATTGAAGAGCCCAGCCATTTTGCTGAACAGCAATCAAAACAATCTCTCGATCTTTTTTAAAGCTTTCATCTGCATATTTAAGAGCATAGCCATCTTGCTTAACCGCAGCCAAGACAGTCTCTTGATCTTGTTTAAGGCTATTATCTGCATATTTAAGAGCCGTGCCATCTTGCTGAATGGCAATCCAGACAATCTCTCGATCTTTTTTAAAACTTTTATCTGCATATTTAAGAGCTCTGCCGTCTTGCCGAATGGCAACCAACACAATGTCTCGATCTTTTTTAAGATTTTTATCTGCAAAATGAAGAGCGTTACCATTTTGCTTAACGGCAGCCAAGACAACTTCTCGATCTTTTTTAAGACTTTCATCCGCATAGAAAAGAGTCTCGCCATCTTGCTGAATGACCGCTAAAACAATTTCTCGATCTTTTTTAAGGCTTTCATGTATATCAAAAACAGCACTTCCAAAATACCGAATCACTTGCATGAGAATGTTTTTATCGTTAAAATTGGGAAGATTTTTTAGTGTAGAGATAATAGATATTTTTTCCTGCGGCCATGTTGAATTTCGACCCCCACTGTAAAGTTTTCCGATAAAGTCTTTGATCGCGTTCAGTCTTTGATCATCAGTGCCTGATGTCAGAGAGTCTAAAATCTGTAATTGCTCTTTAGCTATCTGTCGGATATTTTCATTGGCGCTCTCTTTACAAGCTTCAGGATCCCATGTATAGAAATTCAAAAGAGAAAGAGATAAACACTTCGGCTGAAATAAATTTGTATCCTGCCTTAACAAGCTTTCAAACTTGATAGACTGTTTACGGAAGGCTCGATCAATCAAGTTAAGTTCCGCAGAGGTAAGCTTCTTTTGATCAGTTATGATACAGTGGGGAAACGTAATCTTGGAGGGAGGCTTCTTGTTAAGTTGAAAAAATGCCTGTGCCAATGAAACACAAAAGTTCCCTTCAAGAATGCTTTTCCATTTTTTACAAGTCAGTAAAATAGAAGAAATACTTCTTAAACATTTGCTTTGATTGATAACTTGATCAAAAATCACTCCTACTACTTCATTAGGAAGTAAGTTGTCTAGCAAGTTTTCGTTTGAATTGTTTTGCAACGTTTCTGAATAAAACGTGTTAATTTGCATAATTATTCCTTAATTAAAATTTTAGTTTTTATATTAAGCACATAAAATTAATATCATTTTTTATGATATAATATTAAATACTATAAATAAACAAACTAATAATGGAATGCAGGTGACTAAGCATTAAATCAATTTGTTTAAAATTTATTAGCTTTATGAAGAATTCTTGAATTATTAAAACTTAAGTTTTTAATATCAAATGAGTTCTTATATGAGTCAACCAAAAGGCAAAGTTCCTCTTCACATTAAGTTTAAAGAATTTCAACACCCTAAGGTAAATGATTCTATTATTCAATCCTCATGGAAGTGGAAGACCCTCGTAAACCGCGTCTTGCAATTTTCAACATTCCCTAGTCAAGATAATATTTATAACTCTTGTAGGAGTGCTTTGTGGAGCTAAGAACTGGGAAGAAATTGTACAGGCGCCTCCTCTTCTATCGCGATCATTTATTTAAAAATTGCTTTTAATGGTGAGTCACCTGGCTATCTATCTTTAATGAAGGGCGATTGAAGCGGCGTTAGCTTTAGCTCATCTCTCTTCACTTAACCCATAGGAATTTTAAAATCGCCCTAATAGGCAAAAACTAATAGGACTGAACATAAGGAGGGTTTAACGCAAAGCCGAGAAACGCTGAGCAAACGCCGAGACAAACTTGGATTACTTGCGGCTATCGAACAAAGTGTAGGCCCAGCAAGATAGCTGGGCCTTATAATCAAGACAATCTGTCGATCTTTTTTAAACTTTCATCTGCATATTTAAGAGCTTTTGGATCTTGCTGAAAGGCAGCCAAAACAATCTCTTGATCTTTTCTAAGGCTTTCATCTGCAAACTGAAGAGCCATACCCTCTTGCTTAACGGCAGCCAAAACAATTTCTCGATCTTTTTTTAGACTTTCATCTGCAAATTGAAGAGCCATGCCACTTTGCTTAACGGCAACCAAGACAACCTCTTGATCTTTTTTAAGGCTTTCATCTGCATATCGAAGAGCATAGCCACTTTGCTTAACGGCAACCAAGACAACCTCTTGATCTTTTTTAAGGCTTTCATCTGCATATTCAAGAGTTGTGCCATCTTGCTGAATGATAACCAAAACAAACTCTCGATCTTTTCTAAAACTTTCGTCTGCCAATTCAAAAAATGAGCCATTTTGTTGTAAACTAGCTGAGGCAATCTCTCGATCTTTTTTAAGGCTTTTATCTACAAATTGAAGAGCATAGCCATTTTGCTTAACGGCAGCCAAAACAATTTCGCGATCTTGTTTAAGGCTTTCATCTGCATATTGAAGAGCAGTGCCATTTTGCTTAACAGCAGACAAAACAAACTCTCGATCTTTTTTAAGGCTTTCATCTGCAAATTTAAGAGCATAGCCATCTTGCTTAACGGCAGCCAAGACAATGTCTCGATCTTTTTTAAAGCTTTCATCTGCATATTCAAGAGCATAGCCGTTTTTATTAACGGCCACCAAGACAATGTCTCGATCTTTTTTAAGGCTTTCATCTACATATTGAAGAGCCCAGCCATCTTGCTGGACAGTAGCCCAGATAATCTCTCGATCTTTTTTAAGACTTTCATCTGCATATTGAAGAGCCCGGCCATTTTGCTTAACGGCAGCCAAGACAATGTCTCGATCTTTTTTAAGACTTTCATCTGCATATTTAAGAGCTTTGCCATCTTGCTGAAGGGCCGCCAACACAATCTCACGATCTTTTTTAAGGCTTTCATCTGCATATTTAAGAGCTCTGCCATATTGCTGAAAGGCAACCAACACAATGTCTCGATCTTTTTTAAGACTTTTATCTGCAAAATGAAGAGCTTTACCATATTGCTTAACGGCAGCCAAGACAACTTCTCGATCTTTTTTAAAGCTTTCATCTGCATCGTAAAGAGCCCCGCCATCTTGCTGAATAACCGCTAAGACAATTTCTCGATCTTTTTTAAGGCTTTCATGTATATCAAAAACAGCACTTCCAAAATAGTGAATCACTTGCATGAGAATGTTTTTATCGTTAAAATTGGGAAGATTTTTTAGTGTAGAGACAACAGATATTTTTTTCTGCTGCCATGTTAAACTTCGAACACCCTTGTAAAGTTTTCCAATAAAGTCTTTGATCGCATTCAGTCTTTGATCATCAGTGCCTGATGTCAGAGAGTCTAAAATCTGTGATTGCTCTTTAGCTATCTGTCGGATATTTTCATTAGCGCTTTCTTTACAAGCTTCAGGATTCCATAAATAGAAATTCAAAAGAGAAAGAGATAAACACTTCGGCTGAAATAAATTTGTATCCCACTTTAAAAGCCTTTCAAAACTGATACGCTGTTTACTGAAGGCTCGATTAATCAAGTTAAGTTCCGCAGATGTAAGCTGCTTCTTTTGATCAGTTATGATACATTGGGGAAACGTAATCTTGAAGATAGGCTTCTTGTTAATTTGAAAAAATGCCTGCGCCAATGAAATACAAAAATTCCCCTCAAGAATACTTTTCCATTTTTTACAAGTCAGTAAAATAGAAGAAATACTTCTTAAAGATTGGCTTTGATTGATAACTTGATCAAAAATCACTCCTACTACTTCATTAGGAAGTAAGTTGTCCAGCAAGTTTTCGTTTGAATTGTTTTGCACTGTCTCTGAAAATTTGTTAATTTGCATAATTATTCCTTAATTAAATTTTTAATTTTTATATTAAACAGATGAAATTAATATGATTTTTTATCATATAATATTAAATACTATAAATCAACAAACTAATAATACGTTGAAGATGACTAACCATTAAATCAACTTATTTAAAATCTATTAGTTTTATAAAAAATTATTGAATTATTAAAACTTAATTATTTAATATCCAAGGAGTTTTTATATGACTCAACCAAAAGGCAAAGTTCCTCTTCACATTAAGTTTAAAGAATTTCAACACCCTAAGGGGATGATTCTATCAAATCCTCATGGAAGTGGAAGACCCTCGTAAAACTGTCGTGCAATTTTCAATATACTCCCTAGTACTTCATTACATTAGCTTTAGCCTATTGGGACTGCTTCAAAACCCCGGAATTGGGATGAGATGATTCTCTTGTAGTCCTTCAGACTACATGACGATGGACAATCTAACCCAGGGCGATGCCCTGGGCTATTTTATTTGAAGCCTTTCAGGCTCTGAACATTGGACAATTTTTAGAAGGCCTCCTTCTATAACGATTGTAGGGCCCATGCCTATTAAATGGTACATACTCCACAATCATTTTAGAGACAGTTAATAAAAAGATGTCCAATGTTCCGAGCCTGAAAGGCTCAAATAAAATAGCCCAGGGCATCGCCCTGGGTTAGATTAGCCCTCGTCATGTAGTCTGAAGAACTACAAGAGAATCATCTCATCCCAATCCCAGCGCTTTGAAGCAGTCTAAATACACAAAACTAGTGTGGTTGAGTACTAGTCAAGATAATATTTATAATTCTTGTAGGAGTACTTTTGTGGAGCTAAGGACTGGGAAGAAATTGTACAAGGCTAACTCCTCTGCTCATCTCGATCATTTATTTAAAAATTGCTTTCTAATGGTTAGTCACCTGGCTATCTATCTGTAATGAAGGGAGACTGAAGACGTCGTTAGCTTTAGCTCATCTCTCTTCACTCAGCCCATAAGAATCTTAAAAATTGCCCTATAGGCAAAAACTATAAAATAGAACATATAAGGCGGGTTTAATGCAGAGCCGCAGAAAACGCTGAGAGAAACTTGGATTATTTGCGGCTATCGAACAAAGTGTAGGCCCAGCAAGATAGCTGGGCCTTATAATCAAGACAATCTGTCGATCTTTTTTAGACTTTCATCTGCATATTTAAGAGCTTTTGGATCTTGCTGAAAGGCAGCCAAAACAATCTCTTGATCTTTTCTAAGGCTTTCATCTGCAAATTGAAGAGCCATACCCTCTTGCTTAACGGCAGTCAAAACAATCTCTTGATCTTTTTTAAGGCTTTCATCTGCAAATTCAAGAGCTAAGCCATATTGCTTAACGGCAGCCAAGACAATCTCTCGATCTTTTTGAAAGCTCTTATCTGCAAATCTAAGAGCATAACCACTTTGCTGAACGGCAACCAAAACAATTGCACGATCTTTTTTAAGGCTTTCGTCTGCAAATTCAAAAAATGCGTAATTTTGTTGTAAGCTAGCTGAGACAATTTCTCGATCTTTTTTAAGGCCTTTAACTGCATAGACAAGAGCACAGCCATTTTGCTTAACAGCAGTCAAGACAATTTCGCGATCTTGTTTAAAGCTTTCATTTGCATAAAGAAGAGCAGTGCCATCTTGCTTAATAGCAGCCAAGACAATTTCGCGATCTTGTTTAAGACTTTCATCTGCATAGAGAAGAGCATTGCCATTTTGCTGAACAACAGCCAAAACAAACTCTCGGTCTTTTTTAAAGGTTTCATCTGCATAGTGAAGATTATAGCCATCTTGCTTAACGGCAGCCAAGACAATCTCTCGATCTTTTTTAAGGCTTTCATCTGCAAATTCAATAGCCTGGCCATCTTGAGTAATCGCAACCAAGACAATGTCTCGATCTTTTTTAAGGCTTTCATCTGCATATCCAAGAGCTTTGCCATTTTGCTGAAGGGCAACCCAGACAATCTCTCGATCTTTTTTAAGGCTTTCATCTGCATATTGAAGAGCTCTGCCAGATTGCTGAACGGCAACCAACACAATGTCTCGATCTTTTTTAAGATTTTCATCTGCAAAACGAAGAGCGTTACCATTTTGCTTAACGGCAGCCAAGACAACTTCTCGATCTTTTTTAAGGCTATCATCTGCATATTGAAGAGCATAGCCATCTTGCTGAATGACCGCTAAGACAATTTCTCGATCTTTTTTAAGGCTTTCATGTATATCAAAAACAGCACTTCCAAAATACCGAATCACTTGCATGAGAATGTTTTTATCGTTAAAATTGGAAAGATTTTTTAGTGTAGAGACAACAGATATTTTTTCCTGCGGCCATGTTAAATTTCGACCACCACTGTAAAGTTTTCCGATAAAGTCTTTGATCGCGCTCAGTCTTTGATCATCAGTGCCTGATGTAAGAGAGCTTAAAATCTGTAATTGCTCTTTGGCTATCTGTCGGATATTTTCATTGGCGCTTTCTTTACAAGCTTCAGGATGCCATAAATAGAACTTCAAAAGAGAAAGAGATAAACACTTCGGCTGAAATAAATTTGTATCACAATTTAAAAGCCTTTCAAAACTGATACGCTGTTTACTGAAGGCTCGATCAATCAAGTTAAGTTCCGCAGAGGTAAGCTGATTCTTTTGATCAGTTATGATACATTGGGGAAACGTAATCTTGAAGGGAGGCTTCTTTTTAAGTTGAAAAAATGCCTGCGCCAATGAAATACAAAAGTTCCTCTCAAGAATACTTTTCCATTTTTTACAAGTCAGTAAAATAGAAGAAATACTTCTTAAAGATTGGCTTTGATTGATAACTTGATCAAAAATCACTCCTACTACTTCATTAGGAATTAAGTTATCCAGCAAGTTTTCGTTTGAATTGTTTTGCACCGTCTCTGAAAATTTGTTAATTTGCATAACTATTCCTTAATAAAGTTTTTAATTTTTATGTTAAACAAATAAAATTAATATTATTTTTTCATGATATAATATTGAATATTACAAATCAACAAACTAATAATACAGTGCTAAAATAAATGAGAAAGTGCCGGTTTCTAGTTAGACGGCTTAATGAAGGAGATAAAACATTTAGATTGCTTGTAAAAGGTGATATTTAGTTTTATCAGGTCTTTAGACGCGGAAACTAAAACACTTTGGAATGAATGGCTTTTGCCAATAAAGGAGCAATGGAAACGACACGAATTTTTGGATGTGTGCGTATATGATCAGGAATGGAAATACTATTTGTAGTCACCACCATTTCAATGGAACTCTTCTCAATTTTCTCTAAAGCATTATCAATAAATAATCCATGTCCAACCACGGCAATGATGCGCTTAGCCCCTTGTTCAGCACATACATGAGCAGCATTGACCAATGTTCCTGCTGTTGAACACATATCATCAGGCAGCAAAACAGTTTTTCTGTTGACATTCCCAATAAATAAGCGCATTTCCACCTGAAAAGAATCAATGCGTTCTTTATCAATTAAAGCAATAGGAGCCTCTAATTCTCTGGCATAAGCACTTGCAATTTTAATTCCTCCTTTATCAGGAGCCACGATTACCACATCCTCCAATTCTAGCGATGCACAATAAGGGATCAAAAGAGTGCGGCTTAACAAATGATGCACAGGAATATCAAAAAATCCTTCAATTTGTTCAGAGTGAAGATCCATCGTAATCAAATGATCTGCCCCAGCTTGTGTCAAAAGATTGGCAACTAGTTTAGCAGATATCGGCACACCAGGCTTGTCTAATCGATCTTGTCGAGCATAGGCAAAGTAAGGGAGGATCACCGTAATAGAAGCCGCAGATGCTCTTTTTAAAGCATCTAAAATCAGAAATAACTCCATGAGGTAGAGATTGGGCTTTTCACCAAGTGATTGAAGCACACAAATATCGCGCCCTTGAACGGACTCTAGGATTTCGACCACAATCTCGCGATCAGGAAACAATCGCAAATTTCGCTTTCCAAGGGAAGTTCCCAGACAGGTAATGATTTCATGAGCTAAATGAGGATGGGAAGATCCACTAAATAAGAGAGGCGTTGCTGTCATAAATGATTTGCTAAATATTTTGTAAACCATTGACTCGCTAAGTTAGCCACTTGTTCTAAAGCACCAGGCTCTTCAAATAAATGAGTGGCAAGAGGAACAATTTCCAATTTTTTAATTCCATTTAGCATCGTATAGGCTTCTTGATTAAGTTCAATGACCCCTGTATCAGCCCCGCCAACAATGAATAAAGTAGGAACTTGCACTTGCGCTAAAAATGGGTCGGCTAAATCAGGGCGCCCTCCCCTAGACACGACTGCTGAAACAGTCTTTCCTAATTTTGCTGCAGCAATTAATGCCGCCGCCGCTCCTGTGCTGGATCCAAAATAACCAATATAAAAAGATTTGGTCCTAGAGTCTTGCCTCAACCATTGTGTTATCCCTAACAAGCGATTGGTAAGTAATTCAATGTCAAATCGAATTTCCCTTGTCAATCGATCAATTTTCTCTTCTTCCTCTGTCAAGAGATCGATCAGAAGCGTCCCTAACTGTTTTCCTCGCAAAAATCGCGCAACAAATTGATTGCGTGGACTAAAGCGACTGCTTCCGCTGCCATGCACAAATAACACAATTCCTTTGGCATCTACTGGAATCATTAATTCACCCTCAAGTTCGATCTTACCAATGGGGATGTGCACAACTTGTTCCACTGATTGCACTTTCATGATTGATTTGCCTCTTTAAGTAATTGAATAACCTCTTCATCTTCTGTTTGATCAAAATGGCGATAGTACATCCCTACACTAATAAAATCTTCTCTGACATGCAAGCAAACAACTTCATCAGCCGCTTCTTCTAGCAATTGATAAGCTTCCGAAGAGGATACAGGTGCAGCTACTACAATGCGCTGCGCCCCTCTTGAATACATTGCTTTCACTACTGTAAGCATGGTAGATCCTGTTGCTATCCCATCATCAACCAAAATCACGGTGTGATTTTTGATATCTAGCGAAGGAGCATATTGACGATACAAAGCAAAACGTTGCTGAGCTCGCTCTTTTTCCTTTTCAACTTCCTTTGCAATATCCTTTGGAGACACACCTAAAAGACGAATAATGGATTGATTAAAAACACCCTCTCCATTTTCCATAATAGATCCTAGAGCAAGCTCAGGATTGTCGGGAGCTCCAATTTTTCGAGGAGTCACAACATTGAGGGGAAGGGCTAATTCTTTTGCTACTTCACAAGCAATGACAACACCCCCACGAGCCAAGCCCACAATCGAAACGTCTTTATTGCCTTTATATTGGTTGAGCTTCGCAGCAAGCAAACGTCCAGCCTCTCTTCGATCTTGAAAAAACATGCCTAATTCCTTTGCTCATGAGAATCTTGACATCCATCAACAATTCTCATTCAATTTTTGCCTTCACTCCGTATAAAGCCGTAGTTTGCGGAATTTTTTAAAATATTACAATTACTAAATAATTAGCTTTTCGCTTGAGAGACAGATATAAGATAAATTTTAAAATAACCATTTTAAATATCATCTCAAAAAAAAAGAAGCTTTAGAATACGAAATTTATTATATCTATAAGTGTATGCCTAGATCAATAAGCAAGTCTCTTCCAAAGACAAGCTATCATTTTGTTACCTTTCACACCTATATGAAAGGAAAGTGACCTAGAATATAGCCAGGCATGATCTTAAATTCTAAGCAGTTGGTTTGTTATTTAATTAAAGAAGATAGATTTTTAACCCTATATCCTTCACTCAAAAGAGAAAATCATGATTTTTCGTTTGTTTCTATTTTTATGCTTTTTATGTCTGAATTTATGTCTACATGGTGAGAATAGTAAATTAAATAAAATGCATTATGATCTTGTAGACGATCTAATTGATGTTGTAATTGTGACTCATCCTAAAGACACCGCAACGCTCGATCTTTGCATTGATGGAATTCGAGAAAACTGCAGTCATATAAGACGTGTCATTGTTGTTTCTTCCCAAAAGCTTACAGATAAAGCAGAATGGTTTGATGAAAACAAATTTCCTTTTAGTAAAGAAGATATTGCAGCGACTATTGTAAGAGGAGATAAAACAAAGCGAGAAAGTTTTTTTCGAAACAACCATCGGTCGCCCGGATGGTACTTTCAGCAACTTCTGAAATTGTATTCCCCTTTTCTCATTCCTAATATTTCTTCTAATGTATTAATCCTAGATTCAGATACAATTTTTATGAATCCTGTTAAGTTTTTAAATCAGTCTAATGGGGGACTCTTTTGTATTAGCCGTGATCAGACCGAACCCAAAAGGCATTACTTTGCGCATGCAAAAAGATTAGTGCCCGACTATAAGAGAATCTATCCTAAAGTGTATAGTGTCTGTCATCATATGCTCTTTCAAAAACCAATCTTAGAACACTTGTTTTCTACAGTGGAACAACATCATCAAACTGAATTCTGGGTAGCTTTTTGTTTATGCGTGGATCTTAAGGCTAACAAAGGGGCTTCCGAATATGAAATCTATTATAATTTTGCGCTTAATCATACAAGTCAAGTTGCCTTGCATGAACTAAAATGGACTAATAGCCCGGATTTAGAGCACATCAATAAATTCAAGAGCAAAGGCTATCATTTTGTCTCCTTTCATACTTATTTGAGACAGAAGCGTTTTCCTATTCATCCCTTATAGCATTAAGAGACAAGTGCTTTTTCTCTGCTGATTGTCTAAGATACTGGTTTTTTGCATTAGAGACTGAAAATATTTAGCGATGTTAGCCCATGGTTTAAGTCGCTAAATATTTTTCAGATAGGGCTTAATGGTTTTTTGAAAGGTCTCCTAATGAAATGATTTTCTCGCCCTTTCTTCCTCTTCGAGTTTCTCCCATAACGCAATGGCATAAGCCTGCAGCTCTTTATTAAGGGCTGGAATAATATGCTTGTGAAAATGTCCTTTGTATTTGCCTACATGCTCTGTATCGACAAAAGCAATTTTTCCCGCATGAGTAAAAGGTTGATTACGCGGGAACGCATCGCATCCTCCTACATCATGTAAAATTGTGCACAGTTCGGTTAAGACTTCTATATCCATATTGTAATAGAGTCTTTTTGCCTCTCCGCTAGGATCATTCCAATCATAAATATTCATTTTTTCCACAACTAAAACATAAGATTGCTTGGGAAAAAAAGTTGGAAGTTTGTAAAGCCATTTTTCAGGAACAACCAGATGTTGAAAATGATGTTCCTTAATAAATTCCCTTAGCACCCTAGCTCCTTCAATGCGTTGAATATAATTCTCTAATTGCACGGGTTGCGAACGTTGATCAGAAAATTTCTTGATGAGGTAATAAGGAATAGTTGGATGTGAACCAACCATAAGATGGCGATGGCCAAGTTTAACCTTAAATCCTGCTTTTTTAAAATGTTGGGCTGATTTAAACATGAGACGATCATAAAAGAGCGCTCTAAGTTCACTCTGTAAAGGATGATCTTGGGGAAGTAAATAAGAATGTAAAGATTGTGGATTGATTGGATGTGTTTTTCCTTGAGCTTTAATAAATTCCTCATGAGCAGGCAAATGCCCATAAGAAATTACCCAAAACGTAAGAAAGGAAAAAATTAAACGCTTGGTGCGAATATGTAAAAGTATAGTCATTTTCATTCTCTTTTATTTTCATGAGTTTTTACGCTAAGCTAAACTTATAAGTTAACCATTTTGCTTATCAAGAATTTTTCATTCATATAATATCTTAGGCTTTGCTTAATCTAGTACTCCATTACATGAGTTTTAGCCTATTGGGATTGCTTCAAAGCCCGGGGTTGGGATGAGATGATTCTCTTGTAGTCCTTCAGACTACATAAAGAGGGGTAATCTAACCCAGGACTAGGGTGTTCATTTTGTGCAAAAAATGAGCTTTATTTTTCACAATAATTGGCATAGTTGAATTGAAGGTCGCATGTTTATGCCGTCCTTTCAGGACTCGATGTCTTTTTGATAGAACCCAGGCCTCCGCTTCGCTGCGACCTGGGCTGTAACATGACGGCCCTTCAGGCCTTAACAAAAGTTGAATTGAAGGTCGCATGTTTATGCCGTCCTTTCAGGACTCGATGTCTTTTTGATAGAACCCAGGCCTCCGCTTCGCTGCGACCTGGGCTGTAACATGACGGCCCTTCAGGCCTTAACAAAAGTTGAATTGAAGGTCGCATGTTTATGCTGTCCTTTCAGGACTCGATGTCTTTTTGATAGAACCCAGGCCTCCGCTTCGCTGCGACCTGGGCTGTAACATGACGGCCCTTCAGGCCTTAACAAGAGATGTTTAAGTCCCTCTTCTATAGTCCCTAAATAGGCTTTTGTTAAGGCCTGAAGGGCCGTCATGTTACAGCCCAGGTCGCAGCGAAGCGGAGGCCTGGGTTCTATCAAAAAGACATCGAGTCCTGAAAGGACGGCATAAACATGCGACCTTCAATTCAACTATGCCAATTATTGTGAAAAATAAAGCTCATTTTTTGCACAAAATGAACACCCTAGTCCTGAGTTAGATTAGCCTTCGTCATGTAGTCTGAAGGACTACAAGAGAATCATCTCATCCCAACCCGGGCTTTGAAGTAGTCTAAATACGTAAAACTAATGTAAACGAGTATTAGTTTGATCAGGATCTCTAAGCAATGTGCGAGAGTTTATCTTCTAAATTTTAAATAGGGGCGACTTTAATGCACCTAGCAAAGCAATTATATTTTTCCTTCCTTTTTCTTTTTCTCGTAAATTATACGGCGGTATTTAGCGAGGTGATTCCAGTCTCTGTTCCCAAGCTTAAATTAAAAGAATGTTTGCTACCTGCAGATCATCCTTTACAAGACCAGTTAAAAGATCTTTTTGATCATTCTCATATGTTCAGCTCACCCGCTCAGTTAAGCGATTCAGGATTTCAGGTGATTAATCGAGTCCATCGCGGCCTCATGGTTGCAAGGCATCCAGCCCTTAAAAATTGCTTAATTAAAAAATTTCAAGATAAAGTTCCACAAGATTCTCAATTGCGAAATTATTTGAGACGAATTAATGGAGCTAGAGCTTTAAGCCGGTTTATTCAAACCAATCATTTACAGCACATTGTTGTTCCTCAGAAATGGTTATATCCTCTGCCAAAGCGATTCTCAAATTCAAACACAGGTAAAATAACTTACATTCTCATTGTAGAAGAAATCGACATTTGTAAAGGAGGCAAAGATCCGGATGGAGAAGTAGCGAGAAGATATTACACTATTGATTTCGAAATTTTGAGGGAGCTTTGCTATGTTGTGTATTATTTTAGAGGTTTAGACTCTATGTTGCATAATATGCCATTTACCTATCAGAACAAAATTGCTTTTATTGACACTGAGCGATGGGAATGGCAGCGAGAAGGATATTTGCGCCGAGCAATGCCTTACATGAGCAAAGATCGCCAGAAGTATGCTTTAGCAGTATTTGAAGAGCTTGAAGCTTTAGATTGAATTTCTTATCATCCTTAGATGATAAATATGAAGCAATCCTACCTACTATAAAACAAATAAAAGCGATTGGGTTATTTAGAGGATCTCACCGACTCTTCGACCTCACTTGCGTGGTGAGTTAATAATGAATCTATTTGAAATTAATTCAGGCTATTAACTATGATTCATTCGAATTTTCAAACACCTTTACTTTTATAGATAAACATCAGAGGAAATAACATGCAATTGAATTCAACTTTGCTTTTTTCTCCCGTCGAAATGCGCAGTCAAAATCAAGATCAAGGTTCTACTCAATTACAAGCAGAAGCAAATACAAACACTGCGTTGACACAAAGTGGCATCCTAAATGTGCAAAGCCCGCCAAAAAAAATAAGCACAAAGGTGAAATGCGAATATCCGCTATGTCCCAAGCGCTTGCCTGAAATTCAAGCTATGTTTGCCAAATGTGCTTGTAACAAGACCTTTTGTCAAACGCATCGATTTTTTAGAGACCACAAGTATTCCTTCGATTATCAAGCTCAAGCGAGAGAGCGTGTAGCAAAAGAACTGGCGAGAAATCAAAATGGGCAAAAACAGGATAAAGGATCTGAAGGACACAATTCCAATCACGCATTTTAATTAACAAGATTGATTCATCTTTATTAGGCTCTGCAAAAAGAGCCTTTTTTGATAAAATCTCTTTTCTATTCTAAAATTTTAAAAAAATAGTGGAAAAAAAATTTTCATTTCTTTATAATTTTATAAAGGTTATTGCAATGACTCACTCTAAAAAGAGTTCACGCAATCTGTATTTATGATAAGGATAGAAATTAATTAAGAAGGTTTATATGTATCTATCACTCCTAAGGTCACGCAGCTCATTTACGAACAAGAATGTTGTTTCTGTCATTTCCCAACGCCTCTCCTTCCAGCAACGCAATGTTAATTGCGCTTCTCAGAATAATTAATTTCCCTGTATAGTTTTTTATTTTATTGGCAATCAACCCTAGAATTTAATCATTTAGAATGAATGAGATGAGTCAGACAATTTGACATCTTCATCATTGCAAATTAAGCCTAGAAGCCAAAACGAACCTATTTTAAACTCGCCCTTTTGCAAGCAAGCGAAACAGATGATAAATTTAAAAAATATATTTTAATTAATAACAGTTCGTAAGAATGAAGAGGAAGTTATGTTTGAAAGTGCTATTACCACAATAGCGGATTACATTTTATTTGGCGTCTGTCTCTTTATTTTATTGGGAAGTATCTTTATTTCTTTTAGAACGCGCTTTGTCCAGCTACGTTTTATTCCTTCCCTTTTCAAAATGCTAGGAATGTCTCTGTTTAATCGGAATCACAAAGAGTGTGGCCACACAATCCCCCCTCACAAAGCTCTCTTTACAGCCATGTCTACGACAGTGGGAATTTCAACGATTGTCGCTCCTATCATTGCCATTTCGTTGGGAGGCCCAGGTGCCTTACTAGGATTTCTCTTAACCGCTTTTTTTGGCAGTGCCGCTACTTATGCGGAGGTTAATCTTTGCATTCAATATCGTAAAAGACTAGAGAATGGTATCATCATGGGAGGACCCATGCAATATCTAACACATCTCCTCTCCCCTGCTTTCGCTAAGTGGTATGCCATGGGTTGTTTTATCCTTATGGCCGCTTGGTCAAGTGCTCAAGCCAATCAGCTGGCCGCCATTCTCAATTCTCCTTTATTGGAATCTTATCGCATTCCGACTGCCATTTCGGGTATCTTAATTGCTATTCTGGTGATTTTGACTTTAATTGGTGGAATTAAGCGTATTAGTTCTCTATCTTCCAAGCTTGTCCCCATGATGTTTGTTTTCTACTTGGGATCATGTTTATGGATCATTTCATATAATGCAGATAAGCTTGGACACATTTTCTCTCTTATCTTTACATCTGCATTTTCTCCTTATGCTTTAGCAAGTGGAACATTAGTGGGAGGCGTAGTTGCTAGCTTGCGTTGGGGAATTTTTAAAGGCATTCAAACCTGTGAGGCGGGAGTAGGGACGCAAACAATTCCGCACTCGATGGCACAAACGGAAGATCCTATTGCACAAGGGACTTTAGCCATGCTTTCTACCTATACAGCTGGCTGTATTGCCTTTTTATCCGGAATTGTCGCTTTAATTACTGAAACATGGTTGGATCCAAATCTTCCATTGGGAATCAGCATGGTCGCATCATCTTTCCAGGTTTATTTTTCTTCTTTTGGAATTATCATTGTAGTCATCAGCACTTTTCTCTTTGCATTTGGTACTATCTTAGGCAATAGTTACAATGGCAGCCAATGTTTTCATTATTTAACTCACAATAAGAAAACTTCTTATTACTTGGCTTTAACAGCTTGCATGATTTTTCTTGGGGCTATTGCAGAAGTCAAATTGGTTTGGTCGCTCATTGATATTGTTCTTGCATGCATCGCCATTCCTCATATGATTGCTCTGGTCCTTTATGTTTATAAGAATCCTAATGCCATTCCATTGGATCTTCAAAAAACAAAAGATCATGCAGAGGACATCACTGACGTTTCTGTGGTTGCCTTAGGAAAAGTCGAAGGATAGGATGTAGTTGCATAGCTACCATTCATCACTATGTCCACTCTAACTTCTTTCAAAACTTCGCGCAAATCACTGATTTGATAATGACCATCCTTAATTACACAACCATCTTTTAAAATAATTTTTATTGTAATTTATTCTTATTTAGAGACAGGCTCACATCTTTCTATCGCGTCGTAATCCAAATTTTTCCATTTTCATCGACGAGAACAGAATTTTCCGCTTGTGCAACCATTCCATGTCCTTGTTCGATCAAGGGAGCATAGCCAATCACAACTCCAGCTTTTATCAATTCATCCAAACCTGTTTTCACTTCCGAAATAGGCCACTCCTTGCTGATAAGGTCATGAATGGCAAAGGGAAGTCCGCTAAATGTTCTAATTTTAGCCAAAAGCGAACGTGCAAGAGTGGATTGAAGCGGACGGGTTGCAGCTAAACCAAAAATAGTGGGTGTTCCCCCTTCATAAATTAAGCCTGCGCCATTTGTGACAAAGGGTTCAATGGCAAATGTCATCCCTGGTTTAATGATCGCCTGAGAGTGATCTTCATAATTAGGAATGATGGGCGCCATGTGAATCTTATATTCTCCCAAACCATGCCCTGAAAGATTTTTAATAGGCTTGAGACCATAGGAAGAAATCGTCTCTTCAATGATTTTGCCAATTTCGCGTACAGGTTGTCCGACTCTTAGGTTTTGTTCTGCTTTTAAAAGAGCGGCCTCGGCAGCATCAATGAGCGCTTGATACTTGCCTGATAAGTCAACAGTTACAGCACAGTCCCCTATTGCACCCTGATAACAAACACCAATATCCAATTTAACAATTTGATCGGAAAAAATAATATCTTCTCCAGGCAAGGGCAGAAAATGAGCTGCCACTTCATTCAAGGCCAATTGAGGAGGAAAAGCAGGCCGAGCACCAAGTTCTGCAATCTTTTGATTGATTCTGGTTATCACATCTATGTAAGAAGCCCCTTTCTGGATCAAAGATTTTCCATAAGCGCGAACTTGCTTGGCAAGTGCTCCCGCTTGGATAAAATTTTGCTTGTATTTGCGGTCCATTTCATTATCCTACTTGTAGTTTTTCCTCATTGATTTTATTTCGCGTATGATCGAAATTGAGTTTTATTTAGATGTAAATTGAAAGTACAGGAATTTTCATCCATAAAATTCAAGACACAAAAAAATAGGGAAAAAAGATATAAACGACAATGGATTTTATGAGAAAGCTAAAGGATTAAACATGTTCGAGAAAAATATTGGAACCTCAGGAAGAATTCTTCGATTAGTCATCGCCATCCTCATTTTAATCTTGGCCATTTGGCAAAAAAGTTGGATTGCGCTGCTTATCTCTCTTTTTACCTTTTTTGAAGCTTTTAGGGGTTGGTGTATTGTTTACCAACTATTAGGCAAAAAGAGTTGCCCAATTGATCCAAACAAAAAAAATTAGCTTTATTTCCGTAAACTCCATCAAATCATTCTTTAATACTTTCTTACTTTTCTAAAAGTTGCCATTGCTGTCCTAGATTGAGCATGTGATCAGCAGCTTTTGGCCCCCATGTTCCAGCCTCATAATTGGGAAAATCATGAGGAACATGCTTTTTCCAATCATTTAAAACAGGCGTTAGCAAACGCCAAGCTGCCATTTGCTCTTCAATTTTTACAAATAAACTATCATCGCCCCTGATACAGTCGAAAATTATTCTCTCGTAGGCTTCTGGGGAAGATTGACCAAAAGCTCCATCAGGCTGATAGCCGAATACCAGGGGCTGTAAATCATTGTAAAGTCCTAAAACTTTTGACTTGGTTTTGAGAAAAATGCCAGCATTGGGTTGAATGCGAATAAAAAGAACATGGGAATATTGATCTTGAAAGACAAAAGGTTGCTTAAACGTAATGGCAATTTCGGTCGTTTGTTTAGGAAGCCGTTTTCCACCTCTAATATAAAAGGGAACTCCTTTCCAACGGTCATTGTCAATGAACAATTTTAGTGCAGCAAACGTTTCTACTGTTGAGGTAGTTGACACTCCTTTTTCTTCTCTGTACCCCAGTACTCTCGAATCTTTGATCCATCCTGGACCATATTGCCCCCGGATGACATATTTTTTTATTTCTAAAACAGGAAAAGGACGAATCGCTTCTAACACTCGAATTTTTTCCCTATGAATACTATCCGAGTTAAAATCAATGGGTAATTCCATGGCAATGAGTGCTAGAAGCTGCATCAAATGATTTTGAAACACGTCGCGCAATGTCCCCGTCTCTTCCCAAAAGCGAGCGCGTGAACCTATGCCAATCTCTTCAGCAAGTGTAATTTGAATGTTATCGATCTCCTGACAATTCCAAATAGGTTCAAAAATCCTATTTTCAAATCGCAATGCCATTAAATTTTGCACACCTTCTTTTCCAAGATAATGGTCAATGCGATAGATTTGACTTTCATCAAGAAATTGGGAAATTTGTTTTTGTAACTGCAGAGCCGACTCTAAGTCATAGCCAAAAGGTTTTTCAATCATGACTCGTGACCATGCCTGTGAATGGCTATTGATCTCATCAATTAGTCCATGCTCTTTTAGTTTGGCTATGATCTTAGGAAAATAACTGGGCTGAGTAGCTAAATAAAAGATGCGATTGCCTTGTGTGCCGAATTTTTGATCGAGTTGCGTTAAAAAAAATTTTAAACTTTCATATCCCGCGTCATTTTCAAATTCAGATCGATGGTAGAAAACTTTACTCTTAAAATGATTCCAAAAAACGGGATCTACGGGTTTTGTGCGAGAAAATTGATTGAGTGCTTCTTCCATTTTTTTACGAAAGCCCTCATGTGTATTTTCACCACGGGCAAACCCAACCAAAGCGAATTCAGATAGGGATCCCTCATAAGCTAAGTTGTAAATAGCAGGAAGCAATTTGCGCGCAGTTAAATCTCCTGTTGCTCCAAATACAACAAAAACACAAGGAGAAATGCTTTGAGCATGAACAGAAGAATTGGTAAAAGAAACACATTCCTTGGATAAGGCTTGACAATCCTCCTCGCAAGCCGATAAATGAATTCCACAAATAAATAAAAATAGAAGAATTAGAATGTCATGCATTTGTTTTAACTGTTTATTTTAATCCAGACTATCTTATTCCAAATGACATTAAATTCCAATTCTGATTGGTGACTTGTCTTTTATTTATACTTAAGCTATTTAAATATTCATTAACCGGGAGCGCTTATGACTCAACATTCTTTTACCATTAGCGGAGCAATTAGAGAAGGATGGGAGCTGACAAAAGCCAATATCACCTTCCTTGTTCTCTATCAAGTCATTTTATTTTTTGTCATCTGGTTGTTTAGTCAATCGGAGCACGATTGGAGGCAAGCTCCCATTCATTTTATTGGTTGGCTCATCGTTGTCTTGGGTAAAATGGGGTTTTATAACTCTACGCTCTTGTTAACAAGAGGTCTAAAACCCAGTTTTGATCAATTTTATAAAAATTGGCGCCTATTGCTTTCTTGGATTATTGCGAGTTTTGTTTTTGGTATCTTCTTTTTGATTGGACTCATTTTTTTAATTGCGCCTGGGTTATATCTATGGGCAACTTTAGGATTTTATCCTTTTTTTATTTTAGACAAGGGATTAGGTCCCATAGAGTCGCTTAAAGCAGCCGCGGTAGCCTCCAAAGGTAGGCGTTGGCATATCTTATTGCTTTTTCTTGCTTGTGCTGGTTTGGATTTATTAGGCCTATTATGTTTTGGTGTAGGGATTTTAATTTCAGCTCCCGTCACCTTAATTGCCCTGGCAACAGTTTATGAAAAATTGACTGGCCAGAGCAAAATTTCCATTCAACCCACTGATCTTATCCCTTAATTGATCAGATAAAGGAATCAATCATGAAATGCCTGACTTTATTAGGAAGGATTCTTTTTTCAGCCATTTTTATCCTGTCTGCCTTGACTCATTTTTCTCAACAAACAATTCAATATGCCGCCAGTCAAGGCGTCCCCCTTCCTTCACTCCTTGTACCTCTTTCAGGAATCATTGCCTTTCTCGGAAGCTTAAGCATTGTGTTAGGCTACAAAGCGCGATATGGAGCTTGGCTGATCGTGATCTTCCTTGTCCCTACCACATTGATGATGCATCAATTCTGGGGCATTGAGGATCCCCAGGCAGCCATGCTGCAAAAAATTATGTTCTTAAAAAATCTCTCCATGCTAGGAGGCGCTCTTTTAATCGCTTACTTTGGCTCTGGACCTTTAAGCATTGATCGTGAATCCACTCAATCTCATGAATGAACAATTTCATGAATGAAAAACATGACTTTATTTTTATCTTTTGGTTAATGAGAAAATAAATTAACTTGCCAATATATAGAAATCTTCTTTGTTTCAATCTCAATATAGAAGGAACGATCTATGGTTAAGCCAATTACCACTCATGCAAGTCAGTCTGGGACATTCCATATTGGCGGAGATCTCCCCGTCCATCGTTTAGGGTTTGGAGCCATGCGCCTCACAGGCCCGGGCATTTGGGGCAATCCGAAAAATCCCCAAGAAGCAAAAACAATTTTGCGGCGTGCTCTTGAACTTGGTGTTAATTTCATTGATACTGCCGACGCTTATGGACCTGAAGTATCCGAAAATCTCATTGCAGAAGCTCTTTACCCTTATCCTTCCGATCTTGTCATTGCTACCAAAGGAGGCCTGACACGCCAAGGACCAGAATTATGGACTCCTGTCGGCCGTGCCGAATATTTAATTCAATGTGTTGAAATGAGTCTTAGACGCTTGAAGATGGATTGTATTCCTCTCTATCAACTTCATCGCATCGATCCGAAAGTGCCAGCTGAAGAGTCATTAGAAGCACTTAAGAAGATGCAGCAACAAGGCAAGATTCGCTATATTGGGTTATCCGAAGTCTCAGAAGAGCAAATTCAACAAGCGAATAAAATTGTCGATATTGTTTCAGTTCAAAATCTCTATAATCTCAGCAACCGTCAATCTGAAAAAGTGTTGCAATACTGTGAAAAACAAGGATTGGCTTTTATTCCATGGTTCCCCATTGCAAACGGAGAGCTTGCACATCCTGGTAGTCTGCTCGAAGCCATCGCCAAAGCGAAGGGAGCAACACCTGCGCAAATTGCGCTTGCATGGCTGCTCAAGCGCTCGCCTGTCATGCTTCCTATTCCCGGCACATCCTCTCTTACTCATCTTGAAGAAAATACTGCTGCCGCCTTATTAGAGCTTAGTGACAAAGAATTTGCCCAATTAGAATCGTTGGCACCTCATTAAACAAGACGTATTTTCAAATTGATAAAGACTTGCTTAAGCGCTTAATCATCATTTTTGCCACAAAATATGTCCTTCTTCTAAGGGGACTGCCACGCCTGGAAAAAACGGAACCATGCGCACAGTATAAGCTTGCTCTGAAATAGTGGCTGGCACCGATGCTTGATAGACATAGAGATTGGGCTCGCCTGAAAGTTGACGAATCAAGCTCATTTCCTGCCGAATCCCTTCTTTACCATTTTCTCCATGAGCATAAATTTCTAACTTTATAGCGCCAGGATCTAAGCCATTGAGGTAAACTTGTGCATTAAATGCATATTGCTCCCCTTGAGTTTCGACCCTTACTTCACTAAAACGCAGCTTAGCCCAATTTTGCGCTAAAGCTTGTTTCCAATTGACAATAGATGTTCCTTGTACGCCTTTTTCTACCGCTCTTTCGCTAAAATTTTTTGCCGCTGGCAGATAATAATGGACGGTGTAATCGCGAACAGTACGGTTAGCTGAAAAATAGGGAGTCAAGCGTGCCATGCTAGCTCTCATTTTGGCAATCCAGCCCGGTGAAATCCCTTCTTGATCGCGCTGATAAAAAGTCGGAATCACTTCCTGCTCAAGAATGTGATATAAATCATTAGCTTCGGCAGCATCCCAAGAAGGATCATTGCCATGCTCTTTACCATCTCCAATCGCCCAGCCAACATCTGGGGAATAAGCCTCAGCCCACCACCCATCAAGTTCAGATAAATTTAAGCCCCCATTGACAAGCACCTTCATTCCGCTTGTTCCGCAAGCCTCCCAAGGTCTTCTTGGAGTGTTAATCCACAAATCGACTCCTTGTACCATTTTCTCGGTCAGAAGCATATCGTAATCGGCCAGAAAAATGACATGTGCTCGTGCTTCAGGTTGAGTATTGATAAAATGCATCCATTCTTTAATTAGAGCTTGTCCAGGTTGATCTGCAGGATGTGCTTTGCCGGCTAAGATAAGTTGTACAGGAAACTTGGGATTAGTTAAAATACGTAGCAGTCGTTCAGGATCATGGAGCAACATATTTGGCCTTTTGTAAGTGGCAAAGCGCCGCGCAAAACCCAAAGTCAATGTATTTTCATCAAAAATATTCTTAACCTTCTCAACTTCATCTAAAGGCAATCCGCGAGCAGCCAATTGGCGCGACAACCTTTTGCGTGTATATTCAATCAATATCTTGCGGGAATCGCTACGCATTTTCCATAATTTAACATCTGTCATGCGTTCAATATCCGTTTCAACAAAATCAACAATCCATCGCCAGCGATCCTTACCGCACATTTCTGTCCAAAGATTATCTGAAGGCACAGAGTCCCAACTGGGCACGTGCACTCCATTGGTAATATGCCCAACTGGCAATTCGTCTTCAGGCCATCGCGGAAAGAGCGGCTCAAAAATTTTGCGGCTCACTTGTCCATGAAGACGACTGACTCCATTGACCGCTCCGCTGCCACGAATAGCTAAATAGGCCATATTAAATGGCTCGGCGGCATCCTCTGGATTTTGTCTTCCAAGAGCCAATAAATCATATAGGCTGATTCCAAGTTTATCTGCATATTTGCTAAGATATTTTTCAATGAGGCCGGGAGAAAAGCGATCAAAGCCAGCAGGTACTGCTGTATGAGTGGTAAATACATTGCCTGCCCTTGTAGCTGCAAGAGCAGCATGAAAGGGTAATCCTGTTTCGTGCATAAAACTTTTTGTTCTTTCTAAAATGGCAAATGCAGCATGCCCCTCATTCAAGTGGCAAACTTCGGGTTTAATGTCTAGCGCTTCCAGCAAGCGCCAACCTCCGACACCTAATAACATTTCTTGTTGAAAGCGCAGTTCTGGTCCACCGCCATATAATTCGCTTGTAATGGCACGGTAAACGGGAAAGTTAGCGGCATCATTGCTATCAAGCAGTAGAAGCCTCACTCGGCCTACTTTCACTTGCCAGGTCCGAATCCAAATCGACCAACCAGGAAAAGTAATCTCTAAACGCAACCATTCGCCATTTGGTTTACGCAAGGGCATAATCGGCAATTGTCCGGGGTCATTATAGGGATAAAGAGCTTGTTGGACACCCTCTTTATCGATTATTTGACGAAAATAGCCTTGTTGATAAAGCAATCCGATTGCAATGACAGGCACGCCAAGATCGCTGGCTGCTTTAAGTTGGTCACCTGCTACATTGCCGAGGCCTCCTGAATAGATAGGGAGTGCTTCACTCAACATGTATTCCATACTGAAATAGGCAACATGGGAAAGAGGACTTTGAGAGTGATTTTTTTGAAACCAAGTTTCAGTTTGATCTAAGTTTCGCTTGCTTTGAACAAGGTCATCGACAACTTGCTTAAATTCGGGATCGGCTAAAATAGCTTCTAATTTTTCTTTTGAAACTGTTTGCAAGACAACCCAAGGATTATGTGTTAATTCCCATAAAGCAGGATCCAAACGATGCCACATTTGATCAGCCCCATGGTTCCATGACCAGTGCATGTCCAAAGCCAGTTCTTCTAAAGAGGCATAACCATTGATGTCAGATCGATTATAAGAATTAATCGATTGCTTATGAACAGATTGATTTGCCATTGTTTCCTGCCTCCCTTATTTTAGACTTGTTGACTCAATACAGTCTCTTTTAAAGCATCGTTAACGACTGATTGAGCTTGCTCCAAGATACGCTGCATCTGTTCCTTTCCGCGAAAGCTTTCGACATAAATGCGATAGATATCTTCAGTTCCTGAAGGACGTGCTGCAAACCATCCCGTTTCTGCTACAACTTTTATTCCTCCAATTGGCTGATTGTTTCCAGGAGCGCGATTGAAAACACTTTTGATTTTTTCCCCAGCTAAATCCTTTAAATGCACTTGTGCCGGCGTCAAATCCCTGATAATATCCCTCTGCTCCTTTGTCGCTGGAGATTCAAAACGATCATAGAAAGATTCTCCAAACTCTTTCGTAAGATCTTTGTAAATTTCTCCTGGATCTTTGCCCATGCGCGCTGTGATCTCAGCTGAAAGCAATGCCGCAATGATGCCATCTTTGTCAGTCGTCCATACGCTCCCATCAAAACGTACAAAAGAAGCTCCTGCACTTTCTTCGCCAACAAAAGCAAGTGATCCGTCCATCAAGCCATCAACAAACCATTTAAAGCCAACAGGAATTTCATACACCTTGCGTCCAAGCTTTGCGCTGACGAAATCAATCATTTGACTGCTTACCAAAGTTTTTCCCACTGCTGCTTCTTTTCGCCAATGAGGGCGATGCTGAAACAAATAAAAGATGGCGGCTGACAGGTAGTGATTAGGTGGAAGCAAGCCAGAAGTTTTAGTCACAATCCCATGACGATCATGATCTGTATCGCATGCAAAAGCCACTTGATATTTATCTTTTAAATTAATCAATCTTTTCATGGCATAAGGGGAGGAAGGATCCATGCGGATTTTGCCATCCCAATCAACAGTCATGAAGCTAAAGGTTGGATCAATTCGATCGCTGATAACCGTCAAATTCAATTGATACTTATCCGCAATTGGTTTCCAATAATGCACTCCTGCACCCCCAAGCGGATCAACTGCAATTTGAATTTTCGAATCGCGAATCAATTGCATATCGAGGACATTGACAAGATCGTCAATATAATTTTTTAAATAAGGGTGTCGATGAGTTGTCGGAGCATTAATCGCTTTTTCATACGTTATCCGCTTGATTCCTGATAAGCCTTTGCCAATGTATTCATTTGCTTTTGCTTCAATCCAATTGGTGACGAGAGGCTCGGCAGGCCCTCCATTGGGAGGGTTGTATTTGAATCCTCCTTCAGCAGGAGGATTATGTGACGGAGTCACAACGATACCATCAGCCAATCTATTTTTGCGTCCACGGTTATAAGTAAGAATAGCATGAGAGATCACTGGAGTAGGAACATATTCATCTCCCTGAGCCAACATGACATCCACTCCATTGGCTGCCAAAACTTCTATGGCGCTTGCATAGGCAGAAACAGAAAGCGCATGCGTATCGATGCCCAAAAATAGCGGTCCCTCAATCTTTTGTTGTTGACGATAATCGCAGATGGCTTGACTAATGGCCAAAATATGACTTTCATTAAAATTTCGTTCAAAAGAAGATCCTCGGTGGCCCGAAGTTCCAAACTTAACTCTTTGTTCGGGTACAGAAATGTCTGGCTTTTCTTCATAATAAGCTGTGATAAGTTTCGGAATATTGACTAGAATGGTCGGCGGTGCAGGCTTTCCTGCCAGAGGATTCACTTTTTCCATTTCTTTTCCTTAAAATTAGAAATATCATTTTTTCTTAGTTGGTTATTAAGATGATTTATAATCTCCTCAAGATATGAAGCAAAGCAAAAAATCAAAAATTTTTGACATGATAAAAACAAATATTCGGTTTATTATTTAAAATTAAAAACTATATTTTTTAGATATTAATCTAATTAAATTCATTATCAATATTAATCAAAACAATAAAGATCAGGCCCCGACTGAAAAACATTTAACTACGTTAATGGCCTATACATGTGAAGCCAGAAAGGAAGATTTAGGCTATACACTGCCTGCAATTGCCACACCGCTACGTTTTAGGTTGTTGTACTCCTTTACATTAAATGGTAAGGTAATCTTATATTGACCACTAATGAGTCAAAAAAAGAAATTAGATTAAAAAGATGAGGAAATTGTATGACAAAATTTTTAAATCGGGAAAGTCTGTATCCGATTTTGCCTATTTTATTATCACGCTTTTCTTCTCGCGCATTTAGCGAAGAACGCTTAACAGAAGATGAACTCATGGCGCTTTTTGAAGCTGCAAGATGGGCTCCTTCTTCTTATAATAATCAGCCTTGGCGTTTTGTTTACGTCCGAAGAGGAGAAAAAGAATGGGACACTTTGTTCAATGTCCTCATTGATTTTAATAAAAGCTGGTGCAGCAAAGCAGATACACTTGTAGCCGTTATTTCAAGAAATGAATTTGAGCATAATAATAAACCTGCACACACTTCCCATTTTGATACAGGAGCCGCTTGGATGAGCCTTGCGCTAGAAGCGCATGCCAGAAATATCGTTGCGCATGGCATGGAGGGCTTTGATTATGATGCTTTGAAAAGAAACTTGCAAATTCCTGATTCCTTTACAGTCGAAGCCATGATCGCCATTGGCAAACAAGGAAATAAAGAAGAGCTTTCAGAAGAGCTGAAAAAAAGAGAAGTTCCCTCTACACGTAAGCCATTGACAGAAATAATAGCCAAAGGAACATTTCCCTTTAAATGATAATAAATAAGGTAGACTAATGTCTTGGAGACAAGAGGCGGCAATCTCTGTGATAAAACGAAACTGCCGCCTCTCTATTTCAATTTAATTTCACAGACCTAGCTTTGATCTCACAATGGCTGCTTCTTCTAAAACATGTTCTGGTGGTTGTTGATCTCCATAGAGTAGAATCGCTTTATTATAAAAATCATTCGCCTCTCTAAATCTTTCTAAATTCATTAAAGTATAAGCAATATCTGCGTCCACTCTTGCATCAACGTGTTGAGGAGAAAAAGATTGAGCACATTGATACATTTCTAAAGCCCGTTCATATTTGTTTAATTGAAGACAAACATGAGCATAATTAAGATAGACAGCTAAAGGATTAGCACCCTCCATATCCTGCAAAAGGATGCTGTAAAGGTGTTCGGCTTCTTCCCATTTCTCAAGGTTAAGCTTAGTATGAGCAAATTTTTCTAACGCATCGGAGCTATAATTACAAAAGTCATTGTGGCGATCATAGAAGATTTGAGTGTAAAGCTTTTCAGCCTCTTCCCATTTTTCCGCTTGATATTTCAACGCTGCATAACTTATATACTCACTATGATCTCCAAAAAATCCGCTATCCTGATCATTTTTTTTAGTCTTTTTAGAAGAAAAATAAAGATCATAAAGAAATTCTGCAGCTTTGTCTTCTTGTAATTTCATTTTAATCTGAGCTAATTTTTTTAAAAGCTTATGGGGAATTTGATATTCTGCTCGATAGAAGTCTTCCGTAAAATGCTGGTTTGCTTCTTGGCAGGCCTGCCAATTATTGTACTCATTAAGCTTTGCAAGCAAAACAAGGGTTTCAAACCACTTTGCTCCTTTCTCGTCTTTGACATGATATTTTAAATTAATACAATCTTGAATTGGATCCATTGAAGAACTATAATCGCAAATAAAACCATGAACGCCATTAGAAAAATAAGGGCGACTAGTAAGCTCAACAAAATCTCGGATTGTACTAAAGAAATTTTTAAGCTCTTTATCCGCTTCTTGAAATTTTTCTAGCAAAATTTTAACTTTAAGACTTTCAAAAAATATTTTATTATAAAATTTTGACTGCTTTTTTCCGATCAATTGATTATAATAATCATTGGCTTTTTCATTTTGATTAAGTTTGACTTTAAGTTTAGCCGATAACCAGATTAAATGTGGATTAGAGTTATTGTGTTCATTAAGAATTTGAGATAAATATTTGTCTGCTTCTTCCCAATTTTGTACTTTAAGTTGAAATTGAACCACTGCCATTAAAAGATCTGGAGGCATTATCTCTTTATCATAATGTTCTTTTAATTTTAAAAACAGTTTTTGACTTTCAATACACCTATCTTCCTGGGGCATAGGGTCCTGGTCACAAATATCAATCCAATATAAATAAAGATCCTTTTTGTTTTTTTCTACCCTTAATCTCGCTCGAGGTTGTAAGTTTATAAATTCTTGGGCTAAAATAAGAGGATTAGAATCAGCGTTTAACTCTTGCTCTATCTCCTGAAAATCACTTGTCTGTAAATTAATCCGTAGTCGCCTTAACTCTTGATATCCTGAATAATCCCCTTTTGCATCTGCTTGACGTACTAATTTAATAATAAAATCTTCATATTTATTTATTAAAAAATAACGTTCAAAAATTTTAATAACACATCTATTAATAAAAGTAGCGTTAAGGTTAATTAAGCTCTCAACCTTTTTCTCCATTAACTCGTATTGTGAATTTAACACTTTCTTCGGTTGGTCCTTTTCTCCTTTCCGAAAAGTGGCAAGTAATGCAAAATGATACACTTCTTGGATTGTATCTAAAATTTTTTCTTGTTTTAATTGTTTAGCTAATTCTTTAGGAATATTAAGGTTTTCGGTCGATAATAAAGTCAGGTCAATAAAAGATTGAAATATTGGAAATTGATTACAAATAGTAGAGAATTTTTTGATGATTGTTTTCCTTGTATTACGACCTTTTATAGGTAAATGTTGAATATAGGTGACAACGGATTTAGATAAAAAATAATTTTTTTTATGATCTGTTCCACAAACAACCCAATCGATGTTAAAAAAGTTTTTTCGTCTTAATTGGTACCAAACTGATGTTGTTAGCGTTCGATGCATATGACATGCACCTTCAAAAGCGAGTAAGTCTTGATCAGAAAGTTCCTTTGAATCACTACACTTCTGTGAAAAAATGTGAAAGACAACATCTAAATTATCGAATCGAGAATAAGTATATTGTCTTTGCGGCTCAGCTTCTAAAGAAGCAAAAGGTCTTTTCCCTAATGATGAAATCATTATTTATTCCTTTATTATGGCATTTTATTTAAAGGTTAATCTTAGAATAATTCAAATTTTTTAACAACTGTTAAATTTTTTTTTAGTTTTATCTTTTTTTTTAATGCAAATAGTAGTTTTTCTTAAGATTCGAAAAATGACAATTTCTTGCATTTGATAATAAAATTTATAGTTCCTATTTTATTCATAAATCACCCCAGATGTTTTAATTAAAAAGATTTACCGGCCCTAGTACTCAACCACTAGTTTTGCCTATTGGGATTGCTTCACAGGCCCTGGGTTGGGATGAGATGATTCTCTTGTAGTCCTTCAGACTACATGGCGAGGCTAATCTAACCAGGGCGATGCCCTGCCTGGGTTAGGGTGTTCATTTTGTGCAAAAAATGAGCTTTATTTTCACAATAATTGGCATAGTTGAATTGGAGGTCGCATGTTTATGCCGTCCTTTCAGGACTCGATGTCTTTTTGATAGAACCCAGGCCTCCGCTTCGCTGCGACCTGGGCTGTAACATGACGGCCCTTCAGGCCTTAACAAAAAGATGATTTAGGGACTATAGAAGAGGAACTTAAACATCTCTTGTTAAGGCCTGAAGGGCCGGCTCTTCAGGCTTTAACAAAAAGATGATTTAAGTACTATAGAAGAGGGACTTAAACCTCTCTTGTTAAGGCCTGAAGGGCCGTCATGTTACAGCCCAGGTCGCAGCGAAGCGGAGGCCTGGGTTCTATCAAAAAGACATCGAGTCCTGAAAGGACGGCATAAACATGCGACCTTCAATTCAACTATGCCAATTATTGTGAAAATAAAGATCATTTTTTGCACAAAATGAACACCCTAGCCCAGGGCCGGGACTTAACAAAGAACTGTTTTGGGCTTGATATTCATCGCGTCAATTTAACAACACCAGGCCTGTAACAGGCTTTAGGGGCATATTTCTCGGAAATGACGCGAAAAACATCAAGCCCAAAACAGTTCTTTGTTAAGTCCCGGCCCAGGGCTATTTTTATTTGAAGCCTTTCAGGCTCTGAACACTGGACATTTTTTTGTTAACCGTCTCTAAAATGATTGTGGTAATATGGATCCGCTTTACGCCAATTCAAGCCAAGACAGGGATGAGAAAACAAAAAAATATTTAACAACTAATTATTAGAACGCTTTTCCTTCTAATTTAAATTAAGTGGGCTTTTTAAAAGAGGTTCTTTTAACTGATGGCTCAAAATCCAGAGTGTTTTTAATAAAAAAAATTTGACACCTGTAGCCTTTCAGACTGCATGACATTCCAGCCTAAGCTAAGTGTCTTAGAGACAAGAGAGGCGGCAATCTCTGTGATAAAACGAAACTGCCGCCTCTCTATTTCAATTTAATTTCACAGACCTAGCTTTGATCTCACAATGGCTGCTTCTTCTAAAACATGCTCTGGTGGTTGATCTCCATAGAGTAGAATCGCTTTATTATAAAAATCATTCGCCTCTCCAAATCTTTCTAAACTCATTAAAGTATAAGCAATATCTGCGTCCACTCTTGCATCAACGTGTTGAGGAAAAAAAGATTGAGCACATTGATACATTTCTAAAGCCCGTTCATATTTGTTTAATTGAAGACAAACATGAGCATAATTAAGATAGACAGCTAAAGGATTAGCATGCCTCATATCCTGCAAAAGGATGCTGTAAAGGTGTTCGGCTTCTTCCCATTTCTCAAGGTTAAGCTTAGTATGAGCAAATTTTTCTAACGCCTCGGAGTTAGAATTACAAAAGTAATTGTGGCGATCATAGAAGATTTGAGTGTAAAGCTTTTCAGCCTCTGTCCATTTTTCCGCTTGATATTTCAACGCTGCATAATTTATATACTCACCATGATTTCTAAAAAATCCGATATCCGGATCATTTTTTTTAGTCTTTTTAGGAGAAAAATAAAGATCATAAAGAAATTCTGCAGCATTGTATTCTTGTAATTCCATTTTAATCTGAGCTAATTTTTCTAAAAGCTCACGGGGAATTTGATATTCTGCTCGATAGAAGTCTTCTGTAAAATGCTGGTTTGCTTCTTGGCAGGCCTGCTGGTTATTGTACTGATTAAGATTTGCAAGCAAAGCAAGGGTTTCAAACCACTTTGCTCCTTTCTCGTCTTTGACATGATATTTTAAATTAATACAATCTTGAATTGGATCTATTGAAGAACTGTAATCGGTAATAAAACAATAACCACCATTAAAAACACAAGAACGAGTAGTAACCTTAATGGAATCTCGGATTGTACTAAAGAAATTCTTAAGCTCTTTATCCGCTTCTTGAAATTTTTCTAGCAAAATTTTAACTTTAAGGCTTTCAAAAAATATTTTATTATAAAATTTTGACTGCTTTTTTCCGCTCAATTGATTATAATAATCATTGGCTTTTTCATTTTGATTAAGTTTGACTTTAAGTTTAGCCGCTAACCAGATTAAATGTGGATTAGAGTTATTTTGTTCATTAAGAATTTGAGATAAATATTTGTCTGCTTCTTCCCAATTTTGTACTTTAAGTTGAAATTGAAGCACTGCAATTAAAAGATCTGGAGGCATTATCTCTTTATCATAATGTTCTTTTAATTTTAAAAAAAGTTTTTGACTTTCAATACACTCATCTTCCTGTGTCTTATCCTGCTCACAAATATTAATCAAATATAAATAAGGGCATTTTTTGTTTTTTTCTACCTTTAATTTTGCTTGATATTGTAAGTTTATAAATTCTTGGGCTAAAATAAGAGGATTAGAATCGGCGTTTAACTCCTGTTCTATCTCCTGAAAATCACTTGGGTATAAATCAATTCCTAGTCTCCTTAACTCTTGAAATCCTGAATAATCCCCTTTTTCATCTGCTTTAATTACTAATTGAACAAGAAAGTCTCGGTGTTTATTTACTAAAAAATAACGTTCAAAAATCTTAATAACACATCTATTAATAAAAGTAGTGTTAAGGTCAATTAAGCTATCAACTTTATTCTTCATTAACTCGTATTGTGAATTTAACACTTTCTGCGGTTGGTCCTTTTCTCCTTTCCGAAAAGTGGCAAGTAATGCAAAATGATACACTTCTTGGATTGTATCTAAAATTTTTTCTTGTTTTAATTGTTTAGCTAATTCTTTAGGAATATTAAGGTTTTCGGTCGATAATAAAGTTAGGTCAATAAAAGATTGAAATACTGGAAATTGATTACAAATAGTAGAGAATTTTTTGATAACTGATTTGCATGTATTACGACCTTTTATTGGTAAATGTTGAATATAGGTGACAATGGCTTTAGATAAAAAATAATTTTTTCTATGATCTTCTCCGCAAACCATCCAATCGATGCTAAAAAAGTTTTTTTGTCTTAAACGATACCAAACTGATGTTGTTAGCGTTCGATGCATATGACATGCACCCTCAAAAGCGAGTAAGTCTTGATCAGAAAGTTCCTTTGAATCACTACACTTCTGTGAAAAAATGTGGAAGACAACATCTAAATTATCGAATGGAGAATAAGTATATTGTCTTTGCGGCTCAGCTTCTAAAGAAGCAAAAGGTCTTTTCCCTAATGATGAAATCATTATTTATTCCTTTATTGTTGTAATTTATTTAAATGTTAATTTTAGAATAATTCAAATTTTTTAACAAGCCTTAAAAAAAATTATTAACTATATCTTTTCTTCAGGGTCATTTAACTAAATCATGTGAGTTAACTAATTTTTTTTGATAGAGGATCGGTTAATATGGCATAGTGAATACCTCAAATTTGGAGGAGCTATGTCACGACGTAAACCAATTGATGCCAAAATCCTAGAAGCCAGTAAAGAATTCGATGCCCGCACATTCGCAGAAACTATCAAAGGGACATTTTCCGAGGAGCCATATCAATTAAGTGTTATTCACAAGCAAAAAAAACAAACTTCGCTTAATGGTTAAATAGACGATTAATGATTGTAGAGGAAAAACATCCTTGTCGAATCGATTGGCGATATTCCCCGTAGGAAATCATTTTGCTATCCATATTGAATGGATTTTTTAGTAAGTAAAAATAATCTTCAATTTGTTTGCTTTTAGCAACATCCTCTGCAATATAAATTAAGAGCTTCATCAGGAAGACAAGGAAGTTGCTTCACATACGAATAATGATAAGACTCTTCGTCAAAAACTATATTAAGGTTACTATCGTGGAGAAACGCCACATAGATTTTTTTATAAGAACAAAAGTCAATAGTTGAGTGGCTTAGAAGTTTTTTGAAATTGTCAAATTGCTGTTGATATTTAGCATCCGATTCTATATCAATTTCTATTACAGAATCCCAATCAATTGAATTTTCCTTTTGTGCAGAAATAGTTTCGGTTGCAATCTCAGTGTCAGTTCTACATTTGATATAACGCATAGCCAAAAAACAAGCGCCTATTATTGCTATAGCAATAGATGCAATAATCCATATTCTTTTAGGTTGTGTAGCAAGTGTGAATGGAATGTTTTCTCTTATGATAGAAAATGCAGGGATGGAATAATTTTGGAATACAGCTACACTAGCTGCAATAATAGGGGCAGCCAAAAAACCTAATCCAGCAGTGAGAGTGACTGCACCTACACTTAAAATCGCCACCCCGATAGTATAGACTAAAGAACTTGGAATTGTACAAATTAGATCTCCAGTTTGTGCAATTTCAGTTAATGAGAGGATTGAACATAAGAGTAAGACCTTAACCTATTCATAATACACTCCAAAACACATATTTAAAATTATATTTAATTATACCTTTTTAGCATTTCAATCAAATCTAATTTATAATTTACAGCAACTGCCATTAATTATTTAAATTCGATCTTTTCTTGAATAAAAATAATAGCTGTTCTTAAGATTTAAAAAATGACAATTTCTTGAATTTGATAATAAAAAATTTATCGATTTCGATTTTATTCATAAATCAGCTAGTACTCGTTTACATTAGTTTTGCCTATTGGGACTGCTTCAAAGCCCGGGTTGGGAGGAAATGATTCTCTTGTAGTCCTTCAGACTACATGACGAGGGCTAATCTAACCCATGGCGATGCCCTGGGCCGGGACTTAACAAAGAACTGTTTTTGGGCTTGATATTCTTCGTATCAATTTAACAACGCCATGCCTGTAATAGGCTTTAGAGGCATATTTCTCGAAAATGACGCGAAAAATATCAAGCCCAAAACAGTTCTTTGTTAAGTCCCGGCATATGGCTAGGTAGTCGGAATTTTTTATCTTTGTTTTTCAATTTTGCTTGATCCATATCCTTTCCCTCAGCGACGAGCGGCGTTAGCCGCGCATGGATAGTAGCCGTGGGTGTAGGCGCAAGCCGAAACCCACGGTTACCCACAAAACAAATTTGAGCCACGTTAGTGGCGTAGCATTCGTTTAAATAAACATTGCTCCACCATCACATTTCCTACGCCACTAACGTGGCTTCATTTTTTTTACCATACACCGTGGGTTCCGGCTTCGCCTACACCCACGGCTACTATCCATGCGCGGCTAACGCCGCTTGAGCGACAAATTTAGCTTTTGGAGTTTGCCAGAAGCATCTCGTTCCTAGCATATGGCCGGGACTTAACAAAGAACTGTTTTGGGCTTGATGTTTTTCGCGTCATTTTCGGGAAATATGCCTCTAAAGGCTTTTAAAGGCGGTGTGTTGTTAAATCGACTCGACGAATATCAAGCCCAAAAACAGTTCTTTGTTAAGTCCCGGACCTGGGCTATTTTTATTTGAAGCCTTTCAGGCTATAAACATTGGACATCTTTTTGTTAACCGTCTCTAGAATGATTGTGGAATATGTACTATTTAATAGGCATCGTTATAGAAGGAGGTCTTCTAAAAATGTCCAATGTTCAAAGCCTGAAAGGCTTCAAATAAAAATAGCCTAGGGAATCGCCATGAGTTAGACTAGCCCTCGTCATGTAGTCTTAAGGACTACAAGAGAATCCTCTCATCCCAACCTCGGGCTTTGAAGCAGTCCCAATAGGCTAAAACTAAGGTAATGGAGTATTAGAGTGTTTTGATTAAAACATTTGCTGGCCTTAGAAGTTTGTCTGAGCAACAGCAATAGGCAAAATTATTGTGATACCACAATAGATCTTGACACTTATTCGTTAAAGATCTAAATCGAACTTTAAATGGATATAAAGAAAATAGAGGAGAATTATGAAAGCTTTAGTTTTTCACCATCCCAAGAAAGTAAAAGTTGAAGAAGTAGCCGATCCCATTCTTGAAGAAGCTACCGATGTCATTCTTAAAGTAACCTCTACTGCTATTTGCGGCTCCGATCTTCATATTTACAATGGATTTATTCCTCAATTAAAAAATATGGTTTTAGGCCACGAATTCATGGGAATCGTGGAAGAAGTGGGCAAAGGTGTGACAAAATTAAAAAAAGGCGATCGTGTCGTAGTTCCCTTTCCCATTGCTTGTGGACATTGTTTTTTTTGTGAGCATCAACTTCCTGTCCAATGTGAAAATTCCAATGATAATTATGGACCAGAAGGAGGATTGCTCACTCAAAAAGGAGGGGCGCTATTTGGCTATACAGATATCTATGGAGGCTATAATGGTGGTCAATCAGAATATGTACGCGTTCCCTATGCTGATGTAGGCCCTAGAAAAGTTGAGGGTGATCTTAAGGATGAAGAAGTTCTTTTCTTAACAGATATTTTTCCCACAGGCTGGTCGGCTATTGACTGGGCAAACCTTAAAGGCGGCGAAACCGTAGCAGTCTTTGGCTGTGGCCCAGTCGGAATCATGGCACAGAAAGCAGCCTGGTTAAAAGGAGCTGGACGAGTGATTGGAATTGACATTCTTGACTATCGCTTGAAAATTGCACGCAAAACTGCGAATTCAGAAACATTTAATTTGAAAGAAGATAATATCGTTGAGATCATTCGAGAAATGACAGGAGGAAGAGGCGCGGATGTATGCGTAGATGCTGTTGGAATGGAAGCGGATCGCAACATTTTAGAAAAGTTTGCTAATCTTGCACATTTACAAGCAGGCACAATCAAAGCCATAGATAATTGCGTAAGCGCCGTACGTCGTGGAGGCGTTGTCAGCATTGTGGGCGTATATGCTACAACATACGCCAATTTTCCCATGGGACAAATTTTTGATAAAGGTATTTCCCTCTACACAGGGCAAGCACCTGTTCATCGCTATATTGATCACCTTTTATCTTTAGTTAAAGATAAAAAAGTGACCTTAAATGATGTCATTACTCATGTATTACCATTGGATCAAGCTGTACAAGCCTATGATATTTTTTGCGAAAAAAAGGATGATTGCTTGAAAGTTGTTCTGAAGCCATAAACTAATGTGGTTGAGTACTAGACTAAATTTCATCTATTGATTTTACTTCGGAATAAAGGAAATGCTCGAGCTTCTTCTTTATTTGCGGCCATTCATTTTCTAATATTCGAAACCACGCTGTATCACGATTGCATCCTTTGATAATCAGATGTCCTTCATGAATGCCTTCAAACTGGAAACCCATGCGTAAAGCAGCCCGACGCGAACGTTCATTTAATGCATTGCTCTTCCACTCTAAGCGGCGATATCCTAAATTAAAAGTATGTGAAAGCATCAAAAATGCAGCCTCTGTATTGGCCTTCGTTCTTTGAACAATTGGACTGTACCAAATTCCTCCTAATTCAAGCTTTAAATGATCCGGATAATTGTTCATCAAATTGACAACTCCCACCTGCCGTCTTGAAGGTCGATCAAACACACATAAACAAAGTCCATTAAATGCATTCACTTGAGCCTCTAAACTTCTCTCAAAGGTAGCTAGACTTTCAAAGGGCCCCTCTAACATATAACGCCAAATTGATTCATCTGCATCATAGGCATTCATTGATCGCTCTCCTAAACTAATGGGACTACCATTAGACACTTCAAAGAGAGGTTGAGCATCACGTGATAGGACCAGAGGCTCAAGCCACACATATCGTCCGATCAGCTGGGTGACATGAGGTTTAATTGGCAATAAATCCCGCCTGGCAAGTAAGCTGGCAGGCAATTGTGACGGCAATACTGTCGTTAACATCAATCCATACTCCCCTCATGATCAGATCATTTTTTCTAATTTCTAAAGGCGAATTTACGACTTAACACGTTTCTTATTTTTTTCCCAAGACCAATCAATCGCTTGCATTTTATTATAAAAGATAAACTTATAAATTTTCTATTTTTTAGTAAAAGCTAGACAAAAATTATAATTGTCTAGTATAATTTTTAGTAATTTAAAAAGAAGGAGTTTAAGCCATGTTTCCTATGAGTTTTACCCAAGCTTCTTGGCAATCGAAGCCATTATCCAATTTCAAACCTGTTTTTTTCTCGCTTCTCTCTTTATCCTTTCTTTCTCTTTTCCTTCTTAGCCTTTTAGCCTAATTTCTTAATCTTTTGCAGCAAATTTTATTCTTGCTCAATGAATGCCAATGTTTTCATTGATGATGGCCCCAATCGGTAGTGGGCGGAAAAACAAATTCGAGTTTTAAGTGCATATTTTTACTAAAAATCAAAAGGATGATTGAAACAATGTCTTCTTCACGAGTGATTGCATGGACGGTATGGATGATTGCATCTGTATTTTATGCTTATCAGTATATTTTAAGAGTGATGCCCAACATCATGTTGGATAACATTATGCAGCAATTTCAGATAGACGCTGCAACGTTTGGCCAATTTTCTGGAGTTTATTACATTGGCTACTCCCTCATGCATTTACCCATCGGCATCCTGCTAGATCGACATGGTCCAAGAAAAGTCATGACAGCTTGTACGCTTCTCACTGTTATAGGATTGCTACCTCTTATTTTTTCCGATTACTGGGTATATCCTATAGTGGGAAGATTATTGATAGGAATGGGCTCTTCTGCTGCAATCCTAGGAGTCTTTAAAACTATTCGAATAGCATTCAAAGAGGAACGTTTTCCTCGAATGTTGAGCTTTTCCGTGACAATTGGTCTGATTGGAGCTATTTATGGAGGCGGGCCAGTGAGTTACATGCGAGACATTTTTGGCTATCAATTAGTCATTCAATTTTTTGCTGTAGCAGGCATTGCATTAGCCTTTGCAACCTATTGGATTGTTCCTGATATCAAAAGTGAGCAGCAAGCCCCTCTTTTATCTGACATTAAGGAAGTCTTGAGCAATAGCCGTGTCATCTGGTCCTGCATTTTTGCAGGGCTCATGGTAGGGCCTTTGGAGGGATTTGCTGATGTTTGGGGTAGCGCTTTTTTAAAGCAGGTCTATGGTTTTGATGGAGCGTTAGCCACTAGCCTGCCATCAATGATTTTTATTGGCATGTGCTTTGGGGCACCTGTATTGAGCTTAGCCGCCGAGAAAATTGGTGGTTATTTAACGACAATTATAGGTGCTGGCATTGTAATGGCAACGTGCTTTTTTACTATGCTTATCTGGCACCTGACTCCAGGAGGGCTCAGCTTTTGCTTTGTACTAGTGGGAGTATGCTGTGCTTATCAAATCTTGGCGATTTATCAAGCGTCAACTTATGTTCCAGAAAGAGTAGCAGGTCTGACAACGGCGGTTGCTAATATGATCATCATGATCTTCGGCTACGCCTTTCATACAACCATTGGCAGTACCATTAATGCGATGGGGGGAGCAACGGATTCTCAAGCTCTTGTGTATGGAGTCTCGGTGGTTCCTGTCTCACTCTGTATAGGCAGTGCTGGGTTTATTTTCTTGTGGATAGTGACAAAGACCAAGAGCGCACAAGCGCAGCCTATGCAAATGCAAAGCGTAGAATAAGATGACTCAACCATGAAATCTTTGATACAGGAGATGCAAACGGACAGCTTATTTATGGCGATTGGTTAGAAGAAAGAGGCACCTCAAATTTTGAGATCATTTCTGGACAATTAACGTTCATGACCAGGAAGATGAAGCTTTTTTATCTTAAAAAACATGTGGCAATCTCTATGATTAAACGAGATTGCCGCATGCCTATTTCAATTGAATGTTATAGACCTAACTTTGTTCTCAGAAATTGTGACCCTCTAAAATATGTTCCGGCACTTCCTATCCATATAATGAAAGTGCTTTATTATATGAACTTAGTTAAATTTCTAGATTTAGATATTCAAAAATCTAAAAAAATTTAATCATGTTGATTTTTCAATGTCCTAAATTTTATAATAAAAAAAATTATAATGATATTGAAGCACATCTATTTATGCTGACTGCATGATGAACTTTTCACTATTAGCTTCTGTAAAGGCACAGGAAAGGCTAGCTATTACTTTGACCTTCATTGCCGGCTATGTGGATGCCTACGGCTATATGACCTATGCAACCTATCTCTCATTCATGAGTGGCAATACCACTCAGAGCGGTTATAAGATGGGGGAAGGAAAATTTGCAGATGCCATGCCTTTCCTTACAGCCATTCTCTTATTTGTTATTGGAGTCGCTGTAGGGACCCTGATTTCATCATCTGATCAATATCAATCGCGAAGAAAAATATTCGGAATCATAGCATCTCTACTCAGCTTGATTATTGTCATGACCCAACTTGGAGAGATAAATCCTTTTATCCATATTGCCATACTCTGTTTTGCAATGGGCATCATGAATACTGCGATCAATCAAGTTGGAACTCAATTAGTGAGTCTGACATTTGTGACAGGCACATTAAGTCGAATAGCAAGTCATATCGCATGGGGAATTAAGCAGACTCCTCTTTTAATGGCCCAAGGATCCTGGGATAGCCATTGGCGTCGTGCAGCCATGCTGGCTAGGGTTTGGAGCTCCTTCTTAATTGGAGCATTATCATCAGGCATTCTCACTCCCCACTTTGATGTATGGGCATTGCTATTACCTATTCTTATTCTGTTCATTTTAATTGTATGCATTAAACACGACTACGATCCATAAAAACGTCCGTCTACTCTATTTTTTTATCATTGGTTCATAATGTTGCCAGTGATAAGTATTTGCCACGCTATTGGTGATTTCCTTCATCAACGCCCAGTCTGAATCGTCGTTCATCATAATCACAATTCCCTGCCCGCGAAATGCATATCCCAAAAGACTTGCGATAAACCCTTCATCTTGCCCGTCATGACTAAATTCTAGATCTTCCCCTTGATTTTTAAGAAAGAGCCCCAAACCCATATCAATCTCTTGGTTGGCAATTTTTTGACGAGTGATCATTGCTTTAACATAATCAGGATGAAGAGGTTTTATTCTTTCGCCTTTTAAAGCTGCTTGAATGTATACAATAAATTGAGCAAGATCTTTAGGAGTAGTCCATAATCCAGCAGCAGCCATCTCGGGGTAAATATGCCATTTACCCTTTACAACAGTGCCATGATGATGTCCATAGGCGGCATGAAGGACATCAGATGGCGGCAGTGGCTGTGTAAAGGTGCTTTCAGACATTCCTAATGGTTTAAGTACATTGTTTTGCATCCAAACATCAAAATCTTCTCCTGTAATATCTTCAATCAGCAGTTGAACAATTGTTGTTCCGCCCCCGGAATATTTCATCACTGTTCCAGGTTTAGAAATTACCCTGACAGGATCGGTATTGACAAGAGGCTTTTTTCCTTCGAGTATCTCAACAATTTTCGGAATGGAAGCTTGCACAGGATAGCCAGGGAAGCCATGGACATTAGTTCCTGCAGTGTGTGAAAGTAGACGCCTAAGAGTCACTTTTTCCGTTTTTGTGAACTCATTTTCAGAAACTTTCCATCTTTTTAAATACAAATTAACATGATCATCCAAGGAAACCTTACCTTGTTGAACAAGTATAAGGGCTCCAAAAGCAGTAATAGGTTTACTAATGGAGCCAGCTTGAAACAAAGTGTGTTCGTCAATAGCAGCGCTTTTTTGATCATTTGTGATATTTCCATATCCATGAGCCCATTCCACTTGTCCATTATTTATAATAGCTAAACTAACACCGGGTACTTTGTCATCCTTCATTCGTTTCAGGATATTTGCCTTATGATTCTGATCGCTT
Organism: uncultured Chlamydiae bacterium; assembly: GCA_963754655.1. Lineage (GTDB taxonomy): Bacteria > Chlamydiota > Chlamydiia > Chlamydiales > Parachlamydiaceae > JANWJE01. The sequence continues at coordinate 998,309 of CAVWGN010000001.1, read as the reverse complement.
GCAATGAAAATTTTAGGCCGTAAGTCATTCTCTACGCTAATTTGTTTAGGTTGGGGATTTGTCTCATGCCCTTCTTGTATTCCTGCAAATAACGGAATCATCATAAGGACACTTAGAATAGTTGCAAAAAAGTTCATAAATTTATGTCCTTTAACATAGAAGGATTGTTTGACTTTTCTATCATCTTATGACCAAGCTCTTGCACTCGATCTAAATTTTTGAATGATTCCTCTATTTTCCTTCATAAACTTCAGTAGTTTTAAAGTCATTTCATTTTGGGCATGTTTATCTTAAATGACTCGATTATGTAATGAATGTAATAATATGCTTGCTGGAAACTGAATAGTAGATGAGAATGACGTCTCATGATTAATGCCATCGGTAGTACTCCGTGACATTAGTTTTTGCTTATTAGGATGGTTTTAAAATCCCTAGCGTTAAGTGAAAAGAATGACTAGAGAAATTTTTTACGCTAGCTACAATTTTCCAGGATTCAACTAGAAGAAATATAGATTAGGGAAGATGCAAGATATGGCTCAACGTTGGAAAAAGATAATCCCTTATGTAGTAAAATTTATTAAATATGGAAGCCTCAGAGAAATGATGAGGCTTGCCAGGCAAGTTAATCGACCCTACTTCTTATCTGCCTTGGCCGCACGCCTAGATAAAAGACCTTGTGCTGCAGAATTCAAAAATGGAGGAATACACGAAATTAACTTTTATTTGGATTCATTCAAACATCGCAAAAAACATATGGAAAACGGCATCTATTTGTGGGAAGTTAACCATCGGCAGATTCATGCAAATTTGATTCAATTTGAAGGTTTAAAAGAAGAATATTTAAAAGGAGAATTTTACTCTTACTATGACTATGACTGGCAAGGAAAAATAGTTTTAGATATCGGAGGATTTGTTGGGGATACTGCTTTGTATTTCTTAGAAAAAGGAGCTAAAAAAGTAGTGATATATGAACCCCTTTTAGAGAATATAAAAGCACTTCATTATAATTTACGACTTTGCTGGGATAAGATAGATCTTCATCAAAAAGCAATAGCAGAAAAAGATGGGCTGCTCACATTGACTTCTCTTACCCCTATAGGTTCTCCTGGTTTTGGAATGATAGAGGGAAAGCATAGTGTAAGATGCCATGGAATTGCTTTAACTACTCTTCTAGCCTCTCATGCTGTAGACGTGGTTAAAATGGATTGTGAAGGAGGAGAAAAACATCTTTGCGAAGTCGATCATTCTCTCATCCGAGCTGTTCCTTACTGGATTGTAGAGACACATAGTCCTGATATTTACAAAAACGTCACTCAAAAGTTTAAAAATTGCCAATTTATAAAATTAAAAGATCTCTCTTTAACTCCAATGGTGAATCTCATTCATTTTAGTCTTTCATAAATCTATGTTAGTTGCATTCGCAGATAGTGCTTACGTCGATGATAGTCATGATGGCATAGTGGAAGCCTTTTTCTTAGGTTTGATTTTCGGTGAAGAAAGTTTCGACTTAATATCAGCTTGATTTTCTTTCAATTACGAATGAGTCCTATAGGCTACTATTCATTTTATGAATAATAGAATGAATAATAACTTTAAATATTTTTCAAAATATTCTCGCCAAATCAGTCAAATGAAAAATAAATTAACTTTAATGCCTTGTAAAATAATAAAATTAAAATTATAGGTTTAATACAAGTAGACTAATCTATTTACTTAGAGAGTAATTATATGCAAATTACCCTTCTTAATTCACAAAAAAAGCAAAGCGATTCAGATGAAGTTTTCTTAGACGCATTAATTCCCAATGAGATCTTAGGAATTGTTTTTGATCAGATTGTCAATCAAAGTCAACCTTTGCGTGACATTTCTTCTCTTCTACTCACCTGTAAAAAATGGAAACTCGTTCTAGAGAAGAATCCTTGCATTTCATTAGTGCAGACTTTTTTTCAACTTGAGAATAGTCATCCATCCACTATTAAGTTCCCCCAAGAGTGTCTCACAATTGAGCAAAAGAAGCGTTTTACACCTCAGGAATTTCAATTGATCGATCGATTTCAAGGCCGCCGTGGAAAAAAATTTGAAAAATTGTTAATGGTTGATTCAAAATTATTCCACTCAAAAAGTTTATTTCTTTCTCTTCTAGATCACTTTTTATGGGATCCCGAAGTTTGCAAAGACAGCGCCAATAAAAACATCCAAGATGTGGCTAAAGAGCAATTATTTATTTTAAATTCTCTTACATCAGGCACTGACGACCAAATATTAACCATTATCAAAAATGACTCTATCGAAAAACTTTACCATGGCAATCGATGTCAAGCATGGGAACAGGCAAGAATATCTGTCATTTCCACACTTAAAAAAAATTTTTCCGATTTTAATGATAATAAAATTTTTATTCAAGTTGCTCGCTGTTTTGGAGATTTTGTTTTTTATATACATGACAGTCTTAAGAAAGATCGAGAGATTATTTCGATTGCCGTTCAGCAAGATGGTAGGTCTCTTCAGTTTGCAGATAAAAGCCTTAAAAAAGATCGAGAGATAGTCTTAGCTGCAGTTAAGCAAAATGGCAAGGCTCTTTACTTTGCAGATGAAAGCCTTAAAAAAGATCGAGAGATTGTCCTGGCTGCTGTTAAGCAACATGCGTTAGTTCTTGAATGTGCGGATGAAAGCCTTAAAAAAAATCGAGAGATTGTCTTGACTGCTGTTAAGCAATATGGGTTGGTTCTTGAATTTGCAGATGAAAGCCTTAAAAAAGATCGAGAGATTGTCTTGACTGCAGTTCAGCAACAGGGCCGGGCTCTTCAATTTGCAGATGGAAGTCTTAAAAAATATCGGGAAATTGTCTTGACTGCCATTAAGCAAGATGGCGGAGCTCTTCAATATGCAGATGAAAGCCTTAAAAAAGATCGAGAAATTGTCCTGACTGCCGTTCAGCAAAGAGGAACGGCTCTTATATTTACAGATAAAAATCTTAAAAAAGATCGAGAGATTGTTTTAGCTGCTGTTCAGCAAAGAGGTACGGCTCTTATATTTGCAGATGAAAGCTTTAAAAAAGATCGAGAGATTGTCCTGGCTGCCGTTAAGCAAAGAGGCACAGCGCTTATATTTGCAGATGCAATTCTTAAAAAAGATCGAGAAATTGTCTTGGCTGCTGTTCAGCAAAATGACCATGTTCTTCAATTTGTAAATTTAAGTCTTCAAATGGAACGTACCGCTCAAAAAATATTACGAAAAAAGCATAAGCAAAGCACCTATACTCAATAACATCAGCAGCGCAGCTCATCTGACAATTTGCTTGCAGCAAATTTGGCCCCTAACCTTTGGAGTTTCACTGGTAATTTTGCAAGAGGAGGCTTAGATCTATTCGTAAAGTTTCTACCTTTATTTTTCATTTCAGGAATTGATTATTTGTTGATTTTTTTTCGCTATAAGCCAAAAAAATGGGTCATGCTTGCTTCTAAAGGTGTTGCAGTTCATCTTGAAATCCCATGAGAGTTAAAGAACCGCCAGAATGATGAATAAGCACATTTCCTTTTATGTTTTCTTGCCTCAAGAGTTCCTTGCTTGTAATAAACAGCTTGGCAGAGTAGATAGGATCTGTTAAAAAGCCTTCTTGGCGGGCAAGATGAGCAATGCTTTTAAATAGTAAGGAATTGATTTTACCAAAACCTTTTACCTTTTGCGGATAATGAAGAACAAAATTTTCAGGAAAAGAAAATGGACATCCCATCAATTGAATAAACATCTCATGGCAAAGTTTTAAGCTTGCAAGAAAAGCCTGCTCATCTTCTGCAAGTAGAATAACATGAACACAAGCAGGATGCTCGATCCAATGAAGGCCCAACATCAATGCACTTGCTGTAAAGCCAGTTCCTGCTTCTATGAAGATATGATCAAATGTGCATTTTTTTTCCTGCTCGTTTGCTAGCAAATCTAGGACTATAGTTAAAGCGCCAGGCAAAGCTTCTGAGCAAAATCCTCCTTCAGGTAGAACAAATGTGGCATGTTGTTTTTTCCGGGCATAGGCATCTGCTTCCAATTCCACATTTTTCCATTCAGATTTTGAAAACCAATGGATGGAGGAAGGAGAAATAAAGAGAGAAATGAGAAGAGAATTGCCTTTCAGAGGTCGATTTGGATCACCTCTTAAAAATAATGTCGGAAGAAATCCATTTTCAATCAATAATTGAATTAAGCTTAAGACGTGATTAGAATAAGCACTTCCAATGATAATGACTTCTTGGATTTTATTAGTTGAAAGAAAGGGGATCAACGATCGATATTTGCGGATTTTGGATCCTGAAATCCCAAATCCCAATTCATCATCTCTCTTCACATAACATTGAACAGATGGAAAAGAAAAAGAACGCAAAGAATGCACCCGAGAATGCATGGGATAACAAGCTTGGGGAATCGCTGCTAAACAATTTTTAAGGTGGTCTAATTTTGAAGGTGTCCGAAAATTCATCATCATATCAATTGCTAGATTTTCTCTTGTAAATTCATGTTCTGTCGAATAGGAGTTTATTTATCCTATCTTCATTTTCTATATTTTATAAAATTTGTTTCAATCATTCTTGATTCATTGATTAGCCATTACTTTAGGGAGGACATTGCCCTTTTTCTGATTTCCCTACCCATCCTTTTTTGAGTACTCCATTACAAGAGAGGATTTTAGGTTAAGCGGCGCGGCGACTGAAGGCGTCGCTTAGCCAGATTTTAGCTTTTGAATATCTTTTTCTAATTTCTTTTATTGACCTCAGAAAATAAAATATTGAAAATAAATGCAAAATTTAATTATAGAGGTTTTAGTATCGAGTCCGTTCAAATTTCAGCATATGATGGGATAGAGGCTTATTCAAAATTTAAGGAGAAAGTGATGTTGAATTTACAAAATGCGTATAGAAGTGTGTGTTTTCTCTTTTTGCCCATCTGTGCACCATTGTGTATATATAGTGATCATTGTCTTCCATCTGGTGGTAGCATAAATACAAGTACTGAAGTAATAGAGAATGGAGCGATCAATCTGAACATCATAAAAGAAAACGATAAATCCCGGGTAAAACTACGCCAAAAACATAAAAAGTTATCATATTATTTATATACAGAAGATTTTATAAATAGTTTTATTGAAATACCAACATCTAATCTTTCAGCTGACAGTTCGACCATATCCTCTAAATATTTAGCAGGAAGAGCATCAATTTACAACAAACAAGATGAAAAAGTAGGGACATGTTCTGCTTCGTTTTTATGCATGCAAAATGCAGATGGCATATATACAGATATCTCGAATTATTTATCGGTTGACAATGGGCTTGTCGTATCATGGTTTACTCCTACCACCCTAATCAATTTAGAATTAGACAATATCATCCATTCGATGGTTACCGAATGCATTGTTGAGGCGTCTACTAAGGTTGGCGTTAATCCTTTTTACGGAAAAAAGTTTAATATGATTGTCTCATCTGATGATGAAAAAATATATTTTAAGTTGTCTGAAATATAAAAAATTCGAGTAAGTGACGAAGTATAAAATTTTGCCAAATAAATGTAGTCAATTAAAGAAACTTACGCTTTAAATGAATTTTAATCACATCAAATAAAGAATTATCTGTTCTAAATTCATCTAAGCTTTTTCCATTCTCACTTGCTTCCCAATACTTCCAACTCAGTTTCCCAGAGCCTAATTCATAATCCATACTATCCCAACAATCCTCTCTGAATGAATAAAAGGCCCAATGCCAATTATTTGCGTTGAAAATTTCAATAAGATGAGTCAAATAGGCTTCAGCACCGTTAACAGTTCGATCACAGCCAAATTCTCCTACCAAAATTTGAGAAGAAGGAATGCAGTGTTGTTTTTGCCATTTGGAAATCGGTTGTAGGAAATCATTTAAAGCAGTTTTATCCCAATTAATAGTGATTACTTCTGACTGATTGTCGCTTTCTGCGTCTTCAAGTTTCAAGGGAAGAATGCCAGGATAAGCATAGCGTCCATTATTAATTTTTCGATTTGTATAAATATACGGTTCGTACATATGAAAAGAATAGAGAATCCTCTTATCATTAACAGGGTGTAGATAATCGATGGCCCAAGGAGTTGAATACATTCCAGTATCTATAATAATAGGAGTATCTTGAATAATAGGAGTATCTTGATCAACTTCTCGAATGGATTTTACTATTTTTTGATAAAAGAGATTAAGATCTGCTAATGAACCACTAATAGATTGATACCAATTTTGAAAATCAACCTCCCTATAATCCCCAATTCTAGATAATAATTCGGGATGCGGTTCATTTAAAATGTTATAACCCACTATTGCGGGATGTTCCTTTAATAGCTCGGCTAAATTTTTCCAAAACTTGATTGCTTGCTTTTGATATTTTTCATGTTGCCATATGCGCAGATCATCTTTTCCATAGTTATTTTGTCTCCATCGAGAACCTGGTAATGACAGCAGGGTAAGCACAATTTTAATGTTGTGATTGTATGCATTATCCAATGTCTCTTTTAAAATTTGGTAGTCTTTAAAGGAAATTTCTGCGAATTCATCAGCGTTCCCTATTAAAAAATCCCGTTGCTCGCATTTCCATTTGTCTGGAGCTAACCGAGCAAATTCTATTCCAACCTGCTTAGCAGCTTCAAACCAGGCAAGAGAGGGATTTTGGTTAAAAAAATTAGCCCCCTTACGCTGAATATTCCAGTAATCCATTTTGGCTTCCGAAGCAAATATATCGCCAAAGCAACCGATAACTAAAAAACAAAGCAATGTTGTATATAGAAGTTTCATATTTATCCTTAAAATCTTGGGAATGTCATTCTACTTTTTTTGTGCAAAATAGAATAAGTGAAGGGAAAAATGTAGTTGATAAGAATTATCGTGTCAATTACAAATCAGAATAATATCCATTTACAAAATAGGAGTATAATGAATCAAGTTTCCAGATTAAGTTTACACTCAATAAATTTAAAGTTTTCGAAACTAGAGCCCACTACTTCAATTGAAAGCAACAGCTTGCAAATACAAAGAGAAAAAATCAATCAACTGGTCAAGGAAAACTACAGAGTTGTGATTTCAAACGTGGATCAGTTGGACGAGGCGCAAATTATCTGCCTTGGTGAAAGTCATAACAATGAAATACACAAAGAAATCAATGCACAAATTGTTGATACGCTTTATGAAGATGAAAGCATTCTTTTAGTTGAGGAAACAAGCCAAGAAAACAATGAACAGTCAAAGATTCTGTATGAAAACGAAATCCTACCTGAACAAGCAAAATATGTAAAAAAGGCTATTAAAATTCAAGGCTGGGATATTGAATTTGATGAGAATCGCAGAAAAGAACTCCATGAATTTGTCAAAGCAAGTACGATTTATAAGAAACCAAAAGTAAGTGACTTTTTGACTCTATCTAAAATAACTAAAGTGGATAAGGACCTAGAAAATAATGAATTATCTAATTGTTGTCAGATAACAAAAATATTTTCATTTTTTTGTACATGGTGTTGTACCGCTATTTTTATAAAATCTTGTACACCCTGTATAAAAAAATATTATAAAAATAAAGCATATCAAGGTTTACAAGAAATAATAAATGAAGTTCCAATTAGAAATCAAAAAATGTGTGAAACCATACAACATGTATTAGAGACACATAAAAAAGTGTTTATTATAGCTGGCAATAAACACTTTGATTTTGTTGAAGAAGGGGAAGGAATTAAAGAACTTGACTTTGGACCTTCTAATAAAGCTATTGGACAAACAATAGATTTTCTTGCAACAAAAAAATTTGTAATATTGATTCCCAAATCCTAAGATGACTCTTCTTATTCATTAATTTAATTCCGAGTGATACTATCTGAAATCCAAAGTTCAGTCAAAGCGCAGCAAGAAACATCCAAAGTTGTGCGTTCCTTCTTCTAGTACTCCATTACATTAGTTTTACGTATTTGGACTGCTTCAAAGCCCGGGGTTAGGGTGTTCATTTTGTGCAAAAATGAGCTTTATTTTTCACAATAATTGGCATAGTTGAATTGAAGGTCGCATGTTTATGCCGTCCTTTCAGGACTCGATGTCTTTTTGATAGAACCCAGGCCTCCGCTTCGCTGCGACCTGGGCTGTAACATGACGGCCCTTCAGGCCTTAACAAGAGATGTTTAAGTCCCTCTTCTATAGTCCCTAAATCATCTTTTTGTTAAGGCCTGAAGGGCCGTCATGTTACAGCCCAGGTCGCAGCGAAGCGGAGGCCTGGGTTCTATCAAAAAGACATCGAGTCCTGAAAGGACGGCATAAACATGCGACCTTCAATTCAAATTTTGTTAAGGCCTGAAGGGCCGTCATGTTACAGCCCAGGTCGCAGCGAAGCGGAGGCCTGGGTTCTATCAAAAAGACATCGAGTCCTGAAAGGACGGCATAAACATGCGACCTTCAATTCAAATTTTGTTAAGGCCTGAAGGGCCGTCATGTTACAGCCCAGGTCGCAGCGAAGCGGAGGCCTGGGTTCTATCAAAAAGACATCGAGTCCTGAAAGGACGGCATAAACATGCGACCTTCAATTCAACTATGCCAATTATTGTGAAAAATAAAGCTCATTTTTGCACAAATGAACACCCTAACCCCGGGCTTTGAAGCAGTCCAAATACGCAAAACTAATGTAATGGAGTACTAGGGAACGTACCTAAAAGATTTAAAATAATAACTCTTATGATTTATAATTTTCTCTGATAAAACAAGGGGGAAATTTGAATGAGTAGGATAGTATTAACTAATGAAAGATGGATAAAAATAAAACCTTTATTGCCAAAAGAACGAGGATATTGGGGCAGACCAAGTCGGCCTCATCGTAAGATTTTAGAAGGCATTATTTGGATTTTAAGAACAGGAGCCGCTTGGAGGGATCTACCACCCAAGTATGGTCCTTGGAGCACATGTTATAATCGCTTTAATCGATGGACAAAGGCTGGAATCTGGCAAACGATTTGGCAAGCTTTAAAAGATGAAATTGACGAAGAAAATTACTCTGTAGACAGCTCAATTGTTGAAGCGCATCAAGATGCTTGTAGGATAAAAAAAAAGCCGAAGAAGCCATGGGAAAATCAAGGGCCGGAACAACCACAAAAATTCATGCAGTAACAGATGGATTAGGTCGTTGTATTGATTTTATCTTGACAGAAGGTCAAGTACACGAGAGCACTCAAATGAAGCTTTTACTCAGTGGAAAAAATCCAAAAAATGTTATAGCTGATAAAGCTTACGACTCAAATGAAATCAGAAATTTTATAGAAAAGATGGGAAGTCAAGCAGTCATACCCAGCAAAGTATCAAGAGCTGAACTAATTGAACATGATAAACATATCTACAGAGAGCGTTGCTTGGTAGAAAATTTTTTTCAGTTTATAAAACGATTTAGGCGTATTGGAATAAGATACGAAATGAAAGCTCAAAATTATGCAGGAATGTTGACGATCGCTTGTATTATACAATGGTTAATCTTTTAGGTACGCTCCCTAGTGGGTCATCTGGCGTAGGCATAACGAAATAAGACTCTATATAAATGGCTTTAAGGATCAGTTTAGAGATTTTTTTAGTCTTTCAGGATGCGCCGAAGCGTGAAAAGCGATCCACTAGTATCAATGCGAGCAGTCAATTGGCTCATGCTATTGGGGAAAAGCTCTTAAATGCTTCTTTCTAATTCCCTGTAAATTTCCTATTTTTCAAAATCACTTTGAATAAGAGGCAAAACGCAATTCGCTAGTTTTAAAAATAGTGAAGAATCAAGATTATCTTCAGTTTGCCAGCAGGCGGCTAGCACAAGATGGACGTAGTACCATTTGACGACCTTGTCAAATGAATACCCAAAATATTCAGAAATGTATTTAAGATCATGGTTTGGTTCTTCAATACATGCCCATAACTCATTTATTGGGAACCCAATAACACCTTTTGGATCGATGACTAACCAGTCATCAGCATGGGATAAGATGTTATCTTGGTGAAGGTCACCATGAAGCAAGATGGGTGAACCAACAAGATTTTCTAAAAGCTGACGTTTTAGCTCTCTAGCTCTTAACAAATGCTCCATTGGAATTTTCCAATCTTTGTTTAATGCAGTCAGCCAATCCGCTATATGAGGAAAGTTTGCTTGGGGAAATGGAGCCTTATGTAGTCTTTCTGCAATAGTACAAGCGATCTCAATATTCTTTTTGCCTTTGTTGTGTTTGGAATTTTTTAAGGAATATCCAGGAAAAGCTCGTTGCAGTAGAAGGGCGTTTTTTTGTTTCTTTAAAACTAATACAGTGCCATATCCCTTAAAGGCTTCTAAAGCATTTGCCTCTCTTTCTAAACCTTGAGAATCTAGACTAAGTTTTAAAACAACTGGTATTTCATTTTGAAAACCGACCAACACATAATTATAAGTAAGGTTGGCTACAGGTTTAAGTTCGGTTAAATTCCATAAGACTTCTAATTGACAAATGAGATCTGGGAGTTTGGCAAGCCACGATTTCCCTTTTTGTCCATAGATGCCGATGATATTTTTTTCAAAAACAGTCATATTCCTTCAACTTTTTCATATTCGGTCTTAAGATGAGTGCGAGTTTAGGCCATGAGACAAGGCTTTTTGTATTGAAATCATTCCTGTAACTCATGCAACCTGTTTATTTACATTCATTTCTTTTTCTTTAACCAGTCTAGAAATTGACTAAGCGTTTCTTCAAATGTTAGAGCGGTATTATCAATTATTTGATACGCCCGTTTTTGACCCTCTTGTCTTAAATATCTAGCCCAATTCATCATCTGTTCATTCGCAAGCTCTGGATGTCCGCGAGTAACAAGACGTTTAGTTCTTTCTTCATCAGAGCAATCAAATACTATCGCCTCATAAATCATCTTATTTTCAATGCACGCTTCCTCAATGAATAGGGGTCTTGTCTGACAATCTAAAATCACATGTGTATGGGATATGAGCGTTTCTTTTATTATTTTGACCCATTCGACTGTTTTTATTCTTTGCCATTCTTCAGGGCCATTGTATCTCGCACTCATTTCCTCTAAAGTAGGTATTCCAATACTATCAAAATAAACTGTTTTAAATTCAGAAAGACCCGCTTTATCTAAAGCGTTAATGACAGTTGTTTTTCCCGAACCAGAAGCACCTATAACAAAAAAGATTTTATTCATAGACCTCCTGAGATTTTTCCCATTCATCGCGATAAAGGCGGTAAAAAACATGCCTTCTCAATGGATGACCTTCTTGCAATTTTGGATGATCGAAATCGTCTTTTGGACTGCGGTGCATGCCAATTCTTTCCATCACGGCTCTTGATCGTAAATTCTATATAGAAGTAAAAGAAATGATTTCCGGTAATTTCAGTCTCTCAAATCCATATTTTAAAGAGGCTTTGGCTCCTTCAGTTGCATATCCTTTTCCCCAATACTCATACACAAGTCTCCAAGCGACTTCCACAGTAGGAGTGAATGCAGCAGGAAAATCGATATATCTTAAGCCTATAAATCCAATAAACTTGGTTTTATTTTTTCTCAGATACAGCCCACCAGCCATAACCATGTTTCTTAAAATGATCTACAATAGCGTGATATTCTTTTAGACTTTCCTCGAAACTCTTTATAGCAGGGAAATGCTCCATAACATGGAGATCAGCATTCATTACTGCAAACTGTTCTAAGTCTTCTTGCTGCCAATGACGTAAAACCAGGCGTTCTGTTTCTATTACAGGTTTGATTTCAGTCATAGACTTTTCTTTTTTTAATGGCTTCTCGTTCTGCTGCATCTAACAATTTTGTGCCGCATCCTTTTTCAAAAAAAGGATGTAGTTTGAAAAAGCTCGAAATTTTTTCTATAAAAATTTAATAATATGCTTATTTATTTTTTACTAACTCATACTTGAGCTACAGCCATGATATGAGCACTAGCGCCTATGATGGATTCTTCCGTTTCTATTTTTTCAATCGTAGAAAGCAAGGATTTCCATTGATTTTGATTTTCCCAAAGATTAGCCATTAACTCTTTATGCCATACAGGGCCTTCAATCGCGAGAATAGAGATAGCCTGAAAACCACTTTGTTCAATTTCGTTTTTTAATTCAGAAGAGGTGTGTAAATATCCAAAATCAAATTCCTCCGCTATTTTATGATGAATACCAGTGACTAATTCTCGCTCTATGATTTCTTTTTTAGAGCCGAACACTTCTTTATAAACACTATCCATAAAAGTCGCAAAACGGGAAATTCCAACAGCGAAAAGGATTCCTCCTGGTTTTAAAAGACGGTGAGATTCTTTTAAAACTTTCAAACGATCACTTTGAGAAGTGAGATGATATAAGGGCCCAAAGAGCAGAATAACATCTGCACACTGATCTTCTCTTTCGATATGCCTTGCATCTCCAATCGAACAACTCGCTAATTTAATTGAAGAAATGCATTCAAAGTTTAATGCTTGTTCAATATGGAGCGGAACTGGGTCTATCAAATGAACTTCATATCCTTGACTTGTTAAAGGAAAAGCATAGGCTCCTGCCGCTCCCCCAATATCCAACACAACAGCTGGTGCTCTCGGCATCATTTTTTTTAAAATCATTAGGGTACGGTCCCTTTCGAGAGGGTGTTCATTCAATCGTTCTTGTTCTTTTCCTTTAGAATAATATTGTTCTATTGCTGTATCTAATTTTGGTTTAGCTTGTCTATCCATATTATTATTTTAACCATTAATTTACATGATGGAATTTATCTCCTAAAGGAAGATTGATTATAGAGAACAATTTAATAAATCACAAAAAAATAAGGCCATTCTTTTCGAAATTTTCTCCTTTTCAGACTGCCTTATTCATTTGTTGCCTCAGCTAGTTTTATTAGCTTGTTTGGATTATCGAAATTTACCAATGAAATCTGTGAATTGATTTTATTCACCATAAAATGTGTACAAGGCTTTATGAGTGATTCGATATCATCCCAATGCTCTTTTTCTACACCCATGCAAATCGATTTAGCGCGCTTCATCACAGGTTGATAGATTTCTGGTAAACGCTTCATTACCCAATCCGCTGCCGCAGGCTTAGATCTTATTGCATCTGTTTCCAATGTGCTCCAAATGCGCGCGTAGGTAAGTAAAACATTTCTAGTATCATGCTCAAGAGCTGTGGCAAGTCTATTTAAATCATGAAGCATCGCTTTCATAAAATCCTGGTAGGGTACAGGTGCCAATAGCTGCTCCGGTTCTAATCCCCACAAAGTTTGGCTTTTTAATAAAACTTGAGTCACTATTAACGCAAGATCGGGCATTTCATCATTTAGCCATGGTTCAACAATGCCGTTTTCAAAAGACTCGCGCAGCCACTCACCATATTGAAAACCAAAGCGCGGAGGATATTGCCAAGGATTAATCATTTTCTTCTCAACAAAAGTCATTTCAATAGGTAATTTTGAACTTTTCATATAAATGCCAGAAATTTGAAGGAGATGAACAATTAATCTATTTTTCTCCTCCGAAGTTATCGCACGATTAGTCACAACCAATAAGTCCATGTCGCTGTATTTTTGCAACCCACCTACAAGAGATGAACCGTAAAGATAAACACCTAAAAGATCCGATTTTAAAATCATTTTTAATAATTCTAGGCTATCTTTAAGTTGTTGCAGCATTTCAGAGCTATAAATATATGTCATATATCCCTCATCAATCGTTTCCCAAATTGATTTGATAAACAATAGATCAGTTAGACTGATCATTTTTGATTTATCGACTTAAAGGTAAACTATTTGAGTTCATTCAGCAGCCATCACTTTAAGAGAACGAAGTCCCTCACGCATAATACTAGGATCATTAGAATGATAACCAAATAACGTCAGTAATGTATTGCTATAAATTGCTCTTAATTTAGCTAATGTCCATGTTTCTTCCGATATATCTCCGTAAGTTTTTATGAAAGATTGATGTGCTTGAACTGGTAAAAAACTATGGGCAATAGCGAGATCGATTGCAGGATCTCCCCAATGAATATCTCCCCAATCGATAACTCCCACTAGATCGTGTTTTTGATCAATAAGCAAATGTCTTACGTAAAAATCTCCATGTACAAGGAATGAACTAACAGGTGCTTTAAAATGTTGTAAATTCTGCACAATAAGCTCAAGTTCCTTTCTATTTTCTAGCAATCCAAGTAAAGAAAGTTCTTCAAAGTTTTTTTCTATTTTGGTTTTCAATAAAGAACCATCGATTCGGCTCTGGTTATTTTCTGGAATATGGCAATCTGAAAATTCTGATTTAGGCGTCGCATGAAGCAATGCAAGGAATCTAGCAATAGGTTCTGCAAGAGCAGCTCTTTCGTCTTCAAGAAGATTGGCATAACAGGCAGTGAAGCCAGGAATTAAGGGATAGCCAATAAAAGGCCAAGGGAAATTGGAAGTTGGTGAACCTTTCCATTTCGGAATCGGAATAGGCACAGGAAGGTTTGATGCCAATTTAGGTAACGCACACCATTCAGCCTCTAAAAGAGGAAGAGCGATCTCTCTTCTAGGAAATCGAAAGATCAATTCTTCATCGATAATAAAAGCTGTATTATCCCAACCAGCTCCTAAGAGGCGAATATTTTTAGAGGAAAGTTCTGGAAATTGCTCTCTAATTAATTGTAAAGCAAGCGGAGGTTCAATGATTTGCTGTGGTTCCCATTGATGAGTCATATTACTATTCTTTTTAGATGTTTAGGATTATCTCTGAATAAAGTGGTAACATTCAGCGCATTGCCAATGAGCAAGCTTCCCCTCAAGGATTTTAGATAAGAATCGGCGTCTTTTTGATTTCTGAAAATAAGAAACTCGGTCTGAGAATATTTTTGACTAAGCTCTTCGATACGGGCCCTTTTTTCCTTATCGAAGTTCCAGGTGTATTTCAAAATCTCCCAAGTAACAGCTCTCAAGCTACCAAATTCTTTTTTGTAATTGAATAATCTTTTGAAAAGTCTCAAAAAACAGACAAGACGAGAAAAGTGGAAATAGATCAAAACATCTGCCTTAGCAAACCTCATTTCGAAACTCGAAAAAGAACACCCTTCAACTACCCAAGCTTCTTCATTGAGCATGGCTTGTTGAATTTCTATGAATTCCTGTTTGTCTTTCTTTTTTCCATCCGACTCGAACATATGCCTGTCTAGATGGTGGACTGGAATGCCTAAAATCTTTCCAAGTTTGGAAGCAAATGTAGATTTTCCGCTTCCGGGAAGACCGATTAGAGCAAATTTTTTCGGTTGGATCTTCTTCATAGAACAAGCTTCATCCGGACTTTGCTGGTTAAAAAAAACTTATTTGAGGAGATAAGTATACCAAAAACATAGAGTATCTGTTAATCTTTTCCTCTGGAAATTCCTTTAAATCAAATGCTATGATTGCTAAAATTTTTTCAATTGAAAATCTTTATAAAAAATAACGATTACCCGCCAATTATTCGGACGAATAGGCTAGTTACTCAACCACATTAGTTTTTGCCTATTGGGACTGCTTCACAGGCCCTGGGTCGGGACTTAACAAAGAGCTATTTTTGGACTTGATATTCGTCGCATCAATTTAACAACACCACGCCTATAATAGACTTTAGAGGCATATTTCCAGAAAATGACGCGAAAAACATCAAGCCCAAAACAGTTCTTTGTTAAGTCCCGGCATATGGCTAGGTAATCGGAATTTTTATCTTTGTTTTTGAAATGTTGCTTGATCCATATCCTTTCCCTCAGCGACAAGCGGCGTTAGCCGCGCATGAATAGTAGCCGTGGGTGTAGGCGAAGCCGAAACCCACGGTTACCCTCAAAACAAATTTGAGCCACGTTAGTGGCGTAGCATTCGTTTAAATAAACATTGCTCCACAATCACATTTCCTACGCCACTAACGTGGCTTCATTTTTTTTACCATACACCGTGGGTTCCGGCTTCGCCTACACCCACGGCTACTATCCATGCGCGGCTAACGCCGCTTGAGCGACAAATTTAGCTTCTGGAGTTTGCCGGAAGCATTTCGTTCCTAGCCTATGGCCGGGACTTAACAAAGAACTGTTTTGGGCTTGATGTTTTTCGCGTCATTTTCGAGAAATATGCCCCTAAAGCCTATTACAGGCGCGGTGTTGTTAAATTGACGGGACGAATATCAAGCCCAAAACAGTTCTTTGTTAAGTCCCGGCCCTGGGTTGGGATGAGATGATTCTCTTGTAGTCCTTCAGACTACATGACGAGGGCTAATCTAACCCAGGGCGATGCCCTGGGCTATTTTTATTTGAAGCCTTTCAGGCTCTGAACATCGGATATTTTTGGAAGACATCCTTCTATAACAATTGTAGGGCCATGCCTATTAAATGTTACATATTAGAGACGGTTAACAAAAAGATGTCCAATGTTCAGAGCATGAAAGGCTTCAAATAAAAATAGCCCAGGGCATCACCCTGGGTTAGATTAGCCCTCGTCATGTAGTCTGAAGGACTACATGAGAATCATCTCATCCCAACTTTCAAGCAAACCCAATAGGCAAAAACTCATATGATTGAAGACTATACATAACCGCGGTCAAGTTGACTGATATTCAATCCCGTCTTTATCCTTATTGATTTTCCCTACTGCATCAATTAACATCATCATTCACAAGTAGGATTAGTCAATGATAAAGCAACCAACAAGTTTAGAAAACCAAGTAATTCAATCACAAAATTTTTCAAAAAAATCGTTGGAAAATCAGATTTTTATTTCTTGTTCTTTTAATAATTGTGATTTTTCTGAATCACTTCTTCGCAACGTACAGTTTTGCGCTTGTATCTTCACTAACTGTAATTTGAGTCTTCCAAAACTTGATGGTTGCCGTTTTCAGGACGTGCGTTTTATAGCTTGCAAAATAGTAGGAGCTGAATTTTTCAAATGTGAAAAAACTTTTTTCTCTCCAAAATTTGAAAAGTGCTTATTACATTATTGCAATTTTTCTGATCTAAACATGAAAAAAGTTTCATTTAGTGGAAGTAAGCTGAAGGAATGTCACTTTACAAACACCAACCTCAATAACGCGGATTTTGGCGAGGTAGATTTATCTGGGACTGTGTTTCATAATTGTGACCTTTCAATGGCAGATTTTACCTCTGCTATGCGATATGATATTGATCCTCAAACGAATAAAATTAAAAAAGCAAAATTTTCGCTTCCTGAAGCTGTTGGATTGCTTAAGGGATTCGGTATAACTATTGTGTAGAATGCGATGAAACTCATAAATAAGCAGCTATTTTTGCTCAAATAAAGAAATTGATATAATTAATATTTTCTAGCCGCTTTGAACATCTGCTCAAGCCTTTATGGCTAAAATATGATTGGATTTTATTTTAATGGTAAGACAAACTATCCGGCGCACCGCTTGTGCATCGCAACACTAACCTTAGGTAAATCTTAACAGTATGATCAAAAATTGCATTATAGGAATTGCTATGACTTTGACAATCTTGAATGTTGTATACATGGCAGATTCTCCTAAAATGCTTCGTGAACAAGCAGATATTTTGAGAGAAGACGGCAAAACACTTGATACTTTAAATTTGTACAATCAAGCTCTTTGGAAAGCCATCAAGGCCTCATGATATTGCGGTAGGAAAGAAATTTATGAGCTTTCAAATTAAACAAAATCCACTTAGCGATGAGATCAAAAAGAAAATTTTTCAAGGCTTTAGTGAGCAAGCAATTGAGGCCACGGGCATCAATGGCTTGAGTGAAGATCCTATTTCATTTGAAATTTTCGATCAGAACAAATTTGTAGGCGCTATCGTTGTTCAAATATTTTGGGAGCAGCTTCATATCAAATATCTCTTTGTAGAAAAGAAATACAGAGGCCAAAGAATCGCAACTCAGCTAATGGAATATGCATTAGAGTTTGGCAAAAAAAGAGGCTGTCAATTTGCATTTGTCGAGACAATGAGCTTTCAAGCACTTGAATTCTATCAAAAAAATGGCTTTTTCATAGATTTTTCTAGAGAAGGATATGCCAAAAATACCACTTTTCATTATCTCACAAAAGGTTTAATAAATAGTCTAACTCCTCCTTCCAAACAAATTATGCGAACCGGTGCCTATGGCGTTGTAATTCAAAACGGAAAGATTTTACTCATTACTCAGCAATCAGGCTGTCATCAAGGAAAATTTGACTTACCTGGCGGGCGCATCGAGTTTGGGGAAACAATTGAAGAGACACTACGACGAGAATTTCATGAGGAAGTCTCTATGCACTTTAAATCGATGAAGTTTCTTTGCAACTTAACAGAAAGAGTAGATGTTCCAAATGACAATGATTCTTATTCATTTCATCGAATTGGACTTATCTATTCAATTTCTGGCTTATATCTCTCAAGTGAAGTATCAAAGGATCTATTAAAATATGAATGGAAAAAAATGAGTGAGATTCAAGAAGCAAAAGCATCCCCATTTGTTTTGGAAGTTATAAAATACTATACCACATAATTTCAAGATGAAGTAAAAGAGAATTTTTTTAATTCGCAGCAAAATAAAACAAGCTCTTAAAATCCTTTTTAAACTAGATAAAATGAATGATGCGGCTTTAAGTAACACCTCTTTAGGAATAGCGCTGTAGTGTGCTAAATCGATGGATTCACTTTTATTTGTTATTTTCAGCAGCGACTTAAGAGCTTCATTTGTTAATCGATCAGAAGAGAAATAAAAAGATGAGTTTTGCCTGATTTTTACCTAGTTCATTTAATGAGATGTCATCAGGATGATCGCCCTTATCTGCACCATCCAAAATATTATGGTTGGTTTGTCCGTGCCGAACAAAATAAAATTCTTTTTGCAAGATCATAAACGCCATCCTTCTTCCGAGTAAAGTTTACCCTCTCGAATAGCTTGAAGAGCCAGTACGTTATAATTAACAATATTCCTTGGTAAATTTTCTATTGGAAAAAACTCCAGCTTGTCACATTTTTCGGGCTCACAATTTTTAATCATTTCTTCCCATGAGGAACAGTCAAAGAAGATATCGACATTCAATCGGTTTGTCTGACGGTGCATGACATGAACAACTTTGATTTGATCGGAAGATAATTTGATACCGATTTCTTCATCAGTTTCTCGTATTAATGCAGCCGTAGTAGGTTCACCATTTTCAACATGTCCAGCTACTAAGCTCCACATTCCATCACAATAGCCTGTATTTTTTCTTAAATGCAGGAGGATCTTATCCCCCTGTTTTAAAATAAGATAAACATTCACACTGGTTCCCATTCTTTTTTTATGACCATAGCCCGATAATGCTGTAAAGCTTCTTTTGCGCCATCCATTAAAGCTATGTTTTCAATATTCCTTGAGTTAGCCCATATATAACTTTGATGTTCATCAGACAAACAAATCTCAGGTATCTGGTCTAAGTGAATTTTAAAGGGATGGTAAATATAATCAACTTCAGGCTTGCGTATGTACAATGCATTCAAACGTTGGATTTGCGCATCTTCTAAAGAAATACCAGTTTCCTCAAATAACTCTCTTTTTGCAGCATTTTCTGGAGATTCACTATCTTCGAGCTTACCTGCTGGCACACCCCACTTGCCACCTTCTAATTTTTCTTGGGATCTTTGCAAAAAAAGAAGCTGGTTGTTTATTTCGATATAACAAGCAGCAACCTGAACTTGAGGAACAAAGCCTTCAGGTAAAGTTTGGTGAACTTCTAGTTTTGAAACTAATTTTTTCATGATCATTATTTTTTATTTTTTAAAGATTCAGTATGAGCAAGAATCTGTAAGGTTTTAAGAATTTTTGATTCTCCTATATCAACAGATGCAAAAAAAGCTGCATCTGCACTCTCTACAGCTCTCATCGCTTTTGTCAAACTTTCAACACCTATAGATGTAAGTATAGGGTATTTAGATCTTTCGCTAACATGAGATCGTTCTATAAGCCCTTTAGTCTGTAATCCCCTCAGTATTTGTGAAAGAGTATTAGGATCTAAAGCTGCTTGTTTTCCAATGGCAATTTGACTTACTTTATCACCATTTCTTGTCAGCCAAGCTGTAGTTGCAAGAACAACAAATTGCGGATGTGTAAGTCCAATTGGCTTCAAAACTGCTTCAATTGATTTACGCCATAGCGTGCTCACTCGCCATAGTAAAAATCCTGGACTTTCCTCAGCTGAAGAATGAATACTCATTTCATTAAAATTAATAGACGGTGTCATTGTACCATAATCTCCATACTAGAGGCAATTATTTGAAAATCATTTGAAGAAATACTGAAACAACCATGTCGAAAAGTAAATCCCCATCTTTGTTTATTTTGAATAAACGAAAGACTATCGATTAAAGGCAAACTTGAAGTTTCGTTGGATTCCATAAATTCAATATCTCTTCGCCATGGTATAAAATCAGAACTTATTTGAAATTGATACGGTTCTCTTGGCTTAACAAAACCGATTGCAGTAAACTTGCAACAAGGTATTTTTTCACCAAAAAGTTCAGTTGGAGAATAGTAAACAGGCCAATCGCCTGGGACATCTGCTTTAATGGCCCTGGTTTTCCATGACAAACTTGAGCAAATCCGCCAGCAATTCCTCTCTTCACATGTTCTCGACTTGCAACAGCTAGCCAATGCATTAGCTTACCTCGTTTAAATGATAAATTCTAATTCTATGTCCATCAGGATCTAATGCAACAAAAGTGCGTCCAAAATCCATATCGGTAGGTTTTTGAGCAATTGTGACATGTTTTTTACCCCAATTTTTATAAAGAGTATCAACATCACTAGCGGGAAAACATATCTCCAGTGCGCCAGGTGAAGCTTCTACACGAGGTTCTGCTGTATATTTAGACCAAAGACCTAACATTACACCATTTTTCAATGCAAACATGACAAATGTAGAAGACTCTTCGATTGGTTGAATTTCAAAAATTTGTTGGTAGAAAAGGCTGCTTTTTTGGGGATTAGTTACAAAGAGTAAAACAAAGCCTAAATTGGCGGCTAACATAAATATCTCCTTTAAGTTGAAATAACATTGTTTGATGCGATTGTACGTATACGTACATAATTTGTCTACCAAATTTTTTTCAGAGGATCGAACTAGAATTTCCTAAAAGATCATATAGAGCTGTATTAAGGTAAAAATTTTCTTACCTATTTTATGCTTGGTTAGTAGCCCAATTCGCACTAATTCTTCAAGATATTTTATGGCTGTATTACGATGAATTTAAAGCTCTTGCATGACGAAATCGATTTTTGTGTAAGGATGTCAAAAGAGGGAGTACTCACTGGGTGGAATGGACTCCAATTGAACAGTTTGAAAAAAGAGAAGCCATTTTGTTTCGTTCGGTATTAATAAACAAACTTAATACGATTTAACTGTCATAAGTTGTGTCGCAAGTTTGTCATAAGTTGCGACATGGGTTTGTCACAAGTTTATCAAATAGCGACGGTCATTAGTTGAACGTTCTACCTTTAAAAGCCTTATTTCAAGCAACTGAATTTTATTGGATCTTGATGGTGCAATAGGTTCGTCGTTGCACCATCAGTGCACCACAAAAAGAAGAATAATTTATATTCCATTATAAAGGCTATGTTTTACGATGAATATAAATTAAATGAGTCCACTAACTAAAAATTGATTCACCCACTTTATTTGCTGAATTACCCCAACCTAACATCATTACTTTAAATATTGTGCCTGGTTTGGCATAGTCTTTTAAATCAACATTAATAATGCTGTGAATAAGTGCTTCTCGGTCATCGTCTTTTATTTGGTCTTCCAGAAGAAGTACAAAAGACTTTTGGTCATTTGAATTATCTAAAATATATATTTTAAATGGATGTTGACATCCTCCGCCATATTGCAAAGGTATTGACAGAATCGAACTATTCCAAGTCAATTGCTTACCTGAGCTGTATCCTTCATATTCTGTTGTCCATTTTTTTTCTGTAATTATTTCAGGTTTGAGACATTGCCTGGGTGGCCATAGATTATCTTGACAAGTTACCCCTGTCGTACCGCTAACAGAAATCATAATATCCTCCTAAGTTGTGTAACATTAACCATTGAAAGAAGAAAATATTTGATTATCTTACTTAATGCAAGATTTTTTTCCGAACTTGCCGATTCCTACGGCCAACATCCTAAAAGCATCAGCTCCATGACTAGCAAAGTTATGAGTTGGATGGGGTTAGAAACAGTTCGCAAAAACCTATACATATCTGATCAAAGGCCGCTGAAAAACCACTGTCGAATGAATTTTCATTTCCCTTGCTTAGCAAGCAAATGCCCAATCGTATTTTTGCCTGCTGCTGTGTGGCCCGTTAAAATTAGCATTTAATTAGCGACTCCCCTTTTCCTTTTTTAAATATTATGTTTGCTATTTTTTAACATAAGAACAGTGTACATAAGAAAAACTAGAAAAACAAGGTCTTGGTAGCAAAAGAAGTATGAAAGATGTAAGCGAAATTCTTGCTAAATGCTTGCAAAGGATAGAAGAAACTGTTTCCAGGAATAGTTAGCCGATTTCTTATAAAATGAGTGCATTTCTCTATATGCTAAACTAATTCTAACAGTTGCGTTTTTATTAGCATATTAGATAACATATTTTGCTCTTAACCGCCGCACTCTTAGGCAGATACACCTTTACTTTCGAGCCTTCCTATGCCTACAGCGAGAATTCTAAAAGCATCAGCTCCATGACTGGCGAAGTTATGAAAAGGCTGACTGGACCAGCACCCATGGCGGTGTAAATGTGACATATCTACGAGTTGAGGACATGGATCCTTATGTACGCAAAAGACCCGATATCATTAATCAATCATTTGAATGACTGAAAAACCAACTTTAAGATAGCGCATGAAAAAAAACCAGAAATCTTACGTCAATTTACTCGAAGAATCATTTCCTGGCATTAAGGAAAATATTGTGCGTTGCGAAGCGCTTGGGTTTACCTGGGAAGCAAGCAAGCTTTTTAACAAGGAAGAAAAAGGAGAAGTTCTATCTCACGTTGCTCTACTAGAATGTCCTATGCTAGTAGAGGGTCAGTGGCATAACATGGGTGCTTTGCATGGCATCTGCACAAAATCCACTTATCAAGGACAGGGTCTTGCAACGGCATTGATTCAAGAAGCGCTTCAATGGGCAAAAGGACGGTGTGAAACAGTATTTCTATTCACCGAAATATCTGCTTTCTATGAAAAGCTTTCCTTTCAGCGAATCCAGGAATACCGCTTTCATCTTTCTTATCCGCATCCGAAAGGAACAAAACTATTGAGACCTCTTATAGCCCCTCAAGATAATAATCTTTTTTTACGCTGTTTTTATGAGCGAGAACCTGTCTCCAATCGTCTGTGGATAAAGGATTATGGTTTAATCGCCTCATTTAATACTTTATTTGCTACTTACCCATCGTATTGGTCAGTCCATTACAGCCCAACAATAGATGGATTGATTTCTTATTTACTTGAAGACAAAACGCTGCATCTTTTGGATGTCGTTGCTAGCAAGATTCCTTCTCTCAACACCATTCTTGAGCATTTACCAGCAGAGATCAAAGATATTTATTTTTACTTCTCTCCAGATCACTTTACCGATGAAGCTACTCCTCAAGCTTATCTTTACGACAAAAGTCATCTTCTAATTCATGGAGAATGGCAAACCTCTAACCCTTTTATGATTTCTCCTTTGAGCCGCTGCTAAACCTCTCAAAAAAGATGCCGGTCGTCTTAAGTGGAGTTATTGCACCGTTAGTGCACCGCACTGCTTTTTCCCTTGAGCGTACATTTTTTTTGCTTTATAGTCCTTATTATGAACAAGCAAAACTTATCAAATTTTATCATTGCTTCTATAGCCTCTTTCTTTATGCTTGATAGCACTTTAAAGGCCAAAGAGCAATTGCAGGAGGTGGCCATGTCAAGCCTTGTCACACATAACGTATGTAATTTAGATCTCATATACAATTCACACTATCAGTACTCTTTGCCTCAAAATGTGCTGGAAGGTTTCCTTTCAGGAAAAGCCTTTGACAATTCTGAGAACTATACATTTGAAGAGTCGGAAAAACTGCGTGAAGATATTAATGAATTATATCAACAGATCATTTCAGCAAACCCTGCTAAAGAAAATATAGCTATTATGACAGCTGGAGCGCCTGGTGCAGGGAAAACTACTAAATTAAGACAAGATCTTGAAATTAATGCCCTTCAAGGAAAGCATTACGCTTACATTTGCCCAGATGATGTTTGTTTAAAAAACCAGACCAGGACATATAAAGCTGAGATAGAGAGCAGTGATAGCTCAAAACTTGTCCGTCAGAATGCTTATAATAAATGGAGACCAGGTTCAAACGCTGCAACTCATTTAATTCTAGGAAACCTTATTCGAGAAAAATGTGCCTTTTATTTTGGAACAACATCTTCAGGTCCAGCTACTGGTAATTTTTTCGAGTTCTTAAAAGCGCAAGGATACCTCATTAGACTTATATACGTTTCAGCTCCCGATGACGTTAGATGGGGTTCTATTCAAGAAAGGGATAAAACCTTTGTTCAAACCACAGAACAGGACGTAATAGAAAAAGGTTTATTACTTCCACAACGCATAAACGATACTTTTCTTAAACATGCAGATGAAATTGAGTTTTACTATCGTGATGGTGTTAAACAAGATGCAATAATTGCTGCTAAGTGGTTGAGAAATGAAAAAAATCAAGAAACTTTAGGGACTCTACAAATAATTGCGCCAGATCAATACGAAAGAATTAAAACTATTCATAATGAAGCTGCAAAGACTCTATCACGCCCTGACCTTTTTTGGGAGTCAACTGTAGAAAAATCATCTCAAATTTTGTAGAAAAAAATCCCAAGCTGTATTGTTTGATGGAAATTTTGCCAATTACATAAGCTTCATGCGGTAAAACGTGCAACTGCCGTCTAGTTAGTGTTACTCCATTTTTCATGAAATTTCCTTACATTTTACCCACATTCCTAGACCAGGAGAATAAGTTTTTTGAATTAGTTACGAGCTCTGTCGTTAGGCCTGAAGGGCCGTCATGTTACAGCCCAGGTCGAAGCGAAGCGAAGGCCTGGGTAAAATAAAAAAAGAATCGAGTCCTGAAAGGACGGCATAAATTAATCCCACAAATATTTGGTGTTCTTTTTGAGAAGCAAGATATTTTTTTCTCCTTCTAGAGCTAATGTAGAGATAGAAAATCCTCCATTCTCTTGCGAAGCGAAATCACTCCTTTGAGTATGCCGTCCTTTCAGGACTCGATTCTTTTTTATTTTACCCAGGCCTCCGCTTCGCTGCGACCTGGGCTGTAACATGACGGCCCTTCAGGCCTAACGACAGAGCTCTTATCTAATTCAAAAAACTTATCTTCCTGGTCTAGGAATGTGGGATTTTATTACTTGCATTAAGAAAAATTCTATCAGCCTGAAATGAATTCCTTCCAAAATCAGCTCTCTATCTCGTAATATACAGCTTTTATGATATATTCTACATGTTTTTCTATGTTAAATTGGCATATTTTCTATTGGAAATTATGTCGTATATGCTATCATTAAGTTGTGAGGTAAACTTATGAAATCATTTTCGCCCTCGGAAAAGCTTCTTATTGAAGAGATCATGCAAGCCGCTCAAAAAACAAGAGTAGCAGTTAGAGGTCTTACGATTGGAGCTCTCATTAAATCTATTCGTGTACAATTAGGGATGTCGCAAAAAGCCTTGGCAAAACGAGCCGGAGTTCCCCAATCTACAATCTCACGTATTGAGCAAGAAGAAAGAGATGCTAATCTTTCAACCTTGAATAAAATTTTAAGCGCAATTTCATGCGACCTTGTCATTGTTCCACTTCTACAAGATTCAATAGATGCTATTCGGCGTAAGCAAGCCAGAATAATGGCTGAAAAACAAGTTCGTTATCTCGAAGGAACGATGAACTTAGAAGACCAACAGCCTGATCCTAGATTTATTTCAGAATTAATAAAGCAAGAAGAAGAACGACTCCTGCAAGGACCAAATTCTAAATTATGGGATGAAAATGCCTGAGCGTTTTGAATTTCCAGAAGGCGCTACTCCCATAGGTGATTGCAGCGGGCTCATCCCTGTTTGGGTTCATCATCTACATGATCTCAATCGCGTGGAAGCAGAAAATATACTCAATGCACAAAGAAAATACCTCCAAGGAAGAATTGGCGATCCCCAAACCTGGTTTCAAGTGAAAGAACTTAAAGCTATCCATCAAGCTATGTTTGGAGATGTGTGGGAATGGGCAGGAGTATACAGAAAATCTATAACATCTATAGGTATCAATGCCAGCTTAATACCTATACAGCTTGCAGAGCTTTGCCTAGAAGTTTCCTCTTGGTCGGAATACCCTGTTGAGCTTACTTTTGTAGAAATGGCTGCAAGAATACATCACCGCTTAGTTTTTATTCATCCTTTTGAGAATGGTAATGGTCGCTTTTCGCGCTTAATCGCCGACCGTTTTCTTTTGGCTTTCAGATGTCAACATCCCGTATGGCCGAGTCATTTGAATCAAGAAGGTATTGTACGCAAAGACTATATTAAAACGCTTAACAGTGCTGACAGAGGTGATTATGTGCCTTTGGTTGATTTTATGAAAAAGCTAGGAGCGAGCAATCCGAATCTTAGTGAGCTGATTAGAAATAGCTTCTACCGAACACACATAAGTGGAGAAAAAGGACTCGCTATAGTGAAAGCTTTATTAAGAAGTGGATGTAGCCCGAATGATCAAACTTCAAATGGGCATAGAGCTCTACAACTATCTGTTAAAGCTGGTTTAGAAGAGATCGTTAAACTTTTAGTAAATTTTGGGGCAGATGTTGACACCAAAGATAAAAGCGGTTTGACGCCTTTTCAAATTGCGGTCATGCAAGAAAATAAAGTGCTCGCTGATTTCTTTTTGTCAAAGAGAGCAAAGCAACAACCACCTCCAGGCATAGGCTATGAGAAATATTACAAACTATATCGTGAATAAAAAATTGGTTTAAAAAATATGAAAGACGTAAGTAAATAAGAAGTATTTAATATGCCATGCATAAAATCTCTGATTTTAATAGCTATTTTAGCTTTTCTTGGAATCTCATGCTCCTCTCAAAATATCACTGAAAATAAAAAGCCGGCTCAGTCTATCGAAGAATTGCAAAGGCAACTTGAACATGTACTTCAAGATATGCACATACCAGGTATGTCCATTGCAATTGTGAATCGAGATAATCCCGAGTGGATAGCTGGTCTAGGCAAGGTTGATTTAGCCAATGATCGGATTGTAACCGCAGCAACACTATTCCGCATAGGGTCGGTTTCTAAGGGATTTGTTTCCCTCGCAGTCCTGCTAGCCAATGAAGGCAAGCTCTCACTTGAAGATCCCTTGCAAAAACTAGCACCGGAGGTGTGGTTTGACAATAAGTGGGAAGTGAGCGATCCAGTGCGTGTTGTCCATCTACTAGAAAACACTACATGTTGGGATGACATGCATTTACGCGAGTTTCAGAATACCCTTTAACTAAAGATTTGGAGTCAAAAGGGAATTGATCTCGATGACGTAGTAAAATCGCAAAATCAAGTATTCCAATACCTGCATGAGCGAACTCCCAATCTAACACGAGCACGTTACCTGTTTTGTAAAGTAAATTGACGGGCTTGAAATCTGAATGAGTGAGACATATATTCTCATCCACCGAGGAAAAAAAATTTTGTTTTGTAGCATGAAGTCAAGCATTTCGTTAGAGAGCTTATCGCCTAACCGACTTCGGACAAATTGACCAGTCGATAATACTCTGAAAGCCTCTTCAGAATAAGGACGTGAGCTAGCTTCAAAAGGTTGTGCTATTGTGATTCCATCTCCAATAACCCAGCCTTTTGAAATTTAAATCTATGAATTGAAGCAAGTACTGAACCTAGCTCATATGACAGTGGGTTTTTTTAGTTCTGATGAGACTTCAGAGATATGCTTGCCCTCTATCAACTGAAAAATTGCATAAGCAAAGGGACGATGGTTTTCATCTGCATAAATCAGATGAGGTGTAGGAACTTTGGAGTCTATTAGTGCATGGATTTTGAGATCGAACTAATTAGGATTCTCGATAACAGCTTCTCCAGCTATGCCAGCATTAAAAAAACAGAGAGGGACAAAATTGCTGTACCAAGATTTTTTGAGAAGCCTCTTCGATGCTTTCCTTTTTAGACACATCACAGACTATAGGAATGAAAGCATCTTTTAATTCTTCTTTAAGCTGGGAAAGCTTATCAGGTGATCGGGCAATACCAATTACCAACCAGCCACGTTTACTGAGTTCCTTAGAAATCGCTTCCCCAATGCCTGATGAGGCGCCTGTAACTAAAGCGATCTGTCTTTTGCTATTCATTATTTTGCTCCTTAAAAACTGGAAAAACATCAATATATCGAGATTCTGGCCAGACTTTTTTAAAATGTGATAATAGTAAGATTGAAGCTTCACAAAATTTAGAGAGATGACCTGTATTTCTCGAACAATCTATAAAAGCTTTGAGCCTCGATAATATTCTTGGTCTAAATCCATTTTCCTTAGGATCCCACTGAGAATCAGAATCTACAGGTCCACTTGAACAAATCCATTCACGGTCTACATCCATTGTGCTTATCGTCCTAATTAACCAATAGGCGCAAGCGTAAGTTAAACATTTGTCATAAGCAGCATTATCGTTTGCTTCTGGAATTCCTTTCTTTAATTCTTCTCT
This sequence comes from uncultured Chlamydiae bacterium, assembly GCA_963754655.1. Classification (GTDB taxonomy): domain Bacteria; phylum Chlamydiota; class Chlamydiia; order Chlamydiales; family Parachlamydiaceae; genus JANWJE01. The sequence continues at coordinate 969,569 of CAVWGN010000001.1, read as the reverse complement.
ATAAGCAGATTCCACTTTATAAAGCACCGTTTCTGGCACAGCTTTGGAACACCAGCAACTCGGCATGTTCATGCGCAAATACACAGCATCAATTAGCGCATTTCCAAAATCACCAAATTCAAAGTCGATCAGCTTAATTTCATCGCCTTGGTAGTAAACGTTATCAGGGCAAATATCGCCATGTAGAAGAACATGAAAATCACCATCAGATTTAGAGAACTCAAGAACTCTGTGGATTTCCTGACTTAATTCCTTCGATTCCTGACCTATCAATAATTTAAATCGATTAAGCGTATCCGAGGCGTCAACTTCTGAAAGAAAATTAAAGCGTAGGGCTTGGGGGTAAACTCTATTTAAAATGGAAGTGAACTGAGCGGATTTCCCTAAGGTGTCTACCTGCATTTTACCGATGCGACGTATATAGGTTATTAAAGCGGACTCTGCCTCTTGAACATTTACAATGGAAGGCGAGCGAGTCAGTGGTCCCACAAGACTTGGATGCGAGAGACCTAAATCTTCAATGAGTATGAATTTATGCTCCAAACTGCCAGCATAAAAATGTGGGGCATGATCGGTCCCTATTTCTGTCAAAAACTCAATCCCTGCCCAATCGTGGGCAAACCTGCTAAGCTTTTCTATTTCTGTTTCACTTTTAGCAGTATCAAATTTGTTTGTTTCAGTAGCTGTCTGTTTCAAAATTATAGTTTGGGGCATGCCTCTTTGGGGATTATCAATCAGCAGCCTCAAAATCACATTGCGTCTATCGGGCTCGCTAAGTTGAATAACTTTAGAAAAACTGACAGTCGTTTTAAAATATACAGTCATCAATCTGGTAGCATCGTCTATTATTTCATGTAAATGAGCTGTGGATTCATCTAACATTTAATACCTTTATGAGTTCGTTGCAATTTCTGGCAATTGCTACATTTTAAGTATAAATTTTTTCTTGATACCAATGGTGGTGGGCATGGCCTCCCCCTAAGAAACCAATGACACGCATACCAGCTGAGATAGCTGCTTCAATACCTGCTGAACTATCTTCGATTACAATGCAATCTTCTGGATGAAATCCCATTTGATTTGCAGCAAAGAGGAATAAATCTGGAGCAGGCTTTCCGTTGGATACTTGTTGAGACGTGAAAATCGATTGATCGTTGAAATATATGAACTGTTCAGTCAATTCAAGGCATCGAACAACACGATTTCTTTGGCTGCTTGAGGCTACGCGCCGGCTAATCTTCTTTTTATCAAGAATTTCTAAAACACGTTTAATCAAAGAGATGCGCTCAGTTTCAAAAGCCTTTAAGACAGTCGGCTGCTGTGAGTTTAAGTCATCTAAAGGGATATCCATGGTGGATTCGTTCAAAATAATTTGACGAACAGCTTTTGTGTTCAGCCCCGTAAACCTCCTGATGCTCTCTTCTACTGTTATTGGGTAACCAAAAGAAGTTAAAGCCTCAGCGTCAATCCTATTTGAAATGATGTCGCTGTCAACTAAAACACCATCACAATCAAAAATCACTGATTTGTTCATCATCCACTTCTGCTCACATGGGTTGCTTCCATATTAAAAGAAAACTATAACAGAAATCACAATGACTTTCATTCAATTTCAACAACGAAATTATGGAGAAGATAACTAGACCTCGTCAGAAAATTTTGGAAAAAATTTTTAGAAGTTTCTCCTTAGAACAATTTTCAGACATACGAACAAGTATCCCTCATTCTTCTTATTTTCTAATTCCTACCGGGAAATAAGCTGATTAAGCCAATCAAATATTTGTTTAGCGGAAACACCAGACTGCTTAGCAACCGATTCAACAGTTGGATTGCTAATCAAAATTTGCGCCAAGTGCAATTTGCCCTCTTAAAGTCTCAGCTGCAAGATTCGCGCTTGCTTGGCAGGCAGCGATTTTCCTTCCAGGCTGCTGCGGCATGCATTAAACTGACGGGCAGTGATTCCATATTTTTTTTAGAAATCATTCTTGCAAGCAGCAGTTTTGCCTTTTGCAACTTCCGCATATAAAGAATATTCTGTGTGATTAAATAAGAATGCGCACTTTGAGAAAATCTCTTGCTGTCTTTCAGACAATGATAATCACTTTGATAAGTCAATGTCATAGCATCATTCATTTGCTGATTAGCACTTTCGCTGCTTCTACAAGTTTTTGATTCTTTCGACTTCGACTCCCATACAGCCTGGCAGCAAAAACAGTAATGATTTCTAGTATATCTTGAGCTAATTCTTCTTCAAATGAGATTTCGCCCTCTCTATTGATAATAACAACTTCAATTTGCTTTGCCTCACAAAGAGCAAAAATAAGTTCTGCACCAAATCGAAGCAAGCGATCTTTATGCGTCAAAACTAAGCGAGACATTTTCTTTTCTAAAATCAAGCTAAGAAGAGTTCTGAGTCCTTTTTTTTGATAATTCATCCCAGAGCCTAAATCTTGGATGACTTGAAAATTCCACCCCTGCCTTGTACAATAATCTGCTAACACTTCTGCTTGTCTTTTAAGATCTTCTTTTTGATCATCACTAGACACTCTAGCATAAGCAACTGTTAAGTGATCTTCAAGAATTTTCTTGCCAAGCAATTGATCAAGATCATAATATCTTGTTTGTCCCTTTGAGTTTCGATAAGAAATAAGATATCCTATAGACTCCCAACTTCGCAGAGTCTGAATATCACTCCTAAAATTTTTGCGGCTTCGCCTATCTTAATAAATCTGGTCATTTGATTAGATAACAAGAGATTTGTACAGATTTAGTCAAGCAGTTTCAAACCCTTAAATCGGTTGATTTAGCTGTTTTGAACTACCTCTTCAAAGAGCTTTGTAAAAATTTTATCCTTATAGGCTTTTTTTAAATATTTACCAAAAGAAAGAGCATTATTTCTGCAATATTCAATTCCGACTTGATCGTTAAGGCTTGAATAGTATTTGTAATTATCAAGTATATCAGCTGCTTTAACTATCGAAGCTTTTTCACTGGTCTCGAGACATCTTTTAATTAGTTCATCGTTTCTTATCTTCTTCTCTGTAATCGTGGTATCTTTGGTATTTGCTATTACCATATTTGCTACCTCTACACCAAAATCTTCACAAATATTCTGTTCAGTTACATCAGTGTCTTCGATTATGTCGTGCAAAAATCCAGCTATTACAATATTTGTTTCATAATCATAAAAGTACAGCCAGCTCCCCACTCTAATCGCGTGCAAAAGAGTAGGTTTGATCAAATTATGAAGCATTGCAAATTTTGAACTTACTAGAATAATGGCTTTTTCAATTCTAACTTGGTCATCAATAGAATAATTATGCATCACTTTTCCAATATTAATAGATTGGGATCAAGATTAGATTCAGGCTTGCAATGTAATTGAGGTCATGTTTGCAAGATTCCAATCCACATTGAGCACTTCCCTTAGAGACAGTATTGTCAATTCGTTGGAGCAGATTAAAGATCTAGTCCATAGATTTTTCTTACAGAGTTTCCAAAATAGTCAAGAATTCACCTTCTAAGAGCAGTTAGTCGTGAAATGACTACGTGCAAGGTTTTTTTAATGCTCATTTTTACTAACTCGATTCCTTCTAAAAGTTGGAAAACCAACGAAGAGTCGGCTCTTGTCCGTTTCTTTATGTATTTGATTTGGGAAAGTTTCTTGCACCTCTTTAAGCACTTTATGCAGGCGTCTTTGAGCAATCGAGTATACTAGCAATGACAACGTCATCACCATTAATAATCCCGTGATTCTCTCGCTCATGGAAATCCCCGTATACAAAATTCTGATCTATGAAGGCCGAGGAAGCTCTCATTGGGTAGAATGGGTCTCAATTGAGAGTTTTGAAAAAGGTAAAGCCACATTGTTCCTCTATCGTGTTGGATAAAATTTCCAAAATTTAAAATACTTTCCTATTTGATAATTGTGAATCTAGGTCGAAATTGCCCATTAATTTCAATGTTTTCTAAAAACATGGCAAGTGGGCGTACCCATATGCCTTTTTCTCCATATAAAGCTTGATAAACGATAAGTTCCTCCAAAGTTTCGCTATGGCGAGCTACAGCAATAACCTTATAACGGAAGCCTTTATAGTGCTCATACAGGCCATTAATGATTACGGTTTTTGCCAAGAGTGATAACGGAGGTAAAGCTTTAGAATTCATATATCTCCATGAAAAATTCTTTGTAAAGGATTTGAGAAACCTCTATTTTCGTTAGTCTTAACAAACAGCAATATGGCCTCTATAACGGAATATCCCTGTTTTTAATCTTGGTTTCTTAACTCGGATTTGCGCTTCACATCCAAGGATGGATAAATAATGAATCAAAGTATCTGCGCTAAACGCCGCCACTTGACCGCTAACCAACATAGAAACCTTTGGTTGCGTTATTCCTAATCTTTCAGCAACGTCTTTCTGAGAAAGGCGACTATTTTTGATTAAAGGGCTTACATCATTCAGAAGTTTTGCTCTAGTACTCAACCACACTATTTAGATTGCTTCAAAGCCCCGGGTTGAATTGGTGCTAATATTGACCCATTTACGCCAATTCAACCGCGGGAGCTTTCAAGCAATCTAAATACTGTGGTTGAGTACTAGCGAGAAGCTCGTCTGATTGTTCTAACCCAAGATCTGCAAAAACATTACCCGATGAGGTTTCATATTCAGGGCATTTTTCTTTTTGCTTAGCCATTATTTTTACCTGCTTTACGTTTCCACTCTTTATATATTTCTTCAGCTAATTTAATGGAACAAATGAGTTCCATATCTTGTTTGGGAGTTTCAATTCAACAATTTAATTTTGACCTTCAAGAGCTAAAGGAAATTATTCAACAAGTTCTCAAAAATCGCGGTACTTCTGCTGAGGTTCCTCTCATTGCCTTTTTAGAATCTTTCTATGATAATCAAATCAAAAAAGATAAATGGAATGCTTTTTTAAGGGATATTTCACATGAACCTATCACTTTGGAAAGAGTAGATAATAGTTATTGAAAAATATACGTGAATAAGCCAAAGTATGCTTATGAAAAACACGTATTCTCCTAAGCATTTTGGTTCTTTGATTGGCCGTACAACAAAAACTTTGCAGAAGTGGGATCGGGATGGTATTTTGAAAGCTCATCGTTCAATTACCAACCGACGTTATTATACACATGACCAGTATTTGCAAGTCGCTCGGAAGAAACCAGTTTCTAAGAAGTTGATTACCTACTGTCGTGTATCAAGCGCCGGACAAAGAAATGATTTAATTTCTCAGAGGAAAGCAATAGAAGCCTTTTGCTTGGCCGCAGGCAAAGAAGTCCAGGAGAAATTAGAAGATATTGGATCAGGGCTAAATTATAAGAGAAAAAACTTTGTCAAACTCATGGAAATGGTAGAACAAGGTGAAATATCAGAAATTGTGATTGCACATAAAGATAGGCTTGTTCGCTTTGGCTTTGAGTGGTTTGAGAAATTTTGCCAAGATCATGGGGTAAAAATTGTTATCATGAATGCAGATTCATTGTCTCCCGAAGAAGAAATGACAAAAGATTTGCTGTCTATTATTCATTGCTTTTCAAGCAGATTGTATGGACTGCGTAAGTATAAGAAGAAAATTATTGAGATGGCAAAAGAGTGAGAACAATTAAACGCAAAGCTTTACCGTTAAACAAAAACAAATTGATTGCAATTCAATTACTTTGCAAAGCCTATGCAAAAGAAAAAAATCACTGGCTAGATGTTTTAAAGGCATGGAAATACCAATCCCTTCTTGGAGTGCCCCGTAAGATTCGAGATGAATTTATCAATCGAAAATATCATTCAAGTTATTGCCTGCAAGCGCGTCATTGGAAGCTTGCTTTGCAAGATGCGGTGGAAACTTGGGACAAGAATTGGAAGTCTCAGTTTGTCATTATTCGCTCAAAGATTGCCTCTCATTTTAAAAGAGAACAAGAGCGTCATTATGCTTATTGGCTGATTAAAGGTTATTCTCAATTTTCAGCAATGATGCAGGGAAAAGTTCCGAAGCCAAGCTTTGAAATCGATGAAAAAAGTTGCAAGAAGATAGCCAGTTATATTCAAAGGCAAGTGAAAAAGCAAAGACCAAAAAAAGTTGTTGTTAAAAAGGCTCGTAGCATTAAATTCGATTCTAGTTGTTATACCGTTTTCGAAGAGAATGGATGTCAATATATTAAAATCATGTCTTTAGAGAAAGGCAAACGCATTGTCATTCCTGTAAAAGGCAAGGGACGCATAGAGGGCAATATCACTTTAGTGATAGATGAAACAGATCTTTTCATCCATGTGACAGAAGAAATCGCACCTTTACAGGCTTCTTCTCAAGAGACCATTGAAGCGGTAGATTTTGGGTATAGCGAAGTCATGACTGATACGGAAGGCAAGCGTTATGGAATTCAATTTGGGAAAATCTTGAGCCGGATCTTGAATCATCGGCACCAAAAAATGCAGAAAAGACACAAACTGCATGCTTATGAGAAAAAACAATTTCAGAAATGTTTGAGAAAAACAAACATCAAAAAATATAACCTTGGCAATAAAAAATTGAATAAGGTGAAAAAAAAGGGAAGAAGTTCTTTAGAGAGAGAAATCAATACAGGGATTAATAAGTTATTAAGAAATAAAAAACCTTGCATTTTGATTACTGAAGATTTATCTCACCTCTTCTCTTATTATCAACCAAAAATTGTCAATAGAAGGCTTTCTTCATGGCTGCGGGGAAAGCTTCAAGAAAGAGTTGCATTTAAGGCATTGGCGGAAGGTTTCCGTCATGAGCAGGTCAACCCAGCTTATGGATCTCAAACTTGTGTTTGTTGCGATTTTGTGGATTCTAAAAATCGCAATAAAGATAAGTTTAAATGTCTCAATTGTGGGCATGAGGACTTAAGTGATCGGGTTGCCGCAATGAATTATGCAAGAAGATTTGGCGATCAAGAGATCGGGCTGCATGTGCCATACCGCCAAGTGAAAACCATTCTTCTTGATAGGTTCCATCGCCGATTGGAAACAGGGCAACCTGTGACTGTTCCGGGCAGGACTCTAGAAACCGTAAAAGACATTTGTCCACAAATGTCTTTCGAGATAGAAAAACTATCACAGCCGGGAGAAATGATTTCGGGGACCGGGCGGTCAATCAGAGAGCGAAACAAAATAAACACGTTTTAACACGTTTTTAGGAACAGTTGTGAGTGATTTAAGGAGGTTTTTTACAAGGGTTTTGCAGCTTAAAGAGGTTTAAATGAAAATAGTTATATTAATTTTATTAGGATGCTTGATTATGAATCCATATATTTCTGCGGAAAATTTAGAGGATAATTATCTAAACGAGACTAGTTTTCCAATTGTCAAAAATAATTATGTAGTTATTTCTGGATGCTCTGGTGGAGGGAAATCCACCCTTCTTTCAGAGCTTGTAAATCGAGGCTATCCTGTCGTTCTTGAGCCAGGACGGCAAATCGTAAAAGAACAAACTGCAATCGGCGGAAATGGTTTACCCTGGATAAATCTTAATAAGTTTTTGGAACTAGCTTTATCTCGCTACTTATTTCAGTTTAATTCTCAGAAAGAATCACAAAAGTTTATTTTTTTTGATCGAGGCATTATTGATGCTGTTCAATTAGATCCATCTCAGCCGGAATATTTTCAGCAGGCAGCTAAAAACTTTAGATACAATCGTCTAGTATTCCTAGTTCCTCCTTGGGAAGAGATTTTTAAAGGCGATAAAGAGCGGAAGCATGATTTTGAATCTGCAAAAAAAGAGTTTGATGAACTTCTTATCAAGTACAAGAATTTCGGTTATGAGACAGTTCTTATCCCGAAAATAGCTGTTAAAGAAAGAATTGATTTCATTCTCGAAAAGCTAGGAACATTTTAGAAGACGTTTTGCACGAGCTTAGAGTAAAAAAGATAAATTCTAGTGAGAAAAGATGTTTATGAGTAAAGAATCGGTTCCCTACAGAGCACTGTGTACCGAATACTATGAGTTGGATAAGCCAACCGGCCCCAAAAGATGCACTTGACTGCTATTTGCATTATGCAAAAGAGGCCGATGGCCCCATACTTGAACCTATGTGCGGAACAGGCCGTTTTCTTATTCCGCTTCTTGAACATGGATATACTGTTACAGGTTTTGACTATTCGCCTTATATGCTTGATATGTGCCGCAGGAAGTGCGAGGAACGAGGTTTAATTACTAACCTACGAGAAGCAACTTTTGAAACATTTTCCTTAACAGAGCTTTATAACTTAATCTTTATACCAAGCGGATCATTTGGCCATTTAATAACGTCAGAACAGGTTAACTTAGCTCTTACATTCATTGCAGATCGATTAAAGCATGGTGGGAAATTCGTTGTTGAAATCGAAACGTTGAAAGCAATTCGTGAGCCTCAAGGTGTAGGGAGAGGCAGATGGGTTACTAGGTCTGACGGATCAAAAATTGTTATCAACATACTTTCACGTTTCGATCCCATGACGCATGTAGAAACGGGTCTTTTCCGCTATGAATTATGGGAAGAGAATCTAATCTTACGGACAGAAGTAGAAGATTATCATGTAAGACACTATGAGCCGGTAGAGATCGAAAAATTACTAGAACAACACAACTTAAAAATCATAGGTAAATGGCAAGCAGAGCCTCACTCTCGAATAGAGGCAAGCAATGATGATGTCATTTTGTATGAATGCGTAAAGAATTAAAATCTTACATGATCTATTATTGATCCGGATTAAGAAGGAGTTACCCACATTCCTAGACCAGGAGAATAAGTTTTTTGAATTAGTTAAGAGCTCTGTCGTTAGGCCTGAAGGGCCGTCATGTTACAGCCCAGGTCGAAGCGAAGCGAAGGCCTGGGTAAAATAAAAAAAGAATCGAGTCCTGAAAGGACGGCATAAATTAATCCCACAAATATTTGGTGTTCTTTTTGAGAAGCAAGATATTTTTTTCTCCTTCTAGAGCTAATGTAGAGATAGAAAATCCTCCATTCCCTTGCGAAGCGAAATCACTCCTTTGAGTATGCCGTCCTTTCAGGACTCGATTCTTTTTTATTTTACCCAGGCCTCCGCTTCGCTTCGACCTGGGCTGTAACATGACGGCCCTTCAGGCCTAACGACAGAGCTCTTATCTAATTCAAAAAACTTATCTTCCTGGTCTAGGAATGTGGGATTGAAAACAGTATTTTTATTTATTCATTTAATAATCACATGTGATTGTTACTCAGAAGGCCGCGCCCGGTGTGATCAGCTAATTTAGTGCACCTAAATCAGATAGCTATCCTATTGCTATTCTATGCGGTGGAGCATCTTCAGCAGGGAATGTTCAAAGCATAATTCACGTTCATCGCTACTTGTTACAAGAGTTTTTAGATTTGACATGAGCAACCTCATACTTCAGCTGCACTAAACCACTTGGGTAAGATTGGGTAGAGATTAAGCGGCACTTATGTTCTCGATTCATGGTGCTAAAAAGAGGAATACCAGAGCCTAGGACTACAGCAATTACGGATATGGTGATGTCGTCGACTAATCCTGCCTCCAAGAATTTAGATACAGTAACCCCTCCGTCAACCCATACACGTTTGATACCTTCGGAATGAAGCATGGAAGCCAGGTCGGTCAGTTGCCCGCAAAACAGCTCTGCTTCTTTCCTAACCTCATTTAATGTATTACTAAGAACAATGACTCTCTTCCCCTCATACGGCCATTTATCAAAGCCAGAAACTACTTCATAGGTGTTCCTACCAAGAACTAACGCATCAACGCTATCGATAAATTTCTTAAATCCGTAGTCCTCATCACCTGTATGACCATACTCGAGCCAATCGAGACCTCCGTTTTTCCTGGCGATGTATCCATCGATGCTCATTGCTATATAGATGGAGATCTGTGGACGGTCTTTTTTAGTCATAAGGAATTTTCCTATCTCGATATCTTGTGAATCCGTTTCGTAACCATCAGGATCATTGAACGGCATTTGCACATATCCATGATTACAATAGAATTTATATGCTTTCTGTGAGGATTGAACTAATAACGTTTTGAAGCCTTGATGGCCTAACCACCGTTCGCAAAGCTTTAAAAATTGGCTTCCAAGTCCAAGATTTCGATAACGCTCATCAATTACGATAATTCGCAATGCAGCTCTATGTTCCTGCCAAAGCTGGAGATGAGCATAACCAATTATTTCCGCGTTTTTATAGAAAACAAAATGAATGTGATCTTTATGTTCGAATATCCACTTGTAAGGGTCTTCTTTCAATTTAAAAAAATATTGTTGCCGAAGATTGCGTACTGCAGACCATTCTCGATCAGTAAGGGCTTTTACAATACGCCATCCATCAAAACCATCTTTCGCATCGATACTTGCAACAAAAGCGTCTTTTCCGTTGCAATACTGTAGAATGTCCTCGGGAAATTTTGCTGCTAATTCTTCCTTAAGCTTAGCGTAATTTTCAACATCATCAGGATGAGAACGCATCCAATCCCGAAATTTTAAGTATCTGCTGATTTCAGGATCGCCTTCTTGATAAACGTGTACATTGTGAGTTCTAGCATTCTTGCCTTTTTGAAAATATCGTCTGAAGGCAATTCCGTATTCACCTTTAGCCTCATATCCGAGAGATTCCATAGCTTTTGTAGCTTTATCGACCTCTTGAATGTCTCTCACCACAGGAAGTATGTCGATGATAGGTTTCGCGCTTAGCCCAGGTACAGAGGTTGACCCGATATGATGAATAGTTATGCAGTTATTCTCTAAGGCTTGTTTGATAAGTTGCGCCTCTGAGGCAAACATTTCTGGCCATTGTGGGTTATAAGGGACGACTTCGATGTTTTTTTTCATATCATAGACTCTTGTTATCTCTAAAAGTTAAAGGGAAATTATAGCAGAACTTGTAACCTCATTCACTCTGTTTCAGCAGGGATTAACCCAGAGTAAGCGATATTAGAAGAGAAACATGCGAAAGGAGGAAATCCTGACAAAAGTTCTGACATAATGCCATGGGTTAGGGTTAGGGTGTTCATTTTGTGCAAAAAATGAGCTTTATTTTTCACAATAATTGGCATAGTTGAATTGAAGGTCGCATGTTTATGCCGTCCTTTCAGGACTCGATGTCTTTTTGATAGAACCCAGGCCTCTGCTTCGCTGCGACCTGGGCTGTAACATGACGGCCCTTCAGGCCTTAACAAGAGATGTTTAAGTCCCTCTTTTATAGCCCCTAAATCATCTTTTTGTTAAGGCCTGAAGGGCCGTCATGTTACAGCCCAGGTCGCAGCGAAGCGGAGGCCTGGGTTCTATCAAAAAGACATCGAGTCCTGAAAGGACGGCATAAACATGCGACCTTCAATTCAACTATGCCAATAATCACAGTCTCAAACGCTGTTATGTATTTAAATATTAATAACATACGGATAATATATTTATGTGATTAAAATTGCTATTTTTTGTACAAAATTAACACCCTAGCCATGGGTTATGTGTGTATGGTGAGTATGTCAGAACGAAAAATATTGATTTCGAACAGATAGAAAAAGTGGGGCAAGTAGGATTTGAACCTACGATCAGCGGGTTATGAGTCCCTTCTCCTTCCACAAACCAGCATAAATCAGAACACATAGGCATAGATAAATCAATGGTTTATGAAGTCACTAATTGTGTTGCTTTGCGCCATTTTATGCCAGTTTTTTCCAGTCTAGTGCGTAAAATTTGCGTAAAATAAGACAATCCTTTCTTGATATCTTCTGCTCAGCTAAAATCTTCAGTAATAATTTTCCCCATACGAGCCATAAATGAATGCTAAAAGAAAAGAAATTGATGATTTGAAGAGCTATCCCAAAACACTCGAACAGATCAAAAAAGACATACAACAATCTCAGTTAAGAGCCGCTCTTTCGATTACAAAAGAATTGGTTATGTTGTATTAGCGTATAGGAAGACTCTTATCAGAGAAAATTGCTCAGGAAGGCTGGGGATCTAAGACGATGAAACGCCTTGAAGTTGATTTGAAGCAGGCATTTCCAAACGTCTCAGGTTTTTCCATTCGCAACCTACATTATATGCGTAAGTTTGCAGAAAGATTCCCCGACTCAAATTATGCAGCAGCTGCTGCACAAATTCCATGAGGTCACAATATGTTACTTTTAGATAGGTTAGAGGGAGAAAAACAACATCTTTGTTATATCAATCAAATAGTCGAGAATGGATGGAGTAGAAGTACACTTGAAACATGGGTAGAATCTGACCTATATAAACGACAAGGAAAGGCGATTACGAATTTTAAAGAAACACTTCCAGAACTTCAATCTGATTTAGCTGAGCAAGCGATCAAAGATCCTTATAATTTTTCATTCCTCGCTCTGGATAAGAAACATCGAGAAGCAGAGCTCGAGCAAGGACTAATGGATCATATCCAAAAATTTCTATTAGAATTAGGCGACGGGTTTGCCTTTGTGGGAAGGCAATATGAGATTGAAGTAGCTGGAAAAGAATACATAATCGACCTGCTATTTTATCACCTTAAGCTTCGGTGTTATTTTGTAATCGAGCTTAAAGCCACTGAATTTAATCCAAGAGATACTCTGGCCAGATAAATTTTTACTTGTCAGCCGTGGACGATTTGCTGCGCCACCCAAACGACAATCCAACGATTGGCATTTTGATCTGCAAGAAGAAAAATCACATTGAGGTAGAGTATGCTTTAAGAAGATGCTCTAGCCCTATTAGCGTAGCTAGTTATGAAACCAAGCTGGTTAAAAGCCTTCCAAAAGACCTTAAGTCTAGTTTGCCAACGACTGAGGAGATTGAAGCTGAACTTTCTGAAAATAACTAAAACAACTTGATAATCAAACTGTTGTGTTGCTAGTGGGTTGGGTGTTTTGAAGAGTGATTCCAATCCTCTCAACCCCTTTGTTGGCCCGATCTCGTTTTAAATCTATTGCTCCTATTTCTGCAGTTGAACGAACATGAGTGCCACCACAAGGAACCATCGCTATATTTGGCAGCCTCCAATAACGAATCTCTTCAGCTTCATTAAGAAATCCTTTTTCAATGATCAAGTTAGCAGCAATAATTTTGTTATACTCGCTTAAAATGACAGGAAAATACTCAGAAATATTTTTGGAACATTCAAAATCAACTCTTGCGCCTGTTTCAGCCATATGAGCACCTCTTTTTCTAATGACAGTGTCGATTTCTTCAGGTTTAAGTTCAATGCCTTCCTGAGTTCCATTAAACAAACGATTCATAAGAATTAGAACAAGCTCGCAGGTGAAATGAAGCCGCATTAATCTATTTCTGCGAAGCCAGTCAACTTCCATGAGAATTCTTTCACCAACTGAAAAGCCATGCCATCAGGTAATGTATAATAAATCAAAAATGGCATGCTTTTATCCATTCTAGATGACAAGACTGGGATGCCATTGATGGTCACCTTATCGCTTTCTTGTCCACCTGATTCTGAATAGCCGATAGTTTCTTCAAAAACAATCTCATTACCCTGAACATTAATAATTTTCGTTTCTAGTACTTTATTTTTTTAATAACTTGGTTTATAATATAGATAGAGAACAAGGAGGTTTATATAAAACCTGCAACTTCTATTATATTATCGCATAAAATGAAAAAAGATTTAAATCAAATTGCTCATTCTTTTACAGCGGAAGTAAGGCTTTCACAAAGAGCAAAAATCATTTTGAAGGCGAATGAGGGTTTAATGAATATGGAAATTGCAAGTGATCTTGGCATCAGTGAAAATAGTGTATCAAAATGGCGTATGCGTTTTTCAAAAAATCCAAGTCTCGATGCTTTAAAAGATGAAAAAGGAAGAGGAAGAAAAGAAACCATTCCGATTACTTTGAAATACGAAGTCATTAAAATTGCTTGCGCACCTATACGAGAAGAGTATAAAGCGCGAGGAGAATGGCGTTGGACTTTAGATTTAATTGTCGAAGAAATAAAAAAAGAATCAGGTATTGTAATCAGCCGATCGGAAATTTGGAGTATTCTTAATAAGGCTGATATTAAGCCTCATAAGGTGAAAATGTGGCAGCATAGTCCTGATCCGGAGTTTAAAAAAAAAATTAAAAAAATTGTGAGCCTGTATTTTAACAAACATACCAATGTGTGGTGTATAGATGAAAAATGTGGTGTACAAGCTATTGAGAGAAGAAAATGGCATAAGAAAATGCGAATGAGACTAGAAACCGATTATGAAAGACATGGCACAGCTAACCTGTTCGCTGCTTTTAATGTACATACCGGAGAAGTTATTGCAAAAGCAACTTTAAGGCGCACACAAGAGGCTGTCAATCAATTTATAGAAGAATTTATGAGTAAGCAGAACGGAAAGAAATGCTATATTATTTGGGATAATTTAAATACCCATATGCCACATCACTTTAAAAAGTTTGGCAATCAAATTGAATTTGCATATACGCCAAAGCACGCTTCTTGGGTGAATCAAGCAGAAATTTGGTTTAGCATATTGCATAGAAAAACAATTAAGAGCATGAGTTTTAAAAGTGTCTTCGATTTATGTTCAAAAATGATGCTTTTTGTCAGAAATTGGAATGAACAAGCTCATCCATTTAAATGGAATTTTGCAGGTTTTTCAGCAAAAACATAAAACAAGTTATTTAAAAAATAAATAAAGTACTAGCTTTGTCAAATATGGATCAACCCAAAAAACTTTTTTCATAATAGTTTTCCCATTGCTAAATCATAAATGCTTGGTGGTTCTCCACTAGGGTCGTTAAATGGCATTTCTACAAAACCATTTTTTCGATAAAAATTCACAACATCTGGCCTAGCCTCATCGTGCAGGGACTTAATACCCTGTTTTTTCAACCACTGTTCGCAAAGCTTTAAAAAATGACTACCTAAACCATCAAGTCGATAAGGATCAATAACAATAATTCTTAATGCGGCTCTATGATTTGGCCAAAATTGAATATGAGCGTACCAATGATTTCGACACCTTGATAGAGAACCAAATGAACATGCTCTGGATGGTCAAATGTCCATGTGTAGGGATCAGAAATCGACAAAGGATCAAAAAAGTACTTATTTCTTAGTCGCTTAGCTACTTCCCATTCAGCATAGTGAGTGCATTTCATCATGCGAGTGCGATTGAAATTTGATTTCTGAAGAATTTTTCTGATGAAAGCGTCTTTACCCAGGTTATATCCTGTGAAAAGAGAGTTGTTCTTTTCATAGGAAGACTTCTCCTTGAGAAGATCTTCTTTAAGCTTGGCATATTCGTCTCGAGCATCGGGATGAATACGCAAGTAATCTCTAAAAGTAACATTCAGCTCTATTTCTGGATGCCCTCTTCATACACATGAAGGTTCACTTCGATCCCTTCAGATTTATTAAAATAAAACCGCATGGGAATATTGTACTCGCCCTTATACTTGAAGCCCAAGTCTTCAAGAGATTTAATAGCCTTTTCTGGATCTTTTATAACTCCTATCATATCAATTACTGGTTTCGCCGAAAGACCTGGCACCGAAGTGGAACCAATGTGATGAATAGCTATGCAGTTTGATCCAAGAGCTTCTTTAATTTTTGAAGCTTCTATTGTCGAAAGCCTCAGGCCAATCAGGATTATAAGCTGTCACTACAATCTTCTTAGTTTTCAAATTAAGCAAATCCTTCATATCAATTTCCATTTGATAGTGAGGAACTGGATGCCAGCTTGCTATAAACTCTCCAATGATCTTAAAGCCCACTTTTTTGTAAACGTGAATGGCTCGTTTATTAGTTGCTTCAGGATCTATCAAAACTCTTTTCACGTTTGGAAATTGACTGATTAAAAACTCCTGAATCATTGGCACAGCAATTCCTTTGCCCAAATAATTCAGGTTACAAATGAACAAATCTAAAGTGGTCGCATCATTTCCTTCAGGAGAAGTAATCAAAAATGCAAAAGGAATGTCTTTATCATAACCAATCCAATAGGTAGTCTCAGACTCTCCTTGAAAGAATTTTTCCAAGCCATTTAAAGTATTCTGCAATCCCGCTCCGTGTATCCACTCAGCAACATGGGATTGTACAATCCACTCGTGAACAAGAGACCTATCTTTTGCTTCCACGGGTTTAAATGTGAACCGAAATTGATACGACATCATAACTTTCCTAGTAATTTCATCGTATATCTTGCAGGTAAGGCTCTTAGAAGACGAGTTACGATCTTGTAAAAGAAAAATGGTTCGCAGCTTGATTTAGAGCTTAAAGCGAAATCCACCATACATTTCCCCATTTTTTCTGGTTTCCATGTAAACGGAAGCTTTCTTGGAGCTTTTAATCCAGCAGTATCTACAGGGCCTGGATACATGATAGAAAACCGCAAATTAGTCCCATAGTAAGTTAAAGAAAGACTTTCAAATGCTTTCGCAATAGCTGCTTTTGATGCACTATAAGCACTACCTGTAGGTGGTGCAAAGATAGCATTTATTGAACTTGTGACAACAAAGTTAGCTCCGCCGTTTTCCTGGCACGGCCGTTCCCAAAACTCCACCCAGTTTAAAACGCCAAAGTAATTCACTCGCATAATTTCTTCATGAATTTTGACGTTAAATTTTTTAGAATTTTCTATAACCGCTTCTCCAGCAATGCCTGCATTTAGAAAAAACAGAGATGGACAAAGTTTTTTTTCGAGAATCTGGCTTGATATTTCTTCTATATCTTCTTTTTTAGAAACATCGCATACCATAGGAATGAAAGAATCGGATAATTCACTTTGAATTTGTCTGAGTTTATCAGAAGATCGAGCTATTCCAATGACTACCCAACCTCGTTTTACAAGTTCTCTTGAAATGGCTTCTCCAATCCCTGAAGAAGCTCCTGTAACTAAAGCTGTGTTATTTGTCTTCATCTCTAGCATTTCCTAAAACTCCTAGAGAATTTAGCTTTTCTATGCATCTTTTCATATGAGGATCGCATTTATTATAAGGGATTTTGCCTGAAGAGAACCAACAAATTTGAACAAACTCTTCTAGATCAAATGCATAAGAAACAGAAGAACATCCCTTGAGAACATACCAAAGAGAAATATCTGTATGCCCACCTGACTGGCCGACAGTTTTAGTTACAGTTAGAAACACGGGATCTGTCATCATAAAATCAGCTTTAATCCCAAGTTCTTCCACTATCTCTCGCTTTACTGTTTCCCTGGGATGCTCATTTGGTTCAACATGCCCACCGGCTGGAAGCCAAAGCCCTGCTTTTTTATGATCAACTAATAAGACTTGATTCGTTGAGGAATCAATGAGGAGGAAGTAAGCAACAAGATGAGGATCTGGTGTTGCAGGTTTTGCAGTCCGAAAAATTTCTACACCCGACTCAATCCAGTGTTTTGTGAATGAAATGTGTTCTTGTTCTATCTCGTCAAAATAAGAAAGAGAATTTATCGTGGAGTGAATCTCATGTCGAATAGACATCATTAGCCTTTCCTTAAAGATTTTTCAAGCCAGAAGATAAGATCATCATCGAGTGGATAAGTTTGTCCAGGAACAGTAAGTTGACCTTTATAAGTAATGCCATTACCCTCAGGAACATATCCCAATTGGAAGTAAAGCTTTTGTGCGGGCCCATAGTCTTGATATAACCCAACTCCAATTCCTATTTGATCATAACCTTCATGTCTTGCAAGCTCTTCAAGCCATTTAATTAGGGCTTTCCCAAAGCCTTGTCTACGATGATTTTCATCGATCCAGATAGCATTAATTTCGGGAATATTTTTTTTTGCAAAGAAGGGACATTCAGGTTTTCGTAGCAAACTTCCATAGCCTAGAATTTCATGATTTTCCTCTAATACAGCAACAGTGCGGATTCCCTCTTGCTGCTCACGATAATATGTATCCCAGAGAGTTAGGGTTTTTTCTGGCATAGACCAAGGGAAAGAATATCGACTTACTATCTTTTCAATATCATGTATATTCATAGCCCTTATCAGAATTTTTTTCACAGCTTCTATGGGATAGGAAGAGCATAAAGCAAGGGTCTTAATCTTTTCGATATTTTCGTTAATGCTTGCTTGATGTGTATCTATCTCCAAGTCATAAGAAGCATCAACATGTACTTTATCAAACTGTCCTCTTGCTGATCCTAAAATACGATTGCCTCGATCTTTTTCTCTCTGTTCCAAAACGGGAAGAGGAGCATTTACTCCAACCCATAAAACTCGAAAGCCTTCTAGTGTTTTCTTCCATTCATCAAGCTGCTGTTTGCCAAAAGAGACATCATCAATAACAATACGATGACCCATTTTGGCAAGTGCAAGGATGACTTCTTGGAAGGTTTTGCCTATCTTTTGAGCGTAAGGGCCGGCTTGTATCTCCTGAATGGGATTACCAGATGCATCGACGCTCTTCTTCCAGCTATATCCAAGAGGAGCTTCTCCTCCTGTCCAATCATTGATTTTCTCAGGCATCCATCCAATGATTTTATCAATACCAACATGTAAAAAGGGCTCTTCAAATGCATGTTGCAATGCCTTTGCAAGAGTTGTTTTACCACTGCTGGATGGCCCATTTAAGTAGATGATCTGTACTGATTCTTTTTTCATACTAGGGAAGCCAATTTTCTTTTGTCAAAGAAGTTAGGATATGATCCTCCCATTGCCCGTTAATAAGCAGATATTTTTTGGCACACCCTTCTACCACGAAACCAAGCTTATGAAGTAATCGAGCACTCCTTTCATTTGATGGCATATAATTAGCCATAATTCGATGAAGTTGTTGCTTTTCAAACATATATTCAATAGCTTTTGCCACAGCTTCTGACATAAACCCTTTTCCTTCAAAGCGTTAATCAATGTGATACCCCAAATAACAAGCTTGAAATGGCCCTCGAAAAATCTGAGAAAAATTACAAAAACCAATTATTTCACCTTCAGGATCGTCTTGCAGGAATAATAAAAATCGAATAGAGCTACCTTCCTTAAACTCTTGTTCCCATTTTATCAGTTGAGTTTTGGAGTCTTTCTTTGGCTCTTTGGTTGTCGATCTCCAAGGAGACGGATGACTCATATTTCGTTCATCGAAATTCTGAAGTTTAATACTATCAGCTTCATTGGGAAGACGAAGAATAAGTCGAGGTGTAACTAAAAAGATTTGAGTTTCTTTTTTCATGTAAGAAATCATAGCAGAAAAGTTTAATCTCAAGAATGAAAAAGGGATGATCGAGAAAATCTGAGGTCCAGTCATGTCATAAATTTTTGGAAATTTTTTTTACAACTCTCTTTAGGACGATTTTCATAAATATGGATAGGTAACGCTTCTATTTAAGGAGCACACCCCCTCTGTTTTTCTAGGGTGCTTGTTCCATCTACTGGAGTCCCACTAGTTTGTCCAGGGAGCCTTGGGCTGATTTGCAATAGCTTGAACGAGATCGTTTTTTTTGATATAGCCATAGAAGCCTTCAGGGAATGCATCAAATGGCAAAAAGGCAAGATAAGCTTCTCTATTTCCTCCTGAAGAACTCACGTTACGCAAAGCGTGTAAAAATCGCTTGATAAAACTCGCCTGTTAGAAGTACAACTCTTGTTCAACCTTTAGATAATGGTAACAAATGGACAAGATGCTCGATCTCTATTCAGACTACTTAATTGCTCAAAATCAGTATGCAACAGCTGTAGGTCTTTCAGATCTGTTTGGACCATCTGGCAAACTGACCTTTTGCAATGCTTGAATAAACTTCACTAAATCGCTAGTCAATAGATCGGGATCATGAATCTGACCTACAATTGGATTACTTCCTTCTAGCCATCGGTATATTGATCAAGGCCAAGGGTATTCTTCGGTAGGAACACCTTTACCAATCGGATCAGGAATAGAAAACGGCAAGAATGGAGCGAGTTTTGGTAACCATTGACATTCCTTTTCTATAGCATTAACGGCCCACCCAATACGTGGTAAGCGGACAACCATTTCATTGCCCAGTTTATAGAGAGCATTATCTGTCCCAGCAGAAGGTACTGATTTGATGGGCAAATTTGCCCATAATGGAAATTGTTTTAATAGTAATCGCTGGACAAGCAATGCATCGATCTCAAATTCATCTACATGCATTTTAGCCATTAAATTTCTTCTCCATAAACATACTCTTACTCTTTTTCTCGCTTAGGAGAAGCGCTACTTCCTGCGAGAATTCCGCCGTCAACAGTGAGCTCAATACCGGTAATGTATTTTGCCTCATCGGAAGCCAAAAACAATGCAGCATACGCTACATCTTCAGGAGAACCAAGCTTACGCATGGGAATATCTTTAGAGAATTGAATTAATCTTTCTTCTCTTTCAGATCCAGTACCTAGCATAGGCTCCCACATGGGCGTTAAGATGACTGCTGGATGAATGGAATTACAGCGAATATCATATCCTTGCTCACAGCAGTAAAGAGCGACACTCTTTGTGTGATTGCGAACAGCTGCTTTACTAGCAGCGTAGGCAGCTGCACCACCAGGAATCCCAACAACACCAGATTAGAAGAGATATTGACAATTGAGCCTTTAGCATGTTTCATTTTTTGAATAGCTTTCTGACAACCAAGAAAGACACCATCAGAATTGACTGCGTGGACTTTTCTCCAGCTATCCAAAGAGGCATTCTCTGGGTCTTGCAACCCAAATCCTTCTTGAAACCCCGTAATACCGGCATTATTGACTAGAATGTCTAAATGTTTTTTTTCTTTAATAATCTGTTGGATTGCTGTATGCCAGTCATTTTCATTTTGAACATCTAAATGGAGATATTGAGCTTGAGAGCCAATTCCATGCGCTGTTTTTATTCCTAAATCATCGTTAATATCTGAGACAAAAACAAAAGCCCCTTCTTTAGCAAATAGTTCAGCACACGCCTTTCCTATTCCTTGAGCAGCTCCAGTGATGAGAGCGATTTTACCGGCTAATCTATGTGCCATACTTAAATTTCCTACTTCTTTTTGACTCTTTTTGCCTTCGGACTTGGGATTGCACTTAGCTCAGCTTCGATCTCATCAATTGTTGGTAGGTGTCCCTTTAGCTTCTTAGGTAGACTTGAAACAATTTTGTTTCATATTCGTCGACGCCCGCAGATTTTATGGATATCTCGTAGAGTATATTCGACAATAAGATTATCTTTTTTTTTACATATCAGGGTATCAATTGTCGGATTATCTAACAGATATCTTTAATCACTTTAAGCGAGCCTTTCAGCAAATAACTCCCCATGGTAAGTTGATTGCCTGCTCTAGGGAGTAAAATTTAAGAAGTTCTGTAGAACTTCGAAAAGATTATTCTGTCCTATTCCCAGCTCAATTTTTTTAGAGATCAAAACATCTTTATACTTTAGTAATAAATCCATTAATGCAGAAGACTGAATAATGTTTGGCAGGGTCATGACCCGATTGTATTCATTTACCCACTTTCTTATTTTGTTGATTGTTAGTTCAATAAGATTCTCGTTATATGACTCGAGAGATATTAATAAGAAATAGATTTTTTCCCACTTTTTAAAATAGTCAGAAATATAAATAATATGCCTTTTGATGTGTACTTCTGATTTTTTTCGAAATATTTCAATCAGCTTATCTAGCTCCTGCCAAGAAGATTTCTTTGACAATATTTTTGAAGCCTCCCTGGATATTTTCCGTGAAGAACTTTCCAATAAATCGTAAATACATAATTGCAATTCGACTTCTGCACCTAATCTATACAAGCTACGCATAGAGGCATGCACAATGCCTGTGGATGGATTATTTAAGAATGACACTATAATTGATATGTCTTCGCTCGTTCCCGTTTCACCTAGACCAAGGATAGCTGTTTGAAGACATTTGATACTACTATTACCTTCACAAATTTTAAAACGGTAAATAGCAGGAGCCTCCTGGCTCATTCCCATTTCTCGCAAATGAAATTGGGCCAATTCTCGAATAGAAGAATGTGGGTCCATTAATGCCTTTTTCCATACCAATTCAGATTTTTGAAGTTTCCAGTCTATTTCAAGAAACAAGGACTCTCTACGTATTGGCATAAAAGGATTTAATATCATCGCTTCATAAAATCTAGCAGCTAAACTTTGTGTAAGAATGTACTTTCTATATAGCTGAAGTGCAAGAATCTTAATTTTCACATCGTTATCATTAAAACATCTAAGGATAAAATCAGAATGTTCAACTGTTACTCCTTCAACAAGATAAGGGAAAAAAGCCCTTTTTATTTTTTTTGTTGAATTTTCGAATTTTTTTAGTAAGAATTCTTGAACAATTGGATCTTTTTTAAGATAGTTTTCCAATATATCAAATATTTTTTTAGATATTTTGATTGAGTGTTTGATTTTAGCCCAAAACGGTACTTGACGAGAAATAACGATAGAATTGTGAATATCTAATCTTTTGATCAATTCTGATGAAGCCAATTCTCTAATTGGTTCTACCCAGTCGATCAATCGCAAAAAAAGAAAGGGAAGAACTATATTTTCTTGAAAACCTATTAAGTTTTTAAGTGCCCGTTCTCGTATATATCCATTTTCATGGAAACTAGCCAATGCCCAAATAATCCAATCATCACCTAGATTTTGAGGCGTTAAATGAAACCAATGGTTGGCTGGGATATACTTACCATATTTAAAATTCCTACTAATCTTAAGAATTATTCTAAAATTTTTCTGAGCTATATCAAGATCTTCGGCGTCCATTTGAGATAACTCATTAGCAGTCTGGGCAATACTTGAATTCTCTACAAATAATTTCTCCAACAGATCAAAACAATTGGCAACATCAGCTAGATTATTCAAATCTATTTCAGTTAAATATGAGAATAAATGCATTATTTTTACCCTAAAAGACACAATTGTATACATGATGAAATTGTCATGGGTAGAAAATCAATATTTTGTACCCTTAATGAATCTCTCATATCCTTATTTTGCATATTTTTACTCATGAGGAGATCTCTGTTTTGAATCTGCATTAAGCAAAAGATCCATTAAGATATCATTCATATAGTAATTTTCTTTCCCTCTTTTATACTTGGAAAGCAAGCCAATTCTTACGAGCTCACCTAGATATTTTGCTGCCGTCTTGCGCGTGACTTGCAATTCTTGCATGACGAAATCAATTTTAGTGTATGGGTGTCGAAAGAGATTATTTAATAGATCTTGGCTATATATTTTCGGCAACTCGTTACGTAACTTATGCTTATGATGCTGCATTAAGTTTCTCATTCCCTGTATCAAGGATGTAGTCTGACGCGAGGTTTGCTCTATTCCTTCCAGCATATAAAGCACCCATTTTTCCCAATCTTGGTGGTCACGAACTGCTTGAAGCAATTGGTAATATTCACTCTTATTCCGATTGATATAACGAGAAAGATAGAGCACAGGGGCTGCGAACTGTTGACAAATTTATAGACATATATGTTCGAATTTGATATTTCATTAGCATGAAACTAAGTAAATGGGCAAAAAAACAAGGCATAAGCTATAGGACTGCTTGGCGCTGGTTCAAAGCAGGACAACTCCCTGTTCCTGCCGAGCAAACAAAAACAGGAACAATTCTAATCAAAGAGGAAATGCTTGAGCCAAATGCTGTTGCTATCTATGCACGTGTGTCCTCAGCCGATCAAAAAATGATCTTAACGGGCAAGTAAGCCGGCTAGTCACTTTTGCCAATCAAAAAGGCTATCTTGTGGCTCACACAGTAACAGAAATAGGCTCTGGCCTCAATGGCCATCGTCCTAAATTAATAAAATTATTGAACAATCCAAAGATCTGGATTATTTTAGTCGAACATCGAGATCAATTGATGAGATTTGGTGCTGAATATGTGGAGTCAGCATTAGCTGCACAAGGAAGAAAATTAATAGTTGCAGATGGTTCTGAGTTAAAGGATGATTTAGTTCAAGATATGATAGAAGTGTTAACTTCTTTTTGTGCTAGACTATACGGACGAAGATCGGCAAAGAACAAAGCTAAAAAAGCATTGGAAACCATGCAAAATGCTAATTAAAAGAGCTTACCGATATGAATTAAAGCCGAATATCGCTCAGCGCATCCTCTTAGCCAAGCATGCAGGATCTGCTCGGTTTGCTTATAACTGGGGGCTTGCTGCAAGAATTGAAAAATATGAAAAAGATGGAATATCTACTAACGCTATTGAACAGCACCGATTACTCAATAGTTTGAAGGGGTCACAATTTTCTTGGATGTATGAGGTGTCAAAATGTGCGCCCCAAGAGGCTTTGAGAGATCTTGATCGAGCTTTTCAGAATTTTTTCCACCGCCAGAAGAGTGGTAAGAAAGGAGGATTCCCAAAATTTAAGAGAAAGGGGATCAACGATCATTTCCGATTAACGGGAACCATTAAAGTTAATAAGCAATTTATTCAATTACCTCGTTTGGGTATCATTCGACTTAAAGAGTGTGCAGAAGTACGAGGAAGAATTCTTTCAGCTACAGTTTCTCGTCAAGCAGATCGGTGGTATGTTAGTGTAACGGTAGAGTGTGAAATAGAAAATTCTCAGCCAGTTGAAGGACCAGCGATTGGCATTGATGTCGGGCTAACCTCTTTTGTTACAACTTCAGAAGGTGAAAAAACTATTTCACCAAAGCCTTTAAATAAATCGCTTAAAAAGATAAGAGTGTTAAATAAAAAACAAAGTCGCAAACAAAAGGGTTCTAGTAATTATAAGAAATCATCTCTTTTGTTAGCCAGACAGCATCGAAAAATCGGCAATCAACGCACTGATTTCCATCATAAATTATCAACAAGATTGGCGAAAACCAAGTCAATTATTGTTGTTGAAGATTTGGATGTACAAACTTTGCAGCAAAAGAATAGGTTGAGTAGAGGGATCGCCGATGCAGGATGGAGCGGATTTATACGCATGCTTGCCTATAAGACAGAATGGTATGGCTCGAAGCTAATAAGAGCGCCGAGGTATTATTCTTCTTCAAAAATCTGTTCTCATTGTCAGCATAAAGCCATCCAAATGCCGCTGAACATCAGGGAATGGGTCTGTCAACGTTGCAGTACACAACACGATAGAGACATTAATGCAGCCAAAAATTTATTAAAATTGAGTACCGTGAGTTCCACGGGAATTTACGCTTGTGGAGATTCCTCTTGTGGGATAGGCCAAAAGTCTATTAGCAATGTATCGATGAAGCAAGAAGTAATGAATGGTATATTTGTCCATAAGTTATAGAACGGTTATCTAATAGGCCATGCTTCACAAGATAGAGTATATTAATGATACGCCCAGTCCTTCCATTACCATCATAAAAAGGGTGGATGCTCTCAAATTGATGATGAATTACCGCCATTTTGGTAAGAGGGTCGAGGTCAATGAGAGTAAGAGGATAAAGGATTTTTGATCAAAAAGCTACTGAAATTTATTCAATTTTGCTGGCATGATATGTTATTCGTTGCACCGCCAGTGCACCCTGAATAAAAGACCTCTTCAAGAGGTGTTAAGAAAAAAATGAAATCTTTTCTGGGATGTGTTCAATCTTAATTTTTAAGACTGAACATATTCCAGAAAACAAATAATTTATTTTAATTTTAAGTTGTCTTTCTATTAATGATCTCAGATAAAGAAAAACATAGGGCTTCCAAAAAATTTTCTTTTACATTTTTTTGTAATAAGTCCAACGAAAGAAATGGATTATAATCTTCTAATTCCATGAGTAGAAGTGTTCCATTCTTCAACCTGCATGCATCGACTCTTTGAATCCCAAATTTACACGTGTTCCAATTGATGAATTTTAATGCAAATTCTAAATCTTCCTGTGAAGCTTTGTAAGGTTCCAACTCCCACCGCTTTTGAGGATTTGGAGCGTATAGCGAATAGTGGAACTGTTTCCCTATAAAATAAAAAGAGACCTCGTACTGGAATTCCACTAATGGTTGTATGAGAACATTTTGACATACTTCACTTTTAAGCTCTTCGTTATTAAGGATTTTAACGCCACAAGAATCAGCGCCATCTAAAGGCTTTAACAGGTAACGTTCATAGGCCCCAAATTTTTGAAGCTCTTTTTTTGAGTTAAAAGTTGGAATGACCGGATAGCCCGATTGGAATAATTCGAGAAGATGATATTTGCCATTAATATCTCCTTTGCCTGAAAGGTCATTAAATATGGTCAGATCAGCTCTATTTCTCAATGCTGTTAATTGTTCGTGATGAAACATCTGAGGTCCAGTATTCCTGATAAGAATTGCATCGGCCCGATCTACGACTTTTTCGATGTCATTGATATGGCTTATGCAAACTTTAAAACATTTTCTTAGATAGCAACTTAGCTCAACATCTTCGCGAAAATATTCTCGACCTTTCGCTTGGTATGAAAAGTCCGTTAATAAAACAGTTTTCTTTATCGACATTTTTTACCTATATGTTTACATATTTTAATCTTAAGTTGTTTATAGCCAGCATAGCTTGGCTGCCAATGTTAATGTAAACGGCCAATGTGAAGACTTTACACCAAAAAATTTATTTGTGATATTGACTAACGTCAAAGCAATTAAAGCGGGATAAACAGCTTCAAGTACTGGACCTAAAAATTTGGCAATTCCAACAAAATCGAAAGTTGATACTACAAAACCTATCCCTAAAGTGATAAATAAGGCTTGCTTATTACCAATTTTATCCTTTGAAACCTCCTTACGGATAAAGTCTGCAAATAACGAAGCTAGAACAATCGCTGTCGTCAAACAGGCAAATAAGACCGCTAAGCATACGCATGGAGCTGCTATTGTTCCGAGAGATTCAATAGCAATCATTCCCAACATTTCCTGTGGGGGTGTATTAGTCAAAAGAGGTGAGTAAATCCAGCCGAGTAATACCAAAGCGAAATACACTGAAGACAAAATGCCTGCACCAATCAAAGCAGATTTGGTAAAATATTTAAGCAATGAAGTCTCCCCATCATTAGGTGATAGCTTGCTGTGAAGATGCTTAATCACAAATTGAGAGAAGAAAAATGCAGCTAAAAGATCCATTGTTTGGTAACCTTGGAAAAAGCCATTTTTTAAAGCATTCCAGCTGCTAGTGGTTGTTGCTTCAGGTAAATTCCCCTAGTTTAAACCAAAAAATGCAATCATAGCTATCGCTAAAAGTAAAAATGGAGTTAATACTGTTCCTAATGTTGTAACAATCTTATTCTTATTTACAGCCAAAAAATAAATAACAACACACATTAAAATGCTAGTAAGAGGTAGCGAAGCATTTGGTAATAAAAGCAATAAAGCACCATGTGCCACGGTTAAGCAACGAGCAAGAACTCCGAAAGGACCCATTAATGCTAGCGCCAAAAACGAGAACAAGAAAGTCCCTCTTTTGCCAAAGCAACTAAAAAAACTATAAATATCTCCTTTGTAGAGCATCATTCCCAATACTCCAAGAAAAGGAACTACTACTCCCGTAAATAAAATTCCTAAAGCAGCAAGAAGATAATGTCCTTCGCTTTCTTGACCAACTGTAATTGGAAAAACTAAATTCCCTGATCCGAAAAACATTGAAAACAAAGCAAATCCAGTACTAACAACAAGCCATTTATTTTTCATATAATCCCTTTTTGTAACCTTTAATTGTGCTGTTATAGATTTTCTACAGCAGCTTGATAGCAAAAAAAAACCGCACCTCTTTTGAGCGTGCGGTTTTTCTCTAACCAAACTATGGGCAAAAAGCCTAAAGCATAGGTCCGCACCTCGATTTAACGTGGATAACCACAATAATTCGAATACTAATGGACTCTATGCACATGTTGATCATTTAATTTTTCTCTTTACGTTACATTTTAAGTTAAGGCTTCATTTTAATTTTCTTATTCACCTACAAAAAAAAGACCACACCTCTTTCGAGAGTGCGGTCTTTTTTTAACCTATGTTTAGCTAAGGCCAATCACATAAGTCCGCACCTCAAAATGGGGTTAATAATAATCTGAATACTGATATTGATGTGCGCTTTATTGAACATAGCTAAAGTCAAACCTTTTGTTAGATCCTTAATTTTATCACACTTGAAGTTAACATACAAGGAAAACTTTTTTTCTGAGAGAACTGAATTGAGATGGATTAAGCTAGAGAACTCAAATATTTTATGCTAAGTATTCCATACCGAATTTGCACCGCAAGTGATAAAATTAGCTTGATACAAGATTTTATTTCAAGCTGAATCGTACTTACAGATGCTTATGGATGATGGATAAAAAGTGGGGCAAGTAGGATTTGAACCTACGACCAGCGGGTTATGAGTCCGCTGCTCTAACCACTGAGCTATTGCCCCTAAAAAAGTCTACCTATTATTCGTTTACATTAGTTTTTACCAGGAGGACTCTAAAAACCCAATAGGTGAAGTGAAGAGTTTATCAAAAAAATTAAGAACAATCAAGACTTTTTAGCGCTTAATAGACTCTCCTTCCTGTTCTTCTTTTAATTGATTTCTAAGCGTTTGTTCATAGAAATTTGCTAAATCTTGTTTGAGCTTGATTAACGCGGGTCGATAAATATACATCATGTGCCCAGCTTCATAATGCTTCATTGTCACGTGATTCATTAATGTTGCATCTAAACCTAAATGATTAAATGTATATTCCGTCGCAAAGAAAGGAGTAGCTAAATCATAATATCCATTGCCCACAAAAACTCGTAAATAAGGATTTTTGGTCATCACACCGCGCAGCGCTTCGGCGACATTTAAATATTGATTGGCTTTTCCATAATCCCAAGGCTGCACATTTGTTAAAATCTTATAATGCGCATCCTTTGTCCACTTAAGATCAACTTCTATATATTGATTCAGGGTCGAGGTAAAAGCCCCAAAAATGGCATCTGCACTAGGATCATATTCAAAGCGTTCGCCTACTGAATCAGCATCGATTCCTTTAAAACGGCTATCAAAGCGGCCCACTGTGCGCCTTTGATCCCTTAATAACTCTTTAGCAAAGCGCATCATATCGATTCGCAAGTTGCTACGATCAATGTATTCAGGATTAAGCCCTGTGAAATGGGCTAGCTGCCTTACTATGCGCTGCCTCTCAGGAAGTGTCAATAAATCGCCTTTAAATAACGCTAACGAATAATCATTAATAACAAATTCCCGTGCAGCACGAAGAGTGTCAAAAAAATTAGTTTGTAAATCAGGACTGAGCTTCTTGTGATACCAAGCTGTTGCAGTATAAGTGGGCAAGAATAAGAGATAAGACAAGTCGTTGCCTGCATTAAAATCAAGTGATTGAAAGTTTAACACTGTTGAAATCAAGACAAGTCCATTGGTATAGATAAAGTATTCATCATGCAAATAGCCGGCAAGGCCTGCCGCACGCGTCGTTCCATAGCTTTCTCCCACAATAAATTTGGGAGAGTTCCAGCGTTGATTGCGCGTAAGATAAAGGCGAATAAATTCAGCAACTGACTTGATATCCTCTTCTACGCCATGAAAATTTTTGGCATCCTCAGGAGGAATTGCACGACTAAAACCTGTCGAAACAGGATCAATAAAAACAAGATCTGTTTCATCAAGAATAGAAAATTCATTGTCGACAAGATGGTAAGGTGGCAGGGGCTCTCCATTTTCATTTAAGAAAACTCGCTTAGGTCCCAAGACTCCTAAATGGAGCCAGACAGATGAAGAGCCAGGACCGCCGTTGAAACAGAAGGTAATAGGTCGCTCTCTAAGATTATGAGTCCCCTCTTTAGTATAGCTGATATAAAAAATGCTCGCTTTGGGCTTCCCATTCTCATCTTTTAATATCAATGTCCCAGCAACTGCACGGTAATCCAGAGCCTGGCCATTTATCATCAATTGCTGCTTTGTTTCAGACAATTCTTCTTTGTCATTGCATTCCGCTTTTTCAGCCTCTTTTTCTTTTTTTGCTTCTTCAGCCGACCAGCTGAAAGATAGAATCAAGGTGAAAGCGATTCCCCAATAAAAAATATGTTTTAGCAATTGCATATCTATTCCTAAAAAAGTGTTAAAACGTGTTTATTTGTTTTGCTCTCTGATTGACCGCCTGGTCTCTAAAATCATTTCTACCGTTTCCTTTTTCTGGAACAGCAGCGAAGCGACTATTTAATTCATTATTCTCCCCATCCACTCACTTTGAAAAGCTTTGGGAATGACTTTGATTTTAAAGCAAATCCCTTGATTTATTTGTTGAAACATTTTGCTGAATACGCTATGAACAAAGTTAGAAATGATCAACACAAGCCTATCATGTCAGATAAAACAACCCTTATGGTGACAACATTATGGGTCACATTTACAGCCATTGCTAATTTAGTCCGCTTATTTTGGAATATTCCGGTAAGCATTGGTTCATTGATCCTTCCTGGTTGGACAGGCGCCTTGTTCTTTCTAGCGCTAGGCCTTTTATCTGCTTGGTCATTTAGAGCACTCGCCGGCCTTTATCCTCCGCCTCCAACAAATCTTTCAAATCTGTAAAAGAAAGCAAAACAGCGCCTCCTGCACGCATAATAGTAAGCGCTTTTTCTGAATCATTGCGAGCGAGATTAACACCCCGGCAAGCGTCAACAATGACATGAGGATGAAAGCCCAATTGCAGTGCATCAAGTGTAGAATATTTGATGCAATAATCAGTGGTCAGTCCTGCAATAAAGATGTCTTTGATTCCTTTTTCCCTTAGGTAGTCTTCTAATCCCGTTAACTTGCGATGGCCATTGTCATAAAAAGTGCTATAGCTATCAATAAGAGGATCTGTTCCCTTATAGATGATTTTATCAACTAAAGAACTCTCCCAACCAGAAGCAAACTCAGCTCCCCAAGTTCCCTGAATACAATGAGAAGGCCAAAGGATTTGATCCAATCCGCCTAAATTAATGTGATCTCCCGGCTCCTTACCCTTATGATTGCTGGCAAAGCTGCCATGATCAGGAGGATGCCAATCTTTTGTTGCCACAATAAGATCAAATGGATAACGAATGATTTCATTGACAATAGGAAGAATGTCGTTGCTTTCCTTGACAGCCAGGGCTCCTCCTGGCAAAAAATCATTTTGAAGATCGACGATAAGTAATGCTCTCACAATCAATAACCTTTGCTAAATTGGATGAGGTGCTATAGGTAATAATTGACGTATCTGCTTGATAAGATCGATTTTAAGATCGTATAATTTTTTCTCCATTCCTACCACATACATATGAGGATTGAGAAAACGCTTAATCCCCACAGGAAATTGTCCTAATTCTTGCTGCGTATACTGACGAATTGCATGCAAAGAAGGATGCTGATAAATGCATTTTCCTTGTCGAAAGATAGGCTTTAAGAGATCCCGACTAGGCAATTCCTTCTTAATCACGCGTACATGCGTTGGATCAAGAGGATCAATAATCTGACAGTCACCTTCACATGGCATATGGATGTCATAGATGGCATCTGCTACATTTTCTCGGCTATTATAGAAACGTTTAACCTGCAAGATACCTGGATTTGAAACCTTCACCATCTGTTCAGAGAGCTTGAGCTTGTATTTCCAGTCTTCTTCGGGATCACGAATCGCAGAGAGCTTATATACTCCATCTAAGGCTGGTTGATCTTTAGCAGTCACAAGACTCGTTCCCACTCCCCACACATTAATTTGAGCACCCTGTCGCTTAAGTTCGCTAATAATTGTTTCATCAAGTTCATTGCTAGCGACAATGACAGCATCTTGAAAACCCGCTTGATCTAGTAACGTACGACTCTTAATGCTTAAATCGGCTAAATCACCTGAATCTAAGCGAATGCCTAGTAATTTCTTACCTTGCTGTTTCAGCCATTGTCCCACTTGAATTGCTTTTTTCACTCCCTCAATCGTATCGTAAGTATCAACTAAAAAGACGCAATGATTAGGTAAATGTTTGGCATAGGCTTGAAAAGATTCTAATTCATCATCGAATACCATGACCCAACTATGGGCATGTGTTCCCTTAACTGGAATGCCAAATAACTTGCCTGCTAGCAAATTAGATGTTGAATCACATCCTCCAATATAAGCAGCACGACTAGCGGTTAAAGCGCCATCGATACCCTGAGCTCTTCTGACGCCAAATTCAATCACAGAATCACCCTTAGCAGCCAAACAGATACGCGCCGCTTTTGTCGCCACTAATGTTGGAAAATTCATGAGATTTAACAAGGGGCTTTCCAAAAGCTGACATTCAATCAATGGCCCCTGAACACGGACAAGAGGTTCATAAGGAAAGACTACTGTCCCTTCTGGAACAGCATCTATATGACCAGTAAATTTCAATTTTGCCAGATGATTGATAAATTCTTCACTAAAATAAGGATGTTCATCTGGACCTTTGAGTTCAGCCAAATAATGAAGGTCTGAAGAATCAAAATGAAATTTTTCAATAAAATGGATGACGCTTTCAAGTCCCGCTGCAATAGTAAATCCTCCCTTAAAGGGTGTCTTGCGAAAAAATAAATGGAAAACTGCTTCCTTGCGATCTAAGCCCGCCTTCCAATAGCCATAAGCCATAGTCATTTGATAGAAATCGGTTAAAAGCATGAGTGATTGGTCGTAAATAGAAGCAATAGAAGCTTGTTGTGACATACGCAACCTTAACTTATTGGGATTGCGTTTGCTGTTTAAGAAGCTCAGCTTTGCGCTGCTCAAGATATTGAATTTGCATTTGAATCTTGCGATCCTCTTCCTCTTGTTTGCGAATGAATTCTAATTGTCTAGCATAGGCGTCCCAATCGGCAATCATCAATCCTTGTCCTTCCACTTCCTCGTTCATTTCTTTCAATTGATTTTGATGCAAATGCTTTTTAAGCACGTGCATTTCCTCTTCTACCATTTTTAGCTCGCTCTGAGTCGATGTGGCTTGACCATTAAAAGGTAGAAGACTAAATATGCAAAGAATCCACTTATTCATCAATCATTTCTCCTTTAGCCAAACATCCTTGTCTAAAAGCAAAGCATACCGCATTCTGAATTCGAAGTGAAGTCTTATACCGAAGTGAATTCAAAATTGGAATTTGGGTCAAGATTTCAAGTTTGAGCTCACCCATTACCTGGCCGCTCTCTAAAAGTGATAAGAATATCAAATTATGAGAACAGTCCGACATATGACCTCAACCCACCGGCTAGTGGAAGCATAACTCCAATAGCTGCAGTGATGTGCTCTACTGTTGGATCATTCCAAGCAACAATTGCAAGATGGCAGAAAACAGGAATGGCGGCGAAATGGGCTGTGGCTATGATAATTTCCAACTTAGCTGAAGCTGATAAACGTTGAGCCATTCCTGCATGCAATGCATAGAAAAAATAGGGAATTTGAAGCAATTGAATGACTGTGATCACATGCCGAGCAAGGGGTTTATCTACAGTGTCTTTTAATTTTTCCAAAGCTCGGTAAGCCACTTGACTGATCAAAGCAACAGAAGCAAAATAAGCTGCCCCAAGTAAAGGATGATGGGTTGTGAAAAAGTGAGTTCCTCCATAAGCACATACAGCACTAAGTAACACACCTCCAGTTACTTTTAGCGCTGATTGCTGCCAGGCATCATCCCTTACATATCCTAGCTCCGAGACTATATTTCTAATTATATTCATGATGACACCTTTAAAAATAAAATCAGATAAAAATGCATCATGAGATACTAACAATTGATGATTAAGAATTTATAAAGTTAGAAGATATTCATTTGCATCACTTAGGTGAATTTCAATTTGTTTTCTTGACAACGCATGAGTTCTAGTTTAAAACATTTTAACAACTATAGTGGCTATTTTTTATTACCCAAACAAATCAATAATTTTTAGTTGATAATTCTTTGTTTTTTTTAAATTTTAGAAAAAAATTTTAACATTTATTAGAATTTAACAAAAATCCTTGAGTTAGCTTAAGGAATCCTCCGCATAAATGCGGAGGATGTCAAAATATGAGCTTTATTTAAAAACCAGCAGATTTTATAATTAGTGAATTAATCATCTTTAGAGGAGTAAGAATAATGAAACGGCCGACCCATTTTTTATTAATTTTGATGTTGGGGATTTTGGGATTCTTCTCTCCTTTGCAAGCGGAAGAGCTTTTTTTACGAAATAATTTACAACGTGCTCAACCAGGAGATTATCTCGTAATTTCTGCTAATAAAACTCAAACGCTGATGCATATTTATGACAAACAACATCAAGTTTTGACAATAGAAGAAATTGCTGTGCCTGAAAGCAAGCGGAATTCTAATGTCACCTGGAAAGAATGGGTTCGACAAGGAGCGCCAGGAAACACCTCCTGGGTCATGTATGATATCGATTTACGCAATGGACATATGGTTCGCTATTATTCATTCACTAAAAAAAATTGGTTTGAAATTCCAGACAATGATAATTTTTTATCTAAGCTCCTTAATCTTAAATTTACTAAGATTTCAGACAAAGCACGCAAGCGAGTTGGTCCCAAGCCCCGTTCAGGACCTGAATTACGCCCTCTTTGGCAGCCTCGTATGATTGTAGAAGGAAAAACAATTAAAGGAGTCACATTTGATGCCTGGCGCACCATATGGCCTCGCGACGGAGGCGATTTATCAGGTAAAACCATCGAAGTGTATTTGCCTCGCGATAACCAACGTTATCCCGCCTATTTTCCCTATTGGCTACAAATTAATGGAGTAATTGGAAAGGCAAAAATTCGGATGATTGATTCAGGCAGTCAACTTCAATCTCCTAAACCGTCCCTTTCCTCTTTTTAGAGTTGCTGAAAGACTTATCAACATTTCTTTCGCAGAATTTTTAAGATCAAGTTTTTTTTTGAAGTCTATTTTAACTGCGATAAAACCGTTGTGATCCATCTTAATATTAAAGCTTTATAAAATACCCAATTTTGTCATCCCCTTTTTTTTGCCATTTGAAGCCCTTTTCCTTTTCGTCAAGAAGAGACTTTATTAACAAATCTCGAACAATTTTTCCACAAAAAAAAGAGTTCATTGCAAGGCTTTTATTAAATATGGCGTACAAAAGGCGTAAAATTTTATCCCACAAAGGCTAATTTAAATATAATTATTTAAAAATTAAATAGTTATATCCGAGGCAAATACGTACCTGACTCTTTTAACGAAAGCTCTCCTAAATAAATAAAACATTGATCTCAATATTAGAAAACTATTAAAATGAATTAAATTTCATATATTTTAATTTTAAAAAATGTATATTAATTTATATAAACTCACATGGTTAATAAATAATTAATTAGCATCAAAAACAAAAAGGTCAACAAAATGTTCAATCTCGTTAATACCGCAACGGATTATATTAAAGATAAAATTCATTTTTCTATTCATTCTCAATTAGCAACTTTTCAGGAAAAAGGCACTACTTTCTTTATTTTAGAAAAATTACAAGAGCGTAATCCCCTACAATCTTCTTCAGGCTATAAAAAACAGTCAAAGGCTTTGACAAAGCGTCTGACTATCTTAAAGAAAATCAAAAGTCAAATGAGTTCTCGATTAAAAAAGCAAGACAGCCTTATTGTACGCAATCAATTAAAGAATGTGGGTGAGCGTATCACCAAGCTGCAAATTTTATTGCATTATCTTCAAATCGAAGAAACAGGACAAGTCATTCTTAAACTGTCTACTCCTTGTAATTTTATCATTCCTGGTTCTGGAGAAAGTTTACGTATGACAGGTTATTGTGTGAAATTAGCGGGTGCAACAAGGTACTCTATACAAGCATGCGATCGCTTTTCTCAAGTGACGCAAATTGCAAAAGAAATGACATTAGCTGGGTCAACTACCCTTATTTCACAATTTGCCTATAATAAAATTCGTTCACTGAAAGAATCTATCACTTATTCTGACTTTCGTTCTCTTGTTTACTCTTATCTTCAATTCTAACAAATGATGCAAGAAAGCTTATGGATTCTAGCACTCCATTACATTAGTTTTGACTTCTCTTAACTTAACGCATTGGAGTTTGAACCCATCCTAATCCTAATAGGCAAAAACTAGCGTGCTAGCAATGCCAAAGAATTCGTCAATATGTAATTAAGAGTTGTCATTTGAGCTTTGATAGGATATGCTTACTTCCAAATTAAATTACTTTTTTGATTTATGACTAAAACAACACGCCTCTATTCTTTGAGAAAGTCTCGCCTCATTCTGAAAGCAGGATATAAATGGTATCAGAAGAAAAGAGAGAAGCTTTCTTCAGAAGAGCTGGGTCAATTTGAGTCTCAACTACAAAGACTAGACGAGGCTATTTTAAAAGGCGATAGAGAAGAATCTAATCGCTTAGCTCATCAAGTTGAAGAATTCAGTGATGCTCATTTTAAAAAGAGCATAGGAATGTATTTCATTGAAATGCTGGTTGCTATTGTCATTGCCCTTGTTGTTGCCACTGTCGTCCGACAAACTTGGTTTGAATTGTATGAAATTCCAACAGGATCGATGCGTCCAACATTTGAAGAGCAAGATCATTTAACAGTCAGCAAAACAGTCTTTGGCATTAACGTTCCCCTAGCAACCAAGCATTTTTATTTTGATCCCAATCTTGTACAACGCACAAGCGTAGTCATTTGGTCTGGCGATGGCATTCCTCACTTAGATTCTGATTCTACCTTTATGGAAATTTTTCCCTATACAAAGCGTTATATTAAGCGCTGTCTAGGAAAGCCTGGTGATACTGTCTATTTTTACGGAGGACAAATCTATGCATTTGATCGCGAGGGCCACGATTTGGTTGAACTGCGCGACAACTCCTGGATGGCTCATCTTGAACATATTCCCTTTACGAATTTTGAAGGCAGACGAACTTATATAGAGGACCGACGTCTTAACCTCATTCCAGAAGCCGTTTTTCATTTTTTTAATCAAGCTATTGGAAGGCTTCGTTTCAATCACCACGAGATTAAGGGAGAAGTATTCAATGGACAAACTTGGGTGGAAGATCGCCCAGAAGCTCAGCGTGAATCACACAACACGATTCAAACGTATAGCGACTTTTGGGGCATTCGCAATTTTGCTATTGCACGTGTTTTAAATAAAGATCAACTGGAAGCTTTCACTTCATATCGTGCAAAAGATATGGAGGACGCATTACTTTATTTGGAACTTCGTCATACACCAAGTCTAAATTATCCCTCTCCTTTGCTTTCTGATCGCTTTGGAGTAGCCATCAAAGGCTATTCAACCATTATTCCTTTACAGGAAAGGCATCTCAAAGCATTAATGAATAACATGTATACTTGTCGATTTGTAGTCAACAATGGACGAGCGAGTTCTTATCGTTTAGGGGGTGAAAAAATCTATGCTACAAGCCCATCATTTCCTAAAGTGCCGGATGGAACATATGAATTTTACTATGGTAAGGCAGCCAAAGTAGGTTGGGGAGGAATCACCTCTGCCCTACCAATTGATCATCCCTTATACAATTCTGATCCAAAAAATGTTCAAAAGCTTTTCAATGTCGGCATTGATATGAACACTCAAGTGGAGCCGCTTAACCGTAATCAACCTTTTTTTCCTAGTCGTTATATTTATTTCCGCGATGGCGCTCTCTATGCTATGGGAGGCATTTTGATAGAAAAGGATGATCCTATTCTCACAAGCTTTAATAAACGTGAAAAGAAAAAAGAGCAGGTTTCTACTAAGAAAACCCCCTATGTTGCCTTTAAAGACTATGGAGCCCCACTGACTGCCGACAATCAATTAGATAAAACATTTATTGAGACTTTTGGTTATAAAATTCCCGAGAACCATTACCTAATGCTTGGCGACAATCATGCTATGAGCCAAGACAGTCGTTACTTTGGTCCAGTTCCCCAATCTAATTTACAAGGAGCCCCATCCTTAATTATCTGGCCTCCTGGAGAACGTTGGGGAATTCCTAATCAAAAGCCTTATCCTTTGATTACGTTGCCAAGATTAATGGTTTGGGGCATAGCGTCTCTGATTGCACTTGTCTGGTATTTGATTCATCGCCGTAATATGAAGAGGTCCATTTTTAAGAGGCTGCCTTAGAGCGTATTTGCAAAACACTAGTCCTCCATTACCTGAGTTTTTGCCTATTAGGAATAGTTTATAACAAATTTCATGCTACACATTCATTCAGATGGGGATGATTTTTCCTCCTTATCCTCAAAACGATATAACGAACAAAAATCATGAAAAATACCTTCATTATATGCCTTTTCATTCTTGGTATCTTTTTAGCAGAACCTTGTTTTGCAGCGAAAAGAAAGTGCATTCAATGTTCTAATAGGGTGACTCCTTCAGGAAACATTGCCTCTTTCGAAGCCTATTGCCATAACGAAATCAACAAGGTCCGAGAGGAACATTGCTTGCGCCCTTTAACTTGGTGGCCACAACTTTCGGATTGTGCAAGGGAACATAGCCAAAACATGGCATATGGCAAATGCCCTTTCGGCCATCATGGATTCAAAAATAGAGCTAATCAAATGCAAAAAGTTGCAAAGATCTCTTCTTTTGGAGAGAATGTCGCTTATAGCTATAACTATGAAGATCCAGTAAAAATTGCTGTTGAGAGTTGGATGAAGAGCGATGGACATCGAAAAAATATCTTAGGAGATTTTGAAGAAACAGGAATTGGGGTAGCCATTACCAAGGAAGGAAAATTTTATATCACCCAACTTTTTGCTCAACGCTAATTTGAAGCCACCTCTCTTCTAATACCTAATCAAGAAAAAGATGAAGAATTTGTATCTAATAGCCTTAGTCCTTTCATCAAGCCAGGTGTTGTCAATAATTCAAGGGTAACCATTAAGTTCTGATAGCTTTCTTCTGAAAGCAAAACGACTGTTCCTTCTTCTGCAGTAATTCGAAATTGGTGGCCGTTCTCGTGAACGAGGGCCATGAGTTTGAGCAAATTCTGTGCGGCCTCTTCAGCTGTCAATGTTTCCATAATTCCTCTTGTATGTCGCTTAAATGCAAAACTAAATCTTAATCAAAATGTCATTAAATCTTTTGTGTCTATTGATGACCTTTAAGATTTGATAATGTTTTCAATTGCTATCCTTGTGGGCTCTCCATTTAAGTCCCATTCCGTTCCAATAGTAGGTCCAAATTCGACCTTAACGGCAAGAATTTCTTGACAAATATAATTTTTAAATTGTTCAAAACTTGATATGACGCGCTCTGTTGTCTGGATACGTAATTGAATGCGATCTGTCACGCTTAAATTAGCCTCACGACGCATCGTATTGACTTTGTTGACCACTTCTCGCGCTAATCCTTCTGATAAAAGCGCTTCATTGAGATGCGTATCGAGAGCAATAGTGATAAGTCCTTGGTTGGCTGCAATGAGTCCTTCATGGACTACCCTTTCTACTTGCACATCTTCTGTGGTTAAAGGAATTGATTGCCCTTCCAAATGAATGACAACTGTTTCTCCATTAAGAATGTCTTGTAATTGCTGCTGGCTGAATTGTTCAATTGCCATTTGAGCTGACCGCATCAATTTCCCCACTTTCTTTCCTAGAATGCGGAAATTAGGCTTAGCCTTTAAACTCACAAATTCTTTTTCATCATTGCTAAATGTCACTTTCTTGACATTAAGTTCCTCAGCAATTAAGTGCTGCTGATCTTCTAAAAAAGAGAGAATGCAAGGATCTGATGAAACCAAATGCGCAGCAAGCAAGGGTTGGCGGACTTTCAATTTGTGTTCCTTACGCAAACCATGTCCAAGACTAACTGTCACTTGCACAACTTCCATTTCTGCTTCTAATCTTTCTCGCCTCCTCTCTTTTTGATAAGCGGGAAAATCACATAAGTGAACAGATTCTGGCCTATCAAGCATGCGTAGATTTTGATAAATGGATTCGCTGATGAAGGGGACATAGGGAGCGGCAATTTTGACAAGCTCCATTAGTACATAGTACAACGTAGCAAAAGCCTGAGCACGATCTACAGACTCTTTTTCTTCCCAAAAACGACGACGGGAGCGACGAATATACCAATTGGTAAGTTGATTAATAAATCCAACAAAAGGTTCAACTGCCAATGCCAAATCATAATCATCCATGCCCAATTCCACTTCGTGCACGAGCTTATTAAGCAAGGAGACAACCCATTGATCAATGACTTGATTCAATTCTTGGGGAAGTGGCGTAGGTTTCCAATTATAAATTCTCGCGTAGGTCACAAAAAATGTATAGGCATTCCAAAGCGGAAGCAGAATTTGGCGTAAAATGAGCTCAACGCCTGCTTTGGAAAACGATAAATCATCCGCTTTGACAGCAGGACTATGCAATAAATAAAGCCGTATTGCATCTGCTCCATATTGATGAATGACCTCAAGAGGATCGGGATAGTTTTTAAGACGCTTTGACATTTTGGTGCCATTCTCGGCTAGCACTAAACCATTGACAATCACATTCTTAAAAGCAGGCTGATCAAATAAAGCTGTCGATAAGATCGTAAGAGTATAAAACCAGCCGCGTGTTTGATCAAGTCCTTCGGCAATAAAATCAGCTGGAAAATTGCGCTCAAATATTTCTCTATTTTCAAAAGGATAATGATTTTGAGCATAAGGCATAGATCCCGATTCAAACCAGCAATCGAAAACCTCTGGAATACGTCGAAAAATTTTACCTTCTTTTTCAAATGTCAGTTGATCAATGAAATGACGATGTAAATCTTGAATTTTTGTGCCTGTCAGCTCTTCCAATTCTTGAATGCTGCCTACTACCACCAGTTCGCCATCATCAGCGCGCCATAAAGGAATAGGAGTACCCCAATAGCGGTTACGGCTAATCGCCCAATCGCGTGCTCCTTCCAGCCATTTTCCAAATCTTCCATATTGAACATGAGGAGGCGTCCAATGAATTTGATCATTGACAGCAAGCAACCGATCCTTAATCTTTTCAACAGCCACAAACCAGGTGCGAATCGTTTTATAAATTAAAGGAGTATCAGATCTGGGACAAAAAGGATAGCGGTGATGACAAGTTGCCTGGTGAATGACTTTTCCATCTTGCTTAAGACGTCTCATAATTTCTTTGTCAGCATCCTTAACAAAGAGTCCACGATATTCCGAAATTTCGTCTGTAAAATGTCCATTATTATCAACAGGACAGACTGGATCAATCCCAGCCCGTTGGCACGCATAAAAATCGACTTCGCCAAAAGCTGGCGCTGAATGCACAATTCCTGTTCCCTCTTCAAGAGAAATAGAGTTTTCCAAAAGAATGCGGAAAGCTCCTTGCTGAGCATGATCAATAAAATAATCGAAAAGAGGAATATAACGCTGTCCTTCTAACTGTGAGCCAGGAAAAGTAGCCACAACCGTATAATCATCTGTATCTTTATAATAAGTGGGAAGACGCGCAGAAGCCATAATAAAATGACGCTTAGAATCATGATCAATAATCTCTACATATTCAATTAAAGGCCCTACCATGAGCGCCAAATTAGAGACAAGTGTCCAAGGAGTCGTTGTCCAAGCCAGAAAGTAGGTATTAGGATCATCGCCGGACTGAAAAGCAACGGTCAAAGAGGGATCATCAACTTCTTTATAGTTTTCAGAAG
The DNA here is from genome assembly GCA_963754655.1 of uncultured Chlamydiae bacterium. Classification (GTDB taxonomy): domain Bacteria; phylum Chlamydiota; class Chlamydiia; order Chlamydiales; family Parachlamydiaceae; genus JANWJE01. Next base: position 928,101 of record CAVWGN010000001.1, on the reverse strand, counting down.
CTTCGAAATTGGATAAAGGCGTACCCAATTTAGCTGAAAAAGGCATAACTTTTAGCCCTTCATAAACCAAGCCTTTATCCTGATAAAGCTGCTTAAAAACCCACCAAACGCTTTCCATAAAGGATTTATCCATGGTGCGATAAGTATGATTAAAATCTACCCAACGACCCATGCGATTCACAATGACTTTCCATTCTTCAGTATAGCGCAAAACAATTTTACGGCATTCTTCGTTAAAGCGAGCAATTCCAAAATTTTCAATAGAAGTAGCGCCTGACAATCCAAATGTTTTTTCAATCTCATTTTCAACAGGTAATCCATGACAATCCCAGCCAAAACGACGTGGAACATAAAATCCCTTCATCGTTTTATAACGCAAAATGACATCTTTAATCGTTCCCGTCAAAATATGACCATAATGAGGCAAGCCTGTGGCAAATGGAGGACCATCATAAAAGGTAAAAAGAGGAGAATTGCGACGCTGAGCCACAGATTTCTCAAACATCTCTTGTTCTTGCCAAAATTTCAAAACTCTCTTTTCTCTTTCATCAAAAGACTCTTGAGGGACTTCATCGAACATACTCTTTCTCTTATGTTAAGAACAGCTTGGAATAAACACTTGCCACGAAATCGGAAACAACACGAAATAGGAATCATTCTAAGAATGATTCAAAACTTTAATTGCGTTTTCCAATGGGAATAAGTTTACTCGTTTTTATGCTTTAAGTCTATCCGGCTTTTTATTTGCTTACTTCTCAAAAAGATCAAGGTTTTATATCGGATAAAAATTTCTGACTGAAAAGTTATAAAGCTTGAGAATTTATCTTCCAATTTCTCTTTCCTGCCGAAAAAACTTATCTTCCTGAAATTGCAAATCTCGGGTTTGTTCTTGCTGCAAATTTTGATCTTCTACAAATTGAAGATCGTTTGTTCTTTCTTGCTGCAAGTTTTTATCTTCATTGTATTGCAACCCTCTAATTTGCTCTTGCTGGAGATTTTGATCCTCATAGTACTGCAAGCCCTTGATTCGCTCTTGCTGAAGATCTTTATTTTCCTCAAATTGCAAATCCCGAGTTCTTTCTCTCTGTAAATGAGTATCCTCCATTTGAGGATCAATAAATAAGGTGGATGCAAATAAAAAACTTTTGCCTATAAAAGTAATTAAAAGAATAGAGTAGAATGTCTGCATTTTAGCCTCCTATTCTTATGATAACCCATCTGTCAATTAAATTTTATTCTTCTCATCCTTTGTCACATTTTTTTGTATAGAGGCCTGGCTCAGTCGTGAAAAATTTGGGTCATAATAAGGCTTAAGGTCCAAAAATTGCTTGGCATTCTTCAATTTCTTTGTTACTTTTCCTTTTTTAAAATTTCTAAATAAGTTATAATGGAGTTGAAATATGGGGGTGTTACGGTTTCGACTAGGAAATGAAAAATTGATTGCATGCGGAGGATGTCGGTTGGCCTCCTTAAAAAACCGATAAAACAATTAAATGCCAAAAAAGGCGAATTGATTGCAGTTGACTTCAGAAACTCTGTTGAACAACCTGTATATCAAGAACAAGTTGCTTAAGACCTAACAGTCTTGGTAACTCGATAGTCTAAAATTGGACCAAGGATTTTAGAGTCTATCGTTATTCACTTGGTATGAAATCCGTTTCGCTGCCTTTAGGGATTGATTTCGAGATTAAATAAGGCAAACTAATCTTAGTGTTGCGTTCTGCATCGAGATTAGCCTTTATCAGAACGCTAAGCATGTAGTGGTCAATTCGTAATTTGCCAAGGACGAGAGTTCAATTCTCTCCACCTCCAATTGGTTGGACAGTCTTTATATCCAATCATCGTACTAATGGCTCACGGACTTCCGTGAGCACTTTTCTGCTCTATTTTAAGTTCTGAAACACCAAATTCACCCATTCCCGTTTTTCCTCAACTTCAGAACTCTTAAAGATTTCTCTGGCGCGAGCCGCCAAATTCGTGAGCTAGTACTCAACCACATTAGTTTTTGCCCATTGGAACTGCTTCAAAGCCCCGGGTAGGGTGTTCATTTTGTGCAAAAAATGAGCTTTATTTTTCACAATAATTGGCATAGTTAAATTGAAAGTCGCATGTTTATGCCGTCCTTTCAGGACTCGATGTCTTTTTGATAGAACCCAGGCCTCCGCTTCGCTGCGACCTGGGCTGTAACATGACGGCCCTTCAGGCCTTAACAAGAGATGTTTAAGCCCCTCTTCTATAGTCCCTAAATCATCTTTTTGTTAAGGCCTGAAGGGCCGTCATGTTACAGCCCAGGTCGCAGCGAAGCGGAGGCCTGGGTTCTATCAAAAAGACATCGAGTCCTGAAAGGACGGCCCTTCAGGCCTTAACAAAAAGATGATTTAGGGACTATAGAAGAGGGACTTAAACATCTCTTGTTAAGGCCTGAAGGGCCGTCATGTTACAGCCCAGGTCGCAGCGAAGCGGAGGCCTGGGTTCTATCAAAAAGACATCGAGTCCTGAAAGGACGGCATAAACATGCGACTTTCAATTTAACTATGCCAATTATTGTGAAAAATAAAGCTCATTTTTTGCACAAAATGAACACCCTACCCGGGGCTTTGAAGCAGTCTAAATACACAAAAACTAATGTGGTTGAGTACTAGGGAGCGTACCTAAAAGATTAACCATTGTATAATACAAGCGATCGTCAACATTCCTGCATAATTTTGAGCTTTCATTTCGTATCTTATTCCAATACGCCTAAATCGTTTTATAAACTGAAAAAAATTTTCTACCAAGCAACGCTCTCTGTAGATATGTTTATCATGTTCAATTAGTTCAGCTCTTGATACTTTGCTGGGTATGACTGCTTGACTTCCCATCTTTTCTATAAAATTTCTGATTTCATTTGAGTCGTAAGCTTTATCAGCTATAACATTTTGTGGATTTTTTCCACTGAGTAAAAGCTTCATTTGAGTGCTCTCGTGTACTTGACCTTCTGTCAAGATAAAATCAATACAACGACCTAATCCATCTGTTACTGCATGAATTTTTGTGGTTGTTCCGGCCCTTGATTTTCCCATGGCTTCTTCGGCTTTTTTTTTATCCTACAAGCATCTTGATGCGCTTCAACAATTGAGCTGTCTACAGAGTAATTTTCTTCGTCAATTTCATCTTTTAAAGCTTGCCAAATCGTTTGCCAGATTCCAGCCTTTGTCCATCGATTAAAGCGATTATAACATGTGCTCCAAGGACCATACTTGGGTGGTAGATCCCTCCCAAGCGGCTCCTGTTCTTAAAATTCAAATAATGCCTTCTAAAATCTTACGATGAGGCCGACTTGGTCTGCCCCAATATCCTCGTTCTTTTGGCAATAAAGGTTTTATTTTTATCCATCTTTCATTAGTTAATACTATCCTACTCATTCAAATTTCCCCCTTGTTTTATCAGAGAAAATTATAAATCATAAGAGTTATTATTTTAAATCTTTTAGGTACGCTCCCTAGTAATAGAGCCTTCATTATTTCCTTGTCCGATAAACTTGTCGGGGAGACTAACCATTAAAATCAAAAAATTTTAGTGATATTAACAATTTTTGCACTTGTATTAGAACTAGTTATATATGCTGCAAACGGCGGTAATGGAGACAATGACGGTCATTCAGGAGGTTGTAGTGGAAATGGGGGAGGTAAACGAGGAAGCAGTGATTCTGGTCATGGCGGAAACGGCGGAAATGGTGGAAATAGCACATACGATAAAGGAGGAGATGGAGGAAATGTCGATTGGCCACCAGAAAATAGTCCTTCTTCTTTTTATAAAAACAAGATCTGCCAAACTATGGGTGGGGGACAATCGCTACGACTGTGATTTGTCCTTTTAATGGTCCATAGTGCCAGAATATACGGTAAGCTCCAGGTGTTCGGTTTTGTGCATAAGATTCGAACACCCTTTCTCCGTTAGCACCTTCTAAATCGCTATATTCATGAGTTTGCAAAGAAGGATGTCTCAAATCAGCTTCCATTAACCCAAGAGTTTTTCTTACAGCCTTCAGTATAACCTTCTTATCCTTGGAGGATTCAAGAGCATCTAATTGAGAATCAGCTTTTTCAGTGAAAATTAGTTCAAATATCATCTTGCGCATATTTAGCGAACGAACCTCTTTTACGTACTTTGCCTTCTTTTGACTGTTGTAATCCTTCTTGAACATCCTTTAGGGTTTGCGGATTTTTATAAAGCCAAAGTTCATGTGCTGGTATTTCTGCCATAGGTTCTAGAATGATCTTATCTCCCTCAGTATAAGCTCTAAAAGAACAAACTTCATAATCAGGCAACAATTTGGCAAGACTAACTCGTTTTCTAGCATCTAGTGTTAGCCTTAATTCATTTTCATGATGTTCGGAATGTTTGCTTAATGTCATATCATAATCTCCTCTTCTGAAAAATTCCATTATAGGGAAAATAGGTAAATGTGTCAATGAGACAATGAACCATTGAAACAAATGATGATTTTTAGGATAAATTAGTATCTTGTCCCTTTGGGATCACTAAATATTGGGTGTATTTGACTAAAACATATTAATTTTATTTTGATTCAATTCATATAAACAATGCATAATTTTTCATCTCTAAAAGTTTCATGCCAATATCAATAAGCCTATTAACTTTAGTTATTTTGACCTTGGTTTTTTTAGACAAGTTTCCTTTGCATCATGAATCAACATTTCTAGCGATGAGATTAAAACAAACAAGTATTTGAATAGAGGGCAAAATTCTTTACCAATGTTTTCACTCAATTGGGATCCCTATCTGGCAAAGATAGTAGCATCTCTTGCCGAGGCTTAAAAAGAAGCAATTTGTTGGAATTGAAAGTTCTGAATGTGTCTCTTTGACTAATAGCAAATCTAGATGTATCACTTCAAGGAGCGTTTGCCTTTAGTTCAATGACCACGATGTTTTTCTTTCCGTTTTTCTTGTTTGAGGCAAAATTGCTCATCTTTACGCACCTGTTTTTCAGTGCTGCTTATGCTTTTTTTCTCTTTCTTTTTTTTCTCAATCTCTTCTCGCATATAGTTTTGCGCTAAAGTTGAAGGTTTTGACGTTTCCTTCATTTTTTCCATTTCTCGACGAACTTCTCGTTGCACTCTTTTTGGATTCTTCCGATGAATTTGGATATTCACTTCTTTAGCTTCCCCAAATTTTAGTTCTATATAATGATTCAGAATAAACTCATGCACTTCAGGATCCGAAGGTTCTCCGCCAAAAATATGTCGCGCAACTGCATATCCTTCTTTATCTGTGCGCTCAAAAGTTCCCACCCAAAAGCACTTTTCAAAGAAAATGGTTGCTTTCACTGTAGCCATATTCATTCTCCTCTATCGTATTTTTATTCAAAATCGGATCTTTATGGCTATTAAAGATGCCTTTGTTGCAAAACTCGGAATCATTAATTGACGAGTTTTCCCTGTAGAGGAGAAATATTCAATTACAATACGCTTTATAAGCAATAAAAATTTTTCCCTATAACATAATAGTTTCTTTCTATCAAAAGGCCAGCTAATATTTCACAAATTCTAATAGTAATAAAAAATAATATTATGATATAATATTTCTAATAAATAGAATTATTAAAATTTTAATTTATATTAATTTAACTATAACAAACATTTTAAATAAACAAGGAACAACAATGGTTAATCCCAATTATAAATTAGAGAATATGCTAAAAGATTACCAGCAATGTTTATCCGAAGAAAAAAAGGAGAATTTTTTTTTAAATAAAAGCAATGATACAGCAAATCTATTAATGAACATCATTCTAATTGGAGCAGAAAATTTAACTGATGCGCAAGTTAAGGCCTTAAAAAATTTCCACAACTCCTATTCGGAAAATTATTATAAAGATAAAGTTGTTAATCTCATTTCTACTGTTCTAAATTCTCTTTCACAAGATATATTTAAAATTAATTACAAAATAAATAGTTGTCAATCGCCAGATGATGTCAAGACAGTTTTTGAAACATTCAAAGAGATTACTGATTTCAATTCACTTTCACAAGAAATAAAACTAAAAGTCGCCAGTTATGCGATGACTCGGCTTCAAGATGCCAAAAATGAATTCTTTAATTATGCAGATCTCTCCCAATTCATAAAAATACTCAGTATTTGCTGGAATGAACCTTATCTTACTACTAGTCAAAATACTGTGATTACGTGTCTTCTTGATTTGATAAAAGATATCAAGCCGGGTGATGGAGAATTTGCCTTAGAATTTAAAAACATAGCCATCACTTTAATTAAAACATATGAAAACACAAGGGTTCCCGCTGATATCAAAAATACTCCCGCTTACCACGGTGGAGCATTAAATGAAGGCATCTTACAACTAGAAGAGGTGCTGGGAAAAACAGGTACTGCAAAAGTATCATTGCAAGATTTTGCTATAGACTATTGCCAGGATTACTTAAAAGCAGGCGAGTATCTCATTAGAAATAGTTCAACTATACCCTCGACAGATGCCCAAGGGAGTCACTATTTCACCATTACAATATCATATAAAAACACCCCTAGCCAGCTACTCAATGTACGGCTGACGCGAATAGAAGCTAAAGATAGTAAGATTTCTTGGAAATGGGGAACTCTCTCGCAGAAAGATTTTGAGAAGGGACCCTCTTTTAATAATATTGAAGAAGCAATTAACGCTCGCAAGGAATTTGAAGGTTTTAAACCCTCTATGCCTCCTAATACAGAAGCTGTAATAGGCTATATATTCAATCGGTATGCTTAATAGGCGTTAAGTGAAGAGATCTTATGCTTCCAAAAAAAATAGACCCCATCGATATGATCTTTGGTTTGCACGTCAAAATCCTAAGCCAATCCCGCTATTAACAGAGTTAAAAGCCGCGGGAATATGATGACAATGTATTGCAGTCGTTTATGTATTTAGCGTCGACTCAGGTTTTCTTTTTTTGGCAATTGATATTCTGAATAAAAATGCAAAGCCGCACATAGAAGAAATACCAAAATTAAAATTCTTACTATGTGTTTCACTGCTTTATCTCAATTTTACAAAATTTCTGCTGCTAAAGCGGCTAATTCCGAACGCTCCGTCTTATCTAAGAAAATATGCCCGTAAATGCGATGATCAACAAACCTTCCTACTGTAAACGTTAGACCATTGGAATCCTTATCAAGATAAGGATTGTCAATTTGAGTAGGATCGCCTGCCAGAATCACTTTTGTTCCTTCTCCAGCTCGCGAAATGATTGTTTTGACCTCATGCGGTGTCAAGTTCTGTGCTTCATCAATAATGATATACATTTTAGGCAAAGAGCGTCCTCGAATATAGGTCACAGCCTCCATTTCAATTTTCTTACTATCCATTACCCACTTTAGTGTTTCATTAGATTCTCCTCCTGTCGATGCACAAAGAAAGTCCAAATTATCATAGATGGGCTGCATCCAAGGAAAAAGCTTTTCTTCTTTTGTCCCAGGCAAATAACCAATATCTCGTCCAAGAGGCATAATGGGACGACTAACAAGAATACGGGCATAGACTCCTTCATCAAATACTTTGCGCATGCCGCAGGCCAAAGCTAATAACGTTTTACCCGTTCCTGCAGGCCCTACTAATGTCACCAATTTAATGTCATCTCGTAACAATAAATCCATGGCACAGCGCTGTTCAACATTGCGAGGCTTAATTCCCCACATGTGATTGACTTTGATTAAGGCTTCAATATTCTGATGAGAAGAATCATATTTTCCAATGGCAGAAGAATTTTCAGGAGAAGTCATAACGAAATATTCATTAGGATGAGACTGAAGATTCGGAATGTCTAATTTGCCATTCTTATAGAAAAGATCAATTTCGTGCTTAGGTAAACTTAAATGTTGAAGGCCTTTATAGGCAGTTTCATAAGAATATTTTAGATTTTCATAATCTTCTGCCTCAAGTCCAATCGCCTCTGCCTTAATGCGTGCTGCAAAATCCTTCGAAACAAAGACAACCTTTTCTCCTTGCTCTTGCAATAAATAAGCTGCTAAAATGATGCGATTATCATTAATCGTCATAGCAAAATCATACTTATATTCAGCTTTCAGTTCAGGCTGAATCCTAACAACAGCCCCATTATCGAGTTTAACCCCCGTATGTAAATTGCCCGTGCCCATGGTTTTTAAAGAATCTAATAAACGGATCGTTTCACGCGAATTTTTACCCAAATCATTGGGCAAACGCTTCATTTTATCGAGTTCTTCCAATACAGCAATAGGAAGAAGGACGTGATGACGAGGAAATTGCAGTAAAGCCGTAGGATCATGTAGCAAAACGTTCGTATCAATGACAAATGTCTTATGCGTCACACATTTCTCCTTAAGGATTGATCATTTTATAGGCTGATTGCATTTAATAATTCCCAACTTATGGGTGTAACAAAGCAAAATTTCCTTTTGCTCATTTTCTATTATAACTGTTTTGATATTTTATGAGTTTCTTCTTTCTAAACCTTATTTCAGCAGTCTCATGGATAGAGTGCTAAATTCTATTGTTATTTAAGACTGAAAATGCTATAATAAAGGTAGCTGAATAAATGTTACAATGTAAAAGATGATAAAATTCTTTATTATTGGTAATGAAACCAGACATAGTATGATCACGTTTGGTTAAAGGAGATGTCATGACCATCAAAATTACAGATAAAATTTTAAGTATTCCTCCTTATATTTCTACAAGTTGGTCTCGAATTGCCGCTTTGCATATGAAAGGTGGAGTGTTGGCGATCACTTTAGGGGATGGAGATACTTTACATATTCCCAATTTAACTTCTGAAACAATCAATTTAATTTTCCAACATCATGCTGTTTATTTAGAAAAAGAGCAAACCCTCTCTACAATTTCTGAGTTATCAAAATTAAAAGGCATGGTGGATCCAGGAGAGCATTCGATTCGATTAGCATTTGGTTCTTCGATAGATGGATTAGGAAGTATGATGCAGCACAATCCTAGTCAAGCAGACGCCCCCAATCTTCCTCCTGAAATTTTACAAAAACTTGGAGCCATTGCCAAGATTATGGGTCCTTCCGAAGAGTTGTTATTACCCAAACCAGAGCTTGGCTGCAATTGCTTTCACTGTCAAATTGCACGTGCTTTACATCCTGGGTCTGCTGCCCATATGCCAGAGGAATCAGAAATCTCGGATACAGAGTTAAGTTTTCAACAATGGACGATTACACAAACAGGAGACCAGTTATTTTCTGTTGTCAATCGTTTGGATGAGCATGAAAAATATAATGTCTATTTAGGCCAACCAGTGGGTTGTACCTGCGGCAGAGAAGGTTGTGAGCATATTTTAGCGGTTCTTAAGAGTTAAATTTTCTTATCGTTTTTCTTTCTCTTTGCATAAATGTTTTAAAATCATAGAATCTCTTCTTACTAATGAATCTCAACTATTTTTTAAGAGGACGATTCTATGAAAAATACTTCCCCCTCTTTATTAGCGCTATCTATTCTTTTGTTTTGTGCCCCTTGCCTACAAGCAGAAATAGAAGCACAAGCAAGTTCGGTCCCAAAAAAGTCTGAGACTCGCTCTCCTGCTGCTTCTGCAGCTGCTGCCCATTTTGAGCCTTTTACTGGAAAAATCAACAAAAACAAAGTGCGTTTGCGCTTACAATCCAATTATGACGGTCCTATTTTACGTGAATTAAATCGCAATGATTTGATCATCGTATTAGGAGAGACGGAAGATTTTTATACTATTCAACCGCCTGCTGATTTGCGTGGCTATGTGTTTCGCAGCTATGTCTTAGATAACGTAGTAGAAGGCGATCGGGTCAACATCCGACTAAAGCCAGATCGTGACGCGACAATTATTGCTCAGTTAAAAGCTGGCGATCGGGTAGAAGGCATGATTGCCCCAACTAATAACAAATGGTTAGAAATCAAGTTACCCCGCAGCATGCATTTTTACATTGCCAAAGAATATATAGAAAAGGTAGGGGATGTTGGCTTCAAAGAGCGTCTAGATAAAAAGCGCGATGCAGCCTATGATTTACTTAATACAACAGATTCCATGAGCAAAAGTGAAACGCAAAAGCCTTTCGAACAAATGAGCATCACGGGAATTAAAGCGAATTATCAGCACTTGATTAATGATTATACTGATTTTCCAGAAGTTGTCGCCAAGGCCAAGGAATCATTAGTAGCCATTCAAGAGGCTTATATGACCAAAAAATTAGCCTATTTAGAAGAGCAATCACGTGCCTCCTCTTCTACAATCGAGGCTAATAAGCGATTAAGTACAGAGCTGCAAGCACACAAAAATAAAATTAATAATCTTGAGCTGCAAATTGAACAAGGCCGCCAACTTTCAGCAGTTGCACAACCTATCTTGGAGCTACCTGTTACAAAAAAGCCTGCCCAACTTCCTGTTACGATGTCCAGCTGGCTGCCTGTTGAAGAAAATTTATTTAATGCTTGGTCGCTACAAACAGGCAAGCGCAATCCTCAAGATTTCTATGAAGAACAAAAACAGCAAAGTTTTGTTTTACAAGGCATTGTCGATCCCTACACACGCCCTATTAAAAACAAACCAGGCGATTATATGCTTCTCAATACAGTTAGCAAGCTCCCCATTGCTTTCTTGTATAGCACACATATTAATTTGCAAGACTACGTCGGCCATGAAGTTTCTATTATAGTGAGCCCGCGCAATAACAATAATTTCGCCTTTCCAGCCTACTTTGTATTGACGTTAGAATAATGGAATTGCGTGAATGGGCCGTTCAGATCTTATCTGCTGATACCCTCGATGGCAAACTAACCGATCCAGGCACATGGACAGATCATGTGCCTGGACCTGCTTTGATTTGGCAAGAACCTGTCCGCCCCCCTGGCATGGGTTTCTATCGACGCACAAAAGAGGAAAAGCTTCCTCCTTTTCAAGAACATCAAGATCCCTATAAACGCGCCCTTTGTCTGCATCGCTTTGCAGGCCATGAACTGTTAGCTGTCGAAATAATGGCTTTTACGTTACTAGCCTTTCCTGATGCTCCTTCCACCTTTCGTCGCGGCCTTGCACATACGCTGCGCGAAGAACAAGGCCATGTGCGCCTCTACATGAAACAAATGGAACGACTCGGAGTAAAATTCGGAGATGTTCCACTTTATCGCCATTTTTGGATCCATACTCCTTATATTCAATCTCCCATGCATTATGTCAGCGTGATGAGTTTGACATTTGAAATGGCTAATTTAGATTTTGCTCCCATGTATGGAAAATCGTTTGCTCATTTCGGTGATAGCGAATCTGCCGAATTAATGGCAACGATCTTAAAAGATGAAGTCGCCCATGTAAAATTTGGTTGGCGTTGGTTAAAGCACTTTAAACAAGAACCTGCATCAGAATGGGAAGCCTGGGAGCAAACTCTGGCAACGACTCTTCTCACCCCTAAAAGAGCGAAGGGATTTTGCGTTCACGAGGACCCCCGCAAGCAAGCGGGCATTCCTCAGGACTGGATTGCCAAGCTGAAAAGCTTATAAACCCAAAATTTAGATGATAAAATGAGGGATTGTTATCAATTGTGACACGCCCTAAATTACGACCTTTTTTCCTCTGCAGGAAGATCCATTCGATTGATATTGATCCCAGTTTCTGTATGAGTTGTTTTCACCATGGACTTTGGCTGCACATCCATGTCCTCAACGTCAACTTCAATCCCTCCCATCAAAGGAACAGCTTTATTATAAAACCAACAAGCAATGACATAACCCATGTAAATCAATAACCAAATGAATAAAGGCACTAAAATTAATATAATGACACCCGATATCAATTGCCCATGAAACCAATATCCTAAGACAGTTGGCAGAATGAATAGAATGGTGATCATTGCTGTATGCATGAATGCAATGACTTTGCTTGTTTGATGGATGGAAATGCGCACGATCTGTTTTTTCAAGCTTAGCTCCAATTAAAAAATCTCTCATTATATAATACTAACGTTATATCTTTTCTTTTACAATAAATCATCTTCTACATGCTATTCTAGCAATTAATAATTTGAAAACAGGTCCTATTATAAATAATATAAAATGTTTTTAAGGAGCAATAGGAATCTCTCTATTATTGGTCATTATGTTCAGGCACTATCCATCAATTAGCAGTGATTTTATTTCTCCTTTTCAAAGTAGAAAAACTTCCCATATAATCGCGGCATTGTTAAGCTATTTTTTTATTTTTTTGGAAATGAGGAATATGACTCTTTCACGCCTTCAATGTGTTTCTCTCATTGGCTTAGAAGCACTTCCTGTAGAAGTAGAAGTGGATGTCGTTAAATCAGATAAACTCAGTTTGGTCATCGTGGGCCTACCTGACACAGCTGTGCGCGAATCGAAAGATCGTGTTTTGACAGCTGTAAAAAATGGAGGATTTCAAATAGGTGGTTTTCACTGCACAGTGAATTTAGCTCCAGGAGATTTAAAGAAAGAAGGAGCCATGTATGACTTGCCTATTGCCATTGGGCTCATTCGCTCTTCTGGTCTATTGAAAGAAGAAAAAGTTAACATAGCGGATTATTTGATCGTTGGAGAACTAGCTTTGAGCGGTCAATTGCGTCCACTTACAGGTGCATTAGCGATTGCTCTTTTAGCGCGCGAGCAAGGAAAAAAAGGAGTATTGCTCCCCGTCTGGAATGCAAAGGAAGCTGCTTTAGTTCAAGGGGTATCAGTATATGGCTTGAGCCATGTACAAGAAGTCATACAATTTTTACAAAATCCTGCTGCTTTTCAACCGCAAGAGAATTCTTCTTTTTCTTCCCATCTAGTCCCATCCTCCCCACTGGTCGATTTTTGCGACATCAAAGGCCAAGCTCATGTCAAGCGGGCCCTTGAGATTGCTGCGGCTGGCGCTCACAATATTGTGTTAGCAGGTCCTCCTGGCTGCGGCAAAACACTCATGGCTAAAGCTCTGCCTGGAATTATGCCTCAATTAACACTGGAAGAGGCATTGGAAGTCACCCGTGTTCATTCTATTGCTGGATTATTGACAGAAGGGGAAAGTTTATGCACTCAACGCCCTTTTCGATCGCCTCATCATACGATTAGCTATGCTGGATTGATTGGAGGGGGCGCTCATCCACGGCCAGGAGAAGTCTCGCTTGCCCATCATGGAATTCTATTTTTAGATGAATTGCCCGAGTTTCCACGCTCTATTTTAGAAATGCTAAGACAGCCACTTGAAGATCGCAAAGTGACGATCAGCCGCGCCCAAGGCAATTATACCTTCCCAACGAATTTCATGTGCGTCGCGGCAATGAATCCCTGTCCTTGCGGTTATTTGGGCCATCCTGACAAAGCTTGTAAAGATAGCAGTCTGCAAGTTGAGCGCTATCGCAGTAAAATCTCAGGCCCACTTTGGGATCGCCTTGATATCCATCTTGACGTTCCGCCACTGCGCTACGCAGAGATAGCACAACAAATTCCTGGCGAGGCTTCTTCTACTATTCGACAACGTGTTGTAGAAACAAGACATCTCCAACATCAACGTTTTGGAAAAATCAAAACCAATGGACAAATGACTTCGGCTGAAATCAAGCGTTTTTGTTCTTTGGAACAAAAAGGATGGGCAATTTTGCAAATGTCCATTGATCACATGGGATTATCGGCGCGAGCATGCGACCGTATTTTGAGAGTCGCGAGAACCATTGCAGATCTGGCCTCTGCTCCAGTGATTGAAGAGGCCCATTTATTAGAAGCCCTGAACCTGAGGAATTCTGCTAGCAGAAGATAAGAATACCTTCATTCTCTATCCCCCTACGCAATCGATCCTATATTTTGAGAAGTCTGCACATTTGCAAGCCACTTCAATTGCCATTAAACTGGCAAATATGGCTGTTCCAATATTTCCTATTAATTGCATTTGGCGTAAAACAAGCAGGGTTGCAACATTAACGGTTAAATTCGTCACCGCATATAATTGAGCACAGCTTCTATCACTTGGCGGATTCATTTTAATTTTGGCTAAAGCATAAAAAATATAATCTGCCACTTCTCTAATCGCAAAAATGGCGATGGGCCATCCATTCGTCTTGACAATGGCACTATACAGCCCGCCAATGAGCGCTCCTCCTGCAACTGCATAATAAAGATCTGGAGAAGGACCTGAAAATGACATAAAAATTCCTAATAATTAATTAATTCGGTATTTAAATTATTTAAAAATCAATTTAAAGTCAAATCATTAATTAATTAAAAACAGAAGTAATTAACGCTCTTGCTTAATAGCTCGTGTTGTCACTTCCAAGGTTTCTAGATAAGGAAGCTCTTCCTGAGAGGTTGCACCTAATTCTTTAAATTTACGCGCTGTTGTGAGAATGCGGTTTTCAAAAGAACCCACTGTTTTGTTATAAGCTTCGACAGTTCGATCTAACCCTCGACGAATATCGTCAAAGTGTTCGACAAGAATCCTGATGCGATCATAAAGGATATTCCCCAATTCGCTAATTTTCTGTGCATTTTCAGCCATGCTTTCTTGACGCCAACCATAAGCCACAGCTTTGAGGAGGGCGATCAGTGTAGTGGGAGTAGCGAGGATAACTTTTTGTTCTACCCCCCATTCAATTAATTCTGGATCTTGTTCCAACGCAGCACTAAAAAATGTTTCGCCTGGAAGAAAAAGGACAACAAATTCAGGAGTGGGCTGAAATTGATCCCAATAAGATTTCGTCGCCAATTGCGTAATATGGGTACGGATATGGCGTGCATGATCTTTAAGCTTAACCAATTTCAATGTTTCATCTACACAGTCCAATGCCTCTAAATAAGCATGCAAAGGCGTCTTAGCATCAACGATCACTTGCTTGGAATTAGGCAACTTAACGACAAGATCGGGTCTTAGCCTCCGATCCTCAAGGGTTACCGATTCTTGTTGAACAAAATCGCAGTGTTCTAGCATGCCCGCCATTTCGACAACGCGTTTCAATTGAATTTCCCCCCAACGTCCCCGCACATGCGGCATACGCAAGGCTTTGACAAGATTAGCCGTTTCTACCTGTAATTGTGTTTGCGTTTTCGCTAGCGAGTTGACTTGCTCTGTCAAAGTTGAATAAGCACATAGGCGAGCTTTTTCTAAATCCGCCATTTTCTGATCGACTGTTTGTAAACACGAGTGAATGGGTTTGACTAAGTGATCAATCGCTTGTTGGCGCAAAGTTAAGTCTTGTTTCGCATGATCTTGAAGTTTGTCAAAGCGTGCTGCCGCCAATTCAAGAAAAGATTGAATGTTATGATTCAAAGCATCAGTGGACAACACTTTAAACGTTTCCGTTAAACGCTCTTGCGCCTGCTGCACAAGAACCAACTTTTCTTGCTCATAATGCATTTGCTGAGCCAGCCGCGTCTCTTTCTCAGTCAACTGACTTTTGAGATCGCTTTGTTCAGCTAAAAGCCTTTCAATGCTTTCCGCCCTTTGCTGCATCGTTTTTTCTAATTCTAACAGACGAGAAGCCTTTTCTTCCGCAATGGCTCTTCGTTCACATTCTTTTATGCAAACTTCTTGAAGTGAGTGATTTGTGTTTTGTAGCCGTTGATTTTCCTGGTAAAGACGCCGGCCACGAGCCAGTAAAAAGGTGAGAGCAACTCCTAAGCTGCTTAATCCTATCCAAAGAATGTAAAGATGAAGATCGGGCTGCATATGATCATAACAATTGATTTCATGGAGCGATTATCATGATCGAACCACTCCTATTATGGAAAGAGAAAAATGAAAGTGACATTCATTTGCATAAATTTAACTTTGCTATTACACTACGAGCAAATTTTCGATGTTCGAGTGCTTATGTCAGATTATCAAGTGATTGCCCGTAAGTTTCGCCCTCAGTCCTTTAAAGATGTCATTGGCCAAGATGCCATTGTGACGACTTTGAAGCATGCCATGAAATTCAACCGATTGGCGCAGGCTTACCTATTTTGTGGCTCGCGAGGAACAGGCAAGACAACACTTGCTCGTTTGCTCGCTAAAGCCCTTAATTGTCAACAGCCTACAACACAATATGAACCTTGTAATCAATGTTCTTCCTGCCGTGAAATTACAGGAGGAGGTTCACTTGACGTTTTAGAAATCGATGGTGCCTCTCATCGCGGCATTGAAGATATTCGCCAAATCAATGAAACAGTGGGCTATGCAGCATCATCAGGCCGCTATAAGATTTACATCATCGATGAAGTGCATATGCTGACAAAAGAGGCTTTTAATGCTCTTTTGAAAACGCTAGAAGAGCCGCCTCCTAAAGTGAAATTCTTGTTCGCTACCACGGAACCGCACAAAGTCCCTGCTACCATTTTATCGCGTTGTCAGCGATTCAATTTAAGCCGCATTCCGTTACCGCTGATTGTAACTAAGCTACGCCACATTGCCCAGCAATTAGGCGTTGAAGTCGAAGAAGAAGCTCTACGCCTTTTGGCCCAACGAGCAGAAGGCGGCTTACGCGACGCAGAATCGTTATTTGATCAAATTTTAGCATTTGAAGAAGGAACGATTACGGCCGCTTCTGTGACAGCTGTTTTGGGACTTATGCCGCGTGAGATTTACTTCGAAATCGACCAAGCAGGCAAAGAAGGGCAATTGATTAAAGCCTTTGAGATTGCCCATCGCATTTTCTTAGAAGGAAAAGACATCACTTTTTTTATTGAAGGGCTCATTGATCATTTGCGCCAAATTTTATTAGTCAAAGTTTCTGGAATCAACTCCACTTTCATGATCTTGACAGAATCTGAAAAAGAAAGATATGCGCATGCCGCTAGCTTGTACTCGCGCGAGCAATGTTTGGATTTAATAGAATATCTCTTAGAAGCGCAAAACCAATTGCGGCTGACCGCTTTTAGCAAAATTTCATTAGAAGCGATTTTATTGCATGTCATGCGTAGCCATTTCCGTTTGTCAATTGAACAACTTGTTCGTCACTTAAGCGAGCTTGAGCAGATAGTGAATGAAAAGAATGAAAAGAATGAAAAGAATGAAAAGAATGAAAATATCGCACCTCTAGCTTTTACACCCCCCTCTCCCCAAATCTCTATTGCTTTGCCTTCAAAGCCACCCGCACCCCCTGCTCCGACCAAACCTAGTCCAGCTACTATTCCAGCGGTAACATCTAAAACTATTCCACCTTTAAATCCTTCTCCCTTAGCAAAATCCAATCTAGCAAGTCCTCCACTCCTCAAAGAACCTTCTCCTGCTCCTCATTTATTTGATGGTTTTATCAGTGAAGATCCGACGCCTAGTTTTGCCGATTTAGGCAAAAGTGCGAAAGTCGCTCATAACCATCTACCCACTCCGCAACCATCCCAAGCTAAATCGCCAACTTTTGCTTCTCAGCCCCTTCCTAGCAGTGATGAATCCAAACGACCCACCCATGCTTATGATACGCTTATGCACTTTGCTGCAGTAGAATTAGAAGGCAGACTGCAAAAAACTTAAGAAAGGATTCATCCTATGCCTTCTTTAGTGATCGCCTATTGCTTACTTCCTCCCTGCTACAGGTGTGATTAAATCTGGAGTTTATATTTTTAGCAGATCGATACGAAATGGTAGAGCGGCGGTAGCCGCTTCCAGTGGGAAGCCCCGTATGAAGCGAGCTTGCGAGCGGAATGCGGGGTGTAGGCAAGATAGCATTGAGCTGCGGAAGCAGCGTAAGATCACTCACACCGCTTCCGCGGTTTATATTTTATTGATGCCACCCCGCATTCCGCTCGCAAGCTCGCTTCATACGGGGCTTCCCACTGAAAGCGGCTACCGCCGCCCTACCATTTCGTATCGATCTGCTAAAAATATAAACTCCCAGATTTAATCACACACCCCTGCTACAGTTTGAGATTATCTGCTTGACATAACCTTATTAGATACGCATAATCCATGAATCATTTAAGCAAAGGATAAGGATAAAGTATGGGATCTGGTTTTGCACGAAAGAAAAAAGAAGCAAAATTGATGCAGCAACAATTTAGCCAACTTCAATCACAAATGAGTACTATGGAAGTGTCAGGCACGGCAGGTGGCGGCCTTGTCACAATTACCCTCACAGGTGAGGGAGAAATGAAATCCATTAAAATTAAGCCTGATTGTGTAGATAAAGAAGATATTGACGGATTAGAACTTCTCATTAAATCTGCCTATGGAGACGCTCAAAAGAAACTGAAGGAGAATGCTCCTCCGGGTTTGCCTCAAGGACTCTTCGGCTAAATTTCTTTAGCTATTTTAAGAACCCTCTCTCTGAGTTAAATTTCACAAACTCGAATTTAAGCCTTGAGTTTATATTCAGTTTTATTTAGAATTAATAACAATTTATATTCAGTTTTATTTATAATTAATAATAAATTACAAGGATTTATATGAATTTTTTTTCCAAATATAGGGTGGGGTATCTCAAGCATCCAAAATTATTTTACTCAATCTCCATCGACTAATCTAGCAACAGAATTCTCATATGCTAAACAAAATTTTTCGGAAAGAATGATTTGGGAAACGACACATATCGTTTCAGCAAAGATCTTTCTCACTATTAGACACGGTCAACAGTCGTTAACCGAAACAATGATTATGCCAAATTTTGATCAACTGAACAAACATCAAATAAAAGAACAGTTTATCACAACGATAAATGATCTTTTTGAGAAAATGCAAAAAAACATTCAATTTCAAGATAGTCAAGCAACTCATTTCCACATGGGCATTCTTATCAAAAGCAACGAATCTCATCAAGGACGCCCTATTTGTGAAAAAATTTTAGGCACAATCGAAGTCCATAAAGGGAAAATTGGTAATTTATTCTTAGGAGGTGCTTCTAAAGTGATATTGGGTGAAACATTGCAAGCATCTTTTTGTACAAGTATGCATATGCCTTTTACTCCTCAAATGGACGCTCTCGGCAATTTTATTTAGTAAGAGAAGCAAGTCTCTATTTTAAAGCCTGTTCTAAATCTGCACGCAAATCCTCTAACGCTTCAATACCGACAGAAAGACGAATAAAATTATCGGTAATGCCTAACTGTTCGCGCTGATCTTGCGGCACACTTGCATGCGTCATAATCGCAGGATGCTCAATTAAGCTTTCTACGCCGCCTAAGCTTTCAGCTAAAGCAAATAGTCGGCAACGCTCTAACATCCTGAGTGTTTCTGCGCGATGACATTTAAGCTGCACTGAAATCATGCCCCCAAAATAGCGCATTTGTTGTTTTGCCAGGGCATATTGCGGATGCGATGTTAAACCAGGATAAATCACACGCGATACTTTAGGATGTTCATTCAGCCATTCCGCCAGTTCCATGGCATGATGGCAATGCCGCTCCATGCGTAGGGCGAGCGTTTTGATGCCGCGCAAAGCCAAAAAGCTATCGAACGGACTTGCAATAGCACCCACCGCATTTTGAAGAAACAATAATTGCTCTGCTAACGCTGTATCTTCACCCACAACAATCACACCACCAATCATATCTGAGTGACCGCTCAAGTACTTGGTCGCAGAATGGACAACTAGATGAAATCCATCGGCAAGCGGTTGTTGGATAATAGGTGTCGCAAATGTATTATCCGCTACGGCAATCAGCTGATGTTTGCGCGCCAATGAAGCGACTTGTTTGAGATCGATAAGCTTGAGCATAGGATTCGTCGGTGTTTCGACCCAAATCATGCGAGTGCTAGGACGAATTGCTGCTTCAATCTTTGCTTGTGAGGATAAATCGACAAATGAAGCTTGCAATCCAGCTGATCGTTGGCGCACCTTGTCAAACAAACGGAATGTTCCGCCATAGACATCATCACAAACGATAACGTGATCACCAGGCTGCAATAGCTCGAGAATAGTCGCTATGGCTGCCATTCCAGAAGCAAATGCCAATCCGCATTGACCCCCTTCCAAATCTGCAACACATCGTTCATAAGCTAGGCGTGTCGGGTTACGAGTTCGTGAATACTCATAACCTTTATGTTTTCCTGGGCTTTCCTGCACATAAGTGGATGTTGCATAAATCGGCGTCATAATTGCACCAGTTGTTGGATCTGGCTCCTGACCCGCATGAATGACTCGCGTCTCAATATGGTAGGGGTGTTTATTCATATTACTCCAAACCCCTGAGCATGCATCCACTGGTCATCTACAAACTTGGTCAAATAATTGCGAATACTATCAGGTAAAATAATTAAACATCGCTGTCCTTCTTTCAAATTCTTCGCCACTTGCAAGGCACCCCAAACAGCAGAACCAGACGAGCCGCCTACTAACAATCCTTCTTCTCGAATCAATCGCCTAGCCATTAAAAAAGAATCTTGATCATTGACTTTGATATATTCATCCACCAATTGATTGTCTAATACAGAAGGAATAAAATCATAACCGATTCCTTCCACCTGATAAGGATACACATCTGTTCCACCACCTAAAATGGAACCATAAGGATCAATCCCCACGATTTTGACCTGCGGCATTTTTTCTTTTAACCGCTTAGCGACTCCAGTAATGGTACCGCCAGTCCCAACTCCAATGACTACCATCGCAAGCTGATCTCCCATATCTTTTATTATTTCATCAGCAGTTTTCTCGTAATGAACAGTGGGATTAGCAGGATTGCTGTATTGATCGAGAAAATGCGCATTTGGCAGTTCTTTTGCCAATTTCTTAGCAAGAGAAATATGGCTTTCAGGATCATTCCAAGCGGCTTCTGTCGGTGTTCGATAGATCTTGGCTCCTAATGCGTGAATCACAACCTCTTTCTCATAACTCATTTTTGCAGGCATAGTGATAATCACTTGATAACCTTTGACTGCTCCCGCCATAGCAAAGCCAATACCTGTATTACCTGAACTTGCCTCAATGAGAGTATCTCCTGGTTTGATTCTTCCTGTCTTTTCCGCCTCTTCAATCATTTGATAAGCAATACGATCTTTTACAGAACCTCCGGGATTTAGGAATTCGCACTTTCCATATAACTCGCAAGCCAGTTCACGGCCAACCCGATGCAACCGCACCGATGGCGTTTTACCTATTGCTCCCAAAATATCATTCAATTTCATCACTTTTTTCCTCCATTTTAGCTTACAGCTGAGACCTGGAATTGAGCGTGTTTGCAAATGCTAGCATCCTAGTACTCAACCACATTAGTCTTAGCCTATTAGAATGTTTTTAAATCCCATGCGTTAAGTGAAGAGAGGAACTTGGGCTAAGCGACGCCTTCAGTCGCCGCCGCGCCGCTTCGCTCTGGGCTCTAGGTGAGGGGTGGTGAACCCACCGTTCGGTCGCCCTCCGGGCTCGGTCACGGTGGGCTAGAATCAGTCGTCCTCCGGACTCTCGCGGCAATGTAGAAGCCATTGAATGCTAGTCAAGACATTTGATCATGCCGCGAGAATCCGTAGGGCGACTGATACTATCCCTTCGAACTCGGTCACGATGGACTAGGATCAGTCTTCCTCTGGGCTCGTCACGGTGGGCTAGAATCAGTCGTCCTACGGACCTCGCGGCATGATCAAAATGTCTTGACTAACATTCAATGGCTTCTGCATTGCCGCGAGAGTCCGGAGGACGACTGATTCTAGCCCACCGTGACCGAGCCCGGAGGGCGACCGAACGGTGGGTTCACCACCCCTCATACAGAGCCCAGAGCGAAGCGGCGCGGCGACTGAAGGCGTCGCTTAGCCCAAGTTCCTCTCTTCACTTAACCCATAGGAATTTAAAACCATTCTAATAGGCAAAAGAACTCCAAATCTAGAGTGCTCATTTTTGCAAACACGCCCTTGGAAGAACTAAAAAGACATCAAGGACCCAAAGAAGCAACAGTCAGGATTCAGCGTACAGGCGTAGGCGTGTATGATGGTTCGCTGATTAAACTTAAAAAATTGTAGAAAAGATCATCCGGTACACTTTTACGATAATCGTTCACGATCAAATCAAGAACCTCATGAGCAGTTGTCATGCTAAGTGCTTTTTCCGCCAAGTGAACAGCATTCACAATACTCGTTCTGCGAATAGCATTTTTGATAAGAGGGAGATAGCGAGGTGCAACAGATAATTCTTGTACTCCTAATCCTAAAAGAAGAGCAGTGAAGCGTGGATCAGAGGCAATCTCACCACATATAGCCACGGGAATTTGAGCTTTATTAGCCTCGCTTGTAATGAGCTTAATCAGTCGAATGATGCTTGGATCTGTTGGCTCATAGAATTCACTCAGTGCATGTTCGCTGCGGTCAATAGCCAATGCATATTGCACAAGATCATTGGTTCCAATTGAAAGAAAATCAGATTCTCTTGCAAAATGATCGACAATCAAAGCAGCTGATGGAATTTCAATCATACATCCGATCCGGATCGGATGAAAAAGGTTCAATTCTTCACGTGCTTCCTGAATCATTCGCTTGGCTTCACGCAATTCTGAAAGCGTAGAGATCATAGGAAAAAGAATGCTGACATTTCCTTGAACACTAGCACGTAAAATTGCCCTTATCTGAGCTTTAAGTAAAGCCTGTTCTTTAAGCAGAAAACGGGTGGATCGACAGCTCAAGAAAGAATTGCGCTCATTCATAAAAGCAGGATGCAAGATGGTTTTATCTCCGCCTATATCAAATGTTCGAATGACAACAGGTAATCCCTTCATACGCTCCACAATTCCTTGATAAATTTGGAATTGCTCCTCCTCTAACGGAATTTCATTTTTGGGAAGGAAAATATACTCAGAGCGAAAGAGCCCAATTCCTTGCCCTCCCAGTTCATGAATTAAATCAATTTCATGCATCATATCCAAATTGGCAGATAAGCGAAGAGAATAGCCATCAAAAGTTTGCGCTGGCCACTTAGTGACTTGCTCTAAGACTTTCGCTTGGCGCTGCATGCGATCTCTTAACTGTTCATATTCTTTTAAAGTTGCCTTAGATGGATTGAGAATGACTTTTCCTGTACGCCCATCTACAATCATAGCATGTTGTGCATTCTGTTTTAGAGCCTGCAAGCTTACATTTGTCACATAAGGAATCCCTTTTGACTTAGCCACAATGGCAGCATGCGAAGTTGTTCCTCCGGTTTCTGTCACAAAAGCACCTACGCAAAAACTATGAGCGCTAGCAGCATCTGAAGCTGTCAACTCTTGTGCACAGACGATAGAATGAGGAGGAACATCATTGAGTGAAAGATTGCCGCTTTCATGCAGATAGCTGAAAATACGACGCGAAAGATCTTGAAGATCTTGGAAGCGTTCTGCAAAAAAAGAATCGTTAATTGCTTGAAAACGTTCCTGATATTTAAGTAAAGCTTGCTGAAAAACAAATTCGACATTCTTTTTATTTTTTTTGATTTCTTTTTCAATTTCGGTTGTCAACAAGGGATCTTGTAACATCTCGAGTTGGGCCTCTAAGATCAGAATGCCTTCCGCAGCTGATTCCATTTCCAATTGCTTTTGAAGACGTTTGATATCTTGTTTACTGCGCGACAAAGCATGACGATAGCGTTCGATTTCGCGTTGTGTATGAGCTGGCGGAATGCGCATTTCAAAAATCGTGAAATCATCTCGATTTAGAAAAAATGGCTTACCTATAGCGATTCCTCGGCAGATAGGACATCCCTTGACGATAAGTTCCTGCTCTAATTGCATGCGTTATTCCCCGAATTGATTCTCAAAAGCTTCAATAAGTTTCTCCATTGTCAAATTAGCATCTTCTCCCTTAACCTCAATCGTAATCTTTGAATTTTTTTTAGCTGCTAGCATCAGAAGGCTTAAAATGCTCTTTGCATTGACTGTCTCTTGTTTATGTGTAAAATACACATCACTCTTGCAGTTCTGCAAAAGTTTTACAATTGTTGTAGCTGGTCTTGTGTGAAGTCCTAGACGATTTTTCACTTGTACTTTACGGACTAATTTCAACATGACAACCCTTACTAGGAAGATTAACGTTTTTCAATCACTCGATTTTTGCTCTTTGCCATTGTCAATTCTAAAACTTTGGTATTGAATTCTTGAGCAGAGTTATATCCCATATCCTTTAATCGATGATTCAAAGCAATTGTTTCCAATAGCAATACCACATCACGTCCAGGTTTTACAGGGAGAATATGAAAAGGGAGCTTAATATCTAAAATTGTCGTATATTTCTCTTCTAAACCCATTCGATCATAAAAGCGATCATCTTGCCACACCTCTAAGCGAACAACAATATCAATGCTTTTTTGATTGCGTACACAAACAGCGCCATATAAGTTGGCAACATTGATAATGCCAATCCCGCGAATTTCCATATGATGGCGAGTCAGAGCAGCCCCCGATCCTTCTAAATAAACTCCTTCCTTTTTCTTGACTCTGACAATATCGTCTGAGATCAAGCGATGTCCTCTTTCAATCAAACCAAGAGCAGCTTCACTTTTCCCCACGGCTGAATCGCCTTGAATGAGGACGCCTACACCAAAGACCTCAACCAATGTTCCATGGCAACTAGTGGTAGGAGCAAAATCTTCAGTGAGAAGCAGAGTAAGCTTGCTCAATAAATTCATTGTAGAGAGGTTGGTGCGAAATAAGGGAATGGAGTGGCGTTCAGCAAGAGCACGCAATTCTTTAGGCGGACGATAACGACGGGCAATGATGATGGCTGGCGTATGCGTTGTGACAATAGCTTCCAATCGAGCAACGCGGACATCAGAGATCAAGATCATGCAAATATTCAATTTCCACTCTTCCAAAAATGAGAATGCGCTTAACAGCATGATTTTTAAGATAACCACTCAAACTCAGGCCAGGTCGCTGAACCTCAGGGACTTTAATTCGTCTATTCATCCCTGCTTTGCCAGCAGTCAACTCTAACCCGAGTCTTTTGGCATGTCGTTCGTATAAATCTTTGACAAGATACATGATGAGGATCAGTCAATTTTTTCAAGGTAAAACATTAGCCAATCTGTAAATGTTTGAAAAGCCATAGTTTCTGCACATTCCTCTTTTCTTTTACAAGTCGCAATTCTTCTCGACAGAGCAGAATAATAGACATTCCCCATTTCCTGATCGGGATACCAATCTCCCCAAAAGCATTGAAAAAAAGGCATGCCAAAAGATTCATAAAAGGGAATCAACGCGACTGGATTAACAGAAGCTCCATCGCTAGTCGTAATGGGTTCTTCGCTTTCCTCCAGCATTTTTTGGAAAGCTTCATAACTTTCCTTCATTTTTGTCGATGGCGTGATTCCAGTATCTGTTAGCTTTGCAAATCCATTATGAATTTGAAGAAACGCTAAATAATCAGCCGGTAGAATATAATTTGGAAAATCTTTTTGCAAGTTAATAATTTTAATCTCATCTGCTGGACTTTCTCCATGAAAAAATCCACTGTTGTCTGCTAAACTATAAACAAGATGCGCCTCAAAAGGATCTTCATAACTGCGTTGCGTGAGAAAAACTCCAATATCATCGAGAGAAGCGAAAAATTTCCCTAAAAACTCATTAAGAGTCGGATGGTAAGGAAGTTTGGTTAACCAAAAGTCACGCGTAAACTCAAGGCGGTCTTGAACTGGCAGTTGGGCTAATTCATACCATCCACGACAAAGAGTAGGAGCCATTTCTACTGCTTCATCCCAATCGACAAGACGCTCTTCATGTAAAGCGATGACCTTATGAAAATGGCCATGCGGTCCTGGTTCTGAATAAGCGCTATAAAATTCAATGGCGTGAAGATCCATAAATTAGAAAACCTCTTTTAGATCATTATTAACAAATTATTGATTTTCCTTCAGGCAAAAAAAGATTTACGTTATGAAATTGCAAGACAAAAAGGACATAAAGCCTTTTTATCCCTTCTATTACCAACGTAAACTCAACCATTGAAAGAATGTTTCTCTCTTTTCTGCACTTTTGGCTTTGCCACCCCGCGCTTTTTTATGGAATCGCTTTCTTACTCGGTCTATTTTGTCACCTGGAAGGATCCATTTGGCTGATCATTCCCTGCTTGTGCCTTTGGATTCCTTTTGCAATCATCGCCGTTTACAAAAAGAAATATGACGTTTTAAAACACCTAGTCTTAAATCTTTTGATATTTTTTACTGCTTGGATCTATGCAGCAGCTCATGTGACGTTTCCCAACTTGCCTCAGCAAGGAGTGGTAGGCGAAGCCCACCTCAGCATTAAAAACATTAGCCTGCAATCGAGTTTATTTGGGGAACGCTGGCTCTATCGCTGCGAGATCGAGCAATTTTTTCCAGACAACGCCTCGCAATCCTTCGTCTCTTCACTCCCTTGCCTTGTGATTCTTCCTGCAGCACAAGTGCAAAGGCATCCTCGCCCCCTTGCTAATCAAGAGTATTGGGTCTCCGGAAAACTTATGCAAACCACAAAAGGGGTTTATCTTTTCAAAGTCTATGCAAAAACAGCTTGGACTGCCATTCCAGACTCTAGAAGTTGGGCGGAAACGCGCTATCAATGGAAGAAAAAGGTTTCTGAATGGATTGAATTACAATTTTCCCACCCCTTAAGTGGTTCTTTTCTAGCAGGTTTAGTCACAGGAGAATTCGACGACTATTGGATGCGGCAGCAATTTGCACGATTTGGATTGCAGCACTTGCTTGCCATTTCGGGATTTCACTTTGCCATCATTGCGGGATTTTTGAGCTTTGTCTTGCGCCTTTTTCTCTCTCATCGCACGCGCATCTTCGGCTTGCTTTTTTGTCTAGGAGCTTATTGCTTCTTTTTAGGCCCTCAAGCCTCCATTTTACGTGCTTGGCTCATGTGCTCGCTGACTTTATTGGGCGGACTTTTGGAGAAGCAAACGACCGCTTTAAACTCGCTTGGTTTGGCCTTATTGGGGATTTTGGGATACAATCCCATTCTCTGTCAACAGCTTGGATTTCAACTCAGCTTTGCCACCACGGCTGCTATTTTGTTATTTTACTCCCCCGCACAAGCATGGCTCTATGATCTTTTTCCCAAACGACAATTAAGTGAAGTGATGCAAATGAATAGCTGGAGCCAACACGGCTATTGTGTACTGGCCTTTTTAAGACAAGGACTTGCTTTAACCTTAGCCGTCAATGCCTTCGCTCTACCATTGACGCTTTATTATTTTCAACAATTTTCGTGGATGAGCCTCCTCTACAATCTCTTTTATCCTCTCTTAGCTTCTGCTTCCCTTTGCCTTTTTCTCGTGGGTGCACTGCTATCTTTTGTTCCTTTTGTCCCGAATGTCCTGTATAGGTTAAATGATTTCTATACCTTTTTTATCCTCCAAATGACCTATCAAATTCCTTCAGAGATGGATGCCTATTTAAAGGTAGATGCCTTTCATTCTGGTTGGCTCATCGCCTATCTTTGCTTGGCTAGCTTAGGAGGCATCTGGTGGAGAATGGCTTCGAAGCAGGACAATCAGACTGACGCTTTTCATTTTATTTAGGTGGCTCAGGATTTTTTGTCCTTTGTCAACCTACACTTTTAATTGCATTCGATCTTATTTTCTCTTTCGATTCTATTTGACTAAAAAAGCCCTTTAGCCTAAAAATGATCTATGTTTTATATGGCGGTCGTAGCTCAGTTGGTTAGAGCGTTGGATTGTGGATCCAAATGTCGCGGGTTCGAGCCCCGTCGATCGCCCATTCTTTTTTTTCAAAAAGACAATTAAAAAATATTGATTTGATGATGCTCCTCCTAAACTTTTCCCATTTAAACATCTATCTTTAAAAATCCAAAGCGTGTATTTTAACCCTCTTTCAGCCGGTTTAGCACCTGTGCATTGAAGTTTAAATTTTAGATAAAATTGTTTAAAATACGCTTGGCCTACGCGCATTCCTTAGCTTAACGCATAAGTGGTTTAAATCCGTCCTAATAGGAAAAAAACTAATTTAATGGAGTACTAGCAAAACAATTTAAAACAATTGATGTTAGGACGCTTTATGACGATATGGCAAGCATTTCTTCTAGGTTTAATTCAAGGCATTACTGAGTTTCTTCCTATCAGTTCGTCCGGACATCTGGCTTTGGGACAATATCTACTTGGTTTTAAAAATCTGCACGAGTACATTTTATTCAATCTCGTTTGCCATTTGGGAACTTTAACCGCTATCCTTTACGTCTTTTTTCCTATCATCAAAGAAAATTTGACTTTTCGAAGCAGCCGCCTTTGGCAAGTGGGGCTGGGCACTTTACCCCTTTTTCCGCTCCTCTTGATTCTCAAGCCCATTAAATCGATTTTTAATCAGCCTGAGCTGCTGGGACCTTGTTTTTTAGTGTCCGCCTGCTTATTATTTGCCAGCGTTTACTGGCGTTTTCCCCAAGATGATCATCGCGAAAAATATAAGAAGTGGCAAGAGCCCTTAACAATTGGCCTATTTCAATCTATTGCTATTTTGCCAGGCATTTCCAGAAGTGGGGCCACGATTTCCGCTGCACGTCTCCTCGGATGGTCGAAAGAAAATGCGATTCAATTCTCGTTTTTATTAGCTATCCCCGCTATTTTAGGAGGAACGATTTTAGAGAGTTGGCAAGCTTGGCATGCTTCAGAGACAATTCTTTTTAAAATAAATCCTTGGGCCTTTGTTGTCGGATTTTTTACCTCATGCCTTGTTGGATGCCTTTCTCTTTGGGCATTGATCCGTTTGATTATCCAAGATAAATGGGTCTATTTTGCTTGGTACTGCCTTATATTGGGATGTGCCACAACGATTTATTTTAGTGTATTTTATTATGGCGCGTAAATCAAATCCTCCTAAGAAAAAACCAAAGGCTTCAAAAGAACCTATTCCATGGACCACATCAGAAACACGCGGGTTTCTCATTTTTGCCTTTGCCATTGTCTTATTGCTCAGCCTCATCAGCTTTGCATTAGCTCCTGAATCCAAAAATTTGCTGGGATTAATGGGCCACACAGTAGGCTGGGCCTTGCATGCTCTTGTGGGTCTTAGCAGTTATGCCCTCGTCTTGTACATAGGATGGATAGGTTGGCGCTTGCTCTTTTGCAAATCGCTCCACTTTTTATGGCTCAAGAATCTCTACGTAGCAGTGGCCATGATCTCTCTTTGTATGTTGCTCA
Source organism: uncultured Chlamydiae bacterium (assembly GCA_963754655.1). Taxonomy (GTDB): domain Bacteria; phylum Chlamydiota; class Chlamydiia; order Chlamydiales; family Parachlamydiaceae; genus JANWJE01. Next base: position 899,101 of record CAVWGN010000001.1, on the reverse strand, counting down.
GCTTGATTGAAAGCGATACTCCGCGCATTGGCCAAAAAATAGGCGAAACATTTTATCCGGGCTTATGGGCGAATAGAATGCGCTATCATTTGGGAGGTGCCTTTTTCTATTATCTTTATCGCGACTTGCCCTCCTTCAACCTTAATCATATATTTAACACGGTAGGTGTCGCTCTTATCTTTTCAAGCACTTTAATCGCCAGCCTGCTTTTCTTATTTAAAATTCGCTTGGTTTCAGTTTGCCATCGTTTGCTCCATTCGATTAAACAAGGGATAGAACAACGGCGTACTTTAAATGCTCAACTCCCTATCCCTATTCCAGAACAGGTCCCAAAGAAAGAAAATAAAAAAGAGGAAGAGGTCAAGAAAGAAAAACCTAAAAACGAGGAAGAAACGCCCGAAAGCGACTTCATGCGCTTTGTCAAATTACGTATTCCTACGTCAGCCATTCAGGAAAGCCCATCCCGAGCAGTTCCTATCACTGCCCCTTCGTCCGATCTTCTGGGCATTCGGCCTGAAAAAAATCCAAAAGAGCGTCCTTCACTTTCGCGCAAAGAGCAAAGTGAAGAACATGAAATGGACTTATTTACACCCCCTATGCCTCGCCTTAAAAAGAGTGAAGAAACAACTCCTGCTTACCTAGGAGAGGAAGAGGGTCGCGATGCCTTCAAAAAGCCAAGCGATTCTCTCTCTAAGGAATCGAACGAAAAAACGCGTCGACGAGAAAATGCTTTGGCAGCTCAAAGCATCTACAATGGCGACTTTAAGAATTATGCTTTGCCTTCCCCCACTCTTTTGACTAACTCTAAAAAAATTGATCAAACTTCAATTAAAAAAGATCTTAAACGCCAAGCCGAAGTGCTCGAGGAGACTCTTCTTAGCTTTGGGATAGAAGCGAAAGTAGGTCAAATTAACTGTGGCCCCACTATCACGTCATTTGAAGTGCATCCTGCCATTGGCGTCAAAGTCCAAAGAATTAAAACGTTAGACAATGACATTGCCTTAAATATGGAAGCAAGGTCTATTCGCATCATTGCCCCGATTCCCGGCAAAGCAGCGGTAGGAATTGAAGTCCCCAATCCTCAGCCTCAAGAGGTAGGATTTAAAGACATGCTGCTTGCCTATCAGCAGGGAGCGCAGAAATTTCACATCCCCATTTTACTTGGACAAGCAGTCAATGGCGATTATGTCATGAGCGATTTAACCAAAATGCCTCATTGCATCATTGCAGGGGCGACAGGCTCTGGAAAATCGGTATGCATCAATGCTATCATCATGTCCATTTTGCTCAATGCCAAGCCCGATCAAATCAAGTTGGTCATGGTGGATCCCAAAAAAGTCGAGCTGACTCCGTATTCGAAACTTCCCCATATGCTCGCTCCAGTCATCACGGAATCACAAGGTGCTGCAGCAGCTCTTAATTGGATGGTCAAAGAGATGGAAAAACGCTATGACATTCTCAAACTTGTCGGAGCACGCAATATTGAAGGATTTAATAAGAGAACGGTTAATGCAGAAGCTGAAGCTGCCTTGGAACGCGACATTCCTCCTTTTATGCCCTATATTGTGGGCCTTATCGATGAGCTTGCAGATCTCATGATGGTGGCAAGTCAAGACATTGAGACACCCATTGCACGCATTGCCCAAATGGCACGCGCTGTCGGCATCCACCTCATTTTGGCGACGCAGCGACCTTCGCGCGAAGTCATTACGGGTCTTATCAAAGCCAATTTTCCTGCTCGCATCTCTTTTAAGGTGGCGAGCCGCGTCAACAGCCAAATCGTGCTTGATGAAACAGGCGCAGAATCGCTCTTAGGCAATGGCGATATGCTCTTTCTGCCCCCCGGATCTTCTCATTTAGTGCGCGCTCAAGGTGCTTTTATTCGAGACGAAGATATTCAAGCTGTGATTCAAACCATTTGCCAGCAAGCACCGCCTAACTATGTGATTCAATCTTTCGATCGTTTGCATGAAGGAGAAGGCGGTTTAGGGTCCAATGAACGTGAAGCAGAATTTGATAGCTTATACGAACAAGCTAAAGAGGTGGTGCTCAGCACAGGAAACGCCTCGACCACTTTCCTTCAACGCAAACTGAAAATTGGATATGCCCGTGCAGCTAGTTTGATGGATCAATTGGAAAGGCAAGGGATTGTGGGACCCGCTGAAGGCAGCAAACCCCGTAAGATCTTTGCCCGAAAAGGGGAAAGCACGAAAGACAATCATTTCGAGGAAAACGATTGATGAAAATAGGTCTTGAAAAGCGCGTAAAAGAACAGCTTAACCGTTTAAAAAAAATGGGATGGATCCTGATCGGATTAGCAGCCACTTTTAGTGGATCCGCTTATATCCTCCCACACGACGAAACTTCTTATTGGCTATCGTCAGCTGGCAAAGAAGGTTTTTATGTCCTTTCAACCTTCTTCTTCTTCCTTGGGCTCTATTGCCTCGGAGCTATCTGGAGAAGGCGGAATTTTATTTAGACGCGACAGTTGAGAAAAATCTTGTTCCCCTTGCTCTTCCAAACGACGCAACTCAAATTGAATTAATCCATGACTGGCGCTTAAATTTTGGATAAATTCTTGATTGAGTCCTTGAAAAATTTGGAGCTGATGATGAAAGTTCTCCTGTGTGGTTCCATCTAGTTGATGGGGGTAATTTCTTTGAATCTGCTGGTCACTATTTTCGAGCCGAACCAATAAATCTTCCTGATGCTTTTGTAAGGGTGCTAAATCCTCTTCAGAAATCACTTGCAATGACATATCACGCAATTGAGTAGCAACTTGAATGAGTTCATTTAACAATTGATTCATTTGATCAACATAGGATTGAAATGATGTCATGAATGATCCTTTTTATTAAATTCATTCTGAGAAATCGGCAGTTTACGGTCAACCTCAAAACAAATGCGCCTTCTTTTTTTTCAATTGATGAAAGAAAAAAAATTTCATTTCTCATCGCTTTAATCAACTCATTGATTAAAGGCAACTTATGCATCCTACACTTCATCATTCTATTTTTTGATTTACTTTAGCCAACGATTTCAGCAGTCTAAAATTTTAAAATGTGATAAAACTTTCGATTTTTATTTCCATTTATAGGACCTTACATGAAAGGCTTTTGTCCGCTCGCTTCTGGTTCCAAAGGAAATTGCACTTATTTGGGAACTGAGCAAACCAAAGTCTTAATCGATGCCGGCATCAGTACAAAAACCCTGCAAGCACGCTTAAGTGAAATTAATGTCGATTTATCCAACATCGATGCCATTTTGATTACACATGAACACATGGACCATATTCAAGGATTAAAAATATTAGCTTATAAAAAGGGCATTCCCATCTTTGCCAATCATGAAACAGCAAAGGGCATTGTCGAAACATTTCACGATTGTCCAAAATTTAAAATTTTCTCAACCGGAGAAACGTTTGAATTTGGCGACTTAGAGATCCATCCCTTTAGCATCCAGCATGATACATTAGACCCCGTGGCTTTCACTATTCGCGTAAATAGCCTTAAGCTCGGATTTTGCACAGACCTGGGCTTTGTCACTTCTTTAGTACAGGCACAACTGACCGATTGCGATTATCTTTATGTCGAAGCCAACCACCAACCTTCCATGGTCTATGCATGCTCGCGCCCCATGATCTATAAACAACGTGTTCTTAGCCGCAGCGGCCATTTATCCAATGAAGCTTGCGGCAATTTACTGGCTCAAGTTTACAGCCCCAAACTTAAACATGTCCATCTCGCCCACCTTTCCAGCGAATGCAATAGCCCAGAAATCGCCCTGCAAGTGGTAAGAGGCATTCTGGAACAAAAAGGCATTCACCTCAATATGTGCACAGCCCCCCAGGATAAAATTAGCCGTTCGATTCTATTTTAGATGATCTAAATTCCATATAATTAGATGGATACACATAAAAAAATAAGTACAAACAGTCATCTTTGCTCTTTTTAATAAATCGCTCCTTATGAGCTACATCATTTAACTTTCTAAATTGTGTTAAAAAAATGATTTGATTTAGTTTAAATTATAATTATATAATGAATTTAAGGTATTTAAATAAAATATTTTTATCAATCAAAAATATTTTAAATATTTTACCATTACTTTAATTAAACTTTAAAAAACTTTTAAATCTAGATAATTTCAATTGAAAAAGAGAAGATAAACTTTCTCTATCAAGGGGGGAATATGATAAATACAGGAGCAGGGTCAAGCAATGACCCTTATGAAATTTCTTCAAATACCCAATTTCATCAAAGGCTAGATCAATTAATGAAAAACAATCCTCAACAACATCTCAATGAAATTTTAGAAGTATTGGGAAAAGGAATTCTGTACATTAGTAAACAAGATGCACAATCCTATCTTCCTACTATCAAATCAAAGCTGATTCAAGAACAAGTGAATTCAAATAATCCAGTGATTGCAAAAATAAATGAAATTTGCACAACCTTAGAAAAGGGAAAAACGATAAGAGATTTACCACAAGACGTTCTTATGTCTTTTTTAAAACAGTGGGATAAGAAGACGCAAAACACATTCGGAAGGACAGCGCTAGATCTTCAGCAGCTTAGGCAAGATCCTCAGATATTAGCTAGCATATTAGAGAGTGAAAGATACGTAGATTATCACGATCTTGAGAAAATAACAGATCATCCTATTCCTTTAGAAATCAAGCTAGAAATGGCCAAAAAAGCAGGTCATTTATTACATTTGCTGACTTTCAACAATACTCCTCTATTGGACCAGCAACTACAAGAGGTATTAAAAGCCTGCCCAAATCTCAAAGTGCTTAACCTAATTGATTGCCCTAATCTAACGGATGAAGGAATAAAAAACTTGCCTGCAAATCTTAAAGTACTGACATTAAGATATTGCTTAACATCATTCATGATGGAAGAGGCATTTAAAAATTTACCTCAAACTCTTGAGAGACTTTATCTACATAAAGCATGGTCATTAGCAGATGAAGCATTGGAGAATTTGCCAACAAATCTTAAAGAGCTTCATCTAACCAGTTGTCCTCTACTAACAAATCAAGGGATAAAAAATTTGCCTGCAAATCTTGAACGGCTGGTATTGTATGACTGCTTATTAAAAAAAGATGAATTAGAAGGTTTACCTCAAAGCCTTAAAACTCTTCGACTATCAGGAAAATTTTCATTAGAAGATGAACAAACGAAGAATTTGCCCGAAAACCTTGACAAACTTGAGTTAATTGGATGCGATTTAACAGATGAAAGCCTGAAGCATTTGCCCAAAGATCTTCAACTTCTTAATTTATTCTGGTGTAACGGGTTAACAGATGAAGGATTCAAAAATTTGCCAAAAAATCTTAAAAAGCTTGCCATCCATGGTAAGGAAAGCCCTGCACTAACACAGGAAGGAATAAAGAATAATTTACCTAAAGGGCTCTTTAACATCAATAAAATTAGAATAAGTAATGAATAAAGTAATGGGGCTAACTTAATAAAGGGAGCTAGAGTTGGATTTTTTTACTCCTTAAGACGCTGGCTACATACGTATAAAGCTAAAAAGCGAGGCCTTCAGTCGCCGCACCACTTCGCTTTGGCTAGTCATCTTTGCTTTTTTTAAGAAATCATTCCTTTTGAGCTAAAAAATCGCACTTTCTAAATTGTGTTAACAAAAATTGTTTGCTTTAGTTTAAATTATAATTATATAATGAATGTAACTAATTAAATAGAATATTTTTATCAATTAAAAATATTTCGAACATTTCATCATGATTTTAATTAAATTGTAATTAAAATATAAAATTTTGAATTTAGATAATTTCAATTGAAAAAGAGAAGATAAACTTTCTCTATCAAGGGGGGAGAATATGATAAATACAGGAGCTGGGCCAAGCAATGACCCTTATGAAATTTCTTCAAATACACAATTTCATCAAAGGCTAGATCAATTAATGGAAAGCAATCCTCAACAACATCTCAATGAAATTTTAGAGGTATTGGGAAAAGGAATTCTGTACATTAGTGAACAAGATGCACAATCCTATCTTCCTACTATCAAATCAAAACTGATTCAAGAACAAGTGAATTCAAATGATCCAGTGATTGCAAAAATAAATGAAATTTGCACAACCTTAGAAAAGGGAAAAACGATAAGAGATTTACCACAAGACGTTCTTATGTCTTTTTTAAAACAGTGGGATAAGAAGACGCAAAACACATTCGGAAGGACAGCGCTAGATTTTCAGCAGCTTAGGCAAGATCCTCAGATATTAGCTAGCATATTAGAGAGTGAAAAATACACAATAGATGATCACGATCGCGGGATAATAATAGAACAACCTCGTATTCCTTTAGAAATCAAGCTAGAAATGGCCAAAAAAGCGGGTAATTTATTACATTTGCTGACTTTCCGATATACTGATCTATTGGACCAGCAACTACAAGACGTCTTAAAAGCCTGTCCAAATCTTAAAGTGCTTAATCTACTTTATTGCTTTAATCTAACCAATGAAGGAATAAAAAACTTGCCTGCAAATATTAAGACTCTGACATTAAGACGTTTACAAAAATCATTTATGATGGAAGAAGCATTTAAAAATTTACCTCAAACTCTTGAGAGACTTTATCTACATCAAGCCTGGTCATTATCAGATAAAGCATTGGAGAATTTACCAATAAATCTTAAAGAGCTTCAGATAACCGAGGGTACGCTACTGACAAATCAAGGGATAAAAAATTTGCCTGAAAATCTTCGAATTCTTACTTTATTCTGGTGTAATGGATTTACAGATGAAGGATTCAAGAATTTGCCAAAAAATCTTGAAAAACTTGTTATCCAGGGATCGGAAGTCCCTATACTAACAGAGGAAGGGATAAAGAATAATTTACCGAAAGAGATCTTAAGCTCAATAAAGCTTAGGAAATCTTTTTATTGATGCGTACCCCGGGCTGGGATGAGAAAACAAAAAAATATTTAACAACTAATTATTAGAACGCTTTTCCTCCTATTTTAAATTCGCTTGGCTTTTTAAAAAGAGGCTTTTATAATTGATTGCTCAAAATTAGATGAGGCATAAAATGGATTCAAAAAGCACTCAAAAGCATGAGCGTCCTTCAGATATACGTAAACAAGTGAAGCATTACCAGGAAAGTCGTGATGAATGGAAGCAAAGAAACGCAGAAAAAAGAACTAAGATTCAAGCTCTAATGACTGATAAGAAACGATTAGGAGAAAGGCTACAAAAGGAACAAGATAATATCTTGGCATTAAACAAACAGATAAAATGCCTTCAGTCGAGATTAGAAGAGGTAGAAGAGAAAAGTAAAATCAAAGACAAGCAAATTGATGAATTAAAAAAAAAGCTTGTGCAATAATTGAGCAAGAAATTAGCAACAATCGAAGGGTCGCTCGACATCAATATCCTATATTATTTATATTTTTTGTGATTTCACTTGCATTAGCTGCAATAGCATTTAGAGCGATTCAGCGAATTTTCATCTCCATGCAGAGTTGTAACATTCCAATATTTAAATATTTCAATTTCCAGCCTTCATGGAAAAGCGTCGAATTGTGGTTTTTACGATATGGGCTTTACAAGCTTATAAAGGCTAAGGAAAAGGCTTCAGATTGGATTATCCTTGTTGATTTTAAAGTTCAAGCTGGCTACCAAAAGTGCTTAATAGTTCTTGGAGTTCAATTAAGTACATTACAAAGTAAGTTTGAAAAAAGGGGCAGCTTTGATATTCATCATGAAGATTTCCAACCACTAGCGCTACAACCCATGAATTCATCAACTGGTGAAAAAGTTGCGCATGTTTTAGAAGAAATATCGGAAAAAATTGGCCCATTTCTGCAGATAGTGGCAGATCATGGCAGTGATGTAAATAAAGGTGTAAGACTATATTGCCAAAACCATGAAAAAACAATAAACACCTATGATGTGGTCCATAAACTAGCAATTCTATTAAAAAAGGAACTGGAAAAAGATGATACTTGGAAACACATAATTCAATTGATTACAGATACAAAACAAAAGACAAAACAGAGTCCAGAGGCTTTTTTGAGCCCTCCCAAACAAAGAGAAAAAGCGCGATTCATGAATGCTGATATTTTAATTGATTGGCTACAAGATATTTTAAACCTTCTTCAAATGCAAGAGACGATTCCCCATTTAGATATAAATAGATTAAAAGATAAAGCTGGTTGGATAGTCGATTTCGAAGAAGTCATTGAAAAATATGCTCAGATGATAGAAATCATTCGTTTGGCAAGGCATTTAGTAAGAACTGAAGGTCTTCATAGACGAAGCTATGCGACTTTTTTTCTTAAAGCAAGACTTCACTTTAGAAGTTTGAAACCAGAAGCACTACATTTGGCAAAAGAGATTTTTTATTTTTTGAAACAGGAAGGTAGAGTGCTATCCAAGGGACAGGTGTTAGTGGGAAGCAGCGAAGGAATAGAGTCTTTGATAGGAAGACAGAAAATAATAGTAGAGAGAACCAAAGCAACATCTAGTATAACTAAAAGTATCCTAAGTCTTGCAGGAATGGTTGGGGAAAATAATTGTGATATCTTACAAGAGGCTTTAGAAACGGTGTCAGTCGAAATGTTGGAGGAATGGGAAGAAACATGGATTGGCAAAACGGATTTAGCAAAACGAAAAGAAGTTTTGAGTTTGGGCAAAGTAAATTCAGATGTCATTGAACTTACTATAAAATCAAATGAATTGGAACCAGAACCGTTAGCGATTTTAGCTGTGTAAAAATCGGTTTTTAGCCCTCGTTTTCTCATCCCAACCCCGGGCTCGGTCACGGTGGGCCGGGACTTAACAAAGAACTGTTTTGGGCTTGATGTTTTTCGCGTCATTTTCGAGAAATATGCCCCTAAAGCCTGTTACAGGCGTGGTGTTGTTAAATTGACGCGACGAATATCAAGCCCAAAAACAGTTCTTTGTTAAGTCCCGACGGTGGGCTAGAAACAGTCGTCCTGCGGACTCTAGCGGCATTATCAAAACGCCTTGACTAGCATTCTAGCAGCATTACCAGACACCTTACCTAACATTCAATGGCTTTTACATTGCTGCTAGAGTCCGTAGGACGACTGTTTCTAGCCCACCGTGAACGAGCCCGGAGTTTCCAAGCGCTTGAAGCGCTAGGTCCATAAAATAACTATTTTAAGCTTGAAGAAAGAGGTGATGAACCCGCAAAATGTTTTTTCTACAAAAAATCAACAAAGAGAGGGTCATCACATGAAAAGATTTAAGCACAAAACAAACTCTTCTTCAAGAAGTAAATTAGCTAAAGAGGTTGAAGCTGACATTGGAGTTATGAATCCTAATAGCGCAGGCATTGATATAGGATCTAGATCTCATTTTGTTGCAATTCCTAAAAATCGAGGCAGTGAAATTGTAAAAGAATTTTCTTCTACAACGAGTGGTTTGCTAGAGATGTGTAATTGGCTTAAGAAACACAAAATCGAAACGGTAGCAATGGAATCTACAGGAAGCTATTGGATACCTGTTTATGAAATTATTGAATCTAGTGGAATAGAGGTCTACTTAGTAAATGCAAAGTCGGTTAAAAACGTGCCTGGACGCAAAACAGATGTTTTAGATTGTCAATGGATTCAAAAATTGCATACATTTGGGCTGCTCACAAAATCTTTTCGTCCAAAAGATCATTGCTTAAAACTAAGAGCGCTTACTCGTCAGCATTCTTCTCTTATTGAACATCGTTCTCCCCATGTGTTGCATATGCAAAAGGCTTTGCATGAAATGAATATTCAACTTGCAACGCATGTTCGCGATATTACAGGCCTAACAGGCATGAGCATTATCAACGCAATTATTGATGGAGAGCGAGATTTAAAAGTTTTCGCGAAACTTGTTCATCCTAATTGTAAAAAGAGTGCAGAAGAAATTGCTGAGTCTCTTAGGGGTAATTATAGAGAAGAGCATCTCTTCGTCTTAAAACAAGCAAGAGACTTATACAATTACTATACGACATTGATCCAGACATGTGCTAAGGAAATTGAAATAGCTTTGAAAGAGTTGGTGGAATACACGCAAAAGAATAGTGAAGTAGAGCAAGCTGATAAGGAAGAGCCCACATTTTCTTTTTCAACAAAAAATATTGGGAAAAAACAAAAGAAAAGCACAAGAAAAAACATTTTTCTGATGAGACAATTCCTTTAATGAGAGGTGTTTGTGGTGTTGATATCACAACAATTCCAGGAATTGATCAAGCAACAGCCCTTAAAATTTTAGCAGAAATCGGAGGAAATGTGGATGCCTGGAAAAGCGCAAAACATTTCGCATCTTGGCTGGGTGTTTGTCCTGGAAATAAAATCTCTGGAGGCAAAAGCATAAGCGGAGCTACAAAGCCTTGTGTTAATAGAACTTCTGATCTTTTAAGAATGGCGGCGAATGGTTTATGGAATGCTAAATGTTATCTTGGATCTTTTTTAAGGCGAATGAAAAGCCGCCTTGGAGGAGCACAAGCAATTACTGCAACAGCACATAAGATGGCAGTCATTTTATATACCATGTTAAAAGAGGGAAAAGCATATTTTGAGCTTGGTGAAGATTATTATGAAAGGACCTATGAAGCTAGAAGATTAAAAGCTTTGAAAAGACAGGCTAAGGAAATGAATTTTATACTTATTCCTATTAATGCATAACTATTAATGCATAAATTGTGTAACTAAAAGATTATCAAAATAAGAATGTCGTTAAGAGGCCGGTTGCGCATTGGTGCTTATATGCCCGCCCCGGAGTTTGGTCGTAAGCAGTCTTGATAGGTTCATTGGTGAAACCGCTATTCTATATAGCAATGGTTATCCCGTATAGAAGAGTAAATAGCTGGAAGACTGCTTGTTTTTGACATTCAGAAATAAGAGAGAAAGAATATGTTTTTTAATTTTTAGCAACAGCCTATTTTGATTAACGCCTCGTATGTAATGTTATATAGAAGAAGGGCGACCGAACGGTGAGTCCATATATCCCCCCTTACCTAGAGCCCAGAGCGAAGCGGCGGGCGACTGAATACGTCGCATAGCCTACGCTCATATATTTTTAGCAGATCGATACGGAATGGTAGGGCGGCGGTAGCCGCTTTCAGTGGGAAGCCCCGTATGAAGCGAGCTTGCGAGTGGAATGCGGGGTGGGCATCAATAAAATATAAACCGCGGAAGCGGTGTAAGTACTCTTACGCTGCTTCCGCAGCTCAATGCTATCTTGCTACACCCCGCATTCCGCTCGCAAGCTCGCTTCATACGGGGCTTCCCACTGAAAGCGGCTACCGCCGCCTACCATTCCGTATCGATCTGCTAAAAAATATAAACTCCCAGATTTAATCACACCCTTCTAAATTGTGCTAACAAAAAATTATTTGCTTTAGTTTAAATTATAATCATATAATGAATTAAGTTAATTAAGTATAATAATTTTTAATTATTAAAATAAGCTAAAAAATATATTATTATTTAATTGAATTGTAATTAAATGATAAAATTTCTGAAATTTATGAAATTAGATAATTTCAATTGAAAAAGAGAAGATAAACTTTCTCTATCAAGGGGGAAATATGATAAATATAGGAGCCGGGCCAAGCAATGATCCTTATGAAATTTCTTCAAATACCCAATTTCATCAAAGGCTAGATCAATTAATGGAAAGCAATCCTCAACAACATCTCAATGAAATTTTAGAAGTATTGGGAAAAGGAATTCAGTACATTAGTGAACAAGATGCACAATTTTATCTTCCTACTATCAAATCAAAGCTGATTCAAGAACAAGTGAATTCAAATGATCCAGTGATTGCAAAAATAAATGAAAAAATAAATGAAATTTGCACAACCTTAGAAAAGGGAAAAACGCTAAAAGATTTACCACAAGACGTTCTTATCTCTTTTTTAAAACAGTGGGATAAGAAGACGCAAAATACATTCAGAAGGACAGCGCTAGATTTTCAGCAGCTTATGCAGGATCCTGAGGTATTAGCTAGCATATTAGAGAGTGAAAAATACGTAGATTATCACGATCTCGGGAAAATAACAGACCATCCTATTCCTTTAGAAATCAAGCTAGAAATGGCCAAAAAAGCGGGTCATTTATTACATTTACTGACTTTCAACAATACTCCTCTATTGGACCAGCAACTACAAGACGTATTAAAAGCCTGCCCAAATCTTAAAGTGCTTAATCTAATTGATTGCCCTAATCTAACGAATGAAGGAATAAAAAACTTGCCTACAAATCTTAAAGTACTGACATTAAGAGATTGCCTAACATCATTCATGATGGAAGAGGCATTTAAAAATTTACCTCAAACTCTTGAGAGACTTTATCTACATCAAGCATGGTCATTAGGAGATGAAGCACTGGAGAATTTGCCAATAAATCTTAAAGAGCTTCATCTAACCAGGTGTTATCTACTAACAAATCAAGGGATAAAAAATTTGCCTGCAAATCTTGAAAGGCTGGTATTGTATGACTGCTTATTAAAAAAAGATGAATTAGAAGGTTTACCTCAAACCCTTAAAACTCTTCGACTAACAGGAAAATTTTCATTAGAAGATGAACAAACGAAGAATTTGCCCAAAAACCTTGACAAGCTTGAGTTAATTGGATGCGATTTAACAGATGAAAGCCTGAAGCATTTGCCCAAAGATCTTAGAATGCTTAATTTATTCTGGTGTAACGGGTTAACAGATGAGGGATTCAAAAATTTGCCAAAAAATCTTAAAAAGCTTGCTATCCATGGTAAGAAAAGCCCTGAACTCACACAGGAAGGGATAAAGAATAATTTACCTACAGAAGTTTTAACATCAATAAAATTAGAATAAGTAATGAATAAAGTAATGGGCTAACTGAACAAAGGGAGCTATAGTAGGAATTCGCGGGGCAATAAAAGTGGGAAGCCCCCGCACAAGCGTAAGGCCGTTAGGCCTGAATCAGTTGTCCTAAGGACTTTAGCGGCATTATCAAAATCCTTGACTAGCATTCAATGGCTTCTACATTGCCGCTAGAGTCTGTAGGGCTTGTCGAAAAACATTACCAAAAAGTGATATCTGTATCATAATAATAGGGTGTTTTACTAAAAATACCTGGTCATGAACACCTCCTATGGGCCCTAGTGCGTTCACACCCCCACATAGAGCCCAGAGCTAGAGTGTTAATTTTGTGCAAAAAATGAGCTTTATTTTTCACAATAATTGGCATAGTTGAATTGAAGGTCACATGTTTATGCCGTCCTTTCAGGACTCGATGTCTTTTTGATAGAACCCAGGCCTCCGCTTCGCTGCGACCTGGGCTGTAACATGACGGCCCTTCAGGCCTTAACAAGAGATGTTTAAGTCCCTCTTCTATAGTCCCTAAATCATCTTTTTGTTAAGGCCTGAAGGGCCGTCATGTTACAGCCCAGGTCGCAGCGAAGCGGAGGCCTGGGTTCTATCAAAAAGACATCGAGTCCTGAAAGGACGGCATAAACATGTGACCTTCAATTCAACTATGCCAATTATTGTGAAAAATAAAGCTCATTTTTTGCACAAAATTAACACCCTAACCCAGAGCGAAGCAGCGCGGCGATTGAATGCATCCGCTTAACCTCATCTCTTAGCCTAAGCGCAAAAAGTCCAAACCATAGCAGCTTTGCCTTTCTATCCTGTTTTGATGACTCAATGCATCGCATCGCATCCCCCAACACTTTTCCTTGCTTAACACCTATGTATTACCGCCACTTAGCATCAAAAATTTCTTTAATTTGATGACATTAAGTAAGCAAAGCTTAAGTAAATTATTTTTATAAACGGCTCGATGAATAGATGATATTATTGACTTAAATTAAATAAACCTGGATACTTACTGGAAGTAATTCACAACCACAAAAATAAACTAAATTTAATTGATTTGTTTAATTAATTTTCACAAACCATAAAAATAAATAAAATAACTTCATGAATATTCATTTATATTCTTTATCGCAGTCTGCTCTTTCTTTAGTCAAAGAAAAAGTTCTCCCTATTTTAACGGATCAACAAAAGAAAATTCTCCTCATTGCCTCGATTGCTTTTAGTTTTTTGGCTGCTTGTTATCTTATCAAGCCCTACTTTTTTAAAACTCGAGAGGATTGTGGAGATGAAGTAGTTAAAAATTTGCCCCAAGACCTTAAGACGTTTGATCTATCAGATTGCAAAAAGCTAACAAATGCGGCTATCAGGCAATTGCCCACAAGCCTAGAAAGGCTTGATCTATCAAGATGCGATAAACTCACTGATGTAGCTATCAAGGACTTGCCTAGAGGTCTTAAGGCGCTCAAATTATCAGGATGCGATAAGCTAACTGATGCAGCCATTAAAGATTTGCCTCCAAATCTTGAAGTGCTTGATCTATCAGAATGTAAGGAGCTAACGGATGCAGTTATCCAAGAGTTACCTAAAGGACTTAAGATGCTTAGTCTATCAGGATGCATTAAGCTAAGCGATGCAGCCATCAAAGATTTGCATATGCTTCCAAACCTTGAGGTGCTTTATTTATCAAAATGCTCTGAGTTAACTGATGCAGCAATTCCTCACCTGCCTAAAGGTCTTACAGTGCTTGATCTTTCAATGTGCAAAAAGCTAACCGATACAGCTGTCTACCATTTGCCTAGAGGACTTAAAAAGCTTTACCTTGCCTGGTGCGATCAACTAACTGATGCAGCCATTAAAGATTTACCCACAAATCTTGAGGTTCTAAAATTATCTGGATGTCAGCTGTTAACTGATACAGCGATCCCGCTATTGCCCAGAAATCTTAAGGAACTCTATTTATTAGGGTGTGTTCGATTAACTGATGCAGCCACCGACAATTTACCACCTAATTTAAAAGTACTTAGACTATCAAACTGCACACAATTAACCGATGCGGCTGTCAAGAATTTACCTCAAACTCTTGAAATACTTGATGTATCAGGCTGTTATCAGTTAACTGATGCAGCAATCAAGGATTTATCCCCAACTCTTGAAATCTTAGATATCTCAAGCTGTACTAAGTTAACCGATCAAGCCCTTCAGCATTTGCCCGAGAAGCTTCAAATACTTTCTCTAGCAAGATGCTATAAGATCACCTATGTTGCAGTCAAAACTTTGCCAAAAGATCTTAGATTAATAAGATAATTAAATTAAATAGAGGAAAAATCATGAATTTTATGAAGTCTGTCAATTCTGCATTTGGAATTGCAGTTGGAACAGCAGCAAGCTATGGCATTGGATATTTGTATGGTGCCATTTACCGAATGAATAAAATTATTGCAGCACAAGCCTTTGCCGTAACGATTGCTTCTACTTTAACATTTAATGTTCTCGTTAATCTTGGGTCAGGTGGAGCAGATGAAAATCCAAAAACCTTTTATGCCACGCGTTTAATAGGAGGGACTCTTTTAGCTACTGTGCAAATTCTGGCTTTAAGACGTTTGAATTTGATTGCAAATTTAGGCACAGCCTTATTAACTTTTAATGCAATGATTATCGCGCTTGAAGATTTAAATAACTATAATAAGAGTTGATGAACTAAGGTCTCCTTGTTAATCGTATCAAGGATTTGTGCAATGCCACAATTTCTCTTGTAGTCTTTCAGACTACGATGTGGGTATGTTTTCCCCAGGCCGCTGGGCCTGGGCTATTTCACTTTAGAGCCCTTCAGGCTCCAATTCTATAGGCTTAAGTTTTTATATGTGTTGATTCAAGCGAAATCTTTAGTAGTGGCGCAGATTTGCTCTGGATTGTCGAATACATATTTAGCTGACATTTGGTTTGGAGCCAAATAAAATATGGAGTTTGTTATTATGATAGACCTTTTATCTATGCTTCTTGATTTTCTTGGATGCATTCTAAAATTTTATCAATAAATTCATCAAGGAAGAAATGTTATTTCTGCTTAAGCGAAAAAATCAATTTTGAGCTTACTTCGGATATTAATGAGAAAAAAAATCCTTGATTTTATCTAAAAATCCCTTGCGCTGGGGTTGGTTATTGGGGACTTCTAATTCACTAAATTCTTGTAAAAGTTGTTTTTGACGATCGCTTAAACCCGTCGGCGTTTCCACATAGATACGCACCAATAAATCTCCTTTCCCATGGCCATGAACATTAGGAAATCCCTCTCCTTTAACACGGAAAATCTTCGCATTCTGAGTGCCTTCAGGAATGGTAATTCGAGATGAATGATGGAAAAGCGAAGGAACTTCTTTCTTACATCCCAAAGCAGCTTCTGTGAAACTGATGGGTAAATCTAATAAAATATCATTTCCTTCACGCTCAAAGAGCTCATGGGGTTCGACCGTAATGAAGACATACAGATCGCCAGGAGGGCCTCCTGCCTGACCTGCATCGCCATAACCACTCATTTTTAAGCGCATTCCGCTATCAACACCAGCTGGAATATGAACTTTAATATGCTGTTTTTCCTTAATGGCTCCTTGCCCATGGCAATTTTTACATGGATCAGTGATGACTTTGCCTTCGCCATGACAAGTTGGACAGGTCATAGTCATATTGAAAAACCCACGCTGTTCAAAGACTTGTCCTCTTCCACCACATTGAGAACATGTCTTAACCCCTTGCGTTGAATTGGCTCCCCTTCCATTACAAACTGGACAGGAAACATAATTCGTAATGGCTAATTCTTTGTCGGATCCTTTAGCAGCTTCTTCAAAAGAAATGGTAATGTTGACACGTTTGCTCGCCCCTTGGCGTGCTCCTCTACGACCTTCGCGCCCATTAAACTCGCCCCCGCCGCCGTTGCCTCCACCAAAAAAATCAAAGATACTTTCTCCGCCCCCCATGCCAAAAGCACCCATAAACGTACGCAATGCTTCATCCATGGAAGAAAAACCATGCATACCAGCTCCGCCACCGCTTGCTGCTCCTTGCAGACCTTCTCTTCCATATCGATTGTAAACTTGGCGTTTTTTATCGTCGCTCAGTACTTCGTAAGCTTCTGAAACCTCTTTAAACTTTTTTTCAGCTTCCGCATTTCCTGGATTTTTATCCGGATGATATTGAAGAGCTTTCTTACGATACGCTTTTTTGATTTCATCTGCTGTTGCAGTACGTGAAACTTCTAAAATGTCGTAATAGTCAGCCATAACGATCTACTACTTTATTTGAGGATTAAATATCTTATTACTATGTGCTATTAAGATAACAAAGAAATGAATTTTAAAACAAGGGATTGTATATCTTAACCACCTGATTACCAAAAAGAAAGGAAACAATCCCCAAAACCAACTTTTAATCTTAAATTCAGCTTTTAGGCTTATTTTAAGAAGCAAGCTTAAATTCTATCCATTTAAGCTTGAGAAAGGGGGCGCTTTACTATCGCTGCTTTTTATATTTGAGAGCAGCTTTTGATTTAGCGCGCTTTTTGATAGAGGGTTTAGAATGAAAGCGATGAGCTTTAACAGATTTCATCACCCCTTCTTTATCTAGGCGTTTCTTAAGAGCACGTAAAGCTTTATCAATCGAATCACCCATGCGAACTTTTACAACTGACATGCAAATCAATCCTAAATTCTTAAATTGTTAAGGTGAGCCAGCAAAGGCCAGCACATTATCTTTAAATTCTAATAGCAACGATATTACCTGAAACAGAACTTATTATCAATAAAAAGATATCAAAAACCGATAGAATCATCCTTCTGGCTTGTGTTGCTTCAATGCTTTTTCTCTCTCTGCCTCAGTTTGACGAAGATAGAGCAGATTCAAATGACGCGGTGAATGGACAATTTGCCCTTGAGCAAAATTTTGCTCTACTCTCTGCAATAAAGCCTGAATTGAAGGGGCTCGTTCTTCCCATATCCACTGGCATTCAGGATAATGCTGTTTAAACTTGGTTTGCAATGATTTGGCAAAAGGGGTGACTAAATGCGTCACTTCTTCTAGCCGCTGTCCAATTTCTTCCAGGGGCAACACTTGAGGAGGGCTTGTATGCAAAGAACCCTTGCCGTTGCATTCCCCTGTTTGAAAATAAACTCCTCCAATTCGAGCATCCAGAACAGCGGCATAATGAACAGAGGGAGTGGAAGGAATAAATCCCTCTAAACTGGAGACTCCAACTAGGGGAACCTTCCAACTATAAGCTAACGTTTGGGCAACAGCCACTCCCAAACGGATTCCCGTATAAGAACCGGGTCCTATTCCTACTCCAATAGCATCCAAAGGAGGAGGATAGCCTAATGGCCGCAAAACTTCATCAAGATAAGGCATAAGGAACTTAGATTGGCTAGGACCGAAAGGCAGTTCCCTGGCAACTATCAGATGAGTTTGATTACCATAGGCGATAACACCCCGTTCAGTGCAAGTCTCAATGAGAAGAAAACGCATATTAGATTAATTGAATTTTTGAAGGAACAAAGATCTTTTCTAACGTCCGGACAAAGAAATTATCTGTCATGCCTGCAATATAGTCGATGACCATTTGAATTGGATTGGTATTTGAAATGTACTTTTCACTGCGTTTATGTACGAAATGAGTCCACAGGTAGCTTTGCTCTTTTTGATCTTTCAAATCATTTAAAAGACATTCAAATAGAATGCGATAGCTATATTTAATTTTGGAAGATTCGATTTTTAATTTAGGATGAACGTAAATGCGTTGGAAATTAAAGCGGCGCAATGTGCGCAAAGCCTCGTAGGCCTCTTCTGAGATGGCAATGTATTCCTTATTATAACTATGTCTAATGATATCGGCGGCCAGTACACCTAAAATTTCTCGATTGGTTGTACCCAAGAACGTTTTAGGAACTTCGCTCCGCTGTAAAATGCCTAGATTAATGGCATCTTCAATATCGCGTCCGAGATAACTCATTGTATCGCATAACTTGACAAGGCATCCCTCTAATGTTCCAGGCAAAATATTGTAATCGGGCTGGCTTTTTTTCTGTTTACGATCTTTCAAATGGTCTTCCCAAGTTTTATTAAATCGTGGAATTAAAATAGGCCCTGACATCCCTCCATCATGGCATAAAAATCCGTCGTAAACAGCCAACCCCAAATTGAGAGGTTCGATTTCTGTAAAGAGACGGCAGGATTGCAAGGGATGAGAAAATGGACCATTGTCATATTCAATTGACAAAGCTGATAAATATCCTTCTCCTTCATGTCCAAAAGGAGGATGACCCACATCATGCCCTAAAGCAATGGCTTCGACCAAATCCAAATTTAAGCGCAAAATTTCGGCAATTCCGCGTGCAAAGCTACTAACCAATTGGACGTGCAAGCTACGATGCGTAATATGGTCATTATCGACTAAATAGATCACTTGCGTTTTATCAACATAGCGCGAATAGGCTTTAGAATGCAAAATACGGTCCACATCTCGCTTATAAGGCATACGATGATCATCTTCAGGTCCTTCCAAACGGGAATGGTCCTTAGAAAAAGTCGCTTTGGCGAATAAAAAAGCTTCTTCTTTTTGTTCAGCCACTTGCCGATAATGGATAAGGACATCTTCCGCTGGCATGGAAACATCAAGAGTTTGAGACATCATTTCTCCTTAAAGACACAGATTTTCATGTTATTTTAGGATAATAACAAATCAGCATCTAATTTACTATCTTAGATGGTGATGAGATAAATTCTCAAGTTGATAAGCACTCGAGTTAAAGTGAGTAATTTTATTTTATTGTCTATTCGTTAGGCTGTTCAATTAATAAAGATCTACTTCTACCTCTTCTTCTATCTCGGAGAAGGCGGACCAATCGAGCTTGACTTCTTCCTTTTTTACTCGCTCTTTTTTTTCAGGCTCTGGCTCAACTTGCTTAAATTGATCAATGGTCAACTCCACATCAGGAAATAAAGCATGATTTAAATCCTGTAGTTGTTTCTGATGGTCGATCATAAATTTAATAGTCTCGATCAAGCGTTCAAGACGTTCTTCCCTGATTGTTCTCTTACGAACAATAATGGCTCGAGCAAAAACCAGCATCTCAAAGAACTCAACGACACGTGGATCATTCATGCAATCTTCAAGAACGGCAAGATAAGCAAAATCTTCGGCATCGGTTGCTGCACCGCGGTCAATGCGATCTTTACAGCTCGCGTTATAACTATGCGCCTCTGTTTCAATGAGAACTTTTCGAGCAAGATTCTGATAGACTATGCGAATAAAGATGCGGCGTTCTTCAATTGTAAGGTCTTTAACTCCTCCAAACAGTTTTTCGTGAATCTGATCGATTGCGTTCATGCTCCAATTACGCAAATCAAAGCGTGTGACTA
This sequence comes from uncultured Chlamydiae bacterium, assembly GCA_963754655.1. Taxonomy (GTDB): domain Bacteria; phylum Chlamydiota; class Chlamydiia; order Chlamydiales; family Parachlamydiaceae; genus JANWJE01. The sequence goes on along the minus strand of CAVWGN010000001.1, from coordinate 878,867 downwards.
AATCATCTGGAAGGTAGTTACCTGTTTCAGTAGGCGTTCGATCGAATAGTTGCGCAATAAGTTCATCCTTAAATTCTTTGGCACCTGAATAATAAATGGAATAACCGAACTCTTTTCCATCTGTTGTTGGGCAGGCTTCGATTAATTTTTCGACATGTTTGCGCAATTTATGATGAAAAATTTGAATAAATTGCTCTCGTACAGTCTCATTTTCAAATTCATCGCATTTGTTAAAGCGCTGTTGATGAATATTATCAATTGTCTTCGCTATCCACTGAAGAAGATTTGGATCTATAATCAGGTGAGCAGGCAGATAATTTTTCGATTTACCCTTTAATAAATCTAAAATTAAGGCATCTTTTACCTTCTGCGCATTCATCTCCGGCTTTTCTTTGAGTCCATTCATTGTCAAAATGGTTTTATTGAGTTCGTAGCGCTGCTCATAGAAAGCAGTATTTTGGTTTAGCGTAATGACATATAAAGTCTCTTTAAAATCATTTTCTGCTAAATCATGCAGGGTTTGACAACGCTTCGCTTCATTGCCTTTTATCCATCTTGTTGAAGTAAAGTCCTGATTGTTGATATACAAATGCTTTAGCTTCAAAGCTTGGCAACGACGCAAAAAACCTTCAAATTCAGGATTAATCTCAGCTTCACCATTCCCATTCTCAATAGTCGGGGAACCCATTGCAATATCTTTTACTTGACGGCCTGTAGAATCATCTCCTTTCTTTTTGATGATCTTATTAAAAAAAACATGCATGGGATTGGACTGCAAATTAGGATCAAATGTTGTCAATCCCCAGATTCCATTTAAGTGACCTCTCAAACTATTAGCCCATTGTTTGAGGGCTGGAGCTTTGGCTTCGTTGGGGACTGCTTTGATTTGCTCATGCGCTTCTTGAAGACCATTGAGCATTGCATAGCGAGGATCAAGGGGCAAAGAGTGTTTATTTGCTTTCTTTAAGACAGCCGTATCTAACTTAAGGAAGGTGTTTAAAATTTCTTGGCAGCGATGATTGAGATTGACTGTTGCGTAAAGTTGGTAGCAGATCGCATTGACATGTTCAATACCCGGCATGGTTGGATGCTCTTTCGCCCATTTTGCCGCTTCTCGCAATTTTGTAAGCATATCATTGGTATAGATATTACGTACTTTATTCAAATAGTTGGGATGGAGACGTTCGTCACCTTCCTCTAAAATTTCGAGCGAGAATTCTAAGACAGGAAGGAGCTTCTTCATCCATTCTGCAGCATTGACTTGTTTAGCCTGCTGAATGAGATCTTTAGCATTTCCTAAGTTTGTCTCATCAAGATATGTATTAATACCTTGTTGTACCGCTTTGATTAAATCTTCATAACGTTCAATCTTCCATTTGAGATATTTAACTTTTACTGTCTCATTGAGCACGTAACCGAAGGTATAATCCCATACATGATTTATAAACGTCTTTTGAGCTGTTCCAGATGTTTTTGCAATGATATCGTCCTCTTCAATTTCTTGAAGCAATTTGGATTTCTCAAAGAGGGAATTCCATTTCTTATCTGAAGGATCGCCAACCGAATAAACTTCCCCTAATAGGTTAGTCATCTTTTTAAATTTAATACGAATTTGAACGATAGCGAGATTAACTATCTCCTTATCCTCTTGAGATAATTGACCGGAATCAGTCAGACTTTGCTTAATATTCAAATAAGCAACCAGCTCTTGTGCTTTGCTTATTGCCTTATCCAAGCTTTGACTATCTAAATCGAAATCTTGGTATGCTTTAGAATCGAATTGATTTGTGCGGCGTAGTACGTCGCTTATCCAGCCTATATAGGATTTATTGTTAGCATGGTCTTTTCTAGCTTTCTCATATTGCTCAGCTTTCTTGACAAGGGCTAAATCTAACACCTCTCTTTCTAACTTTTTCACATTTTTAATGAATGTTTTAGGAAGATCAGCTTCGTCCTTATAAACGATTTGAAATTGAGATAATTCCAAGATATCTTTTAGACGTTGACTTGTGTCGTCGTCGATTATCGGTTCAAAAGGCTCTCTTTCCGAGTTTTTTGGCATGAAAGATAAGCCTTCTTCATCTGAATCTGGAGAATCATATAAATCGGAATCTTTTCGACCTTCATCAGCTTTTAATGTCTGATCATTTTGATCCTTGCCCTTCGCTTGAACTTTTAATTCTGGAATAATTAAAGGCGACTTTTTCTCTAGATCTTTATCTTTATCTTTTCCTTGCTCTTTTTTCCCATTAGGATCCTCTGGTTTTTCGTCGTCTCTTGGATCAAAAGCATCACCATCAGGAGAATAGGGTTCTACGTCTTCATCGAGTTTTTTTGACTCATCCTCTTTGTTTGCATTTTCAATTTCTTTTGTTTTTTCAACTTCTTTTTTCTTCTTAACTTCTTCGCACTCTAATTCCTTCGGAACTGCTTCTTTAGCATCTTTTTTCTTCTGAGCCTCTCTTTTCGCTTGAAGAATCTTTCTCCGGTTTTGAGGTTTGTTGCTATCCTTCCTTTTTGCTGCTTCCACTTCTTCAACTTTTTGCTTTTCTAACGCTTCTGCTTCTTTCTTCAATGTTTCAGCTTCTTCGAGTTCAGCTTGTTTTAATATTTCGGCTTCTTTGACTTCTTTTTTCTTCAGTGCTTCGGCTTCAGTTTCTTTTTCTTTTTTCTTTAATGCTTCGGCTTCAATTTCTTTTCTCTTCAAAGCTTCGGCTTCAGCTTCTTCGGATTCTTGTTGCTTTTTAGCTTCTTTAGCATCGTTTGTTTCCTTTAACAAGCGATTTTCAATCTCATTCAATTTCTCTTCCACATTGCCTAGTTCCGCTTCATCCAGCTCTGAACAATTTTGAAAACATGCAAAAATTTCCTTAATAATTTCATACTGTTCTTCTGTGTCAATCTGAGTGAAATCATAGGATTTAAATTTCTGAAATAAATAAGCGTTATTAGGATAAACTGCAAAGCGATGAAGGAGAAAGTAGGCAATTCTATTCACTAGAACGGCTAGAGTTGAATGGTGTGACAAATGAAAATGAGCTACCCAATGACTTTTCTTCCCTTTGTGTTCTTGCTTTGCCGCTGAGTTTAAATAAGCCTTATATTGTTCAGAAGAAAAATCTCCTATTAAAAATGACATAAATAGAACCTATTTTAAAGATTTAATTAAATTATGCTAAATATTAGCATTTTAATAATTTATACTCCAAATTTATCTTGAAAAATTTATACTCAATTATTAATTAAATATTTAATGTTAATAAAATTTTAAAATTTTTACTAATAATGAATAAAAATAATATTTGACACTTGCAACCCTTCAGGCTGCATGACACAACTCATTCATAACCAGGTGGTTGTCGTAGTTTAGGGTGTTCATTTTGTGCAAAAAATGAGCTTTATTTTTCACAATAATTGGCATAGTTGAGTTGAAGGTCGCATGTTTATGCCGTCCTTTCAGGACTCGATGTCTTTTTGAAAGAACCCAGGCCTCCGCTTCGCTGCGACCTGGGCTGTAACATGACGGCCCTTCAGGCCTTAACAAAAAGATGATTTAGGGACTATAGAAGGGGGCTTAAACATCTCTTGTTAAGGCCTGAAGGGCCGGCCTATTACAGCCCAGTCGCAGCGAAGCGGAGGCTTGGGCTGTAACATGACGGCCCTTCAGGCCTTAACAAAAAGATGATTTAGGGACTATAGAAGAGGGGCTTAAACATCTCTTGTTAAGGCCTGAAGGGCCGGCCTATTACAGCCCAGTCGCAGCGAAGCGGAGGCTTGGGCTGTAACATGACGGCCCTTCAGGCTTTAACAAGAGATGTTTAAGTCCCCTTCTATAGTCCCTAAATCATCTTTTTGTTAAGGCCTGAAGGGCCGTCATGTTACAGCCCAGGTCGCAGCGAAGCGGAGGCCTGGGTTCTTTCAAAAAGACATCGAGTCCTGAAAGGACGGCATAAACATGCGACCTTCAACTCAACTATGCCAATTATTGTGAAAAATAAAGCTCATTTTTTGCACAAAATGAACACCCTAAACTACGACAACCACCTGGTTATGAATGAGTTGTGTCATGCAGCCTGAAGGGCTGCAAGTGTCAAATATTTTTAATAAAAATACCCTGAATCAGAGGGTTAAATTGAATTTCATCACTTTCACATGGATACGATATCCAATAGTCGAATAAAAATTTCAAGCAAAGCATGTGAATTGGAAATTCTGTCTTTCTATCATTTTTCAACCTTTCATTGAATAATTTCTCTTAAAACAGTAAACTAGTTGCACTGGAAAATATGAAGTTTGGCGAAGAAACATCTTGAATGAACAAGTATTTTGATTTGAGAGGATGTTTTATTAAGAGTTGAATCGGGTCTTCTGCCTATTTCATTCAATAAATAAGCTGCTTTTCTTGGGCTTGAAATGATGTCTTTGATAACCCCTTAAATTTAGGATATTCAATGCTGGATCAAGATAATGAGGAAAATTCTTTAGAAATGGAATTAGAGAATGCAGTCATCAATTCTCTAGAAGATAACCATGCTTTACAGAAAAGGACCTCGTCACTACCAGACCAAATTTATATATTTCCTCTTATTCGTCGTCCCTTTTTCCCCGGAATGGCAGCTCCTCTTGTCATCGAACCGGGTCCATTTTATGAAGTATTAAAAGTAGTGGCGAAATCAGAACACAAATGTGTAGGGCTTCTCTTAAGTCGTTCAGAAAATGCAGATATTTATAAGACTTCTTTTGAAGATTTACATGAAGTGGGTGTCTTAGCTCGCGTCTTGCGTATTATTCCTATGGAGCAAGGAGGAGCGCAAGTGATCTTGAATATGGAAAAGCGGTTGCGCGTCGTCACACCTATTCCAGACTCTAAAACGCTTAAAGCTCAAGTGACTTATTATGAAGATAATCCTATCCTAACAGCTGAACTTAAAGCTTATGCTATCAGTATTATTTCCACTATTAAAGAGCTTTTAAAGCTCAATCCTCTCTTTAAAGAGGAACTTCAAATTTTTTTAGGCCATTCAGACTTTACTGAGCCAGGTAAATTGGCTGACTTTGCTGTTGCCCTGACAACCGCTTCGCGCGAAGAGTTGCAAGATGTGTTAGAAACCTTTGATATTCATCGCCGAATTGATAAAGCACTTATTCTCTTAAAGAAAGAACTTGATATCAGCATTTTGCAAAACAATATCAATCAAAAAATTGAAGCGACCATTAATAAAAGCCAAAAAGACTTTTTTTTAAGAGAGCAGCTTAAAACCATAAAAAAAGAATTAGGAATTGAGCGAGATGATAAATCAATTGATCGTGAGAAATTTGAGGCACGTTTAAAAGAGCGGATTGTTCCTCCCGATGTCCTGAAAGTTATCAATGATGAACTCGATAAACTTAGCGTTTTAGAAATGCAATCGGCTGAATACAGTGTCTCGCGGGGCTATTTGGATTGGCTCACCATCATTCCCTGGGGAATTCACAGTCCTGAACATCATGACTTAGATGCAGCAGAGAAGATTTTAGCTGAAGACCATTATGGATTGGAAGATATTAAACAGCGTATTTTAGAATTTATTGGAGTAGGACGATTAGCTGGTGGATTGCGGGGTAGCATCATTTGCTTGGTTGGTCCTCCAGGAGTGGGAAAAACAAGTATTGGCAAAAGTATTGCGCGTGCCCTTAACCGCAAATTCTACCGCTTTTCTGTCGGAGGTATGCGCGATGAAGCAGAAATTAAGGGGCATCGCCGCACTTATATTGGAGCCATGCCAGGCAAAATGATTCAAGCTCTTAAATATTGCCAAACGATGAATCCCGTGATTATGTTGGATGAAGTCGATAAAATGGGAAAGAGTTTTCATGGTGATCCTGCTTCAGCTCTATTAGAGGTGTTAGATCCCGAGCAAAACGCAGAATTTCTCGATCACTATTTGGATGTGCGTTGTAATTTATCCGATGTCTTGTTTATTGTCACAGCCAATATTTTGGATACGATTCCAGAACCCTTAAAAGATCGCATGGACATCCTACGCTTATCAGGCTACATCATGCAGGAGAAAATTGAAATTGCGAAAAAATATCTCATTCCACGCAATCGCAAACAAATGGGACTCAAGACATCTAATGTCACTTTTACCGCCGAGGGTTTGCGTGGCATGATCAATGGTTATGCGCGTGAATCTGGAGTGCGCAATTTAGAAAATCTGATCAAAAAGATTTTACGCAAACTCGCTGTCAAGATTGTGCGGCAAATGATGCAGCAAGAGAAGGAAGCAGAGGTTTTAGAAAAAGGCAAAAAGAAAAAAGGAGGTAGCAGAAAACAGCTTCCTTCCCCTACTTCTATAAAATATTCCATTAGTTCACAGAATTTGAAAGAATACTTAGGCAAGCCGGTCTTTACAAGCGATCGCTTCTATGAACGAACGCCTGTTGGGGTATGTATGGGACTTGCATGGACTGCCATGGGAGGTGCAACGCTTTATATCGAATCGATTAAGGTCGCAGCTGAAAAAACAGCCATGAAGTTGACTGGGCAAGCGGGCGACGTGATGAAAGAATCAGCTGAAATTGCTTGGAGCTACCTTCATAGCGCCATTCATAAATATGCTCCTGGTTATACATTTTTTGAGAAATCGCAAGTGCATATCCATATTCCAGAAGGGGCAACACCAAAAGATGGTCCTTCTGCAGGAATTACTATGACAACTTCTCTCCTTTCCCTATTAACAGACACCCCTGTCTTGGATAATTTGGGCATGACTGGAGAGTTGACGTTGACCGGTCGTATTTTACCCATTGGCGGTGTGAAAGAAAAGATGGTTGCCGCGCGACGCTCTGGTCTAAAGGTGCTTATTTTCCCCAAAGATAATTTGCGCGATTATGAAGAGCTGCCAGACTATATTCGTAAGGGATTAACGATGCATTTTGTTGAACATTATGATGAAGTGTTTCATATTGCTTTTCCTGTTAGGCGGTCATTAATTTAAGTAAGAAATGTTTTGATTAAGGTTCTCTATGTCATCGTTTGCTCCTGCTTATTGGTCCACAGCCTATCAAAAAAAAGTCATTCTTCCTTCTCAACTCGTTGAACGAATTCATGACTTGCGATTACAGAAAAAAACCATTGCCACTCTCAATGGTTCTTTTGATCTCTTACATGCTGGGCATCTCCAAATCATTTTTGAAGCTTCACAAGTGAGCGATATTTTGATTGTCGCTCTCAATACAGATCATTCTATCCAACAATATAAAAGTCCCAAGCGTCCCCTGATTCCTTTAGAATATCGACTTCAAATGATGGCAGCTTTGGAATTTGTGGATTATGTCACATGGTTTGAAGAAACAAATCCTTGCCGTCTTTTATCAACAATTAAACCCGATGTCCATGTCAATGGAGCTGAATATGGGGAAAACTGCATAGAAGCAGAGACTGTGCACTCCCATGGCGGCAAAATCCATATTGTGCAACTCGTTCCCGAACTTTCGACTTCTGCTATCATCAAAAAGATTCAAGCGGAGGATTAAATGCGCTTAATAGGAACATTAGAGGATGAACGGAAAGCGTTAGCGTTTTCTCACTTCCTTCATCAAAAGGGAATTCCTCATCAAATAGACATTCAAGCTCACACTGATTGGGGAAGTCCTTCCTATGGAACAAGCAATTGCCAAATTTGGATTCAAAATGAAGATCATGTGGAAGAGGTTTTAAAATGGTTTCATTTGTTCATTGCAAATCCTCAAGATCCTGCTTTTAAACTTTCTACAACAGCTCCAGCTTGGAAAAAATCGGAGTCACCTCTCCCTCTTTCTCCTGATTCCCCTCCTCCCTCAGCAGCTTCCACCTCATGGGAAAAACACCCCATGGGATGGATGACGCGCTCTTTATTGGCTATATGTACCCTTTTATTTTTTTTAAGCCAATTATGGACACCCTCTATGAAAACACCCGAGCATTATTCGGGACTCATTTTATTTGCATCCCCAGTTGAAAAGACGCTGCTCTATGATTATCCTAAATTTTATCAACTCATTAATCACTTCCTTCTCCTCTATGGATTTGAAAAATTAGAACATCCCTCCGATCTTCCACCAGATGGAAACCACCTTTTACAACAAATTCATCGTACCCCCTTCTGGCCTGGATACTATCAACTGATGCTTGAAGGAGGATTGCAAGCTGTCAAAGGAGGATTATCAAAATACCCCTCATTTGAAAAAATTCGCGAAGGACAAATTTGGCGCCTCTTTTCTCCCTGTCTCTTGCATGGCGATTTATTTCATCTTTTTTTCAACATGCTATGGCTCATTGCACTAGGTAAACAAATTGAACAGCGACTGATGCCTTTACGCTATGGGATGTTTATTGTGATTATTGCCGTTATCTCTAATACAGCTCAATATTTGATGAGCGGACCTAATTTTATTGGATTTTCAGGCGTTCTTTGTGGGATGTTAGCTTTTATATGGGTGAGGCAAAAAGTGGCAGCTTGGGAAGGATATCAAATTGATCGCGTGACATTGATTTTTATGTTAATTTTTATTATCAGCATGGCAGCCATTCAACTTTTGTCATTTTTCTTAGAAAAATCATTTGAATTTGCCTTGTCACCCAATATTGCTAATATGGCGCATTTAACAGGAGGCTTGATGGGTTACATTTTAGGGAGATTAAATTTCTTTAGCTGGAGGCATAGCTAAAATGACTGTGCGCGATTTGACCATTTTAGGTTGTTCAAGCCAACAACCTACTCGCTTTCGCAACCACGGGGCTTATCTCCTACGTTGGAATAATGAAGGTCTCTTATTTGATCCTGGTGAAGGAACTCAGCGGCAATTTATCTTTGCCAATATCGCTCCTACAGTTGTATCGCGTATCTTTATTTCTCATTTTCATGGAGATCACTGTTTGGGATTAGGCTCCATTCTCATGCGACTCAATCTTGACAAAGTCACCCATCCCATTCATTGCTATTATCCTGCTAGCGGTAAAAAATATTTTGATCGCCTTCGCTATGGTTCTATTTATCATGAAATGATCAAAGTCATTGAACATCCAGTTTCACAGCCAGGCTTGGTAGAAGACGATGGACGTTTCCGCATAGAAGCCGTCTTCTTAGAGCATGGGGTTGAAAATATTGGCTGGCGCATCACAGAACCCGATACACGCAAGTTTGATAATGAAAAGCTTGCCCATTATGGTGTTAAAGGGCCCCTAGTCAAAGAGCTTCAGGAAAAAGGCTCGCTTATGATTGCAGGCAATAGCGTCACACTCGAACAAGTCAGTTGGATTCGTCATGGGGATAGCTTTGCCATTGTCATCGATACTGTTCCCTGCCAAAGCGCCATTGATATTGCCCGTAATGCTTCTCTCTTTCTTTGCGAAAGCACTTATTTAGAGGAACATAAAGAACTCGCCAAACTGCATCATCATTTGACAGCTAAACAAGCTGCTTTAATCGCCAAGCAAGCTGGAGCAAAACAATTGATTTTAACGCACTATTCAGCACGTTATCAAAACCTCAAAGCCTTTGAACTAGAAGCCCGAACCATTTTTCCTCATACTTATGTTGCTGATGACTTCCTGACATTTTCTTTTTCAAAGCTTAATCTTAAACCTTAAAGCGGTGATTGATTCTTATGTTCATCCTTGCCTGTTATCGGTTTCTAGAGCATCTCAAAATTGTGAAAAATGCCTCTGAGCATACCGTTCGAAATTATGCTATCGATCTCAATGCATTTAAATCTTATCTCGAATATCAGTGGCTCAAGGACATATGTCCGAAAGAATTCCCAGAAAAAATTTCTTTTAAAGACCCCTATACCTATCGCTCTACATTGTTTGATCATCAATTGGAACTGAGTAAAATTGACCGTAAAACCATTCGCGGATTTCTCGCTTGGCTCAATTTAAATAAGCAGAACAAACGGACAGTTGCCCGCAGACTCTCCTCTCTACGCAGTTTTTTTCGATTTTCCCAAACTCAAAATCTAATAGAGAGTAATCCTACCGAAGACCTAGATAGTCCAAAGCTTGAGCGCAAACTTCCCGTTTCGCTGACATATGATCAAATTAGCCATCTCTTTGACCAACCAGATACATCGACGTATTTGGGATTTCGCGATAGAACCATCATGGAGTTGTTCTATAGTTCAGGACTACGAGTCAGCGAACTTGTGGCCCTCAATCGCCAAGATTTTGACTATGTCAATCTGACCGTTAAACTGCGTGGAAAAGGAAAAAAAGAACGCATTGTCCCTATTACAAAAAATGCAGCCGATTGGATAAAATCCTATTTAGAGCATCTAGAACGCTACCGCGACTCTAACATTCATTTTGCGGAAGTCGATCCTAAAGCAATTTTTCTTAATAAATTGGGAACTCGCTTAACCTCGCGCTCTGTCGATCGCAAATTTGATTATTACCTCAATCAAAGCGGACTTGCCGGCAAAGTCACTCCCCATACCATCCGACATACCATTGCCACCCATTGGCTGGAAAATGGAATGGATCTCAAAACAATTCAGGTCCTACTTGGACATAGTTCCCTTTCGACCACAACCATCTATACTCAAGTTTCTACGAAATTAAAGAAAAAAGTTTACGATGAAACGCATCCCCGTGCTTAATTTAAAAAAATGCACATTTATATCATTTAGTTTTTGATTATAATCATTTATTATGTTACAATTTAATTAATCTATTATTAACGAGTTAATTTTTTCATGTTCTTTTTTAAATTAAATTTAACTTCTTTTTCTTCTCCTCTCTTGTCTTTCATGATGCCTTTGGCAGGACAAATCTAACTATTTTTTCTTGATTTTCTTTTCAAATTTTAGGAAATCGGCAGCATTTAACTTAAGGTCACAATGAAAGACATTTTAATTGAAATTAAAAATTTATCTAAACAATTTGCTTCTCCTAAAGGAGGAGATGCGCCTGTTTATGCTTTAAAGGAGATTCAATTAGAGATTCCCCGCGGTAGCGTTTATGGAATTATTGGAATGAGTGGGGCAGGCAAATCCACTCTTTTGCGCTGTTTAACAGGTTTAGAAATTCCTTCAAGCGGAACCATTTCTTTTGATGGAAACGCGTTTCCATATGGAAATAGAAAAGCGCAAGAACTATTACGCAAGCAAATGGGAATGGTTTTTCAACATTTTCAATTATTTTCATCAAGAACTGTAGGACATAACATTGCGTATCCTTTAGAAATCGCAGGCATTGCTGCTTCTCAGCGCCAGCAGCGCGTGGAAGAGCTTCTTTTATTAGTTGGATTGAAATCCAAAAGGGATCACTATCCTTCTCAATTGAGTGGAGGAGAAAAACAGCGTGTGGGCATTGCAAGGGCGCTTGCTTCACATCCACGGCTTCTCCTTTGCGATGAGCCTACCTCTGCTTTGGATCCAACGACCACACGCGAACTTCTTCAGCTGCTTGGCAACTTGAATCAACAGCTGGGACTCACAATTGTGATTATTACCCATCAACTTGAAACTGTTAAGCAAGCTTGCCAGCGTGTTGCCGTTTTATCAGATGGACAAATCGTGGAGGAAGGAGAAGTCAAAACCATTTTCACCCAACCGCAACATTCCGTTACCCAACGTCTTTTGCATTTAAGTGCTGATCAAGTCCCAAGCGATCTTCTTAAACAGCATCAAGTAGGCAAAGTTTTAGTCCGGCTAGGATTCGAAGGTCGTCAAGCCAAACAACCTGTTTTATCTCATATGCTCAAACGCTATGATGTCGAGGCCAATATTTTATCGGGAGGGCTTGACTATCTTCAAGAGACTATTGTCGGACACTTATTTGTGGAACTCTCAGGCTCTTCCGAAGAAATTGAACAGGCATTGACTTTTTTGCGCAGTCAACAAATTATTTGTGAGGTTCTTCGATGAACAATGATCAATTACATCTCATGTGGACTCTGATTCCTTTAGAATTGTGGAATACACTTTACATGGTCATTTGTTCAACCTTGATTGCCCTGGCAGTAGGCTTACCTCTTGGAGTCATTTTGACTCTGACTGACCGCGGTCATCTCAAAGAAAATCTTTGGATGCATCAAATTTTGGGATCTATTATCAATATTGGACGCTCTTTCCCTTTTGCGATCTTGATGATCGCTCTGATTCCTTTGACACGTTGGATTGTAGGCACAAGCTTGGGGACGACTGCTTCGATTGTACCCCTTTCGATTGCAGCGATTCCTTTTATGGCAAGGTTAGTAGAGGCTTCTTTAAAAGAAGTGGATAAAGGAATGATTGAGGCTGCCATCGTAATGGGATCGAATCCTTGGCAAATCATTACGAAAGTCCTTATTCCTGAATCTTTGCCTTCTTTAATTTTGGCTGTCACAACGACTATCATCAACCTCATTGGCTACAGTGCAATGGCTGGCACAATGGGTGGCGGCGGACTTGGCAAAATTGCCATTCAATATGGCTATCAACGTTTTAATGTTGGATTAATGGTCGTGACCGTCATGATTCTCATTATTCTTGTTCAGTTGATTCAAGTGATTGGACATCGATGGGCAAGACATCTTAATCTCAAGCGAGGAAAAGGATTACATTAATGAAATATTTCTTTTATTCAACCATTTTTTTATTTGCGAGTCTTCTGCTCATTTTGACAAGTTGTGGACACTCTTCAAAACCGACACTTAAAGTCGCTGCCACCTCTGTGCCCCATGCAGAGATATTAGAATTCATCAAACCTCAGCTACAAGAGCAAGGGATTGAGCTTGAGATCTTAATCATTGATGATTTCAATACACCTAATCGAGCTTTAGCTGATCGAGAAGTTGATGCCAATTTTTTCCAACATTTGCCATTTTTAGAGGCCCAAAAAGCTGATTTTGGCTATGCATTGGAAAATTTTGTCGCAGTCCATCTTGAACCCATGGCTCTTTATTCCAAAAAATGGCATACATTAAACGAAATTAAGGATGGAGCAACACTTGCAATTCCAAGCGATCCCTCTAATCAGGCGCGCGCTTTAGCTCTTTGCCAGCAGGTGGGGCTCATTACCCTCAAAAGCCAAGGAGAAAAAACCAGTGTATTGGATATTTCGAACAATCCACATCATTTGCACTTTTTGGAGATGGATTCCCCGCTTTTAAGTCGATCCTTAGAAGATGTCGATGCAGCGGCCATTAGCACCAATTTTGCTCTTTTAGGAGGATTATCTCCTAAAAAAGATACTCTAGCCATTGAAAATGCCCAATCACGCTTTGTCAACCTTGTCGCTATACGCATTGGGGAACATCAGCGACCCGAACTTGAGGCTCTAAAAACTGCTCTGACAAAAGAGCAAGTGCGCCAATTTATTGAAGAGCACTATCAAGGAGCAATTATTCCAGCTTTTTAAGCTCAAATTATTCGTAATTACTCACGTCAAGAAACTTTTAGAAGATGGTCACTATTCCAATAAAAGGATGTGTCATTTTAATTCTATTTCTTGAACTACTAGTTTTTTTAATCCCTGCACTTCCTGCCGCACCATATAACCGATCATTTATTTTTTTAAAAAGTAAACTAATTTCAAAATTGTACTAATTTTATAATAATATAAAATTTGTTATAATATAAATTGAAATACATATGTTTAATTATTATTTATTTATAAAATTGTAATTTTTTTTATAAATAAATTAATAATAAAAACTACATTTAATAGGGTTTTTATGAATGGTTTAGAGAGTTCAAAAATTCCAAGTCCAGATATTTCTAGTAAATCAAAAGTTAAATCTACAACAGAACCGGAAAACACGGGCAAATTAAAGGGCTCAGTTGTTTCAAAAAGGCCTGATTCAAGGGTTGCTAAGAAAATAGCTCTGCTAACTAATAATCAAAAACTTATGGAAACGAGGGAAAGTGTAAAAAAAGAGAGGGTAGTCCTTCAAGAAAAAAGCCAGCATTTTAAAGCTTTGTCCGAGCAATTTGAATCATCTCAACAAGGAGTAGCCAAGCCTTGGCAAGAAGTTAGAAAGCTACCTGAAGATAAAGAGGGCTTCTTTAAAGCGTCGATTATAGATAAAAAATTGGATTTTTTTTATCAGTCTGCACAATCAACACATGACAAAAGTGCTTTAGATTCTATTAAAAAAGATATCGAACGTTTGGAAAAAGATCTTCAAGGCCATGAAAAACTTTCAACGACCACTTTGCTGGAAAAATGCAAACATATCTTAGAAGAAATTCATGAGATGGGCAAAGCTCTTAAGACTCTTGAAATTGTGAAAAAAGGTAAATCTATGCAGGGATATCCGGGTGAGGTTTTGTCTTATGAAGGCTATCAAATTCTTGAAGAAATTAAAGAAAAACAAACGAAAAAAGATAAACCATTAAGTTCTGCAGAAAGTGCTTTAATTAAAGCCAGCGATGCTAATAAGACGTCAAAGGCAATTAAGTCTATTAAGAAAAAGTTGCAAGAAGCTCAATTAGGATTAATTAAACAAACCTCTTTTGCAGAACTCAAAGAAATTGCGGTAACTATTAAAGCAGGAACAGCAACTAATGATCAGGTAAAATTTATTGTAGATTGTAAAAGGCTATGGCTAGACCTTATGAACGAAGAAGGAAGTTATCTAGAAATTCTCAATTTTATTGGTAAAAAAGACTTTGAAGGATTGGATATTATTAAAGAAGCTACTTTTATACAAGGTCCACAAGTGGATATGATGCTTAATCAGGCGGTGCTAGACGATCATTTAAAAAATAAACCTAGCAGAGATCCACCTATGAGATTTCTAATAGAAGGAGCGGGTCCTAATGGTCTTTATGCAGCTTTGCAATTCTTTAGAAATGGGGCTAGTGTATCCGTTGTTAATGATAGGGACGAAAGAGTGATAAGAAATCAAAATATGATTTTGGATCCTAAGTGGATCGCTCAACTCAATTTTCTCCTTGGATCAAAATTTAATGAATTATTTATCGATCCTAAAGCTGTAGGAGTATTAAATTTACAAAGAGGTTCTGGAACAATTAAGACAAGAATACTTGAAGATGTGATGAAGGTCCGTGCTACAGAAATATCTAGCTATATAGAAGATACAAAATCTTTCAAAAAAGAAACTTTTTTAAATTTGCATTTTGAAACTCCTTTAAAGGGAATTCAATCATCAGATAAAGGTTTTTCAGCAATTATAGGTGTTAAAAAGAAATCAGCAGATACAGAGAGGTTTCAACAATTAACAATTGAAAGCTTAACGAAAAAAATTCTTTCAACCAAATATGCAAGACATCAACCAGAAGATATAATTGATAACCAGACTGTGTTAAAAGGGGCTCAACAAGAAGCTGCAATTCAATGGAAAGAAGAACAGGCAAAAGCAAAAATAGAACAACCAGTTATTAATTTTGATTTTCTCGCTTGTGTAGGCGGAGCCAATGATTCTATCCGTGATGAATTCCTTGAACCTGCAGTTCCCCTCACTTCCCCTAAAAATTATGGGATAGCTAGCTGGATAAAACCAGAAACACAATCAAAGATAAGATATTTTACGCCAGATAAATTGAAGGATCTAGATGTGAAATTAGATCAATTAGGTTATCCTTATTTGACTCGCCAACACGTAGAAAAATCTCTTCAAAGTCAAGAACTAGATCAATTTTTGGCCCCTTTCAGTTTTCCTGAGCAATTTAAGAAAAAATATGAAAATTTTACAGAAAAATTATTAAAAAATATTGAAGTCACCCATTTGCCAGATGTGGAATTCGATCAGCCCATCTGTGGATTTAATATAAGAATGTTTGAGAATCACTCGACAGCTTTTCTTGCCTCCTCTACTCCCCCTTTGTTATCAGATTTTTTACACGATCTTAGTCATCTCATTGCAAGTGCTCATCCTCCAGACGACCAATTATTAAAAAATCTCAAAAAAGAAATAGATAAGAAATGGATGAATGCTTTAGCAGGGGTTTTTGGGATCGATCCTAATGTCGTAAAACTTGATGAGGAGTATGCAATTAATATTGGCACATTTGATGTCCAGCAAAAAGGAATAGACACAGCTGCAAAACTTTTAAAATCAGGAGAATCCTCTGCTGTGATTGCGGCATTTGGTGATAGTCGGGCAAGTCCTCATTTCTTTAGTGGGAGTGGGATGAGTTCAGGGCGATTAAGTATTGATAATGGAGCTGAGATCCTTAGAAAATTTAATCGAGAAGAAATTCTTTCTAAAAAAGCCTTTGTCAAAAGACTCGACATAGAATTAGATCAAGCCAAAGAGAAAGCAATTGATAAAGGAAGACGATTTGTTAAACCAAATGATTCTTCTGAAAGAATAGCAGCTAGATGTCTTATACTTAAAAATAAAATCAAAGACTATTTTGATAATCACCAAAAAACGCAATTCGATATTGCTAAAACAGGTTGGAAAATAGAGACGGAAGCG
Organism: uncultured Chlamydiae bacterium; assembly: GCA_963754655.1. Classification (GTDB taxonomy): domain Bacteria; phylum Chlamydiota; class Chlamydiia; order Chlamydiales; family Parachlamydiaceae; genus JANWJE01. The sequence continues at coordinate 862,476 of CAVWGN010000001.1, read as the reverse complement.
AACGAAAAAGGTGAATTTGATTTGAATTTTATAGATAAAGAAGGCAAGCAACACGCTCTCAAAATAAAAATTAATCAAGCAGATGGCAAATTGCATGCAAAAGGAAAGAAATACTTAGTTTTTAATGATTTATTATTAGAACTAGGATTTGCTTGATTAGGTTGTCTTAATATTAGTTTAGATAATTACTAATAACATAAGCTTGAGTTTTTCTCTAGATCTTAAGCATTTGTGGCGATTTTTGCTCTTTTTGCTTAAGGCAATATCCTAATTGAGATATTGCCTTAAGCAAAAAGAGCAAATTTTACTCGCAAATACTCTAATTTCCAAGGAGAAAAATCAAAACTCAAATTCTTAACTTAATCTCTAAAAGATCTAAATAATTAGTAATTATTTTTTAGTAATTAATCTTAATACAATCTTGATTTCTGTTTTATTCATTACCTATCATAATTTGTTAAAATAATCTTATAAAACTAATAAAATTATTTTAACAAAGGTTAATTCATGCAAGTAGGATATACACATAATAATCAAGAAGTATTAAGAAATTATGCTGAAGAAATCGCTGAAAGTTTTCAAGTTCAACCTAGGGAGCAGCCTAGCTATTTATGGACTCTCATTGCTCCCTATTTTCCCACATGGGAATCAGCAGGAAGTAATATTGGCCGCACCATTGCTGCGACGCACGGACAGCAATGGAGTAATGCGACAATTGATTTTGTCTTTAGAAAAATCTTTCAGGATGAGACCAAGATAATTTCTCGTTGGAGCTATGAGGGGATCAAACAATTGATCTCCGGAACAGCGCAGCAAACAATCTCAGAAGTGACCAAATTAAATGTGACGCCAAAAGCTCTTCCCGTCATTACAGCTTTTTGCGGTGTAGCAGGCCAAATCACTCTTCCTTTGGTTGTGACTTTAGTTGGGTTTGCCTATGGCAAAGTGATGCATAGCGCAGAGGGACAAAAATCTTTGGGAAGTCTGCCATTGGAGCAATTATTTACAATTGATCCTGAAACAGGTCTTTTACGTAATGCCTTTGGTCATTTGCTTACTGAGAAAGATATGAAAGATATTTTTGCAGGGACAGCAGAATACACCTTAATAGGCAAGTTAGTCGAGCTTTGTCAAGAAATTGATAAAGCACCGGAAGGAGACTCGGAGGCGACACGTAAATCAATGATAGAAGCTTTGTTGAAGACTTATTTAATTGAACGCCAGGATGGAGTAGTTGTCTTTCCGGACGGAACTGTCAGAACTCCTGCAGATAAAGAGCTCATGGATGCGGGATTAGCAATATTGACACGAAATAATCCTCGTCATGACAAAAAGGAAATTCGAAAATTAATCAAACTGTTAGCTAGACATTCGCTCCTTCCTTTTAGCAGCCTTAGCATCAATGATAAGATTGACGCTCAAGATCAAGCTAAAAAGATGCCAGCCTTATTTGAAGGGGAGCAAGAATGGAAGAATTACATCGTTCGAGGCCAAGACGGTATCTATTTCGTTTACAAAGATTGCGGAAATAAAAAAAGAGGAGACATCATTTCTCATGACCGCATGAAGGAAATTTTGACGGAAGCTAATCACTTGGAGTTGCAAAGAGCTGCCAATGAGCAAAAGGAACTGGTCAGTTTAATAAAAAGTCCTTCTACATATTCAGAATTAGTTGAAAAGCTCAATCAATTGGATACTCCTTTTGTACAGGCCTTTTTGAAAGGATTTGTAGTAGAAAGGCAACCCGATCAAAAAATGGTTTATTTGGATGGGACTTGTCTAGAAGAAGAAGAAAAACAAAAGCTGCTCCAAAATTTGGCTTTGCTCCCCAATCGAAATAATTTAAATGATCGATCTGAAAAAATTATGACCTTGGTGAAGCAACTTGGGGCGCATATCCCCTAAGACTTGCTCAATCACGCGGGATAATCCAGGAAGTTTTTATTAAAAAAATTTGACACTTGCAGCCCTTCAGGCTGCATGACACAACTTACTCAACCCCAGGGCGTTGCCCTGGGGCGTGTTTTAAAAAGATTATTTATGATATAATAATAGTTGTAGGGACCCATAGGAGGTGTTTATGACTAGAATGTTTTTAAAAGATAAGGACTGGGAGAAGCTAAGTCCATTATTACCTTCGCAAACAGGTAAACAGGGAAGACCTAGAAAAAATGATCGGTTGGTAATAGAAGGGATTTTATGGTCTATAAGAACGGGAGCTCCTTGGAGAGATATGCCCCCTGAATTTGGCCACTGGCAAACGATCTATTCAAGAATGCATAACTGGACCTTAAATGGAACTTGGTCAAAAATTTGGAGTGTTTTGAAAAAAAAATGCATCCCACGAATCACATATTATTGATTCTACAAGTGTTAAAGTACATCAAAATGCAATGGGAGGTTTTGGAGGAAAAACATTTAATGGAATTGGAAAGACACAAGGTGGTTGGTCAACAAGAATTCATGTTGTAGTTAATGCTGAAGGGCAACCATTAAAAGTAAAAATTGCTCCTGGAAATAGAAATGATAATTTATTTGCTAAATCTCTATTAAATGGGAAACGAGCAAAAAATGTTATAGCAGATCTAGCTTATGATACAGATGAAATTAGATACTATTTAATGAAAAGAAAGGAACGAGCTGTCATTCCAAGTCACCCAAAGAGAACTGATGAAATTCCCTATAGCAAGCGTTTGTATAAAAAAAGAAAGGTTGTGGAGAATTTTTTCCAAAAACTAAAAACTTTTAGACGAATTGCTACTCGTTACGATAAGTTAGGAAAAATATTTAGAGGAGTGGTTATAATTGCGTTTATTATAATTTATATCACACATTGGTAATGTTTTTCAAACACGCCCTGGGCTTTTGCACTTACAGCCCTTCAGGCTGAGGCAGGGAATCTTAGCTTGCAATAGGAGTAGACCTTGATCTAAAAGTACAATAACCTAGGATATTTTTCTCGCCATTTTTGGGAAAAGTGCCTCTAAAATCTTTTACAGACCTGGTATATTAATTTGACTAAACAAGTATCAAGCCCAAAAACAGTTCTTTGTTAATTTCTTGCCTTCTGGGGCTTTTGTACTTTTAAACCACTCACAATATACTCAAGACCAGTTAAAATAAATTGTATAGTCCGAAATTATCAATTTGCTGTCAGCCTCGAAGGGCTGCAAGTGTCAATTTTTTAATAAAAAACCCCTGGATTTTGAGCCATCAGTTAAAAGAATCTCTTTTAAAAAGCTAACCTAATTTAAAATAGAAGGAAAACCATTCTAATAATTAGTTGTTAAATATTTTTTTGTTTTATCATTCCACATTGAAGCTTTGAAGCAGTCCCAATGGGCAAAACTAGTGTGGTTGAGTACTAGGGAGCGTACCTAAAAGATTAACCATTGTATAATACAAGCGATCGTCAACATTCCTGCATAATTTTGAGCTTTCATTTCGTATCTTATTCCAATACGCCTAAATCGTTTTATAAACTGAAAAAAATTTTCTACCAAGCAACGCTCTCTGTAGATATGTTTATCATGTTCAATTAGTTCAGCTCTTGATACTTTGCTGGGTATGACTGCTTGACTTCCCATCTTTTCTATAAAATTTCTGATTTCATTTGAGTCGTAAGCTTTATCAGCTATAACATTTGTGGATTTTTTCCACTGAGTAAAAGCTTCATTTGAGTGCTCTCGTGTACTTGACCTTCTGTCAAGATAAAATCAATACAACGACCTAATCCATCTGTTACTGCATGAATTTTTGTGATTGTTCCGGCCCTTGATTTTCCCATGGCTTCTTCGGCTTTTTTTTTATCCTACAAGCATCTTGATGCGCTTCAACAATTGAGCTGTCTACAGAGTAATTTTCTTCGTCAATTTCATCTTTTAAAGCTTGCCAAATCGTTTGCCAGATTCCAGCCTTTGTCCATCGATTAAAGCGATTATAACATGTGCTCCAAGGACCATACTTGGGTGGTAGATCCCTCCAAGCGGCTCCTGTTCTTAAAATCCAAATAATGCCTTCTAAAATCTTACGATGAGGCCGACTTGGTCTGCCCCAATATCCTCGTTCTTTTGGCAATAAAGGTTTTATTTTTATCCATCTTTCATTAGTTAATACTATCCTACTCATTCAAATTTCCCCCTTGTTTTATCAGAGAAAATTATAAATCATAAGAGTTATTATTTTAAATCTTTTAGGTACGCTCCCTAGAATAGAAATCTGAAGCGCAAATAAAATTAGAAAAAGTGGAACAACAAAAAGACTAAATTTTGAGCGTAAAAACTTGCTAATATATAACTTGAAATTCATAATCCTTCCATGTTGGAAGTTCAAGCAATTTTAGGAATAGTTAATTAAAATGCTAGTTAAATCGTTCTAAGAGATTATCTATGATTTTCGAAATGAGTTGAAAAAAACTGTTTAACCAAATATTATAAATCAACTAATGGATTAATATTCAATTACAAATTTTATTAGGTATTTATATGCAAATTTATTTTCAGGCATTTTCTAATTATGCAATTGCTAATTTTAAAGAAAGCATTTCCCCCTCTTTAAAGGCCCAACAAAAAAAAATCTGCTTTGTTGCTTTCATTGCTTTTGCATTCTTAGCTGCCTGCTTTCTAGCATGTTATTATTTTTGCAAAAAATCTTCAAATGATGATGAACCACAAGATTTAGGAGAGAAAGTATCATTTTCTCCGCAAAAAGATCGAAGAGAACCAAGAATAATCCAATCTCCTAAGGCTGATCAAAAAGTAACAGAAAAGCTGAGCGAGAAAGTCTATAAGCCAGTTGAAGACAAATATGGAGAAGAAAATTCAGAAATCAAAAAAATAGTCCTAGGCCAAGATAATGTTCAACCCGAGGACAGAGAACTAGATAACATTCTGCCAGAGGACAATGAAAAAGAAGGCAATTTTATTGATAGTTTACCAGCAGATGTTTTAGTTAGCATTTTTCGCTCATTAGATTTTGCAAATTGGAAAAACTTATGCTTTGTTAATAAATCCTTTCAAGATATTTGCTTAACTCCCAATTTGGTTGCTTCTTTACTAGAAGGAGGTTCCATTCCCCCTACCCTAAAAACTAAAGGTATAATATTGCATTTAGTGGAACTTTCAGGTGCTTATTTAACAAAGCTTAATCTAGAAAATATGAATTTAACAGATGAAGAATTGCAGAAGGTTCTCAGTGTTTGCCCAAACCTTAAAGAGTTAAACTTAAGTAAAACAATTTCCTTTGATCCAGTGAATTTAAAACTTTTACCTAAAGGTTTAGAATTTTTGAATTTAAGTGGGTGCACACAAATTACTAATAAAGATTTGAAGCATCTTCAGGCTCTTTCTAATTTGCAATCGTTGAATTTAGACTTCTGCAATCAAGTGACCAATAATGGACTGCTGCATCTTCAAACTCTTTCTCATTTGCAATCCTTGAATTTAACGGGGTGTGAGATTAGCGATAATGGGCTGCAAAATCTCAGAGCGCTTTCTAATCTCCAATCTTTGGATTTAAGCCGCTGCCAACATATTAGCGATAATGGGCTATTACATTTACAGCCGTTTTCTGCTCTCCGGTATTTGAATTTATACTTCTGTAATCAGATTACTAATCAGGGATTGCAAAATCTGCAGCCTTTAACTTCTCTTCAATCTTTAAATTTAGGCTATTGCAACAAGATTAACAATAATGGGCTTCAACATCTCCAAAAGTGTTCTGCTCTGCAGTCTTTGGATTTAACCTACTGCAATCAGATTAACGATAATGGGCTGTTTCATCTCCAAGCGTTTTCTGCTCTCCAATCTTTGAATTTAACCTATTGCAATCTGATTACCGACAATGGATTAGGGCACCTTAAGATACTGTCTGCTCTCCAATCTTTGAATTTAAGCTATTGCAATCTGATTACCGACAATGGATTAAGGCACCTTAAGATACTTTCTGATCTGGAGTCTTTGGATTTAAGCTACTGCTATCAAATTACCAATAATGGAATGGAATATTTTCCGGAATTTTCTGCTCTTAAGTCATTGAATTTAACCTATTGCAACAAGATTACCAATAATGGGTTGCAAGATATTGGGACTCTTACTGCTCTTCAATCTTTGAATATAAGCGGTTGCATCAATATTACCGATCATGGACTCAAACATCTTCAGTCGCTTTCTGTCCTCCAGTCTTTGGATTTAGGCCTCTGCACAGAGATTAGTGACAATGGACTCAAACATCTTCAGTCGCTTTCTGCTCTCCAGTCCTTGATTTTACCTTGTCGCATCGGGAAGATTACCAATAAGGGGATTCAAGATTTCAAGAAAGCACTACCTCTTTGCGTCCTGGGATCTTTTTAGATAGGAAGAAGAATCTGACACTTGCAGCCCTTCAGGCTGCATGACACAACTTACTCAACCCTAGGGCGTTGCCCAATGTCATCAAATTAAACAAATTTGGATGCGTTATGCAACTAATGTCCTCAATTTTTTGGCTCTGAATTAGATATTTCCCATTCTTCTTTCATAAGATTTTCTGCATCGACGACCCATCCTCCGCCCAATGCCTTATAAATATTTACCAAAGTGATGAAAACGTCAGCTTGGCCTTTAGCAAGATCCAATTGAGCTGAAAATAGGCGTCGTTCAGCATCTAAAACGTTTAAGTAATCGACAAGGCCATTTTGATATTGTAAGCTTGCCAAATGTAAGTAAAGCTGTAAATCTTTTACGCGCATCTTTTCCACAGCTACAGCTTCTTTGGTATTCTTGTGCGCAATTAAAGCATCATCGACTTCTTGAAGTGCGGTAAGCACGACTTGCAAATAATTATAGACCCCTTCTTCCTTCACCGCTTCTGCTAAATCGACTGTGCTTGTAATTCTCCATCCCGTAAAAATCGGCTGCAAAAGGTTAGCCATCCATTGCCATGTTCTTGAAGGATTGGTAAAGAGTTCATGTAGCTCCGCGCTTTCATAACCATAGTAGCCCGTTAAAGTCAGATCTGGAAAATAAAGGGCACGTGCTTCTCCAATGCGGAAATTGGCAGCAATGATTTGCTCTTCTGCCTGCAAGATGTCAGGCCTTTGTTCAAGCAAATCAGCAGGCAATCCTCCTGGCACCTGAGGCGGCAACGGCCAGTCATAAACAGCCAAGCCCCGTTTAATAATAGCGGGAGGATGGCCAATTAACACGCTGAGCAAGTTTTCTTGTTGCGGAATGAGTGTTTGGAATTGAATCACTTGAATGGCAGCTTGATCGCGCTCTGCAGCAGATTGCGCAACTTCAAGTTCGGAGGTCAAGCCTTCTTTAAAACGCACTTGAGCTAATTTGTATGACTCTTCCCTTGAGTTCAAAGTTTGTATGGAAACTCGAAGTTGAAGATCATATTGCCTCAACAAGATATAAGAGGTAGCCACTGAGGTGATAACTGTTAAAATGACCGTTCTTCGTGCATCCACTTGACCTAAAAGCTCTGCAAAAGAAGCATCGGTTGCGTTGCGAATCTTTCCCCATAAATCGACTTCATAAGCCGCTGTCAAAACTGCGCGATAGTCATTGCTGTAGATTGGAAATAATTGACTAAGATCGGGAAAAAGGCCTGCTAACGCTCCCCCTCCTTGCTCGGCACCAGATGAGGAAGAAGAATTAGAAAAAGTCTGGTCCCCAGCTAAAGTTTGAGATGTTCTTTGCCTAGTTACGCTCCCTTGGGCATAAATTTGCGGATACAATTGCGAGCTGATAATTCCCAATTGCGCTTGAAATTGCGCGATGCGTGCCGTCGCCACACGCAAATCTTTATTACTCTCTAATGCCTCTTCGATAAGTTCATTTAAAACCGGATCTTCGAATTGCTCCCACCACCTGGCATTGACCACTGTTTCAGTCTCATCGCTAGTCACACGCCAATGTTCCGGCATTTCCATGCAGGGACGCTGATAGCGTGGAGCAAAACTACAAGAGTGCAAAAAAAAGAAGAAAAGGGTTATCAAGCAGAAGCCAAAGAAAAGCTTACTTTTCTGATGAGAAATACGCATTCTAACATCCAAATTAAATTTCTGCTTTTTCTAGTGCAGCAGCTGGTTCTCTTCTCCCCTCTTTCTTTTTACGCTTTTCGCGCTTTTCTACAACTTGATCAATAAGCTTATAGAAAAGAGGAACGAGAAAAACCGCTAAAATAGTAGCGGCAATCATGCCGCCAAAAACTCCAGTTCCAACTGAGTGCCGGCTAGCAGCACCTGCTCCTTTGCTAATCAGGAGGGGCACGACACCCAAAATAAACGTTAGAGAAGTCATTAAGATGGCTCTAAAACGCAATTTTGCAGCTTCAATGGCCGCTTCAGCGACAGATAGTCCTTCTTGCCGCTTCAGAATGGCAAATTCCACAATTAAAATGGCATTTTTGGCAGCCAGAGCAATCAAAGTGACAAGCCCAACATCAAAATACACATCATTTGAAATACCCCTAATCCAGATAGCAACAAAGGCTCCCATCATTCCAAAGGGAACAGCTAAAATGACTGCAAAGGGAAGCGACCAGCGCTCATAAAGAGCAGAAAGAATGAGAAAAACCATTAGTACACCGACTAGCAAGATTCCCATGGAGGTCCCTCCCATTGCAAGCTCTTGATAAGCTTGACCACTCCAAGCAGATACCATTTGATCAGGCATGACCTCTTGAGCAACCTCTGCCATGGCTGCCATGGCCTGGCCAGAGCTATAACCCGGCGCCGCGCTTCCAATGATTTTAGAGGCCGTATAACCATTAAAGCGGCTGACTAAGTTAGGCCCTTGGGAATAATGCGTGGACATTAAGGCTTTTAGAGGAATCATTTCTTGAGTATCGGAACGAACATACATGTCGCCTAAGTTTTGAATCACAGCGCGATATTCAGGATCTGATTGAACAGTGACCTGAAAGACCTGGCCAAATTTGTTGAATAAGTTGACATAAAGTGATCCAAAAAAAATTTGCAAAGTACTCAAAACATTGCCAATAGGGACATGCAGCGAGCGCGTCTTGTAGCGGTCTAAGTCAATGTATAGCTGCAAGTTATTGGTTTGAATTGCACTAGAAAGTCCTTGTAATTCAGGTCGCTCGCTCGCTTTTTTAATGACATCGCGCGTCACCTCTTCCAATTTTTGGATATCGGCATCCCCACGGCTTTCAATCCAAAACTCAAATCCGCCTACAGTTCCAAGACCCTGAATAGCAGGAGGATTAAAAACAAAGATGTTGGATTGTGGAACAAGGAAATATCGATGATTTAAAGCATTGGCAATCGCACTCGCTTGCAAAGAAGGAGCTTTGCGCGCATTCCAGTCTTTTAAAGTAATAAAATTTGTTCCAATTTGAATGCGATTTAAACTTTCAAGTAAGCTAAATCCTGTCAATGAAGTAACATGGTCAACGCCAGGTTGATTTAACGCAATTTTTGTGACTTCTTGATCGACCACATTGGTGCGATCTAAGCTAGCCGCATCTGGCATATTGGCAACTGCAATGACATATCCTTGATCTTCATCGGGAACGAAAGCTGTGGGAATTGTCTTCGCCAAGAAAACTAAAGTTCCGATGACAGCCGCAAAAATCAGCAAACCGACCCATGCATGGGAAAGAATCCATTGCGCCCCCTTCACATAACCATTCGTGAATTTATCAAAATTGCGATTAAACCAGTTGGCAAAGCGAGAGGTCGAGATCTCCGGTTTTAATAGAATGGCTGCTAAAGAAGGGCTTAATGTCAAAGCAACGATTCCGGAAATCACAACAGAGACTGAAATGGTAATGGCAAATTGCTTATACAACTGACCTGCGATTCCTCCAAGAAAAGCAACGGGAATAAAAACAGCACATAGGACAAAAACAATAGCGACTACAGGACCAGAGACTTCTTTCATCGCTTTATGTGCTGCTTCGCGAGGAGACATCTTGAGTTCTCGCATATTACGTTCAACATTTTCGATCACGACGATGGCATCATCCACTACTATTCCAATGGCAAGCACTAATCCAAAAAGTGTCAGCGTATTCAAAGAAAATCCCATCACGTGCATGCCAGCAAAGGTTCCAATAATGGAGACTACCATGGCAATAACGGGAACAAGAGTGGCACGCCAATTCTGAAGAAAAATTAAAACGACTAAAGAGACAAGAAAAGCTGCTTCAAAAATTGTTTTGATGACTTCCGTAATTGATTGTTTGATAAAATCGGTTGTATCGTACGGAATGGAATACCCTAATCCTGAAGGAAAGTACTTGGCAGCTTCCGTCATCTTTTTCTTGACTTCATGGGCAACATCCAAGGCATTGGCGCCAAACTCTTGATAAACCGCAATGAGCATGGCATCTTGACCATCCAATTTTCCATCAATGTCATAGGATTGAGCGCCTAGCTCGACATAGCCCACATCTTTAATTTTGACAAATGAGCCATCTTGATTGGCGCGCAGAATCATGTTCTCATATTCTTTTGGATCGTCTACGCGGCCTTGTCCTGTCATAGGCACTGTCATTTTGATAGTGGCAGCCATGGGAGGCATGCCTAACATTCCCGCTGTAAAATCTTTATTTTGCTCACGAATGGCATCGACGACATCTTCAGCTGTTAATTGAAGCTGAGCTAAGCGATCGGGTCTTAACCAAATTCGCATGGAATAATTGCGAGCATTGATAATGGTGGCATTACTGACTCCCGGCAAGCGCAATAATTCATTAACGACATTAATTTGAGTATAGTTACTGATAAAGACATTATCATAGCGCCCATCTGGTGATTGAACAGCTATCAGCATAAGAATCGTCGGCGTTTGTTTTTTTAGCATAATTCCTTGATATTGTACCTGCTGCAGGTAACTGAGGCATGGCCATACTCACGCGATTCTGCACATTCACTTGCGCCATGTTGATATCAGTGCCAATATCAAAAAAAATGCTAAGGATCATATTTCCAGTCGAAGAATTCTGAGAATACATATAAATCATGTTATCGACGCCATTGATCTGCTGCTCCAAAGGTGCTGCAACACTGGTAGCGGTCGTCATGGCATCTGCACCGGTATAAGTAGCAGACACTTGAATTTGAGGAGGAGTAATATTGGGATATTGCTCGATGGGCAAGCGCTTTCAAAGCAAAAAGACCAGCCAATGTAATGAGAATAGAAAGCACACATGCAAAAACGGGTCGGTCAATAAAAAAGCTTGAAATCATATGCTGGGATTTCCTATTTGCTTTTCTACCTTCTTTTGTTCTTCTGGAACCTTCACTTCTTTGATGACTTTAACCGGAGAACCGGGCAAGACTTTATTGACACCACTGACAATCACTAAATCGCCAGCGTTTAGTCCTTTCCAAATGACCCAATTGTCTCCCTCCCATGGACCTGGATCAATGAGTCGCACTTCGGCCTGATTGTGAGCATTGACAATAAAGACAAACGATCCATTTTGGCCTTGTTGCACAGCCTGCTGTGGAACAACAATGGCATTGGGTCTTGTGGCCCCATAAATTTTTACTCGGACAAATTGGCCAGGTCGTAAGATCTCACGTGGATTGGGTAAAACAGCGCGCACCATGAGAGTACCTGTTTTTTGGCTATAAGAAGGAGAGGCAAAATTGACGATCCCTTTTTCAGGAAAAACAGTTTGATCGGCGAGAATGAGTTCAATTTGAAATTCCTCATGCGGAGGAAAAATCAACGTTCCCTTACTTATTTCATCTTGACTTGATAGAATATCTTGCTCAGATACACTAAAATTCACCCAAATGGGATCTAAGACCGAGACTGTCGTCAGCAAGTCCTGTGCAGGAGAAATTAAGGATCCGACACGATACTTTGCTTGAGATGCTAAACCACTGACAGGTGATCGAATGGTCGTATAACTCAGATTAATGTCAGCATCAGCGACTTGAGCTTGAGCTTCCATCACTTGAGCTTGCGCCGACATTTGCGAAGCAATGGCATTATCCAAGTCACGCTGACTAGCTGCTTTTTGCTCATAAAGAGGGGTAAAACGCTTGACTGCACGCTCTGCCTGCCAGACAACCGCCTGCTCTCTTGCCAGCTGGGCTCGAGCTTTAGCGAGGCCTGCTTGAAAAGGCCTGGGATCAAGCTGAAAGAGTAAATCGCCTTTTTGAACATAGGATCCTTCAAGATAACCAATGGTTTCTAAATAACCCGTGACTCGAGCGCGAATTTCAACCTCATGTGAACTCTGAATGACTCCAATGTATTCAAAAACTGCTGGAATTGTTTTATGCTCTATTTTTTCAACAGCTACCTCAATGGAAGGAATGTGGGGAGCTGGCTTTTCCTGATGGCAACCAAGGAAAAGGGTAGAAAGGAACGTAAGGAAAAATAGACTCTGGAAGTGAAAAAGATAGCAATTCATTTTTTTGACTCAAACCATAAAACAATGTTTCCTTTTAAAAAAATTTATATAGTAAGTCAATATAAATGTTCCAATTAAGCAAGACATTTTGAGAAAAAGTCACTTCACATTCAGTGAGCTTTTTCCAATTTTGCAATCTTTTTAAGGGCTTCTTGATAAGCGTGGTTGAGATAAGGATCTTTTAGATCGGGTGGTTGGGTCAAGTGTCGCCACTGATAACCTCCATGCTCCAAATTGACCTCTGGAGTTTCCTCTGAAGAGAGGATAGCTAAAACAACTGTATTGATGGTGTGTGTTTGACATTGCCATTCTGAATCGGGAAACACTGTCGAATAAGTTCCCAATTGTTTAAGGGGAAGCACCTTCACTTTGACTTCATCCCAGCATTTTCTTTTAGCTGCCTCAAAAAAAGATTCTCCTTTATGGAGCCGTCCCCCCGGCAGCCACCAAGTGTCTTTAGCTGGAGCATTTTTGCGATAAACAAGCAAATAAGTTTCTAACTTAGGATTGTACAGGAAGATGTCAACGCAGACGATAGGCAATTGGTGAACAGCTTGTTGATAGGTGCTTTTCTCAATGAATCCTTTCACTTCTGGTTGATCGCAATAAACAATATGATTCTCAGAAACCTCTGCTTGCGATCTATCTTCATATACCTTAAGGGGCTGTTTATCATCTGTTTGATCGGTTGTATTGACCGTTTGTTCCGGATTTAAATTTAAATGAGCTGGATAGGGGTCAAAGGGAAAACCGCCAATCGAACAATACATAAAATTACCTTTGTAAAATAATTAATTTAATAAAAATTTTATCATTCTCCGAACTAATTATTCAAGAATGAGAAAAAAAATTACCACAACCTAATCATTTAAAATAATTTTTTTATACCCAAAGGAATTCAATCATCATTTTTTTTGACAATAAGCCGATTTAAGAGTATGAAACTTCTTAAGAATCCCAAACTCATAAAACTTTTCAAGAGAAGGATTCTGTCACCCAATCTATCAGCCTTTAACAAGGAGACAAACCATGAAAAAACTAGCCATTACTCTTATTGCTTGCTTCGCATGTTTTCAATCTGCACAAGCAGCCACAAGTGCTCTCGCAGAAAGCGTGCTAGAATATCAAGCCATTACTAATTTTATAGGAGAACCAAGTTTTTCGACAATTAGTCCAAGCGAATTTATTGTGGACATTAAAAGAATAACCCCAGAAGCCGATGTTTTAGGGACAGTCAAGTACGAGATTTTGACACGCCTTGTGACGTCTGAAACGAACGATCTCGCTGCTGAAGTGAATGATGTAGAAGCAAGGCATCATAGCCATAGCGGCAGAAACCGCAATCATCATAAGAATCATTGTACAACTAACGCTTATGTTGCAACGCTTACGGTGACAACTAATCCTATCATTGGCCCTAATATTATCACAGTTGATAGCATTAACAAAGTTCGTAGCCAAACCCATACATTCTTTGATGCGCAGACTTTGGTTGGAGAAGTCGAATTTTCTAACTAAATTCAATTGAATATCAGGATCTTTCTTTAATAGAAGGTCCTGATATTTCTATTTTTCACTCGCATAAGACTTGTTTCTGATCTTCCATTTTGTTATCCTTGATTTCTCACTCTTACGTTTTTCCCTCATTGTTTCAAAAGTTACCTTTATTGAAGAGTGAATTTATTAATTTTTAGCCAATTGGTTTTGACCATGATTACACTTTCTAAAGTCTCAAAAAGTTTTGGCAGTCGGATTTTATTTGATGACGTCACCATTACCTTTAATGCCGGCAATCGTTATGGTTTAACAGGGCCCAATGGTGCAGGAAAAACGACTCTATTGAAAATTATCATGGGTCTAGAAGATCCCACAGCAGGAACAGTGACGCTTCCTGATCGTGTAGGCATTTTGCGCCAAAATATTGAAGACTACAAAAATGAACGCGTCCTAGATGTGATCATCATGGGCAATCAACGTTTATGGGATGCCTTTAAAGAGCGCGATAGCCTCTATGAAGTGGAGATGTCAGACGACATTGGCATGCGTTTGGGAGAATTAGAGGGTATGATTGCCGAAGAAGATGGCTATTCTGCTGAATCCAATGCCGAAGTTCTGTTAGCGGGCATGGGCATTCCACAGGAGTATTTCCAAGCAAAAATGCATGAAATCCCCATCGATATGCAGTTCCGCGTCCTGCTTGCTCAATCTTTATTTGGCGAACCGCAGGCTCTCCTGCTCGATGAACCGACCAACCACTTAGACCTTGAGTCGATTGGCTGGCTGGAAAGTTTCCTGTACAAGTACAAGGGAACATTAATTGTGATCAGCCATGACCGCCATTTCCTCAATTCGGTCACGACGCATATTGCTGACATTGACTATGAAACCATCATTATCTATCCCGGAAATTACGACGATATGATTGTGGCTAAAACTTCTGTGCGCGAACGAGCAGACGCGGACGCCAAAACAAAGGAAAAAAAAATTACTCAGTTGCGAGAGTTTGTGGCTCGTTTTGGTGCAGGAACACGGGCCAGCCAGGTGCAATCGCGCCTGCGCGAAATCAACCGTTTACAACCGCAAGATCTCAAAAAAACAAATATCCAACGTCCCTATATTCGATTTATTCCTGCTGAAAAGGCGCCTGGAAAAATTTTACTAAAAGTGGAAAATATCTCTAAAGGCTATGATGATTTACAAGTCATTCGCTCTTTTTCAATTGAAATCTCACGCGGAGATAAAATTGGCGTGATTGGAAGCAATGGCCGTGGAAAGACAACTTTGCTCAAAATGTTAGCGCGCGCAATGGCACCTGACAAAGGACAAATTGAGCTTGGTCATCAAGTCCTCATCAGTTATTTCCCTCAAAATCATTCCGAAATTGTCGGTAAATCAAGCTCTAAAACTGCTTTTGATTGGCTCAAAGAACGACGTCCTGGCATCTATGACCAAGAAATTCGCAGCGTGATGGGAAAAATGTTGTTTGGCGGAGATGATGCCTTTAAGTCGGTTGCCACTCTTTCTGGAGGCGAAACAGCGCGTTTAATTTTGGCGGGGATGTTGTTATCTGATCATAACTTTCTTATTCTAGACGAACCCAATAACCACTTGGACCTTGAAGCGGTTTCTGCCTTAGCCTGGGGATTAGAAGAATACAAGGGCAGCGTCGTTGTCGCGAGCCATGATCGTGATTTAATTTCCACGGTCGCAACTAAAATTATTGCTTTCGAGGAAGATGGAATTCATCTTTTTGATGGGAAACTAGATGATTATTTAGCGAGAAAGCAAGAATATTAGCAGACAAAACCGCTTGTGGATTCGAAAGGATAGGTATGAACAAGATAAGTAAAAAAGCACACATTCCCTCTCCCGCTATCACTCATTTTCCCTCTCCAATTCTGAAAGAGAAATTTCTCCAATCTGATGAAGAAAAAATTCGCCTAATTGCGGATCGATTCCGAGAGATCATGGAGATTTTAGGTCTGGACATGACAGATGACTCAATCACGAAAACCCCCGAACGCGTTGCTAAGATGTATGTTCAAGAGGTGTTTTCAGGCCTTAATGAAGCCAATTTTCCAGATATTAGCTTTTTCAAAGATGAAATCCATCATGAGCATAAATCTCACATGGTATTTATCAAAGTGGGCTTTACGAGTTTTTGTGAGCACCATTTTGTTCCCATGACTGGCTTTGCCTATGTTGCTTACCTACCTGCAAATAAGCTCATTGGAATTTCTAAAATTCCACGCCTTGTCCGTTTTTTTGCGTGCCGCCCCCAACTCCAAGAACGTTTGACCGCTCAAATTGCAGACAGCTTAGCGATTCTTCTTCAAACAAATGATATCGCCGTTTCTATCCATGCCCGGCATTATTGCGTCATGGTACGCGGCATTCAAGATGAAAACAGCCGAATGCTCACCAATGTTTTGCGCGGTCAGTTTGATTCTGATGAAAAACTTAGACGAGAATTTTTTGAAGGAATTGGCCGCCAAGATTTAGATTAAGAATTTTCTTTAAAGTCTAGCGAAGCGACAAGAGAAATTCTTTTAATTGATGGCTCAAAATCCAAGGTGTTTTTATTAAAAAAATTTGGTTTTTAGCCCTTGTTTTCTCATCCCACCCGGGGTTAGGGTGTTCATTTTGTGCAAAAAATGAGCTTTATTTTTCACAATAATTGGCATAGTTAAATTGAAGGTCGCATGTTTATGCCGTCCTTTCAGGACTCGATGTCTTTTTGATAGAACCCAGGCCTCCGCTTCGCTGCGACCTGGGCTGTAACATAACGGCCCTTCAGGCCTTAACAAGGGATGTTTAGGTCCCTCTTCTATAGTCCCTAAATCATCTTTTTGTTAGGCCTGAAGGGCCGTCATGTTGATTCTACAAGTGTTAAAGTACATCAAAATGCAATGGGAGGTTTTGGAGGAAAAACATTTAATGGAATTGGAAAGACACAAGGTGGTTGGTCAACAAGAATTCATGTTGTAGTTAATGCTGAAGGGCAACCATTAAAATTAAAAATTGCTCCCGGAAATAGAAATGATAATTTATTTGCTAAATCTCTATTAAATGGGAAACGAGCAAGAAATGTTATAGCAGATCTAACTTATGATACAGATGAAATTAGATACTATTTAATGAAAAGAAAGGAACGAGCTGTCATTCCAAGTCACCCAAAGAGAACTGATGAAATTCCCTATAGCAAGCGTTTGTATAAAAAAAGAAAGGTTGTGGAGAATTTTTTCCAAAAACTAAAAACTTTTAGACGAATTGCTACTCGTTACGATAAGTTAGGAAAAATATTTAGAGGAGTGGTTATAATTGCGTTTATTATAATTTATATCACACATTGGTAATGTTTTTCAAACACGCCCCAGGTCGCAGCGAAGCGGAGGCCTGGGTTCTATCAAAAAGACATCGAGTCCTGAAAGGACGGCATAAACATGCGACCTTCAATTCAACTATGCCAATTATTGTGAAAAATAAAGCTCATTTTTTGCACAAAATGAACACCCTAACCCGGGGCTTTGAAGCAGCCCCAATAGGCTAAAACTAGTGTGGTTGAGTACTAGAATTTCAGAATGAAAAAATCTGGGAAGACGGTAAGCCGGATTCTGTGAGCTAAGATCATTAGCCTGTCATCATTCTTCTAGGAATGTTGTCACCAACATTCTCAAGCGACACTTCTTGAGCCCTGCGGAGAACAGGATGGCTCATTTTCGGTCTTGCTTCGGATAGGGTTTATCGCCGTTTGAGTCTCCTCAAATCAGGCCAAGCTCTTAAAGCCTGGCATTTCACCCTGTCTGCCTAACCGAAATTAGGCAGCGGAGTACTTTCTGTTATACTTTCCGTAGCCTTGCGGCCCCCAGTCTTTCACTGGTATCCTCTCCTGCGAAGTCCAGACTTTCCTCTTTCCATTTAAATGGAAAGCGATGACATGTCTTCCCAGATAAAAATTGAATTTTAAACTTTTGAAGAACGGCGGCGACGCTGTTTTGTAGCCACGACGGTATCTTCTAAAGCCTTGCTTTCTTGCCAATAGTGAATGCGTGAACAGTGTTCGCAAAACACAAGACGCTCTCCCCGTCTGACAAGATTTTCATGTTGAGCCGTCAGCATAATATGGCAGCCGCTGCAGCAGCGATTCTCAAGAGGGACAACAACCCTATCTTTCTTATTGCCGAGCAAGCGTTCATACACTTTAAAAACTTCGGGATCTGCCTGTTCGACGAGTTGATCGCGCTGTTCTTTAAGGACACGTCCTTCATCATTAATTTGTCGAATACTTTCATGAATTTCGATTTCGAGAATTTTAGAACTTTCTGTCGTCGACGTTAAATTTTCATTTAAACTTGTAAGAACTTCTTCTTCAGCTGCCAATTTATCATAAAAATCACTCAAGCGTTGCTCTTTTGTCAAGCGCTCGCGATCAGCACCCGAAATTTCATGTGTAATCGCGTTATATTCATCGACTTTCTTAATGGCATTTTGTTGAGATTCCAATTTTTTAAGTTTGGCTAAAATCTCGTTATGTTCGCCTTCTGCTAATCGAATCAATTTCTTGATTTCAAAAATTTCTGCTTCTTTATCTGTCACACGTTGACGTAAAGAGTTCTTATTCGCATTAATACTGTCCAGCTCTTTTTGCCTTTGACGCTTCAAATGCATGAGCTGAATCATTTTCATATCTAATTCTTGAATTTCTAAGATCACTTTAAGGGCATCTAGCATATTTTTTCCTTAAGCTAAGTCAAAAATGGCAATTAAACTATCTTATCGTAAAAGATAATTAAAAAAAAGAAAGCAACCAATCTTGTCGTTGAAACGAGCAGTACAAATAGGATAATCTGTTAAAGAATAATATTCAAGGGATATGCAATCAATTTCTGACAAGTTTTCCTTTGTTCTTTCTCTATTATACCTGTTTATCTCTAAGAATTCAATTTTTTATTGACAGACATTTCCATAGATGCCAATACAATAGGAAGTTAGACATCAATGTTTAAACCATTCAAATCAAATATGAGGTATCCCTATGTTAACTAAAAAAGATAACCTTAAAACGGAAGTGAAAAGCAGCAAAGCTGCGAAAGGCACTTCTCCATCAGATGCTACTCACGAGAGTCATCATGGCTGCTGCCAACCAACTAAAACAACAGATCAAACATCCACTAAGTCCTATTCTCCTCAGTCAACTAAGCCGCAATATGATACTCAAACAGACAAAAAAGCGTCTTCTAAAACACGCGTCACGATTAAATATGACGCAGGTTTTCCCAATCAGCTCTACATTCGCGGTAAAGGAGCTAATTTAAGCTGGGATAAAGGACAACCTCTTAAAAATACCAAGCCCGATGAGTGGGTGTGGGAAACAGATGCTCATTTTAATCATTGCGAATTTAAAATTTTAATCAATGATCGCGTCTATGAGAATGGTGACAATCACCATTTGAATGCATGCTCTACTCTTTTATATACGCCTCATTTTTATTAAAAGAGTATCCAAGTAAGGCGAAACCTCTTTCGCCTTACTCACTGCCTTGAAAGAACTCTGAAAAATTCACATGACGTCGCTCAAATCAAACATTTTTTCGTCCAGTATGTTTAACCCTTGATTGAGTTGCGCCAAGCATACGCCTAAACTCAAAAGACTCCAAACAACCGTACCCTTGGTTCCGATTAACTCAAAATGTCTCATTGCAATAATCCCAATGACGTGGGTTAGAGCCGTTGTACAAAGAAGAACGAGTCTTAGCTGCTGCTCGTTATATCTCTTCTCCTCAAGACCTAGCCTAGTTTTTACCAAGAGAAAAAGAATGGAATTTGCCAAATGCATAATCGTAAAAAGCTTTGCGCAAGTGAATGCTGGGACATCTGTAACCTTTCCATAAATATATCCCATTCCTCCCGCCATTAAAGCCCCTTGCGGTAATCGAGTTAATTTAGGAAGTGGTAAATCAAAAGCTATAGGTAAAGGCAACATATAAAAATCCTTCTATTTACAATAAATTAGATAACAAGACTTTAGTTTACAATCTACTAATAAATTTAATCAACATTTTTTATCTGAAAAAGATTTTAAGACCTTGAAATTAAAACGTTAATTTATTACCATACTCACTACAAAATTAAAATCTTAATATTAAATCCAACAAGGTATTTTATGAACACCTCTTTGTCCGCTGTTTTTTCAAACTGTTGCAACTATGTGAAAGTCAATTTAGCTAATCAATTAACTCCTTTGCAAAAGAAGGTTGCCGTATGTGTACTCTCCCTTTTTAGTTGCGCAGCTCTGGGTTATGCCTTTTATCGCTTTTGTTGTTTCAAGGCGCAAGAATTGCCTAAAGAAGAAATAGATGTCATAGAGGATGAAAAAAAAGAAGAAAGAAAAGAAATTGAATTAATCGAAGTCATGGGCGATGATGAAATTGAAGAAAAAGTGGAGACAGCTCCAAACTTGAATCATGCGAAAGTCACTCTTGTAAATCTATCACAACATGTTTCTATAGCAGTTCATGATGTAGCAATGGGCATTTTGGTTGTAGGCTGGGGCGAAAAGAAACCAGGCGTTGCCTTTAAAGAAAAAGGAGCAATTTACGACTTAAAGACCGGTCATCTGAAAGAAAAGTTGATGCTAAATGACTACGACGTCGAATTGAGGCATTTGAAGATTGACCCGGTTCATCAACAAATCATAGGCGGATTGAAAACACATACCTTGGGAATTTGGAATCTAGACGGTTCTCTTTTTCGTCAATTTGATACAGGAAAAGAAATTGCAAGCTTGGCAGATGGATCTTTTAGGCCCATCTTTGCTCATTGTTGGTCTGCTGCTAATTTAAAACAATTTAATCTTGTTCATTCCTCTCCTTTGCATGCTTCTTCTGACTCTGTTCTCACTGATCGAACGATTCATCAGTCTCCTTTTATGTATCATGATGCAGAGAGAAATTGGGTTGTGTTTTCTAGAGGTCATAAAATCAAACTTATTCAATTAAATGATCAATCCATTTTACAAGAATTTGATTGTTCTAAGGATACTCTCAGCGTCTATTCTGAGGAGAAAGGTCTTTTAATTTACTTAAATCCAAACAACACACTTGTGGTTCACGATGTGCCCAATTGTCGTCAAATACAATCCTTTGATTTAAAGAAAGGAGAAAACATTATAAGATGGGATTATGATGAAAAGAGCAATCGATTAATTGCATGCTCGGAACTTCCAGATGATCATAAGCCAAATTGGATGCGCATTTGGATTCGCATCTGGGATGTCGCAACAGGCGAACTTATCAACCACTTTATGGCTGTAGATGACAAAGACTTCTCTCATCTTGTTTCATGCATGCTTTATTTACCTGAATTTGATTTATTGATTACAGGAGCTGGTTATAGTGTTGACAATTGCTGTGTATGGGATCTTAAAACAGAAACTCTTATGAAAGATATCCAATTGGCAAAAGATTTACCTATTACACAGATGTCATATGATAAGCAGTCGAAACAGCTCTATATTACCCAATTTAAGTATTATGAAGAATGCGCGACTTCGGTAGTTGATCTTAGCTAAATTTTGACCGAAGGCTATGAAAATAATAGATCATAAGGGACAAAAAGAGGTTGCTTTTTTTGTCCTTTATATTCTTTGTCCTTTTCTCATCCAGCACTGACACATTTAAAATCCATCTGACTTTGATGCTACAGTCCAATCACATTAGCTTAAAATGTTTGGCGGCTATATGACGTATTCAGTCGCCACGCCGCTTCGCCTAAGCTCATCTCTTGCTTGCATAAAACACACAAGTGAGACACAATAGGACGTCTGTCTATTTGTTCATTGAAAGGAGTTTTTTATGGTCTCTCGTCTGCAACGCTTTCTCTCTAAACACCCTGCTAATGCCTCTCATGCTGCTGCGATTGCTTACTTAGCTTCCCTTGACCATATTGAAACAATTTCGCCCTCTGTTACCGCGAGTATTTTGCAAGAATTAAAAGACGAGCGTTCTCATTTAAAACTCATTGCTTCGGAGAACTTCTCTTCCCTAGCCGTGCAATTGGCTATGGGCAATCTTCTAACAGATAAATATGCAGAAGGCTATGCCCGTCACCGGTTTTATGCAGGCTGCGACAATGTCGATACAATTGAGGAATTAGCTCAACAAGAGCTGATGCAGCTTTTTCAATGCGAACACGCCTATGTTCAACCTCATTCAGGAGCTGATGCCAATTTAGTTGCCTTATGGGCCATTTTGATCCATCGCATTCAAAACCCAAGTCTTGAAAAAATAGGAAAAAAATCGCTAGATGAATTGACTCCTGAAGAATATGAAACAATTAGGCAGCTGCTTGTCAATCAAAAACTTATGGGAATGTCTTTAAATTCAGGGGGTCATTTGACGCATGGCTACCGCCACAATATTTCCTCTAAAATGCTGCGCGCTGTTCTTTATGATGTCGATCCTCAAACCGAGCTTCTCGATTATGCGGTTCTTGCCAAGCAAGTGGAAAAGGAAAAACCCCTGATTTTGATGGCTGGCTATTCTGCTCATCCACGCCGCCTCAATTTTGCAAAAATGCGCGAGATCGCAGATTCAGTGGGTGCTGTTTTGCTTGTTGATATGGCTCACTTTGCTGGCCTCGTTGCAGGCGGAGTCTTTACAGACGAATTTAATCCGATTCCTTATGCCCATGTCGTTACCTCTACCACGCATAAAACGCTTCGAGGTCCAAGAGGAGGATTTATCTTATGCACGCGAGAATTTAGTGAATCCATTGATAAAGGCTGTCCTGTTGTTCTTGGTGGACCTCTCCCCCACGTCATGGCTGCCAAAGCAGTGGCGTTTAAGGAAGCCAACAGTCCTAGCTTTAAAATCTATTCACAAAAAATTGTCGATAATGCCCGCTCTTTGGCTGACAGTTTCTTACAAAAGGGAGGCCGTCTTGTCACAGGCGGAACAGAAAACCACCTGATGATTCTCGACGTTTCTCGCTTTGGATTGACAGGACGGCATGCAGAAACAGCCTTGCGCGCCGCGCATATTACAGTTAACCGTAATGCTATTCCCTTTGATGCTCAAGGTCCTTGGTATACTTCAGGCATTCGACTTGGAACGCCTGCTTTGACGACGCTTGGCATGGGTGTAGACGAAATGCGGGAAATTGCCGATATTATTGTCTCTGTCCTTTCTCATACTCAGCCGACTCTTGTTCAAAAAACAGGACAGCCGAGCAAAGCCAATAGCACTACCCAGCCCGACATTTTGGAAGCCGCCCAAAAGCGAGTGGCTCAATTACTCAGCCATTTCCCCCTTTATCCCGAAATTGAAATATAGTTTTATCTCTTGATTGAATTATCCCTTGAAAATCGAAAGAAAAAAGCATACAATAGGACAAAAACAGACTTTGGGAGATCAACATGCCCACCAAAAATGATAAAGAAAAAAAAGAATCGCTTCCCTCTAAAGTTGCCGATCGAATTGAACATACTTTATTAGAGGCCCGCCGCATTTTTATTTCAGATGTTGTTGATAGCGATTCAGCAAGTGAACTTATTCGCAAGGTTTGGTACTTAGAGTTGACCAATCCCGGTAAACCCATTCTTTTTGTTATCAATAGTCCAGGCGGAGCGGTTGATTCAGGTTTTGCCATCTGGGATCAACTGAAAATGATTTCTTCGCCTGTGACAACGCTAGTGACAGGGTTAGCAGCCTCAATGGGATCCATTTTAAGTCTATGTGCCTCCCCTGGCCGTCGCTTTGCGACGCCTCACTCGCGTATTATGATCCACCAGCCTCTATTATCTGGGGTCATTAAGGGGCAAGCGACAGATCTGGAGATTCAAGCACGTGAAATGATCAAAACACGCAATGGCCTTATTGAACTTTACGTAGAAGCAACTGGAAAAGATTTTGCTACTATTGAAAAAGCCATTGACCGCGATACTTGGATGACAGCTCAAGAAGCGCTCGAGTTTGGACTTTTAGATCGCGTCATTAATTCCTTTGAGGACTTGAGCACAAAGTAAATTTAGCATGCCTTTCCAATTGAGAATATTTTCCCTAGAAGGGACTCATTTTAGAATGAAGGTTTGTCTCCATGCATTGGTTTTTTGCTAAATATGTTGGAAGTGGAAATGATTTTATTCTATTCGATAACCGCACAGGCACTTTCCCTATTTTGCAATCAGTCATTCAACGTCTCTGCCAACGCCAATGGGGCATTGGCGCAGATGGATTACTCTTGTTAGAACACTCTACCCAAGCTGATTTTCGCATGCGCGTCTTCAATTCAGACGGCAGTGAAGCTGAAATGTGTGGCAATGGTTTGCGCTGCTTTGTCAAATGGCTAGCCAGCATGGGAATTCAAAACCAGCCTTATCGCATTGAAATCATGCAGAACTTATTAACCGCCACACAAACCGGCGATGCTATTTGCATTGAAATGGGATCTCCTCGCAATATTCAATGGAACATTCCTTTACGTTTTGAAAATCAATTCCTTTCTATCCATTATATCCATACTGGTGTCCCCCATGCGGTGTTATTTGTTGAGAATATTGAAGAAATAAATCTTAAAAAATTAGGCTCTTACCTTCGCAATTACTCATTATGGATGCCTACCGGGACAAATGTCACAATGGCTCAACAAACTGAACAGGGGAAAATTAAAATTCGCACTTATGAACGAGGGATTGAAGGAGAGACTCTTGCCTGCGGAACAGGTGCAACAGCTGCTGCTTTAGCTGCTGCCCGTCTCTACCGTTGGCCTAGTCCAGTACTCGTTGAAACACGCTCAGGAGAGACATTAAGCATTGGATTTACTATTGAAGGCCTAAAATTTTCAAATGTGACCTTGACGGGTTCAGCAGAATGCACCTTTCAAGGAGAAATTGAGCTTCCCTTCTATCATCCTCGCGCACAGGAAAACAAGGCAATGGCAATTCTGACATCTGCTAATTCTTCTTTTTGATTGCTTGTAACTCGGTCAATTCAGTACAATCTTAAATTTACACTCTTCGTCTTGAAAATCTGTCTTTTGGCTGCCCATATCCCCCATTTTTCAAGCCCGTAAAGTGTCAATAAACAGCGATTCAAGGATACAAACAAGACATGTGTGCGAAGATTAAACAAGAAGCGCAAAACCCTCTTATTTTACGCTGCCATCGCTTAATGGAAGCCTTTGCTAAATCAGATGATGAAAGAGATTTTTATATTGATCGTTTAGAAGGCTTTCTCATTTACGTGGATCTAGATAAGCCTCAAAATGAGTTAGAAGCTTTAGACGAAGAATTAACTCAAAATGCAGACCGCTATTGCTCCATCCCAAAACTTTCCTTTTATGAAACAAAAAAAATCATGGAAGGATTTGTCAATGAAAAAGTATATGATATCGACACAAAAGAAAAGCTTCTCGACATCATTCAATCCAAGGAAGCGAGAGAGAATTTTTTAGAATTCATCTATGATCACCATGCCGAACAAGAAAAATGGCAGCAGTTTTACCAAGAACGCTCTCGCATCCGCATTATTGAATGGTTGCGCCAAAATCACTTCCATTTTGTTTTTGAAGAAGATTTAGATTTACCTCGTCAGTTGATTGAAAAACTCAAACAGATGCTTTTTCAATCTAAAGTGGGTAAAGATGTTCAAAATGCCCGCAAAGCTTTGGTTACTAAAGCTAAAACTTATTATTCCAATGAAGCTTTAAATCCACGGCCCAAACGTGGAAGACCTCCCAAACAAGCCGCTAAGCCAGATATTGAACCGCAAGTCACTTTGGATATTTATACCACTGTTCCCCCCTCTGTACATCCGTTTTTATTTACACCCGAAATAAACTCTACTTCTGCCTTCTCGGTGTTCTCCTCTAAATTTGATACAGGAGAAGATTTGTTAAGCGCCCGGCGCCAGCAATTTAGTGATACGGAAGTCTCTTTAAACCAAAAACTTGCTTCTTTGAGGGCCCTTTCTACCCGTTGGGTCGACAGCTCTGACCCGGTTCCCAAAGAGAAAATTAAAGATCACTTTGGTGAGGAAGATGAGGAAGGTGAGGAAGAGGACTTCGACGAAGATTTTGAAGAAGAAGATGTAAAAGAAAATATTGTCAAGCCTTCCAAGAAGAAATCAACTTCGAAAGCCAATGCCCCATTAAAGGGAAAAAGCAAAAATCCAATTAAATCAACTCCTACTCCCTCCTCTTTAACTAAAGCGACAAAGCCCAAAGCTAAACGTATTATGCCAAGAGAAAAAGAATTAAAGAACACCTCAAAAGCCAAAAACACTCAAAAAGAGGGTGCCAAAAAGACGCGCTTAAGGTAACTTTAAAACTTAAGGCATGTCCGAAAATGCTAATGAAAATAGAGTCAAAAACTCAGCTAAGCTAAATGATTTTGATGGGAAATGCATAATGAAGAGGCAAAGACTTTTAATTCTAAATCTCACGCTGTGCTTTCTTATTGGTCTAGGTTATAGTTCTAGTTTATTAGCACAAGAACCTGTGCCCTATTCTTCTCAAAAAGAATCTTTTCTTACTTCCAAACCCACGCATGAAGTGGCCACTTTAGGTGCCTCGACAACAGGGTCTTTGGTTGAAGGCAGCCTAGGCTCAATACACAAAGGACATCGTCATCGTTTTTATAGCCACTCCCCTGTATCTGCATTAGGTTTTTTAGGTCCTCATACCATTGCGAAACCCCTAAGTTTAAAAGACCAGCCAGGTGTTTTTCCCGCTCCTTTAATGGGACCAGCCTCCTTGACCTTTACCTTTCATTGTCAGAATGAATCTCAAGCCCCTTTGACTCCCATTGTTGTCAGACCCGATGGGACAATCTACCAAGGCTTTCCAATGACAACCAGTCATTCCCCTCAAAGTTTAGTCATTTCCTCTCCAGCTCAAACAGGGATTTACACAGTATTTGTGCTCGCTCATCAAAATGTATTTGACGACATTCCGATTCAAGTCAATGCCTCCATTAGCACACAGCCTCAACACGACAAGACTCTTTATCTTAAGACTCTAGGATCCAGCAATAAAAATGCAGAATTCATGAGTGCTGAATTTGTTTACATTCCCTCATCTTAAAAGAAGCCTGATGATGGAAAGAAATGATCGATGGGTGACACAATCTTTTGAAAAATTAAATGACTTGCACTTCCTCGGCAGCTGAATTTCCTCGATACCACTGAACGACCCTTTCTGGAAGAGAAACACAACACTCATAAGCCTGGGCAACTCCTGACATAATTGTTTTATCAACGGAAGTATTTCCTAAAAGATAAGAACCTAATCGGTTGGCGAATAGAGCTAATAAAAGATGCGAAACCCGCTCTGGATAAACTCTCATACTAGTTGCAATGGCATTATTGAAGCCATGTGCCAAAATGCTAGGAGCTAAGGAATGATATTTTTCGCTTAAATAGCCATAGATTACCCCTCCCATATAAGACCAAACCAACTGCGTCAGGGCGATTGCCTTATTGGAATGAGTATTCGAAAGATGGGCTGCTGCAAAAATAAAAGCCGCCAAATGAATACGGAAGATTTGTTGAAGTTGAGCTTTTTCTTCTTTCGCCGATAATTCACTTCCCCAATATTGGTTCCATTTCTTTTGCGGCCAATAAATGGCTTGTAAGACAGCTTGGCAAAAGATCTCTCCGAAAACAGGAGGATAAAGGTCAATAATAAAAGTCTCTGAATCTGCATCTTGAGCTGCTGAATCGTCAAAGAAATGAGAACGAAGGCGAATACAAAAGCTTGGTTGACTTTGCTTTCCTTCTTCTATATTCAGATCCTTATCCTCAAATTGATTTAAGCTATTCTGCATCCAGTGGATGATTCTCAATATAATCCCACGAAATACTATTTCTTCTCTAAGGGGAGCTAAAATCACAGCCTGATAAACCGCTTGTGAGGTTACTTTTGAAGAATGGCTTAAATAGTGCTGACTTAAAAGTTCCAAGAAGATCTTGGCTGCAACAATTTTTATATATTCTATTGTGAATTGACAAGTGATATGAGTCAAAGGATACACGTCTGGATTAATATAATTATCCATAAAATTAGAGTCATCAATTCGCATGGTCACCAATCTGTTAAAGGTATTGAAAGCTTAATAAAAAAATAAAGCTTTTTAATTCCGCGGAAACAAAAAATCTATCCCACAATTCGAATTTAGGCCATTAGAAAGGTGCAACAGAATCTTCGTTTAAATCCGACTCTCTATTAAAATAATCAAAAGGATTGTGATCTAAAGTAGCTGCAAAGGCTTTGATTCCTTCGATATTGAAATCAAAAGCTTTTTCATCAGAGGGATCTGCATCAGGATAAAGAAAATAATGAAGTTTGATATAAAAAATGGGATCATCCGCTAAAGCTTCGCCTATGTCAAATTTATCTTGCACGTCTTTTTTGGAAGATTCTCTTTTCTCTTCCGGTACTTGTGCATATAACTTTTGAACCATGTAGTTGCGCAAATCTTTCAATCCGGGCCTGCCGTCAGGCTGGCTATTGATGCGCTCCATCAAATATTTTTCAAGAAAGTCTTTCGTATAAGATTGATTGAATAGATCAAGTAATTCTTGTTGTTCGTTTTCAGGCAGAACGCTAACCTTGACAATTGGATCTTGGAAAGCACTGTTGATCATCTCTTGCGGAAGTCCAATTTTTTCTCCTAGCATGGCTATTAAGATATTGCCAAAATGAGCAGCATCAATAGCAATATCAATATCAAATTCAGGATTTGGAGTAGAATTTGGCAAATTTGCAAGATCAGGTAGCTCTATGATACATAAGCGCTTGCCCAAAGATTCTTCCTGCATGACAATATGATGCAAAATTTCTTCTTTGATCTGTGTTGCAAGCCATGGTAAGACTTTCTGCGGTTCTTTAGGAATATCAAGGCAACCGCAAATTTGTTCTAGTAACCTTCCTAAGGCCGGACCACAAGCTTGAATTCCAGATTCTCTAGGATCGCTTGGCAAAGAAGCGAACATATTGAGAATGCCTAGCTTTTCCTCTTGCGGAAGAGAGGGATCACTCAATCTTTCACATATGATCGCTAAATCACGTTTAAAAAGAGCTTCATAATAGGAAGAAGCGCCACTAGTCTGCAGACAAATTTCTATAATAGAAGCGCCTTTCTGAAAAGTTTCTATTAATTCTGGTTCGCATGCGACCTCTTCTGCAATCTTTACAAGTTGTGTAAAATAGACACTGCATTCATTTTCCCTAAAATAACATCCAGGATGAAGAATGCCCATGGCCGCTTTGAAAAGCTGTAGGATCTGTCCTACAGGAGCAACTAATCCAGTTACAATGAAAAGGGTGCCGAACCGACTGTAAGACAATTTCATTTTGAAATCCAAGGCAGCAAAGCAAGCATGTGCCACTAAGCAAGTTAAGCCCACTGCCATATAGCATATAGGCTTCAAGGGAATAGCCACTGTGTGATATAATGTCTTCCAGACGCAAACATTACGCCCTTTTAACGAACCAAATTTTGCATATTTATCAGAAGGTATTCTTTCCCAAGCCGATTGAAGTTCATTCATTGGATCAGAATTTATATAATCGAATAACAACTCTTTCATTTATACCTCAACTCAAAGTAATTTATCTATTTAATAAATCTAAATATTAAGATCTATTTAAAGATTTTAAATTTGAGAGTTTATCACTTCTAATAAATTAAGAGAAGTTTTTTTTCATTTTTCTTGACAATACAAACGGATGCAATTAGAATTAATGTCAAATTTGTTAGCAAAAGCTAATAAAAACAGGTTCTGACAAAGTTTTAAATAATCCCTTTTAGGTAAGCGATGCGATACAATCCTTTAAATCCAACTAAGCCACCAAGTGCTTGGCATTCTAGTTCCTGTTCGGTTATGGCTCCTTTTTCTTTTGCTGTCCTTCTTCTTTCCTCTCTTATTTTTGTCGTCATTATTTTGTCTATTTAAATTCTTCTTTTTCTTTAATCAATATCAATAGTTTGTTCCTTAAAATTTTGATTTTTTAAATGACACTATTTTTCATTCTTATTAATTGACTTTAATTATTTATAGATGTTAGGTATTACAGAAAATCATTTACATTTTGGAGAATGACGATGTCTATCCCTCCCGTTAAGCCAAAGGACAATTCTTTAGCCTTGAATCCGTTTTTTGAAAAAGGATCTTTCCTACATGGAGCAATGACCTCTTTGGCTTCTAGCCCTTATAAAGACGTAATTAAGGGCATATTTTCAGGAGCAATTGAAGTTGCAGTTGATCAACCCCTTGTCACATTTAAAAATATTTTGCAAAAGCGCATGCGTACCGTTCAAAATAAATCCCAACATGCACCTTCGATTTGGAAATCTTTGAGCTTACGCCAGTTATATGGGGGAGCTTTAGTGAATGGAACAGGAATGAGCATCATCATTGGGGTGCAAATGGGGGCGATCGGCTGGACAAAGCAAAAGTTGGCTCACGGAAGAAATCCTGAATCCCTTTCTGACTTAGAAAAATTATTTGCTTCCATAGTTGGAGGATTGGTAGCAGCTCCCATTGCTAGTTGGAGCGAAATGCTCATGGATAAACAACGCGAAAATGTAAGGCGTTATGAAGAACAAGCCAAAAAGGGAATTCGCCCAACCTACTGGAAAGCGACAACTGAATTGTGGCAGCAATATGGTCGGCGAACATTAACATTAGGGTTAATTCCAACTATATTGCGAGAAATGCCATTTACAGCATCTTATGCAGCAGGAGGACCTTATTTTGCAGCTTGCCTACAAAAAAATGATTCTTTTAAATTCATTGCCTCTCAACAGCAGATTATCCCTTTGAATTTGATAGCAACCATTGTAGGAAGTGCCTTTGCTGGAGCACTGGGAGCAACTCTGACGCAGCCTTTTGATACATGGAAAACGCAGTGCCAAGGAGGAATGAAGACAGTATTTTGGCCTCAAGGAATTCGCACAATAATGAAAAATAGCTTGCAAACTAGCCATCAAACGGGTCGTGTTGATCAAGCGCTAGGTGAATTATTCCATCATCTATTGGCTGAACCTTATAAGGGATTTGGTCCGCGCTTTACACGCGTTGTATCAGCTGTGATCCTCTTGAATTTGTTAAGTTGGTCTTTTGAAGAACATGTAAAACAATATCAATAAATTTTTAGGTGAGTTTAGTAATTCATTACATTAATTTTAGCCTATTGGGAGTGCTTCAAAGCCCGGGCTAGGGTGTTCATTTTGTGCAAAAATGAGCAATTGGCATAGTTGAATTGAAGGTCGCATGTTTATGCCGTCCTTTCAGGACTCGATGTCTTTTTGATAGAACCCAGGCCTCCGCTTCGCTGCGACCTGGGCTGTAACATGACGGCCCTTCAGGCCTAACAAAAAGATGATTTAGGGACTATAGAAGAGGGACTTAAACATCTCTTGTTAAGGCCTGAAGGGCCGGCCCTTCAGGCCTTAACAAAAAACTATTTAGAGACTATAGAAGAGGGGCTTAAACATCTCTTGTTAAGGCCTGAAGGGCCGTCATGTTACAGCCCAGGTCGAAGCGAAGCGGAGGCCTGGGTTCTATCAAAAAGACATCGAGTCCTGAAAAGACGGCATAAACATGCGACCTTCAATTCAACTATGCCAATTATTGTGAAAAATAAAGCTCATTTTTGCACAAAATGAACACCTGGCCCTGGGTTAGATTAGCCCTCGTCATGTAGTCTGAAGGACTACAAGAGAATCATCTCATCCCAATTCAACCGCGGGAGCTTTTCAAGCGCTCCCAATAGGCAAAAACTAGTGTAATGGAGTACTGGTAACTCCATTACACTAGTTCTTTATATTAGGACGGTTCAAGCTTGACTAGATACTACGACTGTAGTATAAAAAAAAGAAAGGGAGTTATGCAGTGTCAAAGAAACGATTATTTGGCGAATTGGAGTGGATTATTCTCCAGCTGATCAAGGAAAAAGAAGAGGTCTCAGTCAAAGAAATTTATCAAGCTTTGAATCAAACTGTTGTTTATACGACGGTCATGACTGTAATGACACGGCTGTTTGAAAAAGGAGATTTAGAGCGCCGGCGGGAAGGACGTCACTATCTTTATCAACTTCCCCAAACATCAAAAACTTCTGCGCTTGGACTTGTTGAGCGACTTAAGCAACGCCTCTTTGGGGGACGCTCTATTGCCATGATTCGCTATTTGATCGATTCAAGCAAGGATTTAACAATGCAAGATTTAGAAGAGATGAAAAACATTCTTCAAAAAGCTAAGAACGAGATGAAATGATGGAATTTTCATTATGGCCGATTTTCATTGTCAATGTAGGAGTCAATAGCCTACTCTCGTTTTTCACTTTAAGCTTTTTGACTTACTTTGCTTTGAAGCTTTTACGCATCCAAAATGGCCGTCTTCAGGCGCTCTGCTTATTAATTCCATTTATGAAGTTGATCACCGACTTGGGCTCCTATGAATTTTCCAATTGGGCTCTTGCTCAACAGCTCAATCCTCTGACCAGTCCTGAGGGGACGCGCATGTTGAGTCTGAACTTCTGGTTGTTTCCCTTCCAGTATCCTCTCTCTTCGATCGATCTTCATCTTTCTCACGGACAAACCTTTACTCTTGCGGATCTTCTTTGCCTCAAAATAGGCTGCCAGTGGACCTTAATTTGCGCTTTAGGTTTGATTGCCGGAACACTTTGGTTTTTAGGACAGGCAATTTGGCAATATCGCTTATCTTCTCAATGGCTCAACAAACTGTGCTCCATTTCTACCCCCTACTCTTATCCGCTACAAGATTCCCTTTTGCAATCGAGAATTCAACACAAAAAAGTAGCCATCTATTTGACCCCCATACCTCACTCCCCTTTCATCATCGGACAGCGCCGTCCAGCCATTTTCATTTCTCGCGCTCTATTTGACAAACTCATCCCACAAGAATTTGAGGCTATCATTGCACATGAACTCGCTCATTTGATGCATGGAGACCTTATAGTCAATGCAGTTTTATTTGGGATTTGTCATCTTTTTTGGTGGATTCCAACCCGCTATTTTAAGACCCGATTAGAGTTTGCTCAGGAATATGCATGCGATCGACTGCCTGGTACCTCTCTCAATCACTTGCATTTGGCCGAAGCACTTTACAAAGCAGCTGACTGGCTACATACGGCTTCCCTTCCCACTTTCGCCCGATCCTTTGCAACTTCACATCATGCCGTTAAACGCTTGCAAGCCCTTATTTTATTGTCTAATCAAAGAGAATCAAGCATTCTTAAATGGATCAAAATCTTTTTGCTAATGAGCTGGGTCCTGACTTTGTCTTTTGGCAAGTTTTGGATATTTTAACATGTCCCTTTTTTAATTTTAAATACTACATATGTAGTAAAGGATAAAAACAATGAAATCCTGGATCTTAACGAATTTATTAAGTTTGGCTTTAGTGGGAAGAATCTTGGCACACGATCAACAAGGCTCTTTATCTTCTCAAGCGACCGGTGACATTCTCTATTTGCCGTACATTTCTCAGGAAGAAATCCAACAGTTTATGGACCATCCTTCAGATATTATTCTTGTTTGTCCTCAAGGGACCACTCTTCCTTTAAGTTTTTTCTTAACAGGAGACTTATTGGAGCTTGAAAAGAGCGATCATGCTGCTTATTTATTAAAAATCAAGCAGACATTTTATCTACGTTGCCAAGAAAAGGCACTCTTCATCAGTCTTGATGGATTAACGTGGAAAACTTGGCAAGAGATGTTGACCGGAATGCTTTCGGTTAATTTAAGTGTAGCAGATGGCCCTCAATTGCAGCTAGGGGCGGAAGTTCATTTAAGATAAGAAAGCCTTGTGATTGTGCGGGCATATCTTAAAAAGACGAGTCTTTTTAAGATATGCCCATCACCACTTAATTATAAAGAATGGACAGCGTCAATCCAAGCTTTCAATGTCCTCAATAGCGTTTCATATAAATAGCGCCCAGTGAGTTGTAGAGGGCTTTAAGAATTTGCCAAGGGAAATGACGTGAAAATTTAAGATGTTTATAGGAAACAGCCATGTATTCGATACAATGATGGGCTTTGCGAATTTTTTTAAATGTGGAGGCGCCTGAGCTTTGATGGAAGAAAAGGCTGCACTGATAAGCTTCTAACATTAATATGGTGGACAATAGACGATATAAAGCTATTTCTTTAGGCACCTGACTATCATAGCCAAAAAAAGGACAATACATTTTCCCGTTTCGTTGCACATAACCCACCGCCCCATCAATTCGCCCATCCTTTTTAAGGACTTTAAACTTTAATAGTTTTTGCTCTAAGACTAAACGTATATACTCTTCATTAAAGTTGGGATTCAGACTAGAATATTTCTGGATGTATAAATCTCGATACAGCTCTAATAAACGAGGAATTTCACATTCTGTCAATTGCTCCCCATCGACAATTTCATATCCACTGTTTTTTAACAATTTCCTATCACTCTTAAAAATACGTGATTCTAAAAGCGAAGAATCCTGAGGATCTAAAAAGAAAATCTGCCGCATCGCAATAAATTCTAATCTCATCATTTGTTGGAGAGTCTGGAAACAAATGGGATTTATATAAGGATCAACACAGCGAAAAATGATCGCATGGTCAGGAAAAGCATGCTCTAGAAACTCTGCAATTCGCGCGATTTGGGAGGATTGTATTTGAGGATACAAATTAGTCGAATACAACCAGTTATTAACAACGACAACCTTATTGATATGAAGTTTCCTTAAGACTTTGCCCATTCCCACTAGTAGAGCATTGATGATATGATAAAGCCAAGCTTGTGAGAGAAAATCGAGCGATTCCCTTGCATAGGAGATAAAATAACTATAAGGTGAACACACATAAGAATTTTCATATTCAGCCTCATTGATGGTAATCGGTAGGACTAAGTCACCCATTACCAATACACGCATATCAGTCTGCACATTTTCAATGTATTTCGAAACACCTCTTTGGATCAACGGCGTTAAAAATTTCTGTGCATATTGACCATCTGGCGTTTGAGGCCAAGGGCAAGCGTCTAAGTTATATCGATCATAAAGTGCTATTTTTTCTGGAGGCTCGACATTTTGTTTATCCTGACCGGATAAGCCAGGAATTGAAGATATAAAAGTACGCAAATCTGTTAAGGAAGGAATTTTAATCTTTTTTAAGGGTGAAGGAGTCATACAGACTTTGTCTTTGTTAGCAAATTTCATGCTGTAAACCAAATTGCTTAGTTCTTCAGGTGAAGTTGAGACATTTAAATAAAATTGTCTAGCGAAAAGCGCTTTTCCCTCTATATATCCTTAAAAACTACGGCGCTAAAAACCTGGCGCTTCTTACTGAGCATAACAACTTCGTTAATAGCAAGCTATAACGTCCGGTTGTTAAGGAAAGTCCTTCTTACCCGTTTTTTTAGATCTGCATTCAAAATTACAATAAAATTACTGTACCTTAATAGCTTTTTTAAGTTAATTCGTTATGATAGTATTAATAATAAATTATAAATAAGTTTTTTTTATAATAAAAATTATCAAATGTTATAATAATAATTAGATTTAGTTTAACTTTAAATAAAAAGGTATTGCTATGCATATACATGATTCCCCTTCTTCACTTCCTATTGATTCTACTTCTTCTCCTTCAGAGGCAACAGGAAATACAAGGGCTTCTAATAAAAGTCTAACTCAGTTGATTGCCACCGAAACATTAAAAGGTAACGGCTCTGAAGAAAGCGCCAAACCTGGATTAAAATCTATTGTTATTTCTCGGCACTTAGCGATTTGGAATAAAATTGGGCAATTTTTTAACAGAATTTTTGGTAAAATTTCTCAATCTGAACAAGAACAAGCTGAAAGTATTCATGTGCTTATAGGGAGTACCAAACAAGCGATCGATCAATTATCGAAGTGGACAATAAAAGCAACACATGCAGAAAGAAAATTAGCTGGAAAATTTCCTAATGCGGACACGGTAGCTATTAATGCTGGGTATTTAAAAGGGGCGCGTGAAAAATTAACTACAGCTAAAACATATTTACAGGAATTAAAAGAACATGAAAGCACCGCTATCGAATTAGCAGATAGGCATTTAACTTATGACGCTTTGCCAGGACAAATCCAGAAATTAGAAAAAA
This sequence comes from uncultured Chlamydiae bacterium, assembly GCA_963754655.1. Classification (GTDB taxonomy): domain Bacteria; phylum Chlamydiota; class Chlamydiia; order Chlamydiales; family Parachlamydiaceae; genus JANWJE01. The sequence goes on along the minus strand of CAVWGN010000001.1, from coordinate 826,462 downwards.
CTATTGCCGGCTTCGAACGAACATTAGAGGTGACCAACAAGCTTCTTAACATTGAAGTCGCAATGAAAGATTATTACTTTCAAGGCACATGGGTGAACTTTACTAAGATCGGAGAGGAAAGGAAAGCTCTAGTAGAAACCCTGAAAGAAGTTCTGCATCCAACAGCAGAGAGTGAATTACAACAAATTCTCAAAAAAGAAAGATTAAACGGTGAAGATATCCATCAATTACTTAAATCTGCCTTTCCTGATTTAAAGGGTTATATTGAGCGATTATGGGATGGAACTCTTTTCATAAACGATAGAAGAATACAAGCTTTAGGTCAACAAGAGGAAGTTTTAGAAGCTTTATACTCGCTCTATAAAAAAGAATGCAATCGAATCTCTAAGTTAGAGAAATCAATTTATGGCAATAAAGTGATAGATGCTGCGTATCGATTTTTTAAAGGCAAAGATTATTTAATACAAGAGCTCGATAAAGTTCGAGAAGGTCAAAGAGAGACCTATAAAGAAATAAAGAAAACTGCAAAATTTAATCATGAAGAATTGAGTTGGCTGCACCAAAAGGATCTTTACTGTCAAAAATTAAGCATACAACTAAAAAGAAGCAGGCAAGCAATCTCTTTCTTAGACCTAAGAGAAAAAACAGCAAATCAAATGAATATTTTACGTCAAGAGCTTAAGCTTTACCGCGATAATTTAACACTGCATGCAGAGAAAGCAAAACAAACACAGGAAACAAAGGTCCCTCAGGATTTTACTCAGACTCAAAAGCTTAAAGACTCTATCCATTCTACTCTCCAAGAAATTGCCAAGGAAGTCAAAAATAGTCCATTTAAACCAGATTCTCTGCCCAAGAAATTTGAAGAAATGGATGATGTGAACCAACTCAAGACTTTAATTTCCTTTTCTTTTCCTAAACTTAAATACCAAACTAATCATATTTTTGAATTAATTGAAAAATTAAAGCTTCATGAGGAATTAAATCAAGCTCTCAAAGTTAAAGAGCGGGTCACACCTATACTAACAGAAGAGTTAACTCAGACAGAAGAAAATGAAATCATACTACCAGAAGAATTACAATTGCCTCCTGAACCACAAGAAACAACAGAAAAAGCACCAACTTTTTCTGACGAAATAGCAGTATTAAAAGATTTCTCACCTCCTCCTGAAGATTTACCCCCCTCTCTTCCCCATCCACAACAAACAATGGGCTATTCAACAGAATCACCTAATAAAGAACATTATCAGGCGATTGATGTTGAGCCTAAGCTTGTCGAAGATCAAGAAGAAAAATCATTTTCTCTGGCTGAGCAGATCCAGAGAAGGAGAGAACAAGGCTTGAACAAGACCAATATTCAAGAGGTAAAACCAGAAGGTCGAGAGGCTCTCTTTGATCAAATCAAAAATGGAGCAAGTCAATTAAATAAACGAGATCTTACTAAAGAACAACCTATTAAAGCATCTGAAAATCAAGAGACACTTTTAAATCAAATCAAAAAAGGAAGGAAATTGAATAAAACGGACTTTATTGGTGATCATCCCATACAGAAACAAGATCCTTACACAAGAATCAAACAATTAATTGAAAAAGAAGGTTATACAACCAAACAAATCACTCAAGATGAGACTTTGAAAAAAGTATGGGAAAGCCTACCAGACAATGAGCGCATTCAACTCAGCATCATGGCCGCAGCGAAAAGTCTTAGAAGAGATATAGAAGGAGATGATGCTCAACAGATAAATGATGATGAATGGAAAGAATAAGAATTGACACATATAACAAAGATGACTTGTCATCTGCCACTTATGCGCTTTTTATTCTAAGGAGTGTTTCAGTCAAAGTTGAAACACTCCTTTTTTGCAGCTTTTAGCAATTTTCACATGCATCCTTAACTTCTTGATATTAGAGCACTCTGCTATAATTCATGATGTTAAGTGCTTGATTTTTTTAAACAACTTATCAAATAACTAAAAATCTGCTGGGGATAAATTTTAGAATTTTCCAAACCAACATAATTTCCTAGCCAAGTGGGTTGCAAATCAGCATTAGATTGTCCTACAATAAAATTATTGATATAGTACTTTAAATCTAAGTGACTTATTTCATTTTTGATTGCTTGAAAAACTAATGTATTTTTAAAATTTTTCAAAAAATAAATGAAATTTCTTAGAGCTTTAAAGGAAGAAAATACCAACTTAATACTTTGCCCTTTACATTCTACTTTTATCTGCTGTTGATTCAAAATAAGATAAAGACAACCTTGTAGGCTAAGAGACATTATTCTTCATTTCCTTGCTGGTTAACTTGATCTTGAGTACGAATATTTACTGTTCCATCAATTTTCCAATGAAAATGATTGCCTTCTTCGCCCATTTTTGCAGGGATAAATATGTTGAAATTCTCAAATTCATAAGTGATCTCAGCCCCTCTTCCTGTTAATTTATCATATAAACTGACAGCAAAATCAGGCCAAGATGCTTCTGGAGTTTTAGTTCTTTCTGCAGCTGCAGAAGATTCTCGTGTTTTATTAACCATATACCCCTCCACCTTAAAAAAGATTCATTTTGGTTGCAAGCTTTGTACTCCTCACTAAAACTTCGTCATCATATTTTGTCAACATTTTTTGAGGGTTTCTTGTATTTACTCTCTAAAAATTTAACAGCTAATATCTTCATTCTGACTTGGTTTCAAAAATTCGCTTATAATATAAGATTTGGTCTTCGCTTTGCACAACGACACTGTTGGGGTAAAAAACTTTTACGGTGTCTTGTGAACTATCATAATGTCTGTCTTTAAGAGCCTCGCGAGTAATAGCTTGAACTGGTGTGTGTTGAGAAAAGTCCCAGACAAGCGCTAAGGTGCCGTCGCTGGAAGGGGTGCCATAATGGACCAGTAGTCGATTGGAAGTATAATAGGTTTCACAAGCGATGACATTCTTCATATCCTTTGGTGGGTGAAATTCCATCATCACATTCAAATCCTCTAACTTGCGAATACGCACAAGGCCATTAGCATACCCTTCCACCATGAGATAGCGTGCTTTATTCGATCCAAGGTAATCATCATTATTAAACAAGCAGAGAGCGGTTAAAGGGTTATCTTTAGAAATTTCAAGAATCCTAGGTTGGCTCAAAATTTTTGTTCCGTCTGTTTGAGACACGGGAAGTTCCTTTGGGTCCAGAAAAAAACCTGGATCACAATCCTGACATTCTCCGTCGACCCTATAGATGGCAATGCTCTTGCTATCGGCTACAGCTAATTGATAACCGACTAAGCTTGTCAAGGTAGGTTGATTCTGATCTTTGTCAGCCTTACGCGCTAAAACCGGAGCGTAAGTATTAGCATCCCATATATTAATATTAGACGGAGTCGCTTTGGAATTATAGACAAAACCCTGTTCAACATTAAGGGTTTCATTAAGGGTGGTGTTTGAATCATAAGGATACGTTTTTTTGTACCACACGATTTTATTTGTCAATAATCCTTCATAGATCATTAGCATGCCATTCTTAGGAATCATTTTATTGTTAGGATTGCTATCGATTCCTGTCACGAATAATCTTGTTTGATTTTCAACCATATCAAAGATTTTAAAAAATTCTGTTGAAATTGTGTGTTTAAGTTGAAGCGAACTGCGATCAGAAATAGAGACCTTCAGAGGTCTATTTTCGCCTGTTAGAGGCTCCGAATGGAATATAAAATTTCTTCCGATGCTGAGATTATCGATCCTTTTCCAAAGCTCTGGCAATTCTATAGGGTTTCCGTTGTAGTCTGTCCAAGCCTTCACTTGTGGGTTGTCTTCAAATTGAGCGTAAAGACGACGAGAGCCACTATCGCTATATAACTTCTTTACAGGATGGTCGCATGGTATGCTGTATGTGAGTTTTCCTTCGGTGTATGCATAAACATGAATTTCCTTAGCAGTCTCAATATAAGTAGCTAGATAGAATTCATCCAGAATAATCGTTTTGCTTCCCTTTCCAGACATGTTGGTGATAATCGGTGCAACTTCTTTAGATGTAGCTGTCGAGGTAGAGGTCATGGTAGAAGTGGTTGTGATAGGATCAGCTGTCTTAGTCCAGAAATAGTGCTGAAATGTTTCTCTTGCTGTTGTCAACATTAAATGACTCCTTTGTAAAACATGAATTGATCTTCACTGCGAAGGAGGATATGGTTATCCACGATATGGACGGTATCGTATTGACTTTGATAATCACGGCCTTTAAGAGCCGCCCTTGTGATAAGAAGAGAAGGAGTTTGGGTCTGTAAGTCCCATAAAACAGCCAACGTTCCCTCCGTCGAAGGTTTGTTATAGTGTACGAGCAGCTTGTCTTTGACAAACTGAGTATATAAAACTTCTTGCATATTTTGCGGCGGGGTTAATTCCATTTGAATACCAAATGTGTCGAGATTGCGTATCCTCACTATCCCACTTTCATATCCTTCTGCAGAAAATTTGCCATTTGAGAAGTTGAAAATTTCTATACTTGATCCTGGTTCGTTTTTATCCCACTCAATCGTTTTGACGATGTTGAATTTATCTTGTTCCTGACGGCAAATGGCCATTTCGTTATCGTCGATGATAACAGCAATGTTCCCTAACTTGGCCGTCATGGAACCGCCTTTATTTGGCTTTTCTAGCTGTGAATTGAGTGTATCTGCATTCCAAAGTGTAGTGACGGAAGGACTCCACGCAGTATTAAAGATCGTCCCTTGATGGTTCTTTAAGACATGACGATATCCTCCATTGTAATCATATCTAAAAGACACCTTTAACTTGTCGGGATTTTCTTTTTCAGGAGAATCATAACGCATCAGGCAGCCGCTATTATCGCTAAAATCAGCCATAACCGTAGGGTTATCATCACTGCCCAAGACGTATAGCTGACCATTGACGATCAACATGTCATAGATATTAAAGAGTCCCGTCTGAAGCGATTGCAGGGGTTTGAGTGTTATCGGATCAGAGATATGTAAAACAAGAGGTTGTTGAGCGTCTTTGGATACATGAATATCTATTGAACCTTTGAAATGGTTGTGCACAATAAATTGATCGCTAAAGCATATTTGATCGACCCTTTTCCAATTTTCAGATAGTTCAAAGGGTTTGCCTGTAGTGAGATCCCAGGCTTGGATTTGCCAAGCATTGTCAGGCTGAACAAAGAGAATGTTGCCATGTCGATAGATCGTCATGATGTTATTTTTGCAATCGAAGGTATAGATTAACTTCCCTGTTTCAAAATCATACACTAATGCTTTACCACCGAATCCTTTATCTTCATTTACAATGGTCACAACCCTGTTCCATTCGGGTAAAACAAGGGCCTCTTGTCCTTTGCCAGGAAGATCAAAAATGAAAGGTTCATCGGACGAGGAAGTGAGAGAAGACGTCACGGATCGCGAGTGAAGAGTTGGCGGACGATGAATATATTTTTGCCATTCTCCATAGACTTCTTTAAGATCAAGATGTGGGATGATTTTGGGAGTGAAGACCATGTAAAGGCTCCTTTATAAATTAAGGGATAAGAGGACTATAACAAAGAGTCTTGATATCTTAATAATTTTTTTAAAGCTCGACTGCAGTTATCTAACAGTCAATAGTCAGAAAGATTCTTTGCATAAACTAAACATCCAAGCTACAAGGCCACTGTTAAAAATAAGGATAAATCTTATGCACACTTCTTCAATTCAACATAGCTGAACAATCAAAGTAAGGATTCATCATGTCATAAAATTCTTTTTTTAATTGATCTAAGTCCGCTTTTGTATTTCCTTCAAATCGCATGCTAATGACCGCCTCTGTATTAGATGCCCGCACGATCGCCCATCCATAGGGAAGATGAATGCGCAATCCATCTATGGTAAAGAGTTCGACATTCTGGCGCTGGCTGAAGTTTTCTTGAAGAACTTGAATGATTTTAAGACACAAAGTCCGTTCGCATGCTAGGCGATAAAGAGGAGAACTAAAGGGTTGTGGAAGTTCAGCAACCCATTCATCTAAAGAGCGTTCTGTCATTTGCAGCAATTCAAATAATCGCATCATGCTGTAAAATCCATCATCAAAACCAAAGTAACGATCTTTAAAAAATGTATGACAGCTAATTTCCCCTCCAATCAAAGCTCCTATTTCAGTCATCTTCTTTTTAACATGCGCAAAGCCAGTTGGAGACAGCACGGGAATGCCTCCCCATTTTTTGATCATATCATGGAGAGCTCGAGAACTCGAAATATCAAAAACCACAGCACTGCCAGGATATTGCTCTAGAATCTTTTTGCTATAGATTGTTAACAACTGATCACCTTTGACTAATTGTCCAGACTTTGTCATAGGAGCCATACGATCGCAATCGCCATCTAAACCTAGCCCTAATGGAATATTTGATTCCAACATCTCTTTTTTTAAATCCTGCATATACTTTTCAACTGAGGGATCTGCTATGTGATTGGGATATGTCCCATCAACTTCTGGGTAGAGTAAGCGAATATGCGGCCACTGCATTTGTTTTACTAATAATGGCAATACTGTGCCTGCGGCACCATTTCCACAGTCTATGAGGGCATGAAGAGGCATTCCCACAAGATGGGGAAAAAGTGTTGCCAAGTAATCGACATAACGAGCAATCATATTGATTTCTTGATACCTTCCTGCTTGTTCTGTTATTACAGGAAATTGTTTACTGGCATATAGATCGCGAATCCTCTTAATTTCTTGACCAAAAACTGGAGCTTTACCCCGGCTTATTTTGATCCCATTGTATTCACCTGGATTATGTGAAGCTGTAATCATGAGACCTGCGTCTACAGAGGTTGTATGCAGAGTAAAATACATCACAGGAGTCGCGCAAATTCCAATATCAATGACATCGAAACCCCGTTCCAATAACGCCTTACAGATCTGTTGCTTGATAGCAGGAGAATGCACCCTTCCATCTGCTCCCAAAGCAATCGTCTGGATAGTTGCATCTTTTTCTAAAAAATAGGCTGCTATTGCACAAGCAATCTCATAGGAATCTTCAATGTTAAATTGCTTTCCAACCACTCCCCGGATGTCATATTCTTTAAAAATCGCATCTTGCGCAGCTGCAGAGAGTAAAAATTGATTGGCTAATAAGATCAATAGAAAGAGAAATCGTTTCATGGGCCTCCTATTCGTAAATATTCAGTGTCAAATGAGTTTTCAAGATAATTGATAAAATTGACCTATCTTTATTAGAAGTAAAGTAGCAATCAATAATTTTTTTTGAAAGGACATTTTATGGATGTTACCGCAAGCATTTTAAATAACTGTAAATTTTAATGATTTTGCTCGAATCATTCTAAGATAAATTTTCCATAAACCCATCCAATTAGAAGAAAATATTTAGTGGATGGATAACATGGCTTGAAATTGAAGGAGCAAAAGCAGGTGAAGTGCTAATCCGGGGAGAAAGTTGGATAGTGCGTGGCCTCTATTGAAACACTAAACAGGCCTTGGTAACAAGGGAATAAATAGGTGGTATTGAGACATTGTCTCTTTAGGGCATGTCTGAAAAATTATTTTTCAGACATGCCGCTTTATTGCAAATTGACAGTAAACCAATCGTTTACTTCAATTACTCATTTTGGCTTGGTTCTTCTTCTTCTTCTTCTTCTTCCTCAAAATTATCCTCTACCATATCCAAAAATTCGAGCACCCTAAACAAATCTGGCAAAATCTGTTGATATTTCTTATCTTTTAATTCTTTTGTTAATCGCTGAAGAGCTTCAATTACTTCGTCTATTTCACCTTGATAATCAGGATCTTGTTTTGTTCCTTCTGTAAGCTCTCTTTCAAGTTGTTGAAGATGCTCTCTAAAGTCTTCTAAATTAAATTCTCTTTCTGTCATATATACCCATAAACATAATTTTAAATAGCAGCTAACTGTAAATGTAATAACATGTTCAATCGTTTAAACCAATAGAAAAATGCTTAAAGTTGGAAACTAGGGTGTGATTAAATCTGGGAGTTTATATTTTTTAGCAGATCGATACGAAATGGTAGGGCGGCGGTAGCCGCTTTCAGTGGGAAGCCCCGTATGAAGCGAGCTTGCGAGCGGAATGCGGGTGGGCATCAATAAAATATAAACCGCGGAAGCGGTGTGAGTGATCTTGCGCTGCTTCCGCGGCTCAATGCTATCTTGCCTACACCCCGCATTCCGCTCGCAAGCTCGCTTCATACGGGGCTTCCCACTGAAAGCGGCTACCGCCGCCCTACCATTTCGTATCGATCTGCTAAAAAATATAAACTCCCAGATTTAATCACACCCTGGAAACTAAGAAGGGTCAGAGCTCAAAAAATTCTCATTTTTTCCTCTTCATCCTTTTGGAGCTGGGAATAGCGGAAGCAATCTACCGTATGATCATTCACTAAACCAACTGCTTGCATATAAGCATACATAATGGTAGGACCCACGAATGTAAATCCTCTTTTTTTCAGATCAACACTGAGTCGTTTAGATTCTTTCGTTTCAGCCGGAATTTCTTGAATTGATTTCCAATGGTTTTGAATAGTCTTGCCATTGACAAATTGCCAAACATATTCATCAAAACTCTCCCACTCGCTTTGAATAGCCAAAAAGCATTTGGCATTTTGAATAGCTGAACTAATTTTCAACTTATTACGAATAATTCCTTCGTTGACTAGTAGCTTGGCAGCCTGATCACTATCATAGGCTGCAACTTTTTTAGGATCAAAAGAAGAAAATGCCTGCTCATAATTTTTACGACGCTTAAGAATCGTATGCCAATTTAATCCAGCTTGAGCCCCTTCTAAGATAAGAAATTCAAAATGTCTAAGATCATCGTGAACAGGAACTCCCCATTCCCGATCATGATAAGCAACAGAAAGCGAATTCTCTATCTGAACCCATTGACAACGCTTGCACTGAGGAAATTGTAACATAGCTTTGCAAACTATAAAATATTCATTTTAGAACTAAATCTATACAGATTTCCTTATTTATATCTTCACGCAATGAAATTATCTACCTTTAAGTCGATAAATTTTCCATCGGTCATATTTTGTATTTCATTTGAACTTAGTCGAAACACTGCAAATGGCGTACCGGCTGCAGCCCATATCCATTCATAATCCCTCAGAGTGGGGTCCAAATAAGTCATCATTTTTTCATTATGGCCGACTGGAGGAACTCCGCCTATAGCAAATCCGACTCTTTCTTTTACAAATTTACCATCAGCCTTGATAAGATGAAGCCCTGTAGAATATTCAATTTTTCTAACATCGACCTGATTGATTCCCGAGGCTATAACAAGAATGGGGTTGCCAGATGCTTGATCGATAAAAATCAACGATTTCGCAATTTGCGCAATATCGCATCCAATCGCTTTGGCTGCCTCTTCTGCAGTTCGCGTTGAATCGGAAAGTTCCTTCACTGTGCAAGAAAATCCATTCTCAATCAGAGAATCTTGCACTTTTTTTACACTGCCAGTGAGTTGTTTATTCATGATGATTACTTGAATAAGGAAAGTTTTTTAGTTAGATGAGTCACGATTTCTTTTGGGCCAAATAATATGATTCCGTAATAGACCATCTCTTCCGGCTTAGTGGCGAGTGTTCTTGCTTCTTGGTCCTCCCACGTTCCCTCGGTCATTGTGTGTGTGAAAACCGAGTATTGAATACCCATTTCTTTGGCTGCCATAAGAAGCTTCGCAATCTTATTTGAATTATCCTCTTTCAAAATGATAAAAGGCATCTTTGAAATATTGGGATAGACAAAGCCTTCTGAATTCTTATAGTCCATGAGGTGCAATTCAGTGGAACCCGTATGAGCTCCAAAGCCTAGGCACATATGTGCAAGAGCATTCATCAAAATCCCTGTCTCAATCTTTTTATTTACCACTGCTACTAATTTATATTGAAACATCAAACACTTCCTATTTATAAGTTAATTTCTGTCGAGAAACAGTGCACAGCTTGGGCAAAGACCTTAGCATGATAACTTCCTCGTTTTTTTGAAAATTCTACTTTGACCACGCCCGGCCGTTCGATAAAATGACCTTGTTCTACATGAAAACTATTTGAACATTTTGGTAAAAGATTGAATGTATCGACATAAGCGGTTAGTCCCCCTAATACCGATCCTGTAAAGGGATCTTCAGAGATTCCAACTAAAGGAGCAAAACAACGCATGTGGAATTGATTGTTTTGATGAAAAGTTTCCGGAGATAATAGGCATAAGACAATAATATCATGTTGTTTAGAGAACTGTGCAAAGGACTTTGGATCACATTCGATCTTCTTTAAATCTTCCAGTGAACGAATGACGAGGAAGAGGTCTTTATTTGTTTCTTCGTACATCACTGGAATGGATTGATCGATTAAATGCAATTCAAAGCCCGCAGCTTTTGCCACTTCTTCATGAGAAATTTTAAAGCGTCTTAACTTGATCAGGGGTGTCTCATAAGCAACTCGAATTTCTTCTTCATGATCAATTGCTATTTCCATTTTAAGAATTCCACAAAGCGTTTCGACATCAAATTTATAGCCACCGATCTTTTTAATACCAAACCGCCGTTCCTTTGCGATCATGTAAAGTGCCCCTACAGTAGAATGTCCACAAAATGTAATCTCATGTCCTGTTGGAGTAAAATAACGCAGCTGGAAATTGCCTTTATTGCTCGGCAAAACAAAGGCTGTTTCAGATAAATTCAATTCTCGTGCAATTTTCCGCATGGTCGATTCTTCTAGATCATTTGCATCCAAAACAACACCTGCAGGGTTTCCTCCAAATTTCTCACTTGTAAAAGCATCAACTTGGTGAACATGTACCTTTTTAAAGTGAGCCGCAGTCTTTAAATAATTGTAGACGGTTGCTCTTGAGATCTGGAGTTTAGAGGCAACGTAAGCCGATGACTCCTTAAAATCAAATAATCCTTTGTTTTGTAATCTTGAAATTAATTCTCTTTTCTGTTTTGCAGTTGTAGCTTGAATAGTAATTTTGTTCTCTGTGTGGTAATGAGCTATGATCTGATCAATTGACTCTTTCCATAGATCTGTAGTCCCTGGATTAGATGGAACAATTTCTTCTTGGATAAGAATATGGAGTTGCTCTTGAAGATTTTTAAAAAGTGTCAAATCATAACGCAATCTTAGATACCCCACGATCTCTTTGCCTTTATGGAGAGGATAAATCAAACATCGAACACTTCGCCCTCCAACCAATAGTTCATGGAATGGATGTTGGATTTGCAAGTTTTTGATATCACATGCTTGGTCTTCCTTAAGATTAGAAAATGCATTTAAAATTTCTCGAATCGAGCAATCTTCATCGAATAGCGTCAACTCAACCAGAGGATAAAATAAATCGACCAAATGATGTGCTAGCTGTATGTTATGTTCAATGTCCACAAAAACCCTCTTATTAATTTATAATTAAATTCTAAATTGGAATATTTGTCAATATCATAATAAAAGAAGAAGGAATTTCAAATTCCGTGCATCAAAATCTTAAATTCACTACGAACACAACCCAGAAAATCTTGATTTCTTAGTGTTTTTGGCTGAATCTTTGTTAAAAGGAGACGTCTGGACTAAGCATCCAATAATTGAAAAATTGAAAATTGGGAAGACCCCTGGCAAAAAAAGGTCATTGAATAAAAATCGATAGTTGATTTCTTTTACAGGTATTTTGAAGGTTTTATAACTCTAAGTTGGACGCTAACTTGGATGTGAAATAAAAAATTTTATTAGTTCGATTGACAAATATTTAAAAGGATTTGATTCCAATCAGTCATTTCTTGGCGATAATAGTCAACAACATGGAATAGCAATGAATGACTAAAGAAAGGAGCTTCTAAATTATTTAAGATGACAATCCCAAGATTGAGTTCGGGAATAACAGCCATAAGTCCATTTATTCCATCAGTCAAGCCTGGATCTTGACAGATAAGAATGTCTTTATAATCGTGAATGAACCAACCCATACCATAAGTTAAAAAATGAGATTTTGGAAAAAAAACTTTGTCCATCCATATCTCTTCTTTTGCAAAAAACATCTCGGGATTGGCTAAAGTTTGAGAAGTCAGAGTATTCTTAATAATCGCAGCGTGAGGACTATTTTTATCCAAAATAAATTTTAGCCATTTAGCCATGTCATTCGCATTTGAGGCTAAGCCAGCACCTGCTGCTATGACATCTAATCGCTCAAATGGAATTTCTGCAATATTATTTCCTTTCCATTGATGAGGCAAGGCTTTGTTTTGTACAGCTAAGAAAGCTGCATGATTAGTCGTTGTCAAATGCATTGCTAACTTATCAAGTAATTTTTCTTTAATAAATAATTCCCAGGACTCGCCTGTGTTTATTTCAATCATATGACTGACGATATTGTAAAGTAAATTTTGATATGCAAAGCATCCACGAAATCCACAAGGAAATGAGAACTTAGATAGATCTTCAATAAGCATTTTCTCAGTAAGGTGAGATTGACTCCACCAACTATTTTCAAAAGTATGGCCTGTTAGACCTGCACGCATAGATAAGCAATCTCGAAGCGTTAAATGACTTGTTGCATACCCATCGGATAATTTGAATGATGGCCACAGAGATTGGATGGTGGCGTCTAAACTTATTTGCCGTTGAGCTGCAAAAATACCCGTCGCTACTGCTGAAAAAGATTTGGTAAGTGATGCAATGGGAAATAGAGTTTCTGCATCGACTTCATTATTTGCGATTTTTTCTAACTTTGTGTAGCCAAAGCCTTTCGCTAATATGATTTTATTATCCTTCACTATTGCTATAGAAGCTCCAGGAACATTCCAAAACTCTAATGATTTAATAATGTAATCTTCTATCATGTTTTCATCTGTATAGGCGTAGTTACTAATGAAGACTATAAATAAAAACAAATTTATAAAAGCTCTAATCATTTCCTTAATCAAGCATTGGTTGTTTGTATAAGAATTTTAAGAAGTCTATCAAAACGATAAATTTGACCTGCACACCCCTTAAAAAGCTATACAAATCTACTAAAGACACTTGTATTTATAAAACGATTTAATATATAGACGTTAAGAGCTCATCAATTGCATCTCTAACAATTGTCTCATATTGCGCTTCTGTTTCTTTTGGAATAAGTGTATAGCGTAAAATCTTGACTTGGGAATTTTCAAAAAGAGAACCCGCAATGACGCGAGCTTGAAAATTTCTAAATGTTCTAAAATATTCTTCCTGCCTATTATTCTGAAATTCGCTATAACTTTCTTCAAATTTGGAATCATAAACGGAATGAAGAAAACCTCCTCCAAAAGATAGATACATATGATTTGTTATATTTTCTTTAGGAATAAAGATTTGATTGATGATACCAAATTTAGAGCGAGGCGCTTTGTCAATTAGTTTCTCTAAACACTCAGTAAGCTTTTCTTTCGGAAGAAAAAGAGAATCAAAAAGCTCATGTAAAATTTTAGTGAATTTTTCTTTATACTCTTCTTGATCATCAGATAATGAAGCAAGGCTTACTGAATTGCCTGAAAGAAATACAAAAAGAGCGGAATCTAAGGGACGATATGTTTCCATAGTAAAGTTTACTGAAAGAAGTTCTTTGCTAATTTCTGCCATAGTATCATTTATTTGAAATCGAGGGAGTGTTTCTTCATCTTCCTCATAATCATCATCGTCCAGTTCATTATGCGTTTCTTCTTCTCCTCTTGAAATTCTTAAATAATTTTCTTCATCTTGTTTTTCATATATGTTGAAAGCCTCTTCTAACTTATCTGGCGCAGTCTTAAATTCTTTAGCCAGTTCTTCGTTAGAAAGAATAAGAGAAGGATATTGCAAGAAAAATTCTTCTCTAGATTTTAAAAGATTTTGTGTAGGAAATCGCAAAAATTCAAAATCATCTCTTGGCATGCCATAAAGCTTGCGATAAAGCTCTTTCGCAATTACTTGATAAGCAAAGAAAAGAGAATCTTGAGCTGTTATACATTGAATAAAATCAGGATAATTTTTTTCATTTTCATAAATTCTGAGAAAAAGCTCTTTTATCTCCTCTCGAAGATTAGAATTCGTTAAAGTTTCAAAGTTTTCATTAAAATGACAAGCCTCTAATGCTTTTTCAATATTAACCAGATATGCCTCTTTTTCTGCAGAATAAATTAAATAAAACTGCACACAAAAAAGAAAAATAAAAGTTATTATCCGCTTTTTCATAAAAATTTATTTCCTTTATATTGGATTTGATTAATTAAAGGCTGATTATAAAAAATTTGTGTTATAAATTCTAGATTAAACATATTTCGATAATTTCTTTCATTGCGAATATCAAAATATGATAGAGGGAGAACAGAAACCAAAGTTAAGAAGAGTTTTTATGACTAATTTAAATCCCGCAGGACTTTTCTTAAACCATTCTTTGCAGCATTTCATCACGTATATGCTGGATTTTGCACTTGACCTACTTCCACTGTCGAAAGAGAGTTAATATGAAAATTTAGAAAAGAGTTCTCAAGAATGGTATCAAGGGAAACATAACCTGATGCCTTGGATGACTTATTTTTGAGGCGTTCTTTTAAAGGCTTATAAAGATTTTAAAGTAGATTGGACAGTTTAACAACAGGAAAAGGTAATAAAGCTCACTACATTCTTTTAACAATAGAGAATATGCTAGGGAGCGTACCTAAAAGATTTAAAATAATAACTCTTATGATTTATAATTTTCTCTGATAAAACAAGGGGGAAATTTGAATGAGTAGGATAGTATTAACTCATGAAAGATGGATAAAAATAAAACCTTTATTGCCAAAAGAACGAGGATATTGGGGCAGACCAAGTCGGCCTCATCGTAAGATTTTAGAAGGCATTATTTGGATTTTAAGAACAGGAGCCGCTTGGAGGGAGGGATCTACCACCCAAGTATGGTCCTTGGAGCACATGTTATAATCGCTTTAATCGATGGACAAAGGCTGGAATCTGGCAAACGATTTGGCAAGCTTTAAAAGATGAAATTGACGAAGAAAATTACTCTGTAGACAGCTCAATTGTTGAAGCGCATCAAGATGCTTGTAGGATAAAAAAAAAGCCGAAGAAGCCATGGGAAAATCAAGGGCCGGAACAATCACAAAAATTCATGCAGTAACAGATGGATTAGGTCGTTGTATTGATTTTATCTTGACAGAAGGTCAAGTACACGAGAGCACTCAAATGAAGCTTTTACTCAGTGGAAAAAATCCACAAAATGTTATAGCTGATAAAGCTTACGACTCAAATGAAATCAGAAATTTTATAGAAAAGATGGGAAGTCAAGCAATCATACCCAGCAAAGTATCAAGAGCTGAACTAATTGAACATGATAAACATATCTACAGAGAGCGTTGCTTGGTAGAAAATTTTTTTCAGTTTATAAAACGATTTAGGCGTATTGGAATAAGATACGAAATGAAAGCTCAAAATTATGCAGGAATGTTGACGATCGCTTGTATTATACAATGGTTAATCTTTTAGGTACGCTCCCTAATACTCAACCACATTAGTTTTTGCTCATTGGAACTGCTTCAAAGCCCCGGGGTTGAATTGGCGTAAGTGGATCAATATTAGCAAATATGGACCCACTTACGCCAATTCAACCCCGGGGCTAGGGTGTTAATTTTGTGCAAAAAAATGAGCTTTATTTTTCACAATAATTGGCATAGTTAAATTGAAGGTCGCATGTTTATGCCGTCCTTTCAGGACTCGATGTCTTTTTGATAGAACCCAGGCCTCCGCTTCGCTGCGACCTGGGCTGTAACATGACGGCCCTTCAGGCCTTAACAAAAAGATGATTTAGAGACTATAGAAGAGAGACTTAAACATCTCTTGTTAAGGCCTGAAGGGCCGTCATGTTACAGCCCAGGTCGCAGCGAAGCGGAGGCCTGGGTTCTATCAAAAAGACATCGAGTCCTGAAAGGACGGCATAAACATGCGACCTTCAATTTAACTATGCCAATTATTGTGAAAAATAAAGCTCATTTTTTTGCACAAAATTAACACCCTAGCCCCGGGGCTTTGAAGCAGTCTAAATACATAAAACTAATGTGGTTGAGTACTAGATCCTTTTTCTATCTCGGACATAGAACAAGCCTGCTCATCTGTTAACAGAGACACCATTCGTCTAGTTTTAAGGCAAGTGAGAGATGAAGAACTCATCGTTCCAGAAGGTAAAGGCGAGGAGCTAAGTGAGTAAAAAGATAAGTAGACAATAGAAAGTCTTAAAGTGCTCTACCATCATGAATTCTTTTTTCTAAATTTTGTAGAAAAGGCACCAGCTTGGATTGTTCTTCTGGATTTAATCGATCGATAAAAAGAACTCCCTCGATATGATCATTTTCATGCATAATCACTCTAGCTTCCCAACCTGAAACTCTCTGTTTTACTCTTTTTCCCTCAAGAGAGGTATATTCTACTGTCACTTCTTTTGGACGTTCAACTAAAAATCGCACGGTCGGAATAGAAAGGCATCCTTCAGAAGCTTGCCATATTTCTTCACTAGGCAAAGAGAGTATAGGATTAATAAAAACCTTAATTTCACCAGGTTCAAAATTATCTTGATCAATTTCAATAGGAGTACGAATAACAAACAATTTAATGGAATGATGAATTTGAGGAGCTGCTAGACCAATACCATCACAGGCATCCATTGTTTCAATCATTTCTTCTACGAGTTTTTTAATGTCGCTTGTAATTTCATTAACTGGTTCAGCTTTTTTTCTTAAAATAGGATCACCATAATAGGCTAATGGCAAGAGTCTTAGTTGACTATTCGTAATAAAATTGGGGACATGACCTTGAGCTAATTGCCCACCACGATATAACCACCGATTATTGATTTTTTCAAAGTAACTCCTCTCTGTAAAAGTAGCGTCATGAGATCCTTGTGATAAATAAGCTGTGAAAGTTACAGTAGCTAAAGTTTTATTTTCCTTAAACTCAAGGATTTCAAGTTTATGAAATGAAGAGGTTCTCGAAAATTGAGAGATACTGCGTTTCCAAGAAAATTTATTTTCGGAATATTGTGGACTTGCTGGATGGGTGGTGGCTAAAATATAATCGGGAATATTTAAAACATAAGCTGAATATCTCGAACGCATTAGCTGAAGCGCATTTTCTGGTAGGATGCCTTCATGAAAAAGCTTACAACACTTATCATATTCTTTCATGCTACAACACGGGCATGGATTTGTAAGTTCAGTCATCCTTCCCTTCTTGGTTTTTAAAACTCTTATAGTGTACCAGAACTTAAGAAAATATGCTTATCAAAAAGCAATATTGATAGCCGCTTCATTATCGTAATTGCTCAAGCTACCTTCAATAAATTTAAGCTTTTCGCTTTGCTTTAGCAATTTGGATTGATCCCTCTAAATTTAGACTTATTTCCTCACATTATGCAAACCAATGCCAGAGCATTCTATTCAGGATTCAAGGGATGGGAGTTATTTCCATCAAATTTCTAAGCCATCTAGTAAATAATTCTCATTTAAATTATAGAACTAATAAAGAGCATAATTTCACATTAAGAGTGCTATGAAGATGGATAAAATTGCACCGCATGTATGGAGAATAAGAGATTTATTTGTTAATCTCTATCTTATTGAGGATCCTATTAGTCATCAGTGGGTCTTGATTGATGCTGGTCTGAAATCAGCTGCCAAAAAGGTGAATTCAACAATTTCCAATTTATTTGGGTCCAATATCCCTCCAGCAGCTATTCTGTTGACACATGGACATTTTGACCATGTGGGATCCTTAAAAAGATTCATTGAGCAATGGAATGTACCCGTATATGCCCATGCTTTGGAATTTCCCTATTTAACAGGTCGCTGTAATTATCCTCCTCCAGATCCAACTGTTAATAGCGGATTAATGGCTGATTTATCTTGGCTCTATCCTAAAAAACCAATTGACATTACACCTCATCTCAAACTCCTTCCCCCTGATTGCTCTGTTCCCTTTCTGCCTGGCTGGAGATATCTTCATACGCCAGGCCATGCTCCTGGGCATGTTAGCTTTTTCCGCGATGCAGATAAACTTCTGATTGCAGGTGATGCAGTTGTGACAACAAAGCAAGAGTCTGCTTTATTTGTCCTTCTACAAAAAAAAGAATTATCTGGTCCCCCTAAGTATTTTACTTATGATTGGAAGGCTTCTGGTGAGTCTGTCAAGGAATTGGCTAAATTAAATCCTAAAATCATTGCTACAGGGCATGGACAACCTTTGTTTGGAGACCAGATTGCTAAGGATTTACACTACCTAGCTGATAACTTTTTCTCGCTAGCCATTCCAAAACAAGGACGCTATGTTACAGAACCGGCAATCGTAGATGAAAACGGTGTTCATTATCTTCCACCTAAGAAAAGATCTTTTTCTTTCTTTCTAGTTTTTCTTTTCGTTGTAATATGTCTCTTAATCTTTCTATTAGTTTATAATTTTTAGTATATTTGCCTGGCTTGAACGAGCAATAATTGAAAGATCTTATTAGCTACCAAATTCCTCTTGAGGAAGGAGAGCTTAAAGCTCAACTTATCATTTCTGACAAAATGTTCGGTAATGTGCCGATCCCACGACAGCTTTAGAACTTTTAAAGAGTTCGATTAGCTAATAACTGCTCCAATATGAAAAAAACTCCTTGGTTCGATATTCATTAGAAAATTGATTTTCGAGAATAAAAATTATCGAACCACTAGGCTAAATGAAGCTGTTGCCCTCATAGAGCAGTTTCAGCAGGAATTTGGGCATAAAAAAGCCGAACATCTTGCCATTTCTGACAAAACGTTCGGTAATGTGCCGATGACCGGACTCGAACCAGCACTCTATTGCTAGAAGTAGATTTTGAGTCTACCGCGTCTACCATTTCGCCACATCGGCTTAGAATACCCAAAAGTATAAGGATTTAAATGATTTTGTCAAAGATTAAAATCGCAATACCCCCTTCTTTCACTTTTACCAGCGATGAAAATTATGAAAAGCTTTATCCCAGGAATAGGTGACTGATTCTTCTCGGTCCCAATCGTAACGGACTTGAAGGCCAATGTAAGGATAAGGATGGCGATTATCAAAATCTCTCCCTTCATTTTTGCCAAATAATTTCACAAAGATTTCTTTGTTATACCAGGGAGGAATGCGCACATTCTTATCTTCTTTTTCATAGCGCTTAAATTCCTCAAACTCTTTTAATTCTTTGTATTTAGGCTGCTCGCGATAATAAGTTAAAATAAGATTGACGATATCGTCTGGCTGCTGTTCCATGCCTTGAACATAAAAATCTACTTCGGCTCCCAACATATGCTTCGAAGCTTGATTGGCTGGCGAAGGATCCAAATAGGTGTTGTGATCCGGACAGCAATGCCCACAAGTGACAACCACTCGTTTTCCCGTCTTAGTTTGAATATAATTGAGTAAGTCAATCAAAATGGGATAGATAAATTCTTTCTGATCGCGTAAAGGAAGACTATGCTTTTGAGAGCCTCCACAATCGTAAAAACGAATCACCTCCTTATTTTTTTCCATAAGATGAGCAGGATTTAAACTGCTTCCTTGACAGCGAAAAAAATCTTTAGTGATTTTTGGAGAGTTGCAGTGCCACTCTGCCTCCCATGGATAAGAGGCTCGCTTAAGAGGAGCCATAGGCTCAACCTGCACAAGCTGCTCATCATGGCGTCGAAAGAGATATTCCCCTTTAGGTGGGTTCGAGGGCGAAGAAGCGGATGATGAGCATCCTCCCAACAACAATCCTATGGATAAAGACAAGGCACATGCCATTCTTTTCATGAAAACGCCTATCCTTTTAAAAGCTGATATTTTATACTTTTGACATTTCTGTTTTCAAAGGTTTCTTATGCAATGGATTGCTCGTTATCAACTTTTTTTATTTGATTTCGATGGTCTTCTGGTTGATACAGAACGCCTTCATTATCAAGCTTACGTCAATATGTGTGCTCAACGGGGTTTCCAGCTTAATTGGAGCTTCCATCGCTTTTCAGAAGCAGCTCATCACAAATCGAATGATTTACGCGATCAAATCTATGAAGAGTTTCCTGATCTTAAAACCCAAGAGCCTGATTGGTTAATTTTATATGAAGAGAAAAAGCGCTTTTTCATAGAGTTACTTGAAAAGGGCCCAGCTCCTCTATTGCCTGGAGTAGCACCTCTCTTACTTGCTCTTCAGGAAAATCAAATTAAACGCTGCGTGGTGACTCATTCATCCGCCTCACTGATTAAGCGCATTCGTCAGCAAAACCCGCTTTTAGATACCATTCCTCACTGGATCACACGCGAAGATTATACCCATCCAAAGCCTCATCCTGAATGTTATCAACTCGCTATTTCCAAATATGCTCAACCCCATGATCGTATCGTTGGCTTTGAAGACTCCCCTCGCGGTTTGCATGCTTTAATTGAAACCCAAGCTAAGTCAGTGTTAATTTGTCCTCCTGATTCCAGCTATCTAGAGAAAACACGTCTTCTTCATCCTCATGTACGCTACTATCCTCATTTTAATGCGATTCATGATCAGAATGCTCCATAAATCCATCATCCTCCGGATAAGCAACCTTAACTAGAAATAACCCGTGTGGGGGTGCTGCCCGACTTGCACGGCGTCGATCTTTGGCCTCAAAAATGGATAGGACTTCTGCTAAGCTCAATCGATGAGAGGCCACGTCAACTAAAGTACCCACAATATTACGTACCATTTTATAGAGAAATCCATTGCCTTCAAACTCTAAGCACATGTCTCCTTCACCTGGATACACATCTAAGCGATAAAGAGTCCTGACAGGATTTTTAGATACAGCGCCAGCATGCGGCTCATTGGCAAATGAAGTAAAATCATGGGTTCCAACAAAGAGGATGGCTGCTTCTTTTAAAAGAGCGAGATCTAGTTTACGTAAGACATGCCAGCTGTATAAGCGACGGAAAGGATCCATCACTCGTTCTAAATAAAGGTGATAGTGATACTCCTTTCCTATTGCACTGTGCTGAGAATGAAAGTGCAAAGGAGCCATTTCCACCTTCTTGATGCGGATATCACGCGGTAAAAGACCGTTAAGAGCTAATAGCAAACGATTGGGTGTTATCTCATGCTCTGTTTTAAAGTGAGCAATTTGATTTAAAGCATGCACGCCAGCGTCGGTTCTGCCTGAACCAATTACAGCCACTTGCTGTCCTTTCAAAAGATTAGCTAGAGCCTCTTGCAAATGCTGTTGAATGGTAGGCGCATTAGGCTGAATTTGCCATCCACTGTAGCGTGTGCCATCATAAGCAATTGTGAGTTTATAGCACTGCATATTTTTCTATTAATTTTTCGACACAAATTAAATCTTCCGGTGTGGTCACTTTAATATTAGAATAAGAGCCTTCCACAACCTTGATTGGTTTGCCTAATGATTCAACAAGAGAGACATCATCTGTGACTGTGACCTGATGTTCTTGGACATATGCAAAACCTTCTTTTAGCAAATCTAGACGAATCACTTGCGGTGTCTGCATTTCCCAAAGAGAAGCACGATTAGGCGTATTCACAACAATTTGGGCTCCATCGCAAATTTTAATGGTTGATCTCACTTTTACTCCCACAACAGCTGCGCCCCAACTCTCTGCAGCGTGAACCACTCGACGCACAATTGAAGGTTCAATCAAAGGACGCGCAGAATCATGAATGCAAACCAAAGAATGGGGTTGAAGATATTGAATGCCATTCAAAACCGAGTCTTGACGTCGCAACCCTGGGCGAGCAAACTGTAGGTTCACACCTTTAATCTTCGCAGAGTTTTGAAAGAGAGGCTCATATTGTGATTCGCAAACCACCACAAAATCTTGAACTTCAGGCAAAGAAGCCAATACTTCAAAACTATAAAGAGCTAAGGGCTTTTGATGAATGCAAAGATACTGTTTAGGGACTGTGCTTTTCATCCGTGTTCCTGTTCCTCCTGCTAAAAAAACGACACTAAAAGGGATGAATGTTTCCATATTTATCCTTTTTGAAGAGTCAGCAATGTCAGTTCCGGCGCTGCAAACCAACGAAATTTCAAGACACTAGAAATTCCGCGATTAATATAAGCCCACTTCTTGCCTATGACTTTTAATCCATGTTTAAATTGTAAATGTTCAATGCGAGTAAAGCGTTTCCATAAAACAGGTAAATTCACCTGTCCTCCATGTGTATGTCCCGATAAAATGATCTCTCCAGGATAATGTTTTAACATTTCCAATGTATCTGGATTATGAGAGAGAATAATACCCGGATAGCGTACATCATAATCTTTAAAAGCAATCTCGGGATTGAATCTTCCTAATGAATATTCTTCTAAACCACAAATATTCATCCATTGCCCTTTATAAGCAATGCGCTTGGTGGTATTATTGAGGACTTGAAAAGGGGTTTGTTTTAATAACGCCATTAATTCTGCATGCCATTCCACTTGCCGCGCTTGTACAGTGACCTGCTTAGTCAAAGAGATTGGTTGAAAAAGACGTTTGAATCCTTTGCCAATCGTGGAGGTTGAAGAAGGCGCTTCCACATCATAATCCCCTTGTTCGTTCACCGTCACAAAACGAGCATAGTCATGATTGCCCAAAACAGCAAAACAACCTATTTTAGCTTTTAAAGACTCTAAAATATTTTTTAATCCTTTGCAGTCTTCAAGCTGTGAGCAGCAAAGAAAATCCCCAGTAAACAGAATCAAATCTGGTTTAAGCGCATTTGCCTTTCGAATCAATTTCCTCTGAAGAAAAGAAGAAAATCGCCCGCTCCAATGTAGATCGCTGAAGTGCAATAATTTAAGACCGACTAACTGTGGGGGTAAATGGGCAATAGGTAGAACAAGTCGATTGACTTCTAATAAGTTAGGCTCAATATAGCGCGGCCAAATACCAATTCCAGACGCAATGCACCATGTATCCCAAACCCATTCCATCCATTGTTTTTTCGACATGATACTCCTCATACGTCCCAAACGAGCACAAATGAAACTATAGGTTTTAAGCTTCTTATCGTAAAGGAGTATGATAACCAAAAAATAAAAGAAAGTCACAGAATAAAGAAGAAAATCTTAAGAAAAGGTGTTTGCCCAATGGCAAAACACCTTAAAACTTTTACTGCTTGCTAGACATTTCTGGTTCTTTGATATGCTTGGCTATTTTGCTCGTCATCTTAAACATGTCAATGGGTTGAGGAGAGCCTAATACCTTTGCCAATTTTTGATCGGGATTAATCATGCGCTTGTTGTTTTGATCTTGCAGTTTGTGCTTTTTAATATATTCCCAAACTTTTTTTGTTACTTCTGTACGTGCCATAGGTCCTTGTCCGACAATTTCGGCAAGAGTTTCGCTCACATGCACAGGTCTCATAAAAGCAGAATTTTTTTTATCTTTTGTCATTCCTAATCTCCTTTGATTGTGAGGACTAAACTTTACGAATGAGAAAGTCTAAGTCATCTCTAATGGGATTTCTTTTATCCTTGTTATCTTTTATAGTCAAAAGAATTTGAACTATCTCAATTTTTCTTGATCTTTTTATGATGGCGAAAGTTAAGATTTTTGGCTACGTCCCTGTCCTTCATTTCGATCAAAATCATTGGACTGCCTCTTTTCCTGCTGGGAGGATTTTTTGTTATTTTCTTGAGATTTAGGATCTTGTGCATCATCTTGTCCGTTAGGACTTTGCCTATTTTCCAGTCCTTTTTGTTTAGGGAATCCTTGAGATGGGACCTGAGCTTGTTTTCTTGCCTGATCAGGTTGAGGCGATTGATTTTGGTCTTGCTTTACCATAAAATCTCCTTTAATATTTACCAATTTAACTCTTTTTGAACCTTAAAATGTCTTTTTTTAAGCTTCGGAACCCGTCTTTAAACATATCGTGATGCGAATTGATTGCAAGTATTGTTTTTGCCTTTCCTTTGTTTGAGACAGATTTTAGGACATGGAGTTGCATGCAAATTTGGAATGGGATAGATAAATAGATGGATATCGCAAATCTAAAAGAAAAAATTGCTCGGTTACACGATTTATTAGCCTGTTTGAATAAAGAAAATGATTATCACAGTAAATTACTCATTTTAAACACCCTTCCGATTGTTCAAGAGTATATCCAGCAACCAGGTCCCATTCAATCTTATCTTAAAATTTTAACACCAGAGTCTGAATTTGCAATAAAAGCCATCATTGCCATTGGCCAAGCTCCTGTCGTTTTTAACACGCAGAATCTAGGAAACGATCTCTTTAAAAAATTATTTCTCTTGTTAGAGCAACTTTTAGATATTGAAGTCTTTTACTCTTATCTAGGAGGAATTATTGGTTATCATTTGACTATAATGCAACTCATTTACAATCAATTTTCTCCAACTGAACCGGTCTTTGATCATACTCATTATATTCATCCCGAAGGTCTTGACATTAGCAAGGATACTGCAGAGGTTCGGCAAGTTGTGCGTTGGGGAATAGAAAGCACCAAACGCCTAGCGATCATTTATCCTTTAGGAGGCGCTGGGGATCGCTTAAGTTTAAAAGATGAAGCGACGGGGACTCTCTTGCCTGCAGCTCTTTTACCTTTTTTGGGACGCACGCTTTTAGAGGGAATGCTGCGTGATGTACAAGCGCGGGAATATTTATATTTTAAGTTATTTAGAAAACAGCTGATCACTCCAATTGCGATCATGACTTCGACTGAAAAAAACAATGACATCCATATTCAGAATATTTGCAAATCCAATCACTGGTTTGGAAGGTCTCCAGAAAAATTTTACTTTTTCATTCAGCCTTTAGTTCCTGTCTTGACAATTGAAGGCGACTGGTCGCTTTCTGCTCCATTGACGCTTACGCTCAAACCTTGCGGTCATGGCGTATTATGGAAATTAGCAGAGGAACAAGGAGTTTTTCAGTGGTTAGAGTCTCAAGGACACCATCAATGCCTCATTAGACAAATTAACAATCCATTAGCAGGGACAGATAACGGTTTATTTGCACTGATTGGAATTGGATGTCAGCAACAGAAAGTTTTTGGATTTCTCTCTTGTGAAAGATTGCTCCATAGTGATGAGGGAACCAATGTCTTAATCGAAACTCATTTTAAGAAGGGGTATGATTACCGCTTAACCAACATCGAATATCCAGAGTTTACTCAAAGAGGCATTGGCGAGGTTCCCGCAGAGCCTGGTAGCTGTTTTTCTCATTACCCAACCAATACAAATATTTTATTCGCAGATATTCCCACCATTCGGAAGACTTTAAAAAGTTGCCCTATTCCGGGAATACTGATCAATATGAAATCGAAAGTGTCCTATATCGACCCTCAAGGCAAATTATCCTATGTCCAGGGAGGTCGTTTAGAATCCACTATGCAAAATATTGCTGACCATATCATTGATCATTTTCCTTATCAACTCCACAAAAAAGACTTTAGGAGTGCCTTACACACTTTCATCGTCTATAACGAGCGACGTAAGACAATCTCTACAACAAAAAAATCTTACCAGCCTGGCCAATCACCCATTGCGACTCCAGAACAAGCTTTTTATGATTTATTATCCAATCACTATTCTCTTTTCAAGCAATGCCAATTTCAACTCCCGGAATGGAAGCAAATTGAAGAGCATCTGCTGCAAGGGCCTGCTTGTATTTTGCTTTTTCATCCAGCATTAGGCCCTCTTTATTCAATTATTGAGCAAAAAATTCGCAAAGGGCGGTTGTCGTATGGCGCTGAATTGCAATTAGAAATTGCAGAAGCAGACATAGAAGATTTATCGCTAGAAGGCAGCTTGCTCATCAAAGCGATTTGCCCTTTAGGTACTTATCAAACCTCAGGTCAGCTTCAGTATGGACAAGAAAGCCGATGTATGCTGCGCAATGTAATCATTTGTAACCGTGGAATTGATCGTACAGTAGAACAAGAATACTGGAAAAATGCAATTAGAAGGCATGAAAAGGTAGAAATTATTTTGCATGAAGGAGCTGAATTTCAGGCAGAAGACATTTCTTTAGAAGGCTCGCATCACTTTGAAGTTCCTGCCCATCATCGTCTTGTGCTATTGCCTGGATCGAAAGGCCGATGGAGAGAGGAACTTTCGTCCATTGAAAAACCAACCTGGTATTGGCACTATGCCTTTGATTCTCAAAATGCCATTCAACTTAAAAAAGTCAAGACACGTCGCAAGCGCACATGAAATATCGACCGCTCATTCTAACCATTATCGACATTCGCACTGTCGCCATCAAATAGGCTTAGAGAACGGTTAAATTGTCTCCCTTGTGCTCGATAACGTTCAACAAATGGACATCCTTTACAACTTGCTTCAAAGTGAAGACAAAAATCTTGATGCAATTGATAAGCTCCCTGCGCCATTTGTGCTTGGCTAAACCAATGCTCGCTTTTTTCATTTCCAAAAAAACGTTGATGCAAATAACTACTCTTACTGGTTTGAGGATTCTCAAGCGAAGCATAAAATTGTTGAAACTTCTCCCAATTTTGGAAATTTCCTGCCTCCTTAAGGGTGGCATAGATAAGGGGAAGAGTGGTATTGAGCAAAATATGCTGCTTAAGCTCGTTGCCTAAGCAAGGCAATTGCTTTTTTTGTATTTGAGATTCAAAAGTGTAATGATTGTCCCAATAAGCATCTTGATAATGAGGTATCATATTTAATAATTTTTCTCTTAGCTGCTTAAAAAAGATCTCAGGCTTATCGATCGCCGTTTCCCAAATGCGCAAGCTCTTAGACCAAAGCTGCTCTAAAGAGGAATCTTGTAAAAAATGAACTAAATAGGCAAGACGCCTAATTGGATGATGAAAAGGACGAATCTGATTCAGTTTAAGGAGAGCTTGATAATTGATCTGATCCTTTCTTCCCCACCACAAGGAGCGCATATATTGATAATAAGTCGATTCTTCCCAGCTGCTTTTTCTCCCCTCCTCTAAAAAGCCACAACATCCTAAAGCAATCGCTAAGAGCTCTTGATAAGGTAAATCGCGATAGTGCATTAAATAAAGAAAAAGTTCCAAAAAAGCCTTTGCATTATGCCTATAGCCAAGTGCCATTGCAATTCCGCATGCAAATTGCAAAGAGCGTGTAGGATGAGCAAGCTGCAAATCATTTAATTTCTTTTCCAGACGCCAATAAGCTGCTGATTGAAATAAATTGTAAATTTGCGAATCTGGCAAGTGTTGAAACAATTCTTTGGCACAGCGTCCACTAGTTAAAAATTGCTTACTAGGATAAAAATCAAAATCAATTAAGGAAATCAGTTGAGATGGCGAAACTGTTAGACTTTGATCTAAATAACAAGAAAAAACTTGCTGGCCATTTTCTTTATTGATAGGAAGCGAACGAGGAGAGCTTTCATAAGAAAGGTGAAGCATCACGTGATTATACCGAACATCGCAATGGTGACCATGCTGATACCAACCGCTATCATGCAGGTGAATTTCTATATCTCCACGATAATCTTGCTGCCCAATGCGCAGATGAGCTCTAAGAAAATCGGGACCCGCTTCCCTATTCCAAATGCCAGGCGCAATGACCTCTATTGCATCGCCTTGATTTGTGACTAAGTTTGTAAGACATTTCTGCTCTAACCATAACACTTGCAAATGACGTTCTGTTAAAGGAAGATAGGAAGTCTTTTCTTCTTTTACTTCGTCATTGAATGGATGAATCAATTCGCGATAAAGTTTAAACATGTCTTCCCACTCAGTTGAGTTGTATGCTCTTATGTAGAACATTGTGATAAAGCATTTTATAGCTTTAGGAATGATAGCAATAAGCACCATAAATTAAAATTTTATTTTATATTTTCTCTTAATCAATTATAACGACAATGATCCCTATCGCTTGCTAGCCGACCCTTCCTTTATCTACTTTTCCACTCTAAATTGACTAAGATGTGTTCTTTGGCCCAACTCCCTTGGTAAGTTCACTTAATCAATTAAAGAGGAGAAAAAAATATGTATCCTTACCAACAATCCATAGATCCTTTATCTGATTCTCATTCTGTTGTCCAAAATTGGGGACATCTTCAAACCCCCTCTAAGACTACTCGATGTTATGGACATCACTTTGAAGTTGTCGAACCTTATCATAAAGAAGCGCGTGGATGCCGATGCTATATTATTCCGCCTCATCTTCAACAAAAAATTCAAGGTGTCAGATTGAATGATGAGCGTGAACATATTCGTGCTTCGGCACATATCCATGGAGCAACTGATGAAGCTTTTCGCAATCATCGTCAATCCGTGATCAACAATCAGCATGCATTTAGCTTTCATCTACCGAACCCTTTCGAGCATCACCAACCAGTACCCAAAGAAGATCCATTTGATGCTACTCCTTTCATTCAAAAGATCGTACGCGGCGTCTACGATGCTGAAAGTCAACAGAGTTTACCTGGGAAACTTGTCATTACAGCTCAAGGCGATCCAATTGACAAAATCCACTATAAGCAAAAAGGCACTACACGTGATGACTCTGTCACCCAAGCTCTAAGTAATGCTTTAAACGTTTTTCTCTTTTATCTTCATCAATACAAGCACAACTCTATTGATGGCAAAGGCATGGCTATTAACTCGAGTGTTCACTTTGGTGTTAAATATGAAAATGCTTTTTGGAATGGATCAGAAATGGTTTATGGAGATGGAAGCGCGCTTTTCAAGGCTTTTGTGAACTTTTTAGATGTTGTTGGCCATGAATTAACTCATGGTGTGACGGGCAATCGTTTGGAATACGAAGGAGAAGCAGGTGCCCTTAACGAACACTTTTCCGATGTCATGGGTTATCTCGTCTATATGTACGTCAATAAATTGAATGCCGAGTCAGCGCCTTGGCTATTGGCAGATGGCATTTTGCAATACGATGGCAAAAACTATCCTTTGCGTTCTTTTAAAGCTCCTGGCACAGCCTATGATATTCCGGATTTGGGTAAGGATCCTCAGCCTGCTAAATACGGCGATTTATATCAAGACACCGATGACAATGGAGGCGTACACATTAATTCCGGAATTCCCAATCATGCTTTCTATCTATTTGCAACGGCATTAGGGGGCAATCCTTGGGAAAAAGCAGGCTTAATATGGTTCACCACTATGATGACGCCTAGAGCTTTCAAACCTAATGCTTCAATGAAAGATTTTGCCCAAGCAACCATTAAAACTGCTGATACTCTTTTCAAAGAAGATCAAAAAGTCCGTGATGAAATTCGTCGGGCCTGGAAAAAAGTAGAAGTGGTCTTATAAATCATCATTTTAAAATTTTCTCTTATGCGTTAAGCTTACCTCGTAGCTTAACGCATAAGAGGGATGTGAAGCCGCCCAAATAGATATAACGCACGTAAACGAGTATTAGAAACCTCACCTCAATTATAAGGATTACTTATTATAAAAAATCTATTTAATAGGCTCCTTTCATTAACTAAGGAGACAATGATGCACACAATTGGAGGCACTTCTTTTCATTCAGCCGACCCTACCCCTACTGGCTGTCGTCCACCCCCTTCCAATGAACCATCCAATACAAAAGGAAAGGAAGAATGTAATCCAAATCCTACTTTTCCTCTACCTAATCACAATGCCCCTCCTAGACAAGGAATCGTTCCTTCATTCTTATTGCGCCAAGCGAAAGGGATGCGAGCCAAAAAGCAGGAGGAGGAAGCTTCAGAGCAGACAAAGAAAAACCAAGAAATATCAGATCAAATGAGGGCTAAACGTCAAGAAACGTACTTCCCCCCTTCCAAGCAAAAACCAGAAAGTGAAAAACAATAAGCATCAGTTTTCATTTCACCTAAATGAAAAAATAAGCTATCCTTATTCTTCATTCTTCCTATCATGCGGCCATGGCGGAATTGGTAGACGCGCTAGATTCAGGTTCTAGTCGGGGCAACTCGGTGGATGTTCGAGTCATCTTGGCCGCAATTCTTGTACTATTGAATTCCTTGTAAATAATTTTGAAGTAGATAATCATTTATTACTATTCAGATTGTTCAATTCATAGTAGGGTCCTCATCTCCCTGTTAAAAGGCAAAAAGAGCTAGATATGTTAGCCTCTGTATGGTAAACTCAAAATCAATTAAATTGATTGATCTCTAATTCTTGGAAAGAACTCTTTTACTATGTCTAAGCCTCCTTACAATATAAAAAACATCCGCAATTTTTCCATTATTGCTCATATTGACCATGGAAAATCTACGCTTGCTGATCGCTTATTAGAACTCACTCACACCGTGGCCGCACGCGATATGCAAGAACAATTGCTTGATGATATGGATCTTGAACGCGAGCGGGGGATTACCATTAAGGCTCATCCTGTGACAATGTATTATCCTGCCAAAGATGGAAAGACCTATCAAATCAACCTCATCGATACTCCAGGACATGTTGACTTTACCTATGAAGTTTCACGCTCACTCGCTGCTTGCGAAGGAGCTCTGCTTGTAGTAGATGCTGCTCAAGGAGTTCAAGCTCAAAGCTTAGCTAACGTCCATTTAGCACTCGAACGCAATTTAGAAATTGTGCCTGTCATCAATAAAATTGATCTACCTGCAGCAGATGTCGAGGGTGTGCGCAAACAAATTGAAGATGTCATTGGATTAGATGCTTCCGACGCTATTGGCTGTTCGGCCAAATCAGGATTGGGAGTGGAAGAAGTTCTCGAGCGTATTTTAACAGCTGTTCCATCTCCGCAAGAACCTGAGGATGACATTTTACGCGCTCTTGTCTTTGATTCCCATTATGATACCTACCGAGGTGTCATGGTTTATATCCGCATTATCAGTGGAGAAATCCGGAAGGGATCACTCATTAGAATGATGGTCACAGATAAAAATTTTGAAGTTCTCGAAGTTGGAACTTTTAGTCCTAAAGCCCGTCCAGGTGATATCTTGCGTCCAGGTGAAGTCGGCTACATGATTGCCAATATTAAAAACACTTCCGATGTTAAAATTGGCGATACTCTTACGCTTCAAAAACATCCCGCAAAGGTTCCTTTGCCAGGATTCCGCCTCATTTCACCTGTCGTTTTTGCCGGAATTTATCCCATTGATTCAACAGACTTTGAAGCCTTACGCGATGCTTTGGTCAAATTGCAATTGAACGATTCAGCTCTGCATATTGAACAAGAAAGCAGCACTGCTCTGGGATTTGGATTTCGTTGCGGTTTTTTAGGACTACTCCATCTCGAAATTGTATTTGAACGCATTCAACGCGAATTTGATATTGATATCATTTCGACCGCTCCAAGTGTCATCTATCGTTTTTTAATGGGTGATGGGACGCTTAAAGAGGTCGACAATCCTGCTCATTACCCTGATCCTACTCTGATTCGGCAAGTCGAAGAGCCCTGGGTAAAATGCCATATTATGGTCCCTTCTGAGTATTTAGGAGCGATTATGAATCTTGGCATGGAAAAGCGTGGAGTCTGTGTCAAAACAGAAACCATGGATGCGCGGCGCTTGCTACTCACTTATCGCTTTCCACTCAACGAAATCATTACTGATTTTAATGATAAGCTGAAATCGATTACCAAAGGCTATGGCTCGTTTGACTATGAGTTTGACACTTATGAACCCAGTGATATTATTAAACTTGAAATTCGAGTCAATGAAGAACCTGTCGATGCCTTTTCTTGCCTTGTTCATCGCTCCAAAGCAGAAAGCAAAGGGCGGGCAATTTGTGCTAAACTGGTAGAAGTCATTCCCATGCAATTATTTAAAGTCCCTATTCAAGCAGCGATTGGAGGCAAAATTGTAGCACGGGAAACGATTCGAGCCATTACAAAAAATGTGACAGCCAAATGTTATGGCGGAGATATTACGCGCAAGCGCAAACTATGGGAAAAGCAGAAAAAAGGGAAAAAAGCGCATGAAAGAAATCGGAAAAGTGAATATTCCTCAAAATGCGTTTATGGAGGTTTTAAAAGCTGGAGATTGAGATGTCTATCGTGTTCAGAGCCCGAAAAAAACGCTACTCAATCAATTCTATTTACGGTATTCTTTTGCAAACCCTCTTTTCTACGAGAGCACTATGTCGGTTGATGTTGCTATAATCCCTTTTACGGAAAAATCCAGTCGGTTTCATCCCTCCCAATTAGCTCGTTTGGATTATTCACGCATGCCACAACATATTGCCATTATTCCTGATGGGAATCGCCGATGGGCTAAAAAGCGTCTTTCTAGCATACAGGAGGGACATCGCGAAGGTGCCGATACTTTAATGGAAATTGTGAAAGCTGCCCAAGAATTACACATTAAAGGCATTACTTTCTACAGTTTCTCCACAGAAAATTGGAATCGGCCCCCCGAAGAAGTGATAGCGTTGATGGCCCTTTTTACAAGTTATTTAATTGAACAGCGCGAAGAGATGGTACAAAGTGGAATTAAAGTTGAAACAATTGGAGATTTAAGCGCCCTTCCTTCCTTCTTATGCGAAACTATTCAAGAAACGAAGATTGCCACTCAAGAATGCAATAAGATCAATCTCATTTTGGCTCTTAACTATGGATCACGCGATGAAATTTGCCGAGCCTTTCGTGCCATGTTGAATGATTATGATCTTGACTCTCTCAGTAAAGAAGAGATTAACGAAGCGACTATCTCGCGCTATCTCGACACCCATAAATGGAAAGATCCTGACCTGCTTATCCGTACGAGTGGAGAATTACGTGTCAGTAATTTTCTTTTATGGCAAATTTCTTATGCTGAAATTCATGTTGCTCCTGTCTTATGGCCTGATTTTACCCCTCAGCACTTAATTGAAGCCATTGTCGATTTTCAAGGGCGTCAAAGGCGATGGGGAGGAGTATAAAGCCTTATGACCAACCAGTTTAAGCAACGCTTGCTGATAAGCAGCTTAGGCATTGTGGGGTTATTCATTAGCATCTATTATTCCTATACCTCTTTTTTTAAACCAGTGTTTGTTCTACTCAATGCCGGCATCATCAGCTTAGCTCTTATTGAATATTATCACTTAGCTCGCAATAAAGGCTTTCAACCTCTTATCACTCTTGCAATTGGATGTTCCACCGCCTATCTCATTGCCTTTGCCCTCAGTTTTCATCATCCCTTGCTGAGTGGACTTCCTTTTTTGATTTTGCTTCTATCGCTTTTATTGTGCTTTCTTGCTTTCTTTAATCAACCCGCCACTTCTTTAGGAAATGTTGCGATCACTGTATTTGGGATTGGCTATTTGACCCTTCCTTTAAGTTGCGTCCTAGGCATTAATTATTTTTTTCCGCCTCATGCTGTAGAAGATGGACGCTTATGGTTAGGTTATGTGTTATTGACTAGTAAAATGACGGATATTGGGGCTTACTTTTGTGGAAAAATATTTGGCAAAACAAAACTTGCCCCTTTCATTAGCCCCAAAAAGACAATTGAAGGGGCAATAGGAGGAGCAGGGGCCACTTTAATAACGAGTGTGATTTTTACTCTTTTTGCTTCAAATCTAGCTGTTTTTAAGATGACTTGGATACAGAGCATTTGGATTGGACTCACTATCACCATTCTAGCACAATTAGGAGATTTAGCTGAGTCTTTGCTTAAGCGCGATGCCGGAGTAAAAGATAGCAGTAGTCTTCCTGGTCTAGGAGGAATGCTCGACATTGTAGATTCCCTGGTATTTACCCTGCCTTTAATGTATCTTTTTCTGCAGATGCGCATAGTAGGTTAACATTTTAAATGGAATTTGGTATGATTATTACTATTGACGGACCTGTTGCAACAGGCAAAAGTGCTGTTGCTAAAAAATTAGCTGAATCAGTTGGATTTATTTTTTTTGATACAGGAGCAATGTATCGTACCCTCACTTATGGCATTCTTAAACATAAAATTGACCTTTATCAACCCGATCAATTGCAAAAATTTTTAGACCATTTCCAAATTGATATCAAAGTCATACGAAGAGAAAGGATGTATTTCTTTGAAGGAGAAGATATTACTCAAAAAATTCGAGGCAAAGAGGTTACGCTTGCTGTGTCTGAAATCTCTGCTATTAAAGCTGTTCGAGATAAATTAACAGCTATTCAGCGCGAATTGGCAGTAGGGGTTAATGTTGTTTTTGAAGGACGGGATATGGGAACGGTTGTTTTTCCTGACGCCTCTTTAAAAATTTTTCTCACAGGCCGCAATGAAATTCGAGCAAAAAGGCGTTTTGACGAATTAAAAGCCAAATACCCTGAAGAAGCCCAACATCTCACATTGGAAAAATGTCTTGAAGACATCAATAAGCGAGATGCTTATGATTCTACGCGAGAGCATTCTCCTCTTTGCCAAGCCGAAGATGCCTATGTAATTGATACTTCTAATTTATCAATTGATGAAGTGGTTTACCATATTTTAGAATATAAAGATGCTCTTAAGACCAAGCAAAGTCCTCCTATTACTTAACCACACTAGTTTTTGCCCATTGGGATTGCTTCAAAGCCCGGAGTTGAAGCAGTTCTAATGGGCAAAAACCAGTGTGGTTAAGTAATAGCAACCACATTAGTTTTTGCCCATTGGGATTGCTTCAAAGCCCCCGGATTGGGATGAGATGATTCTCTTGTAGTTCTTCAGACTACATGACGAGGGTTAATCTAACCCAGGGCGATGCCCTGGGTTAGGGTGTTAATTTTGTGCAAAAAATGAGCTTTATTTTTCACAATAATTGGCATAGTTGAATTGAAGGTCGCATGTTTATGCCGTCCTTTCAGGACTCGATGTCTTTTTGATAGAACCCAGGCCTCCGCTTCGCTGCGACCTGGGCTGTAACATGACGGCCCTTCAGGCCTTAACAAAAAGATGATTTAGGGACTATAGAAGAGGGACTTAAACATCTCTTGTTAAATTGGCATAGTTGAATTGAAGGTCGCATGTTTATGCCGTCCTTTCAGGACTCGATGTCTTTTTGATAGAACCCAGGCCTCCGCTTCGCTGCGACCTGGGCTGTAACATGACGGCCCTTCAGGCCTTAACAAAAAGATGATTTAGGGACTATAGAAGAGGGACTTAAACATCTCTTGTTAAGGCCTGAAGGGCCGTCATGTTACAGCCCAGGTCGCAGCGAAGCGGAGGCCTGGGTTCTATCAAAAAGACATCGAGTCCTGAAAGGACGGCATAAACATGCGACCTTCAATTCAACTATGCCAATTATTGTGAAAAATAAAGCTCATTTTTTGCACAAAATTAACACCCTAGCACAGGGCATCGCCCTGGGTTAGATTAGCCCTCGTCATGTAGTCTGAAGAACTACAAGAGAATCATCTCATCCCAATCCGGGGCTTTGAAGCAATCCCAATGGGCAAAAACTAATGTAAATGAGTACTAGAAGTTAAGTTCCTCTCCATGAAAATTTTTTATCGAATCACAACATTTTGTCTACGAACTTTTTTTCGCTTATTTTATCGTTTTTCCATTTATGGGACTGATTCTCCTTTTCAAGGAAAAGCAATATTAGCTCCTAATCATGCTTCTTTTTTAGATCCTCCCTTGATTGGAGCAGCATGGCCAGAAGAAATTCACTTTCTTGCCCGAGCGAGTCTTTTTCGCTACAAGGGATGGCGTGCGCTACTCTCATACCTCAATGCTCATCCTGTTCATGGCACAGCTCAAGATATAGAATCCTTTCGCCTCATTTGCCAATTATTAACCGAAGGAAAAAAAGTCGTCATTTTTCCAGAAGGCGAAAGATCGTCAACCGGCCAACTGCAAACAATCAAATTAGGAATTGCCATGCTTGCTTTGCGTGTGCAATGCCCTATTATCCCTGTTTATATCCATGGAACATTTGAAGCGTGGCCACGGCATAGCCGCTGGCCTAAGTTCGGCTCTGCCGTTGCCTGTGTATTTGGCAATCCCATTTTTCCCCCCTCCTCTGCAGAAATGACTAAAAAACAAATGCAAGAAGTGATGATACAGCAAGTACAAAAAGAGCTAGAAAAGTTGCGTCTTTGGTTTGAAGCAGGTGCTAACAAGGCGTAAAGAAAGTGAAAAAGCGATAAATAAAATCTTGTTCCCTCTCCTAATTTATTCGAATAATTTGCCTTTATCAAATCTGTCTAATTAAATCCTAAAAAATTTTAAATACTTTTAATTAAGTCTTAAATAAATATTAAAATATTTATTTTATAATTAATTACATAACTAATTAATAAAACCAAAACACAAGGTTTATACATGAATATCATGCAATACATAGCTGCCTTATTAATGACCTTTTCGTTAGTTTTTGTAGGACAGGTGGAAGCCAAACACGGCAGCCAGAAGACACGTTCTCGTGTTCTTAAAGAGATTAGTAAACATACCTCTTATAAAAGTAAACAGACATAGGCAGGAAAGCTCAATCAGACGACCGGGTGTAGGATCCAGTTCAAGAAACGGAAAAAATTGCATGCTGCGATTATGATCCGTTCTTAATTTATTCATTCTCACCATCGATCTGTTGTATCTCTTCATAACAAGGACTAAAACTCATTTACACTAGTTCTTTTGTTTGCCAAGCCACAATAGTCATTCTACTCACATACAAAGCTTGCGATTTGTTCATCTTTCCAAAATTCCCCGATTAGACATCGCAAAAGCTATAAGTCTTTTTCTTTAATGGATGGCACTTTTACCTTAGACGGAGCAGACATATTGCCAAACTGATCGACGGATACAATATAATAGTGATAAGTTTTTCCTTTTTTGCGATTATGATCTTTAAACTTTAGTGTTTCATGACTTGGAATGACAGCTAGCAATTCAGTAAGTTGTTTGTTTCGAAAAATTTTATAAGCCACAATTGAAGAGGATCCTTGCAAAGGAGGTTTCCATGTTAAGATATTAACAATATCTATTTGAGTGGCAAATTTGTTAATTTTTTGGAATCCTACAAGATGTCTAGGAGGTAAAGGAACATAAGTAAACTGATCGGCAGAAGATGTGGTAGAAGTGCTGCCAGCTGTTGTCACTGTCACATCGACTGTCCCGCTTCCAGGAGGCGAAATGGCGATGAGCTCTGTTGATGAGACAAAAGTCACGGAAGAGGAGGGAGTATTACCAAACTTAACAGTTGTAGAGGGTGTAAAGTTAGTTCCGCTAATCGTCACGGATGTTCCGCCGCTAAAAGGCCCTGTATTGGGAGATACCCCAGTAACTGTTGGAGGAAAAAGATAAGTGAATTGATCGGCAGGAGAAATGGTAGACGTGCCAGCAGCTGTTGTCACTGTCACATCGACTGTCCCGCTGCCAGCAGGTGAAATGGCGATAAGCTCTGTCGATGAGACAAAAGTCACGGAGGGAGAAGGAGCGCCGCCAAAATTTACAGTCGCAGAGGGTGTAAAGTTAGTTCCGCTAATCGTCACGGATGTTCCGCCGCTAAAAGGTCCTGTATTGGGAGACACTCCAGTGACTGTTGGAGGAAAAAGATAAGTGAATTGATCGGCAGGAGAAATGGTAGACGTGCCAGCAGCTGTTGTCACTGTCACATCGACTGTCCCGCTGCCAGCAGGTGAAATGGCGATGAGCTCTGTTGATGAGACAAAAGTCACGGAAGAGGAGGGAGTGTTGCCAAACTTGACAGTCGTAGAGGGTGTAAAGTTAGTTCCGCTAATCGTCACGGATGTTCCGCCGCTAAAAGGCCCTGTATTGGGAGATACTCCAGTAACTGTTGGAGGAAAAAAATAAGTGAATTGATCGGCAGGAGAAATGGCAGACGTGCCAGCAGCTGTTGTCACTGTCACATCGACTGTCCCACTGCCAACAGGTGAAATGGCGATGAGCTCTGTCGATGAGACAAAAGTCACGGAGGGAGAAGGAGTGCCGCCAAAATTTACAGTCGTAGATTGTGTAAAGTTAGTTCCGCTAATCGTTACTGATGTTCCGCCGCTAAAAGGCCCTGTATTGGGAGAAACTCCATTGATGGTTGGTGGAGAAAGAAGTTGATATACGGTAACAGCATTAGAATCAGATACACTAGCGACAAATAAATTCCCCGCCACGTCCGGCGAAAATGCGACGGAACTAGGAAGCCCGTTTGCAGAAAATGGGGAACCCGAAACTTGCGTAAAGACACCGGTCATCGTGTTGACTGAATATATGTAGATAATGCCATCAGTGTTTGCAACAGCGGCAAATAAACTTCCCGCCACGTTCGGCGAAAATGCAACGGAAATAGCAGCGCCAAACAAAAAATCGCCAGGAAATGGCGAACCCGGAACTTGCGTAAAGGCACCTGTCGTCGTGTTGACTGAATAGACGGAGACATTATTATCACCACTGTTTGCAACAGCAGCAAATAAATTCCCCGCAATGTCCGGTGAAAATGCGACGGAATAAGGACCACTGCCCGTAGAAAATGGCGAGCCCGACACTTGCGTAAACGCACCTGTCGTCGTGTTGACTGAATAGACAGAGACATTGCTATCAACAGTGTTTGCAACAGCGGCAAATACATTTCCCGACACGTCCGGTGAAAATGCGACGGAAAAAGGAGTGCTGCCCACAGGAAATGGCGAGCCCGAAACAGGTGTAAAGACACCCGTCATGGTGTCGACTGAATAGACGGAGACATTGTTATCACCACTGTTTGCAACAGCGGCAAATACATTTCCCGACACGTCTGGTGAAAATGCGACGGAATAAGGAGCGCTGCCCGCAGAAAATGGCGAGCCTGACACTGGCGTAAACAAACCTGTCGTTGTATTGACTGAATAGACGGAAACATCGTTATCAAGATTGTTTGCAACAGCGGCAAATACATTTCCCGAAACGTCCGGCGAAAATGCGACGGAATAAGGAGTGCTGCCCACAGGAAATGGCGAGCCCGAAACAGGTGTAAAGACACCCGTCATGGTGTCGACTGAATAGACGGAGACATTGTTATCACCACTGTTTGCAACAGCGGCAAATACATTTCCCGAAACGTCCGGCGAAAATGCGACTGAACTAGGACCACTGCCTGTAGAAAATGGCGAACCTGTTACAGGTTGAAAGGTGACTTGTGCATCAATAAAAAATGAACGACAGAGCAAAATAAATAGTAAGCATGCTTTTAAAGTTTTCATAATAATCCTTAACTATTTCTTAACAGTCAATACTATAGGGCGGGTCTGGAAAAGATTACCTCAATACATGGAAACCAGAAACATATACAAGCCGCTATCACTCTGCTTAAATATGAATTGCCTTTTTTTATATCGAGTTTTAATTCTTGGCCATCCTTTAATCCTTTGGAAACCAAACCCACCCTAGCATGAGCAGAGGTGAGCAGGAACAATTGCGTTCAAGTTGAAGGCGGAGCAGTTGGAGCAGCTGTTAGTTCTCCAGTCAAGCAAATCAGTAAGATTAAAACAAGTAATAGACTAAGCATTTTTAAAAAATAACTTAATCAACTATCTCGCTGTTTTAAAATGTCACTCCAAGACCCACACCAACCTTATAACCATTCATATTCAAGTCATAGCGCTCAATATAACGGCTCTCATGATAATAGCTGGATCCATAAAAGGAACCATAATCTGTATCATGAAAATGGAAGCGCTGAAAGAAGTAATCAAAAAATACACTCACAACACCCCAATCGCAAAAATTGTAAGTTAAACCCGATTGGAAGAGTCCGCCCCATGCTTCTTTGCGTACGTGTCTATGCACATAGTCAGAATCATCGTGAATACGCAAAAAGCTATAGCATGCTGCTCCACCAATAAAAGCCTTAACGTTGCAAAATAGAGGATAAAAGATTTTGAGTCCAAAGTTGACAGGAATCAACTGCAATCGCGTGCGATCATGAAAACCAATGGAGTCCCCTTTTCTGGAAAATCCGTTGACACCCGCCCAAATGCGCCATTCCAAGCCATCTTCGCCAGCGCAACCGCATTCATCACCTCCAAACACACCTCCAAACACACCGCCAAACCCTTTAAAGGATTTAGAAAGTTCAAACTGATAATCTGCCCATCCATCGCCATAGATACGTCTTACCCTTTTGGATGAAGGGTGGTAGTAAGCCACTCTTGCTTCGGCTGTAATCCCCCAAGATGAGTCACAAGAATCACAGGACTCACAAGAATCACAAGAGTTAAAGGAATTGGAAGAGTTAAACGAATTGGAAGAGTCCCAAGCCAATAAAGGCAGGGATAGTAATATAAACGCACTAGTTAACACTAGGGAATAAAATGATTTAATCTTATACATGTCATTTCAATTGGGTTAAAAAATTTGTTGTTTTGTCGTAGCGGATGTCCTGCCTTACAGAACGCCTAGACTTAAATCATCTTTAACAAAGTAAAGTATTTTTTAAAAGTGAAATCAATAATTAATTTTTTTCTTTCCCAGCAGAGGAAATAATGAAGCAAAAATTAAGCATTATAAGATCCTGAACTTACGTTGCCTCCAGTTCCCGTCCAATTGCTATGGAAAAATTGCCCTCTTGGCTTATCAATGCGTTCATAGGTGTGTGCCCCAAAGAAATCGCGCTGTGCTTGTAGTAGATTAGCGGGAAGTTGCGCCGAACGATAACCATCATAGAAAGCTAAGGCGGTGCTGAAGCAAGGAGTTGCAATGCCCAATTCTGCTGCTTTAGCAACAACTTGTCGCCATCCAGATTGCCTTTCTTGCAGTTCTTTCAAGAAATAGTCATCTAATAAAAGACTTTTTAAATTCGGATTATGAGTAAAAGCTTCCTTAATTTTGCCTAAGAATTGACTGCGAATAATACAACCCCCACGCCACATAAGAGCAATGGCGCCATAATTAAGCTGCCAATGATAATCTGCAGCAGCTTGCTGCATCAACATAAATCCTTGAGCATAGCTGATAATTTTAGAAGAATAAAGAGCCTGGCGAATGGCATGAATAAACGCAGTGCGATCTCCTTCAAATTTGGCATCAGGCCCCTTGAGCAGAAAACTTGCTGCTACACGTTGATCTTT
Organism: uncultured Chlamydiae bacterium; assembly: GCA_963754655.1. Classification (GTDB taxonomy): domain Bacteria; phylum Chlamydiota; class Chlamydiia; order Chlamydiales; family Parachlamydiaceae; genus JANWJE01. The sequence goes on along the minus strand of CAVWGN010000001.1, from coordinate 785,590 downwards.
CATAGTAGATAAACAGCGAGCAAAAACAGCCTCTGAAATTAATGTCAAAGGCATACCGAGATCAAGAGCATTGATCACAGTCCATTTTCCTGTCCCCTTCTGCCCTGCTACATCTAAAATTTTATCTAATAAAAGTGCACCCTCTTCATCTTTGACTTCAAAAATTTTCGAAGTGATTTCAATGAGATAGCTATTTAAATCTCCTTGATTCCATTCCGCAAAGATACGATGCAAATCTTCCGCTCTCACATGTAAAGCTTCTTTAAGCATAAAATAAGCCTCTCCAATGAGCTGCATATCGCCATATTCAATGCCATTATGTACCATTTTGACATAATGACCTGCTCCCTCTGGCCCCACCCAGTCACAACAAGGTTCTCCTTCTACTTTAGCGCTAATTCCTTGAAAAATATCTTTCACATAAGGCCAAGCCTCAGCGTCCCCTCCTGGCATAATAGAAGGACCATATCGCGCTCCTTCTTCTCCTCCTGATATTCCTGCTCCAATAAAGAGAAGACCTTTTTCTTTTAAGGCACGACAGCGCCGATTGGTATCAGTAAATAAACTGTTTCCCCCATCAATGATAATGTCACCTGGTTGTAAAAAAGGAACACATAAATCGATAAATTCATCAACCGGATCTCCTGCTTTTACCATGAGCATGATACGACGAGGTCGTTTGAGTTTATAAATGAACTCTTCAAGGGAATGCGTGCCAATGACACGCGTTCCCCGCGCTGGACCTGCTAAGAAATCATCCACTTTTGATACTGTACGGTTATAGACAGCTACCGTGTAGCCATGATCATTCATATTGAGGACTAAATTTTGTCCCATTACAGCTAAACCAATTAAACCAATATCTGCTTCAGACATATGTGTACCTTAAACGTAAGTTGACTAGACGAGTACTTAACCACATTAGTTTTTGCCTATTGGGACTGCTTCAAAGCCCCGGGTTGGGATGAGATGATACTCTTGTAGTCCTTCAGACTACATGACGAGGGATAATCCTAACCCAGGGCGATGCCCTGGGCTATTTTTATTTGAAGCCTTTCAGGCTCTGAACATTGGGCCTTTTTTGGAAGACCTCCTTCTATAACGATTGTAGGACCATGCCTATTAAATGGTACATACTCCACAATCATTTTAAAGACGGTTAACAAAAAGATGTCCCATGTTCAGAGCCTGAAAGGCTTCAAATAAAATAGCCCAGGGCATCGCCCTGGGTTAGATTGTCCATCGTCATGTAGTCTGAAGGACTACAAGAGAATCATCTCATCCCAACCCAGGGCTTTGAAGCAGTCCCAATAGGCAAAAACTAGTTTAACTGATTACTAGTACTCAACCACACTAGTTTTGTGTATTTAGATTGCTTCAAAGCCCCGGGGTTGAATTGGCGTAAGTGGGTCCATATTGCTAATATTGACCCACTTACGCCAATTCAACCGCGGGAGCTTTCAAGCAATCTAAATACACAAAACTAGTGTGGTTGAGTACTAGCATACTGTTTTACTATTTCATATGCTAGCAATCGATTTTTCAATTAATCAAAAACCCCTATTTAAAATAGAGTATTCAAACATCATATTTAGCAAGATGGCTATTCCATTTACCGTACAAGAAATAAACACACAGGCCTATGATGATCCATATACTTAATCTCGCCCACGTCGCCCAACCCAAAGAAAACATTAAGACAAAGCAAATTAATATTCCTAACAGCGGAGTCCAAGGAACGAATGGTGTCCTAAAAGGCCGTGGTAAATGGGGATGTGTCTTACGTAAGACAATGACACTTGCACATACAATGGCAAAAGCTAATAGAGTTCCAATGCTTGTAAGATGTCCAACCAAGGATAAAGGGGCAAAGGCGGCAAAGGACCCAACCATCACCATCAAAATCAGATTCGCTATCCATGGAGTATGAAAACGGGGGTGAACAATGGAAAATAAAGGAGGTAGAAGGCCATCTTTTGACATGGTAAAAAAGATGCGCGATTGCCCTAAAAGCATAACCAAAACAACAGAAGTCAAGCCCGCAACAATTGCAAGTTTAATTAAACCATTCAACCATAAAAAAGGCGTTTTATTGATGGCTGCAGCTACTGGAGCCGCTACATTGAGTTGGTTAAAAGGAATCACCCCAACCATAATATATGCAAATAATACATATAAGAGCGTACAAATGAGAAGCGATCCAATAATTCCAATAGGAAGATCGCGTTGAGGATTTTTAACTTCTTGAGCAGCAGTTGATACGGCGTCAAATCCAATATAAGCAAAAAAAACAATGCCTGCTGCACGGACAATGCCGCTCCAACCATATTCACCGAAAACTCCTGTATTTTCTGGAATAAAAGGAGTGTAATTAGCTTCTTGCGTATAACCAAAGCCCACGGCAATGAATAAGAGAACGACAGCAACTTTAATGGCGACTAAAACTGCATTGACCTTTGCTGATTTATCAATACCCACAATGAGTAAAAGAGACATTAAAGCAACAATGAGTAAAGCGGGCAAATTTATCCACCCATAAACTTGAGTTCCATCTGGTAAGTGAGTGGATTGCCATGGAGAAGCAATTAAAGCTGGTGGCAAATCAAGATGGAATCCATGCAGAAAAGAAACAACATAAGCAGACCAACTGATGGCTACAGTCGCTGCGCCTGCTGCATATTCCAAAATGAGCGCCCAGCCTACAATCCAAGCAATAAATTCTCCTAATGTCGCATAAGTATAAGAATAGGCTCCTCCGGCAACTGGAATCATAGAGGATAATTCGCTAAAACATAACCCCGCAAAAGCGCACCCTATGGAAGCAAGAATAAATGAAATGATAATCGCTGGACCTGCGTTCTGGGCAGCAGCAATGCCAGTGATCGAGAATAAACCAGCTCCAATAATGGCTCCAATTCCCAACAAAACCAAACTAAAAGCTCCAAGAGAGCGTTTCAACTTTTGGTTTCCACTATTCGCTTCTTCTTCAAGAAGTTCAATAGACTTCGTACGCCATAAGCTCATGAAACTCTCCTCTCTTTATGAAATATTGTTTCATAACATGAAGGGAAAATTTAATAAAACGTTTTATAATTTTTACTTTTAAGAATTTTTAACTGCAAGGCAATAGCATGATCAAACGAATTGACCGCTTGCATCGATTTGCGGATGAAAAGGGATGCTTAGGGCATCACAAAAATCTTGTTGAATTTGATCCGTAAGCGTGACTCGATTTGCAAATTCAGAACTCGCATTCGATCGTTTTCCTTTATAGGTTGTGACTTCGCCTATAATCCTTGAAAAAGTCTGTGGAGAGGTGTATTGATTTTTTATCTCTATTGGAATGTCTTCATTTTTTAGCAATTCATCCACCATAGGATCTTCAGGAGCATCTTTAAACAAAATGCCAATTCTAAACTCTGTTTTATGCTGATCATGAAATTCAAGCTCATTTTGTAATTCATCCACAAGAGAATCGATTTGTGTTATGAGATCATTTTTTATTTGTTTATGAGTCCAAATCTGATGAGGAATGTTAGTGATTATATGAGTCTTTGTTAAACACTGTGTGTCATGAATAAGAATAAGAAAAATCTTAGCCGCGCAAGCGTGTTCAAGATCAACGCTTTCTTTTTCCAACATTCTTCTATTCTCTAATAATTCTTGTTTAGCTGCTGAGAACTCTGTTGTAAGAGTCGTAGAAGGCGATGCTTGTTTACTCATTATCACTCGATAGCTAAAAAACAAACAACAGGCAACCATAAGAGCTCCAAATATGACTAAAGCAGCAACATGGATGCGTTTAGCGTGGGCTTGAATGATATGAATAGCTTGAGAACTCGATGGGCTTAATAGCGAAATTGTTTTGCTATAACAGTGCGTCACTAAAGAAGAATAAATTGAATGTTGACACAAACCCCCTAACGTATTGGAAATTGTTGGAATCATGATATCACCTCTAATTTAATTAAATTATCTTATAGTAAATATTTATTATCTTTCGTGTCAATTATCAAAAAAAAAAATAAAGAGTGATCTTGCTCATTTAAAATATTAATTTAAAAAATTTGGTTTTGTATAAACTCTGTAGATGTTTATAATTGCAATGAACCTTAAAAGTAGACAATTGCGCTAAAGCAGGGAATGGTTCAAAAAGAGTGAATTTTGGGTAACATGTTTATGCCGTCCTTTCAGGACTCGATGTCTTGTTGATAGAACCCAGGCCTCCGCTTCGCTGCGACCTGGGCTGTAACATGACGGCCCTTCAGGCCTTAACAAAAAGATGATTTAGGGACTATAGAAGAGGGACTTAAACATCTCTTGTTAAGGCCTGAAGGGCCGTCATGTTACAGCCCAGGTCGCAGCGAAGCGGAGGCCTGGGTTCTATCAACAAGACATCGAGTCCTGAAAGGACGGCATAAACATGTTACCTTCAATTGAACCATGCCTAAAGCAGCTAGAAGGTTTTTTGTAAGTTCTCGTAGCTCAGGTGGATAGAGCGGTTGCCTCCTAAGCAACAGGTCGCGCGTTCGAGTCGCGCCGAGGACGCATTTTAAACCATTTAGTTCAATTTGCTGAGATACTCTTCAACGCCTTTGACAATGCCCCATGCCAAGCGCTTAAGATAAATAGGATCTTTAAGATTTTGTAATTCTGCCTCATTAGTGACAAAGCCCCCTTCCACCAAAATCGCCGGCATTTTTGTTTGTCGAATGACAAGAAAATTTCCGGGCTTGATGCCGCGAGACTTAGCCTTAGTCTCTAACAAGATATTTTTCAATACAAGCTGAGCCAAATGTTTAGATTTGACCGTTCGCTCTTTTCTATCCTTAGATTGATAAAAAAAGACTTCAATTCCTTGCGCTTCAGCAATGGGAGCTGAATTATAATGAATGCTAATAAAGAGAGTAGGCTTATGCTCGTTGGCCATTTCCGCACGTCGATCGAGCGAGATAAATTTATCCTCCTCGCGAGTCATTAAGACTTGATAACCTAATTGTTGTAAATAGTCTCTGACAAATTTAGCCGTTACAAGGTTAAGCGATTTTTCTTGATAGCGCGGTTTTGAAATGGATTGAGTGCCCATATCATGCCCTCCATGCCCAGGATCAATGACAATAGAAAATTTTTGAACGAATAAAGGGGGTTTAATTTTAGTGGTATTTCGAGATACTTTCTCTGTTTGTAAAGAGGCCGGCAATTTGGATAAATTGAGCGGAGAAGGACGAGCAGGTTGAGCTTGGAGCCATGAACTCGTGACTAAATAAATTAGACTCAACAAACGAATCATTAGACAAAACATGTATGCCCCTTGATCTAATTCTTATGGTGAGAAGTCACTTTTGTGCACATATCAGCAGCTATTTTATAGTCATCAAATTCAATTGTTTTATGAGCAAAAATTTGATAGGTCTCATGCCCTTTGCCAGCAATCAAAATCATATCATCTCGGTTGGCAACTTCAATAGCTTGTTGAATTGCAGTCTTGCGATCAACCTCGACTTGATATCCTCCTTTCTTGGAGAATCCAGCAATAATTTCTGCACAAATCTGATGAGGATCTTCTGTTCGAGGATTATCCGAAGTGACAATGCAGAGATCTGCATGTGCTTCACAAACTTCTGCCATTTTAGGACGTTTGCTGCGGTCTCGATCTCCTCCACAGCCAAATACAACGATCAAACGTCCTGATTGTGGCTTCACTTCTTTTAATGTAGTTAAAACATTTAGCAATGCATCATCTGAATGGGCAAAATCAACATAAATTTGCAAACCCAAACAATTAGGAACGGCTTGTAAACGACCTGGAACAGATGTCATTCTAGATAGATGACTGACAATAATTTCTAAGGGAATACGTTGGGAAAGAGCGACTGCCATAGCCGCCAAGCAATTATACACATTGAAACGCCCAACGAGGGGCCAATAGCAATCGAGACATTGTCCTTGATAGGTAACATTAGCGCGGGTACCTTGCTTTTCTAAATGGATATGAGAAGCTTGTAAATCTGCATGATTTTCAATGCCATAGGAAAGAACATTGGCTACACAGTCTTGCAGCATATGGGGAGTCCAAGGACTATCTTGGTTGACAATGGCCCATTTCGCTTGCTTCTTTTTGCTTATTTCCCTTCCAAGTTTTTCAAAGAGTCTTTTTTTTGCGTTTCCATAATTTTCCATATTTCCATGGTAATCGAGGTGATCTAAAGTCAGATTGGAAAAGACAGCGATATCAAAGTCAACCTTATCAACGCGGCCTTGGTCTAATGCATGCGATGTCACCTCCATAACAGCTGAGCGACATCTCTGAGTGATCATTTCACGAAGCATTTTATGATTAGTGGTCACATCCGGTGTTGTATGAGTCGCTTGATAACGATGCTCTCCTACAATGTATTCGATAGTTCCAATGAGTCCGCAAGGACCATGAAAACAATCCAATAAATTCTTAATAAGAAAAGAGGTTGTTGTTTTTCCATTTGTGCCGGTGATTCCCACCATTAACAATTCTTGAGAAGGATGCTGATAATAGCTAGCCACAAGAGCGCTTTCAATTGCCGCAATATGAGGATGAATCACCTGCACAATATGTTTTAAAGAGGGATCAAAAAGGTCTGTGACCACTGCGCATGCGCCTGCCTCGATAGCCTCTGGAATATAATTGCCTCCATCAAACGTTCTACCTTTTTTTGCTATGAATAAATTGCCTGGGACAATGAGCTTTGAATTGGCACTTATTCCTGTAATCTCAATTTCTTTTGATCCTTTGATTTGGCATTCAGGGATATCTTTTAAAATTTTTTTAAGTTTCATGCCTCACTCGATTTAGGAAATGTTCTCAAAGCGAGAACACCTTATTCATTAATGCTGAGAAGTCTTATTCCATTTATCATATATTTCTTGCAACTTTCTCGTTTCATTCATCCAAACTTCTTTTTGTGAATCACGGCGAGGATCGCCATAGGGGTAGCCATAAGGATCATCAGGCGGAATGCCTAGGTATTCTAAAGAACGCTTGGCAATTTCTCGGAACACGAGCGCTGTACAATTTCCTCCATTATGATTTTTCCCAAGACCACGGAAATAACCATATTCGGGTTCATCAATGGTAATTGCAATGACAAGGGCGGCATTTTTAACAGGAGTAAAGCCGACAAAGGTGGGGCAATAGAGTTTTTCTGAATAGGCGCCATTGATGATTTTCTTTGGTGTGCTCGTCTTCCCCACTTCCGTATAACCAGGGACATCTGCTCTAATTGCTGTTCCTCCGGGTTTAGTGACATAACGCATCGAACAGACGACCCGATCTACGATTTCTGGATCCATCACTCTAGGAAAGCTGCGTAACCGATCCTGGCATGTATGATCCACTAGGGCATAAGGAAGCCCTTGCTGATCTTTTTTCACAATGCAACGTACAAGAGTAGGCTGAACTAAAAATCCGCCGTTTGCCAAAATCGCATAAGCGCGTAAGAGCTGGACGGTGGTGACCTGGATATTGTGACCAATCGCCAAAGAAAAGGGAGTAGGAACTGACCATTCTAAAACACCATTGGGATGCAATTTACCAGGAGTTGGCAAAACGCCTGAACTCTCAGCTGGAAGTTCAAGATTTGTCTTTTGCCCAAATCCCAACATTTGTAACTGCCGCCGATACCAATCATTTCCCAGACGTGACACTATGCGTTCGGCTAAACGGGCCATGTAGATATTAGACGATTTCTGCATGCCCATATCTAGATTCAAGTAATCATGCCGACTGGTATCGCAAATGGGTTTAGAGCGGCCAGGAAAACGGCCATTGCTTGTTGAAATTTTTTCATCTGGAGAAAAAAGTTCTTTTTCTCCTTGCAGGCGTAATTGTTTATTAGCTTTAAGTGCCAAAGCAATTGTAAAAGGTTTAAAAACAGAGCCTGGCTCATTGGCATCTGTAACAGCTTTCAATTTTGTATGTTCAATGCACTCTGGATGGTTGAAGTAATTTTGATAATCAGGAGGATAAAAAGAGGGATACTGAGCTAGAGCCAAAATTTCTCCTGTATAAGGATCCATGATGGCCGCCCATCCTGCTTTGCCCTTGCTTCTTTTTACCCCTCTCTCAACTTCTTCTTCTGCGATTGCTTGCAAAAAAGGATTAATCGTTAAGTAAATATCTGCGCCATGTTCAGGATAAGTAATCACTTCTCCTGTTTCCAACGCATTGCGTGGGGAGCGCATCAAACGCCTTTTTCCATTTTTCCCCTGTAAATAAGAGTTAAAATAGAGCTCTAAGCCTCCTGTCGGCAATGCTTGACCTGTCTTTTCATCTTTTTGTTTTTGAATCGTATGCAAAACTTGCCCAAGCAATTTTCCAAAGGGATAAGAGCGCTGGTAATCTTTGACAAAAAAAAGAGCATTACGAGGAACTTTATGTTGGCGAGCGTAAGCTTGCCACCACTGATTGAGTGAACGATGAGTTTCTTTATCTAACCACATGGCAAGCTTACGGCTGCGGCTGGATTTATTCAATTGCTGATGCAATTGCAATTGCTCAAGCGAATTCAAAGTCAGATAAGATCCTAATTGGTTTGACACTTCCTCTTTTAATTGTAAAGGAATCGATTCTGGATCTGCATAAAGATGAAATTTGGGAACATCAATCACAAACTTTTGTGGTTCTGGCGGATGTCCCTTTCTAATATAGGGATTAGAGTAAAAAGTTCCGCGGATAAAAGGCTCTTTGATGATAAAAAAATGTTGTTTTTGGGCTTGTAAAGCCCATTTTTTGCCTTCAAGAATCTGAATTTGGTAAAATTGAGCAATCAAAAAAGAAAAAAGAACAAAAATCAACAACGCTATCCACAAAAGGCGATATTTCTCTTGTCCTGTAACAGGTGCGTTTAACATAGTTAATTATCACTAGAAGTATCCTCTGAACATGAAACAGAAGTTTCAGGCAAAAGGACAATTTCATTAATAAATGGATATTTTAAATGTCCAAATTCAGGTTTGCGCGCTAACTCCATCAAGTGCAAAGGACTCTCAAAACAATCAATTGCATACTGAAGTTCAAGATTGTGTTCATGAATTTCTTTGACTTCGCGTGCCAAGATAGGAATTGATAATCTTAACTCAGTCAATTCATTCAATTTATCAATATACTTATAAAGCACTAAGCCGACAAAAGAAATACAAATCAATAAGCGTATGAGTAATCCCATTTATATCCTACTTAGGAACAGTTCCTAACTTAAGACTGCTAATTTTTCTACAATACGTAATTTTGCGCTGCGGCTGCGAGGATTCTGTTGAATTTCTTTCTCACTGGATTCAATGGGTTTTTTTGTGATCAATTTGACAGTCGGTTCTTTATCTTGGAAAAGACCGCTGAGGCCGCTGGTGTCCCATTTATCACTCGCTGCCAAACGCATATGCGTTTTCACGATACGATCTTCTAAACTATGAAAACTCATAACGGCCAAGCGTCCTCCTGGAGCTAATCGATCAATGGCTTTAGGCATAAAAGCATCCAATACTTCTAATTCACGATTGACGCAAATACGCAAAGCTTGAAAAACAAGTGTCAAGGGATGAATTCCCTTTTTGGAAAAGCGAGCCAAAACAGGTGTTAAAACAGCTTTAAGATCCCCTGTTGTGACAAAAGGATGAGAACGTCTCGCCTGCACAATGACACGAGCTGCTGCTCGCCATTGCTTTTCTTCTCCATACTCGCGAAAAATGCGCCCTAATTCTTGCTCTGACCACTGATTCACCACATCAGCCGCTGTCATACCCACGAGAGGATTCATACGCATATCAAGCGGACCGTCTTGCATGAAACTAAAGCCGCGCATAGGTTGATCCAATTGCATGGAAGAGACACCTAAATCAACCAAAATAGCTTGTACAGAAGATAAGGACAACTCGTTTAAGAATTCGTCAAACTGGGCAAAATTTCCATGTTTAAGAATCAACTTTGAAGCCCAAGGTTTTAAACGCTCAGACGCTAAACCAAGTGCATGAGGATCTTGATCGATTCCAATATAATGCCGAATCTCTGGGTGGTGTTCAAGCAAAGCTAGGGCATGGCCTCCTGCTCCTAAAGTTCCATCGACAACGACTTCAAGGGACAAAGTTTCAAAAGCTTGCACAACTTCTGTCAATAAAACAGAATAATGAGGAGATAAAAACATGGAAATGCGCAATCCTTATGTGAGGGTTGTGGACCCACTGTGACCGAGCCCATGCGTTAAGCTAAGTACTCAACCACATTAGTTTTTGCCTATTGGGATTGCTTGAAAGCCCCGCGGCTGGGATGAGATAATTCTCTTGTAGTCCTTCAGACTACATAACGAGAGCTAATCTAACCCAGGGCGATTCCCTGGGCTATTTTATTTGAAGCCTTTCAGGCTCTAAACATTGGACATCTTTTTGTTAACTGTCTCTAAAATGATTGTAGAGTATGCACCATTTAATAGGCATGGCCCTACAATTGTTATAGAAGGATGTCTTCCAAAAATGTCCAATGTTTAGAGCCTGAAAGGCTCCAAATAAAATAGCCTAGGCAGCCACCCGGGGCTAGGGTGTTCATTTTGTGCAAAAAATGAGCTTTATTTTTCACAATAATTGGCATAGTTGAATTGAAAGTCAGATGTTTATGCCGTCCTTTCAGGACTCGATGTCTTTTTGATAGAACCCAGGCCTCCGCTTCGCTGCGACCTGGGCTGTAACATGACGGCCCTTCAGGCCTTAAGAAGAGAGGTTTAAGTCCCTCTTCTATAGTCCCTAAATCATCTTCTATAGTCCCTAAATCATCTTTTTGTTAAGGCCTGAAGGGCCGTCATGTTACAGCCCAGGTCGCAGCGAAGCGGAGGCCTGGGTTCTATCAAAAAGACATCGAGTCCTGAAAGGACGGCATAAACATCTGACTTTCAATTCAACTATGCCAATTATTGTGAAAAATAAAGTTCATTTTTTGCACAAAATGAACACCCTAACCCTGGGGCTATTTGAAGCCTTTCAGGCTCTAAACATTGGACATCTTTTTTTTAACCGTCTCTAAAATGATTGTGGAGTATGCACCATTTAATAGGCATAGCCCTACAATTGTTATAGAAGGAGGTCTTCCAAAAATGTCCAATGTTCAGAGCCTGAAAGGCTCCAAATAAAAATAGCCCAGGGCATCGCCCTGGGTTAGATTAGCCCTCTTCATGTAGTCTGAAGGACTACAAGAGAATCATCTCATCCCAACCCGGGGCCTATGAAGCAATCCAATAGGCAAAAACTAATGTAAACGAGTACTACTAGTGATTCAATTCGTTAAGTTGAAAATAATTGGTTCTTAAATTAACGATTGAATCTAAAGTTTTCAATCAAAAAATTGAATATCGCAAAAGTTGCCATCTTGCGAGTTTAATAAAGATTTATTAACTGGCGCAAAAATTGGACGAAACATCGGGCAATTCTTCAATTAGTCCTGCGATCCCCTATGTCGATAGGTGATATTCTCTATTCTTAGCTTTTTATATAAGATTTTAAAATCGATAAGGCTTTTGTTGCATATTTTTTTAAGGCTATTTGGTCAATAGTTTCAAGACGCCTAGAAAAAACTTTATCAATTTTATTTTCAAGTTCTGTAATTTCTTTTGTCAAAGATTGACGATTGATTTTTTTTGAGTCTAATTTATCTCTAATTTTCTCAGCATAATACAATGACTTTACTATTAGCGTATCTTGATCTTTAAATTCCCCTTCCAATCCAATTTCTGTTAAATCTAATAATTTATTTTTATAAAATCCTAATAATGAAATTAATTCTAAAAATTTTAAAGCGGATTCAGCCTCTTCTTTAGTATTTGATTTAAATTTATGGGAATGAAGTGTGCTTGCAACATTAATGATTTCTGCATTCAAGTTTTTTTACACTAAAAGGACTCCTTACAGATGCATTTACTAAATTAATATTGAATAATTCATTAATTTTGGTTTTTAATTCTGTTTCAGCCTCATCAGTGCGAGTATCTACTCCTCTGGCTGCAGCAAATAAATATAATGCTTCTTTTTGTATTTCTATACCACTCATGTGATTCATAACCGTCTCCCTTGTTTCACAAGTCAATGATGCGAAAGATGTGCCAAAATGCTTCTATATGAACAAGGAACAATATTTTATTTGGAGCAATTAAATAGTGAGGATAAAAATTTGTGCAAAGAACTTGATTTACTAAAAAATACAATAATTGGTAAAATAAATTAGGGAAGTTATCTTTTTTCTATAATAGGTATATTATGACGACTATAGATAAGTTGGATGTTGGAATTTATCTCCAATACGCCCGGCGAACCAATATGATTGAGCAAATTAACCAGCAATATCATTTGGATGAGGCGGCCAGCATTCCCTCGCAACTCCAAGTTCTAGCTTTTTATCCCAAATTATCAGAAATGGATATCTTATTGGGTGTGAGAGTTGTTCAAAATCCTTGGGCCTTTTTTTTTCCACCTCCTCAGTTTCGCTATCAACGCCGCTCGCCATTTGGATTTTTCCGAGTCGCTCCGAGCTTGGGCTCTTTCGAAGAAGAAGAGGAGAACGAGCGCGAACTCGATCAGATTGAATGCGAAACAGAAGAAGAAGAGAATGAAAAAAAGACTTTGAAAAACTGCTTTGAACAAATTAAGAAGATTAATAATTGGATAAGCTTTATTGTAGGTCGCGTGGGTCAGTTCTTGCAAGGTTAGTGCTAATGAAATCGATTAATTGGATAGAAAAACTGGGATGGAGCGATGAACACATTGAAGATTTACGTTATACGGGATTTTCCTATATTCGTCAGGGCAAATATGACATTGCCTTAGCTTTTTTTGAAGCCTTGGCTATTTTAGATCCGGAGAGTGCTTATGATGCGCAGACGTTAGGTGCTCTTTATTTGCAGCTTAATCAACCCAATAAAGCTCTTAAATATTTTGATCGTGCGTTAAAGCTTGAGAACACTGATCATGCTCCCACCTTGTTAAATCTTGCCAAAACATTCTTTGCAATGGGAAAAAAAGAAGAGGGCCTTAAGCTAGCTCAAATTCTTAAGAAAGAACAAAATCCAATGGTCGCTAATATTGCTAAAGCCTTAATCCTAGCTTATAGCTAAATTCACATACTGAGTTAAACGCACAGGAGAAATTTGAATCTTTTTTATTGATCTTTTCATGAAGAAAGTTGTCATTCCACAACCTGCCACAACAGTTTCTAACCCAATATTGATTAACCCTGGCAGAGCAATCATTCCATATCCAGTCGCCAAACCAATAATCACTAAAGCTTGTTTAGAGAAAATGATGATCTGACTCACAATAGCAAGTAAGCCGGATCTTTTTTCGCTCTTAATTTTATTAAGCTTCACTTCCCATTTTTCTTGTTTAGCTTTTCGAAAATCTTCTAATTCTTGAGGATTAATCTGATTCCAGTTTCTGTCTAATTCTGTCCAATCCGCGCATTTTTCTTCGTATTTTTCTAATTCTGTTTGTTTCTTTTTAAGTGTAGAATTTAGCTCTTTCAAAGCTTGGCAACAAGTATACCACTCTTTTGTTTGATCCCCGCGCTGATTGAATTCATCTTCAATGTCCCTTCCTTCCTTAATCAATAACTCATAAGCAGTAATTTCCATTTTCAAATCTGCTACCCGCATTTGATACTTTTGCTCTTGCATCCGCACTTCAGGAAGATCTAACGATTGCGACCAAAATGTCAGCTTTTCATTTTTAATGCGGTTTTCTTCTTCTATTAACTGGCTTCTTTTACCTAAAGCTGAGAAGGCCGTAAGACCCATTAATCCCATAACCGAAAAAGAAAATAACCCTCCGTAGGGCAAAATACCAAAAATAGGAATCGCTCTTAAATAAGTTTTAATTGCAGAAACATCTAAAAGCTGAGTCCGCTCAATTAAACTCAGGGCACTTACAATGAAAAGCGTCATCCCTGATACATTCAACATGATAAGCTTCCATACAAATTTAAAATTCAACAATCCATCAATTGATTTTAATCCTTTTACAACACCTGTCAAGTTCTTCACATCTTTACAAAATTGCTTGGGCGCCTCTAAAGAGGGTTCTAGAGAGGGAAAGAAACAAAGGATGCCCACACTCACTTGAATAATCCTAAACACTAACTCTACCGCTGGAAAGCTTTCATCTATAATAGTGACGGCATAATGAACATGGGTTTGTAAATAAGTCAGTCCTTTTCGCAATTCTATAGGTAAAAAAGTTTCGTATTGGACTTGATAATCTTCAAATGTTGCATTTAAGAGATCCATAAATAAACTCCAAATAATAAAAACGAATTATTATTTAAAAGATTAACACAAACAAATGATTAATATAAATATTATTTATTTGTAATTTATTTAATGATATTTAATTAAATATTTAATTTGATTTAAGAATAGAAATTAATTCATTACAGATATAGTCAACATCTGCTATTTCTAGGTCAAAATAAAGAGGTAAAGAGAGGGCTTGTTGAGAGTAAATTTCCATATGGGGATATTTGCTCCGTTCCTCCCAAGTATCACGATGAAGGACGGGATGATGATAGAGAGGAATATAATGAACTTGAGAACCGATGCCTTTGTCATATAAAGCGTGCATCACCTCTTCGCGCTTTCTTCTACAAGCTTCAAAGTCAATTTGCACGACAAAGAGATGAAAAGCTGTATCAGCATCGTGTTTCTCAGTAAAAAGAGTCACATACGGCAATTCTTTTAAGCGCCGACGATAATGCTGAACTAACAACCTTCTTTTAGAAATGAAATCGTTTAAGCGCTTAAACTGACTCAAACCAAGAGCTGCTTGAAAACTTGTCAAATTAAAATTGCCTGTAATGGCTTGAACTTCATAGTATCCAGGAGCCGCGTGTTGAAGCAAATAGGGAGCGGAACGTTCTATTCCATTATTTCGAAATAATTGCAAGCGATGATAAAGTTCTGGATCGCGCGTTGTTACCATTCCTCCTTCCCCTGTTGTTAGCGTTTTAGCAGGATGGAAGCTGAAAATTGTCATATGGCTAAAAAGACAGCTGCCTACTTTTTGCCCAGAAGGATAGAGAGATCCTAAAGCATGAGCCGCATCTTCAATGACGATAGCATCTGGATGACAAATATAACGATCCAATTCTGCCATATTTAAAGCCAATCCGGAGAAATGGACAGGAACGATAAAGAGACGTCCACGTGTGGAGTGGAAATGCCTATAGCTATCCAACTGCTTAAGATTAAGATTTCCAGTAGAACGGTCAATATCAATAAAAATAGGACGAATGCCCATTTGAATAGCAGCACCTACAGTGGCAATGAAAGTATTAGGGGTAGAAATCACGCAATCGGAGGGGGTCAATTGCGCAGCAAAATAGGCAGCCATTAAAGCTGCTGTCCCACTGTTAAAAGCCACTGCATAGGGAACATCGCAATAATTTGCAATGGTTTGTTCGAAAAGTTGAACCAAAGGGCCACGCGTTATCCATTCCTCTTTTAAACCTTCTACAACTGCCTGAATATCCTCTTCTTGGATAGATTGCTTAGCATAGGGTAAAAAAGAAGAAGTCATGATTTTCTATCTTGAACTTTACTTAGGAGAGTCCTCAAATTAAGCACACTTCTACAATGCCAAATTCTGAATTGCAGTAAAAGCAAATAATATTTTCAAAACTTTTGAAGAGAAATGGATGGCAGGAATGACAAAAATAAACTCTTTTTGGAAATCTTTATCAAAAAGAGAGGTTTGAGGTAAATCGATATTCATCTAATTGATTATGAATCGATAGCATCCAAAGATTTTTTAAAGAATTCTTTGTTAACAAACGGATTGTTAAACACTTAAAACAAATTTTAAAACTTTATAGACCTAAAAGTGACTAAAACTTTTTTTCTTTTGCGATTGTAATTTTGATAATCAGGGAGTTATCAATTCAAGTGATTTGGCGACTAATGAAATTACTTGCCAGCTATAACCGCTCATGCTAGATTCTTGCTTGAAACAGCTCCAGACTGGGTTGTGGAAACGTTGTTCATAACTTTTTAAGGACCGAAATTATGCTAGCTTGTGATACACGTGAGTCTTGGACTCAATTTTTGCAATTCGTGAAAACGAGATGTTCGCTAACTGCTTTTGGCAACTGGTTTTCTCCAATTCAAGTTCTGGAAGCAACTACTGAAGAAATTACATTAGAAGTTCCCAATATTTTTGTGCAAGAATATTTGATTGCCAATTACAAGAAAGATCTATGTGCTTTTTTACCTTTAATGCTTTAGGGGAACCGGCGATTCGTTTTATTGTGGCTCCAACTGCCAAGAAAACAGTCACCTCAACCCATTCCTAGCATCCATATAGAATCGGTACAAGAGCATCTTGCTTATCCAGAAGTCAAATTAAATAACACCTATCGTTTTGACAGTTTCATTGAGGGACCTACTAACCAATTTGTCAAATCAGCTGCCATGGGAGTGGCTCTTCGCCCCGGACAATCTTACAATCCCCTTTTTATTCATGGGGGTGTTGGATTAGGAAAGACCCACATTTTGCACAGCATTGGACATTATATTCGCGAACATCATAAAAAGCTCCGCATTCAATGCATTACGACTGAAGCTTTCATCAATGATTTAGTGGATAGTTTACGCAATAAATCTGTGGACCGCATGAAGAAGTTTTATCGTTCTGAAATTGATATTTTATTAGTCGATGATATTCAATTTCTACAAAATCGTCTGAACTTTGAGGAAGAACTTTCCTATACTTTTGAAGCTTTAAAGAATAAGGGAGCTCAAATTGTTATCACAAGTGATAAGCCACCTTCTTTGCTTAAATTATCTGAACGAACCATTGGAAAAATGGAAGGTGGGCTTGTGGCTCTTATGGGTGTGCCTGAATTAGAAACGCGTGTAGCAATTTTGCAAATCAAGGCAGAACAAAAGGGCCTTCATATTCCTCACAAGGTTGCTTTTTTTATTGCTGAACACATTCACAACAACGTTCGCCAATTGGAAGGAGCGATTAATCGCTTAAGCGCTCACTGTCGCTTGATGGATCTTAATATTACCGAGGAGCTTGTCACAAAAACTCTGCGTGAAATGTTGCAGCACGCCCCTCACGAAAAAATCTCAGTTGAACAAATTCTCAAAAGCGTTGCAACTGTATTCCAAGTACGCGTCAGCGATTTGCGAGGTTCAACACGTACTAAAGACATTGCTCTACCTCGTCAAGTTGCCATGTATTTAGCTAAAGAAATGATTAACGAATCGTTGATTATGTTAGGTGCATCTTTTGGTAAGACACATTCTACTATTCTTCATGCGTGCAAGAATATTGAGAAAAAAGTCGCAACAAATGAAAATCTGCGCCGTCAAATCGGCATGGTGCGCCGTAATATTGAAGCCTAATAGGAGTCTCTTTACAGTTGACAGGGGATGATGGCTCGCTTATTTAAAAAAAAAACAGGCATTAAAGGCCTTTCTTCCGGTTCTTTATCATCTTCTACAAAAGATATACCGGATAAAGTCCGCCTATCTATTGTCGAATATACGGAAGAGAAATTCATTGAGAAAGACAATGTCTCTATTTGGGAATGCTTAGAGCATATCTCAACACCTGCCATGACTTGGATTCAAGTTTATGGAGTTTCGGATCCCACCATGATCGTTCCTATTGGCAAACATTTTAAATTGCATTCCCTTGTAATCGAAGACATTGTCAATCCAGGCCAACGCTCCAAATTGGATATTTATGAAATCAAGTGTTCATTGTTGTCCGTCTCTTGCAATACGAAGCTTTCAATAAGGATTTAAAAGATGAACAATTGAGCATTGTGTTTGGCCCTAACTACTTAATTTCTTTTCTTGAAGGTAATGAAGACATCTTTAAATCAGTGAAAGATCGACTGCATCAAGGCAGCCAGCGCATTCGCTCACAAGGTTCAGATTATTTAGCTTATACTCTCTTAGACACTATTGTTGATCATTATTTTATTGTTTTAGAAAAAGTCGATATCAATCTGGATGAACTCGAAGAGGAACTCATGCATCTTCCTAATCCCGCAATACTGCATAAAATTCAATACGCCAAACGCGATATGATTATTCTACGTAAGGCGATCTGGCCGATGCGTGATGTCGTCAATCGATTTCTACGCTTAGAAAGCTCTTTGGTTCAGTCGAAACAACGCAACTTTACTTACAAGATATTTATGATCATATTGTACAAATGATTGATATCATTGAAGGATTTCGAGATGTTGTTGCGGGAATGTTGGATATCTATCTCTCTAATATTAATATTCGAACGAATGACATTATGAAAGTCTTGACCATTGTGGCAACAATTTTTGTTCCTCTGACCTTTATTTGCAGCCTGTACGGCATGAATTTTGACTATATGCCCGAACTTCACTATCGTTGGTCTTATCCCCTCGTTCTTTGCTTCATGGCTATCGTCGCAATTGGAATGCTTCTATTTTTCCGCCGCAAGAAATGGATTTAACCTTTAGAGGATCAAAGTTAAATACTAGCCTTTTCCAAAGTGTCTATGTGCTATCTAATTTTTTTAAAATACCCGTTATTTAAGAGTGCGACAGAACGTCAGAGCATAAAGCGCCGCAGGATGTCCGGTGCTTAGGATTTCGGCACAGCGTTGCAATGTTGAACCTGAAGTCATGACGTCATCGATAACAAGTAAAACTTTGCTTTGTAAACAGTAAGTGGAATTAAGTCGGAAACGCTTTCCATCTAAAGCTTTGCGTTGCTCTAAATTTAAGGCTGCTTGGCTAAAATCACCACTTTGACGCTTGAGAGCATGCCAAACAGGGCATTGCAATAAGCTTCCCATTTCTTCTGCCAGCAAAGCACTTTGATTATATCCCCTTTCTAACCAATGAGTGAAAGATAAAGGAACAGGAATAAGAGCATCAGGTAAAGGCCAGAGGAGCCGATCAAATTGTGTGATTAAAAAGGCTGCCATGCCTTGAGCGAGATAAGGTTGATTGGCATACTTTAAACGCTTAACCAGTGAGGCAGCAGGCCCTTGATAATCAAAAGCTGCAGCCATGCGATAATAGAGTGAAGGATATTGCAAGCACTCGTGACAAGGAGTCACTTCATTTTCAGGTAATAAGTTAAAACAGGTGGGACAACGTTCCTGTGGTTGAATGAGATCCAAAAGAGAAGCGCAGGTTGAGCATAAGACAAGGGATTCAGGCGGTAGCAAGGTATGGCAATGTAAGCACTTGGTGGGATAAACAAGATGCAGGAAAGATTTTTGCAATCTTTTTAAATACGCTCTAAAGTCCAATCAACCGATTTCTTTTTTTAATTTGTTTCGGATCTATCGCTTGGATATCGAGCGTTTCACCTGTCCACTTTTGGTATTGCTGAGCCAAAAATTTGGAAAACTCAGCCTCATTTTCAGGATAGGAATTTTTCATCCAACGATCTAATCTCCAGATCACAAGCTCAAGATCTTTTTTGTAGAATTCAACATGCTGCATGCGTTCGTCTTTTTTTAACTTTCCTACATCTAAGTGAAAAGGTTGACTGCCAATAAAGCCTGTATTGTGCAAAACCCCATGATCGTGATCATAAATTCCCTTTTTGTATTCCGATATGTACATCTCGAAAATACTTGCCACTGCTTGTTTCGCCTCTTGGACATGCCTTTGATCGAGGAAGTGGCGCAGCCGTGTCCGCAGCGTCTCCCCTTTTCTTTGAATGAGAAAAACAACATCATCTAGACGAATGTTGCGCTCCAATCCTATTTTATCAATGACCTTTGCTTGTAATTGCAAATGCTGGGTAGGAAGCAAATGGAGATAGAGAAGTTGAGAGGTTTGACGGTTTTCGCGAAAAGCAAGATCATAGCCATTAAACACGCCAATTAATTTCTGTCTTTTGCGCTCTATGCACCTTTGCTTATACTCCTTAAAAGGAGAAATAAAAGGTAAATAGTCAACCAATAAATTAGGCTTGAGATGTTTAAATTTAAAAAATTTTAAGACATATTGCCCATCTTCGCTTACAAAGGCATAACATTGAGCGCCTTTACCCATATAAAAAAAATTCTGATCTAATAACTGTTCTAAACTTCGATATTCGTCGGGATTTAAAACAGGAATCTTCCAAGGCGCTTCAAAAGGCAGTTCATAAGTAATATTGGCTAAGCGAAAATCATCTGTCAATTGATAGTACAAGCGAACGGCACCCCATAAGAAAAGAAATGCCAAAATCCAATAAATGCCTCTCTTTAAATGCTTGCTCATCCTTGCCTATTTTTCTCTTAAAATCCTTAAATATTGGCAATTCCAAAGATTTAAAACAATCCTATTTGTATCTAAATAAATTTTCAAAAGGCATCTGCGCGATAAGTTCTCTTTCTGTTTTTGGAAATGATGTGAAAAAACAGGCGCTTGCAACCAAAATAAATTTTTTTTGATCGCGTAAGCGCTACATTCAATCGCCGATAATCCTTCAAAAATGAACTATGAATCATGTCTTTATCAGAAGTCGTAGCAGAAAAAATCACAATATCAAATTCCAATCCTTGCATGCGCTCAACCGTATCCACTTTTGGCAGCTTTAATGAAAAAGGTAAAGCCTCTTTCAAAGCAGGAGAGAATCATATTATTTTGCAAGCGATGAGGGGAGATAATGCCGATTTGCTCAGACGAAATTGAATAATCATTCATCAGACACTTGCTAGCTTTTACTATCCACATGGCTTCCTCCTGTGAAGAGTGCTGAGATCCTACATGATCTAACTGAACAACAACCATTGATTTAGAGGGATCAAGTTGATCATCAAGAAGATCTCTAAACAATGGATAACGCGGTAACTTCAGTCTTTGATCTTCTTGAGCCACAATAGATTTTAGCTCACCAGCGTACCACTGCTGACTTGCAAAATGACAAATATCCGCATTCATGCGATCCTTTGAAATAAGGTGAGAAGATGGAATGCCACAAAATTAAAAAAGTTGAATACCTAGTACTCAACCACACTAGTTTTTGCTTATTAGGACGGTGCAAACCCTCGAGGCGTTAAGGTAAGAGATGAGCGTAGGCTAAGCGACGCATTCAGTCGCCCGCCGCTTCGCTCTGGGCTCTAGGTAAGGGGAATATGGACCCACCGTTCGGTCGCCCTCCGGGCTCGGTCACGGTGGGCTAAGGATCAGTCGTCCTCCGGACTCTAGCGGCATTATCAAAACGCCTTGACTAGCATTCTAGCAGCATTATCAAACGTCTTACCTAATATTCCATGGCTTTTACACTGCTGCTAGAGTCCGGAGGACGACTGATCCTAGCCCACCGTGACCGAGCCCGGAGGGCGACCGAACGGTGGGTCCATATCCCCTTACCTAGAGCCCAGAGCGAAGCGGCGGGCGACTGAATGCGTCGCTTAGCCTACGCTCATCTCTTACCTTAACGCCTCGAGGGTTTGCACCGTCCTAATAAGCAAAAACTAGTGTGGTTGAGTACTAGAAGAGTATAAGCTGAAAGTAAAGTTTAACGATAGAGACTGGACGATTTCGGAACTTTTGATTGGAAAAATTTGATGATCTCCTTCAAATTTAAAGCATTCATCTCTGAATGGACGAGATAATCTCTATCTAACTACAACTAATAAAATGAAATCTCCAAAATAGGATTATTCCGAGTACAATCTTGTTATTTTACCTCACTTACAGAGGGATATATAGGCGGTTTTGACGATTTGGGAAATACAGGTCTATTAGATAAATCATGCACTTGTTTGGGCGTAGGCGTTCCGTCAATAAAATTGATATCCCAGGGACCATCGAGAGATATGTAAAGGAGATTTCCTTCCTCTGAATTGGTCCATCCCTCATGAATCATTTTGCTTGGCATATAATTGTAAGAACCAGGGCTTAAGTCTGCAACTTTTCCATCATGATCTCTCATCAGAAAGTGGCCATAAACGCAATAATGTGTTTCATTAGCTGTATGCCAATGTTTTGGAGCATGATAATTTTTTGGACAACGAATCATTAATTGAGTTCCTCCTGTTTTGGGGTTGACATGTAGAATTGTCATTTCTGCTGATAGATCTCCCAATTCTGGAATGAGCTTCTCCCATTTATAATCTTCATATTTCAAATAAATAGCAGGATCAAAACCATTAGATTGTTGGGAACTGTTAGATGAATTCGCTGACTCGCCCAAAAGAGATCCAAAGATCATCGTCAATGACATTGTATAACAGAATAACTTCATAACCATCTCCTATTCAAGAATCTAAGCCGTTAAGAATTACAAGGCAATTAGGTATACATTCAAGAAATAAAATTATTAAAATAAAATGTCAATTACGAATGATTCGTAATCAAATGGAAGAGGATTTACTGGTTTAAGCATTTGAGAATGATCCCTATAGTGAAGTTAAGCAATGGGAAGTTGAAAATATTGGTCCCACATTCTTAAGTCGAAGGAAGAAAGTGCTAAAACCGATAAGAGCAATTAGAAACAGATGAAGGAAAAAAGGCATTGAAACTGATAAAAATCACTGGTAACAAAAGTGACGCGAAGAACAGAGAGAAAACCCCAAAAAGTTGCTTAGATATTAAGTCCCGGCTCTGGGCTGGGGCGTGTTTGAAAAAGATTATTTATGATATAAATATAGTTGTAGGGCCCATAGGACGTGTTTCATGACTGGTATTTTACTAAAAATTTGACACTCTGGCAGCCCTTCAGGCTGCATGACACAACACACTTATACCCAGGGCGTTGCCCTGGTCTAGGGTGTTCATTTTGTGCAAAAAATGAGCTTTATTTTTCACAATAATTGGCATAGTTGAATTGAAGGTCGTATGTTTATGCCGTCCTTTCAGGACTCGATTCTTTTTTATTTTACCCAGGCCTCCGCTTCGCTGCGACCTGGGCTGTAACATGACGGCCCTTCAGGCCTTAACAAAAAGATGATTTAGGGACTATAGAAGAGGGACTTAAACATCTCTTGTTAAGGCCTGAAGGGCCGTCATGTTACAGCCCAGGGCGTGTTTGAAAAACATTACCAATGTGTGATATAAATTATAATAAACGCAATTATAACCACTCCTCTAAATATTTTTCCTAACTTATCGTAACGAGTAGCAATTCGTCTAAAAGTTTTTAGTTTTTGGAAAAAATTCTCCACAACCTTTCTTTTTTTATACAAACGCTTGCTATAGGGAATTTCATCAGTTCTCTTTGGGTGACTTGGAATGACAGCTCGTTCCTTTCTTTTCATTAAATAGTATCTAATTTCATCTGTATCATAAGCTAGATCTGCTATAACATTTTTTGCTCGTTTCCCATTTAATAGAGATTTAGCAAATAAATTATCATTTCTATTTCCAGGAGCAATTTTTACTTTTAATGGTTGCCCTTCAGCATTAACTACAACATGAATTCTTGTTGACCAACCACCTTGTGTCTTTCCAATTCCATTAAATGTTTTTCCTCCAAAACCTCCCATTGCATTTTGATGTACTTTAACACTTGTAGAATCAATAATATGTGATTCGTGGGATGCATTTTTTTTTCAAAACACTCCAAATTTTTGACCAAGTTCCATTTAAGGTCCAGTTATGCATTCTTGAATAGATCGTTTGCCAGTGGCCAAATTCAGGGGGCATATCTCTCCAAGGAGCTCCCGTTCTTATAGACCATAAAATCCCTTCTATTACCAACCGATCATTTTTTCTAGGTCTTCCCTGTTTACCTGTTTGCGAAGGTAATAATGGACTTAGCTTCTCCCAGTCCTTATCTTTTAAAAACATTCTAGTCATAAACACCTCCTATGGGTCCCTACAACTATTATTATATCATAAATAATCTTTTTAAAACACGCCCCAGGTCGCAGCGAAGCGGAGGCCTGGGTAAAATAAAAAAGAATCGAGTCCTGAAAGGACGGCCCTTCAGGCCTTAACAAAAAGATGATTTAGGGACTATAGAAGAGGGACTTAAACATCTCTTGTTAAGGCCTGAAGGGCCGTCATGTTACAGCCCAGGTCGCAGCGAAGCGGAGGCCTGGGTTCTATCAAAAAGACATCGAGTCCTGAAAGGACGGCATACTCAAAGCCTAAAAATTATTAAGAAGGTTAAGTTAAAAGAGGAAGATATATCTTCTACTCATGTATTAGCTACTCACCATGGGTGGCATTTGTCTTTTTCGAGAGCCTTTCGATTGCTTTTGTAAACTATAACGGGGCCTTTTGATATTACCCTGAATGGATACTGTGAAAAGTTCTGCAATTTTGAAAATAAGGTTATATTGCTTCATGCGCACATTGACCGATAGATTTCCATCAAAGTCCATCCAAGAAGAATCGTTGTCCTGTGCTAAGTAAAATTTTGATCCTCTACCTTCGCTATAGACATCTTTAAAACGATTGAAATAAAAGCGTCTGTTCTGTAAGCGAAAGTAAATGATACCCGTGACAGGATTAAAAACATGCGGATCCAAACCTAAACGCAAAATAATTTCAGCTGGAATTGCCAAAAGAGGATGAAAAAAATTCTTGCGTGATGGATTCACAAAATGTAAGTTTCCCTCCGCTTGCCAAGTGTGCAGTTGATTCAATTCCCCACTCAAATCTTGAAATTCAATTCGCTTCACAATCAATGAACGGAATTTAGAATTGATCCGAGCATCATCTTCTGCATCTCTTAAATGATTAAGGCGCAAATTTTTTACTGTCAGGCTTGGAATAAAAAAAGTCCATTTATCAAACTTCTGATCTTGAATCACCATGCAATTCGCAGCCTTAAGATTTCCTGCTGGATCTTGAATCCACACATTTTGCATATCTAAGCGGCCAGGCACATATTGGACATCTGCTTGCAAACTCTGCACTTGATATCCTTTCAAAATAGCCTTTTCACTTGTCAAGCTTCCCTGAAAAGAAATAGTATCCAAAAAAGTCGAACCCACATCTGAATTCATCCAAAAATGGCCTATAAAAGAATAAAAAGATCCCATTTTTAATTTTTGAATGGCTTCAGCTACAGATCGAGATAACAACGGGCATAACTGATTAAAATCTACTGTGATTTGCCCTTGTAAAGCCATCCATCCAGTATTTGGCGCAGCTTCTTGATCTTCTCTTAAACGGAAAGAACAACCGCCAAAATCCCCCTGCATAGCATGAAGCATCCATCCTTGTTGTGGATGATTCTGCCATTGGACCATTAAGGGTTGGGATGTCCCCGCACCGATGAATTGACATTGGACTTGTTGACAAGCAGGCCACTTGGATTGTCCAATCACTTGAAATGGATAGCACTCTTGCTGAGAAAAAGCTGAGAACCGCAAGTCTTCTCCAATCATTTGCAGATCAAATTGTTTGAGATCATATTCTCGTTTTTTGAATAGATAAAGGCCATCTTCTAGTTTTAACTGCAGAAAATTCTGACCAGGAAGGCGATGTTCAACTGTTAGAACTCCCTTTAACGCTTTTTCTCGCTTCGCGTTTACGAAGAGCTCTTTCACGGTCACATCAAACACATCGGGAAAATGATGATGAAGTGCTTCTCCTACAATTTTTAATTGCGTATGAGGAATGTTAAAAACAGTTTGCATAAAACCAATAGAATCCTGAGCAGTCAAATATTCAAATGTTTTTAAATCGATATAAGAGTGGCTTTTTAACGGAAAAAGTTCAAGGTGGAGATTCTCCAAACGAAAATGGTGAAGCGGATGAAGATCTATTTTGAAAGAATTTAAAACTCGTAAAGGATAATCTCTAAAAGATAAATTGCTGGCCTCTGCTAATAAAGAAGCTTGACAACCCTCCCAAAAATTAGAAGTGAGGAGATTCCATTCAATTTCTCCTGTTGCATTTACTTTTCCTTTTGGCCACCATTTCGTTACGAAGGGTTTCAAAGCATCAAAATGATCCAACTCATCTAAGTCCACCTCACAAAATTTGAGTTTTGCTTGTAAAAAAGCATGTTCATGAAACCAATCCCCTTCTAATCCAAGCAATACAGCTTGCCCAACCTTTAATCCTAAAAAAGGAATTTTCCATTTATCTTCCATCTGATGCAATTCTGCATAAACATTCCAATCATCCCATTGCAATTGGTCGACAATCCATTTTTTCTCATGTTTACTTCCTTTGAGGCATCCAAAATGTTCGCTAAGATTGCCTTGTTTTATGCGTCTTCCTTCGAGCTGATAGGTATAACTTTGATCAGGATGATAATGAAGAGCACAAAAGCCTTGTCCTTCTAGGGGCAAAAATTGAGAAATTTTATCAATGATATTAGGTGATAAAAAGGAAAAGCCCGTTTTACGAAAGCTGCATAAATCATGAAATAAATTTCCTACATCAAATTCTGAGCGGAACTCAAGTTGTTCTAGATGTGCCCCATTTTTTATCTTGCATTGCCAAACGTGAGGGTAAAGACAACTGAGATGGGAAAGCTTTTGATTTAAATAAAGACTTTTGACACCTCCTTGCTCTTCCTGTGTATATCCCACTAAACGTAATAACTCTTTTTCTTTATCCTTGATGGCAACATCGATGTCGATATTAGGTTGAGCAATTTGATAAAAATGCACGTGATGTCCAGTAAAAAGATATTCTTCGACTCGACGAGGCTTACCAACCAAGAACGCTCCTTGAATATCGGTAAAAGCCAAAAGCTGTTGCTGGTGATCATAATCAATATCCATATCAATTCCCTTAAGAGCCATGTCAGCCTCTTTAAAGACTAATCTTCCATCTGTCATTGCTCCGCGAATATTGGCCTTGAACTGATAGTCATTAGGAATAAAAGTAAAGTTTAAATGCAATCCCTCCTCTTTGCTTGTCACATCGCCTTCCAAAGGAACTGTATGTAATAATGAAGGTTGATCTAAATGGGCCACTAAATCTTGAATTTGAGAGACTTTCCCGGAAAAGGTTGGACAATGAATCTTCACATCAAATACTCCAGGGACGGGATCGCTATAATCTAATTCAAGCTCTCCAGAAAAATAAATTCCTTCACAATAGCTTTCAATAGGGGCAATGCGGATAAAGTCGTTTTTAAAGGTCATCAGTCCCTGAATAGATTGAAAGGCAAGGCCAGTATTTTTTTCAAAATAAGAGGCATACTGAATAGGAAGAGTCCCTTGATAAGTAGAGGTGTGAAGATCGAGACGATGCGATCCAACAAGCTGCCCGGGAATTTGAGAATATAGCTGCGGGATTTCAATACATAAATTGTCATTTTCTATTTTTAAATCATTGACATCGTATTTAATGAGGAGAAATTGATCATCAAATGATCCTTTAAATTCTGCCTCTCCGGACATTTGTAAAATTCCATTACGGAAAATGAAGGGAGATAAAAACTTTTCTAGAGGAAGCTTCTGAGCATGGAACCAGCCAACTGGAACATATTTGGATTCTGAGCCTTCTTGAATTTTTTTAAGATCACAGCCGAAGTGAATCAAATCCATTTGATCTGTATTCGTACGTTGAATATGGAGTGTACCACCAAGTTCAATTTGTTGGTTTTGCCTTTTAAAATTAGCCAATACCATCAAATGATTATGATGAAAATGTTTATGCAAACCCTCTTGTAAACTATTAGGCAGCAAATGTGCTAAATCCTCTACAATTCCATCTAATTTAAAAGTTAAAAGTTGTTTATGCTTGCCCCATTCAACATCCATTTTTCCTTTCAAACCTGCAAGTTGAAGAGTGATTAATGAATGTTCGACATGTCCTTGTTGAATGAGTAAATGGGCTTGAATATCAGTTAAAGGTAACGAAGGACTGAGATTTTCAAATTGAATTTTCCCCTCTTCTACATGCAATTCTGCCGTAAGCGATTGCCAAAAATCTTGTTTTCCAAGATGGACTTTTCCAGAACCTCTTATTTGTTCAAAGTCGCAACTCATATTCCAAGGTTTAATTTTGGAACGTAAACCAAAGGCTTCAAATTGCTTGATATGGAGTTCTCCAATTCCCTGATGCATCACATCTGCTTCAATTAAAGCATTGAGTTTGCCATCAGTAAGCAACACCTCATTAAAAATTGGCCAATAGGTCGCAAGCAAAGTCTGTAAGAAATCGCAGTCTGCATGAGAAAGATTCTCCAATTGCATTTCAGCATGTTTATGTCCCTCTTGCAATTGGTTTAAAGCTAAATGCATTTTGCCATTAGGCTGTCCCCAAGCATAACAAGACAAAGTTAAATCTAAATTGAATGAACGTTGAGCATTTAAATTCGCCTTGCCTGTTAGACCCCAACAAGAGCCATGAGGGTCATCGCCTCTTTGAGCTTCAAGATTAATGAGAGCTGTCGCCATCGGGTTAAGTTGAATGCTTCCCAGGATCCGTTGCAGGGTCCATGCATGGATTGGAGAATCATAAGACAAGGAGGCAGGTTTGAGAATGTCAAGTTGTCCAATAGTCGTCGAAATTTGATCATTCAATTCATAAGCAGGTTGATTTTTTTCTAATTTAAGACGTGCCTGTTCAATTTGTCCATTTAGTGCAATTCCTAATTGATTAAATATCAATTTTTCAACAATTAATTCGCCTTCAAGATAGGGTCTTTTCATTCTAGGAAAAATGGCCTTTAATTGCCCATGCAAGGAACCGGATGTGAGTTGCCAAGGCGAAACATTAACTCCAAAAAATTGAGCTAGAGCAATAAAAGAGGGACAACTGATTTTTTCGCAGGTGCAGTTGATTTCTACGCCATGAGCAACCTGAAATGTTTGCAAAACAAGTGAAGGAGTCATCGATTCCTCAGAATCGAAATAAAGTTGAATAGAGCCACCTTCTTGATTATTGATTGCCAAATCAAAATGCAATTGATGAGAAGGCTCCTCTTCAAATGACCAAGTGACCAAACCCTTTTTAATATGCAAATGGGGATGGATTTTGATCCAATTTTCTTCCTGACTCAAGAGTTTTGCCCATTTTTCCCATTGCGAAGTCATAGGCATCTGAAAATGCCAATGAGGTTGTTCAATTTCTATTTCAACATCCAGTTGCCGTTTCCATAAATGAACATTAAAATTTAAGGCTATGCGTTCAGCTTTAAAGGAAGAGGCATGCTCAAATCGAGGCTGAATGATCACTAATCGTGTGCCTATCAAAGAGAGATTTTCATATTGAAGAGATCCCCCCCAATGAGAAACAGAAAAAACTTGGAGCGCCCAACTGGCAAGGAAAGTCAAGAAAGCATGATGAAAAATAAGCATACAGAAGAACAAAGAGCCAACAATTATCCACCTTATCCGCTTCATAGGACTTTACTCATGATTCATTTCATTCTGACATCTAAAACAATACTGTCTCAGACGTTTCTTTTGGAGGATTTTCACCACTTGCGTTTTTAGCTTTGATATGCCACACTCACACTTAGAGGTTAGGACTAAAAGGACCTAAAGGACATAAGGAGCAAAAGACAAATTCTCTTTTGCCTTCTAAGTCTTTTTAGTCTTTTGCCAATCAAGGAGAAACAACATGTCGTTTTCTGCCGCCATTAAAGAAATTCCTCTTGGCTCCTATACTCTTCGCTTAATCATGCAAGATCAAACTCCAGTGGTAGAATGCGAAGATATTTTTTTCAATCATGTCTGGCTACTTAACCAACATGTCTTATGTCTTTCTGATCCTGCTTATCTTAAAGAGTTTGCGGAAATTTCTAATTTTCTATGGAAGGGTCTGCAATTTCAGTTTATTGATCAGATTGCCCATTATCAAAAATTTTACATAGAACAAATAGAATTGGAAAAGAAATATCCTAGCGATGTTTTTCCTTATCGCTTAACCGATTATAAACTTTTTGATGTTTCAGTCATGCATGCTCCTCGTTTAGAAAATGGCAATCTTTTTTACTTTGTTTATCATCTCCCAACGGGACTTCCCTATCGCGTTGTTTGCCCTTTTCCCTATACATCGGCTTTTACACTTGTACACTACCAAATTTTGCCTATCAAGACGGAAGCTTCTCGATCTTAAGTAGGGGACTATTTTTTTATTTGCAAGATCAATTGAATTTGATAGCCTGACGCCAGATGATTTTAAGTATAAAGGCAAAAGCATGTTGCGGCGCATTCTTGATTATCAACTCTCTTTAACTGAAAAAGGCAAAGTTCTTCATCGCTTACGTCCCTTAGTTGAAGCGACAGATACTTTTCTCTATGAAGCTCCACTAAATACAAGGAAGTCTCCGCATATTCGAGATGCAGTGGACATCAAACGTTGGATGATGATCGTGGTATTTGCCCTTATTCCCTGTCTTCTTATGGCAATATGGAATACGGGTTTACAAAGCTTTGTCTATTCCAGCGGCAATTATCACTTGATGAATGAATATCTCGAAGGAGCTAATTCGCTCAATGGTTATTTTGACTTTGCCTTTAAAGAAAATCGCTATTTAGAAATTATTAAATTAGGTCTGATCGCACTGCTTCCTGTTGTGATCATTACTTATGCAGTAGGAGGCCTATGTGAAGCTTTGTTTGCCATTGTGCGTCAACATGAAATGACTGAAGGATTTTTAGTCACTGGGATCTTATATGCTTTGATTTTGCCCTCTACAATTCCTTACTGGATGATTGCTGTGGGTGTAGCCGCAGGGGTCATCTTGGGCAAAGAAGTTTTTGGTGGATCGGGAATGAACATTGTCAACCCTGCCTTGGCCTGCCGAGCTTTTCTTTTCTTTACTTTTCCCGGTAAAATGTCAGGTGATGTTTGGGTGGGAACAAATCCCACTGTCATACGCGAAAGCTTATTGAAAATGAATCAAGAAGCCCATACGACAGCGCTTGATGGTTATAGCCAAGCCACCCGGCTTGGCCGCTACAACATTTCTCCTGAAATTAAACGCATTCATGTCGACGCCATTGCATCCAACGATTTGGGATCAAAGGTTAGCACCTATCCTGCCATTGAAAAGCAGTTTCAGCAATGGAACGAGGCAGGACACCATCAAGCGACATTAACGCAGCTTCAGCCTGATCAATTACGCGAATTTGTCACAGCTTCCATTCCTGATGGAGGACTTGGATTATCATCTGGTAATTATGAAGACGCTTACCATTTCGCCGCTCTCAATTATGGCTTGGGACATAATGGGAATTGGAATTTCTTTTTAGGAGACAGATTAGGATCGATGGGCGAAACTTCTGTTTTAGCTTGTCTGATTGGCGCATTTATTTTGATTTGGACACGAGTAGGTTCTTGGCGCACCATGGCAGGAATGACAATGGGCGCTTTTCTAACAGCTTTGCTATTCGAAGTCGGAGCTCGTTTTTTGGGAGCCGATGGAGGCGCTTGGAATCCCGCACCCTTAGCATTCCCTGCCTATAAGCATCTCTTATTAGGAGGTTTAGCTTTTGGAATTGTTTTTATGGCAACCGATCCCGTTTCCTCTCCGTCTACAAAGCTTGGACGGTGGATTTATGGGGCAATGGCAGGAATTGTGACACTTGTTATTCGAGCGATTAACCCTGCTTATCCAGAAGGAGTGATGCTAGCGATCTTAATGGCAAATGTCTTTGCCCCTCTTATTGATTACTACGTTGTCCATTACTACAGGAATAGGAGCGTGCGTCGTGTCAAAATTTAAGACTGCTCGTCAACAGAACACCTATACTCTGCTATTCATGGTTATCTTAAGTTTAGTTTGCGCCACTATTTTGTCAGTTCTGGCTAGCGCGTTAAAAGAACCGCAAGAAATGGCAAGAGAACTCGATCGCAGTAAACAGATGTTGATTGCAGCTCGCATCTTGAGTCCTTATGGCTACTTTCAAGTTCCAGACGACAAAGGAAATTACGTTCCGGCCAAAGCAGGCTCAAATGGTGCCTTAGAACCCTCCCATGAGCGCCTGTTTCCAGATCAAGCCCAGGTTCTAACTGTTTACCGTGCCCGCATTCAAGCCTTTCTAGTCAATGATCAAGGAGAGTCGACTTCTTTTCATGAAGCGGGTATGGATGAAGAAAAGTATGTGCGAGACTTTCGCAAAACAGGCTATTACAAAGAGCCTTTTAAGCTCATTTATAAGATTTTTTCCAATCCCAAGCCAGATGAGCAGATAAATGAACATAATCGGACTGTAGCAGGATATGTCATTCCCGTGAATGGCATGGGATTATGGGATGCCATTTATGGCTATTTAGCTATCAAAACTGACGGCAATAGTGTCATTGGAATTTCTTGGTATGACCAAAAGGAGACGCCAGGGCTTGGAGCCAATATTTCCGAACCCGAATGGCAAAGTCAATTTCCGGATAAGCACATTTTTCAAGAATCTGCTAATGGACAAACAAACTTTAAAACGGCTCCTTTGGGAATTATAGTCGTCAAAGGTAAAGTCAAAGAGGTGCTGGATGATTCTCCTAAATCTCTTAGTGCCGTTGATGGCATGGCAGGAGCCACCTTAACGGGTAATGGAGTAACAAATGCCTATCAAGAGGTGTTGGCAGCCTATCGCCCTTTCTTGATACGCCTTCATGAAGAAGACGAAAAAAAAGGTAAAAAATGACAACACCTAAACCCCCTGTTTCGACTTATTTTACTTCTCAGCTATGGTCAGGCAATCAAGTGCTTGTTGCCGTACTGGGAATTTGCTCTGCTTTAGGTGTCACCAATCGCCTTAGCGTAGCTATCACGATGGGACTCTCGGTCTCATTTGTAACTGCTTTTTCTTCGCTTTTCGTCTCTTTATTGCGCAAGATTACCCCTGATAGCGTTCGAATGATTACCCAGCTGGCTATCATTTCTGTCTTTGTCATTATCATTGATCAGTTTCTACAAGCCTATTTTTTTAGTATTTCAAAAGTTTTAAGCGTGTTTGTCGGACTCATTATTACAAACTGCATAGTGATGGGCCGCACGGAGGGGATGGCTAAAAATGTCGAGCCTCTGCCCGCTTTCTTAGATGGGTTGGGAGCTGGAATGGGCTATGCAATTGTCTTATTTATCGTTGCATTTATTCGAGAGCTCTTTGGATTTGGACAATTACTTGGTTATCAAATTATTCCCCTATCCTGGTATGCAACATCTGCTCGTCCAGATGCCTATGACAATTTTGTCCTCATGGTTAGCCCTCCAGCAGCTTTTTTTATTATCGGAGGATTGATTTATTTATCGAGAAAGTTTCAGGGAAATGCCTGATAAAAAATCCTAACAAAGGATCATTTCTATGTGGATGGGTAGCTATTCAATCTTAAATCTCTTTGGTTTGCTCATTCAAGCCATTTTTATTGAAAACTTCTTGTTGGTTAACTTTCTAGGCATGTGTACCTATCTAGCTTGTTCAAACAAGTTAAAAACAGCTAACGGACTAGGAATCGCTGTTGTCTTTGTCTTGACTGTATCAGGAATTCTCAATTGGTTTGTCCATCGCTTTGTCACAGGGCCGGGAGCGCTATCTTGGCTAGAATTTCTGGGGCTACAAACAGCCAACATTAATCTTGGATTTCTTGAGTTCTTGCTTTTCATTTCAGTCATTGCAGGCTTTACACAAATTCTAGAAATTATCATTGAAAAGTTTTCCCCCACCCTTTACATGTCTTTAGGATTATATCTTCCTCTTATTGCAGTGAACTGTGCAATCTTGGGTGCTTGCCTTTTTGCTGTAACGCGTGATTATCCCTTCGTGCCTAATTTGATTTATGTTTTAGGCTCAGCGCTGGGCTGGTGGTTAGCTATTGCCCTTATTGCAGCCATTCGTGAAAGATTGGTCACAGCCAATGTTGTCCCAGCCTTAAGGGGAATGGGAATTACCTTCATCATGTCCGGACTCATGTCCATGGCCTTTATGGGATTCACGGGAATCAAACTCGCCAATCCTTCTCCTGCCACAGGCCCGGAACAACCCTTTCCCATTATGGATCCAACAGGATTGGGACAATCGCCTATTCAAGGGGCCCCTACGGAGGAAAAGATTAATGGTGGTTGATTGAATGGTATGCATCAATTGGACTTTTGATGCATACCGCGAACATTTACCTTTAAATTTCAGGCTTTGGCTTAGTGTCGTTAGCCAGCTGTTCAGCTTGCCATTGTTGGAAATTTGTGATCGTATTCCCTGGATGTCGTCCAATAAATCCTGTAATTACAGTGATGGTGATTTTTTGCTTTACAAGTTCTTTGATAGCTTCTGCCATCAGTTGATCAATCTGATCTTTAGTAAAAGACATGTTTCCACCGCCTGGGCATAAATGGAGACAATACCCTCCATTTTTTTCAGGTAAGGCAACAATTCCGTGATAATGGTCGCCACCAATAAAATTGCAATTCTTTGTTAATAAAACCCCACCTTTTCCTTTAATCTCATCTTCGCTTTGGTAAACAATATTTTCTCGGTCAGCAGAATAAGGAGCGAGTGGTAAACAAGCAATTTCTTGTATTTTGCTTCTTACTTGGTCTTCTTGTTCTGCGATATTATCTACTACAACTTTTGCAGGTGAATGGAGATTAATAGGAGAAGGAATATCTGATTTCTCGCCATCTAATTTTTTTCCTTTATAATGGCGATAAATAAAAAATAAGGCTGTCATTGCAGCAAAAATTGTAAACACAACAGCGGTAATTTTCGCGTATTTTTGAATCGCTTGTGAAAAAAAATCACTGGTAGTTTTCAAATAGTTTTGTAGCTGTTGAGTATTATAACGAATAGATGGGAACATCCAAGACCTCTTATTGTTTATTAATGAATTTTTAAATTTAATTTAAAAAATATTAAATTAACTTGTGTGCGATTTTAATTATTTGCTAAATTAAATTCAATTAGATTCCTACCCTATCTAGTATTTAGTCACTGGGTGTGATTAACTCTGGGAGTTTATATTTTTTAGCAGATCGATACGAAATGGTAGGGCGGCGGTAGCCGCTTTCAGTGGGAAGCCCCGTATGAAGCGAGCTTGCGAGCGGAATGCGGGGTGTAGGCAAGATAGCATTGAGCTGCGGAAGCAGCGTAAGATCACTCACACCGCTTCCGCGGTTTATATTTTATTGATGCCTACCCCGCATTCCACTCGCAAGCTCGCTTCATACGGGGCTTCCCACTGAAAGCGGCTACCGCCGCTCTACCATTTCGTATCGATCTGCTAAAAAATATAAACTCCCAGAGTTAATCACACCCTAGTCACTCGGTCACATTAGTTTTAGCCTATTGGGACGGATTTAAAACCCAAAAGGTAAAACTCATGTAACTAAATACGAGAGGAGGAAGAACCGAAATGATAAACTCAATTTTGAGTCAAAATAGTTTGACAACCATTATAAGCAACTCTCCATCCGCAATCTGTCAAAAATTCGATGACGAGTTTGCCTTGGCCACCGCCAGACAAATCACAATCATCTATCATCACAATACTTTTTTCATGAAGGCAAGGATAAGCAGCAATTAATTCATTTAAATGATGAGTCTGTGAAAGTGTAGGATGATTGACATCATATTCATAGCTATCTAGATATAAGAAGTCAATGAGCTGAGAGTATTCTTTTAAAAATTGAACAGAATCATAACAACAAAATTGGATATGTTCGGCATAATCTTTTGTGACATTTTTTGCATTTTCAATACTTGAAGGGGCATGATCAACTGAATAAAGCATGGCATGATGTTGAGCAGCCCAATTTCCAAAAATAATCGTCGATCCACCATCTCCTACAAATTGCTGATTTCCATATCTGGCTGTGCCTGTTTCAACAATTGTTTTGCCACTGCATTTTTCAAGTAACTGTAAAGCCAATAAAAAGGAGGCATAACGTTTATCCGATGTCTGAATGCGATCATTCAAATAGTGAGATAATTCCTCTTTAGAACGCGAAATCTCAGTCCCAGCAGAGTAACCTAATTGGATTGTTAATAAAAAGAGTGCTAAAGCAAGAATGATTTTTTTTAGCATACATCTACCTCTTATAAATTAACTTGATATTTTTTATTCTTGATTGAGTCATAAAAGATTTTTCAAAGCTTGTCAATGTTTAGAAGATGTATGGCGGTGATTAACCGCTCACAGCGCCAGAGCACTTCGCCGAGGCGACTGATTGCATACATTGCCTAGCATCTTTAACTCATTTGTGCAAAAAATTCGTTTGCTATGTCAGTTTCTAAAGAGGAAAGAAAATATTTTCTACGAATTGAGCCACTCCCTCCACTAAAAGAGGAATCAAACCTAAATGAACGGAATGTGTTATCATTTTTCCGTAAATTAAGGCCATGAATTAATGATTCAAAAAGACAGTTATTCTCTGGTGATAAATCTTTAGGAGATATAAGATCAGCGGGTCCTAGTTTTTCTACCAATGTAAAAATAGTTTTCACTTGAGCAGAAAACCCTATATCCTGTTCTGGATTGCGACTCAACGCTCTTACAATAAATATTCGTCGGCCATCTTTAGTCTCTGCTCTATAAGCAGGTTGATCTAAAGCGTTCCAACTGAGATCGTTTATATTTTCCTCAACTGTCTTTTCTCCCGCTAAAACAATTTCTGGAAGATTATCATATTGATCCTTTCCCCCCACAATTTTATAGAACATTTCAACTAAAGGATCTTTTCGCAATACATGAGAATAAATTGTCCAACCTGCATAAGCAACTGTGCCAATCACTACAACCGGCCAAATCCAAACCGGACTGATCAAAACCAAAAGAGCTCCAAAGACTGCGATGGCAGCTAATCGAATCACTACAATATTTTTTGGCCATTGAGTGGTGATTTTGTGTTTAAATGGTTGCTCAAAATCATCACCATAGTGAGTTTGAAGTTCGTTAGCGGGGGAAGCATAATATAAAAAATTTGTATTCATAATTTACCTAGTTTAATTTTTTAAATCATCATAATGCATTTAAATTCAATTTCTCAAGAAGATTATTTGTAAAACTTGAGCTTATTTAGGTTCTTTGTACTGCTGATAAAAATACCGCATGGCAAAAGGAGTGAGGATGGTGGTGACAGCAATAACGATGATTAAAGCTGCATAAAGATCATTGTCAAGAATCTGATTCGTTCGGCCCAATTCAGCAAAAATCAGTCCCACCTCTCCACGTGGAATCATGGCAAGACCGATAGCCCACTTCATCCATCTTTTTTCTTTTAATAAAAGAAAACCTGACAGAAGTTTTCCTATAATAGCTGCAAGAATCAGAGAGAGTGATAATAACCAAATAAAGCCTGATTGCCAATTAATCTCGCGTAAATTAAGAGAGAGGCCGACTGTGACAAAAAAGATGGGCGCAAAAAGATAAATGATAGGCTTCATCTGATTTTCAATTTTATGAGAAAACTCCTCAGTAATATTCAGAAACTTTCCCAAGGGAGAAAAAAAATGTGGAGATAGAGCAAGACCAGCTGCAAATCCCCCTAATAACTCAGGCGCTCCCACTTGATGTGCCAGCCAAGCGAAAAATAGAATCAAAGCAACGGTCATGCTAGCGATCAAACCCGGTATTTCACTTTTATCTTCATAATATTTGATCATGCTAGAAATGATCTTTGCAATAAGAGGAGCTAATAAGAGAAAAAGGACAATGAATAGAGCAATTTTGCCAACGCCTAAATAATCGACTCCCTGGCCTAAAGAAAATTCATATAATACTGATAATAAAATGATTCCAATAATGTCATCAATGACTGCGGCTCCTAGCACAATTTGGGATTCATCCCCTTTTTGCCTTTTGAGATCTGTTAGCACTCGTATCGTAATTCCAATACTTGTTGCCGTTAACGTGCTCCCTATAAAAAGAGAAATCAAAAGATGTAATTGAAATAATTGATAGCTAACCCAAAAACCCAGTATAAAAGGGATAACCACTCCACCTAAAGCCACAATAAAGGGTTTAAGTCCTGTTTTTTTCAATCGAGTAAAATTTGATTCCAACCCAACTTCAAAAAGCAAAAGAACAATTCCGATTTCAGCTAATAATTTGATGATCTGTGTCGGTTCGATGAGATGAAACAGGCTTGGCCCTAGAAGGACACCTGCTAATAACTCTCCAATGACAGAAGGGATTTTGAATTTAGCAACAAACTCACCTAAAAGCCTGGCTGCAAATAAAATAATGAAGAGTTGCAGAAAAAAATTTTCTATTTCCATGCTTTAATCAAGAATTAAAATCCACTCGCCACCATATGAGGTTTTGATCGATTAGGCAATAATTTTTTTGTTTGTATCAGCATTTAGATTGAAAAAAAGAGGCACATCTCTTAATTAAATAAATCGGGACAAGAAATTTCCACAACTTATTTGCTCATTTTACTATTTATGCTAATTGACAAAAAATTTTATTTTATAAGAGCCTGCTCACAGCAAATGGGATTATTTATCCTGTGCTTTTATTCTTGTATTGGTTGTTTAGAGAGTTATGAAAGGACTCATGCTATGTCCTATGAGCCAAGAGTCTTAGATTTTGACACGGCAGTGCAGCGGACTTTAAATCAATCATTGATCCTTAACCAAGCAAAAGATCATATTCAAGGGAAAAGAGGATTAGTCACACAGGCACGCCTCTATCCTAATCCTGACTTTGCTTATGATTTAGAAACCTCCGAAAAGGGATGGCAGCAAAGGCAAGACATCTATGCTCTCAGCCAATTGATTGAATTAGGAGGCAAACGTCAAAAACAAATCAAGGTGGCTTCTTATGAATATTATGCCGCTTTGATTGGTTATGAAACCTCTAAATTAGAGCGTTTAAGCCGCTTAAGTAAAGCCTTTATACGTGTATTTGCGGCACAGGAACTCCTCAAACTTGCGATCGATCATCAACAAAATGCCCAAGAAGAAGTTCGCTTAATAAAAGCTAAAGTTGAAGCTGGTAAAGTTTCAATTATTCAACAAAATAAAATAAAAGTTGCTCAATCACTAGCGAATTTAAGTCTCAAAAAAGCACTTGCAGAATTTCAAGCAGCAAAGAATAGTCTCGCCCTTTTATGGGCAAGTCCATGTCCTGATTTTGATGTCGTGACTTATCCTTTTTTCGATATTTCCTCGCCTATTCCTTTAGAAGAATATCTTGCCAAGCTCTGCGAACAACCGGAAGTGGTTCAATCTTTATATAAATACATGGCAGCCTATCACACTGTGCGTTTGGAAAAAGCGGCTCGCATTCCCGATGTGTATGTCACTCTTGGCTATGCGTATAATTCGGGAGATAAAGGCGCCGTCGCGGGTGTGTCCATTCCGTTGCCTATTTGGAATCGCAATCAAGGCAACATACAAAGAGCTTATTATGATATGCTCAAGACTGGAGATGAAGGTAGGCAACTTTGGCTTTTTTTAGAAACCAAGCTTTCTAATGCCTATTTAGAACTCAACAGAACCTATCAGGAAGCTGAAGAGCTTAAAAACATCGCTTTGCGACTTTCTAAAGAATCACTTGAGCTGACTCAAGAGGGATACCGAGAGGGAAAATTGGAATATGGAGATGTTTTGGATACGCAAAAATTTTTCTTTGAAACCCAAGAAAAATATATCCAAGCTTTAGTGCTTTATCATAATAAGCAAGCAGAGATTGATTATTTAACCAGCCAGACAGATTGAGTTATCTATGAAAAAAATGATTATTTTTCTTTTATGTGTTTTAGTCATTGCAGCAATTGCCTTATTTACACTCTACCCAGAAAATGCCATCGATGTAGATAAGACCTTTGCCAAACTGTTGCTTCAAAAGCAGCAGCAGAGAGCCTCTCAACAAATGGAAAATGAGGAAAAAGAACGTTCTCTTGATCAAGAACCTCAAAATGACCATGAGACTGATCATGAGGAAGAACTCATTGTTAAACTCACCAATGATCAAATCCAAAAAACCGGATTAAAACTTCAAATGGCAGCTTCAGGAAACATGCTTCAAACTTTATCGACCACGGGAAAAATCACTACTGATCCTGATTGCTTAGCCCATATCATTCCAAAGATCTCAGGCATTGCTAAAGAGGCGCGAAAAAATATTGGCAACCATGTTCGCAAAGGAGAAGTCCTTGCCATTTTAGAAAGCGAAGAAATGGCCGATTTTAAAGCGACGTATTTAATGGCTTTGAATAAAGAAACTCTCGCTTTATCCCATTTACAGCGTGAAAACAAGCTTTTTCGTCAGGGTGTTTCAGCAGGCCAAGATCTCTTAAATGCTCAAAGTGCCTATGATGAGGCACGCATTAACTTGCAACTGGCGATTCAAAAATTGCAAGCGTTGGGCATTCAGGAAGGAGAGCTCAAGCGTCTAGCAAATCATCACGATCCTAATTTACGCTACTACACCCTTTATGCTCCCATTGATGGCACAGTCATTATGCGCCATATTACTCAAGGAGAACACATTGATCATACAACGATCATCTATGAGATCGCCGATTTCAATCACGTATGGGTAGAAGCAGGAATTTATCCTAAAGATCTTCATCGCATTCAAGAAGGTCAAATGGTGGAGGTGATTAATCCTGACATCCATCAATCGGCACAGGCTAGATTGATTTATGTCAGCCCGGTCGTTGCCCATGAAACCCTTACAGCCAAGGCCATTGCTCTCTTAGATAATGCGCATGGAGCCTGGCGACCCGGAATGTTTGTCAAAGTCAATATCGCAACTGACTCCATTGCCTGTCCTCTTTTGATTTCTAAACAGGCTATTCAGAAAATGGATGGTATAGACTGTGCTTTCGTATCCACTGACAAAGGTTTTGAAAAAAGATCTCTTCAATTAGGCCGAAACGATCATGACAATGTCGAAGTTCTAGCCGGATTGCTTCCAGGCGAAAAGTATGTCATTAATCAATCTTTTTTATTAAAAGCTGAAATGAAAAAAGAATCGGCAAAAGATGATGAATAAGATTTTAGAATTTTCTATTTCTCATCCCTTTAGGGTTTTACTTTTTACACTTCTCGTGGCAGGCTATGGCATTTACTCTTTTACACGCTTGCCCATCGATGCCGTTCCCGATATTACCAATAATCAAGTCCAAATTAATACCCTTTTGCCCGGCTTTTCACCCATTCAAATAGAAGAACAAGTCACGTATGTGATCGAAACAGCATTGGCAGGAATTCCTGGTCTGCAAATGACTCGTTCGCTTTCACGCAATGGATTCTCACAAGTCACGGCCATCTTCGACGACGATGTCAATGTCTACTTTGCAAGGCAACAAATCAATGAAAGACTTAGCGAAATCAAAGAACATCTGCCAGATGAAGCGGAACCTTCTATGGGTCCTATTTCAACAGGTCTTGGCGAAATTTATATGTGGACAGTGAATTTCAAACATCCCAATGGAATAGGAGCGAAAATTAAAACTGGCAAACCAGGATGGCAAAAAGGGGGTGCTTATTTAACTTCTGAGGGACTTCTTCTGAAAACTGATGCTGAAAAAGCCTCTTACTTAAGGACAATTCAGGACTGGATAATTAAGCCCCAACTGAAAGGCATTCAAGGGCTAGCGGGCATTGATTCTATTGGAGGCTATGTCCGTCAATATCATATTGAACCCAACATTGAAAAAATGGCAGCTTTGGGTCTGAGTTTTCAAAGAATCATTAAAACTTTGAAAGAAAACAATACAAGCATTGGTCCTGGCTATATTGAAAAAGGAGGAGAATCACTTTTTGTCAAATCTGATGAACGAATAGAAAAGCTTGAGGAAGTTGAAACGATTATCATAGCCAATCGCGAGGGAATTCCCATCCGCATTCGAGATATTGCCACGGTAGGCCTTGGCAAAGAAATGCGCACAGGCAGCGCGACGGAAAACGGTCATGAAGTAGTTGTTGGCACCGCTCTTATGCTAATTGGAGCCAATAGCCGCCTTGTTTCACAAGCAGTGGATGCTAAATTGCAGGTAATCAACAAAACTTTGCCGGCTGATATTCAAGCCAAAGCCGTTCTCAATCGCACGAAATTAGTCAATGCCACTATTCATACTGTTTCCAGAAATCTAGGTGAAGGAGCGATTTTAGTCATTTCGGTTCTATTCGCCTTTTTGGGCTATTTTCGAGCAGCTTTAATCGCTGCTTTAGTGATTCCTTTATCAATGCTCATGACTGCCATTGGAATGGTACACACGAAAATCAGCGGGAATTTGATGAGCCTAGGCGCCATTGACTTTGGACTTATCGTAGATGGCGCGATTATTATCACAGAGAATTGCTTAAGGCGTTTAGCTCAAAAACAGCATGAGCTAGGGCGTATGCTCAATTTTCAAGAGCGCTGCCAAGAGGTCCTCATCGCCAGCCGTGAAATGATTCAACCCTCTGTTTTTGGACAAGGGATTATTATTACTGTCTATATTCCCATCTTGGCTCTTTCTGGTGTAGAAGGCAAAATGTTTCATCCCATGGCCCTTACCGTTATTTTCGCTCTTATCGGTGCTTTTATTTTGTCACTCACCTTTGTTCCCGCCATGATTGCCCTTTTTGCCAATGGGCCCCTCAGCGAAAAAGAAAATGGATTGGTCTCCAAACTTAAACGCCCCTATCAGTTTCTTCTAGCCAAAACGTTGCAAGCGCCTTGGTTGGTCACAACACTTGCCGTCATGATTGTTGCCCTCTCCTTCTCCTTATTTTCCAAGCTAGGAGAAGAATTTGTGCCTACCTTGGACGAAAGAGACATTGCCATGCATGCCATGCGCATTCCCAGTACTTCTTTAACACAATCGACTGAAATGCAAATGGAAGTTGAACGCACGCTGAAAAAGCTCCCAGAAGTTGCCTACGTGTATTCAAAAACGGGAACAGCAGAAATGGCATCTGACCCCATGCCT
The DNA here is from genome assembly GCA_963754655.1 of uncultured Chlamydiae bacterium. GTDB lineage: Bacteria > Chlamydiota > Chlamydiia > Chlamydiales > Parachlamydiaceae > JANWJE01. Next base: position 742,862 of record CAVWGN010000001.1, on the reverse strand, counting down.
CCAAATGTGTCCGATACTTTTATTATCTTAAATCCCCGAGAAGAGTGGCCAGATCCAAGCTTATCGAAAGAGAATCTGATTGAAAAGATTCAAGAGGTAGTCACTCAGCTGCCTGGCAATAATTATGAATTTACACAACCCATTGAGATGCGTTTCAATGAGCTTATTTCTGGCGTAAGAAGCGACTTAGCTATCAAAGTCTATGGGGACAACTTTGAAAAGATGCAACAGACAGCCCAAGAGATTGCCCACACCTTAAATACAATTCCAGGAGCAGCCGATGTTAAAGTTGAGCAAGTGAACGGACTTCCCCTATTAGATATTCAAATCGATCGTGAAAAAGCAAGCTTGTATGGGCTTAATGTTTCTGATGCCTTGGACGTTATTTCAGTTGCCATGGGTGGAGGAAAAGCAGGACAAATTTTTGAAGGTGACCGTCGTTTTGATCTCATTGTCAAATTACCCGATGCCATTAGAGAAGATTTCGATAGTTTGCATCGCTTACCGATTCCTTTGCCTCATGAACGCCGGGCACAGATTCAACCAGTCTTATTGGGAGAAATTGCCCATTTGAACATTACCGATGGATTGAACGAAATCAGCCGTGAAAATGGCAAACGTTTTATTTCTGTAGAAGCAAATGTCAGAGGCACAGATTTGGGCTCATTTGTGGAAATGGCCAAACAAGAAATTGATGAGAAAGTTTCTCTTCCTGATGGGTATTGGTTGACTTGGGGAGGACAATTTGAAAATTTGATTTCCGCCCGCAACCGCTTGCTTCTCGTCGTCCCTCTTTGCTTTGGTTTAATTTTTCTCCTTTTATATACTGCTTTTAACTCTTTTAAAAATGCCTTTCTAGTTTTTACGGGTGTTCCTTTAGCTTTAACGGGCGGTATTCTTGCTTTATGGCTACGCGATATGCCCTTTTCTATTACTGCATCCGTTGGGTTTATTGCTCTTTCGGGAATTGCCGTACTCAATGGATTAGTCCTTGTCACCTACATCAATCAATTAAGGCAAGAGGGAAAAGAATTAAATGACGCCATTATGCAGGGAGCACTCACTCGTTTTCGCCCCGTCTTAATGACCGCCCTTGTCGCCTCTCTGGGCTTTATTCCGATGGCATTGGCAACAGGCACAGGAGCTGAAGTCCAAAAACCCCTGGCAACAGTTGTCATTGGCGGATTGATCAGTTCAACACTGTTGACTCTTTTAGTGTTGCCAGCTTTGTACCAACTTTTTTCAAGTCCGTTCTATTTCATGCCTGATTTTTTCAGAAGGCAAAGGCTAATCCCTCAACCTATCAGGGTAAAACAGAAATAGCTAAAGATTGGTTGTGCTATGCAAAACAGTCAATTTTCGCTCCGAGCTAGTACTCAACCACATTAGTTTTTGCCCATTGGAACTGCTTCAAAGCCCCGGGGCTAGGGTGTTCATTTTGTGCAAAAAATGAGCTTTATTTTTCACAATAATTGGCATAATTAAATTAAAGGTCGCATGTTTATGCCGTCCTTTCAGGACTCGATGTCTTTTTGATAGAACCCAGGCCTCCGCTTCGCTACGACCTGGGCTGTAACATGACGGCCCTTCAGGCCTTAACAAGAGATGTTTAAGTCCCTCTTCTATAGACCCTAAATCATCTTTTTGTTAAGGCCTGAAGGGCCGTCATGTTACAGCCCAGGTCGCAGCGAAGCGGAGGCCTGGGTTCTATCAAAAAGACATCGAGTCCTGAAAGGACGGCATAAACATGCGACCTTTAATTTAATTATGCCAATTATTGTGAAAAATAAAGCTCATTTTTTGCACAAAATGAACACCCTAGCCCCGGGGGTTGGGATGAGAGGATTCTCTTGTAGTCCTTCAGACTACATGACGAGGGTTAATCTAACCTAGGGCGATGCCCTGGGCTATTTTTATTTGAAGCCTTTCAGGCTCTGAACATTGGACATTTTTGAAAGAACTCCTTCTATAACGATTGTAGGGCCATGCCTTATTAAATGGTACATACTCCACAATCATTTAGAGACGGTTAATAAAAAGATGTCTAATTGTTCAGAGCCTGAAAGGCTTCAAATAAAAATAGCCCAGGGCATCGCCCTGGGTTAGATTAACCCTCGTCATGTAGTCTGAAGGACTACAAGAGAATCATCTCATCCCAACCCGGGCGCACGACGTCCCCCTCTGGGAACAATCAGTTTTCTCCTGACCCCACAGCTGCGCTGACGCTTGGCTGTGGGCTAAAAAAGAATAGCGCAAGCGCTAAATTTAAGCCTAAAGCACTTCAAATGATAGCTGAAGTTTTGCAAATTTCAATCTACTGGTTGCACAATCAAATGTAAGCCACTAAAAAAGAGCATCATCACTACTTTCTCAGGCAGAAGAGGAAAAGATTAACAATTGTACAAGATTGCGTGATCAAATGAGATAATTTCACATTTGCAAAACTTCAGCTATCATTTTAAGTGCTTTAAGGCTTAAATTTTAGCGCTTGCCCTATTCTTTTTTTAGCCCACAGCCCAAGCGGGGGTGTGATTAAATCTGGAAGTTTATATTTTTAGCAGATCGATACGAAATGGTAGAGCGGCGGTAGCCGCTTTCAGTGGGAAGCCCCGTATGAAGCGAGCTTGCGAGCGGAATGCGGGGTGTAGGCAAGATAGCATTGAGCTGCGGAAGCAGCGTAAGATCACTCACACCGCTTCCGCGGTTTATATTTTATTGATGCCCACCCCGCATTCCACTCGCAAGCTCGTTTCATACGGGGCTTCCCACTAAAAGCGGCTACCACCGCCCTACCATTTCGTATTGATCTGCTAAAAAATTAATCACACCCGCCCAAGCGTAAGCTCAAATGAAATTTACTCTAAAGATGATTGGTTTGAGCAAACTCTTATACAACTGACATCTAAGTGAAATTCCGCAAATTTAAAATTATGGATAAACTATTCAGATACTGTTTCCTTCGTCCGGATATCTGGAAAAACTAGAATAGCAATGTTTATCAAGATTTTTAATTCGAATTTCATATTGCCTCCTGATTGATCATATGATAATTTAAACTTGCTAATTTTAATTTTAAAAAAGGAGGAGATTATGTTTTCTCAAATTAACAACGTTATGATTGATAACACTTTTGACCACATTATGGAAGCTTATTATTCCCAAGGAAAGGCTCAAGTTCCAGCGCGACAACAAATCGCTCAGATTGCTGCCGATACTGCTAAAATGGATTTGGTTGGCAAGCTAGCTATAGGGGGCGGTATCATAGGTATCGCGGTAAGTTATATAGCTGGGGACATTCCTTATGTCGGCCCCCTGTTAGCTTTGGCGGGAACGGTCACAAGCCTTGGTGTAGGCGTCCTTGGATGGGATATGCACAAAGCTGCTCAAAATCTACAAGTATTTGTCGATAAAATAGCACTTAATAGTGCTACAAATATGATTAGCGAACTGTCTTACGGTCAGAAAGCTTCTGAAAATGATTTTAAGAGAGAGTTGATTGAAACAGCTACTAAAGGTACTATCATTGCTAAACATATGACTCATATGAGCAAATGCAACAAGTAAATTCAATTAAAATTTATAAAGATAAGGGAGTAGAGAAGAAATGCCTCCCTTTGCTTCTTAATGAATTATCGAAATGGACTTCCACCTTTATTACTTCTCAAGAGATCATTCGTACTCCTTGGGGATTGGATACTTCACTGCTGGTTCTGCCAGGCGGACGAGATATTCCCTTTCATCTGTCTTTAAAAGGTGAAGGCAATCAACGCATTAAAAGGTATGTTGAAAATGGCGGTTCTTTCTTGGGGATTTGTGCCGGCGCCTATTATGGCTGTGGAAAAGTAGAATTTGATCTGGGAAGAAAACTCGAAGTGGTCGGTTCAAGAGAGCTAGCTTTTTTTCCAGGAATTGCTCGCGGTCCTGCTTATGGTTTAGATACCTTTCGTTATCAAAGCGAGTTCGGAGCCCGAGCAGCGCTTATTTCAAATCACTTAGAGGAAGAAACTTTAAGGAGCTATTATAATGGAGGCTGCTATTTTGTAGAGGCTGAACAATACGCCCATGTGAAAGTACTTTCACGATATCTCGATATTGAGGGTCATCCTGCAGCCATTATCGAGATTCCAGTAGGTAAAGGCAAAGTCATTCTTTCTGGTGTGCATATTGAAATGGGGGCTGTCCATTCACAGCCGGTTCCTTTCAAACAGGCGATGATGCAAGCGCTTGCTCCCTATGAAGAAAAGAGAAAGCGTTTTTTTGAACAGCTTTTAATTCGCCTTCTTAACTAGAAATAGACTTTTGCGTTGCTTCAAGCAACATATCAACAAAGCAAAGAGTACTTTTGAGCTCTTCTCCTTCAAGATCAGAAATAATCTTGGACCAATTATGATTAGAAAGCTCTCTTTCATATAAATCTAAGCCACTTTTGAAATATTCAGCTCCATATATAAAGTAAGGATTCATCAAAATGGCTATCCCATCCATAACGTAGATTTTGACTCCAGCAAGAGCCTTTTCTTTTTCTGTATCGCCATAGGTTGCAATCACTTTATAGCAATGTTCTTCATCGGCAGGAATAAAAGATCCACCGCCTGATAAGAGAACATTGAGCTCTAATCCCTGCGGCAAATATTTTTTTAATAATTCCGACCCTGCCCATTTCACTTTGACGGTCTCATGAGAGTATTCACTTCCTCTTTCAGGGTGTTTCAAAGGAAGAAGAGGTCCTTTCTCCATTCCTTTCCAAAAAGCAAGATTCCGAATTTTATGAAGGATTGTCGTCTCATCTATTCTATATTGGACCTCGCGGCATGCCCAATATCCTCCTCCACACCATCCTATAAACCTTCCTCCCTGATTGACAAATTCTTGAATTTGTGTGACCTTGGAGCCAAGGTGGAGATCGAGCTTTGAAGAGGGAGCTCCAGGAATGTAAAGAAGGGAATTCTTAGGATTCCATTGATTTGGAAAAAATTCTGCATCGCAAATTTCTATGACTGGACAATTTAGGTTTGCTTTTTCTACCATTTTCCTAAATAAATCAATTTCCTCATAATAAATCGGTTCATGTTTTTCGTCTCCTGCATAACTATAAATTGTTAAGTTATAATTATTAACTTCCTTCACAAGCTGTTTTAGACAACTTGCATAATGAGCATTGACTCCCCTGATTTCTACAGAAATATTAGAAGCGTGCATAGAAATTCTCCCACCTTTTTAAGCACATCTGATACAAGCTAGCCATAGGTTTTGCAGCCATTTTGACAGATAATGCCGTCAAAAGTTTCACAATGTCGAATAGGATGAAAGGATAAAAACCTAAAATCAAAGCTTGCTGCCAACCCACCACTAAACTTAGCCATGCGACTCCAAAGAAATAGATCGTAAGCTGGGCTAAGCATAATCCCAGTATCATGCGTATTAAAGATGGAGGATTTCCAACTTCTGCAAACCTTCCACAGAGATAAGCAGCTAAAGGGAAGCTTAAGCAATATCCAGCCCAAGGCTGAAGAATCCATAATGGATCTGTATAAGCAACAGGAAAAACGGGAAGCCCCATGGTGGCTGCCAAGAGATAAAGAAGAAGAGAAAAGAAAGATTTTTGGCTACCTTGAAAAATAGCCAAACTAAAAATTGCAAATGTTTGCAAAGTAACGGGAATGGGCTTCAATGGAATTTCAATTTGAGACAATAAAGCAATATACAGTCCTCCTAACAAAACGTGTAGTCCTTGTGAATACCAAGCAACAGGCTGTTCTGCATGAAGAGAGATCGCCATTTTTGTTTTCATGAATATGACCTATATAATTGTTGAATTAATGTGATTGTTAATCATTTTCAATGATTAAAACAGCTTTAAAATCTAATTTCAAGACCAAAATTAAATTTTGTCAATCAACACAACTTATTTTTGTTTTATTAAATTTATTCTCTAGTGGAAAATGAATTTTTTCTGGCATTTCAAGAAATAAGCCTCTTTCTATCAGTAGTGCGATAGGGTAGTTAAACCAATGATTTATTTGATTCTGATTTTAGGATTGATCGCAGTGTGTGCACTTGCCTGTTATACCTTTCAGCATTTAAAACGAGGATGGTCTTTCAAGCTGCTTTTCAAAGATTTTAATCGCAAAATATGGATGACCCTCTGTTTGGGAAGTCTATTTTTTGGATTGTATTTATTGACTGTGGGCATAGGCATTTATGCTGCACGTCAATGGGGGACAGATCTTTTTTTTCTTGCTTATCGCCATCCTGTTGAATTCTTATATGGAGGATTATGGCTGTTTGCTTGTGCCTCATTAAGCATTTATTTAGTGCGCATGTTGATTAAGTATTTTTACTTAACGCGCGGCAAGGATTCTTAAGGATAGAAATTAACCAAGGAAAGTGAAATGTTTATTCTATTGATTTTAGCTTCTTTTAGTGTGGGAATTTTGGCATGCATCCCTATAGCCAAGTATGTCTCCCCTCCACCAGCTTATCTTCTCATCACTTTGTTTTTTCCTTGGATTCTTCTTCTTTTCTTTGCGCAAAATCCCATGATCAGTGATATCCGCTATATGTATTTGAGTTTTCTCATTGGCATGTGCTGTTATTGGACTTATTTTGAAACAGTTAAAAAAATCAGAAGGCGTTAACTTTCCTAAGTTTTCTTGGTTTCATGCTTTAAAATGGGATGTTTGGCAGCCTGAACCTCATCTAAACGCGAAACAGATTGCCGATGAGGCGCTTGCTTAACAATTTCTGGCGTCTGTTGAATTTCCTGCACAATTTGCCGAATAATTTCAACGAAAAGATCCAGAGTTCTCTTCGATTCACTTTCAGTAGGTTCTATCAGCATACATTCTTTGATAATTAGGGGAAAATAGACGGTCGGTGCATGCACGCCGTAATCAAGTAAACGCTTGGCAATATCGAAGGCTCTGATTCCTTTATCTAAATAGTTATCGGCTTGAACAACAAATTCATGCATGCATGCTTGTGGAAAAGGAAGAGTGAAAAAGGGTTTAAGACAATTCTTCAGATAATTAGCGTTTAAAACAGCAATTTCTGCGATGCGCCGCATCCCATAATGACCATGCAACTTGGCGTAGAGATAGGCACGTAGATAGATAGCAAAATTGCCATGAAAAGAAGCCACCTGTCCAATACTTCTTTCCTCTTGCCATTGCACTTGAAACTTTGATCCCACTTTTGCTATGCGAGGAACAGGCAAATAAGGTTTGAGCTGATCATTGCAAAGCACGGGTCCAGATCCAGGTCCACCCCCACCATGGGGCGTAGAAAAAGTTTTATGCAAATTGACGTGCATGACGTCAAACCCCCTTTCTCCTGGTCTCACAATATTCAAAATAGAATTGAGATTAGCGCCATCATAATAAAGAAAGCCTCCCGCCTGATGGATAATCTCGGCAACTTGAGAGATGACATTGCTAAAAATGCCTAATGTGTTGGGATTCGTCAGCATAATGCCTGCAGTTCGAGAAGAGACTAAACGGCGCAATTGTTCAATATCTATATCTCCCTGAGCATTGGTTCGAATGGAAACAGTTCTAAAGCCAGCCATTGTGGCTGTTGCAGGATTGGTTCCATGCGCATTGTCGGGAATCAATAATTCTTTACGCTCTTGATCTCCTCTTTCGCGATGATAAGCTGCAATCATCTTAATCCCTGTCAATTCTCCTTGTGCACCTGCATTTGGCACGAGCGTCCCTGCCGTCATGCCACAAACTTGGCAGAGAAGATGAAGGAACTCGTCAATGATTTGTAAATTTCCTTGCACAGTTTCATCAGGAGCCAAGGGATGAGTGCGAGTAAAACCAGGAAGATTGGCACAGATTTCATTAATGCGTGGATTAAGTTTCATTGTGCAGCTACCCAACGGATAAAAATTGGTATCAATCCCCATATTGCGCTTAGCAAGTCCTGCAAAATGACGTGTCAAGTCAATTTCAGAAACTTCAGGCAAGGGAATTTCGCTTTGACGAAGAGCATGTTCCGGAGGCTGAAATGCTTGGAAGGCTTCAGAATTCTTAGGAAGGGTGTAGGCTTTTTGATCAGTTTGTGATTTTTCAAAAATAGTCTGAGTCATTTTTACAACGTCCTACAAAGGTCGGCATAGCAATCGAGCTGCGCTTGATTTTTAACTTCGGTGACTGCAACAAGTAAACAAGAAGACAACTGAGAAAAGTAGCGTTCCAAATTGAGTCCTGGCTCAATCTTTTGCGAGCGGAAATGCGCTTGGACTTCTGAAAGGGGACGGTCAAATTGCACTACAAATTCATTAAAAATGGGTGCTTTCATATCCACTTTAACACCTGCAATATTGGAGAGCTGCTGCCTGAGATAAGCGGCGCGTTGATAATTCGTCAATGCTAGCTCATGCACTCCCTTCTTGCCATACCATAAAATTGCCACGAGACTTGCCAAAGCAGCTAAAGCTTGATTCGTACAAATATTCGATGTTGCTTTTTCACGCCGAATATGTTGCTCGCGGGCTTGCAGGGTCAAAACAAATCCCCTTCTTCCCTGTGTATCTACTGTTTCACCTACTATACGCCCTGGCAGTTGCCGAACGAGATCTTGACGGCAAGCCATATATCCCACATAAGGACCCCCAAATTGCAAGGGAATGCCAAAAGGTTGGCAATCTCCTACAGCAATATCTGCTCCTAATTCAGCAGCTGAAGAATAAAGACCATAGGCCATTGGATTAACACATAAAATTGTCAGAGCACCGACTTCTTTAGCCAGAGCCGAAATCTTCTTTACCTGTTCCAATACTCCAAAAAAATTAGGCGATTGAATCAGAATAGCCGCCGTCTGATCATCCAAATGATGCTGAATCTGATCTATGGTCATTTGCCAGTTCTTTTCAAATGGAATCCACTCAATGGGACAATCATGACTGCGTAAATATTGATTGATGACGCCACGATAATGAGGATGCACTGATTCAGCGATGAGCAATTTTTGACGAGGCTTATTTTGGCGCAAAGCCATGAGGATTGCTTCTGCGCAAGCCGAAGCTCCATCATAGACAGAAGCATTGGCAACGTCTAGCCCAGTCAAAGCACAGATAGCTGATTGAAACTCAAAAATTATTTGAAGCATGCCTTGCGAAGCTTCTGCTTGATAAGGAGTGTAAGAGGTTAAGAATTCGGATTTACTGCAAACGGCTCCAACAAGTGCAGGAACATGATGCTCATAGGCGCCTGCCCCTAAATAATTTTCAAAAGAAGGATAGGTATTCTTTGCAGCTAACTCCTCCATGAGACACAACCCTTCATATTCTGAAAGGCCATCATCTTGTACAGGTGGTTTCACTTTCAAATCATCGGGAATCGTGCTAAAAAGCTCTTCAATGCGATGGATTCCAATAGCTGCCAGCATCGCTTCAATTTGTGGCTTTTGATTTGAAATGAAATCCATTTAGGCCCCATTCAACATCGCTTGATATTCAGCTTGATCCATTAAAAGATCAACTTCAGCCGCATTTGAAAGCTGAATTTTATAAATCCACCCTTCTTGTTCAGGAGATTGATTGATCAATTCAGGAGAAGAAGTCAATTTTTGATTGACCTCTGCAATTGTTCCAGAAACGGGAGAATAAATATCGGCTGCCGCTTTCGTAGACTCCAAGACTGCTACTTCCTGTGTTGCATTGACTTGTTTCCCTACAAGGGGCAATTCAGCATAGACAATATCGCCGAGCTCTTTTTGGGCATATGTTGTGATGCCTATGCGAGCTATCCCTTTTCCTTCTAATTCAACCCATTCATGCGAATCTGTAAATTTCATGTTATTTTCCTTACAAAAGGCAGTTCTACCACTTGAGCGTAGCAAAAATGTTGACGAATTTGAATCACAATTTGATCGCCGATTTTGAGTGGAGTGTGAACAAGAATCAGAGCGATGCTTTCTTCTAAAGTAGCTGAAAAAGTACCCGATGTCACTTCTCCGATGACTTCTTCATTTTTTACAACTTGATATCCCTGGCGGGCAATTCTTTTATCAAGCAGGCGGACGCCATACGACCATCGTTTGGTTGAACTTTTTTCAATTTGTTCGAGCGCTTTCTTACCCAAAAAGGAGGGTTTGTCCCATTTCACCGTCCAAGACGCAACGCTTTCGTTAGGAGCAATGGTATCACTTAACTCGTGCCCATATAAAGCAAAACCCATTTCAAGACGTAATGTATCGCGCGCTCCCAATCCTATCGGTTGAATACCATAAGCTTGTCCTTTTTCCATGAGAAGATCCCACCATTCCACAATTTTGTCGGCAGAACCATATAATTCAAACCCTCCAGCACCCGTATAACCAGTGCGTGAAATAAAAAAATCTTCATTGCCCAAAGATAAAAATTGCATGGGTTTAAGTGACTGTACATCGGGAACTAAAGAGGCAAGCAAGGGACAAGCTAAAGGCCCCTGAAGGGCTAAAATACCCGCTTGACTAAAGGATTCTTGAATTTCAACCTCATATTCTTGCAATTGAGCTTGTGTTCCCAAATGAACCAAATCTTTATCACGATTACTTGCATTGGCAATGATAAAAAAATGGTTCGCATCCCTTTTATAGACGATGACGTCATCGACACTTCCCCCATGGGCGTAGCACCAAACAGTGTAAGTCGCGGTTCCAGGAGCCTTTCCCATTAAGCGATTAGTAGAAATATAATCTAGCAGACGCTCTGCATCTGAGCCATCAACCTTAATGCGGCCCATATGAGAAATATCAAATAGCCCGACAGTTTGCCTGACGGCTTGGTGTTCAGCCAAAACCCCTTTATATTGGACAGGCATTTCCCAGCCTGCAAAAGAGACCATTTTGGCTCCAAGAGCAATATGACGATCATATAATACAGTTCTCATTTCACTAATTTAATCGATCCCCACAGTGAAGGTTGCTGTTCAAGTTGATAGTCCTGCGATACCACGGTAAAATGCTGAGGTTTGCCTTTAGGCCGATTAATGCGATAAGTAAAACCCAAACGATCAAATTGTCTAGAATCATATCCATATAAGCATTGAGTGGAAATAAAAATTTTCATCAGATAGTGATTGCGTCTTAATTGTGTTTGACAATGAAGCGCTTGAGGATCGCACAAAGAATGTTTATCTTCTGTACGAAAATGCGTTTTTTCTCCTTTTGTCACTCCTTCCACTGCTTGAGGCAAGAAAAAGAAATGATGGCAAAAGCGTGTGTTGAAACCAGTCGATTTGAGATCGCGCGTGTCAATAAATAATTCCACACTATCTCCTTCTTCTATCTTTGGATAGAAAGATTCACTGGCAGGCTGATTGACCTGCACCTGTATTGCTATCCCCTCTTCATTCCATCCTAGCGCCACCTTAGCAAAATGCTCTTCCCGCGTTAAACGTTGAGTAGAAGGCAAGGCGTGGGTTATCAAGGAAGGCATTTGCTCTTTCTGGATTAAATAAGAGCAATCACAAGAGAGAGCAAAGAATTGAACAGGATTTAGAGAAAAGAGTTCTTGTTCAAACATAGCCCTTCCAATTTAAAAATAAATTTATACATAATTCCATTATTATAGCCAATTGACATCCAAGTATTTTCTGAATAAAATAAACTTCTTGTTTTTTATTTTCAATTATGAATAATTTTAAGGATTAGTAAAGATTAGGTATTAGATTAGCCGATACAATCCTAATCAATTACAATAGATTCTTTTGCAAAACTATCATTATAAAGGAACATATGAATATTTCGAATTTTATGCATGTCCCTTCTGCTACACATTGGTCTACTTTTAATCAATTTCTCAATTCTTCTGTAACTCGTTGGAGCGGCATTATTTTAGCTACCAGCGCAACTGCGTTAATTGGACTGGGAATTTATCGTTGGAGTCAAGCTGATCAGAACTTTGATAACATGCAGCCAGATGCTAATTTTGAGCAAGTAAAAGCCAGAGTATGCCGTGCTTATGGCTACGTATTTGGCGGTTTTGCCCTCACTGCAGCGAGTGCTGCTGTCGCTCATATTAGCGGTTTATCCCTTAAAATTCTACAGAATCGCTACTTAGCTATTCCACTCGCTCTTGGATCTTGCGCAGCACTTATTGCCACTCTAACGATTAGCAAAGAAAGTGATAAAGCAAAGAATGTGGCTTGGTTCGTTTTTAATGCCACGATGGGAATGATGTTATCTCCTCTTGGATTTTTAGATCAAAGAGTCGTTGCACAAGCGGCAGCCATTTCTCTTGGATTAGGAGGCGCTTTAACGCTCACAGCTTTCCTAGCCCCTGATAGAAGATTTTTAGCCTGGGAAGGTCCTTTGATGGCCGCTTTAAGCAGTCTTTCAATTGCAAGCTTTATCGCATGTTTCTTCCCCAATACTGCCTTTGCTTATGGTGTGGATCGCGCTTCGCTATATGGTGGATTAGTCGTGTTTTCTGGCTTGTTGATGTCTAGCACACAACGCTTAATGGAAGAGGCTGAAAAACAAAGTGACGCAGTTTTCGATGCGATCAATTCTTCTCTAAATATTTATTTAGATGGATTGAACATCTTCTTAAGAATTCTCAGAATTATGCTCGAGAACAAAAAAAGCGAGAATAGCTAATTTATTCACTACTCAGCTCATTGCAACATGAGCTGAGCACTTATTCATTCTCTGTTTCAAGCTCTCAATAACCTCACAGAAGAAGGTTTACATGAAACATTTAAACAAAAAATCTTTCATAGTAAAATCCTATTTAGTCTGATAACCATATAAAAGAAACATAGGGAAATTCTATGTTTTAATCCATGGGCCTATTACATTTAATCAAAACTATTTAAAACAAGAAATTATTTTTTCAAGGGTTGATTTTTCTCATTTTAAAAAACTTCTTTAACCTATCTAATAACATACTATTATATTGAATTATAATCTTTTTTAATTTATTATCTATCATCAACTATCTTTAAAACAACTAATCATCATTAAAAATGAGTTCTTATGATTTATGTACATAATCTTCCAGTTTTTTATCTTGCATGTAAAAGTTTAGATGACAATGGAGAAGAAGTTCTTCTAAATGAGCAGGAAATCAGGGATAAGTTAATTTGGAAGGTAGCATCAACTTGTCTGGGAGAATTGGTTGTAGCCTCTCTAGCAGCTGGAACCGCTTGTTGCTTCATGGCAACCACCGCTATCCCTACTGTCATGATGAGTTTAATTACTGTCATAGCCCTCACCACTCTTTTCCATTGTACCGAAGCTTTACTTGATTACAGCCTGTGTTGTGATATTCTGCGTGATGGCAATTTAGATAATACAAGCTTCCTTTTGCTTAAATGCAATGCGATATTGGATTTGCATCATTTGCGCGCTTGGTTTTTTGCTGTATCTAATGGATATACTCATGGGACACTTATTCATGAGATGGGCCATGCTTTCATGGTTCGCCTGTTATTCAAAAATGAGAATCCTATAATAGAACTTTTCCCAGAAGGAGGAGGAGTAACGACTTTTTATGGCACTGCGCTCTCAAGAGTGGGACAGTGGCTTGGAGAAAAAAGAGCATTGATGGCAGTGACGGCAGCTGGAGCTGCCTTTGCTACTTTAGAGGCAACAGTGCTTCTTGCTTTTGCACATAAAGTTAAAGATACTCATCCCGAGCTTCGGTTACATCTTGTTTATATGGCCATTGCAAGAGTTATTAACCATGTTTTCTATGCACTCTCGGCACTTTCATTAACATCTCTTGATCCTAAATCAGAAGGCCATGATTTTTTTATGCTATGGAAAGGAGCAGGTATTCATCCTATAGCAGCAGCCGTGACGATGGTGGCCATTCCTCTTATTGCGCAATATGCTCTTTGGAAATGGGCAGGAGATCAAGAACAAGCTGAATTAAAGGAACTAAATGTTTAGAGAAACAGCAGTGGAATTGTCTGAAAACATTTAGCCGCGTTAGCATATACACAAGGCTGTAAACCCAACCGTTCAGCCGCTCTTCCTCATTCGCAGTAGATAAACTCAAAAGCTCAGGTTATTAAGGCTTTTATCTATATCAAAAAAAAATTAGTTGCAATTAATGTAAATAAAATAATTGCCATTAATGTATTATATTTATACAATTAACAATTTGATTATTATCAAATCAGTAATAAAAAATTAAAGTATATAAAATTAATTAAAGGATATTTATGCAATTTACGCTTGTTAATTCACAAGCCGCGCAAACCATTTTAAACGAAGTTTGCTTAAACGCCCTACTTCCTGATGAGATATTAGAAATTTTTTTTGATCGGATTGTCAATCAAGAAAGTCCACTTTTAAGTGATATTGCTTCTATTTTATTCACTTGTACAAGATGGAAAAGAGTTTTTGAGCAAAATCCTTGCATCTCCTTAGCGCAGACTCTTTTTCAACTTAAAAAGAATCCTCACTCCCCTATTAACCTTCCCCGAGAATGTCTCGCAACTGAGCAAAAGCAGTCTTTTACATCTCAAGAACTTACATTGATTGATCGAGCCAGCAGTAATGGAGCAAAATTTGAAAAATTGTTAACGGTTCAATCATCTTTATTTTGCGCTAACAGTTTATTTCTTTCTCTTTTGGATCACTATCGATGGAATCACCAAATTTGCAAAACTAGTGCCAATAAGAACATCGGGCAAGTGGCCGAAAGGCAATTGTCTATTTTAAATTCTCTTATATGGGGCACTGATGATCAAAGACTCCTAATGATCAAAAATGATTTTATCGCAAAACTTTATGTGGGCGGTAGAGACTATATCATATCAGAACGGGCAAAAGAATCGGTCATCTCCACGCTTAAAAAATTTCCCAATTTTAACGATAGAAAAATTTTTATACAAGTTGCTCGCTATTTTGGATATTCTGTTTTTGATGAAAGTCTTAAAAAAGATCGAGAGGTTATCTTGGCTGCCGTTCAGAAAAATGGCCTGGCTCTTCAATATGCAGATGAAAGCCTTAAAAAAGATCGAGAGATTGTCTTAGATGCCATTAATCAAGATAGAAGTGCTTTTCGATTTGCGGATGAAAGTCTTCAAAAAAATCGAGAGTTTGTCTTAGCTGTTGTTCAGAAAAATGGCCGGGCTCTTGGATATGCAGATAAAAGCTTTAAAAAAGATCGAGACATTGTCTTGACGGCCGTTCAGCAAAATGGCTCGGCTCTTGAATATGCAGATAAAAGCCTTAAAGAAGATCAAGACATTGTCTTAGCTGCTGTTCGGCAAAATGGCTGGTTTCTTCAATTTGCAGATGAAAGCCTTAAAAAAAATCAAGAGATTGTCTTGACTGCCATTCAGCAACAAGGAGAGGCTCTTCAATTTGCAGATGAAAGTTTTAGAAAAGATCGAAAGATTGTCTGGGCTGCCGTGCAGCAAAATGGCTTAGCTCTTTACTTTGCAGATGAAAGCTTTAAAAAAGATCGAGACATTGTCTTGACTGCCGTTCAGCAAGAGGGCAGGGCTCTTCAATATGCATATGAAAATTGTAAAAAAGATCGAGAGATTGTCCTAGCTGCTGTTCAGCAAAATGGCTGGTCTCTTCGATTTGTAGATGAGAGCCTTAAAAAAGATCGAGGGATTGTCTTCGCTGCTGTTAATCAAGATGGTCAAGCTCTTCAATATGCAGATGAAAGTCTTAAAAAAGATCCAAACATTGTCTTGATTGCCATTCAGGAAGATAGCTTTGCTCTTCAATTTGCAGATGAAAGCCTTAAAAAAGATCGAGACATTGCCTTGGCTGCTGTTAAGCAAAATGGCAGGGCTCTTCGATGTGTAGATGAAAGCCTTAAAAAAGATCGAGAAATTGTCTTGGCTGCCATTAATCAAGATGGCTCTGCTCTTCAATATGCAGATGAAAGTCTTAAAAAAGATCCAAACATTGTCTTGATTGCCGTTCAACAAAATAGCATGGCTCTTGAATATGCAGATGAAAGTCTTAAAAAAGATCCAAACATTGTCTTGATTGCCGTTCAGCAAGATAGCATGGCTCTTAAATATGCAGATGAAAGCTTTAAAAAAGATCTTGAGTTTGTCTCGAATACCATTTTCAGCAAAATGACTAGGCTTTTCAATTGGCAGATCTAAATTTTCAAATCAAATGCTACGCATACACATTAAGCTACAAGAGAGAGCAAGCTAAACGACGCCTTCAATTGCCGCGCCGGCTTCGCTCCAGGCTTGATCTTTGACAATTGCAACCCTTCGAGGCTGACAGCAAATGGATAATTTCGGACCTTAAATAATTTTTTGAAACCACTCACAATATACTCAAGACCAGTTAAAATAAATTATATACGTCCGAAATTATCAATTTGCTGTCAGCCTCTTCAGGCTGCATGACAACCCGCTCAACCGCAGGGGTTGCCCCATACGCATCAAGCTAAGAGATGAGCGTAGGCTACGCGACGCATTCAGTCGCCGCGCCGCTTCGCTCTGGGCTTGTGTGTGAGGTTGAGGCCCACCGTTCGGTCTGGACTTAACAAAGAACTGTTTTTGGGCTTGATATTCGTCGAGTCAATTTAACAACACACCGCCTTTAACAGGCTTTAGAGGCATATATTCCGAAAATGACGCGAAAAACATCAAGCCCAAAACAGTTCTTTGTTAAGTCCCGGCCATAGGCTAGGAACGAAATGCTTCTGGCAAACTCCAGAAGCTAAATTTGTCGCTCAAGCGGCGTTAGCCGCGCATGGATAGTAGCCGTGGGTATAGGCGAAGCCGGAACCCACGGTGTATGGTAAAAAAAATGAAGCCACGTTAGTGGCGTAGGAAATGTGATTGTGGAGCAATGTTTATTTAAACGAATGCTACGCCACTAACGTGGCTCAAATTTGTTTTTGGGTAACCGTGGGTTTCGGCTTGCGCCTACACCCACGGCTACTATCCATGCGCGGCTAACGCCGCTTGAGCGACAAATTTAGCTTCTGGAGTTTGCCAGAAGCATTTCGTTCCTATTCTATGGCCGGGACTTAACAAAGAACTGTTTTTGGGCTTGATATTCGTCGAGTCAATTTAACAACACACCGCCTGTAAAAGTCTTTAGAGGCATATTTCCCGAAAATGACGCGAAAAACATCAAGCCCAAAACAGTTCTTTGTTAAGTCCCGGCCATAGGCTAGGAGCGAAATGCTTCTGGCAAACTCCAGAAGCTAAATTTGTCGCTCAAGCGGCGTTAGCCGCGCATGGATAGTAGCCGTGGGTGTAGGCGAAGCCGGAACCCACGGTGTATGGTAAAAAAAATGAAGCCACGTTAGTGGCGTAGGAAATGTGATTGTGGAGCAATGTTTATTTAAACGAATGCTACGCCACTAACGTGGCTCAAATTTGTTTTTGGGTAACCGTGGGTTTCGGCTTGCGCCTACACCCACGGCTACTATCCATGCGCGGCTAACGCCGCTCGTCGCTGAGGGAAAGGATATGGATCAAGCAACATTGCAAAAATAAAGATAAAAAATTCCGATTACCTAGCCATATGCCGGGACTTAACAAAGAACTGTTTTTGGCTTGATTATTTTTCGCGTCATTTTCGAGAAATATGCCCCTAAAGCCTGTTACAGGCGTGGTGTTGTTAAATTGACGCGATGAATATCAAGCCCAAAACAGTTCTTTGTTAAGTCCCAACGGTAGGCTATTACCAGTCGTCCTACGGACTCTAGCGGCAATATCAGAACGCCTTAAATACCATTCAATGGCTTCTAAATTGCCGCTAGAGTCCGTAGGACGACTGGTAATAGCCTACCGTGACCGAGCCCGGAGGGCGACCGAAGGCCTCAACCCCACACACAGAGCCCAGAGCGAAGCGGCGCGGCGACTGAATGCGTCGCGTAGCCTACGCTCATCTCTTAGCTTGATGCGTATGAAGCAACCCCTGGGGTTGAGTGGGTTGTCATGCAACCTGAAGGACTGTAAGTGTCAAATATTTTTAGTAAAACATGGGTGTGATTAAATCTGGAAGTTTATATTTTTAGCAGATCGATACGAATGGTAGAGCGGCGGTAGCCGCTTTCAGTGGGAAGCCCCGTATGAAGCGAGCTTGCGAGCGGAATGCGGGGTGTAGGCAAAATAGCATTGAGCTGCGGAAGCAGCGTAAGATCACTCCCACCGCTTCCGCGGTTTATATTTTATTGATGCCCATCCCCGCATTCCACTCGCAAGCTCGCTTCATACGGGGCTTCCCACTGAAAGCGGCTACCGCCGCTCTACCATTTCGTATCGATCTACTAAAAATGTAAACTCCCAGATTTAATCACACCCGTAAAACATAGGAGAGAGTTGCATTTAATATATTATATTTATAATATTAAAATTTTAATTACTATAAAATTAATAATAAAAAAATTAAAATATATAAATTTAAATAAAGGATATTTATGCAATTTACGCTTGTTAGTTCACAAGCCGTGCAAACCATTTTAAACGAAGTTTGCTTAAACACTTTACTTCCCGATGAGATATTAGAAATTTTTTTTGATCGGATTGTCAATCAAGAAAGGTCACTTTTAAGTGATATTGCTTCTATTTTACTTACTTGTACAAGATGGAAAAGAGTTTTTGAGCAAAATCCTTGCATTTCCTTAGCGCAGACTCTTTTTCAACTTAAACAGAATCCTCACTCCCCTATTAACCTTCCCCGAGAATATCTTGCAACTGAGCAAAAGACGTCTTTTACATCTCAAGAACTTACATTGATTGATCGAGCCAGCAGTAATGGAGAAAAATTTGAAAAATTGTTAATGGTTCAATCCCCTTTATTTTGCGCTAACAGTTTATTTCTTTCTCTTTTGGATCACTATTCATGGCATTCCCGACTTTGCAAAACCAGCGCCAATAAGAACATCGGGCAAGTGGCCGAAAGGCAATTGTCTATTTTAAATTCTCTTATATGGGGCTCTGACGATCAAAGACTCATGATGATCAAAAATGATTTTATCGCAAAACTTTATTTGGGTGATAGAGACAATCTCTTGGACCGGGCAAGAGAAGAGGTCATCTCCACGCTTGAAAAATATCCCAATTTTAACAATAAAAAAATTTTTATACAAGTTGCTCGCTATTTTGGATATTCTGTTTTTGATGAAAGTTTTAAAAAAGATCGAGAGATTGTCTTAGCTGCCGTTCAGCAAAAAGGCGAGGCTCTTTACCATGCAGATGAAAGTTTTAAAAAAGATCGAGACATTGTCTTAGCTGCCATTAATCAAGCTAGAAGTGCTTTTCGATATGCAGATGAAAGCCTTCAAAAGAATCGAGAGTTTGTCTTGGCTGTTGTTCAGCAAAATGGCCGAGCTCTTAAATATGCAAATGAAAGCTTTAAAAAAGATCGAGACATTGTCTTGGCTGCCGTTCAGCAAACTGGCTATGCTCTTTACTATGCAGATGAAAGCCTTAAAGAAGATCAAGACATTGTCTTAGCTGCTGTTCGGCAAAATGGCAACGCTCTTCAATTTGCAGATGAAAGCTTTAAAAAAGATCGAGAGATTGTCTTGGCTGCCATTCAGCAAAATGGCTCAGTTCTTCAATTTGCAGATGAAAGCTTTAAAAAAGATCGAAAGATTGTCTTGGCTGCCATTCAGCAAAATGGCTACGCTCTTTACTATGCAGATGATAACCTTAAAAAAGATCGAGACATTGTCTTGGCTGCTGTTAAGCAAGATGGCAGGGCTCTTCAATATGCAGATGAAAACTGTAAAAAAGATCGAGAGATTGTCTTGGCTGCTGTTAAGCAAGATGGCAGGGCTCTTCAATATGCAGATGAAAACTGTAAAAAAGATCGAGAGATTGTCCTAGCTGCTGTTCAGAAAAATGCCGAGGCTTTTCAACTTGCAGATGAAAGCCTTAGAAAAGATCGAGACCTTGTCTTGACTACCGTTCAGCAAGCCGGCCGGACCCTTAAATATGCGAATGAAAGCTTTCAAAAAGATCGAGAGATTGTCTTGGCTGCCGTTCAGCAAAATGGCTATGCTATTCAATTTGCAGATGAAAGCTTTCAAAAAGATCGAGACATTGTCTTAACTGTCGTTCAGCAAAATGGCTGGACTCTTCTCTATGCAGATGATAGCCTTAAAAAAGATCGAGACATTGTCTTAGCTGCCGTTACTCAAGCTGGCCGAGCTCTTCAATATGCAGATGAAAGCTTTAAAAAGGATCGAGAGATTGTCTTGATTGCCGTTCAGCAAGATAGTATGGCTCTTGAATATGCAGATGAAAGCTTTAAAAAAGATCTTGAGTTTGTCTCAAATACCGTTTTCAGCAAAATGACGAGGCTTTTCAATTTGCAAATCTAAATTTTCAAATCAAATGAGTCCTGTTTTTCTTAAATCATTTGGTTTGTCATTCTTCATTCCAAAATCGAAATATAAGGCTGAAGGGGGGATGGCGTTAAACTTTAAATGTGCTTTCAAAAGAATAAAAAAAGAGGCTGTTGTAGCAATACAGAATTGAGTTAAATAGCTTTTATTTGTTTTATAACTGAGAAAGGCTCTATAGTTTGGACGTGTTGGTGATTAGTAATGTAATGCTACGCATACACATTAAGCTACAAGAGAAAGCAAGCTAAGCGACGCCTCATCGCTTAGCTCATTGCTATATGTTAATATCCAGTTTCCACAGTCTCGGATTCTTGAGTTGGAACTTCATCGATGGGAGCCTTTAAATAAGCCAGAGAGATGGCATTATGGCTTTTCAACTCCTGCAAAACTTGCCGCATGAGGTGTCGTTGCGCTTCATCTCCTAACAAAGATTGTGCTTCTCTGACTTGTTCAGCAATGATCGCTGATTGCTGGTCTGTTGTGCTACGATCTTTCACTTGATAGAAGACAAGATCACCATTTGGCGGCGTTTTAAGCGGCGACCAAGCATTGACACTTAAGGCCAAGGCTTCTGTCACATCTACTGCTTGATCAGGATTTTGTCGATTAAGCGTAAGGGTCGCCTTTTCAATTTTCCATTGCTCAGTAAGCACAGGACGTTGTGTCAATGACGCTGTCTGTTCCCCTTCTTCTAATGGAGATTTAATCCATCGCTCAGCTTGCGCTGCATCTTTTTCTAATTCTTCTTTAATTGTTTTCAAATAAGCATAAAGACGCAAGGAAGCAGATTGATCTTTGCTTATAGATGTTTTTTCTTCCATGGATAAATTCTTCTGAATAGGTTCTAAAGCTTGAATGAATTTTTTAAAATATTGATCAGCCACTAAATCGCGCGCATCTTGAAAAGTTAGCCATTCCGCGCCATTTTTTTTGTAGACTGAAGGATTTTTATCGCGAATTGTGACGTAGTATTTTTCTAGAATACGATCAAGCACTTTATCCAATGTCCCATCCGTACGTGCCTCACCAAAAGTTAACATTTCTTGCGTATCCGCACGATCTAAAACTGCAATACGATAATAAGTTTGTTGATCGGCACTAAAATCATAAAGCGGAGAATTAACGGCTACATTCTCTCCAAGAGGTGCTCCATCCAATAATCGGATAAATTTTTGACGCTGCTCTTCCTCTTCCAAGCCACTGAATGGCATTTTCCCCCCTTGCGTACGTAACCCCACCACCATTTTTTCAGGTTTGGCTTCATTTAGTGCCTGCTTAATCCATTCAGGATGCGCTTTAACAATCGCTTGTTTGGCAAAGGCATCCACTACAGAACGAATGGTAGACTCCAAGCTCTCGAGAGCTTCAGAACGCTCTTCGCGCGTATTGCCTAGTTTCACGCCCAAAGTCGGAAATTGCTGAATCAATGCTTGCCAATTTTGATCCTCCACCTCCCAATTCCATAGCTCACGTAATCCAATTCGCGCTTGCAATGTTTTCTGATTGACCTTTGCAACTTCTAAAACATAACGTTTTTGCACAAGTTCAGGATGTTTCTTGGCAACATCCACAACAGGCAAAAACTCATGAGGAATAGCTAAAGGATCGCCCTTATTTTGCTTAGTCACTGCATACAAATAAGCCTCTAATTTTTGTAAGTCATCAAAATTAGCCAATCTTAATTCAGCGGGCAAACGATAGAGATCAACTGTGACATTTTCATGAGAAAAGTGATGAAATTTTTGACTCATCAGACTATCCACCAATGCATTTGCGCCTGCATCCTGAAAATAGCGTCGAAACAAAAGCACTTGACGCCAAATTTTAATGGCACGCGCTTGGTCCATGTTCATACGTCGCAATTGCTCACTTAAATATTCTTCTGGAGAGGTCACTCCTAAATTAGGATTGTTTTTATTTTGCTGATAGCTCATCTGCGTATTGCGCACTAAATCTGTTAAAACTTCAGCTTTTGAAACCTCATATCCCTCATTTTCTGCCAAAATCGCAGCATTGATAATAAACTCACTGATCAAACGGGTAAAATGAGGACCAAACCAATCCTCTAAAGTATGATAGCCAAATAAGGACAGGTCCATTTGATTAAGCCGTTCATCAGGCTTTAACCAATTATATTGTTTTTCTTGATAGCGCAAGATATACCGCAATGTAGAAGCTGGCACTTGTTTTTCAGCTAAATAAAGTTGAACTCGACTATTAAAAGCATTTGAATCCAACCCATTTTGAGCTGTTTGTAGAGAATTAAAATAGGTATTCATTTGAGGAGCAAAATAACTCCAAACGCTATCCACGCTCAAAAAAGGAGCTTGAGGATGAGAATAAAGCGTATACCTTTTTTCCTTTGCTAAACGCTTATTTATATCATCTTCTAAATCCTCTTGATAAGCAAGGCCAAGCTCTACCCCTAAACCTGTCTCAAGAAAATCTTTACGAATGATCCCATCATTGAGAAAATTCGGGCCCCAAGCACCCCCATAAAGCATCTTATCTTCATTGTCCGTCGCCAGGAAAAGAGCCATTTCATCAACATCTGAACGTGTGACTTCTCGTCCATTAATCGCTTTAAATGCAATTTGTTCGCGCCAGGTGTTAGAACCTAACGTGCTATATGTTCCAAAAAAGGAAAAAGAGATAATAATAACAATTGTAATAACGAAGAAAAAATAGCGCTGGTGCCTGCGAAAAAAGTCGAGCATGGGTATATAATCTCCAGATTTAAATCCAATTTCTTGATGATCAATCTTATCAAAAACTTCCTTTCCTACAAACTCTTTTTAGAGCAATAACCACCTCATCTTAAATGAAACTCTATGAAATTTAATAATAAAATGTAAAATTATAATTAAATATGATTTGATTTTAAATCCTAATTGTTTAAAGAATGAAATTTTTCAACTTATCAATGATGAGGAAAAGTATGAAAGGCGATGAAACGAACTTTCCGATTGAGCTCAACAGTCCCTTCATCAATTTCTTGCAGCGCGTGATTCTTTGGAGCGTCAAAGTTTTGGCATTTTTTATGGTTATCGTCATCCTTTGGAGCATAGCTGACGTCATTAGTATCATGTTTTTAAAGGCTCAAGAACCTTATTTATTAATTACTGATATAGATGAAGTGCTGACCATCTTTGGAGGCTTTCTTATGGTTTTGATTGCAATTGAAATTTTTATTAATATCATTTTGTATCTTAAAAAGGATATGGGTCATTTAAAATTAGTCATTGCCACGGCTCTTATGGCCATTGCACGAAAGGTCATCATTCTCGACTATGACCAAGTCAAGGATTGGCACATGGTGGGAATGGCAGTCTTAATTTTATCTCTGGGATTTGCTTATTGGTGTATTGTCCGTGCCGGTCAAACGACTCTACCAAAAGAAGATCACCTGATTAAAGAACTCCCTCCTATAATGGGAGAGACAACTGCTCAAATAAAATCTTGATTGAATTTAAGAACTAGAGAATAAAGTCATTTTCAAAATTTCCTTAAGCTCTCCGCGCGCTTCCCAAAGTTCTTGCTCTGTCGAATGTTCTGGAAGCAAGCAATAACTCCACTCTTTCATTGCCTTTAAAATTGCCTCCTCCTGCTTGAGAACCTTGCACAATAATTCGATAGGAGGAAAAAGAAGCGAAAGACTGGCTTGATGAAGCAATCCTTGTTTTGTGCGCCGCTGAGCAGCGCCTCCTACCTTTTTTCCTTGAATGATGACATCATACTGAGTTGGCTTTGCCATGCAAAAAGCATGACATTCTTTGCCCAAGCAAAGAGGTTCTTGACTAAGAAGCTGAGGCTGCAAAGAGTGTGCCGCAAAATGGGCAATTCCCTCTGCTACCCTTTGATTGATAAAAGCATAGTTATCCAAGGTATTAAAAGAAAAATGAGGATGAGCGGCTGGAATTAAAACTGAAAATGCGAGATCCGACAAATGAAAGATGATACCTCCTCCTGTTGGACGACGGGCTGCTTGCAATCCTTGCCCTTGCAAAGCATCTAAATCGAGATGATGAGCAAGTTCAGTAAAGTAGCCATAGGTCAAACAGGGAGTGTTCCAGTCATAAAAATGCAAAAAAGAAGGACCTAAAGGGTCTAGCTGAGCGAGCAAAGCCGCATCTTTAGCCATAATGACTTCGGGAGACAAAAAGCCCGAGTCTATTACCCGCCAAGAGGAGCTCATGCCTTACCGATAAACAATCGGATTGAGTTTATCGGTCAATTTATCATTAAAAACATAGCCTATACGCTTAAATGCGTGGGTATGAGGATCTTTAGGCTGCAATTGATAATAAGCAGAAGCCGATGCATAGACAATCATGTAAAACCGCTTTCCCGGCTGCGCATATAGACGGCCCCAATTCACTAAAACATTGGGTTGAAAGAAAATGACATTGCCTGGCTGATTTGGAAAAACATCAATGCCTTCTGAAACAATTTTTTCCAAAGGCACACGTTCTTTTCCCCCTAGAGCCAATAACAAGCCACAGGCAACTCCTCGCACACAACTGACCTCTTCCAAAGAGGTAATCTGTTCGAGAAAATGGAAATAAGGAGATGGAGCTTCTTGGACATACGACACTTGTTGGTGAGCCAGAAAAAACTGATCATAACCCAAACGCAAAGGCTTTTTTTCAATGAGCTCAGTGGCAATTTCAGCAAAACGCGTTTGAGTGGCGAGTTTTTGCAAAATGGGATTGGAACGCCAGACATCATGTCCTTGTAAATAAAATTTTTCAGAAGGCAACAAGCGCAAGCGCTCAGAAGAAGCCTTTAAGCGTTCGGCGAGGACTTGATCAATGGCTTGGTTAGCTAAGACCAATTGGTCCTTGGAAAGCAAACCCTCAAACTCAATCCATCCCTGCTTTTGAAAAAAATCTCTATGTTCTTTGGCCGTGGCAAATTTCATAATACATACTAAGAGTTAAACAGAAAAAATTTCGTATAATAAGACTAGCAGAAAAAGGTATTGTTGCCTACAATACTTTGTATGAATCAAATGGAATATTTACATCAGCACCTTTCTACTATCGAAACGAAGCTCGGTTACACTTTTCGCGAACGTTCACTCTTGATACTCGCTTTTGTACATCGCTCTTTTATTAATGAAAATCGCAAGATGACTCAGCATAACGAACGATTGGAATTTTTAGGAGATGCTATTTTGGGAATGTTGATTTCGGATTATCTTTATCAGTATCTGCCATCAACTGCTGAAGGGCAACTCTCCTATTTAAGATCGCGCCTTGTAGAGGCTAGCTCATGCGTGAATTATGTGCAAAGTCTCGGGATCGCTTCTTACATTTTATTAGGCAAAGGGGAGCGAATGAATGATGGACGCGGGCGTGAGTCTATATTGGCCGATTTATTTGAGGCCATTATTGGAGCCATTTACCTTGATGGAGGATTAGAAGCAGCCAAGCATTTTTTATTTCATAATTTTACTTCGCAAATTGAAAGTATTTTGAAAACTCCCCTACGCAATTGGAAAGCTCTACTGCAAGATTATTGTCAAAAGAACTACCAACAAACACCGATTTACCAGGTCTTACAAGCATCCGGTCCCGATCACAGCAAGATCTTTGAAATTTCTGTTCTCATCAATCAACAAGAATTGGGTCAAGGAAAAGGAGCTTCAAAAAAAGAAGCTCAACAAGCTGCTGCTGCTGATGCCCTCTCTCGATTTAATCTTCCTGAACTTTGCTCTTAAACCAAATTGTTGGTTTTTAACTCTTCATTTAACAGTCAAAGAAAGGTTCTGTTATGGCCAAGCAAAAGAGCGTTTGGTATTGCTCCGAATGCGGACAAAAACAATTTAAATGGATAGGTCAATGTCCTTCTTGTAATCAATGGAATACGTTTCAAGAAGAATTAGAAATGTCTTCTTTATCTCGTCGCTTTGAAGCTCAATCTCCTCAGGCAAGTCATCCTATCAAAATCAATGATGTCAAACTGCAAGACATGCCTCGCATTTTGACTCAAATTGGCGAATGCGATCGCCTGCTGGGAGGAGGAATTGTTCCCGGATCGCTTACTTTAGTAGGCGGCGATCCAGGAATTGGTAAATCCACTCTTCTCCTACAACTTTCTCATTCGCTCGCCAAACAAGGTCTTGTCGTCCTCTATGTTTGCGGGGAAGAATCGGTTGAGCAAACGTCATTGCGAGCGCATCGTTTAAATATTCAGACTGATCATCTGCTTTTGCTGTGCGAAACAAATTTTTCGCTTATTAAAAATCAAATTGACCAAATCAATCCTGATGTCTTAATCATCGATTCTATTCAAATCGTTTATAAAAGCGAAATCACGTCTGCTCCAGGCTCTGTTTCACAGGTTAGGGAAACAACAGCAGAATTTATGCATTTAGCTAAGGGAAGAGGAATTGCAACTTTTTTGATTGGCCATGTAACCAAATCAGGCGAGATTGCGGGACCCCGCGTTTTAGAGCATTTAGTCGATACTGTGCTTTATTTTGAAGGCGACAAACAGCATAATTACCGGATGATTCGCGTCGTCAAAAATCGCTTTGGCCCTACAGATGAGATTGCGGTTTTCCAAATGAAGCAATCGGGACTTGTTGAGGTTCCCAATCCTTCAGAACTTTTTCTTGAAGAGCGTCGAAAAGAAATCAGCGGATCTGTCATTATTCCCACTTTGGAAGGCTCGCGGCCCATTCTGGTTGAGGTTCAAGCGTTAGTTACCGATACAGTTTTTAGTACACCCTCAAGACGATGTACGGGAATTGATCAAAATAGACTTGCTCTTTTGCTTGCCGTGCTAGAGAAGCGCATGGGATATCACCTTCATCGCTGCGATGTTTTTGTCTCAGTAGCTGGTGGATTACGCATTTTGGAACCTGCCATTGACTTGGGCATTCTCTTAGCCGTGGCATCCTCCATGCAAAACCGGATTTTGAATTCCGAAACAACGGTTGTGGGAGAAGTGGGGCTCGGCGGCGAAGTGCGCAGTGTGCATCGCATTGAAAGTCGATTAAAAGAAGCCATTCACATGGGATTTCAATGCTGTATCATTCCCAAGCGCAATGTCAAGGGTATTGCCGAAGATTTGCATAATAAAATTAAGATTCAAGGTGTTGAATTTGTGGAAGAGGCTATCAATGCAGTGCTCAGATAACGCTATCCTCACCCTGCAGGTGGGGGCACGTTCGTCCCCACTTTCAAAAGCACAGGTCAAAGAAATCTATGGCGCTTTGCAGCAACATCACCCTCATATTCATTTTGAAATTCACTATTTATCTACTATCGGGGATCGGGACCAGGTGACTTCACTGCGCACGCTGGATCGCACCGATTTTTTTACAAAAGACATCGATACTTGGGTTTTGCAAGCAAGCGGTCGCGTGGGCATTCACTCGGCTAAAGATCTGCCAATTCCCTTGGCAAAAGGGCTAATTCTTTTTTGCCTCACGCGCGGCGTCGACTCTTCCGACGTTCTTGTGTTGCGTCCGGATGAAACACTGCGAAGCTTGGCACCGGGAGCAAAAATTGCCACTTCTTCGATCAGGCGCGAAGAAATGGTGAAGCAATTGAGATCAGACTTAAGCTTTTGCGATCTTCGAGGTACGATTGAGCAACGCCTAGCCAAACTGGAGACGGGCGAAGCAGACGGCGTCATTGTCGCTGAAGCAGCTTTAATTCGATTGGGATTGACCCATCTCAATCGCTTGCGCTTGCCTGGAACAACAGCAGAGGGGCAAGGACAGCTGGCCGTTGTAGGACGCGAGGAAGATCAAGAGATCAAAGCTCTTTTTGCCTGTCTTAATGTCCGGTAAATTCCTATGCGTTAAGTTAAGAAGTGAGCTTAAATTAAGCGACGCCTTTCAGTCGCTTGGATGAAGGAATCTGGTATGTCAAAACGCATTTTATACTTGGGGCTTGATCCCACTTACTACCAGGCTAATGGTGAAATCATCCATTGGCCTATCATTCAGATTATTCCTCGTCCACTTTCAGAATCAGACATTCACCAAGCCTTAAGCAATTTTAAGAACTATTCGCACGTCATTGTGACTTCTAAAAGTACAGTTTTGATTTTGCTCGATTATTTATCTCAACTCAAAATTGACCTGCAAACATGGGTGCAAAAAACGACACTAGCCGTAGGACAAGTGACAGCCAAACACCTTAAGGCCTGTGGTATTACGCCAACAAGAGTCGCGCAAGAAGAAACAGCCGAAGGCCTTATCGAAGAGCTTAAGCAATTGCCATTGGAGCAAGCCTATGTGTTCTGGCCACATTCTGCACAAGCCAGGCCCGTGATCAAGGAGTTTTTGGTCACTCAAAACATTCAACATACGACATGTATCCTTTATGATCCCCAACCTTATATACCGGGAACCTTGCCTAATTTAGAACACATGGATGCAGTTGTTTTTACTAGTCCTTCTACTGTTAAGGCCTTTTTGCAAGTTTTTGGTGCCTTCCCTTCTCATCTTCAATTAGTGGCAATTGGTCCAGTCACAGGCCGTTTCTTAAAAGAAAGTCTTCTTTGGCATTCGCTTCTCTAAGCATAATTAACTCTTGTCTATCATGCTTAGAGGTTACTTTTAATTCACTTCATTCGTTAAATCACTTTTTTAATGCTCATAGCTCTTCGTACAGGGGGCTGAGTTCCCAGGGATCCAAAATAGCTATTTCTGGGAGGGCTAAAATACCATCTTGAGGAGAGGTAATTTCTTCCCCTGCTGCAATGGCAATAATTGATAGTCCTGTCTTATTACTATTAATGATCACATCATCTGTGAAAGAAATGGTCGTATTTGGAGGAACATCAAATATGACTTGTATAGCACCGAGAGCATTTCTAGGCATATTTAAAGACAGATTAAGTGGAGGAAAAGGGATTGATCCAGGCGTGAAATTAAAAGGCACAGTAGCCACTGCAGGTTTTCCAAGTACAACAAAGCCATTCTGAACCATCTGAAGAGCAATTCCGAAAGTGATGGATCCTATTCCCCCTGTCCCACTAATCACCATATTACCCGGAGATAAGAGAACAAAATCTGCGTTCACATTATGTTGATTATGGCATTTTTTACCTGATCGAGTCCAGCCGGTATGCTTTTTTCGTGTAAAAATATCACTATTTTTTTGAGGCATACTCTCTTTTAAATCCACTTTTTGCTCTAGAGCTGTAACCGAAAGATCTGCTATCCCTTGTGTTGTTATAAAGGCAGAAAAAGTGGTAATTAATAAAATAAAATTTTTGAAACTTTTAATCATAGATTTTCCTTTTTTTCTTAAAGATTTTCTAGGATGTTTAGGGATATGCATTCAGTGTGCGCATCCCTTCTAGAGAAGGTATAGGACATAAACAAAAATACTGGATCATAAATTCTGTCTCTCTGCAAAGCAGAGCATAGTGAACTCATTTTCTATTGATTACCCTATATCAAATAAAAATTTAAAAACAAAGCAATGATTTTTGAGTTGGCTAACAGATAGAATAGGAGGTGTCATTCAAAGTGTGCCTGCCTATTGGGCTAAAAACTTTGAGGTGAGGGATGAATCTTGAATTAATTAGTGGAATTTGTTCAAAATGACATTTATTATCCAATCTCTTATATTATCCAATCTTTTACTTTAACAAGGAGCCTATATGAATCAGCAAGGATTTCAACAGCAACAATACCAGCTTCCTCCTCTTCCCTATGACTTTGGAGCATTAGAACCTGCGATTAGTGCTGAAATTATGAATTTGCACTATACGAAGCACCATCAAGCCTATGTCAATAACCTCAATAAAGCTCTCGAGCAATATACTGAGGCTAACCAGAAGCAAGATCTGGCTACTATGGAATCTCTCCTTTCTGCCATCAAATTTAATGGAGGCGGACACATCAACCACTCTATTTTTTGGACCAACCTTGCTCCTAAGGATAAAGGAGGGGGCACTCCTCCCAGTGGAGCTTTAGCGCAAGCGATTAATCAAGATTTCGGCTCACTTCAAAATCTGATTGATCAGCTGAGCGCAAAATCCATTGCCATTCAAGGCTCTGGCTGGGGATGGTTGGGATATGATAAAGCACACAATCGCCTGACGTTAGCCACTTGCGACAATCAAGATCCTCTAGTCACAAAAGGACTCGTCCCCCTTTTGGGAATTGACGTTTGGGAACATTCTTATTATCTTCAATATAAAAATGTGCGGGCTGATTACGTCAAAGCTATTTGGAGCGTCGTTAATTGGAAAAACGTCGATGAACGCTTTGAAAAAGCTAAAGCAAAGTAATGGAAAAGAGCCTCTAATCTTTTAGAGGCTCTTCATTCCCAAATTTATATGATCTAATAGATCCTTGATAATAAAAACCTTGTCTTATTCTTTACGCTTCATTAGTATGATTTTGTTGATTTTAAGATCTTTTCTATTAAAAAATAAGATCTGATTTTTCTTATTTACAAAAAACTTCAAGTGTTTAGGAGTAGATAATAATAAACATGGGCCTTTTTTCCCGCGATAAACCAAAAATTAAAATCCAGACAACAAAAAAAGATGGCTTTAGTGGGTGGCTAAAGTGTACGCATTGCAATGAACTGATTCATACCAATGAACTCGAACAAAATCAAAATTGCTGTCCCAAATGCCACTACCATTACCGTCTCTCGACAGATGAAAGAATCAAGAGTTTAAGTGATCCTCATACATTTGAACTCCTGTTTAACAATTTGCAGCCTGTTGATTCATTAAAATTTGTTGATGAAGAGCCTTATCCTTATCGCATTGCGAGCGCCCAAGAAAAGTCAGGCAATAATGAAGCCGCTGTTGTAGGCACGTGCCTGCTCAATAAACATAAAATTGCACTTGGAGTATTAGATTTTAACTTTATGGGGGGGTCGATGGGCTCCGTTGTAGGAGAGCGACTCACGCGTCTCATTGAGTATGCCTTAAACGAGCGCTTGCCTGTCGTCATCGTTTCTACTTCAGGAGGAGCGCGTATGCAGGAGTCTATTTTATCTCTCATGCAAATGGCCAAAACATCTGCAGCCCTCGCTAAGTTGCATGAAGCTGGCGTCCCTTATATTTCGGTTCTGACTAATCCAACAACAGGTGGAGTGACAGCTTCTTTTGCTTCTCTTGGTGATATTATTGTGGCGGAGCCTAATGCCTTAATTTGTTTTGCAGGTCCTCGCGTGATTGAACAAACAATTGGACAGAAGTTACCTGCAGGAGCGCAAAAGTCTGAATTTTTACTTCATCATGGGATGATTGATTGTATTGTCAATCGTCATGAAATGAAACAAAAACTCTCAGAATTTCTTGCCTTTCTCAAAGGCAATGTTATAGAAGAAAATGACTCCGGCATGAATGGTTCAAAAAACAACTCAGCTAACAAAAGAAGTTCTGCTTTATCTAAAGAAATCAAAAACAATTTTTAATTTTAAATTTTATGCAAGATCAACATAACGGCATGATAAATATTCCTACTTTAATTGAAGATGAAGAGCTTCTTCCCTTTTACATGACATCAGGAGCCGCGGGAGCTGATGTAAAGGCTCATTTAAAAGAGCCTATGATTATTCCTGCTGGCCAATCAGCTCTAGTTCCCACTGGGATGCGTTTAGCAATTTCTGAAGGGTATGAAATTCAGGTTCGCCCACGAAGCGGCTTAGCCCTTAAGCATCAAGTCACTGTTTTGAATACTCCTGGAACAATTGATGCTGATTACCGAGGAGAAGTCAAAATCATTTTAATCAATCATGGAAAAGAGGACTTTGTCATTACTCCTGGAATGCGAATTGCACAATTGATTTTGGCCCCTGTCTTACGAGCAAATTTTGTGATTTCTTCCGAATTGACCGCGACAGAACGCGGAATAGGCGGCTTTGGCCATACAGGTGGATGAACCATGCATATTGCTCGTTACATGGATCCTAAACTTGTTATATTTTTAAATACCTCTACACGCGATGAAACCCTAAAACAGCTTGTTCATTGCATTCATGAAGCTGGGAAATTGGAAAATGAAGAAGCTTTTTATCAAGCAATCATCGATAGAGAAAAGATTGTCTCTACTGGAATTGGAATGGGTGTTGCAATTCCCCATGCTAAATTGCCTTCCTATGATCAATTTTTCATTGCCCTTGGAGTGTTGCAAAAATCTGTTGATTGGCATGCCTTAGATGAAGCACCCGTACGCCTAGTCTTCATGATCGGCGGCCCTGATGATAAACAGACGGAATACTTACAAATCCTTTCCAGTTTAACTCAAGCTATTAAAGAAGAAGAAAGGCGAAAAAAGCTCATGACTTTTCGACAACCAAGCGCAATGATTGAATTATTTGAGACAATTTGATACACCATACGATACAGATGTGAAGGAGTACTCGCT
Organism: uncultured Chlamydiae bacterium; assembly: GCA_963754655.1. Lineage (GTDB taxonomy): Bacteria > Chlamydiota > Chlamydiia > Chlamydiales > Parachlamydiaceae > JANWJE01. The sequence goes on along the minus strand of CAVWGN010000001.1, from coordinate 710,208 downwards.
TATGGATTTAAAAATTAAAGATGTTGCCGATCTTCTCAACGTATCAGAATCAACTATTCGCCGCTGGATTTCGGATGGTAAAATTCCTACCTATCGCATCAATCAACATTATTATTTTTCTCGCACCGAAATTGAAAATTGGGTCATTTCACATAAATTGGATAAGACAGATGGAATCTCTCCTTTTATGCGCCGCAAAGAAGCAGAATCTCGCTCTCTTTTAACTTCCCGTTCTCCTACGACAAGCGGCAGCAAGCAGTTTAGCCTGTTTCGAGCCCTTCATAAAGGAGAAGTTTTGCATCATCTCAAAGGGCAAATCAAAGAGGAGATTATTCGAACGACTATGCGCAAGGTGGCCAAGCTTCTTCATGTCGATGCCGAAGTGATGACCGATTTACTGTTAGATCGTGAAAATCTCATGCCAACTGCTCTCAACAATGGCATTGCCGTTCCTCATACGCGTGATTCGCTGCTTAATGCCCATCATGATGTCGTAGTCGTGGTTTTTTTAGATGAACCTTTAGAATACGGCGCTTTAGACGGACAACCTGTCCATACTCTTTTTTTTCTCTTCGCCTGCGAAGATAAGCGCCATTTGCATTTATTGGCTAAAATCGCTCATCTGAGCAGCCAACCGCGTGTGCGTGAATTCTTTCAAACACAGCCCTCAAAACAGCAACTCCTCTCTTTTATTAAAGAATGGGAAAGCCAAATTCCCCAAGCTATTCAATAAACTAATTAGTTGCATTGTTGAATTAATTGAAAATACATTAAAAAAAATTTACAATCATTATTATTTAATTAATTTATATTAAATTTAATTACATAATCAAAAAAATAAATAAAAGGATGTTATAATATTAATTAGTATTATTCAGTTTTAATTTAGGTTTTTATATGAATGTTTCTAATGATCGCATTGCTAAATTCATGCAGAGTCAAGCTTCACCAACGGGTAAACTTCCACCTGAGGCTTTAATTTCTTATGGAAGACAAGCTGCAACAACTAGAGAAAAAATCAACCAATTTTTTCAACATTATTTTGTGAATATTTTCAAATATGGTTTCGAAAAAGCAAAAAAAAAGAAAGAAGAATTTTTTATTAAAAAAAGCATAGCGATCATTCAGGATATTAATTTAAAGAAACTGATTGCAAAAATTGAAGGAATTAGTCCGCAGGAAATCGTGCAATATTTAGGCCAGATTGTCAAAAAAAATGAAGTTTTAACAGAGGAATCTCCACATTGGACTACCATTACCTCTTTACATCAATCTTATCATTTTCTGGCTGAAGCACGATCTAATCTTGAACATCATTGGTTAAAAGACTTTGCTCACAGCAGGGATTTAGGACCTCATCTTGAATTCATCGATCCTATCGAACGTCAAGAACAAGTCCGCAATCTCTTAAAACTGGATACCCTGCAAAAAGAAACCCTTATTCCCCATTTTAATGAGTTACTGCTCTCTATTTTGGGCTCAGGCAAATTAAAGGAGATGACAAAAGAGCAACTCAACGAGTTTGAACTTGCTTTAGATCTGTATCGTCATGCCTCTTCTGATTTAAAAAAAGAACGAGTAGAAAATACAAAGCGCCTATTGAGTATGCTGCAGGATATTGAAAAAAGCAAGGGATTAGAAGCAAGGCAAACGTTTCAAGATTTCTTGAAGAATCATTCTGCTTTTCAGCATCTTTTATTACGACTTCCTCTAGCCTCTGTTAAGACACTCCTTGATATTCAATCTTTGTGCTCGCGTGTTTCCTCTTTGCCTATTGATTTAGCTTTTAGCCAAACAACTGACGAAATTGTTCAAAAACTTAATGATGAACTGCCAGAAAACAAAGATGAAACCTTAGCCAAGCGATTGGGTCCAGAGTTTATCAAGAGTTATCATTCTTTAACGCCAGAAGATCAAAATAGTATAGATTCAGGCTCCTCTTTAACCACCCTGCAAAAAATAGAAGAAGATTATAGATTGAATGGCAGGAGTCAGGACTTCCTCTTCAACATGAAGAAGGCCATGGATAAGGGATTCAGAACACCTAAAGACCTGGCTCAGATTGTTGAAAGACTACATTCACATCAACCTCTTCAATTGCATTTGATGACACGCTTAGGAGACAAAATAAGACAATTTTTAAGCTTGGGTATTTCCCCTCAGCAGGTACTCGAATTCCAACAACAAGCCCTGCAAAAAGGCGAAGCAGTGACCAGGCAAGTCTCCTCCAAAATCATGGAGGGACTCATAGAAGGGAAAGGGAAAAGCGAAGTTGATGAAAAAATTCAAGCAGCTCTCATTCCTTTTAACCAAGCCCAACTAGAGCAAGCCAAACAAGAGTGGATCACTTATGGTCAAGATTTCGTCGATTCTTTTCTCTTGACTTTAGGGTCTGAAGTTAAGAAGGGACTTGTCCATTATAAGGAAAAACAGACGACAAGCTTAGAAGAAGTAGAGAGAGTCTTTGTCCTGTTTAATGCGCACCAATTAAAGTCGCAATATGGCCCTGCTTTGATTTCGCATACCATGCATTATCTATTAAGTCCAGCTGGCAAAGAGCTGATCAAAAATGATCCCAATTTTGTAAAACAAGAATGGCCTGTTCTCCTTAAAAATTTCCAAGATATTAGGCAAGGATTTTTTGAACAAGGAGTGACTCCTCTTGAGTTTGAAGAAGCGCTGAATCAATTTTTAACACAATCATCCGCTCAGATTCTTTTTTTAAATGACGTATCATTAGAAGCATTTTCTACATTTTTACAAAATAAACTGACAGAGAAACAGTTGAATGAGATGAAGCAAACACATGGAGAAGTGTTCGTTAGAAGCTTGATAGACTATTTAACAGCGAATGAGCCCGATGTCCTCAAAGGCACCCAATCCTTAAAAGACAGCTTTTTTTCTCAGGCTTCCTCTTTTAGTGATCAGGTCAACTTATTGATGCCTTATCTCTTAACCAATTTCCAACCTCTCGGAGTTCTCGATAAAGAGATGATCTCTTCCTCTTTGTTAACTTCCCCTGTCACGCCTCAAAATTTGATGATTCGTTCCCATAACCTCAATTTATTAAAAGAAATTGGAAAGGGATATCCCTCTCCTAGCAGAGAATTGTCCTTGACAAGAGAACTGATTCGCGATTTAAGTGCTCCTTATTTGATTGATTTTAATTTAGATAGGCAAACTTTGCAGGGAACAGAAAGGGAGAAGGATCAAAAACAGCAAAAAATTGCCAAAGAATCTATTGAGAAGTTAGTTAAATTTTGTCTTAATGAAATTGATAAATTCCAGGTCTACTCTCCTCATTTATTGTCTCAAGCAATGGTTGAATTATTAAAGCAAAAAGGTCATCCTCAGGATTCTTCTTTAAAACAATTGAGCACTGTTACCGAAGAATGCGATGCATTTTTTAATAGTGGCATTAAAAAAGATTTTCAATTGATTTGCTTCCAATTATATGTCAAAGAAGCGGCCAAGGAAACTTGCGCGGCGCAATCCAAAATGTATAGTCCTAAAGTAGCACAATGTGTGGAGGGCTTACTTGCCCGATTTTCTGAACAACAAGCGGGCCTTCAATTTCCACAGGCTGCTGAATATATTAAGGATCTCACCCAATTTACAGTCAAACTCTCTTTAACTACAGAAGCATCTAATTTTGACATTTTTAATGCATTGCTATCAGTTTCAAAGCCTCATATTCTCTTTCATGTCGAAAAGATTAATGAACGTGCAAAAGATTCTAAAAAACCTTTGGTGATCCCTTTAGATGTGAAAGAGCAACTGATCCGTCAGCTCAAATCAACACAGCCAAAAACGACTCAATCAAATGAGATGATGACAATCATTCAAAATGATCCTTTTGCAATTGTACAAGCTCTTTTCCCCCGTTTTATTGAAAATTTAATGCCTGCAGAAGATAAGAAAAAAGTCGCCGATATTCGTAAAGCGTTGATCCCTTTAGGCCCTCTTTTCAATCAATCCCTATTTGTTCGCAAGGGAGTTGACACACTGTCTCACTTAAATGTGATGTTGCCCGATGCTGCAAATCCTGATGCAGCTAAAAAACTCATCGTCGAAAAATTTAAAGGTTTTAATCAATTAGATATTGAAGAGCTTGCTAAATTAGGCGATCGCAATAAAATCAGGCAAGCTTTAAACAGCAAAGAATTAAGCCTATGGATGTCGGTCTCAACGACTATTGCTGACAAAATTTTTGATGCACATGCCAACATTCAGGCTTCATCTGATGTGAAAAAATTAGCTGAAAGCGATCCTTTTATTGATTTTATGTACAATACTTTACCTAAATTAGCTGAGGACCGCAAAACCATTCATAATTGGATTGGAAGAATGACCTTCTTTATTCCGATCATTCGCACTCTTGGAGGGGGATGGATTGCCAATAAAATATTACAACGTTATATCTCCTCTAAATTAGATAAGATCGAATCCTTAGATAAGCCTACAAAAAAATTGGCTTCTGCAAGCATGGAATCCATTATTCAAACTCTCCTTCTGGCCACTCCCGCTCTTGTTAAAAATCACAACATCGAAAGCTATTTAAACTTTTTTGATCGCCTCAATCAAATCATGAAAGAAGACAAAGAGCCCAATCAAGAAGAATTATTAATTGAAGTCATGAAGATGATTCAACAGTTGACAAAAGAGCTTGAAACGTATGGACCTCTTTTAGAGGAAGCAATCAAACATGCTGTCGATCAAACGGCGAGTTAAAAATCAGTTTCGTCGCTTAGCTGCTTTTGAAGTTCTCGTTCATGCCATTCCATATATTGAGGATAATGGCCATCAAGATATTCCTGGGCATTGACACATGGTGCTCCAGGAGCATTGGTAAAAGCAACTTTGCACAAATCCACTCCTTTTAAAGCAAAGGCGCTGAGTAAAAGGACATCTTTTTCTATCGCCTTTTTTTCAGATGAGTCTCTAGATTTGCTAAGATGAATTTCACTCACCTCACCTTTCTCATTTCTCTCATATTTCCCTCCATTCCATTGGTTAGGAAGCAATTCTCTTTTGTCACAATATTCCTGAGCATTATAGGAAAAGGTATCACCCCAAAGAGTTTCTTCCTTAAATATGACCTGGGAAAAATCAACACCTTGTCCTTTTAAGGAGGCTAAAAGGTCACGATTATTTGAAGAACTCACGCGAAGGGCGTGTTGATGAATCACTTTTATGTCACCTCTTTCATCTCTTTCAAATGTTGCTTGCTCTATTCCATCAGGAAGAAGGTTGCCCTTAGCTAAGAGAAAATGTTCAGCATTCTGATAATAGAACTCTCCTTTTTCATCTGACACTCGCAATTTAATGATTTCTAAGCATACTCCTTTTTTTTGCAATATCTCAAGGACCACTAATAGCTCTTTCTTGCCAGGATTATAATGTCCGCTATTGGTAGAGAGATAAACAATTTCTCCCTCTGAATTAGTTTGGATTTCTCCTGCTCCCTTAACAGGTGCTCCAGATAAAAAGCTGGAATGGTGAAAGTATCCTTTGCGATGAGAACCTACGTACCAATTGTCTTCAAGACTGACGACAAAAATTCCAATCCCTCGGCCTGAAAAAAGGGTTTCTTCTGTGGAAGTGTCAAATGGCTTGCCATTGCGCCTCAACCTTCCCTCTTCCATGCATACCTCATATTGCTTGCGCTCTGCTGCATTTAAATACTTCACTTGGCGAGAATGAGTTCCGACTAACCCTTCTTTCTCTCTCCATTCATTAAATGATAAACTCGTGGTAACTTTCTGCCACCTGATCCACTCCTTATGCAAATCAAAAGCATAGCAATGATCTGGACTCAAAGCTTCTAGCCAAGTCGATTCGTCTAACATTTTTGCTTGAGGATGTTGGGCTAATCCTTTTGTGAGGATTTTAGCTTTCTCCACGGCTCGCAGCAATTTTTCTTTCATTTGCGCGGATCTTTGTTGCCGATGTTTCAGAGTTTCAATGCCTTCCAATTTCCTACAAAAATGAGCAAAGTGCACATTGCAAGTTAAATCAACAAAGGAATCTTCTTCTTGTTCATTTGCTGCAGCATATGCCAGATTAAAAAAATTTTTTCCTTGAATCACAGAAGAATGAGGATAGAGGCTATTGAAAAGTTCACAAAATGCAATCCATTTTGGATGCTCTTTATATTGTACACTCCAAATCATCCCCCCCTCTTTAGCTCTATTGCCCTGCAAATAGAAATTTTCAGGCTTTAATAGCTCAATTGAAGCTGTTAATCTATCTAAATTTGAAAAATCAAAACGATTCATGATGCCTAATAAAATGTGTTCATTAAAAAGTTAAAGTGAAGCAAGAATAAAGCAAACTTGAATAGTGCTAAATTATTTATTCTCATAATGCCAGAGTATTTTAGTCAAAATAACCTTGTCATCCATAATCCCAAAATTCAACATGTTGTCTTTATAGCACTCTATTTTAGCAATTTTTATAAATTTTTGCAATATGATTTGATATTTAAACATAAATCAAAGTTTTAAATTCGTTTTAATAATATTAAATAAATTATTAATAACTTAACATAAATCTAATAAATATATTCATCTAATCAACGATAATTAGTGTAGGAATTTTAAGGTAAAAATGGGGGATGTATTTATGAATCCTAATTTTAAAGTTTCGCGCGATTTTCCAATTCCTCAAGATATTCAACACTTAGAAAAGAATTATTATTTGCAAAAAATCGAAAGCAATGCCGGTGGACATACATGGAAATTAAAAGAAAGCACTTTGCCTTCATTTATTAAAGATATTTACCTGTCATTAGGCAACTTTTTTACTCCCAATAAATATGTCTATAATAATAAGTTAACAGCTCTTATGCAGATTGCAGCTAATCCTAAAAAAGAATATTTAACAAAAGAACATATTGAAATCTTTAAAAATGCTGATTTAGAAGAGCTGGCCCATGAAAACGATTTTCAAGATGTTGCTCGCATCATTCCTGGAATGGAAACTTTAGTCACAAAGCTTAGAAGAGCAGTTAAAAAAGCTGCTATGGCTGGAAAAGGATTAGAGCAAATGGAAAATCAGCATATTCAGGGAAAAGCTTTATCGCCAGACTATCTGATAGAAGTGGGGACTCAAAAACATCTTTATGAGGTGGATACATACTTAGACGAATGGGAAAAAAGCGATACTCAACTTAACTTTGATGATTGGATGAAGCAGACTCATGACAATGTCGCCCTTAAAGAAGTCCAATATCTGACTACAGATGCAGAGAGGTTGCCTTATCGACTTGACTTTAAAAATGGCAAAGCATTGAGAGAAAATGTCCCTTTTGACACGACGACCGAAACAACAGAACATTCTGGAGTAGGTTCGGCCATTTTTGTCATCGACGCTAATAGGCAATTTTATGCGGGATCACATATCCGCGGCACATTCCATCACTCGAGTTTTCTTGGTGGAGCAGCCATTATGGGAGCTGGGGAAATTAAAACCAACGACAAGGGTGAAATTACCCATATAACAAACAAAAGCGGACATTACAAACCTGATAAGCAGCAAGATCTCAACACCTTGAAGATTCTTCAGGATGCAGGTGTTGATTTATCCAAAGTCAAACTGACACAATTAACACCTGAAGGTTCGGTTTTTTACAATTCTGCTAAAGCCTACTTAGAGGCGCAAGGGAAATGCCCAGTTAGCGGTTTTGAAGGATTTGGAATTGAAGATGATTCTAAAGGAAATTTTACCATTACATTAGATGATATTAGCCTTTCTAAGGATGATCGATTAGAACAATTACAACAAACAATTAATTTTTTAAAATCTCAATTTTCCGTTAATTCCCTTACTTATAAAGATGAGCTTAAATCTGGTCAAATTGCTGAATATCCTATAGAGGAATATCTCAAGAATAAGGGCAAGCTTGTTCCTAAAACATGGGACGGAGGACAATTAAAGTTTAGTCAAGAGGGAAAATTAAAGCAAATTATCGCCAATACTGCAGTCAATCCAAGTAAACGTCAAGAAGCAGACCTTCATTTCCTTACTTATCTAAGTATGCAAGGCATCGATCTTAATGATGTGGAATTTTATCATGAGGGACAAAGGGAACAAAACCTTAATGCTGGGAAGTACCTTGAACAATTGGTTAATGATTGGCAGAGTATAAATATCTCTTAAAAGAAAAAGCCCTTCATTTCTGAAGGGCTTTCATTCAAAGTCAAAGATTATCCACCTTTAGGTGGGCCCACCAATTTTTGATCTGGCATCTTATGTAAAGGAAAAACATCCTCATCGATGAAAACAATTTCTCCATTTTGAATCGTGATGCGACAACGGCGTCCCTCATTGGGAGACATGAGCATCTTTTCTGCTAAAGGATCTTCCAAAAACTGTTCAATGATTCGGCGCAATGGACGCGCTCCCATTTCAGGCTGAAAGCCTTTATCTACCAAGAAACTCTTAGCGGCATCATCTAATTCAATATAGACCTCCCGACGTCCCAAACGTTTTTGCAATTTGTTAATTTCCAAAACAATGACTTGCAGGAGATTGTCTCGATTAAGCGGATGGAAAATGACGACGTCGTTTAAGCGATTAAGAAATTCAGGCTTAAAACGCTTTTTAACCTCAGCCTCAATTTTCTCTTTAATGTGCTCATAATCAAGCGCTCCCTCTTGCACTCCAAATCCAATCTCAGTGCTTTTCTTAATGAGATCGGCTCCTAAGTTAGAGGTCATGATAATAATGGTATTGCGAAAATCAATTTTGCGACCAAAAGAATCAGTCAAACGTCCCTCTTCCAAAATTTGCAAGAGCAAATCCATGACATCAGGATGCGCTTTTTCAATTTCATCAAATAAGACAACTGAATAAGGGCGTTGGCGAATCTGTTCGGTCAGTTGACCTCCTTCTTCATGTCCCACATAGCCAGGAGGAGATCCAGTCATACGGCTGACAGCAAATTTCTCCATGTATTCTGACATGTCGACTTGAATGAGGGCATCTTCTCCGCCAAACATATTGATAGCCAAAAGGCGCGCCAGCAATGTTTTTCCGACTCCTGTGGGTCCTAAGAATAAAAAGGCACCAATGGGACGATTAGGATCTTTGATATCGGCACGGCTACGGCGAATAGCTCGGCAAACCGTCTTAATAGCGTCCTCTTGGCCAATAATACTGACCTTCAAAATATCTTCCATCTTCAAAACTTTTTGCAGTTCGCCTTCTGTTAAACGGTTGAGAGGAATTCCTGTTTGCTTAGCAATGACGTTAGCGACATCTTCATCTTCGACAATCACTTCGTGCTCTTCCTTATTGATTTCCCATTCAGCACGGATTTGCTGCAATTGCTCACGCAAGGTCTTTTCGCGATCACGCAACTTCGCAGCTTTTTCATACTCTTGCTTGCTAATGGATTCTTCTTTAGCTAGACGTGTTTCCTCAATTTCAGCTTCAAACTTGCCAATGTCTTGAGGTTGATTCATCATCGAAATGCGCATTTTCGCGCCTGCTTCGTCGATAAGGTCAATTGCCTTATCTGGCAGAAAACGACCATGAATATAGCGATCTGATAAGATAGCAGCAGCGTGAATGGCCTGAGGAGTAAAGAAAACCTTGTGATGCTTTTCATATTCAGGCTTCAACCCATTAAGAATTTCAATGGTTTCTTCTACGCTAGGAGGCGCAATCATGATCTTTTGGAAACGGCGCTCTAAAGCAGCATCTTTTTCAATGTGCTTGCGATACTCATCAATGGTGGTTGCCCCAATACATTGCAATTCGCCCCTAGAAAGAGCAGGTTTTAAAATATTGGAAGCATCAATGGCCCCTTCGGCTGCTCCTGCTCCTACAATTGTATGCAATTCATCGATGAAAAGAAGCACATTGCCATTTTTCTTAATCTCATCCATAACAGCTTTGATGCGCTCTTCAAATTGACCACGATATTTCGTTCCAGCAATCATCAACGCCAAATCAAGAGTAATCAGCTTTTTTTTGCGCAATGTATCGGGAACATTGCCTTTAACGATGGCTTGAGCTAATCCTTCAACAATCGCTGTTTTACCTACACCAGCTTCTCCAACCAGCACGGGATTGTTTTTGCGACGACGACAAAGAATCAAAATCAGACGTTCAATCTCCTCTTTTCGACCAATCACAGGATCCATTTTGCCTTCACGGCACATCTCGGTTAAATCATGCCCATATGCTTTAAGAGCAGGCATTTTATCATTACCTGTTCCACCCATCGGTTGCCCTTTATCAAATGGAGGTTTATTTTGCCCTCCTGCTCCAGGCTGCTGTGGATTAGGGCCAACATTGCTGCCGCTAATGGGCGGAAGTTGCAAATTAAAGGTTTCAAGCTCCTTTAAAACCTCTTTTCGCACTTCTTTTAAATTGACGTTTAAATTTTCAAGCACTTGAGCAGCAACGCCATCCGTCTGTCGTAATAAACCCAACAAAAGATGTTCGGTCCCGACATAATTGTGATTGAGATTGGCCGCCTCTTCATTGGCATATTCAAAGACTTTTTTCACTTTACCTGTTAAAGCCGGATCTCCATAAACTTGAATTTCTGGACCATAGCCTACGAGCTTTTCAACTTCATTGCGCACCGTTTCGAAATCAATGTTGAGATTGCGCAAAACATTAACAGCAACTCCTTGCCCCAATTTGAGTAATCCCAATAAGACATGCTCTGTTCCCAAATAATTATGATTGAGGCGCTGCGCTTCTTTTTTGGCTAATTTAATGACTTGCTTAGCCCGGTTCGTAAATTTATCAAACATGTCGGACTCACTTTGTTGAAAGAAAAATATCGAATCAATCCTTATAGCTTATCTTGAAATGTAGAGTGAGAAGCGATTTTTTGCAAAAAAAAAGCTAAAACAAAGCTAACAAAAATAAAAAAACAATAAAGTTACAAATTCAATATTTCTCGATTATTCATAAATAGCATTCTCATTATTATTATACCGAATTGCTTATTTTTTCGGTGATTCATGAGAGAATTTCCAAAGAATTTCTTATTTGCTGAGCTAATTGGTGAGCTTGCGCCACACAATCATTAATTGACACTCCTGTCCAAGCGCTTCCACTTAAAGTCAAATGCGGGGAAAGGCAGTGCATGGCTTCTTGAACTTTCTTTTTCCAAATTGAGTAACCGACTTCGAATTGGGGAATCGCATACTGTGCTTTTTTAACCTGCATCACTTGAGGTTCAGCACGAATGCCCATCTGATTTCGTAAACTTATAAGCGCTTGTTCCTTAAGCTCTTGATCTAGCATATGCTCAACTTCTGGATGATGCGTCCCTCCCATCATCAGGGTTAAACGCGTTTGATTTTGCACATTTTGTTGGGGAAATACGCAAGAATCCCAGATACAACCCAAGAGTTGCATCCCTAATTGAGAGGGAATCAAATAACCAAATCCCTTAAAAGGCAAAACGGCCTGTTGAAATCCGATGTTGATGACAGCCACACTTGCATAAGGCAATTCCATCAATTGACTCGCTACAAGAGGATGAGCGGCTAGTGCAGAGCTCAAAGCAAATGCGGGAAGGGTAGAAATGACTTGATCGGCCATCAAGCGCTCGCCATTTTCCAAATGAATTTCTATCTTTTGCTCTTTGAAATGTAAGCGATGGACAGCTTGTCCCAAATAGAGACAATCTTTTAATTCTCTAGCCAATGCTCGAGGTAACGATTCCATTCCCTCTCGAAAGGAGAACATGGGCGATTGGCGTATCTTTTGAATAAAGGAAGTTTGATGAACAGGAGTGGCTCGATGCCGCCAAGCTCCGCGCAAAAGAGAGCCCTTCTGCTGTTCCCATTGATCAAATAAGGGAAAGCAGCTTTTGAGTGAAAGACGAGAGCAGTCGCCAGCATAAATTCCTGAAACAAAAGGATCTATCAAGCGATCTGTCCAAGATTTTCCAATCCGCCGGGTAAAAAAAGATTGAATGCTTTCATCCTCTTCCTGGCGTTTAGGCATGCGCCAATCGCGCCAAAGGGCTTTTGGCCATCCTGAAGTGAGAGAATTGAGAGGAATTTCCCATAAATGCTTAGGAAGAGGCTGCAAGCTCTGACCATTATAAAGATAGCGATTGCAGGCGTCAGAATGTGGAGTCAATATTTGATCTTGCAACCCTAAATTCTCAATTAAAGCCAATGTTTCGTGTCCAGTTCCTTTAGACCGACAGCTGCGTGGTCCTTGCTCAAATAAAAATCCCTCTGTTTGTAGAGTTTGAATCCAACCTCCCACGCGTTGATTCCCTTCAATGACTGTCAAATGAATCTGAGATCCCAAAAAGCGTTTAAGAAACCAAGCTGTTGCCAGCCCTGAAATACCAGCTCCTAAGATGGCGATGCGATAAGGCATTTTCTTCTCCGCTTGACGCAATGAACTAAGGTTTTCACGGCTTCTTCTGAGATATCAGGAGCTATTCCATGACCCAGATTAAAAATAAAGCCAGGATCTCCTTCCATTTCATCTAATAAGCGTTGGGTCTCTTGTTCGATTCGAGACAAGGGTGCATAGAGAATATCAGGATCCAAATTGCCTTGCAGAGCAATGGAATAAGGCACTAAGCGGCGCATGGCAGCCATCTGGCAATTCCAATCAAGTCCAATGCCCGCCGGTTGCAATTCAGCCAATTGAGGGGCAAAGACAGAAGATCCGCGGCAAAATAAAATTGTGGGAATAGAGGTGTCACGAATGCCCTTTAATAATTCTTGCAAATAAGCCAAAGAAAATTCGCGGAAAGAATAATGAGAGAGAGAATTAGCCCAAGAATCGAAAATTTGGATGGCATCTACTCCAGCCTCAATCTGCAGTTTTAAATAAGCGATAGACCAATTGGCAATTTTTTGCAGCAAGGCATGAAACCCTTGCGGATCTTGTAACATCCAACGCTTTGTTTTTTTGAGATCTCGGCTTGTTTTGCCCTCAATCATGTAACTAGCTACAGTAAAGGGAGCCCCACAAAAACCAATTAATGGAACTTTCAATTGCGTCTTAAGCTGCCGGATTCCTTGCGCGACAAATTGCAGTTTAAATCTATCTGGCAGAGGAAGATCTTCAATCTCTTGGCGATTGAGAATGGGACGTTCGATGATAGGGCCTACTTGATCTTCAAATCGTAGTCCTACTCCCATCGCTTCAGCTACGACCAAAATATCAGAAAACAAAATGGCCGCATCCATCTCATAAGCTTCAATGGGAAGTAAAGTGATTTGAGTAATTAAATCAGGTTCATGGCACATTTGTAGAAAAGAATAACGTTGCCGAAAGGCGCGATAGGAGGCTAAATGTCTTCCTGCTTGCCGCATCAACCAGATAGGTGGACCCAACGCATTACAGCAAGAAAGGGCGTTTAAAAAAATATCATCATTCATAAAAGTGTCTCTGAATTTAGGAGCATATAAAATAGGAGCATATAAAAATTGAACGCAGCGTGAATTTTATCTCAGGGTATTTTTACTAAAAATATTTGACTCTGGCAGCCCTTTCAGGCTGCATGACACAACTCACTCATACCCAGGCGTTGCCCCATACGCATCAAGCTAAGAGATAAGCGTAGGCTACGCGACGCCTTCAGTCGCCGCGCCGCTTCGCTCTGGGCTCTTAGGTGAGGGGGTTGAGACCCACCGTTCGGTCGCCCTCCGGGCTCGGTCACGGTGGGCTATTACCAGTCGTCCTACGGACTCTAGCGGCATTATCAGAACGCCTTAAATAGCATTCAATGGCTTCTACATTGCCGCTAGAGTCCGTAGGACGACTGGTAATAGCCCACCGTGACCGAGCCCGGAGGGCGACCGAACGGTGGGTCTCAACCCCCTCACCTAAGAGCCCAGAGCGAAGCGGCGCGGCGACTGAAGGCGTCGCGTAGCCTACGCTTATCTCTTAGCTTGATGCGTATGGGGCAACGCCTGGGTATGAGTGAGTTGTGTCATGCAGCCTGAAAGGGCTGCCAGAGTCAAATATTTTTAGTAAAATACCCTAAGTTTTATCTCGACCCGTTGAAGTATAAATTAAATGATATTCTAAAACTTTATGTTCTAAGCACAATTATCGCAAACAAAATATGAATAGACCGAACACATCTCTGACGCTCCCATAGACAAAAACTCATGTAAACGAGTACTACTAGAGAATTCTTTCTAAGATATCCTCTACCGTAAACCCATACTCTTTAGCCAATACACTAGCAGGGGCAGAAGCTCCAAAGCGCTCTAGACAAATAGAGATCCCTTGTCGACCTATGTATTTGTGCCAACCCAAGTCTACACCAGCCTCAATGCTTACCCGTTTTCCAATGTCCCCTTCAAATAGGTGATCTTTGTATTCAATATCTTGTTTTTCAAACAATTCCCAGCAGGGCATGGAAATGACTCTCACAGATTTGCCCAATTTTTCTAATTCTTCAGCAACATTAAGAGCCAAATAAAGCTCAGATCCCGTCGCAACAAGAGTAAAATCTGGTTTGGATTTTTCGCGCTTCACAATATAGGCTCCCTTGCCAAGACCTTGTGCATAAGGAAGACATGTTGCCTCTAAATCAGGTAGATTTTGCCGTGATAAAATAATGGCTGTAGGCCCCTTAAACTGCAAAGCTGCCATCCACGCCATGCGCACTTCATGACTATCAGCTGGACGAATGACTTGCAATTGAGGAATTGCTCTTAACGCTGCATAATGCTCAACCGCTTGGTGTGTGGGGCCATCTTCACCCAAAAAAATGGAATCATGGGTAAATTGATAGATGACATGAGCATGCTGCAAAGCAGCCAAACGGATGGCATTGCGCATATAATCAGAAAAAGTTAAAAAAGTTCCAATATAGGGCACAATGCAGCCTGTTTGATAAAGGCCAATAGCCATTGTTGCCATGCCAAATTCACGTACACCATATTTAATATTTCTTCCTTGGAAATGCCCAGGACCCACTAAGGGATATTTCTTTAACATTGTCATATCAGATGAAGAAAGATCGGCCGATCCTCCATAAATCTGAGGCAAGAAGTCTGCTAAAGTATTGAGTACATCTTGAGAGGCTTTACGGCCAGAAACAGGTGCTTTTATTTGAATTTGCCAAAGACGACTTTCAAGATCTTGGGGCAATGTATGACGGCACATGGTGTTGTATTCTTTCAACTTTTCTGGATTTTCTCTAGACCAAACCTCAAATGTTTGACGCCATTTTTCTTCTTCTTGTCCATCACGCAAGAGTTTATGCTGAAAGTAATTAAGCACAGCCTGCGGCACATAAAAATCTTCTAATGGAATTCCTAAAGCTTCTTTAGTAGCTTTAACCTCTTCTGGTCCAAGGGGTGATCCATGTGCTTTATTAGTACCAGCTTTGTTTGGAGCCCCTTTTCCAATAACCGTATGTGCCACCACAAGGCAGGGACGCTCTTGATGCTCACGAATTTGGGCAAAGACAGTATCAAGAGCATCAAAATCATGGCCATCCACATCAAAAACATCCCAGCCATAAGCACGGTAGCGTGCCTTGGTATCCTCCGAACAACATTCTGCTAGAGGACCATCTAGAGACACTCTATTAGCATCGTAGATAGCGACTAAATTATCGAGTTTTAAATGACCTGCTAGAGAAGAAACTTCAGCAGACACCCCTTCCATGACACAGCCATCACCCATGATAACATAGACTTTGCTATTAAAAATTTTATGCTTGTCAGTATTAAATTTTGTCGCCAACAACTTCAATCCCAACGCTTGGCCCACTGCATTGCCTACTCCTTGCCCTAAAGGTCCCGTCGTTGTTTCTACTCCATCAGTCATAAAAGATTCAGGATGGCCAGGCGTACAAGAGTGCAGTTGGCGAAAGTGTTTGATGTCTTCTAAAGAAATTTTATAGCCTGCTAAGTAAAGACAAGCATAAAGCCACATGGAACCATGCCCGGCTGAAAGAATCAATCGATCGCGATTGACCCATTTAGAGTCTTTAGGATGTTGTTTAAGATAATAACCGTATAAATAAGCTCCCAGCTCTGCGCATCCCATAGGCAAGCCGGGATGCCCTGAATCAGCTTTCTGCACTGCATCCATTGAGAGGCCGCGAATCGTATTGGCAATCTTTGCCAACATTTGTTTGAGATCAGCATCCATTGCTCTATTTTTTTTGACAATTTCAATAGAAGCGAATTTAAATTCAGAAGATTGAAGATGGATATTCATAATTTAACCATGAAGTAAAATAATAATTCCCTCCTACTGTAGGATAACTGTCCATAATGTGGCAAGCTAAACGACGGAATTTTAGTATTCAATAAATAGACAAAAAATTAAAATTTAAATTTTAAAGGTTTTAGGAATGAATGCTTTCCAAGCAGTATGCGATACAGTTCAAGAAGAACTCAGTGCCGATCAATTTCCTCCATTTTTAAATGAAGCAGTAGAACTATTTAGTAAAGCTCATCTCTATTATCGAAACTATAAGCAAATAAGAATCAATCAAAACGCCGCTCGAGATCCTTCAAAAGGGAATCCTGCTGTCTATGGTGCAGCGCTTCATTTGTTAAGCGATTATACCACTATAGGCTCTTATGCCCTCAATGTTGCCTTGATAATCAAATGCACAGAAGATCTGTTAAGAGAATATCGTCAATTAGGTGAAGACTATCACACTTTATATCATACTATTGATTGGCACTATCCTCTTTACTATGCTGTAGAATGGAATCAGGAGGCAAAAAAGACTCATCCCCTTTCTCCTTCCCTTTCTCTCCTATGGCAAGTTCAAATCATGGGATGGGTTAGACAAATTCTTCAAATTACCCGTTGTGCTTCGGTTGTGTTTTGGCAGATGTTTAAATTGAGCATGTGTTTATGCGATGCCTATCTTCTGCTCGAGAAAGACTCCCAAACTCGTTATGAAGCTTGTACCGAATTAGTGGCAGAGTGGGATAACTATCAAACTCAGCTCAAAGAAGACCAAAAACTTTTGGTCGAAGAACTTGACAAAGGCTACGAACTAGCCGACCGCATTTTAACTCGTTTGGGAGCCAACAAGGACAGCCATTTTATCATCGATCAATTAAAACAAAAAATTGGAAAATTTGCTGAGGGTACGGAAGAGGTGCTGGAAGACTTTTATGATAGAGTCGAAGAAACCTTAGATACTGCATATATCAAAGGAAAAATTGCTCCTTTACATCTTAACCTTGACGAGGGCAACGCGGCAGCTCCTACTTTGCCTTACAGCCGATTCCCTCCCTGGGCAGGCCAGCCCATCGTCATAGCTCCTCCAGCAAAATTTCTTCACCCTTCTTTGGATTCAGCCCTAGATTTTGTTCTAGATAATGTCGAGTTTTCTTTTATCACAAATCCCATGAGAGAAGTCCTGGCACTGGCAGACAAGCTCAATCAATTTTATCAGAACCAAAAAATCAGCCTTTCTCCATTTTCTCCTTTTGCATAGCAATACCTTCTATCATGATTTCGATCGTTCCCGAGCTCTGTTACATATGCGTTAGGGCGTGTTTGCAAAATGCTAAGGCGTATCTTAAAAATTAAGCTAAGAAACAACACTTTAGAAGTTCCAAACAAGTTGAAAATTAACGATCAATCGCGGTAAACTCAGGTTAAAAAGCTTTAATCAAACGGCTTTATTGGGTTAAAAATTTAACTTAACCCCCAACCCTTTTTGGAAATTTATGTTAACACAAACTATTCGACGCCAATTTTTGAAATATTTTAAAGATCATCAACATGCTATTGTCCCTTCATCCCCCGTCACTCCTCATGATGATCCCACTCTCTTATTTATTAATGCGGGAATGAATCAATTCAAAGATGTCTTTTTAGGAAAAAGCCACCGCGATTACAATCGGGCGGCATCAAGCCAAAAATGTATTCGCGTGGGGGGCAAGCACAATGACTTAGAAAACGTCGGACATACAAGCCGTCACCTCACTTTTTTTGAAATGCTCGGCAACTTTTCGTTTGGAGATTATTTCAAAGAACAAGCGATTCAATATGCTTGGGAAGTCTCCACAGATATTTTTGGTTTTGATCCTAAAGACATTTGGCCTTCAGTTTTTCGCGAAGATGATGAAGCTTTTGAAATTTGGACAAAGTATATTCCAGCTGAACGCATTACGCGAATGAATGAAAAAGACAACTTCTGGGTGATGGGAGATACAGGACCTTGTGGACCCTGCTCAGAGCTGTATTTTGATCGAGGTCCCCAATATGGCCAAGCAAGAAATCCTGCAGAAGATATAGAGGGTAATCGTTTTTTAGAATTTTGGAATTTGGTTTTCATGCAATATAATACCTTATCCTCAGGAGAAAGAGAACGCCTACCCAAGCCTTCAATTGATACAGGCAGTGGGTTGGAAAGGGTCTTAAGTCTTAAAATGGGAGTTGATAGTGTTTTTGAAACTGATGTCTTACGCGGTATCATTAGCAAAATTGAAGTAATTTCAGGAATTCCTTATCACATTCATGATTCGCATGCTCCAGCTTTTCGCGTCATTGCGGATCACTTACGTTGTTTAGCTTTTGCCATTGCCGATGGCGTGCAGCCTAGCAATGTAGATAGAGGCTATGTATTGCGTAAAGTTTTGCGCCGCGCTGTGCGGTATAGTCGTTCGCTGGGAATGGATCGTCCCTTTTTAGCCGACGTTCTGCCTCAGCTTGTTTCCACCATGGGGTCTGATTATCCTGAATTGGTAAAAGGACAAGAACGCATTGCTGAGATTTTGACAAGCGAGGAAGAGGGGTTTATTCGAACTTTGAGGCGAGGTGGCAACATCTTGAATCAGATCATTGAAAAAGCTCAGGCAACCCATCGCATTCTTAGCGGTGATGATGCCTTCAAACTCAAAGACACGTATGGATTGCCCATTGAAGAAATTCTATTGATTGCCAAGGACACTGACTTAAAGGTTGACGAAGGACGCTATCAACAATTGGAACAAGAAGCTAAAGAGCGCTCTCGAAATACTCAGAAAAATGTGCAGCAAGTGGCGGCTGAAAATGTCTTTGCAGAATTTGCCAAAAAACATGGCGAAACTCAATTTTTAGGCTATACACATGCCGTAGCAGATAGCCAAGTCATCGGCCTTGTAGTCAATGGCGCATTTGTTCAAAAAATGGAGGAGGGCCAAGAAGGGCTTGTCCTTTTAGTTGAAACTCCTTTTTATGCCGAAATGGGAGGACAAGTGGGTGACATCGGTTATCTTGAAAGCCCGCATCACTATTTTAATGTTCGAGATTGTATTTCTCCCTATAAAGGGCTCATTGCCCATCAAGGCGAAATCCGCCGCGGCACGCTTCAAGTGGGAGACGCAGTGACTGCCGTCATTGACCGCGATCGACGTCAAAAAATCGCTAATAATCACACGGCCACTCATCTTTTGCACTGGGCTTTGCATCGCGTGCTTGGCGAGCATATCAAGCAAGCGGGTTCAGTCGTTGATTCTCAACGCTTGCGCTTTGACTTTAGCCATCATAAAGCTCTTTCATTAGAGGAAATTCGTCAGATTGAGGATCTCATCAATGCTAAAATTCGCGAGAATCTTTCTGTAAAATGGTATGAAATCAAATATGATGAAGCACAAAAACGTGAGGACATCAAGCAATTTTTTGGCGAAAAATATGGATCGACTGTCAGAGTTGTCGATATTGAGTACTCTAAAGAGTTATGCGGTGGAACCCATACTTCAATTGTTGGAAATATTGGCCTGTTTCGCATCGTTAAAGAAGGCAGCATTGCAGCCGGAATTCGCCGCATTGAGGCTGTCACAGGCAAAGAAGCGGAAGAACTAAGCCGACAAAGTGAAGACACTCTTCTGGCCATTGCTCAAACCTTAAAAATACCTGTCCATCAAGTACAAGAACGTTTTGAAAAGTTATTAGAAGAAAATAGACAATCTTTGCAAGAACTTAAGAATTTACGCCGCAATCATCTCAACATTTTAATTGAAAGCCTTTTAAGTCAAACGACTCAGATTGAAAATATGCGGTTTATTATTGCCGAAGTTCCTCTTTCCGTAGAGGATCTACGGCAATGCGTTGATCTTGCTCTGGAACGTTTGGGATCTGGCATTATCTTGTTAGGCACAGCCATGGCCGATAAATGCCAATTAATAGCCAAGATCAGTGAAGATTGCGTTAAACAAGGATTTTCTGCGCATGAGTTGATCAAAATTGCTCTTCCCATCATTGAAGGCAGTGGAGGAGGAAAACCTCAAACAGCTCAAGGAGGAGGAAAAGCACCACAGAAGCTTTTAGAGGCTCTAGAAAGAGTAAAAGAGTTTTTAAATCAAAAAGCTGCAGGATAATTCAAATACAATTAAAGCATCAATTTTTAATTTATACATTTTTAATTTTAATTATTGTTTATTTTTTCTTATTTTTTAATTTACTTATTAGCAAGCCTTTGTTAAATTATAAAAGACTCTATTTTAAAATTAAATTTAAATAAATCCAATTGGTCAAATTTAATAAAATTATGCATTATATTAACGCATTTAGTCCTACTCTTAATCAAGAGTGGCGTGTATGGCGATTACTTACTCCATCAAAGTCTTCCTATTCTTTTATAGTGATTATTTTTGCGGCTTTAGGACTAGCAATTGGATCTTATGCCATTTATCAGATATGGAATAAATTAAAAGAGCGCAAGATCAATCCTAACCCTAATGAAGAACAGGCTGTTAAGAAAATCCCTTCTTCTTCTTCCTTTACAGCCTCTATTCCTCAACCTAAAAAAAATCAGTCTCCAGAGCTAAAGACATTTAAAAAAGAAGAGATTAAGAAAGAGATGATCAAAGATAGAAAAAAGTCCGAAGCGGATAAGGCTGCTTTGGATTTACTTGATGATGAGGTATTTGACGCTGCAATTGATGATGAGATACAAGAGTCTCCAGCATCACAATCGAGTCCTAAAACGTTAGAAATTGCTCGAGTAGAAATCACTAATGATCTAATAAAGAAAGTAGCTATCTCTGAAGCACCCTCGAGAGATTTACAATCTGCAACTATTGAGTCTAAAACGACACCTGTTCCTCAATTTACTAGATTTAAGCGTCGCCCTCAAAAACAAAACCATCGGTCTTCTCTCTTACCTTCAACGCAGAATAAATTAAATCCAACTGAGCCAGCGGTTAATCCAACAACGCCACTTACATTACCTCTACATTCTCAGCCAACGCAACAGAAGACTGTTCAGCCACAAAAATTACTTCTTCAGCCCCTAAACAAAGAAATTTTTGAAAAGTTTTACCAGAATGAAGGTCTTGATGATGAAAAGCGAACTCTTTTACAAATTCAGAACATGAATTTTAATGAAAAAGAAAGCCGTCACAATTATATTCAATGGCTGTTTCCAACTGATCAGACCAGCAATTATAATCGCAAAGGACCTGTCTTCACGGTAGCTCAATTTAAAATTTTTAGTCAAAATCCACTCATTAAAAAAAATGTACAACTCTCATTCTTAAAAATGTTAGAGTTTTACGGTCTTGAGTATCAAGAGAAAACTTTGACAGTTCAAAAGGGTTTAAATTTTGAAAACAGAGCAAAGAATTGGCTAGCTAAGCCTAATCATAATTTTCTCCGCCTTTCTAGGATATTGAGATCCTTAAATCTTTTTGACCTAACCGATGAAGCAAAAGCGTTATATCAATTTTTGATAGACTTAAAACCTCATCCCGCTATTCCTAAAACCAGTTTCGAGCACTGGACGCAAGCTATGCGGCCTGTCATATCAAGTGACCTTCACTGCAATTGATTTGAAAAGATAGTAAGTTGTGAATAATCTATCTATAGTTGTATAGTCATTAATCCTACATCTTAACTATTATATGTCCAATGCTTAAAGGATTTTTGCATAGCGAGCGGCTGATCGCTTTACAGCACGCTTTAAAAAATCAAGATCTGCTACTCATTGAAGAGCTCTGGAATGCTCCTAAAGCTCTTATTGCTGCCCTGGCTCAGCAAGCCACGAACAAACACGTGCTCATTTTGACCGGAGCAAGTCAAGAAGAAGTGCGTCTTTTTCACGATTTTGCCCTTTTTACTGATCGTCCGGTCGTCGATTTCCCCTCGTGGGAAACTTTACCCTCTGAAAGCATTCCCCCAAGCCCCGACATTGTAGGTCAAAGGTATCAAGTTTTAAAGCAAGTGTTAGACTCTTCCGAACCTCATATTATTTTAAGTAGCTTGCAAGCTTGCTTGCAAAAGCTCATTCCTCCCTCTATTTTTCAAAGCCTTTTCCTTTCTTTAAAAGCCGGCCAATGCCCTTCTTTTGAGCATTTAATTCAACAACTTGTCATCATGGGCTATCAAAGACGTCCTGTGGCATCAGATAAAGGCGAGTTTGCCGTACGCGGAGGAATTATCGATGTTTTTCCAGTCTCATCGCCTGATCCTTTCCGCTTAGAATTTTGGGGGGATGATCTCGAATCATTACGCATTTACGATCCAGTCGGTCAAAAATCTGTCCGCCCTGTTGAACAAGTTGAGATTGCGCCAGGCGTCGAACTCGAACTTCTGAACCAACAACCTCTGCACGCTTCGCTTCTCGATTATTTGGGCTCTCAAACACTTATCATTTTTGATGATTTACTCGCTCTTGAAGATCGTTATGCCTCTTTAATTAATCTCGGCGGTAAAAATCGAGCTTTTAGCTCTATCGAAGAGTTTTTAGATCAGTTAACGTCATTTCAAAAAATCTTGTGGGCCCAACGTCCAATTGAAGAATTGAGTGAAATACATGTCCATGATACCAAAGGCGCTTCCTTTTATTCTCTGCAGACAGCTTTTCATCATTTGAGTTTTCAAATGTTCAATCGTGAATGGAAAGTCAAGCGCTGGCGCCACCCTTTTAACACACTGACTGGCTATTTATTTGCTCCCGAAGAAGGAGAACCTTCTGGAGAAGAAATCATTGCACGTCTATCACAACTTGCCCAACGTCCTTGCGAATTGCATTTTTTATGCAATAGCGAATTGGAGGAAAGCAATTTACATAAACGCTTACTCGATGCCCATATCCATTTGCCCAAACAAACATTTTACCACACCAGCTATCTA
Source organism: uncultured Chlamydiae bacterium (assembly GCA_963754655.1). Lineage (GTDB taxonomy): Bacteria > Chlamydiota > Chlamydiia > Chlamydiales > Parachlamydiaceae > JANWJE01. The sequence continues at coordinate 687,153 of CAVWGN010000001.1, read as the reverse complement.
TCGAGCGGTATGGTCATTCAAGACATCGACTTTATTATTTTTCCCCTTACTGAAATTACGCACCGCTATAAAATGCGTCGTCAAAAGTTGCGCAGCACTTATCACACGACTCCTTCCGAAACCTACGATCTATTGCCTGGCGAGATGGTGGTGCACCTCAATAATGGAATTGGACGGTTCTTGGGAATGGAAAAGCGTCCTAACCACTTGGGCATACCAAGCGAATTTTTTACGATTGAATATTCCGAAAATGCCAAGCTCTATGTTCCATTAAATCAGGCCCATCTCATTACCAAATATGTAGGATCCAATGAGGAAATTCCCAGATTAAGTGCTTTGGGAAGCCAGCGCTGGAAAAAAACGCGCGAACAAACCGAAAAAGCCATTTTAGGTTATGCCTCAGATCTTTTAAAAAATTATGCTCACAGAGCCATTTCTCACGGTTTTGTCTATCCAACGGACAGTGAAGATCAACTCGCTTTTGAAGAAGAGTTTCCCTTTGTAGAAACAGAAGATCAGCTTGCAGCCATTGCCAGCCTCAAACAAGATATGATGTCTTCCAAAGCCATGGATCGCTTGATTTGCGGTGATGTAGGCTATGGCAAAACTGAAGTGGCAATGCGAGCGGCTTTCAAAGCCGTGGTAGATGGCCGTAAACAAGTCGCTGTTTTGGTTCCTACAACCGTTTTAGCTATGCAACATTATGAAAATTTTGTTGAGCGTATGTCTAATTTTCCTATCAACATAGGAGTTCTCTCTCGCTTTCGTACAACTAGACAAATTAAAGAAACGATAGAAGGGCTTGCACAAGGTTCGGTTGATATCTTGATTGGAACACATCGCATCATTAGTGAAGATGTCAAATTTAAAGAGCTAGGACTTGTCATCATTGATGAAGAACAGCGTTTTGGCGTTCGAGCTAAAGAGCATCTCAAAAAAATCAAAGCTGGCGTTGACTGCCTCACCTTATCGGCTACCCCTATTCCGCGTACGCTTTACATGTCTTTGATTGGCGCCAGAGATATGTCGGTGATCAATACACCGCCACAAGATCGCTTGCCCATTAAAACGATTATCGCTGAACCTACAGATCAAGCTATTCAAAACGCCCTTTTGCGAGAACTCGCCCGCGATGGACAGGCATTCATCATTCACAATCGCGTCGAATCAATTTATGGTGTGGCAACCCGCATTAAAGCGCTCCTGCCGCAAGCTCGTGTTTTAGTTGCCCATGGACAAATGGATAACGATGAAATTGATGCCGCTTTTCACGCCTTTAAAAATGGCCAAGCTAATATTCTAGTCGCCACCACTATCGTAGAAAATGGCATTGACATTCCCAATGCTAACACCATTTTAATCGATCGCGCTGATCAATTTGGACTTGCCACCCTTTACCAATTACGCGGACGAGTCGGCCGCTGGAATCGTAGGGCTTATGCTTATTTTTTAGTGCCTAATTTGCGCAATCTTCCCGAAATCTCACGCAAGCGACTTCAGGCCTTGGCAGAAGCAGGTGGCTATGGAGGTGGGATGAAAGTAGCAATGCGTGATTTGGAAATTCGCGGCGCAGGAGATATCTTGGGAACGGAACAATCGGGACATGTCTCCTCCATCGGATTCCATCTCTACTGCAAGCTTTTAAAACGTACGATTCAGACCTTACAAGGCAAAGTGCCCAGCATCATCACGGATACCAAAGTCGAATTTCCTATCGACGCCCGCTTGCCTGAAGATTATATCAATGAAGTCAGCCTGCGTATGGAAATTTACCAGCGATTGGGTGAAGCGTTATCTTGGGAAGAAATTGATGCGATTTGGGAAGAAGTACAAGATCGCTTTGGTCCTTCGCCAGATCCTGCTCAGTGGCTTTATCACCTGACTCGCATCCGAGTTTTTGCCTCGCGTCATGGGTATACGTTGCTCAAACAAGAAAAGCTTTCGTTGACAATTGAAAAGCATAAAGGTAAGGAATCCTTAACACGCAAGATATTGCTTCCCAAATACAAGTCACCACAAGACATGGAAAATAAGATCGTGTCTGAGCTCAAAAAAATGGAAGGGGGGAAAAGCACGTAGAAGCTTTTCAAGGCCTTTGTCTCGAATGCACGTAATGCCATTGATAGATTTTATATATATTTTCAATCAGGACTTTTGCCAAAGCATAGGCAGGTGTAGCAAGGATCAGGCCCGCCAGCCCATAAAAAAAGCCTGCCACCAACAAGAGCAAAATAAGCGTTAAAGGATGGATATTGAGACGCTGCCCAATAATTTGAGGAGAAAGGATATTTGCTTCACATTGCTGAACAATTACAAAAACAATGACGACTTTTACAACCATCCAAGAACTCATAGATAAACCCACCAAAAGAGCCGGCGAAATAGCTAAAAAGGGCCCTAGAAAAGGAATTGTCATAAAAACAATAGAAATTAACGATAGAATTAACGCGTAGTTAAGACCAATGATCAAATAGCCAATAAAAAGCAAAGCTCCCACACTAGAAGAAACAAGAACAAGACCTGTAATATAACTTGAAAGAGTGGCATCCATATTGCGCCACGTTTTGCGTATTTCAAGGGCATAATCTTCTGGAACGCTGCGCAAAACAGCAGAGGCAAAATCACGGTCGTCTTTGAGCAAATAAAAGAGAATAAAGGGAATGACAGCTAAAATTGCCGCCACATGAGTAATAAAGGAGAGGAACTGGACCAAATTTTTACTCAAGACCGTTGTCACTTGTTGAGCAACATTGAAAATCCTCTGTTCAATCTCATAATTGAGATCGACATGAAAAAGGCGAAATAAAAGCGACTGCGAACTTTCTTTGACTTGCTCTAATGCCTTGAGAGAGGTATCGGCAAGCGCAGCAATTTGGTTAGTTAACAGAGGCCCAATATAGGCAAAGAAAAAAATGAAGGCAATGGCAAGCACGAGGTAAATGCAAAGAATGGTCACGATTCTTGGAACACCCCAAGATTCACACTGATACACAATAGGGCGCAATAAATAATAAAATAGTAAAGAGATGGCAATAGGAGGAAATAAGATAGAAAAAAAATCAAGAATAGGAGAAAAAAAAACGGCAACTTGAGAAAAAATGAGCATAATGATCAAAACAAGCAATATCCCCACAGCCCATTTAAAAAAAGGATGATAATACCAAGCGCCAGCCGTCTGTTTATCTGATTCTTTAACTTCTATTTTTTTATCTTCCATAGCCAATAATCAATTAATATTATGAATCCCTGATAAACATCCTACCGACAAAAAAGTATGAGGATCTCTATTAAAATAAGAAAAAGGCTGATTGAAAATGGCTTTTGCTATCTCTTGAGAAATCCAAGCTGAGTCTTCGGATCCATTTTCAACATGCAAAGAATAACCTTTAAAAGGAACATCCTTATAGCCTTTAGAGAGGCTATCCTCGTTAATCTGAACAAGCAAACTAGGAAATTTTTCTAATCTAGTTTCATGATGCATTTGCTCTGTCTGAACTAACAGGTCATCATTAATCTCCTTGAATAAAAGTTCAATCCAAGCAATAGCTGAAGGATCTAACAAGTTTGTTGAATTAGCCATTATCCTCCCTCCTTTCTTTCCATCTAAGTTATTCTACAAAATTAAATCAATGAAGTTTTCTCCCATTCATGACAGGCTGATCGGGAGACACGAGCACAACGTCTTGATAAGTGATCATGTTTTTTTCTTTTATAACAGGATGTATTAGCTTTCAACAACTACATTTTCTGTGGCCTGCGGAATTCCCTTGAAGCGATAAAGACGCTCGATCAAGCTATAGCCTGTCAAGAGAATAAGAAAAGGATAGCAAATTTCCAATACTGGCGACAAAAATTGCGAAATCCCTTGGAATTCAAAGCAAGCTACTAAATAAGTCGCAGCAATAGAAAACGCAAGAATCCATGGATAGCTCCCTTTACCTCTTAGGAATTCTTGTTGAATAAAGCCCGCAAAAGCTGTAATTAAGGCGACTGCCGTTGTCAAACAAGCAAGAACAACTATTAAGCAAACAAGCAAACCTGCCTGAGGCCCGAGAATTTTCAACGCAATTACAGCAAGTAGCTCTTCAGCGGGGATTTCTTGTAAATCAACAGCATGGAAAGAGGCTAAAAAACTAAAGCCAATGTAAATGATGCCTAGCAATGCTGCTCCAATAGCGCTTGCTTTGAGAACAAAAAACAAACGGCTTTTGGCATTAAACAACCCTACCGTCTTAGCTTGCGTTAAACTAATAATCATAGGAGCAAAGAAAAAGGCTGCCAATAAATCCATGGTGTTATACCCCTCTTTAAGTCCTTTCCAAAAGCTGGCATAGGTTTCCATTTGATCTAAAGAAGGAACAGAAGAAGGATAATTCCATAATCCAGCGATGACAATAGATGTTAAAAGAATCAATAAAACCGGAGTCAAAATGTAACCTAAAAGACTCAGCAAGTGTTTCCTTTTATAAGCCATTAAGAATAAACAAATGCAAGCAACAGCATTAAATAGATAAGGAGCAAGTCCAGGATATGCCAAATTTAGTGTGGAATAGGATAAAGCAATGCAGCGCGGAGTTGATCCCAAAGGACCCAGTAATGCTATAATAAAAAAAGCTAAAGCTAGTCCTGGCCATTGCCCAAAGCGGCCGAAAAAAAGGCGAACTTGTCCTTGGTAAAGGAACATGGCAAGCAAACCACTAAAAGGAACCAAAACAGCTGTAATCAAAAGTCCTATAATTGCATAGGGGGTTTGCTCTAACATCTGTTGGCCAAGAGCCAATGGAAAAATGATATTGCCTGCTCCAAAAAACATGGCAAAGATCGCCATTCCTGTAGCATAAAGATCTGATTTTTTATAAATAGGTATCATTGTCGAAAGTCTCCTCATCGTTCTTTCTTATTTTTGTTTAGGTTAGTCATTTAAAAGAGAAAAAATAGGTGCGTGCTAGAGGCACGCCACGACGGAGACGATAACAGCAAAGGCACAAAAGAATGAATAGCAAGAAGTTTTCGACTTCTTATCTATCAAAATTGAAAGAGATTTGCGCCTCATGTTTAAAAAACCTTTATAAAAGAATACCCTGATTTTAAATGTTTTTATCATTTTTTGCAAGTTTTTTAATCTGAATGTTTTACTATATTTAAAATTGGATTTAACATTGAAATCAGTTATCGTACAAACTTTAGCAGCATGACTAAACCATTTGACTTAGCCTCAATCATTGCAACATTGCCGCTAAAGTTTGTAGGAAGGTGATTATTAATACTCGATTAAATGAGTTTTGCCTATTGGGACTGCTTCAAAGCCCCGGGGTAGGGTGTTCATTTTGTGCAAAAAATGAGCTTTATTTTTCACAATAATTGGCATAGTTAAATTAAAGGTCGCATGTTTATGCCGTCCTTTCAGGACTCGATGTCTTTTTGATAGAACCCAGGCCTCCGCTTCGCTGCGACCTGGGCTGTAACATGACGGCCCTTCAGGCCTTAAACAAAAGAGATTTAAGTCCCTCTTCTATAGTCCATAAATAGTCCTTTTGTTAAGGCTTAAAGGGCCGGCCCTTCAGGCCTTAACAAGAGATGTTTAAGTCCCTCTTCTATAGTCCCTAAATCATCTTTTTGTTAAGGCCTGAAGGGCCGGCCCTTCAGGCCTTAACAAGAGATGTTTAAGTCCCTCTTCTATAGTCCATAAATAGTCCTTTTGTTAAGGCTTAAAGGGCCGGCCCTTCAGGCCTCAACAAGAGATGTTTAAGTCCCTCTTCTATAGTCCCTAAATCATCTTTTTGTTAAGGCCTGAAGGGCCGTCATGTTGTCCGATCAAGCACATAGGTAACACATTATCCAAGGACATAGGTAACTCTATCTAAGCACATGGGTAACGGTTTTAATTAAAATAAAACACTTATATAATAAGGCAATGTCCTTTTTAGGCCCATCTATAAAGACAACTTTTTTGGTACAGCCTTTCAAGAGCCAGCTTAAACTCACTTATTACTATAGTTAAAGGGAGGTCATCTCCTGTTACACTGTCCTTAACATATTTTTCGTAAATTTTCAAATCACTCCACTTTTTTGTCATAGCAATTCTAATGCATATTCTCGATTGAATTGACATGTATCGTTAACAACTGTACTTCCATTTTGAAGGAGATTACGAATAAATCCCCCAGTATTCAGGATTTTCTGCCCTGAAGTCATTCTTACATTTGCAAACTCAACAACTTCTTTTAGCCTTTTTGAAGGGTATGTTTTTACCCAATAGCAAAGAGTTCCATCATCTGTATTTATTTCTTGCTCTTTCAACCATACGTATATCCTAATTTGCTCATCTGTAAGTTTAAACTTTTTGGTAGAAAATTTGTGTTTTCCTTCATAATCTCTTAAACCCTCTGGCCATGTTAATTTTTCCTAGGAGAATTGGGCCGAAATAAATCCCCATTATCCCTACTTCAATTTCTCTGAGTCCTACATATTCCCCTCGTAGCATTTCACTAATGAAGAAATAGGTGCCCTTCCAAGAAATCAATCCTCCTGCGCAAACTTTTCTGACTTCATAGTAACTGGGGTATTCAATGGGTTTGAATTTACCATCCCAAATAGGTCGAGAAGGTTTATACACGGAAGCTGGTGTTTGCTGGCCTAATGCTTCGTGGTAACGTCTGTTATTGTAATATTTTTTGAATTGAAGAAATTTTTCCTGTTGAAGAGATAACGTCAAGGCTGGGGGATTTGCTGTCTCATTTTTTAGAGTTAAATGAAACCTCTCATGCCTACCGTTTTGTTCAGGACATCCAGGATCGATCCATTCTGGAGTAACGCCAATTTTGATTAATTTAATTGCAATGCTAGATAATCGACCTACAGCCAAAGAAGCAAAAGGGGGACCATTATCACTTCGCAATTTCTTTGGTAATCCGTACACATAAAAAAGTTGTTCTAATTCCTTCCAAACATCACATCCCCGTTTCCTTGGCATATGTTGACAATGAAGAAGATAGCGAGAAAAGCCATCTGTAACTGTTAAAGGTTCGCATATTTGATTATCACCTGTTCGAAACCACCCTTTAAAATCATACATCCAGGTATCATTTGAAGCGTTGCAATCGCCCAATGGAGCTGTTTGAGTAACATGTCTCCTGTGGATTCGTTGATTGGACAAATTATTTCTCTTTAAAATATTACCGATACTGGCTTCAGAAGGCACTAATAATTCACGATAGTGATTTACAAGCTCGGCTCGTATTTTTTTAGGGCCCCAGTTAGGAAATTGCTTGCGAATACTGACAGTTGCTAATTCAACTTCTTTTGAAATTTGATTAGGGTGGGAAAAGGGAGCCCGAGAAAGGTCTTCAAGGCCCTTTTCTCCGTTTTTTTTAAATCTATTTAACCATTTATATCCTGTTTTAGTACTAATATTGTAACTTTCACATAAATCTGCAAAAGCTACATGGCGGCGATCAGTGCGTAAAGCTTGATCTATGAATTTTTTACGTTCCTCTGTAGTCGACATAATCCTCCAAGGCATGGGTTTACCTCCAGTTGTTAATCAACCGGAGTGTTACCCATGTCCTTGGATAATGTCACCTATGTCCTTAGATAAAGTGTTACCCATGTCCCTAGATCGGACCATGTTACAGCCCAGGTCGCAGCGAAGCGGAGGCCTGGGTTCTATCAAAAAGACATCGAGTCCTGAAAGGACGGCATAAACATGCGACCTTCAATTTAACTATGCCAATTATTGTGAAAAATAAAGCTCATTTTTTGCCCATTGGAACTGCTTCAAAGCCCCGGGGTTGAATTGGCGTAAGTGGGTCAATATTAGCAATATGGACCCACTTATGCCAATTCAACCCCGGGGCTTTGAAGCAGTCTAAATACACAAAACTAATGTGGTTGAGTACTAGAGCGTATTTGCAAATGCTAGCGCCCTACAACGCTCTTACATAAGATACAGAGTTTATTATTAATCATTATCTTTCACGTTTTTTACTGCTACTGTATCAGGATTAAAACCTTGTGTGAGCAATATCTCACGTAGTTGAATAATTTGATAATGTTTTAACTCTTTGTCATTCGTAAATGTAATCATAAATTCACCAGTTTCATAATCCGCTAGCCCTCCCATATCTTGACCATTAAATTCGATTTTTGGCAAATGGGCAACATGGTGGCTACCAACTCCTCTAGAAGGAGTATAAATCCCCCCCAATGCTTGAATGAGTTTAAGAGCCTCTTCTCTTGTTATTTTGATATTATTTTTAAAAGATCTGAGCTCCCATGCTGTGTTGACATTTGATGAAGAATTTTCATCCCACAAACAATTGAAGATCTGCATACATTTTTTGCTAATGTATTTCTTAACACTAATAACAGGAAGAACCTCTTCCTCTACCTTAACATGACCGGTCGAATGAGAAGCGTATGAAGAAGAATTTACCGAAGTGCAAGAAGTCACTCTTGCTTGTTTTTTCTCTTTCTTTAATTTTATTTTTTTTAATATTTCCCTTGCTTGCTGCACAATATTTTTCTTTTCTACTAAGGGGTTGGCAAGCATACAATTGCTTGACTCTTGTAATTCATCCTTTTCAGCAGTTGTAGAAGAGTGAGAACTATCGTCAAAGTAAAAATTAAATTCTTCTCTTGTTTTTACTTTTTGAAGATCAAACCAAGCAGATGTCATAAGTTCCATTTTACAAATCATTGGTTCATGTGTCATGGAATTCATCACAGTCGTATGTTTTTTTTCCTTAACTTTTTCAACTACAAAATAATTATCTCTTAGTTTGATAAATAAGTTCATTCCCTCTTCAACCCTCTGTTTCTTCATCATGCATATAGATTTGATGTATGCAATGCATAGGATCACCAATGAAGAATTCTTCACATTTTGATTTTCAACTAATATTTCTGCAATCTCCTCATAGGTATCGGGTACACAAGAGTCAATCAGCTCTTCAAATGCTTGTATTTCTTCTAGCTTGTCAGTTACTCCCAATTTGCGCGCGAGTCCATATAAATAAAAACAGAGTGCTTGTTCTTGGGAGGGAAGATTTTTTCCCAATGAATGCTGATAATGATTATAAGCAATTTCACAATATTTTTCATTCCAGTATAAAGTGTGCTCTTTCGATTTTGATACCACTGCACCAATATCTGCAGCGTCAAAGGCATTCTCCACAAGCGGAATATAAAAGTTGTCATGATCATCTGGCAAATAACAATCAATAAATTTATACTTATCAATTGCTAGTTCGCAACAAGAGAGTAAAGTATTCCAATCATGACGAAGCTTCTTACTTGCTTGCTTTGCACGACGAGAGCCTGATGGCAGAGAAAGTATATTTTTTAATAAGTCACTGTTCCAAATGCTATGGCTATAAGCATTTACTGTATATTGAGTGAGTTTTGTATAGCTTAAATTTCCTTGGCGACTCTTTAATGTATTTAAGACAGTATGGTAAATGTTATAGAATATTTCAGTAGATGATTTAAAAAGAGGGATTTTATTGCTTTTGCTATCTCCTATCATCATACTTATATCAACCTGTGAATAATCATTCAAAAGTCGGTTTTCTTTTTCGACAAACCTATTTACAGCAAGTGGATAATCATTTAACTTAGAAACAAAATTAATAATCTTTTCGATATCAAGAGAAACTGTCACATTAAAAAATTGCTTATCATCTGTATTTTTATCGGCTTTAAAATCATAAAAGCGCATAAAACTTTTAGGATAATCATTTTCTAACATTTTTTTTGCTTTTAAATGATAAAACATAAGATAGGTATGAAGAAGATTCTCTGCTTTTTCAAATTGATTTTCCAAGAAAAATAATGAAAAATTCTTTTGCGACACAGGCTCTTGGCTAATAAAATCTTCCAAATTTGAACTTGTTAAACCTACCACTTTTAGCTCTTGTTTATTGGCTTGCATTGAATACCTAAAACAATCATTTAATTCATAAAATTCTTGTTGAAGTAGCAATTTATAGAGTTGTATAAGTAAAAACTTTTGTCGATCTAGCTTAACGCAATCAACAATATTTTTGGCTGAAAGATGAATATCTTTAATCTCAATGGCTGCTTGACGAGTTTTGATATCAGCCCAAAAGTCTTGTGAAACAAAATTCAGAGTTGCGCATCCTAATTCAAGTTCTTTTTTTGTTTGAAAACAATGAGCTAAATAAAATCCATAATTGAAACGGGAGTGAGCTAAAGCTCGCAAAGCCCTAAAATCTAGTTTTTCAAGGTTGGCATCGCCTATGGCAATGATTTGTTTGAGGGTGGCAAGGATTTTTGTTTTCACTTTATTAGGATCTGCTTGGTCATTAGCAAGAGCTTCGTAAAGCTTTACTCCAATTGATAAAGCCATGATTGTTTCTGAAGGAGAGCAGGAAGGGAGTAGCTTAATAATATTTTTTAATAAGGTGCTATAGATCTCTCGCGGATAATTTTGTATATATTGATTTTCAATTGCTTGATGTGCTTGTAGCAAAATCAAATCCAACTCAATCTTCGGTTTGCAAGCCTCAGGATTTTCTTTAGAATTAAATTTAATGAGAAGCTCTTTGGCTCTTAATCTTTCTCTATAAAACAACCACTCAGGCCTCGTATAAAGAAATACCAAACTTTTTGTTATCAAAAGCCGATCTTGCCAGGAGACATGATCTTTAAATTCCTTGGCAATAAACTCTTCTAAACGCTCAAGTGTTTTTGTAAATTTATTTTGAAGTGTTTCATCACAAGTGAATTGAAACCCAACTAATTTGGATAAAACATCCAGGTAACTTTCTAAATGACAATCGTATTTTTCTTGATGACTTCCGGGCACATCAGCCAAGTCAATCACTGTTTCTAAATGTTCCTGTTCCAACTCTATCGATTTCAGAATTTCTTCCCAAGATGAAGAGGGATCTAAGCGAACAATATTGATAAATAAGGTACGTAACAAATATTCAGCTTTGTATTTTTTGTTCTGACGACAGCAATGTAAAGCAGTCTCAAGTATTTGGATGCGGCTTTGTTTAATTTGAGAGTGAGGGGTGTTAAGAGCTAATGAATTTGTTTTTATCGCTTCTTCACTCATTTTTGATGAAGGCTCTAAAGATAAATTCTTTAAAATGGCATTAATTTCATTATCATCGGAATGTAAAATATTGCAACAACTATAAATAAAATCGAGAACAGGTAGTAATCGGAAATGTATGACTGTCTCATAATTTTTTGTGCGAGTCTCTTCTTTTAATTCTGTTGCCAGCTCAAAAATCATGTGAAGCGATGTCTGTCTGATTTCTTCAGCTTTTGAAGACATATTTATAGTTACAGCCGTATCAGGCTGATTATTTACACGAGGGATCATATCTCACCTTTATTTTTAATTTATATTTTCTTGTATTTTGTCTTTTGATTCAGACGTGGTTGCTAGTAGCAGTAAGATTAAATGTTTGTATTATTTTTTGCGAATTATTTTTAGTTTAGTTTAGAAATAGATAAAAATAAAAAAATTTATTTTAATGGCATTGAAAATATAATCGTAATGAAGAAATAAGTAATAGATTATTAAAAAGAAATTCTTTAACCGATGACTCAAAATCCAAGGTATTTTACTAAAAATATTTGACACTTGCAGCCCTTCAGGCTGATGCAGCGACTCTTAGCTGACAATATTAAAATGTGGTCTAAAAGTTACATAGCCTAGGATATTTTTTTCGCCATTTTCGGGAAAAACACCTCTAAAATCTGTTACAGACCTGGCATTATTAATTTGACTAGACAAGTATCAAGCCCAAAACAGTTCTTTGTTAATTCCTTGCTCCCTGGGCCATTGTACTTTTAGACTGTGGTCTACTCTTATTGCAAGCTAAGATTCCCTACATCAGCCTGAAGGGCTGTAAGTGCAAAAACCCAGGGCAACCCCCTGGGTATGAGTAAATTGTGTCATGCAGCCTGAAGGGCTGCAAGTGTCAAATTTTTTAATAAAAAACACCCTGGCTCAAAATTCAGATGAGGCATAAAATGGATTCCAAAAGAAATCAAAAGCACAAGCGCCTTTTCAAATAAACATAAACAAGTGACAGAGTTTATTATTACTCACTATCCTTCACGTTTTCTACTACTGTATCAGGATTAAAACCTTGTGTAATCAACATTTCACGTAGTTGAATAATTTGATAATGTTTTAACTCTTTGTCATTCGTAAATGTGATCATAAATTCACCAGTTTCATAATCTGCTAGCCCTCCCACATCTTGACCATTAAATTCAATCTTTGGCAAATGGGCAACATGGTGGCTACCAACTCCTCTAGAAGGAGTATAAATCCCCCCCAATGCTTGAATGAGTTTAAGAGCCTCTTCTCTTGTTATTTTGATATTATTTTTAAAAGATCTGAGCTCCCATGCTGTGTTGACATTTGATGAAGAATTTTCATCCCACAAACAATTGAAGATCTGCATACATTTTTTGCTAATGTATTTCTTAACACTAATAACAGGAAGAACCTCTTCCTCTACCTTAACATGACCGGTCGAATGAGAAGCGTATGAAGAAGAAGAATTTACCGAAGTGCAAGAAGTCACTCTTGCTTGTTTTTTCTCTTTCTTTAATTTTAATTTGTTTAATATTTCATTCGCTTGCTGCAAAATAATTTTCTTTTCCCCTAATGGGTTGGCAAGCATACAGTTGTCTGACTCTTGTAATTCATCATCCTCATCAGTTTTAGAAGAGTTAAACCTATCGTCAAATTGAATATTCAACTTTTCCCCTTTTTTTACTTTTTGAGGATTAAACCCATCCGGTGCCTGTATTGCCCTTTCAAAATTGATTTCTTGGTATGCCAAGGGAATCCTAACAGTCGCAGTTTTTTTTGCGTTAAATTTTTTAACTTCACTATGATTATCTCTTAATTTGATGAATAAAGCCATTCCCTCTTCAACTCTTTGCTTTTTCAGCATGCATATGGATTTGATGTATGCCGTGTATAGGATAAATAAAAAACTATCCAAATTCTGATTTTCAACTAATATTTTTGCAATCTCTTCATAGGTATCGGGCACACAAGAGTCAATGATCTCTTCGAGTGCTTGTATTTCTTCTACATTATCCGTCAATCCCAACCTGCGTGCGAGACCATTTAAATAAAACCAAAGTGCTTGTTTTTGGGAGGAAAGATTTTTTTCCAAGGAATGCTGATACTGATTATAAGCAATTTCACAATATTTTTCATTCCAGAATAAAGCAAACTTTGTCGATTGACATACCGCTGCGGCCATATTGGCAACCTTAAAGGCACTTCTCCCAAGAGCATCATAATAGTCGCCTTCGTTATCATCTGGCAACAAGCAATCTATAAATTTATACAAGCCAGTGATTAGGTGGCAACCAGCGAGTAAAGTAACCCAATCATGGCGAAGGTTCTTCATCTTTTGCACTGCACGACGAGAACCTACTGGCTGAAAAAGTACAGCCTTTAATAAGTTACTGGTCCAAATGCGATGCCCATAAGTATTCATTGTATATTTAGTTAGTTTTGTATAGCTTAAATTTCCTTGATAATCTTCTAGTATATTTAGAACAGTAGAGTACAGGTTATTGCATAATACAATAGATGATTTACAAAAAGGTACTTTCTTGATTTGACCATCTTCTGCACGGATATTCAGAGTACTCTGTGACTCATCAATGTCACAAAATTGGCCTTTTTGCTCGATAAATTCATTTACAGCAAACGGATAATCATTTAACTTAGAGATAAAATTAATAATCTTTTCTTTATCTAGGGAAATTTTCAACTTAATGGTGTGGAATTTACCTGGATCTTCATCTGAAACTGTATTAAAGTTAACTTTATAAAAGTGCATCTCCTTATCAACATTAGGGCTTTCTAACATTTTTTCTGTTTTTAAATCATAGTACTTAAGATAAGTAAAAATAATATTTTCAGCTTCTTTGAATTGATTTTGCAAGAAAAATAATGAAAAATTCTTTTGCGACATAGACGCTTGATGGATAACATCTTCCAGATTTGGGACTTTTCGCTGCGTTTTATCTGTATATCCTAAATAAATAAAACACTTCTTTAACTCATCTAATTCTTGCTGAAGTAGCAGTTTATAGAGTTTTAATAGAAAAAAATTTTGTTGATCTAGCTTAATGCAATCAACCCTATTCTTGACTGAAAGATGAATATCTTTAATTTCAATGGCTGCTTGGCGAGTGTTGATATCAGCCCAAAAGTCTTGCGAAACCATGTCGAGAGCTCCGCATCCTAATTTAAATTCTTCTTGTGTTTGAAAACAATGCATTAAATAAAAACCATATGTGAAACGGCTTTGAGCTAGAGCTCGCAAAGCCCTAAAATCTAGTTTTTCAAGGTGATCATTACCTATCTTGATGATTTGTTTGAGGGTAGTAAGGATTTTCGTTTTCAGTGGATTAGGATCTGCTTGGTCGTTAGCAAGAGCTTCGTAAAGCTTTACTCCAATTGATAGAGCCATTATTTTTTCTGAAGGAGAGCAAGAAGGGAGTATTTTAATGATATTTTTTAATAAGGTAGTATAGATTGTTCTAGGGTAATCTATTATATATTGGTTTTCGATTGCTTGATCCGCTTGTAGCAAAATCAGCTCCAACTCAATCTTGTGTTTGCAAGCCTCATGATTTTCTTTAGATTGTAATTCAATTAGAAATGCTTTGGCCTTTAATCTTTTTCTATAAAACAACCACTCAGGCCTGGTATAAAGAAATACCAGACTTTTTGTTATCAAAAACTGATCTTGACTGGAGACCTGATCTTTAAAATCCATGACAATAAATTGTTCTAAACGATCAGCTGTTTCTATAAATTTGTTTTTAAGCGTTTCATCAAAATTGAATTGAAAGCCAACTAATTTGGATAAAAGATCCAGGTAACCTTCTAAATGACAGTCGTATTTTTCTTGCTGACTTCCAGGCACATCATTCAAGTCAATCACTGTTTCTAAATGTCCCTGTTCCAACTCTATCGATTTCAGAATTTCTTCCCAAGATGAAGAGGGATCTAAGCGGACAATGTTGATAAATAACGTACGTAACAAATATTCAGCTTTATATTTTTTATTTTGCCGACAGCATTGTAAAGCGGTCTCAAGTATTTGGACCCGGTTTTGTTTAATTTGGGCGTGAGGGGTGTTATGAGCTAATGAATTTGTTTTTATCGCTTCTTCACTCATTTTTGATGAAGGCTGCTCTACTAAAGATAAATCTTTTAAAATGGCATTAACTTCATTATTATCTAAAATACTGCAACAAATATGAATAAAAGCGAGAACAGGCATCAATCGGAAATGTGTGACTGTCTCATAAGTTTTTGTATCAGTCTCTTCTTTCAATTCTGTTGCCAGCTCAAAAATCATATGAAGCGATGTCTGTCTGATTTCTTCAGCTTTTGAAGGCATAGTTATAGCTAAAGCCGTATCAAACTGATTATTTACACTAGGGATCATATTTCACCTTTATTTTTTAATTTATATTTTCTTGTATTTTTGAATTAAACGTAGTTTGGCAATAGTAATAAATTTTAAATTTGCATATTTTTAATAAATTTAGCCAAATTTTCTAATTGATCCCTTTTCTCTGTGTTAGTTTTAAGGATTACCTCAACTGTTTAAGATAGCTATCATCAATCAAACCCCATTCCTTACCATGAATTGACAAGATTTAAGATTAAATGTTTCTATTATTTTTCGCGAATTATTTTTATTTAAATTTTAAAAAAAGATAAAAATAAAAAAATTATGTTCATGACATTGGAATTATATTCGCAAAAAAGGAATAAATAATAGATTAGCAGAATGATCTATCTATCATTATTCCTGATTGACATGATGTACCCACTACTGTTCCTAAAAACGTGTTAAAACGTGTTTATTTTGTTTCGCTCTCTGATTGACCGCCCGGTCCCCGAAATCATTTCTCCCGGCTGTGATAGCTTTCCTATCTCGAAAGACATTTGTGGACAAATGTCTTTTACGGTTTCTAGAGTCCTGCCCGGAACAGTCACAGGTTGCCCTGTTTCCAATCGGCGATGGAACCTATCAAGAAGAATGGTTTTCACTTGGCTGTATGGCAAATGCAGCCCGATCTCTTGATCGCCAAATCTTCTTGCATAATTCATTGCGGCAACCCGATCACTTAAGTCCTCATGCCCACAATTGAGACATTTAAACTTATCTTTATTGCGATTTTTAGAATCCACAAAATCGCAACAAACACAAGTTTGAGATCCATAAGCTGGGTTGACTGGCTCATGACGGAAACCTTCCGCCAATGCCTTAAATGCAACTCTTTCTTGAAGCTTTCCCCGCAGCCATGAAGAAAGCCTTCTATTGACAATTTTTGGTTGATAATAAGAGAAGAGGTGAGATAAATCTTCAGTAATCAAAATGCAAGGTTTTTTATTTCTTAATAACCCATTAATCCCTGTATTGATTTCTCTTTCTAAAGAACTTCTTCCCTTTTTTTTCACCTTATTCAATTTTTTATTGCCAAGGTTATATTTTTTGATGTTTGTTTTTTTCAAATATTTGTGAAATTGTTTTTTCTCATAAGCATGCAGTTTGTGTCTTTTCTGCATTTTTTGGTGTCGATGATTAGAGATCCGGCTCAAGATTTTCCCAAATTGAATTCCATAACGCTTGCCTTCCGTATCAGTCAAGACTTCGCTATACCCAAAATCTACCGCTTCAATGGTCTCTTGAGAAGAAGCTTGTAAAGGTGCGATTTCTTCTGTCACATGGATGAAAAGATCTGTGTCATCCACCACTAAAGTGATATTGCCCTCTATGCGTCCCTTGCCTTTTACAGGAATGACAATGCGTTTGCCTTTCTCTAAAGACATGATTTTAATATATTGACATCCATTCTCTTCGAAAACGGTATAACAACTAGAATCGAATTTAATGCTACGAGCCTTTTTAACAACAACTTTTTTTGGTCTTTGCTTTTTCACTTGCCTTTGAATATAACTGGCTATCCTCTTGCAACTTTTTTCATCGATTTCAAAGCTTGGCTTCGGAACTTTTCCCTGCATCATTGCTGAAAATTGAGAATAACCTTTAATCAGCCAATAAGCATAATGACGCTCTTGTTCTCTTTTAAAATGAGAGGCAATCTTTGAGCGAATAATGACAAACTGAGACTTCCAATTCTTGTCCCAAGTTTCCACCGCATCTTGCAAAGCAAGCTTCCAATGACGCGCTTGCAGGCAATAACTTGAATGATATTCCCGATTGATAAATTCATCTCGGATCTTACGGGGCACTCCAAGAAGGGATTGGTATTTCCATGCCTTTAAAACATCTAGCCAGTAATTTTTTTCTTTTGCATAGGCTTTGCAAAGTAATTGAATTGCAATCAATTTGTTTTTGTTTAACGGTAAAGCTTTGCGTTTAATTGTTCTCACTCTTTTGCCATCTCAATAATTTTCTTCTTATACTTACGCAGTCCATACAATCTGCTTGAAAAGCAATGAATAATAGACAGCAAATCTTTTGTCATTTCTTCTTCGGGAGACAATGAATCTGCATTCATGATAACAATTTTTACCCCATGATCTTGGCAAAATTTCTCAAACCACTCAAAGCCAAAGCGAACAAGCCTATCTTTATGTGCAATCACAATTTCTGATATTTCACCTTGTTCTACCATTTCCATGAGTTTGACAAAGTTTTTTCTCTTATAATTTAGCCCTGATCCAATATCTTCTAATTTCTCCTGGACTTCTTTGCCTGCGGCCAAGCAAAAGGCTTCTATTGCTTTCCTCTGAGAAATTAAATCATTTCTTTGTCCGGCGCTTGATACACGACAGTAGGTCATCAACTTCTTAGAGACTGGTTTCTTCCGAGCGACTTGCAAATACTGGTCATGTGTATAATAACGTCGGTTGGTAATTGAACGATGAGCTTTCAAAATACCATCCCGATCCCACTTCTGCAAAGTTTTTGTTGTACGGCCAATCAAAGAACCAAAATGCTTAGGAGAATACGTGTTTTTCATAAGCATACTTTGGCTTATTCACGTATATTTTTCAATAACTATTATCTACTCTTATATAAGAGAGGCATACAATTTATGATGACTCACTATCTTGCGCGTTTTCTACTGTATCAGGATTAAAACCTTGTGCGAGCAACATCTCACGTAGTTGAATAATTTGATAATGTTTTAACTCTTTGTCATTCGTAAATGTAATCATAAATTCACCAGTTTCATAATCCGCTAATCCTCCCATATCTTGGCCATTAAATTCGATCTTTGGCAAATGCGCCACATGGTGACTACCAACTCCCCTAGAAGGAGTATAAATTCCTCCCAGTGCTTGAATGAGTTTAAGAGCCTCTTCTCTTGTCATTTTGATATTATTTTTAAAAGATCCGAGCTCCCAGGCTGTGTTGGCATTTGATGAAGAGTTTTCATCCCACAAACGATTGAAGATTTGCATACATTTTTTGCTAATGTATTTCTTAACACTAATAACAGGAAGAATCTTTTCCTCTACTACATAACCGGCCAAAGAAGACGTGTTTGAAGAAGAAGAATTTATAGAAGCGCAAAGAGTCACTCTTGCTTGTTTTTTCTCTTTCTTTAATTGTACTTTGTTTAATACTTCCTTCGCTTGCTGCAAAATATTTTTCTTTTCCGCTAATGAGTGGGCAAGCGTATAGTTGCTTGACTCTTGTAATTCATCCTTCTCAGCAGTTTTAGAAGAGTTAAAACTATTGTCAAAGTGAACATCAAGCCTTTCTCTTTTTTTTACTTTTTGAGGATTAACCCCAGCAGATGCCTGTATTGCCCTTTCAAAACTTATTTCTTCGTATGCAAAGGGACTCCTAACAGTCGCAGGTTTTTTAGCCTTAAATTGTTTAAATTCATCATGATTATCTCTTAATTTGATGAATAAATCCATTCCCTCTTCAACCCTTTGCTTTTTCATCATGCATATGGATTTGATATATGCCGTGTAAAGAATAACTAAAAAACTATCCAAATTCTGATTTTTGGCTAACACTTGTGCAATCTTTTCATAGGTATCAGGCACACAAGAGTCAATACACTCTTCAAGTGCTTGTATTTCTTCTAGATTGTCTATCAATCCCAATCTGCGTGCGAGACCATTTAAATAAAACCAGATTGCTTGTTCTTGGGATAGAACATTTTTTTTCAATGAGCGCTGATACTGATTATAGGCAATTTCACAATATTGTGCATTCCAGTATAAAGCAAACTCTGTTGATTGACATACCACTGCAGCCATATTTGCAGCCTTAATGGCATCTCTTCCAAGCGCATCATAAAAGTCGTCTTTGTTATCATCTGGCAAATAGCAATCAATAAACTTATACAAACTAATGAATAGCTGGCAACAAGAGATTAAAGTATTCCAATCATGACGAAGATCTTTTATTTCTTGCATTTCACGACGAGAACCCGAGGACTTAAAAAGTATATCTTTTAATAAATCATTGTGATAAATGGTATTCCCATAAGCACTTATTGTATATTTAGTTAGTTTTGTATAGCTTAAATTTCCTTGATGGTTTTTTAATGTATTTAACATATTAAAAAAAATGTCATAGGATAATTCGATAGATGATTTAAAAATACATACTCTCTTAGTTTGACCATTTTTTGCATGCATAGTCAAATTAACCGGTGAATTATTATTACAAAATTCACCTTCTTGCTTGAAAAACGTATTTAAAGCAAATGGATGATCCTTTAAATTAGAGACAAAATCAACAATCTTTTCTTTATCTAAAGAAACTATCATCTCAAGACCTTTATCCTCATCTGAATTCAGATCTTCATTAATCTTAATTTTAAAAAATTGTATCCCATTATTAATCTTATACTTTTCTAACATTTTTTCTGCTTTTAAATCATAATACCTAAGGTAAGTAAGAATAATATTCTCAGCTTCTTTAAATTGATTTTGCAAGAAAAATAATGAAAAACTCTTTTGCCAGATAGACTCTTGACTGATAAGATCTTCCAGACTGGATACTTTGCGCTGCTTTTTATCTTTATGTCCTAAATAAATACAACAAG
The DNA here is from genome assembly GCA_963754655.1 of uncultured Chlamydiae bacterium. Lineage (GTDB taxonomy): Bacteria > Chlamydiota > Chlamydiia > Chlamydiales > Parachlamydiaceae > JANWJE01. The sequence continues at coordinate 667,071 of CAVWGN010000001.1, read as the reverse complement.
CATTTAACTCACCTAGTTCTTGCTGAAGTATCAGTTTATAGAGTTTTAATAGAAAAAATTTTTGTTGATCTAGCGTAATGCAATCAACCCTATTCTTGACTGAAAGATGAATATCTTTAATTTCAATGGCTGCTTGGCGAATGTTGGGATCAGCCCAAAAGTCTTGCGAAACCATGTCTAGAGCTCCGCAACCTAATTTAAATTCTTCTTCTGTTTGAAAACAATGCGTTAAATAAAAACCATAAGTGAAACGGCACTGAGTTAAAGCTCGCAAAGCTCTAAAATCTAGTTTTTCAGGGTGGGTATTACCTATTGCGATGATTTCTGTGAGGGCAGTAAAGATTTTCTTTTTCACTAGATTAGGATCTGCTTGGTCATTAGCAAGAGCTTCGTAAAGCTTTACCCCAATGGATAGAGCCATGATTTTTTCCGAAGGAGAGCAAGAAGGAAGTATGTTAATGATATCTTTTAATAAGGTGGTATAGATTGTTCTAGGATAATTTACTATATATTGATTTTCGATTGCTTGATCCGCTTGTAACAAAATCAGCTCCAATTCAATCTTAGATTTGCAAGCCTCCTGATTTTCTTTAGATTTTAATTTAATTAGAAGCACTTTGGCTTTTAGTCTTTCTCTATAAAAAAGCCACTCAGGTCTGGTATAAAGAAATACCAGACTTTTTATTATCAAAGACTCCTCTTGCCACGAGACCTGATCTTCACCTTTCTTATCAATAAACTCTTCTAAATGGTCGAGGACTGTTGTAAATTTTTTTTGAAGTGTTTCATCAAAATTGAATTGAAAGTCAACTAATTTGGATAAAAGATCTAAGTAACTTTCTAAATGACAATCGTATTTTTCTTGATTACTTCCAGGCAAATCGGTCAAGTCAATCACTGTTTCTAAATGCTCCTGTTCCAACTCTATTGATTTCATAACCTCTTGCCGAGATGATGCGGGATCTAAGCTAATAATGTTGATAAACAAAGTACGTAACAAATATTCAGCTTTGTATTGCTTGTTTTGTCGACAGCATTGTAAAGCGGTCTCAAGCATTTGGATGCGGTTTTGTTTAATTTGAACGTGAGTGGTGTTAACGACTAGTGAATTTGTTTTTATTGCTTCTTCGCTCATTTTTGATGAAGGCTCTAAAGACAAATCTTTTAAAATGGCATTAATTTCATTATCATCGGAATATAAAACATTACAACACGTATAAATAAAATCTAGAACAGGCATCAATCGGAGATGTGTGACTGTCTCACAATTTTTTGTATGAGTATCTTCTTTGAACTCTGTTGCGAGCTCAAAAATCATACGAAGCGATATCTGTCGGATTTCTTCAGCTTTTGAAGGCATATTTATAGTTAAAGCCGTCTCAAAATTATTATTTACACTAGAGATCATATCTCACCTTTATTTTTTACTTTACATGAATTGACGACGTTTAAGATTAAATGTTTCTATTATTTTTTGCGAATTATTTTTATTTTAGTTTAAAAACAAGATAAAAATGAAAAAAAATTATGTTAATAATATTGAAATTATAATCGTAAGGAGGAAATAACTAATGGATTATCAAAATAACCTATCTATCACTATTCATGATTGACAGGTGTATCTAGTACTCGGTCTCCGCTTCGCTGTGACCTGGGCTGTAGCATGACGGCCCTTTAGGCCTTAACAAGAGATGTTTAAGTCCCTCTTCTATAGTCCCTAAATCATCTTTTTGTTAAGGCCTGAAGGGCCGTTATGTTACAGCCCAGGTCACAGCGAAGCGGAGGCCTGGGTTCTATCAAAAAGACATCGAGTCCTGAAAGGCATAAACATGCGACCTTCAATTCAACTATGCCAATTATTGTGAAAAATAAAGCTCATTTTTTGCATAAAATGAACAGTCTAACCCTGGGTCGGGACTTAACAAAGAACTGTTTTGGGCTTGATGTTTTTCGCGTCATTTTCGAAAAATATACCCCTAAAGTCTATTACAGGCGCGGTGTTGCTAAATTGACGGGACGAATATCAAGCCCAAACAGTTCTTTGTTAAGTCCCGGCATATGGCTAAGTAATCGGAATTTTTTATCTTTGTTTTTGCAATGTTGCTTGATCCATATCCTTTCCCTCAGCGACGAGCGGCGTTAGCCGCGCATGGATAGTAGCCGTGGGTGTAGGCGAAGCCGGAACCCAAGGTTACCCAAAAAACAAATTTGAGCCACGTTAGTGGCGTAGCATTCGTTTAAATAAACATTGGTCCACAATCACATTTCCTACGCCACTAACGTGGCTCAAATTTGTTTTTTGGGTAACCTTGGGTTCCGGCTTCGCCTACACCCACGGCTACTATCCATGCGCGGCTAACGCCGCTTGAGCGACAAATTTAGCTTCTGGAGTTTGCCAGAAGCATTTCGTTCCTACCCTATGGCCGGGACTTAACAAAGAACTGCTTTGGGCTTGAGGTTTTTCGCTTCATTTTCGGGAAGTATGCCTCTAAAGCCTGTTACAGGCGGTGTATTGTTAAATTGACTCGACGAATATCAAACCCAAAAACAGTTCTTTGTTAAGTCCCGACCCTGGGTTAGATTAGCCCTCGTCATGTTGTCTGAAGGACTACAAGAGAATCATCTTACCCCAACCCGGGCTTTGAAGCAGTCTAAATACGCAAAACTAATGTAATGGAGTACTACTGCTTTAACACAACACTTTTAGCTTAAATTTATCAAGAAAGTGTTGTTTCAAACCGGCGTCGGCTTCCCCGAAAAATGCCTCTTGCTTCATGTTTAAGAGCAATGTCTAGAGCTTTCATAATCTTGACTCCCTTTTCGATATGATCAGCCGTATAAGTTTGAAAGACGTGTTCTGAGCTTTTCTTAGTTTTAATTCCTTCTCGATTGAGAGGTAAATCAGAAATCAATAAAAGAGCTCCTAATGGCAGTTTATGACTATAACCTGCGATGAAAAGAGTCGCGCACTCCATTTCAATTGATTGGGGACGGGTTGCTTTAAGGCGAGCACAAAAATCTTGATCAAACTCCCAAAAGCGCTTATTTGTGGTATGCGTAATTCCGACATGATAAGCGGCTTTCTCCTCGTCTAGAACGTTCGTCATGATTTTTTGGACCAAGAAATTGGCCAATGAAGGAACCTCTGGCGGAAAGTAAAAGTCAGATGTGCCTTCTCCGCGAATGCTTGCAACTGGAACAAAATAATCTCCAACCTGATAATGCCTACGCAATCCTCCACACATCCCCAAAAGAACGCCTGCACGAATAGGGAGAAAGGCGCAAAGATCAACTACCAAAGCTGCAGCCGGCGATCCAATTTTAAAGTCTAAAATTGAAATTTTCTCATCAGGAGAATGTGCGACTTTGAATGTCGATCCTTCAATGACAGGAACTCGGCGGCTATCAGCAAAATAATGAACATAGCGAGCAAAGTTAGTTAGAAGAATATACGGCTGAAAATCTTTAACTAACGATCCTGAGTAGCGCTCTAAAGTATCATGAGCAATTTGCTCTTGCAAAAGACGGTCATGTTCTTCAAAGGAGGGAGGCGTTGAATTCATATGACTCCTATTCGTCCACCTCTGGATAATGCCCCAAAAGCGGACCAAATGTCGGTTTAGTTTTCTTTCTCACTGTAAAGGCATGTTGACAGCGTGAACATACCACTTCTTTTTCTAATTGATGAAAGCGAGGTTCAAACTTATCTCGATTTTCCATGATATTCCCACACTTAGGACAGCGATAATAATGCAGAATAATATCCCACGTATGGTTGCCATGCCGTTGATTAGGATGATCCATGATTTCGGTCCTGAAATAAATAAGCCATCCACTTGGCCCATACGCTCTTTCTATGAGGCTTAAATTGATGAAGAGAAGTTCCCCATCCATTAAGATCATGCATTTCGCATCCAATAATGCCGTGACTAGGTTCTACTTGCTCTTTAACCAGCGGCTTATCAATGGGATAATCGCGATATTCCTTAAACCACATAGATCCTCGCTTTTGACTTAGGTTCATCTTATGCCTTTATTCAATTCTCTTGAACACATTTATTTTAATTAGAATTACTGGACTTCTCTCTATCTTTTCCGTTATAGTTAATGCTTCAGTTTAAGATTTAATGAAGGACAACTATGGCACAACAAGTAAGCACTAATGAAATGAGAGGTGGATTTAAAGTTGAAGTGGAAGGCCAACCTTACACGGTCATTAGCAATGAATTTGTCAAACCAGGTAAAGGTCAAGCTTTTAATCGCATTAAGATGAAACACCTCTTATCTGGTCGCGTGATTGAACGGACTTTTAAATCGGGTGATAAGTTAGATGTCGCTGACGTCTCAGAATCAGCCATGCGTCTTCTCTATAAGGAGACAGATGGTGTTGTCTTTATGGATGAAAAAACATTTGAACAAATTAAAATTTCTTTTGAAAATATTGGGGATACGGCGCAATGGCTCTTGGATGATCATCTCTATGATGTCATTTTCTACAATGGGGCTCCCGTCAACATTGAACCGCCTACCTTTATTGAGATGCTCATTGTCGAAACTTCTCCTGGCGTGCGCGGTGATACAGCTTCTGGACGCGTCATGAAGCCTGCTATTTTAGAAAGCGGTGCAAAAATTCAGATCCCCATCTTCGTTGAACAAGGGGAAAAAATTAAAGTCGATACACGCACCGGTGAATATGTCTCCCGTGTCTCTAGCTGATGCCACTTCAAAGTCCTCTTTGACTTCTAAAATAGCGCGTTTGTACGATCGGGCTGCCATGCTCAGAGCAACGCGTGATTTTTTTGAGCAAAGAAAGATAATAGAAGTGGATTGTCCTATTCTTAGTGCCCGAGCTGCCGTAGATACGCATATTGATTTAATCCCAGCTCTTTATCAAAGCAAAGAAACGCACTACCTCCATTCTTCACCTGAATATGGCATGAAGCGTCTAATAGCCGAAGGCATAGGAAACATCTATCAACTCTCGCATGTTTTTCGTGATGGTGAATGGAGCCAAAAACACAATCCAGAATTTACGATGGCAGAGTGGTACCGTTTGGACTTTAGCCTTGAACAAATGATTGAAGAAACCATTCAATTCATTCGTCTTTTCTTAGGCGATCTTTCTTACCAGATTGTGAGTTATCGAGAAGTTTTCCTACAAAAAACAGGGATTGATTATATCAAAGCCGATGAGCAAGAACTTTTCAGTTATATTCGAAATCATCATCTCCCTTTTTATCCCTCTATCTTGGAAGAGGGCAAAGATGCTCTTCTCAATCTCATTTTGGGTTCGCAAGTCGAGCCCCAACTGGGTCAAGGCAATCTTAGCGTGCTTGCCTACTATCCTGCCTCACAAGCCGCTTTGGCGCGTAAGCGTTGGCATGGCACAGAACAAGTAGCGGAGCGCTTTGAAGTTTATTACCAGGGTATAGAGCTAGCCAATGGCTATCATGAACTCACTGATGCCTATGAGCAGCGTCAACGCTTCCAAGAAGCCAATGCAGCGCGCTTGGCACTGGGAAAAGAGGTGCTTCCTATTGATGAATATTTTTTGGAGGCATTAGAAAAAGGGTTACCTGACTGCAGTGGCGTCGCAGTGGGATTTGACCGATTGATGATGCTGCGTCAAGGGCAAACAGATATTGCCGATGTACTTACTTGGGGATGGAAGCAAGCTTAGTTGACCACGATCGTGTAGCAATCGAACAGCGGAACCACGGCGAAGCGAAGTGGCAACTCAATACATCGCTTAGCCAAGCCTATCTATTGATTAACCATAAACACTAAGATTTGTCGCCTTAAAAGAACGATGGCGCTACAACCAGACCATTCATAAGCAGTTTTGCTCAGTAAAGAGTCAGGTTGTAGCGCCATTGTTTTTAAGAATATTCTATTTCTGTTCCTGCTGGATGCATTGCTTCCTAGCAAGAGGGAGAAGTTATTGTTTTTCGCCTATGCCACTTTGTGATAAATAAAACAATTCAGGGTTGTCATCAAACTTACGTAGACTAATCAATAAATTTTGCAAGTCTTTATTTTTCAAAATCACATCTAACTCGTTTTCTGTGTTCTCCTCCTGCACTTCTTCTTTTTCAACTGGAGGTGCAATGATAGACACGCTTAAATCTCCTTTTAAAAGTTTGGCTAATTTTTTTTCGCGGTTTTTTATTCCATTTTCCCACAGAGTGACTTGTTCGTTTTTCTGTTTCATGAGCTTTTCAAAATCATCAAAATTAAAACCATTATTAGTTGTTTTTTTTACTTCCTCTAATTGTGTCTTTAATTTAGCAATTCTTTCCTGAACAGGTTGGATTTCATCCCATTCTTTTTTAGCCATTTTGTAGTTGAATTTAACAGCAACCGATTTTTTAAAAGCTTCTGGATAAGGCTTTTTCTTTCCTTCATTAAGTTCCGCAAATTGTTGATCAGGGTAGTAAGGAATAGCTGTGGATTTGACAAATAAATAAACGATTTGATTATTTTCCTTATAATCCAATGTCTCATTTTTATAAGAAATATTTTCTAGACCTGTTAATGTTTTAAGACTTGTCTCATAATTGCCAAAAGTCTCTTTCTTATTAGCCAATTCTTCATTGCTGTCTTTAAGTGCTTTTTCTAATGTTTGGACTTCCTCTAATACTTTTTGGACGGGTGCTAACGATGATTTGAGATTGTTTAAATAAAGATAAATTGCTTGCTTTTGTTCATTTAACTGTTGTTCATCTAACTGATTATAGTCCTGAGCCTTAAATTTGGGGGCGTCGGGTTCATCTTGAAATTTCTTAGGCTTCACCTGCAAAGGAGGTGGTGGCGGTGGGGGTGGGCCTCCAGCGGGTTCTATTGGAGTAGCTGATGAACTGGGGTATGCGATAGCACTAGCATCAATAATATCATCAGTGTATACGGATACGGCATTTGTTTTTTCTTGGGTCCGTTCTGTTTTTGACTCCTCGTTTGTTTGCGTCTCAACTAGCTGGTTTAAGGTGTCTATTTTCGATTCTACCAGCTGATTAACGTCTATTCCATCTTTTACAATTCTGAGAGATACTTGAAGCAAATCCATTTGAGAAGCAGAAGTATAAGTGTCGGTTAAATTTTTTAAACCTTGTTCAGCTCCTTTTATGGCTTGATAAATTTGATTGATCTCTGCGGGATTTCTATTTTGCTTCGCATAGTTAATAGTTGCCTCAGTAAAATTTTTTAACCATTTAATCGTGTTTTTTCTGTCTGCTAATGTGTAATAAATGGATTTATTATATTGTCTCACGCCTGCCTGCACGAAACTTCCCAGATAAGAGTTGGGTCCTACATAAGATTTTAGCCTACCTAATGAAACTCTTATTTTTACATCCACTGGTTGGCTAAAAGGATCGCTCCCTTTATTATAATCAATTTCGAACTTATCACCGACTTGCAAACTCGATAAGGTTTGCCAAATTGTGACATAATTTTGAGAAATATTATTATTCATGAAATAACCTTAATAATAGTGTTTATATTATATACTAATTTATTAAAATTATCTCACAAAATTATTAATTAAATATTAAGTTTTTGCTTGTTTTATACTTTTATTAAATTTATTTTTAATATATTAATAAATATAATAAATAATTTAGTTTAATTTTTTTAAATTATTTTATTTTAGTAATTTCTAATGAAAAGGAAGAAAATGGTTTAAGTACAAAAGGTCTTGCTTGCGATAAATCCATCAAGCAGTTGAAGAAAAATAGGATGAGGTCTCTGATCTAGTAATTTAACTACTGATTACGAGTTACCAAACATCAAGTCCAAAAGCGAGACTGCCGCCAAAAGCGCCAGTAAGGCTAACAGATAAGAAAAGAAAAAAAAGGCAAATATAATAACTCGTCAAAGAGGTTGCACGCTCAGGAGCATAACGCTCTCTTAAAATTGCTGCGATAATAGCTAGGCCTGCAGTCAAAAGGCCAAAATAGCGATGCCAAACGTACAAATCCAAAGACATTCCTTCATAATTTTGTCCATATCCAAAAGCAAGTCCTAAAAGAGCGGTGGGAAGACCAAAAATGGCGGCAGCTAAAATCATAAATCGAGCTGCATGATTAAATAAGAGATTAGCAGACCAGATCCAAAGCCACTCAGCGGCTAGAGTCATGAAAATAAGAGCGATGGGAAAATGTAAAAAGAGAAGATGAAATCGTCCAATCCACCCTAACCAGCTCGTTAAACGACTAGACACTTCATTCTGCGCAAAAAACTCTGAGTTTGCTGCAAAGGGAGAGAATACATGATGCCCTTCATGAGCTTGAATGAAAACGCACAGGCACAAGATGAAAAAAAAACTCCCCCCTAAAAACTTGAATTTCAACATATCTTTTTTCTTTATTTTAAGATTTTCAATATCCCAGATCTATTTCTATACCCAACGTTGGACAATAGGAAATCTCCTCCCAATAGAAAAAGCTTTTTCCGAGACTCTTAAAGCAGGGGGCGCTTGGCGGCGCTTGTATTCATTTAGATGAATGCGCCTCACTAAGTCTTGAACCAAAGAGAGAGGATAGTGAAAGTGATCAGCCATCCAAGTTGGTGAACGATGATCTTCAACATAAGCTTGCAAAACGCGATCGATGATTTCATAATCTGGCAATGTATCGCTATCTTTTTGATTGAGACGCAATTCTGCTGAGGGAGGCCGTGTAATGGTATGTTGAGGAATGACTTCTTCATGACGATTGATCCAATGTGCTAAGTCATACACTTGTCTTTTAGTTAAATCTCCAATCACAGCTAATCCTCCACACATATCTCCATACAATGTCGAGTAACCAAGAGCTAGTTCACTCTTATTGCCTGTACTTAATACAAGATAACCAAATTTATTGGAAAAGGACATTAAGAGCATTCCTCGAATACGCGCTTGTAAATTTTCCTCTGTGCTATCAGGTGCTCGCCCCTCAAAAGCGGGAGCTAAAATACCTAGATAACTCTCAAAAGGAGATTCAATAGAAATTTCACGATAGTCAATTTCTAAATGCTTGGATAGCAAGGCAGCATCTCGCGTACTCTCAAGCGAGGAATACCGAGAAGGCATGCTAATGGCCAGAACGTGTTTTGGTCCTAACGCCTCAGCGGCGATACATGCGACGATAGCCGAATCAATTCCTCCTGACAGCCCCAAGCATGCTTTTTTAAAACCTGATTTTATAAAGTAATCACGCACTCCTATCACTAAAGCTTGATAAAGGTCTTGAATTGCATTGCGTTCCATTGTAATGGGATGTTTCGCCAATGCAAGATCGATCAACATCTCATCTTCTTCAAATCCTTTAGCGCATTGTAAAAGACCCTCTTGATTACCATAGAGACTATAGCCATCAAAAATGAGACTATCATTTCCTCCGACTTGATTGCATAAAATGACAGGGCATTCAAGCGAACGAGCGGCACTTAAACAGACTTTTAAGCGTGTACCAAATTTATTTAAACTATAAGGCGATGCAGAAATATTAATTAAACAAGCAAGGTCTTTCCCTTCGAATTCTAAAACAGGATCACGGCGGTAAGAAGTGGAATGTAAGAGTCCACTATGCTGCCATAAATCTTCGCAAATAGTGACTCCAATCTTTTGATGATTAAGCAGCCAAGTCTTGACTTCATTGCCTGGTTCAAAATAGCGCCTCTCATCAAAAACATCATAGGTAGGCAATAAAATTTTATCAGCAAAATCAATTAGGGTTTGGTTTTGGATTAAAGCCGCGCTATTATAAAGAGTTTTCTCAAGTTTGTGTGGATTATAACGAGGTAACCCGACAATAGCTGCAATGCCTATGGTAGCCTGGACAATTTCTTTCAATTGCTGCGCAACAGCTTCCATGAAATGCGGAAGTAGAATGAAATCTTCGGGTGGATATCCACTCAAGGCCATTTCAGGAAAGATAACGAGATCAACACCTTGATGGCGGGCTCGTTCAATGACCCGAATGATACGTGCGCTATTGCCTGCCAAGTCGCCAATTGTCTGATTAATTTGAGCTGCTAGAATGCGCATATAAGCTCATGAAAGTTAACTACCAAAGTCATCTAAAACAATACTCTCTCTTGGTACGCCATAATCATCGAGGAGTTTCAGCACGCTTTTATTATGCATGGGAGGGCCACAAACGTAAAAGAGGCATTCTTCTGGATAATCCATGCGCTTAAGCTGTCCTTCTTCAAAAGCTTTAAATAAGAAATTGGTTTTAATGGGATCTTTAGAGGGCCAACCTGCTGCCAAATCTTCTGGAAGGGGCTCTGATAATACTAATTTGTAGTGAAAATTGGGAAATTTCTTTTCAAGTTCTTCATACTCTTGTTGGTAAATATTCTCACGCAAAGAGCGAGCACCATACCATAGTGTCACATGACGCTTGGTATTTTCTGTGTAAAACAAGTGCAAGATGTGGCTGCGGCCAAAAGAAGAGCCCGCACCGCCGATGAGAAAAACGAGATCGCGGTTGTCATTGATCATAAACGACTCGCCATAAGGACCGCTCAAGCGAATTTTATCACCAGGCTTTAAAGAAAAGGTGTAAGTCGAGCAAATCCCCCAAGGAACATCTTCGCGCAATTTCCCATTAATAAAAGGAGGAGTTGCAATGCGAATATTGAATAAAAGTTTGCGTCCTTCGGCTGGATAAGAAGCCATGGAATAGGCACGAATCGTTTCATTAGGAGGAGGGGACAGATGACTAAAATCTAGTTCTCGATTAAACATTTCAAATTTTTCCCAATCAGGAAAAAACTTGGAATCCATGGTCGACTTCCACTCACTAGTGTTGGTTTTAAACGCTGGAACATGAACCTGCAAATAGCCTCCAGACTGGTAAGGAATTTCCTCACCTTCAGGAATTTCAACAGCAAGCTCTTTAATAAAAGTTGCCACATTGTGATTGCTAGTGACAGTCGCTATCCACTCTTTTACTCCAAGGAGATGTTCATCGACTTCAACATATAAATCCCCTTTAACCTTTGATTGACAAGATAAGCGCCAACCTTCTTTGACTTGTTTTTTAGTAAAAGTATCAAGATCTGTTTGGAGAGGAAGGCTGGCTCCTTCAATGATTTTGACTTTGCATTGTTTACAAGTCGCTTTGCCGCCACAAGGAGAAGGAATAGGAATACCATGAGAAGTCAAGGCTGTCAAAAGAGTCTGTCCTGCATGGGTATGAATGGTTAGCAACTCATCCCGATTAATTTTAATCGTGCACATCTCCGAACTGACAAATTTGGCTCTTGTAAAAAGAATCAAAATAGTCAATCCAACTCCAATGACAATGAAGGCAGCAATGGCATATAAACTTAACAGCAGATCAATTCCAAAAATTTGTCCTAAAATAGAGAGATGGGTGAAAAGAAACATGCGATAACATCCTGCTGTGAAAGCATTACCAAATGAGAATATCTCTTAGATATAGCGAGCCTTCTTTTTCTCTTCAAGTAAAATGGATCAGAATCAAGCAAAGGATTTGGCACTGTACATTTGGATGTTCTTTTTCAAAATTATCGACGAAATAGCAGCTTTCTGTTAATAGAAATAGGCAGTTTCTTGATGATATGAAAATTTAAAGGTGATGAATGAAATATTCTTTTACACTAGGACTTTTGCTGATTTTGCCTCTATTCTCATGCTTGTCAGAGGAAACGACAAAGATTCCCAGCGGTGAGAACAATCCGATGACCTCTTCCCAACAACTTGACCTTCCTCTTTCTATGCTCTATCGCGCCCATCCCTGGCATGGTCCTGCTTTAGGAGAGCGAGCTCCTGAAGTGGTCAATTGCTATGTCGAAATAGTCCCGACTAGCACATTAAAGTTTGAAATAGATAAAGAAACAGGAATCTTGAAAGTGGACAGGCCACAAAAATATTCAAGTTTGTGTCCAACTCTTTATGGCTTTCTTCCCCGCACATATGCCGGTCCTCGAGTCGCAGAATATACAAACCAAAAAATGGGCAATCAGCAGAATATTGTTGGCGATGGCGATGCTCTAGATGTTTGTATTCTTGCAGATAACACCTTTACCCATGGTGATTTACTTTTAAAAGCTCGCCCTATTGGGGGATTCCGCTTATTAGATAGCAATGAAGCCGATGATAAGATCATTGCAGTCCTGGAAGGAGATCTCGTTTTTGGAAATATTAAAGACATTAGCGAATGCCCGGAAAAACTCATTGAACAACTGCGCCATTATTTTCTCACCTACAAAGAAATGCCGGGGCAGGGAAAGCCTAGCAAAGTTCAAATTATACATGTCTATGGTCGTGATGAAGCGCTTGAAGTCATTCGTCTTAGCTACCAAGATTACTTAGATTATATTTCTCAATATCAAACTAAAAAATGAGCAAAATGCCAGTCATGCTAGCATCAGTGTGGAATATTTCTAATGACGCGCCTGCAAAAATTTAGACATATTTACCCTACATCAATTTAACTGTTTTAACCCAAAAAAGCTAATTGCATAAAGTCGAAAAACGCATGATGGGATAACTGGTGTCTATTTGCTTAAAGATTCCCGCTGAGTTGATAAGCTTCTAATTATCAATAAAGTACAACTTGTAGTTTTCGCAAACTATTTTATTGATTTTCATTGATATTCAGCAGTTAGGTTAATTTTCAGCGGGAACCTTTGCTATTTGCTAAATTTCAAAATTATAAGAAATCTAATTGAAAATGTTGTTAATAATAAACATCTTTAATTTATATGTTTATGGAATAAATAGTGGAGTTCTCAAGTTAATCAATTCAAATCACACAAATTATAATGAGTATGATTAAATCTAGGAGTTTATATTTTTAGCAGATCGATACGAAAGGGTAGAGCGGCGGTAGCCGCTTTCAGTGGGAAGCCCCGTATGAAGCGAGCTTGCGAGCGGAATGCGGGGTGGGCATCAATAAAATATCAACCGCGGAAGCGGTGTGAGTGATTTTACGCTGCTTCCGCAGCTCATGCGATATTGCCTACACCCCGCATTCCGCTCGCAAGCTCGCTTCATACGGGGCTTCCCACTGAAAGCGGCTACCGCCGCTCTACCCTTTCGTATCGATCTGCTAAAAATATAAATTCCCAGATTTAATCACACCCAATTATAATTATAAAAATAAATTAAACCTTGCAATTAAAAAGTATTTTTGATATTATTTAATTACGTTATAATTATTTGGTAATAACATTTCATTTAAATCAGAAAATATTCAAAGACTATTAAATATAATAACATACAATGTAAAATTTGAGTTGTAACCTTTGTTTAAAGCCTTTGAAAATAGGATAATATAATAAACATGAAAATTATTGAAAATAAACTAAACAATCCTTATGAACGCAATAACTTAACTTTAATTTCTAAAGTCCCTATTCTGCATGAAGGACGAAGTTATTATTTGCAAACATATAAAAAAAACTATGAGTGTCAAGCGAGACTGAAGCGTTTAGTAAGCATCATTTTCCCTACTCTTCTAAGTTTCGGCCTTCTCTTATTTAAAGAAAGCTATCATCGCAAATGGAAAATTATCTTATTTGGTAAAAGAGAGAAAGAAATTTTAGTTCCTCGAAAAGCTTTCAAAGTATGGGAATCTTCTCTTTCTATTAAAGGAGATCATAAATTAGAGGATGTGCCAAGGGAAACTGTGACAATGCAAAAGAAATTAGATGAATTGCAAATTCCGCTGAATTGCCATCAACCTGCACAGATCCTTCAGTCTAATCAGTTGTTTCAAGATGCCATTGAAGCGTTTTTAGACGGAATAAATGATTCACTAGATAAAGCTGTCATGAAAAAGCTATTTGAAGGAATTGATTTAATTACAAAAGAAGATCTCAACAAAGCTTTATCTACTTGTACAAGGACGTTGAATGAACGTTTAAAAGGACAATCTTATTCTATTGGATTTGTCCCTGGTAAAAGTCAACAATGGATTGCAGAATTAGCATTACCTCAGCTTGAAAATTCACCGAGTACTTATTTTGAAAATGCCACAGATGCTGGAATGACTAAAGAATGTGGACGACAGTCAAGTTTAGATGGCAATGAAAGAAATTATGTGATTTTTGATGATGCGAGCTACTCTGGTTCTCAATTAGAAACAACAATTACTAATTTTAAATGTGCTTATGGAAATGGGGGTTCAAAGGAAAAAGCTCATCTTTATCTTGTTGTGCCATTTATTTCTCACGAGGCTGAGGAGCGTCTGGAAAAAGCTACAGCATTTGCTTATGAAAATGCGAATGTACAAGTTCACCTTATTACAACAGATAAAAAAATTAGAGCTGTCACTAGCGTTTTTAAGGAAAAAGAGATGCAAGACCTTAGGGAGGCAATCAAAAGAACACTATTTGATAATAGCAAGTATTTAAGTGACATTTATATTCGTGAGATAGAGAAAAGATGCTTAAGCATTATGGAATGGAAAATTCCCGATAGCCAGTCGATTCCTGAATTCATTCAATACAAATACGATTATGTGTTGAAAGATGGACAATGGCAACGCACAAACAAAACTTCTTTTATGACTAATTATCCTCCACCCTATAAAAAAGCAAAGATTTCATAGAAGAATATGCATCAAGCTCGAGCGGAGCTTAGAATATAGGATAAACTTCTGGCTTGAGGTTTTTATTCCTATTTTGTCGGAATGATTCGGCTACTTTCAATGCGCTAGTACTCAACCACACTAGTTTTTGCCTATAAAATGGGTTTTAAAATCCCTATACGTAAGGTAAGAGAAGCTTAGGCTCATCTCTTAGCTTGATGATATTAAGCTCGGAGGGCGCTCGCTATAGTTCGGATTTTTTTGCGCCCCTTAACCTAAGCAGATGTTTTAGCTTAACGCATAGGGAGTTAATTCATTCTTCCCATTTTTTTAAATTCACTTGTTGGCATACAATAGACGTAGCATCATTTTTACGTAAGGAATTGCCACATGACTGATCTAAAAAAAATTGAGTCTTCTCAAGCTCCTAAAGCCATTGGACCTTATTCTCAAGCAGTCTGCGCTCCCCCTTTTGTATTTGTCTCAGGGCAAATTGCAATCGATCCTAAAACCGGGCAGATGATTGAACCTGATATTCGTTTGCAAATGAATCGGGTATTGGACAATTTAGAAGCAATTTTAAAAGCGAGTGGTTGCTCTTTGGAAAATGTCGTACGCTACGAAATCTTTGTCAAAGATCTCAATGATTTTTCAATTGTCAATCAAGAATGCGCCAAACGCTTGACTCAACCTGTTCTCCCTGCCCGCCAAACCATACAGGTCGCTCGCTTGCCCCTCGATGCCTTGGTTGAAATTTCTTGCATCGCTCTCCAACCTTGACATAAAAATAAAAATAACTAAAAATTAGCGATTTAAACATAAATATTCAAAGATAATTCAAAGGTAGCCGAATGGAAAAAGGATCTCTTCAAATTCACAGCGAAAACATTTTGCCCATTATTAAGAAATGGCTTTATTCCGATCGAGATATTTTTGTACGTGAATTAATTTCGAATGCTTGCGACGCCATCCAAAAGACAAAAATTTTGCGCGATAAAGAGGAATTGGATGTCAAAGACCAAGATTTTCGCATTGATGTGCAAATTGATAAAGAAGCAAAAACTTTAAAGTTTATTGATAACGGCATCGGCATGGATGCTGAAGAAGTCAAAAAATACATTGCTCAAATTGCCTTTTCAGGGGCAGAGGAGTTCTTGAGCAAGTACACATCCAATAATGAACAAGATCAAATTATTGGGCACTTCGGACTGGGGTTTTATTCGGCTTATATGGTGGCCGATTTGGTTGAAATCAGTACCCTCTCTTACAAACCAGATGCACAGCCTGTGTTATGGCGTTGCGATGGTTCCTCAGACTATGAAATTGGGCTAGGAACAAAGCAGACACGAGGAACTGAGGTGACTTTATTTATTGGGAAAGAACATGAAGAATGTTTGGATTCCAATTATATTGAAAAAGTGTTGCGTCATTATTGCTCGTTCCTTCCCTATCCTATTTATCTTAATGGCAAGCGAATCAATGAGCATCCTCCTCTGTGGATGAAAGCGCCTTCAGAATGCTCAAATGAAGACTACTTGCAATTTTATCACTATTTATATCCTATGGATGAAGATCCTCTTTTTTGGATTCATCTCAATGTTGATTATCCCTTTAATTTGAAAGGCATTCTTTATTTTCCCAAAATGCGCCGAGATTTCGATCCTAACAAAAGTAGCGTCAGCCTTTATTCCAATCGTGTCTTTGTCTCTGATAATTGCAAAGATATCATACCCAATTATTTAATGATGCTAAAAGGAATCATTGACAGTCCTGATATTCCCCTCAACGTTTCGCGTAGTTATTTGCAAACCGATCGAACTGTACGCCAATTAGCCAATCATATTTCCAAAAAAGTGACCGATAGTTTATCTACGCTTTATAAAAACGATAGAGAACGCTTCCTCAAAGCCTGGCAAGATGTTTCGCCTGTCGTCAAGCTAGGCATTTTAGAAGATGATAAATTTTATGAAAGAACAAAAGAATTTCTCATTTGGAGAGATACGGATCGCAATTGGACAACGATTCAAGACTATTTAGAGCGTAATAGGGAAAAGACAAAGGATAAAATTTTTTACACCATTGATGAAAAACATGCCGGGCACATTTTGCAAATCTATCGCGACCGCAAGCTTGAAATTCTTTGTGCCGATAATCCGCTCGACCCTTACTTGATTCATTTTTTGGAAGACAAGATGAAGCCCGTCACCTTTCAACGCATTGATGCCGAAGTTCACGAAAATCTTGTTGATAAAGAGCGTGAGAAAATAGTGCTTGATGCCGAAGGCAAAACGGAGGCAATCAAGCTTGCTGAATTGATCAAATCCAAGCTTGAAGATGAAAATATCGAAGTAGAAGCCAAAAGTTTGGCAGCTGATGCTTTACCTGGATTTATTATGATGGATGAAAGGCAGCGCCGCATGCGCGACCACTTTATGCGTTTGGATCCCCAAGAGCGGGAAAAGCAAATGTCTCTTTTTGGTAAGCGCACCTTTGTCGTCAATACGAATAATCCTTTAATGGAATCTATTCGCAAACTCGATCACACTAAACCTGCATTGGCCAAAGAATTGACACGAGAAGTCTATGACTTGGCTTTGCTTTCACAAAGAGAAATGGATCCTCATGCACTTCATGAATTTGTCAATCGTAGCAATCGTATCTTAGAAGCACTAACAGCAGAAGCATTGAAATCTTCTTCTTAAAAGATAGGAATCGGGAGCCGGCAGGCTCCTGACTTCTGAGCACTTGATTGGGCAATTCTTTTTCTTTTCTTTATCTAATCAGTATAACATGCTAAAATACCTCCTTTAAGTTATTAAGAGCATGTCATGTTTCATATTTTTTCTATCTGGCGAACGGGGCTATCCTTCCTTAGCCTTTTTTTTCTAAATTACTGTTGTGGGGCAGAATTAGCTCAAGAAACGGTTTATTTGACTTGGCAACAAAGTCCCTCCACCACAATGACGATTCAATGGGTAAGCCCTGTTCAAGAAAAGCAAACGATGGTGATGTATCGCCTAAAAAATGGAGAAGAGCAATGGCGAAAAGTGGTCGGAGAAGAGCTGGCTTTTCCCTGTGCTTCTCATTATCTTATCCATCGCGTGGAGTTGCAGAATCTTCAGTCTGATACAGAATATATTTTTAAAGTTTTTCCTTATATAGAAGAATATCGATTTCTCACTGCACCTTCACGCTTAGATAAAGAGCTGCGCTTTGTCGTGGGAGGAGATATGTATCATGATGGGATTCAATTATTGGCAAAAACCTGTCAAAAAGCCTCAGAAACAAATCCAACTTTTGCTTTAGTTGGAGGCGATATTGCCTATGCCGTTAAATCGCGCCATTTACCTATTCAATTGATTGATCGTTGGATTAGCTGGATTAAAGTCTGGCATGCCAATATGGTTACCCCGCAAGGTCGCTTAATTCCAGTCATTGCAGCCATCGGCAATCATGACTTAATTGGAGAATTTGATCAAAGTCCAGCTCAAGCAGCCATTTTCAGCGCTCTTTTTCCCATGCCAGGAAAACGCATTTATAACGTTTTAGACTTCAATTCTTATCTTAGCATCTTTATTTTAGATTCTGGTCATGCTAACCCTATTGCTGGTCAACAAACAAATTGGCTTCGTACAACCCTTAAAGAACGTTTACAAGTCACGCATCGTTTTGCCCTTTATCATGTTCCCGCTTATCCCTCTGTTCGCAAATTCCAAAATAAATGCAGTACAGCTATTCGCAGTGCTTGGGTTCCTCTTTTTGAAAAAGAGGGATTACAGGCTGCTTTTGAACATCATGATCATGCCTATAAAAGGACCCATCCCTTGCTAAAAAATCGCATTCATCCTCAAGGAGTTGTCTACATGGGTGACGGTGGGTGGGGAGTTGAAGAACCACGGAAACTTCGTACGAAGCGTTCTTATCTTGCCAAATTTGCCTCTGCTCGACACTTTATTGCCGTCACTTTGACTCCTTCTCAACAATCTTTTAAATGCATCAATGATCAAGGACAAGTCTTAGATGAATATATTCAATCTGTCAATAGAAGAGTGGTAAAAGAAAAAACTAGGCAACTAGAGACAATAGAGGCTAAAAATTAGTTCTTTAGATTTTCAATTTTTTGGTATAAGGAGGATATTCAAAACCTGAGTTTTGGATTTTTTTCGCCATTGGCTCTGAGTTAAAGCCTTATGGTTGAGAAAATGTCAATGGGTCAATATTGAATGAATGAGGATAGAAAGGTGAAAGTTTTTTTTTGGACTCTTTGGCCAATTTTATTCTTTATTCTGGACGTTCAAGGACAGCTGTTATCTCCTGAGATGGGAACAATCATTGTCTCTTATCAAACTAATCAAGAAGGACAACGGCTCGATCGCATTCGCTTTTGGCTCATCAACGATCAACAAGAACGAACGCTTTATCCTAAAAAAGATGAATTTGTTTCCAATAGCCATACTCCAAATGAAAGAACTGTCGTCATCACTCATCTTCCTACAGGCAATTATCGCATAGAATTTCTTCTTCCCAATACTGATCAGTTCTTCGAGGAGGTTCCCCCTCGCAATGTCATTCTGAATCCAGGAGACGTTATAAAAATAGATCAAACCATTCGCCTACATCCGCTTTCCTCTCTTTCTTCTGCCTCAAATGAATTAGCCGCAGTGATGATTAACTCCCCCAACCCTTTTTTTCCACCAAATCCACCTCCACCTCCTCCTCCTTTTCCTCTTCCTGGATCTTTTAACACTTTTTCAACATCCGGCAGCCTGGCAAGTTTTTCTTTGATTTCTAATAAAAGAGTGGGCTGGAAACTCATGCTTCAAGACCGCATAATCTATTCAGGTGTTGGCTCTATCTCTACTATTTCCATTCCCCCTGGACATCATTACTATCTATTAGCTGAAGATATTCCCGGCTATGTCTTTTATACAGCCCCAAAAACACCTTTTAATGTTGCGCCTAATCAGATTGTGCGCATGGAATTGTGGTATCAAATCTCTACTCCTCCTCAAAAATTTAACAATCAAGGCTTTGGTTTAGAAAAGGAGAATCCTCTTCTTCAAACTCCTTATCCTTCTCCTAAAGGAAGTGTAGACATCACGTCCGATAGTTCTCAAGCTCTTTTCACTTTGACAGCTGAAGGAGGGGCAGTGATTGGACAAGGAAAAGGATACAATTATACTTTTAAAGACCTCAATTCTGGTCGTTATGTTGTACAATTTTCTAGTTCCGATCCAAATCTTGCCCCTATTCATCCATCTCAAGAAATCTTTGTTAACAATCAAACTGTACAAATCAAAGTCGCGTACAG
This sequence comes from uncultured Chlamydiae bacterium, assembly GCA_963754655.1. Lineage (GTDB taxonomy): Bacteria > Chlamydiota > Chlamydiia > Chlamydiales > Parachlamydiaceae > JANWJE01. Next base: position 647,214 of record CAVWGN010000001.1, on the reverse strand, counting down.
AAAACTAGGAAGGTTAACTATTAACAGCAACAGCAACTTGCAATTAACTATTCGTTCTTTAAAGAATCCACAAGATGTCTTAAATGAAACTCTTACAATTCCTACTCAAATTTTTCGCTTACCTGAGGGACATTATACGCTGACTTATTACTCGCTTACAGACAAACAAATTGCTTCCAAAACTTTAGATATCAATATTCGTGCAGCTTATCCTCAAACGCTTTCTCTGCCTTCTACTCAGTCTCTCACTCAAAAGAAAGAAGAAACTACGCAATTTAAAAAGGGAATTAAAGTTGTCACAAATTTACCGAATGCCAGTTTTACCCTACAAAATCTCAACGATACAAAAACCAAGCCCCTTCGCTATCAAGGAAAAGACACTTTTATTGAACTTTCATCAGAAGGTTCATTTCGTCTCACTTTTGATTCTGTTCCCAATTATCAAACTCCTGACCCCATTACTTTAACGCGAAAAGCAGAGGAGCATCATGACATTGAAGTGGCCTATAAACCAGGAGATACTTTTGTTGAAGTGCCTGTTGGCATTGCCATCATCGGAGACCCTTTTACAGATAATCGGCAAAATGAGCGTCCAGCTCAAGAAGTCTATATTCCTGCCTTCGCTATCGGCGTTTATGAGGTAACCAATGCTCAATATGCAGATTGGCTCAATCAAGCCTTGCAATCTCAAAAAGCTCGATTAGGAGATCCTATTCGTCCTGGTTATATTTTAAATATAGAGGGTCAAATTTTATGCAAAACACTAGATGCTAATCCCCTTTCTCAATTGACCGCTAAAAAACAGGGAAGTAAAATCACTGTGACACCTCTACCAGGAAAAGAAATTTATCCTGTCATCCTAGTGACTTGGTATGGAGCTCAAGCTTACTGCCAAGATAAGGGATATCGCCTTCCCACAGAAGCAGAATGGGAAAAAGCTGCAGGCATGTCTCTCCCTAAGGAAAACGAGAAACCCATACGATTTAAGTATGGATTTGGACAAGACACTATTGACAGAACATGGGCAAATTACCGTGAAGATCAAATGCCTCATCGCTCATCACAGGTTTTCACAACTCCTGTAGGCTTTTATAATGGTATTCATACTTTACCCTTGACTTCCGAAGATCTCACCCTTCTAAGCACCCACCACGCAAAAAGCCCTGTAGGAGCTTATGATATGAGTGGAAATGTTTGGGAATGGGTCGCAAGTCCTCATGGAACCAATCAAACCCCTTCTACTCATCAAATTGTAAAAGGAGGATGCTATGATAGCCTTGCTAGTGGTGTAAGAGTAGCCGAACGATTAGCTCTCCCGCCTGAATATTCTGATATTTATACAGGCTTTCGTGTCGCTGCATCCTCTCTCCCTTAGAACGTCTTTTTGGCTCTTTCTTTTTTATGATTTTAGACAGGACTTCAAAGCTATTATCAGTTCTTCTACAAATCACTCAATTTGTCAAAAGCGTAAAATCTTCGTTTCAGGAGCTATCACTTTCATTTATCTCAATCATCTAACTTTTCTTTTCATTTATTATGAAATTTAATTTAAAAAACTAAAATTTATAATAAATAAATCTTTAAACTATTCATTTATTTTAGAAATCCATTTTTTCTATTTCCTAATTTAGGAAAAAGTGTTAACATTCATTTTTTCTTAACAGAATCTTGATTTAATTACGGTGGTCACATGGTTTCCCCAGTTCAACGGAATTTTTATAGAAGTGAAGATGAATTCCTCTTAGAAAACGATGAACTCTCTGTTTCTCCAACTCTTAGGAAGGGGCAACTAGAGCCTGGAATCAAGGAAGTGGACATTGCGAGCGCGCAAGTGAGTCAGCGTATATTCCAACAATCCCCAGCAGATAATCACAAAAAAGAGAATACACCTTTAAAGTCTAAAGTTGCTCCTCCCGCATTAGTATTAAATAATAATAAAGCAAAAGAACTGTGCAAGCTTATTGACAATCTTAACGCTAACTTTGAATTAGGGAAATTGTCTAAGCTTGTTGAAAATCTTGAGGCTGACTTCAAGAAGTGGAGACAGCATTTTCAAGGGTTAGTCACCTTGAAAATGACATTGTTAGAAAGCTGTGAATATCTTAGTGCTAATAAAGAAAACATTTTGCAGGGAGTGACGCAGTTAAACTCTGTGCCATATACTCAAGTTAAATCTTGGCTAAATAAAGGCGATACTGTTTACAAATGGATGGATGATAGCCTGCATATGCTCGAATATATAGTCAAATACTATAGGCTTTACGCTATTCAAAAGGAACTAAAAAATTATTATCAGCAACTGCAAAAATTGCAATCGGGCTCGTCAAGCGGTAGTGATGGTGAAATAGAAAAACTTCAGAAATATATAGACTTCATTAACCTTAAAATTAAAAAAGAAAAGCAAGAGACATGGAATAAAGGGGTGAACAAAACCATACGCCTTGTTCTGACTAAACCTACCCCCTTAGTTCTTGAGCATGTGGTAGAGTTATCTTCAAAAACAGCAATTAAAATTTGCAAAATCGTTTTTAGTTTCTTTAAGGAAATAGCGGGAATTTGGGATGCTTTAAATGCTCAAGCTAATCAAAATAAATGGCTTTATCATTTACAGCCCCGTGTTACGGTCAATATTTATTCAAATGCTCCCGATCAAGAAGAAGAAGAACTTGAAATCACACATGCGAACGAACACAAAAACTATCGTTCCAATTTGGAAAAGTTTCTTGAATCTCTAAAGAATTGCAACACAACACAAGAAGTGGAAAAGATATTCAATGAGGCAGGGATTGATTTTGAAGTTCCATCGACTCTTACAGAATTTAAAAAACAATTTAAAAATTTAGATTTTCAGCGCGATTTGATGCAGAAATACTACCGTGCTAATTTGAAAAAGTTTCTCGAATCTCTAAAGAATTGCAATACAACACAAGAAGTGAAAAAGATATTCAAAGAGATAGGGATTGGTTTCGAAGTTCCATCGACTATTACAGAATTTAAAAAACAATTTAAAAATTCACATTTTCAGCGCGATTTGATGCAGGAATATTCTTATTATATCGGGAAAAGATCAATCATGGCTGAGGAGCATATTCATACAGCTTTACGCGCAAAAATGGCACGAAAAAAACGCTTAATTAATAAGAGCCTACCTTTTATTAATGAACAAATTATCGCCTGCCAACATCTATCATGGCCTGAAATAGAAGCTCATTTTGCTAACTTGCATATTCCTTTAGACGCAATTCAAATAAAGAACAGTAAAGATCCATTTATAGAATTATCTGACGAAGTATTAGAAGATTCTTTTGAGGAGTCAGAGGATTTATACGTTGATGAAGAGTTACCTATTTCTCTGCCCACAACCAAATTAGAATGGGATCAGTGTATTCAAAATGAAGAATTTGTGCAGGCTCTTGCAGCAAAATGGATTGACTATCAAGAAGAAAAGGCTCAATTATTCTGGCAAGCAATAAAACAATGCTTATTATCTAAGCATAGCGTTGAAGCTAAATTTCTCGATTTGCGGCTAAAACAAGAGATGATTGGACTTGTCTCTACAGCCATTCAATTTGCAATTTGTATGCCATACGTTAAAGTATTTGCATTAACTTCTGCTTTAGAAGTCTTTAGCAAAGATTTTGCTAAAGCCGGATTTCCACTCGGAGGCTTTTATCTTTTCATGCCTCTTTATCCAAAATTCAATTTTAAATTAGAAAGCATTTTGCTCAATCTCCATGAACATTTCTTTGCTATTAAATACAAGCCCAACGAATACAGTTTAAAAAGCTATAAGTTGACAATTCAGATACGCATGATCGAACTTATGATGTCGGGCCATCAGATTTTGTTACTGCTAAAGCAAATCTTGTTATGGATCAATATGCGATTAATTGAAAATTGCATGATGGGTCTTAAAAAGATAGAGATAGGTGAGGATGACCGCTTTAAACAAATGTTAGAAAACTATGAACAGCATCGCATTAATTATAAACAACATGTAGAAGAGTTACACAATTCCTTAAAGCAGTTAAAAATAGAAGATACGAAGTTAATTCTCAATCCTCAGTACCGTAAATCGCAAGAAAAGTCTTCTCAATCCAAAGAGGCATTAAAAGATCCGCTCCAAAACGATGAAAATTTTGACCCTCTGTATGAAATTGCGGTATGCTTGGAGGATGCCGATTTTGAATATTTTCCTGCTCATATCCTAGAAAAATTCGAAGAAAATTTTGGTTTTAAGCTGACGGAGGAAAATAAAGAAAATTTACTAGAACGTTTGGAAGCGTTCTTTTCTGAAAGTGAAATTAATTTTATTGACTCTTTCAATTCTAATCGCTTTAACTATCTTAACACTTATAATATTTAACTTTTTTAATATTAAAAATAAAACTAAAATTGTTAAATTTTACCTACCTTCCAATACGAGTGATTTTATCTATATTTTTATGTTAAAATTGGTTCATCAGTCAAAGATGACCTCAAACACATTGTAATGATTAAGCAACATGTTTGAGGTATTCTCTGATTAATTAAATCAATTTTTTGAGAGTATCATCATTGTTTGCAGATTTTGTTAAAAATCTCTACCCTTACTATTATCTACTCTTCGGTCGTCTCTACTTTTTTATCGCTTTCATCTTCAGGTAAAATATCTGTGACGGCTGCTTTGTAAAATTCCAACTTTGTTCCATCATACATTTTGAGAATTACTGTTTGATCTCCTACTCGTAGGACAGTTCCCAAAATGCCCATCGCAGCCACGCGATCCCCTTTCTTTAAGGTACTACGCTGTTCTTCCACAGCTTTGCGTCTCTTTTGTTCTGGTCTCCATAAGATGACATAAAAAAATAAAAAAGCAATTCCAATCATGACAATTGTTTGCCAAAAACTTTGATCAGGAGGGGGAACATTTTCACCCTCAGCAAATAAACGGCCACTTAAAGCTAAAGATAAAGTCGTCAACAAGAGATAATATTTTGCTTTCATTGCATTCCTCATTCAAAAGTTAATCAAACAAGATAAATTGCACAAATTTTTGATAAAAAAATTCATTAACCTGTGTTCTCTTGAAGAGTTTGCCGCAAACACTGCATGAAATCAAGATAAAATAAATGTAAGATGGCCACATTGACCTCTAATTTAAAGAGTCAAGACAACAATATTTTCTACATGTACCGTTTGGGGAAATTGATCAATCGGTTGAACAGCTCGAAGTCGATAGCCTCCCTTAACAAGAATTTCAAGATTAGCCGCCTGGGTAGCGGGATTACACGAGATATAAGTTAATAAAGGAGATTTAATTTCAAGAAGGTGATTTAAAGCTCGAGTATCTAGTCCTGCTCGCGGTGGATCCACCATCACAATATCTGGATGCAGCTGTTTGTTCTGTAAAAGGGTTGGCAAAACATGCCCCACATCACCCGTGTGAATAGAAACATTGGATAAATGATTGAACTTCACATTTTCTCTAGCATCTAAAGCCGATTCAGGGCTAAGTTCAATGCCGATCACTTCTTTGGCTTTTTTGGCCATGCAAATTCCTAGTGTTCCTGTCCCACAATATAGATCATAGACCACCCCTCCTATTGGCGCTTGCGTCAATTGAATAGCATGTGAATAAAGTTGTTCAGCTTGTTGTGTATTGGGTTGAAAAAAAGCACTTGGACTAATGCGAAAATTCAAAGAATGTCGTTGATTTGGAGCTGTCTCAATGTGCAAAACTTCCCGAATGTGGTCTGGACCATGAAGCAGCATCTCATAAAATTGAGTAGGTTGACCTTTGGCAATTTGTTGAATTCGCAGGAAAATAGAAAGCTTCTGTTCAGGCAAAGAGGGTTCAATGGCTTGGCGAAGAATCGCAATCAATTGCTGAATGTTCTTTTGATTGAGAGCATATTGAGGATTTCCTGATACAGTAAGCATCACCATGCGATCTCCTGTACGTTGTCCTTCACGCAGCGTCAAAGTTCTCAAAGACCCCTTATTACTTCCCATATGATAAGCATCAAGCTCAGAGTCGGTCCACCATTGAGAAACAGCTTGAACGGCAGCAATTGCCCATTCTTGGATCAGATGGCATTCTTGCATTTGAAAAACATGGCCGCGTGTTCCATAGAGAATCAATCCTAAATAACGGCGTCCCGCCTTGTCGCTGGAAAAGGTCAGCTCCATTTTATTGCGATATTGCCAAGGAGGAAGGCAAGGAATAATGGAATGCCACGATGTATCGGACTGCAAAAAAGGCTGCAAATAGCGGTGAATCCAAGCTTCCTTTTGCTTTAATTGATCCTCATAAGCCATATGTTGCCAACGGCAACCGCCGCAATGCCCAAAGTGTATGCAACGCGGAGTGACACGATTGTCTGAAAGATGCAGCCATTCAAGAGGCTGGCTTTGATAAATTCCTCCTTTTTTCTTAATTAAGCGAACTTGAACTTCATCTCCTGGCAAAGTAAAGGGCACCTCTACCACTTGAGGAAGTCCTTTTTGAGAATGCCATACTCCTTTTCCTAGCCCCTGTTGAGATAATTCTTCTATCTTCAGTTGAGCAATACGAAGTTGATTTGCCATAAAATGATCCATATAAAAAAAGGGGCCTATAAAAGCCCCTTTAAATTCTCGGTAACAAAACGAGCTGATTAACGAGCACCTACACGTCGTGTAGGTAATTTTGCTGTTGCACGCTTTAAAGAAAATTGGCGAGATCTAACGCTTGTTCTTGCTTGAGCAGTTTTAGCTTGTGGCTTCGCTTTTACAGAAGCATCTTTAGATTTAGAGCTAGAAGATTTAGATTTTGCTGAGTTTTTTTTACCTGCAACTCCTGCTTTCTTAGCGCTACCTGACTTAGCAGGTCTTTTTTGACCTTTCGTTTTCTTTTCAGTAGAAATAGACTCTTTACGAAATACCTTAGCAATTTTTTCTAATTTTACAGTTCCTGTTCGAACGCGTTGGGAAGCAGCTTTATTGCCATTTTCAGATTTTTCAAGATCCGATGAGATATTGCTTAAAAGTTCTCTTAACTGTTTATAAGTGTCTTTTATTGACATGCCTAGAACTCCTCCTTTTAGAGTTATATATTGACAACTAACTGAATATTCACTTTAGACATATTGTGCAACATTTTTCTTCAGAAATCTGCATTTTCATGCATTTTTTAGCCAAAAACATGTTTTTTACCTTGTTATCAAGCCATTTTGCGCCAACTTTGACCGGAACCTAAAGGACAAAAGGAAAAAATTATTAGCCTTTTATTTCCATTAGGTTTTTTAGTTCGTTCCAAATCGGCTTTCTAAGGGCTCCTTGGCTTGAGTGCTTAATCGCTTGACAAGAGGGCTTTTTTTGATGAAACTTAAAGTTCATAAAATAGAGCAACTTTAATCCATTCACGTCATGACCTCTTATTCCGTTTTACTCAAATTAAAAAGAAGTGCTCGCATTTGGTTGCTTAGCTTACTTGCTTCCTTTTTGCTTTCAGCAAATTCTCAATTTGACACAATTGCCACACGCGCTGAGAAACTTTTTCATGAAAAGCTGTATGGCGATGCGCTTCCTCTTTATTCTCAACTATTGACCTTTTCCCCAGATGAGGAATTGAAAACTCAGCTCATCCTGAGGCTTGCAAATTGTCACATAGAAGAAGGACAACCTCAAATTGCTTTAGCTATGCTGACTCCTTTAGCAACTCCTTTTTGCCATCATCAATGCTTGTTTCTCATGAGCCTTGCTTACCGTCAGCTCGGCGCATCCGCACGTGCTTTGGATTTACTACAACAATGCTCTCTTCCCAACTCTCAATATAACAGAAGCTTGATTGCCTTAGAACGAGGTTATCATTGTATTCAAATAGGAAATCTCACCGGTGCTCAACTTGCCTTTGAATCGATTGCTTGGCAACTCACAGATTCCCTGCCTTACGATTTAGCTCAATTGCAGATAGCTAAAATTTTCTTAATGAAGCATCAATTTGATCAAGCTCTTCAAGTTCTCCATTTTTTATCTTCTCATCTTCCTCAACAACATCTTCTAAATATTGAAAAAATCTATTTAACGGGCTGGGCTCTATTAGCCAATCATCAAGCCTCTCAAGCAGCACGTTGCTTTGAAAAATTACTACCCAAAGCCCTAGCCTCTCAAGCAAATTGGTCAATTCATGTATTAAATGGTTTAATTCTTAGCTATCTGAAACAAGCTTTGACTTTAGAACTCTCTTTAGATCAATTAAAAGACCACTTTTTCAAAGCCCATCACATTTTACAACAACTATTAAAACGAGCGCCTACTGAAACTTCTTATCTTTTATTAAGCGATTTTTACCTCATTAAAGCTAAATGCCTTTGTGATTCTCACTCTTATATTCAGGCACAGCAACTTCTCCGTCAGTCCACACTGTTTTCCTCCCCAGACGGCTTAAGGCAAGCTCTTCTTAAACGCGCTGCTGCAGCGCCTTCTTATCAAGAGCGCAGCCAACTTTATGAAGAATTATCCACTCATCCTGACTATCCTCAAGGCTTTTATGCCAAAGTCTGTTTTCTCAAGGGTTTGAATGATTTTGAAGAAGGATTAAAGTGTCAACAGGAGCTAAAAAGTGTGATTGAGCCATTTGAAAGAGCGATCCAAGCCTTTAACCAAGCCATTCAATTTGCAAACCCTATCTTTCCCACAGAAACGGCACTTGCTCTCAAGTATTTAGCCTGTGCTTACGCTCATTTACCAGGAACCCATCATGTTCAACAAGCTTGGTATATTCTCACTCAATTAAAGGCGAATGACTCGTTGCTTTCCACTTTTGAGTGTCCAGAAGAAATTGATTGTTTATCTGCCTGGATTGCACTGCACTTAAAAGATAGGGACATCTTGCAAAAAGCAAGAAATTTGCTACAGCAAAACCAACAAATAAAAGCATCTAAAGCCTCTTGGAAGGAAAGATGCCTAAAATTAGAGGGTTTAATTTGCCTTCAATTAGAAGAATGGCAACAAGCCGATCTTATTTTTACCCAACTCCTTCAAGAACAAGCTTATTGCACATCACATAGCGAAGCATGGTTCTGGCGAGCTTACTGCGCAGGTCAGCAACATCAACTCTCTTTAAAAAAAGAATATCTTCAACAGGCCTATATTCAAGATTCGCAAAGTCCTTATTCACCCATTGCCTATTTCCATTGCTATTCCTATCGCGAGTATATGCAGGGCAAGCGCAAAGCGATTAAGCATTTGCAGGCAATGCCTCTTTTATTTCCTCACCACCCTCTTTTGATCACGGCCCATTATGTCATTGGATTACACTATACAAAAGAGGATTTCTCTGAAGAAGGAGTGCTGACGCGTCGTAAAGATTGGACCACTGCAATTGATGCCTTTCAACTTGCAGAATCGACATTTGATACTCTTTTTGAAAAAAAGTTGATTCCTCCTTCAGATCTTGCCTATTTTATTCGAATACGCTACCGTGCCCAACTCGAAAGGGCGCAAGCAAATCTAGCCATCGGACAAACTTCCACGGGAGGGAAAAAGCAGATTTACTTGGAATATGCCGAAGGAGTTTTTAAACAATTGATCAATGATTTTATCACTCCTCAAACCCTTGCTAAAAAAATGCTCGTTCAGCCCTGTTCTCCCTACCCCAAAATCTGGGCAGAGGCAGAATTTCAACTGGCTAAGACTTATGAAGAAAAAAATGAATGGCAAGCCGCTGAGTCCATTTTGAATGATTCTTTAGAACATTATCGCCAAGCTCAGGCCAACCAGGGTTATGGATTGATGCGCGTTTGGTATGAGAAAGGAAAGCTTGCTCAAAGGCAATCTAATGCTCAAGTGGCTTTGCAGTGTTTTTTGGAAGCAGAAAAGGCAAGTGAATGGTTAAGCTTGAGCCCTAATGAAAAGCTAGATCTTTGGATTCAACAAAGCCTTTGCCATCAAGCGCTCAAGCAACTTGATGACTCAATGCAGCTTCTATCACGGGTCATTAATGATGATGTCATTTCGCCCTTGCGCATCAAAGCCATGTTTTTACGAGCAGAAATTTATGAATTACAAGGAAGGCCTGAGCTGGCCATTAGACAATTAGAGTCTGCTGCACGTAAAGGAGGCGAGTGGGCTCAAAAAGCACAGGAAAAATTGGAAGAAGTTTATGGATATTAAGTTTGCATCTTTAGCTCTTATCGCTAGCCTTTTTAACTACGGCTCTGGTTGGAACATCATTTTATTGGTCATTATTGGATGCTCGGTTGCCAGTTTTACCATCTTTATTGAACGTCTGATGCAATTGCATCGCTCTGAAATCAATACCAACCAATTCATTATTGCCATGCGTAGAAACATTAAAGAAAACAATATCGTAGAGGCCATTCAGTTTTGTGAGCAAACAGGAGGAACAATTGGGGCGATTATTAAAGCGGGTATTCTGAAACATAATCGGGGAAAAGAACAAATTGAATCAGCCATGGAAATTGCAGGACTCATCGAAATTGCTCGTTTAGAGAAAAATGCCAAAATTTTATCTATCATTGCTCATATTGCTCCTCTTATTGGATCTATTGGGAACTGTATTGGGCTTTATTCAAGCATTTGCCGAGATGCGTCTGAGCGGATTAGTCGATATTTCCGCTACACGCATTGGTGAAGCAATGGAATATGCTTTGATCACGACAGCTGCGGGACTGGTCGTTGCCATTCCCTCTGTTTTGGCTTATAATTACATTGTCAGCCGCGTAGAGGGATTTGTGCTAGAGATTCAAACCTCTTCAGCTGAAATTGTCGATTTATTGCTTGAACGCGGCGAGGAATAGGCATGAAGTTTAAGACACGTCTTAAATCTTCTATGGCTTTGATTGATTTGACCCCCTTAGTGGATGTCATTTTTTTGATGTTGATCTTCTTTATCGTCACTTCTAATATTTTACCTTTAAAATCCTTACTTATCGAAAATCCCAAATTGGAAAAAGACTCCGCCCCCTTGACAACTCAATTGTTATTGGTCATGGATGCGCAACACGTCATCTATTTAGGATCTAAAAAGATGATTGTTGACCTCAGATCTCTTAAGGAAAGCTTAAAGCAAGAGGTCGAACATTTAAAATGGCAAAACAGTGGACAAGAACCGACAATTGTTTTAAGCGTAGATCGCCGCGTCAATTATGGACTTTTTTTGCGTCTCTTCGCAATTGCCCAAGAGTGTTGTTCAAGCCTAAGGCTCGTTTATCAGCCACTAGAACCAAATGAAGTGATGGAGGAGCCTATCTGATATGCTCAAACTAGAGAAAAAATCCAATTTATTAGGAATGACGATTCGCATGCGAGAGCAGGAACGCTTTTTCGAAGCTCGCCTCCTCAAAGCGCTGGCGATAGCCCTCTTTCTTCATATCAGTGCTTTACTTTTTTTTCATGTGACCCCCTTTTATTTACCCTCCACTTTTACTTTTCCTCCCATTCAAGTTCAATCGGATCAGCCTTCGCAGGGGAGTGCGGCTCTCGTTTCCTCTTACGCTGAAGAAGAGGAGCTATTCCCGCCTCTCTCACTTATTCCAATATTGGATTGGATCTCCTTTTCCCAACAATCCACCCTCAACCCTTCTCTTAGCCTCGATTTACATGCTCTACAGTCTTTAGAAGAACGCTTGTGGCCTAAATGGCAAGAGTCTCTTTCTCTTAAATTAGAAGAGCCGCGCATCCAACTCACGATTTCTGGAGATTTAGCTGAACTTCCTTTAGTCACCAGCGACCCTCTTTTAAATCAAATGCAAACTATTTCGCTTCAACCTTCTCCAGCCTATGTCACCTATCACGCCCAGTTGGATGAAAAAACGGGAGAACTTTTTTGGTATGAGCGCACTCAGTCCAGTGCAGAACCAGCCATTGACTATTTAACGGAAAAGATTCTTTTGAATTTACGCTTTGATTCTCCCGCCTCTAAAGAAATTGTGAAGGGGACTTTAAATTTTGTCGTTTTAGCTCCAGATGATAAAACAGATGTCCCCCTCCGAGAATGAGGGTCTATAGTTTTTTTTCTTGAAAAAGTGAATGACAACAAAAAATCCTTCTAGACATCCAAAAAGATCATGGAATTGGGATTCCTTCTATGTCGGACTTTTTTGCTGCTTAGCGATGCTATCTCCATGACGGGAGTTTATATTTTTAGCAGATCGATACGAAATGGTAGAGCGGCGGTAGCCGCTTTCAGTGGGAAGCCCCGTATGAAGCGAGCTTGCGAGCGGAATGCGGGTGTAGGCAATATCGCATGAGCTGCGGAAGCAGCGTAAGATCACTCACACCGCTTCCGCGGTTTATATTTTATTGATGCCCACCCCGCATTCCGCTCGCAAGCTCGCTTCATACGGGGCTTCCCACTGAAAGCGGCTACCGCCGCTCTACCATTTCGTATCGATCTGCTAAAAATATAAACCCCCAGATTTAATCGCACCCCATAAGATAAATAAAAGAATAATGATTTACAGCTAATTAATTATTTATTATAATCACATTTTATTTATTTATGTTAATTAATATAATTGTTTTAAATTAAATATTTAAAGGAATAAAAATGATAAATAATCAATTTCCTATTTCAGAAGATCAATTTAGACAGGAGAATTTTTCATCAATTCCAGAAGAGATTCAAAAAGACGAGAGGAAGATGATAAATATCGCTGAGAGCGCGTTCTCTAACTGCAACGAGCTGCCTCAATTGCCAGAAGAATTATGGCGGAAAATCTGTTCCTATATTCCTCCACGCAATTTAGGCATTCCTTACCAAAAGGGAGGAGTGCGAAGTGGATTGGAAAATATGCATTTTTCCTTCAAGCAATTGAGTGAGATTGCAAAAAATGAGGAAAAAGAATGGGCTAGCGAGCAGCTTGTTTCTCTTAAAAAATATCAATGCAAGACTGCAAAAGAGGCTGTCCAGTATGCAATCAGTCATGATCTAACAGGAGCCAACCTAATAGAATTTCCGGATTTAGAGGAAAGCGACATTGAAGAATTATTTAAAAAATGCCCAAATCTTAATCAATTAATGATTAAATCGTATAAAATAAGAAATTTGCCACCTCAGATAAGCCGTCTCATAAGACTTGATTGCAGCGGATGCTCTAATCTGCAAAGCCTACCTGAGCTGCCAAATGTGCAAGTGCTTGACTGCAGGGGGTGCGATCTGCAAAGCCTGCCTAAGCTGCCAAATGTGCAAAAGCTTGATTGCAGCGGTTCTAGTCTGCAAAGCCTGCCTGAGCTGCCAAATGTGCAAGTGCTTGACTGCAAGAGATGCTCTACTCTGCAAAGCCTGCCTAAGCTGCCAAAGGTGCAAGTGCTTGACTGCAGCGAATGCTCTAATCTGCAAAGCCTGCCTAAGCTGCCAAAGGTGCAAGTGCTTGACTGCAGCTATTGCTCTAATCTGCAAAGCCTGCCGCCTGAGCTGCCAAATGTGCAAGAGCTTCACTGCAGCGAATGCTCTAATCTGCAAAGCCTGCCTAAGCTGCCAAATGTGCAAAGGCTTGACTGCGGCGGATGCGATCTACAAAGCCTGCCTGAGCTGCCAAATGTGCAAGTGCTTGACTGCAGCGGAGGCTCTAATCTGCAAAGCCTGCCTGAGCTGCCAAATGTGCAAGTGCTTGACTGCAGGGGGTGCGATCTGCAAAGCCTGCCTAAGCTGCCAAATGTGCAAAAGCTTAACTGCAACGGTTCTAATCTGCAAAGCCTGCCTGAGCTGCCAAATGTACAAGTGCTTGACTGCAGCGAATGCTCTACTCTGCAAAGCCTGCCTGAGCTGCCAAATGTGCAAAAGCTTGACTGCAGCGAATGCTTTAATCTGCAAGCTCTACCTGAGCTGCCAAACTTACGAGAGCTTGACTACCGGGGGTGCTCTAATCTGGAAATCTTGCCTAAACTATCAGCAGGAGCAAGAGTTTACAGTTGAAGAATGGCTTCATCCAGCTATGAATGTCATAGGAAGGGTAAAAAAATCCCCTTCCTTTCGAATTCATTACGCTGGATTTGTTCTTTTCTGTTGATTATGGGATAGGACGTTAATTAGCAAAAGATTTATTTTATGAAGGCGTTAAATATCTTTCCCCTCTCAACTTCATTATACACAAAAATTTTGTCATTTTTTTGCAACTCAAATTCTATACCTTTAGTTGCGAATAAAGAGGTGTTGATTAGATAACAGAAAGCATTTGCCACAATCTGCAATTTCTGTAACAAGAGCTTTCACTAAGTCCATAGCTTTAGCTCAAATGAAAATAGATTCTGCATTCTCTCAAATATTCCAGAGTTATCAGTCATCTATTTTCAATCGCAAGATGTGGAAGTTTCCTCTTCGGGAGGTCCTTTTATTTTCAACCGTTTTGATAACAGTGATCCTCTCTATGAAAGTCGTTTTTCGAAAACCCGTTAATCTCCTAAATCCGATGGGTGAAAGTTTGCAGACCGCTTCAAATTTTTGCATAAACGACCATTAGAGATGCCGGTTTTAGATGTTTGACCAATATTAGTCATTTTATTCTTTACCACATGCGCCGTAAAGCCCGTCCTTCAGAACGAGGCTGGAGTTTGGACTTTTTTGCTGCTTAGGGATGCTACTCTGCATACGCATTAAACTAAAAGAGGATCTTAGGCTACGCGACGCATTCAGTCGCCGCGCCGCTTCGCTCTGGGCTCTAGGTAAAAGAATATCGACCCACCGTTCGGTCGCCCTCCGGGCTCGGTCAGGGTGGGCTAGAAACAGTCGTCCTCCGGACTCTAGCAAAAATGTAGAAGCCATTGAATGTTAGATAAGGTATTTGATCATGCTGCTAGAATGCTAGTCCAGGCATTTTGATCATGCTGCTAGAATGCTAGTCAAGGCGTTTTGATCATGCTACTAGAATGCTAGTCAAGGCGTTTTGATCATGCTACTAGAATGCTAGTCCAGGCGTTTTGATAATGCTGCTAGAGTCCGGAGGACGACTGATTCTAGCCCACCGTGACCGAGCCCGGAGGGCGACCGAACGGTGGGTCATGAACCCTCTCATAGAGCCCAGAGCGAAGCGGCGGGCGACTGAATGCGTCGCGTAAGCCTACACCCATCGCTTACCTTAACGCATAGGGATTTAAAGCTATCCCAATATGCAAAAACTAATGTAACGGTTTTCTCATTTTATCACAGATCTAAAATTGGGCGCCTGCAACAGCAGGTCCTTTAGAGGAAAGAAAATAAGAAATTGATTCCAGCCATTAGTAAAAATAAAGCGACGTATTTATAGGTCGGCTTCCGTCGTTGCTCTCTTACGTCAAATAAGAGAATTAATCCCGTTAGAAAAGCTGGAATGAATAAGGAATACATGTGAAATACTCCTTCCTATTAATTGAACACTCTCTTATTTTTTATATGTAAAGTCTTTTTAATCAAAAGACCTTAGGTCTTGACCGTTTAGAAGTTGAAGCTATAAAAATTTGATAACATTCATGATTGAATTAACATTCAACACCCTTTTTATTCTTTATTTGAGTTTAACTCTAGCAACAGTTTTAGGAATTTGGATTTATTCTCACTATCGCATGCGACGGCGATCAATTTTCACAACAGAGAAAGCTCTCTTTATTTGTGAATATTGTCACTTTGCCTATTTGGAGGATAGTGTTAAGCAGCTCAATCGCTGCCCTCAATGTGACCTTTTCAATAAACAAAATGCTTATCAGAAACAAAAAAAGCCAGAAAGCGATAGGAAGTAATTCTATCTTTTATCCCACATTCCTAGACCAGGAGAATAAGTTTTTTGAATTAGATAAGAGCTCTGTCGTTAGGCCTGAAGGGCCGTCATGTTACAGCCCAGGTCGCAGCGAAGCGGAGGCCTGGGTAAAATAAAAAAGAATCGAGTCCTGAAAGGACGGCATACTCAAAGGAGTGATTTCGCTTCGCAAGGGAATGGAGGATTTTCTATCTCTACATTAGCTCTAGAAGGAGAAAAAAATATCTTGCTTCTCAAAAAGAACACCAAATATTTGTGGGATTAATTTATGCCGTCCTTTCAGAACTCGATTCTTTTTTTATTTTACCCAGGCCTCCGCTTCGCTTCGACCTGGGCTGTAACATGTGTTTAAGGACAAGAGAAAGGTAACACTATTGGACAAGACATAGGTAACACTTTTTCATGAATTATTCCTTAAATTTAATCTTTGAATTTTCGTTGTTGCAAAATAGACATCAAAAGTTCCTTCCTCTTTTTCCACTAAACCAACATATTCTTTAGATAAATGCTCACCCACGAAATAGGCCTTATCTTTAAAAGATATAGTGCCACACACCCCCACTTTTCTTATTTCATCAACGAATGGATATTCAAGAGGCTCAAGCCTTTCAGGAAATAGTTTGAGACTCGGTTTATAGCGCTGAGCTGGACATTGCAAGTTAATACCATCATGTGGCCTAATACAATTATATACTTCACGCCATTCATCAAAGCGCTGCTGAATATCTGCTAAGTTTTTAAATTGATAAAATTTTAAAACCTCTTCTTTTAAAGTCCGGTGAAATCGTTCATCTTTTCCTTGTGTCTGAGGATGATAAGGCCTAGAATGACTAACCTTGATCCCTAATCTCATAAGCCAAACAGTCAGCCTTGACAAACGAAAAGGAGGGCTTCCTTTCCAAGGAGAGCCATTATCCATAGTCATAGCATCCGGCAAGCCGTATTGGCGAAAACAATCTTCCAAAGCTTGTCGAACGCAAGCCTCACTTTCTGATAAGCAGGCCTTTAAGCAAATCGAAAAGCGTGAATGATCATCTAAAATTGTTAAAGGATGGCATCTTCCTTCTTCAATTTGAAAATGACCCTTAAAATCCATCTGCCATAATTCGTTAGGTTGTGATCGCTCAAATCTTATAAAAGCTTTGACTGGTTTTTGGATGTAAATTTCTCTATGCTTACTAAGCAGACGATTGAATGTCTTTTCACAAGGCAAATCCTGATGTCCTTGATTGATGAGGACTTGTCTTAATTTTCTTCCTCCCCAAGCAGGATATTGCTTTTGAATCTCAAGAATTAGATCAACCATCTCATTCGATGTTTGATCTGGGCAAACAATCGGTCTCTTGGAATGTTCCACTAGACCTAATATTCCTTCTTCAGTGTAGCGATTAAGCCATTTATAACCTGTCTTTCTACTAATTTTAAATTCTTGGCATAATTGACTAAAATTCACTGTTTGACTTAAGGCTCTTTTTATAAATTCTTCTTTCATTGACATAGTACCTCTATTTTCCCAAGGCATAATCCACCTCAAATAAACTTTTTATTGCCTATTTAAAAGTGTTACCTATGTCTTGTCCAATAGTGTTACCTATGTATTGTACCTAAACAACATGACGGCCCTTTAGGCCTAACGACAGAGCTCTTAACTAATTCAAAAAACTTATCTTCCTGGTCTAGGAATGTGGGTTTATTCTTACTTTTCCATTAATTTTTTTTAGAGTATCATTCTCTTTTATTTCCCTTTTCGGAGAAAAATGTTTACTGGAATTGTCAAAGGTCTATGTCAGATCGTGCATATCCAACATCACCCAGGAATGTTGAAATACGCTGTGGCTTTAACTAAAGACTTATTAAAAGGACTTGAGCTAGGCGCAAGTCTCTCTGTCAATGGTGTTTGTCAAACCGTTATAAAAATTGAAGGCAATCATGTTTGGTTTGACGCAATCCAAGACACCTTAAATCGAACAACGTTGGCTTATCTTGCTTCTAATGATCAAGTCAATATTGAACGATCAGCCAAATTTGGCGATGAGATCGGCGGTCATGTATTATCAGGGCATGTTTATGGGACAGGGAAAATAGAAAAAGTAGAAAAAGCACCGAACAATGTCAGTATGAGTATACAAGTGCCTCAAGAGTGGATGAAATATTTCTTTTGTAAAGGCTTTATTGCATTGGATGGCGTCAGCTTGACTTTAGGCAATATCAATAGGGAAAAGGGCTACTTTTTGATTCATCTTATTCCTGAGACATTGCGTCTCACCACTTTTGGAAAAAAGAAAGAAGGCGATCTGGTCAATGTTGAACTTGACTCTCAAACACAAACAATCGTTGAAACAGTTGAAAGAATTAGCCAAAGAAATACAGACTTTTCTTAATAAAGAACCTGCCTTTCATATTCAGGAAGGCAAAGTCATTTGCCTTCCTGCTTGCATTTCTTATTTCTCATCGACTTGATTGTGTGACTTTGGTTTTAGCTGACTTTTTTAGCAAATTCCTGATCCAGGATAAACAAGCCTGCTTTATCATCACCAATCAACTTAATTTGATCTAAATTATCTTGCGCATTTTTTTCTTCTTCTACTTGCTCCATAATAAACCACTGCAAAAAGACATGTGTCGCATGATCTTTTTCTCTAACCGCAAGTTCATAGATCTCATAAATCCAATGCGTCACCTTTTTCTCATGCGCAAGTGCCAGTTCAAAAACTTCCTGAATAGAATTAAATTTTGCTGGTGTTTTATCGATCGCTGGAATCTCAACTTGCATGTTACGATCGTTAATATATTGATAAATCTTCATTGCATGTTCATGCTCTTCTTGCGCTTGCTTACGAAACCACTTCATAAAACCGTCCAAAGGGACATTTTCAAAGTAAGACGCAATCGCTAAATAGAGAAAAGAAGAATAAAATTCATGCTTAATTTGTTCGTTTAAAGCTTTATAGATTTTATCATTCATAGAAATAACCTCCTTGACATACCTATTTTTATTTATTTATAGGAGTCTTAATTTTATCCGATGATCAATTACTTTGAAAGCATTATAGCTAAAATTTTTAAGAAAAGCATTTTTAAAAGGAAGCCGATCATCTGTCTACAATCAATGCAGAGCAAAAAAAAAGCCTTAGAAGCGAAGAGCTTCTAAGGCTGAAAGAAAAAGCTTGGCGATGACCTACTCTCCCACACTCTTGTGTGCAGTACCATCGGCGATGAAAGGCTTGACTTCTGAGTTCGGAATGGGATCAGGTATTTCCCCTTCTCTAATATCACCAAGCAAAAGTCATATTAGAAATGTCGTTAATCATTCTTTGATAAAAATCAGCGCTTGAAGACTCTCTTCACACTCGCTTGATATGTAATTTGCGACCACACTTAGATGTGCTGAAGGGGATGTCTCTTCCTTCAGTAAAAAAAAAGGTGGTCAAGCCGATGGACTGATTAGTATTGGTAAGCTCAACACATTACTGTGCTTACACACCCAACCTATTTACCACATCGTCTATATGGAGTCTCATAGGGATACCTTATCTTGAGGGAGGCTTGGCGTTTATATGCTTTCAACGCTTATCCTTTCCGAACATAGCTACCCAGCAATGCCCTTGGCAGAACAACTGGCTCACCATTGGTTCGTCCACTCCGGTCCTCTCGTACTAGGAGCAGCTCCTCTCAAGTATCCTACGCCCACAAAAGATAGGGACCAAACTGTCTCACGACGTTTTGAACCCAACTCGCGTACCGCTTTAATTGGCGAACAGCCAAACCCTTGGGACCTTCTTCAGCCCCAGGATGCGATGAGTCGACATCGAGGTGCCAAACCGCCACGTCGATATGAACTCTTGGTGGCGATAAGCCTGTTATCCCCGGAGTACCTTTTATCCGTTGAGCGACGGCGATTCCACTTTCCACCGCCGGATCACTAAGCCCGACTTTCGTCTCTGTTCGACTTGCAGGTCTCACAGTTAACTTGCCTTATACCTTTACGCTCTACTCGTGATTGCCAACCACGATGAGGCAAGCTTTGGACTCCTCCGTTACTCTTTAGGAGGATACCGCCCCAGCAAAACTGCCCGTCTGGCAATGTCCGACTCCCAGCTTCATGGGATATCGTTAGATTCCCGACTTGTCAAGACCGGTATTTCAACGGCGACTCCACCCTACCTGACGATAAGGTTTCGCAGTCTCCCGGTTATTCTACACATGACAAGTCAAGAGCCAATACCAGAGTACAGTAAAGGTTCACGGGGTCTTTCCGTCTTATTGCGGGTAAACAGCATCTTCACTGCTACTACAATTTCACCGAGTCTCTTGTTGAGACAGTGCCCAGATCGTTATACCATTCGTGCAGGTCGGAACTTACCCGACAAGGAATTTCGCTACCTTAGGACCGTTATAGTTACGGCCGCCATTCACCAGGGCTTAAATTCAATGCTTTGCCTTGCGGCTAACATCTCCTTTTGACCTTTTGGCATTGGGCAGGCATCACACCATATACTTCGACTTAGGCGTCTTTGCATAGTGCTGTGTTTTTGTTAAACAGTCGCCTGGGCCATTTCTCTGCGGCCGCCTGATGCTTGAATAGTAAATATTCTCACATCCTGCGGCTCCCCTTCTCCCGAAGTTACGGGGATAATTTGCCGAGTTCCTTAACAAGAGTTCTCTCGCGCGCCTGAGAATCTTCTTCCCACCCACCTGTGTCGGTTTTGGTACGGTCGCCATCAACGGTTAGAGTCTATTTCTTGGAAGCCTTGCGCTACGCTATCGGTTCCTCCGAAGATTCCCCTTAGTTGCAACCTGGAATTCCGCTGACGGATTTACCTATCAGCCATCCTCATTGCCCCACGGACACATCCAATGGTCCGCGCGCTTAACGTACTTCGTCAACCCATCACCATATGTTTTAGGCGGCACAGGAATATTTAACCTGTTTTCCATCACTTACGCTTTTCAGCCTCAGCTTAGGGGCCGGCTAACCCAGGGAAGACGAGCTTTACCCTGGAAACCTTAGGTTTTCGGCGAGGGGGATTTTCACCCCCTTTATCGTTTACTCATGCCATGCATTATCACTAGTATGCGCTCCAGTGCTCCTTACGGTACACCTTCTGTGCACATACTACGCTCTCCTACCGCTTATTCTTATTCAGAATAAACCCGCGATTTCGGCTCTATGCTTTAGTCCCGGATATTATCGGCGCAGAGTTTCTCGATTGGTGAGCTGTTACGCACTCTTTAAATGATGGCTGCCTCTAAGCCAACATCCCAACTGTTTTAGAAACTCCACTTCCTTACTCACTTAGCATAGAATTAGGGGCCTTAATCGGCGATCTGGGCTGTTCCCCTTTTGACAACGTAGCTTATCCCACGCTGTCTATCTCCCGGACGACTTTGCAGTATTCGGAGTTTGATTTCCTTTGGTAGGCCGGTAGGCCCCCGCGTGAATTCAGTGCTCTACCCCTGCAAAGCAATATCTGAGGCTAACCCGAAAGTTATTTCGAAGAGAACAAGATATCTCCAAGTTTGATTGGCCTTTCACCCCTATCCACAACTCATCCAAAACTTTTTCAACAGTTACTAGTTCGGTCCTCCACAAGGTGTTACCCTTGCTTCAACCTGGTCATGGATAGATCACTTGGTTTCGTGTCTGCGCCACACGACTATACGCCCTTTTAAGACTCGCTTTCGCTTCGGCTCCGGAACGGATGTCCCTTAACCTTGCCATGTAACGCAACTCGCTGGCTCATCATGCAAAAGGCACGCCGTCAGCCATTTCCATAAAATGGACATAGGCCTTCGACCGTTTGTAAGCTATTGGTTTCAGGTTCTATTTCACTCCCCTAACAGGGGTTCTTTTCACCTTTCCCTCACGGTACTGGTTCACTATCGGTCATCAACGAGTATTTAGCCTTGGAGGGTGGTCCCCCCAGATTCAGACCGGGTTTCACGTGTCCGGCCCTACTCAGGTGCCTATCCTAATGAGCTTATCTTTTTCGCATACGGGGCTATCACCCTATATTGCCTAACTTTCCAGAAATGTTCTGCTAAAGATTGCTCATCTTTTGTAGAAGGTCCTACAACCCCGCTAGTAAATCTAACGGTTTGGGCTCTTCCCCGTTCGCTCGCCGCTACTCAGGGAATCTCTGATTTGATTTCTTTTCCTCTGCCTACTTAGATGTTTCAGTTCGGCAGGTCTCGCCTCTTTAACCTATGTATTCAGTTAAAGATAATGAGTCATTAATCTCACTGGGTTTCCCCATTCGGATATCTCCGGGTCAATGCTTTTTTCCAGCTCACCGAAGCTTTTCGCAGGTTTCGCGTCCTTCATCGCCTGTTGATGCCAAGGCATCCACCAATAGCCCTTAATAGCTTGACCAAAAATTTAGTCTCAAGCAATTAAGTATGAGTACGACTCAACATAAGTATGACACTTATGTTATGCTATTCTACTTACTTTTTTTGTGTGAAGATTATCCTCAAGCGCTGATTTTTATCAGTGAATTGTTTTTTTTTGATGACGTTTTAGCATCATCTGTACTATTCAAATGATTTATTATAAATAAATCATTCGCTTTTGAGATTAACTTGATTATCTAATATGACTTTCAAAATAACGTATGTGCTTTGACAGTACGAGGAAGACAATGTACAAGTGATAGAGCTTGCCCAACCTGTTTGCTATACTAAAATAGCAAACTGTCCTTAAAAGGAGGTGATCCAGCCCCACCTTCCGGTAGGGCTACCTTGTTACGACTTCATCCCAGTCATCAGCCTTACCTTAGACGCCTCTTCCCTTGCGGTTAAGCCAGCGGCTTCGGGTAAAACCAACTCCCATGATGTGACGGGCGGTGTGTACAAGACCCGGGAACGTATTCACGGCGATGTTGCTGACTCGCCATTACTAGCAATTCCGTCTTCATGTAGTCGAGTTGCAGACTACAATCTGAACTGAGACCGGCTTTTGGGATTTGCTTCACCTCGCGGTTTCGCTGCCTTCTGTACCGACCATTGTAGCACGTGTGTAGCCCCAGACATAAGGGCCATGCGGACTTGACGTCATCCTCACCTTCCTCCTGGTTAACCCAGGCAGTCTCATTAGAGTTCCCACCTTAAATGTTGGCAACTAATGATAAGGGTTGCGCTCGTTGCGGGACTTAACCCAACACCTCACGGCACGAGCTGACGACAGCCATGCAGCACCTGTGCAGCAGTCCCGAAGGAAAGATCCATTTCTGGACCGGTCTACTGCATGTCAAGTCTGGGTAAGGTTCTTCGCGTTGCATCGAATTAAACCACATGCTCCACTGCTTGTGCGGGTCCCCGTCAATTCTTTTGAGTTTCAGCCTTGCGACTGTACTCCCCAGGCGGTATACTTAACGCGTTAGCTACGGCACAACTAGGGTTGAGTCCAGTTACACCAAGTATACATCGTTTACGGCAAGGACTACCAGGGTATCTAATCCTGTTTGATCCCCTTGCTTTCGCGCCTCAGCGTCAGGAATAAGCTAGAAAACCGCCTTCGCCACCGGTGTTCTTCCACATATCTACGCATTTCACCGCTACTTGTGGAATTCCGTTTTCTCCGCCTACCCTCTAGAGATACAGTTTCAAATGCTGTTCCGAGGTTGAGCCCCGGGATTTCACATCTGACTTATTATCTCCGCCTACGCGCCCTTTACGCCCAATAAATCCGATTAATGCTTGCACCCTCCGTATTACCGCAGCTGCTGGCACGGAGTTAGCCGGTGCTTCTTTACCTGGTACCCTCAAATTAGCTGGTTATTAGCCAACTTCTCTTGTTCCCAGGCGAAAGAGCTTTACGACCCTAAGGCCTTCTTCGCTCACACGGCGTCGCATCGTCAGGCTTTCGCCCATTGCGAATGATTCTCGACTGCAGCCTCCCGTAGGAGTCTGGGCAGTTCTCAGTCCCAGTGTTGGCGGTCAATCTCTCAATCCGCCTAGACGTCTTAGCCTTGGTGAGCCGTTACCACACCAACTAGCTGATATCCCATGGGCCTCTCTCTAACCGCAAGGTCTTGCGATCCCCCACTTTAATAAGCTAAAGATGCCTTCAGCTCACCACATTCGGTATTAGCGATCGTTTCCAACCGTTATTCCCAAGTTAAAGGTAAGTTACCCATGTATTACTAACCCTTCCGCCACTGAATCTTTGCGATTCCGTTCGACTTGCATGCCTCATCCACGCCGTCAGCATTCAATCTGAACCAAGATCAAATTCTCACAGAAAAAATAAAAATCTTGAAAATTTGTGTAGCTTGCCTAATTGCTTAGGCCTCTACTATGTGACAGTTAAACCATCACACACAAGCTCTATTATTCATACTTGCACATTGTCTCTCTTATACTGTCAAAACATCTTGCAGATGCTCACGGCATCCGCTCTTTTCTCATCCACTCTTTCACTTTTTTTTCGCGATTCGTTCGTGAGAAGTTACAAACATACAAAATATTGACGATTTAACGCAATAGCTTTTTCTAAATTTTTTCTAAAACTTATTCACACCCTTATGTCAACCCTCTTTTTTTTCTTACACCCGTTTTATTTTTAGCCAATGCCGGCTCAATTTTTTGATAAGTTTTGACTTCATTTGCATCTTTTCGCCAAAAAGCTCGATGTAAAAAGTGCATCATTCGAAAGTGTCAAACAGAATGTCAAAGTTTTTTGATAATCTTTACATTCTAAAGTTTAGGTTGACGGAAATTTAATTTAAATTATTACACCGGAAAAACAAGAAACGAACTATTCATTTCTATTTATTATTTAATAATAATATTATTTGATTTTTCTTACAAGAATTATGTTAGCTTTTTTACTTCTCTTTAAATGAGGAGAGATACACAAATTTTTGATCTCTCCTCAAAATACATTTTTCAAAAGGGAAAGAAATCGTTTCAAGGATTTCATTTCCCTAACTCTATATTTAGATTAACAGATTTCACAGACCTTGTCAATAAAAATCTTTAATTAATAAAGAGGGAGAGAGAAACCTAAAAGATTCCTTACTCTCACCTCAAATTGTCGTTCACAAAAGGGAAGAAATCTTCTTAAAGATTTCATTCCCTTACATCTATCTTCAAGATACTAAATTCTATTAAATTTGTCAAATAAAAAATTTAAATTCAAAAAGAGGAGAGAAATCTATAAAGATTCTTTAATCTCTCCTCAATTCTTATGATAGCAAATAGAGAAGGAATTGTCAATAAAAAAATTTAATATATATTCATTCAATCCGAGTGTTACTAATCTTGGAGATTAAATAAATCTACTTATAATTTAAGTTACTTGTTATTATATTTGTTTAATAAAAATTATCACCAAATATTAAAATAAATAATTAAATTAAAGGATAATTATGCAAATCACTAATTTTCATTCAAAAACAATGGAAAATAATTCAGAGGAATTCTCATTAGATACAACCATTCCTAATGAGATATTAGAAATTGTTTTTGATCAGATTGTCAATCAACAGAACCAACCTTTACGTGATATTTCTTCCATTTTACTTACCTGTAAAAAATGGGAAGGGGTTCTTAAAACAAATCCTTGCATTTCATTATTGCAGACTCTTTTTCAAATTAAACACAGCGATCGATTCACCACTATTAAGCCTCCTCGAGAGTGTATCGAAACAGAACAAAAAAAGAATTTTACATCTAAGGAACTTAAATTGATGGATCGAGCTCTGAGGAGAGGAAGAGCCTTTGAAGAGTTGTTGATGATGGATTCAGAATTATTTCAATCGAAGAGTTTATTTTTTCCTCTTTTGCATCGCTATATATGGGAGCCTCAACTCTGCAACAACAGCGCCAATCAACGCATCCAGATAATTGCTGAAAATCAATTGTCTATTTTAAACTCTCTTATATCAGGCACTGATGAAGAACGATTAACTCTTATCAAAAATGACTTTATTGAAAAATTTTACCTTGGCATTGAATTTAATCTAAAATGGTACGAGGCACAAATAGCTGTCCTCTCTACTCTTAAAAAGTTTCGCCATCTTAACGATAAAAAAATTTTTATTCAATTTGCTCACTGTTTTGGATTTTCTGTTTTTGATATAGATGAAAGCTTTAAAAAAGATCGAGAGATTGTCTTGGCTACGGTTCAGCAAAATGGCTGGGCTCTTATACAAGCAGATGAAAGCTTTAAAAAAGATCGAGAGATCGTCTTGACTGCCGTTAAGAAATCTGGCACTACTCTTCAATTTGCGGATGAAAGCTTTAAAAAAGATCGAGAGATTGTCTTGGCTGCCGTTCAGCAAAATGGTAAAGCTTTGCAATATGCAGATGACAGCCTAAAAAAAGATCGAGAAATTGTCTTGGCAGCTGTTCAGGAAGCTGGTAGTGTTCTTGAATTTGCAGCTACAAGCCTTAGAAAAGATCGAGAGATCGTCTTGGCTGCCGTTCAGCAAGATGGGGAGGTTCTTGAATATGCAGATGAAAGCCTTAAAAAAGATCGAGACATTGTCTTGGCTGCTATTAAGCAAAATGGCTGGTATCTTCAATATGCAGATGGAAGCCTTAAAAAAGATCGAGACATTATCTTGACTGCTATTAAGCACGATGGACGCATTCTTCAACTTGCAGATGAAACACTTAAAAAAGATCGAAAGATTGTCTTGGCTGCCGTTCAACAAAATGGCTATGCTCTTGAATATGCAGATGAAAGCCTTAAAAAAGATCGAGAGATTGTCTTGGCTGTCGTAAGATGTTTTGACAGTATAAGCGAGATCATTCAGGAAAAGGCTCTTCGATGTGCACTTCGATATGCAGATGAAAGCCTTAGAAACGATCCAGAAATTCTCTTGGCTATTCAGGAAAATGGCTAAGCTTACGAGTTTTTGTTATATTCCTTGCGATCAACTACTTGATCGCAAGGAATAGATAATAGTAAAGTTCTGATTTTCATTGTATTCTATAATCAGTCTAAGATTTATTATCGACAGCGTTTAAAAAACAGGAACATCGCTTATATACGCACTTATAAATGACTAAGAATTGTTTTCGCAATAGAATGCGCTTGCTCTCTAATTTCTGGGACAGCAATGGTTTCAAATAATTCTCCAAAAAGAAGAGCTCCAAGCGCATAGATTTTTCCTTCTCCTTTTCCTGCTACCATTTCTTTTTGAATTAGCTTAAGGCCTAATCCCATATCATCCGGCAAAACAATTTGCTTTTTCAATAAATGTTGGATTAAGAGATCAGGATGATGAATGATTCGATAATCATGTCCGGAGCAATTGATGACACAATCTGTCTCTTCCATCTTGAGTAAGTGCCTATCTTTTGAAAAAGATTTTACTTGCAGTTTCCCATTAGGAAGAGGACCCACTTCTTGAACAATACCTGCAGTCAACGTCAAAGCATTCTTGGTTTGATAAAATTTGACTAATTCAAAGCTTTGGGGGGACATTCGATGGCGATGTTTATTCCATAAAAAGAATACATGGCGCATGAATTGTTGTTTTGTTGGTAAAGAAAATGATTGCCAAAGAGCTTGCGTGCAGTGCCTAAAAGCATCTATTATTTGTCTCCAATCCAGATGATCTTGCAAGCCTTTTTTAAGCTGAGACTTAAAGAATTGAATCAAATCAAGGATTTGATTTGGAAGCTCGCTTGCCTTGAAATCTGGCAATAATGGCAAAAGTTTTACAGAGTGGACTTCAGGAAATCTACCATGTCTGGAAATAAAATGGAAAACCCCTTGATAATGCATAGAGTGCAAAGTAAATAGCACATCTACAGCCGTTAGTCCCGATCCAATAATGACAATTTTTTTACCTTTTCCCTTGTCTCCCATAAATTGATCCTGCAAATAGCTTTCTACGTTGGAATCCCAAATATCGCGAATGTATGCAGGTTGCTTTAACAAGGAAGGTTTTTCGAATGACAGGGCCCGATGAGAAGGAACTCCGGTAGCTAATACCAAATAATCGACAAGCAAAAAAGATTTGCTCTTTAAAACAACTTCAATCAGCCCATCTGCGAGCAAGTTAGCCTCTTGGGCTTCATCATACTGAACATGACACATAATCCCTTTTTGCAAAGCCAGAGTTTGGACCTGATAAAACAAATCTTGCAAGTAAGCAGCATAGAGCTTTCTTGGCAGATAACTCTCAGAATTGATCTGTAAGGATTGAAATGTTGGGTGAATAGGATGCCAGAGATTGACTTGAGCATCTAACCAGGAGTAAAAATGACCAGAGTGTCCTGCCAGAGCTTCCATTCTACCCGCTCTAACATTCAGGAGGTGAGCAGGTGAAGGAGTTCCATAGGCAATCCCTTTACAAAGATTAGATCGTTTTTCAATAATGTGAATGATAATAGGCTGGCTTGCATTTATCATGAGATGGATGGCAGTACAAATCCCTGAAAATCCACCTCCGACAATGGCTATTGATGCAAGCTTAGGCAACCTGTCTATTCGTTTGTTCAATATTCGACTCTTCTAAACGTTATATGCTTATGGAAATTGAGATCTTCATTATTTCTTGATTTAGTACTAGAAATCAATTTCGCAACTTTTTCGTTGCTTCTTTGGCACCAAATTAACATATTTGTATCAAATAGCCTGACGGGATCCTGTAAGCAATTGATTCATCATTTCTTCAACCTTATCTTTCATCTTTATCCATTCCAAAAAAGGTTCTTGTAATTTTTTGTGCGATGTCAATTTATTTTAACTTAGAATTCCTTTTAATTTTCCATGATAGAAAAATTTTGGCATGGTTCAATTGAAGGTAACTTGTTTATGCCGTCCTTTCAGGACTCGATGTCTTTTTGATAGAACCCAGGCCTCCGCTTCGCTGCGACCTGGGCTGTAACATAACGGCCCTTCAGGCCTTAACAAGATGTTTAAGCCCCTCTTCTCTGGTCCCTAAATAGTCTTTTTGTTAAGGCCTGAAGGGCCGGCGCTTCAGGCCTTAACAAAAGATGTTTAAGCCCCTCTTCTCTAGTCCCTAAATAGTTTTTTTGTTAAGGTCTGAACGGCCGGCGCTTCAGGCCTTAACAAGAGATGTTTAAGCCCCTCTTCTATACTCCCTAAATAGTCCTTTTGTTAGGCCTGAAGGGCCAGTCTATTACAGCCAGGTCGCAGCGAAGCGGAGGCCTGGGTTCTATCAAAAGGACATCGAGTCCTGAAAGGACGGCATAAACATGTTACCCAAAATTTACTCTTTTTGAACCATGCCAAAATTCTTATTCTAGTTCTGATCTAAAGCTTGTAAAATCATTTTCAAACGGTACCATCAGTCTAAAATAGAAGCTTTCATAAAGCCCTTAACTTATCTCAAATTATCTTATCAAATTAAATATTTTTATTTATACATATTTACAGTTCCAGCTTGGGGAGTTTCTTGAAGAAAAATAACGAATAATTTTACTGCTTAATGATAAATTTTTTAACGAACACAAATATACCCACCTGGAACACCTTTTTTGACAAAAATGATCTGCCACAATTGAAGCATACGAGCACGAAAGGTCCCTGCACAGGCTAATAAATAATAAGTCCACATGCGATAGAAGCGCTCATCATATTGCAATTTTAATGTATCCCAATTTTGCACAAAATTATGATACCAAGCCATCAGTGTTTTATCGTAATAAGCTCCAAAGTTATGCCAATCTTCTAAAATAAAGAGGTCATTGGCAGCTGTTGTCAGCTGATCTGCCGAAGGAATTTGTCCATTGGGAAAAATGTATTTTTCAATCCAAGGATCCACACTTTTCGTCGTTTTATTACTGCCGATTGTATGAAGAAGAAAAAGACCATCCTCCTTTAAACAACGATGAACGATTTGCATGTAATCGCGATAATTTTTGTATCCCACATGTTCCATTTGACCAACGGATACAATGCGATCAAAAACTCCATTGACATCACGATAATCTTGGAAGCAAAGATCAATAGGCAGGCCTTGACAAAGTATTTTTGCTAATTCTAACTGTTGCTGAGAGATTGTAATTCCTGTGACTTGCACTTGATACTTTTCGGCTGCATATTTGGCCAAACTTCCCCATCCACAACCGATATCCAATATTTTCATTCCGGGTTTAAGATAGAGCTTTTGACAAATTAGTTCTAATTTCGCTTCTTGCGCTTCATCTAAATTAGAGGCATTTTTCCAGTAAGCACAAGAATAAGTCATACGCTTATCAAGCATCTTGATGAAAAGATCATTGCCAATATCGTAATGTTTCTTACCAACTTCTATTGCTCGACTCTTTGATTGCCGATTGAACAAAAAATATTTGGAAATATGCCAAATTTGCTGTAAAGAAGGCTTCATATTTGATTCCAAATCAGCCTTAGCCACATGATAAATCAAATCATCGATGCGCTTGGCATCCCACCACCCTTCCATATAGGATTCGCCTAATCCCAAGGAACCTTTCTTAAAAACTCTTTCATAAAAGCGAGGATCGTGTATTTGCAAACCACACGGATTTTCTTTTTCAAAATTAATGCCAGCTGACTTAAACTTATCTTGAACTAATTCTTCAATCAACTCACAACTCATAACGCCTTCCCATAAGGATAAAATCTTATTCTTTTATAATTAAGATTAATTTTGTACAAGTGATGAAATGAAAATTGAATTGGCATCTATCTTGACTTACTTTCTTAGCAACTGAAGAGGCACTTTATGTCGGTACGCTCACGCAAAACCTTTCCACCTGGGACATTTATTCCAACATCGCAACGCCTGATGGCCATTGGGCAATTATGCCTAGCTTTTAGTCTTATGCTTTGGTATGTGATTCAACCTTTTATGGGTGAATATTTTTCCTTACGCTCGCGCATGCTTTTATATGAATATGTCATGGGAACATCTGACATTTTAAAGTCAAGAAAAGGTCAAGAAGAAAAAATAGAGCGACAAACAAAGCGATTTCAACAATTAGTTGAATCAGAGCAGCAATTAGTAAAAACAGCCTATCAGCAGTTACAAGCTTATGCCAAACGGCCAACGTTTCAAAAGCTTAAGGATGGCATTCAGACCTTAATACAAAAAATTCCCCCCTTTGAACAGGCTTGGATTTTCTTTTCTATTACAATTGCCATTTTGATTTTATTAAAAGTAGAGGGAGCTCAATCCGCTGCTTGGCTTCTTCCTCTTATCGTATTGGCATATGCCGTTGACAATCAATTGACAGGCAAATCCCCTTCTCCTCATCCTGACTCTACACTTTTTCCAACAGAAGAAAGAATTATTGAGCACTACCTTAATGAGCCTTTCTCTTCATCACCGAGACAACAAAAAGAGCAATTAGAAAAAGGATGGAAGCGCTATTTGATTGAGAATTGGTCTACCAATCACACTGAAAATGAAGAGGTTCGAGTTGAAGAAGGTGAATTTCGTTTTACGCTAGCTCGCTTAAATTTATTGCATGGACAACCCCGTACTGAATGGCTAAACAATTTTCATAAAAAGTTAGGTCCGTTCTTTCTTTTTCTTTTTCTGCTATGGAATGTTTTATTTGCCCGAGTGGTTAGTCGATTGGATTTATCCCATACCTATCAATTTGAAGACTCCAATGCCTGCAAAGTACCCCAGTAAGGCCGCCAATCCAATGCGACGCATATACCAAAAGAACTGTACGCGTTCAAGACCCATAAAGGCAACCCCAGCTGCAGATCCAATAATCAAAATGCTTCCTCCTGTTCCAGCACAATAGGCAATCAAATTCCAAAAGTTTGAATCGGGTGGATATTGGCTAATTTCATACATTCCCATCGCAGCCGCAACTAAAGGAACGTTATCTACAATTGCAGAAACCAATCCAATGGTAATCGCAATGATATCTGGATTTGCAAGTGTTCGATTCATCCAATTAGCTAGAGCTTCAAGTAGGCCAGCTGTATGCAAAGCATCAATGGCAAGTAAAATGCCAAGAAAAAATAGCACTCCTGAAACGTCAATACGAGTGATAATATTAGGAACAAGCAAATGTTCACGATCCTCATAACGACTATGAACGATATCCGTAAATAACCACATGAAACCTAAGCCAAAAATCATTCCCATAAACGGAGGCAAACCTGTCGCAATTTTGAAGAGAGGAACAAAAATCAAGCATCCTACTCCTAACCAAAAAACTGCTGTTCCCATAGGTTCTATATCATTTTCTTCTTTTTGATTAACTTGAGGAAAGTCTCCCTTTAAATTAAAACTCAGCACCAATAATCCCACAATCAAGCAAGCTAGACTAGGAAGGAAAAGAGCTTTCATCACCGCCAAAGTGGATAATTCTCCCCCAATCCATAGCATTGTCGTTGTCACATCTCCAATAGGTGTCCAAGCTCCGCCAGCATTGGCTGCAATGACCGCTGCTCCCCCCATAAGTAAACGATCTTCTCCTTTATTAGTTAACTTCCGAAGCAAAGTGACCATCACAATTGTCGTTGTCAAATTATCAAGAACAGAAGAGAGAAAAAAACTAATAATACCCAATAACCAAAGCAATTTACGTTTAGAGCGAAAGCGAATGTTATTAGAAATTAATCTAAAGCCCTTATGAGCACTAATAATTTCAACGATAGTTAATGCCCCCAACAGAAAAAAAATCACTTGGCTAATGTTAGCCAGATGTTCTGATAAAAAATTTAAATTATTTTCACGAGACTTTGTTTGATTAATGAATTGAAAAAGCCAACAAATGATAGCCATTACGAGGGCTATGGAAGTTTTATTGACTTTGGTCACATGCTCAATGGTAATAAAAAAATAACCTAAGATGAAAGTGAGAATCATTAATACGCTAAATATACTCATACCTGGATCTGTCATGAAATGAATCTTCCTCCTAATATCTGGATTTAAATCACCTATCTCGAAAAGAAGCTATTAAAATAGAGAAATAGGTTCCTCTTGTTTTTCTTTTAAAAGATAGAAAATTATACCCCTTTTACCAATTTAACCCATGCAAAAATTTAAATTAAGAGAAGACCCAGTCATATAACCATCCAAGATTGCAGATGGCTTTCAATGGGTAAAGATGGATAGAGGCTTTTATTTTCGCCTTGAAGTGAAGTCAAGAACCCTTCAAAAGCCAACTTTATTTAACCTAAATGTTGGCTTTTTCGCATTTGCAACAGCAAACAGCAATCTCATTGTCTAGCAAAGAATCATCTGGTGAATCATCAAGATTTTGGTTGTTTTCTGATTGAGGAAAAACGTAATGATTTAATAAATAATTAACTCCTATCGAATAAATGATTCCCATGACTAAGGTCTTGACTGCGATTTTTGCAACATTTCCTAGAGTTGCTCCTCCTCCTCCACATAACGAAACATCAAAAATCGCTTTTAATGCAATAACCGTGAGACTAATGAGATTAGCTGTAATCACCGCACTAAAGACTTTCCCTTCGAAATGAGGTGGTGATTGAATTCCAAAATAACCGCCAATCCATCCACCTAGCCAGCCTACTGCAGGACATACTGGACATGCCATCTGATTTCTCCTAAATAAAAATTGAAGCTCAATTAAAAACGAAAGTTAACAAATTCACTTGCAAGCGTCAAGGAATATCCTTTCAATAGATTCTTTGCTACTATTCATTGCTAGACAATTTTCCTGAAGTCAAGCAACCTTTAAATTCACACCAGGTTGGAGAAATGATTAAAGAATCCTTTATTGTTCGTTCGAGCATCTCTTCGCAACTCCTAAAAACTATCTTATTCAAAGGGTTTGCCATTGCCTTTCTAGGGATTCTTGTCTTATTATTTGCTGGGACTATCATGCCCCCTTTAATTTTGCAAACGTGGGGATGGATGTTGTTTCTGATTAGCCTAGGATTAATCGTTATCGGCCTTCTTCCTTATCGACGCCTTTCTCGCCTTCAATTGAAGCCCAATGAGATTGTTTTCAAGGATCTAAATTATCTTATTTTTTATTCTAAAGGCAGAAAGATATTGACTTTATCCATGCAATCAATAGCCCACATAAGCTATGTGCATCATCCAAAACGTTATGGCATTGCCATTTGGCTCAAACCTCCTCCTATTACTCCTATTGTGATCCATCAATTCCCAAAAGAAGTAGAAGAGCTTCGGTATAAAGGCCAACTAGCAGGAGGGGCGGATGTATTTTTTCCTTATTTTAATCGCCGCGCTTATGATGAACTGATGAGCTGGCAACAGGAGGAGCAAGAAGTGGAGAATAAATAGTTTTGGGATTTTAAAGTCCGCTTTGAATAACATCATGTAAATGCAATAAGCCCAAGATCTTAGAAGCTGAATCAATCACTGGGAGCATCATAATGCGTTTTTGATAATCTGCTTCCATACGCTTCATAGCTTCCCATGCCAATACTTCTGGTCCAATTGAACTGGGTTTAGGAGTCATAATTTCTTGCATGCGAGCCTCGAGAACTTGTCCTCCAAATTTCTGCAAGGTACGCCTAAGATCTCCATCTGTAAAAATTCCCAATAAGTTTTGGTTTTTATCAGCGATGAGAATACATCCACAGCGCTTATTTGAAAGCTCTACTAAAATTTCTCCTAAACGATGTTCAGGTCCGCAAAGAGGAATGCGCTCTCCGGTGAGCATGAGATCTTTAACCTTGAGCGTAATTCTCTTCCCAATACGTCCTGAAGGATGATTAAGAGCATATTCATCAATACTAAAATTTTTGTAGCGCATGAGCGCAATAGCCAGCAAATCTCCAAAAAGAAGCTGTGAGGTTGTTGACATGGTAGGAGCCATGTCAAAAGGACAAAGTTCATGTTGAAAAGGAAGAGTGACTGTGAGGTGGCAAGCGGCGGATAAGCGTGACTGGGAATTACAGACAACGCCAATCAAAGTGGCGCCTTTGTTTCGAATAGCAGGCACCAAATTAACAAGCTCATCGCTTTCACCACTTTTGCTTAGCATGATAAAAATATCATGCGAAGAAACCATTCCCAAGTCTCCATGTACCGCATCAGTCGGCGATAAATAAAAGGCACGTGTTCCAGTGGAAACCATGGTAAAAGCAATTTTTTTAGCCACTAAGCCACTTTTGCCTACTCCTGTAAAAAAAATGACACCGGAGCACTGCAATAAGCGCTGTACAAGTTGTTCCACAGGCTGAAGATCAAGAGCTGTAAAGAAGTGATTCGTATAATTTTGCTGTTTATCAAGAAGTTCTTTTAGCATAGTCTTCTTTGCTCATGGATTTCGATTGGATTTTAAACAACAATGAGTTTAGTCTCAAGGAAGAACCTACTAGATTGTTTAAAAAATTTATTTAGAGGCATCCAATGACAAGGACACGTATTCCTATCGCTGTCGCTTTAGGTGATGGTATTGGACCTGAAATTATGGCAGCCACCCTACATATTTTACAAGAAGCAGGGACATCCTTAGAGATTCATGAGGTAGAAATTGGAGAAAAGGTTTATTTAAAAGGCGAGCCCACCGGCATTGCTCCTTCGACATGGGACATGATCCGGCAATCCAAAGCTTTTCTCAAAGCTCCGATTACCACTCCGCAAGGAGGGGGTTTCAAAAGTTTAAATGTCACAATACGGACGACGCTCGGACTTTATGCTAATGTTCGCCCCTGCGTCTCTTATTCTCCCTTTGTTGCAACCAAACATCCAGGCATGGATGTCGTCATTGTACGGGAAAATGAAGAAGATTTGTACATGGGCATTGAATATCAATCTACTCCTGAAACCTATCAAGCTCTGAAAGTGATGACACGTCCCGGATGTGAAAGAATTATTCGCTATGCCTTTGAATATGCGCAAGCCTATAAACGCAAAAAAGTGACCTGTTTCACCAAAGACAATATTCTCAAATTTACCGATGGTCTTTTCCACAAAGTGTTTGATGAAATTGGAGCCGACTATCCTCAATTTGAAAAAGAGCACTGGATTGTCGATATTGGCGCTGCAAAGTTAGCGGATAGTCCAGCAGATTTTGATGTGATCGTACTGCCTAATTTGTATGGAGATATTCTATCAGATGTCGCTGCTCAAATTGCAGGATCTGTCGGTCTTGCTGGCTCTGCCAACATTGGAACTGCAGGTGCAATGTTTGAGGCCATTCATGGTTCTGCTCCTCGGCGTGCTGGGCAAAATGTAGCTAATCCCTCTGGATTGATTTTAGCCGCTGTGCAACTGCTAGTTTATATTGGACAATCCGAAGAGGCCACGCGCATTCACAATGCCTGGCTCAAAACATTAGAAGAAGGAATTCATACGTATGATATTTTTAAAGAAAAAACAAGTAAACAAAAAGTAGGAACAAAAGAATTTGCCCAAGCAGTTGTTGCTCGTCTAGGCCAGCAACCAGAAAAGCTTCCCGCAGTTCAGTATGAAAGAGCGAAACATGTGCATCATACTGTCAAGCGTTCCTCTCAAGCAAGTGCAATAATCAAAAAAGAATTGGTTGGAATCGACGTGTTTATACAATGGAATTCAACAATAGAAAATCTTGCAGCTCATCTCACTTCGTTAGTCATTTCAGGAATAACATTACAATCTATTAGCAATCGTGGAGTCAGAGTATGGCCCACAAAGATTCCTGAAACGTTATGTTCCGACAGCTGGCGCTGTCGATTTATAAGAGAGAATAAAGATCAGCCCCTTTCCTATCAACATGTTATAAACCTCTTGCAAACAATTACTGATCATAAACTCAACATCACTCAAGCGCAATCCCTTTATCTTTTCGATGGCACGCGCGGTTTTACCGCTCAACAAGATGAATAATTTATCTATTTTATGATTTTTAAGTAAAAAATTAATAGATATTCAGATAAAATTAGAAATCAATTATTTTTTCATGTGATTGATTTGATAGAATCATAGCAATCAATAATTTAATTAAAATTTCTTTTTTAAAATTTAATTTGTCCACCAGGACAGTAACCAATGAATATCAATTTCTCATGTTTATCTACTTATGTTAAATTCTGTTGTAATAATCGAATTGTATCTTCTCTAACTAGCCAGCAAAGAAGAATCTTGACTGTTATATCGATAGCTTTTGGATTCTTAGTTGCTTGCTATTTGATAAGTAGCTGTTACTTCAAGACTAAACGCCTCATAAGCAATAACAATAACAATCACGATAGCAATGATAACAAGCACGCAGATAGACAAAAGCCTTTTCGTAAGGTTAAGCAGGATACCCATCATGATTTAAACTCTAAAAGTTTAGTCATTCTTAAAAAGGAACAGCTATGTATTCAGCCTAAAGAAGATAGTTCCCAGCTTCTAGATGGAATACAAATGACTGAACCAGGGATTTTTTTAAAGGCTAGTGATCTTGATCCTCACAATGCTTCTGTCTATCACCATTTAGCTATTACTCTTTCTGAAAGAGGAACTATTCAGCTTCTCAATGGAACAACAATGACTCAGCAAGAGCTTTATTTACAAGCCATTGATCTTGATCCTACCTTTGCTCCTGCTTATAACGATGTTGCCACTTGTCTTCCTTTAGGAGGAACTATTCAGCTTCTCAATGGAACAACAATGACTCAGCAAGAGCTTTATTTGAAAGCTATTGATCTTGATCCTACCTTTGACCTTGCATATAACAATATGGCCAATTGTCTTTCTTTAGGAGGAAGTATTCGGCTTCTAAATGGAACAACAATGACTCAGCAAGAGCTTTATTTGAAAGCTATTGATCTTAATCCTAACGACGCCGTTGCCTATTACAATTTAGCCGATGCTTTTCCTTTAGGAGGAACTATTCAGCTTCTCGATGGAACAAAAATGACTGAGCAAGAGCTTTATTTGAAGGCCATTGATCTTGATCCTACCCTTGCTCCTGCTTATAACTACGTTGCCAATTGTCTTCCTTTAGGAGGAAGGATTCAGCTTCTCGATGGAACAAAAATGACTGAGCAAGAGCTTTATTTGAAGGCCATTGATCTTGATCCTACCCTTGCTCCTGCTTATAACGATGTTGCCATTTGTCTTCCTAAAGGGCAAATTCTTCAGCTTCTCAATGGAACAAAAATGACTGAGCAAGAGCTTTATTTGAAAGCTATTGATCTTGATCACGATGCCATTGCCTATGGCAATTTAGCCGCTATTCTCCCTTTAGGAGAAAGCATCCAACTTCTCGATGGAACAAAAATGACTCAGCAAGAGCTTTATTTGAAGGCTATTGATTTTGATCCTAACGATGCCGTTGCCTATCAAAATTAAGTCTCTCCTCCAAACTCGACTAGCTCACTATGGTAATATTGACGCTCATCTAATTCGCCTTCTTGCTTGGCAATGAGAACAGTGACAGCAGCATCGCCTAGAATGTTCAAAACTGTTGTCATCATATCGCGCAAGCGATCAATACCTGCTAAAAGCGCGAGTCCTTCTAACGGTAGTCCTACTGAAGCTAGAACAGCCGATAACATAATAAATCCTCCCCCTGGAATTCCTGCTGTCCCAATAGCTGAAAAAGTTGTCGTTAAGATTAAAGTGACATAGCTAGACATCTCCAATGGAATTCCATAGGCTTTGGCCACGAATAACGCACTCATCGCCTGATAAATAGCCCCTCCATTCATGTTGAGGGTAATGCCGAGAGGGAGAACAAAGCTTGAGATATTTTTAGAAACGCCTAAATTCTCCTGTGCACAATGCATGGCAACAGGCAATGTTGCCGCACTGCTGCATGTGGAAAACGCCATCATCATCGCATCCCCCATGCCTCGGAAAAAGGGCCATAATTGAAGACGTCCCAATCCTTTGAGCAAACTTCCATAAATTACGAAAAAATGAAAAATACATGCCAAGTAATAAATTCCCAAAAATTTGAACAAAGGCAAGAGGAGGGTCAACCCAAAAGTTCCCGTTACCCAAACCATAAGGCCAAAAACCCCTATGGGAGAAAATTCCATAATCAGTGAGGTTAGGCGATACATGACATCCGCTAGTGACTCCAGAAAATGGAGAAGGGGCTTGCCCTTAGGACCAGAAAAATTAATGGCTAATCCAAGAAAAACTGCAAACACAATGACTTGAAGAATATCTCCTTTTACCATAGCAGCAATGGGATTAGTAGGAATAATAGATATCAAAATTTCACTAAGAGAAAGGGGTTTGGCTTGAATGGCTTCCTTGGCTGTTAATCCAAGACCTGCTCCAAGATCAAAAAAATTGGCTAGCACAATCCCAGTCGTAATCGCAATCAGAGTTGTCATGAGATAAATTCCCACAGTCTTCCCACCAATTCGTCCCAATTTTTTAGGATCATGAATGCTCGTAATTCCCACTGTCATTGAAGAGAGAATGAGTAAAACGATGATCATATTAATTAAATTGAGAAAGATCGTTCCCAAAGGCTTTAAATAAATCGCCTTTTCTCCCAGGATGAGACCCGTAATAGCTCCTAAGATAAGCCCAATAAAAATTTTAACCCACAGTTTCATCTTTGTCTTTTGAATAGCGTATTCGCCATCAATCTCCTTTTTTATTTTTATATGATTTTAGCTTCAGCTTGCTTTAAAAAATTCTGCCATTCGTCCTGACCCGCGACCACGCGCAACTCCAATTGCACCCAAAGAATGGGCAAAGCAAAATCAAGTTGATCTTGCAGTTTGACGCGATCTTTTTCCGTGCAAATCAACCACTTAGCACCTTTTTTTAAACTCGCCTGCGCAAATTGCTCAAGATTCTTTTCGCGAATCGTATCATGATCGGCTAAAATCAATTCGTGAACAACTTTAAATCCTTCCTGTTCAAGCGTGCGTCGAAAATACTCAGGATGAGCAATCGCACAGAACATCCCCACATTTTTTTCCTCTAATAGCACAATCTCTTGTCCCTTGAGATCTCGAATCGCAATGATAGATCCCTTTGTTCCTATAACAGGCGCAGTGCTATAGGGCTTCAATTGCATTTTGACATTGATAAATTGCTCAGTATCGCTAATGTGATTGAGAATAATCAAATTGGCGCGCGCTAACGAGCCAATTTCATCCCTTAAAAATCCTCTAGGAAGATAATACCCTTGACCAAAAGGATCTCCAACATCCACAACGACAACATCAAAATCTCGCGCTAAACGACGATGTTGCATTCCATCATCAAGCAAAATGACCTCAGCGCCAGCCTTAGCAGCTAAAAATGAGGCTTTTTTACGGTTACCCCCTACAATGACAATCGCCTTAGGCAGACGCTGCGCAAATAAATAGGGTTCATCGCCACAGTAGCTAGCAGGCAAATTCGGACCGTGTCCTTCGCATAACATAACAGGTGTATCAAGCTTCTCGACCTTAGATCGATAACCACGTGATAATATAGCCACGGTAAAACGCTCATAGAAGGCTCCAGCAAGTAAAAGCGTCACAGGCGTTTTCCCTGTTCCACCTGCGACAATATTTCCCACACTAATTACCAATGGAACAGGGGGCACATAACGACGCATCCATCCCATTTCATATAAGCGATTGCGAAAATTGACACCTAATCCGTATAGCCAACTGAGAGGAAGTAAAATGGCTTTAATGAAAAAAGCCATTAACCCTTTTCTGCGTCCTCGCACAATATCCTTTAAATACAGCTCTAATTTTTTGCTTATCATAGGACAATTTGATTCCTTCCATTTGCATCCTAGAGATTTGGAAGTCTAGTACTTAACCACATTAGTTTTAGCCTATTGGGATGGTTTTAAATCCCTATGCGTTAAGGTAAGAGATGGGTGTAGGCTACGTGCCGCATTCAGTCGCCACGCCGCTTCGCTCTGGGCTCTATGAGAGGGGTCATGACCCACCGTTCGGTCGCCCTTCGGGCTCGGTCACGGTGGGCTAGAATCAGTCGTCCTACGGACTCTAGTACTCAACCACATTAGTTTTGTGTATTTAGACTGCTTCAAAGCCCCGGGGTTGAATTGGCGTAAGTGGGTCCATATTGGTAATATGGACCCACTTACGCCAATTCAACCCCGGGGCTTTGAAGCAGTCTAAATACACAAAACTAATGTGGTTGAGTACTAGCGGCATTATCAAAACGCCTTGACTAGCTTTCTAGCAGCATTATTATCAAACACCTTACCTAACATTCAATGACTTCTACATTGCCGCTAGAGTCCGTAGGACGACTGATTCTAGCCCACCGTGACCGAGCCCGGAGGGCGACCGAACGGTGGGTCATGACCCCTCTCATAGAGCCCAGAGCGAAGCGGCTTGGCGACTGAATGCGACACGTAGCCTACACCCATCTCTTACCTTAACGCATAGGAATTTTAAAACTATCCTAATAGGCAAACACTCCTGTGACAGAGCATTAGTCCTTTGGAGAATAAAAGAGTAAATTTTCGACTTGTTCAATAATTAAATGAATGGCTGCCATATGAGCTTCTTGGATTCGATCTGAGGTCGTAAAATCTTCAATAATCAACTCAAAGTTAGCAAATCCTTTGAGCCTGCCACCCTCTTTACCAAGAAATGCAACTGTTTCCAATCCTTTAAGCTGCGCTTCCTGAAAAGCTCGAATTATATTAGGGGAATTTCCACTAGTTGTCAGTCCTACAAAAATATCGCCTGGCTGTCCATACGCTTCTATCCCTCTTGAAAAAACGTGTTCAAATCCCAGATCATTTGCCGTACAAGTTAAATGGCCAGCTTCAGTTAAGGCAATAGCTGGTAAAGCTTGCCGTGTTTGCCGAAATACTCCTGTCAATTCCTCAGCAAAATGAGCAGCATCGCATAAGCTGCCACCATTGCCAGCTAAAATCACTTTATTGCCTCTAGCAAAACAAGCTGCCAAGGCATGAGCTACTCTTTGCATAAAAAGCAGAGAAAGGGGCCTTTTTAACTGCTCCAATGCTTGAATACAATCATCTATTGCATTTAATAACTTTTTTTGCATATATATAGTGAGGATTCTCCATATCTCTAATATTGTTATCTATCTCTATGTTAAGAAGCAAGTAAATTTTTCAAAAAAGTATTGAATATTTAATACAAGAATGAAATTATTAGCAATAAATTCTTCCAACAAAGAAACAATAATATTTTATCTCCGTTTTTATTAAGGTAAAAATGATGAATTCAAAATTTTATACACTGCCTTTAGGTTCCTCTCCTCCTAATTTTCGCTTAAAAGCAACTGATGGTAAGTACTACGCTTTCAATGATTTTGCCAATGCAAATGCTGTAGTCATCTTTTTTACCTGTAACCATTGCCCTTATGTTAAAGGCTCAGATGAAGTAACACGTCACACTGTTGAGAAATACAAAAATAAAAATGTTGACTTTGTTGGAATTAATTCTAATAGCGAGATTAGCTATCCAGAAGATTCTTATAAGAACATGGTTGAGCGCATGCAGCAGCAGCATTTCCCTTGGGTCTACCTAAGAGACGAAACGCAAGAAGTGGCGCGCGATTATGGCGCTTTGCGTACCCCTCATTTTTTTGTCTTCGATAAGCAACACCATCTTATTTATACCGGACGTGCCATCGATTCTCCACGCGATCCCTCTCAAATGACAATCAACGACTTGGAAAACGCCTTAGATGATTATTTTCAGGGTCATTCCGTGAGAAAGCCTTTAACCAACCCCATTGGTTGTACAATCAAATGGATAGGAAAAGATAAACATTGGATGCCCGACGAAGCTTGTGATTTAGTTTGAATAGATTAAAAGTAAATTTACAAATACTTGAAAATCAACAATCTTCTTCGTTTCATCTTGCCGATTATTACGAGCTCTAGTAAAATGAGTTCGAGTTTGTTGTGGACTAAAAAAAATTTGTTTCTTAAACATTGTTGTTTACTATGAGGTGAAGTATGAAAATCACAAAATTATCATCTATTCTTCTTCTTTCTATGTTTTTTATGTGGGCTTTTATTCCAGAAGCAAGTGCAAGGCATCATTGCCGCTCTTCTTTTGGATTAAATTTTAACGTTGGAAATCCAGGATATGTGGTAGCACCAGCACCAGCTCCAGTGGTTGCTCCAGCACCAGTTTATCCTTATCCTGCTTACGTTGCTCCAGCGCCTGTCTATCCTTATTACGGCGCTCCTGTTGTAGTAGAAAGACCAGGCATGTATGTTCAACCTGGCTTCTCTTATTCTTACTGGCGTCGTTAGGTTTTTTAGAGGAGAAAAAATTATTTTTCTCCTCTTCTTTCTTTTTTCTCTTTTTGCTATTTGCCAATAAAATCCTTGTTCTCTAACCTTCAGCTAAACGATATAACAAGGAGATCCTCATGCTCATTACTCTTTGTGCACTTCTTATTTCTGCCCTTCTCATGTTTTTAGTCCATCCTGAAATCAATGTTGATGTCTTTTATTTGACAGTGATCATGCTAGTTGGAGGCACAGCGGTCTTGATGGGAACGATTTTTTTATACACCTTTATTTTAATCCCTCTTGAACATTTGGAACAAAAACTGATTCCCAATTTAATGAGTCTTGTTCGGCAGGATATCCCTTTGCGGGTTGGCCGCATCCTTCTCTTTTTATTTACTCTGATTTCTTATGTTGGTGTTGCACTCGTTTCGCGCTTACACAATGTCGTTTATCAGGATTGGCTCTTTTTCGGCTGGTTGATTTTCTTTGGTCTTGCATTAGATATTTTTCGCGATAGTTGGCGGCGCCTTGTCAATTTATTAAATCCATTTTTTCTAGTCTCTCATATTTCAAACCAAGCAGAAAAAGCCATTCAAAATGATAATCGAGCCTCTCTTTTGAATGATTTAGATAGCCTTTCAGAAATTACGCTTCGCTCTGTTGAAAGGAGCAAGCTTGCACTTAGCTCTCAAGCCTTACAAACCTTTCCTCCGATTATTAAAACATTTTTTGATTCTGCTAAAAGTATTGGACATATTTCTCAAGATACGAGTAACCCACAAGGAACGCGAGGCGGAGATGAATCAAGTTTTATTATTTTTTATCTCTTGCAGCGGCTTGAACTCATCAATGATAAAGCCTTGCGTGAGCGCCAAGAAACGGTGTGCCGTCAGATGATTATGATTCTGGGAAAAATTATCGTGCATGGTGCTCAATTTGACCTCTCGATGGTGAATTTTCCTACGCACTTTCTCACAAAATTCGGGCTAAAGGCTCAGCAACATCACTTTGATGAGGTGGCTGTATTGACAACAAGCACATTGTTAGAAGTTGCTAAAACAATTTTGACGGAAATTGATATTACCTATGCAGAATTGCAAGAGCCTTTTCAAGCTATCATCAATGGATTGGCTGCCATTGCGAAAGGGACGTTTAAAAAGCAAAAAGATACAAGCATTAAAGTTCTTGTCCAGCCTTTGATTGACTTGAAAGCACTATTTCAAACTGAAAAAATGGCTCAACATCGCGATACACCTACAATTGTACAAGAAATCGATCGAGTCTTAGAAGAGTTTGCTATACTCGAACAGGTCATGCAAGTGATTCCTCCCATCCCTGAAATGGGATTTTCAGAAGGTTTGCCACCCCCACAACCTACTCCAACAATTTAACTAACAATTACGCATGCCCTATACTTGTCATATCACAATGAAGATCCTGGGTAATTGGTGGTTGTATAATGGCCGGCGTGTTTTGGTCCTGATAGGATATGAATTAAGAATGCTTGCAAGTGGGATGTGATTAAATTTGGGAGTTTATATTTTTAGCAGATCGATACGAAATGGTAGAGCGGCAGTAGCCGCTTTCAGTGGGAAGCCCCGTATGAAGCGAGCTTGCGAGTGGAATGCGGGGTGTAGGCAAGATAGCATTGAGCTGCGGAAGCAGCGTAAGATCACTCACACCGCTTCCGCGGTT
This sequence comes from uncultured Chlamydiae bacterium, assembly GCA_963754655.1. Taxonomy (GTDB): domain Bacteria; phylum Chlamydiota; class Chlamydiia; order Chlamydiales; family Parachlamydiaceae; genus JANWJE01. The sequence goes on along the minus strand of CAVWGN010000001.1, from coordinate 602,749 downwards.
GATATTTTATTGATGCCCACCCCGCATTCCGCTCGCAAGCTCGCTTCATACGGGGCTTCCCACTGAAAGCGGCTACTGCCGCTCTACCATTTCGTATCGATCTGCTAAAAATTACGACACAGAAAGCTAATGCAACTCATTTTATGCACATACCTGAGTTCAATCATGGAATGCTTTGATCAAAGGCTCAATTTTTTGAATCATGTGCGTAAGGTAATTAACAAATTACAAGCTTCTTGGGTAAATCCTGGTATGCTCTATCGACTAGCTTCCAATTACACCCTACTAATTTAAATTTCTTAAGCCCCTTGGGTAGATCTTTTATCATCGCAGCAGTTAACTTATTACACCTTGCTAGATAAAGCTCTTCAAGATCTTCAGGCAAACCCTTTATCGCATCATCGGTCAGCTGCGTGCAATCAGAGAGATTCAGTTTCTTAAGCCCCTTGGGTAGATCTTTTATCATCGCAGCAGTTAACTTATTACACCTTGCTAGATAAAGCTCTTCAAGATCCTCAGGCAAACCCTTTATCGCATCATCGGTCAGCTGCGTGCAATCAGAGAAGTCCAGTCTCTTAAGCCCCTTGGGCAGATCTTTTATCATCGCAACCGTTAATTTATTACACCTTGCTAGATAAAGCTCTTCAAGATCCTCAGGCAAACCCTTTATCGCATCATCGGTCAGCTTGCAATCAGAGAAGTCCAGTTTCTTAAGCCTCTTGGGCAGATCTTTTATCATCGCAACCGTTAACTTATTACAACCTGCTAGATAAAGCTCTTCAAGATCTTCAGGCAAATCTTTTATCGCATCATCGGTTATGTTGCACCCTACTAATTTCAGCTTCTTAAGGCCTTTGGGCAGATCTTGTATCATACTGTAAGTTAACTTATGGCAACTTGATAAATCAAGTGCCTCAAGATCTTGAGGCAAGCCTTTTATTGCTTCATTATTTAGGTTATCGCAATATGCTAAACTAAGTTTTTTAAGATCCTTAGGCAAATCCTGGATCATTGCATCGGTTAACTTCGTGCAAAATGATAATTTAAGTTTCTTAAGGGTTCTGGGCAGATCTTTTATTACCGCATCTGTTAGTTGCTCGCAACCTGATAGATTTAAACTTTTAAGACCCTGGGGCAGGTCCTCTAATACTATGTTTGTTAAAGCAACACGTTCTGATAGGTCAAGCACCTCAAGATTTTTAGGCCAATCTTTTAAAACGACATGATAGGCGAGCTTAGGGAACCCCCATTTTAGTTTGAGTTTTTTAAGACCTTCGGGTAAATCCTTAAGATTAAGCACCTCATTACCTATATAAGTGTCTTTTAGATCAAGCTCCTCAAGATCTTGAGGCAAATTCTTTAGCGCTGCTGGATTGGTTAGTCCACCGCAGTCTGATAGATCTAGCTTCTTAAGGCCTTTGGGAAGATTCTGGAATGCTCCATCGGTTAGCTTACTGCACCGTGTTAGATTAAGCTCTTCAAGATCTTCAGGCAAATTTTTTAGCCCCTCATCAGTTAAATTCCCGCATAGTATTAAAGCCAGCCTTTTAAGGCCTCTGGGTAGATGCCTTAGCGTGCCATCAGTTAGTCGTTGGCAGGCCCCCCTTATTAATTTAAGCTCCTCAAGATCGTCAGATAAATCCTCTACAAGATCTTTTAAAGGTGTAGCTCTAATACAGCATCGAAAAACGAGATAGCATGCAGCCAAACAACTAAAGGCGAGAGAAGCGATGAGTAAAATTTTCTTTTGCTGCTCTGTTAAAGTAGGCAGCACCTTCTCTTGAAATAAAGAAATTGAATAATGAGACAATGAATTTAAACAGATATTCATATGAACCTAACTAGTATTAATTAAATAAAGAATCTATAATCAAATCCTGCAAATGCATTGTCCACAGCAACTTGGAATTTTCCTTGATTGAGGATACATCACAACTTTAAAAATAGCTCCAATTCCAAGTGCGGGTAAAGAAACAGGCAAAAGAGATCACTGCTTCGGCACCAAAAATCATCTCTGCGATTTCTGCTGTTTTCACAGTGTCGGATGTTTGTAGATCCGATGCTGTACTTTTTCAAGCGAAAAAAACTCTATATCTTCCTTATGCTGCAATAAATTGATGAATATATTGATCAGCCTCAGTATTCATAAGTTTACGCCCTTAAATTTATTATAATGAGAAGATTATATCACATTAGCAAAGAATATTCAAAAAGTTTAATGAATGACCTATCTTTGGCATTCTTATTTTTTCTATTCAAGAGCACTAAAAGCAGTAGGAGGTGAAACCTCGAAAGTCAACCAAGTAGATGAAATAGGATGGGGCAGCTCTAATCGTTGATGATGCAACGCAATTGCTCCGGGTTCATACTTTTGCAGTCCCCCATATTTGCGATCTCCCCAAATCGGATGACCAAATGCAGCCAGCTGCAGGCGAATTTGATGGTACCGCCCTGTAGAGAGCTCAATTTCAACCAAAGTTCGGTCATTTTTCCGCTGTAAGACTCGATAAGCTAAATGGGCTGCTTTTCCTCCCGAATGATTAGCTGCAACGACTTTGGCATGGAAATCATCATGCAAAAGAAAATGTTCGAGATCTCCTTCATCTAATGGAATCACTCCTTCCACCCAAGCCCAATAAATTTTACGTGCTTGTTTGGCACGCATGGAAGCATTGAGCCGCGATAATGCCTTGCTTGTCTTTCCAAACACAACGATTCCACTGACAGGTTTATCTAAGCGATGGATGGCTTCTAAAAAGACATTGCCAGGTTTCTGATAGACACTCTTAAGCCAAGCTTTTGCCTGCTGCTCTAAGCTATCTTGCTCAGTTCCGCTCGGCTGAGTGAGCAGCCCTGCTGGCTTATTTAGCACTAAGAGATGGTTATCTTCAAATACCGGAAGCAGCATCTTTTTGAGCCTGTTGCCTTTGACGATAAACTTCATAAAGAAGCAAAGTTGTCGCCATAGCGACATTAAGGGAATCGGCCACACCATTCATGGGAATGCGCACTTGAAGATCTGCTCCTTGCATCCAACGCTCTGACAGTCCCAACTGTTCGGTCCCTACTGCAATAGCTACAGGACGTGCAAGTTCTACTTGTGTGAATTCATGGCTTGCCTGCGGCGTGGCAGCTAAGATGGCAATACCTTGCGCTTTTAACCATTGCAATGTTTCCTCCCCTGCTGCTTCCACAGTCGGTACCGTAAACAACGTTCCCACACTGGCTCGTACAACGTTCGGATTGTAAATATCTGTACAGCGATCGCACACAATTAGTCCACTTACCCCCACGGCATCTGAAGAGCGCAAAATGGTCCCAAGATTTCCTGGCTTTTCAATGGCTTCCGCAACAACATAGAAAGGAAGTATAGGCTCCTTTTTTTGTGTATGCAAGTCATTTAATGTCATCATTCTCTGAGGAGCAATAGCCACTAACCCATCGGGACGGTCGCGATAAGACATTTTTTGAAAAACTTTTTCTGATGTGGTGATGACAGTTGTTCCACGTGAAGCAATGCGTTGAATTAGAGCTTGTTCATTCGATCCTAAAAAAAGATCTGAACAAGTCAAGAGGGTATCCAATTTCCAACCCGCATCGGTTGCTCTCAAGATTTCGCGGTATCCTTCTATCAAAAAAAGCCCTGTTTTATCGCGCTCATGACGGTCGCGTAAATGAAAGACTTGTTTAACCTGTGGATTATGGATGCTGGTGAGATGTTTTTCCATCATCCCTTTATCTCCCATTTTGCATAAGTTCCGCTCGGAACATCCAATACTTGATTTTGTCCAGCGAGAACCATTTCTCCTACTTCTAAGCTACCCTTATAGCCCTGCATGGTTTGAGTCATCAAGTGCTGCATGACAAGAGGAGAAAATCCAGGAGTATGGCAAGAAAACAACATAAAAAGAGGACGATCGCTCAACAAGGCACGGCAATCTTGCAAAAGATTGACGATTTCATCCTCAATTTTGAAAATTTCTCCTTTCGTTCCACGTCCAAAACTTGGAGGATCAAGAATCACGCCTTCATAACGAGACCCTCGCTTTTGTTCGCGCGTAAGGAATTTTTTGACATCTTCTACAATCCAGCGAATGGGAGCTTGATCTAACTTGTTGAGAGCAGCATTCTCGCGCGCCCAACTCACCATTCCCTTTGACGCATCTAAATGGCAAACTGTAGCTCCTCCTTTGGCAGCAGCCAGCGTTGAGCCTCCCGAATAGGCGAAAAGATTCAAAACCTTTGGTTTAAAAGTCGAACTTGCATGCGCTTTGACTGCCTTTTGAATCCATTCCCAATAAGGTTTTTGCTCCGGAAAAACACCCAAATGACCAAAATCAGTAGGAGAAATCTTAAAAATTAGACCCGCAATTTCAATCTGCCAACTAGCAGGCAATGGACGTTGATGCGTCCATTTATTTTCTTGCTCGCGAGAAAAAATTGCATCAGCCTTATCCCATTCTTTATTAGAAAGTTGCGGTTTCCAAACAGCCTGAGAACAAGGACGAGATAAGAGATAAGGACCCAAGCGTTCTAATTTGCGGCCGTTGCCGCTATCGACCAACATATATGAATTGTCTGTCATAAAATCATCCTAAACCAAAAAGCTTAACAAAAGCTCCTATAATCATACAACTTCGAATCGAATGATAGTATTTCATTTTTTTGCTTTGGGCGTGTCTAAAAATGAATAGCACTTATGCCTATTTCTCAATATGACAGAGGAAATTGAGCATCAAAATCAACATTTTTTAGCCTCAATCCATGACCAAAATTGAAAAAGTAAAAGATCGACACTTTTTTCAATGATTTCTTCTCGCGTGCCCGCTAAGTAAAAATCCGAGATTAAAGGTTCCTCCCCTCGAGTTGCCATGGCTGCCCATATTGTTCCCACAGGTTTTTGTAACGATCCACCTTCTGGTCCTGCAATACCTGAAACCGCCAAGCTATAATGACTGTTCGTCAATTTCAACACTCCTTGTGCCATTTGTCTCACAACAGGTCCGCTGACTGCGCCATATTGACCTAATGTGTGCGCATCAACATTTAACAACTCTATCTTCAATGCATTTGAATAAGCCACGACAGATCCCAAAAAATAATGCGAACATCCAGGAATGCGTGTCAAGCGGGCAGCTAAATGTCCCCCTGTACAAGACTCAGCCAAACTTAAAGTCCATTTTTGAGAAATGCAAAGCTGTTGAATGGATTGAACAAGAAAATCATTCATTTTTAATGTTTCCAAGAAATAATTTATAAAATATTAGAAATCAAACACTTATGTTTACATAAAAATTAAATTCGCTTAAAATTTAAAAAACCCCTTTTTTTGGCATTGTATTTGCATAATTAAAGCATTGATTCTTCCAAAAATCATGTATTGCATAATAGGAAAAAATTTATGAACCGTAAATCATTATCCCTTTTTATTTTATTATTCTTAGGAATTTTGTTAGTGATCTTTTGGCTTCCGGCCAACCGCGCCTTGCTATCGAGTGGAGAGGTGCGCGCAGCCATTGATATTGGTTCAGGAGCGACTAACCTTAAAGTCGCCAAGGTAGATCCTAAAACAAATAAAATTCTGATTCAACTCTATGAACAATCTATTCCTGTTCCCTATCAGAAGCATCTTGAACAATCGGATAATCAGACTTTCGATTCTGAAGTCATGAAACAGGGAGTGCGGGCAATTAAAGCTTTAAAAGAGCTAGCCGATAGCTACCATGTCAAAAAAGTTGTGGCTGTTGCTACGGCTGCTTTTCGTAAAGCTAAAAATGCCGAGCAATTTGCAAAAGAAATTGAGCGACAAACAGGAGTACAAGTCCGCATTATTAATCAAGACGAAGAAGGAATCTTAGCTTTTAGAGGCGCTCTTGCAGTGACTTCTGTGCAACCTGAGCATGCAATTACTTGGGATATTGGAGGGGGAAGCATGCAATTGACGACATTAACGAATGAGGGAACCTATTTAGTGGAAAAAGGCAAGACAGCGTCTATTCCTTTTAAAAACGATGTGATTCAAAAAATTGAGCATAAAGATTTAAAAACAATCCAATCTCCTAATCCGATGACAATTGAAGAGATGCAGGCGGCCATTCACTATGCTGCCCAATTGTCTCAAGATACCGATCAATTTATTAAGAATAAAATTAAAGATCCGCAAACTCAAATTTTAGCTGTCGGAAGTTTATTTAATTATGCCATTCGTCCACTGGTCGATAATCAGATTGTTCAACAAGATGAAGTGGAAAAAGCGGTGATGAAATGGGCAGATAAAACTGATGAGGAACTTCCCGGAGGATCATTAGCGGAAGTCGCCATTACCAATCCCTTACTAGTCATTGGATATATGCAAGGCCTCTATATTCATCAAGTGAAAGTGATCAGCGTCAATAATGCCGATGGAGCTTTAAGTTATCCCGCCTACTGGCAATAGGCAATCAGCGCATCTATGTTAAGCAAGAGATGCGCTCAAGCTAAGCTTCCTACCTGCCACTTGTGATTCTACTCTCTTATTTTTCTCAAATGTAAATAGAAGAGGTAGGATCGCAAGCGACAGGATGGGAAGAGTTCGGTTTATTTTTGTGTTTTAAAGATATCGACTTTTTCCAGACACGGCATAATTCGTTGCATTAGGTGCCATATCATTGATATCTATTTTAACACACTCGAGAGTTGCAGCAGCTTCTTGGAGTTTACGATAGCTCATCGCATAAATGCGCCTCGCAAGAGGATTTTGAGGATCGGATTGATCCAGACCATCAATAAAGTAAACGCGCTCTCGCCCTTCTTGTTTGCTTGCCCCTACAATGAGGATCGGATGGAATTGATATTCCATATTTTCCTTTTTTTGAGCATTAAGCTTCCATCCCCAAATACTCCTTTCAGCCACCTTTTCAGGTAACATAACAGCATCCTCTTGATAATAAGGTTTTCCAAAGTACCCTTGAACCATTAAAGGACCCTGTTGCTTGATTTCACCCATCAAATCAGTGATTTTCTTATGAGGATTCCATGTCGATTGCTTCAAATCAAATGCCTTGATGCATGTCATAAATGACATACTTTTAAGTGACCATGCTTTTTCATCTAATGACAAGTTTTTCCAACTTTTTCTCGTATAGAGTTGAGCCGCGTCTTTGTAAAGATCTTGAATAAATTTTTCACACTGAAATTCAGAGTAGTTTAATTCAGCATCTTCCTTATAAAAACCAAATAGAAACATTTCTTCGACTTGATTGCACATCTTGAAATAATTATGCATGGCAAACTCATCAAAACTAGAAGCTAAAGTTTGCGTGACAAACCCTCGAAGGACCATTTGACATTTTTGAATATCTGCTTGCGGAAGTTTTAGTTTGCTCTCCTGAAGTAGCTTCTTGGCCATCGTGAGACCAATTTTCTCAGTTTGATAAGCTTGTTTTAAAGCAGAATTTAATTCAAGAATGTATTCTAGAGAACGACTCGCTTTGTTGAGCATTTTGCGTCGATGGCTAACAATTTTTTCGTTCTCTCTATCATCTTGAAATTGAGAAGCATAATTTTTTCCAATAGGATCATGCAGCCATTTCATCACCGTATACCAACACTCTGATTCTTTTTTTGCCTTTTGAACCACTCGTTCACGTTTTGTCTCTCCGTCAAAATAGGCTTGCGGATCGGGCTTTCCAGCAGGTGGCGGCGCAAAAATAAAATCACTTTGATTAATTAATGGATTGACAAAAGAAAGCATGAGATTACTCCTATAATTTTAATTGTATTAGGTCAAAACAGTTTAGGTTGAAGGAATTATAATTGTCAACCTCTTCTAATGGCAACGCGCTGAGATTCAATCACAAAGCCCATTATCCACTTCTTCGCTCAGAACCTTCTCTAATGAACTTAATATTGATCCATTGACAATTTCTCAACCAAGAGAGCTTTCACTGGGTAATAATCTTAATATGCTTGTTATTTTTTCAGATCACTTTCAATTCAGAAAAAATTATTTACCGAAGTTTTTCAAAATTAATTAATTCAAGTTGAGACAAGTCTTAGAGCGTTCATTATAACTGAATTTTGGCATGGTTCAATTGAAGGTCGTATGTTTATGCCGTCCTTTCAGGACTCGATGTCTTTTTGATAGAACCCAGGCCTCCGCTTCGCTGCGACCTGGGCTGTAACATGACGGCCCTTCAGGCCTTAACAAGAGATGTTTAAGTCCCTTTTCTATAGTCCCTAAATCATCTTTTTGTTAAGGCCTGAAGGGCCGTCATGTTACAGCCCAGGTCGCAGCGAAGCGGAGGCCTGGGTTCTATCAAAAAGACATCGAGTCCTGAAAGGACGGCATAAACATGCGACCTTCAATTCAACTATGCCAATTAATGATTTAGGGACTATAGAAGAGGGACTTAAACATCTCTTGTTAAGGCCTGAAGGGCCGTCATGTTACAGCCCAGGTCGCAGCGAAGCGGAGGCCTGGGTTCTATCAAAAAGACATCGAGTCCTGAAAGGACGGCATAAACATGCGACCTTCAATTGAACCATGCCAAAATTCAGTTATAATGAACGATCTAAGATTTATCTCAACTTGAATTAATTAATTTTGCAAAAATCATTTATTTAATAATCTATTGCATATTAACAATATTTATGAGATATTCATATGCAAATTTATTATCAATAAATCAAGGAAAAAATATGCTAAAAATAATTAAAGATCTTTATACTACACAAGATTTGCCCGGCGGAGACTGCTTACTCCAGCCTCTAAAAAAAGTTCCAGAGTTTTTTGGGAAGAAAATTACAGAAAGCATAGACAATTCTGACTCGGTAAAGGCTATGTCTTGGCGAATTGCACATTTAGTTGTGGGCATTTTTGCTTATCCAATTTTTGGATTACTGGCTATAGCAGGAATGGGTATCAAATTGGTTGGTCTTCCAGCATTGATTCTACATAATCAAAACGAAAAATCACGCGTCATTTCTGGGTGTCAACTACCAATTGATCTTAATGAAGGAAGAGGCGGTGATGGATATGGAAGTCTTGATATAGACCAGCGGCAAGAGCATTTATTAAAAACATATTGGGAATGTACTCTAACAAGAAATGACTCACCAGGAACCCACGATGACTTTAGCGAACAGGCAAGACGGCAAATCAATCAGTTTACGATGAAGTTCAAAAAAGTTTATGTTTACACATCAGGGCAAATTGAAGATGATGGAACAGGAGCGTTGAATCTTGCATTAAAGATTATGCGACGCCATTGATCATTACAACACAACATTTTGTTCTCCTATTATTTTTGTAACTTCTAAATGGCAACGCGCAAACCCTTAGCTTGCAGCTGAGGAAGCGTATTGATCCAACTTAAACATTGTTTTCCCAATCGAATGGGGACATTGACTTTCTTTCCTTCCACTTCAAATGGCGTGACAATGGTATTGGCACGCACCCATTGCTGCAATCTTTTAAACAAAGCAGTATTGGGAAACTGAGGCCCTTCTCTTACTGTTAACACCTGCAAATTGTCATCTTGGTAGAGATGCGGATAAGAAAATTGAATACCCCAGGGAATGCTATTCACCCCCATCACCATCGAGCGAAAGGTTCCATCTGCAGTGGAATAATCAAAGCGATGCGCTTGCAATTGAAGCACAGGCTGCTGCACCTTCACTAAACAGCTCCCTTCATTGATTTGAACGGCATATAAAGCTTCAAGAAAAGTCGTCAGCACGGCTGAAAAATAAGGACGCACACGCGAGTCTTCGGGATTTTCTCCCTTTTTAAGAGCAGCTAAATAGTGATGATAAACCTCTAAAAAAACCCCTTGAGCAATGATCTCTTGGCCAATCGACATGACTCCGCTAATTTGAACAATCCAGAATTGCCCCAAAGCCGTTAAGAGTCCTCGCATTTCATCGACATCAATAAGCACAGAAGATTTTTGCCATTTAGAAGCCTGCAAAGAAGAGCCTATTGTCGATCGCAAAGGAATAGAAAAAGTCATGATTTAGATTCAAAATAAGAAAGAAAAAAAAGAGAGGCAATGCCAATTGAAATCGCACTATCTGCAAGATTGAAGACTGGAAAATCATATCCCCATAATACAAAATGCAACATATCAACGACATGCCCATAAATGAAGAAATCAAGCACATTGCCCAAGGCGCCAGCAATAATGAGCATCAAGGGCAGCTGCCAGGAAGAATGGCGGTTGAAATAAAAAAGATAAATGCACAGCCCCGAAATTAATGCGATTCTTAAAATGATTAGGGGTAACTGATAGTTCCCTAAAAGTCCCCAAGCAGCTCCTGTGTTGGTCATATGATTGATGGAAAATTCAATTCCGGCAAAATTCTGAAAAACGCCTATTCCCCCATAAGGATACCAATACAGCGAAGAATCAATGACCGGCAAATAATAATATACCAGTGCCTTAGTGAGTTGATCAAAAAAAAGCACGAACAGACCAATCCAGAGCAAAGAGTTGGAAACTTTGGCTCTAGCAGCCATTGTCGAACTATTTTCACTCATATCATCCCTCAAGCGCTCTTAAAGCAATCCTTTTTCAAATTTTTCCTGTGCTTTGACAGTCATGGTTGCATAAGGAACCGCATCTAAACGGGCTAAAGGAATTTCCTCGCCTGTGATATCACAAATGCCATAGGTATTTTCTTCCATCTTTTCCAAAGCACGCTCAATCTGTCTTAATATGCCATATTCTTTGCTCGTCACTTCTAAACTGATTGTGCGGTCAAAGTCATCTGTTCCCTGATCAGCTTGGTGTTGAGAATACCCTGTCGCTTCATCAGGTGTTTTGACTTCTGCTGTTGATCCTTTAAGGGAATGAGTCAATTGTCGTTGCATGTCTTCCAAACGCTTCTTGAATTTCGCAATTTCCGCTTTTTTTAACGCCATTTTCGCCTCCTTATCTGATTGCAACTCTTGCTTTACCAAATGATTTAGCAAGAATTTGCCTCATCTTTACTTTGAATAGTTTTAATAGCCTCTTCTAATTCTCTCAAATCTTTAAATCTTCGATAGACACAAGCAAAACGAATATAAGCAATTGGGTCTAAAGCTTGCAAATTTTGCATGACTATTTCACCCAATTGAGTTGTGCTGATTTCTTGAATTTGCGCATTCATTAATTCATTTGTAATTTGAGAAGCCAAAGCAATGACTTGATCATAACTAATTTGTGTATGACGACAAGCCGCTGCAATGCCATTCATTAATTTTTGCTTTTGAAAATCCTCATATGTTCCATTTCGCTTTTTAACCTGTACAACTAATTCTACCGTTTCAAAAGTTGTAAATCGTCTCAAGCATTGCAGACATTCTCTTCGCCTTTTAATCGCATTCATCTCTATCGCATCGCGAGAATCTGTGACTTTTAGCCCTTCATGTTGACAGAATGGACATTTCATTTGTCCAACCTTCTTGTTAAATTAGCTTTAACTACAAGCAAGAGTTTATGTACTTTCAATATTTGTTGATAAATAATTTAAATAAAAATCATTTATTTTATCGACTTGATAAATTAGCAATAGCTTATCTCAATATACTTCTATATTTTTTTATAACCAAATTGAGCTCTAAGATGAAGGAATGTAGCGCTCTATCTCTTTTAGCTCAAAAATTCACAAATCAAACAATATCAATAAGATAATTTAATCTAAATTCTTAGATTGCTGAACATATAAAGAATGGAATTAAGAGTCTACAAAAATTTGAAAAGAGGAAATTTTTATCCTTAAAAAGGCTTTGGAAGTCATCCGTATTTAAGCTTAATAATTTGTTGTTTAGTTATTTAAACATTGATTTTTTTAAATAAAATGTTAAAATAGTGTGTTTAATTCTTTTTGAATAGGAAGTTTTTATGCATTTTCAGCAAACAGTTGTTGTAGGCATGTCGGGTGGTGTCGACTCTTCTGTTTCAGCATTATTGCTCAAGCAGCAAGGCTATCGCGTCATTGGACTTTTTATGAAAAATTGGGAAGAGCAAGATGAAAATGGGGTGTGCTCGTCTGCTTATGATTATCAAGATGTCCAACGGGTCTGCGAGCAAATTGATATTCCTTACTATGCTGTGAACTTCGTTGAAGCGTATCGCACTCAAGTTTTTGAACAATTTATTGAAGATTTTAAACAAGGTTTGACCCCTAATCCCGATATTTTGTGTAATCGTGAAATCAAATTCAAGCTCTTTCTTGATAAAGCTTTAGAATTGGGTGCTGACTACTTGGCCACGGGGCACTATTGCCAAAATCAACAAATGAATGGGAAGCCTTGCTTAGTGAAGGGAATCGATGGGCAAAAAGATCAAACTTACTTTTTATATACTCTTAATCATTCGATTTTACAAAAAGTTTTATTTCCAGTTGGTGGATTAGACAAGAGCGAGGTCCGCAAGCTGGCGCGTCTTCACAATCTCGCAACATCAGAAAAAAAAGATAGTACGGGGATTTGTTTTATTGGTGAGCGTCATTTTCGCACATTCTTAAGCCAATATGTCGCCATGCAGCCAGGCAACTTTGAAACTTTACAAGGAAAAGTGGTGGGAAGACATCAAGGAGCGGCCTATTATACTTTGGGACAGCGCAAGGGATTGGGAATTGGAGGAGCGGGCGAGGCTTGGTTTGTCGTAGGCAAAGACATGAATCGAGGAGTTGTATTTGTCGAACAAGGGGCAGATCATCCTGCTCTATATTGTGATGAACTTGAGGCCGTACAACTCAGTTGGGTAACAGGAAATCCTCCTGCTTTACCTCATGTTTGCCACTCCAAAATACGTTATCGCCAAACTGATCAACCCTGTCTCATTCAAAAAATTGAAAAAGATAAAGCTTTGGTAACATTTCCTCAGCCGCAACGAGCTGTCACGCCGGGCCAATCAATCGTCTTCTATGATGGCCCCATTTGCTTAGGCGGAGGGGTAATTCAACAACCTGGTTCTTCCTATTATCACCTAGGCAAAACTTTAAATTCTTTCTGAGAATGGATAAACAACAAAATTTTATAACATTAATATTAAATTTAATATTTAATATTATTTGAATTTTATACAATTATCACCTATACTAATATATATTAATAAAATAAATATAACAATATATTTAATGAAATAAAAATTAAAATAATAAGGTAATAAAATATTATGGCTAACCCAACTTTAATAGTATCTACTTATAATGTCTTACATCCTTACCATCAAAATGATTTTGATTTTTTACCTAATAAGGGAAAAGATTGGAATTCTCGTGCGTCAATCATTGCCACTAATATTTTAAACGGTGCGGGCGATATCGTATGCTTGCAGGAAATTTCTCAAGATCATTTTAAAGATCTAAAAGGAAGAATAGGGTATCTTTATGAGGGATTTCACACTAAGCATGATGGACAGCAGGGCGCTGAGAAATTAGATGGGGTCGCTATCTTTTATCTCAAGAGTCGATTTAAACTTAAAGCGATCAAAACATGCAGCAAGACAGACAGAAGTACAACACCGCGACGTGACCTTTATATTGATGTCGAAGACGTCAAGACGCAGCATATCATGAGATGCTCTTCAGCCCATATTGATGGCAATCCCACAAATTTAAATGTAGGCAATCAGCAGTTGAAGGAAATGATTCACTCTCTCACTTCCAAGCATCTTCAACAAGATTATGCGGTAGATGCTGTGGCCTTAGGATGTGATCTCAATGAGAAACAGGATGGTGAACGCTTTAAGATTTTAAAAAATGAAAGCTTTGAAACGAATGTCTTTCCAAGTCAAGAAAGTGAAGTGAATCGCCACCGACAAATCGATTGGATTTTCTTTAAAGCTGTTAATCAGAGACTTGGATTGGATTTTCAAGAAGGTATTCATCATGAATTACCCTATGGATCAGATCATCGCTTAGTCTCAGTACAGATTAGCCGTAGATCCTGAAATTGAATTATAACGCATTGATGCGATCAATCATGGCTCGCAACAATCCAAAAAATTTATGGTTATGCTCAAAGGCAATACGAGGCAAGTTGAGGTGATCGGTTTCTTCTGGCAAGGCAGATGTTGCATAAATGCTTCCTTGCTTGATTAAAGGCTTAAATTCTTCGTTGAGAAAAGCGATTTGGCTAGCGGTTAAAGGGGTTAATAAACGAATGACTAAAATGTCTTTTACATAGCGGCTGGAATGGTAACGTCGATAAAAGTTTAAAATATGATTCACGGCTTCTGGCACTCCAGGGGCGCGATAATAAAGATATTGATCTTCTGCACTGATAAAGCCATTTGCCAATAAGTTATTTTGAATATAATGTTCCCAAGCTTCCCAATAATTTGAATGGTTTCCTTCTATTAAGACAAGAGGAATAATATTTGATCTCCCCGTTTGCATCAAAGTCAAAGCCTCGAAAAGCTCGTCTTGCGTTCCCACTCCCCCTGGAAAAGCTGCGATGGCATCAGAATGGCTCAAAAACATCAGCTTGCGCGTAAAGAAATAGCGAAAGTTGATGAGCTTGGGATCGCCAGCTAAAAGTGTATGATTGGCGTTTTCAAAGGGAAGGCGAATGGAAAGGCCAAAGCTTGCGTCCTTCGACGCTCCTTCTAAACCCGCACGCATAATTCCATCTGCAGCTCCTGTCATGCAAACCCATCCTTTTGCAGCAATGGCAGCACTAAATGTCTTAGCCGCTTGATAGTCGGGATGCGATTCCAACGTACGTGCTGAACCAAATATACTGATACAGCGCCCCAGTCGGTGTTCATTAAAAACATGATAAGCATAGCGCATTTCTTTGAAAGAGCGAGTCATCAGCTTGAGCTGGCCCATGTCAAAATCTTCATTCGCCATTCTTAATCCTGTATAAATGATTTGTCCAATTAAATCTGCCTCTGACGACTGCGGATCTGCTCCTGTCAAAGCAATAAGTTCTTTAATTTTTTGTGCAACCTCAGGAGAAGGTTGAGAAGCGCCAGAACGTGAGGGATCTTGAGTTTGCATATTTTCCATTCCTAATCAAAATTAAGTTTTTCATATCTATTTGACTGAAAATAACTAATTATAAGCAACATAAAAAACAATCTTTGATTCATTGACTATTTTAAAATACCTTTCTATTATACTAACGAATAATGTTTATAAACTTAAGTCTCTTTTGTGCTACAAGCTAATGGCATCTAATATTCATTTACATGGGCTTAACTTAACGCCTAAGACATTTAAAACGGTCCCCTAGGATAGAGTAGTAAATATAAGATTAAGATCGAGAGGCAAATTGAAATTAAATTTTAATACAATTTGCTTAAAGTTGCGAATTCTAAAATACCACGTATTAGGAGGTTAATATGGCTGATGAACAACGTCATTCTGGCCGAGGTCTTGTTCCTCGTTCTTTTTTTCGCTTTCCATCTTTTTTACCTAGTTTATGGGAAGAGATGGAAGATCGAGTGGGCCAATGGATGGGGGGAGAAGGCAATACGGGTGTAACAGTGTCAGAAGATGATCAAAATGTCTATATAGAGGCATACTTACCTGGACTTAAATCTAATGACATTGATGTTTCGCTTAATCAAAATACTTTATGGATCAAAGGCGAAAAGCAAGAAGAAGAGGAAGACAAAGACAAGAAATATTATCGCCGGGCACGCAATTCTTTTTTCTATCAAGTTGAGCTTCCAACTCAAGTTGAAGAAAATTCAGAGCAAGCAGATTTTCAAAATGGAGTTCTTAAAATAACCTTTACAAAAGCTCGTCAAAGCCAAGTGCGCAAAATTAACATCACCTCTGAAAAGCAAACACAAAATCAAACAAATGGATCGCAAGCACAAACTAAAAATAGAAATACACAAGCTAAAAATAACGACAAATAACTGATGTGAGTGTATGGTCTTTGGATTAACTATTCCAAAGACCCTCTTCTTTGCCTCTCAATCTTTATATTAAACGAGTCAATTATATGAATGCCGTCAAGGATTCGATCAATTCCTGCCTGTGGGGATCTTCTTCTTCGCCCTTAAGTCCTCAAGAAACAGTTATGAAGTATTTTAAAGAACAAGAAGAACTCAAATGCGATCCCCTTTATTTAGCGGTGAAATTGGGAATCATTCACTTGCTTTATTTAAAAATGGTCAAACAGCATAAAGAAGAGGCGATCCGAGCAGCTCAAATGGGAATCCCTATTCCTCCTCTCCAAAGCATTAAAATTAGTTTTAAGGAAGATTGTAGTCTTCATATTGCTGAACCCGGCTTTTTCTCTCAAAGTTTGGCTCGTAAATGGTCGGGAGAGGGACGGGGAGAACTCGGATACATTCGTCCGCATCTGGTTAAACTTCTTCGATGGTTTAATTATCAAGATGATACCTATAAAACCATCTTAAATGTCTGCAAATGCGGTATTGAAGCCATTTTAAACGGTTATAAATATCAACAGAATCTAGAGTTTATCATTACTCAAAGCGAAAATCAAAAACCAGAAGAACAAGCCATTGCTAAGACATTCAAAATCCAAGCACATACTCCAGAAACAGATCTTGTGATTCGCATTTTAGAAAATGACATCGCTTTTTTAGAAGAAGCAACCAAAGTAAAAGATGATAGACAAGCAAAAGAATTCACTGAAAAATTGGCTCAAGAAGAAGTCAAATACTTTCCCTTGTATCAACTAAAATTAATGAAAGTGGCTAAGACCATTGATGCTTATATGGCAGAGCAAGTCAAAAGCAGATGGGATGACGAAACCCTTCAGGGGATTGTCAGACTATTTAAAGCTGAGTCCAAAGAAGCTTTCAATCACTATCAATCCCTGTCCTCTCTTGTAAGTCGAAATCCCGAAGCACACGCTGCTTTGAAAACAGACATTCGAGATCTCCTAGCTTCTACTTTGATTCAATGCAACCTTAAACTTCAAAATATAGAAAGAAAAGAAGAGCTCAAAAACTGACAGTTGGGCTTAACCAAATGTTAGTCCTTCTTTATCTCCACTCTTGTGGTTTTTCAATTTTCACTGATAAACCATTCAAAAAAAGCAATAAAAAGGCGATAGGAAAGAAAACCACAACCCAGAATCCAAGCCAAAAACGAGATCCATTATATTGAAGATCATAAACCGTTTGATTAACTTCAAAAGAGATATCTGTCAACAGCAGTACAAAAGCAACCGGAAAGAAAAAGATCAACCAGAAGATTAACCAGAATAGGGATCCACGATATTGAATTTTAAAACGATGAGTACTATTTTTAAATTGACCAGTCATAATAAACCTAAAAAATATTTCTTACTCTTTTATTATAAATGGAATAACATTATTACTCAAGCCAGCAATACTCTTTTATTTGAAACAAATTGCGATTGGAAACATAGACTTCCTCATATTGATGACACCTTCGCTTCTAAAGAAAATCCATATAGAATGATTGATTTAGAAGTCCTTGCAAAAAAGCTCTTTGAAAGGCATAGTAGTCATTATCTCAACTCTGTCTATTTAGGTCTACTATGAACCCAGCTTTCTTAAGGCCGCTCTGGCTTTTTGTTTTTGCTTGTATTTATCAAAACTTTTTTTTAGCAACAATTTATGCGGATGTTCCTTTTGTCTTAGTCAGCGTAGCTCCTCATAAATTTTTTGTAGAAAAGATAGCCAAGGACACGGTTGAAGTCTATTTAATGGTTCCAACAGGAGCCAGTGCGCACACGTATGAGCCAACTCCAAGGCAAATGTTAACGGCCAGCAAAGCAGATATATGGTTTCGCATAGGTGAACCCTTTGAAAATCGAGCTATTCAAGCTTTGACCAGCCACCATCCTAGTCTTGAAATTGTTGATTTACGAGAAGGATTAGATTTAATTTCTACAGAGCATGGTCATTGCAGCTGCTGTCCTGGATCGGTCGACCTTCATTTTTGGCTAAGTGCTCGTCAAGCACAAATTCAAGCGCAAACGATCGCAAATGCTTTGAGTAAAGCTTATCCTGGCTATGCAAATTTTTATCAAAATAATCTTCAGGCCTTTCAACAGGAACTCAAAGATTTGGATGAAAAAATTCAGAAAATTTTAACTCCTCTTCAGAATCGCAATATTCTTGTTTCCCATCCTGCCTACGCTTATTTTTGCCGCGACTATACACTTAAACAATATGCAATTGAAGTAGAAGGCAAAGATCCAACTCCTCAACAAATGACGAAACTGCTCAACTTGTCGCGTCAACTGAATATCCGTGCCATTTTCATTCAAATGCAATATAACAACAAAGCTGCTAAACTGGTTGCTGATACTTTAGGCGCTCATCTCATCACCTTAGATCCCTATTCCGAGCACTACCTATCAAGCATGTTGGAGATTGCTCATGCTTTCGTCGAACAATAAAAGCATCCCCTCTCCCCCTCTCATCACGCTTGATCAAGTCACTTTTTCCTATACACATACACCCGTCCTCAAAGATGTTTCCTTTCAAGTGTATCCCGGTGAATTTATTGGAATGATGGGTCCCAATGGAGGGGGAAAAACAACTCTACTTAAGCTCCTTTTGGGATTTTTAAAACCTTCTAAAGGAAAAGTCTACGTTCTTGGTCAAGAGGCAAGCTCTCATTTTACATCTCCCAATCGGTTAGCTTATGTCCCCCAATCTGTTCGATTTGATCGCGACTTTCCTATTTCAGTCGAAGAAGTTGTCCTTTCGGGCTTGATCTTCCGTCTCCCTTGGTATGGTCGATTTCGCGCAGCAGATCGCCAAACAGCTCGAGAAGCGCTCGAGAAGACTCGCCTATCCCATTTAGCTAATCGTCCTTTTGGTACTCTTTCTGGCGGACAAGCCCAACGTGTTTTGATTGCCCGTGCGCTTGTCTCAAAACCTAAACTTTTGTTATTAGATGAACCAACGGCTAGCGTGGATAGTCAAGCAGAAGCAGATATTTATGCTCTACTCAATCAGATTAAAGGGCAGATGACCATTCTCATGGTCACGCATGATTTAAGTGTGGCTATTCATCAAGTCGAACGCGTTCTTTGCGTGCAGGGCGGTGTGATGTCCCTTAAGCCTGAAGAAGTTTGCAAACATTTTGCTTTTGGCCTTTACCATATGCCTCTCATGCAGTCTTCTTCCTCACTTCCTCTCTTATCTTAAATATTATCTTAAGGTGTTATGCCCTCTTTTTTGGAAGCTCTTAGTACTAATCCTCTCTTGCTAGCAGCCTTCTTAGCTGGATTGGCTGCCTCCATTGTCAGTGGAATTATTGGATCTTATGTCGTAGTCAAGCGCATTGTCTTTATTAGCGGGAGTATTTCGCATGCTGTCCTTAGCGGAATTGGGTTCTGTATTTGGCTCGAACGAGCCAAAGGAGTCACGTGGGCTGATCCCCTATTAGGCGCTTTGGCAGCAGCCATTTTATCTGCTCTTATGATTGGTTGGATTCATCTTAACTATAGACAAAGAGAGGACTCCGCTATTGCAGCTATTTGGTCCATTGGCATGGCAGTCGGTATTTTGTTTATTTCACAAACCCCCGGTTTTAATGTTGAATTAACGAATTTTTTAATTGGAAATATCTTGTGGGTTTCCAAAACTGATTTGTATATTTTGGGTGGACTAGATATTGGAATCATTGTCTTAATTCTCTGCTTACATAAGCGATTTCTCGCCATTTGCTTTGATGAGGAGCAAGCGCGTTTACAAGGGATACCCGTCCATTCCCTTTATTTGCTTCTGTTAATTTTAATCGCCGTCTCTATCGTCTTATTAATTCAAGTTGTCGGCATTGTCTTAGTCATGACGATGTTGACTATTCCAGCTGCCATCGCTAACCTGTTGACAACACGCCTCTCAAGCATGATCGTTTTGGCCATTTTGATCAGCAGTTTATTTTGTTTTTGCGGCAATATCACAGCTTATTATTTAGATTGGCCCACAGGAGCCACTATTGCCTTGATTGCTGGCATGATCTATGTCTTCAGTTTAATCTTATTTCGCAACGGCAAACGCTCTTTGATTAAAGAACAGGAACAAAAAGCCGGAGAGATTAAAAATTAATCTCATAAGCTGAGTAGATGAAATACAAGTGACAGTTGCTGACAGGTAAAATTTAGTACTTAAGCTTCAATAACTTATGTTCTAATTTCATTTTATTTAAAAAAAATAAAAAGGCTTTGAACAAGTCTGTTCAAAGCCTAATGCGGAAAGAGAGGGATTTGAACCCTCGATACCCTTTAGGGGTATGCGTCCTTAGCAGGGACGTGCTTTCGGCCACTCAGCCATCTTTCCATTAAGAAAACAATTATCCTAATAGTCACAGCGTTTTTCTGCAAGGATTGTTTCAATCTCAAAGAATAAAAAAACCCAAAATCCTTATTTTGGGAATTTTGGGTTATTAGGTAGATATCAATTAAATCAAATGCAAGATCATTTTATATTTATTGATTGTTAAATTGACCTTGAACTTGATATTGACCTTGAAATTGTCCTTGGTATTGTCCTTGGTTATACACTCCACTGGTAGGGTCGCTATAATTGACGTTGCCTGAATAAGGCACAACGTTATAGTACTGTGAATTAGCGGGATAAGAATAACCTGGATAATTATAACTATCGAAATAATTGTAATTATAAGCGTTTGGATAATTAAAATAATAGGTGGTGCTGGGATAACCAGAATCATAGTTATAATCATCGAAATAATAGCCAGGATAGTAGCCACCACCCCAATATCCATAGCCGTACCCAGGCCCATAATATCCATTATTATAAAAGCCATGATAGCCTTGCCAACCACCATGCCACCCTCCATGCCAACCACGCCAGCCATGGCCTCCATGCATGCCGTGGCCTCCATGATGACCGCCACCATGACCGCCATGATACCTACCATGTCCACCGTGATGACCTCCGCCATGCCCACCGTGGTGACCTCCGCCATGCCCTCCGCCATGTCCTCCTTTTGCAGAAAGCATATGAAGAGGTAAAAAACTAAATGCTGCGAAAGCTAAGCCTAAGACAAAAGCTTTAAAAATCCGGTACATATAACCCCTCCTAAACTCAAATAATTGAAATCTCTCAATTTAATAACTGAAGTGGAGTTTAAATGTTATCATGAGAGCAAAAACATTCCCTCACAATAGCTCATCATTATGAGGTAAAATTTAAACATTTTTGAAAATAAATTTTTAATTCATCCTTTTTTTAAATTTCATCCTCCTTTAATTAAAGATAAAATAGAAATTTTTATTCCCTCAATTTAATTATAATTTGTTAATAATCAACTGTCAATTATTGAATAAAAATTATTTAAAATTTAAAAACAACAAAAAAATTTTTAATTTTTTGGAAAGGATTGATGATCATCAATGGATCGCATAATGATACGTCCCTGTCTTCTTCCTAATAGATACAGGAAGATCCATTGCATCATAACGAGCAAACGATAGCGAAAACTGACTAAATAGAGAATATGCACAAAGCACCAAATCAACCAAGCGATAAGACCAGAAAATTGCAATTTACGAATCATGGCCACAGCTTTTCCACTTCCAACGGTTGCGATGGTCCCCTTATCAAAATAAACAAAAGGTTTGCGCTGTTGGGAAAAGAGATTTTTCTTAATGATTTTAGCTACATAGTGACCTTGCTGAATGGCTACAGGTGCAATGCCTGGTAAAGGTTGTCCTTGAGTATCCAAACAATGTGATGCATCTCCAATGACAAAAAGATTTGAATAATTGGGAATGGTTAAATCAGGATTGACAATGGCGCGTCCTTGCTGATCTAAAGGAACATCTAGTGTCTTTAGCAATGGCGAGGCTTGATTGCCGGCTGCCCAAATGACATTGAGTGTTGGTAAAAATTGATTGCCCATGTAAATTCCTGTGTCTGTCACATTAGTCACGAAAGTATTCAGCAAAATATCGACACCTAATCTTTTAAGATCTTTTTCTGCTTTTTCAGCCAGATGAGGAGGAAAAAAGGGCAAAACCTGATGAGTCCCTTCAATGAGGTAAATTTTTGAATTTGCAGGATTGATATGTCTGAAATTTTTAAATAAAGTGCGATGAGCAAATTCAGCAATAGAACCTGCCATTTCTACTCCGGTAGGTCCTGCTCCAATGATCGCAAAGCACAGATATTTTTGAGCTTCTTGGGGATTTAAACAACGCTCTGCTTTTTCAAATGCTAAAAGAATTTGTTCACGAATGCGCACGCTATCTGCAATGGTTTTAAGACCTGGTGCATAAGCTTCCCACTGGTCATGGCCAAAGTAAGAGTGCTGTGCACCAGGTGCAACGACAAGAAAATCATAAAAAAAACTGGTGGCATCTGAGGTGTAAACTTTCTGTTCAACTTTATCAATGCGGTCCACTTTCGCCATGAGAACTTCAACATTGGCCTGCGCTTTTAAAATTTCGCGAATAGGAGAGGCGATATTGCTAACCGATAAAGCTGCAGTTGCTACTTGGTACAATAGAGGTTGAAAGACATGGTGATTCGTGCGATCTAGCAGCAAAATGTCTAAGTGAGCTTTTTTAAGTGCTTGAGCCACATTGAGTCCCCCAAATCCGCCCCCAATAATGATGACCCTAACCATCTGTTGCCCTCGTTAAATAAGGTCACTGTAACATCTTAGGTTTAAATCACAAGCAAAAACTCATGTAAACAAATACTAGATGATCCCTTTGAAATAGACTTTTTGTCCCTTTATCTTTTATGCTTGACACATCTATGCTTGACACATCTCAAATAAACATCAAAATCTTTATTTTTAATCTTTGACCTCTGGGGTTTGGCTATATGGCAGAATCGACAACTAAGGTAAAAATTCCTCCTCATTCTAAGGAATCAGAAATGATGGTTCTAGGCTGCATGCTGACAAGCATTAACAGTCTCAATATTGCCGCCGATGCTTTGGATGATTCTGACTTTTACTTTACAGAACATAAAATTATTTTTCAGGTTTTAAAGACGGCGTATAAAAAAGATAAACCTGCTGATATCCACCTGATAGCCGAAGAGCTCAAACGTCAAGATAAGTTAACAGCTGTGGGAGGTTTAGCTTATCTGACTACTCTGGCGCAATATGCGGGAACTTCTGCTTTTATTGAAGAATATGTCGAATTAGTTCACAGCAAGGCTTTGCTAAGAAGAATGATTCATGCCGCTCAACTCATTGAAAAAACAGCTTTGGAAGAGCCGCTCGATGTCAATGTCGCTTTAGATGATGCGCAGCAACTTCTCTTTCAAATCAGCCAAGCAGCAAACCCTGCAGCTGGTGTTTTAATCACAGATATTTTTTCTGGCTTACGCTCTGAATCAGGCCTGCCTTATTTGAAAGAGCTTCAAGAAAGGCAAGAACGCTATGCTCAAAGAGGGCCTGAGGATTCTGGTATCACAGGTATTCCCTCTCATTTTGTCGATCTCGACAAAATGATCAACGGGTTGAATAACTCTAACCTCATGATTTTGGCCGCCCGTCCTGCAATGGGAAAAACTTCTTTAGCCATAAATATTGCCGAAAATGTTTGCTTCAAAAGTCATATGCCAGTGGGCATCTTTTCGCTTGAGATGTCGGCTGAACAGCTTGTCCATCGCATTATTTGTTCACGAGCAGAAGTTGAATCAGATAAAATTAAAACCGGTTCATTAGATGGAATAGAATATCAACGTATTGTCAGCTGTGTCAGTGAAATGCAAAAGCATGTCTTAATTATTGATGATCAGGCCGGTTTAAAAATCACAGATTTGCGTGCGCGTGCGCGTCGCATGAAGGAAAGTTATGGAGTTGGATTTCTAGTCATTGACTACTTACAGCTGATATCAGGTTCTGGCTCTAATCGCAATATGGAAAGCCGTCAAAACGAAATTTCTGAGATTTCCCGGATGTTGAAAAATTTGGCTCGTGAACTCAACATTCCCATTCTTTGCCTTTCTCAACTTTCGCGTAAAGTAGAAGATCGCCAAGGACACCGCCCCATGATGAGCGATTTGCGCGAAAGCGGCAGCATTGAACAAGACTCCGATATTGTCATGTTTTTGCTACGTCGTGAATACTATGATCCCATGGATAAGCCTGGCATGGCCGAATTGATTGTTGCCAAAAACCGCCATGGAGGAGTAGGCAATATCAATTTAACATTTAGAAAAGAATATGCTCAATTTGTGAACTATACGCCTGTCAAATATGACGCTATGGAGCGCGATTTAGAAGCTGAAAAGGAATTTAGCCATTTTTCTCCACAATGAAAAGGAATTCTTGCAACATAAATTGCAATTCTCTAAACTTTTGGCTTTCTTTTGGAGGAGTGTCCGAGTGGCTTAAGGAGCACGCTTGGAAAGCGTGTGTACGCTAAACACGTACCGTGGGTTCGAATCCCACCTCCTCCGATTTTCTTTCAAAAACCGCTTCTAATAGCTGATGATGATAGCCATTCTCATCAATCAATCATAAGTTAATTGCCCTGAGTTGAGCTTCTAGATTTTGTCGTCGAGTTTGTAAGCTTGTCAATTCGCTCGTTTCTATTTGAATTTCAAGCATTTGCCAAGGCGTTAAAACTACTGAGTTATTTATCATGTCCCGTATACGTGCATTCAATGCCGCTAAACGTTGCTCAAGTTCTGCTAGTGATGGAAGATGATTTAGACGGTTTCTTAATCGATCCGCTTCACTTGGTATAAGAGGCGCTTGTGCTGTTTGTAGAAGTTCTTGTTGAAATTGTAATTGCATTTGTTGGAGCATTTGTTGTTCCGAAATGGTATGAGCTTCTGAACCCGGTGCTGGAGGCTGATGAGTTTTTATTACACTTTGGCTTGCCATTGCTGTCTCTTTTAATTTTTTTTGGTCTGCTATGTACTTTTCCTTGTCTGCAGGACTTAAATTTTGGATCTCATTAATTTTGGCTACCACTCTTTGTATAATAATAGTTTTAAATTCATCATAATACTTGTTGTCTTGAACATATAAATCAGGATTATCTACAATTTCTTTAATGGTTTTAATACGCCCTTCTAAATTTTGTGGTACTGTATGAGAAACAGTAGGTTCTGTTATTGACTTCAAAGCTTCTACAATGACTTCAAAATCTTGTTCTTTTTCAGCTGGAAGATTATCCAAATACTGATGGACAAGCTCTGCATAATCAGCTTGTAGTTTTGTATTCATATTAATCCTTATAAAAAGTTAATTACATGTTTTCATTATATATTTCATTAATCTATAATATCAAAATTAAAGTATTATGTCAAAATTAAAGTATTATGTCAAAATTAAACTAACTAAAAAAATGATAAAAAACTAAAGTTAATTTTGAAAAAGAATAGCAAAAAATAGGCGCTTTACTCTGTAAAAGAAGAGCATGGGGGGGGTTCACGACTTTTGCATTTGATCAATAAAACTAAATTCACCCGCCAGATTGGATGTTATTGCGTCAAAAACGGATGAGCAATTTCCTGTTTCTCTTTAAGCTCTTTTTCAAATCAGAAGCAAACCTTAAGATTTCTTGGTCTTCAACTTCATTTAAAAGAGGGATCAAATGATTCACAAACTCTAAATGTTGTTGCCATTTTTGATATCTTGGAACTTTCACTTTGTATAAAAAATCTTCATCTCTTGCCCAATAGTGATTGATTCTAATTTTATCCGTCAAAATATAAGGAGAAAGGGGATATTGCGAAGAATGTGCATAATTAGAGTAAACGCTATAGTGCGAATCCTGATAGGCAAAGTTATGAGCACCAGTGCATCTTGTGACTAGGTGAGGATGAACAATTGATTTTGTGTTGTGATTGATATTTAAATCTCTATTTCCTCTCCAGGTAAGAAATTCAATTAACAACTTATCTTTAGGAATCGTTTTTACTGCAGATGTTCCAAAGGTTTGCCAATTGACTTCTAGTCCTCCATATTCTTCATAATCTTTCAAAAAAGCCACTAAATCATTTTTTTCCATAGGAAATAAAAATTCATCTGTATCAATAAAAGCTACCCATCTCGCTTTACCTCGAGCTAATTGAAGTGCATGATCATAAGCACTCATTTGAATAGCATTAAATTCAATTTGATTCGAATGTTCTTGATCCAGTTCAATTAAATCAACCTCTCCAGCTTTGATATAAGAATGAAGAACAGATAAATAGTGATCGGTGCTTAAATTGTTATAAAGATAAAAATGCTGAACACCTACTAATTTGTGAAATTCAATCCATTCTTTTAAAAAACGCGCTTCATCTCGAAAAATTGCACAAACGCAAAGATCATATTCATACGAATAAAGAGGAAATAACACTATGTAAAATACAAAAACAAAAAGCTTAATCAACTTCATGGTGCTTCTTCAATCCTAGCTGTCTGCGATATTTGATAAATTTGAAACATTGCTTCGCTAGACAATATTAAACAGAACGGGATTTTTGTTTCATCAATAAATCGGATGAATCAGGTAAAACCACATATTTTTAGTCGCCCTATTTTCCATTCCACATTTTATTTAAGACCAAAGAGCGACATAACATTTGACAACTAATAAACAAAAAAAATATTTTTGATGGGTAGCATGTTATCTCACAATGCGAATGATTGAGCAAATGGTAATTAAATAAAGGAGCACTGCAATGAAAAAATGGCAAAAAACATGGTTAATGTTACTTACTTCCTCTTTAGCTATTGGATGGATGGCTAAAGGTGAAGCCGCAATCATCCAAATTGGTGGACCAGGAGTTGTGATTTCTCAAGCACAACCTGTGCAAGTCGTTATTGTCGATAGTAATGGCAATACTTATGAACAAACCGCTTATTATGATTCCTCTATTGGAGGAGTAAATATCGATACACGTTGGGCTGGACCTGGAGCCAGCATTTATATCCCAACTTTAGGATTGGGCTATTTATGGTATAATGGTTTTTGGGTAGACCAAGAAGGTTATTATTGGAATGGCCAAAGTCGTGTTTACATCTCTGATCCTCAATGGAGAGACCACTGGCATCATTATTGGAATGACCATCGTCATGATGGCTGGAATGGTGGTGGCTGGGGACATGAGGGTTGGCATAATAAAGGTCAAGGCTGGGGTAATAGAGGCGAGGGCCGCGAAGAGAGACGTGGCAGCTGGGGCCATGAAGGATGGCATAATCGAGGAGAAGACTGGCGTGGCGACCGGAGTGGTAGAGGCCAAGATAGGCAATCTACTGGAGCTATACGCCGTGAGGGTTCTCAAGGCGCCCGGGCTGGCGGCAATCCTCGTACCAGAGGTTAATTCTCTATTGGCTCCTCGAGGTAAGGGGGACATCTGTCCCCCTCTGAACATTGGACATTTTTGGAAGATCTCCTTCTATAACGATTGTAGGAGATGTTCTAAATCAACGCATATGGTAATTTAGATGGTTGATAATCCAAATAGAAAAGTAAACAATGATGAAGATAATAGAAACGGTAGAAATAAAAATACCTAAATTCCAAAATTCTCCCTTTTCTTTCCAAACATTGATGAAAAAGATGAGCTGAATAAGAGACTGAAGGAGAGCAAGAACAAAAATGACGATGGTGGCCGTCTTAATATCAAAGCTAAAAAATTGTGGATAGAGAATAATGAAGTAGGCTGCGAAGGTTAAGATCAGTGAGGCGATAAAGCCTGTAATACGTAATGAAAGTGTATGATGCATCATCCTCCTCCTATCTTTTAGATTAAATATCCTATGCCGTAGACAACAGTAAAAATAAAGATCCAAACAAAGTCAAGGAAGTGCCAAAAAAGAGCCATACGAAAAATCCTTGAAATACTGTGTTCTACTAAGGGGCGTAGAGCGATGCGAAATATCATAACGACCATCCACAATAGCCCTATTGTAATATGCAATCCATGTGTTCCCACCAAGGTGAAAAACGAGGAAAGAAAGGCACTACGCCGCCAACTCGCTCCTTTATCGACAAAATCAGAAAACTCTGTAACTTCAAGGAAGAGGAAGGCGACTCCCAAAAAAAATGTCAGGACGAACCAACCAATCGCCCATTTTTTTGACTGCCGATGAATCGCCATCATCCCAAGGGAACAGGTAAAGCTGCTAGTCAGTAAGATAAGAGTTTCAGCAAGCACAGAGGGTAAATGAAAAAGATCTTTAGCGGAGGGTCCAGCGAAAGTGTTATCGTGCAAAACAAGAAAGCAGGCAAAGAGCACAGCAAAAATGATAAGGTCAGTCATTAAATAGATCCAGAATCCAAAAACTTTTGTATCACTAACTTCCATTATCATTTACCTCGAACATAAGATTTCTCAATTTTGGCAACCTCTTCAGCAGGCAACACATACTCCATCTCATCATCAAAAGAAAGAACAATTAAGCACCAGATCGCTCCCACAAGGCCAACAATGATGAGCCAAATGATTTGCCAAACAATTGCAAACCCCGCTAAGAAGGCAAAACCGGCTATATAGAGTCCCATGCCTGTATTTTTAAAACATTCGATATCTTCATATTTCGTTTCCGGCTGCCAGCCTTGTTTTTTCATGTCCCAAAAAACCTGATAACTCGTAATGGGAGGAACCACAGCAAAATTATAGAAGGGAGGAGGAGAATGAGTAGCCCATTCAAGCGTTCTGCCATTCCAAGGATCTCCAGTGATGTCTAAATTTTTTTTTCTTTGCTTAATGCTTTCAATGAGTAGATAAACTTGAGTGGCAATTCCGCATGAAATGAAGAGATATCCAATTAGAGAAGTGAAATATAAGGGCTGCCAGCCAGTTGAGGAATCATAGTGATCAATACGCCGCGGCGCCCCCATGAATCCCAATATATAGAGAGGGATAAAAGCAACGAAAAATCCAACAAACCAAAACCAAAATGCCCGTTTATCCAATCGCTCATTGAGCTTAAATCCAAAGATTTTAGGAAACCAAAAGGTGATGCCGGCAAAAATTCCAAAAAGAGCAACCCCAACGATCATTGTATGGAAATGGGCAACCAAAAATAAGCTATTATGCACCTGAAAATCGGCGGGGGGAGAGGCCATAAATATTCCAGCCATTCCTCCTACCATAAATATGATTAAAAATCCGATAAACCAATACATGGGGGAAGCAAGGTTTATCTTTCCCTTATACATTGTAAGAATCCAATTAAACACTTGAACACCCGCAGGTATCGCAATCAGCATGGTCATAATCCCAAAAAAAGAGTTAACATCCGGACCAGCCCCCATGACAAAAAAGTGATGAAGCCAGACCAAATAGGAGAGTGCAGTAATTGTAATTGCGGCCCATACCATGGAAACATATCCTGAAATGGCCTTTTGCGAAAACGTGGAGACAATTTCAGAGAACATGCCAAAGGCAGGGATGACCAAAATATAAACCTCCGGATGACCCCACATCCAGATAAGATTCCAGTACATCATTTGATTTCCAGCATACCCTATCGTAAAGAAATGCATCCCTAAAGCGCGATCAAGCCAAAGAAGCAATGTCGTTGCGGTGAGCACAGGAAATGCCGAAATAATGAGAACCATTGCCAATAAAGAATTCCAGGTAAATAGAGGCATTTTCATCAAATTCATTCCTGGTGCCCGTTTCTTGATGATCGTGACAAGAAAATTAATTCCGGCAAGGAGGCTACCAAGGCCCGAGAGCTGTAAACTCCAAATCAAATAATCCACGCCTACACCTGGATTAAATTCAAGCTCTGAGAAGGAAGCAATGGCAAGCCAGCCGGTATTAGCAAAATCTCCCCCAATGACAAAAAAGAGATTAATCAGTATCGCCCCTGCAACAGTGAGCCATAACCCTAATGAATTGACAAAGGGAAAAGCCAAATCACGAGCCCCAATCTGAAGCGGCACAATCCAGTTCATGAGTCCAAAGAAAAAGCTCATTGTCACAAAAAAAACCATGATATCGCCATGTGAGGTAAACACCTGTTGAAAATGATCTGCGGTAAGATATCCTTGTGAATCTGCTGCAATTGACTGCTGCAGCCATACCATTCCCGCATCTATCATGCCGCGAAAAAACATCACAGATGCCAAAATCATGTACATGGTTCCGATCTTTTTTGGATCGGTAGTGGTAAGCCAATCATGCCAAAGCCAATCCCAGCGCTTGGTTTTAGTGAGATACACTGCGATCGCAATGCTCATCAAGATAATAAAAGCAGTCCCTCCTATCGTATACCAATGGTGAGGAATGGCATCTGTAGTCAATTTTCCTAAGAAAAATTCTCTCATAATACCGGTGTGGTTGGATACATGTATTTATAAACAATTTTATGATAGAGATCTTTTTCTACTTCCGAAAAGAGGATAACGGATTTATCCACATAATGCTCGACAAGTTCATCATAAGCAGCTTCAGTTAAATGAAGAGAAGATTGTTTAACCCCTACCAACCATTTTTCAAAGTCCTTTTGAGAAGTCGATTTTGCTTGAAACGTCATATCTGCATATCCTTCCCCATTGATCTCCACAGCCCGGCCCCTATACTCCCCTGGACCGTCGGCCATGAGGTAAAGTTGGGTGGTCATCCCCGCCATTGCATAAATTTGCCCACTCAATTGTGGAATCCAAAACGAATTCATCGGCGCGCTGTCCGCCGTTAACTGTAAATGAATTGGAGTCTGTTCCGGAATATAGAACTCATTCAATGTGGCAATTCCTTGCTCTGGATAAATAAATAACCATTTCCAATCCAAAGCAACTATTTGTACAATGAGTGGCTTGACGTTACTTTCAAGAGGTTTATAGGGGTTCAATTTGTGCGTAGCATTCCATGTCACAATAGCCATCACCGTAACGATGATAGAAGGAAGTCCCCACATCATTAATTCACCCATAGGCCCGTATTTGTGATTGGGATCATATTTTGCATTTTTATTCTTAATGCAATATTTCCATACAACCGCAAATAAAAGGAGATAAGTTGGAACGATAATGATCATCATGAGAATGATGTTTGTAATAATCAGTTCCAATTCATTCTGGGCAACAATTCCTTTGGGATGAAACACTAAAGTATTTTCACTAGCCAACACAATCACGATGCCAATCAACGCGAGTATGATGGCAAGCAAACCTATTAAAAAATTTCTTTTCATATTTTGATCAAAAAATATGAGGGGTATTTAAGTCAATATTAAAATAAACCAACAGATGATTGAGCAGATGATTGAGCCGTATAGGCAGATGATTGAGCCGTATAGATAGATCAGGTATCAAGCCAGGATGTTTTTACTAAAAAAATTTGACAATTGCAGCCTGAAAGGCTGCAATTGTCAGATTTTTTTAGTAAAAACATCCTGGATATCAAAGCTAAGAAGATACTGAATGCGTGACTTTAGCCATTATCAATGAGTCTTAACTAAAGACCGTGCTCGCCATCGCATCCAGCCCTCTCCAATACCATAACCTGTCCCGGAGAGAAGGAGGCTAAAGACTTCTTTTGGAATATCAAAAGAGACAAAGCGCGTTAAACAAAAACCCATTCCACCTAAGATAAAAGCCATCCAAGCGGAAAGAGAATTACCTCGAGACTTAAAGAGAGCTGCACATACAGGAATAAAAAGACAATAAACGGAGAGTTCATAACTTTGAATTAAAAGATCCACAATCTCTCCTGCATAAAATGAACCGCCTACTGCGGCAAGTCCAATTCCTGCTGTCATTCGGCGAGACAATTGGAGACTTTGAGACCCCTTTATTAAGTCAAAATCTTGGCTGAGATTAGAACTGACAGCATTAAGCAATGAAATAGCCGTAGATAAAACAGCCATTAAGACAGCGCATCCAATAAAAGCTGACAAATAAGGATTGGTAAGCGCTTGCACGACATCCATAAAGACACTAGATCCAGCTGGCACTATAACCCCCATTTGCTTGCCCAAAATTCCTAGAAATACAGGAATGAAGCAAACAAGAAGCGTACATAAAGCAGCATAAGCTGCAGCACGTGTGACCACACGTGGTGAGTGCGCTGCAAAACATCTTTGCGCCATGTCTTGTTCAATAACCATAAAAAGCAAGGGCATTAAAAGCCATCCGCTCAATTTTGCTACATTGAAATCAAAAACTTCGCTTTTCCATCCTGCTTCTACAACGCTAGCTAAAGAGAACGAACCCGTATAAAGAATATATCCCAGCCCTGAAGCAAAGACGATAATAAAAAAAAGTGCTTGAATGATATCAATGGAGACAACAGCCTTGAGGCCCCCCATCACAGTATAAATGATGACAATTCCCCAAAAAGTT
Organism: uncultured Chlamydiae bacterium; assembly: GCA_963754655.1. Classification (GTDB taxonomy): domain Bacteria; phylum Chlamydiota; class Chlamydiia; order Chlamydiales; family Parachlamydiaceae; genus JANWJE01. Next base: position 570,576 of record CAVWGN010000001.1, on the reverse strand, counting down.
AAGAAAAGGATGGAGTGATCTAAACCTAGGCTGACCATGAATTTACGTGAAGCAATGACTTGCGCCATTAAAATCATAAACAGAGAAACAATCGAAAGCAAAGAAGCCATGCTTTTAAGCAAACGCGTTTGGTAAACCACCTCCAATAATTCGGCAACAGTGGACACTTGAAAGCGAGCCAATTTTTTGCCTATGCCCAAAGCCAAGACAACAAATCCTAAACAGGCGCCAAAGGGATAAAGCAAGACAGACCATCCAAATAGGTAGGCTTCTTCTGCTGCTCCCAGCACTAATCCTCCTCCAATTTGCGTGGCAACAAAAGTCATTAATAGCGGAAAAAAACGAATGTCTTTACCTGCAAGAAAGTAGTCTTGTTGATTTTGCAAGTTTTTGGAGGCTCTTTTGCCTGTCCAAAGGCAAATCAATTGAAGTAGGGCTAATATTCCTACGAAAACAGTTGTATTCATATCTTTTGGTCCTTAATAAGTCATAACCTGTAATTAATTTTTTAATCTTTTTTGCTTTAGATTTTCGAAATAAGCAAAGGAGAAATTCAAAGAGTCAGAGGAATTAGCAAGAATGAGAATGATGATGGTAATGAGAGGGGAAGAAAAGAACAGAAGAAAGGGTAGAAATATTTGCAAAGATTTGCAGCTTGTCTATTAATATCCAACGGATGGGTTGCATGGTTATATCCTTCTAATTATCATGTTCTTTTCTTTTTACCGTCAAAACCTAAACAGGTTAACAAAGAAGGCAAAAAGAACTTATATTAATATAACAAGTTTGATTATTTTTGTCAATTAACCTTTTTGATTTGCTAATGTCCATACTTAGGATTGATTAAAAAGTATAGGTTGACAGAAAGGACAAAAAGACTAAAAAATAGGCTCCACTTATCTCTTTTATTTTTATCAATCTGCACCTTTTATTACCCGCTTTAAAGATCAAAAGAAAGGCAGGCATGAATGAGACTCATTTTCAAAATGATCTTTCTATTTCTAATCGCGACTTCTCAAGTATTTGGGGAATTCCCTCATTTAATGTTGAATTTTGATATCAATAAAACTTTGATTGCCAGTGATAGATCTGGAGGGCAGTCTATTCATGATGTGCTCAATCAACTGTTGTCTTGTCACTATCAATTTAGGTGGAACTCTTCCCTTCAGGAGCCCATCTCTTATGACACTTATATTCGAGAGATCTTATTACCCGGTCCCGAATATGATTTAGAACTCAAAAAAAAGCGCAGAGCTTATCTTAATCATTTTATCGATGATTTGTGTGAAAAACATCATCCTTTATATCCAGAGGCCCTCATCACCTATCACCGAGCTTTAGAAAAGTTGCAAAGTGCTCAAGGAATTGTCTTTCCCTCTTTCTATCATCTTTTAAAAAAATTAGATCGCGAAGCAATCCCCTATACACTGATTTTACGCAGTTTTGGCGCTGAGGTTTTTGAAATTGCAAATGAAATCAATGCAAATTATCAAAATAAGTTTCTTCACATGGGAATATTCAATAAAGGAATTCTTCTTGTAGATAATGAAATTAAAAAGAGTCATCCTTTTGAGATTTATGAAACCTTATGTTCTTTAACGCATATTGCAATTCGGGATGATTGGGAATATTGGATCAAAGGAGAAATGAGGAGTCAGTTCGGCAAACCATTTATCTTAGACCTAAGCGATCATGATGTTCTTGGAATTTTTTTTGATGATCACATTGAGCTAAAGGATAATGAAGAAAATATTATAGCACCCATTGATGCAAAAACCGGCAAGCCTGTTACCATTACAGAACTTGCAAGTCAAAATCAAATCGTTCGTGTTGATACCCTTGAAGCGATTTTAAATGATGATTATTTTGTTGAATGTATTCAAGAAGCTCTATCTAAAAGAAATGTTTCCTTTCAAGTAATCAAAAGCAGCTTGTAACGAGCAAGCAACTGGACTAAATGTACAGAGCACTACATCGGCTAAATTCAAATACTCGGCATCCAGAGGATCGCGAACCACAATCGCCACCATGCAACAAGAAGACTCTTGAAGTTGCTGAAAAAGTGCGCGCTGCCCTGAATACTGCCAAGCATTATACGAAAGATAAAGGCAATTCTTAGTTTTTTCTGCCAACGATTTAATTTCTTGAATCACTGCTTGATCAGGATTTAAACCTTTAAAATAAAAAATTTGGGATCCTAGCAAATGCCAATCAGTCTGAGTCATTTCATCGCGCAAACAATCAGGAGCCACCACCAAAAAAGAAGAGTCAAAAGATAGGGGGATTAAGTTTTGTCCTTGAATTAAGCATAAAGCCCGCCTTGCAATCTGTTGAGCAAGAGCGCAATGTGTATCTGTGTGGACTTGTGATTTTAAATGCGCAGGAGTCAGAGGTGCAAAATCAAATAATCCATATTTCTGCTTCAAGGCTAGAATGCGGTCAACAGATTCATTCACGCGCTTTTCAGAAAGCTTTCCTTGTTTAACAGCATCGATGAGGAAGCGATGAATGCGCATGATATCTGCAACTGTAAATTCCAATCCATTTTGAGAAGCTAAAAGCTGCTTGCCTCCTAAGAGAATTATATCATGCCCAGCCTCTAAACTTTTGAGAACAGCTTCTTCAAGTGAGGGACACTGGCTCAATACTCCATCCATTGCTAAAGAATCGGTCATAATGACTCCTTGAAAGTTGAGATCTTTTCTCAACAAACCAGTGATGATCTTTTTGGAAAACGTTGTACAGAATTGAGCATCCAAAGCAGGGACTAATAAGTGAGCAGTTAGGATGACATCTGCTTGAGGGGCAAGGCAGCGAAAAGGATAGAGCTCGATTTGTTCCAATTCTTCACGTTTTTTAGAAACGCTAGGGAGAGCCTCATGCGAATCCACTTGCACATCTCCATGTCCTGGAAAATGTTTGAGAGCAGCAATGATGCCCGCTTTTCGATACCCTTGAATCACATATTTTCCCCAATGCGACACGAGGAGTGGATCAGAACTAAAAGCGCGTATGCCAATCACAGGATTGGCTGGCTGCGTGTAGACATCGATAACAGGAGCCAAATTGAGAGAAATTCCCGCCGCTTTGAGCTCCTCTCCCATCATCCAAGCGCTCTCTTCTCCCCATTGCCACTCTCCCGTTTGACCTAGCGCATAGTTACCTGGAAATACGGTGAAACCGTGCTTAAGACGACTGACGCGCCCTCCCTCTTGGTCTATCGCAACCAACAATGGAATGGCGTGAGGAGTCTTTTGAGCTAACTGCTGTAAACCTTGACTTAAGTTTTGGACTTGCTCTGGATGACTAAGCTCGTTAGCCCAATTGTAATAAATCACTCCTCCTACAAACATCTCTTGAATTAAACGCTTAGCCTCCTCATTCGCTTCTTGACCATGAAAATGAACCATCAAAAGTTGTCCTATCTTTTCTTCAAGAGAAAGATCCGAAACGCATAAACTGAATAAAGAAAAAGAAAAGCAAAAATGAAGAAATAAACTTAAAATTAAAAAATTAGGCTGATTGAGCATAGTACTTTTTATTCACGATCGAGTGTTGTTTTTTTACCCAATCTGACCAGCGGACATCAAAACCGGGAACTTGTTGACAATACAGATAAAATTGTTGAATAAATTCAAGCCTTTCATTCGCTGCTCTTGTTTTTTCACTATCTTGTTTCTGGACGGCGGTCAAGTCAATTCCCCCAATTAAATATTGCCTTGCCAAGATATCCTGTAAACTGACACAACGCGCATTATGTATCATATCATACAATGTTAAAAAAGTGGTTGTTCTTCCTTTGCCTCCTTTGCAATGCATGTGAATCCAATAATCGGCAGGCAAGCTTTTTACTAATTGAATGAATTGATCTACGACTTCATTGGTAGGCCGATTATGATCGGTAACGGGTAATCGAATATAAGCAGAACCCAAACTTTCTACTAAGTCGCGCTCTGTTTTAACAGTATAGACAGTTAACGTAACAGGCTCTTTAACAGGATTGATCAAGATTTTCTTAGCTTGTGCTGCCAGCCTCAAAAGTTGGTTTTCATCCACTTCAATTTCAGATTTTGTTTTATTGACATTTGCATAGTTATAATTTCCATCTGTCCAACTCACAGGCTTGCCATTAATAAAACCATGAGATTCTTGTCTTAAATCAAGCACAATTAACTTTTCAGGGCGAAGAGAAAGATTGCGCACCATTTTCATAAAAGTTCTTTCAGAAAATTGCGCACTTCCTGAAATTTTTAAATGAATGAATCCTTGAAGATTTAAAGAACATTGTTGCACCTGCACTTGTTGAGCTGCTCGCAATTTATTTGGAATGTCAGCTTCCAATGTTGAATCACAGAAAATAGGATAAACGAGGGGGGCACGAGAAGAGCTAAGAAAAGATTGACTCAAAACGCTAATAGCCAAAAAAATTAATATAAAAAGCTGCTTCATGTTTTCCTTTCCTCAAAACTGTTTGGTAAATTAAATTATTCAAAATGTAAATTAACGCAAATAAGATTACATAAATAATATATTAAAATAAAATAAAGAATAATAAGTTTTTAGAGCCTATCAGAGCTACGCCATCAAGCGAAAAAGGAAGCAGATGATGCAACGCATTCAGTCGCCGCTCGCCGCTTTGCTCTAGGCTCTATGAGAGGGGGTGTGGACCCACCGTTCGGTCGCCCTCCGGGCTCGGTCACGGTGGGCCGGGACTTAACAAAGAACTGTTTTTGGGCTTGATATTCTTCGTATCAATTTAACAACGCCCCACCTATAACAGGCTTTAGAGGCATATTTCTCGAAAATGACGCGAAAAATTATCAAGCCCAAAACAGTTCTTTGTTAAGTCCCGGCATATGGCTAAGTAATCGGAATTTTTATCTTTGTTTTTGCAATGTTGCTTGATCCATATCCTTTCCCTCAGCGACGAGCGGCGTTAGCCGCGCATGGATAGTAGCCGTGGGTGTAGGCGCAAGCCGAAACCCACGGTTACCCTCAAAACAAATTTGAGCCACGTTAGTGGCGTAGCATTCGTTTAAATAAACATTGCTCCACAATCACATTTCCTACGCCACTAACGTGGCTTCATTTTTTTACCATACACCGTGGGTTCCGGCTTCGCCTACACCCACGGCTACTATCCATGCGCGGCTAACGCCGCTTGAGCGACAAATTTAGCTTCTGGAGTTTGCCAGAAGCATTTCGTTCCTAGCCTATGGCCGGGACTTAACAAAGAACTGTTTTGGGCTTTGATGTTTTTCGCGTCATTTTCGGGAATTATGCCTTTAAATCCTGTTACAGGCGGTGTATTGTTAAATTGACTCGACGAATATCAAGCCCAAAAACAGTTCTTTGTTAAGTCCCGACGGTGGGCTATTAACAGTCGACCTCCGGACTCTTGCGGCATTATCAAAACGCCTTGACTAGTACTCAACCACATGAGTTTCTGCCTATTGGGGTTACTTTAAAGCCCCGGTTGAATTAGCGTAAGTGGATCCATATTGCTACGCCAATTCAACCGCGGAGCTTTGAAGCCGGTTCCAATGGGCAAAAACTAGTGTGGTTGAGTACTAGGGAACGTACCTAAAAGATTTAAAATAATAACTCTTATGATTTATAATTTTCTCTGATAAAACAAGGGGGAAATTTGAATGAGTAGGATAGTATTAACTAATGAAAGATGGATAAAAATAAAACCTTTATTGCCAAAAGAACGAGGATATTGGGGCAGACCAAGTCGGCCTCATCGTAAGATTTTAGAAGGCATTATTTGGATTTTAAGAACAGGAGCCGCTTGGAGGGATCTACCACCCAAGTATGGTCCTTGGAGCACATGTTATAATCGCTTTAATCGATGGACAAAGGCTGGAATCTGGCAAACGATTTGGCAAGCTTTAAAAGATGAAATTGACGAAGAAAATTACTCTGTAGACAGCTCAATTGTTGAAGCGCATCAAGATGCTTGTAGGATAAAAAAAAAGCCGAAGAAGCCATGGGAAAATCAAGGGCCGGAACAACCACAAAAATTCATGCAGTAACAGATGGATTAGGTCGTTGTATTGATTTTATCTTGACAGAAGGTCAAGTACACGAGAGCACTCAAATGAAGCTTTTACTCAGTGGAAAAAATCCAAAAAATGTTATAGCTGATAAAGCTTACGACTCAAATGAAATCAGAAATTTTATAGAAAAGATGGGAAGTCAAGCAGTCATACCCAGCAAAGTATCAAGAGCTGAACTAATTGAACATGATAAACATATCTACAGAGAGCGTTGCTTGGTAGAAAATTTTTTTCAGTTTATAAAACGATTTAGGCGTATTGGAATAAGATACGAAATGAAAGCTCAAAATTATGCAGGAATGTTGACGATCGCTTGTATTATACAATGGTTAATCTTTTAGGTACGCTCCCTAGCATCCCATGGTTTCTACATTGCCGCTAGAGTCCGTAGGACGACTGTTACTAGCCCACCGTGACCGAGCCCGGAGGGCAACCGAACGGTGGGGTCCTCAACCCCTCACCTAGAGCCCAGAGCGAAGCGGCGGGCGACTGAAAGCGTCGCTTAGCCTAACCGCATCTCTTGCATGCTTATATTGCAAGCCCTGCCGTTTAATAAATTCAAGCTAAATTTTCACTCACTGATTAATTATTAATTTTTAGGGCAAATGATTTGCATTTTAGAATGCTAGGATATAGCGGCAGTGACTGCCGAGCTAACATAACCAATTCTTTAATTTTTATTAGAATCCTGGTACTTTTCTACTTAACATAAGGGGGCAACATGCAAGTAAATTCTAACGAGCCTATTTATATGATCCCTGTGGGAAAAGCCGATGATAAAAGATTGAATTCCCTAGGAGCCATTTGTAATTCACTTTCTATGCAATTAATCAATTCTAATAGCACCTCAAAAAATCCAAAGATTCTCGATGTAGGATGTGGAAATGGAAATTTGACAAATTTATTTGCAAAAACCTTTAGCAATTCTGTCGTTGTTGGTGTTGACATTAGCGCTGAACAAATTGATGTCGCCAAAGCAAAAGTAAAAGAAGAGAATCTAACAAATGTATCGTGGGATATCTGTGACGTTTATTACCTTAAAGATCTCGAAAAAAAATATCCAGAACTTTTCGATATTGTTCACTCTCGTTTTGTTCTATCACATCTGACAGATCCTGCAAAAGCAGTCGACCCAATGCTCTCTATGGTTAAGCCTGGAGGTATTTTGATTATGGAAGAAATGGGAGCTAAAAGGACATACAAAGAACCTCTGCCGAAGCCCATACAAGCATGGAAAAAGTTGGTTGAACTTCAACATCAATGGCAGCAATCGCACAAAGACACTATTGAAAGAATTGTAACGCATCTTTCAAATTCAGATAAATTTTCATATCATACAGAGTTGTTTAACATCAAGGTTGAAGGACAACAAAAAAAGAGCATGTTTCGGATAGGAGTCGAACATGGATTAAAAAAACTTGAAGAGCTCGGTCAATCAGAACTTATTAAAACATTTGGTTATGAGGATGGCAAAACTTGGCTGGAAGATCTGAAAAAATTTGAAATTGACGACTCCATCACTCTTGAAGTGCAAAATTATGAAGCTATCATTGTATTAAAGAGATAGTTTCTTTCACATATACAATACCCAAAGCATCTAAGCGACCTTGGGAATCGACTAACGTGGGCACGGCAGCAATTTCAAGCTGTGGATGTTGTGCTAGGTAATCATTGAAGGCATAAATTGCCTTGGCTTCTTCATGGGAAGGATATCCTACTTTAAGACCTTTGGGAATTAAGTTATCAATGAGAATAAGAGTTCCAGGACGGCTAAGATGCAAAGACCAATCTAAGTAAAGTGCATTATTTTCTTTATCAGCATCAATAAAAATGAAGTCAAAAGGTCCTTCTTTAGCAGCTGCAAGTTGAGCTAATAGTTCAACTGCATGCCCAACGCGAATTTCAATTTGTTTTTCCTTCAATTCTTCCAGATGTTCATAAGCTTTTGCAGCGTGATCAGGATTAATTTCTAGCGAAATCAAACGTCCATTGGGAAGAAGGGCTTGTGCAAGCCAGGCTGTGCTATAGCCACCCAATGTTCCAATTTCCAAAATTTGCCGTGGTGCTTGAATTTTAGCCAAAAGGTAAAGAATCTTGCCAACATGGATGGGAATTTGAATATTGGGCAATCTTTCAGCATGGGATTTGGTACGAATTGAATGCAACAAGGAGCTTTCTTGTCCAAAACGGCGCTCTAAATACTCTTTGACCTCCTGATGAGAAGGCGAGGAAGAAGAATCAGTCATGATGTTTCAGATTGAACAATCAAACGCACCTCAAAAATCCAAGGCCACCCTTTTCCTGTCAGAAAAAATGTTCCTGTGTTGAAGCGAAAGGCAATGCCATTTAACACTTCATCTAAGTGCAAGCGCGCTTTTTCTGAAACAGATAAAAGAGGAGAAGCATCCATAATGCCAGTCACATCTCCAGTCAATTTATTAATACGTACAATCCAATTTTTCTGCCAGACATTCGCATAAAGCTCATTTCCTACGCATTCCAAATCATTAAGATTTTCCACGGGTATTCCTCTTAAGCGCACCTCTACTGTTTTTAGCAGAGCAAAAGTAGACAAGTCGCGTTGAGTCAGCATGGATGTTCCATTGCTCATCCACACCGTATTTTCATCACGGCAAAGACCCCATCCTTCTCCAAAATAGAACAAAATATGTTTTAGCTTTAAGCTCTTGCGGTCATAAACGAAAGCCTGCTGCTCACGCCAAGTCACTTGAACAATTTGATGAGGGAAGACAGCAATCCCCTCAGCAAAAATGTCTTCTGCCAGTGGCAATTTGCGTAAGATTTTTCCCGTCTTAATATCGAGTATACGCAAGCTTGATTGGCCATACAAACCTGTGCTTTCATAGAGCTGATCGTCCTCAATAGCAAGCCCTTGAGTAAAAGCAGGGAGCTCATGGGGCAGTTTGGAAACAACAATCGGTACAAGTTGCTCAACTACAGCATAGAGAACCAAAGGGCAACAACAGACAAAAATGGCACAAGCAGACAGAAATACATCTTGCAAGTCTTGTTTTAAGAGGTGAACATCAAGCTGAAGTAAACGATTTAAGGGCTGTAAGAGCTTCACTCGGTTTAATTTTTTTAATAGTTGAATGTTCAATTTCTTTAACGACTAAGAATTTTCCTCATCCTGTGATAACTCCGAAGGTTTATTAAAAATCCCCATTTCAATCAACATAACTTTGAGAAATTTAGGCTGAATTTTACCATTTACTTCAAAGGGCTCGCCATTAAAAGTTAATACTCGATTTCCTTGTGAATCCGTTTTTGGAACTTCTTGCAATTGCCCACATAATTCATCTTGTTGATCCTCTGAGAGATAATTTTGCCGATAGATCCACTTTTGCCACCAAATATAAATGTCAAATTTCGGAATTTGCGGCGAGCCAATAGTTTCGTTGAGGCGTGTTAAGATTGCCTCTTCATTATAAGGCTTGACATCGACGGTTTCTGTTTTTAATTGAACCCATTTCCACGCTTTCCACCACTCTTCTTCTTGAGGTTTGTCAATGGAAATATAACATTGGGGCATAGAATGTCCTTTCCAAAAGCACTTTTCAATAGTATTAACAAATATGAAAGCTAAATAATGGGTAATGGGATTAATCGTTGCAGCTTGATCATTTTTTGCAGCTTGGTGCGGAATGCCAAATTTTTCGCCTGCTTGTACGAGGTTGATAAAGAGATTCGCATTATGAATGGCATTGATCTCACTGAAATAACCAAACGCCTGCGTAATAGGATTGGTTGTCCAGACGAGCTGATAAATGTGCTGCCAAATGCGTTGGCGCTCTTGCTGCTCACAAGCCAATACACGCGTTTCTAATGGCAGTCCTTCAGCCTGAGCAAGTAGATTTTCGTAAACTTCTTCAACAATACCAAATTTGCCCGTCCCGCAATACTCCCCTCCTTCTACTCCTAGCCAAATCAACGTATCGGCTATTGTGATTTCATTTTGCTTCTTTATATCTTCGTTGCATTCTTCCTCATTTTTTTTGTGAATATTTTGAAGCTCTTGAGCAATAAAGCGGCAATAAAACTCAAGCATCTCATAATTTAAAGGCTTTCCTTGCAAAATTTGACGATCTCTAATGCTTTCAATTAAACTTTTGAGATTGCGTTGAAAATACTCGATGGGTTCCGCTTCAAATTGTCCAACTTCTAGCCAGCGTTTATCTTTTGCTAATTTGCCTTTGATCACATGTTCATGCTGCAACCAATCCACTTGATCAGCTAGATCCAGAATATCCGTTATCTGAACTTTTTCATCCACTGATGGAAGAGGTTTTTCTTGAATATGTGATTGACGCATCGTACACACCGTGTCATGAGTCAATTTTTGAAGTTCATTCAAAGACACCTGGTTCTTTCGAGCCTCTGTCCCTTCTTGGAAGTCTTCTCCATCATCTGTCTTCAGTCGCTCTAACGCTTGAAACGCTTTTTCTTCATTGAATAACCTATGTTCGAAATATTTTTTGACTGTCGCCACAATCAAATTCAATGTACATATCACACGAACAAATAGGCCTCCTAAGTAAAGGCCTGTGAAATTACCAATGAAAAAGTTCGCGTAATGCAGCACCTTTTGTGCTGATTCGGGTAACACATTCTGACGCTCTAATAGACCCACTGTTAAATAAGCAAGTGTTGTGACAGCTAAGAAGGTGTGACCTAGAATCAACAAACCAATAGTGGAAACGGCCATGGCAAGGAGACTCAGTTTCCCTAAATGGTTTTGAACAAAATTGGCTGCTTCACTAATATGTAAAACCTCAATTTGGCGGCTTGATAAATAGGCCACTCCCATGGGAACCACAAACTGAGCGATATTCCACTTTGTCAAAGAATAGTTGACATTTGCAGCTTGTAAACACACCGACACCTGCTCTAGAGCTAAACCCCATTCCAAAATTTGGTTAATGGCTGTCATAAAATGATGACGTCCTTGCCGATATGTCTCATCTTGCTCAAGAGCTTGATTCATTAAGCCACCAAACTTCAATCCTCGAAAAAAAGGCTCCGCCGATGTCCATCCCGCTGAAAATGCTACTCCCATACTTTACTCCTCTTTTCCATACTTAAATTATTAAAAGAAAGAATCTTAATACAAATAATAATATTTCTCAAACTAAATAATTAAATTTATATGTAATTAATTTTTTACATTTTAATTAAATTTATTATTATTAGTTAAAATCAACATTTGGGACCTCCTGTCCAAGTCAAAATAAATTGAATCTTAAAAATTTGCGAATAAATTTTTGATTATATATGATAGAAAAATTATGAATTCGACTATTTTTGCTCTATCTGCAGTTGTTCCTTCTTATCTCTATGAGCAGCAAACTCTTGCTGAACAATCTATTGCTATTTTTTCTCTCAATCAAGAAAAAGCCAAACAAGTTAATCGCATTTATCAAAATTCAGCGATTGAAAAACGTTATTTAGTTACGGGTGATTTTCATAAACCTCGAGAAGAATGGGAATTTTGGGGTTCTGAATATCCACAAACAATTCCTGGAATGACTGAGCGGAATTTGCGCTATAAAAAGGATGCACCTGAACTAGCGGAAAAAGCAGCACGGCAAGTGCTAGAAAAGTGGGGAGGAGAAGGAAAACGCATTACGCATGTGATTTCTGTCTCATGCACAGGTATTATCGCTCCTGGGATTGAATATCATTTAATGCAAAATTTAGGTCTTCTTTCTACGGTCAATCGCATTGGAATCAACTTTATGGGATGCTTTGGAGCATTTAAAGGATTATCCGTTGCTCGTGCTTTTACTCAAGAAGATCCCGATGCTCGCATCTTATTAGTGTGTACTGAACTTTGTTCACTCCATTTACAAGCAGACGACAATATTGAAACCTTAACGGCTAATTCTCTTTTTAGCGATGGATCTGCTGCAGCGATTATTGGAGGCAATCCACGAAAAGATGAAAACCCTCTTTGGACAATCATCCGCACACATTCTCTTGGATTTAAAAATTCGCTCGATAAAATGTCTTGGGAAGCAAGTGATCATGGCTTTCTTATGCGTTTATCTCATACAATTCCTGTTCTTATTGGACGTCATATGCAAGAGTTTACCCAAGGCTTGCTAAGAGATGAAATCCAAGCTGAGCAATGTGATTGGGCTCTTCATCCTGGAGGGAAATCAATTTTACAGGCTGTTGAAAGAGCATTAGAGTTGCAGTCAGATCAAACAGAGTCTTCCTGGGAAACGCTTGCGAATTATGGCAACATGTCAAGTGCAACTTTATTATTTGTTTTGGAAAGCCTTTCGCGTCGTTCCTATCTACGTCCTTGGACAGCTGGAATTGGATTTGGACCAGGTCTATCTGCTGAAGGAATTTTATTACAATCTGTTCGAAAATCGAAGCAATAGTATGCTCAGCAAACGCTCCCATCAGCCAGAATGGATGGATTTAGGGCCTTCTTATTATACACGAGAAGAATATCGCGCCTGTCTTTATCAACTTGATCGTATTGGGCGTTTTTTGGGGGGAGATAGTGCAACTTTTTGGGCTCTGAAGCAGCTTTCAACTTCTCCTACCTCAATCTTAGATGTTGGATGCGGAGGAGGGCTTTTTACTTTGCGTCTTGCTGCTCATTATCCACAAGCTGACATTGTGGGTATTGATATTTCTCAAGAAGCTATTGCGTTTGCTCAAGAACATCTGCAAGAAAATCAGCCCTCGTTGTCCAATATTCACTTTCTTGTTCCTCCTTCAGCTCAACTGGATGAAAAATCTCAATTTGACATCATCATGGCAACTTTAGTTTGCCATCACTTATCCGATCAAGAGCTCATTTTTTTTCTTCAACAAGCCTGCCGCATTGCCAAGCAAGCGGTGATTCTTAATGATTTACACCGTCATCCTCTCGCGACTGTGGGATTTGCAACTCTTGTTCCGATCTTTTTTCGCAATCGCCTGATTTGGCATGATGGATTATTGTCAATTCGGCGTTCCTTTACCCGTCAAGAATGGTGGAACCTTTTAAAGGCCGCTGGCATTGATGAAAGAAAGTGCAGTGTGACTTGGCATTGGGCTTTCCGTTGGATTGTAACAATTCATACAACGGACGATAATGAATCAATTTGATTATGTTATTCTTGGAGGAGGTATAGCGGGCTTATGCGCAGCAAAACGCCTACTTGAGCTGGGTATCCAACCCCTTGTCATTGAAGCTGGTGGCTATCCCTCTCATAAAGTATGCGGTGAGTTCCTCTCTCCTTCCAGTTTGTCTATCTTGAAAAAATGGGATATCCACCCTGTTCCTGTTAACCAAGTCCATGTGCATACTCATACGTGTGCGCTGCAATTCCCTTTTTCTCCTCCTGCTGGGAGTCTATCGCACTTAACCCTTGATTCTCAATTGGCTGATCAAATTGCACAGCAAGGAGCTATTCTTTTAACATACACAAAAGTCCAAGATCTATTTCCATCCTCTTCTCCAGGAGACAATCATACTCTTTTGCTCTCTACTGGAGAAAAAATTATTGCTAAGCACTTATTGATTGCAACCGGTCGTCTTTCTCACTCCTCTGCACAAGCTCCTCACTTTCGCTACATAGGATTTAAAGCTCACTTTTCAGAACTCAACCTCGATTCTACTCTCTATCTCTTTTCCTTTAAAGGAGCTTATTTGGGGCTCTCTCCTGTTGAAAATGGGCGATCCAATTTAGCTTGCTTGGCAAAAATAGAAAGGGTTCAACAAGCTCCTTCTTCGCAGGATTTCATACAAAGCTTGATCGCTTCTCATCCCGTTTTAAATCAGCTTCTTTCTTCAGGTCACAATGTTTTTGAGAATTGGATGGAGGCGTATGTTCCGGAATTCGGTATGCGTTCTCCGCCTCAGTGGCCGCAAACTTATTGGATTGGAGATGCAGCTAGCACTATTCCACCTGCTTGCGGCAATGGACTCTCTTTAGCTATTGCCAGCGGCTATCTTGCAGCTGAATTTGCTGCAAAAAATAATCCTGCAGGCTTTAAGTTGGCATGGCAAAGACGTTGCGCTTCCCAAATAAGATTAGGCAAGGGTCTGCACCACTGTTTTTTGAATCCTTCCTTAGGATCAGCAGCCATACGCTGTGCGCATTACTTCCCCTTGTTAACCCAATGGGTTTTTGATATGACACGCGATCAAGGTGTCTAAGATTCTTGACCTTTCATACCAAGTCTGTTATTTAAGAATTACTCAACAAGCTTGGAGGTATACGATGCGCGCGCTTTGGAATGGGGCTTTAAGTTTTGGTCTCATCAATATTCCCATGAAGCTTTATAGTGCAATACAAGATCATGGCCTAAGCTTTGATATGCTGCATAAAAAAGATCTTTCTCCTATTCGCTATGCTCGCATTTGCAAATCTGATGGGAAAGAAATCCCTTATGAAGATATTGTGAAAGGCTATCAATATCAAAAAGGAGATTACGTGATTCTTGTCAATGAAGATTTTAAACGTGCCGATGTCAAAAAAACTAAATCGATTGACATCGTAGATTTTGTCGACGAAAAAGAAATCGATTCTATCTATTATGAAAAACCTTATTATTTAGAGCCTGGCAAGGGGGCTGATAAGGCTTACGTTCTCTTGCGTGAATCACTTAAAAAGTCGAAGAAAGTTGGGCTGGCACACTATGTTTTCCATAATCGTGGCCATATTGGAATCATTAAACCTCATGATCACCTCCTCATTCTGAATCAATTGCGCTACAATACTGAAATCAAAAAACCCACTCAACTTCATATTCCAGAATCAGCTAAAATGTCCACTCAAGAAGTGACTATGGCTTTAAAGTTAATCGAACAGCTCGCTTCGCACTTTCATCCTGAAGAATATCATGATACCTATACAGAAGAATTAAAAGAAATTATCGAGCAAAAAATCAAAGGCAAAAAACCGCGTCCCACTAAAAACAAAGAGGCTAAACTTACAGATGTCAAAGACATTATGCGTATGCTCAAAGAAAGTTTAGAAACCCATCATCGCAAAAGCGCTTAGTATTGCTGTTTACCTGAGTTTTTGCGTCTTATGCATGAGGAAGTTTTAATAGACTATACTCCATTACATGAGTTTTTACCTATTGGACTGCTTGAAAGCCCGGGGTTAGGGTGTTCATTTTGTGCAAAAAATGAGCTTTATTTTTCACAATAATTGGCATAGTTAAATTGAAGGTCGCATGTTTATGCCGTCCTTTCAGGGACAATTGCAGAATAAACAATAAATTATTTTAATTTACCACTTTCAAAAAAAGGCTCCTTAATATAGTCTAGATGTAGAAAAACCGTCTTAAACTATACAAGGAACCGAAAAATGTTCAGAGAAAAATTATCGCAAATGTGGAATAACGTACAGTCTACTCTTTTTCCTGATTTAATCAAACGAACTCATGAACTCTGCCCTGAGTATAAAAAATTAGTATCAATTCTGGAACTTGTTCGTATTGAAAGTCATATTCCGCGATCCTTCAAATTAGGAAGGCCACCAAAAGATCGCATCGCAATGGCTAGAAGTTTTATCGCAAAAGTAGTCCTAAAACAACCTTACACTAAACAAATTATTCGCCTGCTAAACCAGGATGAACAATTGAGGATTATTTGTGGTTGGGAGGCAAATCATAAAATTCCTTCTGAATCTAAATTTTCTAGAGCTTTCAAAGAATTTAGCCAAATAACCCTTCCGGATAGGGTTCACCAAGCATTGGTTAAAGAATTTTACAAGGGAGAGATCATAGGACATGTGATAACAGATTCTACACCCTTAGAAGCACGTGAAAAATCATTAAAAAAACCATGTGCAAAAACACGTCGAAAAGAAAAAGACAAAGAAAGAAGAAGAATGAAAAGTGCTGGAGAACCAAATCTACGTCAACAGCAGTTGAATGAACCAGATCTTCGAAAAATGGTAGAACATCTTCCTATAGCATGTGACAAAGGCATGAAAAGAAATCCTCAGGGATTTCACATTTTTTGGAAAGGCTATAAGTTGCATACTAATGTTGATGATAATGGAGTCCCTTTGGCTGCAATTGTCACATCTGCATCGTGTAATGACTGTGAAGTTGCAATTCCTTTATCTCTAAAAACAAGCAAGGTAGTAACTAATTTGTACGATTTAATGGATGCAGCTTACGATTATCCAGAAATCAAGGAATTTAGCCGATCCCTTAATCATATACCAATTATCGATCAGTGTTCGCGAAGTGCAGCTCAAAAAAAGGCAAAAATGGAAGAGAAAAAAAGAAAAACTCTTTTAAATTTTAAAACAGCTGAAGAAAAGAGGTACGCAGAGCGATTTCCCAAAGAATCCTTTAATGCATTCTTTAAGGACTATTGTGGAGGACATAGGATATATTACAGAGGATATCAGAAAGTCTCTTGCCATGCATTATTTGGAGTATTAACAGCGGCCGCTATGATGTTATTGAAATTCACTTCCTAAAGATCGATTAAATTTCAAAGATTGACAGTATCTTCTTACGTTACCCCCTGCCAAAATTAGATCAATTTTTAAAAAAATTCAAAAAATTCGAATGTTTTGCATAAAAGTGTTTTTTTTTCATTAAAACTTAGTCGTCTAGAATCGATTCTTTTCGATCTCAGGTACAATTGACAGAAAAAAAATCGCAGTATAACACGCTAAATAATTCTGCAATTGTCCCTTTCAGGACTCGATGTCTTTTTGATAGAACCCAGGCCTCCGCTTCGCTGCGACCTGGGCTGTAACATAACGGCCCTTCAGGCCTTAACAAGAGATGTTTAAATCCCTCTTCTATAGTCCCTAAATCATCTTTTTGTTAAGGCCTGAAGGGCCGTTATGTTACAGCCCAGGTCGCAGCGAAGCGGAGGCCTGGGTTCTATCAAAAAGACATCGAGTCCTGAAAGGACGGCATAAACATGCGACCTTCAATTTAACTATGCCAATTATTGTGAAAAATAAAGCTCATTTTTTGCACAAAATGAACACCTAACCCCGGGTTAGATTAGCCCTCATCATGTAGTCTGAAGGACTACAAGAGAATCATCTCATCCCAACCCCGGGCTTTGAAGCAGTCACAATAAGTAAAAACTAATGTAATGGAGTATTAGGACTGTTCCTAAAAACGTGTTAAAACGTGTTTATTTTGTTTCGCTCTCTGATTGACCGCCTGGTCCCCGAAATCATTTCTCCCGGCTGTGATAGTTTTTCTATCTCGAAAGACATTTGTGGACAAATGTCTTTTACGGTTTCTAGAGTCCTGCCCGGAACAGTCACAGGTTGCCCTGTTTCCAATCGGCGATGGAACCTATCAAGAAGAATGGTTTTCACTTGGCGGTATGGCACATGCAGCCCGATCTCTTGATCGCCAAATCTTCTTGCATAATTCATTGCGGCAACCCGATCACTTAAGTCCTCATGCCCACAATTGAGACATTTAAACTTATCTTTATTGCGATTTTTAGAATCCACAAAATCGCAACAAACACAAGTTTGAGATCCATAAGCTGGGTTGACCTGCTCATGACGGAAACCTTCCGCCAATGCCTTAAATGCAACTCTTTCTTGAAGCTTTCCCCGCAGCCATGAAGAAAACCTTCTATTGACAATTTTTGGTTGATAATAAGAGAAGAGGTGAGATAAATCTTCAGTAATCAAAATGCAAGGTTTTTTATTTCTTAATAACCCATTAATCCCTGTATTGATTTCTCTTTCTAAAGAACTTCTTCCCTTTTTTTTCACCTTATTCAATTTTTTATTGCCAAGGTTATATTTTTTGATGTTTGTTTTTCTCAAACATTTCTGAAATTGTTTTTTCTCATAAGCATGCAGTTTGTGTCTTTTCTGCATTTTTTGGTGCCGATGATTCAAGATCCGGCTCAAGATTTTCCCAAATTGAATTCCATAACGCTTGCCTTCCGTATCAGTCATGACTTCGCTATACCCAAAATCTACCGCTTCAATGGTCTCTTGAGAAGAAGCCTGTAAAGGTGCGATTTCTTCTGTCACATGGATGAAAAGATCTGTTTCATCTATCACTAAAGTGATATTGCCCTCTATGCGTCCCTTGCCTTTTACAGGAATGACAATGCGTTTGCCTTTCTCTAAAGACATGATTTTAATATATTGACATCCATTCTCTTCGAAAACGGTATAACAACTAGAATCGAATTTAATGCTACGAGCCTTTTTAACAACAACTTTTTTTGGTCTTTGCTTTTTCACTTGCCTTTGAATATAACTGGCTATCTTCTTGCAACTTTTTTCATCGATTTCAAAGCTTGGCTTCGGAACTTTTCCCTGCATCATTGCTGAAAATTGAGAATAACCTTTAATCAGCCAATAAGCATAATGACGCTCTTGTTCTCTTTTAAAATGAGAGGCAATCTTTGAGCGAATAATGACAAACTGAGACTTCCAATTCTTGTCCCAAGTTTCCACCGCATCTTGCAAAGCAAGCTTCCAATGACGCGCTTGCAGGCAATAACTTGAATGATATTTTCGATTGATAAATTCATCTCGAATCTTACGGGGCACTCCAAGAAGGGATTGGTATTTCCATGCCTTTAAAACATCTAGCCAGTAATTTTTTTCTTTTGCATAGGCTTTGCAAAGTAATTGAATTGCAATCAATTTGTTTTTGTTTAACGGTAAAGCTTTGCGTTTAATTGTTCTCACTCTTTTGCCATCTCAATAATTTTCTTCTTATACTTACGCAGTCCATACAATCTGCTTGAAAAGCAATGAATAATAGACAGCAAATCTTTTGTCATTTCTTCTTCGGGAGACAATGAATCTGCATTCATGATAACAATTTTTACCCCATGATCTTGGCAAAATTTCTCAAACCACTCAAAGCCAAAGCGAACAAGCCTATCTTTATGTGCAATCACAATTTCTGATATTTCACCTTGTTCTACCATTTCCATGAGTTTGACAAAGTTTTTTCTCTTATAATTTAGCCCTGATCCAATATCTTCTAATTTCTCCTGGACTTCTTTGCCTGCGGCCAAGCAAAAGGCTTCTATTGCTTTCCTCTGAGAAATTAAATCATTTCTTTGTCCGGCGCTTGATACACGACAGTAGGTAATCAACTTCTTAGAGACTGGTTTCTTCCGAGCGACTTGCAAATACTGGTCATGTGTATAATAACGTCGGTTGGTAATTGAACGATGAGCTTTCAAAATACCATCCCGATCCCACTTCTGCAAAGTTTTTGTTGTACGGCCAATCAAAGAACCAAAATGCTTAGGAGAATACGTGTTTTTCATAAGCATACTTTGGCTTATTCACGTATATTTTTCAACAACTATTATCTACTCTTGCACTTTTAGACCCGATCTAATATTGTCACCTCAAATTCCCTGCATCAGCCGGAAGAGCTGACAGTGTCAAATATTTTAGTAAAGCACCTTGATTAAAAACAAGACTTTATAAATGAAAATTTGTTGATTTTGAAAGCGATAAGTTTTATTATAATAAACAAAATAAGATTTAATTCTTGTTTTTTAACTCAAACAGAACACACTTCTTTAAAAGTTTTATCTCGTAAATAGAGTCTTTTTGATTAAAAAGATTTGATAGCCTTAAACGTTCTTGGGCAGCGGCGGTAGAGAAGATGATTGTAAATATAAGTTATCGCACTGCCCAAACAAGTATCGCGCTTCAAATCTTTTAATCAAAAGACCCGGCCTTGCAAAGAACGCCATAAAAATTAGACAATAGAATAGGAAGCCTTGTTAATTAAAGGAGATTATGAATTTAGAAATTACGCCCTCTACTTCTTCGCTGATCTATCCTCTACGACCTCTTCGAGCTTTAGACGCGCAAGAGCATTATCCCGCAGCTTATATGAGAGCTTTAAACCAATTTTACATTTTTTTTGACCAAATGGTTAAGGAGTACTTTTTACCGCAAGGAGGAACTAATAGACTTGAAAGTTATCGTAAATTTCAAGAAAAATTTAGTTTTGTTTCGAATAAGATTACCCTCTTATCGACACAACAAGAAATCTCTATCAATTCCAAACAAGCGCGCCTGCTCCTGAGTGCAGACACTTTTTTTCGGCGCTCTTTTGATCAAAAAGCACACTTTCCTAGAAAAAGCCAACCGCCCGTGATGCAGAGCGTGTTGAATAAGCAACAAGAGGAGTTACCTTCCCACTTTTGTATGAATCCTCATAATTCTGGAAAAGAAATATTATCATTACCTAAAGAGGTGTTATCGCTTATTTTTAGTTATATCGCTGATAGTTGGCAATCGGTAGGCAAATTAGCAATAACGTGTAAAAATTTTTCTCATATCATCGAAGATCCTCATTGTTTAAATAAATTTTTTGAAACGTCACCTCACCTTTTTCCTTCGATTACTCACTCTCACTTGAGTCGCGATCTTCTTATCTTTACAGGTTTTCATCCAGTATGCTTCGGACATATACATATGAATGTTAATGATGCAGATCTCGCACTTATTGCAAGCCAGGGCTCAAATTTAGAGAGTATAAGTTTGCTTGGTAGTCAATTTACTCCCCAAGGTTTAGCACATTTCATTCAATGCTGCCCTTGCTTGCGATCTCTTGAATTCTATCAGTGCGGCAATTTCAATTTTGATGACTATATGACTGTTGTAAGCCTTTATGCTAATCAATTAGAACATCTTAAAATCAGCGATTGCCAGATGAGTGATCAATCTCTTTTTAGTCTTAGTCTTTCCGCACCGCCCTTACGTTCATTCGAATATGAAAACAACTTATGTATAGGTTCCATCACTGATTATGGTTTAATTTCTTTCCTTAGCCGCATGTCTCAATTAGAATCCATCAAACTAACGGGCTGCCCTAAAGTGACGCAAGCCTCTATTATTTCCTATATTAATCACTCTATTGATCCGATCACACGTATCCTAAAAGGACATTTGCTTAAACATTTGAATTTTTCTTATTGCAGTGTTATCGATGCATCCTTATTCAATTATTTAGCCCATCATTGTCCCAATTTAGAATCGCTAGAATTAGGTTTTGCGACAACTCAATGTATCAGTGATTGTTTCAATAAGCGCGCAGGACTTCTTAACGTTGCAATCAACTGCTCTAATCTGCGCTCTCTTAAACTCAAGGATTGTACTTATTTATCTTCAAAAGATTTAAGAAAAATTTTGAATCATTGTCGCAATCTGATTCAATTAGAGTTGAGCGGAAATAATTTTTCGCAAAGTCTTTTTAATCATTTATTCGTTTGCAAACAACTCAAATATCTCAAATTGCATCCGATGAAGCCTATCAATTTATCCCAACAACATTTCGCACATCTCAAAAAATGCACTCAACTTGAACGGTTAGCTTTAGTCAATTGCAAGTTAGAGGAAAATCAGCTTGTATCTTATTTGCAAAATGCTGCACTTAAACAACTTCAAATTATGAATTGTGGAGCTTTTGGATCGCCTCTTTTAATAGCTTTAGCTCAATATTGCCCTACATTAGAAAATTTAGAAATCGAAATGACAGAAGAATCCCATTCTCAACCTTTTGATGACATAAGTATCGGACAACTTGCCAAAAGTTGCCCTCTAAAGATGCTGACTCTTAAATCAGACACCCCTTCCCAAGCCGCAAACCATCCTTGGCAATTCTCAGCATTAAGTTTACAACATTTAGCCGAACATTGCCCATCTCTTAGCCACCTCAATCTAAGCCATTTAAATTTGCTTCCTTCTACTAATCTTCACTTATCCGTAGAAAAAACCATCCACTTCTTTACCAGAAGATGCTTAAATATTACCCATTTAGGCTTGCCTGCTATTCAGGCAACAAAAAACCAAGTTCTGTCGCTTATTCTTCCTTATCAACAACAACTTTCCAGCCTTTATTTAGTCAATAATGAATGGCTCGACGTATCCTTCTTACACTCACTCTCTGCTTGTTCTAGATTGCTTTACTTATGGTTAAAAAACACTTCTATTCAAAGTCGTAAAGAAGTAAGCCCTATATTCCAACATATAAATTATTTGGATATCTATTAATAAATGTATTTTTAATTATTTTTTCCGCTTACTATTAACTTCTGTTTGAAATCTCACCTATTTCAAATAATTGCCTCGAACTGTTTTTTATTAAAATACTACTAATTTATTTAAATTATTAAATTAATTAATTACAAAAACTTCACAATAAATTTACAAGTCATTCATATTTTAACTATAATTAATTAATAATTTATTAACTCTCACTTAATATAAAGAAAACATAATTATATGATATTTATTAAATAATTTTAAAGGATTTTAATAAAGGCAATAATATGAATAATTCAGTTGGTATGATTTTTAAAGAACCTATAGGATTACAATATCCTCAAGTTCAGAAAAATGCTAAAGATTTACATCCTAATGTTTTATTAGATGCTAAAAAAGCAATTAAGGTAGAAATAAAGGGATCGTCTTTTGCTTCTAACCATCCTTCTCATTATCCTTTGCTTAGTCAAGAGATAAAAGAAAACATGGTAGAAAGTGTTGTTGAGTGCATCGAAGAGTCAAAAAATGATAATAAATTAGATATTGAGGAAGTTATTTTTCCTTTTGTAGTTGTTCCCGATACAACTCAAGAAATGACAAAAATTTTAGAAAATTTGCAAGTTCAAGCTTCACCTAAAAAGATAAACAAAAAGAAAAAGCGGAAATTAAATTGTCAAAAAAGAGCAGCTGAAAAAGAGCAAAAAGAAAAGCAAGCCAGGGAGAAGCTGAATCAACAGCCGCAGCAAAAAACGTTGACACAAGCAAATCAGCAAACAAATTTTAAGCTAAAACCCCTACTGCACTGGAAATACAAAGAGCAAATTGAAGATCGGAATAAAATAGGAGTAGATTTTCGATTTTCTCCTATAGAACAGGTGGCAAAGCTTCATATGTGGAAAAGGCTCAATTTTTTCCTGGTCACCTGTCGTTATATAGCAAATAGAGCAGAACATTTAAAGGGGTGCAATTTTCCCACACATTCAAAAAATCAATTTAAAGCAATGGCTGCTGTTGTTCCTGCTTCATCTAACAAATTGACAGATCATGATAGCAAATTCGAGCGCGCTCACATTAGTTTAATAAATAAAATTGTTGTCAATAAAAACAATTGTTTATTTACAATGGAGGACAAACTGGATATAACAGCCAGAAAAATTGAGACGAATTTACATCATTTTTTCAATATTTGCGATATTGCTCCTGTTATTATCAATTCCATCGATTGGTATGCAGAATATTATTTAAGACAATTTGCTTATGAACTGTTAGAGGCGGTCAAAAGTGGCGAGGAACGTTTCGAGGAAGTTGCTCATACATTTGCTAGAAGTTATGGTTTGCGTTTGATTGAGCTTCAAGAAAGAATTCTCTACACACAAACTAAAGCCGATAAAGATTGCTTTTGTAAAAAAGAATTTGAAGCAGAAATGGCTAAAATGATGGCTGATAGAGAGAAAACTTTAAAATACATTGATGATATGTTAATAGCCATTATCCACTTCCGCGAGCAGTTTTTATATTTAAGGAGTCCAGGCACAGTAGTTGATAAACCCGAGTATCATTTATATGAGGAAATTCCTGCATCCTGTGTACCCCGAATACGAGAAAATTCCTAAATCCTAATAAGATTTCCCATCAGCCTGATGGGAAATCTTGATTCTAAATGTTTAAATTTAAAATACTTCTTCATTTTTTTATATCCTTATTTCTGAATATCCTCTCTTCAAACATTCATGACTCAAACATGAGGCATCAAAGTGCGATGAGAAAAAAACTTTTTGCATGATAAGATGCAAAGTTCTCTCTATTAATTTTTTTTTGCTTTAAAATTTTCTATTCCTTATTCATAAATAAATTTTCCTCTATTACGTAAAGGAGGCAGAGAATGGGATTAAAAGAATATCACCAAAAAAGAAATTTTGAAGAAACAAAAGAGCCTATGGGCAACAAAACTCCTACACATCGCGGTGAGTTAGAATTTGTTGTGCAGGAACATCATGCTACGCATTTACACTATGATTTTCGCTTAGAAGTGTCCGGTGTTCTCAAAAGCTGGGCCATTCCCAAAGGTCCTTCCCTTGATCCATCAGAAAAACGACTTGCCATACAGGTGGAAGATCATCCCTTTGAATATCGCACATTTACGGGCACTATTCCCGCAGGACAATATGGTGCAGGAGTTGTCAAAATTTGGGATAAAGGAACCTATTATGCAGAAGGAGCAACGACGGCAAAAGAAAGTGAACGTTTAATGGAGAAAGGGCTAAAAGAGGGTCGTTTAAATTTTATCATGAAAGGTCGAAAGCTGAAAGGGGCTTTTTCCTTGATTCAACTCAAAGGAAAGGGAAGCAATCAATGGCTTTTAATCAAAAAGCGAGACACCTTTGCAAGTGAAGCATCTTCTCTTACCCCAAAAACACATGCTACATCTAAGCGTTCAGCCTCTTCAGCCTCTGAAAAAAATCAGCTCCAACACTCCTGCATACCTCAATGCCTGCCTCTGTTAAGCCCATGTTAGCCACTTTGGTAGATGAACCCTTTGATGCCAAAGATTGGATTTTCGAAATTAAGTGGGATGGCTATCGAGCACTTGCTGAAATTCAAAAAGAAAGTGTCCATCTCTATTCGCGTAGCTTCCAATTATTCGATAAACGCTACCCTTCTTTGATTGATCATTTACGTTCTATCCAAACAGAAGCTGTATTGGATGGAGAAATTGTGGTGCTCGACGAGGAGGGCAAGCCTTCTTTTCAACTTGTCCAAAATTATCAACGCACGCAAAAAGGAACTTTAGTCTATTTTGTCTTCGATTTACTTTATTTAGAAGGCTATGATATTCGCCATCTTCCACTTATTGAACGCAAAAAATTGCTTAAAAAACTTTTGCCCGATATTCCACAGGTGCGCTACTGCGATCATATCAAAGAAAAGGGAAAAGCTTTTTTCAAAGCCGCCCGCGATAAAGATTTGGAAGGTATTATAGGCAAACAATCTCAAAGTCCTTATCAAGAAGGCCGAAGTCATGATTGGGTCAAAATTAAAGTCCATCAGCGTCAAGAAGCCATCATTTGCGGTTTTACGCCTCCCAAAGGTGCACGAATAAAATTTGGCTCCTTGTTATTAGGTGTCTATGATCAACAGCAACTTATCTATGTTGGACATACCGGCAGTGGCTTTGACCGTCAAAAATTGAATAAGGTTTATGAATGTCTCCAACCTCTTATTCAAGATTCCTGCCCTTTTCCCTCTGTCCCTAAGCTTCGATCGCCCGTGACATGGGTGAAACCTGAAGTCGTATGCGAAGTGAATTTTGCCGAATGGACCCAAGAGAGACAAATGCGCCAAGCCATTTTTATCGACATGCGAGAAGATAAGCAGGCAACTGAAGTGGTACTTGAACGCACAGTATCGACCAAGAACGTTTTAAATGAGCAATCAAATTTAAAAGATTCTTCTCCTCAACCAGTAAAATCTAGAAAAAAATCTTCTTCTCTTCCTTCAGCTGAATTAACTCATTTAGATAAAATTTATTGGCCCCATGAGGGATATACTAAAGGCGATCTTATTAATTACTATCGACAAGTGGCACCTCTTATTCTTCCCTATTTAAAAGATCGCCCCGAAACCTTGAGGCGTTATCCAAATGGAATTGAAGGCGCAAGTTTTTATCAAAAAGAGATTCAAGATACTCCTAACTGGGTGAGAACAGAGGTCATTCAACATGAAGATCATCAAGTGCACTATTTATTGATTGAAGATGAAAGAAGTCTCCTCTATGTCGTCAACTTAGGCTGCATTGATCTCAATCCTTTTAATTCCCGCGTTCAATTTCTATATTCTCCAGATTATCTTGTGATAGACCTCGATCCTGAATCTGTATCATTTGACCAAGTCATAGAAGTTGCACAAGCTGTCCACACTTTTTTAGAAGAGTGGAAAATTCCAAATCTATGCAAGACATCCGGGGCAACAGGTTTGCATATTTACATTCCAATGGGAGCACGTTATCCATTTGAAGAGGTCAAACAATTTTCCAATTTAATTGTTAATGTCATCCATCAGCGATTGCCTGATTTGACATCATTAGAACGCAGCCCTGGAAAACGACAAAAAAAAATTTATTTAGATTATCTCCAAAATCACTTTGCTCAAACAGTGGCTGCACCCTATTCAGTCCGTCCCCGTCCAGGAGCAACTGTCTCTACCCCTTTAAAATGGTCCGAAGTTACAGCAGGTTTAAATCCCGCTGATTTCACAATTAAGACAGTTTTACAGCGCTTCGAAAAAGTGGGTGATTTATTTAAACCTATCTTAGGGAAAGGGATTAACCTTCCAGCGGTTTTAAAGAAAATGAAGGTATAAGAAATAAGAAATAAGATCACTAATAAGGAATCTATCAATTAGTGATCTTACTATCAGAAAATTCTAGAAAACGACTTTCTTAAAAAGAGAAAATAGAACCTAATAGGCTTTTACTCTTTGGTTTAGACTTACCTGTGGTTTTTCTTGTTGCAGTTTTAGGACGGCTCTTAGAAGCAGCTCCTCTTGAGTTGCTAGCTGAGCTTCTTGTTGCACTTCTTGAAACTGTCTTTTTAGCCGGAGCGGGCTTCTTTGCAGAGCTTGTTGACTTCTTTTTTGCAGAGCTCGCCGACTTCTTTTCACCTGTACGAGCGCCCTCGCTTCTAGAAGAACTTTGTTTGGTGGAAGATGTGCGACTTTTGGTACTAGTCGACTTTTTCACACCCGCACTTTTGTTTGCACTAGTTGATTTTTTTGCACCACCAGTACTCTTTTTATTACTGGCTGAGCTTTTTTTCGCATCATCAGTACTTTTTCTAGAACTAGTTGTTTTTCTCGTACCGCTAGTCGCCTTTTTCGCACCGCCCGTGCTCTTTTGGGCACTACTACTAGTCGCTTTTTTAGCACCGCCCGTACTTTTTTGGGTACTACTAGTCGCTTTTTTAGCACCACCAGTCGTTTTTTTCGCACCACTTGTTGCTTTTTTCGCACCGCCTGTTGCTTTTTTCGCACCGCCAGCACTATTTTGGGCACTGCTTGATTGCTTCACGCCGGTCTTTTTAACCACTCCAGTTGATGAAGCAGAACGCTTGCGTCCAGAACCACTCTTTTTTCCGCCACCGGAAACTTTATTTACAGTAGCCCACGCACGCTTTTCAGCTTCTTTTTCATCTACTCCTTTGTTTTCATATCCTTCTTCAATATGTTCAGCTTGCCTTTGTTGTTTATCCGTATAACTGGATTTATCACCTTGGGTCATAAACATTCCTCCTTGGTTTTGAATGTTCATTTTGCATTAAAATATTTTTTATAAATTCATGCAATCGAATCTTATTTAAAATAGCTTGAAAATGATGAAATATTAAAAACCATTGGTTCATTCCAAAATTTGAGTGATTCCTTTTCAAATGCCCAAATCATTTCGAACCTATCCACATGCGGTTAGCAGCGGATGTCAAACTCATCAAGTTGACTTTATTCTATATACGCGATTGAGTACGAATATTCAACTGATTCTTTTTGATGGCTTACCCATGACCACTTTCTACTTATTCGCTTTACATGGGAAACCTGTCTGTGAAAACCGCTAGCACGGCTTATTTGAATTTTTCATCATCCTCTTATTTGTCATCATAGGAGGATGATGGAAGAACGATTTAGAATCCAAAATAGGTAATGATAGCCCCCATTGCCATTAATCCAACAAGAATAAAACCAGCATGGATCAAGAAATGCTTTACAGTTTTACGTCCCCAAAGAACAGCAGAAAAATGGGTAGTGGCAATAAATCCAATCCATACCCAAAATGCTATTGTTATTCCCTCTACAATTTCCTCTGCTTGGCTAATTTGAATAAAAACAGCTAAGACATAGGCGATAATCAGAGAAATCACAAATTCTGTTAGGTAAGAGACAAAGGGATGGCTATAAAAGTGCTCTTGATTTTCCTTTACGGATTCTTCATGTCTTCCCCATTGATTGCCAAAAATCCAAGGGGAATACCAAATGAGTCCAATGACATAATAAATGATAGTGGCTACAGCAACACCCATATAATTGATAGGAACGTCATCTAAAAACATTCAACCCTCCTTTAATTTATTCGAAAATTTATTTACTCTAATTTTTGTCTTGGGTCAATCATAAAGTCATCTTCTTTTGCTCTTCTCCCCTCCTAACTCCTCTTTTAATAATGTTATTGTTTACTTTTTCTCGACTTTCTTCTACGATAGTTGCATGTTTGCAAAGTTAAGGAAATAACCTGAATAAGTGAAGTGGAGAGGATATGTCTTCTGTAAAAAAGAAGCGCAAGTACAAAATTGCGAAGCATAAGCGCAAGAAGCGTAGCCGACGCGATCGGCATAAGGGAAAATAAACTAGGAATCCTAGTGCTCGATTGATTAACTTCCTCGGTTTGGTTTAAGACACGGCCTAGCGTCACACACCGAGAGAATTGATTAATAAAATACTGGGTCTACCTAACTTTGCGGACTGCTCAAAAGCAGTCCGCAGTTTCATGATGGTCTCTCATAGCATAGCTTGTCTTATCCCTGTTCTTTTTGTCTGCTATTCTCGCTATCCAATAAAGAATTTTGTTTAAAAGGTTGACCTATGTGGAAATTTCCCACCCCTTACGACGTCATCGTCATTGGAGGAGGACATGCTGGCTGTGAAGCTGCTTTAGCCTCTGCTCGCATGGGATTGCGCACCCTCTTATTAACGATGAATTTAGATACAATTGCCAAAATGAGCTGCAATCCTGCTATAGGTGGAATTGCCAAAGGGCATATGGTACGCGAGATTGATGCCTTAGGGGGCGAAATGGGTAAAGTCATTGATATGACGGGAATCCAGTATCGCATGCTCAATGCCACCAAAGGACCTGCCGTTTGGGCTCCTCGAGCGCAAGCAGATAAATGGGCCTATCAAATAGAAATGAAACATCGCTTAGAAAAAACTTCGCATCTAGAAATTAAACAGGGAACGATTGAGGATTTAATTGTTCATCAAGATCGCGTCATAGGTGTTCTAACCAAAGAGGGTATTGCCTACGATGGCCAAGCCGTTATCTTGTCATCAGGGACTTTTCTTCGCGGGCTCCTGCATATTGGAGAGACCAATTACTCTGGTGGAAGGGCGGGAGACCAGCCTTCAATCGGAATGTCTGCCAGTTTAGAAAAATATGGCCTCAAATTAGGACGTCTTAAAACGGGGACTCCCCCCCGAGTGAATAAACGCTCTATCGATTATAGCTACACAGAAGAACAGCCGGGTGAGCCTGGAGTAAAATTTTCCTATGACGACGAGGAAATTCCTCGCCTGCCTCAAGTCTCATGCCACATTACCTATACAACGGAAGAAACAAAGAAGATCATTTTATCCAATATCCATCGCTCGCCCATGTATTCGGGAAAAATTAAAGGAATTGGCCCTCGTTATTGTCCTTCCATTGAAGACAAGATCGTACGATTTGCAGACAAAGAACGTCATCAGATTTTCTTAGAGCCTGAAGGGCTCAATACCCAAGAAGTTTACGTGAATGGAGTCTCTTCTTCTCTCCCCTTTGACGTTCAATTGAGCTTTATTCATAGCATTCCTGCTTTGCGCAATGCCGAAATCATGCGTCCAGCCTATGCAATTGAATACGATTATGTCGTGAGCGGGCAGCTCCATTCCTCTTTAGAATGCAAAACCATTGAAGGATTATTTTTAGCTGGACAAATCAATGGAACTTCAGGCTATGAAGAAGCAGCTGGGCAAGGCCTGATGGCAGGAATCAATGCTGCCTACAAAGTAATGGGCAAGCCGCCTCTTATTCTACAACGCTCAGAAGCATATATTGGAGTCATGATTGATGATCTTGTCACCAAAGGATTAGATGAGCCCTATCGTATGTTTACCAGCCGGGCCGAGCACCGCCTTCTCCTTAGGCAAGATAATGCCGATTTGCGCTTACGCCACTATGGCTATGAGGCAGGACTCATTGATGCCACACGCTACCAGCGCGTTTGCAATAAAAAACGAATCATGGAAGAGGAAAGCCAGCGATTGCATAAAATTTACAAGCAAGTCAATGGCAAAGGCTATTCGATCGCTCAGCTTTTATGCCGCCCAGAAAATACCTATGCTTCTTTACTTCAGGCTTATCCTGATGTCATTCAAGATTTTGGGGAGGAAACTAACTTCCAAATTGAGCTCACTCTCAAGTATGCGGGTTATATTGATCGGCAAACCCAGGAAGTCGCTAAGCTTGCTCATGTCGAAAATATTCTCATTCCGCCTGACTTTGATTATTCAAGCGTTCAGAGCTTGCGCAACGAGGCTCGCCAAAAACTGGCTAAATTTGCTCCTCGAACAGTGGGACAAGCACAACGCATTTCCGGTGTTTCACCTGCTGATATTTCTATTTTAATGATTGCCTTAATGCGCAACAAAACAAGAAAGCCGCAAAGCGAAGAGACAAGCTCTTCTTCAGTTTGCGACGATTGTCCATGAAACCAGTATTAAATCTGATTAAATTGGCCTCTATTCCCATTCTCCAGCAATTACAATGGGAAGAAGCTCTCTTACGCGCTGATACACGTAATTGGTGCATTTTCAATCAAGGATCGCCTCCAGCCATTGTGATGGGAATCTCAGGACAAGTGCAGCACTTGATCCACCAAGCAAAACTCGAGCAAGCGCCTATTCCTCTCATCCGCCGTTTTAGCGGAGGAGGAACAGTTGTTGTGGATGAGAATACCTTATTTGTCACTTTGATTTGTCAAGCAGATGCTCTTCCCATTTCTCCTTTTCCTCGCCCTCTCATGCAATGGACAGCAACACTTTATCGACCTTTATTTTCTTTGCATTCCTTTCAGCTGCAGGAAAACGACTATGCAATAGACGAGCGAAAATGGGGAGGCAATGCACAGTCCATTGTTAGAGGACGTTGGCTGCATCATAGTTCGCTGCTTTGGGATTATTGTCTTGAATATATGGATTACTTAGCCATGCCACCTAAAACGCCTGCTTATCGACAAGGACGTTCGCATGCCGAGTTTTTATGCCGTTTGCGAGACTATTGGCCCCATCCAGAACTGTTTCAAGATCAATTAGTTGAACAGTTAAGCCATCATTTTAATTTAGTGGAAAAAGAAATAAACGAAATTGAGCAAATTGCTTCTCTGCCTCATCGCAAGGTCGTCACTTGCGTGTAAATGTTCATAGTAGGCATCAAAAGTTTAATTGATTTCATCTAAGATTTTGAATTATAAAGCACGATAAGCCGAGCTTACCGTGTGTACTGACCCAAATATACAAATAAGTTCATTGCATCACTTTTATTCAGAAGTCAATCGCAGAAGAATTTGTTCAAACCAATCTTCCCGATTAAGAATCTGATGAATTTTCTTCCTTTGAGCCTCATATTTCTTTCTAAGAAAAATTGTTTCTGGATGGTTAGGATCAGTGGCAAATATGACTCGATTAAAGGTGACAAGAGGAAAGCATCGCTCATATTCATTGAAACTGCATAATTTTTGGGATAAATCCTCTAATTCGCTTTGAATTGAATTATATCCTGGAGAAGGAGGAATTTTAATTCTAAGATTCACAGGAATCTCGTAAGGATTAAGATCTTCGCACCTTTGAAAAAGATGTGAGTTATATTCTCCAAAACCCAGTAGGATGCCAAAAAGTTCATGATTTCTTGCTAGCAAGTCAAACGCTCCCTTTCCTTTTTTAACGTTTTCTATGAACTCATTTACGTCGAAGTTTTTTATGATAGAATGAAAAATATCGCGGTTTTTAATTACAACATCTTTTACATTTTCTTTGTTCAATAACAGAACACCGAGACTTTCTCTAACGATAACAAATTTTTTAATTTCAAATACGTGCTTGTTTTTCTCCCAAATTAACCACTCTTTTTTATAATTCTTACTTGGTTTTAATATAGATTGAGAATAACTATATATATCTTGATGTACTTCTAGTTCTGCATAGCTGTTAATGAATTCAGGTTGACAAAACGATACTGGTTTATCTCCAAATAAAGTAGAGCCAATTTCATGAAAATAAAAGAGATGATGAAATAAAAATTTAATATCTTGAATATCTGCTTTAGGGATGGCATTCAACTGTTGCTGTAGTTTTTGTTTTCTTTCCAAATAGTCAACCTTAGCAAAGAGAGTGGATTGGATCAAAAAAACAAATGATATAAAAAAGAGAAGGCGAAATATTGAATTTGACATAGCAGGAAAAAAAATATGTGAAGATTGGTATAAAAAAAACAACAATGAACTTTAATAATGAATTGATGAGAAGCTAGCGATTCTCATCAAATTCTTCACCAACGTATTTAAGTCTACAGTTGAAATCTATCTATACTTTGGTTTATCGTGAGGACATCTCGCAGTATATTTTTCCCGATCATAGGTTTGGCCACATCTTGCACAATGAACCATACAACCAGTCTGTAATCCCTCAACATAAACTCCATTTTCATCGATCTTGACGCTATTAACAGGAACAAAATTCCCATCTATATTGACATAAATGGCATCAGGAGCCACATAAACCGATCCTGGGGCTGGGATGAGAAAACAAAAAAATATTTAACAACTAATTATTAGAACGCTTTTCCTCCTATTTTAAATTCGCTTGGCTTTTTAAAAAGAGGCTTTTATAATTGATTGCTCAAAATTAGATGAGGCATAAAATGGATTCAAAAAGCACTCAAAAGCATGAGCGTCCTTCAGATATACGTAAACAAGTGAAGCATTACCAGGAAAGTCGTGATGAATGGAAGCAAAGAAACGCAGAAAAAAGAACTAAGATTCAAGCTCTAATGACTGATAAGAAACGATTAGGAGAAAGGCTACAAAAGGAACAAGATAATATCTTGGCATTAAACAAACAGATAAAATGCCTTCAGTCGAGATTAGAAGAGGTGGAAGAGAAAAGTAAAATCAAAGACAAGCAAATTGATGAATTAAAAAAAAAGCTTGTGCAATAATTGAGCAAGAAATTAGCAACAATCGAAGGGTCGCTCGACATCAATATCCTATATTATTTATATTTTTTGTGATTTCACTTGCATTAGCTGCAATAGCATTTAGAGCGATTCAGCGAATTTTCATCTCCATGCAGAGTTGTAACATTCCAATATTTAAATATTTCAATTTCCAGCCTTCATGGAAAAGCGTCGAATTGTGGTTTTTACGATATGGGCTTTACAAGCTTATAAAGGCTAAGGAAAAGGCTTCAGATTGGATTATCCTTGTTGATTTTAAAGTTCAAGCTGGTTACCAAAAGTGCTTAATAGTTCTTGGAGTTCAATTAAGTACATTACAAAGTAAGTTTGAAAAAAGGGGCAGCTTTGATATTCATCATGAAGATTTCCAACCACTAGCGCTACAACCCATGAATTCATCAACTGGTGAAAAAGTTGCGCATGTTTTAGAAGAAATATCGGAAAAAATTGGCCCATTTCTGCAGATAGTGGCAGATCATGGCAGTGATGTAAATAAAGGTGTAAGACTATATTGCCAAAACCATGAAAAAACAATAAACACCTATGATGTGGTCCATAAACTAGCAATTCTATTAAAAAAGGAACTGGAAAAAGATGATACTTGGAAACACATAATTCAATTGATTACAGATACAAAACAAAAGACAAAACAGAGTCCAGAGGCTTTTTTGAGCCCTCCCAAACAAAGAGAAAAAGCGCGATTCATGAATGCTGATATTTTAATTGATTGGCTACAAGATATTTTAAACCTTCTTCAAATGCAAGAGACGATTCCCCATTTAGATATAAATAGATTAAAAGATAAAGCTGGTTGGATAGTCGATTTCGAAGAAGTCATTGAAAAATATGCTCAGATGATAGAAATCATTCGTTTGGCAAGGCATTTAGTAAGAACTGAAGGTCTTCATAGACGAAGCTATGCGACTTTTTTTCTTAAAGCAAGACTTCACTTTAGAAGTTTGAAACCAGAAGCACTACATTTGGCAAAAGAGATTTTTTATTTTTTGAAACAGGAAGGTAGAGTGCTATCCAAGGGACAGGTGTTAGTGGGAAGCAGCGAAGGAATAGAGTCTTTGATAGGAAGACAGAAAATAATAGTAGAGAGAACCAAAGCGACATCTAGTATAACTAAAAGTATCCTAAGTCTTGCAGGAATGGTTGGGGAAAATAATTGTGATATCTTACAAGAGGCTTTAGAAACGGTGTCAGTCGAAATGTTGGAGGAATGGGAAGAAACATGGATTGGCAAAACGGATTTAGCAAAACGAAAAGAAGTTTTGAGTTTGGGCAAAGTAAATTCAGATGTCATTGAACTTACTATAAAATCAAATAAATTGGAACCAGAACCGTTAGCGATTTTAGCTGTGTAAAAATCGGTTTTTAGCCCTCGTTTTCTCATCCCATCCTGGGGCTAGGGTGTTCATTTTGTGCAAAAAATGAGCCTTATTTTTCACAATAATTGGCATAGTTGAATTGAAGGTCGCATGTTTATGCCGTCCTTTCAGGACTCGATGTCTTTTTGATAGAACCCAGGCCTCCGCTTCGCTGCGACCTGGGCTGTAACATGACGGCCCTTCAGGCCTAACAAAAGATGATTTAGGGACTATAGAAGAGGGACTTAAACATCTCTTGTTAAGTCCTGAAGGGCCGTCATGTTACAGCCCAGGTCGCAGCGAAGCGGAGGCCTGGGTTCTATCAAAAAGACATCGAGTCCTGAAAGGACGGCATAAACATGCGACCTTCAATTCAACTATGCCAATTATTGTGAAAAATAAAGCTCATTTTTGCACAAAATGAACACCCTAACCCTGGGCTATTTCAATTTAGAGCCCTTCAGGCTCCTACGCATAAAGCTAATGCAACTCATTTTATGCACATGCCTGAGTTCAATCATGGAATGTTTTGATCAAAGGCTCAAATTTTTGAATCATCCGGTCACGGTAGGAATGAAGGTTACTTACATCTCCCCGCACAGACCCGTGCAATATTAGTGCATAAGACTCTTCCCTCAGATATTGACACCAAATCGTTCATTGTCATATCAAATGAAGGAATTTTTGTGAATTTGGAGAATCTTGGATTAGTTCCAGTTAAAAACTTAACTTGGTTACAAGATGGCTTATGTCTCATCGTTACATATAAGGATCCAGAGTGTGGGCATGTTGTTTATTGTCCAACTTGTGAGGGCTGTAATCCTCGCAATAGATGCCCATATCGCTGTAAATGCCCACTAAGACGCTAAGCCTAAATAAACAATTAAAATCTAAATATTAAATATTATGTTCTATCTGGAAAAATTAAACCTTCATTTTAAAGCTTTCAAACAATTGCATAATTGCTTGATAATTTTTTTATCTTTTATTTTTTGTTTAAAACCCCTTTTTGGGAAGGCTGATTTAGTAATTACTTTATCAGAAAGAGATAAGAAATCTCTTACTGAATTTTTCCATGCAATTCTTTGGGGATCCGAGGTTGGATACGTTTTATATGGGGAAAAACCTATTTGTATTGAACCTTATAGTATAGGCCATATTGATTTCAGTGGGAAAATGACGCATCATCTCTCTACATCTATAGCTGAAGGTGTACGAATTTGGAAAAAATTGTCTCTTCCTTCCGAAACTTCCGAATTTATTTTTCTCATAAAGGAAACTTCTGATGAACATGAGAAACCTCATTCACATATTATTTTTATTAATAAAAAGGCATTTCACAAAGTATTTTCTAATCACTCTCTTCTTTTTCGTTATGCCTTGGGGCCAGAATTAACGGCTGATAAATTGTTAAGGGAGATAAAAAATAGCCAACAAGATTTCTTTTCTTTTTTTAAAAATGATAATATTTTGATAGGAATTTTACTGGGCTTTGGATTGGAAAATTCTTTATATGTGGGTCGTTTTGAGCAAATTCTAGAAATTTTAGATTCTTCAAAAATCTGTAAACAATCTTCTTTATCTTTCGATGATTTCATTGTCTTTAAAGGCAAGAACAATAAAAAATTTATGCCACCTTTTGAAAATTTCCCTATACAACCCAGTTTAGGTTATTCTTCTTTAGCGCAAGAACTTAATGCTATCAGTGATAAAATAGATATTGCCTCAGACGCTCTTGAAAATTATTCTCCAAAATTGATTTTTGGAAAAGCTATCGATCGCTCTAATTCTTCATATGTATTGATCAACTCTTATCAAGAAACTCAATTGAAAATTATCAACATGTTAGATCACTCGCAATGGCTTGAGCAAATTTTGTCTCACTTTTATGGAGAACCTGTAAAAATTTTCAGTGAAAATGAATTAGTAAAAGACATCTTTTATATAAATCGTGAAATGGATTTTCCCCAGGTCATTGCTCAAGCTATTTTTAATCGTTTTAATGATGAATTTGAGGATGAGAAAATAAATAAATTTTCGGAATTAATTAAAGGAATGCAAGAAGCCGAGAAAAAAATTGATGCCCATTACGTTACTTCTTTTTTGCATAGAGCCGAAGATCCTCTGTCTTTTCATGATCAGGCTTTCTTAACTGGTTTCAAAATATGGAGTTATTACAAATTCAATAAGGGATTGATTTCATTATCTTCGGTTATTCATCACTTAGAAGTTATGCAAAAGACTAAAGTTGATTTAATTCTATCAAATCAATTATCAACTATTCTTCCTCTTATTTATCAACAAATTTTTGAAGGTATTGATGATCATGAAAAATCTCTAGCAATTTCTCACTTTCAGAAGCTAGAGAATAAACCAAATTCTGAGATCAAGTGTTTAGAGAAAAATCGTCTTTATTATCAACCAATAATTCCAGGCACAGGAGCAAATATATCTAAAGATCAATTGATTCGAGTTTCATATACTTTGAAAACAATTTATGGAAATATAATTGAGGACCATCAAGCAGGTGCTATCTTGGACTTGAATCGTACGATAAAAGCATTTCGCGTTAGCTTTCCTTTAATGAAAATGGGTGAACAAGGAATTTTATTCATTCATCCTGAATGGGGAATAAAAAATTATCTTTCCCCTCCCTATTTTTCACCCTATTTGATTGCAGAGTTTAATATTCATAGATATCAAAGCGATATTCAAGGTTAAAATAAGGCACTCAAAAATTATGAAGAAAATATATGTCAAGCATGTTTAAACATAACGTCAGTAGACTACACTTGCATCGAAATGAAAATACCGCCAAAAGGGACTGGCTAATGCACGATCAACACGGTTTGTGCAAGTGGGTCCGCTTCCTAAAGTTCGAGTTCTTAAATTGACAAGCAATCGAAACTCTTCCTTTAGCGTCATGGTCCCTAAACAAATAAATATCGTTGATTGGCTCTTTTAGCCTAAAATCCCAATTAGCAGTAAGTCTAAACTTTTTACACTTTTATTATAAAAAAAAGCACATTCTTTGACTAGTCTTTCTTTACCTTCAGGCATTTAATAAAGTTGAGAATGAGCGGGATAGAAATTCTTGCACCGATGACAGCGGAAGATCAATGCCCCCTTAGCAATAGAGGGTCCTTCGTAGACCAATGGAGCCAATTCTAAAAACTCTACCTCTTCAAAATAGTGCTGAAGCTCGCTTTGATAAAAATTGAATTTTGCTTGCCAATGACGTTCTAGATGAGGCATGTTTTCTATCCAGACAAAATACCCTGTCTTTTCTTGCTGTTCCTCCTGCAAACTTGGCCAATAAGAGAATTGATTGTGACGCGCACCTTGAAGATTGAGAAAATAAGCACGGCGCTGACCCTCTCCATAAAAACTTAAAATACTCGTTGTTTGATATTTATCGCTTACCAGAAAGTGCTTATGGGGATCATAACCCTGACTAGTAAGAGCGTTTTGCAGCATTGTCCAACCCAGATTATGCTTAAAAGGATTGAATCGATAAGAGGGGGTGTAAGAAACAAGATTTGGAACAGTATAAAAAGAGGGAAAAAAGAAAAATAAAGAAGTTAAAATTACAGATAATCCAACTCCCATTTTTGCCCACCAAGCTCTTAAGGAAGAGTTTTGAAAAGAGTCCCATCCAAGAATAACTAAGCCCGTAGGATAAGCAAGAATGATCCAATTGCCTTGGATTTTTTGGAAACAAGAGAGGAAAACTGCACAACCTAAACTGACGAGTGTCACAAATCCACAAAAATATAAAGCCGGAGTTAAATGTTTTTTTTGACACAGCCACTGCCAAAGTCCACACATCAGCAGAATAAAAAGGACAGGCGATAAGAGCATTGCCTGAGAGCCCAAAAATTCTACTAGGTTGCCAGTTGATCGTTGTCCACTTCCTCCTTGAAGAGTAGCCAAAACATGACGAAACGTTGCCCAATCATGTGACCAATTCCACCAAACGCTGGGAAGTAACCCCACTAAAGACAGCAAAATTCCTCCCAAAATAGAACTTCTTTTTTGTTGAGGAAAATACCAATAGCGGCCCAAACAAAAGAAAATCCAAAAGAAATAGATAGGCCATTTAAACAAAGCGCCTGCCATCACCCACCCTCCTATGATGAAGGGATGAGGTTCTTGCTTTTGATGGAGAGCTGAAACAACACTGAGACAAGCTCCCGTCCAACAGAGAAGAAATCCCACATCAGTAATAGCAAAAAAGGATCCCAAAATGCCTAGAGGGGAAAGTGCCATGAATAGGCCGCACCAAAAGGCTGTTCGTGGTAATAATCCTGCTTTTAAAGCCACTTGATAAATGGCCCAAGCTTGAAAAAAGGCTAATAGAACCGTGAGCGAACGCACTCCCCCTTCTGTTTGACCAAATAATTGGGTGCCCAACCAAATCTGCCAAGCAATACCAGGTGGTTTGCTGTAATACCCCCAATCCAAAGCCTGGCTCCATGTCCAATACTGCGCTTCGTCTGGACCTAATTCAATTCCAGCATAGACAATGATAGCTATGAGAATAAAGGCTTTGGCAGCAAGTAAAAGCAGCAAACGCTTAGTCAGCAAAGAGTGAAAGGAAATGATTGGCATCTTGAAATGATCCAAAATTGAGGATTTCCTCAAAGTATACACAAATGGAAAGAATTCATTGAATGAAATTTTCTTAAACCATGTAACGGGTGTGTGATTAAATCTGGGAGTTTATATTTTTAGCAGATCGATAAGAAATGGTAGGGCGGCGGTAGCCGCTTTCAGTGGGAAGCCCCGTATGAAGCGAGCTTGCGAACGGAATGCGGGGCTTCCCACTGCAAGTGGCTACCGCCGCCCTACCATTTCTTATCGATCTGCTAAAAATATAAACTCTAAGCACGAATGAGGATTAAGATGGAGTTTTTCAATTACTAATAGGTGTTATTGAGATTTCTTGGTCTTGCATTCATATTCGCTTTTTTTTCGTATTTTTTGGCTGGAATACAAGTATCAAGAAAAATTCCAAAGCTAGCAATTAAAACTAATACAGTCATGAATCCGCTGGGAACAATTAAATTTGGAATAAGAGATAATAAGCCTACCAATAATAAATAAAGACTTAAAGCAAGATAACCTATTTTTCGCATAGAACCTCAAGATGATGATAGAGAAGGATAAATGGGATCATTTTTTTGCAATTGATAAATGCGAGGAACCCAAAAAAAAATTTCTTTGTTAACTAATTGATTGGCCGCTTCGTTACATTCTATACAATCTTGCTTTTTCCCCCAATTTTCATAACGCGCAAGCTTATTGGTATAAAAAAATTCTTCATCTCTAGACCAATAATGATTAATACGGATTTTATCGATATTGATAGGGCGTGATTGATGAAATTCCCATATAAAAATTCTTTTATTGGGATCAACTGAATAGCTCCACGGATAATGAATTGCGTAATGAGGCTCGCAGCAATATTTCACTTTTTCAGGACGTACAATGCTTTTACAATAGGTATTCACATCTGATTGAATTGGCGTTTGCATCATAAGCGTTTCTATCATCAATTGGTTATCAGGAATGCGCGAAACGTGCGAAGTGCCAAACAATTGCCAATTCACCAATATTGCACTACATTCTTCATAGTCTTTTAAAAAATCAACAAGGTTTTCTTTCTGCTTGGGAAACATGAATTCATCTGTATCTAAAATAGCCACCCACTTGGATTGCCCCTTTGCAAAGTCAAGCCCTTGACGGTAAGCAGCCGACTGAATTTTTGTCCAATCTGCTTCACTTCCAGGCTGATTCACATAAGGCCAATCATAAAGCTCTACAATTCCAGATTGAATATAAGGACGTAGAACTTCAAGATAGTTATCTTCACTTAAATTATTGAATAGATAAAAGTGTTCAACACCTAAAACGCGATAAAAATCTAACCACTCTTTTAAAAAACGATCTTCATTTTGAAAAATGGCTAATACCGACAATTGATACTTGT
Source organism: uncultured Chlamydiae bacterium (assembly GCA_963754655.1). Taxonomy (GTDB): domain Bacteria; phylum Chlamydiota; class Chlamydiia; order Chlamydiales; family Parachlamydiaceae; genus JANWJE01. The sequence goes on along the minus strand of CAVWGN010000001.1, from coordinate 530,104 downwards.
AATTTTCTTTTGTAAAAAATTTGATAGCAGTAAAGGCAATGGCAAAAAAAAGCGCAGAAAATAGCAAAATTTCTTTCCAAAGATAAGTTCGCATGATGAACCAACAATGATAAAATGTGATAAGAATCACACGGCCTTATAGTCAATTGATTGATTCTTTGTCAATCTTCTCGATCGGGAAAGCTAAATAAGTCATTTAGAGCTTGCAAGGTCACGTCACGGCTAATGGCAGCGATAGAGTCTGTCAAAGGGATATTTCTGGGGCACACCTTGACGCAATTTTGATTATTCCCACAATCGCTGATTCCCCCTTCTTGCATCAAGGGATGCAAACGCGTGGATCGCTGCGTATAGCCTACAGGATTCGCATTGAAAAGCCGCGCTTGAGAGACAGCTGCTGGCCCAATAAAAGCGGAATGATCATTGACTTGAGGGCAAGCTTCTAAGCAGCATCCACACGTCATGCAAGTCGAAAGATGATACATGACTTTTTGCTTTTCGGGAGAAATTTTTGGACCAGGCTCTTGATTATTAAATGTACTGCCAACATCAATCCATCCATGAACACGCTTGAGATCTTCAAACATGCGGCTGCGGTCAACAATTAAATCACGAACGAGAGGAAATTTGGTTAAAGGGGCAACCCGAATGATAGACTCTCCTGTTGCTTTTACTAAATTGTCAATAAGCGCGGTACAGGCTTGACGCGGATAGCCATTGATGAGCATGGAACAAGAACCGCAAACTTCTTCTAGACATCCAGATTCCCATACGACAGGGGTCACTTTTTCTCCTAGGCGATTAATAGGGCGTCGTTGAATTTCCATTAAAGAGGAAATGACATTAGCAAAAGGCAAGAGCTCGAGCTCAAATTCCTCCCAATATTGATGACCAGGATGGCCACGGAAAATTCTGAGGACATAACTATCTGGCATAACTTTCCTCTTTGTATTCCTTCTGATCCATTTGATCGCTTTTGGACAACCAAAAGCGATCAAATGGATCAGAAGGAGAAGATTTAAACCGGCAATGTCAGGTTAACCGGGATATTTTCTAAAGTCGGTTTTACTTTTTTAGCTTGGGAATAATCACGCAAACTTGGCTTCAAATGACGCAAATCGACTGGTTGGTAAGAAATCAGAGGTTCATTTCCATTAAGATCATAGGTTGCAATCGTCGTTTTCAGCCATTGTTCATCATCGCGCTTTGGAAATTCGGGTTTGAAGTGCGCGCCCCGAAATTCATTACGCAGTAAAGCCCCTTTAGTGATAACCATAGCTAACTCGAGCATGGGGCCGAATTCATTAGCAAATACATAGGTTTGATTGGCAAATTGACCGCGATCATCTAGAGAGATGGATTTATAGCGTTCGCGCAGCTCTTTCAATTTATTTAGAGTCTCTTGTAGGTCTCGGTTATTCCGCTTCACCATCACATGACACATCATCCAGTAAGCCATTTCATCATGCAGTTGATGAATATTTTCCGATCCATTGCGAGTTAAAAGGTCACGCTTAAGTTCTTCTTCTAATTGAATGGCTTGTTCGTAAACCTTTGAAGGTGTTTCATGATAAGAGGAGGTCAAGTCATCAATATAGCGCGGAACTTCCTGCCCTGCAACTAATCCGCTAAAAATGCAAGCCAGCAGAGCATTGGCTCCAAGTCGATTGGCACCGTGGTATTGATAATCTGCTTCCCCAATACTAAAGCATCCAGGCAAATTGGTCATTTGACGATATCTTGTCCAACGGTCAGGATCATCTGCAGCAGGCCAATCGACCCAAGCACCTCCCATGGTATAGTGCATAGCAGGGAAAATGCGCATGGGAACTTTTCTTGGATCTTCACCCGTAAATTTTTGGTAGATATCCAAGACAGAGTGCAGCTTTTCTTGCTGGGCATGTGGCAAGTGCGTGACGTCAAGGTACACTTGCATCTCCCCATCGACGCCAAGACCCATTTCGCAAATTCTGAGAATTTCGCGCGATGCTATATCGCGTGGAATAAGATTGCCAAGAGCTGGATAAAGTTCTTCTAAAAAATACCAAGGCTCTCCCGTTTTCCCACAGAGAATTCTTCTCTCATCCGAAGTTTCAATTGTTTTAGAAGAATCACCATAAACCCACACGCGCCCTCCTTCTCCACGTACCGATTCTGAGATCAAGCGCAATTTATCAATTCCGGGGATGGCTGTGGGATGAACTTGAATAAATTCTCCATTGGCATACTGCATTCCTTGTTTGAAAAGACGCCCATTAGCGGCTCCTGTGCAAAACGTAGAATTCGTTGATTTTTTGAAAATGACCCCTATTCCACCTGTGGCCACGACAACTGCATCAGCTTTAAGAACGCTTAATTTCATGTTGAACAAGTCCATAATGACAATGCCACGAGCTACACCCTGTTCATCGAGAACCAAACGCATAAATTCGTGTGCTTCAAACTTTTCCACACGTCCCATTACTTCATATTTTCGGACTTGTTCATCTAAAGCATACAATAACTGTTGACCTGTTGAAGCCCCACAAAATGCAGTACGATTATATAAAGTTCCGCCAAAACGACGAAAATCCAAATTTCCTTCTGGCGTTCGATTAAAAGGACAGCCGAGTCGATCCATCATATTAATGATATGGGGCGCGGCCAGACACATTTCAAGAACAGGGGGCTGATTGGCTAAAAAATCGCCTCCTTTAATAGTGTCATAGGCGTGAATAAGAGGAGAGTCTTCCTCGCCTTTGAGATTGATAGCAGCATTAATGCCACCTTGAGCACAAACAGAGTGTGAACGTTTGACTTTTGTGACAGACACCACTTTGACATAACATCCATTTTCAGCCAGTCGCATGGCGGCAGATAGCCCTGCAAGGCCTCCTCCAACGACAATAATCTCTTTCTTTTTTTTACCGTAGGTCATCGTGTCTTCATTTCAATGTGTTAAGTTAAACCAGTAGGTTCCCCAAATAGCCGCTAAGCCTAAAAAAGTCACTAGTACCATTAAAGCAGTTGCCAAAGAACGCATGACTTGCTGAGATCGAGCAGTTAATGTGACTCCCCACGTAATCATAAATGTCCATAATCCATTAAAAGCATGAAAGCAAGTGGCTAACACAAGACCTGTATAAAGAAGGATCATAGTGGGATTCTTAAAAGTGTCGCGCACCAGCAACAGTTCTGCAACACCAAAAGAAGGAGAGACAGCAAGGAGCTGATTTTTTTGCAAAGGCCATTTTTCTACAGCTACCAGCCAAGCATCCTCTTCACGTTGTTTTTGAGCTGCAATCAGTTCTTGAGGCTTGCTATTTTGCTGCACTTGGATTTTCGGTTGTGACAAAATATCTTGCTTTCTTTCTTGAATGTTTTTTTGATTATAAATCTCAAAGCCTAAACGCGTGGAAAGAGTATAAAGTCCATCATCTGCTTCCACTCGACTGATGTAGAGGTGCTGGGCACCAAGTTGAGCTGAAGTGGGATATTCGACAAAGCGCATGTGAATGACATGAGCCAGAATTCCCACGAGCAAAATCCAAGAAGTGATGCGCTGCCAAGTGTAAGCATGATTGCGCCTATACTGAGGCAAAGAAGGAGAGGAGCCGTCGGAGGGAATAGAATTATATTCTGCTGTTAATAAATAACGAATGCCCCATAAACCATGAATGAGAAAAGGAACTCCTAACAAAAAGATTTCAATGACGGGCAAATAAGGAAGATCTTTTATAGAGTTGACCGCACTGACAAAGCCTTGTCCATTGTCTCCAATAAAAAGAGCGGCTTGCGAATTTGTGAGCAAGTGTTCAAATAAAAAAAGCACCAGCCATAAGCCAGTCAAGGAATGAGCACGCCGCCAAATAAACGCACGTGGAATAGGAGAGGCTGGATAGGAATAAGCCATAAGATCAATGTTTGAATGTTAAAACCAATTCTTGTTTTTAAAGAACTAATTTCAACATAAAGAGACCAAGCGAATTTTACAAATAAAAAGAGTATCAATTTCTTGAAATAACTCACTCGGTTAACAACATTGATTTTAGCCTTTTGAATTTATTTGCAAAAAAATTTTAATACTCTTTATTTAATGATAAATACCTAACCTAAACAAGTGAGATAATCCTAATGAGAAAATTTCTTTGGAGCCTTTTTTTTCTCTTATATACAACATTTCTCTCCGCAAGTGATATTGCTGTTGTCACTATCGCTTATGGCGAGGATTATCAAAAATCTGTGAGACTAGGAGTAGAAAATAAGCGAGCCTATTGCCAACGACATGGATATGATTTTATTTATTGCGAAGAATCTCTTGATCTTTCTCGTCATATTTATTGGAGTAAAATTCTTTTGGTTCTGAAAACATTTGAAAATCCTAATTATAAATGGGTTGTATGGTTGGATGCTGATACATTAATCATGAATCAAGACATTCCTCTAGAAGATTTGATTGATGAAAAATATCATTTTCTTATTGCTAAGGATTGGAATGGAATTAATACGGGAGTATTTTTCATTAGAAACTCTGAGTGGAGTCAAAAACTTTTAACTCAAGCTTATGGACATACAGAATTTCTTTCTCACATATGGCCAGAACAAATGTCAATTGCTGCAGAACTGCAACAACCAGAATTTGGCTCACATACCAAAATTTTTCCTCAAAGAGTATTTAATTCCTATTCTATTGAAAAAATTTCTTCATTAACTTCTACCTATCAACCAGGAGATTTTCTTCTTCATTTTGCTGATCAAAAGGGAAAATTAAACTATTTATTTGATAATTATTTTCCACTTGTTCTAAATGACCGTCATTTAGTGACATTGGATCAATATCTTAGTTATTATGGATTCCAACTTTCCCCTGTTCACTCGAGTAATAATGAAGGATATATGAGTCAGACGCAAAAAGAACAAATTAAAACGCTCCTTTCTCATTACCCAAATATTGAAAGCATTTTGGAAATTGGTCTTAATGGAGGGCATAGTGCTGAGAATTTCTTTCAGTGTTGCAAAAATCTCAAACAGTTTGCCTCTTTCGATATTTGCTGGCATGCCTATACTCCTGTAGCTGTAGAATATCTCTCTCGCAAATACAAGAAGAAATTTGAATTCATCAAAGGGGATTCCGCACTAACAATTCCTGAATATACTGAGATGTTTCCTAACCAAACATTCGACTTGATTTATATTGATGGCAATCATTCTTATGATTCTTGTACTCAAGACATTCTTAATTGCCAAAAGTTAGCTAATAAAGAAACAATTTTATTGATTGATGACTACGTTGTTTGGATTAGAGAAGCAATAGATGCGCTTCAAGCAAAGGGCGTAATTGAAATTATGCAAGTTCATAGCTCTCATGATAAAGATGGGGAAAGAGTTTGGGTGGAAGCTCGCTATCTCTTCTAGAGGTGTTAGCCATTAGGCATCAGGCCAAGAGAGGAAGTTTGAACAACTGGCATGCATTCTGCGCCGTTATCATTGCTAGCTCCTCAAAAGGAATTTGCTTTAAAGAGGCAATAAACTGAGCTGTTTCGGCTAAAAAAGCGGGTTCGTTTTGCTTACCGCGATGCTTTTGAGGAGCCAAGTAAGGAGTGTCTGTTTCAATCAACAATTGCGTAAGAGGAATGTTTCGCGCCACTTCTTGCAGCTCGATACTTTTTTTAAACGTCACAATTCCACTTAAAGAAAGCATCCATCCCCTTTTAATGACTTCTTCGGCTTCAGCCATTGTGCCTGTAAAGCAATGTAAGACTCCTGGTGCATGGCGCCCATTGATTTGATAGTCGGCATCGAGAATTTCGAAAAGATCGCTGAAAGCCTCTCGACAATGAATAATGACTGGAAGCTGACATTCCAGCGCCAACTGAAGATAGCGCCGCAAAAATTGCTTTTGAATTGCAGGATTGGAATGTTCATAATAATAATCGAGGCCTGTTTCTCCAACGGCTTTTAACAGCCCCTGACGAGCACTGGCAGCCATGATCTCAAAAACCTGCTCCCCCTCTTTTTCCACATCATGAGGAGTCGTAGCAGCAGCTTGATAGATCCATGGGCAGCGTTGAGAAAGGGAAAGGCCTCGCTCCAAAGATAGGGGATCAGTGCAAATGTTGACAATTGCCTTTACTTCCGCTTGCTGAGCTCTTTCCAAGACAGAATTGAGATGATCAAAAACAGAGGGACTAGTCAAATGAGCATGCGAATCGATTAACACGCGTGGCATCCTGATATTTTATTTTAAAGCAATTTCTTCCGAAATCGCCTTGTTGAGATGATCCGCTACAACGTCTGGAGTCAAAACTTGAGGTAAAATCAGAGGTTCTTGCTTCTCATTGTTTCCATAAAGCACGTATAAAGGGACGCTATTACGACCAAATGTGCTTAACGCTTGAGTAATGATGGGATCACTTTTCGTCCAATCCGCTTTCATCTTTACAACACCTGAATCATCCAATTGCTTTCTTACGTAATCAGAAGATAAGACGAGGTGGTTGGCCTGACAGATTAAACACCACTTTGCCGTGAAATCAATAAAAACTGGTTTACCTTCACTCCTGAGTTGCGCCAACCGCTCTGGCGAAAAATCTTCCCATCCTTCCCAATGATCTTTAGAAGATTTTGCATGGGAGGATCCTGAATCTTGACTATACCAGGACGCACGTGGAAACAAAATGGCTTCTCCTCCCACAAAAGCAAACAAAATGACTAAAAGAGAGGCAAAAATGCGCTTTTTACGCGTGGCAACAAGCGAACAGCCTCTGCCATAAATCCAACCTCCTATTGAGAAACAGAGGAAACCAGCAAGCAGGCAAATCAAGGAAAAAGCATCGGTTTGCGCACTAAACACCCACATCAACCAAAGCACAGTGGCAAGGAGAATAAAGCCCATCAATTGCTTAAAAGTCTCCATCCAAGCGCCCGGTTTTGGCATAAAGCGTAAGTAAGAGGGAAATGCAGATAAGAGAAGATAGGGAAAGCACATTCCCAATCCCAAAGAGGTAAAAATTAAAAGGGCTTGAAAAACGGGTAGAGTAACAGCAAATCCGACAGCCGAACCTAAAAATGGGCCTGTACAAGGAGTGGCAACAGCTGTAGCTAAGACACCACTCAAAAAGGAACCCGTATAACTAGAAGATTTTTGTGACGTTTCAACTTGTGTCTGCCCTGCCCATGAGGCAAAAAACATTCCCCACTCAAAGAGACCAAATAAGCTCAAGGCAAAGACAAAGAGCACCGAGGCCAAGATGACAACGAAAAGAGGTTCTTGTAATTGGAATCCCCAGCCCACTGCTTGTCCATAAGCACGCAGCATGAGCATAGCCGAAGCCAGTAGCCAAAAGGACAAGATCACACCTAAAGAAAACATCAATCCATGTTTCAGAGTTAAAGAACGGCTTTGTCCCGCCATTTTCACAAAACTCATGACTTTAAAAGAAATGACAGGCAAAACGCAGGGCATTAAATTCAAAAGCATCCCACCCATAAAGGCAAAAACCAAAGCAAGTCCTATTCCTCCTTCAAAAGTCAACGAGGAAGAATTGGATTTTATTGTTGGATTGCCAATTGCCAAAGGAGAAGAGGGCGTAGAAGAAAGTAAACTTAAGACATTTTGATCGCCTTCTTGTTCAATAGGACAATCGATATCAAAGGCCTGAACACTCTCGCGCGCGCCATTCTGTTTGTGCAGCACTAGCACTCCCTTTAAATATTGGCTTGCAGCTCCAATTTCATCGCTTCCCTTAAGATTGACTAGATAGCGGTTGGATTCACTCGTACTTGAGGCAACAATAGGTTCAAAAGAAGGATCAATGACATCTTTATGCTCAGGAAAGAAATAGACACCACGAATCGTCTCTGCTTGAGATCCCGTCATTTCTTGCGGAACTTCAAGTTGAACAATTCCTTGTTTACGAATGGTTTTGACTTCTACATGTGTCTGAGGAATTTTGGCACGGGCCTCTTCAAAAACTGCAGCAAATTCTGATCTTATATGAGGCTGCTCGGCAGAAACCATTAAAGGTAGAGTCGCAGTCGCAGAACCAGGCTGGCAAGTCAGTGAAGAGCAAACAAGCCATTTGACTTGAGCTTGCATATCCATTTTAGCCTGGGGATTCATGTGCGCTGGCGGAGTGACTTGGCTTAAAAGAATGACTTCTCCATTATAGCCAAATCCTACCATATCAGCCACCGTAAATTTTTCAGGGAAAGGCCATTGCAACGGACCTGCCTCAAAGCCATCAGGTAATTTCCATTCTACTTTGAGCGGAATTCCAGCATCCCCAGGATTTTTCCAGTAAACATGCCAGTTATCCTCTAAATTTAAACGAAGGGCGACCCAAAAAGGACGGCTAGCCTGGATAGTCTCTTCCTCTTGAATAAGCTCTACTCTAACATGCGAGGAGCCGCCTATCATTGCTGATACTTGAAAGGGCAGCATCCATCCCATCATAAATATTAGAAAGAAACGCACAGAGTTTAGCATGAAAAATCTCCTTACTTTATACGGCTCATCAAAAAGCCTTTTAAACTGGGGATGATACTCATTTGAGACAAGATGCAAGGTTTGACCTCTCACTTTGTAAACAAAACTTGACAAATAGGACATAATCAGTTATCCAACTTGTATCAAGTTAACAATCCCTTAATTTATAAAATTAAAATTATAAAAACTTATATCGAGTATAAAGGAATTATCAATGGATGTAAACATTATTATGCTAAATGGTAATCCTTTTTTTGAAGCTTACTCGCAAGCGGACATCCTCGGCAAGCTTATTTTCTTGGGCCTTTATGCTCTTTCCATTTGCAGTTGGTCGATTTTGCTTTATAAAATTTGGATTACTTATCAGGCAAAAAAGCATGCTTTTCGTTTTCATGAAGCTTTTCAACTTCAAAAACTGAATCCTTTAAGTTTAGACTGCGAAGGCATCAATAAGAAGAAAATGATTAATCCTTTTTTAGATCTTTACCAAGTCTTAAAAAAACAATGCTTAGAGGTTTTAAATAAGAACAAACATTTTACCAAACTTCAACAAAGTGAATCAATAGGAACGGGATTTGGCCAGCCTGCTTTGCCCTCCTCTTATTTGTCGTTAAGTGATATCGATTATATTTCCTCTCATCTATCTACGCAAGTTGCTCAACAAGTCAAATTTCTCGAAAGGCACCTTTATATTTTATCGACTACTGTCAGTCTTGCTCCTTTTTTGGGGCTATTGGGTACAGTATGGGGAATTTTAACGACATTTTCCGAGTTACAGGCGCAAAGTGTAGGTAGCACGCATCAAATGGTCCTAGGAGGATTATCTCTGGCTCTAGCCACAACTGTTTTGGGACTACTTGATGCCATTCCCGCTCTTGTAGGTTATAATTATTTGAAAAATAATATCCGCGATTTTGCAACAGAAATGGAAGGATTCTCCAATGAAATCCTAGCAACAGTCGAACTTCAATATCGCAAAGTTGACGCTTAACACTAAGATGTATTTGCAAAACATTTAGCAACATGAGCATGAGCCTAAGTGTTAAGCAAGAGTTGAGGTTGAGCTATGCGACGATGTGGTCGCCGCTTTTTTTTGTTGGTCACACAGGCATTAGGCCATAGAACCCGGGGGTGCCACCGTTTGGTCGCATACGTCTTAGGCTAAGAGTGGAAGCTAGGCTAAGCGACGCATTCAGTCGCCGCGCCGCTTCGCTCTGGGCTCTGGATAAGCGGTTGTTTAACCCACCGTTCGGTCGCCCTCCGGGCTCGGTCACGGTGGGCTAGTAACAGTCGTCCTCCGGACTCTAGCGGCAATGTAGAAAAGATTGAATGTTAGACAAGACGTTTTGATAATGCCGCTAGAGTCCGGAGGACGACTGTTACTAGCCCACCGTGACCGAGCCCGGAGGGCGACCGAACGGTGGGTTAAACAACCGCTTATCCAGAGCCCAGAGCGAAGCGGCGGGCGACTGAATGCGTCGCTTAATCTAGCGCCCGCTCTTAACCTCTGCGGCAGCGTATACGACCAAATGGTGGGTCCCGGTGGCTAACATCAAACATAGAGCGCAGCGCGGATAGTGACTGAATGCGTCGCTTTGCTTGACCCGCTTTTGCCTGATGTCTGCTCGGTAATACAGACACTTGAGATTAAAACATTTAAGGATACTCTACCCGATATGCTTGAGGAATTTCAGCCATGACAAGAAGTCGCATTTCATTTATGGGCCATTCAACGTTTGAAGAACCGACGGTCAATTTAACCCCTCTTATTGATGTTGTCTTCGTGATTTTAATTATGTTTATCGTCATTGCTCCTCTGTTGGAATTGGATCGGGTTGAACTCGCCGATGGCCCTACTGCTATGCTAGCTAATACTTCTGTGCAGGAGAGCAGCCCCATTACAATTCATGTGCACCAAGACAATACCATTTGGTTTAACAATCAACTCATTACTCCAAAAGATCTTGTAGCAGTGCTCAAGCAAGCGAAAGTCAAATATCCACAGATTCGCCCACAAATTTTTCATGACAAAAAAGCTCATTTTGGAACCTATCAAGCTGTTAAGAATGCAGCTGAAGAGGCTGGTTTTTCCCAGATAGATATTATTTTAAAGCCCGCATAAGGCAAGGTGTCGAAGCACATGCCCCATCATATCCCTCCTTCTCCTTCTACTTTTTCTTCTCCTCGCTATCACTCTCAGCTGTTTACCATTGTGCTGATCGTCATCGCTATACATCTTGTGTTATTAGGGTTGGGCACCTTTTGGAATCCTGCTCCCCCTGCTCCAAAACCACGCTCTAAAATCATTGTTCAAACAGTTCGCCTCAAACCCTTTGAATCAGCGGTCGTTCAAATGCCAGCGTCTACTCCTACTGTCCAGCCCGTTGCTGCACCAATGCCAACTCTTCATTCTCCTATCGAACCGCCGAAAATAGAACCCCCTGCGATTTCTCAGCCTCTTAAAGAAGAAACCTCACCTCAACCTGATATTTCTTTGGAAAAAGAAGAGGCCTTTCCTATTCAAGAAGTGCCTATTAAGAAAGAAGAATCTCAGGTAGTTGCCTCTATGCAAGAGGCAGCTCCTATTTCGACTCCTACTATCCCTCCTCCCCTTCCTGTTTTCCCTCCTCTTCCCATTAAAACGGAAAATAAACCTCAACCAAAAGCCCCTTCTCCTAAACCTATGCTTCAAGAAACTCCAAAAACAACGAATAAAACATCAGCTCCTGTCAAAAAACCCATTGAAGCTGCTAAAAAACCCCCTAAAACTGAGGCAACAAAATCTAAACTAAAAGAAGAAGCCGAAAAAAAGCAGCAGCGCGAGCAAGCGGAAGCGGAGAAAAAGCGACAAAAAGAGCGAGCAGAAGCAGAGAAAAAGCGGCAACAAGAGATAGCTGAAGCAGAGAAAAAGCGACAACAAGAGATAGCAGAAGCTGAAAAAAAACGACAACAAGAAATTGCAGCTGCTCAAGAAGCTGCCCGGCAGAAGGAACAAGCTCTGTTAGCTAAAGCCAAAGAAACTCTTGCAAAAATGGGCGAAACACGCGATAAGATGAGCTCTTCTTCCTCATCGGTAAACTTAGAAGCTGCTGCCCTGCCTCAAGAATTGGGAGTCTTACAAGTAGATGCTTTACCATGGGGAGAAACAGGAAGCTCAGGAGAATGGGGAACGAAGGAAATCAGTTATAGCGATGAGGTTGCCTACCGCTTAAAAATGGCATTGCGTTTTCCCGATTACGGAGCTGTTAAAATTAAACTCACGTTGGACAGAACGGGAAGAATAGTGAAAGTGGAAACAGTTCAAAGCGAAAGCAGCAAAAACAAAGCGTATGTGGAAAGCAAAATTCCAACCCTTTTATTCCCATCCTTTGGTCAGCGATTTCAAGGAGTGCAGCAAAACACCTTTGTCATCACTCTTCAAAATGATTCTTAAATTTAAAAAAAATAAAAAGGTCGTAGGATGAGAGCTTTAATAGTATGGATTTGGCTCGTCGCCATTTTAAATGGATTGTGCTTCAATTTTGTATTAGCAGAGGCAATCGAAGAGCCCTTTGTTGTCAAACTGGCAACTGAGAGCAGCTTAACTCCCTTATATCTCCTTCCCATTAGTCAAGAAGCATCAGATCTGCAAGAAAGTTATGCCCAGCAATTAGAAAAGATTTTAGCTTTTGATCTCTCTCATAATGGATCAACAACTGTTGCTAAGCGCACCTCTGATAGCAATCAAATTGGACAAGGTGCAGCTTTTAATCAGCTTGGCTCTACAAGCGTCTGGAAAGAGCGTCACATTTTTTATGTCATCAAACCGCAAATTCAAAACAGATCTATCCGAACTATCCTATTAGATGTTCAAGAGCAGTCTTTGAAAACCATCGATTCTATTCCTTTAACAGGCGATTTAGGAGAAGATCGACGTCAAATTCATCGTTTAGCTGACGTCATTTATAAAGCTCTTTTTGGAAAGGATGGGATTGCTTCAACGCGCATTTTATATACGATTAAAACACAAAATTCCTCGGATAGCAGCAAATGGATTTCAGAAGTGTGGGAAGCAGATTATGATGGGGGTAACCCTCACCAATTGACACAAGAGCGCTCAACTTGCGTCACCCCTGTTTATTTACCCCCAAAGCCTGGCTTTGCAACTGGCGGTTTTTTATATGTCTCCTATCAACTCGGCCAACCTAAAATTTACCTTTCTTCTATCAAAGATGGAAAAAAGCGGCGGTTAACCTCGATTAGAGGCAATCAACTCATGCCCGCTATTTCTCAGCAGCGGGATAAAGTAGCCTTTATTTGCGATATTACGGGCAATCCCGATCTCTTTTTGCAGCCATTTAGTCCAGAAAAAGGAGCGATTGGCAAGCCTCAACAAATTTTTTCAGCTCGGCAAGCGACGCAAGGGTCTCCGACATTTAGTCCCGATGGCATGCGCGTCGCATTTGTATCGGATAAAGACGGCTCTCCCAAAATTTACGTCATTCAAATTCCAGCACCTGGAACTGATATAAAAAATATTCAAGCAACCTTAATTTCTAAAACCAATCGTGAAAACACAGCTCCTTCTTGGTCTCCTGATGGCACGAAACTGGCTTATTGTGCACGCGGTAAAGGGGATCGCCAAATTTGGGTGTATGACTTTAACACAAATCAAGAGACGCAAATTACCCAAGGAAGTGGTCATAAAGAGAATCCCTCTTGGGCTCCTAATAATTTGCACCTAGTCTTTAATTCATCGACCCCCAAATCAAGCGAATTGTTTATTATTAATCTCAATCAGGCAGAAGCCACGCAAATTACTTTTGGACCTGGTGAAAAGCGTTTCCCCAATTGGGAGCCTCGCTTAAAATCATAAAATAGACGATTTTTAAAATATTTAAAAATTTAATTGACAATCTCGCAGAAATTCATATAAATACGAAAATTATCAATCCCTTTATTATAAGGATCACTTATGTTAAGATTGATAGTATTTTTCATAATTCCTAGTATCTGTTTTGCTCAAATTAATTTAAGACCATATGAACAAAAAATTTTTAGCCAAAATGGTGAAGATGGGATAACTCTTGCAATTTTTAATCTTTTAGGTACTACCAATAAATATTATGTTGAGTTTGGCGCTGAAAATGGCATCGAATGTAATACAAGAGTTCTAAGAGAATCTTTTGACTGGCAAGGATTAATGATGGATGGAAGATTTGAAAATAAAAGCATCAATCTTCACCAAGAATTTATTACAGCAGAAAACATCAATGATCTTTTTGAAAAATATCAGGTTCCAGAAGAATTCGATCTCTTATCAATCGATATTGATTTCAATGACTTTTATATTTGGAATACCATTAGCTCTAAATATAGTCCCCGTGTCGTCATTATTGAATATAATGCAACTCACCTACCAGATGAAGATAAAGTCGTCGTTTATCAACCATTCAATAGTTGGGATGGAACAAATTATTTCGGAGCCAGCATCTTATCGCTCCAACGACTAGGCGAAAGACATGGATATACGTTAGTTTATGCAGACAAGTGTGGAGTAAACTTATTTTTCATAAGAAATGATATTTTAGAGGTCCTCAACTTGCATTTTATAAATGAAAATAACGTTTCAAAAATATATAAGCCTCCTGGATATGGTAGAGGACCCAATGGAGGGCACTTTCAAGATCCTCTTAATAGGCCCTTTCTATCCTCTGAAGAAATTTTAAATGCAAGCAGTAAACAAGAATAAAGAGTTGCAAAATTTTTAGGCCAATTTTTTATTCATAATTCATTCACTGTGAGCAAAAAGCATTTTGATTTCATTTTTTTTTGCCAATATGCTTTCTCTTATGCTAAACTGTGTTTCCATCAATAAATCTTTCTTGATCTTCTTCTAATTTCTAAGGAACCCTTATGAAAACACGGCAATTTTTCTTTTTGACAAGCGTTTTAGCAGCTGTTTTTACTTTACAAAGCTGTAAGAGATCCAGCAGTGATGTATGGGAAGACACTAAATCTGCTGGCCGACACATGGGACGTGGAGTCAGAGCTTTAGGTGGAAACCATGAAAACTCGCGCCAGATCCGTAGTCGTAACGATTTTGAATGCATTGAAGATGAAAATTGCTGTCCCGAAGGCAATTTCCAGGATTGCTGCTACCAAGACACCAGCAACAATCAAGACTACTACACACCGCAAGACTTTTATAGCCCGACAGATTCCTATACGATTTCTCAAGACTCCTATTATGGAAACAACGCTTCAGCAAATAATGATTTTATTCCACTTCAGGATCCCACTAACGAGCTGGCGATGTCAGATATGATGGCTCCCCCCCTCGTGAAACGCCGGGAGAACAAGGAAGTTTTATTCCAGGCATTCAAGCATTTCGCGATCCCAGTACTAATCCTCAGCTAGCAGGGATTTTCCGCCCCATTTATTTTGACTATGACAGCAGCTTAGTTAAAGGGCCGCAAAACCTTCAAACTATTCATAATATTGCAGATTTTTTGCGCTTCCATCCTAATATCTATATCTTTATTGAGGGTCATACCGATGAAAGAGGACCTCAAGCTTATAACTTAGCGTTGGGATCTCGCCGCGCCAACACCGTACGCAATTTATTGATTAATGAAGGGGTCGATCCCGATCGTTTATTTACGATTTCCTATGGAAAAGAGCGTCCTGTCATTTTAGAACGTCATGAAGAAGGTTGGGCAAAAAACCGCCGTGGTGAGTTTAAGATTTATGAACGTTAAACGGTTTTATCTAGCTGCAGCCCTTTTCCTATTTACTACAACAGGATGGGCTGCCCCACAAACTTATTCGCAACCCTATCAAGTCGCGCG
Organism: uncultured Chlamydiae bacterium; assembly: GCA_963754655.1. GTDB lineage: Bacteria > Chlamydiota > Chlamydiia > Chlamydiales > Parachlamydiaceae > JANWJE01. The sequence continues at coordinate 514,807 of CAVWGN010000001.1, read as the reverse complement.
TCCTGTTCCTGCTCCAGGGGATGACTTAACCAGTGTTTTACGCCAACTGAAAACGGGCTTAGCTGATCTCAAACATGAAATGCGCAATCACGAATCTGAAATTCGCACCTTTGAAAATCAACTTCAAAGCCAAGAAGCTTCTTTTGATCAATTGCGGCAACAGCTCATAGATGACGTGCAATCACAGCGTGATTTCGTGAGAGCCTCCAATGTCAATTTGGAGGGAAAAACAGAGACTTTAGATCACTCCATTCGCAATTTAGAAACGCTGGTCCGAAACGTGATGGCTGACTTGCGTCAAATCAAGACCCAAGCCAATGATTCTGTTTCTGTTTTAGGACAATACAAGCAGAAAATTGCTGAGTTAGAGAATCTCCTTCAAACGCAAAGCCAACACATGCAAAATTTGGAAGCTGCTTTGCAATCGATGATGGAGGTGTGGCAAGCAAAGGAAGCAGCACAAGAATTCACCTTGAAAGCGAACGAGGAATTAAAAACCTATAAGGTTCAGCCAGGTGATTCTTTGGAAAAAATTGCCCGCGCACAAAAAGTATCGGTTCAGGCCTTACGTGATGCCAATCAACTTGCCAATGATCGCATCATGGTAGGACAAACGCTAAAAATTCCTTAGAAGGGTCTTTGCATCAATAAACACTTTTAAGTTGACACCCATTGCTCTACCTCCGCCTAAAACGATTGCCTATGCGCTGCTAAACTGAAGGATATGCCTCATGTCTTTGTCATCGAATGCAATTGGAATATTTGATTCAGGTGTTGGAGGTTTAACGGTGATGCAGCAAATCATGCATCTCCTGCCCCATGAACGCTTGATTTATTTTGGCGATACAGCTCGCGTCCCGTATGGCAATAAGAGCAGCCAAACAATTGTTCGTTATTCTATAGAAAACACCATTTGTTTACTCGAAAAGAACATTAAGCTATTAGTTGTCGCTTGCAATACTGCTTCAGCATTTGCTCTTCCCAAATTACGCCGACTTTTTAATCTTCCTATTGTAGGAGTCATTGAAGCTGGAGCAGAAAAAGCTGTTCAAGTCTCGCACAATCAATTCATCGCTGTTCTTGGAACGAAAGGCACTATCCAATCAGGAGTCTACCAAGCAGCCATTCGCAAGCTAGCCCCGCAAGCGACCCTCATACCTATTGCCTGCCCTCTCTTTGTTCCTTTAGTCGAAGAGCACTGGCTTCAGCACCCAGCTACTTGTCTTATTATTCAAGAATATTTACACCCATTACGAAACCAAGAAGTAGATACCGTCTTGCTAGGATGCACGCATTATCCTTTACTCAGTTCGCTCATTCAGCAAGAAGTAGGGGGAAAAGTCTCTTTGGTCGATTCCGCTTCAACATGTGCCCATCAGGTTGCTTATCTCTTAAAGCAGCACCAGCTTTTATCTCCAATTCTTCAAGGACAACACCAATATTATGTTTCTGACGATCCTGAAAAATTTCTCTCTTTAGCCGAACGGCTCTTTGGCCATTCTATTCAACGAGTAGACCGATTGTCGCCAGAGCATTTACATCAATAAAATAGACACAAGATTCAGAGACGACGCATTAAAATCCCATCTGGCTTTGATGCCATACTCCAATCACATGGCCTTAAAATGTATGGCGGGCCATATGACGCATTCAGTCGCCACGCCGCTTCGCTCTGGGCTCTAGGTGAGGGGGTTGTTAACCCACCGTTCGGTCGCCCTCCGGGCTCGGTCACGGTGGGCTAGGGCGTGTTTGAAAAAGATTATTTATGATATAAATAATAGTTGTAGGGCCCATAGGATGTATTTCATGACTGGTATTTTACTAAAAATTTGACACTCTGGCAACCCTTCAGGCTGCATGACACAACTCACTCATACCCAGAGCAACGCCCTGGTCTGGGGGGTTCATTTTGTGCAAAAAATGGGCTTTATTTTTCACAATAAGTGGCATAGTTAAATTGAAGGTCGTATGTTTATGCCGTCCTTTCAGGACTCGATGTCTTTTTGATAGAACCCAGGCCTCCGCTTCGCTGCGACCTGGGCTGTAACATGGCGGCCCTTCAGGCCTTAACAAAAAAATGATTTAGGGACTATAGAAGAGGGACTTAAACATCTCTTGTTAAGGCCTGAAGGGCCGCCATGTTACAGCCCAGGTCGCAGCGAAGCGGAGGCCTGGGTTCTATCAAAAGACATCGAGTCCTGAAAGGACGGCATAAACATGCGACCTTCAATTCAACTATGCCACTTATTGTGAAAAATAAAGCCCATTTTTTGCACAAAATGAACCCCCTAGACCAGGGTATGAGTGAGTTGTGTGATGCAGCCTGAAGGGCTGCAAGTGTCAAATATTTAGTAAAACACCCGTTATGAGTTAGAAAAAAATATAGAGGAGTAGTTATAATTGCGTGTATTATCATTTATATCACTTTTTGATAATGTTTTTCAGACACGCCCTAGTAACAGTCGTCCTACGAACTTTCGCGGCATTATCAAAACGCCTTTTCTAACATTCAATCGGTTCTAAATTGCCGCGAGAGTCCGTAGGACGACTGTTACTAGCCCACCGTGACCAAGCCCGGAGGGCGACCGAACGGTGGGTTAACAACCCCTTACCTAGAGCCCAGAGCGAAGCGGCGTGGCGACTGAATGCGTCATATAGCCCGTCAAACATTTTAAGCCAGTGTAAATGGATTTTCATGCGTCGTTCTGACACAAGATCATGTACTTATTGACATTAATAAACATAAATAAGACAATCAGTTTAATTTTTAAAAATTATAAACAAATATCATGAATATTCATTTTAATTTAATAAATCCTTTTTTATTTAAAGAAACTATTCTTTCTTCTTTAACGATTCGACAAAGGACAATTCTTATTGTTGCAGCAGCTGCTTTTAGCTTTCTGGCTGCTTGCTATATCACCTATCGCTATTACTTAATGGCTACCCCTTTGAAGGAACAAGGAAATGATACTTTTAATGTAGAAGAAGAAGAGAGAGGGGATGATAGCTTGCCAGATCAAACAAAAAACACTCTCGACTCCGATGGAATATGGACTGAAGATTCTTTGCAGCAACAAATGGTACAAGCAACACAAGCTGATAGGCTTGCAACACTTAATAGTTGGAAGAAGGGATTAGGGTATAATGAAAGAGAGCAAACGCTAGAAGCTTTTAAAATAGCCCCTGAAACCCAACTCAATGCCCCTCGCACACACCTCAAAGTTGTTGTGTTTGGAGAAATTTCTCCTAGAGACCGTCAAATATTAGAAATTGTGTGTGATTATTTACAAGCATTCCACGGTCTTGATACAATGTTAGATCTTACTCCTTTAACCTTAGATGATGCCCACGTCCGTCATCGTCCTCATCCACAATATCCTATCGAACCCCATTTAGCAAAGCTTCAAAGCCTCTTACCTGCAAATAGCTTTTTCCTTGGTTTTACTGACCAAGATCTTTATCCCTATGCTTACGCGGATGACATTAATTTTATTTTTGGAGTGGGAATTCTTGAACAGGCGTGCGGGCTTTTTTCTATTCATCGAATGAGGACAAAAAATTTTGAACAGACTCTCAAACGCTTGATGAGACTCGCCACGCATGAATTTTCTCATATGCGGGGTATTTCTCATTGTACGCAATATGTTTGTAATATGCAAGGGGCTAACAGTTTACAAGAAGCTGATCAAGCTCCCCTGACTTTTTGTAGTCAAGATATGGCAAAAATTTGTCACTTAAACCATTGGAATTTAAAAAAAGGATATGAAAATCAATTAAGCTTCTTTGAGAACTTTTTTGAACGTTATGGCAAGCAAATTGATTTTTCCCAAGAAATTGCACATTTAAAACAAAAGATTACGAAAATTAATCACATACATTAAACCCTATAGACAAACAGATAGATTTAAAACTTTATGCAAAAGATGTTCCCCGGGGGGACATCTATAAACGAGCACCAGCTTTTGTAGATGGACCGAACTTGCGTTTAAAAAAAATGAATCCAACAGATAAAAGAACCATAACAATACCAAGAATCATCGGGCTAAAGTACAAAGATGTTTGTGACCTTTCTCTAGCTTGCTCCAATATGAATAATTGAATCAGCTCGCCCTTTGAATTATAACGAGGATCGATTTTAAACATCCCTTCTACTGTTACAGCTCTTTGAGCGGAAAGTGAGTCTACGGCACCTCTAACAAGGAGCTGTTGTTGAATAGTAGTTGGTGCACGCACGCAACAGCTTTTTAAATGCGGCTGAGGAGCCAAAATGCCTTCTTGAGGAGACAAGGGATACCAAAATCCTCTTACTTGGATGATTTGGCCTTGTAAAGAAAGAAGAGAAGCTTCTGTTGAATTTTCTAAAGAAAAATGAGCTAAGTTTAAAATTTGAGGTTCGGCAAATAAGTGTTGACAAACCACAGAAGCTAAGAAAACAAGAATGTGTAGCATCTTCTTCAGGAAAAAATAATCATTGGTTAATCAGGTAATCGTAATTGAATGTCTATAAAAAAAATCAATCCTACAAATATTTAATTTTTAAGCCATGATTTCAAATTGCTTCATCGTCGTATTTGCTTTTAATTTCATTAATGACTGCTGGATCGGATAAAGTCGTGACATCTCCTAAAATCCTTCCTTCAGCAATATCACGAAGAAGGCGACGCATGATTTTCCCACTTCGTGTTTTCGGAAGATCGTAGATGAAAATTATTTTTTCTGGCCGTGCAATAGCGCCAATTTTATTAACAATATGTTGCTTGAGCTCCTCTTCCAATTCTTTGCTAGAATAAAACTCCTCTTTAAGAGTCACAAAAGCCGCAATTGCTTGTCCTTTAATTGGATGAGAAATTCCAATCACTGCCGCTTCTGCCACGCTGCGATGATCGACAAAAGCGCTTTCCACTTCCATTGTACCAATGCGATGACCAGAGATATTCATCACATCATCGACACGTCCCATGAGCCAAAAATAGCCATCTACATCTTGCTTAGCCCCATCGCCAGTAAAATAATAACGACCCTCCCACTTTTTCCAATAAGTGTCTTCATATCGCTTAGGATCTTTATGAACATCTCTTAGCATCGAAGGCCAAGGAGAAGTGATGGCAAGCAAGCCTGAAGAGGAATGTTCGCCCTGTTCATTTAGAATTGCCACATCTACTCCTGGTAAAGGAAGCGTTGCGCTACCCGGTTTAAGAGCTGTCAACCCCGGAATAGGAGCAATCATAATACTGCCTGTTTCCGTTTGCCACCAAGTGTCAATCACAGGACATTTTTCTTGTCCCACATGCGTATAATACCACATCCATGCTTGTGGATTGATAGGCTCTCCCACGGATCCCAGCAGCCGCAATGAAGAGAGGTTGCTGCCTTTTAACCACTCTTCTCCCCATTTCATGAAGGTACGAATCGCAGTAGGAGCGGTGTAAAGAATGCTGACTTTGTATTTTTCAATTAGCTTCCAAAAGCGATCTCTTTGCGGCCAATCAGGAGCTCCTTCATACATCAGCTGTGTCATTCCATTGGAAAGAGGACCATAAACCACATAGCTATGGCCGGTCACCCAACCAATATCAGCTGTACACCAGTAAATGTCAGAAGGCTTGATATCGAAAACCCAACGGGTGGTCATTGTCACTCCCACCATGTAGCCACCTGTTGTGTGTACAATGCCCTTAGGCTTACCTGTTGTGCCCGAAGTATAAAGAATGTAGAGCACATCTTCGGCATCCATTTCTTCGGCAGGGCAGAAAGGTTGAGCATGATTCATTAAGGCATCATACCAATGATCTCGTCCTTTCTGCATAGGAATAGGTTGCTGAGTATGTTTAATAACAATGACATTCTGCACGCAAGGGCATTCTTTAGCTGCTAAATCAGCGGCTTCTTTAAGAGGAACAATCTTCCCTTTGCGAAATCCCCCATCCGCTGTAATGACAAGCTTGGCTTCTGCATCTAAGATACGATCTTTTAAAGCCTCTGCAGAAAAACCTCCAAACACAACTGTATGCACGGCACCAATGCGTGCGCAGCTCAGCATTGCAACAGCTGCCTCAGGAATCAGAGGAAGATAAATGACTACCTTATCTCCCTTTTGAATGCCCAACGATTTCAAAACATTGCTAAATTGATTAACCTCTTGATAGAGCTGTGCATAGGTCAATGTCCTTTCTTCGCCTCTTTCTCCCTCCCAAATGAGGGCAGCTTTATCACGAATCGCCGATTGCATATGCCTATCTAAACAATTGTAGCACGCATTTAGCTTCCCGCCCACAAACCACTTGGCATAGGGAGGATTCCATTCCAAGACGCGCTCCCAAGTACGAAACCAATGCAGACATTGCGCTTGCTTGGCCCAAAATGCCTCTCTATTGTCTCGCGCTTCATTGAAAAGCGCCCATGACTGTAAATTGGCCTCTTTTTTAAATTGATCGGAAGGAAAAATGAGTTCACCCTCTTCAAAAAGATAATTGGGAGAGTCTGAATGTTGAGCTTCCAGCGTTTGAAGAAACGATAGAAAAAGCAATCCTGCTAAAGGAAGTAAGAAAGGTAAAATATTCATAGATGAATCCTAAGAGCATTTAATAGGAAGGTACTATCAATAAAAAAACGATGACTATATAATGTAATTTTCATTTTAACCAGGGTTTTCTACTCCTGTTAATTTAACCGGATTAATCCCAATATGGCTGGAGAAATGAAAGTTATCATAAATATTATATAGGAAGATGCCATTTTAACTTGCAAATTAATTTTTGTTTTTTATACCTTTTCTTTTAAAATTTTAGCTCAATTTAACCTGTTTTTATTTGAAAACCAAGGAACTATATGGCCTACTTTCGTCTAACTCTATACCTTTTATTTTTTCTTTCACAGCAGTCGGCTCTATATGCCCGAGAAACTTTACCAAATGAAAATGAGAAAACCGTTTTAGTAACAGGAGGAGCTGGTTTTATTGGGAGCAATTTCATCAAATATATGTTTGATAAATATCCCAGTTATAAGCTTATCGTTTTAGATGCTCTTACCTATGCCGGTTCTTTAGATAAGATTCCAGAATATATTCAAAAATCGCCGCGCTTTGAATTTATTCATGATAACATTACAAATGAAAGCGTTGTGAATGCTGCCATGGCTAAATCTCATTTTGTAGTGCATTTTGCAGCCGAAACACATGTGACACGCAGTATTAAAGATGATGCTGTGTTTTTTTCCACAGATGTCCTTGGAACTCGTGTGCTCATGAGCGCTGTTGTCAAATATTCTAAAAATATTGAACGCTTTATTCATATATCGACCTCGGAAGTGTATGGAACAGCTGAAAGCGAACCTATGAATGAAGAGCATCTGCTCAATGCACGTTCGCCCTATGCTGCAGCAAAAGTGGGTGCTGATCGATTAGTCTATTCTTATTGTTGTACTTTTAACGTACCCGCTGTAATTTTACGTCCTTTTAATAATTATGGACCTAACCAACACCTGGAAAAGTTGATTCCACGCCTTATCACATCGGCTATTAAAGGCGAGTCTTTAACCATTCATGGCTCAGGGCAACAAAAAAGAGATTGGATACACACATCAGATATGGCTAAAGCCATCGATGCAGCCTTACATCTTGAAAATTTTGATTCAATTAAGCAACAAGTCATCAATATTGGTTCAGGTATTGCAACAAGCGTCCTTGAAATTGCCCATCTCATTCTTAAAGAGTTTAACTTGCCTTATTCTCAATTGAAGTTTATCACCGATCGACCTGGCCAAGTTGATACCCATATTTCTTCTACTAACAAAGCTAAGGCTCTGCTCAACTGGAGTGCAACAATTTCTTTAGAAGAAGGAATTCATCAAACAATTGAATGGTACAAAAATCATCCTGAAATTTGGCAGAAGATGGAAAATGATTCTCTTATTGAAATTCGCACACCAAATGGTGAACTCATTTTACAATGATAGCTTGAATATAAAAACACAATTGACAAAGGAATATTCATGAAAAATTCACTAAATTTTATATTTTTTTTATGTCTTCTTATCAGCCGATTGTATGGTTATGCAGATGAAAATTCAAATAAAGTCTTTTTAGTTTGGGGAGGAAAAACTGGTTGGATTGGACAAAAAATGGTTGTCCTTTTGCGTGAAGAGGGCCAGATTGTCTATGTCGCAGAATCAAGACTGGAAAATAGAGAAGAAGTCGAAAGCGAAATTCAACTCAGACGTCCAGATTACATCTTCAATTGTGCAGGATTGACTGGAACTCCCAATGTTGATTGGTGCGAGGACCATCAACAACAAACAATTCGCACCAACATTATTGGAATATTAAATTTAGCAGATATCGCTTATCTTCATGACATTCACGTCACCAATTTTGGGACTGGCTGTATCTATGAATATGATGCTGAGCACCCCATGGGCAGCGGCAAAGGCTTTACCGAAGAAGATGAACCTAATTTTGCAGGATCCTTCTACTCAAAAACTAAAATCATGCTTGAAAAGTTGCTTGATTCTTATCCCAATGTTTTGAACTTGCGGCTGAGAATGCCTATTTCTTCTGAACTACATCCTAAAAACTTTATCACTAAAATTACAAAGTATCAAAAAGTCATTAATATTCCCAATTCCATGTCTATTTTAGATGATCTTTTGCCAATTGCAATTAAGATGACTTTGTGCAATTTAAAAGGAAATTTTAATTTCGTGAATCCTGGCACCATTTCTCACAATGAGCTTCTTGATCTTTATAAGACGTATATTGATCCTAACTTTACTTATACGAACTTTACGATAGAAGAACAAAATGAAATCTTAAAAGCACGAAGATCAAATAATGAATTAGATACAACAAAGTTGCAAAAAGAATTTCCAGAACTTCCACATATCAAACAATCTATTCATTCAGTTTTTCGAAAAATGGCAGCTAAAGAACTCTAAATACTCATTTATAAAAGTACGCATACAGGTTTGAAAAAGGAAACCTTTACGCTCCAAACGAAAATCTAAATGCACAACCTACACGAATTCTTCATTAATTGCTTTACAATGGCAAAAACAAATGCGAATCTCAACCTAGAAATTTTAATAAATTTAAATTTAAGACATGAAGCAATATAAACTAGAAAATATAGATTTTTTATGAAAAAAGTATTTGGTTTTATGAGTCTTTTTTTTATTTTTTCATTTTTATTTGCTAGTGATTTACAAAAAATACCTAAAAAAAAATTACGCTTTTTCTGTCTTGATTTTCATGGTTCAGTATCTGCTGATGTAAAAAGCATTTTTGAAGAATTAGGCCATGAAGTTGTGATATGGATAGTTCCTACATCAGGCGTTAGCAATTCTCGTTGGACTTTAGGATATGAACATGATCCTGTAGAAATTGTTGATTATTTTTCATGGCTATATTCCTCCGATCAAAAAATATACCAACAATTTTATGAGAAATATAAAGACTTCTTAGATCAATTTGATGGTTATATTGCAGCTTATAATGCTTCTTTTGCTCTTTTCTATGAAAAGACAAACAAGCCAATAATTATCATTAACGCAGTGAGATATGAAATCCCCTTTACAGATAAACCAGAATTAAAGTCTTGGCTAGATAACTTTTTAATTGAGGGCGTCAATCGTAATAAATTATTTATAGTCGCAAATAATAAAGGGGATCAGAAATATTTAGAATATTATACTGGAATTAAAGGCGAAGTCATTCCATCTTTATGTCAATATACTAATGCTCATTATTCTGGGAAGAAAAAAAGTTTTATTTGTCAACCTTCGGTCAGAAATTCTCAATTTGCTGATTATGTGCAAAAAAAGTATATCAAAATGATTAGTAATGATCTTACACGTCCTTATAACTGGCAAGATCTTTACGATTATAAGGGCATTATTCATTTCCCTTATCAAATTAGTACAATGTCTATTTTTGAAGAATATAGCGCAAATGTTCCATTATTTTTCCCCTCTAAAACTTTCTTGGCTCAGCTACGTAAAAAGAGTCAGGAAATTTTAAACGAGGTGTCTTACTTTCATCTCTTTCATTTTATTCCCCCTCCGACTACTCTAGGAGATCCTAATAACTTATCAGATCCGAATGTAATTAAGTTTTGGATTGATCATGCCGACTTTTATGATAAAGAGAATATGCCATATATACAATATTTTCATTCTTTTGAGCATTTAGAACAATTACTCAAAACAGTCGACGTTGAAATGATCAGCAGAAAAATGAAAAAATATAACCAAAAAAGGAAAGCACTGGTTTTAAAAAAGTGGAAATTTTTACTCAAAAAAGTGATTAAATCTTATGACCTACAAACTATCCAGGCCTGTTAATTTTCTTCATAATCAAATTTTAACTGAATTGCCTACGTTTATCTTTATGATTTTTTAAATGCTATAAGCATAAATTACAAAAAAAAAAGGAAATAGAAAAATGAGTATGAAACACAAATTTTTTATGTTTATTGTAATGTTAGTTGTAATCAATAGCCCTCTTTCAGCCAAAGTTCGCTTCTTAACATTTCATTATAACAAACCTCAATATATTGAAATTCAGTATAAAATGTTTAAGAAATTTATGCGTAATGATTATGAATTAATCGTGTTTAATGATGCTAAAGATCCAATTCTTTCAACAGCGATAAAAGAAAACTGCGCAAAATATGGAATTAAATGTGTCCGTTATAAGCAGAAATGGCACCCGGATGAATCTTTAAATTATGAAATAGCAGAATGGATAAAAAATCCTAGTCTTACTAATATACATGCTTTCATCTCACCTCAACCAAGTGATATTGGTCAACAGCCAAGTGTCAGACATTGTCATGTCATCCAATATGCTTTAGAAAATTATGGATATAAACACAATGATATTGTTGCATTGGTAGATGGAGATGCATTTCCTATTCGACCCTTAAATATCCGCACTCTATTAAAAAAACACGATATCATAGGTATTCGAAAAGAGTATGCTGATATAGACTATTTATGGGTTGTTTTTGTTGCTTTTAATCCACGTACCATGCCTTACGTGAAAGAGTTAAAATTCGACATAGCAGTAGTAAATAATATTCTTCATGATACAGGATCGTATACATACCATTTTTTAAATAACCATCCAGATGTTAATTGTAAAAAATATGAGGGGCAAGTAGGCAGTACTCTAGCATTACACTCAGAACAGGCCTTATTAGATAAGGGGTTTACGCCTATAGAAATTGAACTTATCAAAAAAGATGACTATCCACCTACAGAATTTCATTTAAATAAGCGACTATTTCATTTCAATACAAGTAGTTTTAACTTTGCTGGATATGAGCAAAAAGAAGCACATGTACAAGAATTTATCGAAAAAATCTTGCAAGAATATTGAAGCAATTGAATTTGCATAGAAACCATTCTGATCAAACTTGATTGACAGATGCAATCAACTGCCTTTGTGAAAACTCTTTCACCTTCCATAGCCCTAATCGTTTAGACATAGCTAATGAATGTGTTTCCAATATAAGCTCCAATCTAAAAATATGGGTGTCTATATTGAGATATGAACTGAAGTTTTGCAAATTTGAAAATGTGGTAAAATTAAAACTATAGCTCTTCTATTAGGAGATATTATTATGCCTGCAATAGTAGAGTTTCCGCAAATTGTTCAAGAAGCCATTAAAAAGTTTGGACATCTTTTTGCTAATGAACCTGAGAGGCAACATGTTGGAGAGTATTTAACGGGTTTATTGTTGGCGCAGAGGAAAACAGCCAACGGCATGAATGCTGAGTTTGCACAAACAACAGACCAATCCTGCTTAAACCGATGGATAACAAGTGTTGATTGGAATGCTGAGCAATTAAATGAAGAAAGGTTGAAATTTCACCAAGAAGATCCAACAACCAGATATTCAAAGTATGGAACAATTATGTACTGATTGATCATGACGGCCAATTTATTGAGGATGTAGGCTGGATGGGGGATCATGCAGAAAAAAGAAGCATAATAGCACACGATTATTTAATAGCCAATTACATATGTTCATCAAGCAAGCATTATCCTCTTGAATTCCGATGCTTTATAAAGGAGGAGAATTGCAAAGAGAAGCAAATTCCTTTCAAAGATCATACTGATCTCTTCATTGAATTGGTGGATTGGATAGTCGCTAACAAGATTCCGGGAGACTTCGTATTTGATAGCTATTATACGAATGCAAGGCCTTTAAATCATATTATAGTCAGGGCTCTAGCATTAAAACACTTTTTTGAATAATCGACTTCTAGTTGTAAAGTAGTTATACTTTTTAGAGTTATAACCTACTTATTAGGACTTATTCATGAAAATTAGGAGTTATTCATGAAAAAAAGAGGGCGCTCATTCATTTGAAAAAGCCAATATTCGATCATCCAGCAGCACAAACACAATTTATAGCAATTTTAGAAAGAATAGAAGATCCTCGTGGTCTATCTCCAAATTTTAGCTATTCTTTAACAACTATTCTTTTCATCATTACGGTTACTATGTTATGCGGAGCTGAAGATTGGGAAGAGATGTCCAATATGGCAGAGGCTATGCAAGATTGGCTAGGGCAATACTTGGATATTTCTTCAGGTACTCCCTCTGCTTTTACTTTGGAACGAGTGATCTCTCTAATTAACCCTCTCTCTTTAGAAGCTATGCTTCAAGAAGTCGCTCAGTTATTTCGACAAAAGTTGGCAGATGATGTCATTGCAATAGATGGCAAGAGCTTACGTGGATCCAAAGATAAAGCTAATGATAAACAAGTGGTTCATCTTTTACATGCTTGGAGCTGTGAAAATAAAGTTTGTTTAGGGCAGCTAAAAGTAGATGATAAAAGCAATGAAATTACTGCAATTTGTGACCTTCTGGATCAATTATTTCTTAAAGGAAGTATCGTAACGGCGATGCTCTTAAACTTAGGAAGACATTCCCGAAGAAAAAAGAGTCTATATTGATGAAAGTGGGATCCATGAATATTTGCAAAGAGAAAATGCAAGGGCAATCAGAGGACAAAAAGTATATGGAGCAGTTTCCGGAAGTCGATATTCTAGGGAAAGCTTTATAGCAGCTCAGAATCAATCAAGCATTTTAGCGCCATTTTGCTATACCGGAACATGCAATACAAATTTATTTAACGCATGGCTCGAGCAACTTAGTTCCGGAGCTGAAATCAGGACAAGCGGTCATTATGGATAATGCGAGTTTTCATAAGTCCAAAACAAGCGTAGAAATCATTCAAAAGGCAGGATGTGAAATTTATTTTACCACCATATTCTCCTGATTTGAATCCGATTGAAAAATTTTGGGCCAATTTTAAGAGGAGTGTAAAAGAGGTTTTAAACTTATTTTCAAGTCTTGCTGAAGCAATTGATCAATCTTTTTTGAAAGTTTGCAATTAAGAAATTTTAAATTGAAATTACTATAACAGCTTAGATAGAGCTTATGTAGGAGATTTGAAGTTCGATCGTTGGGTAGATTTTCAAGGCAAGCAAATGCATGCAATTGAAGAGGCTGGATCAATTTAGCCGAAAAACCGAAAACGATTGAATGGAATGGAAAAAAAACAATGGTATTTTACGAAGAGCTGCCACATTCCCAACATTGATCATAAAGTGCGAATTCTTATTCTTTGGGACATAAAGAATGATAAAGATCCAGTTAAAATTTTAGTGACTAATCGCATCAAGTGGGAAGTCAGACGTATATAGAACGCTTATAAAAAACGCTGGAGTGGTACAGAAACATTTCACCGGGATGGCAAACAATATTTAGGAATGGGAGAATGTCAGCTAAGAAGCGGACAAAGCCAAACAAGGCACATGTATCTTGTCATCTTAGCGCATAGTCTCTTAGTTTCAATATTGAAAAAGAATCATCCGTGTGAACGGGCAAAAATCACTCTAAATACAATTGGTGAAGCTTGTCGATTTGTACTAGAAGAGACTCTTGGTAAGACTATAAGCTGGGTTATCGAAGAAATTACAGAAAGGCATAAGAAAAGAGAAGATATACTGGCCACTTTAGGGCTGTGCCAACGTGAATTAATTAATTTTGCAAAACTTCAAATATGAAGTTAAATATTGATTCTTTGCTTTCCTGATCCCTTGACCAGTAAACAATATTGAAATTTAAGTATACAAGGAGTCTAAATTAGAAAATCAACGAGGAGTTCAATCATCGAAGGTGTTTTGAGTTTTTTCGCCATTTGGTTACATCAAAGTCGCAATCAAATAGAGAAAAACTCAAAACACAGTTAAAATAAGCTCGATGAAAAGGTAGATGACTAATCTTAATTTTTCCATTAAATGGGAATAGCTAAAAAATCAGCATGACCTATACATGTAACTGTATATCCCATCCTTTCTAATTTGGATATTGTAAATACAATCTCATCTTTGATTGCAGGTGGGGCATTTTCAAATCCGTAATCTCCTCTAATTTCAATAAGAATTACAGGACGGCACCTTGCAATAGTTTCTTTTGCACCATCTAGGACTAAATTTTCTTGAAGTTCAACATCAATTTTTATAAGAGATACATTATTCAACATTAATGAATCGATAGTAATTAGAGGCATAAACTTTCCAGCGCCTCCCCAAATAAGACTCGTTCCAGCTTCATTATAAGGTAGAAGCGGGCTTAACTCAATTGTGCCATTATGATCCCCTACAGCAACCGGATAAAAATAAATATTCTTTGCTTTATTTAACCTTGCATTCCAAAACAATTCTCGAAAAATTTTTGGTTGGGGTTCAAATGCTAAGACCCGTCCTTTAGGTCCCACTTGTTTAGACATATCTAATGTATGTGTTCCAATATGAGCCCCAATATCCAATACAATAGATTTAGGTTTAACATATTTAAAAATTAGTTCTCTAATGTGCGGTTCCCAAGGATGACCAGAGATTAACATGCTTTTGACATAATCACCTATATCATCAAGATAAAAACTTCCATATTCTGGAATTGTATAAACTTTATATTGTTCTTCTGGAAATTGCTTAACAAATTCAGTTATTTCCTTTCGGTTTGTTCCCCTAATTCTTTGAAAAAGTGATTGTTGAGCCCATGCACTATCAAATGTAAAGGCTAATAACAAAATAATTAAAAAGTAAGACAAGCGTACGATAAACATTTTCCTCCTGTATACTAAATTTAAACTATTCCTTCATCATTACAACATAATCTTGCCAACCTAAACCTCTTTGTACTAAATAGGATTTAACTTGAAAAAATTTTCCCCAATGCTGATATATATACCACGCACGATGAAAAGCGGAATGATAAAAATCAGGAAATATTCCTCCCCATTGATCATCCTTCCAAAAGCACATACCTCTTTGGTCGAGAGCATTCAAATAAGGTTCTGCATTAATATTATTGGCTCTGAGATAGTCAATCCATGTTGATATTGCAGTATCTCCATGGGTGCTTAAGATTATCACTCCTCCTGGCTTAAGAATTCTTTTTAATTCAGCCAACCATGCATCTTGGTAATTTTCATCCAAATGAGTCATAACGCTATGGCTAAAAATAAAATCGAAATAATTATTTGGATATAGAGTTGGAGGAAGTCCGTCACAAATAGAAAAATTTACGAATGGAATATGAGTTTTAGACCAATTAATTGCCTCTGCATCAATATCACATCCATGAATTTCAGCATAATTTTTTATTTCGGACATGTGGCGAGTAATTCTTCCACAACCACATCCCCAATCTAAAATTTTCTTAAAATCCGTCAAATTATATCCAACTGTTGACAAAGCAATTTCTAAATCTACTAGAGATGCTTTTCCTGAGTTTATAAACCAAGCTTCATCTACTGTACCAGCGACTTTATACATTAAAAATGGTGAAGGCACTTCTATCTCTGCGGCCTGACTATAAAAATGAGTCAATAAGCTAAAAAAGAAAACGAGAATTTTGAATAAACGCATCATATACCCCCTTCTTGTTTGAATTCTGAAAACTTGGGCAAGTGTGAAAAAATTAACGCCTGTAGAGAGATATATGGTAAATGGTTCCATATTAAGTCAAGCAATATTAGCGCTTATTAGTAAATAATTAGGTTGTAATAATTTGTGATTTGACAAATTTAATAAAAGCGAATACTTGAGAAGAAATCTGAAGAGGGTGGATGAAAGACATCCGCCAAAAATTGAAATACAGCCATACCATTTTTTTTCATGGTGAAAATATAACTTCGAATTAGACAGAAAGCTTTTGCTGCTTGTTGACTGCGGAAACACCCAGCTATTTTCATCTTGAGTTTCATCATACGAATGTCTCTTTCCGCTTGGTTATTATCAAATGACACTTCTTCTTTGTACATAAAAAGAAGAGTTGGGGTTTTATAAGATTTAAGGCGATCGAGCAAGCAGATCTCTTTTGGGCGACAAGGCGGCGAGCGCTCTTTTGTTCTTTGTATCCAAGATTGATTAGTCTATCATATTCGTCTGAAAAACTCTCTTGTTAGTCGCAAGAAGCCTTTTTGTTTCTTTTGTATCTTTAATTTCTTTAAGTAACATTTGCATTAAATCTGCCCATGAATGGCCGGTATCATCAAAAACTGCTTGCAGTTCTCTTAAGTGATGGGCATTGCATAATGAATGCTCATAGCCATATTTAAAGTAAGGCTTAAAATGATTGTGAACCAGAATTCCAAGAAAGTGAGAAAGAATATCTATTTCATCCATCGCCTCCCACCTCGTTTTTTGTGAATATAAAGATAGGTTGACCAAGGATTAGATAAAACATGTAGCCAATGATTTTTTTTAATCTTAAAGTTGTCTTATCTGCATGATTTAACGGAGCCTCTTTTAAAGCATTCTTTAGCAGCTTTTCGAACTCTTCTAAATGGTCATTACAATTCATTTCTGCTTGATAGATAACACCTTCGCTTAAAGTGTGCTGAAAAACATCTTGAAAAAATTCGACTGTGCGTTCACTTGGTAAGTAGTGATAGTCTCTCAAATAGATGAGAAAAGCTTGTATTCTTAGGCCATAAATCGCATTCCTGAAGGGAAGTTCGCTGAGCAACTCTTTTGACAATTGAGGCAAAAACATTCTTCTATTTCTATCTTTAGTTATAGAATATCAAAGACTTGAGCCTTTTTTCCAATATAAATGATTTTCCTCTCCAAGACTTCTGGCGCAATGAGGGCATTTTTTTTATGGGATGCCTATTCCCCCGATCGGGATGATCGCTTTCTTTTAATGTATGGCCAAGGTGCCCTTTTTGCGCTCCGCTGAGTCTTTCACTCTTGGATCTAAGACTTTTTGGCTTTTTAAATCCATCACTTGAAGGTGGTGGCTTGTGACTATTTCGGCTATTAGAAGATAGCTTGGCTTTTAACTCTGCGTTTTTCCTCTCTAAGAAAGCTATTTTTTCTCTTAATTCTTTTACTAACGCAAATAATTCAATAATCAACAGATCTTTCTGCTCTAAAGATAATTGATTAAGGGGGGAGCTCTTCCATAAAAAAACCATCAAGTTATCCTCCTCTATTATACACAAATTATAGAATTATTTTGATAGCCCGAGTAGTTACGCTTATTTCTATATTTTATCGTTGAAAATTTACCTATAAAAAATGTAACTACTTAGGCACAAAAAGCTTAAACTGTTATAATAGAATTAATTAGATTCTATTAAGAGAGTTAAGCATGGATAAGCTTCCGGATTTAACTAAATTAACCTCTGAACAAAAAGATACATTGATTCTGATTCTTTGGAAAGAGAATCAAAAGTTAAAAGAATTAGTGCATCAACTAGAGATGAAAGTGAAAGCTTTAGAGGAAAGAATTAATCGAAATAGTAGCAATAGTCAGAAGCCGCCTTCTAGTGATGTTTTTAAAAAATTTGTAGCTAAAAAGCCTAAAAGTGACAAGAAAAGCGGGGACAAATCGGACATAAAGGCTGAACTCTTAAGACTTCACAAACACCCGATGAAATTAAAGAGTACAAAGTAAAAGACTGCCCTCAATGTGGGCAAAATGTAGAACAAGTTAATAGACAAATTACAAAGACTCAAGTGTTTGAAATACCAGAGCTTTGCATTAAGATAACAGATCACCATATTCATGAAATTCAATGTCCCTATTGTCAGACCATTTGTCGTCCTTGTATATCCAAAGAAATAAGTGCCCCCGTGCAGTACGGTCCACATTTTAAATCCTTACTTATCTATCTACATAATTATCATTTTGTTTCAGCACAAAGGGTACAAGAGTTTTGCCAAGATGTTTTTGGCCATACCCTCAGCCAAGCTTCCTTATTCAGAGTGGAAAAATTAACAGCTAAAAATTAACAAAGCTTTGAAGCAATTCTCAAGGAAAAAGCTTAAAACATCTTCTATTTTGCATGCAGATGAAACCGCTTTAAAAGTAAATAAGCAACTTTTTTGGTTGCATGTTGCCTCAACTAAAGACTCAACGCTATTTTTTGCCCATCCGAGAAGAAGCTACCTGGCAATGGTTGAAATGGATGTATTACCGAGTTTTAGAGGCGTTCTTGTACACGATCACTATGCTCCTTACTTTAAGTTTGATTGCCAGCATTCTCTTTGCCACGCTCATCATTTAAGAGAGCTTGAGGCAGCCTTTGAAACGACAAAACTAAAGTGGGCAAAAGACATGAAGGAGCTATTGCAAGAAATTAATAAAAGTGAAGAGAGACAACTTAAGCAAAAAGAATTTGAAGCAAAGTACGAAGCCATCTTGGAAAGGGGTTTTAAAGAATATGAAGAAACCGGTCCTGCACAATAGGCACAATCTAAAGCTAAAAATTTACTTAATCGATTGAAAAATGTTAAAATAGAAACGCTGCGCTTTTTAGGAAATAAGAATATTCCATTTGATAATAACTTAGCCGAACGCGATCTTCGAATGATGAAACTCAAAATGAAGGTCTCTGGTTGCTTTCGTTCACCCTATTTCGCAAAAATATTTTGCCTCTTGCGAAGCTTTATTTCTACCGCTCTTAAGAGAGGATTCAAAATTTTAAAAGCTATAGAACAAGCTTTTATCGATAATCCTTTAGTCATTTTTCTTCCACAGTCTTAACTTAATCTCTAAGCAGACCTGAGTAATTACTAAAAGATTTTCATATTCCCATTAAATTAAAGATTACATATTTTCTTTATAAAGTTAAATGTGTCTAGAAGTAAAGTATTCTCTCCCTTGTCCAATAATTGCTTTTCTAAATGTTAAAGAAAACCCTAAGATTTTTCTCCTATTTCTTGGCTTGATCAGATGTTAAATATAAATCGGAAAAGTTTGCAATTTTAAATATTGTTTTGCCTTGCTTATCAAGGCTTCCCCTTAGAGGACTTAGCAATGTTCAAATCTTGTACTTCAAACATTATGACTTAATCGATGCGCAGTTTTAAAAGAATATTATGGTGAAATCTATACAGGGAATTACCATATATGGCCTATAATTAAGTTTTTCAATTTGTGTCTTTATTCTAGAAAATCAAGAGAATAAAAAGGATGCTCCTCCTTCAATCGCTTAGCAAATAAATATATGAAATAATTCGATCTCTTGAATCTTTGTAAATGAATAAAAATTTATACTTTTGCAATAAGTTCGCAAAATCGTTAATCAACTATTTTATGAGTGTAAACAAAGACTGATTTTCTCGGCATTTTCAACAATATAGAAGATCATCCTTAGCGCTAAGAAGCGTTATTGCTTGAGAATTTAAATTTCTTAATCTGTTGAACTATATAAGTTAAAGATACGTACTACATTTAGGCACGCGAAAAATACAACAAACAACTTGAGAAAAAAATCAAATTTGAAAAGAATGCCAGAAAGACAATAAGTTTTATAGTTTGGAATTTATCTTTTTTCTTCCAAAAGCCAAAGTAAGACTAATAAAGCAGAAAGATAAAAAGAGCCAAAATACTCAATAAAAATATAAATGAGGAATAAAAACTACTGCACCTTCTGAAAAAAACCGCTTAAGCTTCTACGTATTCTCCGCTCAAAATAGTTCTTGTTTTGTAGACCATAATCATTAACTATCCATTATTGCTGCTCCTCCAATTATTGGTCTACTTTCATTTATAAATTTTAATTCACTTAACAGGGAATGCTATTGACATATTTATTGTTAATATACTATTGGATGCTCATTCAATATAAACATTCTTTCCTTTAATCCTATTTTATAATCGGCTTCTACCATAATTTTGACAAGTTCCTTAAAACTTGTTTTAGGCTTCCACTTAAGCATCTTTTCTGCTTTATCAGCCTTTCCTAAAAGAAAATCAACTTCACTTGGGCGGTAATACCTAGGATCAATTTTTACGATGGCTTTTCCTGTTTTTTTATCAATACCCTGCTCTTCTACGCCTTCTCCTTGCCACTCTATTCCAATGTCAAGTTCTTTAAAAGCAAGCTCAACAAATTCACGCACTGAATGTGCTTCGCCTGTCGCGATGACATAGTCATTGGGTACATCTTGCTGCAGCATGAGCCACATAGCCTCTACATAGTCTTTAGCATATCCCCAATCGCGCTTAGCATCCAGATTTCCTAAATAAAGAACATCTTGCATCCCTAATTTATGACGGCAAGCTGCCAAGGTAATTTTGCGCGTAACAAATGTTTCTCCCCTAAGAGGAGATTCATGGTTAAATAAAATTCCATTACAAGCAAATATGCCATAAGATTCTCTATAATTCACAGTGATCCAATAGCCATAGAGCTTGGCTACTCCATAAGGTGAGCGAGGATAAAAAGGAGTCGTTTCTGTTTGAGGCGTCTCTTGCACAAGCCCATAGAGTTCACTTGTTGAAGCTTGATAAAATTTTACTTTTGTTGAAAGATTTAATAGCTTAATTGTTTCCAAAATACGCAATGTCCCAAGAGCATCTACTTCTGCTGTATATTCAGGAAGATCAAAAGAAACTCTGACATGACTTTGGGCTGCTAAATTGTAGATCTCATCCGGTTGAACTCTTTGAATAAGATCAAAAATACTCATAGAGTCTGTTAGGTCACCATAATGTAAAAAAAGGCTTTTATTAAAGGTTGCTGAATCTTGAATAAAGGACTCAAGACGAGTGGTATTTGCTAAAGAAGAGCGCCTAATTACACCATGAACTTCATAGTTTTTGTTTAGAAGGAATTCTGTAAGATAAGCACCATCTTGGCCTGTGATGCCAAAAATGATCGCTTTTTTAGGTTGATTGCTTTCATCGTCTATTGTTTGATGATTTGCAAATACATTTGTTAAGTTAAAAATGAGACATGCTAGCGTAAAGAAAAAAGGATAAAATAACATATTTGTTACTCAGAGAGGGTTAAGAATAAATATTTCAAAATTTAACAAAATCACATCGCTTTTTCGTTCAATGCTTTTTGATAGTCTGCATCAATCATGATTTTGACAAGTTCCTTAAAACTTGTTTTGGGTTTCCATTTAAGGATTTTTTCAGCTTTTTCAGCTTTGCCTAAAAGATAAGTCACTTCAGTTGGGCGATAGTATTTGGAATCAATTTTTACGAGGACTTCTCCTGTCTTTTTATCAATTCCCTGTTCTTCTACACCTTCTCCTCGCCATTCTATTTCAATATCAAGTTCTTTAAAGGCAAGTTCAACAAATTCACGCACGGAATATCCTTCACCTGTCGAAATAATATAATCATCAGATTTTTCATGTTGTAGCATTAACCACATGGCCTCCACATAGTCCTTCGCATATCCCCAATCACGTTTAGCATCTAGATTTCCTAAATAAAGAACATCTTGCAGCCCTAATTTATGTCGGCAAGCTGCCAAGGTAATCTTGCGCGTAACAAATGTTTCATTCCTTAAAGGAGATTCATGGTTAAATAAAATTCCATTGCAAGCAAATATGTCATAAGATTCTCTATAATTCACGGTAATCCAATAGCCATACAACTTAGCAACTCCATAAGGTGAGCGAGGATAAAAAGGAGTCTTTTCTGTTTGCGGCGTCTCTTGTGCAAGACCATACAATTCACTGGAAGAGGCTTGGAAAAATTTCACTTTTTTCTCGAGATCTAAGATCCTCACTGCCTCCAAAATTCGAAGAGTCCCTAAAGCATTAATCTGAGCAGTATCCTCGGGGTATTCAAATGAAGCTTGTACATGAGTTTGAGCTGCTAAATTATAGATTTCATCAGGGCGAATTGTTCCAATCAAATGAATCAAATGAGAGTAATTGGTAATATCCCCTATGTGAAAGTAAAAATGATCTTGATTGGATTGTTGACTAGAAGTTTTAGCTAGCAAAGGGGCATGCCTTGCAACACCATGAACTTCATAGTTTTTATTTAATAGCAATTCAGTAAGGTAATGTCCATCTTGACCCGTCACTCCAAAAATCAACGCTTTTTTTTGTGTATTTTCATCTGACGGTAAGCTTGCTTGTATAGCATTTAATGTGAAGAGGATGCTTATAAAATAATAAAGAATTCTATTCATTTTTGCCGTTTCTTTAGCGATTGCTCATATGCAATCTTAAGTTGACATCCTCCTCCGCATAAATGTGGAGGATTCCTTAAGCTAACTTAAGAAGTAGACCTTCCTCGCGGATTTCTACTAGTTCCTGCTTGCGATCTCTATTGAGATTCGATCCACAGGCCGACGCGGCCTGCCCGGCCGCCAACACGTTATTTGGCCCGTACTGGAAGGGCATGCTATGGTCTTCAAGTGACTTTGCAGCCTCTTGTGGCGGAGCGCCAATTTCAATCATTAAACAATATATCGAAAATCAAAAAATGCCACTAGATTAAAATTTCCAAAATGCTAAAGCGCATTTTGGAAATTTTGCGCCTTATATTCCCATCCTGAAGAGACTGACAGGAAATTGATAATTTCAGGCTTTAAATAATTTTTGAAACCACTCACAATATACTCAAGACCAATTAAGATAAGTTATAAGTCCGAAATTATCAATTTCCTGTCAGCCTCGAAGGACGGGGCTTTACGGCGCATATGGTAAATTTGGATTTTCATGCTTTAATTTCACTGAAGATCTCTCTATTATCTTTAATGCATCTACTTATATTGACATAACCGAAGGCGGTGCAGCATATCCTAGACTCACTCACTCGCTTAGCGTGTCTTAAAAAACTATTACCCATTTACAGCGGTTTTTTCATAATGGAGACGGCTTTAAACCTCTCCTATGCATTAAGCTAAGAGATGAGCTTAGGCTAGCGACGCATTCAGTCGCCGCGCCGCTTCGCTCTGGGCTCTAGGTGAGGGGTGTGGGACCCACCGTTCGGTCGCCCTCCGGGCTCGGTCACGGTGGGCTAGTATCAGTCGTCCTACGGACTCTAGGGGCATGATCAAAACGCCTTGCCTAGCATTCAATGACTTCTACATTGCCGTAGAGTCCGTAAGACGACTAATACTAGTCCACCATGCCGAGCCCGGAGGACGACCGAACGGTGGGTCCCACACCCCTCACCTAAAGCCCGGAGCGAAGCGGCGCGGCGACTGAATGCGTCGCTTAACCTAAGCTCATCTTTTAACTTAACGTATAGGAAAAGTTTAAAAATGTAATAGATTACTAGTCCAGTTCCTCTGCCCTAAGGTTTTAAGACACGCCCAATACCGCTTCGTATCAATTCATTACCTTTAAATTAATGATATTGGCTTTAGCCAAGCCGAAATTTCCATTTTTGACTTCAATTTGGTATATCGTAAGATGTTCTGCCCAAAACAAATGAAAATTAATTTTTTAGAAAGTTATGATTTTTTCATATATATTTCAAGATTTATTATTCCCATTTTTCAATCCTAAATCTTTAAGTATTTTAAATTGAAAAAGTTGCTTTAAAAAAATTGTCAAATATAGATATTTTTCGATTTAGCAGTGCGTTGGAACTTGATGAAGTTCGTTTTACGGCATTTTCATCAACCCCCAACGCACTCCCATATTTAGCAATGTTTTATAAGTTGATTATAAAACTGCGTGGGCCAAAGACAAAATAATTAGTCCAATCCTTAAATATTTTTTTGGAAATTAGTTGCAGAATTCTTCTTTATTTTATTAAAGGAATCCTGCTATTTTTAACTTGGATAGAGAGAACTGAATATTTCTCAGTTCTGGGATGCTTTCTTAACAATTTAAGCTATAAACTAAAAATGAATAAGAAAATTTCTTTTGTAGCCTTATTATTTGTCTTTCTTTTCTCTTTCTGCGCACTCTTTGCTATTTCCGAAAATCAAATTCTTCCCACGCCACTAAAAATCAATCTTATCGGCGAAAATAATGGTAGAGGATTGGAAACCGATCTCAAAGTTCTTAAAGAAGCATTAGAGCAATATGGTTGTTCTGTCAAATTTGTCAGTTTCGAAGAAACAAAAAAGCGCCGTGCGCACATCAATATTTTTTTTCAAATTTTGTGCCCTGAGAAATATCATTGGGCCCATTTGAATTGGTTTATTCCCAATCCTGAATGGTATAAACAGACAATTGATTTAATCAATAAGATTGATTTAGTCTTATGTCGTACAAAAGAAATCGAAAGAATTTTCAAAGCATTGAATAAGCAAACCTATTATATAGGCTTTACAAGCCCTGATTGTTATCGAAAAGAAGTCAAAAAAGATTATTCCCATTTTTTCCATTTGGCAGGAGGAAGCCTTCAAAAAGGAACGATTCCCATTTTAAATATCTGGCTTTCATCTCCTCATTTTCCCCTTTTAACTGTTATTAAATATCCAACTGATTTTGCTTCTACGCAATCCAACCTCGAATGGATTCCCTATCGAATTCCTGAAAAAGAATTGCGCACCCTTCAAAATCAATGCGGCATTCATTTATGTCCAAGTGAAACTGAAGGCTTTGGACACTCTATTATGGAAGCCTTATCAACAGGTGCCGTAGTCTTAACAACAGATGCTCCACCTATGAACGAATTTATCCACGATGCGCGCTGTTTAGTTCCTTATGCTCATTCAGAACCTTGGTTTTTAGCTATCAATTATTACGTTGATCCTGTCTTATTGGAGAATCAAATTCAATCTCTTCTAAAATTGTCCCCTCAACAACTTCATTCAATAGGATTGAAGAATCGTTCTTTTTATTTACAAAAAAAAGAGGAATTTTATGAGAGATTAGGAGAACTTTTATGGACAACTTCTTTCTTTTTTGAAGAGGGATTCTTTCCTTGAGGTTTGTTACACTTTGAGATAAATGAATTGCAAAATGCTATTTAATTCTCTTATGATAACTCTAAACAAAAATCATTAGAGAAAAAATTCATGACTCACTTTCTTTTTACTTCTGAATCGGTTTCAATCGGACATCCCGATAAAATTGCCGATCAAATTTCTGATGCCATTCTAGATGCCTGCTTAGCCATTGATCCGAACGCAAGAGTAGCCTGCGAAACTCTTGTCACTCGCGGACTTGTGGTCCTAGCTGGGGAAATTACAACTTATGCGCATATTGATTATCAAGATGTCGTACGCAAGACAATTCAAGATATTGGATATGATAACCCTCAATTGGGATTCGACTTTCAATCTTGCGGCGTGATGTGCTCCATTAATAAACAGTCGCCCGACATTGCACAAGGTGTCAATGAATCGCAAAATTCTTATAAAGAACAAGGAGCGGGGGATCAAGGTCTCATGTTTGGCTTTGCCTGTGATGAAACAGCTGAATTCATGCCTTTGCCCATTATGTTAGCGCATCAAATCGTGCGCAGTTTGCGCTTAAAACGACAAAGGGGAATACTCAAATATCTGCGCCCTGATGCAAAATCACAAGTGACCATCGAATATGATGAACAGTATCATCCTCTTCGGCTTCATACAGTAGTCATTTCCACTCAACATTCTAAAGAAACAGATCAGGCCACTATCATCAAAGACATGAAAGAATTAGTGCATCAAATTGTTCCCGCTTCTCTCATTGATAACAACACCTTATTTTACATCAACCCTACCGGACGCTTTGTGATTGGCGGCCCTTCAGGAGACTGTGGTTTAACGGGACGCAAAATCATCGTCGATAGTTATGGAGGCATGGGACGGCATGGAGGAGGAGCTTTTTCAGGAAAAGATCCATCAAAAGTGGATCGATCAGCTTGCTACGCCGCTCGCTATATTGCCAAAAATATTGTCGCAGCAAACTTAGCTAGGCGTTGTGAAGTGCAATTATCTTATGCCATTGGAGTGCCCCATCCCATTTCAATTAAGGTCGACACTTTTGGAACAGGTGTCATTAGCGAAGATTTATTGAGTCATATTATTCCCTTAGTTTTTCAGCTGACTCCTAAAGGCATTATTCACATGCTTGATCTCAAACGTCCTATTTACCGTCAAACCGCTTTTGAAGGGCATTTTGGACGGAATGAAGCCAACTTTACTTGGGAAAAAACAGATCGAGTGCAAGCTTTACTTAATGCCATCAAACAAGAATCTTTTTTGATTTCCAGCTTTCCAAAGACAGAAGAGTGAAAATACCCCTTCCTGTTTTCAATTATGCCTTAATGGAAGTTCTCTCTAAAGAGCTTCAGGCACGGGTTGCTAACTTTACCGTTGTCAATTGCTTCCCCAACGACTTGCGTCGTTTTTTTCTTACCTTGCAGGGAAAAAATCATCAGGAAACTCTTTTTTTTTGCTTTACTCCTCCTTTTCTGCGCTTTCATCTCACTTCTTCTCTTCCACCCCATTCTTCCTCTTCACATCCCTTATCCGCTTTTTTGAAAGGGGCAACTTTAAAAAATGCCTGTCTCCTTCAACACGACCGCATTCTTCAATTAACCTTTATTATTCCTCAGGGTGAACGGCGCCTCATTGCTGAGTTTTTCTCTAAACATCCCAATTATTATCTGGTGCAGCCTGATGGAAAAATTGTGTTTGCCCTGCACCCTCTCGTTCAAACGCATTATTTACTCCCTCCTCTACGTGCCTTTACCTCCGAAACTTCTCCTTGGTTTAGCCATCGAGAAGTTGATCGGGCGTATAAGGAAATAGAAAAACAATGGGAATTAAACAGAGAAAAACAAGCTTTAACTCATCAATTTTCTAAACAGATGAAGAAGCTAAAAAGAAAAGAGCACGACATTGCAGAAAATTTAAAAGAGTGTGCCCAATGGTCGCACATTCAACATGAGGGAGATTTAATCAAAGCGCATTTCGCCTCAATTCAAAAGGGAGTCTCCTCTCTTATCGTACACGATTGGATGACAGATCAGCCCTATCATTTAAAATTAAATCCAGCTAAAACGCCTCAAGAAGAAATGGCAGCGCGTTTCAAGCGGGCAAAAAAACTTCACCTGGGACAAGAACCCTTAACTCAATACTTAAAGCGCATTCAAACCGAACTGCATTCTTTGGAGCAGCAAAA
Organism: uncultured Chlamydiae bacterium; assembly: GCA_963754655.1. Lineage (GTDB taxonomy): Bacteria > Chlamydiota > Chlamydiia > Chlamydiales > Parachlamydiaceae > JANWJE01. The sequence goes on along the minus strand of CAVWGN010000001.1, from coordinate 487,447 downwards.
GCAAAAGTTGAGTTTGGTCCAGACAGCCGATGAACTTGCTGCCTTTAAATCCACTCTTTCCTTTCTTCCAACTAGCCAAACAATCCCTTCTGCCATTTCCCCTTCCCCTATCTATAAAGAGTATCTTTCAACTAATGGAGTGCGAATTTGGGTTGGAAAAAACGCCAAAGCCAATGAGCGTCTCACTTTTCAGTTAGCTAATGGCCGTGATTGGTGGCTGCATGTCAGAGGCTATTCAGGTTCGCATGTCATCATTCGCCTGGGCAAAGATCAAGAACCCGATTCTGAAACTTTAAAAGATGCCATGCAGCTTGCCCTTTATTATAGCAAAGCGCGCCTGCAAGGAGAGGGAGAAATTTGCTTTACACAACGCAAATATGTGTCCCGTTTGGGAAAAGGAAAAGCCGGACTTGTGCAAATTTCCAAACATCAGACAGCTTGGATTCGTTTTGATCCGGCCCGTTGGCAAGTATTAAAAGAGCGAATAAGAAAAGAAGAAAAGTCTTAAACGCTTTATTTTTATTTAATCTTCATCTTTAAAACGATAACCTACTCCACGTACCGTTTCAATGCCCTCAAAATTAGGCCCTAATTTCTTGCGCAAAGAAGCAATATGGACATCAATATTGCGATCAATAATGAAAGCATCATCGTTTTGAACATCATCTAACAGCTGATTGCGTGTTAAAACTTTACCACGATTAAGTAATAAGCGACGTAAAATGCCAAATTCTGACAGTGTCAAAGGAATCGCTTTATCTTTTTTACGCAAAAGATAGCGATCCACTTCCATGATAAAATCTCCAAATGTCAATACCTTGCTTTCCTTTTCCGTTTCCTTTCCTCTACGCAATACGGCTTTAATGCGGGAAAAGAGAACTTTTAAAGAAAAAGGCTTGGCAACATAATCATCGGCTCCTAATTCCAATCCTAACACGACATCCAACTCTTCACTCTTAGCTGAAATAATTATAATCGGAATCGCATTAAAATCAGGATTGCTGCGAATCTTACGACACACATCTAATCCATTGAGTCCTGGAAGCATGATATCTAATACAATCACATCCGGTCTCTCACGTTCAACAGCCACCAAGCCATTTAAACCATCAGCCTCCACATGCGCTTTATAACCGGCAAGTTCCGCCTGTAACTTGATTAATGAAGCAATATCCTCTTCATCCTCAATTAATAAAATTTTTGTTTTTTGCATTGCAACTCCACATTAGTGATTCTCTTGCTCTAAAGATGTTTTTGTCATCGGATTAGAGCATAGAAATTAATTAAAATCATTCTTTTAGTTTGCGAAAACCTTCTTAAGGGTTTGTTAAGTTAGTAAATCCTACTACCTCTCTATTCATTATACACAAAAGAAAGATTTAACTAAAAAATTATTTGAAATTAATAAACAAAACATTAATTTTAATTAAAGCTTTAAGAATTACTGTCAATAAAATTTTTCATTATCTACAAGCAAACAGATAACTTTTATCTTTATTTTTATGAAATTAAAGGTTAAAATTTCTTTTTTAGTTTAGAGGTATGCTATGTTTTATGTCCTTTTGCTATATGCCTTATTTGCCAGTGTATTTACCATTGCCAAAACAGGTTTGTTGTATGTGCAGCCTTTTTTTTTCGTAGGAACCCGCATGTTACTGGCTGGAATCCTGCTTGTAAGCTATCAAATTTTCATAAAAAAGCAGACATTATTTTTGGATCGCAAGACATGGGGGCGCTTAATTCTTCTGGCTATTTTTAATATTTACTTAACTAATGTGTTCGAATTTTGGGGATTGAGGTATTTGACCTCATTCAAAACTTGCTTTATTTATAGCCTATCGCCTTTCCTTTCTGCTGTTTTCTCTTATTTTCTTTTTTCAGAGAAATTAACAAGTAAGAAATGGATGGGATTAATGATGGGCTTCTTAGGATTTACACCTATTTTGCTTAGTCAAACATCAACTGAAGAGCAAACAGGTCATCTTTTTTTCTTTTCTTGGGCTGAATTAGCGGTTATGATGGCAGCAATTTGCAGTGTTTATGGATGGATTCTATTAAAGCAATTGGTAAGCGAGAATGAGCTTTCTCCGTTAACTGCCAATGGAATAAGCATGTTAGTGGGGGGTGCTTTAGCCTTGGGACATTCTTTTGCTCTAGAAGATTGGCAGCCTTTTCCGGTGACAAATTATCCTATTTATTTAGAATGCACTCTCTTACTCATCTTAATTTCCAATTTAATTTGTTATAATTTATATGGATCGCTTCTTAAGAACTATTCAGCCACTTTTATGTCTTTTGCAGGATTTACCACTCCTCTTTTTACAGCCTTATTTGGCTGGCTAGTCCTAGATGAAATTGTCACATGGCCTTTTTATTTGTCATTTGCCTTAGTCCTTTTAGGGTTAGTGTTATTTGACCAGGAAGAGTTGAAAGAATCTTATCAATTATCTACTCTTCCACAACAAGAAGCTTAAATAAAATTTGACATGTGCATGCTTAAAGAGCCAAGAGATACAGAGTGTTTTTTACTAAAATATTTGACACTTACAGCCCTTCAGGCTGCATAACACAACTCACTCATGCCCAGGGCAACGCCCTGGTTAGGGTGTTAATTTTGTGCAAAAAATAAGCTTTATTTTTCACAATAATTGGCATAGTTGAATTGAAGGTCGCATGTTTATGCCGTCCTTTCAGGACTCGATGTCTTTTTGATAGAACCCAGGCCTCCGCTTCGCTGCGACCTGGGCTGTAACATGACGGCCCTTCAGGCCTTAACAAAAAGATGATTTAGGGACTATAGAAGAGAGACTTAAACATCTCTTGTTAAGGCCTGAAGGGCCGCGTCATGTTACAGCCCCAGACCTCCGCCTTCGCTGCGACCTGGGCTGTAACATGACGGCCCTTCAGGCCTTAACAAAAAGATGATTTAGGGACTATAGAAGAGGGACTTAAACATCTATTGTTAAGGCCTGAAGGGCCGCGTCATGTTACAGCCCCAGACCTCCGCCTTCGCTGCGACCTGGACTGTAACATGGCGGCCCTTCAGGCCTTAACAAAAAGATGACTTAGGGACTATAGAAGAGGGACTTAAACATCTCTTTTTAAGGCCTGAAGGGCCGCCATGTTACAGCCCAGGTCGCAGCGAAGCGGAGGCCTGGGTTCTATCAAAAAGACATCGAGTCCTGAAAGGACGGCATAAACATGCGACCTTCAATTCAACTATGCCAATTATTATGAAAAATAAAGCTTATTTTTTGCACAAAATTAACACCCTAGCCCTGGGTATGAATGAGTTGTGTCATGTAGCCTGAAGGGCTGTAAGTGTCAAATATTTTAGTAAAAACACTCTGCCGAGAATAGATTGATTTGATTGACTATTGGTTTTAATAAGGTAGACCCTTAAAACTTCATAAAAACCTTAAATAAATTTTTCAATTCAAAAATGTTGTCCAAAATTTTGTTATTAGATTATAAGGAACGTATAGTTAATATTTCCCATTAGGACATCATGACAATACCAGCCGTAGAAAAGGAAGTCTTTATTGAATTTGATAAAGAATTTTATAAGGACCGCATTGGGGTCTTAATTAATTCTGCTGTCATTAGATTTCAAAAAATCTTAAAAGCTTATACCGTTTTTAACCTCATTTTTCTTCTGTTAATTACTGGAGAAACGATTTATTTTTTTGTGCATTTAACCTTATTGGTCCAGACATTTGTAGTCGCGATTCATCTTGCTCTCATTTTTGCTACTATTTTCTGTTATTTTACTTTGCACATGTATGCTCACACACGAAAAGCTGAAAAATTGATGGGCTTGACATCAGAATTTATTCAAGCTTGTCAACAGATTACTCAAGAGCCCGAAGGAGAATCTGAGCATCATTTGATGATTGCCCATGCTTGCTGTAAGCTAGCAGCAGAGTTGCATGCACACGAATATCATATTTATAGTTGTCCCTCCTGGTGCATTTTTTTGAGTTCGTCATTTGAAAAATTAAATTGTTGGTGGTTTTGGCACGACATTCATTTTATGAAAGAACTTCTTTTACAAGCATGTGTCGATGAACACATCAAATTAGTACGCGTGGAACCTACCGATCTGGAAGCCCATGCAGGTTTGGCAAATGCTTATGTCATGTTATCTGGCCTCTATGTGGATCCTAGAACGGTTGAAGGATTAGATGATGATCGTTGGATTCCTCAGACTAAATATAATGACTCTTTCAAATATAAATTCCGCTCCATTGCCGAAAAAGCAATTGAAGAATTTAAAATTCTAAGCGATTATGCTCCGCATGATCCGTGGGTCCATGCCCAGCTTGCCTACAGCTATCGCGATTTACAAATGCCTAAGGAAGAAATTAAAGAGTATGAAACGCTTCTTCAATTATGTCCAGACGATAAAGAAACGCTTTTTAAGCTAGGTAAGCTTTACTTTGAACAAGGGCAAAATGCACAAGGATTGCAAGTCTATGAAATGCTCAAACGCTCGCACTATAAAAAAGCTGAAAGCTTGATTCATTTCTATGGTGCCTATTAATTCACTCAAAATGCTAAAAAGTTTGCGATCAATTCTTCCTATGATTAAGCTGCGAACATGCTAAAGGGAAGGAGTACCATTATGTTTTGTTCCCATTGTGGCGCACAAGTCACATCTGATTATCAATATTGCCCCCACTGTGGCTCCAAGCTGGATGCTAGCTCTGTTTCTCCTCCTCCTCTTTCCGACAAGCAGGAGTCCTCTTCACCTGCGCCCATCATGAAGAAAAAGCCCATGCCTTTTTGGTTTAAGTTGATCGGTCTTTTAGCAGTATTGGCGCTCATTGGAGTGACAGCCGGAATCTTATTCACAGAAAGTTGGGTAGATGTTGTTGATCATCAATTAGCAGCTTTGCGACAGCACGATATTTCTAAAGCTTATTACGATTATACTTCAAAAGATTTTCAGGCAGCGACTTCACTTGATCAATTTCGCAATTTTATTGACTCCTATCCTGTTTTTCTCAATAACCAGATTGCTCATTTTAATCAACGCTCGATCGAACATAATATTGGAATTTTAAAAGGTAATCTCACCTCCACTGACCATATCAGTACGCCTATTGAATATAAATTGATCAAAGAAAATGATAAGTGGAAAATCCTTAGTCTTCGTCTTTTAAAGCCTGGAAATATTCAAAATACTAAGGAAGGTGATCATGCGGAAGATCTCATTGAAGTTGCTAAAGCTCAATTAAAGGATATCCAAGATCAAAAGTTGCCAGAAGCCTACCAAAATTATTCTTCGAAAGAATTTAAAGATGCAACTTCTGAAGATGCTTTCCGCGAATTTATTAAGCGCTATCCCATTTTGACACATTATCATGTTGTGTCCTTCCATAAACCGACTATTCGCAATGGAGTGGGAACTTTATCAGTCATCTTGCAATCTGATCAAATTGCTGCTTATGTCAAATACTATTTAATTTATGAAGATCAAAAATGGAAAATCTGGAGCATGCGCATTCTATCTCCATCTGAAAGTGAGGAGAACAAACAAGCGCAGCCTACTGCTCAGGAACCCAAACAGGAAACGATGAGTTTGGGCGCTATCACTTTGGGCGAGAAAATCGACGAGCAAGGTCAAATTAAACATCCGACAACTACATTCAAATCCAATTTGAGCGACTTATATGTTGACATTGAAGTGAAAAATGGCGTTAAAGGCAGTATGATCTATCTAACCTTAGAACACATTGAAAGTGGCTCCTCTATTCCTGCAAAGGCTGCTATTGAAGAAAATGGTGACAGTATCCTCATGTCTGTCTTTTCGCCTCCTACTAGTGGCTGGCCTAAAGGGCATTATAAACTTGTTGTGACGACCTCCTCTGGTCTTAGCCAAGTCATTGACTTTGACATTAATTAAGGATAAGCACAGGCATGTTCATTATTGCAGGCCTTTATCGCCGCCAGCATTTACACACTCCAAAAGGCGATCAAACACGCCCTACAGCTAATCGTCTAAGAGAAGCGTTGTTTAATATTTGCCAACAAACCATCGAAGGTGCTCGCTTTCTTGATATTTTTGCAGGTTCAGGCGCCATGGGTCTTGAAGCCTTAAGTCGTGGAGCTCAATCGGCAACCTTTATTGAAGCTCATCAAGAGGCCATTCATTGCATTCAAAGCAATATTGAGCATTTAAAGGTGCAAAAACAATGTCAAGTCTTAAAAGGTGAAGCCCTTGCCAAGCTACAATTGCTAGAAAAGCAAGAAAGATCCTTTGATATTATTTACGCCGATCCTCCTTATCGCACCCCAGCTCCGCACACTTCGCTTTTTTATAGTGCACACCTGATTCAATGGATAGATGCACACGCCTTGCTTGCTCCTGGCGGAGTGCTATTTATTGAAGAAGATTTTCACTCTCAGCCTCATTTAGATCAATTACAGACCTTAAAATTGATCAATAGCCGGCGCATGGGGCATGCGGCACTTCAGCAATATCAACACATCTAATTTTCATTCTTTATAAAAAGTGATAGAAAAATTTCGAATTCTATTGATTTTTTTTAACTCTCAGCATACAAGAGAATGCAATCTTTCAAAGGAGTTTCCTAATGTTTCAATTGCTTATTTCCTTTATGCTGGCTTGTACTCTTATGAGTCCTTCTCTCTTTGCAGGATGTACTGAAAGCACTTGCTGCCAAAGCGCAGATATTGAAATTGGTTGGAGGCGCGATGACTTGAAATGGAAAAATACTCATTTAGAGTCGAGTTATGTTCATGCACGTGCTAATGATCATCTTCATTTTAAGGACATTGAGAGTTATACCATTAGTGGTCAAGTGAAATGGGTCTCCTCGGATTATTACGTCCGATTTTCTGCTGACTATGGAGCCACCCAGAAAGGCCGCGCCCACGAACACTTTAATATTCACAGCCGTTATCTCTATTATCCCATTGGGGTCTTTACAAGTGATCGCATTAAGCGACGCAGCGAAGTTTATGATTTTGACGGTGCCGTCGGATATCCTTTTGCCTTTTTTTCCTGCCGTCTCTCTGTTATTCCTTTAATTGGCTTTTCCTATCATCGACAACATTTGCGCGTTAAGCATAATGAAGAATCTAATGATTCCCAGTCCTCATCTGAATCTTCTTCTGAATTTTTTGATTCTCATTCCTCCAGTGCCTTCTACATTTCTTCTTCTAATCCCTTTAGAGATTCACCCTCTTCAAATCCATTTGGCAGTCCTTCTAATTCTTCTATTGCCAGTGAGTTGGGACTTAGCAACCCTCATCATACCTCCATGTATCGCTTTACCTGGTATGGATTCTATTTGGGAGCTGATATTGCGTATGCTTTAGATAGCTGCTGGACGCTTTTTTGGGATACGGAATTTCACTTTTATGATAACTGCCATCGCAAACGTAAATCCTGGACAGGTGTTTACTTTGTCGATGACTATCATAAAAAAGGACATGCTTATGGATTTAATAACACTATAGGCGCAACCTATTACATTGCCAATTGCTGGTATACCACTTTAAGCGTCGATTTTAACTGGTGGAAAGCAGATTCTAAACATGATATGCTTCGCTGGAAAATGGTAGCAGCAAAAATTGGCTTTGCTTATGCATTTTAAGGCACGTCCTAAGTAGAGGCTAGAGCTTCGACAGCTGGAACGGTTTTGGGCAGGCAGAGTGTTGCATAAATTTGAATAAAAAAAAGCATGCCTAAAACCGCTAGCGCTTTGACAGGAGCATAGTCATCGAATAAAGAACTCATTACACCTACTCCACCAGGCCCTAAAGCCTCTGATAGGCACCAAACCAAACCCATTAAAAAAGCACTTACAGCTCCTGAGCGCGCAGGCTCTAATCGATTTCCCAAGGAAAGAGCCAATGGATTCATGAGAGCCAGCGTTGATCCAAGCACAAATAGAGCGGAAAGCACAACGGTCATGGATATTCCACCAGAAAATAAAATGAAATAAAAGGCTAGAATGGAAATGATTCCTCCATAAAGCATCACTTGCCGCGCTGAATAACGATCGGCCAAATAACCTCCTGGAATCATCATGCAAGCCGCTCCCAAGATAAAACAAAAATGCCCTCCTCCGTAACAAATCCAATCGGTATGCCCTAAGGTTTTAAGAGCATCAGGTAAAATAAAAATCGTTCCCCATAAAATCGATTGATTGGCCACTTGAGAAAAATATAGCGCACGTAAAGCAGGATTTTTGAAGAATTCAATAAAGTCTTTGAAGGATGCTCGATGCCCCACCAATTTATTCTGGGTTTGATTGGCAGCTGCAGGAAAGCGATAGAAAGCAATAAAGATAGCCAAACCTATCGCTGGCAAAGCTAAGACATATGTTTGCCCCTCAAACCACGCATGGATGTACGTAAAGGTTAATTGACTGGTAGCCAAACCTAAACTTCCGCCAGTAGCAAAAATCGTGATAAGCAAGCCACGTCGCGAAGGAACCAAACTACCCACCAAGCTTGCTGCACAGGGATGAAAACAGCCTGATCCAATACAAGTCATTAAATAAAGAGCAAATAAAATCACGTAATTAGAGGAGTAGGCCAAAAATGAACTGGCCATAGCAATCATTAAACCTATAATAATTAACAACTTACGATAACCTCTATCACTCAATGAACCAAATAGCAATTGAGAGCCCTCTCCAATAAAAGCCCCCATCGCGACGATTAAACCTGCTTTCGCCATGTCTAGCTGAGCCATCGATTTATAAATCGGCCAAATTCCTAACATTGTATCCACTAAAAAATGAGCCAATCCAACGAGAATCAATAAGGGAGCCAATTGGAGTGCTTTTAACGGGGGTGAAAGATGCATAACAGGTCTCCATTTTGGCTTAGCTTGATTATGATATAAAAAGAGAAGAGATGAAAGGAGATCCAGTAATTGGACAAGCTTTTCGAGAAAGCATCATTCGTTTCTCATGCTTCTTTATGTTATCTATAAGATCTTTTACTATTATACACGAATAAAATATTTTTTTGAAATAAAAATTATTATTTAACTTATTATAAGTAAACAGAAATTAATTAATTAAAACAAGAAAATGCAAAAATCTTATTCCAAGGGGTGTGATTAAATCTGGGAGTTTATATTTTTAGCAGATCGATACGAAAGGGTAGAGCGGCGGTAGCCGCTTTCAGTGGGAAGCCCCGTATGAAGCGAGCTTGCGAGCGGAATGCGGGGTGGGCATCAATAAAATATAAACCGCGGAAGCGGTGTGAGTGATCTTACGCTGCTTCCGCAGCTCAATGCTATCTTGCCTACACCCCGCATTCCGCTCGCAAGCTCGCTTCATACGGGGCTTCCCACTGAAAGCGGCTACCGCCGCTCTACCCTTTCGTATCGATCTGCTAAAAATATAAACTCCCAGATTTAATCACACCCTATTTCAGGTCTCTTGCCATTAAGTGACCGCTCTGATAAAACTCACCACTCAAATGACTATTCATTTTGAATATAAATAAAAATTTCTATACTTTTATTTTCAAATTGGATTTTAGTGAGAATGCCTGACATTTCTAAGTGCAAGGAATTCAGAAAACTCTGTTTAACATTGCACAATTTTTGGAGGTTAACGATATGAAGCAAGACCGAGTCAAAAACATTTTTACCGCTTTTCTTTTGGCCTTAATTTTACCAACGGCCGGACGTGCACAAGGGTTTTGGGAAGATAGTGGGGCAACAACAGCCTATGACTATAATAACACAGCTTATTCGTATGAGGGCTATCCTTATGCTTATAGCAGGAATAGCTATGAGGGGGACATTTATGGAAATGATTACCCCCTATATGACTCTAGTCCTATTGACTATTACCATGACTATCAATATAGAGTAACGAGTCAATTTGGCCGCACAGATGGCTATCTTCATTTTGGAAGAAAATTTGATAATTCAGACAACTTTAGTTCGGGTATTTCGTCCTATCAAGGGACAAGTACCGGACCTGGACCTAATGGAGGCTATCCTGGAACACCTCATGGAACCTATCAAACCAACTACTTCAATACCTCCATTTATCCCAATACCTATATGCGCATCAGTCCAAGCTATTAAACTGAATGTTAAACCATGTGCAAGGTGTGATGTCATCCTGTTAAGAGGATAAAAAAATAGACAAGCAAGGAAAATCAAAATCATTGGGTCGTCTTTCAAATTGATGAGTGCTTAATTTAAAGGATTTTTCTATTAAAAATTTTGTTTGGATTTAGTAATTAATATTATTTATATACATTAGTTAGTAAATTAGCCTTAATAAATTCATTTTAATTTTTAATAAAGAGGAAAAGGATGATTAATAGTAAAGTATTGAATGGGACCAAATTTTGGAAAGAAAGGTATTCTCAACTATAGACAAAAAATTCTCCATGATTTTATGGTCAAATTGAATTCAACAAATCTTTTGATAGGTTGAATAACCCCACAAAATTTTGGAGGACATATGGAAAGTAAAAAGAAAGATCTCGCAAAAATGGCCTTAGCCGCTCTTTTGCTAGCATCCAGCCTACCAGCTGCTAGTCATGCAGATGCAGTAGAATCACAAGGAATTTTATTAGCCGCTGGTTGCGCTGCTAGTTCAAACGGTTGTGGAGCTTCAACAGGAAGCGGTTCAGGATCTAATTCTGGCTCTGGATCAAATTCAGGAACAAATTCTAGTGCAAACAATCCCTATAATCGCCAAGGCAGCAATTATACGAGTGGAATGAACAACAGCTATGACACATCAGGCAGCTCTTATGGAAGCTCAGGCTCGAACTATGGTGGATCTAATACATCCGGCTATGGCAGTGGATCTAACACATCTGGTTATGGCAGTGGATCTAACTCATCTGGTTATGGCAGTGGATCTAACACATCTGGTTATGGTGGATCTAGTACAAGTCGCCAAGGCAGCTATAACACGATCGGAATGAACAATAGTGGAATGAACAATAGTGGAATGAGCAATAGTGGAATGAGCAATAGTGGAATGAGCAATTATGACACATCAAGTGGAACTAATAGCGGAAACAACTCTAATCGTTCAGGTAGCTCTAGCAGCACAGATGATTCGAGTAGTTATCCATCCTCAGGAAATAGCTCGAACAGCTGGAATCGCTAATTCATTGGCCAATCCAGTAATAGGAAAATCATATGGAAAATAAAAAAGACCTAGTGAAGATTGCCTTAGCAGCTTTGATTCTGTCTTCAGCAACTCCTGTCAATGGCCAAGCTGATAGTGGAGAAGCACAGGGCATTTTTTTAGCTGCTGGTTGTGCTGCTCATGGGTGTCCTGCTGTTAACAGTAACAAAAGCAGCGACACTAATGCGAACAATTCAGGCAACTTTAATCAAAGCGGCAATGGGTATAATAGCCACTCTGGTGGCGCAAGAAATCAGAATGCTCCATCAGGTAATGGCTACAGGGGTTATACTGCTTCACCAAATGATCAGGGTGCAAACAACTCGCCAAATGGATTTCGTGAACCTCCCAAGGGTTACAATCATCCATCAGGCAGTGATAATCGCTCTGCGAATCCTCCCTCAACGGGAGGAAGTGATAGGAATAATTCTAGCTCTATTAGCTATGCTTATTCTCCTCCCAGCAGTTATAATACTCAACAATCTGGCATAACGTCGCCGACTTATGTAGAGGACTATCGTGGAGTCACCTACGATTCCACGCCACGCCCGACGCCTGAGTATGGCGGTTTGACGAACTTTAATCGTGAATACCTCACGACAACTGATTATGATTTTAATCGAGCTGCCGTGACAACTTCGAATTCAACTGCAACTTTTACAGAACCTCAGCTGCTTGGCATGCTAAGTTCTCAGGGAAGAGCAATTTATCTTAGTTTGGACCCAGAAGGGAAAGCGTTGGCTATTCAATTAGCCAGTCAAGACTCCTACAAAGATAAAAATCTTGCAGTCAAAGAAGCCCAACGTCGCATGAGCGAACGTCGTGGTTTATTGAATCGTTAGTAGGTATTTCAGAATCGTTATGTGCGCAACAGTTCGTTGCGCACATTTTTTATCTTATTCTAATAGAGGCTTGAAGCACAAGGAATAACAAAAAATCTCCTTCTTAACCTCTTAAATCTTTTCATAATTATTGACCATCAGATATAAAGTGAAATTTCGGCGGCTGAACCATCCTTCGAAATTGACAAAAGAGAGAACGCCCTCGTAAGAGCGTAATCATTTGCCAACAGGTCTCTAGAGTCGAAAAATCGCGAATGAAACCACTATTGATATAAGTGAGCAAGGAAATCTCAGATGAAAGCAAGACCGCTTCCCAATTTAGGCATTGGCATTGGATTGCGCGTTCCTCACTATGAGGATATTTTTCGCCTTCAACCTGCAATTGATTGGTTTGAAATTATTAGTGAAAATTTCATGGTAGAAGGAGGAAAGCCCCTTGAAAATTTAGAACGTATTCTAGAGCGCTATCCGGTCGTTCAGCATGGCGTATCTTTAGCAATTGGAAGCCCAGCGCCTTTAGATTTTAACTATTTAAAAAAACTTAAGGCTTTGACTCGCAAGACTAAAACTCCTTGGCTTTCAGATCATCTTTGCTGGGGCCATCTTCCCGGGGCTCATTACCATGATTTATTACCTCTTCCTTATACTCAAGAGGTCATTCGGTATGTTGCCGAACGAGCTCGTATTGTTCAAGACTATCTTGAATTGCCTTTTGCACTTGAAAATCTCTCTTCGTATGTGGCTTTTAAACAAGATGAAATGTCTGAATGGGAATTTTATAGCTCCGTTGTGGAACAATCTGACACTTATATGATGCTGGATGTCAATAATATTTACGTTTCGAGCCGTAACCATGGTTTTGATCCTAAAACTTACTACCAAAATCTTCCCTTAGATCGCGTCATTCAAATTCACTTGGCGGGTCATACTGACTTTGGAGACTATGTCTTAGACACTCATGATCATCCAGTACGTCATGAAGTATGGGATCTTTACGCTGAGATTTACCCTTTGACTGGAGGTGTGTCAACGCTTCTTGAATGGGATGATAATCTTCTATCTTTCGAACAAACATGGGCAGAAGCCTTAAAAGCAAAACAATTTCAACAAGGAATCCACGAACAGCATTCATTACCTCCCTTATCTTCCTTTGTTTCAAAAGCAGGTGTGACATGAAAAAACAAACGCTAAACAAAGATATGGATCAACCTCCTTGTCAATTAAAGGCGACTCAAGAATGGTTTGCCAGTGTCATTACCAATCGACTAGGAGAAAATAACACAATCCAACCCTATTCAAACTCAACCCATGGCATCTTAATTGCTGAAGAGGCGGCTCGCTATATTACACCGAGCTCCAAATTGCGACCTCATCAACGCATGCAAATTTACAACCAACAATATTGGTGGCGCTTACTCAACACTTTGCATGCTAATTTTCCTCTGGTCACTCGCCTATTTGGTTCCCATGCCTTTAATGAAAAAATAGGCATTCCCTATTTATTAAAATATCCCCCTAATCATTGGTCATTAAACTTATTGGGAGAGCGCCTGCCAAAATGGGTCGCGGAATGCTACCGAGAGCCTGACCAAGCCTTAATTCTAAATGCCGCTAGTTTAGACTGGGCTTTTATGGCAAGTCTGATTGCCTCTCAATATTCTTCGCCAGATCTTGCTCAATTCATCAATGACAATCCTGAAAGTTTGCTCTCACAAGTGTTTTACCTGCAGCCCCATATCAATTTATTTACATGGGAATACGATCTTTTGACATTTCGTGGAAATTTTTTAAAACAAGATGTGGATTATTGGCTTGAACATCGCTTTCCAGATCTCCCTAAGGAAAAAAGCTATTTCTTTATTCTTTATCGCAATGCGAACAATCATCTGGCTTGGCGTGAAATCAGCAAAGAGGAATTTATTTTGCTAGAATGCTTTAAAATGGGAACGAATCTCACAGATGCTTGTGCATACATCGAATCACAAGACTCTTCTGTATATGAATTTGTGGCCAATCATTTGCAAAAATGGCTGCAAAGTTGGATGCAGGCGGGCTGGCTGACGTTAAGTCCTAAAATGGATGTCTAATAAGCATAAGAGGTTTAAGACTATCCCAAACCTCTTATTCACTCCACGCAGGTAACCGAGGTCAAAAAATCCCAAATGGCTTGATTTGTTTAATAGCCTGAAAGGCTTCAAAGAAAATGGCCCAGGGCAGCGCCCTGGGCTATTTTCTTTGAAGCCTTTCAGGCTATTAAACAAATCAAGCCATTTGAGATTCTTTGACCTCGGTATTTGGTTATTTAAGGGATAACATTGATTTCTTTGACTTCGCTTGCGTAAAGTTATTCAGAAATAAACGCCTAGACCTGCTCCAAATTTAAATCCGCTGCAATCAACCATTCGATTAAAGACATCGCGGCGTTCCCGTTTATGAGACAGATGAAAACGCTGTGCGTAATAATCGGCAAAAACATCAAGAAAAGTCGAGTCACTCATGGCATATTGAAAACCAATTTTGAATAGTCCCCCGAATTCGTTCTTATAAATGCCTTTCCTAAAAGGAGAACGAGAAAGACCATGATAAGAATAATCTTCTTTGCAAAAATTCTTAATCTTTAAAAACGAATAGCAGACGCCCGCTCCCGCATAGATATCGACGAATGCCATAATGGGGTAAATCAATTTAAATCCCATACTTACCGGCAGAACAAACATTTTTGTACTATCCTTAAAGCGATAATAGTCATATATTTTATGCGTATAACCATGTTTGGAAGCCCAGCTAATTCCGCCCCACACTTCTACGAAAGGATGCACACGCTTAGCTGCTTCAACTTGATAATCAATCCAATGGTCTGCGTAAATCCTTTTGACTGATTTATTCGGAAGATAATAATAAGCACCTCGTACTTCTAATGTCCAATCAGTTTCAGTATCGCAATCTGGAATACAATCGGTTGCAAAAAGCCCAAGGGGTAGAAAAAGAAAGATAAAAAATAAGGAAAGATTTTTCATATTTTCTCAGTAAAGTTAGTCCATTTGACATGATAGGGAGATCTTATGTCAGAAAAAGAGAAAGAGGTCAACTCTTTATCCTTATTGAAACACAAATTTTTAAACAGATATAAGAAAATCATCAGCAATGAGTTTTAATAGGTTTGATATGCAACGTCAAAAATACCAAAATATTGAATGGCTAGAATTTGATCTTCTAAGTGATATTCCAACTGTCAGACATGCTGTCTTTTTGCGCCATGGCGGCTGCAGTGAAGGAAATTATGCAAGTCTCAATACAGGCTTCCATGTAGGTGATAACCATGAACATGTCAAACTCAATATTGAACGCATCAAAACCCAATTACAACGAGATACTCTAAATTGGAGCAATTTAGTGTGGGGAAGAGCAAATCATGGAACGTCTATGGCAATAGCCAATACACAATCTCCTGAAGAGATCATAGACTGTGATGGATTGATGACAGGAACGCCCGGCGTCTCTCTCATGATGAAACATGCCGATTGTCAAGTTGCTCTTTTTTACGATCCTAAAAATCATGCTGCAGCAAATATTCATGTTGGATGGCGTGGCAGCGTAGCAAATCTATATCGTGACGCTGTGCGAGAGATGCAACAAGCCTTTGGTTCTCATCCATCAGAGCTGCTTGTTTGCATTTCACCGAGTTTGGGACCTGACGAAGCAGAATTTATTCATTACCGCACAGAGCTACCTGAGGAATTTTGGCAATTTCAAGTAAAACCGAACTACTTTGATTTTTGGTCAATTAGTGAATATCAACTCCAAGCAGCAGGAATTCTGCCTCATCACATTGAGGTGGCGCGTTTAAGCACTTATTCTAATCGTTATGACTTCTATTCTCATCGCAGAGATAAAATCACGGGACGACATGCCTCTTGCATCACGTTATGTTGAAAGGTAAATTTGATTATACCCCATCATCAGTTCATGTTTCTCCTGATAATAGTCTTGGGCATCTGAAGAATCGGGTAAAGAATTGCTTGTAGAAGAAGGAGCAGTAAAAGCCGCAATCACTTGCTGCTCTAAGTCGGGCGAAAATCTTCCTGGAGTAGATGAGGCACGGTAAAATTGAAGAAGTTTGTCGGCAATCGCTTGTTTTAATTGCTCTTCCTTTTTATAAGAATATTGATTTTGCCTTCTTAAATGAGCAGTGATGATCTTAAGACAGTTGTGTCTGAGTTCTTGAGCCTGTGCACATAATTTTTTTGCATGTTGAGTATACATATCCTGACGATGCCCTAAAGGCAAAGGGCGTCCAATTAAATCGATATCTCCTGTCTCCAACGTATGTTCAATAGCTTGTCGATAATATAAAGCCATGTCGTGTTCACTTAATTTAGAGACATTCATCAAGAAACTGAGAACATAGGGATTGCCTTCAGCCGCTCTTTCACAATAAGCTTCCCATTCATTATAATTGGCCGGCCCTTTTTTCAGAAGTCGCGTAGACTTTAATACTCCTTCTTTGTCCCACATTAAATGAGGCAAGGAGAGGTTTTCAGCCGTTGCTTTCCACTGAGACATACAAAAAAGATGATTGGCAAATACAAGCGCCGATTTTTCATCTTCTGGTGTTAACTGCATATCATGACTTGTCCACATCTGGCTGTCAAAAGAAGAAGTTAATTTTTCAAGCACCACACAGCGTCCTTGTTGGTCAAGCCCACTCACAACTAATTCTTGATCATCTTCTTCCAGATTCACAATCGTTTCGACTAAGCGCACTCCCCAGTGACCTTGTTCGCTGCTTGCTTTTCTTTCTTCAAGTAGCAAAAGAAAGCGATTATGCGCAATTTTCACGACATAATCTAAACCACCCTCTAATTCAAAAATTTTATAAGTATCGTCAATCAGTTTATCTGGACTTAGTTGCTGGCCTAAGATCAACTGTTTACCATTGCACTCAATGCTATCTCCCGGACCCAATTTTTCACGCCACTCCATATGTGCAGGATCTTCTCGATGAATGATTGGGCAGTTTTGTTGATCAAACCAATACAAAAGGTCTGGCAAAGTCAATGAAGAAGAGCCTTGCAAATGAATGACAGTCATGATTTCAGTTAAAATGCAAGAAAAGAGCCTGGGGGAAATGGAGTGTTGACATCGATTTAGAGTTTGCACCCACAATGTGAGACGTCTATTTTCATTTACACTTAGACTTTGAGGATCCTGCAACTTTGCAAGAAGAGCAACGGGAATGGGTTGCTGCATGATTCCTTCCATCTGTATCCATCGTCCTTCTTTTTTAAGAGCTTTAAAAAGAGGATGGTCCAGCAAAGTCGACATCGGCTTAATCAAAGGCATTAAAGGCTGACGCAGCAAAGCATTTTCATTTTCATCTTTAATGAATAAAGACCAAAACAAATGGGTGGCCTGATGAAAGTTAACAATGGTGTGACGCATGGCTTTGATTTCTTTTTCAATCAAAGGGTGTTGCGCCCTTGCATCAAAATCGGCTAAATAAATGGGATGATCAAATTCAATTGATTCTGCGAGCTCTTTTGCAAGAAAGTCCGCATAATGCTCACGCTGTTTTGCAAAATCTTCAGGCTGTAGATCATTTTTCCACATTTGATCAATCTGGCGCATATTGTGCCAAATTCGCCGTTGACGGGTATCATAAGCACAATGAACAGCATGATCAAACAGCGTTGTTAAAATGAACTGCAAAGAACTTTCAACAGAAGGCGAAGAATAAGAAGGCTGAATCCAACGCCAAGCCCTGTCTACAACCTTGATGATTTGCCCTGTTAAAGTTCCCTGAAAATAAACAGAAGAAGAAGTTGCATAAAGAGAACGTTCGCCTACATTTGACTGTGCATAAAGTGACGCATAAATCTCGCTTAAGTTTGCCCGGAGGTCATTAAAAGAGGAGGTTTCTATCATCAAAATTCGGGTTCCCATTCTTCTAATTTTCGAGGAGATGTACAAGCTTGAACAATGGCGTTTTTCAAATTTTCAAAAGACACTTCTTCGCCAAAAGTGTAGCGATACACTTCTTGACGAATAGCAGCATAACGTTCTTGGTCAAAAGGAAGCTGAGAATCTAATAGATGATAAAAATTTCTAAATTGATCGGGTGTTACTTCAAATCCACAGCGATAGAGAAATAAATTACGATCTTGCTTGGCATCCCGTCCTAAATGATTGAGAAAAAACATGGGACGATTAAAGGCAAGAAAATCATAGCCTACTGATGAAAGGTCCCCTAAATAAATGTCTGAGCCAGCTAAAAGAGGATAGACAAGAGAAAAATCTTTTATAAATAGGATATTGCTTTTACCCTCGTATTTTCCCATCATAGCATAAAGAGCGGATGCATCTGTCTCTTCTAAATCAGGATGAAGCTTGACCACTAAATTGTAATCTAGCGGAAGCTTCTCGAATAACTCGCGCGCTTGCAAGAAGGAAAGCGAAAGCTCTTCTCCATGGTGATGAATAGTAGGAGCATAAAGAATGGTCGGTTTTGAGCGATCCAATCGACTCCAAATCTGCTTTTCTACAATTTGATCAAAGAAAGCTTGATGTTTTCGATAATACAGATAGCGATAGTTTCCCGAACGTACAATCACATTGAGGTGCTCTGAAACTCCCGCCGCTTTCAAAAGATCAAGCATATTGTCGCCATAAATAAGCAGAATATCTTCCCATACACTTTTTTTATGCCAAAACATTTTGTCCGAAAATCCGTGGGGACAATGCACATTACGCACTGTTTTGTGATAGAGTTTTTCCCAGGGCTGGCATTGCCTCTGCAAATCTGAGCGAGGCCAAAACTGCGATTGGAAAAAAACATCAAAGTTTTCCACAAGAGATTGAAGACTTAATTCTTTCCAATCCCAGATGAGCACTTGCAGGCCAGGATACAAAGCTTGGGTTTCCTCTGCATGTTTTTCATCAACCATTAATAGAGGAACATCCATTGCCACGCAAATGGGAGCAAGATGATCTGTCCAATGCACTTTATTATTAATATTGAGGCCGATGCCCTTGTACTTTTCCATGCTGAATGTCCTAGTGCTCGATGACTCGAGGCATTAAGTTAAGAGTAGGCGCTAGGCTACGCGACGCATTCAGTCGCCCGCCGCTTCGCTCTGGGCTCTAGGTAAGGGGATATGGACCCACCGTTCGGTCGCCCTCCGGCTCGGTCACGGTGGGCTAGTATCAGTCGTCCACAGACTCTAGCAACATTATCAAAACGCCTTGACTAGCATTCTAGCAGCATTATCAAACGCCTTACCTAACATTCAATGGCTTTTACACTGTTGCTAGAGTCCGTAGGACGACTGATACTAGCCCACCGTGACCGAGCCCGGAGGGCGACCGAACGGTGGGTCCATATCCCCTTACCTAGAGCCCAGATCGAAGCGGCGGGCAACTGAATGCGTCGCGTAGCCTACGCTCATCTCTTACCTTAACGCCTAGGGATTTAAAACCATCCCACTAGGCAAAAACTCATATAGCAGAGTACTAGGAATGTAAGTTAAAGCCATCCTAATAGGCAAAACTAATGTTACAGACTATAGCCGTGTCTTAAAATACTACACTAAGTCTACAGTCCTAAATAGAAACATTTCTAAATCAATAGTTCCAAACCATGTAAAACGCGATGAATAAATTCAGCACGTCGATGAGGCAATTCCTCCTGAGAAATTTTTTGTCCATAATGACAAAGAAGATGTGCACGACGACAGTCAAATAGCATCCCATTAAGAACCGCTTGAGAGGTTCCTTTTAGCCATTCAAGATCAAGTCCCATTTTAACTAAACTCAAAGCCTGCAAAGCTTCAATGGCCTCAATTTGATAAGAATGTAATAAAATGGCATACGCACGACTGACCTTATCTTTGATATCAGCCACTTCGCTCTCGGTACTTTGTTTGATATGCTGGCGCAAGCTTTTTTCTTCAACAATGAGCTTCGTTGCCAGCGTGCGTAAAGAAGTGAGAATATTTTCTTCTGTAATGCCTAAAGAATAGCTATTGTGAAAAGCCACAATATCTCCAATCACTTCATGGGGATCTCCTTGCAAGCCTGTTTGCTCTACACCATCATCTTTATTTTTTTTAATAATTTCATCTAATTGATTGGTGTTAAGAAGAGCCGGAAGATGCAAAAAAATGGTCACACCAAGTCCCGTTCCACATTGACTAGGATCAGATGTCAAAAAACCAAATTTAGGAGAAAAAGCAAAATTAATAGATTTTGCCAATTCTAATTCAATTTTAACCAAGCGATCCCAAGAGTTTTCTAAATCTTCTCGAAAATCTACCCACTCCAAAAGAACATGATCTCTTAAATTCAAAATCGCTAGAAATTCCCCTGTTTCATCCAAAACGAAAGCTTCGCCACTATAAGCTTGATGAAAGCCTTGGCTCGCAAGAAAATGTTCCATAAGAAATTCCTTTTCAATAGGAGGCATATCTTCAGCTGGGATCAATTTTGGTTTTTTAAGCTGATCACTGTCTAATAGATTTCGTGAGATCAAAGAGATGATTTGTTTACGCTTATCAATCGCAAGCTTGCCAGAAAAATTAAACTTTTCCAAGTTGCGAAGGAGCGTAAGTGTAGATCCTAGCCAGATGACATTTGCATTATCTTTCCAAGGACTGCTATTGCAAAGCAAAGGATGATTACTTTTGTCCGGGGGGCTCATTTTTTTTATCCTCAGCTTGGTCTTTTATATTTTCAGTTAATTCTTTAATTTGATCTCTAAGCCAAGCAGCTTGTTCATAATCTTCACGACTCAGTGTGTCTTTTAAAGCTTCGTTTAAGGCTAACAAACGCGAAGAAGGATTAATCGCCAATCTTTCACCTGGCGAGCGTCCGATGTGAAGGGGAACGCCTTTTTTAGGGGGTAAAATCCGGAGAGGCAGACGATGGGCAGACTGCAGTTCCATTAATAAAACATCCTCAAAAACAGTATAGCATTCTGGACAACCCAACCGGTGCCCTCTTTTGATTTCTTCTAATGTTGTTCCGCAATTTCCACATGCTAAACCCGCCATACTCCCTGTTTGATTGGCGACCAATTCTTGAGGATTTGTTCCATGTAAGCGTCGCTGCAATTCAGGACAATCTGCGCACATGCTCGTATGTGTAATAGAATCCCCTACAATTTCCGTATAGCGAATGGCGATGGGTTTTTTGCATTCACCACACTCTAAAGGACGCTCAGGGAAATGTTTCTCGGGGTTTTTTTCAAACATTCAATATCCCTTTTAAATGATACATGCTGGTGCTCTTTCTACATGACTTTTAATTAATCGAATGATTTAAAAAATCGAGTATTACTTCTAGTATAAAAAATTATAGTGTGGAAAGCAAGTGAGATTTCAAAAAGCAATTAAGATGATTTTTTTTCTATCCGCCTGTTCATCGGATGTTGATTGACGGGAATTTGATAAGTGAATTTTGAGTCTTGATGGACTCGAACCATCGACCCCCTCATTAAAAGTGAGGTGCTCTAACCAACTGAGCTAAAGACTCGCAATGACCCCAAGGGGATTCGAACCCCTGTTATCGGAATGAAAATCCGGTGTCCTAGACCTGACTAGACGATGGGGCCAACGTTATCTTGAATATAATCTTCTCGATTATGGATCAAGCTTTTTTCCGCGATTTTGAAATCGAAGAGGTTTTATCGTAGCTCAGCCCTTATTTTTGTGCAAGCTTTAAATTGTGGAAATTTCTTTTTCTTTCTTTTCGGAAAGCTCATCCACTTCTTTGCAAAATTTATCTGTCAATTCCTGAATATTTTTCTCTAACTTTTTCATCATATCTTCAGCAATTTCTCCATCTGCTTTTTGCTTGCGTACAGCCTCATTGGCATCTCGACGGATATTGCGAATGCTAACCTTTGTTTTCTCTCGTTCTTCATGACAAATTTTTGCCATTTTTTTGCGCAACTCCTCTGTCATAGGAGGAATGTTAATGCGAATAGTATTTCCATCCACAATGGGCATGAATCCAATATTCGCCTTTTCAATTGCTTTGCCCACAATAGATGAATTTTGTGGATCAAAAGGAGTAATAAGCAATTGACGCGCTTCAGGTGTTGTAATCGACGCAATATCTTTTAAACGCATGGAACTGCCATAGATTTCTACCATGACATGCTCAACCATTCCTGGATTAGCACGGCCTGTTCGAATATTTTTCAAATCATTTTTGAAATGTTCAATTGCAGCTGTCATTTTGATTTTAGTCTGATCAAGAATACTCATAGTATCTCCTCGTTTCCGTTTTTATTACACTTCTTTCAAAATGGGCTAGTACTCACTGACCCATGTGCCCTTCTGAATTTGCGTTAACACCTCTTCTAGAGGCTCTTCATTTAAACGACGCATATTGAAAACAAAAATGGGAATTTGGCTACTGCGGCACAAAGCAATAGCAGTAGCATCCATAACTTGTAATTTTTCCGCAAGAACCTGGGAATAAGAAATGGTGTCATATTTAACAGCATCTGGATGTGTAAGAGGGTCTTTATTATAAATGCCGTCAACCTTAGTCGCTTTAAGCAAAACATCAGCTTCTATTTCACTGGCACGCAGAGCAGCGGCTGTATCGGTCGTAAAGTAAGGATTACCTGTTCCCCCCACAAAAATGACAATGCTTCCCTCTTCTAAATATTGCAAAGCCTTCGTCCAATTATAAGGTTCAGCCACCTTCGGGCATTCTAAAGCACTCATTAAACAAACAGGTATCTCGCGCAACATCAAGGCTTGTTGTAGGGCAAGCCCATTAAGTACCGTTGCCAGCATTCCCATATGATCAGCAGGCGTTCTGGGCATCCCTGTCATCCTTAAATCCATTCCTCTAAAAATATTGCCGCCTCCTATCACCACTCCCAATTGAATTCCATTACGATGAAAAAAAGACAAATCATTGGCAACTTGCATACAAGCCTCTTGATAAATTCCAAAAGGTTGGCTGCCCATTAAGGTTTCACCCGATAACTTGAGCAAGACCCGTCGAAAAGGTGGCTTGTGTTCCATAAATCTGTATGCTCCTATTTGCTTAGACGTGTCTTACCTTAGTACTCGTTTACATTAGTTTTTGCCTATTGAAACTGCTTTAGAGACCCCGGGTTGAGATGAGATGATTCTCTTGTAGTCCTTCAGACTACATGAAGAAGGCTCATCTAACCCAGGGTTAGGGTGTTCATTTTGTGCAAAAAATGAGCTTTATATTTCACAATAATTGGCATAGTTGAATAGAAGGTCGCATGTTTATGCCGTCCTTTCAGGACTCGATGTCTTTTTGATAGAACCCAGGCCTCCGCTTCGCTGCGACCTGGGCTGTAACATGACGACCCTTCAGGCCTTAACAAGAGATGTTTAAGTCCCTCTTCTATAGTCCCTAAATCATCTTTTTGTTAAGGCCTGAAGGGCCGTCATGTTACAGCCCAGGTCGCAGCGAAGCGGAGGCCTGGGTTCTATCAAAAAGACATCGAGTCCTGAAAGGACGGCATAAACATGCGACCTTCAATTCAACTATGCCAATTATTGTGAAATATAAAGCTCATTTTTTGCACAAAATGAACACCCTAGCCCTGGGTTAGATTAGCCCTCTTCATGTAGTCTGAAAGGACTACAAGAGAATCATGTCATCCCAACCGCGGAGCTTTCAAGCAGTTCCACTAGGCAAAAAATAATGTGGTTGAGTACTAGCGACAGCTTTTATGATTACTGGTATAGCAAATCCTATGCTATTTGTGGTAGTTTTTCTCTTGTCAAAAAATCATTTATATTTCATCTGATCTATTTCATTTTAAACTATTTTTACTGGTAAAAAATTTCATTTTTAATATAAATTAGAAACTAACAAAATTAATAATAATTATTAAATGAGTAATTTATGATTTATCCTGAGCAAAGAGAAGATTGCTACTCCAAATCTTGGAGTGCGACGGAATTTAATGATCAATTAGAGATTTTGTTAGAAGAGGAAACATATGTCGCCGCGACAGATGACGGTTTTGTCCGATTGAATATCATTGGAAAAATAATGGAAATAATCAAAGGTTTTCTTTGCGGAACGAATGAGACTCAACATCATCGCATCCAAGCAGCCTGGTTAAAATTTATTTATTATGGGGAAGCTCATGGGTTTCTAGAAGATAAACAAATTGAACGTTTACGCTATCGCATAAGCTATCCTTATGAAAAATTTGATGCGGCAATTGATCAATTATTTAAAGCAGTCAGTGATCACCATCAATATCCCGCTGAATCAACCTCTGACCATCTGAGTCATTTGAGGGATATTTTGACTGATTACCATCGCTGCCATGCAGCTTCTTTGCGGCCTGGCTTTTGGACCCGTTTATGCACACCTTCCTCCTCACTGATTGATTCAAGAAATCTTTTTCTTTTTGGTGATGCTCCTTTGCAGTTATCTGAGAACGCTCTTGTGAACCAGGCAAATCCGACTTTAGCGTTTACTTATTTACAAAAGGCTTTTGACCTCAAAAATGACTCGCCTGAATTTCAAGAAAAGCTTGCTGAGCAATTGCGGGAGATAGAATCTTATGAAATCACAGGACAGCAACGAAAAATTCAAGAATTTTGGCTGGAACTTGGAACAACTGCTTTTGAGAACGCCCTCCCTGATCTGGCCATTACCCATCTGGAGCATGCCCTGGAAATAGAGCCTAAAAATGCTAGACTGCGTCTTCAGATAGGTAAATTATATTTACTTAATAAAGAATACAGCTCTGCCGAGCCCTTGCTAATCGAATTGCAAAAAGCTTTTTCAAACGACTTGCAGATACAAATCGACATAGGCAACGCCTATTGGCAATTAAATCAATTCAAAGAAGCAATGGAAGCTTATGAAGCAGCTGTGAGCTGCTACCAAAAGCAGGCAGAAAAATTGAGTTCTCATCACAAACAAATTGGCTCTGCTTACCATCGATTAGGAAGGGTCCATTTAAAGAAGCTTACTCCAAACAGTAGTGTGACGCAGGCTATTAAGTTTTTATCGTTAGCTGTAAAAGCAGATTCTAGTGCGACAGATTACCAAGACGATCTTTATGAAGCCTATGCTCAACAGTGGCAAGCATCTCCTACAAATTTTGCTGCAACTTATGGAGAACAGTGGAGCAAATTTTTAGCACTCTCGACCAAACAGAGCTGTTATAAATGGAAAACTGAAATCAGTCAAATTTCAATGGAATGCATTGAACAATACTTCAAAGCTCATCTCAATCAAAAGGCTCATGCCTGCTTGGAGAAGATTGTCAATCTTTTCAAAGATGATGCAGATATCAAAATTCAAGCTTTAGATAAGGCGATCCATCATGGCGATTGGAGCCCTCTTAAGTCTCAATTGGATGACTGGGAAAGAGAGCACTACACCAATCCTTATCTCAAACAAAAAATTGGCGACGCCTATTGGGGCTCCGATCGCAATCAAGCCAAGAACCTCTACCAAGAAAGCTTGGATTTATTTGCGCAAAGATTGCCCCTTTGTCAAGTTGATGCAGAACGCAAGGATTGCCAGCAACGCATGGCCGATATGCAAGCTCGCATTGGACAAACGCATCTACAAGTCAAATCGGGATTCTTCAAAGGAGTGCCCTATGACGCAGCCATTAAAAATTTAGAACAAGCCGCTTCTATTGATCCTGATCATTATGCTTCTTTACTGTTTGATGCCTGCCTTGCTGCTGCTCAAGCAGAAAAGCAGCGCAGCGTCCTTTTACGCGATACACATAAGATCATTGTCTATTACCAAAAAGCTTTTCAAGCTCTACACCAAAAAGGAGATTATCTGATCGAGCTCCTCCAGCTTTGCATTGACAACCAGCGCTACGACGACGCTATTTCTATTTACTATGATATCCAAAAACAAGCCTGGGCAGAAGAGTTGGAATTACCCGCTACAACTTTCAGTGAATTAGCACAACAATTGTTTGAACGCAAAGAATATGAAGCCACTCTTGCCTGCCTGAGATGTGCTTATGAATTAGAGCCTGAAAATCAAAACTATAAGGAAGAATATTTTCAACTTACTCTGACTTTAGCTCAAGACAAGTATCAGAAACTGAAAAAAAGCAAGGCAAAGGCAAAAGAAGAAGAAGATCTCTTTTCTCAAGGCTTATTAGAGATTGCTGAAAATTTAAAAGCATGTTGGGACGATGGATTCGACAACGTGGAAAAAATGGAAAAATCTTACCAAGAAACGCTCGTCAAAATCTATCGCTCTTTAGCCAATGACTCAATTCAACGCTGCTTATTGCCCCAGCCTGAGAAGGAAATGAAAAAGGAGGCAATCAAAACACACCAAACACAACATGAAGCAGATATTCAACAAGCCTTAACTTACTACGATACAGCCTTGAACTATCAGCCTGAACATGCAGCCTTGCACTTTGACAAGGGTTTGCTATTGGATTGGATAATCGATTATGATGAGGCGATCAAAGAGTTTCAATTGGCCGTGAAATATCAACCGCGCAATCCTTTTTATCACAAGATGTTAGCGCCTCTTTACACTGTTATTTACTCTGATATGGCAAAATATGAACAACACGAACAGCTTGCCGAAAAATATGCCTCTTCTGACTTTGCTCAAAATTACCGACTTTGGACAGATGAACGCATGTCCCAAGTCAAAACAAAGCAAATTGATCCTCATTCTTACACTAAAGCTAAGAAGGAATGGTTTGGTTTAGGTTAAATTAAAGACTAAGGTCGAAAAGAATCATTAGATAAATCTAAAAGTTGAAAGCATACAATATTGTGATCCATATCCTTTCCCTCAGCGACGAGCGGCGTTAGCCGCGCATGGATAGTAGCCGTGGGTGTAGGCGCAAGCCGAAACCCACGGTACCCACAAAACAAATTTGACGTTAGTGGCGTAGCATGAGTCAAAATTCGTCATATTTAACATACATATTTATCAATCAAGCCATTTTCATATTTCTTACAACCTCGCTTTGACATTCAATTTAAAAAAATTTGTTGCTTAAAATTAAAAATTTATGTTACATGCATTTTCTTATTGTATGATCATAAACTCGCTTTCAGTTAAATGAGAACCCATTCTATAAATGGACTATTCAAATCCATTTGCTTTGATAATGAATCTGTTAAGAAAATCAACGGTTTTGGCATCGCTGTTCAAAGCCGGGCATAAAGTTGGAAAAGCACTACTCTATGAATAACCGATTTGCTTAGCCTTATGGGTTATCAAAAAATGAAGAATTTGAATGTTGATTCTTATGATCATTTTATACAAGACAGCATCAATTGATTAAAAAGCGCCTGCGAAGGCTACTGTTTCTAGAATTAACAAAGGTGAAACTCATGAACCCACTTGTTTTCAAAAAGATCATTTTATTTTTATTGTTTTCGGTATTGTCTCTTTCGGTTTTAGATAGTCTACACTCCTCTCTTTCGCCAGAGTTTTCTGTTCTAGAAAATTCCCAAAAAATCATTCCGGAACCTTTAAATGAAGGTTTTCAGGGGATAACATCTGAAACTACGCGTGGGGAGTTAACCAGTTCTTCACAGAAGAATGCTAAATTGAATGAGCTAAATCAAACGCTTATGGATGTTCCATCCACCTTGGTCATGACCAAGTCTCAAATGGGCAGTTTTGTGGTTGGCGATCTAAAAGAATATACCTTGACAATTCGCAACGAAGGATCGATTGAAACGAATGGAAGTCTTAAGATCGTAGACATTTTGCCCAAAGGGTTGTCTTTTATGAATGCAACCGGTCAAGATTGGACTTTTGAAGTAGAAGGGCAAACTGTCACTTGTCTCCATTTGAATTCTATTGCAGCTGGCGAAAGTGCGCCTCCTTTGACTCTCATTGTTTCTGTTGCTCCTGAAGCTATACCTAGTGTGACCAGCAACATCATTGCGACTCTCAATGACATTCCCACTACAACTTTTTCCGATGTGACGTTAGTGGATGGAGTTCCCCAATCTCGTTTAACTCTCCTTAATACTCATCTTACAAAAAACTCCGACGATCAACAGGAGACTTATCAATTAATTGTTATAAACAGCGGGTCGGCACCGACAAATGGAACGCCTGTTGTGGTAACCGATAAAGTTCCAACCGGTTTGTCTTTTATTTCAGGTAGCGGCACAGATTGGACAATTCATTGTTCAGAAGACGTCATCACCTGCACAAGCTCGAAAATTTTAGCTCCTGGACAAGAAAGCGCGCCGATCATCCTAAACATGACGTCTCATACAAATGCATCAAGTTTAACCAACCAAGCCATTGTGAGCGGAGGCGGAGCTGTTAATATTGGCACAGCGGACTATGTGTCCTTGTTTGACTCTGTGGCAGAAGACACAACACTAGCCAATGCTAAATTTGCGCATTTAAACGATAAACAAAATGAAACCTACACGTTAACTGTGGGTAACCATGGAATAGAACCAACAAGTGGAACCCTTACATTCAAGGATTGGTTGCCTAGCGCAACAACCCGTATGCTTCCTCTAGGCGATCATTGGGATGTTTCCGTTTCAGATCAACTCGTTAAAGCGACTACAAAAGCCTCCATTCCAGTGGGAAAAATTATTAAACCGTTAAGGATGCAGGTGGGTTGTACTGTTACGACCTCTCCAACTACACCTAATCTGGCAAATGCGAAGGTAGGAGTATACTATTCTCAAACAATAATGCTTTCAGGAGGTTCGCCACCTTATGCATTGCTTACACCTACTGGTCCGAGCCAATTGCCTCCAGACTTAAAAATATACTTTGACCCCTCCAACAATTCGAACGTAATCATTAGCGGGACACCCACCACTGTTGGCTCATATCCGTTTACCTTCACGGTGATAAGTGCGGGACCTGATTCCTGTGAGGGTACGATCTCTTATACAATCACCACTTACACTTGTCCACCAGACATTACGTTCACTCCACCTACTCTACCTTCTGGCCCTGTGGGCACTCTCTATAACCAAACGTTAACTCCTGTGGTAGGTGAAGGTACAGCACCTTATAAATTTACTGTAACCGGTTCTCTTCCCCCAGGCTTATACCCATCACCTCAACCCGGATTCCCTGCGCAGACTACTTCTTTGTTGATTGGGGGTTATCCGACTACTTCTGGTGTTTATAATTTTGATATTACGGCAACAGATGTAAATGGATGTTCAGGCGACCCCCAGCCTTATAGCATAACCATTACTTGTCCAGAAATAACGTTTACTCCAACAAATGAGATGCTGCCACCTGGTTTGGTGGGAGTTGCCTATCCACCAGGTTCAGAAACAGTAAAGATAACGGCTAGCGGTACACCGGGACCTTATATGTATAGTGTGGTACAAGGAACCCTTCCTCCAGGATTACAATTGAATCCCGACAATGGTGAGATTACAGGAGTCCCAACAGCCCCCCTAAGCCCTTATCCTCATACTTTTGTCGTTGAAGCAAAAGACACGACAGCTAACTGTGTAGGTTTTATGACTTATACCATCCCCGTTCAATGTTCAACCATTACTATTAGTTCCAATCCTGCTGTGCACAATGGTACTGTAGGAGCTGCCTATACACCACCAATTCAGCTAACGGCTCAAGAAGATGGATATACGGGATCTTTTACATATAGTGTATTGAGCGGAACTTTTCCTCCAGGCTTAGACTTGGAGCCCACGGGCTCGATTTCGGGAACTCCGACGCATATGGGCTTTTATAGTTTTGCTATTCAGGCGACAGACCTCAATGGCTGTGTCGGGTCAGTGTCGTATACCATAAACATTGCTTGTCCATCCATTACTATTAGTTCCAATCCTGCTGTGCACGATGGTACTGTAGGAGCTGCCTATACACCAACAATTCAGCTAACGGCTCAAGAAGCTGGATATATGGGATCTTTTACATATAGTGTATTGAGCGGAACTTTTCCTCCAGGCTTAGACTTGGAGCCCACGGGCTCGATTTCGGGAACTCCGACGCATATGGGCTTTTATAGTTTTGCTATTCAGGCGACAGACCTCAATGGCTGTGTCGGGTCAGTGTCGTATACCATAAACATTGCTTGTCCATCCATTACTATTAGTTCCAATCCTGCTGTGCACGATGGTACTGTAGGAGCTGCCTATACACCAACAATTCAGCTAACGGCTCAAGAAGCTGGATATATGGGATCTTTTACATATAGTGTATTGAGCGGAACTTTTCCTCCAGGCTTAGACTTGGAGCCCACGGGCTCGATTTCGGGAACTCCGACGCATATGGGCTTTTATAGTTTTGCTATTCAGGCGACAGACCTCAATGGCTGTGTCGGGTCAGTGTCGTATACCATAAACATTGCTTGTCCATCCATTACTATTAGTTCCAATCCTGCTGTGCACGATGGTACTGTAGGAGCTGCCTATACACCAACAATTCAGCTAACGGCTCAAGAAGCTGGATATATGGGATCTTTTACATATAGTGTATTGAGCGGAACTTTTCCTCCAGGCTTAAACTTGGATCCCACGGGCTCGATTTCGGGAACTCCGACGCAAATAGGCACTTATACTTTTGGTATTCAGGCGACAGATAGCTATGGCTGTGTCGGGTCAATGCAGTATACCATCCCCATTAAATGTCCAGTTATTACGATCACTCCTTCTCCTACATCTCCTCTGACATCTGGTACTGTAGGAAAGCCCTATCCACCACTACCAGGAGAAACAGTTCAGATAACGCCTGAAGATGGTACCCCACCTTATACGTTTACTGTGACAAGCGGAGCTCTTCCCCCAGGAGTAGAATTGAATCCCGCAAATGGTATGATTTCAGGAACGCCAACGAGAGCAGGCACTTATAGTTTTGACATTTTGGTGAAAGATTTTTATAACTGTACAGCTTCTGTAACTTACACGCTCCCCATTAGTTGTCCACCCATTACGATCTCTTCCTCAATCCCTATACCAGCTGGTACTGTAGGATCTCCCTATCCACCAGGAGATACACCACTGCAGATATCGGCATCGATAACCGGAGTTACGCCGACACCTTATTATACGCTTTGGGTGGCAAGCGGAGATCTTCCGCCAGGAGTAGAATTCAATCCTGCAAATGGTATGATTTCGGGAACGCCAACGAAAGCAGGCAATTATAGTTTTGACATTGAAGCGCGATTTTTCGATAACTGTTTAGCTTCTGCAACTTACACCATTCCCATCACTTGTCCACTTATTACGATCACGTCCCCTCCATCTCCTCTGTCATCCGGTACTGTAGGAACTCCCTATACCCCAGTTCAGATAGTAGCTACGGAAGAGGGATATACGGGATCTTTTACCTATAGTGTATTGAGCAGAACTTTTCCTCCAGGCTTAGTCTTGGATCCCACGGGCACGATTTCGGGGACTCCGACGCAAATGGGCGATTATAGTTTTGATATTCAGGCGACAGATTCCAATGGCTGTGTTGGGTCAAAGCAGTATACCATCCACATTAAATGTCCAACCATTACGATCAATCCCCCTACATCTACTACTCTGACAGCTGGTACGGTAGGAATGGCCTATGGACCAGTTCTAATAGAGCCTAGCGAAGGTGAAGGTACACTACCTTATACGTTTACTGTGACAAGCGGAGCTCTCCCCCCAGGAGTAGAATTGAATCCCGCAAATGGTATGATTTGGGGAACGCCAACGAGCGCTGGTACTTATAGTTTTGACATCTTAGTGAAAGATTTTTATAACTGTGCAGCTTCTGTAACTTACACACTCCCCATTACTTGCCCAACCATTACGATTACTCCACCCACTTTGACTCCTCCTCCTGGTGGTTTTGTTGTGGGAACTCCCTATGGACCAGTGCGCATAATCCCATCGATAGGCGGCATTACGCCACCTTATTATACGTTTAGTGTGGCAAATGAAGATCTTCCGCCAGGATTAAAATTCAATCCCGCAAATGGTGAAATTTCGGGAACGTTAACGAAAGCGGGCACTTATAGTTTTGACATTGAAGTGCAAGCCTTTGATAACTGTTTCGCTTCTATAACTTATACTATAACTGTTAATTGTCCAAATATTGCGCTCGTTGCAGCCATTCTGGACGCTGGTTATGTGGGCGAACCCTATTCCGCATTGATAAGCGGTCATGGAGGGACGCCGCCTGATACGTTTAGCTTCATAAGTGGGTCCCTTCCTCCAGGAGTAGTCTTAGATCCTACGACCGGCGTGATTTCTGGATACCCAACCCAAATGGGCATTTATACTTTTGATATTGAAGAGACAGATCGCTATGGCTGTATTGGGACAAGGACTTATACTATACCTATTAATTGTCCCATTATTTCTTTTATCACACCTTCCCCGCTGCCTAGTGGACCGGTAGGCATGTTCTATTCAACAACGATTAACGTTTCCGGAGATCCCCTATCTCATACTTTTAGCGTGATAAATGGAAGCCTTCCTCCAGGATTACACTTGAACCCCAATTCCGGTATAATTTCTGGAATTCCAACGCTAGCGGGCCCGTATAGTTTTACTATTGAGGTGCTAGACAGCGATAACTGTAGTGCGGCGATGACTTATACTCTCCTCATTACCTGTCCTATCATTTCTTTGACTACACCTTCACCGCTACCGAACGGCACTTTAGACACACCCTATTCCACAACGATAGCTGCATCTGGAGGGTCGATGCCTTATACGTTTAGCGTAATAAGTGGATTTCTTCCCCCAGGCTTAGTCTTAACTTCTACGACCGGCGTGATTTCGGGCATTCCGATACTAGCAGGGACGTATACTTTTGACGTTCAGTTAACAGATGCATTTGGGTGCGTAAGCATTGTCGCTTATAACATCACCATCAATTGTCCGGGAGGAACGTTAGGTTTAATTTCTCCTACAACTGGTTTAGTGGGGATACCTTATTCATCAGGGTCATCATTAACAGTTTCTGGTGGTGCTTCGGCCTATGCGTTTAGCGTGATAAATGGATCTCTTCCACCTGGATTAGTGTTGAGTGGATCCGGAACGACGACTCCTGTAATTTCTGGAATTCCAACAAGGGTCGGAACTTATGCATTTACCATTATTGCAGAAACAGGTCCTGGATGTGTAGGCTCCCAGACTTGTTGTGCACTTTCTGAGAATGTGAGTCTCACTATCTATTGTCCGACCATTACACTTGATCCCATTTGTAGACCAGTAGGTGAATTGAAAACTTACTATGAAACGTCGGTCCAGGCGAGCGGAGGAACGGCACCTTATACCTACAGCGTATCAAGTGGACAGCTTCCACCTGGGCTCGTTGTGAATACTGTAACAGGGATCATCTCCGGTATTCCGGCTAAATTGGGCGTTTATGGTTTTACAGTGACTGCCATCGACCACAATGGGTGTGTTGGCTCTCAGAATTATAGTATTCAGATTAAGAGAAAGGAAAGTTGTTTTCATAAAAAACACAAACCCAGGCCTTCTAAAAGGAAATACAGCTACAGAATGAAATAACTCACTTCAAGTAGCTCACATTGCTATAGATTCTCATGGTTAATTTGACCATGAGGTCTATAACAATGAAAGTAGTTTTATTAGTACCTTAAAAGTTCTCTCTACGTTTGCTCAGCGTTCTCTGCGGATCTGCAGTCATATGCCCTCTCCTCGTGAGCAGGGCGTTTTTTTAAACCAACATTTCTAGACCAAGAAGATAAGTTTTTTTAATTAGCTGAGAGTTCTGTATTTACATCTATCAACGTTTAAGTCAATAACTTATCTTATGTAAGCGAAGTCAAAGAATCAGCGATATCCTTTAAATAATCAAATAGCTTGATTTGTTTAATAGCCTGAAAGGCTTCAAATAAAAATAGCCCAAGGCATCGCCCTGGGTTAGGGTGTTCATTTTGTGCAAAAAATGAGCTTTATTTTTCACAATAATTGGCATAGTTGAATTGAAGGTCGCATGTTTATGCCGTCCTTTCAGGACTCGATGTCTTTTTGATAGAACCCAGGCCTCCGCTTCGCTGCGACCTGGGCTGTAACATGACGGCCCTTCAGGCCTTAACAAGAGATGTTTAAGTCCCTCTTCTATAGTCCCTAAATCATCTTTTTGTTAAGGCCTGAAGGGCCGTCATGTTACAGCCCAGGTCGCAGCGAAGCGGAGGCCTGGGTTCTATCAAAAAGACATCGAGTCCTGAAAGGACGGCATAAACATGCGACCTTCAATTTAACTATGCCAATTATTGTGAAAAATAAAGCTCATTTTTTGCACAAAATGAACACCCTAGCCCTGGGTTAGATTGGCTATTGTCATGTAGTCTGAAGGACTACAAGAGAATCATCTAATCCCAAACATGTTTTCATCAAACGTAATTCCCCCCCATTTGTTTTTTATCCATTTAAAAGATCCTTTCTTAACCTCCTTAATAAACTTACCCAATGGCAAAGTACGAGATAAAGAGACAAGAAGATGAATATATAGATTCTCAACTCCTCCAATTTCAAAAGCATGGCAACCATACGCATGCCCCATACTTGTCCTATCACAATGAAGATCCTGAATAATTGGTGTATAAATGGCCGGCGTGTTTTGGTCCTGATAGGATATGAATTAAGAATGCTTGCAAGTGGGGTGTGATTAAATCTGGGAGTTTATATTTTTAGCAGATCGATACGAAATTGTAGGGCGGCGGTAGCCGCTTTCAGTGGAAGCCCCGTATGAAGCGAGCTTGCGAGCGGAATGCGGGGTGTAGGCAAGATAGCATTGAGCTGCGGAAGCAGCGTAAGATCACTTACACCGCTTCCGCGGTTTATATTTTATTGATGCCCACCCCGCATTCCACTCGCAAGCTCGCTTCATACGGGGCTTCCACTGAAAGCGGCTACCGCCGCTCTACCATTTTGTATCGATCTGCTAAAAATATAAACTCCCAGATTTAATCACACCCTTGCAAGCGAGTGAGCCACAATTTCTCTTGTAGTCTTTCAGACTACGATATGGGGGTGTTTTTTTCCCAGGCCGCTGGCCTGGGCTATTTCAATTTAGAGCCCTTCAGGCTCCGACGCATAAAGCTAATGCAACTCATTGTATGCACATGCCTGAGTTCAATCATGGAATGTTTTGATCAAAGGCTCAATTTTTTGAATCATCTGCGTAAGGTAGGTCAATAAGGGGGATCACTGAAATCGTTACACCAAGTGGTTTCGTTATTACTTTCTCCTAAAGGCAGGTCTGGACTGTTATAGCAATAATCCTGTGAGTCCAGCTCAGGAACCCTGGCTAAGTTCCTGCAATCAGTTGAAAGACATCCCTATCCTGAAAATCGCAAGAGTAGATCAAAGTCATGATTTTGAAAGACGATATCGCTTCGTATGAAATAAAAAGCACAAGTGGAAATTAATAGATAATTAGTGTAATACCAATAAAATGCTCTTTCAAAAGAAGACATCTCTTCTGGGTTTGGCCCTAAAAACATAAAAATTAGGTTAGGTAGAATGAAAATTAGACTTTTTTCAATTATCCTATTAATGTTTTGTTTCTCATCTCAAGCTTCTGAATTGGATCCTGTGACTGATGTTTATGCAGAAATCTCAAATCTTTATGATCCAACTGAAGAAGATCTTTTTAAGATTCAAGACAAGTTATCGAATACCAAACGGCCTATAGTGGAGAGAATGGGGGATACGGCTTTTATTGCCAAGCAATTTAAAATTATTGGTCAATCATCGAATGAAAAACCAGAATATCATTGGATTGCAGTCAATTCTTCAGAAGATGAAAAAGAAAATTGCATTATCACATATGCTTCTTTCAATCGAAAATACCCTTGTGGTGTACGTAGACTTGTCGACGTGATCAGCCATTCAGATTTTCGTGGACATGTTCATTATCGCATTGGAGGATGGCCGAATACTTCGGAAGGGGATATTATCCTTGCACATGTTCCTTATGCTTTTAAGGTATGTTTTTTAAGAGAAATGCAGAAAAAGGGATATAAACGTGTTCTTTGGCTTGATTCTTCTATCCTTCCTTGGGTTAGCTTGAATAAAATTTTTCAAATGATTCAGGATAAGGGGTTTTTTGTGATAGGGAATATTCATAATGTAGGACCGTATATGAATGAAGATGCGGCTGCCGCTTTTGGTCTTACTCTTGAGCAAACATATTCTATTCGCATTTGCGCTGCATTAATATTTGGAATCGATTTTACTAATCCAAAAACAGCAGGCCTAGTTGAGGCATGGTATCAGGCAGCCAAGCATCCTGAAGCTTTTTTTTCAGTAAGATCGGATGAGAATGCATTATCTATCTTGATTTATCAATTTGGATTAATCAATGAAGTGTGGCCTGCAAGAACTTTAGGAAGACCAGGGAGGACTAAAGACATCACTCTTTTTCTCATAGATAGACAATATGTAAAACCGATAAATGATAAAGACTATAACTGCAGGGCTTTTTGATTAAAATACTTGATAACGATTATGCTATGCTGTGATGATAGTTACCTTAATTTATGAGGGATTATCACGTAAAGTTCTTAAGGGCCCAAGGGTTGGTAACAACCGAGCTACTTGGTGATGACTCCAAATAATATTAGCCAATAGAGTATTGTCTGAGACATTTAAGTTCGCAAAGGATGACAGGATGTAGCTAGGCGTTCATGGACGTATATGAGGCAGTCACAAACCAATGAGTGATGCGGATTCACCAACGAGCGGATCAGGATAAATTAGCAAAAGGGCTGATTTGCCCTTTTGCTAATGACCAAATTCTTATTGACAAACAATATTTAAAGATCAAATTATGGAGCTATTTGAAAAATATTTATGCTTGTATAGCCATAATAATAACGAGCTGAATGAATATCTGTATAGGTTAATGAGAATGTATAAGGACCTCCAACAGGTATAACCACAATTCCGCTTATGATATTAGGTGTACCGGGCGTTGTTGACAAGGGTACAGAAGGGAATGTTGAATTAATTAATGGTTCTGCCATAGGGTCTACTGGTGAGCTTCCTATGCCTGTTTCTGTTATTATATTAACCGTAATATAATAACTTCCAGGTCCTGGAAAAGTAACAGTGGATCCATCAAATGAATATTCACCAGAGTTTTGCTGCACCGTACCTAAATTAAAAAGAATGTTATTATTAGCAGTTATACTATTTGTCTCGCCTTGAGATGCAAAAAAGTAATTGGCAGCCAATGTTCCAGTGGGGCCTGTTGATCCGGTTGCTCCAGGACCTGTTGGTCCGGTTGCTCCAGTGGAGCCTGTTGCTCCAGTTGCTCCAGTGGGGCCTGTTGCTCCAGTTGCTCCAGTGGGGCCTGTTGCTCCAGTTGCTCCGGTCGCGCCTGTACAACAAGGTCCTGTTGCTCCAGTGGCACCCATTGCTCCGGCTGCTCCTGTTGGCCCAGTCGGACCTCTAGGACCTCTACATTTCTTTAAGAAACAAGAAAGACGAAAATCCTTTTCAGATTTACTTCGAAGAAGTTCTTCTGAATTTAACTTCTCATTTAATATACCCTCATAGTTGGCGAAAACAAAACTGCTCAATGGACATACACACAATAATAATGCGCATATCAAAAATTTTCTGCTCATAAGATATTTCCTTTTCTTTTTACTTGCTATGACACGGGGTTAGGATGTTCATTTTGTGCAAAAATGAGCTTTATTTTTCACAATAATTGGCATAGTTGAATTGAAAGTCGCATGTTTATGCCGTCCTTTCAGGACTCGATGTCTTGTTGATAGAACCCAGGCCTCCGCTTCGCTGCGACCTGGGCTGTAACATGACGGCTCTTCAGGCCTTAACAAAAAGATGATTTAGGGACTATAGAAGAGGGACTTAAACATCTCTTGTTAAGGCCTGAAGGGCCGTCATGTTACAGCCCAGGTCGCAGCGAAGCGGAGGCCTGGGTTCTATCAACAAGACATCGAGTCCTGAAAGGACGGCATAAACATGCGACTTTCAATTCAACTATGCCAATTATTGTGAAAAATAAAGCTCATTTTTTGCAAAAATCAACACCCTGGCTATGACATGACCCAAAGTTTGGCAGCAAATAAGAGAAAAACAAGAAATTTTCTCGATCAAATTTTACCGAGACCTCCTCAAAGAACTCTGCCTCACTGCTATTTGCTAGCATACTATTGAATGTCTCAATATTTTTCTATAACTTTTTTTGCCTCGAATCTTTTTTGGCCTTTCTTGCTTCAACGGCCCCTAACTCGTAGACCAGTTTGCCTGTGTCGCCGTTAGAGGGATCTCCACAAGCGTAAATTTCCGAGAAACTCTCGCTATACTAATTTTTAGTGGATTCTTTTTAAGAAATTTTTGCGGATATTGCGGTGCAAGAAATTTAAGAATTTATATTCAATTTCTTGCAAATTTTAACAATTATTGGAAATCAAAAAAAACCTCTAATGTTTAATTAGAGGCTTTTATAAGATTATTTCAAGCTTGACTACTCAACTAAGCTCGTCTTTTCTGCCGTTTATGAAGAAAAGAAATTACTGTCCGACTGACCAGCGAGTGAAATGAGAGATGGTCAATGGCTTGCCACTTTCTTTGGCGCGTTTATTCACCAAATCAGTGATTGTCATCGAATCATCTCTAATGTACTTTTGATGAGTTAACGTTGTCGTCGTGTAATAATCATTGATTTTGCCTTCTAGGATCTTATCAACAATATGGGCCGGCTTGCCTTGGATTTGGCTGCGCGCAATGTCTTTTTCGTTGTTGATAATTTCTGGTGGCACTTTTTCAGGAGATAAATATTCGGGCGCAGCTGCCGCAATATGCATGGCGATGTCTTTAGCTAACGCCTCTTCATTGCCGCTCCCTGTCAATTCCACAACCGTCACGATTCTTCCTCCCAGATGAGAGTAAATCCCTAATGAACGATCGGGAGACTTCGGTAATTTCAAGAGACGTCTAATTTGAATATTTTCTCCAATGGTTTGCACGACAGTTGCACGATATTGATCAATCGTTAAACTGGGTTCTTTGGAGTATTTCTGTTGAAGAAAAGCATCTAAAGAGGGAGGATTTGTATGCGCGACTTCTTCTGTAATATTGTCTAAAAACTGCTTAAAACGCTCGTTTTTAACCACAAAATCAGTTTCTGCATTGACCTCTACTAGGACAACAGTTTGATCTGTTTCAGCCGTCCCAATCATTCCTTCTTTCGTTTCGCGTCCCTCTTTTTTAACAGCTGAAGCCATGCCAGATTTACGCAAATTCGCAATGGCTAATTCCATGTCTCCTTTTGCTTCTTCTAGTGCCTCTTTGCATTTTCCCATTCCTACGCCAGTGCGCTCGCGTAGCTCTTTAATCATTGCAGGAGTAATGGCTGCCATAGTTATTTTTCCTCCCGATCTGAATCTTTTCCTGCAAAATCCTCTTCGCGGTATCCAGAAGAAGTGGATTCTTCCTCTTCACCTTCGTTTTCTTCCGCTTGGTCTTCCTTGCTTGCATAGACTTTAATGTCATTCTTTTTATCCACAATTGCCTTAGCAAGAGTTTCAACAATCAACTTAATGCTTTTTAAGGCATCGTCGTTACAAGCAATGACATACTCAATGGGGTCTGGATTACAATTCGTATCCACAAGCCCCATGACCGGAATGCCTAACTTATTGGCTTCTGCAACAGCTAAGTGTTCTTTGCTTGGATCGACCACAATGACGAGTCCTGGCGGCTTGCGCATGCCACGGACACCTGACAAGTTTTTATCTAGCTTGATTTGATCTTTCGTTAAAAGAGAAAGTTCTTTTTTGGTTAACCCTTCGCCACCAGTGGCAATCCTTTTTTCAATACGCTCAAGTTTCTTAATGGATTGACGGATGGTCTGAAGATTGGTTAACATTCCCCCTAGCCAACGCTCACACACATAAAATTCACCGCATTTTTCAGCTAATTCACGTACCACTGCTTTTGCTTGCTTCTTTGTGCCTACAAAAAGAATAGATTTGTGTTTGGCTACGACATCGCGCACCACTTCGGCAGCATTGCGAATTTGTTGCAGTGTTTTGGCGAGGTCAATGATGTAAAGTCCGTTGCGCTCTTCAAAAATGAAACGTCTCATTTTTGGATTCCAACGACTGGTCTGGTGTCCAAAATGAGCACCAGCTTCTAGTAAATCCTTAATGGATATGGAAAGATTTTGGATTTTTTGATTCTGAGCCAAGCCTTGTCCCTTTCTATTGACGACGGCATCTTGCCTTAGCAAGATTTCGGTCTTGGTTAAAGATATTTATACTGGATAGTCATAGGGAGATAAAACTCCCTATAGCGCCTGATCAGAATCGAACTGACACTCGTAGCTTGGAAGGCTACTGTTCTACCATTGAACTACAGGCGCGTAGAATGAGCAACATTATCGTGGATTGAGGTTTTTTATGCAATAGAGAATTTTATAAATCCTAGTTCTTTACGTACTTCTGTTTAAGCTCACGCCACTTCTTGACCATTTGAGCCGCCAAGGGTGCTGCTTCTTTGCCATATCCTCCATAGCGCAGATAGACTACCACAATGAGTTCCGGCTGTCCAAATTCATCTTTAAAAAGCATGACCGTTTTATTTTTATCGGGTTTGCCTTGAAAAGCAATACTGCCAAACCACACATGCGTATAAATGTTGGTTCCCTCTTGCAGATCCAAATCAATATTCTCTACTGATTCCGATGTACTTGTCTTGCCGAACAATTGATCTCTTAATTCAGTAAAATGGCGGATAGCCTCAGGATATTGGCGATATAAACGAGACAAATGAGTAAGACTTTCCTGATGAGTTCGATGAGTCACCGCACGCAAACCCCTTAGCAAAATTTGACGAATGACTTCCGGCATGAAAATTTCACGACGCACTTCAGTTGGAATCACCTTAACTAAACTTTCCTGATCTGAATGCGAGACAGCTGAAAAGAGAGGAAAATCAATTCCTACTAAAGAGAGTGCTTCTTGATAGAGGAAGGTAGGAGGGCAGACAATTTGATCCTCTCCTCTAGCAGGCTGACGTCCCGCTGTCAGTTTGACTACCTTAGGCTTGAGCACCTGGCCTCCATTGGCAATTGCTGCCATCATCACAGCTGTTTGCAAAGGAGTGACCACTAAAGAGTGCTGACCAATGGCCATGGCATAAAGTCCAGTTCGATTGGTGGCAAGATCTTGTGGAACCTTTCCGGCAATTTCTCCTGGAAGATCAATTCCTGTCCGGCTGCCATACGTAAAAAGACGCGCCGCTCTGGACAAGTCATCCGGATGCTCTAAACACTCTCCTGCTAAAAGAGAAAAATAAGGATTGCTTGAAACCTCTAGCGCCCGTAAAAGATCCACACGCCCATTGTGCTTGTGAGCCAAACTTCTGGGCAAGCGCCCTCCTTTGTAAAGCTGAGGAATCGGCTTGCCCTCTTCGGTATATCCCACATAGCGCGTACTTCCTTGATGATAGACCTCATCGACAATGATCAAAGGATTCAAATCTTGCGGAGAAATGACTTTTCTTCCTAGTTTGTGAAAACGTTGAACTAACGCCTCATACGCTGTCACAAGTTTGAAAAGCGATCCCTGAATGGTGGCTTGGCGATAGGCATGCGAACGCCCGTATCCGAAACCATAAATCGGATAAAAAGCTGCTGCCAAATGCTTTTCTAATAAAACTTCTCCTGGACGCAAACGATATTTTCCCCACAAGGGTCGGCTGAGTTCATCGTAAGAGCGCATGGTTTTAAGATACTCAATTGCCAATTCATTAGGCAATCCCTGGACGGCTCGCTGCAAGCAATTATAAGCCTCTTTCCACTTGGGAGTTGAATCCCCTCCTTTTTGTATCTCTTGACGCCAATCATTAAAATAGGCCAAATAAAGAGAGAGATGACCTGTTAAAGGCATAGCGGCAAGGGATTCCGCAGTTTCTCCTTTCAGAAAAGTACACAAGCACTCCCAACAATGCGCCCTCCAAAATTCTTGAAAAAAACTATTTTCTTGCTGATCTAAATAGTCTATATAAGGTTTAGGATAAACTTTAGCCGCTTTCTCTTCCATACGTTTGACTTTTAGAAATGCTTTCTCTTCGTGCTGTCTCCACATTTTAAAATCTCTATCATGATATAATCCTCTTGCCGCTTCTTTAACCACTGCCAATAAAGTGACTAAGCTGCCTGTTTGATCGTGGTAATTCTCTAAGCTTTCTCGTCCTACTTTTTGAAGAAGAGGCGGAGAAAAACGATCTTCTGCAACAGCTAAACGGCAAAGATCCATCACCAATACTTTATCGTAATTATGAGGCAAATCATTGAGATAGGGATCTAAATATCTCTTAATTTTATAAATTTTCTCTTGGTTGCTCTGCATGCTTGCGACTAATTTCTGCTTTTCAGCCCCTTTAAGAGTTTGACGATGAGGTTCATGTGCATCGCCTGTGTAAAGCACGTTGAATAAGGCATAAAGATCATAATCGGGAAAAAAGTTACGCAAAGACTCCACTTGGCGCTGAATATCTATGGCTTGAGCTAATGTTTTCACGCGATCGATCGCTTGCCTAAGCTTTCCTTCGGCTGGAAGAATAAAATTGAGATAGGTTCTCCAAGTTAAAAAACACTTTTCATCGTAAAATATCTGTTTCTTGACATCATAGTGTTCTCTTTCTAAAGGCTGTTGCTGATTCCAAAGCTGAGCTAAATAAACGTCGCTTTCAAACCAGCGATGGATGCGCACTTTTTTTTCCCTTTGCTGC
Organism: uncultured Chlamydiae bacterium; assembly: GCA_963754655.1. Classification (GTDB taxonomy): domain Bacteria; phylum Chlamydiota; class Chlamydiia; order Chlamydiales; family Parachlamydiaceae; genus JANWJE01. The sequence goes on along the minus strand of CAVWGN010000001.1, from coordinate 444,742 downwards.
TCGCTATCCCCTGCTAAAATAAAATCATTGGGATCAAAGCGTGGATAAGAAGCTAAAGTCAAAATTTCTGCTGTTGCAGGATCCATGACGACAATCGCTCCTCCCTTCATCCACGGCTCCTTTTGAGCGATCATCGTATTTTTGATTGCTCCAAGATTCGTTTTTCTCACAACTCTCAATTTTTCATTTTGCGTGAGCAACTGTTCAGCATATTCTTGTAATTCAGCGGATAGAGTCAAAAGAATCCGGTGACCAGATAAAGGAGGTCGCGAACCTGGTAATTCACGCAAGAAAGTTCCCTTTGAATCAGCATAAAAATTCTTCTTACCATAAAAACCACGCAATTGCTCTTCATAAATGCCTTCAATTCCTGTTTTGCCTATATAATCGTGAATCGTATAGGCTTTGCTTTGCAAATCTTTGAGTCGACGGCGCGCTTGCTGAGTCTCTTGAATATCTGGTAACCCTTCTGCTTCTTCGTCATTTTCACGCGTTTGAATGAATTGCTCTAATGCTTTTATTTCGTGCAAAATCTTTTCATATTCTGTCCGGTTAATGGCACCCATATAACCAATCACATCGGCAGCCACTCGTCCTCGAGGATAATATCTTTTGGGCAAATGACGAACATGTAGACCTGGCCAATTTTTTTCCAATATTTTTAATCGATAATATTCTTGCTCATCGAGGTCATCTTTAATGACAAAAGGCACTTGAGAATAGTAAGAAGCTTTAGAATGAATGAGATCTTCTACTCTTTCAGCTTCCAGATGCAATTCATTGGCTAAGAGTTGAGCGAGCCGATGGATGTATTCTCTGCGTTTAAAAACCTTGATCCGTTTACCCTCTGCATCTTTTTGCCAGGCAATGGCAGGGATATCACGCAGCTGAGAGTAAAGAATGGTCGCTTGATAAGCCATCTTGTTAATGGCCAAAGGCAGATTAAAACGATCACGAATTGTGGCACGTATGGCTGGTTCAATGACCGTTTTACGTTGGGGCCTTTGAGATTCTTCTAGTTTTTGATCATATTGAATCATGGATAAATGCCAAATACGCACTAAAATCAAAAGCATGGCAATCAGAATAAAATGCAGAATGCGATTTGCCTTTGTGGGAATGTCGTGATATTGAAAGTCAATACGCTTTCTTCGATAAGAAGAGAGGGACATGCGTTCACCTTAAACAAATAAACCGCAGCGAATTCACGTCGGTATAAAAGAGCCTTTGACCAGATTATGACTCATTGTCATTTTAATTTCCAACGACGCATTAACTCCTTTGCCCGAATCAGATCTTCGGGAAAATCAATTTCCATGCAATCCTCTGCTTCAACAGGGAAACTCCACACTTTTTGTCCTTGCTTCAATCCCATTTCAATGCCCCGTTCAAAATAATCAGTGGGCTGACACTGTTCTAAATTATTCTGTAACCATAAGACATCTTCATATTTAAAAAAATTGATTCCTACCGCTTCTCCTTGCGGACACTCCACACTTTTAGAGACTTCTGTGAGATAACCTTGAGGATCTGTGCAGTATTTAACCTCTTCTTCTCCTACCACCTCTTCATTGACCATCATACCCGTGCGATTGGCGTGCAAGAATGAAGATAAAATCTCAGGTCGGAAAATGACATCTCCATTGAGCCATAAAACATCTTCCTTCACCTTGTTCAGAGCGCGCAACAAGCTCTTCGAGGTATTCTCACTTTCAAAATCTGGATTAAAGATATAAACCAAATGAGGAAAGGCATTCATAATCGCTTCCTTCTGATAGCCCACCACCACCCAGATATCATGCAAAGAAACGCATGTTGTCAATGCTTGAAGTTGATAGGCAAGAATAGAGGGATGGGAATTTAAAGGAGCCAATGCTTTTGGTAAATGGTGAGGAGAATCATTCAAGCGGCTTCCCTTACCTGCAGCTAAGAGGATCACCTTCATAAACCGGGGGAATCCTTAGCTACTGCAGCAACTTCTTCAAGATTTGCATGTTGAACGATAGGCAAAAATAAGCGTGAAGGATACTTTTCTCCCATATAAATGACATTATGAGCCGGATAAAACTTTCCCGTATAACTTCCCAGTAATCCAACATTCATATTTTTCTCATAGCGGGGATAACTGGAGCTGCTGATAGATAAACGAATGGCATGGTCTTTAGCAAAAACCATGCTAGTCGCCCACAGATCGATTTTGACTTCTTCAATCGGCTCTCTGTTTAAAAATTGTTGATTTCCTTTTTGATAAGACATGACTCCCAGGCGATAACCTCCCTCGGAGACCAAAATGCTGCGTCCATCGGGATAAACATCGCATAAGCGAACGACAATATCAGTATCTTTTTGATCTGTTTTAAAAAAAAGAGTTGCTGAAATAGGACCTGTGACTTCCGTATCTTTTAACAATTTGTCTGATGTAAAAACCAAAATATCTTTTCGATTTTCAATCTTTCTTTGATCCTTGGGACCTGAATCCAAAAAGAGATTACGTCCTCCAATGGTTGGAATCACGTCGCTGGGATCATAGCAGTAAGATGTTTTTCCTTCAGCGGGAGGATCGACTCCAAGGCGATATTCGGGAGTCAAGTAGAGAACTGTTTCTAAAGCAGGAATAGGCCATACAGGAGAGGTCCGCCAAACGTTGCCAATAGAAGGAGTTTCATCGAAAGGACCCATGACATAATAGGTCACCACGGGCACATTCTCTAATTGATTAGGAATTCCTTTTAAATAATGATCAAACCAACGTTTAGGCGAAATATCAAAAGGAGGATTAACGCCTGCTTTAGGAACCTCAAAATCACCGAATTGCTTAGATAAAGGCCAGAAGTGAGTCCAAGGGCCAATGACTAGTCTTTGCTGACCGCGAGCGCCTTCTCCCCCTTGATATTGCCGGCTTGTAAAACTGGATAATGTTCCTTGAAGAAAAGTATCATACCATCCTCCAATATGCATACCTGGAGTCTGAATATAATGAGACACTTCCAAACTATTGAGCTGCTTCCAAAATTCATTATAAAAGGGGCGTTGACAAACATAATTTTGAACCCCTGAATCGCGAGCATAATATCCCAGCCATCCCTCTGCTTGATTCTTAAGCAAGAGACCTCCTGGAAACAGAGCATGATGATAAATGCTTGCAGCAGCAACGAGAATATATTGACACTTAAGATGAGGAGGATGAGCTGGCGCCATTAACAGCTGGGTAATTCCCAAAGCAGAAGCCCCCCATGTGCCAATTCTGCCATTTGTATAGGGACTCTGAGCCAACCACTCCACTGTATCATAGCCATCTTGCAGCTTTCCCCAGCCATCTGTGATAAAAGGAAACGTTTTCCCTTCAGGATCTAAAGCGCTACGTGTCTCTTGGATCGCTACGACATAGCCTTCCTTAGACAGGTGGGCAAAATCTTTCCAATAAGCATTGCGTCCTGCGGGACTTCGCAAGAGAATGCATGGCAAGCCTCGAGCTTGCGGTGAAGGCAGATAAAGATCTGTTGGCAGTTCTGTCCCATCACGCATGGGGATCATCACGGTGAAATCTGGCTTGAGTTCTTGAGCCGTGATCACTTGAACAATGAAAATAAAAAAATAAAGAGGGTAACGGAGAATTTTCATTGCCTTCACTTCTTTCTTGAAAACAAAAAACCACAGGAGATCATCCAACACATGCATTAGCAACGAAAATTCGTTACCAATGCAAGATTTCCTTTCGCTTGATTAAGCTTTAGCAACAGCGCGAGCAGCTAGACGAGATTTTGTGCGGCTGGCCTTATTCAATTTAAATACACCTTTCTTCGCGCATTTATCTAACAGGCTGTAGGCTTCGTTTAACTTTTCATTGATTACTGCTTGGTCACCTTTGTCAACTGAATCTTGAAAAGCACGAATGGCTGTACGCATGCGAGATTTGTAAATTTTATTGTTCATACGGCGCTTTTTATTTTGCAAATCGCGCTTTAAAGCCGTGGGGCGCTTGACTTTTTTTTCGGCTTTCTTTTCTTCTTGTTTTGCCATTTTTCCTCTAGGGTTGAAACTCTATCATTAAGAAGCAATCAATTATAAGAAATAAGTGTTAATTCGTCAAAGCATTTGAATTATCTTGGAAAAAATCTCGATTAATAGCAGAATGTTTTGTAAAATTGACTACACTCCTTTAATTTATGAAATATAAAACCCCCTCTGATCTCCCTCTTCTTGAAGCACTTGCTCAGATTTCCCCTCAAAGTTCAAAAAATACTTTACGTTCTTGGATTAAAGAAGGGCGCGTGCAAGTAGATGGAATCATCATTAAAAATTCTTCTTTAAATGTTTTGAAAGATCAGCTAGTGACAGTTGGACAACGAAGAAAGGTCATTCGATCAGATATTCCTCTTTTATATGAAGACAACGACCTGGTCATTATTGATAAACCATCAGGATTACTTAGTGTCTCGACTGCTTTTGAAAAAGGAGAAACTTTACACGCGCTACTGAAAGCGCATTATCATCCACGCAAGATTTTTGTTGTCCACCGCCTCGATCAAGACACTTCGGGAGTCATCCTGTTTGCCTTGAATCAAGAAACTTGTGATCGGCTAAAAGATTTATTTAAAGTGCATGCCATTGAGCGTGCTTATACGGCTATTGTCGAAGGCCAGCTTTCTCTTCCAGCTGGGACTTGGCAAAGCCTCCAATATGAAGATAGCCGATACATGGTTCATGAAACACAAGATGAGGAAGAAGGGCGCTTAGCGATCACCCATTTTAAAACACGAGCCACTTCAAAGCGTTATTCTTGTCTAGAGCTCCGATTGGAAACAGGCCGTAAAAATCAAATCCGCGTTCACTGCCAATCGGCTGGCCATCCAGTAGTAGGAGATAAAAAATATGGAGCGCAATCGAGTCCCTTAAAGCGTCTTTGCCTACATGCACACCTGCTCGCCTTCCAACATCCCTTTACCAAAAAATTTATGCGATTTGAATCGCCTGTGCCAGAGGAATTTTATCGATTAATTCCTTTGCCAAGTGCGTCAAATTAATAAAACGGACGTTCCCCTCCGGGGAACAATCATCAATTTTTCATGGTCCCACAGCTGCTGATTGTTCCCCGGAGGGAATTTCTGTTTTATAAAACTTTAATTTATCGATCGTGTGAATTAATCCTATTGTGCACTAAAAAAAAACTATATAAAAAGATAAAGCGTATTTTGTTGAAGAAAAGCTGAGCGATGTCGAGAAGGAACGAGAAATATGTCTACGATTGTATTAGAGCATCAAACAACACAAGGAGAAGGCTTACAAGCCACTTTTCTACCCGACAAAGGAATGAATCTCATTAGCTTGAAAAAAGGTGATTTAGAAGTCATTGATCAATCCACAAAGAATTTGTTTGAAGAGCGCTATGCCGGTTTAGGAGCTTTAATTGGACCACACTTTCATCATCGCAAACCTGAAACGATTCCCAAAATCAAGGATGAGCATTTATTCCCTCATATTGCACGCGTTAGAGCAAAGGGCATTCAAGAACCTTTTTCCCATGGTATCGCCCGCTATGCTCCTTGGAAAGCAGAGGCAACGGCCAACAGCGTTAAAGCCCAACTAACCGGAAAAGACACCTGGAATGGAGTGACCTTATCTGCCTTGGAAGGTCAGAACTTTAATATGCATATGCAAGCTCACCTTCGCGAAAATGGACTTTTTTTAAATCTTTCTGTGGTCAGTGATACAGCCTCGCTTGTCGGAATTCATTATTACTACGTTTTACCCCAGGGCAAGGGTCGAGTGATCAGCGAAGTGCAAAATAAGGTTGGAATACAAGGAGAATTTAAGCCTATTCCTTCTGATTGGCAGTTTGATGATCAACAGCGTTTAATTTTTGATCTTCAGCAAGAAGCTGACTTTACTTTTCATCCTCATCCTCATTTATTAAAAGGAACGATTTTACTTGAAACAGACGATTATCAGCTGATCACTCGATATGAATGTGTTTGCTCTGAAAATTGTTGGCAGCTTTATCATCCCAAAGGATCCTCATTTGTGTGCATTGAACCAATGAGTGCGCAAGATCCTCGGCATCCCAATCTCACGGCCAGTTCTTTAAATATTCATATTGAAATTTTAAGGAATAAAAATGACTGATTCTTCAGATCCACCAGAAAAAACTAACGAGAAAACAACCTCGTTCAAACCTACCCGCTCGCGAGCCTTAGGATGGTTTACCCTTGTGCTAATTCTTGCAGGTGTTGCTTGGTTTTGCTATTGGTTCTTTTATTTGCAGTATTACGAATCAACTGATGATGCCTATGCAAATGGAAATTTTATTAATCTCAATTCTGTCATTTCAGGTGCAGTGGTCGCTTTTTACGCGGATAATACCGATCGTGTGAAAGAAGGCCAACTTCTAGTTGAACTTGATCGCACAAACTATGAAGCCATTTACCAAAGAGAACTTGCCACTTTAGCTTCCGTGGCTTTACATGTCAGGCAGCTTTATGATGAGGTCGAAATCAATCGTGCTAACGTGAGAAATAAACAGACAGAGTTAAAACGATCAAAAATTGATTACAATGATCGCGTAAAACTCCGTCAGAGCAATCCAGCTGCAGTAGCTCAAGAAGATTTAGTGAATGCCGAACAGGCCTTTTTAGCCGCACAATTTAATCTTCAACAAACCGAGTCTCAATTGGAATCTGCTTTGTCTGCAGCAGGAAATACAACACCTGAACATCATCCCCTCATCATGCAACAAAGAGCGACCATTCGCACAGCCTACTATAATTTGCAGCATTGTTCCATTTATGCACCGCAAAATGGCTATGTGGCGCAACGCTCAGTGGATGTGGGAGAATGGATTACTCCGACCACCAATCTGATGGCTGTCATTCCAACTCATCACGTTTGGGTCGATGCCAACTTTAAGGAAACACAATTGAGAAAAATGCGCATTGGACAGCCTACCATTGTGTGGTTTGATCTTTACGGCTCCAAAGTCAAGTATGAAGGCAAAGTGATTGGAATTGCCTCAGGTACAGGAAGTGTTTTTTCGTTGATTCCCCCTCAAAATGCCACAGGAAATTGGATTAAGATTGTTCAACGTCTTCCTGTGAGAATTAGCCTAGATGAACAAACCACACAAGAATTTCCAATTAGATTGGGAATTTCAGCAGAAGTCAATGTGGATGTGACCAATCAAAATCTTCCGTTATTAGCCCCAACACCTCCCGATAAACCAGTAGCTAAAACGCGTGTTTTTGATATTCATTTGAGCGAACTCAATCAAATCTTGGATAAAATTATTAACGATAATTTGCAAAGTAATAGGCACGAGATGAAGTTGAGCAAACGAGGCGATTAGGAATTCCTACACTATGGCTCAGACTTATGAAACCGGCAAGCGTCTTTTTTTACTCAATATTGCATTAGGATTGGGAACATTCATTCAAGTTCTCGATACATCGATTGCCAATGTTGCCATTCCTTATATCGCAGGCAATCTCAGTGTCAGCGCAGATCAAGGCACTTGGGTCATCACCTCTTTTGCTGCCAGTAATGCGATCGTTTTACCTTTGACAGGCTGGCTATCCGATTACTTTGGGCGTGTGCGTCTGTTCGTGTGGTCTTTGCTGCTTTTTGCTTTGGCTTCCTTTCTTTGCGGATTTTCCACTAATTTAACCATGCTTGTTATCTTTCGGATTGCTCAAGGAGCAGTAGCTGGATCTCTCATTCCGCTCTCTCAAAGCTTAATTCTAGCTAACAATGCACCGGAAAACCAAGGAGCTGCATTAGGTTTCTGGGGAATGGTGGTGATCGTCGCTCCCATTTTAGGGCCCATTATCGGAGGTTATTTAACTGATGAGTATTCATGGCCTTGGATTTTTTATATTAATGTCCCATTGGGAATTTTCTCAGCAGGTATGACGTGGATTCTTCTGAAAGATCGAGAAAGTCAAATTGTGCGCCATCCCATTGATTGGATGGGTCTTTTCTTATTATCATTAGGTGTGGCTTGCTTGCAAATCATGCTTGATAAAGGCAAAGATTTAGATTGGTTTGAATCCAATACTATCATTGCGCTCACGCTTATTTCAGCGATTGCTCTGGCCTATTTTGCCATTTGGAATGCCTATCAAAAATATCCTATTGTCGATTTTTCATTTTTTAAAAATCGAAATTTTATTTTTGGCACCATTTGCACAACATTAGGCTACTTGGTTTATTTTGGCAGCACCGTCACCCTTCCTCTTTGGCTCCAAACAGAGCAAGGCTATACAGCCTATTGGGCGGGAGTTGCTGTGGCCCCAGTTGGAATCGTCCCCTTTTTCCTATCTGCACAACTTGGCAAGCGTCTTCATCTTGTAGACCCTCGGTTACTCGTTTGCCTAAGTTTCACCTTTTTCTCCTTGAGCCTTTTTTATCAATCCTATTTTTTTACTACACAAATCGCTCTCTCTACTATTATGTTTGCACGCTTTCTGCAGGGCTTTGGCGTTTCCCTTTTCTTCCTGCCCCTCGTCCAATTAAGCTTGGGAGAAATCCCTAAAGAAAAATATGCAAGCGCTAGCGGGATATTTAACTTTATCCGCATCTTAGTGGGCAGCGGCTTTGGAACTTCCTTATCCATTCAATTATGGACAAGACTAGAGATTTTTCACCATGCTCGCTTGGCAGAATCAGTCACCTCTTACAATCCCATCACAACTGCATTTTATAGGACTTTACAGAACGAGCATCCCATTTTTTCTCACAACGTCACTTCTCATCTTCTAGATGAACAAGTTGAGCAGCAAGCTTTCATGTTGGCAACAAATGATTTAAGCTGGATAGGAGCTTGGCTGTTCGTGATCCTGATTCCCCTTCTTTTCCTTTGTAAACCAGTGAAAGCAAATAACACAAAGGAAGCAGCACATTGAACTGAACTTTAGAGTCGACTAGAAATAAATGTTGGGAATTTAACGCATTGCATAATTGGTCTCTATCCACTGACGATAAGCGCCCGTGCGTATATTCTCGACCCATTCTTGATTTTGCATATACCAAAGGATGGTGTGCTTGAGCCCTTCTGAAAAACTTCTCTTAGGCTTCCATCCCAATTCACGCTTGATCTTGGAACAATCAATCGCATAGCGCAAATCATGTCCTGGACGATCCTTCACAAAGGTAATCAATTTCTCTAATTCTTGAACGGGCACCTGTTGAATTTCAGCAATCAATCGAATGACTTCATAAACAAGATCAATATTGCGCCATTCAGACTCACCGCCAATAACATAGGTTTCCCCTTTCGGCGCTTTCCTCAATAACAAATCAAGGGCTTGGGCATGATCTTCCACATGTAGCCAATCCCTGACATTAAGTCCTTGACCATAAATAGGCAAAGGCTTGCGTTCAAGACAATTCAAAATCATGACGGGAATCAGCTTTTCTGGAAAATGATAAGGACCATAATTATTGCTGCAGTTGGAAAGACAAGTAGAAATCTGATAAGTATGGCCATAAGCTCTGACTAAGTGATCGGAGGCGGCCTTAGAAGCGGAATAAGGCGAACTAGGGCGATAAGGAGCCTCTTCCGTAAAATATCCTGCCGCATCCAACGACCCATAAACCTCATCCGTTGAGACATGATGAAAGTGAATATGGGGATTTTTGCGTACAACTTCTAACAAGTGGAAAGTGCCCAAAATATTTGACTCTACAAAGGCTTGCGGACCTAAAATGCTGCGATCCACATGACTCTCTGCCGCGAAGTGAATGATGGTATCAATGGCATGCTCTTGACACAAATGCTCGATTAAAGATTGCTGACGAATATCCCCTTTCTCAAAAATATAACGTGAATCATGAGCGATACTCTTCAGATTTTCTAAATTGCCCGCATAAGTCAAAGCATCCAAATTGACACATAGGCCATTGAAGTCTAGTTGAGAAGACAACAGATAGCGAATAAAAGCAGATCCAATAAATCCTGCTCCTCCAGTCACGAGAATGTTTTGGACGCGTCTTTGGTCACGCATGGCTCACACTCATTGCAGATTTTTTTGATAAGCCTTCAAATTCACTAAATAATCAGAAAGAGCTTCTTGCCAAGGACGGGGAGTTTTGCCCAAATGCTCTTCAATTTTTTTTGTATTTAGCGTCGAATAAGCTGGACGCTTAGCAATAGTCGGATATTCATGCGCAGGAATAGGCTCGAGCGTCTTGACTTTCATTGGGAAATCCAATTCCTTCGCTTGGCGATGAATCTCTTTGGCAAATTGAAACCAACTTGTCTCAAAAGCATTGGCAAAATGGAAAACTCCTTCTTCATCTAATAATTCTAAAGCGACTTCAGCCAAATCCTGGCAATAGGTCGGCCGCCCAACCTGATCATAAACAATTCGCATCTGCTCTTTTTCATTCATTAAGCGCAGCATGGTTTCAACAAAGTTAATCCCTGGAATTCCAAAAAGCCAAGAGGTACGAATGATACAAGATTGGCGATGTTCATCGAGCAGCTTGATTTCACCCGCCAGCTTGCTCATGCCATAGGCACTGATGGGAGTGCAATAATGTTCTTCTGAATAAGGTGTACGTCCTTTTCCATCAAAGACATAATCAGTAGAAAAGTGTAGCACTCTGGCTCCGTGGCGCCTGCCTGCTATTCCGAGGTTATGAGGACCCACCGCATTGGCAAGATACGCTTGTTTCTGCTCTGCTTCTGCTTTATCAACCTGTGTATAAGCTGCACAATTAATCACATGCGAAATTTTTTGTATGCGCACAAAATCAGAAACGCTATCGAGATCTGTAATGTCAATTCTTTGAGAATCGTTAGCTACAAAAGGAATTTGCCGTTGAGCTAATAAACGCTTAAAATGGGATCCCAGCATACCTGAGGCTCCACAAATCCAAATTTTTTTCATGATATTTTTCCTTCTATGCCTTGACTTATTTCATGCAGAAAAGGAGCGTCTTGATCCCTTTCTGAAACAATAGGATAATCAAAAGGCCACTTAATGTTAACCATTGGATCATCCCAGCGAAATCCCTTTTCATATTGGGGATTATACGGGGTACTGACTTTATATAAAACATGAGCCTCTTGGCTCAACACGCAAAAACCGTGGGCAAAACCTACAGGAATAAAAAGCTGATGATGCAATTCGTCATCTAATATGACCGCTTCCCATTGACCATAGGTAGGAGAAGAGGGACGAATATCAACTGCAACATCATAAATTTTTCCCACTGCTACGCGAATTAATTTCGCTTGACCGGGAGAGGATTGAAAATGCATTCCCCTTATGCATCCCTTTTGGGAATAGGAATGATTGTCTTGTGCAAAGGATCCTGAAATACCCAACTTTTCATAAAGAGATTGCTGAAAAGTTTCTAAAAAAAAACCTCGATGATCTCTAAACACTTTGGGCTTAATCAGGATTAAACCTTGAAGAGGTAAATTATTCGCTTCCATGGTGACTATCCTTTGCTGCAAGTTCCATGAGGTAACGTCCATATAAACTTTTACCCAATTTTTCACCCAATAGTCTCAATTGAGCGCGCGAGATAAACTTCTGATCATAGGCAATTTCTTCTAAGGATGCAATGTAATGCCCCTGTCTCTCTTCAATCACTTGCACAAATTGACTCGCTTGCATCAAGCTCTCATAAGTTCCTGCATCCAACCACGCATAGCCACGTCCCATCCTATTGACGGTTGCTTGTCCGCGCCGCAAATATTCTTGGTTAACATCAGTAATCTCTAATTCTCCACGTGCTGAAGGCTTTAACCCATGGGCAATGTCGATCACCTCATTGCCATAAAAATAAAGGCCGGTGACGGCAATATTGGATTTGGGCTTTGGAGGTTTTTCTTCAATTGAAATGATTTTTCCCTGAACATCGAATTCAACAACACCATATCGTTCAGGATCTTTGACTTCATATCCGAAAAGAGTGGCTCCCTCTTTCTTGTCGCATGCTTTTCGCAATAAATGGCTTAAATGACCGCCATAGAAAATATTATCACCTAAAATCAAACAAACAGAATCTTGTCCTATAAAACTTTTACCTATGATGAAGGCCTCAGCCAAGCCATTGGGTTTAGGCTGGGGAGCATAATTAAAATTCACTCCAAGATGTGAGCCATCTCCCAATAAACGTTGAAAAAGAGGCATATCTTCAGGTGTTGAAATAAGGAGAATATCGCGAATTCCAGCCATCAATAGAACAGAGAGGGGATAATAAATCATGGGTTTATTATAAACTGGCAATAGCTGCTTTGTTACCCCTAACGTCAAAGGATGGAGCCGAGTTCCGCTTCCTCCCGCTAATACAATTCCTTTCATGATTCCCTATTGACTACAAATTTATCTGAGGAGTGGCATATTAAAACGATGCTGGGATTTTGTCAATTAAGCATTCACTTATCAAGCAATCGCATGATAAAAATGATTCAATTATCAAATAGGGATGATGACTCAGGTGTTTTTTAATAAAAATATTTGACACTGGCCAGTTCGGCATGTTTCAATTGAAGGTAACTTATTTATGCCGTCCTTTCAGGACTCGATGTCTTTTTGATAGAACCCAGGCCTCCGCTTCGCTGCGACCTGGGCTGTAACATGACGGCCCTTCAGGCCTTAACAAAAGATGATTTAGGGACTATAGAAGAGGGACTTAAACATCTCTTGTTAAGGCCTGAAGGGCCGGCCCCTCAGGCCTTAACAAAAAGATGATTTAGGGATTATAGAAGAGGGACTTAAACATCTCTTGTTAAGGCCTGAAGGGCCGTCATGTTACAGCCCAGGTCGCAGCGAAGCGGAGGCCTGGGTTCTATCAAAAAGACATCGAGTCCTGAAAGGACGGCATAAATAAGTTACCTTCAATTGAAACATGCCGGGCTTTACGCCTCATTCGATGCCTGCTGCATCACTTATTGATTTGTATGGATATTAAAAGATTTTGAGGCAAATGACTGGTTATTCCTTTCTCTGTTAATTTAGACTCTCCCTCACTGATTTCAAGCTTTTTAAGATTTTTTGGTAAATTCTTAAAGCCTTCATCCGTTAACCCAATACACCCCTGTAAACTTAGAGTCTCAAGATCTTTAGGTAAATTCTTTAGGCTTTCATCTGTTAAAATGCATTTAGTTAAATTAAGTTGCTTAAGATTTTCAGGCAAATTTTTCATCTCTTCATTTTTTAATGAAAAGGATCCAACTAATTCAAGAGACTCAAGATTTTGAGGTAAATCTTTTAATCCTTCTTCTGTTAATAAGCCTTTAGATAATATTAGCCTCTCAAGAGTGTGAGGTAAATTTTTTAATCCTTTATTTGTGAGGCGATTGCAATCAAATAAAACCAGCTCTTTGAGGTTTGTTGGCAAATTCTGCAAATGATTATCTATTGTCCCAACAAACTGTCTTAAACAAAGATACTTAAGATGGGTCAAATTTTCCAGGCTCACCTTTGGATATAGAAAGCAGTTCAATAAAACAAGGTCCTTAAGTTGTTGGGGAAACTTCTTCACGACTTGGTTTGTTAATTTAAATTCTCCATCTAGAAGAAGGGTCTCAAGATTTGGAGGTAAATTTTCTAATCCTGCTGGTGTTAATAAAGGGCAATTAACTAATTCCAGCACTTTAAGTTGTTCAGGTAAGTTTTTTATTGTTTGATTTGTTAGGTAATCGCACGAGGTTAAATCAAGTTCTATAAGACCATCACAGGATTTGAATACCTTTTTTAGGTCGTCATCTGATACAGGAGTGTAGGCGAAAGTCAGTGTTTTTAAAGACTTTCCTGCTTGTGTAGCCATTGCTAGCTTTTTTTCTAAGGGAATAGGATTGAAATAACAAGATAAAGCATCTTCGCTCTCTAATATTGAAGCTAATAGTTCAGGCTTTTGCATAAGCTTCTGAGAATCTTGTGCTGTCCTTCCAAATGTTCTTTGCGTCTCCTGGTCCCACCGTTGCAAAAAATGAATGAGAATATCTTCCGGTAAATCTTTTATGGTCGTTTGATTCTCTAGTAAAGATTGGCTAATTTCATTGATTTTTTGAATCACTGGATCATTACGATCCACTTGTTCCTGAATCAGCTTGGATTTAATAGTGGGAAGATAAGATTGAGCATCTTGTCGACTAATATACTGAATTCCTTTACTCAATACTTTTAAAATTTCAGGGAGGTGTTGTTGTGGATTGCTTTTGACCAATTGGTCTAGTTTTTCATGAAATTGTGTGTTTGAAGAAATTTCATAAGGATCATTGATTGGCCTTGTTCCTATATTCATACTACCTTTCTTTAGAGAAATGACCTTCTCTTTCTTTAATTGAAATGATTGAAATTAAAAAGTTTTTTAAATAAATAAAAATAATTTTTAATTAAAAAACATTCTATAATAAATTAACTATTAAATATTATTATTTTTAAAAATTATGATTCCTTATCTGTATTATACAATATTATACAATAAAAATTTAAATATTTAAAATTAATAAATTTGTTTTAAAATTTTTAAATATTATTATATAATACATATAGATAATAAGCTGTATTTAATTATAATATTTTTATGAAAATATCAATATTTTATAAAAAATTATTTCTATTTTATTTAGATATTATTAAATTTTTTAGTTTAAATAGATTCAATTAGAAAGGGAATAAAACCATTTTAAAGGAGAATAATATGAATATAGGAAGAGAGCCAATTAATAATCCGTATGAAATTTCTTCAAATACACAATTTCATGAAAAACTAGACCAATTGATCCAAAGCAATCCTCAACAACACCTCAATGAAATTTTAGAAGTCTTGAGGGGAGGAATTCAGTATATTAATCAACAAGATGCTCTAGATTATCTTCCTCTTATCAAATCAAAACTGATTGAAAAACGGGTGGATTCAAATGATCGAGTGATTCAAAAAATAAATGAAATTTGCCAAACCTTAAAGACTGGAAAAACGATAACAGATTTACCAGAAGACGTTCTGATATATTTTTTGAAACAGGGGGATAAGAAGATGCAAAACAAATTTAGAGAGACCGCGAAAACTTATCAGAATCTTGTGCCAAATCCTGAACTATTAGCTTCAATATTAGGGAGCAATGCTATGGTGACATATGATATTCCCTTAGAAATAAAGCTATCAATGGCCAAAAAAGCGGGAGAATTTTTAAAAGGGATTAATTTAGGATCCCCTCTTCTCTTGGACTCACAACTACAAGAAGTATTAAAAGCGTGTCCAAATCTTAAAAAGCTTAGCCTACGCTCTTGCACTCAAATAACAAATGAAGGGATAAAAAATTTGCCTAATCATCTTGAAGATCTGAAATTAGATTTCTGCACACTTTTAACAGAAGAAGCAATAAAAAATTTACCTAAAGATCTTCGAAAGCTTAGCCTAGCTGAATGGGTTTTAACAGATGAATTGCTGAAGAATTTACCTGAAAAGCTTGATAGTTTGGGTTTAGGTCTAACCGGTTTAAAAGATGCGAACTTAAAGAATTTGCCCAAAGAGTTGGAATCTCTTGAGTTATTTGGATGTCAGTGGTTAACAGATGAGCACTTGAAAAATTTGCCCAACAATCTTAAAACACTTGATGTCTCCCGTTGCTATTTCCTCACATATGATGGACTAAAGAATTTGCCTAAAGATCTTCATATTATCAATTACTGACTGTAAGATATAAGTTTTGATGACTTTTACTATTCAGCATTTGCAGTTAAAAAGCGTATTAAAAATATAACTAATATAACGCAGATGATTCAAAAAATTTGAGCCTTTGATCAAAACATTCCATGATTGAACTCAAGTATGTGCATACAATGAGTTGCATTAGCTTTATGCGTAGCAGCCTGAAGGGCTCTAAATTGAAATAGCCAGGCCAGCGGCCTGGGAAAAATACCCCCATATCGTAGTCTGAAAGACTACAAGAGAAATTTTGGCTCACTCACTTGCAAGTATTCTTAATTCATATCCTATCAGGACCAAAACACGCAGGCCATTTATACACCACTAATTATTCAGATCTTCATTGTGATAGGACAAGTATGGGGCATGCGTATGGTTGCCATGCTTTTGAAATTGGAGAGGCTGAGGGTCTATATTCATCTTCTTGTTTTTTTATCTCGTACTTTGCATTGAGTAAGCTTATTAAGGAGGTTAAGAAAGGATTTTTTAAATGGATAAAAACAAATGGGCAATTGCATTTGATGAAAACATGTTTGGTATTAGATGATTCTCTTGTAGTCCTTCAGACTACATGACGATGGCCCATCTAACCCAGAGCAATGCCCTGGGCCGGGACTTAACATCTAAGCAACTTTTTGGGGTTTTCACTCTCTGTTCTTCGCGTCACTTTTGTTACCAGCAGTTTTTATCAGTTTCAATGCTTTTTTCCTTCGCCTGTTTCTAACTGCTCTTATCGGCTTTAGCGCTTTCTTCCTTCGACTTAAGAATGTCGGACCAATATTTTCAGCTTCCCATTGCTTAAATTCACTATAGGTATGTTTCTCAAATGCTTGAACCACATCTTTAAATTCTAGTTTTCCAAAACAAGCTGCTAATCCAATCATTGACAATGTGAATCCTTGATTCTCTCGATTCAATAACTTTAATTTGCTAAATGCTGATTCGATAATCTCTGTGTTGCCTACAAATAATTGTCCCTTCCCAACCTTAGCTCCTTGTATTCTTAAGTATTGGTTGATTTCTTTCAGATACTTTTTAGCTATAGCTGTATGGGCTTCAATCGATATTCTCATGCCAGCTTTTAAATGATTTTTCCTTACAATTTGTTTTGCTCTCTCTCCTATCGTCATTAATTCTTCAAATATCTTAATGTCTTTTTCTATTTCCAGTAACCATCCTAGCTGCTCTATAATCTTATCTCTATTTTCATCGTCCTTATTCTTTCTCTTTAACATTTCAATCACTTTTATCGCCCATCTCACAATCTTAGCATAATGCAGGAACCTAAATTCCGGAGTTTTTGGCGGACACAAATGACTAAGAGGGCTGCCTTTTAGCTTATTCCTTGATAAAGTCACTGATTTAAAGAAGAATTTCCACCTTTCATCTTTCGATAACAGCTTCTTCAATAGATTGCAGACTTTATGGCTAATATCGGGTATGTGTTGAATAGATGAATGCCTTTTTATTACTGCTTGAATAGCTGGTAGAATATCTCCTCCCTCATCGGATCCAATCATGATTGGTTCCTTAGTCTCTTTTATTGCTAATTCTATCAGCTCTTCAATCTCCTTCTTATTTTTACAAACTTTTTCTTTAATTACTGTTAGATCTTCGAATGATAAACACTTGCCCCTTTTAAGTTGGTTGATACGACCTCCTAAAATCAAGCAAACTTTGCCTTTTTCTAATTGCACCTTATTATCTATTAAATAAAACCAGTCTGTTGCTTTCTTCTTGCGACTCACAAGCTTATGATAACCTATCTGATTAATCCATCTCCTGATTGTCATACATACTGGAGTCCTTTCTAACTTGATAACTCCAAACGACGATAAATTCTTAATGATCTGAAACAGATTATAAATACTTACTCCTGTGTAACAGATAAAATAAATAATTATAAATTTTAACCAGTAGCTATAACAAGAATAGGAACTCTTCCTCTCTTGCTCTTCTTCTGAAACATTTAGCTTGGGGAGTTTTTTTTAGTTGCTTTATTTCTTGTTCGAGTTCCGTTAGGCCCATCCCCTGTTCTTCCAGTTGGGCCGTCAAAATAGAAATCATTTTCTCTTTGAATTCCAATTGCTTTCTTAACTCTTTAGATTGGCTTTTCCATTGATCTCGGCTTTGTCTTGATTCAATGATTCTTTTTCTTAAGCATTTATTCTCTTCGTACCTTTGCTTATTCTTTTCTTTCCACTGATCACGACTATCGCCTACGCGAGCTGCTTCTTTGCGAAGCTCGGATTTTCTTTGATGTTGTTTCATTTTTTCACCCCTAAATATCAAGGTTCACAACATCTTTATAATATCACAAACAAGAATTTAATCAATTCTGGGTAAAATTTGGGGCTAAAACTTCTCCTCCTAAAAGTATTCTTTGTTAAGTCCCGGCCCTGAGCTATTTTATTTGAAGCCTTTCAGGCTATTAAACAAATCAAGCTATTTGATTATTTAAAGGATATTTCTGATTATTTGACCTCGCTTGCGTAAGGTGAATAACTAATCTTAAGATTGTTAGAGATGTTCTACTCAGCGTTTTAGCCAAATGCCAATCATTCACAACTGATAGATGTTAAAGAAGGCGAGTTTTAATTATTAGTCATACTTTTGAAGTCTTGATTGCATTGCCGATGAATTTCATACAAGAAAATGGATCCAGCTACAGCTATATTCAAAGAGGTAAATTCTTTTGTTAAAGGAATGCGAACAAAATGATGGGCAATGTGTTTATATCCTGTACTAATTCCTCTCGTCTCATTTCCCAAAATCAAGAAAAACAAATGGTTATTAAATTGAATTTCATTTAATGAAATCGCTCCTTTATCCCCTGAAGCTATAATCTTCACATCATTTTCTGATTGAATTTCTTCTATTTTAGTCAGAAATTTCCCGACACCCTCGACTCTATAAATCGGAATTGAAAAAAAAGTCCCTACGCTAGCCCTAATGCATTTGGGATCATATTCGTCAGCTGCATGTCCTGAAAGCACGATAGCTTGTGCTCCAAAACATAC
Organism: uncultured Chlamydiae bacterium; assembly: GCA_963754655.1. Taxonomy (GTDB): domain Bacteria; phylum Chlamydiota; class Chlamydiia; order Chlamydiales; family Parachlamydiaceae; genus JANWJE01. The sequence continues at coordinate 426,062 of CAVWGN010000001.1, read as the reverse complement.
AGCTGAGCGAATCATCATGCCTACATTTCCAGCACTTTTAGGCTCATCTAAAACAATGATAGGTTCTTTAGATAGGGGATAGTAAGAACAAAAGGATCGAATTTGCATCTCTGCAATCGCAATGATCTCAGAAGGTTCTGCTTTATCGGCAATTTTAGCCATTAGAGCAGTGGTAATGGCATAAGCTACATCATATAATTTTCGCTCAAGATGATCTTTAGCCCAATCTGATAAAGGGTTTTCTCTATTATAAAATAAAGCCTTAATCTTCCACCCTTTTTTATAAGCCTGATCTATTGCAATGCGGCCTTCTAAAATAAATTCTTGATAGCGATATCGATTATTTCTTGAGTTTCGAAGAGTGATAACTCGCTGTATTTCATTAGTTTCTTTTGATAATTTAATAATTTTCATCATCCAGTTTATCTGCTATTCAATTATTGAATATATTATAACGCGAGGGGCAAGTTTTTTTGTAGCGAATTAATTTAAACTTTAGCTCATGATTAAGCGCTTAATCATGACGTAGCGCTTTAATAGGATCCATCATCGCGGCTTGATAGGCGGGATAGACTCCTGAACATAATCCTACAACTGAGGACATCATCAAGGACAAAAGAATGGACCAAGGGGTGACAATGGTTTTCCAACCTGCCAATATACTAATGGCCATTGAAAATCCAATTCCTAAGACCACGCCCAAAATGGCTCCTATTAAGGTTAACATTAAAGTTTCAAAAAGAAACTGCAGAAGAATATGCCTTCGGGTCGCTCCCACTGCGCGTCGGATACCAATTTCGCGGGTGCGTTCAGAAATTGTCGCCAACATAATATTCATAATGCCAATGCCCCCGACTAACAGAGAAATAGCAGCAATGCTGCCCAAGACTAGATTAAAGGTTTTTTGAGTGCGATAGGCTTGCTGTAGAAGTTCTTGCGGGATGACAATTTGATAATCCTCATAACCTCCATGCAAGCGTCTTAAAATCTTTTTGATAAACTGAGCAGCCAATTCCATGTGTTGGGCGTCTCGAATTTGCAAAACAATTTCAGACAAACTGTCTTTTGCCATGGATGAACTGATTAAACCGACATCAGAGCCTAGTGGAATAAAAATCGCCTTATCAAGATTACGGGTGGTGATGCTCTGATTTTTACTCGCTTTCCAATGAGTTGATTTTAACACACCTACAATCTCATAATGGATGTTACCAAGCTTAAGTGTACACCCGATATGTCCCTCTTTTCCAAGATCCTTAGCCACTTCATAACCTAATACGCAGGCAAGCCGTTTTCCCTGTTGATCAAGATCACAAAGAAAACGACCCTCTGCCAATTGCAATTGCTTCATGTCGGCAAAGGCACGGTTCACTGCTAAAATCTCGGGAGATACTTGCGTTAATGAACCCGTCAGCGATGTTTGTATGACTCTTAAAGGAGCATCCTGCATTAATAGGGGAATATTTTCACGCAAAGCCTCAACATCTTGCCAAGTGAGTCCTCGAGATTTTTGCTCTAAAGCTTGCGCCCGCTGCTCGTCAGACATTACATGCTGGCGCACGATAATGCTATTCATCCCCAGCTGCTCAATTTGCTCTAGAGTTTCTTGCTTAGCTCCTTCCCCAATTGAAAGCATTGCAACAACAGCGACGACTCCAAATAAAACCCCCAAAGTGCTAAGCAATGAGCGCAAGCGATGAATGAGAAGGGATCGCAAACATCTTTTGATTTCTCGATAGATCAACATTGACAATACACTTCTTTTATAAAATTTCTGCCGCTTGCAGCGCTCTTCTTGCAGAAAGGAACTATTTATCTGCTGCAGAATTCGAAATCATTTGGCCATCCTGCATGTACACCATGCGTTGACAATGCTTGGCTACATCTTTATCGTGAGTGACAATTACAAGCGTGACGCCTTGTGCATTAAGCTCTTGGAAAAGCTTTAAAATCGCTCTCCCCGTTTCAGTATCTAGGTTACCGGTGGGCTCATCAGCTAGAATCAAAAGAGGATGAATGGCCAATGCCCTTGCAATCGCTACACGTTGCGCTTCTCCTCCTGATAACTGAGAGGGCAAATGATACAGACGATGCTGCAGTTTAACACATTCAATAGCCGACAAGATGCGCTCGCGGATTTCCTTTTCTGACAAAGGGACCCTTTGATAGAGAAAGGGCACTTCAATATTTTCATAGACATTCAGCTGTGAAATGAGATTAAAAGATTGAAAGACAAATCCAATCTGCGAAGCACGCACAAGAGAAAGTTCGATATCGCTAAGACAAGAGATATCTTGCTCATTCAACAGATAACGTCCCGCGGTAGGGCGATCTAAACAACCAAGCAAATGCAGCAAAGTCGATTTACCAGAGCCGGAAGGACCCATGATAGCCACTGATTGCCCGGCCTCGATCTTTAAATCAATTTTTCTTAAAGCATGGATGTTCTCCTGTCCCCATGCATAGGATTTACTTAATTGCTCAACACGAACAAGAGGAGGTGGATGCATACTGACGCTTGCTCTGTTAATAAAAAGGGTTAAGAAGACAAATGCATTCTTTTTCTTGTAGGCCTGCTTTCACTTCTATCCATTGTTCATTGCTAATGCCCAGCTGCACTTCCTTTTTCTCATACATGCCCTGTGGACTACAAACATAACAGTAAGTGTGCTTATGCTCGTCAAATACACTATGCAAGGGAATGGTTAAAACATTTTTTGCTTCTTGAGCATGAATTGTTGCACGGGTGGTCATTCCAGGACGCAAGCATGGATCGCTCTCATCTAAAGCAATGCGAACTTCAAAATATTTCTCTTCGCTTGCGCGTCCAATATCAGCTAAAGCCAAGACGCCGATGGAAGTGATCGTTCCTTTGAACGAGAAGTGAGGATAGGCATCCACTTCAATTGTTGCTTTTTTTCCTATTCCTACTTTATAGAGATCAACCTCTCTTACACGTGTCTTCACAACCATTGAACTTAAATCAGGCAAATCGATTAAAGGCTGATTTTTGACAAGAATATCCCCAACGCGAGGTTTTCGCCGCTGACTAGAGCGATATTCTTCGCGCAAAACAACCATTCCAGGCGCAGGAGCAATAATTTCCGTTTGGATTAACTCTTTTTTAGCTTCTCGTAATTGCAGAAAGAAATCAGCTAGAACTTGCTTGGCTTGATCGAGAAGTGAGCGAGATTTAGCCACACTGTAAAAACCTGACTTTACAGTTTCTTCTTGGCTCACTTGCGCTCGCTTTAAACTTGTTTCAGCTTTCTTCACTTGCATAGGATAGACATGTTGGACGTAACTCTCATACTGCTGCTGAGCCATTTCATAAGCTTCTTGTTCTTCTGCTAATTTTTTCTGAACTTGTTTAACCTCGCTGATATTTAAAAAACCTTGTCCTTCTAATTCCATTAGATCATGGGAATAGGACTTGAGCTCATCATATTTTGACCCAGCTTTTTGCATGGCTGCCTTCAGGCGCGACGTTTCTTGCGGCCCGTCTCCATACATCATTTTATCAAGCTCTAACTGAGCTGCTTCCACTTCGAAAGACGCTATGCGATTTTTATGGTCAGACTGAATCGCCTCCCATTCAAGCGTTTGTTCAAGCGTCGCAAAATACGCTTCCTGCTCCTTAATTTGTGCTTGCAATTTTTCGATCTTCTCCTCAAAAGGAGTGGGATCCAATCTGACAAGAACCTGGCCAGGCTGTACATAGACTCCATCAGCAATTAAATCAATGATTTTACCTTGATCTCCCTTAATCGAAGAGGCAATGCTTGTCGAACGCGCCGCCTCTAACTCGCCTACAGTTTTAATCTCTACCTTAAGATCTTGCTTCACAGCAAAGGCTGTCGGGATTTTAGGAACGACTGCATTTTGCTTGAATAAATTAAATCCCAAGATTAACCCGCCGAGAACCAAAAAAAACAGAAATAGAAAAATACGTTTCATAGATGCACCTAAGGGATGCGCGGTTTATCGATTAAAAGTCCCAAGGCTGCCAATAATTGGAATTCTCCTACAACATGGTCAATCAAGGCAGTCCAATACGTTTGCTCCGCGGCCCTTAATGACTTTTCAGCCTGAATCACATTAAAGTTATCAGCCAAGCCATGATCAAATTTAATTTTGGCCAAATGAAGCTCTCCTTGCGCTGTTTTGATTTGATCTTCCTGCAAGTGGATGCGTTCAAATGCACGATCGAGCTGGCGGACGGCTTTCTTCACCTCTAAAATGATGGTAGCTTCTATTTGATCAATTCCTCTTGAAGCAGAGGCAATGGCAGTCAAACTTTGCTCATAAGCGATTTGTTCAGCCAAAGGATTGACATCTGTTGAAGTCGTAAAACCGACTCCCCAAATGTTTTCGCGATCACGCGTACAAGAAGTCGTAAAATGTCTTGCTCTTCCCACATTCGAATAGTTGAAGACGAGATTGAGCTCTGGATAAAGATTTTTCTTAGCCAAGCGTGATAAACGTTCGTTTTCACGCCATTCATCTTGAGATTGATCGACTTCAATGCGTTGATTTAAGGCCATCTCTACTGCTTGATCTAAATCAATGGGATGAGAAGTAGAGAGAAGAGGAACGTCAATTCTGATACACGAATCGAGAGGCAAGGCTAATAAATCACGTAAAGTATCTTTGGCTTCCTCTAATCTTTCCCGATTTCCTTTTAAAGCATCTTCTGCATGGCGGAGTTCCATTTCTGCCCGATACACATCTAACGCATCCGACAACCCCATTTTTTCCTTTAACTTGGCTGCTTGATAAAACTGACTGATGCGTTGATAAGATTCTTGATTGAGCAAAAGACCTTTGTCTGATTTGACAATCTCATACAACGTTTGAATCGTGCGCAAGATCAATTGGACTTGTGCAATATAGAGATTGCGATAAGCAGTGCGCAGAGCAAATTGAGCGCCTTTTAGGTTGGCGAGTTGATAGTCTTTTCCTAATCCACGCAAGAGGGGTTGAGTCACTAGAGCTTGAATCTCTGTGTGATAATGTTCGCGCGTTTTAAGGATACTAGGAGCAACTGAAACTAAAGTTCCGTTTGTAAATTTCTTACTTATCTCTACCCCTCCTCCCACCGACCACCCTGGCTTGCCTCTATCCCCTCCCATATAGCCTGCTTGACTATTCGGTGTCATGCCAATATTGAATTCACTTTTAGCTAGATGAATGCCATATTGAGCCGCCGTCAAACTCTCTACTGTCCCTAAAAGCTGGCGATTAGAATTGAGCGCGCGAGACACAGCATCTGTCAGAGTAAAAGTGAAACAATTTGTTTCAGATTGAATGCTTGCATGTTGAGCATAAACCCCGCCTTCTATTCCCCAAAAAACAACTCGGAAAAATAAAAATAGATTCCATCTGATTAAATTAAAATTCTTTAAGTACAAAAACATAGGACCAGATAAAAACAAATGTTTAAATCATTTTAGGATTATTCCTGATTTGCTAAATACAATTTCTTGCAGACAACTATGGACGATGAAAGCAATTTATGCGAGAGAATCCTGAGAAACAAAGATTAACAGAGCACCATCACCGTCAATCAAATTGGCGCAAGTGGGGTCCTTATTTAAGCGAACGCGCATGGGGCTCAGTACGGGAAGATTACAGCGAAGAAGGCGAGGCTTGGGATGATTTCACCCATGACCACGCAAGAAGTCGGGCGTACCGCTGGAACGAAGATGGCATTGGCGGGATTTCCGATCGCCATCAATATCTTTGCTTTGCCCCGACTTTCTGGAATGAAAAAGACCTCATTCTAAAAGAGCGTTTTTTTGGTTTAAATTCTCGGGAAGGCAATCATGCCGAAGATGTCAAGGAATGCTATTTCTATTTGGATAGCACCCCCACCCATAGCTATATGAAAATGCTCTATAAATATCCTCAACAAGCGTATCCTTACTTGCAGCTCATTCAAGAAAATCAGCAGCGCGGATCGGATGTTCCTGAATATGAATTATTAGATACGGGAATTTTTCATGATAAACGCTATTTTGATATTGAGATTGCTTATGCCAAAGCCAATCCCTGCGATTTGCTGATTACCCTCTCGGTTTTGAATCATGGCCCAGATCCAGCGCCCCTTCACGTTCTTCCTACGCTTTGGTTTCGTAATACGTGGAGCTGGGGTTATCCACATGGCCCCATGGGGGACGTTGAATCCAAACCCCAGATGAGCTTAAAGCAAAAAAGTTCTCACTCTTTTTTGCAGGCTGAACATTCTGCTGCCGGTACTTATTTTCTCTATGCGGAAGGAGCCAGCGATTGGCTCTTCACAGAAAATGATACGAATATTGAAACACTTTACCATCAACAAAATGCGACTCCTTATGTTAAAGATGCCTTTCATCGTTATCTGATTCAAGGTGAAGAACTCGCAGTAAATCCACACGACACGGGAACCAAAGCAGCAGCCCATTTCCACCGCATTCTCGCTCCCCAAGAGAAGTGGACGCTGCGCTTACGCTTATCTTCTCAGCCCAAAGAGCTCCCTTTTCAGGATTTTGACGCTCTATTTACGCAAAGACAAAGAGAAGCGGATGAATTTTATGCTGATATTCAAAATCCCCAATTGAACGAGGATGAAAGGAACATTCAACGCCAAGCGTTTGCCAATTTACTTTGGGGGAAGCAGCTCTACTATTACGATATCGAGCAATGGATGGAAGGAGATCCTCAGTTTCCTCCTATCAAACGGAGGTTGAGTCGCAATAAAGAGTGGATTCATCTAGTGAACTTCGACATCATTTCGATGCCGGACAAATGGGAATATCCCTGGTATGCCAGTTGGGACCTCTGTTTCCATTGTATTCCTCTGTCTTTAATTGATCCTGATTTTGCCAAACGCCAGCTGAGTTTGATGACCCGTGAATGGTACATGCATCCCAACGGACAACTCCCTGCTTATGAATGGAATTTTAGTGATGTCAATCCACCTGTCATGGCTTGGGCAGCTTGGCGTGTTTATAAGATTGACGGCAAATACACAGGCAAGCTTGACCGCGATTTTCTAGAAGGCATTTTTCATAAACTGCTCCTCAACTTTACCTGGTGGGTCAATCGTAAGGATCAGTTGGGCAATAATGTCTTTCAAGGAGGGTTTTTGGGACTCGACAATATCAGCATTTTTGATCGCAGCATTCCATTGCCTGGCGGAGCCCGCATTGATCAAGCTGATGGAACAGCCTGGATGGGATTCTATTGCACTTTGATCATGAAAATTGCCATTGAACTTGCGCGAACAGAACCTGTGTATCAAGACTGCGCCTCTAAATTTTTTGAACATTTTTTACGCATAGCAAGTGCAATGATTAAACCTGAACGCAAGGGATATTCCTTGTGGGACGAAGAAGATGGATTTTTTTACGATGCATTGACTATTGAAGATCGCCTCACTCCATTGCGCATTCGTTCTTTAGTCGGTTTGCTTCCGCTGTTAGCAGTTGAAACAATTGACAATATTGTGTTGGAAGAAGAGCCCATCTTTCATCAACGCATGAAATGGTTTTTAAGCCAACGACCTGATTATGCCAGTACAATGACCTGTAAGTTAAATCCTGGCAAAAAACCCAAGCAGTTGTTATCCATTTTGACACGTGATCGCTTGCTCAGCACTTTGCGCTACATGCTAGATGAAAACGAATTTCTTTCACCTTATGGCATTCGCTCCTTATCCAAATATCACAAAGAGCATCCTTATATTCTTAAATTGTGTGATCAAGCACGCTGCATTAGCTATGAGCCCAGCGAATCTAGCTATCGCTTAATCGCAGGAGGGAATTCCAATTGGCGCGGTCCTATCTGGTTTCCCCTTAATTATCTCATCATTGAAGCGCTGCAGAAATATCATTATTACTATGGCGACACCCTAAAAGTTGAATTTCCCACGCGATCGGGAAATTGGATGAATTTAGGAGAAGTCGCGACCCAACTGTCACAGCGTTTAATGGCATTATTCCTTAAGAGACCGGATGGAACACGTCCTATTTTTGCTCAGGAGAGTCCTTTCAATCGAGAAGCAGATTGGCAGGATTTACTGTTATTCAATGAGTATTTTCAAGGGGATAATGGGTTGGGGCTAGGTGCAAGCCATCAGGGCTGGACATCGCTAGTTGCAAAGTTGTTGCAGCAATTGGGTGGATAAGCAGTTGGACGGGCTAAATAATTTTATAACGCCCGCGGTTAACTCAACCGCGGGGCGTAAAATTCCGATCTATTCTTTACTCACAGCTCAATCTGTTTTTAATTGATTAAGCAACTCTTGGAGTTGTTGTACCTGGTCTCGCAATTCATTAATCATGATCTGCTGCTCTTGGATAGCCTTAGTTAAAACAGAAGTAATTTGACTATAAGCTAATGCCATACTACCTTCTTCCCCATAAACGATTTCAGGAATGATAGGTTTCACTTCTTGCGCGATAAATCCAATCTCATCTTGATCAGTTCCTTTAAATTTGTACTTTACCGGACGCAATTGTAAGACTTCATTTAATCCATAAGGGATATCACGAATGGCCCACTTTTTTGTTCGATCAGAACCGGTCGTAAAAACACCGCTGAGTGTCACATAAGCTCCATTTCCATTTTAATACATGAGGTTATTTTTTAATCTTGTATATAGTTAAAATTTTTATTCAATCAATTTACAAGATGGGAGAATTTTACTAAGATAAAAATTCTTATTCAAACTTGCGATAGAAAGAATAATCCGCAAGCGCAAGAATCTCGTGATCTCCACGGCTATCGCCATAGACATAAAGTTGAGCCTGTTTTGTAGAATCCAAATAGGCAAGTAAGCGACGCTTTTTTTCTGGCCCCCAGCAATTAAATCCTATCAAGCGTCCTGTGACATATCCAGTTGGCGTCAATTCAAGACGCGAAGCAATCACTTCTTCAAAGCCATGACGTGCAGCCCAAGGCTTTAAATAAAACTCTAAAGAAGCACTTACCAATAAACAACGGTGCCCTTGTGCTTGATGCCAAGCCAAACGTTTGAGCGCTTCTGGTTTGAGATAGCGATCCAATTGCTGATCCGCATAAGTCTCTCCTAAAGCTTGCACATCGGCAAATAAACGGTTGCCTATAAAGCGCGTGAGAATTTTTTCTTTAATGCTTTGTCTTGATAACAATCCCATAAGATATTTCGTAAATGCTGGACCCAAAGCAATAAAGTGATACATTGTTTTCCAAAAGCCCTGAATATAAAATAAAAAAGGGACTAATGAATCGCGATCCGTTAGTGTGTGATCAAAGTCAAAAACAGCAATAATGGGAGAAGAAGTGTCCATAAATATATTCAAATCATTTTGAACCATGTTACCATCTATGTCCCATTCTTTTCACCTAAGAAGATCCGGCGTAAAGCCAATATTAAAGTGAAATGTATCAATAAACGAACATGTTAGCTCTAAGCTATATTTGAGGGCTATGCACACAGCAATCGATCGCCCTCCGAGCTCATTAACGGCGGCTAGCATCAGTCATCCTACGGGATCTGTAACATCTTTAAAACGTCTTATTCATTTTTAAATCTTTTCTATTTTTTATTAATACGCCTTACAAAAGCGAGGTCAAGGAATCATGATATCTCTTAAACAACCCAGTAGCTTGATTTCTTTAATAGCCTGAAAGGCTTCAAATATAAATAGCCCTGGCCGGGACTTAACAAAGAACTGTTTTTGGGCTTGATATTCGTCGAGTCAATTTAACAATACCCCGCCTTTAAAAGAATTTAGAGGCATATTTCCCGAAAATGACGCGAAAAACATCAAGCCCAAAACAGTTCTTTGTTAAGTCCCGGCCATAGGCTAGGAACGAAATGCTTCTGGCAAACTCCAGAAGCTAAATTTGTCGCTCAAGCGGCGTTAGCCGCGCATGGATAGTAGCCGTGGGTGTAGGCGAAGCCGGAACCCACGGTGTATGGTAAAAAAAAATGAAGCCACGTTAGTGGCGTAGGAAATGTGATTGTGGAGCAATGTTTATTTAAACGAATGCTACGCCACTAACGTGGCTGAAATTTGTTTTTTGGGTAACCGTGGGTTTCGGCTTGCGCCTACACCCACGGCTACTATCCATGCGCGGCTAACGCCGCTCGTCGCTGAGGGAAAGGATATGGATCAAGCAACATTGCAAAAACAAAGATAAAAAATTCCGATTACCTAGCCATATGCCGGGACTTAACAAAGAACTGTTTTGGGCTTGATGTTTTTCGCGTCATTTTCGAGAAATATGCCTATAAATCCCGTTACAGGCGTTGTGTTGTTAAATTGACACGAAGAATATCAAGCCCAAAAACAGTTCTTTGTTAAGTCCCGGCCATAGGCTAGGAACGAAATGCTTCTGGCAAACTCCAGAAGCTAAATTTGTCGCTCAAGCGGCGTTAGCCGCGCATGGATAGTAGCCGTGGGTTCGGGACTTAATAAATAACTGTTTTGGCTTGATGTTTTTCGCGTCATTTTCGAGAAATATGCCTTTAAAGCCTTTTACAGGCGTGGTGTTGTTAAATTGACAAGAAGAATATCAAACCCAAAAACCAGTTCTTTGTTAAGTCCCGGCCATAGGCTAGGAACGAAATGCTTCTGGCAAACTCCAGAAGCTAAATTTGTCGCTCAAGCGGCGTTAGCCGCGCATGGATAGTAGCCGTGGGTGTAGGCGAAGCCGGAACCCACGGTGTATGGTAAAAAAATGAAGCCACGTTAGTGGCGTAGGAAATGTGATTGTGGAGCAATGTTTATTTAAACGAATGCTACGCCAATAACGTGGCTCAAATTTGTTTTTTGGGTAACCGTGGGTTTCGGCTTGCGCCTACACCCACGGCTACTATCCATGCGCGGCTAACGCCGCTCGTCGCTGAGGGAAAGGATATGGATCAAGCAACATTGCAAAAACAAAGATAAAAAATTCCGATTACCTAGCCATATGCCGGGACTTAACAAAGAACTGTTTTGGGCTTGATGTTTTTCGCGTCATTTTCGAGAAATATGCCTATAAATCCCGTTACAGGCGTTGTGTTGTTAAATTGACACGAAGAATATCAAGCCCAAAAACAGTTCTTTGTTAAGTCCCGGCCATAGGCTAGGAACGAAATGCTTCTGGCAAACTCCAGAAGCTAAATTTGTCGCTCAAGCGGCGTTAGCCGCGCATGGATAGTAGCCGTGGGTTCGGGACTTAATAAATAACTGTTTTGGGCTTGATGTTTTTCGCGTCATTTTCGAGAAATATGCCTTTAAAGCCTTTTACAGGCGTGGTGTTGTTAAATTGACAAGAAGAATATCAAACCCAAAAACCAGTTCTTTGTTAAGTCCCGGCCATAGGCTAGGAACGAAATGCTTCTGGCAAACTCCAGAAGCTAAATTTGTCGCTCAAGCGGCGTTAGCCGCGCATGGATAGTAGCCGTGGGTGTAGGCGAAGCCGGAACCCACGGTGTATGGTAAAAAAATGAAGCCACGTTAGTGGCGTAGGAAATGTGATTGTGGAGCAATGTTTATTTAAACGAATGCTACGCCACTAACGTGGCTCAAATTTGTTTTTTGGGTAACCGTGGGTTCCGGCTTCGCCTACACCCACGGCTACTATCCATGCGCGGCTAACGCCGCTTGAGCGACAAATTTAGCTACTGGAGTTTGCCAGAAGCATTTCGTTCCTAGCCTATGGCCGGGACTTAACAAAGAACTGTTTTGGGCTTGATGTTTTTCGCGGCATTTTCGAGAAATATGCCTTTAAAACCTTTTACAGGCGTGGTGTTGTTAAATTGACACGAAGAATATCAAGCCCAAAAACAGTTCTTTGTTAAGTCCCGGCCATAGGCTAGGATCGAAATGCTTCTGGCAAACTCCAGAAGCTAAATTTGTCGCTCAAGCGGCGTTAGCCGCGCATGGATAGTAGCCGTGGGTGTAGGCGAAGCCGGAACCCACGGTGTATGGTAAAAAAATGAAGCCACGTTAGTGGCGTAGGAAATGTGATTGTGGAGCAATGTTTATTTAAACGAATGCTACGCCACTAACGTGGCTCAAATTTGTTTTTTGGGTAACCGTGGGTTTCGGCTTACGCCTACACCCACCGCTACTATCCATGCGCGGCTAACGCCGCTCGTCGCTGAGGGAAGGGATATGAATCAAGCAACATTGCAAAAACAAAGATAAAAAAATTACGATTACCTAGCCATATTCCGGGACTTAACAAAGAACTGTTTTGGGCTTGATGTTTTTCGCGTCATTTTCGAGAAATACCCCTCTAAAGCCTGTTATAGGCATGGTTCTATTAAATTGACGCGAAAAACATCAAGCCCAAAATAGTTCTTTGTTAAGTCCCGGCCATAGGCTAGGAACGAAATGCTTCTGGCAAACTCCAGCAGCTAAATTTGTCGCTCAAGCGGCGTTAGCCGCGCATGGATAGTAGCCGTGGGTGTAGGCGAAGCCGGAACCCACGGTGTATGGTAAAAAAAATGAAGCCACGTTAGTGGCGTAGGAAATGTGATTGTGGAGCAATGTTTATTTAAACGAATGCTACGCCACTAACGTGGCTCAAATTTGTTTTTTGGGTAACCGTGGGTTTCGGCTTGTGCCTACACCCACGGCTACTATCCATGCGCGGCTAATGCCGCTCGTCGCTGAGGGAAATGATATGGATCAAGCAACATTGAAAAAACAAAGATAAAAAATTCCGATTACCTAGCCATATGCCGGGACTTAACAAAGAACTGTTTTGGGCTTGATATTTTTCGCGTCATTTTCGAGAAATATACCCCTAAAGCCTTTTACAGGCGTGGTGTTGTTAAATTGACGCGATGAATATCAATCCCAAAAACAGTTCTTTGTTAAGTCCCGACCCTGGGTTAGATTTGTTCCTCGTCATGTAGTCTAAAGGACTACAAGAGAATCATCTATCCTAAACATGTTTTCATCAAACGCAATTTCATATTTTTTAGAGATCCTTAATATTCTTTTTGACTCACCTTTTGTTTCTTTACCTTGTACTTTGCCATTGAGTAAGCTTATTGAGGAGGTTAAGAAAGAATCTTCTAACTGGATAAAAAAAATAGGGAATTGCGTTTGATGAAAACTTGTTTGGGATGAGAGGATTTTCTTGTAGTCCTTCAGACTACATGACAAGGGCTAATCTAACCCAGGGTTAGGGTGTTCATTTTGTGCAAAAAATGAGCTTTATTTTTCACAATAATTGGCATAATTAAATTGAAGATCGCATGTTTATGCCGTCCTTTCAGGACTCGATGTCTTTTTGATAGAACCCAGGCCTCCGCTTCGCTGCGACCTGGGCTGTAACATGACGGCCCTTCAGGCCTTAACAAGAGATGTTTAAGTCCCTCTTCTATAGTCCCTAAATCATCTTTTTGTTAGGCCTGAAGGGCCGTCATATTACAGCCCAGGTCGCAGCGAAGCGGAGGCCTGGGTTCTATCAAAAAGACATCGAGTCCTGAAAGGACGGCATAAACATGCGACCTTCAATTCAACTATGCCAATTATTGTGAAAAATAAAGCTCATTTTTTGCACAAAATGAACACCCTAACCCAGGGCGATGCCCTGGGCTATTTCTATTTGAAGCCTTTCAGGCTATTAAACAAATCAAGCAATGTGGTTATTTAAGGGATATCATTGATTCTTTGACCTCGCTTGCGTAAGGCGAGTGACTAATCATTTAGCAGTTTCTTGAATGATCGAATTTGCTAAGATATTTGTCACTTGCCAAATTTTAACAAATTTGTTAATCCGCTACAACCTACCAGCCTTGGCCAGTCCCTACGGGGGATATACTAAGGGTATTGAAATAATACAATGTCTTATTTTAAGACAATTAAATATGTTAGAAATCTTAAGCGACTTAAAATAATTGATTATATGATAAAAAAGAGATGGAATTAAGAATGGATAAATGCTGCAAAAAGGAGGCTCAATGAGCTTTGCCATCGATCATATTGCTACAGGCATTTTATTGTGTGGATTGCTTATTGCAAGTTTGCTTAAAATTTTTATTTTTTCTCATTCTTCTACCCCTTCTTTAGCATTCTCACGCTTATCAGATTTGAAATTTTCTTCTTGGCGCTCTCGCCTCGCTTCTCTTCCATCGAAGCTTAACCTAGCAGCTCTTGGTTGCCTCATAATTGCCTTTATTGATCCTCATTTTTTATTTCCTAAATCTCCCCTTTCTTACAAGGCCTCTCTTCCTTTGCACGAATTGCCTACGGAAGGCATTGCGATTTATCTTGTGCTAGATCGATCAGGATCGATGGCAGAATCAGTGGAAGCCACGGGAAAAAATGGCCAAAAAGAAGCGATTCCCAAAATTGATTTACTTAAACGTGTCACAAAGCAATTCATTCTCGATCATCCTTCGGATCTCATCGGCATCCTTTCTTTTGCTCGTGTTCCACGTGTCTTGGTTCCATTGACTTTGGATCAAGAGGCTTTAATCAAGCAGCTGGATCAAATTCAAGTTGCCAAAGATCCAGCTGAAGATGGGACCGCTATGGGATATGCCATCTATAAGACCGCTAATCTCCTTTCCGCTACGCGCTACTTCGCCAATGATCTCCAGCAGGAATGGCGTCCTCCTTATACTATTAAAAGCGCTATCATCATTGTGGTGACGGATGGATTTCAAGATCCCAGCCGTTTAGACCAAGGAAACCGCCTACGTACCATGGAACTGGACGATGCAGCCACCTATGCCAAAAGCCAAGATATCCGCCTTTATGTTGTCAATATTGATCCTGCACTTTCCACTGCTCAATATGCCCCTCAGCGCCGGCAACTTCAAACAATCACAACCTCAACAGGAGGACAATTCTATCTAGTCAGCGACACTCAAGACTTGCAAAACATCTATTCCGCTATTGATCGCCTTGAAAAAGGAACCATTTCTCAAGAAGCACGGTTGCAAACGTTAGATCGCAAATCTGCTTATACTCGCTTTTCGCTTTATCCCTTTTTTATTTTGTTAGGACTTGGATGCCTTTTTTTTGCTTTTCTTTTAGACTCCATCATTCTAAGAAGGATACCGTAATAGGAAAGAGACGTCATGTCAGAAAGCGAAATTTTATTTAATCTCCCTCAAGCAGGTTTATTGATCTTATTGCTGATTCCCATTCTCTTGGCACAGCTTGCCTTAACCCATTATCGAAAAAAACAGCAACAAGGCTATGCTTCCCCCACTCTTCTCTCTCGCTTAATCATCCCTCGTTCCCCTGGATTAAGGCACACCAAAAATGTGGGTTGGGCGCTAATCTGGATCTTGACCTGCCTAGCCTTAATGGAGCCTTTTGGCAATATTCGCTATTCCTCTTTATCTGCTCATTCCCCCTCTCCAAGTAATGCTCAACCTCATCTAGCTCTTCATGAAGTCATTCTTTTGGTAGATATTTCAGCTTCAATGCGTGTTCCGGATGGCCCTGATGGTCAGACACGTTTAGAAGCAGCCAAAGGCATTATGCAAGATCTGATACGTCTGCTTCGTGGACAAACCGTTTCGCTCTATGCCTTTACTTCTGAGTTAAGCGCCGTTGTTCCTCCTACCTTAGATTATCTTTTCACACGACTCGCCATTAAAGATTTGCATATCGACCAAGGAGATGTAGGTGGCACACGCTTTGCTCCTGTTTTAGCTGCCTTGAAAAAACAAGCTTTTCCCGATCCCTCTTCTAAATCCTATACGATCATGATGCTAACAGATGGAGGAGATACGCAATTAGAAACGTTAAAGGGAGCCGCTCGAGAACAAGAAACGCAATCCATTTTAAGTGCCATCTCAGATCCTCAACAGCTTCATTTGCACTTATTTACCATCGGATTGGGTTCTCTAAATCCGCAAGTGATTCCTCAAGTAACCTTCGAAGGCAAACCTGTTTTATCAAAATTAGAACCTGACATTTTGCAACAGCTTGCTGCGCGCGAAAGGGGAAAATATTATCAAGCAGAAGATTGGACCTCCTGGAATTTAGCTCAAGAACTCATGATTCAAATAGTCAAAGATAATTTGATTGAATCACAAGGAGCGCAAGCAGAAAGAAAAGTGGCCCCTATCAAAAAAGAAGATATCATCGTTGATTTGTACTATCAAATTCCCCTTGGCTTAGCACTTCTCTTTTACTTGCTTTATTTATTGTTACCTGACGTGCGACGTATGGAAACAGGCAAGAATATATGATAAAATGGATCTTCGTTCTTTTTTTTCCATTATTAGCCCTAAAAAGTGAAGAAAACTTCACTTCTCTCAGTCAACAAGCTGAGGCATTAGGGGAAGCGCATGATGAGGCTGCGGCAAGCAAAATTTATGAACAGTTGCTTTCACGCTCACTTCCTACCTGGCAAAATGCCCGCGTGCTCTACAATTTAGGGACACTTGCACTGGCTCAACATCAAACAGTTGAAGCATTAGCATTTTTTCAAAAAATTAACCCGGTTGATCTTTCTCTTCCCTCCTTTGGCCGCAACCTATTTCTTAATGTAGGCATTGCCTATTCGCAGCATGCTCAAACACTTGCGTTGACACATCTCTCTTCCTTTGATTTACAATCTTTTTTTATTAAGCAAAGTCTACAAGCTTTTAACCAAGCGCAACAACTAGAGTGTCAAATTCAAGAAGAAGAACAAAAAGAATCTCCCTTTTCTTGTCATCCTTCTTTTCTTGTTGATCAATGGCTGAAATCAGCGCACTTACAATTACAGGCGGTGCGACAACAGAAACGTCAACAATGGATTGAGCAAGCACCCATTGAATCTTTAGCCAGCTTTCTACAGGAGCATTTGCAAGAATGGATGAACCGCTTAAATACAATTGAACATCAAGAGCAAAGTGCATTCACACCCTATTTTCACCAACAAGCTGAATCTTTTATTTCGATTTGGAATGCTTTGCAACAAAAAGAATTTTCTTTAATCAAAAAAACTGCTTTTGATCAAGCTCTTGCTTTGTACTTAAATGCTTTGCAAGCTTTAAATCAACAAAAGCTTGCAGATGCTGCACAAGAGTTAAAAAAAGGAATTGAAAACTTGGCTACGCTGACTTTTCAAAACAATAAAGATCTTCAACAAGCACGTTTGAACTATGACATACTGTTAATGCAAGAATCAGTAACTGTGTCCGCTATCCAAAAACTGCTTGCACAATTTGATGCTTTAAAAGTTGGAAAAGATCAAACAGACATACTTGAACACATCAAAGAGAACCTGCAAACAAGTTTAAAGGAGAAAAAAGCTAACCATGAGATGCAAGCACATTTTTTTCTGCTGGCAGGATTTAGCCAAGTGCATTCTCTCTTCACAGAAGCAAAGACTGCGCCAGCCCCAATTTTACAAAGCGCCATCGAACAAGCCAATCACGCTTTACAATTGTTGTTGTTATCTGAAATGATGCCAACTGAATCTGCTAAGCAAGCGTCAATTCTCTCTATTTTAAAAAATCAGCAGCAGGATGTGTTGCTTCAAGCTGCAGCATTTATTCCCTCCGTCCTCGATCAGCAGACGAACCGCTTTCAGCATGCAAAAAATCCAGCAGACCGTTGCCAACAATCACCGTGGGATCTAGCCATTCCGTTATTTGATTTAGGCTATCGCTCAGCAGAAAACGCCGAAAAACAATTCAATCAAACGTCCTTCGATCCTCAAGTTCTCATCGCTAATCAAGAACAAACAATTAAAAATTGGCAGCAAGCTTTAAACCTCCTCTTGCATCCCCCTAAACCAAATCAGACGCCTTCTTCTGCCTCGGCTCCGCAGAATTTGACAGAGACATTCCGACTTATTCAGGAAATGTATTTAGAAGATCAACCTCAATCCGAACAAAAGAGCGGGGAGCTTCATTCATGGTGAGAACTTTTCTTTGCGTGCTATGTTTATGTTGGTTGGGAGTAGGAAAATTACAGGCAGCTCCTTTTGTTGATGCGTCAGTAGATTCTATGAACAGCCAAGCTCATTTTCCTTTACAAGGGACCTTGACCATTACACATAGTAAAGAAGAAAAAATTGACCCCCAATCTTTTGTCATGGAAGGCAAATCCCTCGAGACTTCTTTTGTAAAAGATGTCAAAATGTCTGCCTCTTCAGATACTTTTGTCTCTATCTACAACTTTCAGCTCCCCGCACAAGATAAAGGACTCTATATTTTGCCTTCCATTAGTATGAAAATTGGAGAAAAGACTTATACCACCACGCCATCGACTTATGAAGTCCATGAGGCGACAGCGGCTCCGCCTACAGCTTCTGATACATCTAAAAAACCTTCAACTCCCCTCATTTTTCGTTTGGAAGCTTCCGTGCAGGGCCCTGCTGTTCTTTATCCTGGAGAGCGTACGAAATTGCTCTATCGCATTTCTTACAATCGTAGCATTGATTTGACGCGCTCTATGCTTCCGATGGTTCATCCCGCACATTTTGAGAAAATAGGCGATGTGCAAATTCGTGACTATCAGCTCCAAGATACGACTGTGCAAGATTTGACGCAGGAAGTCGAAGCATCAGAAGTGGGAACATTCTCTTTTGGCCCTTCTTTAATTGAAGGCTATGCCTATAAGATGCAAGCTGGACAAAAAGTTTATGATCCAACGCTTCTAACATCTAAAGCCCCTACTGTTGCTATAGAAGTGAAGTCATTTCCTCAATCTGATCAGCCTGCATCATTTACGGGAGCCTTAGGTAGCATTCAAGTTGAAGCCAACTTGACATCTTCCAATAGAGTAACGGTGGGCGACACCTTGCAGTTGCAGGTGAAAGTTCACGAAGCGGTCAATTTGACAGAATTGCATTTACCCCTTTTGCAATGCCAGCCAGGATTTAGTGGCTTTTTCCAGACAAGCGATCTTCCCCCTCTAGCTGAGGTCAAGGAAAACAATAAGATTTTTAATGTTGAACTTCGTCCTTTGACCAATTTGATCCAACAAATTCCTGCTATTGAAGTTTCTTCCTTTGATTCTTCGACTGGCAAATATGTCATTCAAAGAACAGATCCCATTTCCCTGACAATTCAGGCCCCACCTTTGGAAAGTCCCTCTTTATCCTCCTTTCCCCTTTTGACTCAATTTCTCCCTGTTGGCAAGTGGCCAGCTCCGCTTCTTCCTCCCTTAGAAATTGAAGGAAACGAGGTCCAACAGATTCAAATCACACGTTCACAGGTGAAAGGAAATTGGGTGCTTTGGATGATTCCCATTGGAGTCGCTCTTCTTCTCTTACAAAAATATTGGCGAAAACAGTGGGAGCAAAGGCCCAAGCCTCAAATCCCCCAAAGTGAAACGCTCTTCAAACAAGCATTGAAAATGGAAAATTTACATCTTTTAGAAAGAGCCTTTTGGCATCGTTTATGGGAAAAAAAAATCCTCCCACCCGATACATTTGATTTAGATAAATTGAAAAACATGGAAAAGTTTGCACCCCTCCTTGGTTTTATCTTTCAGTTACAGGCCTTGCAATATAGCTTGAATAAAACATTCGATCCTTTAAAGCTTCAACAACTTGCCAAACAATTATTTTATCAAATCTAAAGTATGTCAGAAAATTATTTACTCTATAAATTAATTTTTGGACTTCTTTTTACTTTGATCAACTTTCACGGCATCATTCATTTTATTAATTTCAGCTAGCTCGGGAAGATTTGAATGTTCCATTTGACGAACTTGAGCGCGGTTACTATGACCCCCTCGCATTGCCTTTTTTACTGCTTCAATACGCTTGGTTAAAGGCCACTCTGGATTGATAGTGAAATGTGACTTTTGATTAATATAGGTCTTAGATTCCATCATAAATTCATCTTTTTCACCAGGAAGTGCATGTGTTGGAACAACTGTTGTCCAACCATCTGCTGGATTTTCTACTCTTTCAAATGTTGGATCAAGAATTTGATCTTTCTGAACAACTGTTGTCCAACCATCTATTGGATTGTCTACTTTTTTAAATCCTGAAGCAGTGACTGTATTAAATTCATTATTATATTTTACCCACTCATTCCTGTCCTCTTTCGTCAATCTCTTTTGTCCTAATTCTTTCTTTTCTTCCAGTTCTGAAACTCCTACTTGAGTTGTCCACCCATCAGTTGGATTATCTAATTGTTTAACTTTGACCGTATCAAAAGTTTTTGTAATTTTATTCCAGTGTTCCTCATATTTCTTTACTATAGCATCTGCCTCTGCCTGATTTAAAAATTTTTCTTTACCTACTTCGCTACTTGCATTTTGTATATAACCCTTTTTTGTTAACTCTCTTTCAGCTTGCACAAAGCTATTCAAATGTTGCTTTACACGCTCTGGAGTAAAATCTTCGCCTTTATCTAAAATGTAGTGATTGTGATTCATTAGGGATTCTGCTTCTTGAGTATGCATCTTTTTGACGTGTAAAGAATTAGTCCCTCTTAAATATCTAAAACGAGCATGATCAACATTGACTTGCGCTAATCCAGCAGCTAAGAAAACTTCATCTCGAAAGCTTTGTGTAGTCTGATCCATTGGAGCCTCAAAATACCAAGTCAACACACCTTCTTTAATTTGTATTTTAATGGGAACTTTCATTGTTTTATGCGCAGGATCTTCAACGAGTTCAGAAACCTTTCCTTTAGTCAGGGTGAATTCACGTTTTCCATCGCTTTGCAACTGATCTAATGTGGCTTGATATTCATTGATATATTTGGAACACTTGACCTTATCATCTTTATACTGAGTAGCTAAGTTAAATAGATTCTGTAACTTTTCTGTATCTTTGTTTTGTTGTAACTTCCAAAGTTCTGCCTCTGGCTTACGATCCAAAGTCACTTCAAAAACATGACTATTATATTCATCGAAACCTTTTGTGCTAGATGTAGGATTCATAAAACCTCTTAATATAATTAATTATTAAAATTACACAACTAAATTAAAGTATGATTTATGATTAAAGTATGATTTATGATTTATGATTTAATTTAACTTTATTTTAGTTTTAGTTGATTTTATTAATAAATTATAATAATATTCTATATAGTTATTATATTTTATTTTTATTAATTTGTCAAATTGACAACAATTTCAGATTATTTTATATAATTTTTAAGACTGTGAGTTTTATTTTAGAAAATTAAAGGAGTATTATGGTTAATTTTGAAAACATGCCTAAACTTAATAATGATGTGTTATTCTATCTTTTAGACAACCATTCTTCTAATCTATCTAAGTTTTTGATAGTCAATAAACAGACAAGAGCAATTGCCTTAACATACTTTTCACAGGCTGTTTTAAAGATAATGGAAGCATTTCCTTTAGAAATGACTGAATTAGACAAAACCAATCGCACAGATGACAATGCTCACAAAATTTTTATGAGAATCATCAATCGCCTCCATGATGAAGCAAAATACTTAAATTGTGATCAATCTTATTCAGCTTATTTAGATCAAGCAACATTAGCCCCTTCAAATCAAATCGATCAGCTAGAATGGGAGAGTACTTATTATTTAGATTTAATGAAAAAAATTGAAGAACAGACAAAAATTTATAAAGAAGAGGCCTTTCATACATTTGTCAAGAAAGTTGCGGCTAACATTGGACTCTTAATTCCCGACGGAATAAACATGAGAAATTTTTGGGACCAGCATCTTAAAGACAATGAACAGTTAAAACAAATGATTCAATTAGACTTGACAGATTGTCAAATGAAGTTCCTTCCTCCTGAAATTGGTCTTTTTCCCAATTTGGAAGAGCTTAATCTTAATCTCAACCAACTCAGAGAACTTCCTCCTGAACTTGGCAACCTTTCTAAACTGAAACACCTCGATCTTAACAGTAATCAAATCAAAGAACTTCCCTCTCAGCTTAGCTCCCTTTCAAACTTAATTTCTCTTAACATAAGTTTTAACCAGTTCAGTCACTTTCCTAAGGTATTAGGCACCTTATCCAATTTGCGGCATCTTCAAATGATGAATAACAATTTAAAAGAGTTGTCTCCTGTTATTCAACTGCTTTCAGATTTGGAATCTCTCAATCTTAGCAGTAATCCCTTAGGAAATTTTCCAGAAGAGATAACTTCTTTGAAAAATTTAACAAGTTTGCATCTCAATAGAGTGAAACTAAAAGAAATTCCAAGTCAATTAGCTGACCTAAAAGAATTGAAAATTCTTAGCCTTGGCGCTAATCAATTAAGGGAGATAGATTTGCAACTCATAGACGCTCTTCCACAATTAGAACATCTTTTCCTGCGTAACAATCCCTTGAATGAAGAGATCAAGCTAAGATTAAAAGATAGGAATATTTCCTTTAAACGGAGAATAGAGCTTGACGGATTCAATCTTTTTTAAATTTGTCTGGAAAGCAAATAAAGCATTCTTTCAGATCAAACATGTGATCTGAAAGATGGTGCTGCTTTCTATCATTTATCCAAGATATCTTAATTCATATCCTTGCTTGCTTAGCACTCGAGGGAAATAAATCTCTAAAAATGCTTTTGAAAAATCAGAGTCTTTATAATGAACAACTCGGCGTTGACCAAAATTTTCTTTTAACCCTTCAGGAATGACAATTCCACAAAGTTTCAAATTTTCGCGAAAAAATAGCGGATGAATTTCTATACGATCTGAGTGAATATCTGCAAAGACATTTCCTGTGTGTGTATTGATAACTTGACCACTCTTAATATAACCCATAACCAGCCTCTAATTGAAATAATTATAGCAATGTTTTAAACATAGGAAAATTTAAATAAATTTTTCGAATAATTGTTTTTATTAAATATTTTAATTTTGCAATTAACTAAAATAAAAATCAATGATTTTCATTTACCTGACTCTTACTCTTGTTTTGGCTGAGTGTGCGGATATAGTTTGGAATAAGCTCTGTAAAAAGAGAGTTTAACCATTCTGCCCTTGAATTCCAAGCTCTTCTGAATACAGTCATTCGAAGTTTTTTCAATGCTTGTTGAGCAATATCTTCAGGAGCTTCATTTAGATCTATGTTGTGATCTCTGAGATTTTCTTGAATATAAGTCTTTGCCGCTAAAATATCCTTTATATAGTCGGCATGACTATCCATTCCCAACAATTTTTCTCGGATATCAACATGAGTCATGATCAACAAAGCAATATCCGTGGGACTAAGGTAAACATCAAGCTTCTTTTCTTTTAATTTCTCTTGATGTTCATTTGAAAGTTGGATGGCTGTTTTCAGCAAAGAGGAAGCCGATTTCATCCATTGGATGGCTTTATCTCCAATTCCAAGCCTTTGCATTTCATTCGCATTTCTTTCAATATCATTTTCTTCTGTTATCAACCGCTGAATTTCTTCACTATAAGGCTGATTCATCTGTGGTAGAGCTAAATACTCCATTTTTAATGGATCTTTTAATGACATTGTCATACAAGCCCCATGATCGATGGCGACTAATTCATCAGTATCTTTGCGAAATAGAATGTTACCAAGATGTCGATCTCCATTGTAGAAAATGAGGTCAAAAACTGAAATGGCTTGCAACTGGATAAGGGGAATTTTAGCAATCTTATCTTGATGCTGGATCTCGGAAAGGAGCTCCGTAAAGGTCAGACAATTGCTCTGAAAAGCTTGAGCTGATCCCATTTCTCCATTCAAATTAATACAAGTCGTATAAGGAATAGGAAATTTTTTATGATAGTTAAGGAGGCTAGCTAATTTTTCACGGATGATTCCCTCTCCGGGCTTTATTCCTTCCATTAGGACCGTCCCTTTCCCCTCGTATCCCGATTCTCCTTTAGCTGGTTTATATACCCATAACTTCTGTCCCGTTAAACCCAGAAGAAAATAGGAAGCATTTATCCCTGTAAATTCATTTCCGTTAGTGGGCTGCATTTTGAGTGATGGATTACTTGATTGAGAAGCTAAGACCGCCTCATGCAACTGATTAATGACAGTCGCTGGATGATAAGGATTTACCCCTTGAGAAATGGCTTGTTCCTTGAATTTTGTATTAAAAAATAAATGATAAAAGGTGTTAATCTCTTTTGCTGTAATAGGCATCGTATCTTCAAGACGATTTTTTGCAAGTTCAATGTTGAGTTCTATAGATTTTTTTAAATCGCTCTTCGAATCAATGGAGCCTTGTTCTTTCATTTGAATCAGATCAGAAGAAGATAAATTGCTGAATTGATCTTTTCGTTCTTCGCAAAGCAATCCGTTCACTTGATTAGTAGTTTCTACTAAAGGCATCTTGTCGTTTTGCTGATCATAAAAACCATTTAAAGTGCCTAAACTTAAATCAGCCAGCGATATAGTTAAATTTCCAAACACAAATAATCCTAAAAAAAAATTTTTAAATTAAAATTAATTTAACAGAACATTTTTAAATATTTATAAAAATGAAATTTATTTTGAATAAAGATGGTTTTTTCTTAACTATTGAGATTAATAGTCGAAATACAAGGGAGTAGGCTCATAATGGGCTGGAGCATGGGAGGGAATGAGAAATTCGCCACTTTGTACTGTAGATCCATCGATATGAATTTCAATAGAAGCAATTTTTGTTTGAGTGGCAACAGGAGTTCCTTCATCTAAGCTAATGCCAAAGGCATAAGTTCCTTTATGATTAAAGGGACCCCATGGAAGAGAAGTTCCTCCGTTGCCTGAAAAAGAAAGGTGTCCCAGCACTTGCGTTGTTCCATCTGGCAATTGAACAAAAGCGGTAAAACTTCCTTGACCAGAAGGAGATAAAGTAGGATGAGAAGTCAACAGTCCAGAAAGTTGACTTGATTCCTTGGAATTTTTGGAACCCTTCGAACCCTTGGAACGCGCTAGTTGACGGCCTCGTGCAGGACGATTTCCCTCACTGTCTCTTCGTTCAAAAATTTGAGGATCGGTCAATTCTGAATAATCAGAACCGCCACTAAAGCTAGAGACATTATTTTCACTAAAAATGGAGTAAGGGTTATAGGAATAATAATCACTTGGAGAATATTCTGAATACCCATGACTATGATCGGAATATCGATAGGAATCGCTTTTAGAACTAGAAGAGGAATAATCGAAAATAGGATCAAAATTCGTATAGTACGAACTGCTACTATAGGAAGAATGATGATGATGTTTATGATGATCTGCTCCAAAAGCCATATAGGCAACTCCTGCAACAAGTCCAATAATTGTCGCACCTGCAACGATGGTGGCAGTTTTTGTGCGCTGCGCATCTTCTTGATTCACTAAAACAGCGCAACCAGAATTCTCGCAACAAAAGTCCTCGGAAAAAACTTTAGTGGGTAGAGAAGACAAACACATGCAAAGCAGGGAAAAATAAGCCACTACCTGTTTAAGATATTTTTTCTTCAATACTTTGCTGAACATAACACTCCTCTAATCAATAAAATCAAATAAAGTTTTGATTATAATCAGAAAGGGAGATTATGAAAAGTGAGAAATTTTAAACTGAGTTACATCATGAAACATGTCATTCTAGCTTGGAAATATTTTGCTATTTTTTTAGTTTTTCCTCTATGGGGAACAACCTCTGAAGACATTTTGCAAGCAGCGCAGAGAAGTTATCAACAGGGAGAAAAGGCTACAAACTATGAAGAGCGTAAGCTTGCGTTTAATCGCGCTTTATTTCTTTACAGCTCTTTAGAACAAGACAGGAAACTTCATTCTGCTTCCCTTAATCAAGCCTTAGCAGACACCTATTTTCAACTTGCAGAATACGCTTGGGCAATCTTATACTATCAACGTGCATTGAAACAAGATTCTTCCAATCACTTTTTGCTTTCCCATTTGGAAAAAGCTCAACAAAAGCTAGGCTTAATCCAGACTTCTTATAAAAACTTCTCTCCCATAGCCGCTCTTTTTTTTGCTCTTGCACACCAATTTCAACTCATTTTTTGGGTCATTTTAGTCACTTTCTTAGCTTTTTCCATCGCCATTTGGCTTCCTTATCTTTGGATCCGTCAACTCGCTATTAGCGGTGCAATTTTAATGTGCTTCCTCCTGACAAATGCCTTGTTTTTCTATTATTTTACCCCTTTGGAGGGAATTCTTATCAAACCAACAGGCTTTTACCGTTCTCCTGATTGGAACCAACCCCAACTAACAAACCAACCCTTACTCGCAGGATCTAAAGTTAAAATTTTACAAATCACACTCAATGAAAATTGGTTAAAAATTGAAAATTCAACTGGTACGATTGGCTATGTTCCAATCGCTAGCTTACGGCCAATTTGAGTTCAATTCGCTATAAAATTCACTTAACACCTGTTTAAATGGAAATTTAGCTTTAAAGATATTCTTTTTTAATGAAAAAAATGTTATAATAAAATAAATAGAGTGAAAAATTTATTTAATTTTAAGATTAAATCTTCATAGGTTTTAGAGGTTGAAATAGATTAATTTTTCTTCAAGTTTGCTCGCAATGTTTTTTAATGGGCAGACTCAGCTTTCACATTAATTCCCCAAGCGATAATTTTTTTATGAATACTATAGAACGACGTGCTTTATATCATTTACTGCGTATGAATTGGCTCAACGAGCCTACTCTTTCGGTAGAGCCTTGGCAAGTTGAAGATTATCGATCTTTGCCTTTGCAGACTCTATTTGATCGATTAAAACAATTTAAAATTCATTTGGATCGTGTGAGCTTTGTTGCGTATGCAGATGAATGTGATTCGCCTGAAGATTTGACCGATCATTTAATAGGAGATCGACATTTTCTTACTGCCCAAGAAGATGAAATTTATCTGCTGATTTTTGAACTTTGGCGCCTCCTGATGAGTGAAAAACCCTCTTTATCTATTTTGTGCAATGAACTCGATTATCAAATTCATCTGTATGATCAGCAGCAGCTTGAAGATCCCTTAACTTTACAAGACGCTTTAACTCATTTTGTGCAAGCTTTAGATGAAAATGCAGACCAAGGAATTCCTTCTCAGCATATCCTCAAGTTTATTTCCAATTATTGTGCAAACGACATCGAGACCTTCTTATATGATTTTATTTCTGAGCAAATAGACGAAGGGAATGAAGAATATGCTCATGAATTGCTAGATGATTTTGACGCCTATTTAAGCAATAATAAATGGTTTAAACTTCTTCGCATCCGACTATGCGAGCAAATTCACAATAAGATAGCCCAAAAGATTGCAGGAGAAATTATTGAAGAATATTTAAATGATCAAGATCTTGATTATAATTTAGAGTTTCTTTCCATCTTGTTAGAAAGAGGAGATCAAGCAAACTTTCGCCTCATGATCAAACAAACGCTTCCCTTAATTAAGCGCGAAGAAGATTTCCAAGATCTTTTATTGATTGCGATTGATTACTTTCATCGGCTCGATCAAGATCAACAAGCAATCACCCTAAAAACAATCTTTGAAAAGCACGCTGCAATTCCCTCTGATCAAATCATTGATACAAAAAATTCAGATATCATCACTTTGATCCAGTTTTTCAACCTCAAAGACCTTAAAAATTAAATTTTTTTCCTTTGCTAACATCTTGGTCGTTAAGCTGTTTAAAACCAAATAAAAATTTTATCCTATTCATTGAAATGATTTAAACTTAAGATCTTAAAAAGAAGCCTCAGAAGGGGTTCTGAGGGAAGATCAAATAAATTATGCCTATTGACTTTAATGCTAAAAAGATAGATACCAAAGGCATTTAATACAACCTATTGTACTTTGATCAACCCATAACTACAAGATCTTGTAGTCCTGATTCTTTCGGCGACTGCATGCCTATTAAACCATTATAAGATGAATGAGAGGAGAGAGCATCCATGACCATTATGACTACTAAACCTACAGCCCGAGCGATGGCAACGGCTCTTAGAACTTATCATCGACCTATTAAAGATGGCGATACTCAGCTTGAAAGCTGGGAACAAGTTGTCGACCGCGTGATTTGCCATCAACGTTGGTTATGGGAGCGAGCCTTAGGTCGAACGTTAAATGAAGTCCAAGAAGATGAATTAGAAGAAGTACGCGGTTTGATTTTAGGACGCTATATTGCTCCTGCTGGACGCACTTTATGGTTGGGAGGAACGGAGTTAAGTCGTACGCGAGAATCTAGCATGTTTAACTGTTCTTATACCCATGTTGAAACAGTGTATGATATGGTTGATGTTCTATGGTTGCTGTTACAAGGTTGTGGAGTTGGATTCAGACCGATTACAGGAACATTGAATGGTTTTCGTCGTCCTTTGCAAGAAATTAAGGTGCATTCGCTCCAATCGCACAGAAAAAGGAGGCATACAGAACAACGTTGAAACGTTTGATCCTGAAACGCGCACTTGGACAATCAAAGTAGGCGATTCTGCTATTGCGTGGGCTAAAGCCGTGGGAAAACTTGTTGCTGGAAAATTCCCTGCTACTACGCTTGTTCTTGATTTTTCTGAAATTCGACCTGCAGGAACACGATTGAAAGGATATGGGTGGATTTCATCCGGTGATGAGCAAATTGCCAAAGCTTTTAAAGCTATTGCCAAAATTTTATCTGATCGTGCTGATCAACTCTTAACGCGCATTGATATTTTAGATATCGTCAACTGGTTAGGCACGATTTTATCCAGCCGCCGCTCAGCTCAGATTGCATTATTTGAATATGGGCAACCTGAATGGGAAGAATTTGCCATTGCCAAGAAAGAATGGTGGCTGAAAGGCAATGCCCATCGCCAACAATCCAATAATAGCTTGCTTTTCCGCACTAAACCAACCCATCAAGAGCTTGAACGCATTTTTCAACTCATGCTGGAATCAGGTGGATCTGAGCCAGGCTTCATCAATGCTGCTGAAGCGGAAAGACGCGCTCCTTGGTTTAAAGGATGCAATCCTTGTGTTGAAATTTTACTTGGAAATAAGAGCTTTTGCAATTTAACTGAAGTCAATGTTTTGGCATTTAAAGGAGATAAAGTGGGTCTTGAGCGAGCCCTCTATCTAGCAGGCCGCATGAATTACCGCCAAACGATGGTCAATTTGCGCGACGAAATTTTGCAGGAAGCTTGGCATCTCAATAATGAATTCCTTCATCTTTGCGGAGTAGGTTTGACAGGGGTGCGAGCACGGCCAGATCTCACAGCTTATGATTACAAACGGATGCGTAACATTACAGTGAGTGCAGCTTATAGCATGGCAAATGAACTCAATGCTCCTTTGCCAAAAAACGTGACGTGCATTAAGCCTAGCGGAACAATTAGCAAAATCATGGGAACAAAGGAATGGGGAGAAGTTCCTGAAGGCATTCACATGCCGCTTGGTCGCTATATTTTTAATAATATTACTTATTCCAAGCATGATCCTTTAGTCGCTAAATTCCGAGCAGCTGGCTACTCAGTTGTTGAAAAGCCTTTTGAACCGGAATCAGTTCTCGTCAAATTCCCTGTCAAATATGAAAATGTCCCATTTACCCGTACCACTGTCACGCGTAAGAATGGGAAACTAGAAGAAGTAGAGGTCAATACAGATTCAGCAGTTTCTCAACTCGAATGGTACGCTCTTTTGCAAACCACTTGGTGTGAACAAAACGTTTCCAATACCGTTTCCTACGATCCTTCCGAAATTCCAGGCATCATCGATTGGCTGCTTAAAAATTGGGAATGTTATGTTGGCGTTTCTTTCCTCTTCCGCAATGACCCGACCAAAAATGCAGAAGATTTAGGTTATGCTTATCTTCCACAAGAAGTCGTCACCAAAGAAGCTTACGATGTCTATGTCTCTCAATTGCGCGATATTGATTATTCGGGAAGTCATATTCGTGATGACGAATATGCCGAGAGTTGTGCAACAGGGGCATGTCCTGTTCGTTAATCTTGAAATATTTAGGCCTGAAGGACCATCATGTTACAGCCCCAGGTCAGGTCGGAGTGAACCGGAGACCTGGGTAAAAATAAAAAAATGGAGCCTGAACAGAAGGTATGGTCAAAGGAGTTATCAATGGCACAATCTTTAGCAGACGTTATTCTACATTGCGTTTTTAGCACTAAAGAGCGTATCCCTTGGATCCAACCTAATATTGAAGAAGAGTTATATCAATACATCAGCGGTATTTGCCACAATCTCAATTCCCCAGTTATAAAAATCAATGGAGTTGAAGACCACATCCATGTCCTACTGCAATTAGGAAAAACAATAGCGATCAGCAAACTCATCTCAGAAATGAAATCAAGTTCATCTCGATGGATTAAAACCAAAGGAGATCAGTATCAAGATTTCGCTTGGCAAGGAGGGTATGCAGGATTTTCTGTCTCCAGGCCCAATCTAGAAGGAGCAAAAAAATATCTTTCTTCCCAAAAAGAGCATCATAAAACTGTTACATTTAAAGAAGAATTTTTGGTCATGCTACAGCGAGCTAATATTCCATATGACGAAAAATATTTGTGGGATTAATTTATGCCGTCCTTTCAGAACTCGATTCTTTTTTTATTTTACCCAGGCCTCCGCTTCGCTGCGACCTGGGCTGTAACATGACGGCCCTTCAGGCCTAACGACAGAGCTCTTATCTAATTCAAAAAAATTCTCTTCCTGGTCTAGGAATGGGGATTAAACCTATCATTTAAGTTAGAGGATAAATTAAGTTAAGGATAAATAATTAATTCATAAAATTCATTTTCTACTTTGAATTCCTAAAAAGAATTAATTACCACCGCTCTTCAGCACGACGAGATTTGCTTGCTGGTTTGACAGGAAATTGGCTTAAAATTGTTTCCCATTTTTCGTGATTCCCTGCCCAATCTCCGGGAATTTGCTGCATATAGAAATTTTTCACTCTTTCTAATCCCCAATCAAATTGAGCATTGGGATCTTCACTGACAGCGACAAGAGTATACCTAAGCTTAGGATAAAAAGTTTGGAATAGGCGATCAATTTCTTCCGCTTCAGAACGTGAAATTTGCACACGAACAAACAAAATCTTTTTATTAGAATCTAGTAAATTGAAAAACCGTTTGATGCGTCGATCATATTTTGCTTTCACAGCATCATAATTAGACATATCAGGTCCATAGAAGTCATGAATAGAGTGAATATTATATAGCAAGTCTACAATATGTAGCATACTGGGATTCCCAGGCAAAACCTCTACTACTGCAAGCTTATCTTTATCCAAAAAATTCACTCCTCGGCACGTAATAAAAGAAACTAAACTATCAAACGGAGTAATCAACCAATCGAAGGGATAAGCTAATTTGCGCATTCCATTTGCTTCCAATTGCCAAGCAGATTGACAGGCTGTGCCTAAACTTACCGCTTCATCATACTGCTTTATAACTGCCTTTAAATTGAATGGAATGAAGAGTAAAAACAGCGATAAAACCGCACATAGCGTTTGTTTATTGACTCTATAAAGTTGATTAACTGCACGGGACATGGTTTGCTGCATATTCACCCCCAACTTCATTTTTGTTTGTGCTTTTTAAATACTCTCTGTCTAAGAACCGGAACATGGCGCAAAATGCATTCATCTGTAACTGCATTAAGTTCTTTTGCTGTATCTAACACACTTTGTTGGGTACGACCCCATGGTAGGCTTCTTGGAATTTTGACATTTATAAGAAACTCTTCATCCCGTGTCCAATAATGATTAATCCATAACTTATCTATTTTGGATAAAGCGGTTCCAGGAACATAATAAATCCCATCCGTATCAACCGAAAACCACTGATCGGGATGCTCGGGCCAATGAGGTCCGCCAAAATATTTCACACGTTCTGGTCGTACAATACTTTTTACCATGTGATTCATAGGGTGCTCAGGAGGAGCACAATGAGTCAAACATTCAATCATAAGCTTATTTGGTGGTATGTGAGCAACGTCAGAAGTGCCAAAAGAACGCCAATTAATTATCACTCCGCCAAACGCTTCAAATTGATTGAGGACATCGATGATTTTAATTCCCTGGGGAGTGACTAAAAATTCATCTGAATCAATCATCGCCACCCATTTGCTGGAGCCTCTAGTTTTAAGTAAAGTACGATTATAACAATCCACTTGCGTACCATTAAAATCTGCATGAGTCACAGCTTGACGGAGTTCTACAATTCCTTTTGAAATATAAGGAGCCAACACTTTTTTATAGTTATCTGTCGAGCCATCATTAAATAAATAAAAATGCTCTACGCCCACAATTCGATGATATTCAATCCATTCTTTAAGATAAGACGCTTCATTTTTAAAAATCATTCCGACCGATAACTGATACTCATAACTCAGTAGGGAGCTCAAAAAACAAAAGGAATAAATAAAAGCAGCAAACAGTTTTTTATGCATATCTTCACCTTAATAGAATTTTTGAAAATAAAGAAAGCGTGAATAAGTGACAAGTAGATTGACTATCCTTACTTCATCAACAAATTTTCAGAGGTTTGAAATCCTCTAAATAATCACAAGCTGTGAGATAATACATGACCCCTCTATGCTGGCCAAACAGCTGCAAGCCGGGTTTAACGTTATGCAAATGGCCAAAAACACAAATGTCGACTTGATATTTTTCGAGTAGGCGTGACACTTCGGTTTCTTGCAGTGCAGGTCCAATAGGAGGATAATGTGTCATAACAATACGCTTTTTGGACAAGGGATTCATACTTTTAAGACTCATTTCTAAGCGTCCCATTTCTCTTTGATAAATTTTTTGGCTTTCAACAGAATCATCTTTTTCTATTAAAGGCTTCTCATTACGTCCATTCATTTTAAAGTCAATGATGTCATTGAAATTGAGGCCAGGAACATCCCATAAGCGAGTGCCGGCAATGCTAACGTCCTGCCAAGTCCAACTATTGTTTTGAATGAAATGACAAGAACGAGGAAGAATACTCTTGAGTTTAGATAAGGAATGCCACCAATAATCGTGATTCCCTTTGATTAACACTTTTGTGCCAGGTAAACGATCAATCCATTCTAAATCAGGCTGTGCCTCTTCTACTTGCAGGGCCCAAGAAATATCGCCAGGAATCAGAATGAGGTCTTCTGGCGCAATAGAGGATCGCCAATGTTTTTCAATCTTTTCCGTATAGCCCTTCCAATGCGAGCCAAATATGTCCATTTGTTTATTGGGAACACCAAAAGATAAATGAAGATCAGCAATTGCCCAAATAGCCATTATTTACACCAAAACCGACTCGAAAATTTTTCGGCTTGAACCCAAAGCGCTCACCTTGAAAAATTTGTTAAAGAATAAAGCCATCTGGAATCGTCGCTCCGCGAGGAACAATGATAATGCCATCGCGAATGAAAACATTTTCACCATTATAATGAGTCAGTTTTTGTTTATTGATTAACTGCACCCCTTTACCAATCGTCACATTCTTATCGATGATGGCGCGAGAAAGAATGCAATTCTCCCCTATATGGGGAGTAGGCGGCAGACGATGATGATCGCGTACCGTGGATTCATAATAGTCGTTTCCCATCACATAAGAATCACGAATAATCGCTCCTTTATGAATCACAGAACGCGGTCCTAAAATACTGTAACTTAATTCATCAGCCTCAACAATGCTTCCTTCACAAAGAATGGTTTGTTTGATTTGAGTATCCAGAAACTTAGCTGGGGCCAAATCATAGCGACAAGTAAAAATAGGTCGCCTTTCATTGTGAAAATTAAAGTTAGGCTTTGGGTTGGTTAACCCCATATTGGCTTGATAAAAAGTTTCAATCGCTCCAATATCTTCCCAATATCCTTCATATAGAAAGGCACCGATTCGTCCCTTTTGGACTTGGGTTGGAATTAAATGCTTACCAAAATCTTCGCGTGGATCCTTCATAAGCAAATCTACTAAAGCTTTACGCTTAAAAAGATAAATACCCATAGACCCTAAATAGTTGCGTTTGCTGGATTGCGGTATTCCTACTCGCTCCATCACTTCTATTGGACTACGCAACTTCTGCAGTAAAGCTTTATCTTGCGGCTTCTCATGAAAATCAGTAATCCAATTCTGATCATTGACTTTCAAAATTCCCATTCGAGCTGCATCTCGAGCATTGACAGGCAAAGCAGCAACAACGACATCCGCGTCCATTGATTTAGCAAAAAAAAGCATCTCTCGGAAATTAATGTTGTAAAGCTGATCGCCAGATAAAATCAGAAAATACTCAACAGGACTCTCAAGCAGATAATCGATATTTTGCCTGACGGCATCGGCTGTTCCCTGAAACCAAGATTTTTGAGTGGGCGTTTGTTCGGCAGTCAGAATTTCAATCAGACCCGAGGTTCTGCCTCCTTGCATATAAGTTTGAAAAATATGGTGATGTAAAGAAGAAGAAAGAAATTGTGTTAAAACGAAAATTTTATAACAATCAGCATGAATGGAATTTGAAATTGGAACATCAATTAAGCGATATTTTCCACCAAAGTTAATTGCAGGTTTGCAGCGTGTTAAAGTCAAGGGATAGAGACGTGTGCCTTCCCCTCCCCCCAAAATGATACTGCCCACTAATTTCATATCAAGTGAAAAACCAACCGTATCAAGCATCTCATTCTGTTTAACTAAACTGCGATTTGAAAGACTTAAAGTAGACATTCTGTAAGGATTGGTATCAAATAATTTTAATTGTAAAACCTAACCCTATCATACCCCCCTATTTTAAAAAAAGCCTAAATTAGGTTTCATGCTCATAGGGAAAAATTTGCTGATGGATTATGATTTGATCTTAGAATATCTTCATATTTTAATGACCATTAAAATATGAAGATATTCTCTTACGAGAGGATTGATAATAAAAAATATGGCAAATATTTATTCAGCTCTATCAGCTATACAAAGAAAAAATGCCGCTTTTCATGTTTCTAAAAGATATCGCCATATCGTCATAGGGATTATTTTAGGCTTATGCCTCTTTTATTTATTTAGAAGTTGCACTCTACATCATTATTCTGAACCAGAGTACTCTATTGGACAAGATACTCGATGGCGTGAATTGCATTTAAAAGGAAAAGAACACCACCTCTCCGCTTTTAATAATGATTTATTGACGTTAATTGCGAAACAAGAGCATTTCCGCATTCACCTAAAAGCTTTTTCCGACCCTGTTGCAGAACTTGAACAAAATAAAATACAAGCAGCATTAACAACGCAGCAGCCTAGCTATTTAAATGAAAAACGGCTGCTTTTTTCTGAACCTTATTTTCTCATTGGCCCTGTTTTAATTGTCCCCTCAAACGCTCCAGTTAAAGGGTGGAATGAAAAGGGAAGAAAAATTGTAGGCATTCCAGCTCATTCGCCTATGCTCTTAAGCCAAGAACAAGATCCTTCTATTCAAATTAAGCTTTATGATGATATTTTAACTGCATTAGCTGATTTAAGGGAAAGACACATCGATGCAGTCATATTTCCCGCTATTCCCGCTTATACCTATGTTCAGACCTTTTACAAAAATGAATTCAAAATTGCTACTTTGCCTCTAAACGATGAAGGCATACGGCTTGTCGCCCATAAAGATAAGATCGGAGAAGCATTAATTCAACAATTTAACGCAGGGCTAGAAACTTTAAAGCAAAATGGAACTTATCAGAGCTTGCTTAATCATTGGGGATTGATCAATGCCGAGCAAATCAAACCCTGACAACACGTTAATAGCAGCGACTATGAATGGCATAATCATAGCGCACATGATCAAGTAATTCTTGATCTAATGGACAAGGCTGGATGTTCCAAATGAGCTGCGCATATTGATGAATAGAAAAATCTGAGGAAAATTTTCCTGTCCCAGCAATGTTGTGCAAGGCATATTCTGCCCACAGTCGTCGTTTCTTATAGAGCTCTTCAACTTTTTGCTGTGTTTCATAATAGCTTTGTAAATCCTTTAGCGTAAAGTATCGATCAGGTGAACCCCCATAGTGCATTTCAATCAATTTATGATAAAGATCGCTAAATACCTGGTGTTCTTCATCCGTTTGAGCAAAAGAGCGATCTCTTAACGCGTCTACAGCTCTTTTAATACGTGGATTGCTTTCATATACATCTCGAGACTGATAGGATCCATCTGCCTTCATTTGAGCAATCTGATCTGCCGAGCAACCAAACGCAAAAGGCCACCATTGAGGAGTAATTTCTTGCTCCATTTCAATATTGGCGCCATCTCGAGTCCCAATTGTCAATGCTCCATTGAGGGCCATTTTCATATTGCCAGTGCCAGATGCTTCAGTTCCAGCTGTAGAAATTTGCTCTGATAAATCAGCTGCAGGAATGACAATTTCTGCTTTTGTCACATTATAGTTCTCTAAATAGAGAATTTTTAATTGACCTGTGATAGAAGGATCGCGGTTGACCTTGCGCGCAATACAACAGATTAAGCGAATCACATCCTTTGCTGTTTCATAACCTGGGGCAGCCTTTCCTCCAATAATGGAAGTCCGTTTAATATGAGAATGAGGATTCAATAGAAGTTCATGGTAGAGCATAATAAGATATAAAGCGTTCATCAATTGCCGCTTATACTCATGGATACGTTTGACCTGAACATCGAAAAGTGAATCCACATCTATAAGAGGAGGCGAAGAAATCGTCACACCCCTACTATCGCGAAGTTTATTTTCGCGATGGATAAACTCAATAAAGCGCAGTTTATTTTTCCTCTTGATGTCCATAAAGTCATTTTGAGAGTCGGGATCGTGAGCAAATTTGTCAAGCTCTTTGATTTTAAGAAAATCCATTATCCAGTCATCGCCAATGCGTTTTGTAATGAACTTTGCTAATTCAGGATTGCACTCCAAAAGCCAGCGACGCTGTGTCACTCCATTTGTTACATTGATAAAACGATTGGGAAAGAATTCGGCAAAATCTTTAAAGACGGTTTGTTTTAAAATTTCCGAATGCAATTCAGCCACGCCATTGACACTATGTGAACCTACAACTGCTAAATTTGCCATGCGAATTTTGCCATTTTCAATAATGGACATTCGGCGTATCCGTTCTTCATCTTGCGGATATTTGGTGCGGACGGCATTGCAAAAGTCTTGATTGATGCGTTCGATAATTTTGTACTGGCGAGGAAGCAAATAATAGAGCAGCGGTTGCTCCCATTGCTCTAAGGCTTCGTTTAAAATGGTATGATTTGTATATCCTGTGCAAGCCTGCGTAATCTCAAAAGCTGTTTTCCATGGCAGATCATAATGCTTGGTGAGAATACGAATGAGCTCAGGAATGACCAAAGCAGGATGGGTATCATTAATTTGAATGCGCACTTTATCGGCAAACTGACGGAAATTATGAAAATGCACTAAGTGATGGCGAATAATGTCTTGCAAAGAAGCCGATACAAGCAAAAATTCTTGCTTAAGGCGTAAACGCTTACCTAATTCTGTGTTATCATTGGGATAAAGAACATCCGTTAATGTTGTATTTTCAGCTGCTTGATCAAGACGTCCTGCATTGAAGCGCTGTAGCTGAAAATTGCGCGGAGAATCTTTGGTCGACCATAAGCGCAAAGTCACAACTGAAAAATCAGAATGTTTACTATAACCGACAATAGGATAATCATAGGGCAACGCTCCCACTTCTTCGGCGTTGATAAGATCCATGATTTCGTCGCCATGAATATTGAAAGCTGTTTTCGGTGTCCCGCAAAATTGCACATGCACGCGG
Source organism: uncultured Chlamydiae bacterium (assembly GCA_963754655.1). Classification (GTDB taxonomy): domain Bacteria; phylum Chlamydiota; class Chlamydiia; order Chlamydiales; family Parachlamydiaceae; genus JANWJE01. Next base: position 388,559 of record CAVWGN010000001.1, on the reverse strand, counting down.
CGTTGATCACGTCGAAATTCCCAAGGATTTTCATTAAGCAGCCAACAATCAGGTGCTTCCACTTGTACGCCATTCCATAGCTGTTGCTCAAAAATTCCATATTGATAACGAAGCCCATAAGCTTGAGCTGGATAATGATGAGTCGCTAAAGAATCTAAAAAACACGAGGCAAGGCGCCCTAAGCCCCCATTCCCTAATCCTGGATCTGCTTCACATTCAATGATATCACGAAAATTACGATTCATTTTCTGCAAAACAATGCGTAAGATATCATTTGAACATAAATTGGTCATGTTGTTCAGAAAAAAGCGCCCGGGCAAATATTCCAAAGAAAAGTAATAGATCATGCGAACTTTTTTTTGGGCAATGGTACGCGCGGTTGCCATCCAATTGATCATGGTCTCTTCGCGAATGGCATAACATAAAGCGCGATAAAATTCATCTGCACTGGCATCTTCTGCCGTACGACCAATGGTACTAATTAAATGGGATTTAACATTTCTAATTAAATTCTCAGCAACTAAATCGGTTTGACTGGAATTCATTTCATTACCTCAATTCATGCGGTCTACAATGGAATTTATCTATTTTATTTTATACAAGTTGCATCTATTTTATATAAATCAATCTTGATACCGAAGTCAAATAATAATTAAGAATTTAACCTGGTTAAAAATTTAACTTTAACTATAATTTATTTACCTATAATTTACTTATCAACGAATCAAAGGTTTTTATGCGTCGCTGGCATTGGTTTCAATTTGTTGCAAACGGTATTTTAGCTTTGTTCTTAGGGATATTAGTCTTTGTCTGCATGACTGCCTATATGCGCCAATCTGGTTCAACGGGCTTAGACGTCGCAACAATTCAAAAAATGCGCTATGAAGCCTTGCCTCAAAAACTTTCCCATTTACCTATTGCACCATGACATTATTTTTTTCCCTTCTTCCCCTTTATTTATTTGGAAACCTTCACTGCATGGGGATGTGCGGGCCTCTGGTCATGCTTATCGGTCAGCATCACTATCGCTTATTCTACTTTGTAGGGCGCCTTTTATCATTTAGCCTGGCAGGCCTTATTGCAGGTGAATTGGGCGCTGTTGTGCACCTTTTCCTCAAACAATATTATTTGGCAGAAATCATCAGCCTGTTATGCGGCATTTTCATCATGGGCTGGGGAGTCCAACAACTTTTAGGTCGACAACACAAGCCACTTAGTTCATCCCATTCCAGCTCTCCTCTTAATGCTTTACATCGCTGGGTGTCCACATTGTTATTAAAAGATACTGGATGGTCCACTTTTCTGTTTGGAGTTTTTACAGTGGCTCTTCCTTGTGGACAAACGTTGGTTGTGTTTTCCGCCTGCGCCCTTGCGGGAAATGCCTGGGTGGGATTAGGAAATGGCTTTGCCTTTGCATTGTTGACCACACCTTCTTTAGTCATTGCCATGCATACATTAACGCTATTTAAAAAATTTAAACAATATGAGCGCGCAGTCATTGGCGGATGTTCCATTTTTGTGGGATTATTGGCTTGCTGCCGTGGTTTAGCTGAAATGGGATGGATCAATCATTGGATATTAAATCCCGCTGCACCAAGTTTTTACCATTTGGTTATCTTTTGAAGTCAGTGCTTCTTTTCATTAGAGTAAAAATATGAATCAAGAACCGATGGGTCTTTATATTTTCCGTTTTATTTTCGGATTAGGCCTCTTTGCTTTTATGGTCATGTTGTATTGGTCATCCGTTCTCGTCGAGCAAAATCTCAAATTTATGCAAGGAGATTTGCTCCAAATTAAAAATGATCTTCTTGCAATGAGAAGCGATGTTGACAAAGTGCGTACCGATATTCTCAAATCCTTGCTGGAGCGAGCATCAACGGCAGATCATTTGCCTTTTCCACAAAAACCCCCTATTACTTCCGTTAATTTATTGACGCCTGATCCCTTTTATACAACGACTTTACCCAACCTATTAGGATCACATTTTAAACCTCACGGCATACGCAAAGAGGCTTCCATTGGCAAACCGCAAAATCTGCACCCTTTCAGTAACTGGAGCCAAGTCGCTTCTTGGAATTCTCTCTGCACTCTTGCATTGGTTGGTCAAGAAGTAGGCCATTACGAAACTTTTACTCCTGAAATGGCTCTTTCCATGGAATTACGGCACACTACCGATGGCTTGCCAGAGTATTGGCTTCTCTTACGTCACGATGTCTTTTGGCAACCATTGAACCCCAATCATTTTTCTGCAGATGTTGAATTAGCGCCATTTTTTCTACGTAAACATCAAGTGACAGCTCATGATTTTAAATTTTACTATGATGCAATCATGAATCCCCATGTGGAAGAGGAGTCAGCTGTTGCTTTGCGGAACTACTTCAATGACATTGAGGAGATGCGCGTTATCGACGATTTTACTCTCGTTGTGCGCTGGAAAACGAAAAAGATCAAAGAAGAGAATGGTAAAGAGAGCCGTAAAATGAAGTATTTGTCAAAGTCGTTTACAGGTTCTTTGCGTCCTCTTGCACGCTTTGTCTATCAATACTTCTCGGATGGATCTAAAATCGTAGCGGATGATTCCGATCCCAACATCTATCAAACTAATCCCATTTGGGCGCAAAACTTTTCCCATCATTGGGCAAGTCATGTCATTGTGAGTTGCGGTCCCTGGCTCTTTGATGGCATGACAGATCGAGAAATTCGCTTTAAACGCAATGCAGATTATTATGAGCCTTATGCAGCATTAGTCGATACTTATGAAATTAAATTTCGCGATTCACCTGACGCTATTTGGGAAGACTTTAAATCCGGTTCATTAGATCTTCTCGACATTCCTCCCAACCTATTGTCAGAATTCGATCAATTTTTACAAAGCGCTCCTTATCAAAAGCAATCTCAACAAGGGTTAGGTGTCAAGCGACTCGATTATCTGGCTCGCAGTTATGCCTATATTGGCTGGAATGAAACTCATCCTCTTTTCAATAGCCGTACAGTTCGACAAGCTTTGACGATGGCCATCGACCGTGAACGCATCATTCGTCAAAATTTAAATGGCATGGGCTTTCAAACAACAGGCACTTTTTTCCCCCTTTCCCCTTCCTATGACTCCAACTTGAAACCTTATCCATTTGATCTCGATCAAGCTCGCCAACTGTTGCAGAAGGAGGGATGGTATGATAGCAATGGAGATGGTATCATTGACAAGCTCATTGATGGAAAACAAGTACCCTTCCGCTTTACTCTGACTTATTATGTCAAAAATCCTACGACAAAAGCAATTTGCGATTACATTGCAACCAATTTGAAAGAAATAGGAATTGATTGTAATCCCAATGGAGTCGATATGGCAGATTTATCAGCTACTTTTGAAGATAAAAACTTTGATGCCCTTTTTTTAGGATGGGCTTTGGGGACACCTCCGGAAGACCCTAAACAGATCTGGTATTCAGCAGGAGCGAAAGAAAAAGGTTCTTCAAACGCCATTGGCTTTGCTAATGCAGAAGTGGATCATCTCATTGAGCAGTTAGAGTATGAAGATGACATCAATAAACGTATTGAACTTTATCATCGCTTTGATGCGTTAATTGATGAGGAAGCCCCTTATGTCTTCTTATATACACCTAAGACAGCATTGATTTACCGTGATTATTTGCAGAATGTCTTTATTCCAGCTGATCGAAAAGATCTGATTCCTGGAGCCAATGTCGGAGAGCCAGTTCCAAGCATTTTTTGGATCCGCGAGCAAAGAACCTAATTGAGAACTCTATGTGGACTTATACTTTACGTCGCTTATTGCTTCTTCCCCTGACCTTGTTCTGTATCATTCTCGTCAATTTTGTCATTATTAATTTAGCTCCCGGCGAACCTTTTTCCTATACAGAGATTTCCCCTGAAGGCTCAGCCAGTCGGCGAGAAGATCGTTCTTTTGCATTCAGCAGTGATGAGCGCTACTTACAATTTCGTGAATTCTATGGATTGACTCTCCCCATCCTTTTCAACACTTGGCCTTGGCTATCGCGTCCTTATGTGGAACAACGCCTTTGGCAACTCGTTCGCAAACGTCTTTCTCCTGAAGACATGAAAGAAATGCCCGCCAAAGATTACAATGATTTACGCGTCAATTTTGGCGATCAGTCTCGTTTTGTCATGCCCTATCTTCTGGCGATTTTAGAAGATTCTTATAGAACACCCGATATTCAGCGGATGGCAGCCCACTTTTTTGTACGTGGCGCCACACGTCCAGGCGATATAGGCCCTCATCTTAATGCCAGGCAAAAGGCTTGGAATCAGCATATCACGAAAGATGATCAAGCGCTGCGCTCTTTTATTTGGCCTGAGAACGCGTTGCCAAGCGAAATTCAAGCAAAAATAAAAGAGATGCAAAATTGGTATGATCAAAATGCCTCATTTTATCATTTTCAGCCTTCTTTTCAGGAAAAAATTTCTCTCTTTTTCTTTGAAACGCGGTTTATGCACTATATGTCGCGGGTTTTACACCTCGACTTTGGCACACTGCGCAATGATTCTAGCAAAACAGTGATTAGCGAAGTCACTAAACGCTTTAAATATTCCCTCACACTCTCCCTTTTACCTATGTTCATGACATTTGGAGTGTGTCAATTTTTTGGCTTCCTCATGGCTTACTACCAAAAGCGCTGGCCTGATTACCTCTTTAACCTGTTTTTTCTGCTTCTTTATGCCATTCCTGTCTTTGTCGTAGCCCCCTTTCTTATTGAAAAAGTGGCTCTTTACCATTGCTTTCCTTTTTCCCATGCTCCTATTCCAATCAGCGGATTTTCTAGCCCTGATCGTCTCTATGACCAAGAATTGTCTTACCAGCGCCTATTCGATATTTTTCAACATATTGCCTTGCCTATGCTAGCTATCATGTATGGCAGCTTGGCCGCCGAGGCGCGACTATCGCGTACAGCAGTTTTAGAAGTGTTGCGTCAAGACTTTGTGCGCACAGCATGGGCTAAAGGAGTGCCTCCTACAAAGATTTTATTCAAACATGTAGGCCGTAATGCTGCCATCACTGTGGTCACTTCCCTTGCAGGATCGTTGGGTATTGTGCTTGGGGGATCCTTGATTGTCGAGACCCTATTTGATATCAATGGATTTGGAAAATTTTTTTATGACGCTGTCATCAACCGGGATTACAATGTCATTATGTTTTCAGCCTTAGCCGGCTCATTTTTGACATTAGTGGGCTATCTCATTGCCGACTTGGCTTATATGTGGCTTGACCCACGGATTACATTGGACTAAAGATGAAAGATCGCAGGCATTCTCTACATCGCACTTATTGGCAACTTGTTTGGCGGCAATTTTGCCGCCATCGCCTAGGTATCGCTGCGCTCATTATCGTCTTTCTTTTTATTCTTGTAGGAATCTATGCACCCCTTTTAGCATCTAGCAAACCGCTCGTTGTGCAGTTTCAAGGCCATTGGTACTTTCCTCTTTTCCGCTACCTTTTTTATCCCGAATTTTTCACTAAACGTCTTGATATTTTTTACAATCTTTTGATGTTGACTTTTCCTCTTTTTGTACTGGCTTGGATAGGACTAAGCCATTTCCGCTATTTGCGCCTTTGGGCTATGGGAAGCATAATGACATTGCATTTTGTCCTTTTTTTCTTTTTAATTTTTGACCCTCCTCATAGTCCCACATTCAATGCGCAGCTTAATCGCGAACATCAACAGCAGGTCCAAGCAGAAATTAAAGCCTTGCAAGCAACTCCGCTTTTCGCCTCACCCCTTTTACCAAACTGGCAAGCAGAGCTGCAAACGCTCAATTCCTATGCCCAGCTAAATCTTGTTCTGCGCTATCAACAATACCAATTGCAGCATAAGCGCTTAGAAATTTATGAGAAGGAGTATGAAGTATTGGCCAAGCGAAGAAAGCAAAATCCCATCGTCTTTCCCACTTTATGGAATTTAACTTATGCACAAGAACAAGCCAAAGAAGAAAGGCAGAAACAAAGTATCGACACCCTGAAATCGGATTATCTTCAATCAAAGCAGCTTATTGCTCTGGTCCAAAAGAATTGTCAAATTCCTGCCCATTCTACTCTTTCTTATTTACCTCCTTGGTTGGCCTGTGATTTCTTGAATAAGCTAGTTTCTCCGCATCAAACCGTCCTTTTAAAAGCAAAAACTCTTATTGATCGCTATGAAAGAATTGAAGCAGAGAGGCATTATTTAAAAGAACGACGTGCTTGGCTGGAAAAACAAGTGAAGCTGCTGCACTATGAAGTGATGCCCCTTGTACGCCCTTTTCATTGGGAAGAGGATGCAGGCGGAGATGAAGCCCTCAATCAATTTGTTAGTTGGTGGGATCTTACACGCATTAATCGCAAAGATATGGTCGCTGCTTTGATTTTCGGTGTCCGCGTTTCTTTATCGGTCGGCCTTCTAGCCATTGGACTTGCGCTACTCATTGGCGTTCCCATTGGGGCTTGTGCTGGCTATTATGGCGGTAAATTGGACTTGATCGTTTACCGCTTAATCGAAATTTGGGAATCGATGCCGACTTTTTTTATGCTATTGATGATTGTCGCTTTCTTACAAAGTAAATCAATTTTTTTGGTCATTGCTGTCATCGGATTATTTGGCTGGACTGGATTCAGTCGCTTCATCAGAGGGGAATTTTTCCGTCAAAAACAGCTCCTTTATGTTGAGGCCTGCCATGCCTTAGGTTATCCCGACAAAAGAATTATCTTTTCGCATTTATTGCCAAATGCCATCCCTCCTTTATTAACGCTCGTTCCGTTTGCTATCATGGGAGCAATTACCAGCGAAGCCGGCCTTTCTTTTCTAGGACTGGGCGAAGAAGGATCTAACTCATGGGGTGTGCTCATGGATGAAGGGCGCACGGCATTTCCAGCCGAAAGCTATTTGCTTTGGCCGCCCGCCATTTTGCTCACTATTTTACTGGTCGCCATAGCCTTAGTAGGCGACAGCTTGCGTGATGCTTTGGATCCCAAGCTTCACATTTATTAAAAAAAATTTTCAGGCTCTCACCTTACACAAGCGAAGTCAAAGAATCAGTCATTTTGCCGAAGAATCCAACAACAAATGGGGCATAACGATGCCTGATGATTGCGCGCTTGGCAATGTTCTCTGCCAAAATAAATCAATTGCAAGTGCAAGCGATTCCAATCTTTTTCAGGAAAGAGTTCTTTAAGATCTTTTTCAGTTTGCTTGACGCTTTTCCCTGAACTGAGTCCCCAACGCTTGGCGAGGCGATGAATATGGGTATCAACCGGAAAAGCGGCGTGATGAAAAGCTTGCGCCATGACAACCGAAGCGGTTTTATGTCCGACACCTGGAAAAGATTCCAAAGCCTCAAAATTGTCGGGGACTTTACCATTGTATTTTTCCAGTAAGATGTGCGATAGATCCCAAATGGCTTGCGCCTTGCGTGGCCCCAATCCACACGAATGCACAATGCGCTCAATTTCATCGACGGGTAGTTTGGTCATTTCTTGGGGAGTGGAGGCTTTGGCAAACAAAACGGGCGTCACTTGATTGACACGCTTATCCGTACAGTGAGCCGATAAAAGAACGGCAATCAACAAGGTATAAGGATCGCGATGATGCAAGGGAATAGGGGGCTCAGGATAGAGCTTGTTAAGGATGCGCTGCGCTTTGCGAGCAATTTCTTTGCGATTCATTGCCAATACACAATTTAGAAAAACAGTCAATTAAATGTCCTTTTCGTATTCGGTCGCCCACAGAGGCTGGGGAACATATCAAACAGCTACCGCGATTCGCGATTTGCCATTTTTTCACAACCTCGTAGAGCGACCGAACAGCGGGTTCCATAGCCCTCACATAGAGCCCAGAGCGCAGCGCGGCGCAGCGACTGAAGGCGGACGCATAGCCTTAGCCTCATCTCTTGCTTAACACCTATGCGCTAGCATCGCTAAATGTTTTTAAGAGATGTTTCATTAAAAGTCATCTTTAAAAGGAGGCAGAGATAAAGTTTTTTTATCTTCATTCTCCAAGTTCTGGCTGCAAGTAGGACAAATATCACTATACTTCTGAATTGTAATTCCGAAATTCTCCATATTTTCCAATGCTTCGCGAGGATGATGCCAATGAATATAATGAAAATTAAAAGCATGATCATCATGTACCTTACTCACTTTTTCCATTTGATTAGCATAATGACCTTTATCTGTTAGAAGATCGAATGCCTGCTTGACCTTCCTTACCTCATCACGAATACTAATAATAGTCCAACTATTGTGAACGATAAAATCTGTTGCACACAAGTAGGCATACTTATAAATTGCATCTGCTTTTAGGTCGTCAGTCATATGAGGCTTTGGAGAGTCTTTAACATCTTCATAAAGTTCTTGAGCACTCCTCACATCTTGAGCTATAGCCTCATCTGGCAAAGTAAATTTTTTTCCATACATCCACCATGCGATTTGAGCTGCATAGAAGTTACTACTCAACAATGGAAAGTTACGTCGCAACCAATGGATGATAGATCTATCGCAATGGCCAGGTAATTTTAACGATAATTCTGCATCAAAGCTATACTCAAGAGCTCTTTGGCATAAAAGATCTGCCAAGTCATATTTTTCCTGATCGCTGGCTGCCCCATTGTCTACTTTTGTTTTTAGGTCTTTAATTTTCGCAATTTCGAATGTCGATTGCACTCTAGTCACTTCCGCATAGTTCATAAAAAAGTGCAAGAATGTACACATCACCTTTCCCGCCAATACGAAAATAGCAGCTCTGAAGAATGTGGCACGTCCAACTGCATAGGCTGCCATTGCTGCTGCCGGAACAATCCACTCTGCTTGCCAAGTTAACCAGCGAGCAACGCGATTATCTATTATGTGATATAAGGGAGAAATAGAATCTGAAATTCTAATATTTAAATTCATCAAATTATTCCTTTATGATTATAGTTATTAATAAAAATTATTCAAAATTTTGCCTTTCACTTTCCAATACAAAACTTAGAAAAGATTGCTGATAATATATCTTCGGTAATGTTGACGCCTAATACCTTTCCCAATTCGCTTAGAGTTTGCCGCATATCGATTGTTAAAAATTCAGGCGAAATTCCTTGGCGTAAGCCCTGCTGCACACGGCGGGTCGCTTCAATGGCGCTCACCAAAGCTTCTTTATGGCGAATGTTCGTAATCAAAATTTCCTCTTTTGATGGAGGACCCTTTTGCCAAATCAACCGATCTATCATTTGATGCAGTTCTTCTAATCCTTCTCGCTGCTTTGCCGAAAGTTGCACAGTAAACGGAAAAGAAAGGGCTGGCAGCCTCTCATATGGAAGATCGACTTTATTCCAAATCACAATGGTTTTTTCAGGTGGAACAAGAGTAAGTAGCTCCAGGTCTTCGTCAGTCAATCCACGATGAGCATCTAAAACCAATAAAACAAGATCTGCTTGCTGCATTGCTTGCTTAGAGCGACGGATGCCTTCTTGCTCAATATCTTCTTCTGTTTTGCGAATGCCGGCTGTATCGCTCACTTTAAAATGAAGACCATTCAGACGCAGTTGATCTTCTAAAATATCGCGCGTTGTTCCTGGAATTGGAGAGACAATGGCACGGTCTTTGTTCAGCAAAGCATTCATTAAGGATGATTTTCCTACATTGGGACAACCAACCAAGCATAAAGAGAGACCCTCGTGTAGAATTTTGCCATTATGGAAAGTAGAGGCTAGCTTTTCCATCGCTAAGCAGATATCTTCTAAATCGTCACCAATTTCATCCATTGTGGCAAATTCAAGCCCTTCTTCTGGAAAATCAACCCATGCCTCCAAAATTGCTGCAATTTGCGTTAGCTTTTGCTGAAATTGAGCAATCGATTGCGAAAGTGCTCCTTTGAGTTGATTTTCAGCTGCGTCCAAAGCACGTTCATTTTTAGCACCAATCAATGCCTGCACTGCTTCTGCCTGTGCCAGATCCATTTTGCCATTGAGAAAGGCGCGGAAAGTAAATTCGCCAGGTTGCGCAGCTCGGGCACCTGCCATGAGCACTGCCTCCAACACGCGGCGCGTGATCAGGCTTCCTCCATGACAGTGAATTTCTACAGTTGTTTCACCTGTATAAGAACGCGATCCCAACATAACAAGAAGCAGCACATCATCTAAATGTTCTCCCCGGGCATTATGGATTTGTCCAAAATGAACGGTATGTGAACGATAGTGATGCACAGCTCCGGAAAAAACCCGCGCGGCAACATCCAGGGCTTGATTGCCTGAAATGCGAATAATGGCAACCCCTCCTTCACCCGGAGGGGTTGCAATAGCGGCAATGGTTTCGCCAGGATAATAAGTTTGATGAACAAATTCCATAATTTAGGTTAAACTTACAGTTAAAATAGCTTACATCTCTTTGCTAGAATAGGGCGTATTTACACATGCTAGCATTTTGCAAACACGCCTTAGTACTCAACCCCATTAGTTTTGCCTATTGGGAGTGATTCACAGGCCCCGGTTGGGATGAGATGATTCTCTTGTAGTCCTTCAGACTACATGACGAGGGCTAATCTAACCCAGGGCGATGCCCTGGGCTATTTTTATTTGAAGCCTTTCAGGCTCTGAACATTGGACATTTTTAGAAGATCTGCTTCTATAACGATTGTAGGGCCCACGTCTATTAAATGCTACATACTCCACAATCATTTTAGAGACGGTTAACAAAAAGACGTCCAATGTTCAGAGCCTGAAAGGCTTCAAATAAAAATAACTCAGGGCATCGCCCTGGGTTAGGGTGTTAATTTTGTGCAAAAAATGAGCTTTATTTTTCACAATAATTGGCATAGTTGAATTGAAGGTCGCATGTTTATGCCGTCCTTTCAGGACTCGATGTCTTTTTGATAGAACCCAGGCCTCCGCTTCGCTGCGACCTGGGCTGTAACATGACGGCCCTTCAGGCCTTAACAAAAAGATGATTTAGGGACTATAGAAGAGGGACTTAAACATCTCTTGTTAAGGCCTGAAGGGCCGTCATGTTACAGCCCAGGTCGCAGCGAAGCGGAGGCCTGGGTTCTATCAAAAAGACATCGAGTCCTGAAAGGACGGCATAAACATGCGACCTTCAATTCAACTATGCCAATTATTGTGAAAAATAAAGCTCATTTTTTGCACAAAATTAACACCCTAACCCTGGGTTACATTAGCTCTCATCATGTAGTCTAAAGGACTACAAGAGAATCATCTCATCCCAACTGCGGGAGCTTTCAAGCAATCTAAATACACAAAACTAATGTGGTTGAGTACTAGCCTCCCACAACACCTAATAATGAAACATCATAGCTAATAACCTAATGTCTTAGCTTTCAGGAAAAGTGCTTGTCGAGTCATGATTTGGCCATTCACCTTGATTTGACCTCCTTCAGGAATGAGGGTCGCAAGGTTATAATATGCACCACCTAAAGTTGGATCAAGTTCAATTGCTTTAAGGAGAAGCATTTGTCGATTCATCGCTTGACCCCTCACAGTAATTGTGTTTTCTTGAAGCATGCTCGCTGCAAGGTTAGAATAAGCCACGCCTAATGCTGGATCAAGTTCAATGGCTTTAAGGTAAAGCTCTTGCTGAGTCATCTTGCGATCATTCACTTGGATTTGACCTGTTTGAGAAAGGGTTATTCCAAGATTAGAATACGCTATGCATAAAAATGGATCAAGTTCAATGGCTTTAAGGTAAAGCTCTTGCTGAGTCATCAGTTGACCATTTATCATGGTGTTGCCTCCTTTAGGAAGGATGCTCCCAAGATTAGAATAAGCCACGCCTAATGATGGATTAAGTTCAATGGCCTTAAAGTAAAGCTGTTTGGAAGTCATCATTTGACCATTTACAGCGATTTGGCTTCCTGCAGGAATATTGTCCCCAAGACCAGAATAAGCCGAAGCTAAAGACGGATCAAGTTGAATGGCTTTAAGATAAAGGGCTTGTTTAGTCATTATGAGACCATTTACTATGATTTGACCTCCTCTAGGAAGGCTGTTCGCAAGGTTAGAATAGGCTAGAGTTAAAGATGGATCCAGTTCAACAGCTTTCAGATAAAGCGCTTGCTTAGTCATGATTTGACCATTCACCATAAGTCGGCCTCCTGGAGGAAGGGTCAGCCCAAGACGAAAATAAGCTTTGCCTAAAGATGGATCATATTCGATGGCTTTAAGAAAAAGCGCTTGCTGAGTCATCATTTGACCATTAAAATTGATTTGACTTCCTTTAGGACAGGTGAGCGCAAGGTCAAAATAAGACGCGCCTAAAGATCGATTTATTTCAATGGCTTTAACATAAAGTGCTTGCTGAGTCATTGCTGGATTATTTACCGGGAGTCGAATTCCCTGGGGAACTGGCGGCGGAGTCAAAAGGTGAGAATAAATCTCAGCTAAAGATGAATCAAGCTCACAGGCTTTAAGGAAAAGCGCTTGCTGAGTCATCATTCGACCATTCACATTGATTTGGCCTTCGTTAGGGCAGAGGAGCGCGAGATTAAAATACCCTACACCTAGAGATGGAGTAAGTTCAATAGCTTGAAGATAAAGGGCTTCCCTATTCATCATTCGGCCATTCACATTGATTTGGGCTGCTTCAGAAAGAAGGCTTCCAAGGCAACAATAAGTATCTCCTAAAAATGGATCAAGTTCAATGGCTTTAAGGTAAAGCGCTTGCTGAGTCATCTTTTGACCATTTATAGAGACTTGACCTCCTTTGAGAAGGGCATTGGCCAAATAAAAATAATTCCCACCTAAAAATGGATCCAGTGCAATGGCTTTAAGGTAAAGCGCTTGCTGAGTCATCATTTGACCCTTTACCATGATTTGGCCTCCTTTAGGAAGGCTAAGCCCAAGGTTAGAATAAGCCTCGCCTAAAGACGGATCAATTTCAATAGCTTTAAGGTAAAGCGCTTGCTGAGTCATCATTTGACCATTTACGTCGATTAGGCTTTTTGCAGACATGCTCTTTCCGAGGTTAAAATAAGCTATGCCTAAAAACGGATTAATCTCAATGGCTTTACAGTAAAGCTCTTGCTGATTCATCATTTGACCATTTACAGTGATTTGGCTCTCTTTAGGAAGAGAGTTTCCAAGAGAAGAATAAGCTGGGGCGAAATGTGGATCCATGCTGATCACTTTTAGAAGTAATTCCTGCTTATTCATTAGAATACCTTCAATCATGCATGTTTCATTTTTTTGAAGCTTATTTGCTTTTTCAAAATAATTTAATACCCGCCCTTGCCGCTCAGCTACAGAAATCTCTGTCTCATCTGGTTTGAGTCTTTTTGATTCACTTGCATTGTCTACTGCATTCTTTTCCCTTTTTCGCTTTCTAGTGATAACATGAGAAGATTGATCTTGCATAATTTTAGACAAATAGTCTAAAGCTTCATGCATAGCATCTGCTGAAAGCTTTTCTAAGTTGTCTTCTGAAAAATAAGAAGCTAATGAAGAGGATGAGGGATTAGACTTTTCAAGAATTTTTGAATGCAAGCTTGCTTCTTGTAAATCAACCTCCATTTTTTCAGATAGTTCAACAAGAGCTCTATTACCTACAATAGTTGTGTTTTTAAAATCGCTGGTTTGCTTGTCCAACTGGATAGGTTGACTGCGTACAGCTTTCAAATCTTCTTTTCGCATATTCTGCAAGGTGATTTTAAATACATTAGAACGAACTTGTTGTTGAAAGAATTGATAGATAAGAGAGCGAATTTTGCTTATAGATTTTTCTTTTTGTATGCAAACTCCATCTATTTTCTTGATGATTCTTTCTAAAGACCCTTGTAAATTGGAACAATCATTCTTGGCCGTCCATAAGATTTCTTGAATCATTAAACAATCAAAATATAAAGAAGCTTCAGTCTTCAATTCGCTCTCATTGGATTTAAACCACTCCTCGAAAGTCTCATAAATATTGGCATCGATTTCTACATAAGTCTGATTAGCAAGCAATTCTACACCTATCCTGCGAAGAACCGCAGCAATTTGCCTTTTGGTATTTAAAGACAAGTTTCCATCCATTAACGCATCGAGACAATTAGGAAGATATGTATTGAAATTAAGATCGAGTTCTTTTAAATTTTTAATAACTTTGTCAAAATTTTCATTAATGACATTTTCTACTTTTGTTTTGATTCCTTCTAAAAATAAATCTGCGTCTTTTGTTTCTACAACCTGATTTAAACTATTAATAGGATTATAAGCACTCAAAACAGTATGGGTCGGCAACATAATAAATAAACTCCAATTAATTATTGATGAAATTTGATTTAAACATAAATATAAGATTAAAACAACACTATTTTTATTCATAATTTAAAACTATAATTTTTTATATGCTAATTTTTTCATGCGTCTCATCAGATAGTTTCGTAGAAGAAGGTAAGGGACAATGATCAATCAGCTAGCGCAATAGAAAAAATAAATACCATCATTTAAATTTTTAAAGTTGCAGATAAAAATACAATATACTAAGCTATTTTTCTGTTTCATCTATTTGATTATCAAAGCATAAAAAATGACTGATATCGTTTATATTGACCGGCAAACAGGACAAAAGCAAATTGAAAAAGTTTATAAAGGACGTGCTTTGCACCTTCTGTATGGCAGCTCATGGCTAAGCCAATTTCTTCGTCCTTGGCTTTTGCCATCATTGACTCAATGGCCATGGTTTTCTCGTTTTTATGGACACTTGCAAAAACGGCCCTCAAGCGTCCGTAAAATTCAGCCCTTCATCGAGAAATTTGAGGTTGATTCCTCCGAATTTTTGGATCCCATTCCACACTATCGCTCATTTAACGATTTCTTTATTCGACGCCTCAAACCTGAAGCGCGTCCCATTGATCCTGATCCTAGGGTGGCAGTGATGCCGGCAGATGGACGCTATTACTTTTATGCCAACATAGACCAATGTCCAGGTTTTATTGTCAAAGGGCAAAAGTTTGAACTAGAAGTCCTGCTGGGCCAAGCCTCTCTTGCAAAAGAGTTTCAAGGAGGTAGTATGGTGCTGGCACGTCTTTGTCCCTCAGATTATCACCGCTTTCACTTTCCCTGCGATTGTCTGCCTGGGGCGACGAAGCTGATGAATGGCTACCTCTATTCGGTCAATCCCGTAGCAGTTAAACGCAATATTCAAATTCTTACCCAAAACAAACGCACCTTATGCGAGCTGCACACTTCTTTATTTGGCCGTGTGCTATATATGGAAATCGGGGCAACTAATGTAGGCAGCATTCAAGAAACCTATCCTCCAGGTCAATGGCAACCAAAAGGAGCAGAAAAAGGTTACTTCGAATTTGGAGGATCGGCTCTGATCTTGTTATTCGCCAAGAACACTATTGCATTTGATCGCGATCTTTTGGCAGCAACAGAACAAGGATTTGAAATGCGCTGCTTACTTGGACAATCGATGGGTAGAGCTTAGGACATCTCTTGTAGTCCTTCAGACTAGATGACGATGGACAATCTAACCCAGGCGTCGCCCTGGGTTAGGGTGTTCATTTTGTGCAAAAAATGAGCTTTATTTTTCACAATAATTGGCATAGTTGAATTGAAGGTCGCATGTTTATGCCGTCCTTTCAGGACTCGATGTCTTTTTGATAGAACCCAGGCCTCCGCTTCGCTGCGACCTGGGCTGTAACATGACGGCCCTTCAGGCCTTAACAAGAGAGATTTAAGTCCCTCTTCTATAGTCCATAAATAGTCCTTTTGTTAAGGCTTAAAGGGCCGGCCCTTCAGGCCTTAACAAAAAGATGATTTAGGGACTATAGAAGAGGGCCTTAAACATCTCTTGTTAAGGCCTGAAGGGCCGGCCCTTTAAGCCTTAACAAAAGGACTATTTATGGACTATAGAAGAGGGACTTAAATCTCTCTTGTTAAGGCCTGAAGGGCCGTCATGTTACAGCCCAGGTCGCAGCGAAGCGGAGGCCTGGGTTCTATCAAAAAGACATCGAGTCCTGAAAGGACGGCATAAACATGCGACCTTCAATTTAACTATGCCAATTATTGTGAAAAATAAAGCTCATTTTTTGCACAAAATGAACACCCTAACCAGGGTTAGATTAGCCCTCGTCATGTAGTCTAAAGGACTACAAGAGCATCATCTCAACCCAACCCGGGCTTTGAAGCAGTTCCAATAGGCAAAAACTAGTGTGGTTGAGTACTAGCCACCAAGGTATAAATTATGAATGATTTAAATGAACGGCTAAGAAAAATCGAGGATCGGCTATCCGTTATAGAAAGCAAAGTAAATGTTCAGGCTCCTTCATTGCCTTCCCCCGCACCCTCTAAACAACATTCACCGTTTGAGATAGGACAAAGAACAGATACCCTTTCTTCTCCATTCAAACTTTGGCTCAAAGACAATTGGCTTGTGATTATTGGCATTTTCTTAGTCATCTTAGCAGGCGGCTGGTTTGTTCATTATGCATTTGCTCATGACTGGATTGGGAAAACAACTCGTGTTGTCTTTGGCTTTATAAGTGGAGCTATCCTTTACTTTACAGGACTTTGGCTGATGAGAAAGCAGCCAAAAGGTGGACAAGCTTTAATTATTTTGGGAGAAGCCATTGCCATCATTGCCCTTTTTGCTGGTCATCAAATTTATTTCATCTTACCCATCCTCCCCACCTTTCTCCTGATGCTTGCAGTGGTTAATTTTACCGCAATCATTGCAATCAAAAATCATTTGGAAGGATTAGGCCTATCTTCTATTGTTTTTGCAGCCATTATTCCCATGCTAATCAATGCCGATTCTCCTAACAATACTTTCCTCATGTTATATGTTTTGATTATTGATGCGGTAGCCTTATGGATGTGGGCTATGCGAGGATGGGGGAAAACCTTTCATATTGCATGGGTAGCCACATTTATCTACTCTTTTTCTCTCGTGACCCTTCATGAGCCATTGGTAGCCAATTTTTTTGCGTGGGCATTTTATTTAATCTTTTTGCTTCCTATCGCTTTTTCTATCTATGGAAACAAACTTCCCTCTCTACCCTTAAAAGGGAATTTTATTTTATTAACTTTGACATTTGCTTTCATATTCTGGATCGACAATTTAACTCAATTTCCTTGGAATGCCATTTCCTATTTTACTGCCTTTTTATTGATGACGACTTTAGGATATGCTATGGCTAAAAATTGGAATAAGATTGAGCCTAAGGCTAGCAAAATGAAAGAGATGCTAGGGACAATCATTGGATTCTTAGTCATGGCTCTTCTTTTTATAGCGACAAATGAATTTACTCATCCTCTTTTCCTTTATCCTATTGCTTCTGATATTCAAACTCTCTTATATTTTATAGAGACCGCGGGAGCCATTTCCATCAGTTATTTTCTTTTGCAATCTCCTACTCTGACAACCTACTTTTCCCTATCTTTTATTATCCCTTTAGTCATCGTATGGGAGAACCGCGTTAGCTTTCTTTATTCTCCTTTTCTTAGTCTAAAATTTGCTATTCTTTGCGCTGCTATAGCTTCTCTTTTTATTGCAGCCGGAGTGAATCGTAAAGCCTTATTGCATTCGGAAGCTTCTCCTTCTCAAAGATTAATTGTAGATTTGCTATGGATAATGGCGAGCATTTTTGCCATGATCCTTATTTGGAATATCTGTCATCATATTTTTCCTACGAATAATATTGCGCGAGGGATCGCATTAGTCTTTTACATACTTGCTGCAGAAACTCTTATTTATGTTGGCAATTTGAAACAGCTCAAAAACCTTCGTACAGGGGGAATTGCCATCATTCTATTCGTTGTTTTACGCCTTCTAGGAGAAGAAGTATGGAAAATGCCGATTATCGTGCGTATGATCACTTTTATCGTGATTGGATTGCTATTGATGGGCACCTCTTTCTTTGATAAAAAGAATAAACACTATTAGAGCTAACATTTCTAGACCAGGAAGATGGGTCGCATTTCTTGGTTAAAATTCTTTTTAATTCTAGCCATTTTAGCCATTCTTCTTCGTTAGCAAGAGCGTGATTGGCTATCAATTTCATTTTAACTAGCTTTTTTTAGCGACTGTTATTATTCTGCTCATCCTATGTCTCGACTCTTGCATTACTAATCTATTTATGAAGAAGAAATATGTACCCCAGAGATCATTTGAATCAATGGTTAAAAGGCCAAGGCTTATGGAGTGAGATAGCAGAAAGTGATTGGAAAGATTGGCATTGGCAACTCCGCAAACGATTCTTAAGTGCGAATGATTTTAAACAGCATTTAAAGTTGACAGCGAGTGAAGAAGAAGGTTTTAGCTATGCCAAGCAAAAACTGCTTGTTGCAGTGACACCTTACTATTTTAATTTAATCGATGCAAACGATCCCAACTGTCCAATACGAAAACAAGTCATTCCAAGAAGAGAGGAAACAATTGTTTCTCAGGAAGAGTTGTTAGATCCCGTAGGAGAAGAGAAAACTCAACCCGTCGATGGTCTTATTCATCGTTATCCTGATCGTGTCTTATTTCTTGTGACAAGCCATTGCGGTTCTTATTGTCGCTATTGTACGCGTAGCCGGCTAGTTTCAAATGCACAAAACTATGATTTTCACCCCAAGTTCGATCAAGCGATTCAATATATTGAAGACCATAAAGAGATTAGAGATGTCTTGATTAGTGGAGGAGATCCTCTACTCTTGCCAGATAGAAAATTGAAATTACTGCTCGAGCGTTTAAAAGCAATTGATCATGTCGAGTTTGTGCGTTTAGGTTCTAGAATTCCTGTTTTTATGCCTCAAAGAATCACGCCGGAATTATGCGAGATATTTAAAACATTTGGGCCCTTATGGTTGAGTATTCACGTCAATCATCCCAAAGAATGCACGATCGAACTTAAAGAAGCTTGCGAAAGACTGCTTTGTTCTAAAGTTGTCTTAGGGAATCAATCCGTTTTATTAAAAGACATTAATGACCAGCCGGAGATTTTAATCTCCTTATCCCATCGCCTTCTTCAAATGGGAGTACGTCCTTATTATCTTTATCAATGCGATTTGATTACGGGAAGTTCTCATTTTAGAACTGATGTGAAAAGAGGAATAGAACTCATTGAGCAAATGAGAGGACATACAACAGGGTATGCAATTCCTCAATTTGTTGTGGATGCACCAGGAGGCGGAGGCAAGATTCCACTCAATCCCAATTACCTTGTCAATTTATCAGAAAATCAAGTTGTACTCAGAAACTTTAAAAATGAGCAATACACCTATCCCGCTTCACTCAATCATCCATTAGCGGTTGCTTATTCAAATGAACTAAGCTGTTGTTAATCTCTATCCCTAAATTGAGTGCATAGATGAATAAATTTGCCGTCGTTTTTCCAGGCCAGGGGTCTCAATATTCCGGAATGGGAGTGCGTTTGTATGAAGACTATGTGTTGGCTCGAAAGTTATTTGATGAAGCAAGTGAAAGAGTAGGGTTTGATCTTCTTGGGCGCAATCTTGTTGGCAGTGAATTATACAACACAACTTTTGCTCAGCCAGCAATTTTTTCTTTGAGCGTCATCGCCTATCGAGTGTTTCAAGAACAATTTTCTTATCTTCCTCATTTTTTCGCTGGTCACAGTTTAGGAGAATATTCTGCACTTGTCTGTTCAAGCGCTTTAGATTTTTTTGAGGGACTTAAACTCGTCCAGAGTCGTGCTAAGTTGATGGCGGGAAATTTAAGAGAAGGATCAGCGGAGATGTGCGCTGTTGAAAACATCTCCCTTAATCAACTAAATGAAGTTATGGCTAAATTTGAGAATGTCTATATTTCTAATATCAATTCAATGAGGCAAATTGTCATCTCGGGTTTAGCTTTTCCTGTTGAGCAGATGGCCAAAGAACTCAACAAGCTAGGCGCTCAAACCAAACTTTTAAAGCTTAATCTTCCTTTTCATACTCCTTTATTAAAAGAGACAGTTT
Source organism: uncultured Chlamydiae bacterium (assembly GCA_963754655.1). Classification (GTDB taxonomy): domain Bacteria; phylum Chlamydiota; class Chlamydiia; order Chlamydiales; family Parachlamydiaceae; genus JANWJE01. Next base: position 368,666 of record CAVWGN010000001.1, on the reverse strand, counting down.
CATTATTTGAAACAGAACTCAAACACACCTCTTTTAATTTTCCACAGATTCCTGTGATTTCTAATGTGACAGCCAAACCCTATGAAAGCGTAGAAGAAATGAAAAGATTGCTCTCCGTCCAAATCATTTCTCCTGTTAAATGGCTGGATACCATGCAATTTTTTGTTCAACAAGATTGCGACCATGTATTAGAAATAGGCCCTAAAAGAACATTGCTAAGATTTTTCAACGACTCTTTCCCTACTGTCAACTGCCAGGCAGTGGAATTTAATTTTAAAGAATTATCCTCTTCTTGGTTTGAACCTGTTTCCACACACTCTATTTCCCATTCAGCTTCCAAAGCGTTGACAGTCATAGCCACCACAAAGAATAAAACAGTTTTTCAACCCGAGCAACAGCGAAGGATTCAATCTTTATATTCTGAACTCAAAAAGCTGCATGAGTTGAAAAGGGATTCTTTAGAAGAAGTCAATGCCATTCTAAAAGAAGTGTTACGTTTAAAGGGCTATTCTTCTGTAGAGATCGCTGAATATTTCATTCAAAACTCTCACGTCATGCATTTGTTTTGTTTTCCTTATGCAGGAGGTTCAGCGAATCTTTTTAAAGACTGGAGTCACTCCTTGCCGCCTTTCATAGAAGTGATTCCCGTTGAATATCCTGGCAGAGGAGTGTTAAGTCACGTTCCACCCCTTCAACAATTCGATCACTTGCTAGATGAGTTAGAAAAACAAGTCAAATGCAAAATCTCGTCTCAATTTGCTTTTTTTGGCCATAGTTTAGGAGCTCTAGTCGCGTATGAATTAGCTCAGCAATTTAAGAATAAATATCGTTTAGAACCCTCAGTTCTTTGCCTATCTGCCTGTCCCTCTCCAGATCGATTAGGGCCTCTATCACAAATGGGAATGCTCGATGATCAAGATTTTATTGAAAGAGTAGAAAAATTAAATGGAACGCCAGAAATGATTTTGAAAGAAGAGGTTTTCAAAGACTTTTTCCTTCCTATTTTAAGAGCCGATTTTCGCCTCCTTGATCACTATCAACCCTCCGTGCAAGCCCCTCTTAATTCTTCTTTTTTATTGTTTGGAGGTCGTGAAGATCAAACTGTAAAAAGAGAAGATATCGAAGGATGGAAAACATTTAGTCAACAAGCAACTGCCTTTTATGAGATGAGCGGCGATCACTTTTTTATTCGTCATCCAAATGAAATGTTAAAGTTAATTGAAAAAAAGCTACAACCATATGAAAAAAGAGTGCCAATTTAAAACGATTGTCCATTGTCTCACGGAATGGGCAATTGATCGCCCAAACGCTGCTGCTTTTTGTTTCTTAAATGAAGAAGGTGAAATCGAAGAGACTCTTGATTTTGAAGACCTCCATCGAAAAGCAACTTGCATTGCTTTTCACTTACAAGCTCTCCAACTGCACCAACAGCCCGTCGTTCTTTTTTTCTCTTCGAATTCTTCCTTTATTTCTGCATTTTTGGGTTGTCTATATGCTGGTGCTATTGCAGTTCCCATTCCTCCGCCTCAAGGAAAACGGCAATCTGCTCGAGTTCAAAACGTTCTATTACAATCTAAAGCCTCGCATATTTTGACAACGAAAGAGATTCGCACACACATGCTGAGAAATTCCAAATGGATAGAAAGATTAAATCCAAGTTGGATTGATTATGACCAGGCATTGGCATTTCAAGATCCTGTTCTCTCATTAAAGGCGCCTTCTGAAGAGCAGATTGCCTTTTTGCAATATACTTCAGGCTCCACTTCTACACCCAAAGGAGTCATCATCACACATGGCAATTTGATGCGAAATGAAGAACAAATTGCCAGCGCCTTTAAACATGATGAGTCAACTATTGTGATAGGATGGCTCCCATTCTACCATGATATGGGGCTTATCGGTAATATTCTCCAGCCTCTTTATCTGGGTGTCTCTGCTTTTTTGATGGCTCCTGCTTCTTTTCTTCAAAATCCCTTTCTTTGGCTTCAAGCCATTTCAAAATATCGTGGAACAACAAGTGGAGGACCAAATTTTGCCTATGAGCTATGCCTCAATCAGATCAGAGATGAAAATTTAAAAGATTTAGATCTTTCCTCGTGGAAAATTGCTTTTAATGGATCTGAATTCATTCGAGCTAAAACCTTAACTGCATTTGCTAAAAAATTTGAAGTGTGTGGGTTTCAACCTTCTAGTTCATATCCCTGTTATGGCTTAGCTGAATCCACTCTATTTGTGACGGGAGGCGAGGTGGGCAGCAAAGCCAATATCCGCTTGCTTCACTTAGAGACAGAAAATAGAAACCTCGACATTGTAAGCTGTGGATTTCCGCAAAAAGATTGCGACATTAAAATTGTCAATCCTCAAACTTTAGCTTTAGTAAAAGAAGGAGAAGTAGGGGAAATTTGGTTAGGGGGTGCTTCTATTGCGCAAGGATATTGGAATCTTGCGCAAGAAACATCTGAGGTCTTTCAAGCTTATACAGCAGAAAGGCAGGGCCCTTATCTACGCACAGGCGATTTAGGTGTATTAGATCAAGGTGAACTCTATCTAGCTGGCCGTTTAAAAAACATGCTCATTATTAGAGGCAAAAACTTTTATCCGCATGATATTGAATATAGCCTCATTGGTGAAAATGAATTACTTAAAGGATGTGCTGCAGCGGCTTTTTCCGTATCAATTGAAAATAATGAAGAGTTGGTTGTACTTCTTGAACTTGATCGCAAAAAAGTCAAGGAAACCGACTTTTCTGTCATTCTTAAATTTGCTAAGAAAGAGATTGGCCAATCTTTTCAAATCGACCCCTATGCCATCATCTTAGTAAAGCCTGGAGGAATTCCACGTACAACAAGTGGCAAAATTCAACATCACCTTTGCCGTCAAATGTTTCTCGAGAATACTCTTCCCACTATTTCGTGTACCATTGAGGGATTTGTGACGGATTCATCTAAACCTGCTTCTTTCCTTGATTCTTTAGCTAAAATCTTAAATATCGCGCCTCAACAACTCCAAGATCATGAGATGTTGATTCATTATGGCTTGGATTCAATAAAGGCCGTTCAATTGCAAAATTGGCTTAAAAGGCAATATGGAGTTTCTCTTCCCTTTGAATCATTTTTTGAAGATTTAACAGTCAGAGATGTTTTGGCAATCACAAAGGGTGGGAAACAAGAGCCTTCTATTTCTTTTCCCTTCGCTAATTCCTTGACAACTGCTCCCATGTCCTATAATCAACGAGAAGTTTGGCTGGCTCATCAGATCGAACCCACTCGCATCGATTACCATATTCCAGTTATTTTAAAGCTCAAAGGTTCATTAGACCGCATGGCTTTTATTCAAGCCCTTCAAGAACTTAGCAATAGACATTCAATTCTAAAGACGTGCTTCTCTTTTAAAGACGATTCTCTCGTTCAATGCATTCAGGATCATTTAGCACTTCCCATTATACTTGAAGAGAGCTCAGGTCAAAATCAAGAATTAATTTTCAACAAGATGTATCAATCTCTCGTTGAAATCCCTTTTTCTTTAAACGAGGGACCTTTATGGAGAGTAGGCATCCTTTCTTCTTCTGAAGATCATGTCATCATTTTTAATTTCCATCACATGATCTGCGATGGCTGGTCCATGGGAGTATTTGCAAATGAACTCTTTGCGCTATATGCAGGACATCTAGCCGGAAAAAAAGCGACATTACCTGCTTTAGAGTCTGATTATTCTCATTTTTCTTTATGGCAAGAGCAATTTTCTCAAACAGAAGAATGGCAGCAATTGAAGGTCAATTGGAAAAATGATTTAGGCCATTTGGATGAGTGTTCTATTTTGGCAATTTCACATGAGCACCAACCCATCAAAGCAGTTCATCATAAAAAAGGGAAAAATATTCAAATGAAGATTGAAACATCTTTGTTTGATGAAATCCAACATTTTATTTACAAATCTCATTGTACGTTAGCTTGTTTTCTCCTTGCAGTTTATCACGCTTTACTCCATCGCTATTCTGATCAATCGACGATTCTGATTGGATATCCGAGTGCCAATCGCGCTTCTTTTGAGTTTCAAAATGTTCTGGGTTTCTTCGTCAATACATTAGTGAATAAGACAACATTTTCGCCCCATACAACTTTTGAGGAGGTCTTGCAGCAAGTCAAAGAAGGACTGCAAAAGGGAATTAAAAATGAAGCTCTGCCCTTTCAAGAAATTTTAAATGCCGTTAACCCGAAGCGAATAGACGGCGTTCATCCTCTTTTCCAAGTGATGTTTGTCATGCAAAATGCTCCTGTTGAGATTCCACATTTCCCGAATGCAACAGTAGAGATTGTCCACCCATCTGATCATCCTGTTCTTTATGACCTAGTATTAGAAGTCCGCCAAAAATCCCAGCATCTTGCATTACTATTTGAATACCGTGAAGAGCGTCTACCCACTTTTCTTGTTGAGCAATTCGCGGAAGATTACATGACCCTTATTAAGCAAGTCCTTCGATTCTCTGATCAACCGGTTCAAGCTGTACAATTTATGCATCCAAGCCTCGTGCAAATGATGACGATAGAATGGAACAAAACGCACGTGGAACTTCCGGCAGTTGAAACAGTTTTTGATTTGATTAAAGAACAAGCTCAGCAACATCCAGATGCGATTGCCGTTATTGCAGAAGGCAAGGAGATGAGCTATCGAGAACTCCTGGAGGCATCGCAAGCCATTGCGCAAGCCTTGCTTCTCGTAAAAGGAAGAGAGGGAGAAGCCATCGGTTTAGCAATGGAAAAAACGCGTTTTCTGATCCCGACTCTCTTAGCCATTATGCAATGCGGATGTGCCTATGTTCCCCTGGATCCTTCTTATCCTCAAGAAAGAATTGAATGGATCATTAAAGAAGCCAAGATTGATATTTTAATTTGTCAAACCACTCTACTTAATCGCTTCGCCTATTTTAAGGGCACTCTTATCGATCCTGCTCACCTTCCTGAAAAATCCTCAGTTAAACTCTCTCCTATCTCCAATCTTAGAAACCAACTTGCCTATTTATTATTTACTTCGGGCTCTACCGGTCAACCCAAAGGAGTGGCTGTTGAACATCACTCTCTCCTTAATTTTGCTTTAGCAGCCAAAACACTCTTCGAAATGACTTCGAAAGATCATTGTTTACAATTTGCCTCGATAAGTTGGGATACAAGCTCAGAAGAAATTTATCCCTGCCTTCTAGCTGGTGGAACAGTTGTCTTAAGAGGAAATGCTCTCGTTGAACCCTTTGATCAGATTCTTGAGATGTCTCATCAATATGAGATCAGCATATGGAATTTTCCTACTTCTTATTGGCATGATTTTACAGATTATTTGATTCAAAAAAATCTTTCTCTTCCCTCTAGCCTAAGACTCTTGATCATCGGTGGAGAGCGGTTAAATAAATATACACTTCAGAAATGGAAAAGTCACTTTGGCCATCAAATTAAATTGCTCAATACTTATGGAGCGACAGAAGCAACTTCAATTTCTTGTGCATGTCATTTGATTGAAACAGATATTGAACAGGCAATTCCAATTGGAAAACCTCTTCAGAACGTGCGCTGTTTTGTCTTAAATCCTTATTTGCAAGTTGTCCCTATTGGCGTTGCCGGAGAACTCTATATTGGAGGAGAAGGCCTTGCACGAGAATATATTAATCTTCCTGAATTAACCAAATCCAAGTTTCTCTCTCATCCCGAAACGGGAGAGAGAATCTACAAAACAGGAGACAAGGCTTACTACGATAAAAATGGAACTCTCTTCTTATTAGGCCGCCTGGATGGACAGATTAAAAGACGAGGTTTTAGAATTGAGCCCGAGGAAATTCAAGCAAACATTGATCAATTAGAAGAAGTGGGCAAGTCTCTGATCATTTGCCGACAAGAGATGAACCAAAATTCAACGGAAATTGCCGCTTTTATCATTCCTGCACATGCAGCCATGACCCAGCATTACGATGAAAAGAGAATTGTCATTAAAGAAAAACTCAGAAAAAAACTTCCTCCTTATTTAATGCCCGACGCTTTCCTTTTCATTGAGGAATTTCCTCGGCTCCCCAATGGGAAAATCAATTATCCTGCTCTTTATCTTCAACTGAATACTTATCGGAAAAAGCCCGCTTCTTTTCAAGATGACACTTATTCTGAAATCCAAATTCAAATTCTCCAGATTTGGAAGAGCGTTTTGCCTATCGCACATATTCAGCTTCACGATAGCTTTTTTGAAATAGGAGGAAATTCTTTGTTAATCGTTAAACTTCATCAACTCTTTCAAGATCAATTTAATTTGAAAATAAATATTGCTGATCTCTTTATTCATCACACCTGTCAAGCACAAGGCCAGATGATCGAGATGCTGAAGCAAAAACAACAAAATACAGTTGAGAGAACAACCCCTTCTTCTGACAAAACATTAAATCTACTGCAACAGCTAGCAGAAGGCGCTGTTGATATTCAAACAGTTAAAAATAATCTAACTTACTAAGAATGATATGAAAAGTTTACAAGAATTTATTATTGAGCAAGTTCAAAGCAAACAATTGACCCCGGAAGAGGCTTATACTTATTTAAAACAGATTGGACAACCAGCCCCGTCTGCACAAGTGATTGAATGGGCAATTATTGGGATGGCTTGTCGCTTTCCAGGCTCTCAAAATCCAGAAGAATTTTGGACTCAACTTCTCAATCGAAAAGATGCGGTGACAGCTTTTCCCAAAAATCGAATGGAAGATATCAAATATGTCAATTCGGCTATTTTTGAACAGACAAAGGGACTGAATTGCCGAGCCGGAGCTTATTTAGATCGCATTGATCTCTTTGATCATACTTTTTTTGGCTTAACACCTGTTGAAGCGCGAGTCATGGATCCCGCTCAACGTCTTTTCCTTGAAGTGGCCATTGAAGCGCTCGATCATGCGTGCTTGACCGAAAGTCAATTGCGTGGAAGCAAAACAGGGATTTATATCGGCTATTCGGTCAATGAAGATAATTATATCGATATTTTAGATAAAAATGATTCTTCAGTTTCTCTAGGCAATCAACCTGCCCTATTGGCTTATCGTTTGTCTTATTTATTTGATTTAAAAGGACCTACCATGCTGATCGATACATCTTGTTCAGCTTCTCTTGTTGCAGTTCATCAAGCATGTCAAGCCATAAAAGATGGGGATTGCGAACAGGCGATTGTTGGAGGAGTGAATATCCGATTTTTTCCTGCTCTCCGGGAGATTGCCAATTTGGGAATTGAAGCATTTGATGGCAAATGCAAAACGTTTGATGAAAAAGCGAATGGAACGAACATTGGAGATGGAGTGGCCGCGCTTGTCATTAAAAGAAGAGATTTGGCGGAACGAGATGGAGACTATATTCATGCCATGATTAAAGGAAGCGCAGTGAATAGTGATGGGACTTCCAATGGCATTACAACCCCAAATCCGGAAGCTCAAACTGATGTGATTTGCCAAGCATGGGAGAAAGCGAGAATTAATCCTGAACAGCTAAGCTTTATTGAAACGCATGGCACAGGAACAAAATTAGGCGATCCCATTGAAGTCACGGGTTTAACTTACGCATTTAGAAAATATACAGAAAAGACAAATTTTTGCCCTTTAGGTGCTGTGAAGACAAATATTGGACATCTTGAGGCTGCATCGGGAATTGCAGGACTGATTAAAGCCATTCTTTGTTTGAAGCATCGACAACTGCCTCCCAATATTCATTTTAATAAACCTAATCCCTTTATCGACTTTGATCAATCCCCAGTCTTTCCAAATCATCAATTATTATCCTTTCACACTGCTTCTCCCCTATTAGCAGGTGTTAGTTCCTTTGGCATTAGCGGAACCAATTGCCATTTAGTTTTAGAAGAATACCCCATGCAAATTCCTAACATTTATTCTGAAGATCCTTATCTTTTGTTTATTTCAGCAAAAGATCCTACTGCTCTTCATTTGCTCTTAAAAAGATACGCACACTATTTACAAACAGTTAGCGATGACCTGTTAGCCCATATTGCTTATACATCAGCTGTTGGTAGAAATCATTATTCTCATCGCCTTGTCATGATGGGTAAGACATGTCAGGAATTCGTTCAGCAAATAACCGCTTACTTAAATCACAAAGAGAAAGATCGCTTTCAAAATGATCCGCTGCATCGCCTCTTTTATCATACGATCACTGACTCAGCCCCTCTTTGGCACGCTCCTTCTGAATTGCAACAGCTATTAAAAAAGAGTCTGATTCATGAAATAAGCTCCTATTTCAATGGACAATCTGTCAATTGGACAACAATCTTTGGTGAAAAAAACAAACAAAAAGTTGCAATTCCTGTTTATGCTTTTAATGCCAAACGTCATTGGCCTAAACTTGAGGTAGAAATCCCTCAAGAAAAGCAGAGCCGTTTGCAAGATTTATTTTTCTCTCTTGATTGGAAAGAAGAAAGCAAAAATAAAGAGGGAAATGTAGAACTAATCGATCCTCAGCTTTCTGTTTTATTTTTGATGCAGGCTATTCCAGAACATCAGAAATTTTCGGATTTTTGCAAAGCCAAAGGAATGAATGTCATTCAAGTTTTTGCAGGAGATCACTTTGAACAAGTCAATCAGAGCAGCTTCACTATTCGGCCTCATATTCCTTCAGACTATTCCCAACTTCTCCATCAGCTCTCATTAGACAAGTTAGCCGGGATGATTCATCTATGGGATTGCCTTCCCTCTTCTTGCAGTATGGAAAGCTATGAGGCTATCAGCCATTCACAAGACAGAAGTGCTTTTAGCTGTTTTCATCTCATTCGTGCTTGCCAAAAGCAACTCACATCAAAAGAATTAAAATTTATCAATATCACCGCTTATGCCCAAAGCATTGATGGACAAGAGCCATTTATAGATCCTACCAGAATGGCGGCTCTTGGCATCAACAAGGTGATTTCCCAAGAATTTCCTCAAGTTCAGAGCTTAGCCATCGATATTGACATCCACAATTATAGCGAGCAAATGGCTCAAAATCTTTATCAAGACATCTTTGAGTCTCTCACTTATTCAGATCCTTTTATTGGATACCGCAACGGAAAACGGTATGTTCAAATTCTTCATTCGTTAGATATTTCCCATTTGCCCTCACCTTCATTTATGATTAGAGAAGGAGGTGTCTATTTGATTGCAGGAGGAGGAGGCTATCTAGGTTTGGAGACAGCCCTATTATTAGCTAAAAAAGCCAAGGTTAAAATAGCTCTAATCGGAAGAAAGCCAGAAAGTCATCTAACAGACAAACCTTTGCGAATCATCAAACACCTCCAGGAACTTGGATCAGAAGTCCTCTACCTGTCAGGGGATATTACTGATCAGCAAGAATGTAGCGGATTTATTCAACAGATTGAAAATCAGTGGGGATCTATTCATGGCATTTTTGTTGCGATCAAAAATGTCAACCATACAGTCATTGAAAAAGTTTCCTTTGATATATTTAGACACAATGTTCTTTCAAAGCTAAGAGTCATTTGGCTACTTGATCAATTGACGCTTCATCATCCACTCGATTTTATGGCAACATTTTCTTCAATTTCTTCTTTGATGGGGGGTCCAACAGGAGCAGATTGTTGCGCCCAAAATCTTTTTTTAGATAGCTATGGAGATTTTCGCAATAAACAAGGAAGAAAGACAATTACAATGAATTATACTTTAATTGATGCTGATGATGGAAGTCTTCTTTCAGATCGAATGAGTATGATTCCTCCCATCACCAAGGAAGAATTTATTGAGTGTTTGGATCTCTTTTTATCTTACGCCCTTCCTTTTGCCGTGGTGGCAGATTTTGATTCCCATGTGATGAATCTCGTCTTGCCATTCATAAAAATTCGATTTTCGGAAGAGTTATTAAGGAAGTTTAAGGGTCACTCAATTGACTCTCAACCAAAGATCATCCATTCTCATTCCTTACAATCAGATCTTTCACCTCAAGAGATCAAAGCCATCCTCATCCAAATTTGGAAGGATGTCTTAGGACATTCTCACATTGCAGATTCAGATAACTTCTTTGATAGTGGCGGAGACTCCATTAGTGCGGTGAAATTGACTCATCTTGCTAAAACACAACTGCAAATTCCATTGGAAGTGTCAGATCTTTATTCTCATTCAACTCTGGACTTATTTTGTCATCACTGCAAAAAGAAGTTGTATGGAGAGAATCAGAAAGATACAATTTCGCAACTTTTGATTGATATTGACAGTGGCCTCATCGATCTTGACAAAGCAGCTCAGCTCTTAAGGTAAGTCATTTATGGACCTGTATATTAAACACCTATTGAAACTTTATAAAGACAAGCAGTTTGACCAAAAAACGGCTCATGCTTTGATTGAAGAATATCAGCGCTTGCATCAGCACCAGCCAATGGAAGTCGATTCTTCCCAGAAAATTGCCATTATTGGGATTTCGTGCCGCATGCCTATGGCATCCACAAAAGAGAAATTTTGGGACAATCTTCACAAAGGCGTGGATTGTGTGACTTCCTTTCCGGAAAGTCGACGCCAGGATATTGATCCGCTTGCCTCTTCTGTTCCTTCAAAACGATTTAAAGCTTCTAAACGTTATTCTGAAGGAGGATTTTTAGAGCGCATCGATCTTTTTGATCACGAGTTTTTTCGCATCCTGCCTGCCGAAGCTAAAGTCATGGATCCACAGCAGCGGATCTTTTTAGAATTGGCTCATGAAGCTTTTGAAGATGCAGGATATACGCGTCGCATGCTACAAGGAACGAACACAGGAGTTTTTTTAGGCGACGTCATGAATGAGTATCGCCAAATTATTCCAGAAGTCAGCGCATCCGCTGTCATTGGAAATGTGACCCCTTTTATCACCTCTCGCATTTCCTACTTTTATGATTTACATGGCCCTACTGTCAATGTCAGCACGACTTGCTCCACTGCTCTAGTTGCAGTCCATGAAGCTTGCCAATCCCTGCTTTTAAAAGAATGCCAAATGGCTTTAGTGGGAGCAATCAACCTTCGCTTATTTCCATTTGCTCTTATCGATGATCACATTGATGTCTTAGGCATCACCTCTAGCGATGGAAAATGTCGCGCATTTGATAACAAAGCAAATGGCATTGTCATTGGAGAAGGAGGCGGCGCTCTAGTCCTTAAACGTTTTGAAGAGGCAAAGCGCGATCAAGATTACATCTACGCAACGATTTTAGCGAGCGGCGTCAATAATGATGGACGCTCTTCAAGCGTAGGTGCCCCTAATCCCTTAGCTCAGGAAACATTGTTAAAGGATGTATGGAAGAAAGCAAAGATCGACCCACGTACCATTGACTATTTTGAAGCACATGGCACGGGGACTAAGATCGGAGATCCCATTGAAATTCAAGCGATAACAAAAGCTTTTGAGACATTTACGCAAGATAAGCAATTTTGCGGTCTCGGTTCAATTAAAACAAATATCGGCCATTTGACTGGAGGAGCTTCGGGATTAGCAAGTTTAATTAAAACGCTGCTATCCATCAAAAATAAGGAAATGGTTCCAAATTTGCATTTTAATGAGCCTAATGAACTCATCGATTTCTCGTCCACCCCTGTTTATATTGTCAATCATCCTCTTCCATGGGAGGCATCTACTCATCCAAGACGAGCAGCAGTCAGCGCATTTGGTTTTAATGGAACAAATTGCCACCTCGTTCTTGAAGAAGGGGATGAATTAAAGGAAAAAGATTCGCCCTCGACAGAACCTTTGCCTTTTGTTCTTTCTAGTCAAACTGAAAAGGGATTAAAGGAACTAGCCAAAAGATATCTGGCTTTTTTGGAAAATACGACTCTTTCAATTGGTGATATCTGTTACACACTTGCTGTGCGTCGAGATCATTATGCAAACCGAATAGGATTGATGTGTGATTCGAAGAAAGATGCTTATCAGAAACTTAAAAGAATTCTAGAAGACAACAGCAACCCCTCTGTAAAAGAATTTTATCCTGCTCAAGCACTTGTCATGGATTATCTCAAAGGACAAGAAGTGGACTGGCTGCTATTTTTTAAATCATTCAATGTTCATGTTGTCCCTTTGCCTAACTATGTCTTTTCTCCACATCGCTTTTGGATTGAAAATGCAGCTTTTGCAAATCGCGAATTTCATCAGCATTCTACTGCGATTGCTCAAGAAATCATGGGTGAAGATCCACAGCAGATTCTCATAAGCATCTTTAAGAAAATGATGGGAATTGACCACATTCAAGAGAATGACAACTTTTTTGAATTAGGTGGTGATTCGCTTCTCGGTGTTCAATTGATTAATGAAATCCATAAGCATTTTCATAAGCGCCTTTCCTTTCAAGAGTTGTTCAGTCATCCAAGAATTTGCGACTTAATCCAGTTATTATGTCGGAAAGACACTCAAGATTGTGATTTGATTCCCAAAGTCGATCGCAATACGCTCATTCCCCTATCTTATGGCCAAAGAAGACTGTGGATTCTTCATCAGATGCAAGATCATCCTACTGCCTATAATATATGGGAATGCTACTCTTTGAAAGGCAATTTAGATAAAAAAGCCTTTCAAAGCGCTTTAGATCACCTGATCATTCGTCATGAAAGTCTTAGAACAATTTTTATTGATCAAGAAGGACAACCTTACCAGAAAATTCTTCCTCCTGAGACTTTCGATCTCACCCTTTTTCAAATGACAGGGGCTGAAAAAGATCAAATGATTGAAGATTTCAAGCAAGGCGTTTTCAATCTTTCTCAAGGACCCTTAATTAAAGCTCTTTTGATTGAGACATCCGAGCAGGAGCATATTTTCCTGCTCATGATGCATCATATGATTTCCGATGGAACTTCTCTGAAAATTCTTTTTGATGATCTGTTGAAATCTTATCAACACATCAAAGAAGGCAAAAAAACTTCTCTTCCCCCTCTTGCCATTCAATATGTCGATTATAGCCAGTGGCAGCAAAAGCTTATGCAAAATGAAAAGATCGAGAAGAGTGCGCAATATTGGATGCAAAAATTGAAAGGGTCTTTGCCTATCTGTGAAATTCCAGGAGATCATCAGCGGCCTACTGTCTTCACCTTCAAGGGAGGAAGGCGTATTTTTAAAATTCCAGCTTCTGTGTTAAAGGATTTGAATCAATTAACGCAAAAGCATCAAGCCACATTATTTATGGGTCTAGTGGCTTCCATTTACGTTCTTATTTACCGTTATACAGGACAGAAAGATCTGATCGTTGGTTCACCTGTGGCTGGACGCTCTCACTATGATTTGAGATCAATCGTTGGATTTTTTGTTAATACCATTGTTTTGCGCCATCAGCTCGATTCTACACAAAGTTATTTAGATATTCTCCTGATGACGGCGCAAGATGTGCTACACTCTTTAGAACATCAAGATTACCCCTTTGATCAGTTGATTGATCGACTAAATTTGCCAAGAGATACAAGTCGTTCTCCTCTTTTCAATATTAACGTCGCCCTTCATCAGTTTGATGTCGATGCAGAATCTAAAGCATCTTTTAAAGAGTTTACTGCTTCTCGGATTGAGCTTCCTCATCATAATTGCCGATGGGATTTAGAGTTTGAATTTGTCAAACGCGAGGATGGACTGGATTGCTATATTGAGTATTATCAAGAAATATATAGCGATCAAATGATTGAAACTCTTTTTCGCAGTTATTTAAGTCTTCTCCAATCGCTTGTGAGAAATCCTTCTTTGAGCATTAAAGATGTAGCGATTGATCCTGCTGCTTATCAATTAGTCCATGAATGGATTCCTTCTAAGAAAAAGCTTTTAGAAGTGAGTCAACCTTTACATCGCATTTTTGAAAATCAGGTCGCAGTTTGTCCCCATGCAGTTGCAATCAAAGATCGCCATACAGCGGTTTCCTACGAAGAGTTGAATCAGCGAGCCAATCAACTGGCTCATTTTCTAAAGAATCAAAAGGCCTTACTGCCAGAAGAACTTGTGGCGATTTATATGGAAAATTCCATTGAATCCATTATTAGCATTCTAGGCATTTTGAAAGCAGGAGGAGCCTATGTTCCCTTAGACATTAAAGCTCCTTTAGAAAGAACTCAATCCATTATTCAACAGGGAAACATTCGTTTAGTTGTCTCAAAAAGCTCTCATTTATCTGCATTAAATAAAATGCAATGGGAGAATGAGTGCTTGCAAGCTTATATTTGCCTGGATGTGGAACATCCCGCACGATTGCAAGAGCAATCCCAACATACTTTAATGAATGAAAGCCTTTGGGACCAAGTAGCAGAAGAAGGAGAAGATGACATTCACTCCAGCGGCTGGGTTAAAAGCGACACCGGCCTTCCATTTTCTAAATTTGAGATGGAAGAATATAAGCAAAGTATTGTCAATAAGCTTCGTCCTCTTTTGACGACCAGTAGCCGTGTGTTGGAAATTGGATGCGGATCAGGAATTACTCTTTTTGGACTCGCGCCTTTAACAGGTTTTTATTTAGGAACCGATCTTTCTTCCCGCATCATTGCAAAAAATCGGCAGAAAGCTTCAAAGAACAAACTTCCTCATGTACATTTTGCTCAAGTCTATGCGCATGAGATTCAAAACATTGAAGAGGAGGCATTTGACTGTGTGATTCTCAATAGCGTGGTTCATTGCTTTCCAGGACTTAACTATTTTAAACACGTCATTGAGCAGGCTATTCATAAAGTGAAGAATCAAGCAGTCATTTTTCTGGGGGATCTCATGGATCTCGATCTCAAAGAACAGCTTGAAAAATACATGCATGATTTTAAAAATCAAAATCACAATCAGCAATATCGTACTAAAACAGATTGGTCTGTTGAACTTTTTTTATCTCGTCGCTTTTTAGAAGATTTGCAAGCTGATTTTCCTATGATTGTCGATGTCTGCATTAGCCAAAAAGAACATACAATTGAAAATGAGTTGACACAGTTTAGATATGATGCCCTTCTCTTCATTGATAAACAATCGCCTGTACCAAGAACAGCAAAGAAACATAAAGATCAATATGGATTATGCCATTTGATCTCCTCTTCTAAGGCAAATTTAAATTTACCCATTTCCCCCACGGCATTGGCCTATGTTTTATTTACTTCCGGTTCAACAGGTGTTCCCAAAGGAGTTATGGTCGAGCATGGCACTGTGAAAAATTATATCGAATGGGCAATCCACTATTATTTTAGCGATCGAGAAGGTGAACGGCCCATCTTTCCTTTTTATTCTCCTTTGACATTTGATTTAACCGTCACAAGTCTTTTCTGTCCTTTGTTTACAGGCTCTTATTTACGTATTTATACAGGCGAATTTGATGAAGTCTTACGAAACATTTGCCAAGATCAAGAAATCAATATTTTAAAATTAACGCCGACCCATCTCAATATGATCATCGAGAATGGAAAGCCTCTTTCCAACATTTATAAATTTATTGTAGGTGGCGAAGCTCTTTATACGGCAAAGGTTCAAGAACTGAGTGAGCTATATGATCAACCCATTCAAGTGTATAATGAATATGGTCCGACAGAAGCAACTGTTGGATGCATTGTTTATGAATGGAATTCAACCCTGGATGAAAAGTATTCTCAAATGCCAATTGGATATCCTATTCGCACAGTCATGATTCATCTTTTAGATGCAGATCAAAAACCGGTTCCCATTGGGAGCATAGGAGAAATTTATATTGGAGGAGAATGCTTAGCAAGAGGATATTTGAATGATTCATGTTTGACACAAGAGCGTTTTATGAGGGATCCATTTCATCCTGGAAAAATGTATCGATCGGGTGATTTAGGTCGCCTATTGCCAACAGGGATTTTAGAATATGTGGGACGCACTGATAGGCAAGTGAAGATTCGTGGCCATCGAATTGAACTCAATGAAATTGAAGGCTATCTTTCTCAACATCCAGCTGTGCAGTCTGCTGCTGTAGCTTTAAAAGATATTCAAGCAAGAGGAAAGACCCTTTGCGCTTTCTATAGCTTAAAAAAGGAGATTTCTCAAAAGGAAATTCGAGATTGGCTCAGCCACAAGCTTCCTGCCTTTATGATTCCAGCTTATTTTGTTGAAGTGCAGACTTTACCAATTAATTCAAATGGCAAAATCAATTATCAAAACCTTCCTCATCCCTTGCAACAAGAACAAGCTCAAATTGCCAAACCGAGAACAACGGAAGAAACATTTTTACATGAAGCCTGGTGTCAAGTCTTAGGACTATCAGTTGAATCTTTAGGCATCTTTGATGATTTTTTTGCTGTTGGAGGAGATTCTATTATTGCCATGAGAATCTTATCAAAAGCAAGACAACGCAATCTTTGTTTTACAATTAAAGATATTTTCCAATACCGCACGATTGCAGCGTTAAGTCAACATGTTTCAACTGTTTCGTTAGAAATAAAGGAAAAATCACAACAAGAAGAATTATTCATCAGCCCGCTTACGCCTATACAAAAATGGTTTTTTCAACACCAGATGCCCAATCCACATTATTTCAACATGGCTTATCTTTTCCGTTTACCTGTGCATGTGAATATTGAGCTTTTGGAAATTGTCATTTCAAAATGTTTGGATGATCATGTAGCATTACGATCCCTCTTTGAAGAAAAGAATGGAATGATCGAACAAAGAATTGCTCAACCTTTTTCTTTTAAACTTGACATCATCAACTTGAGTTCATTGACATTTGAGCAGCAACAACAACAGATTTTGCAGATCACACAAAAACGACAAGAAAGTTTTAATCTTTTTACAGGACCTCTTTTTGCTGCGGTGATTTTTCAACTCAATCATCAGGAACAGCGTTTATTTATTGCTGTTCATCATCTTCTCATTGATGGAGTTTCTTGGCGTTATCTTGTCGAAGACATTGAGTTGCTCTACCAGCATCACTTAAATCCACCTCCACTTCTCACAACCGATTCTTGGGTTAATTATGCATTGACTCTTCATGAATTGAAGCCTCAACAATTAAACATTGATTATTGGCTAGCCTTGCAGCTAAAAGATCATCCCTCCATTGCGGAGAAACAACGCCCTTGCAATCAGTCTCAATATTATAAAGAAGTGTCGTTGCATTTTGATGCGGAATTTACACGTCAGTTGATGTCGGTGCATCAAGTGTTTGATACCAATGTCAATGATCTTCTCCTCACTGCTTTATTTAGCTCTTTAAAACAACAATTTAAAATGAGTCGATTACTCTTAGATTTGGAGGGACATGGGCGAGAAAACATTCCACATGTTGATGTAGGCCGCACGGTGGGTTGGTTGACCACACTCTTTCCTTTCTCAATAGAAGAAGCACCGAGCCTAATGGAGACATTATTATCCATTCGTCAGCATTTACGGCAGATTGCTCCAAATGACTTTCATTTTGGTGTAGCTAAATATCATCATCAACACCCACAACTTCAAGCCTTAGCTCCTGAAATTTTATTTAATTATTTCGGCCGTGTAGGATCCGATTTGCTTCAAGGATCGCAGAGTCTCTTGTCAAACTGTCGAGAAACATTTGCCAATCTAACCGATCCGCGTAATCCAGTTCCTCATCTTATTGAGGTCAATGCCATCATTATGGAAGATCGATTAACCCTTTCCATTTGTTATGATACGCACTCTTTTGAAGAAGCAACGATGCACGAATGGCAAAAACATTACTTATTGGCAATTAAGCAAATTGTTCATGAGCTTGAAAGTCGAACAAATCATTCTTTGGAGGCTCAACACTTATGAGAATATCCAGAATTCATTTCTCACAACCGTTGCATGAATTTCAGCGATTCAGAAGAATGTCTTTTAGAAAAAATCAAAAGCAGCTCATCCTTCCTACCCAGCATTTTTTTTCTACTCCACATCCGAAAGATAAAAAGTTGGATAAATTGCAACAAAGCAAGGTTTACAGACAACAAGAAGAGCTGATTGTGGATCTTTTTGCAAAGCATTGTCTACATAAAGATAGAGAATTATCACTATTAGAAAGGAGGGAAAGAAAAATGCAAGGCTATGGAAGAGTGAGCTCGGAGTCTTATGGAGTTTGGTTTCCAGAAAATCAAGAGTATGAAGATGCAAAGTTATATGAAAAATACATCTTAAAAAACCAGAGTCAACCTGCTTTAGAGCTAGGTTGTGGAGATGGGAGACTGTTGATTCCCTATGCTAAAAAAGGTTTACAAGTGGAAGGAGTTGATTTATCTCCCCATATGCTTGAGAGATGTCGAATGAAAGCTGAAAAGCATGGTTTAAAATTAAATCTCTATCAACAAGCAATGCAGCAGCTAAACATTCCAAAACAGTATGGCACACTATTTATTCCTTTTGGTTCCTTTATGTTGATTCATGATGAAAAAGAAGCGCTAGAAGCATTAAGACGTTTTTATCTTCATTTAAAGCCCGAAGGGTCTCTCCTCATTTCTCTCTTTATTCTTACAGACCATGATATTTATGTCAGTGCACCTATTCAAGATGAATGGCGTTTGCGTAGAGAAGGAATAAGATCGGATGGCATGACCATTCAATGTTGGGAAAAGGCGAAATTTGATCGTCATCAACAACTTGAATATTCCGAATATCGTTATGATATTTTGGATCAAGGAACAATCATTTCTACTGAACATGAAACGTTGAAAATGCGCTGGTATACTCAAGAACAATTTCATCGTCTGCTAAAAGAGGTGGGATTTAGCGCCATTAAAGTCTTAAAAGGATATACAGATGAAATTGCCTCTCCCGAGGACGTTGAGTTTACTTTCGTGTGCCAAAAGCCTTCAAAAATTTCGGGAGAGTTATGAACCCCCTCCTTTCTTCTTCCTCTTTACCTATCACCTCTTATTTTCCAAGCTTACCAGGTCATCTTAACAATCAAGACATCTGGGTGATTAAATTTGGTCAAACAAAGACTTATTTTTATATGACACCCGAAAAGCATGAGATCGGACAACAATTAATTAAACAAATTAATGCAAGGCAAATTAAATTAGTGCCCGATACCTATTTTAATCCAAGAACAACAGAAATGTCTGCGATTGCTTCTATTTTGCCTGAAGGGGGAGAGGGATCTCAACTATCCTCAGAAATTCAAGATCCAACAGGACAAAAAGTTCTCAATGAATATGCGCAAAAAGCCAAAGAGATTGTTGAAAAAATCTTCAATATTCATCTCATGGGAGTCACTAGAGAAATTAATTTCATTGTCAGCCATGATGCACACTCCTTTCATCGCGATAGCTTTCCTCGGCAGTTTAAATATATACAAGAGCATTTCCATCCAGAGCAACACTATGCTCTCGTTCACGACTTAGCGTTAATTGACTGGGACATGGCTGATTTCACAATTTCGGGAACACTTTTTCATGATCCTATTGGTCACGATCGCTTTTTAATTTCCTTGCTTCCCAAAGATGAAGTCAACATGTTTTCTGTTGAACCTATCACCTATCAAGAATCCAATTGTCCTACAGATCCTGGCGCAGCTCTTCTTCCTTATCACACTGTTTTATCTCCGGAGGATGTGAATGGAACAGAACAAGCTGGATCCTCTAAAGGACAGCGCATCAGCATGGTTTTGCGGGGCTTAATTGATAAAAAAGAGGAAGACAATCTCGATCAACAGGCAAAAGAACTTTCCCTGATGCGACCTGATTTAAAGGAAGAAGATATTGCCTATTCTAATGGGATCAAATTGAAGCCATTGGGTGAAAAGAGCCTTCCTGATTTTCCTTTAAAAAATATTAATGTATGGCCAGAAAGGCAGAATGTGGAAATTTTTGAAATTCCTTTTCATGATAGTTTGACGATTTTTGCCTCTCATTTACAACAAAAATTTAAAATGAGCTCCGATTACAATGCAATCCATTATTTTCGCGTCACTAAGAGAGATGGCGGCTTCACTTTATTAAAAGATTTAGACATTCCAATTCCTGCCAATAGCATCATTTTTTTAATAAATCGCTCTTTGTTACCGAAAGGGTATAAGCACTATCAAATTGTTGAAGATCAATCCGATCTTGGATTACCCTGGATCCAATTTTATCAATTTAATCCCCATTTAGTGATGCAAATCACGCCTGATCTGTATAAGCGGCTTTCTTTAGCTCCTCTAATTGAACTCATTTATAGAGATGAAATGCAATGTCAGGGAGAAAGAAAACCATGCAAAAAGTTCTCGACCAAAATTGATATCCTAGTCTTATCTCAAGGAAAATGATTGAATGAAAAAATATGTGTTGAAAGCCTTAATGATCTTCACAGCAATCATGCTGGCCTGCTTAATAGGAATCCTCCTTCTCTTTCGCGCTAGCCTTCCCTTGCATACAGGTCATCTGTCATTAGACCGATTAAAACAACAAGTGATCATTGATAGAGATCAATTAGGAATTCCTACCATTCAGGCCTCCCATCGAGAAGATATCGCGCAAGCTTTGGGATTTTTACATGCTCAAGAAAGATTCTTTCAAATGGATCTCTTGCGAAGAGCCTCAAGTGGAGAGCTAGCAGAGTTAGTGGGAAGAGTTGCATTAGAATTTGATAAGAAAAGGCGATACCATGCTCTTCGACGGGTCGCAAAACAAATGTGGTCTCAATTAACACATGAAGAACAAGAGATTTTGCAGGCTTATTCTCATGGAGTCAACCAGGGATTATCCCATTTACAAGCAAAGCCATTTGAGTATTTTCTGCTCTTCACTTCTCCACAACCTTGGAAGCCAGAAGATAGTTTACTAGTCGGATTAAATCTGTTTTTCGAATTGCAAGATGCGGAAGGAGAAAAAGATTTAATGAAGGGATATTTGCATCGACTGCTTCCTTCTTCCGTTAGTCATTTTTTTCTGCATCAGGGATCTCCTTGGGACGCTCCTTTGGATGGAAGCAAAATCCCCTATGTGCCTATTCCTCCTCCTGAAGATTTCTCTTATTTGAACTCCTTTGATGTTCACTCAATGGAGGAAATTCCAATTCAAGCAGACGCGCCTCACTTAGGAGGAAGCAATCACTGGGCAGTCAGTGGAAAAAAGACAAAAGATGGCAAAGCTATCCTTGCGTGTGACATGCATCTTGGTCTATCAGTTCCAACCATTTGGTATAGGGCGCGTTTCCTTAATTTAAATTCTCATAAAGTTGATATTTGTGGATTGACACTTCCTGGCATGCCGTTAATGATTTGTGGAAGCAATGGCCAAATTGCTTGGGGATTTACCAATGCTTATCTGGATACAGCAGACATTGCCATGGTCACTCTTCATCCAGAAAATCAAGAGAACTATTTGACGGTAGAAGGTTGGAAACCCCTGATCAAGCGCAAGGAAGTGATTTTCATTAAAGGAGAAAGTCCTGACATTATTGAATTTTCAGATACAGAATGGGGACCCTTGCTTGCCAATCATTTTTTTGATCAACCCATTGCTCTAAAATGGATTGCCCACGATCCTGAATGTTTAAATTTAAAGCTCATGGAACTAGAGAATGCTTCTTCAGTTGAGGAGGCATTAGCCAAGATTCCGCAAATAAAAATGCCTATTTTAAATTGTTTATTAGCCGATCGTGAAGGGAACATTGGCTGGACTTTAGTGGGAACTCTGCCAGAGAGACAGGGATTCGATGGCACTCTTCCTATCTTGTTGCAAGATCCTTCTTGTCAATGGCTGGGAAAAATGGATCCGAGCTCCTATCCTAAAATTGTGAATCCTAAAGACGGGATTTTATGGACAGCAAATAATCGCACTCTAGATATTGCTAAAAATCCTCTGATGTCCAGCAGCTATTTTATTAATGGAATAAGGGCCTATCAAATTCAACGTCGCTTGAATGAAACCTCTAATTTTACATTACAAAAGATGTTATCTATTCAATTAGATGATGAAGCTTTTTTCTTTCAAAGGTGGCATCAACTTTTCATGCAAACGCTTCAAAAGACACCCTTTTTGGAAGGAAAAAGAAAAGAACTTTTAGAAGTTATTTCCACTTGGGAGGGTCATGCTTCCGCTCAATCCGCTGCTTATTATTGGATACGTTCATTTCGCGCACAAGTTTATCAACAGGTTCTTAAAAGAATTCTCAAACCCTGTTTTTTAGCTTATCCCTCTTTTCATGCTTCTCACTTTGACTTTGAAGAACCTGTTTGGTTGATTGCCTCTCAACAACCGGACTATCTTGCGAATCCGAAATATGGAAGTTGGCAAAAGGAACTTTTAAGTTTTATAGATGAAATGATAGAGAAAACCCCTCCTGGTAAAATAAAGGAACAGACATGGGGCAAAAGAAATACAATGGCAATTTCTCATCCATTGAGCGGAGCGATTCCGGGAGCAGATGTTTTTTTGAATATGAAACCCGATTCTATTTCGGGAGATTATTGGGTTCCGCGCGTTATAAGCTCTACGGAGGGGGCTTCACAAAGACTCGTTGTAGCTCCAGGAAATGAGAAGGAGGGCATTTTACAAATGCCTTGTGGCCAAAGCGGTCATCCGCTCTCTCCTCATTATCGAGATCAGCATCAAGATTGGGTAGAAGGCCGTGCAACTTCCCTTCTTTCAGGGCCTACTCAGCAGACCCTCATTTTAATGAATCAATAATTGTTAATCTTTGCACTTTAATTGACCTCATGGAACCGACGCATGACATTGTCTCTGGGCGCTAGTACTCCATTACATGAGTTTTTTTGCCTATTGGGATGGTTTTAAATTCCTATGCGTTAAGGTAAGAGATAAGCGTAGGCTACGCGAAACATTCAGTCGCCCGCCGGGCTCGGTCACGGTGGGCCGGGACTTAACAAAGAACTGTTTTGGGCTTGATATTCGTCCCGTCAATTTAACAACACCCCGCCTGTAATAGACTTTAGAGGCATATTTCCCGAAAATTGACACGAAAAACATCAAGCCCAAAACAGTTCTTTGTTAAGTCCCGGCCATAGGCTAGGAACGAAATGCTTCTGGCAAACTCCAGAAGCTAAATTTGTCGCTCAAGCGGCGTTAGCCGCGCATGGATAGTAGCCGTGGGTGTAGGCGAAGCCGGAACCCACGGTGTATGGTAAAAAAAATGAAGCCACGTTAGTGGCGTAGGAAATGTGATTGTGGAGCAATGTTTATTTAAACGAATGCTACGCCACTAACGTGGCTCAAATTTGTTTTTTGGGTAACCGTGGGTTCCGGCTCCGCCTACACCCACGGCTACTATCCATGCGCGGCTAACGCCGCTCGTCGCTGAGGGAAAAGATATGGATCAAGCAACATTGCAAAAACAAAGATAAAAATTCCGATTACCTAGCCATATGCCGGCACTTAACAAAGAACTGTTTTGGGCTTGATGTTTTTCGCGTCATTTTCGGGAAATATGCCTCTAAAGTCTATTACAGGCGTGGTGTTGTTAAATTGATGCGACGAATATCAAGTCCAAAACAGTTCTTTGTTAAGTCCCGACGGTGGGCTAATAACAGTCGTCCTCCGGACTCTAGCAGCAATGTAGAAGCCATTGAATGTTAGGTAAGGTGTTTGGTAATAAGATGTTTGTTAATGCTGCTAGAATGCTAGTCAAGGCATTTTGATAATGCCGCTAGAGTCCGGAGGACGACTGTTCCTAGCCCACCGTGACCGAGCCCGGAGGGCGACCGAACGGTGGGTCCATATCCCCTCACCTAGAACCCAGAGCGAAAAACTCATGTAATGGAGTACTAGGGAACGTACCTAAAAGATTTAAAATAATAACTCTTATGATTTATAATTTTCTCTGATAAAACAAGGGGGAAATTTGAATGAGTAGGATAGTATTAACTAATGAAAGATGGATAAAAATAAAACCTTTATTGCCAAAAGAACGAGGATATTGGGGCAGACCAAGTCGGCCTCATCGTAAGATTTTAGAAGGCATTATTTGGATTTTAAGAACAGGAGCCGCTTGGAGGGATCTACCACCCAAGTATGGTCCTTGGAGCACATGTTATAATCGCTTTAATCGATGGACAAAGGCTGGAATCTGGCAAACGATTTGGCAAGCTTTAAAAGATGAAATTGACGAAGAAAATTACTCTGTAGACAGCTCAATTGTTGAAGCGCATCAAGATGCTTGTAGGATAAAAAAAAAGCCGAAGAAGCCATGGGAAAATCAAGGGCCGGAACAACCACAAAAATTCATGCAGTAACAGATGGATTAGGTCGTTGTATTGATTTTATCTTGACAGAAGGTCAAGTACACGAGAGCACTCAAATGAAGCTTTTACTCAGTGGAAAAAATCCAAAAAATGTTATAGCTGATAAAGCTTACGACTCAAATGAAATCAGAAATTTTATAGAAAAGATGGGAAGTCAAGCAGTCATACCCAGCAAAGTATCAAGAGCTGAACTAATTGAACATGATAAACATATCTACAGAGAGCGTTGCTTGGTAGAAAATTTTTTTCAGTTTATAAAACGATTTAGGCGTATTGGAATAAGATACGAAATGAAAGCTCAAAATTATGCAGGAATGTTGACGATCGCTTGTATTATACAATGGTTAATCTTTTAGGTACGCTCCCTAGCTTACTGAAACAAATTTTCGGTATAATGATAAAATTTTACTTTAGGTAAAAAAGAATTGCATTGACAAACCAGGGAAGCGACATAATTTGAAGAAGGAAAGAAATTATTTAATAACCAATTTAAATGACTGAGAGAAGCATAAGGGGCAATCTCAAAGAATTTATTATTGAATTCATCATTGAATTGAGTTGGCATGTCAATTTGTGTTAAATCCCCCTTTAGTCCAATCCCTAATGCTTTAAGAAAGGCTTCCTTACGCGTCCATTGAATAAAAAAATAATCAATTTTTTGTAGCAAAGAGAGCTCCTGATATTTCTTAAACTCGCTAAATGATAAAATGCTTCTTGCTAGATCATCCTCTACAATTTCCTTCCGCTTATATTCAATGTCAATGCCAACTTCCCGCTCAAAAGCAAAGGCAATCATTGCATAGTCTTGAGAATGTGAAAGATTAAATGATAAAGATTGATTTGCGATAAAAGGTTTTCCAAAAGAAGTTTTCTTTATTTCAATTTGAGTAGGATCTTGATCAAGATAAGAGGCAATGAGCTTTCGCATAATTCCATGAGAAATGAGATAATGGTTTCTCAAATGCGGAAATAGGAAACGATTCGCAATTTCTTTTTCTATTTGACTCAATAGCAGAATATAAGAGTCAGCAAGATCATAAAATTTAGGTAAATCAATCGTCCAAACAGCAATTTCATGTTGAGATAAATTAAATGCCATCGTTTTCGTAAATTTATTTTCAATCAAAAAAGATTAATTCAAATAATAATTGATAATTTCGATATTATAGTTTATTATAAAGTTATAAAACAAATTAAAAGTGAAAATTTAATCCTTCAGTTTATTGATACGATAAAAGTTGAAGAAAACGAGGAAAAATGGATAAGCGCTTTGGATTTCTATCATTTGAGGGCATGGAAGAGCTAGAATTAACTGGCCCTTGGGAAATGGTAGGGATTTGGCGTGATTTTGCTTCTGGCCCAGAAATTGTGACGGTTGGGCCCAAAGCAGGCTTCGTAACATGTGGGCGAGGCTTGCATATCAACACGCAGTATGATTACTTCAATTGTCCCTCGCTAGATTACTTGCTTGTCCCTGGCGGTAAAGGCGCACGTACCGAGCGCTATAATGCGGCAACAATTGAATTTATTCGCGAATTTTTTAAATATGGAGATTTCCTTCTCTCTATTTGCACAGGCACCCTCATTTTGTATGAAACGGGATTATTAAAAGGAAAGCAGGTCACACTCTATCATTTGCTTAAAGAAGAATTGAAAAAGTGGGCCGATGTTCATATCATCAATGCTCGCTATCATCAAGATGGGAAGATTTGGACCTCGGCAGGTGTCTCAAGTGGCATCGATTTGATACTTGCCTTTATTTCTCATGTGGCAGGAGAAGAAAGTGCAGGTCAAATGCAATATCTGATAGAATATTATCCTGAACAAAAACTTTATCCTTTCCACCAATCTGCGCCACCCTATTCAAAATTAGCATAAAATTCAAAAAATTTAGGCAGAAAAAAAGGACGGAAGGGACATCATAAAGGACGCAAGAAAAAAATGTCGTCTTTTATGTCCCTATGTCCTTTTTGTCCTTCTAAATCGTCAGAGCTGAAAGAGGCTATTTCTCTTTAAGATTGCTGCTGATCTATCACTGCAAAATACTTTTCTAATCCTTCATAAGAAGGTTGAAAAGTTTTTTTGCCGTGTTGCCAATTGGCAGGGCACACCTCTCCATTTTTTTCGAAGTAAAGAAGAGCATCTAAGATACGCAAAGCTTCATCAACTGATCGTCCCAATGGAAGATCATTCACAATTTGATGGCGTACGATTCCCTCTTTGTCGATGAGAAAGAGACCGCGATACGCAATGCCTTCATGCATCATCAACACATCATAATCGCGCGCAATCGTTTTATTGAGATCGGAAACTAAAGGATAATCGACTCCCTCAATTCCCCCCTTGCTTCTAGGAGTATTGAGCCAAGCAAGATGAGAATAACAACTATCAACAGAACAACCAATCACCTGTGTTTGCCGTTTTTCAAATTCTTCTAGACATTCTTGAAAAGCATGCAGCTCCGTTGGACAGACAAATGTGAAATCAAGGGGATAAAAAAAGAAAATCACATTTTTCCCACGATAATTTTGCAATGAAAAATCATTGATAATCTTTCCATTTACTACAGCTTTAGCTTTAAAATCTGGGGCAGGTTTTCCGACAAGCACACCCATGGATATTCCTCCTTACAAACGGTAATTTTTTAGAATAAACTACTTAGAATAAAGTTTTTCTTGTTAATAGTCAAATAACTTTTTGGCATCGAGCAGCCAAGCAGATTCTGACTCGATTGTCGTTGCAGGCCCATGACCTGGAAAGACACGGGTCTGAGGAGGCAATTGAGCGAGTTTGGCTAAAGAAGGCCACATTAGAGAGGGCTGGCTGGTAGGAAAGGAAAGATTGCCAATCGTTCCCTTAAATAAAGTATCACCTGAAAATAACACCTGCTGCTGAGGCTCATAGAAACAAACACTGCCTGGCGAGTGGCCGGGGGTATGCATCACCTGAAATGTCAACTCTCCCACTGCTACTTGCATGCCTTCTTCCAATAAAACGTCGGGTTGAACAGCTGGAATAGACAGCCAGCAAGGCAAACCATCTACTCCTGGTTGTTGAAGATTAGGAGCATCTAAGGAATGAATATAAACAGGAATGGCATATTTTTCCTTGAATGAGGTGACATCTGCAATATGATCCCAATGCGAGTGGGTCAATAAAATTTTTTGAATTTTTAAATTTTGATTAGTTAAAAAGGTTTGAATATCCGTAAAAGAATTAGGGGCGGGGTCGAGAATAGCCGCTTCACGCTTATTCGGACAAGCGACGACATAAGCATTAGTGGAAAAAGGTCCAGATGGAAAAACTTGAATAAACATCGCACCGGAGAGGATTCGAACCTCCAACCGCCCGGTTCGTAGCCGGGTACTCTATCCAATTGAGCTACCAGTGCAAATAAGATACGTAGATTGTATCTCTAAAGATTCTTTTTTGCAAGTTCTTTTCATTCGCATTTATTTCGACATAAACTCTAACAAAAACTTGTCGCCCAAACTTTTCAAAAGCGGTCCATAAGTGGGACCATTTAACAAATGATCAGTCGGCCAATAAGGTGCGTTTAAAAAAGATCCATAAAAATGGACATTGGTTTCAGGATCAAAGTAATTGCGGATATGCCCCAAAGGTTCTAAAAAGAAACTGCTGACTCCATCATTCACACTAACGATATTGATCACGCTTTGAAAGCCTACGTTGCGTATAAGAGTAGCGGAACCGAAGGTCACAACCCGAATCATTTTTTGCTCTTCCAGAGATAAAAGCTCACGGGCTCGATCCGTGTCCGATCCTCCTAAACTATGAGCATAATGCACGATGACTCCTCCTCCTTCAATGCCGCCCATTTCTTGAATAAGCTCTCGCCACTGCTGCGCTAATAGGTAAGCGTGCTGCGAGCGAAAACCAAGTGTAAAGGCCGTTCTAATGAAGACTGCCCGCGAAATATCTCCCGTCCACCCTTCGGTTGGACGAAAGACATAATGGACCTTAATCCCTCCATGCGATTCTGAAATAAAGTCTAATGACTGCAGCAAGATGCTGCGTGTATTTAAAATACCATTGATAAATGTCAAGCGCACTTTATCGCTAATTTCTCGCCGACCATAGCAATCAACATATGTTTCTTCGAAATGAGGGCCCATTAACAGGTAAGTCGCTTCGCCAAATAAAGCTTTGGCAATTTTTTCTAAGGCTTTACCAATAGGAGTGGGAAGATTTAACTCTGCATTCCATTTCATTCTTGCTTGATGAGCTGAAAGTTGTAGGTAATGAAAGCCGGAAAAAAAAGCATTGACAACACTATCCCAAATATGACCAATGGACATTTGCTCATAAAGATTATCTACATTGACATACTCGCATTGGACATGAGTGAACGGATTGAAATTCTTAAAAAAAGTCATTTCTCCTTGACTATCGATAGTCGACACCAATTGTCCTTGTTGATCATACTGAAAATGCATTTCATGCACTAATGTTCCTGTGCTATCAGAACAATTAGGCTCCCAAACATAATTTTCGATCTTTAAAGGTTTGCCAAGGAGTGGGCTTTCACTTCCTACTTGTAAGCAAATCGTATGCCGCCGTGTGGCGCCTCTTAAATCATTGACTTCTTGACCTTGTCCATCATCACAAACGGCCTGTTCTAAAAAACCTTGATCATCATAGCGATAAAAACAGCGAAAAAGCAGATGATCCTGGTCACTACACAGCATCACCGTACATTGTTTACTCAAAGAATCATATTGATAAGAAGTGACCCCCCCATTCTCTTCAATATGAGTCAACAGAAGCTCGGGCTCTTCAGAATCACCATCAATCGCTCTATTCACTTCTAAGCTATTCACCCCTTTTCTTTGCTCATCATCAGCTTGTGTCAATTTCAATTCATCTTTCTGATCTATTATTCCAGGGGTTTCTCCAATCAGAAGAGACGGTGTAAAGGAGCATGGCAAAGCAGATAAAGTAGCGTATCCTGTCAGACAAGGAATGATAAACAGATAAATGAGGAAAAAAAATTGATGCATAAAGTCATCCTAAAATAAAACAAATGATAAAGCATTGAATTATAAAGAGAATGAATTTGTCTTGCAACTCTTAGACTTTTAAGAAAAAATGATTTCACAATAACTCTATACTGAAGGACTCAAAAATTGCAATTTAGGGAAACTTCAAATTTCAATTTTGAGAAATTTAGGATATGTTGACATCCCCCTGGGTAAAGGATTTGTTTGCATGAATATTGTCATTATTGGAGCTGGCGACATTGGACTTTACATTGCGACTTTGCTTTCTAAACAAAAGCATAATGTCATCCTCATTGATAAAAATGGCGCCAAACTCGAAGAAGTTTCTTGGCAAATGGATGTAGCCATTCAGCAAGGTTCTGGAACAGATTGGCAGCTTCTCGATCATCTATTGGAAATCCAACCTGATCTTTTTTTGGCTTTGACAAATCAAGATGAAGTCAACTTAGTGGCATGTTCTATAGCCAAGCATTTAGGCTACCCTAAAACAATCGCACGTGTAAAAGACAACCTTTTTCTTAATCGCACGCGCCTAGACTTTGCACGCGTATTTAATGTCGATTATTTTATTAGTCCTGAGTTATTAGTGGCCTATGACATTTATAAATACATGATTAGTCCGGGATCCTTAGCTTTTGAAAACTTTGCTCATGGCGAAGTGCAAATGCGTACATTGCAAGTTCCCTCGACTTGGAATCGCCAAAACACACCCCTTGCTCAACTTCAGTTGCCCAAAGGAATCATCCTAGGACTCATTTATCGCCATCTACCCAATGAAAAATCTCAACTTATTTTTCCTCATGGATCAGATTGCATTCTTCCAGGTGATGAATTGACATTTATTGGCAAGCGTCAGCAAATCTCTCATATTCATCATTTTTTGGGATTAACCATTCAAAAAGTAGACAGAGTTCTAATTATAGGGGGCTCTTTAGTAGGCATTAATTTGGCCAAAATCTTGCAAGAACATCGCATTCATGTCTCAATTATTGAAAAGGATTTTTCTCATTGTCAAAAACTTGCTAAAGAGCTGCCTCACTGCCATATCATCCAACAAGATGGAACAAATTTAGATTTTCTTTTATCAGAAAACCTCCGACCGACCGATTACTACATCATGTGCACCTCCCATGATGAGCTGAATATATTAGGTGCTCTATTGGCAAAAGAAACAGGTTGTAAAAATGTCATCATTCCCCTATCCAATAACCGTTTTCTTTCCCTCATGCATCATCTAGGTATTGTCCACGTTGTCTCTCCTAAGCTCGCAATAGCCAATCAAATTATTGCCTTAGCCACTTCTAAATCGATCACTTCTTTAGTTTCTCTTTATGAAAATGAAGCTGAAATTTTAGAAATTAACGTCTCTCTCAATTCCCAAATTATTGGCATTCCATTAGCCGAAATAGGACCTCGCCTACCAAAAGATTTTTTGATCGTCATGATTCAAAATCGCGGCAGCATTTCAATTGCTAAAGGTGATAGCGTGATATGTCCGGGAGACATGGTCATTGTCATTTGTAATCCAAAGTACTTTCAAGAATTGGGGAATATCTTTTAGATGTCTTATCGAGAGATTTTGCGGATCATTAGCTCTTATCTCTATTTATATGCAGCCATCTTATGCTTGCCTCTTCTTTTAGCTATTTATTATCAATTTAGAATTGAAGCAATGACCCATCCTCAGCCTCATGCTACTACAGCTTTTGTCTATACCATTTGCATTTGTTTGGGATTCGGTTGGCTTTTGGGCAAAAGAAAGGGCAAAACTTCAGCTATCATTTATCGGCAGCGTGAATCGCTGGCGGCAGTTGTCATCATTTGGTTCTTAACGCCTGCTATTGGAGCTTTGCCTTTTCTTTTTTCAGGAACATTAGAGAGATTTGATCAGGCCTATTTTGAAGCGGTCTCCGGATTTACAACTACCGGAGCCACCGTTTTAGAAAGTAAGAAATATGATTTACAGACAGGCCAAGAGATCTCCATTCAACATACCTATCACAATACCCAAACCTTTACTTACACTTTTTATGGAACTGTAAAGCCTATAAAAGATCCTGTCACTGGCGAGCATTTGAAAGGACTCGAAGCCGTCAGCCGAGCAATTCTTTTTTGGCGCAGCCTAATGCAATGGATTGGAGGTATGGGAATCATCGTGCTATTCGTCGCTTTCCTACCCGAATTAGGGGTCCAAGGCAAAATCTTATTTCAAACAGAAACGCCGGGTCCTCTTAAGGAAGGTTTTAAGCCACGCATCAAAGAGACAGCCTTACAGCTGTGGCTCATCTATTTAGTCTTGACACTAGCAGAAATTATTCTTTTATTCATTGTGAACCCTTTGATTTCCCTTTTCGATGCTATCACAATCGCTTTCTCAACCGTATCCACTGGTGGTTTTAGCGTACATAATGAAAATATTGGCTACTATCAGCATACCAGTATCGAATGGGTTATTCTTACTTTCATGATCTTAGGAAGTTTAAATTTTTCTCTTTACTATTATCTATTAAAAGGAAAATTCTATCGCCTATTTGAACCTGAATTAATGAGTTTTTTTCTCACCTTAGCGATTCTCGGTTCCTTTGTCGTTTGGCAATTAGGGGGAATCCCTCAACTTTCGTTAACTGGAAAAAATCTAGGCGACTATACTTATGCTCAAGCGCTGCGCATTGGCCTTTTTCAGTTGGTATCGGCACAAACCTCAACAGGATTTTTTGTAGATCCTTACGACACTTGGCCTTATCCGATACAAGTCGTCCTTCTCGTTGCCATGTATTTAGGAGGAATGTCCGGATCTTCGGCCGGAGGAATTAAAATGATTCGTCTATTGATTTTGTTCCAAATTGCAAAAATAAAAATTGAATCCATTTTTAGTCCCAGAACTGTTAAAATCACGCGCATAGGAAATAGAGACATTGACCATTCCACAGCACTTTCTGTCCTCTGTTTTTTCTTAATTATCATTACCCTTTCGGTCATTAGCACATTTTGCTACGTTTTGGATAAAATAGATCCGGAAACAGCTTTGGGATTGACAGCTTGCATGGTCAATAATACAGGAATTGCCTTTAAAGCCGCAGGATCTGCTAACACTATGGCCTTTTTATCTCCTTTTTCTACCTACTTATCTTCGTTTTTGATGATTTTAGGACGTCTAGAATTTTATGCAATTTTAGCCCTATTATTTCCAGCTTTTTGGGAGAAACGTTAATGAATCAGCTCTATCATCTATCTATTCATCCCTCTCATTCTCTCGAACAAGCTTGGCAGGCTCTCCATGCAGCAGGAATTGAAATTCTTTATGGTTCAGAAGAAGAAGGTCGAGTAGAGATTTTTGCCTATCTTCCTTCTATTGCATCCTTAACTGCTTTTAACTGGATCATGGCATGTGAACCCTATACCTTACCCTCTATTGACTGGCAAGCCCAATGGACAGCCCATGGTCATCATTTTCATGAAGGCTATGTCCATGTCGACCTAAAGAAAGCCGCTTCCCCTTTGCGCCTACAACCTGGCTCTGGTTTTGGCGATCTTTCCCATCCTACGACACGCCTCATGTTGCAGTTGTTAGTCCATTATCTTCGTCATCACATTGTCATTGATATTGGATGTGGAAGCGGCATTCTAACTCTAGCTGCAGCTGCCATGGGTGCCTCAATAGCTTATGGCATCGATATTGATCAACAAGCTCTTAAACATTCCCGACAAAATGCCTTACTCAATCATTTAGAAAAGCAGTGTTTCTTTTGTTCCCCCTCAGAATTTAGTTGGCAACCGACTACACAACCTGTTCTCATGCTGATGAATATGATTCGAACTGAACAACAAACGGCCTGTTCCTCTTTAACCGTCTTACAATCGCAATCTGGAGAGCTACTGACTTCTGGCATTCGCATAGAAGAACGGGAGATTTATCTTGATCAAATGGCCCGTTGGGGCTGGTCTTTGCAAAAAGAAGAAGAAGAAATGGAATGGCTGGCTTTTTATTTGACAAATGATTCTATCAATTGAACGGAAAAATTATTTGATATAAAATCGAATAGAATGCTATATTTTTTTAGTTAAAGGATTCTCTTATGTTTACATCCATTCAATTTAATTCGTTATCCTCTTTTGCTCTTTTCACTCAACAACCTGCTTTAAATTCACTAGTTTCCGAACCTATCCAACGTATTAAAGAGGTTGTACTTGCTGTTTTTTCAAGAATTTACGAATTTTTTCATTCTTTCAATAAGCCTTCCAGTGAAAATAACTTGAAAGCATTTGCTTTAATTAGCTGCTTTTCATTAATCGTCTTACTCTTCATCTCTATTCTACGCCGACGCCATTCACACCCCTTTCCCGCTCCTCTAGAACAAGATATTGCTATAGAATAAAATAAAGTGAGCAAGAAAAAATAAGACTAATAGGATAGTATCACATTCATTGTGGCTATTCGACCACTTTAAAAACCTCAAAACGAATGTGACCGAGTACTCATACTCGTTTACATGAGTTTTTGCCTATTGGCGCTTTCAAGCAGCCCCAATAGGCAAAAACTCATGTAAACGAGTATTAGCGCCTTTGGCCATTTGGAAACATATCTAAAAATTATTTTACTATTATTTAAATAATTCCTAGTAACTTAAGGATGACGATGACCCCTATGGGGACACCCAGAATCCATAGTAATGCCATTCTTCCCAATCCCATAAAAATCTCCTTGTTTAAAAGGTTCTAAAGCAATATCCTGAACTCCTTTTCCACGCTTGGAGTCTTGAAATTTTAAAAGAACCTCTTAATTATATTTTAGCTTTTTTTTGATTTTAATTAAAATTTAATTTAATTGTAATTTAAATAACTTATTATGCACTTGTTAAGTTTGACTATCCTTTTATTTTTAGCTGGTTGTACTTCTCCTATTTATCAACATACAACTTTTGATATCGAAGAGTTTATAGCTGATTCTCGGCAAATTGCCCAAGGCAAATTTGCTATTCTTGCTTTGGAAGAACAAAGCAGTGCTGATGTTGTGGAAAATCATCAATTTTATGAAGATACGATTAACGATGGCGATGAATTAGCTATTGCACTTTATTGTCCCCAACGTCCAGATCGCGTAGCAGCGCTTGAAGAGATTAACAAGCAAACAGGATTTCGAGTCTGCAATGGCAACGTTTGCTTACCTCATCTTTCCACCTTGGAAGTCGAAGGATTAACGTTAAATGAAGGACGAGAAAAGATACAGACAGCTTATTGCGAGCAACTTCCAAATACACAAGTGTTTGTCAATTTTAAAAAACGACGCGAACGACAGGTACAAATCATCGGAGCAAACCAATCGATGGTCAGCGTTGATGGACGAACGCGTTTATCTGAAGTATTGGCCATCGCAAAGATTCCCCCCTATGCCAATTTATTTAAAAGTTATGTCATGCGCAATGGACAACAATTATCAGTAGATCTCTACAAGCTTATTCACCAAGGAGATATAAACCAAAATATCGTTATGCGGGGAGGAGATCAAATTTTTATCGCCCATACAACAGATGCCATCGTCATGGTGACTGGTGAGATATTTCGTCCAACGGTTATTCCTATTCCTTATGGTTTTATTCCTCTCAATGAAGCGTTGGTCATGGCGGGTGGTATTCCCTTCACGGGAAACAAAAACTACATTCAGGTGATTCGAGGAGACATGACGCGACCCAAAATTTATTGTTTAGCTTGGAAAGACATTATCCATGTACCTAATCCCTCTTTATTGCTTATGCCTGGCGATGTGGTGGTGATTTCTGAAAAGCCCTTAACTGAATGGAACCGTTTTATCAATCAATTGCAACCCAGCACAGCAAGTATGCAAGCGGGATATAACACTTATGAAGTCTTGAAGTCCATTCAGTAAAGGATAGATCAGAAAGTCATTCACAACATGTGCCTATCATACAAGCAGTCTAAGAAAAGCAATTTTAAGACCAGCTTTGGGCGGTATTAAAAATGATAGGACTAAGCCAATGTCAACTCAATTTGTTGGAAGTGACGCATTTTATCGCGCCATTCAGCAGCATCTTCAAAACGCATTTCTTTGGCTGCTTTACGCATTTCAATGTCGCATTCCTTGATTTTTTGCCGCACTTCATCGAGAGTCAAATAATGATGTTGAGCTTCGGCTGCCCGCAACAGTTTGTCCTCAAATGCGGAAGGATAAGCAACTTGATCTTCATCAGGCTCTACGAGTACTGAAATTTCCCGTTTTACAGTCCGTGGCGTAATGCTATGCAAGCGATTATATTCTTCTTGATGAATACGACGTGTCTGCGTAATATCTAATGTCCGCTGAATAGATTTAGTGATTTTATCGGCATACATGATGACGCGTCCTTCGGCATTGCGTGCTGCACGACCGCAAGTCTGAATCAAAGAAGTTTCACTACGCAAAAAACCCTCTTTATCTGCATCCAAAATAGCGACAAGCGAGACTTCAGGAATATCCAACCCTTCTCTTAAGAGGTTAATTCCAACAAGTACATCAAATTCGCCAAAGCGTAGATCACGGATAATTTGCACCCGTTCAATTGTATCAATATCGGAGTGTAAATACTTGGCTTTAACATTGAGATCATTAAGATAGGCTGTTAACTCCTCAGAGATTTTTTTAGTCAGCGTCGTCACTAAAACTCGTCCCCCTTTACTAACATGTGCACGAATTTCAGCCAAGCAATCATCCACCTGCCCAGAGGCGGGCCTCACTTCGATAATGGGATCCAATAGTCCGGTAGGACGAATCACTTGCTCGACAATTTCTCCTTGTGCTTCAAGAACCTCCCAAGACCCAGGAGTTGCTGACACATAAACGACTTGATGCATACGTCCATAAACTTCTTCAAAGCGCAGAGGACGATTATCGAAAGCGGAAGGCAAACGAAAACCAAAGTCAACAAGAGTTTGTTTGCGCGCTCTGTCTCCATTAAACATGGCATGTAATTGAGGAAGCGTTTGATGTGATTCATCGATGACCAATAGGTAATCTGACGGAAAATAGTCCAATAAACAAGGAGGAGGTTGACCTGGTTGTCGCATACTAAAGTGTCGCGAATAGTTCTCCACGCCTTTGCATGTGCCCACTTCACGCAACATTTCTAAATCGTACATTGTCCGCTGTTGAATGCGCTCTAACTCTAAGTGTTGTTTCTCTTTTTCGTAAAAAAGCTTCCGTTCTTCTAATTCAGCCTGAATCGTCTGAAGAGCATGCAAGCGCACTTCTTCGGGAGTCACGTGGTGTGAACTAGGATAAATGGTGATAGAGGGGATACGCCTTTTGAGTTTTCCAGTTAGAGGATCAATTTCGCTGATTTGCTCAATTTCATCGCCAAACATTTCGACGCGAATAGCAAGGTCTTCTTCATAAGCGGGAAAGATATCCAGACTATCCCCCCGTACGCGAAAAGTCGCACGCACAAATTCAAAGTCATTACGCTTATACTGCATTTCGACAAGATGTAATAAAAGATCATCGCGTCGTCTTTCTTGCCCCACAGATAAAGTTAAATTCATGCCACGATAATATTCAGGCGAGCCCAAACCATAGATACAAGAAACAGAAGAGACAATAATGACATCCGAGCGCTCAAGTAACGAACGCGTCGCACTTAAGCGCATCTTATCGATCTTGTCATTGATCGCCATATCTTTTTCAATGTAAGTATCAGTGCGTGGCACATAAGCTTCTGGCTGATAATAGTCATAGTAAGAGACAAAGTATTCAACGGCATTTTCAGGGAAAAAAGTCTTGAACTCTTGATAAAGCTGGGCAGCCAACGTTTTATTATGGGCTAAAATCAAAGTCGGTCGTTGCACCTTAGCAATGACATTGGCCATTGTAAAAGTTTTACCTGAACCCGTAATGCCCAATAAAACCTGCGCGCGTTTATTTTGCAATATTCCAGTAGAAAGCTTCTCAATAGCTTCGGGTTGATCACCCTTTGGTTCAAATTCTGTATGTAATTTAAATAAATTTGCCTTAGCCATGTTCACCTTATTTATCAATCAAATCAGAAAATTCGCTCTTTTTGAACCATGCTGAATTATTTCTAATAGAATACCACTTTAAATCAGATGAATCAAGGATTTATGGACACTCATTTGTGTATCACATTCCATCAAAATAGGTGTTTAGTTTAAATAGTTTTCAGAGACTAAAGAACGATCTTGACTCATGAATTTTTGATCCATTTTTTTTACAACAGTGAAATTAGAAATTAATTTCTGTGTATGCATTTTTAATTTAAATAACATATCAAGTTTATGATTATTTTCTAATAAACGTGCCTCTTCATTGGCAATTTCTTTTTTAATTTGTTCTAGTAATTGCTGCCTTTGCCAATTTTTTCTAGAGGAGTAAAAAAAGGCAAAAGCAAAATAACACGTCATAAGACCTGCCAAAGAAATTTCAATCGCGCGAGCAAAGGGAGAGATCAAAAGAGAGTGTAACCATAAAAATTTGAGCTCACCTGCAAGATTGGGAATCCCTCCAACAAATACAAACATAGAAGCAAATCCTCCCCAAATAGTGGGAATGATTCCTAACAATAATTGATTGAAATGTTTTTTGATCCCAGAGCCAGAGGTGGGAGTTAAAGATCTGTATTTAGGAATACCAAAAGAGGGATTAGTTAAAATTTTGAAAAATGAAAGAGCAGGCATCATTTGTTGTCGTTTTTTTTCTTGTTGCTTAGCCATGGCTAAGCTTTCCAAAAAATGGGTATGCTTAGCTAGCGTTTTTTTAATAAGAAAATTCACCCGTTGGATTTGTTTTTGATAAATTTCAGTTGAGATAGTATCTTTCATTTCTTTTAAGCGATCATTTAACACACTCATCAATTTCTCATACCATTGATAAGCCTGAGAACTATTCTCAAATAAATTCAAACGATTTTGCTCATTATTATTTGTGTTGTTATTTTCCAAAATACAAATTGCAGTATGAAGGTAAAAAACGACAGAATTTTCTTTTTCTTTCATTTTTTGATTGATCATTTTGAGAACACGTAATTGAAATTGATGGATCACTTGATTTTGAATGGCATTCCACGCTTGTTTCTTTGTCATTTTCAAACTCATATACCCAATCAAGGTGCTGACACAGAAAGCAATCATAGAAATAAATGCTAACATTTTATAAGAACCTATTGTACATCCTATACATCCAGACAATCCCATCCAAGCTCCAAAAGTACTCGTTAAGATGGTATTAATAATCAAAGACATATTGCCCAGCTTTTCAATCCTATCAGCAGAAATTTGCTTTTTTTCTTCTTTCTCTAAATCACACCAGTGAAATAAATCTTTAAGCTGCTTAGGAGTTAACAGAAGTTTCAAATGATCTTGCCCCATGCGCAAATGTTTAAGTAAAATATTAAGTTGCGGAAGGCTAAAATCTTCTAATTTCTTTTCTTCTTGATTTTGCATTCAAATCTTTCCTCTAAAAATTGGATATTTCCCCTAATTTTAATCTCTTTATTAAATCATTCACAAATCAAAAATTTAATTAGAATTAAAATCCTTATTTTTGATCTAAATAAGAAAATAGTTAACAATTAATATACTACAAATTCTATTTTTAAATCAATTATTTATAGATATTGCTTACATACTCAATTTTTCTTCCGTTCCCGTGCCATGCGTGAAATTTTATTCCAGGCTCCTCCCAATCCCATCGCACTGCGCATTTCTTTGAGAGTAGCTTGCGAAATTTCATTCATCTTTTCTGTTCCATTGTAGATGATTTCTTCTACTAATCCCTTTTCATTTTCAAAGATTTTACGACGTTCACGGATAGGATCAAGGAATTCATTAAGGGCAACGATGAGCTTTGCTTTGACTTCTACATCGCCCACTTTTCCTTCACGATAACGCCTCTTGAGATCTTCGATCTCTTCTCGCCGTGGATTGAAAATATCGTGGTAAATAAAAACGGGATTTCCTTCAACTGTTCCAGGCAGATGGGCGTGGATGCGATTGGGATCGGTATACATTCCCTTAACCTTTTTTTCCACTGTATGGGCATCATCGGA
Organism: uncultured Chlamydiae bacterium; assembly: GCA_963754655.1. Lineage (GTDB taxonomy): Bacteria > Chlamydiota > Chlamydiia > Chlamydiales > Parachlamydiaceae > JANWJE01. Next base: position 329,491 of record CAVWGN010000001.1, on the reverse strand, counting down.
AAGGAAAATTGCATTTTGCGCTGATTTGCTCATTTTCCCTTTAGCATCTGTACCAATCAAAGTAGGTGTTTCGCTTAACATGGCATCAGGTAAAGGGAAGACTTCACCATAATACTGGTTAAAGCGACGCGCAATATCGCGTGCCAATTCAATATGAGCTTCATTATCCTTGCCAACGGGAACCAAATGAGCACGGGGCATCAAAATATCAGCTGTTTGCAAAACGGGATAACCAATCAATCCAAAAGGAACATGATCGCTATCCAAATGGGCGTTGCGCGCCATTTCTTTGATGCTAGGTAAACCTGATAGGCGATTGAATGAAATAAGCATTTCAAAGATAAGATTCATTTCGTAAACAGCTGGTGTTGCTGATTGCAAATAAATAGTGGATTTCTTGGGATCAATACCACAAGCTAAGTAATCAAGAACCATGCTACGGGCAAAATCCCTAAGTTGCAAGATGTTTTCTTTTTGTGGTTTTGTCGTCAACGTATGTAAATCAGCAATAATAAAGTAACAGTCGTACTGATCTTGTAGAGCCACTCGATTTTTAATCGAACCTACCCAGTGACCCAGATGCAAATTTCCTGTGGGACGATCTCCAGTCAGGATGCGTTTTTTTTCTGTCATGGTTGACTCACTTTTTCTAAATTAGAAGAAAAAAAGGTTAAATAATTAGTTTTGCTGGCAATTTCTAGTCCAATAACAGCAAGGGAAATCACAAGAGCAATAGCCAATGTCCATTGTCCTCCAGGAGTGCGAAATTCTCCTGTTCGTTGCTGCACATAGCGTCCTCTCCAAACCATGAGAACGGGAAACAATCCGAGTAGCGTCACCACACCAAATGCTCCTGCATATTCAAGCGCATTTAAAAAGGCACGGGGATCAATCAACGTAATGGCCAAAGGAGGAACAAATGTCAATAAATAGAGCACTAAACGCCCTTTTTGGGTCTTTTGAATTCTCAATCCATCAGCTAAGAAGTCGCGCAAGCTCAAAGAAACACCTAAAAAGGAAGTCACAATGGCAAAGAGAGAAAAAAGGCGAGCAAGTAAGCTCAGTTCAGTTTGCCCCAAGTAGATCCCTAGCAAAGTCGCTCCATCAATCCCTTTTTGATAGCCTTCTGCAAGCCCTGTCGAACCTTGCAAAGGAATAATTCCTAATGTTAACAATTCCCAGCTGATATAGACAAACAGGGGAATTAAACTTCCAATGATTAAAACCAACCTCAGTTGTTTAACATCGCGATGTAAATAGTCAGTCAGCGTGGGGATGATGATGTGAAAGCCAAAGGATGTCGAGACAATGGATACAGCCATCCAAACCGCTGGCCAGTTCGCATGCGTCAATAATGATCCTTGAACATGAGGAGTCAAAAAAACAACCATCAAGACATAAGAAATGGCTAAACCTAGCATGAGCAAACGATTCACAACATCGACTGACTGAGCGCCCTGATAGACAAAAAATCCAAAAATAATCAACAAGGGAAAAGGATTGACCCAAGCGGGAAATTGCCAACCAGTGAATGCTTCAATTGCTTCAATGAAAATGGGACCGCCGCCAGCCAGATAAGCGGTTGTCAACGTATAGAGCAAGAAAAGGTAAATGATCCAACTGAAAATTTGGCCGCCTCTCCCTAAAGTTCTTTTTGCCATTGTGATAAGATTAGTATGCTCTTCCATCCACAAATTGACTTCTAGCATAAGAAAAGCCGTGAAAGTCATATACAACCAGTAAATAATGAAAAGGACGATGGATGGCCAAAAGCCAGCAAATCCTGTGACAATAGGTAATGCAAGCATTCCGGCTCCAATCGTAGTACCGGACACCAATAAAACGCCTCCTATTAGGCGGTGAGTTGTCTTCATAATTCCTATTATACTAATGATTAAACAAATTGTAAGGCCATAACTCCGACAGCAAATCCAATAATGAGAATCAACAAGGGCTTGCCTCCAGGCACTAATTCAGGATGACCTAATTTCTGAGTATAACGCCCTTTCCACACCATGAGAGCCGGCAAAATTCCAAATAAAATCACTGCTCCAAATCCTCCAGCCGTATTCAATGCAATCAAGAAGATAGCGGGATAAAGCAATGCACATAAGAAAGGAGGACCTAAGACGAGCAAAGTCAATATCACCTTTCCTTTAGGAGTCTTTTTTATATTCAACCCATCGGCTAAAAAATCGATAAAACTTAAGGCCACGCTTAAAAAGGAAGTCAAAATCGCAAAAAAGGCAAACGCTTGCGCCACATCGACAACCCAAGAAGCCCCCACAGCATTCTTAAGTGCTTCGGTGGCAATTTCTCCTTGATCCAAAGCTGCTTTGAATTCTTGAAGGGGAACAATGCCTAAAATGATCCATTCCCAAATCAAATAAATGGCAAGAGGAATCGCGCTTCCCAAAATGATAGACCATTTTAATGGCTTAATCTGACAGTGAAAATAAGTTGTCAAGCTAGGAACTAAATTATGAAAGCCAAAAGAAACAATCACCGCAGGAATAACCATTGTAGCAGCTGTCCAATCCTGATGCTTCAAAAGTTCAGAATTGACATGTGAAGAACCGACAACCACTAAACTCACATAAGACAACACAAGCCCCAACATAAGCAGTCGATTAAACCAATCCACCGCTCCCGTACCTAAATAGAGCAAAATTCCAAAAAGCACACAAAACAGCAAACCACCGAAAGCCTGATGCCAATAATGGCCCGTCATTTCTCCAATAAAATCAGTGATCAGCGATCCACTGGCTGCCACATAGGCAATCATCAAAGAATAAAAAAGAAAAAGAAAGACCAACCAACTGACCACTTTCCCTCCCCTTCCCAAGGTACGCCCCGCCATTGTAATGATGCTAATTTCTTCACCATACCAAAGATTGACTTCTAACAGCAGCAATCCCGTGCAAACCATAAAAAGCCAGCAAAGAAAAAACATGACAATAGAAGGTTGAAAACCTGCTTGAGCACTTAAAACGGGTAAGCCAAGCATCCCGGCCCCAATGCAGCAGCCTGCCACTAGCAAAGTGCCACCTAATAAGCTTCCCTTACGAATGGACTGAACATTCATGATGATCCTACGATAAAAATTTGGTTTGAGCCAGCCTTTCGAGCCGCCGATTAAGAATGAAATTTAAAGAAAAATATAAACGCAAAAGAATAGTTAGTGGCTAGCGCCACCAAAAAAAGAAAAAAAAGCTAGGATGAAAAAAAATTGCACTTATCATACGATAACATCTTTTAATAAACATATATTAAGCAATTTAATTTTTTTAGTCGACTTTTTTTTCAATCGAACAAAGGGAATGTGGCAAGAAGAGAGGAGAAGGGATAGCCCGTATGGACTATCCACTGGGCGGAGAACGCGATTATTCAACAATGATTGCTCCAATTGTAGCAAAACTTGAAGGTTCTCCACTTTCACTATTCCATACGCTGCGTGCTTCTTCACAAGTTGGAGCCTCATGATAAACAAAACGCACTTCGTATAATCCTGGTTCTAGAGGCGCTTTAAGGGTAAAACTCCCCTTGCCACTGCTGTCCCAAATACCCCATGTATGGGTGACACAATCTTGTGCTCCAAATCCTTTGAGACCCACAACTAAGTGATATCGATGGAACGCTTCTTGATGACTAGAATCGACCCGGTATTTTAATTCTCCATTAACAATTTCACCAGGTTTTACAATTGCGAGCGAACTTCCTTCATTAAGGCGGATATCAGATAACGTAATTGGACCATAGGTGACTTCATTCATAATGAGTCCCAACCAAGGGTATTCCTGCAAGTAAGAATAAGGGTGAGCTTCCGTAGATTTAGAACAATCTACTGCTTGAACTAAAGGGTTAACAAGAAACATTAATGCAGATGCAGCAAATATATTAAATAATTTCTTTTGTAGTTTTTTCATTTTGTAAATCCTTAGTTAAGTGGTGTGAAAAAATGATTCAACAATTGATTTTTGGGATCTTGCCTCCTTTTTGGTTGTGCTTAAAGAATAAGAGCATAATTAACCGATTTTAAGATGTCAATAAATAAAAAAATGCTTTTCTCTCAAAATTTTTCAGTTTGCGAAAAGATGGCTCAAAATGGCTCACAGATGGCATAAAATAGCTCACCTCAAGTCGTAGGCTAGACTTTAAACAAAATTGCTCTCTTATAGTGTTTCAGACCCCTATAGTTGAGTTTTTTTTGCTACTTAGCGACGCTGGCTGCATACGCATTAAGCATAGTTGGATTTATAAACAACATCCTAATTTAAGCTAACAAAGGAAGCAATTTAAAGGGATAAAGTTAAAGGGATAAAGACTGCTGCTGCTTATTGAATTTGCGCTGTTCTTGTTCCAAACGACCTAGTTCATAGCCTTCATAATCCAAAAACTTAAAGAAACGTTCAAATGCCGGGAAGAGATCGCAGACTTGCCGAGCCATGATCTGAGCGATATATCGATAGCTTGGATGACCAGCAGGCGAAGAGCGTAATTCACATAGCCATTGTAAAGCCCGCAAATTAACATGGAAATACCAGCGAATATGATACGCCATTGGAACCACATATTGAGCTTCTTCTGGCAATTCAGCTGCGATCAAATCATAGACTTCTTTTGCTTGTTGAAGAGCATCACGATATTCTTCTTCATAAGACGTCTCTTTGATTTCAGGCGGAATATAAAATCCATAATCACAACACAAGAATTGGCGCTCCTGTGTTAACATTCGATGACGATGCAAATCACGATAGACACCAAAATCGGTGACAATCTCAAAAGTGAAGTTAGCATGTTCCAAGGCCCTAGGAGATTTATGACGACGATTTTCACGCGCATTGCAACCGGCGTCAAGAATACGCGCAATCTCTTCATCAGACAATTTTTTGCAATATTGTCTAAGTTCCGGCAATCCTTTATTGCTAATGGCGAATAAAAGAGCAGCAGCGACATGAGAGACTGCATCGGAGTCATAAGAAATCAATTTGACTCCAGTTTGCAAGGAACGCTGGCAATCAGGTAAATGTTGCTCCCCAATGAGCTTGAGCTCGGATTGCATCGTCTCATAAAATTGAGCATAGTTTTGATGTGAGCGATGAGTTGGATTTGCACGCCGCACAAAAGAAGGAATGACCTTGGCAAGCTCTTCATAGCTTCGTTTGCCAATTTCTTGCAATTCAGCAAGATTTTGGCAGTGCAATTTGTGAATTAGCTGCTCAAAGAAACGGCCATTGCCATAAATACCCATATTAGTCAATGTCCCAGCTGGCAATAAACCACGCAGGCAATCCAGCACTTTTGCTCGCAAAGCTGCTGTATAGGCAGTTTTAGAAATCAAAGGATCTTTAGGAAAACATTGTTCCATCACTGTTGTCATAGGAGGAATTAAACGACTATAAGTTTCAAACAACATATTGCAGGTATCGACATATTTGTCGCGATAAGCCGATGTCATAAGAATAGGTTCTCGATAAAAGAGATATTCACCCTTGACTTTCTGATCGAAATAAATATAACGTGTCGATTTCTCTAAAGGAGAACCACCAATGCGGCTATCTTCTAATAGCTTAGCTGCAATCATCGAAATATTTTCAATGGCTAAATGTGCGCCCCCTAACTCGCCAATTGAATCATCCCCATATCCATCCAAAATGCGATCATAAAAAGCTTGGGCTTTTTTAATGGAATCTATCTGTTCGTGAGCTTGCCGCTCTTCATCATCGGCTGCAACTTTCCCTACAATTGACTCAAAAGCAGCTTCATCATTATTGGTGATAAATTCTTTAAGCAAAAGCGTACGCAATCCCAGATTTGAGCGTGAATAACGCGAAAAAAGAGCCCCTTTAATGACTTCCGGCAAATTGCGCAAAACAAAAATGTGGCTAGAAGAATTTGTAACATAGCGTTTTAATAACTTAATTTGACTTTCCGTAAATTCTTCATAGTCGTCTACTAACATAACAAGTTCCCTTCCCCTTCCAAACAAGCTTTAACTCAATTTTTTAAATAGAAACAGATCCAGCGTGCCACAAACCCCGTCACCTTTCAAGCAAAATATATGCTCATCCTCTATTGCATGAATGGACAACTCCTTTTACATAAGAGTTGGCGATGACACCATCGGGCGAATCATGCCTTTTAGCCAAGTAAAAAGCATTCTTCTAGATCGGTTCCATCGCCGATTGGAAGCCGGGCAACCGGCGACTGTTCCGGGCAGGACTCTAGAAACCGCATAAGGCATGAGTTCACACATGCCTTTCGAGATAAGAAAAATATCACAGCCGGCAGAAATGATTTCGCAAACCGGGCGGTCAACCAGAGAGCGAAACAAAATAAACACGTTTTAACACGTTTTTAGGAACAGATGCAGGATTTTCCTCAAGAATATCTTTCCATTTTTGACAGGTAAGTAAAATAGAAGAAATATCACGTAAAGGTTGGCTTTGATTGACAACCTGATCAAAAACAATTTTCAATATCTCATTAGGAAGTAAACTATCTAACAAAGTTTCCTTTGAAGTGTTTGGCACATCAAATGCATTAAAAAATTAATTTGCATAATTGTTATTACTTTTAAAAAATTATTATAATATATAAATTAATTGTTTTGTTAATTTAGTAATTCAATAATTTACAATATTTAATATTATAAGTCTAGATATTTAAAATTCATGTTATTAAGTCAAATTCTGCGAGGAAATGCACTTTCTCCTTTGCCTTTACTCTTTTATTCTTTATCTTTTCTCAAAAAAAGGAAGAATATGAACGAAGAAACCAAGGAGTTAAACCAATGGCAAGAGTGGAACAAGCAAGGTTTTCTTCCGGGCCCAGAAGAATCTCAAGAGGCCTTTCAAGAACGCGTTGCCTTTTGCCAGAATCTTGAACAACATTTAGTGCAAATCGTTGGAGCAAATCTGCCATTTGACGTGAGTGATCAACACTCACAAAAGGTATTAGAAGAGGTTTTGCCATTTACGCAAAAGCTATACGGTATCCAACCGCAATGGGTTCCACTTTTTTTCAGTAATTACCACCTATCTCCTTGGCATGGGGGTTGTGCTTGGATTTTTCAATTAAATGCTCAAACTCCCACTGCTGCTTTTTTGCAGCTACGTGCTCGTTTTCGGAACTCTCTAACTTTTTTAGGCCTCTACCAGCGGCATGAACTCATTGCGCATGAATTAGCGCATGTGGGACGCATGCTTTATCAAGAGCCCAAATTCGAAGAAATTCTCGCTTATCAATCCTCCTCTTCGAGTTGGCGTTGCTGGCTAGGTCCCATCGTGCAATCTTCAAAAGAGAGCTTGTTCTTTATCCTTCTTTTAGGAGTCATTATCATGACCGATTTTGCCCTTCTATCTTTGGGACCTCAAATGATCATCCTCGCTTGGTGGATGAAGCTTCTTCCCGTTGTATTGATTGTTCTGGGTTTGAGCCGACTCATTTATCGGCATCGCCTTCTCCAACACTGCCTGCAACATCTGGAGGCTCTTTACTCTTCTCAACAGGCCCGGCACGTTCTCTATCGTTTACTTGATAGTGAGATTAAACAATTTAGCCATCTTTCACCTTTGGCTATTCAGGCATTCATAGACCAGGCTGCCACTCAATCTTTTCGATGGCGCTTTTTGAAGGCTCTTTATCCTTCCTCTAAGGAACTCTAGTACTCAACCACATTAGTTTTTGCCCATTGGAACTGCTTCAAAGCCCGGGGTTAGGGTGTTCATTTTGTGCAAAAAATGAGCTTTATTTTTCACAATAATTGGCATAGTTGAATAGAAGGTCGCATGTTTATGCCGTCCTTTCAGGACTCGATGTCTTTTTGATAGAACCCAGGCCTCCGCTTCGCTGCGACCTGGGCTGTAACATGACGGCCCTTCAGGCCTTAACAAAAAGATGATTTAGGGACTATAGAAGAGGGACTTAAACATCTCTTGTTAGGCCTGAAGGGCCGTCATGCTACAGCCCAGGTCGCAGCGAAGCGGAGGCCTGGGTTCTATCAAAAAGACATCGAGTCCTGAAAGGACGGCATAAACATGCGACCTTCTATTCAACTATGCCAATTATTGTGAAAAATAAAGCTCATTTTTTGCACAAAATGAACACCCTAGCCCTGGGTCGGGACTTAACAAAGAACTGTTTTTGGGCTTGATATTCTTCGTGTCAATTTAACAACACCACGGCTGTAACAGGCTTTAAAGGCATATTTCTCGAAAATGACACGAAAAACATCAAGCCCAAAACAGTTCTTTGTTAAGTCCCGGCATATGGCTAGGTAATCGGAATTTTTATCTTTGTTTTTTCAATGTTGCTTGATCCATATCCTTTCCCTCAGCGACGAGCGGCGTTAGCCGCGCATGGATAGTAGCCGTGGGTGTAGGCGCAAGCCGAAACCCACGGTTACAAAAAAAACAAATTTGAGCCACGTTAGTGGCGTAGCATTCGTTTAAATAAACATTGCTCCACAATCACATTTCCTACGCCACTAACGTGGCTTCATTTTTTTTACCATACACCGTGGGTTCCGGCTTCGCCTACACCCACGGCTACTATCCATGCGCGGCTAACGCCGCTTGAGCGACAATTTTAGCTTCTGGAGTTTGCTAGAAGCATTTCGTTCCTAGCCTATGGCCGGGACTTAACAAAGAACTGTTTTGGGCTTGATGTTTTTCGTGTCATTTCCGAGAAATAGGCCTCTAAAGCCTGTTACAGGCGGGGTATTGTTAAATTGAATCGACGAATATCAAGCCCAAAAACAGTTCTTTGTTAAGTCCCGGCCCTGGGTTAGATCAGCCCTCGTCATGTAGTCTGAAGGACTACAAGAAAATCATCTCATCCCAACCCCGGGCTTTGAAGCAGTGCCAATAGGCAAAAACTCATGTAAACGAGTACTAAAGACATTTGATTTTATTTAAAATTTTCCACCTATCTGTCTCCCCTTTCCAATCTCTCTTAGACTATTAAAGGAATTCAAAAAATTGAATTTTCGTCTTTTCTGGCACAGTTCTTGCATAATCCCAAGCAAACTCTCAAAGGATGGTTGCTTTATCAGTCTTTAAAAAAGCAAAGGAGTGGCTATGGACTCTAGTCATTATTCACATTATCCTGACCCGAACACTCAGCCTACCCATAAATTTTTAATGGAACTTAATCATTTTTCAGGAAAAGGAACCCCAGAAACTATCACCGAACTCGCGAAAAAATGCCTGGGAATAGGATATTTAAAATCTTGGTCTTTTAATCCTCATAAAGAAATTTTTAATTCCGTCAAAATTTTAATGCGTGATGTAGTGAAAATGGACTCTTTTTCTAATGCTCAAAAAGAAATTGATGGGGCAATTAGGGGTTTAAATATTTTACTCAAAAATGAAACCAACCCATTAGAGCAAAGTGGGATTAAAGATGAGCTCATTGCTATCAGTCAGTATAAAAATCAAATCGAAAATATTTTTCTCCTCAAAGAGGCCCTTAAGACTAAACCACAACTAAACGCAAAAATCATTGACAATCCTACTTTTATTCAAGGCTTTAATGATTTAGCTTTGCTATATGGCCGAAAACGTAAAATAGAAATTCCAATCGTTCAGTCCCTCATACAAGTTTGTATTAACCCACAAGTTTATTCTCTTTTAAGGAATTTTCTTACCGCTGCCCATCAGGCGCGTCAAGCCAATTTAAATAGCTTGCGAGACGGCGAGCTTCCCTTAATAGAGGATAAGCATAATGAAGATTTGTTGATGCTGTATGCACAACTTATTCAACAAGCAACAGGTGAATTAGAAGAAAAAGATTTTAAAAATTTTAAAGCTTTAATAGATGATCTTTTTAATAATCGATCGTTAATTACCAATACGCAAGTTCATAAGGATGGTTTGAGATTGGCTTTTAACTATCTGGCAGATGATACTTTATCTTATCGTACAAAGACTTCGATCGCTAAAGGTAAAGAAAATTACGAGCGGATCCTAACGCAACTTCAAGAAGCTGAACATAATCCTGCTTTGGATCAAAAAAAAGTTACAACAGAGATCGAGCATTGGAAACGTCTTGAAAACTATCGTTCAAGATCAGGAGGGTTTATCTATGAAACATCTATTTGGATGCCTCTTATTGGGCCTGAAGATCCTATTAAACCTGTTATACGAACTATTGGATTTGCAAGTAAAGAAGGACAGAAAAATGAATCTTCTACTCTTCTCGATTTCACAAAAGCATTAGGGGAAAATCACCTCCAACTTTCTATTGATGAGCGATTATCCCTTAGTCAGTTTTTAGAAATATGCGATTTAGAAGTGCTAAAAGATCCAACTATGGTCAAGGCATGGGAAGAACATTTTACACTTCCCCAAAGCATCGCAAACGCTTTAGAGTCATTTACCAATGATAAATTTTCTCATTTAAAGACTCTCTCCGAATCTCAACTAAGAGCTCTTATTAGCGAAGCTTTGCGCTTCACTTTTGAAGTCAATTATCATCTTGCTAATGATTTATTGAATTTATAAATTGAGTTTACCAATATGTTGTTGCATATCTACAAGGAATGCTTGAGAATATTTCTGCACCATCGCATCGTGTAAAATTGATTGTAAGCCATGATTAAGATTTTTTATCTCCGCTTTCGGATACTCGAGTGCTACTCTTAAAAGGAATAATTTGTCATATAAATGTGTGTGGTCATCGCAAGGTTGTCGCAAAATCTGATTACATTCCTCTAATAATTCATCTCCAAATAAAAGCATCAAGTGCTCTTCTATACTTTCCTTAAAAGGCCAAGTGGGAGACAAGGTAGAATGGAGCCCCTCTGCTATTTGTTGACATTTCTCTTGAATGATGTCCAACAAACTTTGAATCAGCTCCTCTGTCGAATCTTTTTTCTCAAATTTTTCAATTACATATAACATCATTAAAAACGTTAGTTCTTTTTTTGAATTAAGAAGCACATCGGTTAAATGCTCTCCTTTATGTTCTAGAGTTTTTTGAAAAGTATAAGGAACGGAAAATTCTTTTGGTATCAACCCCTCTAACATTTGACCTGTCGTATCTAAAAAGCTTTGGGCTGACAAAGGGAACTGCAATGAAGTTGTTCTATCGATTAAACGCATGAGGCGAACAAGAAGCAATACCTGTGGCTCTAGTGTTGTCAAATCTTGGAAAGTTAAGCTTTTTCTTTCTATTAATCCTTTAAGACAATAAATAAGATAGCTTATTTTTTTTTCTTCTTTTTCCGTAGCCTCTTCTAGCTTGCCTAATTGCTCAAGACTCTCAACGTCTAATTTTAATTTTTTAAATAAGCTTTGATGCCGTTCTTGTATGTTTGAGCTTAAAAATGTGGGAAGCGGCAAAATTCCATCCACACAAAGATGATCGTCGCTAATAGCAAATAGAGGAGTAAATGATGATGATGCATCATTAAAAACATTGATTCTCCATACTCTTTCCATCTGCATCAGACGATGAAGATCCTGGACCATGGATGAAGAAAGAGATTGTTCTTTCCATGGTTCTTTTTTATTCTTCCAAATTGCCCACTCTCCTTGACGTCCGATGGCAAAAGGCAAATGAACAGGCAAATCTAAAACACTGCAAAGGGCTGATCGATAACAGGTGAAAACATCCAAAAATTGATTAATCGAAAGAGTCGATTTTTCCTCTCCTTTTTTTATTTCTACTTCTAATGCTTGCACATCAAAAATTTCAGCTACTCGGCCGATAGCAGCATGATTTAGGGTCATCATAGAAGTGATTAAATTCACCTGGGATAGCTGTTTTTGATCAGGAGAAGCCTTAACTATCTGGCAATCTGGATAACGTGTCAAAGGAAATTCAGAGTGCTCGCCTAGGGATGAAGCAGGTTCTACGTTAAATAATTGACCATCTCCAAAATCAGTCGCTATTGGGCCAGTTTGTTCAATCCGTTCCACTCTCCCATCGCCTAACCATTGATAAGTAATAGGTTCTTTCAATACTCTTAAATCTTCTGACCACAAAAAAAACTGATGTAAAAAAACTTGCTGCGCCTTTGGTAAGGCATTCCATAAAACGTTGCGACTCGATTCATGCCTTTTTAAATTTTGCGCTAAAACATAAATTTTTTGCATACTCTCTAAATTCAATTGATATTTGGCGGCATATTGTAAAAAATCAGATAAACAAATACTGATTTTATTGGACAAAAGATAAGAGAAAAACCCTTGCAAAAAAGCATTTGAATTTTCAGAAGTATCCATTTTCTTCAAAAGAGAAAAAATGTCTTGTATGCGACTTGAAAATAATTGATAAAATTTCTCCTCATTGTCTGCTGAAGATTTAAAGTCGACTAAACTCCAAATTAATGAGGACTTTTTTTTCGTTACCACAGAAGCCAAAGGCGTCCCTAATGTAAAATAGACGTCTCTAGATGGTGACACTGGATAAGAAGATACATAATCAACTATCATTTACAATTCCTCCTCTAAAAAAATAATACCTAACATTAATATATTTTTTTAATTATTAAAAAACAATACATTAAATCATAAATTAATTATATTGCGTTATTAAACATCAATTTAATAAACTAATTTGGGTATATAGATTGGATTATACTCATAGGTTCAAATTGATTCAGCTAGAGAGTTTTAAAATAATTATTTTATTTTAATGGAATAGTCACAAGATTGTTGCATTGTATTGATGTAATTTTATAAAATTTGTTTAATGGCAATAAAATCCACTCTTTGTGATATTTATTTAAGTAGAACGCGCATCGCCTATACTTGGACGCGCATTTTAAATACGCCTTTTTGGGCATTGTATACGCTTTTGCCCTTTATCATGTGCAAAGACTTACAAGCAACACCTTGGCAGATTGCCTGCATTATAAGCCTTAAACCCATTGTTTCGCTTTTTTCTTTGTATTGGAGTTCACAAGTCAAACGTCGTCGCGATCGTTTGATATCGAATATTATATGGGCAGGAATTTTGGGACACGCTCCCTTTTTATTGGTGCCATGGATTAGCCATCCCTGGTTTTTTATTTTTGCATCGGCCATTTATATGCTCTTTCATCGCGGTGTGAATCCTGCTTGGATGGAAGTGCTCAATGTGAATGTTCCCGAAGATTCACGTAAAATGGTGTTTGCCTATGGATCCGCGGTCTATCATGCTGGCGGTGCTCTATTGGCCATTGTCATCGGTTGGTTATTGGATAATCATTTTCAAGCTTGGCGCTGGCTGTTTCCCCTAACAGCTCTTTTTTCTTTGGGAGCAATCATTTTTCAAGCAAGTTTACCCATCAAAATCTCTCTATCTTCCCAAGAGGATAGGGTCCCTTCCTTTTCCTTTAAAGAACACTTACAAAAGCCTTGGAAAGAGGCTTGGGAACTGATCAAACAACGACCCGATTTTGCCCGCTTTCAAATTGGCTTCATGTTGGGAGGGGGCGGATTAATGCTTTGGCAGCCTGCCCTTCCTCAATTCTTCTTTGATACATTACAATTGAACTACAAAGAGCTTACGATTGCTATGACACTGTGCAAAAGCGTAGGATATACTTTATCGATTCCTCTTTGGACAAGAATGATGAATCGTATGGATATCTTTGTGTTTAGTGCAGTAGTCACAGCTATTGCAGCTCTTTTTCCTTTGGGATTAATGGCTGCTCAATGGAACTTAATTTGGCTTTATGCTGCTTATCTTCTCTATGGTCTTATGCAGGCGGGAAGTGAGCTAAGCTGGAATTTATCTGGACCTATTTTCTCCAAAGAAGAAGACAGTTCGACTTACACAGGAGTCAACGTCGTTTCTATTGGACTGCGCGGTTGCATTTCTCCTCCACTGGGAAGCTTTCTGTGTAATCTCACTAATGCTACTACGGTGCTTTTGATGGGAGGTAGTTTTTGCCTTTTAGCGACTTGTCAGATGTATCTTAATCGCAAAAAGGAAGAAAGGCCTTATTTCATTTCAACCACTTAGTGCCTTTCCACTTTAGAAAAAAAACGTGCTATTTGCAAAAATTCAGTGATCACGTCCAGTGCTTGTATTAAATCAAACAGTCCCACATTAAAAATTTTAAGGTGCATTGACCAATTATGAACGGCGTGAATAAAAGCGCGAAGTAAAATAAACTTCTAGCTCATTGACGATAAGCCATGGTAAAGTACGATTTTCTTCTTTGTTGATCCCTTCAAGAAGATTCAAGTCTTGTGACCATGCAGCTAAGAGATCGCTTTTAATTTGATCAGAATCCTTAATATCTAAGCGATGTTCGCACTCATTTAAAAATGCAAGCAACTGTTGAAAAGCACATACTTGCAGTTTGCGTTCAAAGTCATTTAGAAGGGGTGGAGAAAAACCCATTTTTTCTGATTGATACTGTAGCCCAATAGATCGAAAAGCCTGACCTAATACAAGACCTTGCTGCATCATATAAGCATGGCGGACATGAGTTGAATCAAATTGTTCTTGTATCTTTTGATAATGTTGTTCAAATCTTAGGCGAGCGGTTTGCAACTTTTCTTGCGGAGATCCAATTCGCAAAGGCGTGGTTGCAACTCCCAACCATTCCTCTTCTAAAGCTTTGATAGGCTGTTGTATGAAAAACTCTGAAAATTCTTGCTGTGTCCGAACGAGAATATCAAAGGCAGAAGGAGCGCAAGCTAATTCTTGATAGAAAATATCCAAAAGACAATTGTAGTCTTTGGAGATTTCCTGATGTAAAGCTTGTTGCAATTGACGATGCAAGGGCAAAAAGAGATGGCGATTTTGATCAAAAATTTCTCTTTTGATTTTAAAGTGCTGGCGCATTTTCTGAATAAATGTCTTATCAAAAATCAATTGATGAACAAGACGCTTTCTTCTTTGGTTGAGTTGATGAAATAAAGGAACTTGATCAAAACGTAAAGGTGATGCCTCAATCCATTTATCATCTAAAGCCCATCCTGTATGTTGAGAAGGATAGGGAAAGCCTGAATGAGTCAAGGGAAAACTCCTAAAACTGTCCAAAATAGGCATTGTCATGAATTTAGAAGAAGGTGCATTGCGCTTGAAACAACCTGTAACCAAAATAAGAGATCCAGCATCAATGAGCTGCCACATTGTAATGATATCCGTACTGCTTTCTTCATCAATCTCTGGAGGAGTTTGCTTAACGAGCGATACAATTTCAGCCATTGAATATTGCACATGCTTTTGCATCATGCGAATGGCCTTCATTTGAAAGGTATCAATCATGAATTGAAGGGTTTTTTTATACGTGGGAGTCAGGGATTGAGTGGATGTTTTAGAAACTCCTACTCGGAAAACTTGGCTTAATTCTCTCAACATTTTATGAGCCGGGTGAGCATCAGGATGAGAATCATACTTAATTGAAATTGTATGAGGCAATTCAATCTGCTGGCCTTTAATTTCCTGGTCTAACAAAAGCTGTTGAAGTTCATAGTTATAGACATCGGAATTCATTGTTTCAGAGGATGGCGCTACAATCGCATTATAGCGCTGAATAGCCAATAAAGCAGACTCAGCCCATTTACGTTGCGATTCATCCCCTTCCTTAAATTTTTCAAGCAGTGGTGAATGGCTTTGAATAATATCTCGCGCTTGTAAAATAGCTTTTTTGATTTCGTTTAGCCTCTTTTCCTGCTTTTTTTTCACCTGATCAGAAAAAAGAGGTCCAATGTAACAACGCGCCAGACTCATCACTCTTTCCAAACGAGACTCTTTTGCCGCAAATAAACGGCCATCTTCTTTGACCTCTAGACGCAAAGCTTCTGATTGAGTAAAAATATCCAAATCTTCAATCGCTGTCTGCAACATTGTTTTTGGATCTTGAGAAAATTGCTTTTGCATGTCGGACATACTCTTACTTATCACTCAGTTAAAAGAAGATAGTTTTTTTATCTCTATTCTATCAATCAAGGATAAATATTCGATTAAGATTTCTTTAATTGAGAATTTTTCTTGTATTTTAATTCATTTTAAATAACTCATCCTATGTGAAATTTTTAGTTTAAAAGAAAATTTATAAACAATCTTAAGTTATATTAATTTTAAAATTTTGCTTGCTAACTGATTATGATTTTATTATGACGGAATAATAGAGCATGCCTTCTATTTTATTGAGGCAGGTAAGCTTTGCATTGAAAAGACGGGGGAATGAGAATTCGCTAAAAACTCATAGATTTCTTTCGCATCCATGCCATTATCAATTTTAAAATCGACTGATTATGTATTACATGAAATATGTCCAAAAACTCCCTCTTTCTTTAGAAAGTACTTGGAATTTTTTTTCCTCTCCTTCGAATCTAAAATTACTTACTCCTCATTATTTAGATTTTAAAATAACTAACTCTTTGGAAAACAGCAAAATCTATGCGGGTCAAATTATTTCCTATACTATTAAACCTTTTTGGAATTTTCCAATTGAGTGGGTGACAGAAATTACACATGTTAAAGAACCCTATTATTTTATAGATGAACAACGTTTCGGTCCTTATGAATTTTGGCATCATGAGCATTGGTTTAAGTCCATTTCTGAAGGAGTAGAAATGACAGACATTATTTATTACAAAATGCCTTTTGGGCTTATAGGAAAGGGTTTGCATTTGTTTAAAATAAAAAGAACTCTTCAAGAGATTTTTAATTATCGTTATGATCAAATAGAAAAAATTTTGGTGAGTAACTTAAATTTATCTAATTGATTGCCAATTAGATAGAAAAAGAAATCAACTAAAAGGCAAGGGTTTATTGAGCGCAGCCTCAATTTTCAGACGTGTGCCCAATACAATGTCAAAATGCTGCTGATTCACCAGCGCATGTTCAATCGAAATCAGTTCGCCTCGCTTTAAATAGTCAAAGGCACGCGCTTCCGTCGCTTGTTCTTTAAGATGGGAACCCAGATCTTTTTTTCCATCTGTTCCACATAAATGATAACGTTTGCCCGCATGGGTGTCAATAGAAGGACTAATAATGCGGTAAAGAGGATGATCAGGCAACGTTGGCCAACTAGCCTGTGGGTGGCATAAAATAAGATAAGACATTTTTAATGAGCTGAGATTGATTTGTGCTGCCCGTTGGATCTCCTTAATGAGATAAGGTTTTTCAAAGTCACGCTGTGCATAGCAAAGATTTTTAGTTTGCAAGGCAGGACACTCTCCTTTCCAAACACAAGGTGCTTGTACGGGAAATCCCTCTTTTACTAATTGATCGCGCAGCGCCAATACGCGTTGATTAGAATGCGCTAAGGAACTTTCTACAAATAAAATTTTGCCATCCGGGGAAAGAAATTGCAATAAATGTTGAATCCATTCTTTTTGAGTTTGATTCCATCCCTTTTGTGTGTCGGGAAACAATTCTTCCAAACAATACCCCACTACAATCAAATCAAATTTTCCCTCAACGGGGTAAGGAAATCTCAACAGAGAGTGGCTGCGAATTGTTAAAGGAAACCCATAACGTCCGCATATTTCGCTAGCAAGCTTGAGTGCAGTTGGATTACGATCGATAGCAATCACTTCGCGAGCCCCGTGCCGCAAAGCGGCAAAAGCAAAAGCTCCAGGGCCACTACCTAAGTCAAGAACGCGCCTAGGAGCAAGGGGAAGTTCATTGATCAAGGCTAATCCTTGTTGATAGTGCAATACCCAGTAATACAGTAAATAGGCACCTAGCAACTCAGGCTTGGCCAAGTAATCTTGGCCAATACATTCATTTCCCGTCTCTAGTACCTTCTGCAAGTGCTGTACAGCACTCACCACCCCACGAAATTCGCGCGTCTGTAAGACATCGGCAGGACCACTAAGTTTCTGGAAGCGACGCCAAACGCCTATCAGCAACGGCATGATGTTTTCTAGATCTAAAAGGGGCATTTTTTGTGATTTCATGATTCTTACTTAATAAAAATGAGTTTTCTCTCTTTCTCGGTCAGTGGGCGCCAAGATCCTACTGGTAACGCTCCCAGCAGTAACCCTCCTAAGCGGATGCGCGTCAAACACTCAATTTTTAAACCAGCGGCATCGAGTAACAAGCGAACTTCACGCTTTTTTCCTTCTCCGATGATGATTTTTAATGTTCCACGGCGAACTTTTTCTACTCTGATCGGTTTAACAAATGTGCCTTCCACCAAAGTTCCATGCCCAATGGCCACGAGATGATCGTGCGTCACTTCCTGATCTGTTTTAACTAAATATTCTTTTTGAATATTGGCAGAAGGATGGATCACTTGATTGGCAAAATGCCCGTCATTGGTCACAATTAATAATCCTCCTGTATCTTTATCTAAGCGTCCAACAGTAAAAAGGCGATGTTCTTCTTCTTGAAAAAGATCCAAAACAAGTTTGGATTGACCACTGCGTCGCATAGAGCAAATATACCCGACAGGTTTATTGAGAAGATAATAAACTTTATTCTCTACCTTTTGAATGGACTGATTGCGCACTGTGACACGATCCACTGCTAAATCGACTAAAGTTTGAGGAACTTTGACAACTTGCTCATTAATCTTGACTAACCCATCGAAAATGAGTTCCTCACAAGCGCGGCGAGAAGCCACACCGGCAGCCGCTAGAACTTTACTTAAACGTTGCTTACTCACAAATTGGCCTAAATTAAGGGTTAGGGAAATCCTATTGGTATCCGCGCAAAGAAAACAACTTTTATCTAAAGAGCTTCTAGCAGAGAATTTCCTAAATTTTACGATTTTTGAACTAATAATTGACAATAATATAACATAAAAAATTAAAAATCAATGGTATAAGCCCTCTAAAAGCAAAAACTAAGCACCACAAAGAAATTCTTAAAGGAAAAAGAATATCTCTTCTTGTGAAAGATGAAATCATTTATGCTAGGCGAGGATGGTGTTTAGGAGAGGAAAAAGATGGTTAAATTGATTCTCATGCGTCATGGTCAATCACAGTGGAACTTCTATAATTTATTTACGGGCTGGGTAGATATTCCCTTATCCTCTTCGGGAGTAGAAGAATCCCTTGAAGGTGGACGCCGCATTCAAACTCAACCCATTGACCTCATTTTTACTTCCACGCTGATTCGGGCTCAAATGACCGCCATGCTTGTCATGACTGTTCATCACTCTGGCAAAGTCCCCGTCATTCTGCATTTAGGAGAAGGTCGCTTAGAAGAATGGGCTCACATTCATAGTCCTCTTGCAGCATCGCAAACCATTCCCGTGATTCGAGCTTGGGAGCTTAATGAGCGTATGTATGGTGAATTGCAAGGAGTCAATAAAAAAGAATTGGCTGATAAATATGGAGCAGAACAGGTACAAATTTGGCGCCGCAGCTTTGATATTCCTCCTCCCGGTGGCGAAAGCTTGCAGATGACAGCAGCTCGTTCCATCCCTTATTTTAAAGACAATATTTTGCCTTGCTTAGAGCGCGGTCAAAATGTTTTTGTGGCAGCGCATGGAAATTCTCTCCGTTCGATTATGATGCATCTCGATGGCCTCAGTCCACAGGAGGTGGTCCACCTTGAATTGGCAACAGGATCACCTGTGATCTATCACTATGAAAAGGGTCAATTTACCAAATTATGACTGCTCTTATTTATCTGGATAACAGCACGACTGCACGTCCTTCTGAAAAAGCCATTAACGCCATGATGCCTTATTGGACAACGTATTGGGGGATTCCCACCGCTCCCCATCAAAAGGGACAAGAACTCTACTCCTCTCTCTCTGAGTTTTATCAAACGCTTTATGCCTTTATTGGAGCGAAAGAAGGCGACCAAGTCATTTTGACTTCTTCCGGCGCAGAAGCCGTCAATCATGTCATTTCTTCTGTTTATCGTGATGTCACTCTGTCAACAGGTAAAAACCAATTTTTAACCTCTAAAACGGATGAAGCTTCAGCCATGATGGCTATCAGCCATTTAGAGCCCTTTGCTTGCGTAGGGAAAATGATCGAGATCGATTCTCGAGGCAGGGTAACAGCTCAAGCATTAGCCGATGTTCTGTCGCCACGTACCGCGCTTGTTTCCTTATCTTGGGCCAATGGGCTGACAGGTGTCATTCAACCTGTTTCAGAAATCGCCGATTTATGCCGGCAACGTGGTGTTCGCTTGCACTTAGATGCGACTCATGTCTTAGGGAAACTCTTTTATGAACTCGAAGAAATCAATCCCGATTACTTGACCTTTAATGGCGATCAGCTCCATGGCCCCAAAGGAACAGGAGCATTATATATTAAGCAAGGAATACATTGTTCTCCCTTTATTTTTGGCAGCGCCGATCAAGGAGGAATGCGAGCAGGAAGCCTCAATATGCCCGGCCTAGCAGGGCTTGCTGCTGCCGCAAAAGAAGCAGTCGATAACCGCGATTTGCTGTGTACTGAAACAGCGCGACTTCGTCATCAATTCGAACAAGGCATTTTAAAGGACATTCCTCAAGCTCAAGTGGCCTTTAAAGGTCAGGAGCGCTTGCCGCATTGTACGACAATTCTTTTTCCTGGTATAGCCAATGAAGCTTTGCTTTTTGCATTGAATCGTCGCGGCGTCTGCGCTAGTATAGGAGGAGGAAATTTCCAGCAATTAGGGCTCTTGCTTGCCTTTTCCGGAATAGAGGAAACGTTAGCGCATAGCGCCATTTCTTTTAGCCTTTCCCGCTATACCACCGAAGATGAAATTGATCGAGCCACTGCCATTATCGTGGAATCGGCGCACATGCTTACCCGTTTATCCCATCAAATCTTTTCACCATTAGGGAAGATAAAAACATGAGCTTAAAGACGTTGACTCAGCCCTTTCCCTGGTTACGCTACAGCAAAAAACTCAATGCTAAAATTGAGCGTCTGCACTGTTTTGGATTTTTTACAAAGGATCAATCAGAAGCACGCGGAATGCGCCTGGCAGAAGGACAAGAAGGGACCATAGAAGAGGGCAACCTTATCCGCTTTTATTGGCTTGTTGATCCAGATGATGGCATCATTGTCGATGCTCGCTTTCAAGTCTATGGACAATCGGCATTGATCGGAGCCGCAGAGATTACCTGCGAATTAGTCATTGGCAAAAACTATGATCAAGCTCGTCGCATTAGCACTGAGCTCATCGACAAGCAAGTGCGCGACCGTCCTGACACGCCCGCTTTTCCTCAAGAAACGTCTCCTCACCTTAATTTAATCTTAGGTGCTTTGGACAACGCTGCCAATCAATGCATGGATATTCCTCTTGCAACTAATTATGTGGCTCCTCCAGCGCCCCTAGATATTGGCGAAATTTTAGAAGGAGGCTATCCAGGCTGGGAAAACCTTTCACAAGAGAAAAAAATGGCCTTGATTGAAGAAATCGTTGCACGCGATATTCGCCCTTATATTGAATTGGATGCCGGAGGGATTCAAGTCTTAGATTTAATTAATGGGAACGAAGTCCTCATCGCTTATCAGGGTTCTTGCACGTCTTGTTTTTCGGCCACAGGAACGACCCTCTCCTATATCCAACAGGTTTTGCGAGGCAGAGTGCATCCGAGCTTAGTCGTCGTCCCCGACCTTTCCACTTTTCATTGAATGGATGAAATGTCATTAAAAACGCACCCAAAGAAAAAAGGCATTTTCCTTTGGGAAAATGCCTTCATCAAAAATTGGAAAAAGTCTTTTCAGCCTTGTGTTTGTGCATGTAACGTTGCAAAAGCAACATCCCAAACAGGTCTCAAGAAAGTGCCTTCAGTAAGAAAATGGCGAGGAGCATCATCTATATTTCTATCCCCGTTCCACATATCTGCAAAATCTTCGATGAGTCCTTTGCCTAATCCAATGACTTGACCGACCATGCCTTTTTCAGTATTTAGGCCAATGACAAAAACATCGTGACTAATCGCATAGAGCGTAACAGCAGTTGCAAGCGTCAAGATTGCACCAAGTGGCGTAGTCGCTGTAAATGCCGCCACACCAATGATCGCTGCAAACGCCATTCCACAGACAGCAATCGTACGCAGAGCAGCTGCACCCACTCTTTGTTCTTGATCTTTTGTAGGATGCTCAATTGCCGTATATTCAGCAAGGCGCATTAAATCTTTTTGAACAGTGTTGAAAAAATTTTGAATCATATAATTAACCTCTCTTTAAATTTAAAAACAAATATCATAATAAAGAAATATATTATAAAAATCAAACTATTTGTTATAAATTAATATTAAATTTAACAAATATTAACAAAAAATGCGAAATTGATTTAAGTGATAAATTCTCCGGCATGAAAAGTTTTCAATCTTCCATCGGACAAACGCAATTCGACCGATCCGTCGGCATGCAAGCGTTCAAATTGAGCTTCTATCAAGATTTGATTATTATGAAACCGAACCATTTGTCCGCATTTTAAGACTGAGCGCTCTTGAAAATGAGGAAAGAAAGAGGCGAATCCTTGGCAAATAAAGACATTGAGAGCCGGTAAAAAAATGTGTTGCAAAGCTTCTAAAATGGCTGTCACTTCAAAAGCACGCCCCCCTTCGACAATGAGGGAAGTGGCGGGACGATCAATTTGATTTAACACTTCTAATGGCATATTGACGTTAAGGCCAATGCCGCATACAATGCCACGCTTTTCTTTTTCCATTACCGTTTCACAAAGAATACCTGCAATTTTTTTTCCTTGCAGCAATACGTCGTTGGGCCACTTAAGCAATGGCAAAAATCCCTCCTTTTCTAACGTTTGTACAGCGGCTAATGCCAAAAGTTGAGGAATGTGCCCGCTATCGGTTCTTTGCAAGTCAAACCAAAAGCAAAAGGTGGCATAAAGATTAAGATGAGGGGGAGAGACCCATTGCCGATTAAAGCGACCACGCCCTGCCGTTTGCTCTGACGCTGTTACGAGAGTCACTCCTTTTGGATCCCACTGATCGGTATGCGCTTTTGCCCACGTATTGGTGGAGTCAATACACGCAAAGTGAATGTGTTTGGCCAAATAAATCTCCGGATTTCTTTTGACTTGTGCATCAGCTGTCTTCTTGTTATGATATTTTTGCTTGGTCATTTTTCCCCTGAAAGTATATAGGACGCATTCTATGTGGAGTTCGCGCTATCTTACCCGCATTGACTTTAGAGTGATTCCTGTGATCTTAAGTCTTATGCTCATTAGCTTGCTTGTCATTTCCTCTTATACGATGGATGCTTCTTCTGACCACGTTGACGAAGTCTTCTTCACTCCCATTTTGCGAACCCAAATTCAATGGTTTGCCATTGGTTCTGTCGTTTACTTACTATGCGCTGGATTTGACTACAACAAATTGCGAGAGTGGACATGGATCCTATACGCTCTAATGATTATATCTCTTGTGGGTTTATTTTTTACAGATTCCATTCAGCGCGTTCATCGTTGGTACCGCCTCCCTTTTCTCAATGCCAGTTTTCAGCCCTCTGAATGTGCCAAATTTATTGTGGTCATTACCTTAAGTTGGTTTTTAGAAAGGCGCCGAGCCGTGGCTTCAGCTTGGAGCACTGCGTTTTATGCTAGTGTGATTGTGGGCATTCCTTTTCTCCTTATTCTGAAACAGCCTGATTTAGGCACAGCTTTAGTTCTCTTTCCCATTACTCTTGTCATGTTTTACTTTGGCGATTTACGCCCCTCCATTATCAAATGGATGACCCTTCTGGGAGGATGCACCTTAATTCTTGTGGCCTTCATTTTTTTGGGTATTTTGCCTCATGAAACCTTGCGTCCTTATGCAACTAAAGTTCTCAAAGATTATCAATTCGATCGCCTAGATCCAGCTACCCATCATCAGAAAGCAGCTTCTACAGCCATAGCCCTTGGCGGACTCACAGGAACAGGATGGCGCAAAAGTGAATTTAGTGGAAGAGGTTGGCTGCCAGCTCCTTATACTGATTCTGTTTTCCCAGCTTTTGGCGAAGAATTTGGATTCTTAGGCTTGCTTTTCCTCATGGTTCTTTATTATGCTTTAATTTATTTTAGTTTTCAGGTGACTGCTGTTGCTAAAGATTCTTTTGGACGTCTTTTATCGGCTGGAGTGGCCGTCTATTTGTCCATGCATATTCTGGTTAATATTGGCATGATGTGCGGTTTTTTACCTATAACAGGCGTTCCGTTAATTTTAGTCACTTATGGAGGATCTTCCATTCTATCGACCATGATGGCGCTGGGAATTTTGCAAAGCATTTATAGCAGAAGGTTTATGTTTTAATATGCCTAAAAATGATTTTATTTTCACTTCTGGCCTCTGGTTAGGAGAAGGCAAAATTTCTTTTATTGCTTCTGCTGAATTTTTAAGATTTTACACAAAATGGACGATTCATGAAGAAAGCCCTGGAGTGATGAAAGCGACGCAAATTGTCGAAATGCAAGGAGTGGAAGAGCAGGTCATGAACTCATTTACTTTTAGAGACATTAAACCCACTTCTTTTTCTGTTTTATTAGAAAATAGCGTTGTGGGCATGATTTCAGGATCAGGACTCTGCGACGAGCATATCATTGCCTGGGAATTTCAGAGTCAATCTGCTTTCGAAGGATTTGAAGTCTATGAACAGCAAGAAAATGGTGATTATTTTCTGCATGCCGAATATGGATCAGCCGAACAATATCGCACCCTCATTGAAGGGCTTATTTGGCGCAAAGGATCATAAATAAATCGAGTTAAATATGCATAAAGCCACGGTTATTTTATTCATTTTACTATTGAGCTTGAGTTTGGCTGCCTGCAGCCTCTCGAGTTCAACAATGACAGCTCCTGCTTTTGAGCGCATTCCCATTGGCGCTTCTATTACTGAAGTTGAAACACAAGTGGGAGCACCTTATAGCGTTTCTTCTCAATCAGGTATGCAGCATTATCGCTACATTGAGCGCATTCAAACAGGCCCTGGTATCATTTCGCAAAATACCTATATCTTAACAGTGAGAGAGGGAGAAGTCATCGATAAGCAATGCTCCAATGAATCGCAATCGTTTAATTTGCAAATTCGTTAACTATCAGTGCATCATTAATAATTTCATTTGCCGAATCGTCCCCTTTCGCTTCATAAAATTATAGCCTCCTGATGATTTGAACTTTCATCAAACTAGTTTGACGTCGCAGGCGCATATAGGGGTAGGTGTTAATTTTGTGCAAAAAATGAGCTTTATTTTTCACAATAATTGGCATAGTTGAATTGAAGGTCGCATGTTTATGCTGTCCTTTCAGGACTCGATGTCTTTTGATAGAACCCAGGCCTCCGCTTCGCTGCGACCTGGGCTGTAACATGACGGCCCTTCAGGCCTTAACAAAAAGATGATTTAGGGACTATAGAAGAGGGCCTTAAACATCTCTTGTTAAGGCCTGAAGGGCCGTCATGTTACAGCCCAGGTCGCAGCGAAGCGGAGGCCTGGGTTCTATCAAAAGACATCGAGTCCTGAAAGGACGGCATAAACATGCGACAGGGTCCTTTACATGAATAGCCCTTTTTCTTCATTCTCTTCCCAATCATGCATAATGCCTTTAATATCTTCGCGCAAAAGGGAAGGAAGATGCGAGTCATGAAACATGACCTTGAAAGCTTGACGCCTCAAGGGATCTTGAAGCCCTGCACAAGCCAGTACCAGATAAGTGGGTAAGCAAGGATCTTTTTGAACATCGGATTTCTGCAATAAATCAAAGCAATGATTAGCTACCTCCTCATCGTCTTTAAAAGCAATGAGGGCAATAGCCGCTTTTTCATTATCTTCATTAAGAGGACGGCCATTTAAAACATGCAACAAAAAATCTCGAGCGGGTTTGCCAATCGCTTTAAGAGCTTTGATAATTTGATCGTCAGCAAAAAAATCGCTCTGTCCTAGAGCTTCAAACAAAGAAATAATGGCACGTTTGTCACCTATGCGTCCCAAACATTGAACCGCTAAGAAAGGGGCTTGTCCATAACCGGGAAAAAGAGGATCATAGAGCTCTTCGCTGCGTAAAAGATCAATGAGCATCGGAACAATTTTATCTTTCTCGGCAGCAATGGCGGCAATTTCTACTTCTGGCTCTTCCTCCTCAGAAAGAATCAAATCGGCGATTAGGCGCGGATAAGGAGTCTTAGACTTTTTTACCTCGTAGATAGCCCTAAGCTTTTGATAAGCTTCACGTGCATCAGCTACTTTTTGCATCTCATTCGCTGCTAAAAATGAGGCAGCTAAATTTTGCTTCAATTGCTCTTCTAAATGAGCCAAATGCTCAATGCGCGCAATGTCAAATTCAGGCTGAACCCCTTTTCCTTCCTGACGATAGTAGTCAAGCATGATAGAAAATAGTCCCCCAAAGTGAGCATCGCGATGCATTAAAATTTCATGATCGATGGCATCTACCATGGGAAAGCGTTCAAAAGGAAGATTTGCTTCTGGTTCCATGTCTTTTCCTAATTACTATTAATCATTAAAGGAGCTTTTCCTGTCTGTTCTAAAACGAGATGGGCATTATAGCTTGAGCGCACAAAAGGTCCGCAATACAAATAGGACAATCCCAAATCGTAGCCAAAAGACTCATATTTTTTAAACAATTCAGGTGGAACAAATGATTTCACCATCAATTTATGGCGATTAGGCTGTAAATATTGTCCGATTGTCACAATATCGCAGCCAGCTTCTTTGAGATCTTTTAATGTCTGGTACACTTGTTCTTCTGTTTCCCCAAGGCCCACCATCAAGCCTGACTTGACTTTCAATCCCGTATGCGGGCGATGAGTAGCTACATAGCGCAGCAACTCGAGGGTGCGATCATAGGTGGCTTTGTGCCGCACACGCGGAGATAGATCCCGTACGGTCTCAATATTGTGATTGAAAATATGCGGAGAAGCATCTAAGATTCTTTGCCAAGCGTTTATTTGTCCGGCAAAATCAGACGTGAGCACTTCAATTGTCACTTCTGGATTGTAACGACGCACCTCTTCCATAACGCGCACGAGATGTTGGCTGCCTCCATCCGGCAAATCATCGCGCGCAACCATTGTAATCACCACATGCCGCAATCCCAATTCTTTAACCGATTCTGCAACACGCAGCGGTTCATCTTCTTCTAAGGCTTTAGGCGTTTTGGCAAAATCAATATCGCAAAAACCACAATTACGCGTACATTCCTTGCCCATCACAAGAAACGTCGCGATTTTATGCGACCAGCATTCAAGCAGATTGGGACACTTGGCTTCTTCGCACACCGTATGCAAACGATGCTGCGCTAAGATTTGCCCTGTTTGCGGCAACTCGCTGCCTCTAGGCAACCGACGGTGCAACCAAGAAGGAAAACGTCCTTGCCTAACAGGCCGATCTTCTAAATCTTGTTCAGGATTGGCTGGCAAAACATTTAAACGCCTGGGTTTAGCATTGGGTGAAGATTGAAATTGGTTATGGTCAAGCATTTCTTCTCCAGAAAATTAACTTTTAGCAGCAGAAGCGCTGCGAGCTGCACGCATAGGGCGTGGCGGCAAATGAATGGGCAACCCTTCGGCCAAGAAAGCAGCTTCTCCCCAAGCTTCTGAAATGGTGGGATGGGCATGAATAGTTTCAGCGACACATTCTACTGTCAACTCATTGGTCATGGCAAGAGTCATCTGAGCAATTAAAGTGGCCGCTTCATAGCCGATGACTTGAGCACCGAGAATCTGTCCAGTTTTCTCATCGACGACAATTTGAGCAAATCCTTCTGTCTGTAAAGTAGCCTGCGATTTGCCAAGCGCTTGAAAAGGAAAGGCGCCAATTTTGGCCTTATACCCCTGTTTCGTTGCTTCTTCTAATGATAAGCCAACCGAACCGATTTCGGGATCGGTAAAAATGACGGAAGGAATGGCATTGTAATACATGCGCGCTTGTTTGCCACAGGCATTCTCCGCTGCAATGACTCCTTGATGGGAAGCTACATGAGCGAGCCAAAATTTAGAGGCAATGTCTCCAACGGCATAAATGCCATCCACTGTTGTTTCCATTTTGTCATTCACAGCAATTAAGCCATTATCTTGGACAACGACGCCTGCCTTTTCCAATCCAATTCCGTTTGTATTCAAGGAACGTCCAACCGATACCAAGCAGCAATCAGCGGTAAAAGTGCGCCCCCCTTCAATAAAAGCCTTGACTCCTGATTCGGTGCGCTCGATCTTCTGCACTTTGACGTTGGTTTCCACCTGAATTCCTTTTTTACTGAAAGCACGTGTCAAAGCTTGACTGATTTCTTGAGCTTCAGTGGAAATGAGGCGCGGCAAAAGTTCTAAAATTGTGACATTGACTCCTAAATGGGCATAAAGAGAGGCGAATTCGCATCCAATGACTCCCCCTCCTATGATCAGGATTTTTTTAGGCAAGGCTGTCAAAGCAAGCAACGAAGTGGAATCGTGAATATGCTTATAATCAAAGGGAAAAGTGGGAAGATTGCGCGGTTCAGAACCTGTAGCAATAATTATTTTATCGGCTATAAGGGAAACGTTATCTTGACCACTAACTTTCAGTTCGCGGGGAGAAATCAGTTTTCCAAATCCGCGAAAGAGGGTAATTTTATTAGCTGCAATGAGTCCTTCAAGACCAGTACGCATTTTGTCTACGACTTGATCTTTGTGATGAGCTAAGCGCCCAAAGTCAAATTCCATATGTGGAATTTGAATTCCAAATTCAGCCGCATTTTTTAAACGTCCCACAAACTCTGCGCCTGCTATAAGAGCTTTAGATGGAATACAGCCGCGATTGAGACAGGTCCCCCCCATTTCCTTGGCTTCAATGAGAGCAACTGATTTTCCAAGTTGAGCTGCCCTAATGGCAGCTGGGTAACCTCCAGGGCCCCCTCCTAATACTGCGATATCAAATTTTTTCTGTTCCATATTGTTGTTCTCCGCTCTATAATTCCAGCATACAATATTTGCAATTCAGAATCTATACTTCGGTGATCCATCCCCTTCCAAGAAGGTCTAATTGTCCTGAACAAGCAAAATAATTGATCTTCTATCTATGTATAAATCGCTGAATTTAAGTATTTAAAATTAGCGCTTGACAAAATTTGAAAATTTTTATGGACAAAGCTTGCGTTTTGATAAAGAAAAAGATAGTATATTGACATGTGTGCTACTTCTATTTAAGAGAGGACCACCATTATAGATAATTTCGTTATTCATTTGCTTGCAAACAGGGCTGTTCATGAGTGCAGTACCCAAGAAAAAGTTATGTTGGAATTGTGAAGGGAATGTTGCAAGAGATATTGACAACTGTCCCTACTGTGGAGTTTACCTGCACGCTCCGGAAGAAGAAGAAGATTCCAATTGGAATCCCTCCTATCATTCCTCTAAAACAGAAGACATCCCCTCTCCCCTCTATCAAATCCAGCCAGATGTTGAAGAAATCCAAGAAAAACAAGACAGGGCTATCAGCGATGAACCCAAGCATGCGATGAAGCTTTCCCTATTTGCTTTACTCAAACGCGACATTTTTCCTATTCTCTTTTTAATGATGGGATCGATCTTTTTTCTTTTTGGGGTTGTCTTGATGCTGTTTTCCCAAAATGGCACGTTCACTTTGCAGTGGCAAGAAAGTGATGGTCTTTATTTCTTGCTATTTGCCCTCCCTCTCATTGGATTTGGCTGGATGTTTCTGCAGCAACTAGAATCCACTGAATAAAGAAAATTACTCTCTAACCGTTTCTAACCTCACCCATTACTTCTCATACGTAAAAACTTAGGCAAACGATAAGAAAAAAAACTTAAAAATGTAAAGATTTGTGATGTCCTATGTCTTGAAGAAGTTTAGCCAAGGAAAAAATCACTTATTTATGCCGTCCTTTCAGGACTCGATGTCTTTTTGATAGAACCCAGGCCTCCGCTTCGCTGCGACCTGGGCTGTAACATGACGGCCCTTCAGGCCTTAACAAAAAGATGATTTAGGGACTATAGAAGAGGGATTTAAACATCTCTTGTTAAGGCCTGAAGGGCCGTCATGTTACAGCCCAGGTCGCAGCGAAGCGGAGGCCTGGGTTCTATCAAAAAGACATCGAGTCCTGAAAGGACGGCATAAACATGCGACCTTCAATTGAACCACGTTAAAATTCAGATATAATGAACGCTTTAAGACTTGTCTCAACTTGAATTAATTAATTTTGCAAAACTTCAGCATTAAGTTAAGAAGGGGCGTCAAATCAATAGAACGGATGTCCCCGGAGGGGGACATCCGTTCTATTGATTTGACGCCCCTTCTTTGCTCCTGCAACAGCTTATTAATCATTTAATTTAAACAATTTCTGCTTGATAACAGCATTTTTTGTATTTCTTGCCGCTGCCACAAGGACACTGATCATTACGCCCTACACGCGTCCCAGCCGTAAAGGGCTCGGAACGCTCATTCTCTTCAGATTCTGCCTCTTCTTCATTTGGTTGTTCTCTATTTTGTTGACTTTGTGGGAGGGAGCCATCAGATTCTTGTTGGCCCTTTTCCAAGTCATCAAAAAGCGATCGGTTCCTCTCCATGCGTAAACCAGTATTCATCAAAAGTTGTTGAAGTGTTTGCTGCGGTGCAATGATTTCAAAGCGGAAAATAGAACGGGCAATTTCCGTACGTAGATTACGACTTAACTCGTCAAATAAAGCAAAAGCTTCATGCTTGAATTCTGTTAATGGATCGCGCTGTCCTACAGCACGCAATGTCACGTCCGAGCGCAAGTGATCCATACGGAGCAAGTGCTCTTGCCATAGTTGATCTGTTTTGCGAATCATGAGATTGCGAACGGCATTATGAGCTGGATGAGGAGGTTCACCCTCAATTAGGAGATCGGCCGGAACTTTGAGATTTTCTCTTTTCAGTTTATCTTTAAAAGCCTGAACGACTTTTTCTACAGCCAAGGTATCAATCTGTTCCACATCTAAGTAGTCCTGATCAAATTCTTGGGGATCAAAAGTCACCGGGAAAAGGGACATTAACCATTGGCGATAACCTTCAGGATTCCATGCTCCCTCCTCCGAACGGTTTTGCATAAAACGCTCGGCTCCCAATGTGCAAACGCTTTCAATGACTTCAATAGCGAGAGGCTCAATATCATTCACTTGAAGAACTTCATTACGGAAAGCATAGATTTCCTTCCTTTGTTTGTTCATGACATCATCATATTCAAGCGTATGCTTACGCATCATGTAATTGCGCTGCTCTACTCGCTTTTGTGCAGTTTCAATTGATTTATTCAACATCCCTGCAGAAATGGGCTCGCCCTCTGGCGGACGGAATCTTTGGAAAATTCCCGTAATCCGAGGCGAAGCAAAAAGACGCAAAAGAGAATCTTCAAAGGAAATATAGAATTTGGATGTTCCAGGATCTCCTTGACGGGCACAACGCCCTCTTAACTGACGATCGGTGCGACGGGATTGGTGGCGCGTTGTTCCCACTACATACAATCCCCCTAATTCAGCAATTCCTGCTTCTAATTTAATATCTGTTCCACGACCCGCCATGTTGGTGGCAATAGTAATGGATCCTCTTTTTCCTGCTTGCGCAACAACTTCGGCTTCACGTTCGTTTTGCTTAGCATTCAAAACAGTATGGGTTAAATGGTTTTGCTTAAAAATACGCGACAGTTTTTCCGACACTTCCACTGATTCAGTTCCAATGAGCACGGGACGCCCCTGCTCATGGGCCGTTCTCACTTCTTTGAGAATCGCGTTATATTTTTCGCGCTCAGTCATATAGATCTCATCATTGTAATCGTGACGACAGCAAGAACGATGAGTCGGGATTTCTAAAACATCTAATTTGTAAATTTCTTTGAATTCCTGCGCTTCTGTTGAAGCGGTTCCTGTCATACCCGATAGTTTTTCATACATCCGGAAGAAATTTTGAAGGGTAATAGTCGCATAAGTTTGCGTCTCTTTTTGAATTTCTACCCCTTCTTTTGCTTCAATAGCCTGATGCAAACCGTCGGAAAAACGTCTTCCCGGCTGTGGGCGCCCTGTGTTTTCGTCAATAATGATGATTTTATTTTCATGCACGATGTAATCAATATCTTTTTCCATCAAAAGATGGGCACGCAGCAGCTGCCGCAAGTTGTGAGCGCGCTCTTTACGCTTGGCATCTTCTTCACGAATGCCCAATTTGCGTGCCATCTTGGCCTCATCATCTAATTCGCGATTCTCATCTACCTTGATGTACTCATGACTGATGTCCATCATAATGAAATCTTCTGGACTCCCTACGCCCCCTGTGTAGGTTTGCCAAGCTCCGATTCCCTTATCCGTCAATTCATATTCGTTGCTCTTTTCATCGACAATCATGTAAAGCTCAGCCAAAGTCTTAAGACGATCTTCTTTATTTTGATCGGAATGATAATAAAGATCCCAACTATCGATGGCAGCGCGAATATCTGGATTTTCCTTTGCTCGCTTCAACACTTTATTCTGAGGAGTCCCCTTCCCTACCAGCCATAACTTGCGATAAGCTTCTTGTTCTGCCTCTTCCTGCTTTTTATCCTTCTTCGCATTAGGATTGGGATTGGCAGCAAGTTGATCTAACATTTTGCGGGCATCAGTAGCGAATCGATTACATAAATCGCGCTGGTGACGCACTAGTTCAGCCACCCCCGTTTTTAATTCATCATACATTTGACGGCTGTCTGGAACGGGACCCGAAATGATCAAAGGCGTGCGCGCTTCATCAATTAAGATGGAATCTACCTCATCAATAATGGCAAAGTAATATCCCCTTTGCACCTGGTCGTGTTTGGTCATAGCCATGGAATTGTCACGCAAATAGTCAAAGCCAAATTCAGAAGAGGTCCCATAAACCACATCACAAGTATAAATTTGCTTACGATTTTCAATGGGAACGCTATTGGTCAAAGCGCCTGTTTTCAATCCCAGCCAGCGCAAAATTGTCCCTACCCATTCGCAGTCGCGCTGAGCAAGATAATCGTTAACAGTGACCAAGTGAACAGGCTTACCCGAAAGAGCATTTAAATACAGCGGCATAACCGCTGTAAGTGTTTTTCCTTCACCCGTTTGCATTTCAGCTATAGCTCCATAGTGCATGGCAATCGCACCAATCATTTGCACGTCATAAGGAACCATATCCCATTTCTGATTATAGCCCGATACGTGAACTTCTACTCCACTTAAACGACGGCAAACATTCTTAACAACTGCATAGGCTTCAGGTAAAAGCTGATCTAATGATTCTCCCTTTTGATGGCGTTGACGAAATTCTTCCGTCTTTGCGCGTAATTGGTCATCCGTTAAGGTCGTCAATTGCTGATCCCAACGATTCACCTCCTGAACAATTTTGCGATACCTATTCAAAAGGCGATCATGCGCACTACCAAAGATCTTCTTGAGAAATCCAAACATATTTATTCTCTCTTAATGAGCGTTATTTTAGAGGAAGTTTATGATAAACTTCAATTAACGTAATGTTAAATATTAAAATAATAACTCTTTTCTTTCAAAAGATTTAAGTCTTTTTGCTAAAAAAGGTGCAATCAGAAGTGTTAGCTAAATAAGGGGCATAAAAAACCTAAGGAATTAAAAACAAAGAAAAACAATCTTTTTAGGATTCCTTACCCTCCTGAAATTGACCGATAATCGAAGCATAAAAGATGCTATTATGATAAGGAGAGGAAATTGAACCCTTTATCCTTAACTTATTTAACCTCTGAAACTTATAATTATTATCTCAAAACAGGAAAAATCTGTAAACCCCTCTTTTACAACGATCTCAAGTTATTGTTAAGCTTGAAAAAAAGGCTTTCACAAGGTAAACTCATAATTAATCTTAAATTTAAATTAGGAGAATATTTTATGCGATCGTCTAATCCGGCCTTAATCACTAATCCATTTTCAGGTGGATTTGGAATGGTGTCTGAATCCAAAGCTATGACTATTCGAGGAACAATCAATAAAACGGCTATTCTTCTTTTGCTTGTTCTTCTTCCCGCCGCCTGGGTTTGGAAAAAATTTTATCTTGCAGGACAAAATCCGGCAGCTGTGCAAACCTGGATGTGGGTAGGATTAATTGCCGGCTTTGTTTTATCCCTTGCTACGATTTTCAAGAAAAATTGGGCTCCTATGACAGCCCCGTTATATGCCGTAGCAGAAGGGCTTTTTCTCGGTGGTATTTCGGGAATATTTGAGAAAAGCTATCCTGGAATCGTATTGCAAGCGGTAAGTTTATCTATTGCTACTTTGCTTGTCATGCTGGTTGCCTATCAGGCTGGATGGATTCG
This sequence comes from uncultured Chlamydiae bacterium, assembly GCA_963754655.1. Taxonomy (GTDB): domain Bacteria; phylum Chlamydiota; class Chlamydiia; order Chlamydiales; family Parachlamydiaceae; genus JANWJE01. The sequence goes on along the minus strand of CAVWGN010000001.1, from coordinate 295,383 downwards.
TCCAACGGAGCGTTTTAAATGGGGAGTCGTGGCAGCGACGGGTGCAATCGCCCTGGTTTATTTTGTTTCTATGATTTTAGGATTTTTCCATGTCAATGTTCCTTTTATCACTGGAAGTAGCATTTTCAGCATTCTCTTCAGCGTCTTTGTTGTGGGCATCGCAGCTTTGAATTTTATTCTTGATTTTGATTTCATTGAACAAGGTTCACGTGGCGGAGTACCTAAATACATGGAATGGTATGGCGCTTTTGCTTTAATGGTTACTCTTATTTGGCTCTACATTGAAATCTTGCGCTTATTGGCCAAAATTAATGATCGTAGATAAGAGGAAAGAATACAAATCCCTCATTTACCCATGACGTAAGGCGTGGGTAGATGAAAAAAATCGGAAGGATGAAAGGGATATAGACAACTCAGGATGAGCTTTTTGAAGTTAAATAGTCATAAAAATCAGCCTCACTTGAAATTAAGATACTATGATATTGTTGGCAAACGGGTTGCAAAGCATTCAGTACTGTCGGATCCCCAACACCTGGAATGCAAATGGCATCAAGCTGAGGAATGAGCTGCTGTTTCTCTAACAATCGGACTCCAGTTAAATAATCCTGAGTGCTAAAGCCTTCTTCCATGACGCGAAAAAAAATTAAATTGCGCTTAAAAAGCAAGGCCTGTACAGCATAGTAAAGTCCTTTACTATTAGGGGGAGGATTCCCAAAAAACTCATCGAGTTGTGCTAAATTTTGACAAAAATAAGCCGTGTTAAACTCGCCTCTTTCAGCTTCTCCAAAAAATGCAATTGTATAAATCATTTTTATCATTCATGCAGATTGTAGTTTTAGAAAATTCTTCTTTGTTTGATGAAAGCGGTTACTATCTAAATAAACAGCGGTGGGACCAAGACCCAATTCAATGGCTAAAAGACGATTATACTTGGCCACACGATCAGATCTTGATAAAGAACCTGTTTTAATTTGTCCCGCATTCGTTGCAACGGCGATATCAGCAATAAAACTATCTTCGGTCTCACCTGAACGATGGGAAATAATGGTGGCATATCCATGCGTTTGAGCAATTCGAATTGTCTCCAACGTTTCAGAGAGCGTTCCAATTTGGTTGACCTTAATGAGAATGGCATTGCCAACCCCCATTTCGATTCCTTTACGTAAAAACTTGGGATTAGTCACAAAAATATCATCTCCAACTATTTGAACGCGCGTTCCAAGTCTTTGGGTTAATCTCTGCCATCCATCCCAATCCCATTCTGCTAATCCATCTTCAATAGAATCAATAGGATAGTTGCGGCAGAGATTCTCTAAGTAGTCAACTTGTTCCTCAGAAGAGAGCTCTTTAAACTGTTCCCCTCGCTCTTTTTTCTTCTTTTCAATATAGCGATGCGTCCCCTTGTCATAAAACTCAGAAGCGGCGCAATCTAATGCTAAGGAAATTTGCACCCCAGGCTGAAAACCTGCCTTTTCAATAGCCATGAGGATGAGATCTAATGCTTCTTCATTGGATTTTAGGCTTGGAGCAAATCCCCCTTCATCTCCTACAGCAGTGGAATGCCCAGCTTTTTTAAGCAAACCTTTCAAAGTATGAAATGTTTCTGCCCCCCAGCGAACCGCTTCGCGAAAGTTGGGAGCTCCTACAGGGCGAATCATAAACTCCTGAAAATCTAAAGTATTATCGGCGTGCGCACCGCCATTGATAATGTTCATCATTGGACAAGGAAGAAGATGCGCGTGGCAGCCTCCAATATAACGATAAAGAGGAAGTTTGGTGCTCGCTGCTCCCGCACGCGCTAAGGCCAATGAAGCACCCAAAATCGCGTTAGCGCCAAAATGGGCTTTATTTTCTGTTCCATCAGCTTTTATCATCAATTGATCGAGACGCTCTTGCTCGCATACATGTTCGCCTAAAAGAAGTTGTGTCAGAGGGCCATTGATGTAAGAGACAGCTTTTAAAACGCCTTTGCCAAAGTAATATTGAGAGTCGCCATCCCGAAGCTCTAAAGCTTCATGCTCACCTGTAGATGCTCCAGAAGGAACAGCCGCTTTAACCGCAATATTTTGATCGGTCGTAATTTCTACTTCTACAGTCGGATTACCCCTTGAATCTAAAATTTCTCTTCCCTTTACTGATCTAATATACGACATAATGTCGATCCCCACTTTTTGTGAATTCAACCATAAAGGTCATAAGTTTTATGTACAAATATTTTTCTTCTTTGCTTTTCGGCTTCTTAAAAAACGCCCGCATCCCTTACTGTTCTATTCCATTGAATTAATAGTCAATGGCTGGGTCTTAGCATGGGTGAAATTAGCGATGATTTAAAAATCTGAAATTTTTGGCTCAAGGAGCCGATCTCCTACTGCCATACACCTCATCGCTTGAGCTAACGCCGTACATGTTCTTCACTCACGCTGTGCCTAAGCGCTTGATAAGATTCATAGCGCAGAGGCGATAATTTTTCTTCTTCTAATGCTTTTTGTACAGCGCACTGTTCTTCATGCGCATGCGTGCAATCGGTAAATTTGCATTGCAAACCATATTCGTGAATTTCTGAAAAATAACCTTCTACTTCTTCGCGATCGAGATTCCATATGCCAAAGCTTTTAATTCCTGGCGTATCCACGCACCATCCGCCAAATTTAAGGGGAATCAGCTGGGTCGTTGTTGTCGTATGTGATCCCTTTTTAGTTTTTTCTACCACTTCCCCAACACGCAAATCTAAACCTGTAATAACATTGATCAGCGAAGATTTTCCCACACCCGATTGTCCCGAAAAAACTGAGGCTTTATCACGCATCGCTTCTTTTAGCTCTTCAATTCCCGTTCCTTGAACTGTACTCAAAGAAATAAGAGGAATGCCCGCAGCCGCATAGGCTTTGACCGCCTCTGCATATAATTCTCTTTCTATTTCTAAAAGAATGGGATCATAATTCTCTTCGTTATCGAGAAGATCAGTTTTATTAATGACAATAATGGGCTGCATTCCTCCTTTTTGTGTAGCAATAATATAGCGATCAATGATCGAAGATTTTAAAGGAGGATTGACCATTGAAGCGGTAATGATGACTTGATCAATATTGACAGCAATGAGTTGTTCTTTGCGGCGCGATAAGTTATCTGCCCGCGAAAGAATCGTGCGGCGAGGTTTGACATGGCCAATGATTCCTTCTCTTTCAGCCGTTTTCTCAAACAAGACAAAATCGCCTACAGCAACCAGATTTTTAGCTTGCGTTTTTTCCTTTTTTAACAAACCTTTGAGTACACAGCTAATCCTTTCTCCTTGCCAATCAACAATAATTCCCTGGGGCATAATAGATAAAACGCGCCCTTCTAACCAATCTTGCTTGCTTAATTTCGCTGCTTGATCCTTTTCCACACTTTTCAAGTATTTTTCTTGATCAGTTTTTTTGTACTTCGAGCGATCTTTAGCTATTGCCATTTTCCGCTTCATCTTGCCTTCTTTACGATTCTGCCCCAAGTATTCCTCTTCGACTGGACAACCCATCCAACGGCGAGAATGAGAATGATCTTGCTCTTTCATAAAGACACCTACACTTTCTTAAAATTAGATAACAAATAAAGCAGGATGCCACCTGCCACTGCCACATTGAGCGACTCCATTTCTCCCGGCATAGGAATGGTCAAAGGCTGGCAAAATTGCCGAACCGAGTTTGAAGCACCATGAGCTTCATTGCCCACAACCAAGAGGCGCTTTGCAGCATGAGCCACCTCTTCTGGGATGCTTCCATTAAGACCCGCTACTAAAGGCTGAACTCCTTGCGCCAGAACCCATTGATGCAGCTGTTCAGCACTTCCTTTTGCAAGGGCGAGCTTAAAATGTGCTCCTCGTGCTGCGCGCAAAGCTTTTTCATTGAAGGGATCACAACTGCCAGGCAAAAAGTAAACAGCTTCCCATCCCAAAGCAAGGGCTGTGCGCAAAAGGGTTCCAACATTTCCTGGATCATTGATTCCATCCAATGCCAAGACTTGCTTGGCTTTGTCAAGTAAAACAAAAGGAGGCATGCGAATTTCAGCAAGAATACCTTCAGGCGATGTCATTCCCGATATTTTGTGTAAAACCGCTTCCGTCACCTGCCACTTTTCGCATGGAATGGAGGCCGCAAAAGAGGCACAAAGAGGCGTATACAAAAGCTTAGTAATCTGTGTTGAAACCTCTTGAATCGGTTTCAATCCTTCTAACACAATGACTTGAGAGGCATAGCGATAAGCACTATCAGTGCGAAGCTTAACTAAATGCTTGACTAAAGGATGTTGTAAACTTGTCACCGAACGTGGCTCTTTCATACTTCCTGTTTCCATAAAGTTAGCTGGGATAGGACGGCAAGAACAGGAGCAGGATCATGATAATTCTCATTAATCGCAATGCGTTCGGCTTCTTTGAGTAATAATCCCATGCGCTTGCCTGGCTGAATGCCTTGTTGTTGAAGCAAAGCAGCTGTAATCAAAGGCTTGCCCGTTCTTAACCGTAAAATATGAGGCTCAAGATGTCGAAAACGATCGAGATATTTTTGAAAAAAAGAATCACGTTTTTCATCGGCATAACGTATCGCCAGCAATTTAATTCCCAGTTCCCAATCTGCATGGGCAAATAAAGTCGCCCAGCGATGCAAATCGATGATTTGGCTCTGCTGCTCTAGAATCACTGCTTGATCAAGGAATTCCATAAATTCAAGCAGTTTAAAATCTTTATTAGGAACCTTCAGTCGTTTGGCAATTTCCAGTTTTTGCGCTAAAGGAAGATATCCCAAGATTTCCATGAGATAAAGAATAGTTGGACAAGAAGGAGGAAAATGGGAGAAGTGTTTGACACGCTGACGCAATTCTTTAATATGCAGGCCAACAATTTCAGGAAAAATAACATCGAGCAAAGTCAAGCGATGCATTTCAATAATTGCTTGATCAAAACGGGGATAAGTCACCATTTTATTAAATTCTTGCCACACTCTTTCCATGGCAACTGCAGGAAACAATTTATCGGCGTGTTCATGGATAGCCGCTTGGGTTTCAGGATCAATGGCAAAAGCAAAACGAGCTGAAAAGCGAAAGGCACGCAACATACGCAAACGATCTTCAAAAAAACGCTCGTGGGGATCGCCAATGGTGCGAATGATTCCTCTGCGAATGTCCTCTTGTCCATGAACAAAATCATGAATAATACCTTCTAATGGATCATAAAACATGCCATTAATGGTAAAATCGCGTCGCAAAGCATCTTCGTGTGGAGTAGACTTTTCAATCCCCTGCGGATGCCTGCCATCGAGATAAGGTAAATCTTTACGAAAAGTCGCCACTTCAAAGTGATGCCCTTCTATGACGACGATGACGATACCAAAAGCCAGTCCCACTAAAATAGTTTGAGGAAAAAGATCCATGATTTCAACTGGCGAAGCATTGGTGGCAATGTCGATATCTTCAGAGGGATGTCCCATCATATAATCGCGTACCCAGCCGCCTGCAAAGTAGGCTATATAACCAGCGCGCGCTAATTTAGCAACAATGGCTTTGGCGTGAGTAAAGACATCTGTCATAATAGGAAATGAAATTTAATAGTTGATGTATTCATTAATTTTAAAAATTAAGTTTTAATAAATTGACACCTGAGAAAATAACTGTCTTTTCTTATTATAAGTTTTTACCACTCTTTCATCAAGAGGGAGCTTGTAATTATCCAAGACAATTGCAATTTTTAAGACTCGCCTTATTCTTGTTTGCTGAGATAGAGAAAGTCTATTCAAAATTCAATAGGCAAAATTTAACCTAATTCCAGTGTAATAGAAATCAATTGAGTCATCAAAAATTGATTTCTCTGATAGACTACCTTCAATTAAGAGATTTTTGTTTCAGCTTTATACTGTGATGATTCAAGGCTATGACTTCAAGAATTCGCGTTCTAAATGATCAAACCATTAATAAAATTGCTGCCGGCGAGGTTATTGAAAATCCTGCCTCAGTAGTAAAAGAATTAGTGGAGAATGCTTTGGACGCTGGAGCGAAAAGCATTTGTGTAGAAATTCAAGAAGGAGGGCGTCAACTCATTCGTATTTCTGATGATGGATGTGGCATGTCTCCTGATGATGCATTGCTTTGCTTAGAACGGCACGCGACTTCAAAAATCCGTGAAGTCGAAGATATACAAGATCTGTTGACAATGGGGTTTCGCGGAGAAGCCATCCCTTCTATTGCTGCAATTTCTAAGTTAACTTTATTGACTAGTCCTCGTGAAGGTGAAAAAAAAGAACAGGGAACTTTAGTAGTAGTTGAAGGGGGACGCCTTATCTCTTGTTCTTCTGCGGCACGCTCTCCCGGCACAACGATTGAAGTGAAAGCTCTTTTTTTTAATGTTCCTGTACGACGCAAATTTCAGAAATCTCCCACTTTTGATACTCAAGACATATTAAAAATGCTAGGCCTTTTGGCTTTGGCCTATCCAACGGTTCAATTTGAATTGATTAGTAATCAAAAATCTTTATTGAAAACACCCTTGAATCCTTCTGGCCTTTCCTTTCATGAATTACTAGAAAGGCGCTTGGAATGCGTTCTTGGCAAAGAATACGCTTCAACCCTTCTTCCCTTAAAATTTCAACAGTCCCCTTATGAGTTAGAAGGCTACATTGGCTCTCCCTCTTCTCATAAACCCAATCGCACGGGACAACATCTTTTTATCAATCAACGTCTTGTTTTTTCTCCGTTAATTGCTTCTGCTGTACGTGAAGGGTATGGGACCATGCTACCCAATCAACGCTATCCTATTTTCGTGCTGCATCTCCGCATACCCGGCTCTCTTTTGGATGTCAACGTTCATCCTCAAAAGAGAGAGGTACGCTTAAGACAGGAATTTCAATTAAAAGAAGCGATCATCCAAGCCATTCAAACAGTCTTACGCCAAGAACAAAAGCATTTGAGCCTACCCTCATCCGAAGAAACATCCCCAATTCCTCCTTTTTGGGGTCCTTATGCCTCGCTTTTGTCGCCTAACTCTAAAAAGCCTTCAATGGTAGAAGAAAAATGGGAATTTCAATCCAATGCTACGGCTTATTCTCCTTCCGTCATGGACACCTCGATTCCCAGCACTCCCACACGCTATTTAGAGTCCATTGCTTCTTCGCCTGTTAAGCCCCAGCCTATTCAAACACCCTCACTCTATCCGCCACCGTCTGCTCCTCGCGTTTTGGCCACTTTGCTAGGCTATTGTATTCTAGAACCTTTTCATTTAACTAGTCAGTTGATGGGATCTTCTGCAAATAAGCGAGAAGGAGGGTTAGCAATTTTAGATCAACGGGCGGCTTATTCTCGCATCTACTATGAAAAGCTGATCAAACAATCCTCTGTTAAAGACACTCAGTCTATGCTTATTCCTTTAACTTTGCAGTTATCCCCTTCTGAGTTTCAAGTTATACGCGAACATGCTCTTCTTCTCAATCAAATGGGATTCGGACTGCGAGAATTTGGAGAGCATGTTTTTGTTGTTGATGCCTTTCCGTCTTTTTTAAAACAGGAACAAATCCAAACGTGTTTAAGTCTGTTGATTCAAGATCTGGTTGATATGCAAGCTTCTCGCCGCGTGCAAATGCAAAAAGAAGAACAGTTAGCTTTAGCAGCTTGTCGTGCCTCTCTCCCTTCAAATAAGCGTCTCTCCTTAGAGGAAGCTCAAGGTCTGTTACAACAACTGCTTTTGTGCGAATTTCCCACTCAGTGTCCAATGGGCAAACCCACTTGCCTTTACTTAGCGCCAGAGGAAGTTGCTAAATGGTTTTTTAAGTAAAAAAAATTATTTTCATACTTTTTCCCTTTACTCGATTACATGAGTTTGCCTATTAGAATGGTTTTAAATCCCGATGCGTTACGCTAAGAGAGGGGCTTAGGCTAAGCGGCGCGGCGACTGAAGGCGTCGCTTAGCCCCTCTCTTAGCGTAACGCATCGGGATTTAAAACCATTCTAATAGGCAAACTCATGTAATCGAGGACTCACTTGAATGATGCGTCCACCATTCTTGCGTAATTATGACAACTTCTCTATACATAATTAGGATTTATCCTATTCCATGTGGATGATCCACTTCCATGTGGATGATCCACTTGGTGCCTATCCGCTACGGAGAGAATTCATGAACTATGCTGCCCGTCTTGAGCGCTTGCAAAATGCCTTAAAATCCCTGCCATGTGAAGCTCTCCTTATCGAACATCCTACCGATCTTTTCTATCTTACGGGCCTTGAATTGTCAGCTGGCAAAATACTCGTGACACCTCAACAAGCTTGCCTCATTGTTGATGGCCGTTACTTCGAAATCAGTCAAAGACAAACGCTTTATTCGGTCCAACTTTTAAAAGAAGACATCCTCAAAGAACTCCTAATAAGTTTTCAGATTCATCGACTAGGATTTGACCCACATCACACTACCTATCAAGCTTTTTTAACTCTGACTCAACTCGCGGCAAATCTTAAAAAGCAATCTTATGGGCTCGACATCTGTCCTACAGAGCCAGTCATTCAACAACTCCGTTTAATTAAAGATGAAGAGGAAATTGCCTCTTTAAAAGCTGCAGCTCGTTTAGGCTATCTTGGCTATGAATTTGTTGTCTCTTTATTGCGCGAAGGAGTGGCGGAAACGGAATTAGCTTTAGAACTTGAATTTTTTTGGAAAAAAAGAGGAGCAAGCCGGCTTGCCTTTGATTCCATTATCGCCTTTGGCCCCAATAGCTCTATGCCTCATTATCGTGCCGGAGCGACTCAACTCCAACTTCATACTTCCGTTCTTATTGATATAGGTGTTGTACTCGCACATTATCATTCTGATATGACACGTGTCGTCTTTTTTGGATCTCCCCATCCTCTCATACAAACAATTTATTCTATCGTAGAAGAAGCCAAAGCGCGCGCGCTTGCTCTTTGCCGGCCTGGAACCCTTATTGGCGATCTTGACCGAGCCGCCCGTAGCTGGATTGCTTCAAAAGGCTATGCAGATTATTTTACGCACAGCTTAGGACATGGCCTTGGACTTGATATTCATGAACCTCCTACCATACGCGATACAGGACTCTATCGTGATCTCCCCCTGCAAACTGGCATGGTCATTACCATTGAGCCTGGCATTTACTTACCTGAGGTAGGAGGTGTACGTCTCGAAGACACTCTACTGATTACAGATAAGGGATATGAAATCTTAACTCATCTATGACAGATTGTCTCTTGCCAGTTTTTAGACAGATTAACATGCAAAATGAGTGTAATTACATTATTCTTAATCTATTCTTTATTTTGGATTCAATAAGATTTAACTTTACTTTATTCTAAAATTGTTATATTTTTATTTATAAAATATACTGATTTGAAATTTTATGTTTAGTTTTCGTCAAAAAATATTTGTGAGTTATGTCACCGTTTTTTTGGTCTTTATTGTCTTAATGTTTCCTTTTGTGACGCAATGGGTGCAGAAAATTGTTCTTCAATCCATGGAAGCACGCACTTCAGAGATTATTGCCAACATTAAGGATGCTCCCAATAACGATGCTTTAGTACGTCGTTTAAAAGATCAAAAAAGCCTCATGTTTTTTCGTACTAGTATTATTACGAATGAACATAAAATTCTCTATGATTCTCATACCAAGCGTTTGCTAGGTCCCAAATTTAGTCAAGATTACGTTATCGATCATCCAGAAGTTTTACAAGCCTTTCAAGAAGGAACGGGCTATCAGGAAGACTATTCACAAATTCTCAATCAAAAATTTTCTTATTTTGCTAAGGCTTTCGATTTTCATGGAAAAACCTATGTTTTGCGGACAGCCTTTCCTTATCAATATGTGAGAGAAATCATTCATGACTTTGAAATAGGTTTTCTGGGACTTGCGATTCTTATTCTATTGCTATTTAGTTTTATGACGTGGTTTGTCATTCATTATTTAACGCAACCCATTCAGCGTATTATCAATGCAGTCAAACCCTATCAGGAAGGAACGCAGCATATTTTGCCTGCGATTGAATTAGGCAGAGCCGATGCCAATGACGACTTTAACAAATTGGCTTTTACATTGAATAGCTTGTCTTTAAAAATTCAAAATCACATTGATACTCTGACCAAAGAACGCAATGAGAAAGAGACAATTCTGGAATCTTTAGTAGAAGGAGTGATTGCTGTTGACGTCGGTATGCAAGTGACCTATACGAACCATAGAGCCATGAAGCTTATCAATCAACATATCGACAGCTTTATAGGGAAACCTTTTTCTGTTGTTCAACAAGAGCGTTGCAATACTTTACTTCAGCAATGTCAACAGGAGAAAAAACCTCTTACTGATACGCTAGAAATTTATCGCGAAGGGAAAAAACTTTATTTAGATATTGTGGCTGCACCTAAACAAGATAATGCAGGAGCTATTCTCGTTTTACAAGATAAGACAGCGCATTATAAGATTTTTGAAATGCGACGTGACTTTATTGCCAATGCCTCGCATGAACTTAAAACACCGATTACCATTATTCGCGGCTTTGCAGAAGCTCTGCATGATAACCCTGAACTTCCAACTGAAATTCAACGAGAAGTGACTAGCAAAATTGTACGCAACTGCAATCGCATGGCTGCCCTAATTAAGGATTTATTGACTTTAGCTGATATTGAGAATATTCCTTCTTCTCGATTGAGTACATTTGATCTTTACGAATTGACTGAGCGTTGCCAGTCGATGTTGACAGAAGTATTTCCTGAGGCTGAAGTGACAATTGATAAGCGTAAAGAAGAGGTCGAGCTTTTTGCCGACATGGATTTATTTGAGTTGGCTATGATGAATTTGATCGAAAATGCCGCTAAGTATTCTAATCGTCCAGCGCAAATTAAAGTTATCCTCGATGAAACGGAAGAGGGAGTCATTATTCAAGTTGCCGATAAAGGAATCGGCATTCCTCTCGCGGATCAAGAACACATTTTCGATCGTTTCTATACCGTTGATAAAGCACATTCTCAAAAAATGGGCGGATCAGGGCTTGGTCTTTCCATAGTCAAGACAATCATAGAAAAGCATTTTGGAACCATTACCTTGCAATCCGAATTAGGTAAGGGATCCATATTTACCATTCGTTTGCCTAAACAAAAAAAGAATGCAAATTTGGACGGCTCTTAATCAATTCAAAGCAACACTCGCTCTTCTGTCATTGCAAATTTTTTAATATAGAATTTTTTAAATATTTTTTTTATTCTCATCATTTTTAAACTAGACTAGACAACACATCAGTTTTTATGGCATTTATGATCCTAAAGCAAAGGAAAGAGAAATGATCATAGACGCAAAATCAATCCCCCATCAAATTCAAAATGCCCAAGAATTGTTGAAACGTGTAAAACAAGAAATCAACAAGGTTATTGTTGGACAAGAACATCTTATCGAATCTCTCCTCATTGGCGTCTTGTCCGATGGCCATCTGCTTCTAGAAGGAGTACCAGGTATTGCTAAAACATTAGCAGCTAACACTTTAGCTCGCGCGATTCATTGTGATTTCAAACGCATTCAGTTTACGCCGGACCTTTTGCCTGCTGACTTAACAGGGACGCCCATTTATAATCCCAAAGAAGGAAGCTTTGAGGTCAAAAAAGGACCTGTTTTCACCAATATTCTCTTAGCTGATGAAATCAATCGCGCCCCCGCCAAAGTACAATCAGCTCTTTTGGAAATTATGCAAGAAAAACAGGTAACCATTGGAGGAGAAACTTTTCCCGCCCCACGTCCATTTTTAGTTTTAGCTACTCAAAATCCCATTGAGCAAGAGGGCACTTATCCATTGGCAGAAGCGCAAACTGATCGTTTTATGATGAAAATTAAGATGGGCTATCCATCGCGCGAGGATGAAAAAATCATTTTGCAGCGCATGGGAACTTTAGGTCCTTTGCCCACTGTTAATCCCATCTTAGAAATTAACGCTCTGATGGAGCTACGGCAACTTGTTGATGCCATTTACTTAGATGATCGTGTCGTCGACTACTTGCTGAATATTGTCTTAGCTACGCGCCAACCCAATCTTTTTCAAATTCCCATTGAAGGGCTGCTAGAGTATGGCGCTTCTCCCCGAGCAAGTCTTTCTCTAAAGCAGGCCTCCAAAGCACGCGCTCTCTTAGCTGGCCGCTACTTTGTCACTCCGCAAGACCTGAAAGATATTGCGCATCCGATTTTGCGTCATCGTCTTCGTCTTTCTTATGAAGCCGAAGCAGAAAATTTGACAACTGATGACATCGTGAGCCGCATTCTCGATACTTTACCTGTCCCTTGACACATGATGATTGCACCAATAGAAGCCTTTCAACACATCCGTCGTCTGCAAATTAAAGCTTTGCGGAACGTAGACGATCTTTTTGCCGGTATTTATCGCTCTGCATTTAAAGGCAAGGGACTCGAATTCGAAGATGTACGCGAATATCGACCAGGAGATGATATTCGTAGCATTGATTGGAATGTCACAGCTCGCTCACAACATCCTTTTGTGAAAAATTATCGTGAAGAAAGGGAATTAACCGTGATGCTGATTGTCGATATTTCAGCTTCGTCTCACTTCAGCCATACAGAACGCTTTAAAAGCGAAATGATAGCAGAGCTGGCAGCATTATTAGCCTTCTCAGCGATCAAAAATCAAGATAAAGTGGGTCTCTTACTTTTCACTAATGAAATCGAACTCTATTTAAAGCCTAAAAAAGGCGTGCGCCATGTTTTACGTGTGATTCGCGAACTCCTTTATTTCACCCCACAACATCAGGGAACCGATTTATCTAAAGCGCTTTCTTTCTTAGGTCGTGTGCAAAGGAGACAAGCCATTTGCTTTTTGATGTCAGACTTTTTAACAGGTGACTTTAGTTGGCAAGCTACTCTGATTGCCAAGCGTCATGAATTGATTGCCTTTCATGTCTTTGATGCATACGAAAAAAGCTTTTCGCCTCAAGGACTATTTAATCTGCGCGATCTAGAAACTCAAGAACAAGCCTTAGTCGATACAGCCGATCCTCTTGTCCGGCAACACTTCCAAGAGCAGACAGAAAATCAAAGGGTTGCAACTAAACATCTTTTTGAAAGCATTGGGGCAGATTACATGGCCCTACATACGGGAGAGTCCTCAAGTACTGTTCTTCAACGTTTTTTTCGATTGAGAGGACGGAAGCGATGATGAAACTCTTTCATTATTCTTACGATTTCAATCGATTCATCATTTTGTATTGGATGTTGCTGTGCAACTTCCCTTTTATGCTCCAAGCAGAGATGACGTGGCAAGCCAATCTTCAAAAACCTTTTGCGGTGAATATAAAATTAAACTCTCAGCAACTTTTTCTAGATGACATTTTGGATGTCGAAGCGGAATTTCATTATTATTCTTCCTATCAATTAGACATCAATGCCTTAATCGACCAATTGATAGGGTCAGCCAATCCTCTTGATCCGCAATGGAGTCTTTTGCAATCGACACTATCTGCTTTACCTAGCGAAGCAGGCACGCAAGCACAACGTCTCGATCTTAAAATCTCTCCTTTAAAGACAGGTTCAGTGGATCTTTCTTTTTTGATGGTCTCTTTTTTACCAACAGAGTCAACGCGATCTCCTCTTCACATTTTGACCCCTGTCTTTTCGTTGAAAATTTTTTCTGTACCTCCTTTAACAGAGCCTCTTTCTTCTGCTTCCTTAATGCCTTTGGAGCCTCAATTTCCTTTAGAATTAACTCAAGCTAATCGCCAGCGATTCATTGATAATCCTGAGCAGCTCGAAGAAACAAAAAAATTCATTCGTCTTTATTTGGAAGAACATGCCTTTCCGTGGCTAACAATTGCGGCGATTCTAGGATGCGGAGGCCTTAGCTGGGCAATTTATCTTATGCGTGATCGCTGGCCCAAACCGACAGCCAAACCCCTTGCTATTTTTTCCCCTCAACAGCAAATTCAGCATGACTTACAGACATTGCAAAAGAGCCAATGGATTGAGCAGGGAAAACTTCAAGCTTATTACGCCGAGCTTGGTTCTATTTTGTTAAGTACCCTTCAATTGTGTTTGGGATGGAAAACAAAGGAACTTACCACAGAAGAAGTGATGACCGCATTGAAGCATTCTCCTCAATTGCCTGAATCGCAAAAGCAAATCATTGTCGCCTTTTTAGCTGAAATTGATCAAATCAAGTTTGCTGACAAAAAACCTGCACAAACAGAAGTTAAGCAAATATCTCAACAAATTCAAACTTTTATTCAACAGCTTCTTTCTTAGAAATCTTTAACGTCAAAGTTGAGTATGAATATATTCAATTTGTCCCCATGACACATTTAACTGCGAAGTTCTCAAGCAGTCCCAATTCTAATAAGCAGAAACTCATGTAAGCAAATACTATAAGATAAATTAACGCATTATAAAATGGATCTCTATCCGTGATTATACGGAATATATTCTCTCCCTCAATTCCCAGGTATGAAAGAAGGCTAGCTCGTTTTTCAGGTTGGATGTTTTCTATAGTTGTATGTAAGGAATTCTTTGATGCTTGGCGAAAAAAAACAGAAAGTGCCCAAAGCAGAAGAGAGTAATTGGAGGATGAAATCTTCGACTGATCTCTTGAGTCAAGAACCTCAGAACTTTCTCAAGTTAACCACTCAACATGTTTTTCAAAATCGTATAGAAATTGATGGTCATATAATAGAATTGTCTGAAGGCTATACAGTATGATCATGGCGTACATGAGAGAAAAACCCGTTAATCGACATCAAAAATTATTTCCCAATTTAAACCTTGAAACTTGCTGACCATTTCAGACGCGCTTCTAAAGAAATCTTTCCTCAAGATGTTTCCTGCGCTTCCTGAAGTATTCCGTCTCTTAGGTGTGATTAAATCTGGGAGTTTATATTTTTAGCAGATCGATACGAAATGGTAGGGCGGCGGTAGCCGCTTTCAGTGGGAAGCCCCGTATGAAGCGAGCTTGCGAGCGGAATGCGGGGTGTAAGCAAGATAGCATTGAGCTGCGGAAGCAGCGTAAGATCACTCACACCGCTTCCGCGGTTTATATTTTATTAATGCCCACCCCACATTCCGCTCGCAAGCTCGCTTCATACGGGGCTTCCCACTGAAAGCGGCTACCGCCGCTCTACCATTTCGTATCGATCTGCTAAAAATATAAACTCTCAGATTTAATCACATAAAAGCGGCTAATAAAAAAGATAATGAAACATGGAAATGTAGTTGGTGTAATACAGTAAACAGTCTAGATGATAGATGGTGTAGAAAATGCGGAAGATATTGGAGAGATTAAATTTTAAAGATGATTAATTATTTAACGTGTATTTTTCTTCTATTTTTTCCTAGCATCAATTTTGCCCAGAATATTCAAGATATTCTGGACAAAATCCCTAGAGAAGATAGAAAAGCTTTAGAATATATTTTTTATCGACTAATGAAAAGCGATAATTTTAGTTACACTTTATTTGGTGATAAGCCAGTGTCTTTATCTGGAGATTTTACTTTGACACCTTGTGGTAATATACTGACTGGACATAGGTGTGGCGGTGTTTTTTGGAAAAACTGGAAGATATGGGAAAGGTATCAAAATAAATTTAAGATAAAAGACTATCTTTTTATAAAAGAGCCTTCGCTGAACTGTCCTAATGTAGTTAATGTTGTTTTTATTAACAAAAAATGTTTTGTTGAAAAAGTCAACCAGCATATTGATATTTTCAGAAATAAATTAAGTAATGATTTAACAGGAGAAAATTTGTTGGTTCAAATAGAGAAAAATCAAAAGTTTTCTCCTATTATCAAAAATGATGAAATGCTTTGGGGGATTTTGTTGGGTTATGGGCTACATAATGCAAAATTATATTGTAAAAGAGAAAAATTAGAACAATTTATCAGTATCGAGGATTTTCCTAAAATTCCAGAAAAAAAGCCCATTCCTACAGAAAATTTTTCCTCTATCGAAGAAGAATGTGAATATTTAAATTCGAAGTTACGGCCTTTTGGTGAGCGTCATTATCTTCCACTTATTTCAAATTCTATTTTTTTTGTGGCAGATCCAGAACATGCAGAAACAAAAGCCCTTGAAAAAAAATATCGTGAACTTCGCGGAAGAATCTCTGCTATTTATGCTAAAGGTGATTTCTTAGAAATTACGCTATCCAAACTCACTGCAACGGATTGATTTTATATGGCTATTTCGTGCTTGCCTTGAATCCAATTATCGCAAAAAACAACACCGTACTATTGAAGCAGACGTGTTTTGGCTTTTCTAAGAGAGGTCATGTGGAAAAACGGAAAAAATCCCACGTTAAGCCGTGATCATATTCCTTTTGTCGTCTTATAAAACTGATCTTTAAGTACGCTAACGGTTTGTGGATGCTGGAATCCAGCGATATAGTTTTGGTACAGATATACCAAGGTTTTTTGCTACATCGCGTAGAGGTTATTAGCACATGCCTTTACAATTGATCAATATTTTATAAAAAAATCTTCCCATTAAGATAGAATACAGATTGGATTGCTGCGAGGCAAGGACTGACTGGGTCGCTTTTAGAATCACGCCTTAAAGTCTATTTTGTTTTGATTTAAAATCACTTTTATTTCCTTTTGGGCTTTAACTGAGGAATAGCCGCTAACAATGCTTGTGTATAGGGATGATGGGGATCTTCAAAAATTTCATCGGTCGGCCGTGCCTCCACGACTTTTCCCGCATAAAGCACTATGACTTCATCTGAAATGTGCCGAATTACTGATAAATCATGAGAGATAAAGAGATAGCTTAAATGCAAGGCATCCTTTAACTCTAGCAAGAGATTGAGAATTTGAGCTTGAATGGAGACATCTAAGGCTGAAACCGCCTCATCACATACAAGCAATTTGGGACGCAATGCAATGGCTCGTCCAATGCAAATGCGCTGCTGCTGTCCTCCTGAAAATTCATGAGGATAGCGTGTCATGGCATCTGGTGAAAGTCCTACCCGCTGCAAAGTCTCAGCAACAGATTCAGCTTGCTCTTCACGGTTGGAAACAATTCCGTGGTAAAGAAGAGCCTCCCCCATATTTTCCCTAATATTTTTGCGAGGATTCAAAGAAGCATAAGGATCTTGAAAAACCATTTGAATATCTTTACGCAAGGCTTTTAATTCATGGCTGGAAAGTGAAAAAAGAGAACGCCCTTCAAAAAGGCTTTCACCTGCAGTTGGCTCTAACAACCGAATCGCTGTTCGAGCTGCTGTACTCTTCCCACAGCCTGATTCCCCTACCATTCCCAAAACTTGACCAGAATGAATGCTAAAATCAATGCCATCTACCGCCTTAATGACTCCTGTCTGCTTGCGAAAAAAGCCTGTCATAATGGGAAAGTATTTTTTTAAACCCCTGACTTCTAACAACGCTGTAGTCATCGATTAAACCTTTTGGTTTTTCTCATCTGGATGCTTCCAACGCTCTTGGCTGTCTTCTGAGCCATCATATAACCAACACTTCGCTACATGGCTGGAATGTTGAATGGCAAAATCGGACACAGGTCCTTGCCGACATTTGGACATGACATAAGGGCAGCGTGGGTGAAAACGACATCCCGCGGGAATATGGCGAAAAGAAGGCACTTGGCCTGCGATGGGATGCAGTTTATCCCTTCGATTTTCTAACGATGGACGAGATTGAAAAAGACCGATCGTATAGGGATGAGCAGGATGATCGAAAAGATCTTTGACGTGCGCACGCTCAATTCCTTGTGCAACATACATGACAATGACTTCATCTGCCATTTCTGCAACCACTCCCATGTCATGCGTAATGAGAAGAAGAGCCATTCCCTTTTTGCGTTGCAAAGACCGAATCAATTCGAGTACTTGCGCTTGAATAGTCACGTCAAGAGCCGTCGTTGGTTCATCGGCAATCAAGACGTCAGGCTCACACATTAAAGCCATAGCAATCATGACACGTTGCTTAAGTCCTCCGGACAACTGATGGGGATAAGCGACTAAGCGTTCTTCAGCTGCTGGAATACCCACTGATTCCAATGCTTCGCGCGCGCGCGACCAAGCAGCTGCACCATACAGTCCCAAATGCAGCTCTGCAACTTCTACTAGCTGGTTGCCAACGGTATAAACAGGATTTAAGGCGCTCATGGGATCTTGAAAAATCATAGCGATTTTGGCACCCCGAATGCGCCGCATCTCTTTTTCGCTAATCGTCAGCAAATTATCGTCTTGATATAATACTTGGCCTGTAGGAGGAAGAGCAGGAGGTTGAGGAAGGATGCGGAGCAACGACAGAGCTGTCATTGACTTGCCGCATCCTGATTCTCCAACCAATGCCAGGGTTTTTCCTCGATAAAGAGAAAAACCCACATGATCGACAACCGTCCAAATGTCTTGACCAATCTTTAAACGTGTGGTCAGATCGCGAACGATCAGAATCGGAGAGTTATCTTTCTCTGGCATTAATTTTAACAATACTAAAGAGTTTTTTCAATCTATACTTGGCTTTCACTAGAACACAGACGAGCCACTAAATAGCCCATAGCTGTTACACTACTAATCCCGGCTGTTACCCATGGATTAAATGGCATTTTTAATAATTGATTTAAAGCAACATTCAGGCCAGCTATAGTCGAAGCCATAACGGTTATTTCCACACCATTTTTTGCCCAATCTGGCAAAGACTTCAGTTGCTTGTCGAAAAAATTATCCATTAACATTGTGATGCGTAGAGCAGTTTCTGCAAACACAATGTTGGCGCCAATTAGTGTGGCTGCAGCTCCATATGAATTCTGCACGACATATGGTAAATTGTTGATTACTTGATTAATACTGTTTGCCATAATTTAAATCTCCTTTGCTGATTTGCTTTTTATTATTGAAACAGAATTATAGCTTTAATAGTTTTTTAATGTCAAAAAAAATAAAATGCTTGATAAATTTCTCGATTGGGAATTCGCGTTTTAGTATTGTCAAGCCAACAAATTTTTCAACAAAGAGATGGCGTTTTATGTTAACCATTTTGAGTTTATTTGGACGTTCTCCTTTTGCTCCTCTTCAATCTCACATGGAAAGCGTCTCTAAGTGTGTGCATGGCTTGCCCAGTCTATTTGAAGCCTTAGAAAAAAAAGATTATCCTCGACTAGAAAAATTGAGCGAAGACATTTCAAACCTTGAACATGAAGCTGATTTAATTAAGAACGATATTCGCAATCATTTACCTAAAAGTTTATTTTTGCCAATAGATCGAGCAAATTTGCTAGAAATCTTATCTATTCAAGACAGAATAGCCGATAAAGCAGAAGATGTTGCCGTTTTAGTGACGTTAAAACCATTAGAAGTGTTGCCTATTTTTAAGCAGGAGTTTAAACTGTTCCTGCATAAAAATATCGAAACCTTTGATGAAGCAAAATTAATTGTCAAAGAATTACATGAACTCGTTGAATCTTCTTTTGGAGGCATGGAAGCAGCCAAAGTGCGTTCCATGGTTGATGAAGTAGCCTATCGTGAACATGAAGTTGATATTATTCAGAGGCAATTACTTAAAAGTTTATTTAAAGCTGAAGATCAATTGAATTATATTACTTTTCATCAATGGCAAAGGTTATTTGAAAGTATTGCGTCGATTTCTAATTTATCAGAAAATTTAGCCTATCGCATACGTATGACCTTAGAACTAAAATAGTGCACGCTTAAAAAGGCTTATGGACACGGCTTTACTGATTCTTATTTTATTAACAGGCTTTTACATGGCCTGGAATATTGGAGCTAATGATGTAGCCAATGCGATGGGTACATCGGTTGGATCAGGTGCTTTGACTCTAAGAGGAGCTGTATTCCTAGCAGCTATTTTAGAATTTTCAGGAGCATTCTTTTTTGGTTCGCATGTTTCGAAGACGATGCAAAGCGGTATTATTCATGCAGATCTTTTTGCCAATGATCCGCGCATCTTGGTCTATGGCATGTTATCAGCATTGGCTGCAGCCGGCATTTGGCTGCAGGTGGCGTCTTACTTTGGCTGGCCAGTTTCTACGACAC
The DNA here is from genome assembly GCA_963754655.1 of uncultured Chlamydiae bacterium. Taxonomy (GTDB): domain Bacteria; phylum Chlamydiota; class Chlamydiia; order Chlamydiales; family Parachlamydiaceae; genus JANWJE01. The sequence continues at coordinate 275,378 of CAVWGN010000001.1, read as the reverse complement.
ATTCTATTGTAGGAGCAATTGTCGGGTTTGGAGCAGTAGTCGGCGGCCTGGGAGCGATTGATTGGGAACATGTGGGATTTATTGTCAGTAGTTGGATTATTTCGCCCTTATTAGGAGGCGTTTTAGGCTATTATATCTTTTCTGTTATTCGGAAGAAAATCTTTTACACGCTAAATCCCTTTGAAGCAGCACGCCGCTTGACCCCTTTTCTTGTTTTTATGGTCATCTTCATTTTAGCTTTGATTTTAGTTTTTGAAGGATTTCGCAATCTTCATTTAGACTTAGGTCCTATACAAAAAGGATTGTTGACTATTGGGCTGGGATTACTGGGAGCCGGCATTAGTTATGTTCTTGTGCAACGCATGTCTCCTTCCTCTAAGGAAACACCTATTCCTGCTCCCGTTTATGGAACAGATGTCACCTATTCTTTGGAAAGAGCTCGCAAGCATTTGCAAAAGATTGGCAATGCAACATCAGGAGAGCTTCAATACCATGTTGGATTGCTCGTCGAAGAGGTTAAAGGCATTGAACAATCTCTCCAACAAAAACAAGAGCTGACGAATACGCATTCCGAATATTTAAAAGTTGAAAAAATTTTTGGCTACCTGCAAATTATGAGCGCTTGCATGATGGCATTTGCCCATGGAGCAAACGATGTTGCCAATGCAATTGGCCCTCTTTCAGCAGCTGTGGCCATCTTAACAACGGGTATCTTCGCTGTAGATGCTCCTGTACCTACTTGGGCGCTAGCATTGGGAGGTGTTGGAATTGTTATCGGCCTGGCCACCTGGGGCTGGCGCGTTATTGACACCATTGGCAAAAAAATTACAGAATTAACTCCTAGTCGTGGCTTTGCAGCCGAATTTGGAGCAGCAACAACGATTGTGTTGGCTTCCCGTCTTGGAATGCCCATTTCCACCACCCATACTCTCGTAGGAGCGGTGCTCGGAGTTGGTTTTGCACGAGGATTAGAAGCCGTGAATTTGACAACAACGCGCGATATTATCATTTCTTGGATTGTCACAGTGCCTTTAGGAGCCCTTCTTGCCATTATTTTATTTTATCTCATCCAATCCGTATTTGGTTAAAATTCAATACTTACTTATGAAAATGATGAGATAGGTTCATTATCTTATGGAGAAAAAAATGTCAGAACATCACCAATCTTTATCGTTTCGAAGATCGCTAAAAGTGGGTGCATTGATTATTTTGGGCTTACTTTTGCTTGCGCGGACAAGCATTGGCTATGGACAAACTCAATTGACAGATACCAAGAATATCATCTTACAAGGATCTATTCATATTCAATCCATTAAAGTCCTTCCAGGTGATGAAACAGGTAAAATTCAACCGGGAACGCCTGTCAAAATTTTTGTCACGGTTGAAAATAAAGGCCAACAAGCAAGTCCATCAGGACAATTGTATGTGCGGTATGCTTTCGCTCAACCTTTAGATCAAGAGGCCATAAGTGTCATTTTTGAAACTGAAAAAAAACGACTGCCCAGCATTGAACCTGGAAAAATGGTTGAGATTGCTTTCGACACTCCTCATCAAATTCCCTCTTTGCTTGATTTTATTCGCTATGATTGGTCAATACGTGAATATCAAGCCATGGCCATCATCAATCAAGACGAATATGTGATTGGAACACTGGCAATTACTTTTTCTGCCTATTATTATCCGGGAATTAAAAAAGAATTTCCGACAAAACTCTCCCCCTAATACTCGTTTACATGAGTTTTTGCCTATTAGGATGGTTGTAACTCCCGATGCATTAAGTAAAGAGAGGAGCTTAAGGCTAAGCGATGCATTCAGTCGCCGCGCCGCTTCGCTTAGCCTTAAGCTCCTCTCTTTACTTAATGCATCGGGAGTTACAACCATCCTAATAGACAAAAACTCATGTGGCAGAGGAATAGTAAGAGTAAAGTTTAGATATTTTTGAGAGCTGTCGTAATTAATAAAGCTAAATCAGCTGTTTCAGGTAGATCTTTAACACTTTGTTTAATAGCCTTTTGAGCTGTGCTTTGATTATATCCTAAATTCATCAATGCCAATATAGCATCTTGAGCATATTGCGTTTTAAGATCCGCTACAGGTATGGCAAAATGAACAGAATTCAAAGGCAATAAATTAGGGATTTTGTCTTTTAATTCAACAATCAAACGTTCGGCCGTCTTTTTTCCCACCCCGGGAACACGGCAAAGGGTAGAGAGATCTTGCAGAGTGATAGCCGATTGAAGTTCTTGAAACGTCAAATGCCCAATTAAGCTCATAGCTAATTTTGGTCCAATGCCTGCCACATTCATCAATACTTCAAATATATCACGTTCCTGGTGGCTCAAAAATCCATATAAAGTATGCGAAGATTCACGCACAACAAAAGTCGTAAACAACTGAACCGTTTGACCAAGGGGAGGTAATTCACCAAGCAAACGACAGGGAATAAAAATTGCATAGCCCACACCGTTGATTTCAATAACAACATAAGTGGGATGAATCTTAATTAAGATTCCTTTAATATAGGCAAACATCACTTAAATCCTTTTAAACTTCATTCCTAGCTTGCAAATGAGACGCGGATTGAGCATGGCAAATGGCTAAAGCCAAAGCATCAGCGGCATCTTCTGGTTCGGGCGGAGAAGCCAATTTGAGGATACGCTGTACCATTCTTTGCACTTGAAATTTGCTTGCTCTGCCATTCCCGACAACTGCCCGCTTGGCCACTGTGGGGGCATATTGAAAAACAGGTAACCCCTTTTTCTTAGCAGCAATCATAATCACTCCTCTAGCCATTCCTAATTTAAGAAAGCTTTGTGCATTCTTAGACATAAATTGCATTTCAACGACGAGAACAGTAGGCTGATACTTTTCAATAAGCTCTTCTATACTATCAAAAATCACTAAATAACGCTCAGATAATTTAAAGCGAGGAGGAGGACGGATGCAGCCATAATCTAAGGGAATGTAAGTTTGGTTTTGAATGCAAATGATTCCATAGCCGCTTACAACAGTTCCGGGATCAACTCCTAAAATAATTGATTTTTCTTTAGAATCAAAAGATTGTTTCATGTAAAGAGATGGGGATTATATTTGTCTGGAGATTGCCGCATTCCAAAGACATCGTATTTTTCTGCCTCAGGCTCCGTTTGCGTATTGACAGAGGAAGGCTGTTCCGTCAATGGAGTTTCTAAAGAAAAAGGTTGTACCGAACGCTCTGCTATCTCTTGGCCAGCCTGAAAAACCACGTTTGAAGGATTCAACGCTCCTCCCATGAAGTTTCCCAAATTGGCAAGCAAGCTTTGCATCTGAAGATGTTTTTCTTCAAACTTTTTCAATTCGCGAATTCGATTTTCACTTTCTTGCCATTTATCATACATGCGGAAATATTTTTCCTCCCATTTGACAATCTGGCTTTCTGTTCCTTTTAATGCTTCATGCAATTGCTCTTGCAAACGCTTTTCTTGTCGTTGATAGAGATCCTGACCGGCCTGCAATTGCGCAAGTTGCGTCTTTTGATACTCTATCGTTTGGGCAAAATCAGTTAAACTGATTTGCTGCTCTTCTAATTTTTCGCTTAATAAAGCCGCTTCCTTGACTTTTTTAGCCAAATGTTGCTGTGCAACTTTTAGGCGCGTTTCGCTCTCACCCAATAAACTTTTAATTTGATCTCTTTCAGCTTCCAATATTCCCTTTTCTTGATTGAGTATTTGCAGCTGTTGAGCAAACTCTTGCAACTGACTTTCTTGATTGGCAGCTATCGTTTCAAGTTGAATTAAATGCTGTTCTGTTTGTGCGCGCATTTCGATTGCCTCTTCTAAGCGCTCGCTCAATTGCTTCCATTCTTCTTTAAGCTGCTCATATTTGTCTTGGATAAACTCTTGTTCTTTGATACGCTTGTTTAGATCCTCTATGTGTTTTCCTAATTCTTGCCTTTGCTGGTAACTGTCATTTTCTTCTCTTTCTTTAGCCTGCAAGGCGACTTCCAAGGTTTTTTTATGATCTTGTATTTCATGCAGCTGTTCTTGAAAAGAAGTTAAATTGGAAGATTGATGTTCAAGCTGTTGTTGCAATTGCTTGCATTGATGTTCAAGTCCAATCTTCTCATTTAAAATTTCAACGTAGCGCTCCTCTAAAGCTTTAGCTTCTTGACTTCCTTGAACTAAAGTGCGTTTGATTCCCTCAAGTTCGCGTCGCAAATGATGAGAAGAGGTTGTTGAAACAACTGTTTCAAGTTCCTGCTCCTGCTGTTTTTGTTCGTCTAACAGTTGTTGAAGATGCTCGATCTTCCAATGCGCATTCTGCTGGTTTTTCGTTAGGTCCTGTTCCAACGTTTTGACTTTCTTTAGCGCCTCGTTTAATTGTTCGCGCAATTGCTCGGTTTCTAAACTAGCCTCTGCTGTTTGATCGCGCAAATAAGGAATGACCAGCTCTAACTGCTCAACCCGCTGGCGGCTCGTTTCACAATCAGACTGGCTAGCAGACTGTGGGCGCAATTGATTAAGCTCATCCTGAGCTTTTTTCAATAATTCTTTTAAAGTGATTTGCTGATTTCTAAGGGAGTGTACTTCCTCTTCGTGATGCTTTTGAATTTCCGCCCATTGGATTTGTCCATTTTCTAACTCTTTTTGCGATGCCAATCGTTGACTATGTTCTGCTTGCAGTTGAGTTTGCAAATGATGCAAACTTTTTTCGTAATGTTGTTTAAGCGTGACTAATAATCGCTTAAGGTGCAAGATTTGTCCTGCCTCACTAGAGACAGTAGCAGCTTCTCTTCGAAGATAAGCTTGACGATTTTCTTCTTTATTAGGATAGGTCAGTCTTGTCAATGTCTTCTCTCCATAATTTAGAAGGTTTTTAATACTCTTATTGGAATCAATGGCTGCAAACATAAAAGTTTGGCTTTAGAAGATCAATGAGATTTTTTAGCCTGAATCTTTTGGACACATTTGAAATCAGGAGTTTATGCATGGCAAAGCGCTCTCTCTCTCTTCTTCTATCACCCAAGCGTATTATCGTGCGCATGCCCAATTGGCTTGGAGATCTCGTGATGGCCACGCCCATTTTAACCGATTTGCGCCATCATTGGCCAGAGGCAAAAATCACAGCCCTTTGCCAAGGAACCTTAGGCACTATCATTCAAGCAGATCCGCATATTGATAACGTATTAAACTTCAAACGTCCCAAAGGATGGCTGAGTCGTCAATCTGACCAAAATATCCTTGCCCCTTTTAGACAAGGACATTATGATTTGGGTATTTTATTGACAAACTCTTTTTCTTCAGCCTATTGGTTTTGGCGCGGTCAGGTGCAAAACCGCCTAGGATATGCATCAAATTGGCGTCATTTTTTGCTGGATTACCCCCTCCCTTTTCCTGCCCAGCGCAAAAGCCAACATTTGGTGATCACTTATAAGATGCTGCTAGAACCTTTAGGGATCCCTCTTTCCCAAACTCCCCCTCGCCTTTATGTCACAGTTCAAGAACAACAAGCCGCCCGAGAAAGACTCGCTAGTTATGGCATACACTCCTCAGATTTAATCATTGGCATCAACCCAGGTGCTGCCTATGGTTCTGCCAAGTGTTGGCTACCTGAGCGCTTTAAACAGCTTAGCCAACAATTGCTCAACCACTACCCTCTTCTTAAAATTGTCTATTTTGGTGATAAAGCTGGCGCCCCTCTTGTGAAAGATATTTGTACAGGCCTGCCTACAAATCGTTTAATTGATTTGGCCGGTAAAACATCACTGCGCGAATTAATCGCTCTTATCCAGACTTGCCACCTTTTCCTAACCAATGACAGCGGTCCTATGCATGTTGCCTCCGCTCTTGGAATCCCTTTAGTTGCTCTCTTTGGATCTACTAGCGATGTGACAACAAGTCCTTATAATGGAGGCTCCATCATTCATAAACATGTTCCCTGTTCCCCTTGCTACCGGCGTGAATGTCCCATCGATTTTCGCTGCATGACCCGCATTGAAGTTTCAGAAGTTTATGAGAAAATTAAAAGCTTTTTATAGCAATGAAGAAGAGAAATTCTCTGGCGATTTGGCTTCATTAATTGAAGACTTTCCTAACTCATTTTTAGATTTTATTGTAAAATATTATTTAAATCTGTATGGTGCTAGCCATAAGAATCAATTTTCTTTTTAATCAGCTATGCGTTTAAAACTATTTTCAAAGCTCTTTTTATTCCTGCTTTGTTGTTTGATGTGCCCAACTTTTTTATCTTCTATAGAAGACATGGACAAACTTCTTCCTTCTTTAAATTATTTTTGGCTACACGAACCCCAAGTATTCCGCTTCTGGTCTACATTGACAGATGATCAGCAAATGGCTCTTGAAAGCCAGTTAAATAAAATTAACATTCAGGTATTAAAAACACAAAAGCAGCTCATTGAGGAATCTTCAGTCTCTATAACAGATAGAGTGGAACCTTTTGATGATTTTGCATTTGCTGGAAATGTAAATCATCAACAACGCGGCCAACAGCTTATAGAACAGGGACGCTTAGGTTGTGTGATTTTAGCAGGAGGCCAGGGAACACGTCTACAATATCCTGGACCTAAAGGAACTTATCCCATTTCTGTTATCAAAAACAAATCTCTGTTTCAACTTTGCGCAGAAAAAGTCAGAGCAGCCAGCCAAAAAGCAAATCGACCTTTAAATATAGCAATCATGACTTCGCCTGATAATGACATAGAAACGCGTGTCTTCTTTCAGCAACATCACTTTTTTGGCTTGACTCCTTCACAAGTCTCTTTTTTTGTCCAAGGAACCCTTCCTTTTCTAGATGCTAATGGACAACTTTTTCTGCAAACTCCTTGGCAAATTTCTTCAGGAGCGGATGGCAATGGACACAGCCTCCTTTGCTTTGCTCATTCGGGTATTTTAGATCAGTGGGTTTTGCAAGGAGTTGAATATCTTCATGTGATTTTGATAGATAATCCCCTAGCCGATCCTTTCGATGCAGAACTGCTAGGTTTTCACCAAGAGCAGGATGCCGAAATCACTCTCAAATGTACCGAGAAATTCAAACCGGAAGAAAAAGTGGGTTTGCTCGTCAAACAGAATGATCGTTGCAAAGTCATAGAATATTCTGAAATGTCCGATACAGAAAAAAAAGAGCAGCGTATGGATGGACGTCTCAAACATTGCTGCGCTAACTTGAGTCTTTTTTGTTTTTCTTTATCTTTTATTCAAAAACTGTTTTCCCTACAGCAATCTCTCCCCCTGCATAAAGCCTGGAAATCAGCGCAATACTTAGATGAAAAAGGCATTTCTCACCTTTCAACGCAGCCCATGGCTTGGAAATTTGAAACTTTCATTTTTGATTGGCTAATGTATACGCAGAAAGTGTCTGCTTTGATTTATCCAAGAGAACAATGTTTTGCTCCTCTGAAGAATGCAAAGGGAGCTGATTCTCCCGAAACCGTTCGCACAGCGCTTCAACAAGCGGATAGAAAAATCATTCAAGCAATCACAGGTTTAACACCGCCTGATTTCCCCTTTGAGCTTGCTGCTGAATTTTACTATCCCACTCCTGATTTGTTATTGAAATGGAAAGGAAGAGCCGTGACGACTTCCTATGTCAACCCCTAAATAATTATCTTTGTAAAATTCATTTTCAGTAGGTTATGAAAAAGCAAATAAAAATTTAGTTTTTAATTCTCTCATCTGATATTTTTGGTAAGCCTTAAAACATCTAGTTTTTTTTTGAAATAATCTTGTTGAAAGGCTTTCATTATGTTGAAACAAGGCTTTGCCAAAACATTTTTTGCTGATGCTTATCAGCGCATTCCTTGGGTTTCCTTAAAAGAAAAACAAGATGAGCATCAGTGGCCTTTTTTAGATATTTTATTAGCGCAAAAGAGATTATCTTATCTTGATTATGTCTTAGCCCATAGGTTATTGCGCAACTATCCTGCTGTAAAACAAGAAGTCGCTTTATTTCTTTGCCATTTGGCATTAGCAGCCAAAGAAGGGCATTTATGTGTCCACGTAACAGAAGAAGGATTAAATCCCTGTGTGGCCCAGCTATGGCGAAATGAAGAAGGACATTCGGTATCAGCAGAAGAAGCACAAGTTTTAACTCAACTCATGCTAGAAGGAGCGCAGCAAGTTCCTGATGGAATTATGACGACTTTGAAGAAGCATTCTGAATCGCTACCCCACACTCCGATTTGTCGAGAAGGAGATGACTTTTATCTGCAAAGATATTGGATTTTTGAGACATTATTTCTCAAATACCTTAAGAGGCATTTGAAAACTCCAACAACTTTGCTATTAGAGGCAGAAACGATCAGAAAAAATGTTGACCAACTATGCCAAGATAAAATTTTATTGGAAGAACAAGCACAAGCCATCAGGCAAGGATGCTTAAATTCTTTGACATTAGTAACAGGTGGTCCAGGAACAGGTAAGACCTATACGGCAGGCTATTTGATTAAAATTTTTTGGCAAAATCTATCCGAAGAACAAAGAAAATCTTGCCAAATTGTTTTAACTGCACCGACTGGTAAAGCCGCGGCTAATTTGCAGCATAGTCTAAGCCGTGTGGCTGCAACATTAGAAGGATTACCCTCTATTCAAGCCAAAACGCTGCATTCCCTTCTGGGAATTAAGCAAGGTTTTTTTCACCAAGAGAATCAACGTTTAACAGCTGATCTCATTATCGTTGATGAAAGTTCAATGATTGATGTTCGCATGATGGCCATTCTTTTTGAATGTCTTAAACCAGGTTCAAGATTGATTTTGTTGGGCGATAAACATCAATTACCTTCCGTTGAAGCTGGAAGTGTATTTATGGATTTGATTCAGCTGCAGCAGACTTATCCTCACTTAAATATTCCTTGCGTCTCTCTTTCAGTTTGCTTGCGCGCTGAATTGAAATCACTGATTGACTTTGCTGAATTAGTCAATCAAGGATTGGCACAAGATGTGTTAGAATATTTGAATCAATCTCATCATCAAGGAGTGCAGCGACTGCATTTGCCAGTCGATAAAAAAGAAGGACAGCGCGAATTTTTAGCGCATGTTTTACCCTATTTTCCTTGCGTCATTAAACCAGGCCAACGCCCAGAGCAATTGCTAGACCTTTTTCAATCTATCCGTTTACTTTCTCCTATCCGCAAGGGGCCCTTTGGAGTGGAAGCGCTCAATCAGCTGATTTGGCAAAAGTTATGTCAAAATGTTCCCATGAATGGCTGGATAGCTATTCCCATTATCATAGCCATGAATGATTATCGACAAGAGTTATTCAATGGTGAAACGGGGGTTCTCATTCGCAAGCTTCCTCTTCAATCTGTAGGAGCAGAGGACTATGCGCTCTTTCCTTCAAGACAAGAGGGAGGCCAAGTGCGGCGTTTATCTGCTTTGTTATTACCCAAATATGAATTAGCCTATTGCTTATCTGTGCATAAAAGCCAAGGAAGCGAATTTGATCGTGTGGTGCTCGTTTTACCCGAAGGAACAGAATTATTTGGACGCGAAGTATTTTACACAGCGATTACACGCGCCCGTAAATGCATTGAAATCTATGGATCAGATGTCGTGATTTTGAAAACGATCATGCAACAAGGCATCCGTCTATCGGGGATTGAGCAGCGGCTGACAACTAAGGAATGGCTGAAAAAATAAGAGAATGTTTGGCATTTATATCTCTTATTCCTCGTTGTTGGAAAAATCAAAACCTGCCATATTATTTATTTTCTTTGCCTAAATAGCTCAGTTGGTAGAGCAGCGCATTCGTAATGCGAAGGTCGCGGGTTCGACTCCTGTTTTAGGCACACACACAACCTTCTCAAGAACAATGTCTTGAGAAGGTTATTTTATTTCTATGACTTACTTGCGAATGAAAAATGGCACAAAAAAGGCACTTTTCGCCACAAAAATTGGCAATCACTTTTTCTTTTAATCTCTTTAAAATTCATCCTCAATATGATTGACTCACCTTACGCAAGCGAGGTTAAAGAATCAGTGATACCCTTTAAATAACCAAATAGCATGATTTGTTTAATAGCCTGAAAGGCTTCAAAGAAAATAGCCCAGGGCGTTGCCCTGGTCTAGGGTGTTCATTTTGTGCAAAAATGAGCTTTATTTTTCACAATAATTGGCATAGTTAAATTGAAGGTCGTATGTTTATGCCGTCCTTTCAGGACTCGATGTCTTTTTGATAGAACCCAGGCCTCCGCTTCGCTGCGACCTGGGCTGTAACATGACGGCCCTTCAGGCCTTAACAAAAAGATAGTTGTGTCAAGTATTATGTGCAAATTGGTAAGAGATCTCATTAGGTTAAGCTATTTTTTCAACGCTCAGTTGTTCTTGTTTCTTTTGCTCTTTTAATAGATCCATATTTAAATATCTTTTATCTACCCATCCCTCATGAACCTCAACTGCAATTGCTAATATCAATCTTAAGCAACTCTCTTCATTTGGAAAAATTCTAATAACGTGTGTTCTTCTCTTAATTTCTTCATTTACTCTCTCGAGTAAGTTCGAACTTTTTAAATGCTTATGATGTTGTTTTGGAAACTGGTAAAACGTTAATGTCTCAAAAATATTTTCCTCCACCCATGTACATAACTTTGGATACTTCATCATCCACTTCTCTAGCCACATATTCAAATCTGTTTTGGCTTCTTTAATATCCTTTCTATCATAGATCCATCGCAATTCTTGTAAGCAATCGTCGTTTGCTTTTCTTGGTAAATAATCAATTGCATTTCTTAAGAAATGAACATAACATCTTTGCCAAGGGATTTGATAAAATACTTCCATTATCGCTTTCCTAAGCCCTGCATGCTCATCACTAATAATCAACTCAACTCCTATTAATCCTCTTTCTTTCAATCTCAATAGAAAATCTTTCCAACTATTGTGAGATTCTCGATTTGCAATTTCCACTGCTAATACTTGCCTGTAACCTTCTCCATTCACACCTACTGCAATTAATATAGCCTGCGATTTTACTATCCCATTTTCTCTAACTTTCTCATAACGAGCATCTACAATTAGATAAGGATAAACTTCTGTCAATTTTCTATTTGCAAACTGCTTTAAGTCCTCGTCCAAGCTCTTATTGATGTTGCTTATTGTCGTCGCTGAAAATTCATGTCCGCAAAGTTCTTCTGTGATTGCCTTCACTTTCCTGGTTGATACTCCTTGGACATACATTTCTGCTAGAGCTGATACTAATGCTTTTTCCGATCTTTCATATCGTTCAAAAAGCTCGGTAGAAAACATTCCCTCTCTGTCTCTTGGTACTTTTAGCTCTATATTGCCTATTCGCGTCACTAAGTGCCTTGTATAATAACCTGCTCTATAGCCTTTTCTTTCTTTGGATCTTTCACTCTTATTTGCTTCCAAAGTCTCGATCATTTCGGCTTCTAAAAAATTTTCGAGAGCAGTTTTCATAAGAGACTTCATTAAATCAACATCTTGTTCAATAACTTCTTTAGATAATTTGTTTTTCTCAATAGAATACTTTTTGGTCATGGTATACCTCTTTTTGTAGTTAATAAGAGATCATCTTACCATGACCTTTTTTTGCACATAATTTTTTACACAATCAAAAAGATGATTTAGGGACTATAGAAGAGGGACTTAAACATCTCTTGTTAAGGCCTGAAGGGCCGGCCCTTTAAGCCTTAACAAAAGGACTATTTATGGACTATAGAAGAGGGACTTAAACATCTCTTGTTAAGGCCTGAAGGGCCGTCATGTTACAGCCCAGGTCGCAGCGAAGCGGAGGCCTGGGTTCTATCAAAAAGACATCGAGTCCTGAAAGGACGGCATAAACATGCGGCCTTCAATTCAACTATGCCAATTATTATGAAAAATAAAGCTCATTTTTTGCACAAAATGAACACCCTAGCCCTGGGTATGAGTGAGTTGTGTCATGCAGCCTGAAGGGCTGCAAGTGTCAAATATTTTAGTAAAACACCCGTTATGAGTTAGAAAAAATATATAGAGGAGTGTTTATAATTGCGTGTATTATCATTTATATCACTTTTTGGTAATGTTTTTCAGACACGCCCAGGGCGATGCCCTGAGCTATTTTCTTTGAAGCCTTTCAGGCTATTAAACAAATCATGCTATTGGTTATTTAAAGGATATCACTGATTCTTTAACCTCGCTTGCGTAAGGTGACTGCTTGAGATATTGAAGGTCAATTTGATATAAGTACGTTTAGAAAATGAGGCATTACAAAAATTGACTTTTGATAAGATAGGGATTTGCCAGAACTGGTTTCAAAATTTTGTTGAAGTGTTTTCTCTTGTTTTAGTGGAAAGAAAACACTTTCAGAGAAATATTGCCCATGAAAGCTACCAGGAATCTGCCATGGCAGTTCAGCTTGTGCAAGTTCATCAAAAGATTGGCCATCTAAAACCAATAGAAACGAACGCTTTTTCTCTTCGTCATAGACGACCGACAGAATAACACCTTCATCTTCATTTTTTGCAGTAGGAGAAGATATAAAAATGGGTTCTACAGCACTACAACCACTTTGATGCCATTTTTTGATTTGCTTTGTTAACATGTCGAACTTAACTAACCCTGTCGTCTTTGTTTGTAAAAACTCGTTACTGAAATCCTCTGAGATTGTCATGTAAAGATAACGATAGTTTTTCCCATCAAGCTTATCATCAAAACGTGGAAATTCTACATCCTTTTCTAATAGCACCTCAGATAAAATTTCATTTTTATCGAGTGAAAGATGATAACGCATTAATCTTCGTTTCCAGTCAGACTTATTTGCCAATGAAGAGGCTTGGGGGAAAAGACTTGGCATAAGAGAAATATCAGGAAACGCAACAAGGTCTATAACAATTTCATTCCCATTTTCTATTTCATAAGCATTAGCATGGTGAAAACTGAAAAATGGATCAGTAGCAATTTGAGAGACGACTTTTCCAGAATTTCTTTCTATAACAAGAAAACGAGTTCCTCTTTCAGGATGCCATGTAAAGTTGTGAATAAAGGGTTTATTCTTTATCAGTAGATCAAGAGGGCTTACGAGGAAAGGAAACTCAGTTAAAATAAGATAATGTTCAGTCATTGCAAAGCTATGCATATAAGAGGGCATATCGACGGGCACTTTTGCAATCACCTCTCTGGAAGAAGAACCTTCTTTCATGCGATAAAGCACATAGTAGCTTTGGTGACCAAATTCAATAAGAAAATTCACAATTTCATTTGAAGAGACATCTAAATGAGGATGTGCCGATTCCCAGCATTTGCTTTTTGGCAAGCTGTCTTTGTAATCAAATTAGCCTAAGGTATTTAGGGTTTTGAGATCGAAGCGCGCTGGCAATGGAACCTCAGTTAAAGCTACATACTGATCTCCATATTTAAACACATTAATAGAAGCATTAGTTACCCATTGATCAGAACTGCTAAAAAAATCTTGTATTTTTTGCCATAATGATGGCTCCGATGCAAACCCTTTATACTGAGCTATCCCTTTATTAACTACAGCATCATGTTGTTGAGATTTAAGGAATCGATTTGTGTAAAAAACTTTTCCCTCATCGAAAGCAAACCCATGTAGCATAGCAAGACCATCAAATTCATGGGAAACCTGTTTACCTTCCTGATAAATAGGTATAGAACTATTTCGGACCAAAACCCCGTGAAGCCAAGTAGGTAATTTACCTTCAACGTGCAACTGTTTTTCTGTTTCTTCTCGTGCTACGCCTAGTGTCAAGAGATAGGATGATGCTTTCACAGGAATAATCCATAAAAAAATAGACAATAACAATGATGCAAGAATAATTAATTTAGTTTTTTTAACCATATTACAAGCCTTTTTTTAATTTATTAATTTGCTTTAACGTGTTTTCACACCAATCTAAAGCTGCTTTAACTTGTCTAATTCCGTAATCCAATGTTATCAACCAATAGGGTAGCCCCGATTCCTCTTGGTGCTCTCGTTGCAATTTTTCTTGAATTTCTAAAAAGATCTTTTTCTTATCTTTTAGAACCTTTTGGTATTCTTCTAAATGGTGTTGGCTAATTGAAGGAGGCACAACATCGCCAAAGAAGAGCTTAAGCAAAAGTTCATTGCGAGATTGTTCTAATTCAGCAGGTTTAGCTAACCACTCTTTTAAAGCTTGATTCCCTTCCGAAGAAATTATGTATAGGTGGCGTTGGCGATCGCTTTTGAATGGATTTTCTTGTCGTAAGATAAGTCCGTCCTTTTCAAGTTCTTGCAAGACTGGATAGATAGAGCTAAATGTTTCCTTCCAAAAATACTGGGTGCTTGATTCCATTAATTTCTTAATATCATAGCCAGAACTATTTGGAATCAATGTCAGCATTCCCAAAATGGCATACCGACTTTTATTACTTTTAGCCATGAGCTTCCTGTTGAATAGATCAATTAATATATCAGACTGATATATGCTAACACAAAATGAGAATTCATTCAAGGGAAGTTTATAAAATGCTATTTATTATTCGTGAAATACCATCTTTATGTAAAGGACTCCAAATTCACCAAAAAGCTTAGTTTTATGCCAGTTAATATCAAAAGGCCGCTCTTCAAAACTTGTTCAAAGTTGATCAAAATGATCATTGGATAAGTTTTGACCGAAAGCTTCCACGCTTTCGATTTAATTACCTGTCGCTGCGACGAAACCCCTGCGGAATACAAAATATTCCATTCAGCAAAACACACCAGGCCCCTATCAATTGAGATTGAAATAGGCTCTCAAACAAAAAGAGCAACTTTCACTCACAAAATATCTTAATCTCCAAGGAGAAAAACTCAAAATTCAGTTTATTATTAACTGGTTGAACTTTCTTAGCTAAAAATAAAAACTGTGCCATTGCTGAAGTAATTGCTACTTATTCGCTAAAAAATTATAATTAAATTAAGGTTTATAAATTTATTTTAAATAGAAGCAAACAAAATTCAATTGTTTGGATTTAGGGGGGATATATGTATAGCATTTTTAAGGCATTTATCTTAGGTTTAGCGATTACAACCTTTAGTTTTCTTCCACTTCATATGCTTTCTGCAGATGGGGGAAAGAGCAAAGACAAGCAAAGTAAATCTAGTAGTAAATCTAGTAGTAAATCTAGTAGTAAAAGATCGAAGGAGTCGAAAGGGTCTAATAAATCCTATAATAAAGGATATAATAAGGGTTATAACAGAGGGTATAATAAAGGAAGTAAAAGCGATAATTATAATCGAGGATATAATGTATTTTATAGTCCATACAGCTATGGTTACTCGGCTAGTAATTATCCCTCTTACTCAAACTATTATGCTTATCCAAGTCCAACGTATTCCAATGTTTATCCAAGTCCAAGTTCAACATATTATTATTCTTATCCAAATCCAGCATATTATTCTTATCCCAACTTAACTTCTCCCTATAATTATAATTATCCAAACGCTTATAATTATAGCCCCTCTTCTCCTGAATATTCATACCCTATTAATTCAGATTATTATAACATTACACCTTATTCAAATAATGTGAATGAAGACTACAACACCAATGAAATGTATAACCAAGGTCTATTTTTCAATCAATAAGCAAATATTTATCAAAAATTTGACAATTAAAAAATACAGCTCCTAAAGGAATTTGAAGTTTCAAGGGATTCAAACTCGTGGGATGTAATTGATGATTTATTGTAAATAAATTAATTTTCTTAGCATTGTGAGAAGTTATGTACTAAAGTCTTAGGATTCCTTTGCCTTCCAACACGAATTTTTAAACTATTTCTCATAGCGTTCATAAACACAAATGCCATCTTTGGGAATCTTGTTTGGATAAGGTAATGTAATGATTTGGAAATCAGTCTTATAATCTGGGGACGGAAAATCTGCAATGAATTCTGTGTCAGTAAAATCTGCAAGTTCTTGTTCTTCTTCAGAAGGAGTATGATCATAATAAAAAATAAGCTGAATACAATTGTCGACATATTTGATGGATACTAC
This sequence comes from uncultured Chlamydiae bacterium, assembly GCA_963754655.1. GTDB lineage: Bacteria > Chlamydiota > Chlamydiia > Chlamydiales > Parachlamydiaceae > JANWJE01. The sequence goes on along the minus strand of CAVWGN010000001.1, from coordinate 259,427 downwards.
TCTTAAATTAGGTGTGACATGACCTAATAAAGCACGTTGGACTGAAAGTCTGATTGAACTAGCATTCATGATTATTGCTCTAATTTTTTATATTTGGGATTAGGATGTGCAGGTGTACTATATGGGAACCTTTTTTACCATAATGAATAGTTTCTCGTGTTGTTGGGAGAGTTAGAATGCTATCTTCACTCTTCCAAATCCCTATATATTCTTCAAAATCTACAGTTTCTTTAAATCCTGCTTGTCCAGGAACGCCTCTTTCAGGATGTCCTTTTCCACCGCTTCTTAAAATCTGAAAAAATCTACTCATGACCGTTTCAGACACGTTAGCCAGGCAGTTTTGCTAACGATTCACGTATTGGAGTCACACCAATAATTCTTCGGGAATTTCTGTCGCAGGGATCGAACTTTGTGGATCCGAGGATCGATGTTTTTTCGCCCAAAAATGTGCTGCATGCACCGTTATTTTCTTTTTCACTGGCCCCAGAATGCCATACGTGTTTTGTCCGATTCCTCACGGGTAGGTCAAAAGCGACATGGCATCCTTTCCCATCAGGAATTTTTCCTGTGGAAAGGTTTGGTGACTCAGAAAATTGTTGATATCGCCTTGCAATGCAAAATGCTGCTGTAAGGTGAATGCTTAATCCATAGCGTGTGGCATAATTGACTTGTCCTATGACAGATGTAAAAGCGGGATTCACTTGATGGATGGGTATTCCTTTTCGGTAGCCTTGCGACAATAGGGATTGAAAAAATAATCCATAGGCAAAGCTAGATAGCATTCGTGAGTACATGTTTATTTTGTTTATTTATCTCAATTTTAATGCCTTTAAAGTAAGATTCTCTTTCAGCACTATGTCTTAAAGCAGAGGAGACGACAGCTTCCTTATTAGCGTTCGATACAGCCATTGTTTCAAGGGTACATGCTCTATTAGCATTTCGCAAATTTCTAGAAGCTGAGTAGCTGATTGCTTTTTAATACAGCTGCGCCTATTAGACTACCCCTGCAATTACACCTTTTTCTAAAAATAATTTGGATAAATAGGGTTTGGATGAGGTCCAAAAGGTTCGAAACATAATTTTGAACCTTTTGGACCTCAATTGCATCAAAATATCCAAAATTTCATAATATGCCTTATTTTACAAAATGCAAATTTATAAAAGCTTATTGCTTCAAAGGTCCAAAAGGGTCCGATGGATTTTAGACCTTTTGGACCTTAATCAAATTAAACAAACCAACATCAAACTTTTTCAGTTCTTTCGAATTTTCGCTTGATTTTTCATATGAACCCGTGTTTCTAAGAAGATTCGTATCTTAAATAGACAAGCATCCCTTGATTAGGGATGCGCTGAGGTTGCGGTAGATGAATTATTTCAAAATCTGTTTTAACTAAGTTTGGAAAATCAGAAATGAACTCAGTATCTACCAAGTTGGCTAATTCCTTTTCATCTTCAGAAGGAGGATTGTCATAATAAAATAATGTTTTTAAGTTACTTTCTTTATATTCAATAGAAATACCTCTAAGATTTGGAGTGATATGTCCAAGTAAAGCAACTTGAATAGAACTTCTAATATAAGCGATATCCATAAAGTTTCCCTTTATATGCGGATTACATGGAACAATATGAGCACCGTTTTTCCCATAATGAATGATTCCAAAAGTTGTGTTCCCATCTAACCCTTTGCCAGATTTATCTTTCCAAATACCTATTTTTTCCTGGAAATCAACCCTCTCTTTATATTTTACATATGATTTTTTATTTGTCATAATGATTGTACTTTATTCTTTGGGCTAGGATGACTAGGTACAATATGAGCTCCCTTGTTACTATAATGAATTGTGCCTCTTGTTGTAGGTAAAGCTTGTGTGCCAGACTTATCTTTCCATATTCCAATATGTTCTCTAAAATCTACTGCCTCTTTATAATTTGGTAAACCGGGTTCACCTCTATGTGGAATACCTTTACATGCAAATTTCCTTAAAAGACCTTCCGGATCCGGATGTTCCCAAACGCTGCGAAATTCGTGATAATCATTGTGCCCCAAGATATGTTTATTATGAGCATCAAAGTTATATCTTATATTCTTGAAAAACGCTTCTCTATGAGCTGCATGCTGTAAAGCAGAGGAGACAACAGTCTCCTTATTAGCATTCGAAACAACCATTATTTCAAGAGTACAGGCTCTATTAGCATTTCGCAAATCTCTAAAAGCTGCGTTTCCTTTTACTAATAGCTGATTTCCCTTTACTACAGCTGTGCCTGCAGCAGTACCTGTTAGACTACCCGCAAGAATATCTACTCCATATTTGCCAATCGAATGCCCGATTAATTCTCCTTTCTCCGCTTCACTTAATTGATCGAAACGTCCATAAAGAATTTTGACCTGCTCAATACATTCATCAAAGGTATTTTGATCGACATTTTGACAGTATTCTACAACGCATTCACCTGCTGTATAACATACCAAGTAGAGAAATTTCGGGATTCTTCTTAGAGGAACAATAAACAATAAAGTGTATTTGCAATTCCTCGTTTTGTGATAAGTCTGGAAGCGTAACTTCTATACCCTTATGTAAATAATTGATTTGATCAGTACTTAATTTAGCTTTAAAACTGATTAGGCAACCAATATTGTGATTCAGCTAGACGTTGAAGATATGTCCAACCTTTAATATGTTAAAAAAATCAAAGGATAAGACTATTTAGGAAATTCTTTATTTTGAAATTTAAAAATTGATGTGGGTAAGAGCGGGGAAATCTTTAAATAATCGACTTGACCATTAGGATCAAAATAAAAGGTAATAAAGGGTTTTGATAAAGTTTTATCCGCAGGAATAAATCGAAAAGTATCGTAGTGCCAATGCTCCAAATGACCTGTGCCTGAGATGACTTTTGCTTTAAGGGAATCCTTGTTCGTACCCCAGATAACCACAGCTCCATATAATTGATCTTGGTATTTTCCTATGTAATCAGAAGTGGGATGCGAAGGAGAAGTATTTTTAATGCGGTTTGACAAAAGTTTAGTTTCTTCATTTTTGCCTTTTTTCTGAAGCTGTAAAATTGTTTCCCGCAGTTCTAAATCCCAATTATGCTTTGATTGATTGAGTACGTTATCCATCATTTTATAAGAGACAGAGTGGGGCAGTAAGGAGTCTTTAAGGTTACTAAGAACTACGATTCCAAAATCTTCTTGCGGCATCATTAATAGAAATGCACTCATTCCATTGATTAGGCCGTCATGCTGAATCATTTTTTTCCCATGGTAATCATGCAAAAACCAACCTAAACCGTAGGAAACAAAATTAGATTCTGGGTACAATTTTTTTAAAATAGGATCAACATTCACGTTTATTTGAGGAGAAAAGAGTTCTTTGATTGCTTCATGCCTAACGATGGCTGTATCCATTCCTTTAGCAAGCTCAAGCTGTAATGTAAGCCATTTTGCCATGTCAGAAATGCAAGAGACAATAGATCCTGCAGCTCCAAAGCTTTCGACAGAGTCCCAATTGATTTTTTGAATGGATCCTTCTCCTTCAGAATGTGGAGTGGAGATATTTTCTTTTTCGCCTTGAGACTTTAGGAATGAAAAGCTGCACTGCATTTTCAAAGGATCAAAAATTCTGGTTTTAATGAATTCATCCCAGGTTAAGCCTGAAACAGCTTCAATTATTTCACCTGCAGTAACATAAAGCACATTTTGATAAGCATAAGTCGAGCGAAATCCAAAAGTAGGGATTAAATATCGAGAGCGAATTACAATCTCTTTTCTAGAATAGGGTTGTCCAGTCCATAACAAATCACCATCGTGAGAAGCAAGCCCTGTCCTATGAGATAATAAATCACAAATTGTGACATTTTGAGTGACATAAGGGTTAAAAAGATAGAAAGAGGGTAGATGCTTAATGACAGGATCATCCCATTGAATCTTTTTCTCATCTACCAATATAGCAAGAGCTGTAGTTGTAAAGGCTTTAGTAAGAGAACCAATAGAAAATAAGGTTTGATTATCGACATGCTTTTTCGAATCAATTTCCTGAATACCATAGCTTTTCAAAAAAACAATCTTTCCATCTTTGACTATAGCTACAGCCACTCCAGGAGTTTTCCATACGGTCATTGATTCCTGAATCGATTTCTCTATATTATTTGGATTTAAAGTTTCTTTTGCCATTATTTCCTCATTCACCCAGAAAGCTATTAAAAGTTGAAATAACAACGCCGAATATTTGAACATAAAATTTTTAGACATTTTTCTATTCTATATATTATCCCATTTATAAAATATTGTTTCTCTATAGAGCAACTCTTTATTATCTCTCTAAAATGTAAGAATTGATTGCAGTGCAATCTTAGACAAATTATATCATTTAGTACCCATAATATCCAGGAGCATTTTAGTCATAAATCACTTAGCATCATACGTAAAGCGGCTGAATAATATTGAATTGATTTCATGTTTTTCTTGTCATAGACATGAATTTATTTGATTTTCTTTTAACGAATGAAAGATTAAGAGAGGGGCTGAAAGAGATCAAAAACTTGGCGTTTTTCAGCGCAACTATTATCCATTTACAGCTTAATTTATCAGGCAGATGTCATTAATTGTGATAATGCATATCATAAGCTAAAGAATATCCAGGTTTTTGAATTGGTAATGAAGGAATAGGCTGATTAGGAAGGAGGCTTTGATCGGTGCAATAAAATGAATAAGGATAAGGTTTAAAGGCTTCGGAATTGGGATTTGCTGGAATACGCTGGCTTGCTATTCCAATCACGATGCCTGATAAAAGGGTACAAAGCCAAAAAGAAAAATTTTTTTGTGTCATCTTACACCTCAAGTAAAAATTTAGAGCACTCTTTTTTTGATTTTTGTACAATAATCAGAATTAATAATCAATAGGAGAATTTTATGCCCAAAGGTGGAAAAAGAACGGGTTCTGGTAGGCCAAAAGGGACAGGTAAATTTGGCGAGCCTACTCTAGCTGTGCGTATTCCCGTCAGTGAAGTTGAAAATGTCTTAAGATGGGTGCAGAATAAATTTTATCAATTGCCATTTTATCAAGATGCTATTTCAGCAGGCCTCCCTAATCAGGCGAGTGAAGAAGTCGAAACGACTCTTGATTTGAACGAGCTTTTGATTAGACGACCCTCTACTACATTCTTTCTTAGGGTATGCGGCTCTTCCATGATCAAGGCAGGCATTTTTCACAATGATATTTTAATTGTAGATAGGAGTATTAAACCAAGCGATGGTAAAATTATTATAGCTGCGATAAATGGAGAGTTAACAGTCAAAAGACTTTGTATAGAAGAGGATAAAGTGCGGTTGGTTGCAGAAAATGATCATTATCGACCTATTGAAATTACAAGCGACACCGAGCTACATATATGGGGAGTCGTCACTTATGTGATTCATTCGCTTTAAAGAATTACTCAATGTGCTTGACTTGACGTAAATAGTCGAGAATCAATTCAACAGCTTCTGAAATAGAATAGCGGCTGGTATCAATTTTAATTTCAGGCTGCTGAGGCTCTTCATAAGGATCATCAATTCCAGTAAATTCAGGCAACTTTCCACTTCTAGCTAGAGAGTAATGCCCCTTAGTATCTCTAGCTTCGCAAATCTGCAAAGGCGTAGAAACATAGACCTCAATAAAATTCCCACAAGCACTAATAAGATTCCGATTATACTCTCTATCCCTTGCATAAGGTGCAACCATGGCACAAATGGCAATTCCTTTATTTTTAGTAATCTCACTAGCAACATATCCCACTCTCCGTCCATTGATAGATCGATGCTCTTTAGAATATCCTAGCTCTGAAGACAAATGCGTCCGAATCACATCTCCATCTAAAATAGTCACCGATCTATCTTGTAGTTCCATTAACTGGAAGGCAACAGCTTTAGCAAGGGTAGATTTTCCCGACCCTGGTAAACCTGTAAAGAAAAGAGTAAAACCTTGCTTTGATCTGGGGGGATAGACTTTTTGAAGCTCTGCAATCACTTCGGGAAAAGAAAACCATGCCGGAATCTCGCTGCCTTCATATAACAGTTTTCTAAGTTTTGTACCAGAAATGGAGAGCACAGTTTTTCCAGGCGGAATTTCATCTACTGGTTGGTAATTATCATCTTCTTTTATGTAAACGACTTCTTGAAAAGGAACAATTTCAATTCCAATTTCTTTAGCATATGCTTGAACGAGTTCCTGAGCTGCATAAGGATCATAAAAATCACGGCCTAGACTATCTTTACCTGGCCCTGCATGATCTCTACCCACAATAAAATGAGTGCATCCATAATTTTTGCGAATAATGGCATGCCATAAAGCTTCTCTTGGACCAGCCATTCTCATTGCAAGTGGCAACAAACTTAAGGTAGTTGAACCTTTTGGAAAATAATCAAGAATCTTTCGATAGCATTTGACTCGCGTAAAATAGTCCACATCACCGGGTTTCGTCATCCCGACAACTGGATGAATCAGAAGATGAGCGCCAGTGCGATGAGCCGCACGTGTCGTCAATTCTACATGCGCGCGATGCATAGGATTTCGAGTTTGAAAAGCAATCACTTTCTCAAATCCATTTTCCTTAAAGTATGCTTTGAGCTCTGCAGGAGTTTTTCTTAATGAAATAAAGTCAAAATGATAAGGCGTTTGAACTTTTGTTAACTTTCCTGAGAGATAATAATCTCCCATTTCATTGAGAAGATAATTCACACCTGGATGCTCTTGATTTGTCGTTCCATAAACCTTTTCAGCTTCTATTAACTTCTGCGGCTTCCAAATTTCACCAATAGTCAAAAAAGCCAAAAGCCATCCTTCTTGATCTTTTAGAGCCACTTCTGAACCTAATTTTATTTTTTCCAAAAGTTTTTCTGAAACATCTAAAACAATCGGAATTGGCCACACAGTCCCGTTTGATAAATGCATATCATGTACAACTTTTTCATAATCTTCACGATTCATAAAAGTCTCTAACGGTGAAAATCCTCCATTCATGATAAGTTCTAAATCACATATTTGCCGCTGAGTAAGAGTTAATGAAAGAGGATTAGAAGGTGGATTGATGTTAGAGGCTAAAAGAGGCATTAACACGAATAAGAATGCAATGCATAGCCATTTTTGGCTGAAATATTGCTGAATTTTATTTTTCATCGTTTGTCATTCCTTGTTAATTTTTATATTTAATAAATTCAGAATTTTGTCAACTGATATAGTGATGCCACTTATATTTCATAATTTAAATTTTTAGCATTTATCAGATAAAAAATTTTATGCTTACCTAATAAATTCCAAGATCAACATTTTTTAGATCGTAAAAATGGAAGCGATAAGGCTAGAGCATTCAAATAGATTCAGCAGAATCTTTCTAATTTTTATACCGAGTTGTAAAAGGTGTGTTCAAACTTCGTCGTGCTTGCTTTAAAAAATTCTGAAGATCAGCTTTTCTTTTCTCCTAAAGAATGAGGTGAGCCTGATGATCAATGTACCACTGCACAACTTCTTGAATTCCTTTTTTAAGGGGGATATTTGGTTTCCATCCCATGTGACGAATTTTCTCAATATTGAGAAGCTTTTGATAGGTACCGTCAGGATAAGAAGAATCAAATTCAATTTCTCCTTCATATCCCACAATCTCTTTGATCATTAAAGCGAGCTTGGAAATGGAAATATCTTGGCCATAACCTACATTAATAATTTCATTTCCTTCATAGTGATGCATTAAAAAAAGAGCTGCATTAGCAAAATCATCGCTATGTAAAAATTCTCGCTTTGCATTTCCAGTCCCCCACAGACTCACCTTTTGAACTTTGCTTGCCTTCGCTTCTATAAATTTGCGAATTAAAGCAGGAAGAACGTGCGAACGATTAAGGTCAAAATTATCATTGGGTCCATATAAGTTTGTAGGCATACAAGCAATAAAGTTTGTCCCATATTGACGATTATAAGCTTGGCAAAGTTTGATTCCTGCAATTTTGGCTAAAGCATAAGCTTCATTAGTAGGTTCAAGAGGGCCAGTCAATAAATAAGACTCAATAATCGGCTGAGGGCATTCTTTTGGATAAATACAAGAAGAACCTAGAAATAATAATTTCTTAGCCCCAAATTGATAAGCAGCATGAATCACATTAGCCTCAATCATTAAATTATCATATATGAAATCAGCTGGATAATCGTGATTCGCTTTAATTCCTCCTACCTTTGCTGCTGCAAGAAAGATATAATCTGGTTTTTCTTTTGCAAAAAAATGGTTGACAGCTTGCTGATTTCTAAGATCAAGTTCATTTGAAGAGCGAACGATAATATTTTGATAGCCTTCACTTTCTAACATGCGAATAATGGCGCTTCCCACTAATCCTCTGTGTCCAGCAACATAAATTTTGGCGTCTAGTGGCATATTCTCAGCGAAAATCAGCGCTTTGAAACATAAAACGGTCAAAATGAGATAAATATAAAAGGATTTCATCGTGAAGTTTCCTCCGTTAAGAGTTGAGTTTATATGAGCCTTATCGATGAAGAAGGCTAGAATTAAGGGACAGGGAATTTTGATGTTTCGCTCATTCTATCAAATTAAAATTAAAACATGATAGGGGAAAAATTTCTTAGAGAATCGTAAGTAGTGATTAGAAAAGTTTACTCAATCCGAATGTTCTCAATCTAAAAATGCTCCTAAGAATACTCCCAAGAAATTTGTTTTTTTTCAGAGGAGAGGCATAAAAAATATAAATTAATATTTACTTTATATGTTTAGTGCTGTAAAAAACTTGTCAAACATTATTTTAAACCCATTTGATAACAAAGGAGGCCATTGTGAGAAATCTTTTCTTAGCTATTTTCTTATTTTCAACTATTGGACTACGTGCAGAACTAAACGAACAAATTTTTCCTTCTCATTCTGAAGAATTAAAGTTTAGTGGGCATGGTCATTGTATTCCCACTTATTCATCAAACAGATGTGGAGGAGGATGCGATTGTCCCGTCTACGGTTCTTTCTATTTAGTGACAAGCCAACCTATTCGTTTAAGTCCTGGAGCAGCCATTCCTTTTGATGAATTAACTGCCGTGAAAACACCAGGAATTCGAGTTTCGCCTCACAAGCAGGGAGAAATCATCATTGAAGAAATGGGTGATTATTTATTAACTTATGCAGCTAGTGTGATTGGAGCTTCGCCTCATCTTGAAACACCTCGGACTGCTTTGTCACTCAATAGCACAACCATTGTCCCAGGCAGCGAGATAAGATATCATGTTGAGGCTACATTGTCTCCGACTATGTCAAAAATTATAAGAATTTCGACCGTGCCAGCAACCTTAAAGTTTATTAACCATACACCTTATCAAGATATTATTATTAATAGTATCGATGATGAAGTAGCAGCGTACCTCGTAATTCAAAAAATTGACAATTAACTTAAATATTTCTGAGGTTTAAACAACAAGAGAAAAGATAGAGTCAAAAACTCCAAAAGAAGATGTGACTGATGGCATGGTTCAAAAAGAGTAAATTTTGGGTAACATGTTTATGCCGTCCTTTCAGGACTCGATGTCTTTTTGATAGAACCCAGGCCTCCGCTTCGCTGCGACCTGGGCTGTAACATGACGGCCCTTCAGGCCTTAACAAAAGGACGATTTAGGGACTATAGAAGAGGGACTTAAACATCTCTTGTTAAGGCCTGAAGGGCCGTTATGTTACAGCCCAGGTCGCAGCGAAGCGGAGGCCTGGGTTCTATCAAAAAGACATCGAGTCCTGAAAGGACGGCATAAAAACATGTTACCTTCAATTGAACCATGCATGACTGATTTCAAAAATAGGAGATTCTATGTACTTAAATAAGATGGTAGGTTTGCTTTTATTTTTCTCTATCTTATCTCAGTTTGCTTATGCTCAGGAGATAGAAAATACTTTACCTCCAAAATTACTCATTAAAATCCCGACGCGTTCTAGACCCACGCAGTTTTTTGACCATTTGGATTTGTATTATCAAAAATTATCAGGTGAAATTCCGTACTGGTTTCTTATTACGTGTGATGTAGACGATTCCACTATGAACTGCATAGAGGTCAAAGAACGTCTGGCTCGCTATCCTAACTTAACAGTAAACTTTAGTCACAATGCAACAAAAGTAGAAGCATATAATCGAGATATTGACAAATATGTTAACTGGTTTGATATCTTACTCGTCACAAGTGATGATATGAAACCCGTCGCTCAGGGATATGACAAGATAATTGCGGATCAAATGTTAGCGAATTTTCCTGATTTTGATGGAGTGTTAAATTTTCATGATGGACATATTGGGGAAATACTCAACACTCTACCGATAATAGGGAAAAAGTATTATGAGCGATTTGGTTATGCTTATCATCCAGCTTATCATGCCCTGTGGTGTGACAATGAGCTAACAGTTGTTTCTAGAATGTTGGGTAAAGAAGCGGTCATTAATCAAATCATTATTCATCATCATCATCCCCTCTACAGAAGCGAATCTTTTGATGCTCTTCTGGCACGTAATGAATCTTTCTACCACGTTGATCAAGCCATCTATGAGCAAAGACGAGCACGTTATTTTGATTTGAATGAACGTGTGTTTGAAGAAGCATTGCCTAAAGATTGGTCGATTTTAATTTGTACTTTACAAGAAAGAGAACAATCATTTCAGCGACTTTACCAAAAATTAAAAAAGCAAATTCAAGAAGAGGGACTAGATGATAAGGTAGAAATCCTCTTTTTTTTAGATAATCGAGAAAAATCAATTGGCACTAAACGTAACGCCTTATTAAGACAAAGCAAGGGTTTATACATTAATTTCATTGATGATGATGACGACGTGCATGATCACTATGTTAAAATGATTCATGAGAAATTAAAATATCGACCTGATTGCGTGAGTTTAACAGGTATTATTACTTTTAATAAGGAGAATCCCAAAATTTTCATCCATTCCATTCAGTATCAAACTTATTTTCAGAAAAATGGAATTTATTATCGGCCTCCTAATCATCTTAACCCTATTAAACGTGCCATCGGTTCTCAATTCTTTTTTCCAAATCAATCTTATAGTGAAGATACAGATTGGGCAATGCAAATTGCCAAATCTGGTCTGCTAAAAACAGAAGAAATTATCACTGAACCTTATTATTTCTATTTGTATGTTCCCAGTAAATCCAATTAACCCTCAAATTCAAATGCTATGGAAAGGAGAAGATAAATTAATGAGAAAGCAAATTTACATTTTTCTCACATTTTTCACGCTTATGGTTCAATTTGCATGGGTAGAAGAAGCAAATGAGATACAAGCAAATGAGTGGAATCAAAGAATCTATTTAGCAACTTATCCACGTTCAGGTAATCATTGGGTGCGTTTCCTTATTGAAGAAGCGTCTCACATCGCAACAAGCTCCGTTTATCAGGATAGCGACTTTCGACCTCATTTGCCTACTCCTTTTCCTTGGGGAGGATATAGCGTGGATGGTGGATACCAAGGAAATTGCCGTTATCCTCAACCTCATGAGAGTATCGTCATTAAAACGCACTTTCCAAGTTTTAAGCCCAATCAATTTGACCATCAACCTTCTGTAGGAGCCATTAGAATTATTCGCAATCCCATCGACAGCATTTCATCTTTTTATGTGTATGCACATCCATCCGATAGCAACTATAAAGTCCCTAAAGAGACTATAGGGGATTACTTATATTCTTGGCGTAAATTTCAAGACTATTGGGATCAAGAACCCAATGTATTAACTATCCGTTATGAAGACTTAATGGATAATCCCACCTACTACTTAGCGCAGATTCTCGAAGCATGCAAATATGAATTTACTGAAAAAGATTTGCAAAGAGCGGCCAATAAGTTTCCAGCTAAAGGAAAAGCATTCCAGCATCTGAAACATTTTGATACAGAAGATATTCTTCTTATCTCTGAAAGACTAAAAGATTTACTCGATAAACATGGTTATCAAATTCCTTTAACGTTAAATGAAGAACAGTAAAAAAGGACAAAAGGCTATTTTATGCTGATATAATTAATTTAAGATGAGTACAAATGGATGTTTTAACATTGATGATTTATATTGGCATGTATATTTATGGGTTTTCCCTGACCATATGGGCAGCCTTTTTTGATAAACATCCCACTAAAATAAGTCGCAATGGAGCCCTATTTGGATTAGTTGCCCTTATTCTGACTGTCTTTTATTTTGTCTATGTTTTATGGACGATTGGAATCACATCATAAAATGATTTTCAAGGCAGTGACTCTTTTATTATAAGCGACTTAATTGGAAAAGTTAAAATATTTTCTTGAATTTTTTCTTGCAAATTTTGTTGGAAATCGGGTTAACTGTGATTTAAGTTGCGAGTACTGGATAAAAATCTGTTTTTAAATCAAATTAAGGAGAGAACATGAGTATCATTTGGGCAATTATCATTGGTTTCATTGTAGGAATTGTTGCAAAGCTCTTAATGCCAGGAAAAAATCCAGCAGGTTTTATTATCACGACTTTACTTGGGATTGGCGGCTCTTTAGTAGGAAAATTTATTGGGCAAGGATTAGGAATGTATAAGGAAGGTGATCCGGTAGGATTCTTTATGTCGATTATCGGCGCCATGATCATCCTATTTATTTATCATCATCTGACAAAGAATACAGCTGCTTCTTCTTAGTGGATTGAAAATTTGAAAAATTTCTCATTTGATCAAATGATTGTAATCTCCTATTAGGACGCATTTTCTTCAACGCTTCAAAGATTTAATCCTTTTTCTCAACCATTTTTATCATGGCCGCTCGCTTGCATAAAGTGAGTTAAAATGTTTGGTATGAGATGCATTCGGTTCGATAGCTAGTTTGGTCACTTAGATCTTTAAAAATGACAATTCAACATTTTTTACCCGGGGTTTTTCCCATACGACTATTGTCACTTAGCATCGATAAATTCATAGATCAGAAATGGATGAAAAGCGCGCGCGCTTTTTAAGAAACTGATAAAATGCATATAAAATCAAAAGAGCAATTGGAACAATAATGTCAGTGTAAAGAGGGACTCCCACATTTCCAGGGCTATAGTTATGATGTAAGATCATATCAGCAATATGGCCAATGCCATCTCCCAAAAGCCAAATGGATATACCTAAAATGGTTGCTAACCAAAAGTCATCTCCCCTCCAAATGCAAAGAATGCCTAGTAAAGCATAGCCTAGATTGACATTGGCTAATTGCTTTTCGAAAGGGCAACTTGGCCATCCAGAATAGACAGCAACAAAATCAGTCATAAACATTAAACCAATAAAAGCAAGCAGGCTTGTCAATCCCACGCTAAAGACAAGTTGATAGAGCAGAAAGAGTCTGACAACTCGCAAAGGAGTTTTAGGTTCTTTGCTGACAAAAAGATGAATGAAGAATCCGAGGATACCTAAAACTAGAATGGCTATATAAATTAACATCGCATCTTTCTCCTGTTAATGTTCTCATAACATGATCATTTATTTTATTCAAATCACGTTCTCTTAAATATCAAAGAAATTTCCAAAAGAAAATTGTGACTATTCAATGCAAGTTTTGGATAAACCTAAACCTAGAGAATGTCTCAGATTTGAAAACTCATGATTTTCGAGTACCTGGGCGTTGATTGATGTGCTACGCTACTCAAAGAGTAGATAATAGCATAAATATTTGCAGAGCGGGTTCAAAAATAAAAGGAACTAGTCAATTTTTCCCTTATCGCGTATGATGGGATTTAAAAATAAAATATTGTTTTAATAATATAAGCGATTATTTTATTTAAGTTGAAATTTGATAAATTGTTATTTATAAAAATTCTATTTCTTTGTGTCATATGTAAGATTTCCCGGAGGAGTATGTTGACAGGTTTATTTTTGAAGGGATCTCTCATTGGATTTTCCATTTCCATGCCCGTCGGCCCTGTGGGTATGCTATGCATTCAACATTCCTTGCGTCGTGGTTTATTGGCTGGATTAATAGCGGGATCGGGAGCGGCCTTAGCTGATGCCTTTTTTGGAGGCATAGCTGGATTTGGAGTCACCTTGCTTGCACACGTTTTGACCCGCTATCAAGTGTGGTTTCAAATTGTAGGAGCTTTAATTCTTTGGTATTTAGGAATTAAAATTTTTAAATCTCAACCCATACAAGTGGGAACTGCTCGCATTCCATTCAGCTACAGTCGCGTTTTCTTTAGCACTTTTGCCTTAACATTAACCAACCCTCTTACCCTTCTTTGCTTTGCAGCCATTTATGCAAGCTTGGGAATTACCCCTTCGGATGAAGGAATTTTACCAGGCATTATCTTAACATTGGGAGTTTTATTGGGAGCGGCGCTTTGGTGGATGATTTTGACCTGTAGTGTTACCTTAATTGGTAAAAAGCTTCAATTGACTTCTTCTCCTCTCTTTAATCGCATCTCAGGAGGGATATTGACTGGTTGCGGCTGTTTAGCGACTTTATCAGCTCTCAAGCAATTACTTTTCTTTGCCTAAGAAAAACCCCTTAGTTTTAGTTTAACTTTGGCAATCACACCTTTTCTCCATTTTTATTTACTCATCTTTTTGCAAGAAAATAGTCACTTGATATATCAAACGATTAAGACGTATTTGCAAATGTTGGCATTTTGCAAAACGCCCTAAGGAGAAAATCATGACACATCATTGGGATCCCAAGCAATACGAAAGATTTGAAAAAGAACGCACTCAACCTTTTTTCGATTTAGTTCAACTCATTCGTCCCTCCCCTCATCCTCGTCTCTTAGATCTAGGATGTGGCAGTGGAGCTTTAACAAAAATTGCACATGAGAAGCTTCACGCTTCATATACTTTGGGCATCGACTCTTCACAAGAAATGTTAGCAAAAGCGCAATTGTTGCAAAATTCCCACCTTGATTTTAAAGAGCAAGACATTCAATCTTTTACTTCTCATCAGCCTTTTAACTGCATCATTTCCAATGCAGCGCTTCAATGGATTCCAAATCACAAAGGACTTTTGAAACAACTGACGCAACTTTTGGCACCTGCAGGACAACTAGCAATCCAAATGCCAGCCAATCAAAATTATCCCACGCATGTCATAGCTGCCGAATTGGCCGCGGAAGAGCCTTTTAAAAAAGCTCTTAAACAACATAAACCTCCAATGAAGCATGTATTAAGCATGGAGGAATATGCCGAATTGCTAGACAAACTCGGCTTTGAAAGTCAAATTGTACGAATTCAACTTTATGCCCATTTTTTAGAATCGACTGCTAGTGTTATTGAATGGGTGAAAGGAAGTTTATTGACCTATTATAAGAGCTATTTAGATTCCCATCTTTATGCAGAATTTTTTAAAGAATATCAGAAACGACTCATTAAACACTTTGGATGGTCGGAGCCTTTCTTTTTTCCTCTGAATCGTCTCTTCTTATGGGGTCAATTGCCTGAACATTGAAATTTTTTTCCAAAAATTTGCCCTTGATTTATACTCCTTAACTATTTTGATTGGTCTTAATCAGAAAGGGAAAATTTTATACAAAGAATTCTTAAACCAGATCTTACATTCCTAGACCAGAAAGATGAGTTTTTGAATTAGTCACCTTACGCAAGCGAGGTTAAAGAAACAGTAATATCCTTTAAATAACCAATAGCTTGATTTGTTTAATAGCCTGAAAGGCTTCAAAAAAAAAGCCCAGGGCCGGGACTTAACAAAGAACTGTTTTTGGGCTTGATATTCGTCGAGTCAATTTAACAATACACCGCCTGTAACGGCTTTAAAGGCATACTTCCCGAAAATGACGCGAAAAACATCAAGCCCAAAGCAGTTCTTTGTTAAGTCCCGGCCATAGGCTAGGAACGAAATGCTTCTGGCAAACTCCAGAAGCTAAATTTTTCGCTCAAGCGGCGTTAGCCGCGCATGGATAGTAGCCGTGGGTGTAGGCGAAGCCGGAACCCACGGTGTATGGCAAAAAAAATGAAGCCACGTTAGTGGCGTAGGAAATGTGATTGTGGAGCAATGTTTATTTAAACGAATGCTACGCCACTAACGTGGCTCAAATTTGTTTTTTGGGTAACCGTGGGTTTCGGCTTGCGCCTACACCCACGGCTACTATCCATGCGCGGCTAACGCCGCTCGTCGCTAAGGGAAAGGATATGGATCAAGCAACATTGCAAAAACAAAGATAAAAAATTCCGATTACTTAGCCATATGCCGGGACTTAACAAAGAACTGTTTTTGGCTTGATAATTTTTCGTGTCATTTTCGAGAAATATGCCTCTAAAGCCTGTTATAGGCGGGGTGTTGTTAAATTGATGGGAAGAATATCAAGCCCAAAAACAGTTCTTTGTTAAGTCCCGGCCCTGGGCTGGGATGAGAAAACGAGGGCTAAAAACCAAATTTTTACATAGCTCAATCGCTAACGATTTTGGTTTCAATTTATCTGATTCTAGTAAGCTCAATGACATCTGAATTTTGAACCAGAATATTTTTAGTAAAAACACTCTGGATTTTGAACCATCAGTTATAAGAATCTATTTTAAAAAGCCAACTTAATTTAAAATAAAAGGAAAAGCGTTCTAATAATTAGTTATTAAATATTTTTTTTGTTTTCTTATCCTCGCCAGAGCGCAGTGGCGCGGTGACTGAATGCCTCATATTGCCTGTTTCCTCTCTTAGCTTGATGCGAAATGCAGACAGCATCGTTAAACAGAAAAAAATTCCAAACTATATTATTCTAAGAACTATCAATTAAAAGCTTAATATCGTTTCTTGCTTCTTAGCATGGTCAACGCTTCTATATATGGTTCTCGATACTTATTTTTATAAGCAATTCTATTTGGTTCTTCTGTTCGAAAAGTGACATAGTCATTCTGATCAACGGAAACAACTTTAATGTAGGGATCAACAACATCTCTTCCATCTGCAAGAATTGAAAAAATGGCTACTTGAACATTTTTTGTTGTAAAGGGATAACTTTTTAAAAAAGGTCGGATCTCTTCATTTGCATTGATAGCTGCTAAAAGCTCTTCAACACAATCGACAATGCGTGCGCGTGCCTCATCGCGATCCAAAGATTGATCGATTTGAAAACTCAATCCAATCATATAGACAGAGCCCATCATACCTCCGCCTACACCGATTAGATCCATTTGGTGCTTTTTAGCTAATTTTTTTCCAACTTTTGCTCTAATTTCTCTTGCAATATCTGCATAATCACGCGGTTTTGATTTAAAAAAACTAAAGGAGAAAGTTAAAGGAGCGATAAGGATAAGCAGAATAATCATGCAGCTTGAGCGCATGCCATACCTCCAAACTGGGTTATGTAAGAATCCATTTGATATTTTCGAGCTGTTTGATAGGTAGGGCTATTAATTGAATGATCAAACCAGGGAGCATTTGGATGAGGTTTAAGCACAACGGTAGAATCGCGACATCGAAAGGCCCCCACAAAATCCAATAGAGGAACAATATCCCTTGTACTTCTATAATGGGTCACTTGATAGGCATATTTATCATCAATATATGCTCCCGGAGCAATGGCTACAACCATGATGCGTTGGCGTAATTCTTCCGGATAGGTCATCAATGCATTCCTTGTGATAATCACTCCTTTTTATTTCTCAAATGAATGCTGATACTCTTTTTGCCCCTTGCTTCTTAATATAGACTGAGCTTCAGAATATAGTTCTCGGCACCGAGTTTTATATGTTTCTTTATTGGGTTCCATGGTAGAGAATATAATATGATCACTTATATAAACTGTAACAGCTCTAATATAGGGATCAAAAACTTCTCTTCCATCGGCATAGTTTGAAAAAATGGCGAGATGCACATTTTTCGTTGTAAATGGATAATCTTTTAAAAAAGGTCGAATCTCTTCATTTGCATTAACGGCGGCCAAAAGCTCCTCAACACAATCGACAATACGCACGCGTGCTTCATTGCGATCCATAGGATGATGGATTTGAAAACTTAATCCAATCATATAGACAGAGCCCATCATGCCTCCGCCTACACCGATTAGATCCATTTGGTGTTTTTTAATTAATTTTTTTGCAACTTTTGCACTAATTTCATTAGCCATATCTTCATAGTCGCGCGGCTTGGATTTAAAAAAGCTAAAAGAGGACGTTAAAGGAGCAATAATGATTAGCAAAATTATCATCCAGCTTGAGCGCATGCAATACCTCCAAATTGTTCTGTATATGTGTAGTAATGTGTAGAGTGAAATGAGAGATTCCATTTTTCCTAATAATTTTTATGTCTATGCGTTTTATCTATTATCCTCAATCCTGATCTGCATGTTGTATAGATTGGAGTAGCTATCAACTAAAGCTTAATATCGTTTCTTGCTTCTTAGCATGGTCAACGCTTCTATATATGGTTCTCGATACTTATTTTTATAAGCAATTCTATTTGGTTCTTCTGTTCGAAAAGTGACATAGTCATTCTGATCAACGGAAACAACTTTAATGTAGGGATCAACAACATCTCTTCCATCTGCAAGAATTGAAAAAATGGCTACTTGAACATTTTTTGTTGTAAAGGGATAACTTTTTAAAAAAGGTCGGATCTCTTCATTTGCATTGATAGCTGCTAAAAGCTCTTCAACACAATCGACAATGCGTGCGCGTGCCTCATCGCGATCCAAAGAGTGATCGATTTGAAAACTCAATCCAATCATATAGACAGAGCCCATCATACCTCCGCCTTCTCCAATCCAATCCATTTGGTGCTTTTTAGCTAATTTTTTTGCAACTTTTGAGCTAATTTCATTAGCTATGTCTTCATAGTCACGCGGTTTTGATTTAAAAAAATTAAAGGAAAAAATTAAAGGAGCGATAAGGATAAGTAGAATAATCATGCAGCTTGAGCGCATGCCATACCTCCAAACTGGGTTATGTAAGAATCCATTTGATATTTTCGAGCTGCTTGATATGTGGGACTATTAATTGAATGATCAAGCCAGGGAGCATTTGGATGAGGTTTAAGCACAACGGTAGAATCGCGACATCGAAAGGCTCCCACAAAATCCAATAGAGGAACAATATCTCTCGTGCTTCTATAATGAGTGACTTGATACGCATATTTTTTATCAATATATGCTCCCGGAGCAATGGCTACAACCATGATGCGTTGGCGCAATTCTTCGGGATAGGTCATCAATGCATTCCTTGTGATAATCGCCCCTTCACTATGACATTCATGGTACAAAAACGCTTCAGGGCTTGCAACAGTAAAATAGGCATCCCATGCTTTTTGCTGATTTTTTACTGCTCGTGTCTGCATATAAAAATAGAGCTCAAAAAAGCAGCGTGCAATATCGGCAATAAAACCTCGGCTTTGATTATAGACAAAATTGACATAATGATCACTTGCCATTTCAGATAATGCCCTGGCAGTTGCATGAGCGTCTTTTAAAGTGTTCATAATTCCATTGATGCAACTAATTCCTATCTCTGCAATTTGATGAAATCCACAAAAAAACATGCGATCTTTTTTGCCTGGCTTTTTCTCAATAAATCCAAGCGGAGCTTCAGAATTTGCGTTTGATTCTTCGTTTATTGACGGTTCTGGCTTGTCGTCATATTCGACATCTCGCAAGGGATAATAAGGCTCTTCTTGTAATCCATAAAGATCAAATGCTTGGAGAGGACAATGATGCAAATAAGCATAAAGGTTGGGACCATCAGCTAATCCTATTGGATCACTTGTAATCCACCTGCCATGAATAGGGTCATAATAGCGCCTTCCAAAGTAAATAAAACCGCTTTCTTCATCGAAGCGCTTGCTAGCAAAACGCCAAGGGTTGGCGACAATAGATTGACTGACTTTTTCTCCTGCGGAGTTGTACAAGGTTGTTTCTCCAAATGCTGTATAGCGATAGGTTTCAATGGGTCCTGATGAATCGCTTAATGACACAATATTGCCTTGAAAATCATGCGATGGCGAAAATATTTTGTCCTGCAATTCCAACGCAATGCTGGCGCCAATTTCTGCACCATGTCCTTGTCCTAAAATGCGAAGTTCTTGGATGCGATCTGCTTCATCCACTGCGCCTATTTCATCTTGTCCAACATACAAATAACGTAGAGTTTGATGATTGATGATTTTGGCCACTCGTCTATTGAAGGCATCATAAATATAACGAGCTGTATTTTCGCCTGTTTTAACTGAAATGAGTCTGTCTAAAGCATCATAGCCATATGTTGTTATCTCATTTCTCTTTTGCTTCGACTTCAAATTGCCCGATTGATCATAAGTAAAATGAGATTCTCCATCATGGATCAATTGATGAAGTCCATTTAATGTGTGAGCCACTTGATTTTTACTGATGCGATTGTGCAGAGAATCGCAACTATAGAGATGTTTGAGATGACCTTCTTCACTGATAAGATGCCCGAGGTCATCATACGCAAAGCGCACTTGCATGCTGCTTATCGAATCTTGAAAATCATAGCCTTGGAGATGCCCCAATTGATCGTATTGAGCTTGGTTTTGCTTAAAAGAACAACTTTCAAGAGCAATAGGGCGTTTCTGTCTATCATAAAGAGAAGTGTGTTCTTGCTGGTAGATCGTGGTGGATTTAAGAGGAAGTCCAGCGAGATCAAAAGTGTCATAAAGATGGGTATAAAGATGTTGCTGATTTTTCACCCTTTTAACTTCTTTTAAATTCATGGCATCGTATGTGTAAGCAATTTGACTGGCATCAGGAAGAGTAAGACATCTCACACGATCTAATTCATCATATTCATAAATCAAGGAAAGTCCTGTAGACAAAGTTTCAGTCAGAAGTCTCCCTCTTTGATCATACTCAAAGAAAGAATACTGATGTTGAATACGATCTTCTACAGTTAAAATTTGATTGCGTGGATTGTAATGGTAGACATAGTCAATTGAATGATCGCTAGATGTATACGTCTGTAATCTTCCTAAAGCATCATACGTATAAAAAAGAGAGGTTCCCTCATTTTTGATGAGACTTTCCTTTTGACCATAGCCATTATATTTGATGTGGGTGATCTGTTGTTCCGGAAGTTTGTCTGCTTGGATCCAACAGCTGAGTTGCCCCATTTCTTGATAGGTAAAACTAGTTTCAATTAAGCGAACTTCTTTTCCATAGATGATCACGTAATCAATCAAGCGAATCAGATGTCCTTGTGCATCGTAAAGAAGATCTTGATGGGCTAATTGCACACCATTGGGATCTTGTTTTTCGATTTTTACTGGACGTTCCAAAGCATCGTAAGTGATGATGCTTTGATGTCCACAAGGATCGGTTGTTCTTGTTTGAAGCACCCATTGCCCAAGCTGATTTTTCACTGCCTCATAAGTCATATGGGTGGTATGCCCTTCAGGATCAATTATTTTAACAGGTTTTTTATCAAGATTATAAAAAGTGATATGTTGACTTGGACCTGCCTGTGTCTCTTCAATGACATGAGTGCGTTGACCTAAAAGGTCGTACTGATAAGACACTTTCTTTAATACCTGGCCTTTTTCATCTTCGATTTTTTCTTCTATGATGCGATCGAGCAAATCGTATTCAGTACATGACACCTTCATTTGAGTTAAATGAAAAGGCTCTTTTTTCTTATTCAAACGACCTAATGCATCATATTCATACATTTCTACTTTATCTAGGCAAGTGGTCTTTATCAATCTACCAGCAGCATCATAGTCAAAATAGGTCGTTAATCCTGCCACATCTGTTGAGGAGATTTTATGGAAGCTGTTATAGGTATTGCGATTTTCATAAAGCAATTCTCCTTGAGCAGAATACGCTTTTTCCGACAGAACTCTTCCAAAACAGTCAACTGTCAGATGAGTGACCGTCCCATTAGAGGCTCTCTTCATAGCAAGTGTTCCATCAAGATAATATTCAAAACTCTCCAGTTGACCATCAGGATGTAAAATAGAGGTGACTTTACCCCTTGCATTATAGGTTTTGGTTGTCACAAAACCCCTTGCATTAATCTCTTGAATTGGTTGATCTAAGCAATTATAAACCGTTTGCATGCTTGAACGATTTGTTTGCCCTTCAGTGGCAGGATAAAGGGTGCGGATGAGTCGGTTAAAATCGTCATATTCATATTGAGTCTCATTACCATAGCGATCAATTTCTGCAGTGCGATTACCAACAAGATCATACTTATTGTAAGTAACCCACTTTTTGCCTTCAGATTCAGTTGTGACGCTGATCAAACGATCAGCAAAATCATAAGTATATTCCTTACAATCTCCTAATCGAGGGCCAATTTCGCGCCGCAAATTATCATTCTCATCGTATTCTTTTATGATTTCGTGTCCTAAAGCATTCACCTCTTTTGTCAAATTCCCATGAGCATCATAATTCCAATAAAGGGAATAACGCCATTGATCATTGGCATCAAAATGATCTTGCTGAAGGAGGTGACCTTCAGGAGAATAATGACAACAGACTTTTTTTAATTGCCTTTCGGTTTGTGTTTGAATGTCAAAGTATTTATGTTCAATACACTCTGGTAATCCTAATGGAGCTAATTTATTTGGATAAAGATAAGTGATGTGTCTTTCTGAGATACCGCTCAAGTTGTCTTCTTCTTTTTCGCCGCCATCATCTTTCACAATTTTGATTAATGTGGCAGTCGAGTCGTAATGAAAAAATTGTCGTAAGCGAATGATTCCATTTTCTGTGACATATTTGGCTGCAACAAGGTCCGTCTCTGGATAATAATCATAAAGGATTCCCTTTCCGTTATCTTCCTCTTCCGTTTTAAGAAGATTAAATTCATCATTTAAATAACTGAAACGCTTTTCATAAAACTCGCAATCTTTTTTCTTGGGTTTTTGATGCGCATTTAATTCAATTGATTGTGATTGCCGACCTCTTAAATTTCCATAGAAACGATCTTGGATAATATTTCCTTTGTCATCATATTCAAAAAATTGAGCATAAAGAATACATCCTGTTTGATCTTTGATATACTTACCCAGTAAGTTACCTGCACCGCCTGTTTGTAAAATTTTAGATTTGAAACACGCTTTAATTAAATCTTCAATTTGAATGATTTTGGACGCCGCCAAGGTTTGGCCAAGAGAGAAATCAATCGACTTGCAAAGAGAGGTAATAAATTGAGGACTTATTTTAGATTGAAGTTCACCTATCTGATGCTTTTCTTTATTTTTTGGCAATTCGCTTGGATAGGAATAATGATCATCCCAAGTGTAGCACTCTTCTGAATAGAGTGTCTTTTTTCCATCATAGCGTTTGATTTTTAGTGGACGATGCTCCTGATTGTATTCATAAACAGTTTTACGGAAATAAGCATCATAGACTTTAGTTCTTCCGCTAAAAGAATCTCCTTTTTTTACTGTTTTAACTTCATCCGTTTCGTAAATAAAGCGATGCGTAATCACAGCTTTTTCATCGCATCCTACCGGCGCTTTAATCGTTTTCACTCGATGAGCGCGAAAATCATTTGAATGATTCAATTGGATAAGAGAGATTTCCTTTCCTTCCATTTCCAATTGGTTCGTTCCTTTGTGATAATATTCTACCTCTTGGAAACGTCCATTCGGCCCTCTTTTGGCTTTAAGCAAGGGATTCTCTGGATCATCAGTTTGAGTCCGCGGCGGACGGTGAGTATATTCGTACTTTTCGGTCGGCTTATGACTAAAGTTCGCCTCAGTTAAATAAAACCGATGTTTTTTAAAAATTTTGATTTTAGACGCACCGGAAATTAAATGATCATAAAGAGTAAAATGATAGGTTCCTCTTTTCCCATCACTTGCCTCTACAATTAAGGTTTCCATCCCCTCGTTACGAAATTGAAGAGTCCCATAGACTTGAGTATTTGAAGAGTTAGCAGCTGAGATAATTCTTTTTCCAAAATGAAATGTATTGCCATTGGGCTTTCTTTCATAAACAGGGCGATAGTGATCTAACACATGTTCTTTATAATAGCCCGTCCCTATTCTTCCTTGCCTCCATTCCGTTAAATTCTGTTGATAAGATAATTGGTAATAAATCAAATGTCCATTACCTGAAACCGCTGCACAATGCTTGCCTTTGAAATCTAGTTGAATGGTTGTATTGTGAAGGTTTGTTTTCGCACTGATCTCTCCTCTACAATTTGTCAATCCTTGTGTTCGACTTAAAGGCAAAGAAAGAATGGCCTTTTCTAACTTCTCTTCATTTACAGTAGACGCATGAATTGTGGCAATACCAGACGGATGGTGTAATCGAGCAAACGCTTTAGCATGACGTGTTTTCTTTTCCTGCATATCAATAATTAAGTGATGTGGACGACTGAAGTCCCAATTATAACCGAGCTTAGAGCTATGCGAATGATCTCCCATATAGTAGCGATTTAAAATCAATGGCTCAGGCCCAAGAACCACGAAGTCAGTCTCGCAATGCATCCATTCACCAGAAATAGCAGAAACAGAATCAACTACTGTCGATAATAAATTTTGAGTTTTTACAAGAGAAGAAAGAAAGGGCTCTTCAGGAGGAGTGTAGCCATCCTCATTTGCCAAAAGTAAAACAAAATAAAGACAGTGGGCAACAATCCAAAAAAAATAGCGAGGCATATTCTTTCCCAAAAAACTTATAAAAATTTTTATATATTAAAAATAATTTTCAAATTGTGTCAACAAAAATTTTGTTTTTTTATTCAGGATGGTTTGAAAACAATGATAGTGATGCTAGAATTTTGCTAATTTTTTCTAGATGTGATTGGAATAGAAATTCATGAAATTGGATAATTTAACGCCCTTTAGGGTCATACGCCTCGAGTAAAGCAGCCTCAATAGGCAAAACTAATGTAATGGCGTCTTAGTACGCCATTACATTAGTTTTGCCTATTGGGATGGTTTTAAACTCCCTATGCGTTAAGGTAAGAGATGAGCGTAGGCTGCGCGACGCATTCAGTCGCCCGCCACTTCGCTCTGGGCTCTAGGTGAGGGGTTGTGGACCCACCGTTCGGTCGCCCTCCGGGCTCGGTCACGGTGGGCTAGAATCAGTCGTCCTCCGGACTCTAGCGGCATTATCAAATACCTGACCTAACATTCAATCCCACATTCCTAGACCAGGAGAATAAGTTTTTTGAATTAGTTAAAAGCTCTGTCGTTAGGCCTAAAGGGCCGTCATGTTACAGCCCAGGTCGAAGCGAAGCGGAGGCCTGGGTAAAATAAAAAAAGAATTGAGTCCTGAAAGGACGGCATAAATTAATCCCACAAATATTTGGTGTTCTTTTTGAGAAGCAAGATATTTTTTTATCCTTCTAGAGCTAATGTAGAGATAGAAAATCCTCCATTCCCTTGCGAAGCGAAATCACTCCTTTGAGTATGCCGTCCTTTCAGGACTCGATTCTTTTTTATTTTACCCAGGCCTCCGCTTCGCTTCGACCTGGGCTGTAACATGACGGCCCTTCAGGCCTAACAACAGAGCTCTTATCTAATTCAAAAAACTTATCTTCCTGGTCTAGGAATGTGGATTCAATGGCTTCTACATTGCCGCTAGAGTCCGGAGGACGACTGTTACTAGCCCACCGTGACCGAGCCCGGAGGGCGACCGAACGGTGGGTCCACAACCCCTCACCTAGAGCCCAGAGCGAAGCGGCGGGCGACTGAAGGCGTCGCGCAGCCTACGCTCATCTCTTACCTTAACGCATAGGGATTTAAAAGCAGCCTCAATAGGCAAAAACTACTGTGAAAGAGTACTAGGAAAAAAATGATAAATTCCTGCTTGTCCTCCAGACTGAATGCCTCGCAAAAAGAAATAAAAAGCTCCACCAAAACATTCTGCAAATGAACGCTTCTCTACTAAATTTAAATAGCGCTTGATGGCTTCTGTATAAATGGCTGCCTGTAGGAAGTAAGCATGCTCTTGCATAGCCATTTGCAAAGAAGAGACATCATAAGCCTCAACTTGAGGACCCAGCCAATTTGTCTTCCAATCGACTAAATAATAAAAGCCGTTGTAAGTGAATAGGACATCAATGACGCCTTTGATCAATCCTTCTTTAAACTCCATCTCTTCAACACCTTTTCCTTTCTTATATGGAAAAACAAATGGCATTTCGCGATACATCTGCGTAGGCTCAAGATCGGCTAGGCAAAAATTTCCAAACTGAGTGGATAAAGGAGCTTTGAGAGTATTAAAAATTAACTTTGCAATGACTGCTTCCCAATCTTTAAAAGCGGTCTTATGGACAAAAGGATGGACCAAAGATATCGCTTGCTCTGCGTTTTTTAAAGGCTTGAAATCCTTAAAAGTCAGCTTCTCCAAAAGATGGTGCATCAATAATCCTGTCTCACTATTGGCAGGC
This sequence comes from uncultured Chlamydiae bacterium, assembly GCA_963754655.1. GTDB lineage: Bacteria > Chlamydiota > Chlamydiia > Chlamydiales > Parachlamydiaceae > JANWJE01. The sequence goes on along the minus strand of CAVWGN010000001.1, from coordinate 233,132 downwards.
AGTGTATGTTCATCTTTTAGTGCACATTCAAAATCGCGCGGCGAAATGCCCAAAAGAGCCAGGCGTTCGGCTGCCTTGTATTCAAAATGCTGGCTAAGTGACGAAAAAGAGGTCATCCATAATGGCCTACCCGATACTGAAACTTTGGCGGGCGGATGCAAAATAGGAAAGGCTTTAGCATGTGTTTCACGTGGAAACTTATCAACCACTTCTTGATGAATAGAAAAAGTCATGAAGTGTTGCTTTCCTATTGTTTCCAAAAATTCCAAAAGGCTTTTACCTGCATAATTTTTAATACGCTCGTAAATACTCGCATAAGAATCTGGGGCCGGTTGCCATAAGCGAGCTAAAAAGAGATCCATAGGTGAGGCATCTCCCCATTTTATTTTTTCAGATGGCAGATGCAAAGCAACAGGAATATAGAGCTGCGTTTTCGCTCTTGTTAAAGCAACATAAAGCTGCCGCATTTTTTCGGCATCACACTCTTCGCAATAACGTTGATGCTCTTCCGAATCTTCCGATAAGGGAGCCAATAGCATTTGTCCATCTAATTCAATGGGAATGAGATCATCTTTTACTCCTACGCGATTCACCAGCCCGAGAGCAAAAACAATATCAAATTCCAATCCTTTGCTAAAGTGCAAAGTCAAGATTTTAACGCCATCTGCTGTAGGATCTTGAAAGCGCTTAATGCGCGCATCTTCATTTTGCTCCCAAATTTGAAACTGATCTAAGAAGGGAATGATGCCCTCAGGGCCGTTCCATTCTAGGTATTGATGGTCCACAACAATATCGGCAATTTGCTGTAAATCACGGTAAAATTCAAGCCCCCCTTCTTTTGCAAGAATTTGCTCTAAAACCGTTTGTCCATCCGGTTTGCAAGCTGCTTGCAGCATGTTTTGAAAAAAAGCAGCAAACCCTTTATCGAATAAACAAATTCTCAAATGCTGAACAAACAAAAGAACAAATTCCATTGATTCAAATTTTTTAACTTCTTCATGCGTCCATCCCATCAGCGAACTGCCAAGAGCCGTCCGAATAGCTCCTCGATCTTGGGGATGCAAAACCGCACGTACAAGATCTGTTAGAGCTTGATGCGCAGCAGAATCTGCCAAGCTCGTTCCTCTTTGATTCAGATAGGGAATGCTTAGATGATCAAAGCGTTCTGCCAACCTTAACGCTTGATGACGATCGCGAACCAAAACAGCGAACTGTCGAAATTGTAAATCATTTTGTTTTCTCAAGCGGATGATTTCTTGAGCAATAAAAGGGAAAAAAACATGCGTTTCAAGATCTGTTAATTTAGGTCTCTTAAAAGCTTGTCCATCAGCTATAAAAAAGTGAATGGCTCCCCGTTCATCTTCAAAAGGCTGGTTTTGATTGACAGTTGCCGCTTGAACTGGTTGATAGGAAAGGTAAAGCGATTTTTTAGGCAAAGGAATAAAATGAGGTAAATGCTCAGAAGCAAACAGCATATTGAGCGCCTGTACTAAGTGCGGCTGGGAACGATAGTTGACATCTAGAGAAAAACAATGCGCGTCTCCCAATGCTTGCGCGGCTGCTAGGTAAGTATAAATATCTGCTTGTCGAAACGAGTAAATCGATTGCTTGGGATCGCCAACTAAATATAAATAGCCTTGCCAAGGATGGGCATCTGAAATAAATAGACGGCGAAAGATCTGCCATTGTAGGGGATCTGTATCTTGAAATTCGTCAATAATAGCCGCTTGATAGTAGGCTTGCACCTTAGAAAGGAAAATCAAGCGATCAAGCGCACTATTCATTTTACGCAACACATCATCCGGAGAAAGCTTTTCTTCCTCCCTCTGATAACGTTTCAAAAGCTGCTGGCAATCGCGCGCCATGCGAGCCAGTAAGACAGCAAAACTACCAGATTCTTCGATCATGGTGTAAAGACATTCTTGAAGCTGCTTAGTAAGGTATGGATAATTTAACTGTTCCTCTTTTAGCGGCTTGCCTTTAAGCAATGTGGGATCTAAGGCTTTCACCCATACCAAGCTATCACCAATTAATCCATCGATATCTTGCGTACTCCATTCTTCTTGATCAAATAATTTGGCAAAGCGAATGACCTTAGCCAATGTTTCTGCTTTTGTCTCTCCGTTTTTATAGTTACGATAAGCGCCTGCTTGTGCGCGAAAATCTTCAATGATTTTTTCCGATGTCAAAGAAAGAGATTGCTTGAGAATCAGCATTTTCTCATTAAATTGCGTATAAATGTCTCGGAAAGAAGGAAAAATAGGGAAGTCATACCCGCTTTGAATCAACTTCAATAATTTTCTTTGATGAGGGTCTTCTCTCAGCAAAATTTCTAATTGTGACGGACTATAATTTTCCATGCGCACTTCGGTGCGAAAAAAGTCACGAATAATTGTCATGATTTCTGATTGCGGAAGAGGTTCATCACCAGCCAAAGAATGTAGCCCCATATCACTTTCTAAAGCAAACTGGCGTAGCATGCGCGCGCAAAAAGAGTGAATAGTGAAAATTTGAGCTTGGTCGAACGTAAAAAGTGCTTGCTGAAGTCGCTTGCGTGCATGCCTCACCGCTTCTTCACCCTTTTCCATACACGCTTTCAAATAATCAGGCGCTTGCTCAATCAAAGGATTTTCAATTTGCCAGCTTTGCAAATAGTGAAGCGCTTGTTCGATATTTGAACGAATGCGAAGTTTAAGGTCTCTCATCGCTGCACGTGTAAATGTCACAACCAAAATTTTTTGAAGCAACAAAGGCTCTTTCTCGCCTTGAGACTCAATTAAAAGGCGGACAACAATATTTTGAATGGAAAATGTCTTTCCTGTGCCGGCCGATGCTTCCAATAAATAATGCCGGTGAAGAACTAAATCACGGTCTAAAACCTTAAATTTTTTCATACACTAATTCCTGCTGAGGATTATACCAGAAACGGATTAAATCGCCCAATAATCCTTCTGCTTGCGACTTCCAATCCTGAATCATGCTTTTCGAACAGGGAAGGCTATGCTTATTGAGAATCCAACGCAAATCTTGGTTTTGATACATTCCAAAAGATTCGGTAAAAAGCTGACGCATTTTATCTTGCAGTCCTCGAACATCTTCCTCAAGAATATGTGAAATCCAATCAGGCAACAAAGGAGAAAAATTTTGCAAACAAAGAGCATAATAATTAACAAATTGTTTGAGATGATAATCTGGATCATCAAAAAATGCTTTCTTTGGTTGAGCAGAATGTGCCAAAATCAGTCGAGGCTCTAATCGATCGGGACACAACTTGGCAGCATGGCAATAGAGAAGAAATTGTGGCCATACCTTCCATGCATCTGCGAGGGTTCCCTTGCTCAAAGCGACTAAACCTTTTGGTGTTGCATGTGAAAGCTTGCCTACAATTGATAGCTTGTAGCCATCTTCATAAGTCAAAGTCACAGCTGGAAATAACCAGTGATCTTCTTCAACCTGTGTCGGCTTTGAGCAGCTGGTACAAAATTCAATTTTAAAGATATTTGATGGATCTACCGAATGCTTCAATAAACGCTCGTGAATCTCTTCGATTTCCTTTTTCAGACGCTTAACCGCCACCGTTTTGAAAAGACCAAAAGGCAACTTACCTTCTCTTTCAGCTTTATACAATACTGTATCGATCGGCTCCTTCAAAGCAAAGTGTTTCATTTGATACTTATCTAGTGAAGAGACAATAAGCTCTTCTTCTGTTTTGAGCTTACGATCTTCCTCTGTCTGAATATAAATCTCTAAGACCTTGTTGAGATGAAATTTAATGGGATTGCGCGCGACAGCTACAAGAGACTTAAGATCAATCAGACTATTGTGCTCAATCAGACTCGGCTTAGGATGTGTAATACACGTAAATTCGTTTAAGAATCGATGCGGAGGAGATTTATGTCCTTTGCTATGCATTTGAGCCGCCCGAAAATCATATGGGGAAAAATTGTACACACAGCGCTCTTTAATAAAATAACGTTCATCAAATGTGTCAAATGGATGCTTAAACAGACACATTTCAGACACTTTTTTTCCCTGAATAGTGTAGGACTTATCTAAATAGGAAAATAGCTCTTCCACAATTAAAGAGGGCTGCAATTCTTTGCCATCTTTCTGACCATAACCTTGATAGCTCAAAAGCAAATAGTCCTGCGCTGAATGCAAAGCTTCCAGAAATAAATGGCGATCATAATCTGGAATTAAAGGGCAATAATCGACATCTTCGCTTCCAATCATCAAATTAAGCGAGGAGTGATGATCGGATCTAGGAAAAGCCCCCTCTTGCATGCCTAACAAAGCAATGATCTTGGCTGGAATTGATCTCAAAGGCATTAAAGAACAAAAGCGGACTGCTTGAAGATGGTCTTCGCGATAAGTGATGCCACGATGCTTCAAAAGCGAAAGCAAATGTGCTTTAACCGAGGTAAATGGATAAAGAGTTTGTTTAAAAAAGCGAGTAGAAGTACGCAAAATTTCAAATTGAGCTTTTAAATCATCATAATTTTCCACCGCTTGAGGATCATCAAAATCAGGTTGGAAATAATGATCGAGCAGGCAAATCAAAAAATTAGCCCAATCCTCCATTGTCATGCGCGTATGATCTTCTAAAGGAGATAGATCATCGCGCAAAGAATGCAACAACCGAATCCATCTACCTAGCAGATCAGATTGAGAAAAATCGACGACTGAACAAGGGGGAACTTCTAAAGTGGGTGCAGATGGATGCTCATCGATGATTGTTGTCAATCCTAGCAATAAACGTGCTAAACCATAATCCCATGTTCCTACCACTGATTCTTCTACCATTCCCTGCTCACAATGTCGGCGCTGTAGAAGTTCATTACGATGCAGCCAATCATCACCCCAACGAATGCCCGTTCGTTCAACCCATTCTTGAATTGTCAAATAATCGCTTGGTGTTAACTGATGACGTCTTTGAAAAGAAACATGTTCAAATAGCTGTAAAAGATTGCTGGAATCCCATCGGCTTTCGCATAGATTCAAAAGTTGTAAAAATCCTTGGACAATTTCGCTTTGGGTTTGCATACCAAGATCCAGCACTTGAAAGTCGATTTGGCTATTGTCAAGTCCAAAAACGCTTTGAATGTAGGGAACATAGTCACCCACTTGAGGAGCCATGACAATGATATCGCTTGGACAAAGAGAAGGGTCTTTTGCCATTAAACTTAATAAATTGTGATAAAGAATTTGAACTTCCCTTCTTTTGCTTGGAGCCACATGCAATTGTAGAGATTGTGATTCTTCTAATGAAATAGGAGGAAGACCTTGCGGATTGCGCATCATTAAAAGGTCGGCCTGAATAGCATGTAAAACAGAAAGAGGAGCTTGGGTTTCTGCTAAATAAAGATCATCGCTGATAAATAATTCTTCATGTAATTCTTGGACATGCTGCGGCAAAACATAATGTGCATGAGTGATTGCTTGACTCTCTTCAATTTGGCAAGCCATTTCACGTCCCATACGACCAAAATTAGCCAAAAGAGGATTGCGATCGCGCAAAAGCTCTTCGAGCTGGAGAACTTTAGGAGAAAAAGCTCCAAGCCTCTGCTGCCAATACGTTTGTAAATAAGCACTTTCTCGATCAGAACGAATATCACTCCAAAACACAGCACAAGGCGAAAGCAAGTAATAATTAACAGGTGCATGTTCGGATAAACGGTTGAGAAAGTCAAATTCGGTCGCTGTTAAAAAGCTAATAGAAAAAAAATGAACAGTAAATGGAAGACTAGGAATGCCTTCTCGCAAAAGCACACAAGCAGGATAAGTCCATTCCCTTTCTCCCTTAAATAATTGGCGCCATAAACGTGGTTGCCATCCTGGACATGCAGGCAACTCCCATCGAGAAACCATCCGAGGAGCAAAGCGTCCATATTCTTGAAACAAACGTGCTATATGCTGACTGAGGCTAATTAAACGCTTTTCCATTTTACGCGATAATCGCAATTTAGGACCTAAGCGATGAGGGTTAAGCTTGAGATATTGAATCAGAGGTTCCCAATCGCGCTGCTCATTTACGGCCAGATTTTTAAAATGATGAATGACTGTCATTAATTCTTTTTCAATTGCCAAACATAATTCAAGAAAGGTGGGCAGATGCCCGCCATTTTCGCGCATCGATAATTTTAATAATGTTTCAAAAGCTTGGTTCAAATAAATAAATTCAATTCCCATGGCCACATCGAGTTCTGGATCCTGAGCCATTCTTAACATTAACCATGTTTTCATGGCGGGACCATAAACAACAACCAAGCGCCGCATTAAAGGGGTTATTGTCGGTCCAAATAAAGCACTTTTGAGCTGTTGATAAAGAACTTCTAATTGATTGCTAAAAAATATCTCTAATTTTTTTACCATGGCCTTCTCACATAAGCTAAAAGGAATTTTCTAAATTATGACTTAAGTTGTTAATTTCAAGAATTTTAGCAGATTAAATGCTAATTAACAAGCAGAACAACGACCAGTCCTCTGCGACCTTAGTTTAAGTTAATTAATCGGCAAGAAATAATAAATTGACTTTATAACAAAAAGTTATTAAAATGCTTTTTTTATTATAAATTAATTATAAATTTTAAGGAGTTTAATAATGAATACAGGGAATATAACAGCAACAGCTCAGCCAATTTCTTGGAATGAGCAAAAGCCATATCTTCGAAAGATGGTGATGGATGTAGTCAATTCAGTGGACGCATCTTCAGTTGAGAAAGCGAGACAAGGTGGATTAACAAGCAATCAATTAAATCATGTTCAAGAACAACTTAAGCAGATGGCCGAACAAGCAGAAAGTCTCTATGGTAAAGATGTCGATATACGAGACATAAAAGTTCAAGACTATCTCACAACAAAGTTGTCCAATCTTATTTCGACTATGGTAGACATAGCTGGAAACCAACCTGATACCATTCGCGAAGCTGGTTTATCAGAAGCTGTCTTTAGTCATAAAGGGAGCTATCGTCCTATTCTGGCAACCAATTCTTTAGCAACCTGTATCGGCGTGGCAGGTTATGATCCAGCCAATCAATTTGGGTTCGTTGTTCATTTCACAAGAGAGGATGCAATTGAAGTCAGTGGAGAGATGCTTTTAAACCGCATCCGTGCTTATAGAGAAAACAATCAGGCACCGTTGTTAGTCCACTTACGCGGTGGAATCCAGGGAATGTCAGAACCACTTTTATTAAAAGTCAAGGCATGGTTGAGCTCGAATGATTTGAACAGCATTATTGCATCGGAGGATACCCTTCATCCCCCAATTCTTCCAGGAATTGGAATTCCTAGAGTTCCAGGAAGTCTTAAGCTTGATGTGCGTACAGGGACATGTGAAACATATGATTCAAGCACAAATCCTTTCTCAAAAATGCAAGGCAACAAAGATATACAAGAACTTAATGAAAATAGTGTGAAAAAATTATTCCTTAAACTCCTTTATAAGAAACCCGAGATCACAATTGTTTATGATTCTAAAGCTAATGAAATATAAGCTGTAGATCCTATTTGTTGAATGAGTTCAGTCGCCCCGGCGTCAATCAATAGAGTCATAGGGGTAGGGGAGTCTTCTCCCCCTACCTCTATGGTTCTATTGATTACTAAAGATTGAAAAGGTTTTTTCATTAAAATCTCGGATCCAAGTTGCCGCCAAGTATTGATTTTGCCATTCCAAATATAAAGTGCAGGGTGTGATTAAATCTGAGAGTTTATATTTTTTAGCAGATCGATACGAAATGGTAGGGCGGCGGTAGCCGCTTTCAGTGGGAAGCCCCGTATGAAGCGAGCTTGCGAGTGGAATGCGGGGTGTAGGCAAGATAGCATTGAGCTGCGGAAGCAGCGTAAGATCACTCACACCGCTTCCGCGGTTTATATTTTATTGATGCCCACCCCGCATTCCACTCGCAAGCTCGCTTCATACGGGGCTTCCCACTGAAAGCGGCTACCGCCGCCCTACCATTTCGTATCGATCTGCTAAAAAATATAAACTCTCAGATTTAATCACACCCTAACGCGCATGTGAATATCAATTATATTTCGAAATACCTTGTGATCTGCTACACTATTCTCTTGATCTCTTCCAATAAAAATTTCATGGCAAAACATTGATCGATTAGGATTAAAATGAAATTTTTTAACTTAAAAAATTGTAGATGGCTATTATTCACCCTTTTGTCAATGAGTGCCTGCTATTATTTTTTATTTTTAAATGATGATCTTGATTCTCATCAAATTACTTCTGAACTGCCCTATCATTCTGAATGGGAAATCCCAGTTCCTGATTCAAAAAGTCTTGCTAAAATCAATCAGATCTTGGAGCAACCTTTTGTTTACTTAGATGAAGGAGGCCAATCTTATGTTTTTTTTAGCGCGGATCAAAAATATGTTTTAAAACTCTTTAAATTTAAACGTTTTCGCCCTTCCTTTTTTGTCAAAATTCTTCCTAATATTTTTCCTTTTAAAAATTATCGCAATCAACACATTGCAAAAAGGGAAAAAAAATTGACGGTTGCCTTTAAGGGTTATAAGCTAGCCTATGACGTACATCGAGAGGAAAGTGGATTGATCTTTATTCAATTAAATCCTTCAAATCAATCGGGATGGATAACTGTAGTGGATAAAAGAAATCGCCAAAAAAGGATTAACTTAGCCAAAGTCTCCTATGTTCTACAAGAAAAAGGAGAAATGTTGAGTGTAGACTTATCAAAGATCTTACAGCGGGGAAATCTTCCCATGGCCAAGCAGCGAATTGACCAAGTGTTTAACCTTTATTTTTCTGAGTATCAAAAAGGAATTTACGATTTAGATCATGGAGTAATGCATAATATCGGTTGCATTGGAAATCAGCTTTTTCATCTTGATGTAGGGAAATTGATAGCGGATGAAAAAATGAAACAGCCTGAGTTTTATCAAAAAGATTTGCTCAAAATTGTTTCAAAATTACAAAGCTGGATTTCTCACCACTATCCCCAATTTGCACAAGAGCTGAATGAATATATGGAAGAGAAATTATCACAAAAAGTTCTCTCATCATGATTTTGTTGAAAATAAATTAATAATAGGGCAGCATTATTTGTTAATTTTAAAATAATTTTAAATTGAGGTAAAAAATATGCGTATTGATTTTAGTTTTTTAAATCATGTTACGCCTTTATTAAAAAATAAATTCATTCCTGAATTAACAAATCAACAAAAAAGAATTTGCTTGATTGCTTCTATCGCTTTTGCTTCTATTGCTTTTGCTTTCCTAGCAGGTTGCTATATTGGTTACTTTTTCTTTAAGAAAGACAAATCAGAAGATGTCGACGATTCTCAATTAGTTAAACCGATAGATCTCGACGATTCTCAATTAGATGAACCGATTAAAATTACTTTTCTCGATGGAACCGTTGCAGAAGGGGAATTTACACATGGCAGATTACATGGTCATGGAAAGAAAACTTTACCCAATGGAACTGAAGAAAAAGGGGAATTTAGAAACGGCCAGCTCAATGGAAACGGAACGAAGACTTTACCCCGTGGTGGTGTTGAAGAAGGGCTATTCGTAAATGGCAAGTTATTAAAAGGCAAAAGAACAGCCTCTTTTAGGATAGAAGAAGGCGAATTCGATCTAGAGTATGGAGGATTGGATGGAAAAGGCAAGGAAGAGGTCCATCGTTCCCTCAAAAAAATCATAAGAAAAGAAGGGCTATTTGTAAGAGGTTTTTTACGAAGTGGAAGCCAAATTCTGCCTGATGGCACAAGAGAAGAAGGCTCATTTGTGGCGAGTCAATTGGATGGCCCTGGGAAAAGAACTTGGGCAACCGGAGAAGAAGAAGAAGGGGAATTTCAAAATGGTCAATTGATTAAAGGAAAGAAAATCGATGTAGGGGGAAATGTCCAAGAAGGAAAATTCAAAAATGATGAAATCTGGACAGGAAAAGGAAAAAGGAGTTTTACAGATTGGGTTTATGAGGGTGAATTCAAAAATGGCAAATTACATGGAAAAGGACAAGCGACTTATTCTGATGGTACTGTAAAAGTCGGCCAATTTGAAAATGGGGTTTTCATCGATTAAAAAGGAAAGACATCCATCTTTAGGAAAATCTCTGAACATAAACGCTTGAATGATAAAATGTTATGAAAAAATTAGCGACTATGATTGTTTTATGTACAGCCATGATTGCAGGATGGCTGACCTTCAAAATATTTCCTCCTATTGAAGAGGGAAAAAATGTTTTTGACTCTCCTATTTATTCGCACTATCGGTTTAAGCTGAAACAATGGGTTGCAAATCATCCCGCTTATGAGACAGTCAAAATACTGCCTCTAACAGTTTATCAGAAAAAAGTTAAAGCCCTCTTAGATGAAATAGACAAGCAGCCAGGCACGCCCCAAGAACAGCGTGCAAGTCATGAGGCTTTGATTAAAAAGATCCGTGAGCTTAGTGTGCTTTCGCAGAACTTGAATCAGGAGGAACAAGAACATAGGAAATTTTTTGAAGAGATGATTCACTGGCTCTTTTTAGAAGTAGACCTTAAACCACAAATGCAAGATTTCCTTTATCGCTATGTGAATCCTCCCAAAGAAGATGTTTTGATTTATCTTCAGGAAATACAAAAGAGATTACATGCTCGTCAGCAATTTAATGGCATAAAACAACAAGCTTTTTACGAAGATCAGTTTTTGCAAGGAAATTTGCCCTCTTTTGTTGCCCTTCTCAACAATCAGACAAAGCTCATCCGCCTCGGTCAACCCGTTTGTCAAAATTTTCGCCTTCTATGGTGGTGTTTGTCTCCTCAAATTTCACCGGAGTTTTTATTATTTCTCAATAAACACCCGCATCATTTTTATGTCAATTTGATGAAGCGCAAAGGGGTAGAAGGTCCACTCACACATGCATTGGAAACGTTAGAAAATAAGAATGATCATTTCTATGTGATTACGCTAGATAAAAACTCTTCCTTTTATTGGCAAAGAAATCCGGAGTATCCTGAGGAAATTGAAAGTAAAGATTTCAAACAAATTTTCTTAGATAACATGTGCTCATCTAAAGGCAATTATTTTTGGTCTAAATATTTAGATGCTTCTATTTGGAAAGAGGAATTAAAAAAAATGATTCATCAAGTTCATGCTTCGATCTTTCATCATCAAGAACATCTTAATCGAAAAGAGCGACAAGATTTCATTGAAATTACTTACCTTTTGATTTTAGATCATCTCGTTGATAAGTGGAATCCCCCCTCTATGAATATCACTTGCCGACAAGGAATGGACCGCGGTCCATCACTCATGGTTTTGTGGCTTCTACACAAAAGACTATTAGGAAAAGAAGACATCGCAGCTGTACTTCTTGCCTCTCCTTTAATCATTCACAATCGTAGCAGCTATGCTTCCAGAATAGAGCGTTTGACCTCGGCAGCAAAGCGGCTCGAAATCGCTCACACAAAATCAGGATGATCCAAAGGTTATGAAATTGAAATTAAGAGTCCTATTGATTGCCTTACTGATTGGTTTAGGATTTCAGATTTTTAAATGGAATAAACCACACAAAGAAAGATTTAACCTTCAAATGATTCAATTTGATTTTCCTTATCGTGAAGAATGGGAAATCCAGCCTTTAAATAAAAAAAACCAAGAGCATTTGAATACCATTATTCTTTCACAAAAATTTACCTATCTAGGTAAAGGCGCGCGCCTTATCTCATTTTTAAGTGAAGATGGTTTATATGTCTTAAAATTTTTCAAATACCGCTATCATCAACCCCATTGGTCACTCCGTTATCTTCCTGCTCTCTTCCCCTTTGAAAACTATCGGAAGCGCAAAATGCAAAAGGTGTCTCTTGATACCGTGTTGAATGGATATAAAGTTGCTTATGACTATGATCGTCAAGGAACAGGCTTACTTTACATTCATCTTAATCCCTCTTTCCATCAACTTCCTGAAGCTACTTTACTTGATAAGCAAGAAAATCCACATGTCATTAATCTCAATCGCACACGCTTTGTCATTCAACTCAAAGTCCAAGAATTAGCAGATGTGCTACACAAATTATTAAAAAATCAAGAGGTGGCTTTAGCAGCCCAAAGGCTGAGCCAAGTCTTTGATCTGTATGCGGCGCATTATCAAAAAGGTCTTTATGACTTAGGTGTCGGCCTCATCCGCAACAATGGATTTATTGACAATGAACCGATTCATTTTGATGTTGGCAAAATGACGTTTGATAAAAAAATTTGCCAATCTCAGCTTCAAAGGGAAAGAATGGCAATCATGGCTCATAAAGTGGATCTATGGCTTCTTACAAATTATCCTCTTTATCGAGATCAAATCATGTCGATTTTAGAGAATAAGCTAGCACATATGCATGAGTTTTGATTTTATTAGTTTAGCAAGGATTATATTAAATAATTAGGACTTGATAAATCAAAATTATTCAAAATTGATAATTCTAATTAAATACCCAGATAAGCGGTTATTTGATAAAATTCTCTTGTAGCTAAAGAGCCGACCCCTCATACTTTAAATTTACGAACTTATTGAGATTCTAGAACATGACCCGTGCACAACATTTATCAATTATCAATTAACATCACCCATTTCTTATAAGTGATTGTATGTCTTACACTTTCTTAAATCGCTTCTCTTCCTTTACCTATTTGAATGTGACCCAATTTTTAGGGGCTTTGAATGATAATGTTTATAAACTTCTCATTGTTTACTTTTTTATTCAATTGGAAGGAATTGAATACAGCCATCAAATTTTATTTGCTACAGGTGCGACGTTTGTCATTCCCTTTCTATTATTTTCCGCTATCTCCGGAACATTAGCCGATCGTTTTAGCAAGCGAGATATCATCGTGACCACTAAAATTTTAGAACTCGTGATCATGGGCCTTGCCGTATGCGCTTTTGCTTTTCAAAGCAAATGGGGATCGTACGCTATCTTATTTATGCTTGCCACGCAAAGCGCGATTTTTGGTCCCTCGAAATATGGCATTGTGCCTGAACTTGTTTCCACTGAAAAAATTTCTAGAGCGAATGGCCTGATGACGTCATTTACCTTCTTAGCCATTATTTTAGGAACTTTTTTGGCGTCGTTTTTGACGCAAATTACTGGACGTAATTTTATTATTTCGTCAATTTTTTGTACGTTCATTGCTATAGTAGGGTTGGTAACGAGTTTTGGCATTGAGCCGACACCGCCTTCTGGATCTGAAAAAAAATTTCAGTTTTTCTTTCTAAGAGAGATTTATCAAACTTTAAAGCTTGCTCGGCAAGAGGTGTCACTCTTACCTGCCATGTGTGGATCGGCCTATTTTCTGTTCGTTGGAGCGTTTACACAACTCAACATTATTCCTTTTGCCGTTCAATCTCTCCATTTATCCGACGTCCAAGGAGGCTATCTTTTCTTCTTAACTGCTTTGGGAATTGGAACAGGCTCTCTCATTGCAGGTAAAATTTCAGGAAGAATCGTTGAGCTAGGCCTTGTGCCTTTCGGTGCGTTAGGAATTTCTATCAGTGCCTTTATGCTCGATGCTTTTTCGACGCATCTATTCTTCGTGATTCCTTTAGTGACGACTCTTGGAATTTTTGGCGGAATTTTTGAAATTCCCTTGGATTCCTATATTCAGGTTGCCAGCCCAAGAACATCGCGAGGTCAGATGGTAGCCGCCACCAATTTTATGAGCTTTGTAGGCGTTTTGTTTGCTTCTGCTTTGGTCTATCTCAATAAAGAAGTGTTTGGCATTCAATCCGATCAAGGATTTAGTCTCATAGGACTCTTCACCTTGTTAGTCATGATTGCCTTTATCTTTCAATTTTTTAATTATTTGACCCGCTTTATTGCAGCGATCTTATCGAAGTTACATTTTAGAACAGTTTTTACAGGCCAAGAAAAGATTCCAGATTGTGCAGCTCTTTATGTCTGTACGCATACTGCTTGGAATGATACGCTTCTATTGCTCGGTTCGCAAAGGCGTCGCATGCGCTTTTTTATTGAAAATGAACAAAAGCATTCACCCTGGATGATGCGCCTTTATCGATTACTTCGGGTTGTATTTATTCCAGACATTGAACCCCTTGTCAAAAATCAAGAATGTTTAGAAGCCATTCAGAAAACTTTAAAAAAAGGCATTTCAGTTTGCATTTTCATTCAAAGCTGGGATATTTACACAGAAGTGGAAAAGCTGCACCAAGCAGCTCCCTTTAATCAAATTCCGGAAGCTGCTAACTATCCCATCATTCCTGTCCGTATTGAAAAGGGAATCAAACATCCCCGGATTCACCTCTTTAAACGCCTTCTCAAAAAATTCCGCGTGCCCGCTTCGGTGACTTTTGGCAATGTTGTGTATAGCGGCCATCAATCTTTGTTAGCTACGCGGCATGAACATGAACTTTGCTTCGACGATTAAAAAAGATCTTCACTTTTGTGAAACAAATATTTGTTTACATAAGTTTTTGTATGCATTAAGACTGTCTCCCTACACCCAAAAACTACTAGAGAAATAGGTTTTTGAGGCGGAAACCGTTGCACATGTCATTCATCTTATTCACTTGAGGTTTAAATTTTGTTTGTGCTTTATCTTTTCTAACAAATATTGATATTTTTTTAGCTCATTTTCAGTGGATACGGTTTTTCCTGTTTTTTCATAGAAATTGCGGATATACTGGCAAATAGCAGGGAGTGCATGATAATTTTCAGGAATCCAATCTAGAACTAATTTAAAATTCTCAAACAATTGCTCATTTGATGCTTTAACTTCTGAATTCCCGTATTCATACCAAGCAGCTAAAGCAAGCGGACCACCAAAATATTGATCTTCTTTTGATTTGTTATACCAAAAGAAAGCCTTTTTTAAATCAGGTTCAACCCACCAATTCCCCAATGTTGTTTTTTTTCCTTTTTCAAAAGCATAGCCCATATAATAGCGTTCTTGACCTCTATCAAGTGGGTTTAAATTTGGATCACAAGCATTAATAAATTTTAACCAGTGCCCTTGATTTTCTTTAATTGTTGATAAATTGCCAAGATATTTGAATATTTGGTCTTTTAAATGATCAATTTGATAAATTTGTGCTTCAATAATGGGTCTTTGAGTAATAGGAGAAATTCGGCGACCGTATTTGAAATAATTGCGCAATAAAGAGGTGCCATCTGAAGCCTCAATCTTTCCTGAGCTATCCCGGGTAAGAGCTAAAAAATAAGGAAAATTTTGGCTTTCCTGTTCTTGAATAACTTCTTGGAAAGAAACTCGCGAATACAAATCAAGCTCTTTAATATCAATAGTCTCTTGGGAATGAAAAGGAATGGAAAGTTTAAAAATCGTGCTAATTTGCTTGTCTGTCTCAGTCACTTTGGTATTTTTTTCATTGTCTACAGAAGAGGTCATCTCTCCCAACTGCACACCCACAAGATCATTTATATTTCCTGATTCTATTCCTACTCCGTTCATAGCTTCTCTCCTTTTATTCAATTAATCATTTGCAAATCTTATAGATTATAAAAATTGGTAATTAAAAACAATTGATAACATTCTAAAGTAGGCTAATACAATCTGGCAACTGAGTCAGTTATGGTGTTTTTAATAAAAATATTTGACACTGGCAGACCTACAGGCTGCATGACACAACCTACTTAACCCCAGCGCGTTGCCCCATACGGATCAAGCTAAGAGATGAGTTTATGCTAAGGGACGCATTCAGTCGCCGCGCCGCTTCGCTCTGGGCTCTATATGAGGGGTTGTGGACCCACCGTTCGGTCGCCCTCCGGGGCTCGGTCACAGTGGGCTAGAATCAGTCGTCCTACGGACTCTAGCGGCATTATCAAAAACACCATTGACTAGCATTCAATGGGTTCTACATTGCCGCTAGAGTCCGTAGGACGACTGATTCTAGCCCACTGTGACCGAGCCCCGGAGGGCGACCGAACGGTGGGTCCACAACCCCTCACAGAGCCCAGAGCGAAGCGGCGCGGCGACTGAATGCGTCCCTTAGCATAAACTCATCTCTTAGCTTGATCCGTATGGGGCAACGCACTGGGGTTGAGCAAGTTGTATCATGCAGCCTGTAAGGCTGCCAGTGTCAAATGTTTTTATTAAAAACACCATAACTGATTCAGTTGCCAGATTTGTATTAGCCTACTTCTTTCAAACTTTAGCTTTGGTTATCTTCAATTTTTAGGCTTAACTTCAATATCAGTTGTTACTTGAGCTAAAAAAACAGATTGTTCAACTTGAAAAGCTGTAATTTTTTTGAACAATTCTATAATTGTACAATCATCATTGAATTTAATATATTCTTCCTGTTTACGTATTTTATTCAAAGTCTGCTTATAATATTCCGATAAGCATTGTGCTACCATCGCTTTTGTTACTGTATCTTGCTCTAATAATTTACTCAATTCTAAAGCTAAATTTTTTTTATAAGAATTTGGTTCTAGATTCTTTCCTAAGGCGATCGACCATTCAGAAAAGTGATCACTATATGTGTTAATGACATCAGGAAAGAGCTCTGTCTCTGAAAAAACTCTAAGATGATAGTGCTTTAAAACATCAAGAGCACAGTAAATAAATTTGGCTTTATCAGAGCCTACTTCTTGTTTAATTTTATTTAATTCATTTATAAAAGCTTCATCTAAAATTTTAGAGGATTGGCCATTTCTTATTTTTTTGAAAAAATTAGAAGAAATATATCTTTTTGGGGCCTCGAAATCTTCGCTTAAATTGATGTTCAAATGCTTAAGAATTTGTTTCATTCTCTCCTCATCCCAGTTAAACATAGCTGGAAAAGGAAATGTATGAGCATGTTGGAAATTTTTTATTTCATCCGGGGTTTCAAATAATTGCATGATAGTATTAACTGTATGAATAGCTGTTGCTTTTTCTTCTGGCCCAGAAAAATAATTGTCTGCTTCATAACCCATTAGATGCTTTTCATGATGATTATGATTAACCGTTAAATCCTTTTGTTGTTGTTGAAGTTTTGATAATTTTTCCTTTAATAACAATTCTTGATCGGAACAACTTTCAGAACGCTTTATTTTCTTTTCCACATCTTCTATTTTCTGTGTTAAATCAACATAGTGAGAATGTTGTAAAAGTATGGAAAGAGCCTGGCGTATAATAGTCTTCGAATCAGGGCTAGAATCAATCTTTGCTACTGCTTCTTCAATTAATTTTGCATGTCGAATAAAATCTGCATAATTTTCAGCAAGATAACCAAATCGAGCAAAACTATGTTTTTTTTGCTCTTTCAAAAGAAGTCTAATATTTGCTATATCTTTATCGGTATCGGTATCTTCAGCATATGCCTTAAGTAGATTTGAGCTTGCCTTTAAAGCTTGATCAAAAATTTCGTTGTTCGTATTTTTTTCTTTTTCTATCAAAGCCTGTATTCTCTCAAAGATAAATCTACATATTATGGAAAAACTCATCTTCATAGTTATTCTTTTATCTATTTTAGAGAAAAGAATTGCCTGCATTTTGACCCGACTAGGTTCAAATCCTTTTACACATAATTCAAACAACTGCTTTGAATTTGGCTTTCCTTCTTCATTGTTTCCTTCCCATATACGTGCAATCTCGTATGTGAACTTGATTCTTTGATCATCCCAATCTTTTAGGGTGAAGGATGCCTTGGTCTTATCAAGAAAATTAAGGTGATCTTTTTCCCGCTCTTTAATAGTTTTCCGATCCTCTTGGCTAAAATTATCGAGAGTAACTAACGAACATAAATTTTTTACATCTTTTAAAAAGATAGATGATGAAGCTTGTTGCATTGATTTGTTGTAAGCGGTTTCTAGAATAGAAAATAACTGTGGGTAATGGTCTTTAAATTTTGAAAATGGAAGCTCGCTAAAAGGGATCCCTTTTCGAGCACTAGCAATCAGCAAGTTTTTGATATGCTGATGATCACCCTTGCTCTCTTTTATTTTTTCTTTGAGCTTAATTATTGCATCTTTTTTCTGAGTACGAATTTTTTTATACTGTTCATTTCGGTATTTATTTTTTAATTCCTTAAAATTTTCAGGTCTTAATGAACTATTCACTTCAGGTGTTTTATTTATTGCTTTTACTGTTGAATAAAAATATTCTGATGATAAAACCATATCTTTTCTATTTAAACAACACATTTCAAGCGGTTCTCTTTCACTCTGCTCTTCCCCTAATGCATTATGAATGGATTGCAGGGAAGAACTATTACTAAAACTAGAATTTGAATAGGATGCGGAATTCGATCCTGATAAAGATAAATTATTCACAATTTACTCCTTTAATTTTATTAAATTATAAAATAAAGTTGTAAACATACTATTAATTTATTATTAATATTTTAAAAAATATTTAAATAAATTTAATTATAATTAATTAATAACACCTATTTAAAATTGAGTTAAGAGAGTGAAAGAAAAATACTAAAGCATAATCGATAACTTATTTGATAACAGAAGCACTGAAAATCCGAATGCAATTTATTTCATACATCTGGAATTTTTACCAACATTTTAAGGAACACTCTCTGATTGAATGGCGACTTCATTTGCGTCGTTCAATCAGAGAGGTAAAAGCGAGCCAATCTCTAATTTAGAAAGCATAAACCGCTTCGATCTCAAAGTCTCGATAGTGGTGAGGTCCACCAATGCGTTTATCCTCTTCGCGTGAAATTTCGAAGATGAAATCAATAGAAAAATTATCGGTAATTGCATACAAAAATTCTGTTCGAAACCCAATAAAGTTAGTATTTCCACGACGTGGAAAATAACCTATAATATGAGAAGAAGGAATGCTTGAAGAAGAGGAATTTGCATAAAGAAATTCTTCATCCAAAATGTCTAATAAGTTTTCATCCAAAATATTTCCGCGTCCAATACTTCCAACATCATATTCAGAAACTGCCTGTGCTTGTACAACCACATACTCAAGGTCAAGAGACCAATCGCCTTTCTTATCAACATTGCCAATATAAATCCCCGCATACCAGCCCAAATTTTTCTTCTTCCAATGTGTAAAGACCGTTTTTCTAGCAGCATGGTTGACCAAAAAACCGCCATACAATTCAACGGGGAATTCATACCCACACCATGTTTGTGCAAATGTATATGTAAGCGTTACCTGAGAGTTTTGAAATTCTGCGCCCAGCGGATTAAAAATAAAGCAGCGGTTTTTTCCTCTTTTCTTCCAGTCAATAAAGTTATACCTCAAATCTATCCCTGTCTCATAAATATCGAGGAATCCAATTTCCGCAACATAACCAAAATGATTGGCACGCTCGTCAATCACAAAAGCGCCTCCTGTGAGATACCAATCAAAAACATCTTCTACTGTAGTTGCATATTTTAACAAAACGCCATCAAAACGGCTTGAAAACTCAATTTCAGAATCGAAAATATCATCGAGTTTTTGACGACCAATTTCAATATCCAAGCGATGCTTTCCATCAGCATAAATGTTATAACCTATATAGGCTCTTTTTAAGGTGAGAAACATCCCTTCACCACTGCCTTTAATTGCCCAGCGGCTATCACGTGGAACAGTTTCAACAACCTCGCTACCCTCTTTATTAAAAACAGGAAAAGCGCCAAAACAAGGATTGCGACCTCTGACTCCTGCTGGATTATCAAATTGCAAATGAGCTTTTGCCCAAGCATCTTTAAAGGTATATTTAATTTTGAGGTTGAACTCGATGTCAAAGTCATTCGTTGAAATGGGAATGCCAGCTGCATCGACATGGCTTCCTCCTCTTAAATTTCTATAGTCTTTGTAAAAAGAGTTATCCATCGCATCATTTGCATCTATCATTTCATAACTACCACTGGGAGTATCAATATAAATCACAACACCCTTTTCCTGAATTGTTCGCCACTCAAAGCGAACGTCGCCACTGATCTCCAAGTTCTGAGATTTTTGTTTGATATCGATGTTTTCCTTAGATTCAACGAACTCTCTTAATGGTTGATCATCACGCGTCCTAAGTTGACGGTCAAAAACAGTTTCTTGTCCGACAGTTTGAGCGTAACCAGCTTTAGTTGTGAATCCAACAACTACTAAAAATGGCATTAAATATTTTGCAAATTTCATAGTGGACTCCGTAATTTATTGCGGATAAGTACTTTAAGTGCATGTGATTTTCTATGAAAAACGAATAAAGTTAACTATTAGAAGAAAAAGAATTCGTTTTTTTTTTGAAATGATTCACAAAATAGCTAGAGTTTTACTTTTTTCAAATCTTAAAGTCAATATAAATTTGGCGATAAAAAAGAGAATGAAGACCGACTGATTAAACTAAGCTATTTGTTATAAATACATTAATAGGAAAGACTCTTGTGAATAAATTTAAAAACGTCTTTAGCTTTGTCCATATTGAAAAGGTTTGACATACACCCCCCATCTGAGGTCCGAACGCGAGCCATCGACCCACTGTTTCCAGCTGGTCATGGGATAGCCCGTAGAACCTGTATAATCGAGACGCCATAGTTCAAGCTTGCCAGTGCCTGGATTGACAACAAAACCAAACATATCTTTAACCCAATTGGTATCGGCAAAGATGAGAGGAGCTGGCATGGCAAATCCCAATTTTTGCGCTGCTAAGCTAATATGGAGGTGATAATCATGAGAAGTTGTTGTACTCACTTCGCTTAAGCATAAAAGAGCTTTGCACATCTCTTGAAGTTGTTGAGCTCCTATGATGGATTGTTCTCCTCTTGATAAAGAAACTTGATTAAGCAGCTGCAAGATGTGATTCACTTTTTCTACAGTTAAACCCGGTAGAAAGATCAAAATTTTTTGCAATCGATCTTGTAATTCGTGGATCGAAAAAAGAGGAAGAAGAGAGTAGAGCAAACCATCAATTTCTTCAATTGCCAAGATTGGACGAGAGCCATAGCGCAAGCCACGGTCATTTTCTAGCCTCTCGATAAGGTATTCGCGGAAAAAAATCGGATTTAAAGGACCTCTGATATGTCCGAAAACTGCTTTAAATCGTGGTTGAAAATTTTCAGGAACTTTTTCACTTATTTGTTGAATTAAATAGCGCAGCATTTCGTCATTAAGCAACAATTGCTCTACAAAAATCTCAGAAGGGCGCACAAAACGATCGCGAATGAAGGTATAAGTAAATTCATCATTCAACCAGGTTTCTTTAAAAGGAGAAGCTGCTGGTTTGAGTAAGAAAGCATGAGTAGGGGATTGCATGAGCATAGACTGCCGTTTTTCTTTTAAATAAGGATCAAGAAAAAGAGGGGGAATTTGTTTAAGCGTATCAGCCAAATAAACAAGCAATTCCATTTCATTTTCTACCCATTTTTCTACTTCTTTGGGCCTATCCTCAATGCGATAGTAACAGCTAACCAACGTATTCATTGTGCCACCAGACGTATAAACCCAGGGCTTTTTTTCAATATGCTCTAAATGATCCAAAGGATCTTTAATCAAAGGGGCTTGATGCGCCATCGCCATCCGATGCAAAGCACTTTCTAAAAATTCTTTTGTTTTTACATGATTGATGATTCCTGTTACCACATCTGAAAGATCTTTTTCTATTTCTTTTCCATTCAAGGCATGGGCAATTTGTGGCTCTGTTGCCACAAAAAATGAGGCTAACGCATCAACAAAATCATGTTGATTTTGAATACGCGTCCATTGAGAAGTATTGCTTCTACCATGTTTATAGAGTAGACGGAAACCTGCAGGACTATCGTCAAAGGGCCCAGTTGCAACCTCTTGCATATCAGCATCATATACTTCTTGAAAGTAATCTTTAAAAAGATCGACATAAAGCTGATATAAGGTGTCATAAAGATTGACAAGTGCAGAGGCTTGAGTTTGCGCCTCATTGCGCTGTTCCTCTAAAAAGTAAAACTCATTCATTCGACTTTGGTATTCCATTTTAAGCCATTGAATTTCTTTTTCCGTTGAGGTATGCCGCATGCGCGCTTCAAGAGTTTTCACTTGCGTATAAACCATTTCATATTCATATTGAATCTCTTGAGCTTTTCTATTTGCTAGATCGAGTTTGTGTTGAATGATTTGATAGATGCATTGTCCAATTCCACCAGATTCGTTCGTTTGCAATCCTAAACTGGCATAAAAATTCCAACGCGCAAATTCATATCTAATGTCAGAAAACGAGGCTAAAGTAAATTCCCAAGCCTTTAACAGGGCATTATCGGCCAAAGATTTAAAGGTGTTTTTAGCAATTTCAAAAAGCTGTAAAAAATTTGCACAGCGCTCTCCTACTCCTCCTAAATTCTTTGCAGAATCTGGAAGCATGAGCAATTGAGTATGCACGATTCCCCGAGGACGGCTTTCGTATTCCTTCACTTGTTTTTCTGTAATTCCCAATGTTTGTAGTAAAAGTGTGCGAAGAATTTCTTCTACGGTGAGTACGCACAGCGAATGAGATTGATTTTGCAGGATGAGAGGCTTAATCCAGTCTTCAATTTGCTGCACTTTTTTTTTGAGGCGATCTTCTGCCTTCAAAAATCCAATGGCTTCAAAAGCTGCAATTAAGCCAGGCGAATACCAAATTTCAGGATAGATCCCTTTGGTTGAAATTCGAATCAATAAGGGCTTTTTAAGATCTCCGCTTCCCCAGCTAGCACTCAATGGAACAGAGTTTTCGACTCCTGCAAAAGTTCTTTTAAGTGTTCCTGTGGCAATTAAATCCATTAAATCTTGCAAAAAGAGCTCTGGCTGCTCATCGTGAATGATTTCAGCGGGTGCTGTCGCAAAACAAGACCCGACATTTTGTCTGATATAGCAAAGCCAGGCTGAGAGTACAGCTTGTCTGATATGAGTATCTGTAATAATTGTTCCTGAAGAGAGTTGTAACGAATGGCGAATCAACTCTTCTGCCCATCTATTTGTCAAAGGTCCTGTAAATTTTTTGAGTACGCGAACAAAATCTTTTTGCGTTGTGAGAATCTGTAAAACTTTTAAAATATGTTCTTGTCGTTTACCGTCATATTGACGCTGAGGTCCTAAAGAATACAAATGCTCTTTGAAATAAGACAAGACAGTGGGTAAAGCTGAAAGATCAATGTCTCCTTTTTCATTAACTAATAACTGAGCCAACTGACGGGTACGCAAAACGTTGCGTACAGAGCTACTTTCTTGAATTTGCGAACGGTCTAAACGGCGTGATAATTCTTCATATTCTTCTGTGACAATATTTGACAAAATATCTGCCTGCGTTGCTCGCACTTCGCGCCGCAGCCTAGCAGCCAAAGCAAAGACCCGTGGATAAAAAAGGGGGTGATTGAGAGGCGCTTTAACAGAAGATAGAATATGATCAATTTCTTTTTGTTGCACAAATCAATCCGGTTAGGAAAATTTCATATTGCCAGCAAGTTAACTTTATCACTATTAAAAGGACAGGTGTTATAAAAAATTTATTTAGAAAATCAACTATTTAATCTCCAAAATTTTAAACTTTTAAGCTTTTTTTAAATAAGAGACTTGCAACCAATAATAACAATAAGTTCAGTGGAGAGATCAGCTCCATTGGGCTTTTTTCCAGAACGCCAATGTTTCATCTGATGATCGAGCAATACTCTGTCCCAAAGCTTTAACAGTACACCAAATCTCCTGCTGCTGATTTTCTTCAACAAAGATGCGTTCCACCGCACTGTCTTTTGAAAGCCATCCTATTCCTATGCGAAAACAAATGCCTTTGTCAGGAAAATCGATGATTTGGCGATAATGGTTTGCCTCCTGCTCTTTTTCTTCAAAGAGGGCAATTTTCATCTTTTGCTTTAAGATCAATTGCCCAATTGGAAAATCGGGATGAGTCCCCAAAATTTCTTTTTCTAATTCAAGTTCATATTCATTGGAGTTGCCAAAAGACTTCCAATTGATGACATGAACCGGTTTCATGATCATGGCCCACATATTTTTAATATAATTTCTTTCTGTTTCGCTTGCATGCTTCCAAACATTTTGGAAGGTTTGAATCATTTCTTCTTTTGGATGATGAGATGCGGATTGTTTCATGTTTTAACCTAAAATTTATAGGAAGTTCTATTCACACTCCTTTTTCTGAAAGGAGAAGGACTAAAATGACTACAATATCTATCTCACTATTATAACAAAATCAAATTTTGTTAATAAATAATTTATTTAATCACCACTTTGACTAAATAAAAGTTTAGTCCAACAGGCTAATAGCAGGATATTTTGACTAACATATTTGACACTTGCAGCCCTTCAGGCTGCATGACACAACCTGCTCAACCCCAGGGCGTTGCCCTGAGCTATTGCACTTACAGCCCTTCAGGCTGATGCACGAAATCTCATAGTGTACACTTTTAGACAGCAGGTCTAATATTGCAAGCTAAGAGTCACTGCTAGAGCCTGAAGGACTTATGGCACGCTGAGATTCACTGCATCAGCTGAAGGGCTTATTATAACCTACAGTCATTGCTTAGAGCCTGAAGGACTTATGCCAAGCTGAGATTCCCTGCCTCAGCCTGAAGGGCTGTAAGAGCAAAAGCCCAGGGCAACGCCCTGGGGTTGAGTGAGTTGTGTCATGCAGCCTGAAGGGCTGCAAGTGTCAAATGTTTTTAGTCAAAACAACTCAGATAATAAAGATAAGGAACGCAAGAGATAAAGAAAACATATCTCTTTTTATTTTCAAGTATCTTTTCTTCTTCTTTATCTTGATCTTTATCTTTTACATCCTTTTTAAATAATAATTTGTTTAATTCACTTATTTAAATTCAAATATTATTGGATTAAATAAAAATTATTTTTTATAATGTAATTAGTTGATTTTTGAGTATTTATTGTAATCAAAATAGAAGTTAAAACTTGATTTTACAAATTTTCAATTAAAGATAATTGTCTTTAGAAAGGAGAATCATATGAATATAGGCGCAAGACCAACCAATGACCCATCTGAAATTTCTTCAAATACTCAATTTCACGAGCGGCTAGATCCATTAATCGCAAGCAACCCTAAACAACATCTCCCTGAAATTTTAGAAATATTGCAGCGAGGGGTAAATTACATTAGTCAACAAGATGCTCAATCTTATCTTCTCACTATCAAATCCAAACTTATTCAAGAAGAAGTGGATCCTCATGATCCAGTAGTTCAAAAAATAAATGAAATTTGCAAAAACTTTGAGACTGGAAAAACGATAGAAAATTTACCAGAAGATGTGCTGATTTCTTTTTTGAAACAGTGGGACGAAGAAACGCAAAATGCATTCGGAAGGACAGCCAAAAATTCTCAACAACTTATGCAAGATCCTCGAGTATTAGTTTCGATATTAGAGGAAGAAGAATTACACTATAGGAGTTCCAAGGCAAAAAACCCTATCCCCTTCGAAATAAAGCTAAAAATGATCAAACAAGTGGGAGAGTTTTTGAAAAAGCTTCATTTAGAAGACACTCCTCTATCAGATGAAGATCTAAAAAACCTATTAAAATACTGTCCAAATCTTAAGGTGCTTAATTTAGTTAATTGCAATCATTTAACAGATGAAGGACTAAAAAATTTGCCTCAAAAGCTTAAAGCTTTGTCATTAATTCAATGTTCATCATTGACAGAAGCAGGAATAGAAAATTTACCTAAAGATCTTCAATCTCTTAAAATATCTAGTGATTGGGTTTTATTGCCAGAGCATTTCATAAATTTACCACATCTTAGGACGATTGATTTATCCGGATGCTTTTTATCAAAAGGCCTAAAGAATTTGCCCGCTCTTGAGTATCTTAATATCAAGAACCTCAAGGGGCCAATAAATACAGTATTAGGGAATTTACCGGCAAATCTTAAAACGATTGCACTTATCCAATGCTCGCGCCTCACCAATGAAGGAATAAAACAATTGCCTAAAAATCTTAAAGCACTGACATTAGTTCAAAACCCACTCTTAACAGAAGAGGCGATAAAAAATTTACCTGAAGATCTTGAGTCTCTTACTATACACCTAGCTGGATTACGTACCGTAACAGAGCAGGAATTAGAGAATTTACCCCAAAAGCTTAAGAAGCTTAATTTATCGGGCAGCTTTTTTAAAGCTGACAGTCTAAACAAGTTACCCCCAGATCTTGAATATCTTAATTTATCATACTGTCCTCTATTAATAGATAAAGACATGAAGAATTTGCCAAAAAATCTTAAAGTACTTAATATCACCGGGTGCGATGCACTAACAGAGAAAGGAATAAAGAATAATTTGTCTCAAGACTTCAAAGATCTCCAGATTATCACTAATGACTTATAAGCACAGGCCAGTGTATTTTAAATAGGAACAATTAAAAGTGTAGATTGCAAAAGATAAAAAGCACCTAAAAGACAAAAACGTAAGCTAAGCCCCGTTATTTCTTTACTTTTTCGTCTTTTAGGTGCT
Source organism: uncultured Chlamydiae bacterium (assembly GCA_963754655.1). Lineage (GTDB taxonomy): Bacteria > Chlamydiota > Chlamydiia > Chlamydiales > Parachlamydiaceae > JANWJE01. Next base: position 206,802 of record CAVWGN010000001.1, on the reverse strand, counting down.
TTTACCCTTTGTCAATCTACACTTTTTTTCATCCTTGCTGTAAACTGAATCTTTTCAGTCATAGCTATAAGGAAAGAAAACATGTTCATTTACTTGAAAGATCAATCCTCCCTTGAACTTCCTGAGGGAAGTACGGCCAAAGATCTAGCGGACAAATTGAATTTAAAAGGACCTCATCAAGCATTGGGGGCATCGATCAACGGCAAAACAGTTGATCTTTCTCATCCTTTAAAACAAGGAGATCATGTCAGTATTTGGAATTTTGAAGACCCGGAAGGGAAAGAAATTTTCTGGCATACTTCTGCTCACGTTTTAGCACAAGCCATTTTACGCCTATGGCCCGATGCCAAACCCACCATTGGTCCTCCCATTGAAAATGGCTTCTACTATGATTTTGCTAATTTGCATATTTCTGATGCTGATTTTGAGCGCATTGAAAAAGAAATGCAAAACGTCGTGGCTTCCAACTTTCTTTCGCAAAGAGAAGTCCTTCCTTCTAAAGAAGAGGCTTTACGCTTATTTAACCATAATCCCTATAAATGCGAACTCATTCAAAGTTTTGAAGAAGGCAGTCCTTTAACCGGCTATCGTCAAGGAGAATTTTTTGATTTATGCCGCGGACCTCACCTATACAATTTAGGGAAAATCAAAGCATTGAAAGTCATGAAAACGGCTGGAGCTTATTGGCGAGGCGATTCCAAAAATGAAATGCTGACTCGTATCTACGCCATTACTTATCCTGATCGCAAACTGCTTAAGGATTATCTACAACAGCTTGAAGAAGCCAAAAAAAGAGATCATAAGGTTTTAGGCCCTAAACTTGACCTCTTTTCTCTTAAAGAAGAAGCGCCTGGTATGCCATTCATTCATCCTAAAGGGCTGATCATTTGGAACGAGCTTCTTGCCTATATTCGGGAATGTCTGAATCGCAACGGTTATATTGAAATTAAAACTCCCACTTTAATGACACGCGAACTATGGGAAATTTCTGGCCACTGGCATAACTACCGTCAAAATATGTTTACTTCACAAGTTGAAGAGCGTGACTTCGCCATTAAGCCTATGAATTGTCCAGGCTGTATGTTGTATTACAAGAGTCATACCCATAGCTATCGCGAACTTCCCTTACGCATTGCAGAAATAGGCAATGTCCATCGCTTTGAGCCTTCTGGATCGCTTTCTGGGCTTTTCCGAGTACGGAGCTTCCATCAAGATGATGCTCACATTTTCATGAAACCGAGCGATATTCAACAAGAAATTACAGCCGTTATTGCATTAGCTGACGAAATTTACTCGACTTTTGGTCTTTCTTATCGCCTAGAGTTATCGACCCGCCCAGAAGCCAATACCATTGGATCAGATGAAGAATGGGAAGTGGCAACAACAGGACTTAAGGGCGCCCTGGATCAAATGAACCGTGAGTATCGCATCAATGAAGGCGACGGTGCCTTTTATGGTCCCAAGATTGATTTTCATATTCGCGATGCCATCAATCGCAGCTGGCAATGTGGTACCATTCAACTTGACATGGCTCTTCCTGAGCGTTTTAATTTAGAATATACCGCTCAAGATGGGACACGTAAACGTCCAGTGATGATTCACCGTGCTATCTTTGGATCAATTGAACGTTTCTTGGGAATTCTCATTGAACACTATGCCGGCAAATTTCCTTTATGGCTTAGTCCACTTCAAATTCGCATTTTGACCGTTGCTGACCGCCATGAACCCTATGTCCAGCAACTAGCGCAAAAATTTAGACAGGCTGGCTTTCATGTGGAAGCCGATAGTACCCAAGAATCAGTCAGCAAAAAAATACGCAATGCTCAGCTGGCACAAGCCAACTACATTTTGACCGTCGGCGATCAAGAAGTGGAACATAAAACGATCAATTTGCGCACGCGCGATAACGTCGTTCACGGCGAAATTCAAATTGAAGATTTTTTGAAAAATATTCAGGAAGAGAGAAAGCAACGCGCGTTCGCTTCTCCTTATGCTTCTCAGACTGCAACCTAAAGGTTTTCTTATGCAAACCATTGCCATTAGCAGCTTTAAAGGGGGAACAGCTAAAACCTCAACAGCTCTTCATATTGGAGCTGCTTTGTCAAAATTTCACAAGAAAAAAGTCTTACTTATCGATTTCGATGCTCAAGCCAATCTCACCACCGGTTTGGGTTTAGATCCCGATGAAAATGACAGCTTAGCTCCTGTTCTTCAAGGAAATAAACAACTCAAAGATGTCGTTCAATCCACTTATATTCCTCATTTAGATTTAATTCCGGCCGATACTTGGCTTGAACGCTTGGAAGTGACCGGCTCTTTAGCAGCCGACCGCTATTCACATGAAAAACTGCGCGATTTATTGCATTCTTTGCCCTATGATTTTACCATCATCGATACCCCTCCCTCCCTTTGCTGGCTCACTGAATCAGCTTTAATCGCCGCTCAACATACGTTAGTTTGTGCCACGCCTGAATTTTACAGCGTCAAAGGATTGGAACGTTTGGGACAATTTATGGGAAGCATCGGACAGCGCCATCCTCTCAATGTCCTAGGTGTCGTTTTATCTTTCTGGAACACACGTGGAAAAAGCAATCAAGCCTTTTTAGATGTCATCGAGCGCACCTTTCCCAATAAGGCATTCCACAACAAAATTCGCCGCGATATTGCGGTCTCTGAAGCCTCCATTTATGGCAAACCCGTCTTTGATACCGATCCCGATAGCCGAGCTGGAGAAGATTATCTAGCAGTGACCAAGGAAATTTTACAACGTCTCACCTCTAAGTAGGGGTGCTTAAGCTGATTACATGCGCTCTGTTGACATGTAAAGCCGCTTTACATTTAATGAACTTGAACATGAGGATAGAATATTGCCATGACGAAAGTGAACGCCATTCTCGATCAGCGCATGAAAAAACCTTCGAATACATCTAAAATGGCAGCGATGGCCAAGCAATCAGCGACTGGAAATTTGACAAGTTTTTCTGGAGTTTTTAGTATTATTGAGCTGAGTGCAAAAGAAAAAGAATTTCTTGAGGAGATTTTAAAAAATTATGCCGATGAGGAGCGAGACATTCGTGCTGATTTAGATACCCTCATCTCGTTGACTTCTGAAGTAAAGGCAATCAATAATCAAGCCGCCCTTTTACATGGGGAGCGTATTAAAAAGGCTCATCAAATCTTCATTAGTTATCGTGAGGGCGCTTTTACCGCTTGGCTTATGGCTACTTATGGCAATCGTCAGACTCCCTATAATCTCATGCAATACTATGAATTTTGCGAAGCAATGCCTAAGCAACTTCGTCCCCAAATTGAACTTATGCCTCGTCAAGCTGTTTATGTATTGGCAAGCCGCAAGGGAAGTCTGGAAAAAAAGCAAGAAATTGTGGAAAATTATCAAGGAGAAACCAAAACGGAGATGTTAACGCTAATCCGACAAAATTTTCCCTTGGATCAAACCGATAGACGCCAACAACAAATGGGAAAGTCGTTAATTCAAGTGCTTCAGCGTATGCACCAACAGATCAAACAAGCTGCTCAAGAATTGACAATTACACAAAAAAAACAAATTGTTGCTCTTTTGCAGCAAATTCAACAATTGATAGGATTGCCATGAGTCGTCACTCTTCTTCTTCTTTTACGCCTTTCGTACTCGAGCCTAGCTGGCAACACAAGCTACAAGATGAATTGCAAGAGCCTTATGTGGCAGAGCTTGCTGCTTTCGTTGAAAAAGAATATGCCATGGCACCTGTTCCCATTTATCCTCCCCAAGAGCTTATTTTTAATGCATTTTATCAAACACCTTTTGATCAAGTGAAGGTTCTCATTATGGGACAAGATCCCTATCATGGGCCTGGTCAGGCGCATGGCTTAAGTTTCAGCGTGCCCAAAGGCATCAAACCTCCTCCTTCTTTGCAAAATATTTTTAAAGAATTAGAATCTGATGTGCATATTCCCAAGCCCAAGAGTGGTTGTTTGATTCCTTGGGCGCGTCAAGGGGTGTTATTGCTTAACGCCACCTTGACTGTACGCCAGGGAGAGCCTTTATCTCATCATGGGCGAGGATGGGAAAGTTTTACGGATGCCGCTGTGCGCAAGTTGGAAGAGCGTAAAGATCCTGTCGTTTTTGTGCTTTGGGGCAAGTCAGCTCAAGATAAATGCCGTTATGTGCAACAAGAAGAGATCCCTTCGCGCCACTTGGTATTAACGGCTGCCCATCCCTCTCCTTATTCCGCTAATCATGGTTTTTTTGGCTGCCACCATTTTTCTAAAATCAATGAATTTTTGAAAAAGCAGCATCAAGAGCCCATTGACTGGGCTTTGAATGAATGAAAAGATGGATTAACTCTTGACTTAATGGGTCTGATCTTGAGCGGTTTTTGCATAATTTTTATAGGGATCAAGTTGTGCTAAAAAATAGGCACGTACAGCATCTCTTGCTGCTAGCCGGCCCAACACTACATTCTCGATAAATTTTAGGAGGATCAAATCCTCCTTCTTAGGATTCATGGCTGCTTCTAATGCACAGTACATTCCTGAATCGCCGGGAAAATTTGTCCCCTGATTATTCAATTGCTCAACAGCATCTAAACTTTTTTCAACAGCCTCTTTAAAAATCGTTAAAGCTGCTGGATCACCAGCAAAGCGTGAAGTAACGCAGAAGTGAACTTTCTCATGATTTAAAGTATTCAGGATAATTTTATGTTCTTTGGCCATGATATGAGTAAAAGCATAAATTGCCCCTTTTCGCAAGCCCCAATTTTTATTCATTTGAAATGCCACGACGTTAGCTTCAGGCTCAGCAATCACCTGTAGCTTGTCCTTAAAATTTTTAAGCTCCTCGGCTAATTGGGAAGATGTTTGATAAATGGATTTTGCTATTCGTTCGTAACCTTTTTTACCTGTAGCTAGCATAGCTAAAAAAGCATTGAAAGATGAAACGCAAGATTGGCTGCCAGCATCTTTTGGAGTTCCATATACCCCCCCACTCCATTCGGGTACTGCATAAATTGAATGATAGGCAAGATTGATTGAGTCAAGCTCTTTGGTGACTAAGGTTGACACACCCTTTGGACCCAGCCCATATTTATGATTATCTGCTGATAAGCTTGTTACACCAGGAATAGACAAATAAGCAGTTAGATTTTTATTGTCTTTTGATAAGTGATTAATGATAAATGCACCTAAACAACAATCGACATGTAAACCACAACCATTATTTTGGGCGATGATTGCCATTGTATGTATGGGATCTATGATTCCTATTGGGTAAGAAGGAGCAGATGCAATAATGGCAACGACTTTCTGTCCGTGTTGATCAACAAGCTCTTGTAAATGTTTGATATCTATTCTGCCATCATTTGTTTTGACAAGTTCAACTTTGACCAATGACGATGCGCCTCCTTTTAAAATAGCTGCATGGACATCTTCACTGGCAATGACAACCCCTTCTCCCGGTCCATGTCCTCGGTTGATGATTCCCCAGTTTCGGTAGATGCGAAGCGCAAGCATTAAACTTTCTGTCCCACCTGAAGTTACAAATCCTTTAACTTCGTCTGACTTTCCTCCAAACATACTGGCAACCATGCGCACAACTTGATAATTAAGGCAATCGCCTATGGGAAATTCATCGCCGTGCAGAGAATTCCATAAATAAGAACGATTAAAAGCATAGGTAAAGAGGAATTCTAGCTTTTGTGATAAATGGCTGCAATATTCTCCATCGTCGTCAAAAGGGCCTTGTTTGATCTGATGAGACCATTCAACAAGCTGAGTAGGGATTTCAGGTCCTTTATCCAGGCTTTTAGAATAAATAGTTCCAGATATCTGTTTGCCTTTTAAAGCCGAAACAGTCATTTCATCATAGCGATCAATTAATTTTATTAAGCTTTTAAGATCCATGCCCTCTTCTGGGATGCTGGTAAATAGCTTTCCGAAAGGCTCCCATTTCTTTAGCACAGATTGTTGAAAATGGGCCAATTGTTTATCAATTTCTTGCGTATATTTACCCTTAATATAGGAGGAGTAGGTCAATGCCAATCGACCGATTTGTTCCCACCTTGTTTCACTCCATCTTGGTTGGCAGCGTTTTTTCAAATGATGAAGAGCTAATAGAGTAATCGTTGCTGTAAGCGTGGTTCCTAGTACAAGAGAGGAAGGAGACATCCTTTTAAGATTAGAATCAATGTAAGAGTATATATCCACTAAACGGTGCGTCAATTGTCCTACTCCAGTTGGCAATAGCGAGGTATTCATATTTCTCCATAAGAATTAATGGGATATTTCATTTTTGAAATGAACATAGCATATTTTATTTTTCATATATATGTTGAAAATACCAATTTCCATTTTTTCCTATTAGGGATAACGGCTTTTAAAATCGCTTTTTGATAATATTTTTCAAACACGCCGATGCTCTTATCACATCTTCATAAGTTTCAATTATTTGATAACAAAATTTAAATCCATCAGATTAATTTTAATTATTTATTTTTGAATTTGTAAAAAAAAATAAATATAAACATAATTAAAATTAAATTATAATTAAATATATACCAATAGTAATTTAGTGGAGATTTATTTATGAATAATGCAACGAGTTCATCATCTTCATCGCCTCAAGAATGGCTATCCATTTTGAAGTTAACAGAAAGGACTCAAACAAACGTAAATTCTGAAGATCGTCTATCTATTGTGAAGGATGGACATGTTTATTATACGCTTAATGAATCAGAAATAAGGGGAAATATCAAAAAGCTTTCCCTAAATGAGATTAAAAAGATTTCTCGCGATCAGTTGCAAAACTTAGAGGAGTCTTTTTCATCTAATCCTACAGAAATAGGAGATATGGAAGGTTTAAAAAAAAACATTCAAATATATACTAAAAAATTAACAAAACAGAAAAACAAACCGCATAAGAAGATAACAAACGCGTTTAATAAAATTATTAATTTTTTGTTAGGTCCTAGAAGATCTCAATCCAGTCGAGAAGGGGGAAAAATAGAAGATACAATCCATCACCAAATTCAACGTCTCCCGCAGCTTTTGCAAGAATTGAAGAGTGAGGTATCAGATCAAGATCGTTTAGATCTCATTCAGGATAGAATGATAAAAGATTTTCCGAAGGAAGAATTGCAAGGGAAATCTGTTCCTCAATTTGCGAATGATTTACAAAGAGGCATTGCTTTTTTAAGGAAAGACTCCTATTTACAAATTGATGATCATCATCCACAGCCCTCTTATCAACTTAACGGAGAAACAAGAGTAAAGGCGGGTGTACAAGCCTTACAAGATTTATTTCAAACAGAGCAAGATGAACGTTGGGAGACAGCTCTTCAATTAGTTGCTAATCAAACCAGTTTGAATAACATATTTGATGCAGCGATAGTGAAGTTCAATTTGGATACAGGCGATGTCTCATGGCCAGACCCCACTAGTGAAGATAAAAACTTTAAATTAATTGCTAAATTTTCCCAAAATTTACCGCCAGTGCACTTAGAATTTATCCGCAATGCGGAGACACATGCGATAGAAAAAGTGAAAGTGGAAGTCACTGGTTCTTTAGATATCCGTCGTGAGTGGCAAGAGCAAAAGGGCGGAGAGAAAATCATATTAGCAAATGCAGTCACTGGGAAATTGAATTATACTGTTACTTTGGATCGTCAAAATCATCCTATCATTAGCGATTTACACTCCAGTTTGGAAAGTGCAACATAAAAACAGTTCTTTGTTAAGTCCCGGCCATAGGCTAGGAACGAAATGCTTCTGGCAAACTCCAGAAGCTAAAATTGTCGCTCAAGCGGCGTTAGCCGCGCATGGATAGTAGCCGTGGGTGTAGGCGCAAGCCGGAACCCACGGTGTATGGTAAAAAAAATGAAGCCACGTTAGTGGCGTAGGAAATGTGATTGTGGAGCAATGTTTATTTAAACGAATGCTACGCCACTAACGTGGCTCAAATTTGTTTTTTGGGTAACCGTGGGTTTCGGCTTGCGCCTACACCCACGGCTACTATCCATGCGCGGCTAACGCCGCTCGTCGCTGAGGGAAAGGATATGGATCAAGCAACATTGCAAAAACAAAGATAAAAAATTCCGATTACCTAGCCATATGCCGGGACTTAACAAAGAACTGTTTTGGGCTTGATGGTTTTTTGCATCATTTTCGGGAAATATGCCTCTAAAGCCTTTTACAGGCGGGTGTTGTTAAATTGACACGAAGAATATCAAGCCCAAAAACAGTTCTTTGTTAAGTCCCGGGTAGGGTGTTCATTTTGTGCAAAAAATGAGCTTTATTTTTCACAATAATTGGCATAGTTGAATTGAAAGTCGCATGTTTATGCCGTCCTTTCAGGACTCGATGTCTTTTTGATAGAACCCAGGCCTCCGCTTCGCTGCGACCTGGGCTGTAACATGACGGCCCTTCAGGCCTTAACAAAAAGATGATTTAGGGACTATAGAAGAGGGACTTAAAGATCTCTTGTTAAGGCCTGAAGGGCCGTCATGTTACAGCCCAGGTCGCAGCGAAGCGGAGGCCTGGGTTCTATCAAAAAGACATCGAGTCCTGAAAGGACGGCATAAACATGCGACTTTCAATTCAACTATGCCAATTATTGTGAAAAATAAAGCTCATTTTTTGCACAAAATGAACACCCTACCCGGGGTTGAATTGGCGTAAGTGGGTCCATATTGCTAATATTGACCCACTTACGCCAATTCAACCCCGGGGATTTGAAGCAATCTAAATACACAAAACTAATGTGGTTGAGTACTAGGGAGCGTACCTAAAAGATTTTAGTCCTTCAAGGTGCGTCAAAGCTCCCTAGATCTAGATATCATTTTATTTATGACTTCATTCTTTTTTTATATTGAAAATTTTTAAAAATTCAGCTTGCTTGGAATTCTTAGAGCACGTTACAAATAGGAAATAAGGTGTTTTTTGTGGGAGTTTTTCGTGGTTTATTCTGAATGCTGCCGAGACAAGCTATCCCAATATAAAATTGGAGGCCCATCTAAGCCTTTTATTGATAAAAATTTGCAGCTACAGCTTCCTGAATGGGATCCCCCACAAAGTCAAACCAATCAATCACATAGCCCTATTTATTCGCACTATGTTGGTTCTTCGCCCTCTTCTCAGCTTTCCTCACCAATCAATGAAGCTGAGCTTTACCATGCCATAGCAGAGGCTGAGTGCTCCTATGAATCATGGAAACACCTGCAGCAAAAGCTTAAAGAAGCCGTAAAGGCTTATCGTTGACACGATCTCTAACATTCTCCGAAAATTCTCTATCACAGAGTAATTAAATTAAAAAAATTATTAATTTTTTTTAATAATTTGTTATTTTTTTCATAATCCTCTATCAATTAATCAAACTATTTAAATTAATTAAAAAACAAAATATATATCTATTTAATGCAAATAGTAATACAATATAAGTAAGAGGCGATTATTGATCTCTTTAAACCTTTTATTATCGGTGAAAATTATGTTAGTTGAAAAGGATATTCAACAAATATTAAGCCAATTAGCAGGTGGAGATTCGATTCAAATTCCATTTGATGGATCTGACATCATGATTCGGGTCATTGATGATGCATCAAAGATTTCTTTAACAGCACTCGTTTACGAGGGAAGTAATTACATTCCCAGTAGTGTTAGACGGTGCTTGTCCCACAAATCTCCTTTTTTCCACCCCTCCATTCTGACTTTTTTGACAGTAGATGAGCAGTTATTTCAAATTAAACTTAATTATTTGGGACAAGCTCAATCTTTAACCCATCATCATTTTAAAGAACTTTTAGAAGAATTTGGTTTGATTGCCGAGAAATGGCGTATTTATTTAGATGATCAGGACAAAAATGATCTTATCTATGTAAGAGTAAAATAGTGAGTTATTCTTCGTTTTTGGTTTTAGTCTCATGTAGAATTTGTATAAGTCGAGCGGTTCAGCCATTTGGCATATAGAATCGCCATCTCATAAAATGCAATAAGGGGAAAAGCTAAAAGAAGTTGGGTTAGGACATCGGGCGGTGTTAAAAGCGCCCCCATGATAAAGGCTACTATCACCATATAGCGTCGCTTAGCCACTAGCCAATGAGGCGATAAAAAACGAAAGTGAACAAGTATGAAAAGCAACAAAGCTAACTCAGCAGCAACCGCATGTCCTAAACAAAGCATCAAGATGTAATTGACATAATGAGTAATTGTCCATGCATTTTGACCAATTGCGCTATTGAAAAGGGTGAGAAATTGGTTTGCCATTGGAAGGGTAAAAGAATAGGCAAAGGCAATTCCTATTCCGAGGCAAAGCAAAGAGCAGAGCAGGAAGGGAATCACAAGAGCTCGCTCCCGCTCTTTTAAACCAGGCCAAATAAATTGAAGCCAGATCCATCCCCACAAGGGAGCAGTCAAGACAATACTCAGCCAAAAACACATTCTAAAGACTAAAATCAGTCCTTCGAGGGGTCCCATAATTAAAAGAGAAGAATGAATCACTTCTTCATAAAGAAAAACTTGCCCAGGTGCGAGGCGATAAGAGCTGCCTTCTTTCTTTTCCGGGGTTAAGTTTGAAATGAGCCAGGCATGGGCGGGCAAATCAAATATTTGATCTTTAGAGGTTTGATTAATGATTTGAATTCTTTGCACTTGCTGCTTGATCAAGTTTCCTTCGGTATATTCAACAGAATAAGCAGTCAAAAACTGCAAAATAGGCTGATAAAATGTCAATACGCCTAGAAATCCTACGCCTACAATGAGTAAAGATCGTAGAAGCGTATGCCGCAAATCATCAATATGTTCCCAAAAGCCAGCCCAATATTCTTGCATAGTCAAGCTTATGATCGGTCATTGGATGAATCATTTGGAAGAGAAGGAGGTAAGGGGTCACGTTTCACTTCCTCTGTAGAAGACAAAGCTTCATCACCGTTGCAAGCCTTTTTAAACTCTCGAATTCCTTTGCCTAAACTTTGGGCAAATTCAGGCAATCTCTTTCCTCCAAAGAGAATAAGAATCACAACTAAAATGACCAAAATTTCCCCACTTCCCATCATATAGCTTGTTCCTAAAAACGTGTTAAAACGTGTTTATTTTGTTTCGCTCTTTGATTGACCACCCGGTTTGCAAAATCATTTCTACCGGCTGTGATATTTTCTTTATTTCGAAAGACATCTCAGTGGCCGGTTGCCCGGCTTCCAATCAGCGATGGGATCGATCTAAAAGAATAGTTTACTTAGCTGCAAGGCAGGCTTCGTCCAATGGTGTCATATTGCCACATCTTCTCAGATAGTTCATTGCGGCAACCTGATCAGATGGTTCTCATGTCCACAATTGAGACACTTAAACTTATTTCTATCGCGATTTCGAGGGTCCACAAAATCGCAATAACAACAAATTTAAGAACCATAAAATGGATTCACCTGCTCATGACGACACCTTCCTCCAATGCCTTAAAGGTCACTCCTTCTTAAATTTTCCACGTACCCACGCAGAAAATTTCCTATTTGGTAATAGAGCGCTAAGCTTTTAAAATGCCATCTCTATTCATTTTTGCACAGTCTTTGTTTTACAGCTAATCAATAAACTTTTCCCCACAGTCTGAAGAAGAAGAGAAAGATATAGATTTACTTCTTCTTCTTTAGTTGTTGTGGATTTGTTCATAACTTATTTATTGAATTAGGTTTAAAAGAATCTGTTTTTTTATGATTCCTTTTCACAATAGGTTTTAAATGAATTTTTTTAACTCAAAGGACGGATAAAAATGTCATTTTTATGTTAAAAAAGCTGTTAATAACTCGTTCACAGGCTGTGATTGCTTTGTTCATGGATTTGATCTATTGACAAAACAGGCAAAGTTATCTTCCAATAAAAACAAGTTATAATCAAATGATCCACAAAACAAATTATGCGGTTAATGAGATTGACTAAAAAATTGATGAGACGTTAGTCGTGAACAGAAATTTCGTTGCTCTTGACGATAAACCCCATGGTTCTTTATATTAGAGGACCTTCAAGAGTAGGTTGCGTTATGAACATTGCTGAAAATAATTTAGTCCGTTTTATCAGTATCACTAAAAAGAAAGATGGCCTATTTGCAAATTTTCGTGTTAAAGGCATGAAAGGCGGCGCTACGTTTAGTTCTTCTATCTCAGTTGATATTAGTCAAGCGAATGTTCATGCAGGCGATCCTCTAGAAAAAATTATAGAAGAATGTGGTCGAATTGCTGTACGCATGTCAGAAACAAAGCTTCAATTTGAAGGCTTAGTTCACGTCTAATTTCTTTTATCTGGGTGTAGCGCAGCTTGGCTAGCGCACTTGCATGGGGTGCAAGGGGTCGTGAGTTCGAATCTCACCACTCAGATTCTTTTCTTCCAAGGACTTATGAATGCTTGACCGCTTTTTGTAAGTCCTTATTTTTCTTCAGGTGGTGGATAGGTGGTGAATGATGCAAAGCATTAGATAGGAAAATAGCTCTATGAAAATTGAAAAAATTAGATAAAGCTTCTTCGCTACAAAAGATTGTCTAAAAAGGCCGCCTCGTCAATGATAACAACCTCAATAACTAAGTTAAATTGGTATTTGTAAAGGAAAAAATGGATAGAAAAAATATATCGTCCGGCTCGCCTATGGAAGGACCCATTGGCTTCTCACGTGCGGCTAGAGTCGGCAACATAATAGCTGTGGCTGGCACAGCTGCAATTGGCCCAGACGGCCGAACGATAGGCATCAATAATGTCTATGAACAAACTAGATACTGTATAGAAATTATGAAAAAGGCAATCGAAGAGGCGGGTGGTTCACTTCAAAATGTCGTCCGAACTCGGATAATGCTTGTGGATATAAATTCCTGGAAAGAAGCTGCTAAAGCCCATGGTGAATTTTTCTCCGACATTCGTCCAGCCTGTACATTCGTTGAGGTAAAGGGATTCATCAATAAGGAGTGGCTTATAGAAACAGAAGCCGATTGCGTTACAAGTGAAGAATAGTTCTAGAAATTCCTGTAATATTTTCTTTAAAATCTATACTTGTTGTGCAGAATGCAATTAGAAAACCAATCAGAAAACTATGGCTATCATTAAACAATCAAATCAGGTACAATTAGTATAAAATTTCATTAAAGCCATGTTAGACGATATTATTGCAAATTATTCAATTAAGAATGATAAAAAGATTAAACAGATTTGTTTGCCATTAATTCAATATCTTGGCATTGATTTTTTTACTTATTATTTCATTGAAAAAGATGGGCATTTTGGAATTTTATCAAATGCTTTTGACTTCATGGAATTATATTACTTTCAAAAGCTGTATCTGAATAATCCCTATATGTCACATCCTGATTTATTCCGTTCAGGACATGTTTATACTCCTTGCACTTATGATGAAGAAACTCAATGCTTTTTAAAAGATCAATTTAAAACAGATTACTTATTTCTCTCGTTAGAATGCAATCCTGGACAAATGGAAGGGTTTATTTTTGCTAATAAAAATTCGGGCGTAGATACTTTGTCAGATTATCTCGAAAAGCTAGATTTACTTAAAAAATTTTCTCGCTATTTTAAAAGAGAAGCCCAGTCTATTATTGGAAGAATGTCTTCAGAAAAATACAATATCTATAAAGCTAGAGAAAATAAATTTCTCAATCTCTCAGAACATCTTCCTTTGTCAAAAAACCATCATCTTGAACAACAATTCTTCGCGGAGATTTGGAAACTATCTCCACAAGAACAAAAATGCCTTGAAATGTTCAAAATGGGCAATTCAGCCCAATCAACAGCTGCAAAACTAGGACTTTCACAACGCACTGTTGAACATTACTTGGACAATGTAAAAATAAAATTAGGTTGTTCATCGAAATGGGATTTATTGAACACCTAACTAATCACTTTAAGTTCAGTAGGGTAATTTTTACCCTACAACGTAATTGATTTGATCATTTAACATTTAAACATAAATGAGTAAAAAATAAAAAGGAGATCATTATGTTTAGTATAGAAAGAGGAATCCCAGGGCATCAATTTTTTGGACCGGCATGGGAAAGCGAGCCTTTGACAAAAACGCTTAATCAAGCAAATGGAGATGAGACGGATGTAAGTTTTACTTTGCCTTTTCCAGATGCTGAAATTTCATATGTTGCTAAGGATGAAAGTAAGAACGATATAGGTCAATGCTCGGCTAATAAAGCTGTTAAATATTGGAAGCATGTTGAATATCTGGATGCTTCAGAAAAAAATCGATCTACCCAAATTTTTACAACAATTCATAAAAAAGCTGTTGAAGCTGAGACTTTATTTTTAAAGAAAGCCGAATTATCTGAAGAAACTGCTTATCACAATGCAGGTATCGCTATTCTACCTCAACATAGGCAACAAGGAATTGCAACAGCTCTGACCTGTAAACAAATAGAATTGTGCAAAGAAATAGGAGCCACCTCTCTCTTTTGTGAAACGACAAACAAGCTATCAGCTGTGATAATGAATAAGTTAGGTTTTACAAAAATTGCTGATTTTTCTTATTCCACGCTGGCTCTTGAATTGCAAATACCGGCTTTGGAAAACCTCAATGATTCTTTTTCGGTATGGTACTTAAAAATATAAATTCCTGAGCTTTTTCAAAAAGCGCTCTCAATAAAAAAAAGGAACAGTTATGAATGTTAAACCAACTGAAAATTTCGTTGAAACTTCTCAAGGAAATATCGCCATTTTTGATATTCCAGGATCGGGACGTCCAATCTTATTTCTTCACGGAAATTCTGCCTGCAAAGAATGTTTTTCTTATCAATATGAAAATTTAGCGGGTAAACATCGTTGTGTTTTGATTGATCTCCCTGGGCATGGCAATAGCCAAAAGGCATTAAATCCAGAAAGAGCTTATACGATTGAAGGATATGCTGAAGTAGCAAACGAAATTATAAAAAAATTGCAGCTTGATCGTCCAATTATTATGGGCTGGTCTTTGGGTGGTCATATTGGATTAAACATGATTCAAAAAGGGACTAAACTTGCTGGCTTAATCCTTTCTGGTACGCCTCCTATCCCAGTTTCATCTGAGGGAATGGGCATGGGCTTCAATTTTAATCCACGCATTGGAGAATTATTTCCAAAGCCAAACTTTACATATGAAGAAGCATCCGAATTTATGACCAGTGGTGGATTTGATGTTCAAAAAGAAAGTTTCATTATTGATGCCGCCCTAAAAACTGATGGTTATGCCCGCCAGCGCTTAGCTCAATCGATGGGACAAGGAATTGGTGGGGATCAAAAAGCGCTTGTTGAAACTGATGACACACCTCTTTGTATTATTCAGGGGAAGGGTGACCAGGGAATAAATAATGACTATATCAAAACGTTAAGCTATAGAAATTTGATTGGCAAGGTCCACTTTATTGAAGGTGGGCATGCTGTATTTCGGCAAAAACCAGAAGAATTCAATTCAATCCTTGAGTTATTTGCTTCTCAAATTGGTTAATTGAACAGGAACATGGGAGCGAATTAAGAACGGAATATTATGCATGGCTGATTTAGCCAAGATGATTGACTAGAGGAAAGGAGCTGTCAGCGGCTCCTTTTCCCCCAGAAGGGTCGGAGAGCAAAGTATAGACAATGGGTATAAGGGCAAAGATGTAACTTTGCATTTGCCAGTCGAAGGAAATGGAATGCCCTTGCATTTTGTTCATCGTTAGACGTTTCTTCTTCCTTCTCTATCTACCAGAGTCGCCTATAAGGTTAATTCCATAGTCTTCAATAAATTCATAAAACGTTGAATTAAGTGGACCACTCCAAATCTCGTTTGCAACGGCTCTCAACCTTCTTCCACTTGACAATAGGCTTGGGACAAAATGGAGATGTTGTTCCATGGAGTTCCTTTCAGACTATATTTTTCTTGTTATCAATCTGTTGTAGAATATATCATCTGATATATGAAAAACAGGCCTAAAGGTAACCGTATGTTCCAGTTTGATGATGCACAAGAAGGTGCTGAAAACCAAATTGGTCAACAAATCCGTAAATTGCGAATAGAAATGGGATTAACTCAGGAACAATTTGCAGTTAGGCTCGGTGTCTCATTTCCTACAGTAAATCGTTGGGAAAACCAAAAAGCTAAACCCTCACCACTAGCTTTCCAAAAATTGCAAAAGCTAATTTTGGTTCTCAAAAAGAAAAATCAATTGAAACATCGGAATCAATCAACTTCTGACTCCATTGTTGGAGTAAATTAAGGATATTTAATGACTGCGCTGCCAATAAACATTGATGAATTGCTTAAAGGACAGATTGTCGAATGGGAGCGTTTGGAATTCAAAGAAGGTTGGAATCCTGAAGCATTCATTCGTACCGTTTCAGCCTTCGCCAACGATATTAACAACTGGGGAGGTGGGTATCTCATTATTGGCGTAAAAGAAGAAAATGGCCAACCAGTTTTTCCTCCTACTGGCTTATCGCCCAATAAAATCGATTCGATTCAAAAAGAGATGCTGGAACTGAGCCACAGAATACGTCCTCAATACAATCCAGTTGTTGCACCCGTCATCTTCCAAGACAAAATGATTCTGGTCGTTTGGTGTCCGGGTGGGCAAACAAGGCCCTATCAGTCTCCAGAGACATTAGGAAAAAACGCTATTTACGCATATTTCATCAGACGAAATTCTTCGACGGTGAAAGCTCAGACAAGCGATATTCAAAAACTCCACGAAATGGCCAATCAAGTACCTTTTGATGATCGTATTTGCCATCAAGCTAAACTTTCTGATCTGAATTTAGGGATAATCAAAGATTTCTTGCGCGAAGTTAAAAGCGACCTCATTTCTGAAGTAGATAAAATTCCGTTTACCAATCTGTGTCGCCAAATGCAAATTGTTCAGGGTCCAGAAGAATTTTTGAAACCTTTGAACATCGGCCTTCTGATGTTCAATGACCAACCTGAAAAATTCTTTCCCTGTGCCCAGATTGATATTGTAGAATTTCACGACGAAATTGGAGATAGCTTTTCAGAGAAAATTTTTAAAGGTCCTATTCACATTCAGCTAAAAGAGGCATTGCGATATCTTCAATCAATCTTGATTAAAGAGGAGGTACGTAAACGACCCGATCGCGCTGAAGCCGACCGCTTCTATAACTATCCTTATGTTGCTTTAGAAGAAGTTTTAGCCAATGCAGTCTATCATAAAAATTATGCTCAAAGAGAGCCAATTGAGGTTAGCATCCACAATGATCGTATTGAAATTTTGTCTTTTCCAGGACCTCTCCCTCCACTTAAAATTGAAGATTTAAACAAAGGAACTGTACGAGTTAGAACGTATAGAAATAGACGCATAGGGGATTTTCTTAAAGAACTACACTTAACGGAAGGCCGCTGCACCGGTGTTCCTAAAATCCATAACGCTATGGTAACTAATGGTTCTCCGTCGCCTAAATTTGAAACTGATGAAAACCAAAGCTTTTTCTTAGTGACTTTACCCATCCATGCTGAAGCCTCTCGTAAAATTTCTTCAAAGAAAAAATCTACATCAAATGAAGAGAAAGACGGGCTATTTGAGTATAAAACCCACCAGTTGGAACCTAAAACCTGCCAGTCTGAGCTCAAAACCCACCAGCTAGCGTCCAAAACCTACCAGTTTGAAGAGTTTTTAGAAGTAGAAAAGCTACCCGATGTATTGAAGTCAAAGATTGAAAAGTTAAATAAAAGATCTAAAAATGAAGAAGTTAGATCTCTAATTTACGCACTTTGTTCTTGGAAACCTCTTACGGCTCAAGAAATTGCAAAATTCCTTAACAGGAAAGATAAAAAACATTTAGTAACGCAATATTTAACCCCACTAGTCAAAGACGGCAAATTGAAATATATTTATCCTGAAAGAGGAAACTCTCCAAATCAAGCGTATACAGTATAAAACGTATAACACAGCTATGCATTTTACTATGCAACACTATGCATAAAAAAGCTGCACAGCTGCCATAAGTGTTGATTTCAAAAAAACTATGAGTAGGCTATCAAATATCCCTCAGGCGGTATAGGTTGATCTTTAGGCATTCTGTGCCCGTTATCGGGCAAGCACAAGATAACATCTGCATCGATCAGAGGGAGATTGGATTGCGGGCAAATATTTGGATCATAAACCACGGTTGCCACTCGTCGTTTACTCCGATTAGTATTCAACGAGTTTTCAAGCTTTTTCACCCGCCTTTCAATTGATTTTGTCATTTCTTCAGTCCTTGCTCCAACATGCTAACCCTTTTTTCAATCTCATATTCCTGCAAGGTCTTTATAAACACATCAACAACTCTAGACATAGCTTCTCCCTCACTTGGCGTAATCTCTCCACTTCCTAGAGCATCAATGATTATTGATATCGCATTCACGGCATCATCTGTGGTTTGTAGTTTTGGAAGCTGAACATCAATAACACGATCTTTCTTTGGTGGCAGCACGCGATCTAGAACGAGTTTGATAGCCTGCACATTGCCAGTCAAAGCCTCTTCAACCAACTTTCGACAAATACTATCCAAATCTCCTTGTAACAGCTGTTCAGCAGCAAGCGTAGCACGATTTTTTGTGCCTTTTGCTTTGCCATTCGGATTTCCAGATTGACCTTTCTGGAATTTTCCAGATACCTGCATTTTTCCTGCATTTTCAGGCATATGAATCACCACCCAATTAATCGGACGGTTTTCTGGTTTTTCGAAGCTGACATTGAAAAACCAAAAAACCACCCACCACCTTTCCGATATTGTTCATTCCATTGGTTTTTCGGTTTCTTGATCCTTATAGGATTGAAAACCAGAAAACAGATTATAAATCGTTGCATTGTTCCTCCCTTTTTCTGTACGCCAGTAAGAAGCAGTTACTCCTGCTTCTAGCAGCACCAGAGCTTTTGCATTTGACATATCCACCAAATTGACTTTGATCTTTTCTATCAAATCTCCCTGGTTGATTCCAATGTCAGGGATTAAGGCTTTAATTTTTTCAAGATCAGCATCAACGCAGGATGTAAGCTTTAAAACTGCACTGTTGATGCTTCTACCTTTGTGATCTACAATGCCAATGTTCACAGGAGTTAGATGGAACGAAATAGAAGCAGGTAATTCGGCGTCCTTCATTTTAGTGGCAATCATTGAAATCAATTCATTCTTTTTCTTAATGCAATATTCAGCGTCCAGAGCAACCTTTAAAGCCATCGCGCCTCTTGCTCGCTCTTTCTCGTTATGTCCAGTGTGATGAACGATCAGAATACAACATGAAAACGGGAGCCTTATATACATGTCGATTGAATAAATAAATCTGTTCATGTCTTGAGTTTTACTTTCATCTCCACTACCAAAATTCCGAGCAAGAGTGTCAATGACGACAAGAACCGGTTTTCCGTGTAACATTGATAAATTCCGAATCGCTTCTGAAACAACTTTTGCATGGTTCTCATCCATAAATTGAGCAGGTTGTTTACTAATATACAAATCTTCAATAACCAATTTATGATATTCACTCCACGCTTTCAAGCGTCGTGATAGGCCATTATGCGCCTCTCCAGCTATATAAAAAACGACTCCTTTCTTTACTTCTTTACCCATCCAAGACTTTCCAGTAGCGATGGACGCAGCCAAATCCAATGCAATAAAACTCTTGCCAGAAGCCGGGTCTCCAAAGATTTGCGCTAAACTATTCTCTTCAAAATAATCTTCAACAATCCATTTTGGAGGCGATATTTCAAGTTCACTTGCCTTCACGAATATGAATTCTTTTAAGCTAAGTCGCGTTTCTTCGCCTCCTCCTTTTTCAGGGCCTCAGTATCGTGTAATTCTATAGAGCGCCTAAGATTCTCTCTCTCCTTTTCCATACTCTTTCTTTTGACTGACTGTTCGTAAAGATCTTGTTCAATACGAAAACGAATATCATCGTTTGGCTTATCAGAATCATATGGAAGAGGCTCTACTTCAAAATCATGGTACGGCCGCTCGGGATCGTATTGATGAGCTTTAATAACGAAATCATTGAATGTCTTATATATTTCTTGATCGAGTATGCTCAAGCGAGTTTCCAGCCCATCGACTTTTCGGCTTTTTTCAAGGTCGGCAAAAACGTCTATTAATTCAGCTTCTATCGCGAATTTATCCAGGAAGACTTGAACTTCACTTTTCTTCGCAATTGGGCAGATAAATGCCCTATAGCAATCACTAAATCGGCATTCATGTAACTGCTTTAACGTGCTTTTAATAGATTTTGCAAGAACAACACCCTTTGCAGTCATAATTTTGAAGGCATTATGTTGTATTTTTGGGTGATCTTCGATAGACTTGACGTTGTTCGGATTAGCTTTTTGATCTATAAGGATGCCGTCCATAGTCTGGACGGCATCTTTTTTTTCGGAAGGATTTGATTTTGACATCATTTATCCTCCCTTAAAGTTTTTAAGTACTCCCATTGTTCAAGGTCTATTATACTCCATCGACTTGAACCGCAGCTAATTTTCTTTGGTTTGGGGAAGTGTCCGTGTTTGACCCATCGCCAAATCGTAGATCGATTTACACTGTAGCGATCGGCACTTGAATGACTTTTAAAAATGTTGTGGATTGCATTTGCACATAGTCTCCTTTGTTGTTAACTATGTGCATACGGTCTCACACTGGATTCTTTTTAGCGTGGCTAGCT
The DNA here is from genome assembly GCA_963754655.1 of uncultured Chlamydiae bacterium. Classification (GTDB taxonomy): domain Bacteria; phylum Chlamydiota; class Chlamydiia; order Chlamydiales; family Parachlamydiaceae; genus JANWJE01. Next base: position 186,170 of record CAVWGN010000001.1, on the reverse strand, counting down.
AGAATTCTCCCTTAATTTTTCATTGATTTTTTGAATCCTTGGGTAAAAGCTTTCTTACCAAATGGTTTACACCTACATCCTTCATGACATATTTTGTTATTTTCTTTATAAACATCGCTTCCATCTCTTTCTCTAGGGATGAGAGCCCACAATTCGCCAGGAAGTTTACCAGGATTATTCGTTACCAAGTCCTCAAGATATTCGTTCAGCTCTTCGCAGCTACGAGGCTTGCTGGCAGCTTCTGAGTGTCTAATACTACTTTCTCTTTCTTTTTGCCGCTTGATTTCTAACTCTTTTTGGATACCTTTAAGATCTTTTTTTTGCTGTTTTATTTGAGAGTTTTGAGATTTCAACTGCAATTGAGATCGAATCAATTCTTCTTCAGCTGTTCTGATCTCTTCTTCGCGATTTCTTAGCAATTTAGCAGTTGCGCGCTGCTTCTTTTGCTCATTTTCGATTAAGAGATCTTTTTCAAAAGATGTTACCTCATCAGAGACCGATTTTCTCAACCGGTCAACATGCTCATTTTGCTCACGTTCGGAATAAAGCCATGCATATTTAAGAAATAGAATGATATCAGGAAGCTGATTGGGAAGGCTTACATCTGATTCTACAAGCCAATCTGCAGGATTCGATGCAAACGGTAAAGTTAATGTGAATCGACTAAGCATTTTAAATGCACTTATACCTGCTCTTTCTATAAGAGCTTTTACAAGAAGGCTATCTTCCATTGTTTTTAGAAAATCAGCTGAAATATTGGGTTTAAAAGTTTTATACATGAAAACCTCAGTGATGTGATTTTTCAGTGATTAGCTTATTAAGGTGGTCTCCAAGCTTTTCCCAAGCTTGTTTCATTTCCGGCTCGTAACCATAACGTTGATAGATTCTTTTGACTTTGTTTTCTTCAGCGTGGTTAAGACAGCGTTCAGCAACCTCGGGAAGCACGCCCAATGAAGTCATCAGAGTAGCGCCTGTTCTTCTTAAATCATGTGGTTTCCAAATGCCTTTCGAAAGTATCAGAATATCTGTTAGTTGTGCTCTTTTGGAATATGGGTCTTTTTTCCGTTGCCGATCGGAAACTTGTTTGGTAATCGTTTTAACGCATATGTGAGAACTTTTCTCTTTTGTTGGAAAACACCACTCGCTATTTCCTGTGATCGCCTGAAGCTTTTGAAATAAATCGAAGGCAAAATCGGATAGAAATACTGTATGTTCCTTTTCATTCTTGCTATGTTCTGCAGGGATTTCCCAAATTCTTTTATTCATATCAAAATGCGACCAACGAGCCCTTAAAATTTCTCCAATACGACAACATGTCGCAAGAGTAATCCAGATTGCAATGATGCTGACTTCCTTCATGTTGGCTTCTGGTAGCTTTTTGGCCAATTCTTTGATTTCATCTTCAGTTAAGAGTCTATCTCGTTCTACATTCGAGCCACCGATATTGATTTTACTAATCGATGCTGTGGGATCAATTTTTAAAAGATCACGAGCTACAGCAAAGCGAAACATCTGCCGGATTAAGCTAAAAACCACTTTTGCCATCCGGTTAACGCCTCGTTTTAATAATTTATCGGTAATTTCAAAGATTTGGCTCTTCTGAACATCTTTGATGTTGAAGTTACCGATGTCAGGAAGTACATCTTTCAACATCATTCGGCGAGCCTCTGCTCCTTTATCTTTACGATTTACTAGATCGGCATCAAACCATTTTTCGAAAAGCTCACTGACAAAAATATTATTCGCTTTTTCGCGACGTATTTCAGCTGCCAATCTTCTTTTATCTTCAACAGGATCTGCTTGATTATGTCTCACTTCATTTTTCAATCGCTCAGCTTCCATGCGAGCTGCATTAACTGTGAGTCCTGCTGCATCGTTTCGTCCGAGCCTGAAGGGCCCAAGTCCTTTTTTTCTTTCCCTCCATTTTCTTTTAGGACAAGGAACTGAATAGCAAAAAATCCAAGATTTTGATCCTGTCGGTTTAACCCGCAGAACTAAGCCCTTGACCTGCGAATCGCGAATATAAATCGCCTTTTCTTGCGGTTTTAACTTTTGACAGTAGTCATCCCCGCTGCTACGTGGTATAGTATTGCTCATGCTCATGAAAATCTCTGGGTGGTGAATAGGTGGTGGATGAGACCACATGAAATTGCATCGAATTCATGAAGACATGATAAGACAAGTAAAATTAGATATCAACATCTAAGATGCATTGTGAAGTTGATTTTTGTGAGACTGGATGAGACTAAATTAAACTGAATAAGACACAGATAAACTTGCATGGGGTGCAAGGGGTCGTAGGTTCGAATCCTATCACCCAGATTCTTTTCCTTAAGGACTAGTCCTCCTTCAAGCAGTCCAAATACGCAAAACTACTAGGGATATTTGTTTAGATCTCACAAGATTTTCTCAAAAAATACCCTGAATCTTATCGATCTATTTGGTCGATCAAATTTCTTAAATCTGATTCTATATTGGGTTTGGGGTCGTCGTGATAATGTTTTTGAATAATCTTCACTACCTCACCAAATAGGGCAGGAGCATATTCAAGTTCTTGAGGTTTTATTTTATCCCATCGTCTTAATATTAAAAGCCTTGCTGTATCCCAATCACGTATCCAGGCTGAGTTTGACATAAGAAAACTCCTCTCTCTACTTATTTTTAATTAAACTCATCTATAAAAAGGATTTCATTTATTGTCGATAGAAAAGGAGGTTGACAAATTCAATTATAAATGAAACAAAACAAGATGTTTATGAATTTAAAATTCTCTAACTTGACCCGTCTTCTTAATAAAGGTGATAATGGATAAAATTTTAAAAAATTAATTGACAATAGGAGGGGATTGGAGCATATGGATATATGGATAAAGAATACTAGAGCACTAAATTATTACCAAAAACAGAGCTGTGACTATGTCAACCAATCATTTCTTTTTAAGTATGCTTTGTTACCTGATGGTGTGCTCTAGAGTAATAGCCGTCGAAAATGATTCATCTAAGGCTCTCTATCCAGTTGGAATGAAACAAATGGAATTTGTTGCTCCAGGAAGCATTGATCGCCATGTGACATTTGCATTATTCTATCCAGCTGTTATTCAAAATGAAATAACGCCTACTCGCATACCCTTTTTCACTAAGCTAAAAATCTATCAAGATGCTCCACCCTTATCCGATAACGTCAAACGGCCCCTTATCCTATTTTCACATGGTCGTGGTAGTAATGGAATTTATTACGCTTGGTTCGCTGAATTCTTAGCGGCGCGCGGTTATATTGTCGCAAGTATTTATCATTATCGTGCCAACACATATGATTCAACGATTATGTACTTGGCAAATAAGCTTTGGCAGCGTCCACTGGATATCAGCCTAATCATCTCCTTTTTATTGGAAGACAAGTTTTGGGGACCACACATTGATGCGAATCGAATTGGAGTTGCCGGTCACTCACAAGGTGGTTTTACAGCGCTTTGGATAGGTGGAGCAAAAGTTAATCCTAATAAATATCTCGATTTTCAACGCTGGTGGATTAATAATCCAATGGTGCCAGAATATTTGCGAAAAGAGTTACCACTCGATGCAGAGCAAACACTCAATGTTCACGACAGTCGTGTTAAAGCAGTTTTTTCGATGGCTCCCGGCGATATTCAAGGTTTTGGAATGGATAAAGAAGGACTTCAACAGCTGAAAATCCCCACCTATATTATTGTTGGCTCAATTGATACACAAGCCCCCGTCAAAGAAAATGCAGAATTTGCAGCTAAATATATTCCTAATGTAAAATTGGAAGTCATTCCAGGCCCGGTGGATCATGAAATCTTTGTCAATGAATGCGACCAAATGGGTAAAGACGCATTTCCGGAAGCCTGCATTGACGCCCCTGGCGTAAACCGAGCACAAATGCATGAAGCAATTGGTAATGCGGCTCTGAAATTTTTTGATACGAACATGCCAAGCAACGAACAAAATAATCTTGATAAAACCAAAAAGTAATCAACAAGTAATCAATTTCATCTTTCAAAATGCACCAACAATTCTATGTGATTGCTGCCCGGAAAAAAATGATAGCCATCAACACTTTGCACTTTCCATCCTTCCTCGCATAATTTTTGACAATCTTGTTTGAAAGATTCCCATCCGCAACTAATGTATAATAGTTGTCGAACAGTTTGAGCATCTTTTAAAGCAGAAAAGAAATGGATATGTAATCCTTTTCTAGGAGGATCTACAATGGCTGTTGTAGCATCTTCTAAAAGCGAAAGAGTATCTTGAGTAGTTCCTGAGAAAAATGTTAAACGAGAAGATAGATGTGAGGACATTTGTGCGCGTGCTTGTTGAAAATAAGTCTCTGCAAAAGGATTCATCTCGCTGCAGCGAACCCATTGGCAATGCGGAGAAATGCATAATCCTATCGCTCCGACTCCTGCATAAAATTCGGCTACACGCGCTTGATGGGGTAACAATTCGCAGATGCGATTGAGCATACGTTCAAAAAGGGGCAAATTCGCCTGGCCAAAGCTTGCAGGACCATAACAAACTGCCACTTCTCCAAATTGTTCCCATAATTGTTCTTCTCCCCAAACATGACGCCATTCTTGTCCAAAAATCGTGTTGACAGGACGATCATTAAAATTGATCCATAAAGAATGCCAAAAGGTGGAATGCTCTTTTCCCAGCTGCTCAACAAGTGCATGCCAACGGCGGACTTGCTCCTTTTTCAAAGAGGAAGAATTGAAAACAAAGGCAAGTTGAACTTGACCGGTTGACCTTTGCACAACCCCCTGCAAATAACGTAACTCGCCTTGCCTAGTTTTTTCTTCATAAGGAATAAGTGCGTGCATTTGCATCCATTTGCGAACAATTTCAAAAGCTTGATTAAGATGAGGGTGGTGAACTAAACATAATGGAATGGAAAAAACCTCATGTGAATTGCGCTTAAAAAGTCCAATTTGAGGATGTGTGAAGGTTCCCCTAATGGCCATTTTGGCACGATGGCGCCAATGAACGGGAGAGCCTACATGCAAAGTTGGGGGTGAAGAGAAATTAAAAAAAGATAACACCTCTTCCCATATAGGAGGAGGCTCTAATGATAAGTATTCACTACATCCTGCGCACTGCCCAAAATGGGAGCAGCGAGAAAAGAAAGGGATGGAATGATTCATGATCTAGTTAACAGAAGCTGGCAAAGTTAAAAGACTTTTAAAAGGATGACCGGTTTTGAAACGGTACTCACCTAAAATTTTGTCTAACGAAGTAGGGTCTTCTGTAGAAAGAATTTTATCTGATTTTGCAAGCTCTTTTTCAAAAATTAAAAGACTTTTTTCATCTTCCTCTTGTAATTGATCGACTTTAAATTCTAGTTTCAATCTATTCAATTTAGCAAAGTCTTCCCAAATACTATTGATCTCTTCAAATTGCGCCGCTGCATTAGAAGCTCGATTCTTATCTGGATGAGTCCGCAATGCTTTTTGTCTATAAAGCTTTTGAATGGCTTCAAATTCCATTTCTTCTAATTCTTCTAACGTTTTCCCCAACCGTTCGCTAAGAATGAGTTTACTCGCTTTATAAGCATAAGCAATAAAAATTCTTTTAATTAAATTAATTTGAGCTACAACTTGATCAGCATACGTACAAGTATTTCCTGGCCAAACACCTGTCTCAACAAATTTATTATACTTAATAAAAAACTGGCTAAGACTAGAAAAAAAGCGACGAATCATTGCCATTAATCCCTGATCAAAATATTTGTTCCAAACTTTTTCGCGCATTTTAACCAGACCTTCAGTAGATGGAAATTCTTTGAGGTAATTCGCAGCCTCTCCTTTGTCAGCAATCGCTAAAATTTCCTCTTCATCCGGAATTAAAATTGGCACACTTGTCGAAAAAAGATCGGATAAAAAGACCAGCTGAGAAAAAGAAAATTTGTGCACATTCAGTGAATAATTCTTAGAAATGTCCTCAGCAATAGCAGGTGATGCCTTCATCAAATAGATTCCTGGCTCCTGAGTCTTATTATTGAGATAAAAACTAGCGTCTGATTCCACTTTATAAATATACGTTGTTTCTTGTTCATCGATCTCTAGATCAGGCTGAGCCTGATTATCCAGCATATCGAACCACTCATCAACCATCAGATCCTGGAGAGAATAAAATCTTGAAACTTGCATAGCATTTTTCCAAAGTTTGATTATAATTATCTAATTTTAAATCTAATTAACATTAATTCACAGCAAAAATTAAAAAAACGTTAAAAACTGAAGAAAAAAATTAAATAAACAAGTAATTAGTTATTGCTGTGAAAATAGCAAATACATGACGCAGATTGCTTTTTGTCTGTGTAAATAACGCTGGATTTAATGTTCATAAGAGGCAAGAGGAAATGACGATAACAGGGCTACCTGCTTATAACTGCCAACTTTTAAACAAAAGTTTAAGAGGTTATCAACAGAGGAATTAAGAGGAGAATGCTCGAGTTATAAACAAACCCACAACACCAGAAGAAGAAGAAGTATTATAAATAACTATTATTCTTCTTGTAAGAAAGGTGTGGGAAACTTTATGTTTTGCTCTTCAACTTATTCTTTATCGAGGTGAATCCATTTGTGTCTCTTTCATCGTATTTCTTTGACTTTTCGCAATTTCACCATGCATCTCTTTTCCAAGGTGACCCATTTCCATGGCTTGTCTTACAGCAACTGGCCGCTTATCTTCAAACGCAGTCTTTGGGTCGCCAAGAAGGTATCGTTTCGCCTTATGCTTATCTTGTTAATCCCGAAGAAATTTTTATTGGCGAGGGATCTATTGTTGAACCTGGCGCCTATATTCAAGGGCCATGCGTGATTGGTAAGCATTGTCTGATTCGTCATGGAGCCTATATTAGAGGAAATGTTTTGACGGGCGATTATTGCGTAATTGGACATGATTCTGAAGTCAAGCATTCCATTTTTCTCAATCGAGCCCATGCTGCCCATTTTGCCTATGTAGGAGATTGCATTGTAGGCAATGAAGTCAATTTAGGAGCTGGCACTAAATGCGCCAATTTTAAGCTTGATCAAACATCCATTAATCTTCATATAACCGGCCAACACATTTCTACCCACATGCGTAAATTGGGAGCAATGATAGGAGACAAAAGCCAAATTGGATGCAATACGGTGACTAATCCAGGAACGTTAATTGGACAAGAAGTGCGTTGCTATCCTTGTTTAAATATTGAAGGCTTTATTCCTTCTCGCTCGTTAATTAAGCCTTATGCCAAACCTATTATCACCTCTTATTAAGTGAATATGATCTATTCATTTAATCGCTTACCGAGTAAAATGGTTTTCTTTTAAATGAAGAGTCGTTAGCAGATGATAACCAAAATGGCAATGCAAACTCAATTTTCTTTAGAGAGCATTTTAGAGCCCTACAAGCAGCTTGTCGAGCAAGAGCTTCGGAAAAATATTGAACAACTAGGGGCTCGTAGCTCATTAAGAGATGCTTGTGAATATGCCTTGCTCAATGGAGGCAAGCGATTTCGTCCAGCTTTAGTTTTCATGATTGCTAAAGCTCTTGGATATGATGTGGACGTTTCGCAAGCTGCGATGGGAATAGAATTTTTTCACACTGCTTCTTTAATTGCTGATGATCTTCCTTGCATGGATAATGAGGATGAGCGGCGCAACAAGCCCACTACTCATCGCATCTATGGAGAGTCTGTTGCCTTGCTCGCCACCTACGCCCTCATAGCTGCTGGCTATGCGTGTTTGGCAAAAAACGCCCATGCACTCAAACACAGTTTACATCCTTTCGCTGCTCAACGCGACTACTTATGCGTTCTTGCTCTTGAAAGTGCCACCCATAACACTGGTTTGTGTGGGGCGACAGGAGGCCAATTTTTGGATTTAATCCCTCCTAACCTTTCGCTTGAGCTAGTGCAAGAGGTCATTCAAAAGAAAACCGTGACTCTCTTTGAAATTTCTTTTGTTTTAGGTTGGCTTTTTGGCGGCGGAAATCTCGCTCAACTTGAATTAGTTAAGAAAAGCGCTGCCCACTTTGGTCGGGCTTTTCAAATAGCAGATGATTTAGATGATATGGCTCAAGATTTGGCGCATCAACACCCCCTAAATATTGCCAATATCCTTGGAAAAGAACAAGCTAAGCAAATGTTCCACGAGGAAATTCAACAATTCAATCAAACCCTTGTGGACTTAAAACTGAATCAGGGAGATTTGGAGGCTTTGACTCGTTTATTGATTTTTCAAGTGCAACAAATAGGCTAAAATAAAGAGCCTGCCAAAGGGCGCTAGCATTTGCAAACACGCCCAGAGGCAGGCCAAAAGAAACACATTAAGAGTTTAGTGCCTCTTCCGTTTGAGGCTCTTCTTGTTCAGCGGGTTGAGCAGCGCCTTTAGGAGACCGAGGACGCTCTTTATAATGTTGAATAATCAACGATTCAATTTCTTCGAGAAGCTTAGGATTGTTTTTTAATTCTTCTCTGACAGCTTCGCGACCTTGTCCAAGGCGTTGACCTTTATAACTAAACCAAGCTCCTTTTTTATCAATGACATTGAACTCAGTTGCCATGTCAATGGCAGAACCTGTGCGCGAAATTCCCTCATTAAAGAGAATATCAAATTCAGCGATTTGGAAAGGAGGCGCCATTTTATTTTTGCTTACCTTGACTTTGACACGGTTTCCAATTTCTGAGTTGTCTGGCCCTTTAATTCCTCCAGTGCGGCGAATATCAAGGCGAACAGAGGCATAGAATTTAAGAGCGCGTCCGCCTGTTGTTGTCTCGGGATTGCCATACACCACGCCAATCTTATCGCGGATTTGGTTGATGAAAATGGCGCAAGTATTGCTTTTTGCCAAAGCCGAAGTGAGTTTGCGCAAGGCCTGAGACATTAAGCGTGCGTGAAGACCCATGAACTGATCTCCAATCTCCCCTTCAAGTTCTGATTTAGGAACAAGAGCAGCAACCGAGTCAATCACAATGACATCGACAGCATTAGAACGGGCTAGCATCTCAGCAATATTGAGCGCTTCTTCACCTGAGTCAGGTTGAGAAATGAGCAGATCGTCGAGGTTAACACCAATTTTGGCGGCATAATTGGGATCCAATGCGTGTTCTGCGTCAATATAAGCCGCGACTCCTCCATTGCGTTGCGCATTGGCGACAATATGTGTTGCTAGGGTTGATTTTCCAGAAGATTCTGGACCATAAATTTCTACCATACGGCCGCGTGGAACCCCGCCAATTCCCAAGGCAATGTCAAGAGCTAGCGCACCTGTTTTGATGACGTCGATTTCTTTTTCTAACGAGTGCTTGCCAAAAGTCATAATGGAACCATCACCAAATTGTTTTTTAATTTGATTAAGAGCTAGGCCCAACGCTTTTTTGCGTTCGGCATCTGGTGCTTGTTGAGACATACAAACTCCTTTAAATTTAGGATAATTAACAACTAAAAATTAGTCATTTTTTCTGCCCATCTCCGAAAGGGTGTAAAGGGTGTTCAAAGTGGTTTCTGAAGGCAAATCAAAATAGGCGAAAATGAGTCTTAATCATAACCTTTTTAGGATTAAGATTCCAGGGAAGAAATCACCTTTTTTTTAATAAAATTTTATTAGTTTTTAAAGCAAATCATCTTATCCGTTCATAGGGAAAAAGATGGGGTTTTTTTTGACATTTGCTTGTCGTGAATCTAATAGCCTGAAAGGACGGCATAAACATGTTACCTTCAATTGAACCCTGCCGGCATCATCATGTAATCTGAAAAAGTTGTGATGTGTGATAAAGAGTTATACACGATTTATATTTATGACTGTTTAATTTTAAAAATGCTTGTTTTGATTTAATGATGTATTATATTCGATATAATTTTCTTAAAATAAGATTTAATAGAATCACATAAAATATTTTATTGAAAAATAAATCTAAAGCAGTGGATAAGGAGACTATTGAGTCCAATCATTAAAGAAGGAGTTTAGCATGTTAAAAACGTGTGCAATTATCTTTGGTATTATCATGGTGATTGTGGGCATCTTGGGATTTATTCCACAGGTGACTCCACATGGCTTATTATTGGATTTATTCCACGTCAACGTTGAACATAACTGGATTCATATTTTAACAGGTGTTGTAAGCATTTTATGTGGTTTGACTAGCGAACATGCTTCTCGCCTTTATTTCCAAATTTTTGGAATTATCTATGCGCTTGTAGCCATCTTGGGAATGTTCTATGGCGATCGTCCCATTTTGGGGCTCATTGCTAATAATACTGCCGATGTCGTTTTGCATGTCATTATTGCAATCTTTGCCTTGTATTTGGGCTTTGGCTGTAGCAAATGTGCTGATAGGCAGAACGATCAAGATTCAAATGTCATTCCACCACGTGACCAAGGACCATAATTTTTTTAAAGAATGGCTCTTTTATAACTGAAAGAGCTGTTCAATTTAAAATTTGCTCTATTTTGCGATTAGGTTGTGATTTTCTTTGGATGAGTATCGCCATTGCAGGTCTTTTGGTCACTCCAATTCAAAATAAGTGAATTTGATGCAAAGGAATGTCTTCTTGGGAATAAGGGAGATTTTTGACAGCTTGTTCTAGAAGCCCCACTCCCCATCTTTGCATAGAAGAGGACGATGCCAATAGTCGATCATAATAACCCTTGCCATATCCAAGGCGATGTTTTGTTTTTAAATCAAATCCAAGGCCAGGAATAAGGGCAATGTCTATTAGAGAAATATCAAGGAGTGGACAAACAGAAATCTTAGGTTCAAGCATTCCCCACTGATGAGACTCTAAATGGCTTAAATGGGTGACTTGAAATAAGAGCAATTTTTCTTCTTTAATGCCAGGCAAGACAAGGCGTTCTTCTGCAGCAAGCTCTTGATTGAAAGGCCAAAGACTAATTTCAAAGCCAAAGCTAGCAAAAGAAAGGACAAAGCGCGCTGCTTGACAGCTTTTTTTGAGAAAGTGACACGCTTGTGCCGATGCTTGTTTTCGTTTTTCAATAGATAATTCTAGACATCTCTTTTTCAAGCGATGGCGCCATTGCTGCTTTAAAGCAGCAATAGAGTCGGGAGAATCAAATTTCAGGCTTGCCATTGAGATAGGAAATTTTTTGGACGAAATGTCCATCAGCATCAAAAATCGTGGCAACGCCTTTGCCTTCGATGATTTGGCTCACAGGCACTTTTTCTTCCCTTTTAAAGTAATCTCCTCGCATCAGTTTATCATTATCATATTCTTCAATCATCATGAGGTTGCTGTCGCGATACCAGGCAGTCAGCACACCATTCCTAGCACTGTTGGCCATCTCTTTTTGGCTTTCTAAAGCTCCTGTAGGATACCAAGTTTTCACCATTCCTTGGATTTTTCCCTCATACCAATAAAAAGAAAGTTTGGGTTGCGGAGGTGCAGAAGAAGCAAAAAATCGATCATAATACTCCACTTCTTCACCATGTTTAATGTCATTTTTGACATGATAAATCCGCTTGAGACGCCCTTCTTGGTTGAAAACTTTCACTTCGCCTTCTAAAGAACCATCAACAAACTCTTGCAATTCTTGAATGTTCTCTTTGCCGAAAATGGCACGATAACCCACTCCCTGTTTAACTTCTGCGACAAGATTTCCCTTTTTGTCAAAGTATTGTCCATTTTCAAGTTTGCCGCGACAATAATCTTCATGGCTTGCCAGCTGCTGCCCTTCCCAATAGCGTACGCTAGCTCCGTGTCTTTGTCCTTGGGAATAGGTCATTTGTTGAAGCAGCTCTCCATTGCTTCTGAAAATTTCTGTTGTTCCTTCGATTTGATTTTTGGTATAGGGAATGCGTTTCCAAATTTGTCCATTAGGATGAAAATAAGTGGTCAGTTCTTCTAAAGAGCCCTGAGAATAATTAATCTCTGCGATTTGTCGTTCTTCTTCATCCCAAGCATAACAAGGTCCATCAAATAACCATGTTTTCTCAGCTACTGAAGTGACGTCTGCCATCCCTCCAATGACTTTGGCCAGGATGCTCATATTGCCATTCTCATGCCATTCACAATAGCTTCCATTTGCACGGGCATTTAAAATTTCCAAAAACTGTTTGGGATTTCCATTTTCATGATAAGTATTGACAACCGATCGAATATTTCCTGTTGAACTCCGTGCATAGATACGTAAGACCTTTTGATAAGGCTGTGAGCTCAAAAAATTGACATTCTGAAATTGATTTAAGCGCTCTTTATTGCTGATTGTCTCTGAAAATCCATTGCGGTCAATAATATGAACGCTCGACAAAGGCAGAAGCCGCGGTTTGCGGTTTTGAGAACGTTTGGCTCCAGTAAAGGCAAACAGAAGCACACAAAGCAGAATGCCCAATCCCAATTGCTTGAATATTTTCCATTCTTTCATAAGAATTCCCGTTTGATAAGCTTTAAGTTTAAAAGATAGACTTCATTTTTATCATTTTGCTTCTTCTTATCAAGCTTAAATTCAGTGATGACAAGCTGCGGGCGGTGAAGGCCAGTAGCAAACTCACCCATTTTTATCCCCTCAATGCGAGAAAGAATCTTTTGAATATCACTCACATTTACTTCAACAGGATGAACCAGCGTCTCAGATGTTTCTTGAAATAAAGGAAAAGTTTGAACACTGCCCTCTGAAAAAACAAGCGCATTGCCTTGACTCGTCAATAATTCCAGTCGTTTTTTTATCCGATCGTCATCGGCAAAATTCTTATCCTGGACAATTTTTTGCAGCTGCTCAATTTCAGGTTCCAAAAAAATCAACGTTTCTAAGTATTTATCAATGTAAAAATGATCGGCATCGCGAAAGTGTTGGCGCACGGCTAAATTGAGTGCTTGTTTTTTCTCTTTTATAAAAACCTGATTTTCCACGTTTTCAAGTGTATTTTCGAATTCTTCTAATTCATTTTTTTGAGAAATAAACAAAAAAACCACAAAAATAAAAGGGAACAAACCAAGGCAAATCAAATAAAGAATAAAGCGGGAAAGAGGAATATTTTTAAACATAACTATGCGTTCATAAACTGGGGTAAGCGGTTTTATCTTTTAAAAAAAATGAGGCTTTATATTTTCCGTGATTTGTATTCCATTTCACTTCTCCTTTAGAATCAACCCAATCATTAGGAGCAATTAAAGCATCATGAAATTCGCGTGCCCATTTGGGAGTGGGACTACTAAATTCTAATTCTACTTTTACCTGATACTTTTCTTGCTTTTTTCCCTGCTGCGGCCTCTTCATCATAGTGTAACTAAAGTTTTCAATTTGCAGCTTGGCTTGTCGCTTTCCCTCTTCATCGGTAAAAATCACAGCAGGATGTTGGCTTAGCCAAGCGAGGATGTCGCTGACGCGAGGAACATTTGCAAATAAGGGAAAAGAATCGGGTGTTGCTTGCAGTTCTTTTTGCAAAAAAGCCAAACGCATCATCAAATCGTCTTGACGAATGTGTTCAATCTTTGGAATTTCACCGTTAAATTGCTCATGTGCGCCGGGATTTTTGGCTGCGAATGCCAATTCAAACTCTTCATGCGATTTGTTCATGCTAGAAAGCAAATGAATGTAATTCTGCTTCAACTGATTTTCATGATCATGTAAGTATTGCTGACCAAAAAAATAAAAGGCGTAAGAAAGTAAAAGAATAGAAACAAAATACATCGCAACAGGAGCTCTTAGTCTACGCCAAGGATGTGGATAACTCCATTCTTGTTGGCGGAAATCAATGCAATGTGCGCGGCCAGGCAATGAACCGATGGCCAATCCAATCGGAACAGCATAAGAGAAAAGATCTAGCGAAGAATAGCCAGCAGGAGGTTGACAGGTCAACAAGGGAAGGTGCAGATGTTGAGTGAGGATTTGGCTGAATCCCTGCCATTCAGCAGTTTCTCCTGTCACGGCAATGCCTTCAATTGTGCCGCTCTTGCACTCTTTGGCCAAAGCATAGCCCATTTTCGTGACTTCTTTTTGAAGCCGTTTGAGAGTCTCGGTCAAGGGGTTTTCTTTTTCCTGTTCAAGTGCTTGCCACTCCTCTTCATTTTGAGGTAAAGAGACCGAGCCCTCGTTAGATTGGGCTGCCCATAGAAGATCTAATCCTTCTGGCTTGGCAAAAGAAGCCCATAACTTGCCATCTTGAATTAACACACAGGTCATCTCTTGACGCTGAAGATGCAAAATTAAATAGGTTTTAACAGAGGTTAAATAGGTTGCTCCAAATTCGCAAAGAGCAGAAGAAACGCAGGCAATCTTTTCTGGCTCAATTTGCAAAGCTTGCCAAGGCTCAAGATGGGCTTGAATGGCCTCTTTGCGCACAGCTAAAAGAGTTAAATCAGTACTATCCGCCGTTTTAACGATTTCTTGATAAGCTAAAAAAGCCTGATCAGCGGCATAGGGCAAAAGCGGCTCGGCTTGAAAAGCCAAAGCCTCTTCAATATCTTTTTTTTTAGTTAAAGGCAAGCGTAGAGGGCGGACCAATACCTCTTTGCCCTCTAATCCTGTCGTAATGACTGGATGATGCATGTAAAGCGGCTTTACATTATCCTTTTCTGGATGAAGAGTAAAAAGGCGAAGGAGAGAGGGTCTTTTGCGGCCGGCCACAACGCTTGCCCCTTTAATGCCATTGAGCGTGCGTTCTAATCCAATCGAAGTAGGCGAAGAAATGAAATTAAACATGCTTTTTAGTTTTTTTAATGCTTAAAATAGATGATTTTAGTAGGATTTTAATATTAATTCAAGTTTTGAATTCAAATTATTAAAATTTTATAGAAGTCTACGATTATTGGGAAGTCAATCTATGGTGATCATTATCTACTTTGTCAATTTAATTTTTCAAGTTTATACGTTGTTTTTATTTGCGCGTATTCTGTCTTCTTGGGTACCCCAAATTAATGAGTATCGAATTATGCAATTTATTAGGTATTATACCGATCCCTATTTGAATTTTTTTCGACGCATTATTCCCCCCTTGGGTATGTTTGATTTAAGTCCCATTGTGGCTTTTCTATGTTTGAGATTTATCCAAAATTTAGTGATTAATTTCCTCGCGTATTTAGCATGAAACAACTGTTAACACAACCCCTTCAACTGGGATCGTTAAAGCTTTCCCATCGCATTTTGTATGCTCCTTTAGCGGGATGTTCTGATTTCCCCTTTCGTAAGATGTCGGCCAGGTATCGGCCTGGATTGATGTATTGTGAAATGATCAAAATGGACGCACTTGTGCGGCACGATGCGGGAACTTTTCATCTCTTGGATTATTCGGCTGACATGCATCCTATTGGCGCTCAGATTTGTGGAAGCAAGCCCGGGCTCGCCGGTCAAGCGGCTAAAATCATTGAAGATTTAGGATTTGATGTGGTTGATCTCAATTGTGGATGTCCTGTTGATAAAGTGACGAAAGATGGCAGTGGTTCGGGCATGCTCAAAACGCCGGAGCTCATTGGTGAGGTGGTGGCTAATATGGTGGCGGCTGTGAAAATTCCTGTGACGGTTAAAATTAGAGCGGGATGGGATGAACAGCACATTAATGCAGAGCAAATTGTCAAAATAGCAGAAAAGGCGGGAGCAAAGGCGATTTGTGTGCATGGACGGACGCGCCAGCAGGGCTACCGGGGTCCGGCCAATTGGGAATATATCAAGGCTTGCAAATTGGCCGCTTCCCACATTTTAGTCATTGGCAATGGAGATGTCATCAATGGACCTTCGGCGGAGGAAATTTATGCTAAGACGGGATGCGATGCAGTACTAGTGGCACGTGGAACAATGGGACAGCCTTGGATTGTAGAAGATATTTTACGTTATCTTGTAGGAGATCCAGCTATTGAACGCTCGCTCGAAGATTGTCGCAGTGCTTTATTTGAACATTTTCTCTTTACACAGCGTTATCATCATGACCATCGAGTTTGTGTCGATATGCGCCGCGTAGGATGTTGGTATCTCAAAAAATCTTCTGGAACGCGTCAATTTCGTGAATTGATTAGTCGGGCAAAAAGCGTTCAAGAAATTCATGATCTCATTCTTCATTTTCCTTTAGGTGAAATAGAAGGCAATGAAGGATTACAGCAAGAGCAAGAATCCGATTGTTGTTTATAACATCTGTTTATGTTACATAACAAGAATGATGTAATACCGAAGTGAATTCAAAATTGAAATTCGGGAGGGCGGGATGGAACACTCAGCAAGAGATCTCTACGAAATGCACGCGATTGTTAGAGGCAATGTGCAAGGCGTCGGATTTCGGGCTATGACTCGTTATTATGCAATGGGTTTAAGACTGACTGGAACAGTTCGTAATTTAATTGATGGAACAGTTGAAATTTATGCACATGGTTCTAAAAAGCGCTTAGAAGAATTGATGCAAAAGCTAAAAGAGGAAACTTTTCCTGGACAAATTGAAGAGGCAGCCATTCAGTTTTTTCCTATTGACACGCCGCATGACGACTTCCGTATTATCCATTAGGGGCCGAGTTCCCTCCAAACTATAGAGCTTGTTAAAGCTCTCTTTTATATGAAATAATAGTGCCTGCTAAACTAACAGATTGTTTTTAAAGAATAAATGGCATAAAGATTTGAATCAATGCGTCACCAATAAAGGAAGGATGTCATGAGACTCAAGCCATTAAGAATGTTAACTTGTTTCTTATTATTGTTTTGCTTCTTTGCATTCTTTCAGAGCTTGGTTGGAAATTCTGACTTGCAAAATCTTTTAAAAGAGCCAAAAAAGGTTGAAGAGAATCAAGAGGTTTTTTCAGTTCCTCAAGAAGGATCAAGGCCTACTCAAACTGTTATCACAAGCTCTTCTGAAGAAAGCTCAATTTATAGCCAACCCGTTGTTTTTTTTGCCCATGTTGTTCCCACCCGTCTTCCGGCATCCATCCCTACAGGGACGATTCAATTTGAAGTTGATCAAGTGCTCGCTTCTACTCAGCCTCTTGCCAATGGAGAAACAAAATTTACCATTTCGAATCTTTCTCCTACTCATTTAAAGCAACACTCTATTACCGCAATTTATTCGGGAGATGAGATCTTTGAAAGTTCAAGAGATTATTGGAATCTTTGGGTGTATCCAGCTAAAACATCTTGTGTGATTAAAGCCGGACCTAACTCTTCTGTGTTGAATCAATTAGTCAAATTCACAGTGGGCGTTAATGCAGAGGCACCTGCTAAGGCAACACCTAACGGATTAGTCGAACTCTTCATTGATGGATCTTCTTTCGCAACAGGTGAGCTTGATACAAGTGGAAAAGCCATTTTTTCAACAGCGGATATTTCTGTTGGAGCACATACGATAACGGCAATTTATCAAGGAAATGAGAATTTTCAAGCCTCGCAAATTCAACTTACGCAACAAGTTGACAGAGGACCCACGAAGACACAATTAACCT
This sequence comes from uncultured Chlamydiae bacterium, assembly GCA_963754655.1. GTDB lineage: Bacteria > Chlamydiota > Chlamydiia > Chlamydiales > Parachlamydiaceae > JANWJE01. The sequence continues at coordinate 168,799 of CAVWGN010000001.1, read as the reverse complement.
CTTCGGAGAATCCTTCTTTATTTGGTCAACCCATGACCTTCACGGTAAAAGTTACTTCTTCAGCTGGAATACCCGATGGCATGGTTCAATTGATGATGAATGAACTTCATTATGGTAATCCTTTATCTTTAGATAGCAATGGACAAACCATAATTATTCTCAAAGACTTACCTAGCGGCTCTTACAATATTGAAGCTCATTATCTAGGAAATAAAAATTTTGATCCTTCGACTAGTTTGTTAACCCAAATGATCGGACAAGCTAAAACCGAGACGGATTTAATCTCTTCTGAAAATCCCTCGACATATGGGATAGCAGTGAGAATGACAGCAAAAGTGACTTCTGAAACTGCGCGTCCCCAGGGATGGATTCGATTCAGAGTGGATGGAAAAGAATTCGGCAGCATTCAATCTCTCTCAAGAAGTGGACAAGTTTCCGTTACCCTTAATCAATTGACAGCAGGTTCTCATCAAATAGAAGCTGAATACAGCGGCAATGAAAATTTTAGCCCTTCTGCAGACTCTTTGATGCAACAGGTTAAAAAAGCTAAAACGACGGGATTAACTTCTTCTAAAAATCCGTCTACGTATGGCAGTCCTGTAAAGATTACGGCTAAGGTGACAGCTGAGGGATTGCAGCCCACAGGTCTTGTTCAGTTCAAAATTGATGGAAAAAATTTTGAAGAAGCGCGCTCTCTTAAAAACGGCCAAGTTTCTGTCATTATCCAGCATTTAAATGCAGGAACTCATCAAATAGAAGCTAATTATTTAGGGAGTGAAAATTTTAGTCCTTCTGATGTGGTGTTGACCCAACAAATCGATAAAGCCGACACTTCTACAACCGTGGTTTCTTCAGTTAATCCCTCTATTCTTGGCCAATCTGTCACTTTTACAGCCACTGTTGCTGCCCATAAAAAACTGACAGGAACCATTCAATTTCAAATTAATGAAGAAAAGGTAGGAGATCCCTTAAAATTAACTGATAGTCATCAGGCTACTTTGACAGTTTTTAAAGAGCTAAAAAAAGGTGAACATCGAATTATTGCAATTTATTCTGGCGATGAGAACTTTAATCCGTCCACTTCAGCACCTTTACTGCAGATGACCCATTTAGCCATTTTACCTCCTACACTAGTCACGGGATTTCAAATAAACAATGCAATAGGAAATGAAATTAACTGGGTCAACATTTTAAGATGGAAACCTCCAACAGAAGGGGAGATTCCTGTTGCTTATCACATTTATCGCGATTCGGAATTAAAAACACTCATTGCCACAATTCCCTCTAAGCATGAGTTAGAATTTATTGACCCTATACGCAAACGAGAACCTTTTTACACTTATTTTATTGTTTCTGTTGATGCTGCAGGTAATGAATCTGAACCTGTAGGTTTGAAAGTGACTCCTCTAGAACAATAGCCTGAAAGGCTTTAAATAAAATAGCCCAGGGCTCAGTGATAACCTTAAATAACCAAATAGCTTGATTTGTTTAATAGCCTGAAGGGCTTCAAATAAAATAGCCCAGGGCATCGCCCTGGGTTAGATGTGCCCTCGTCATGTAGTCTGAAGGACTACAAGAGAATCATCTATCCCAAACACGCTTTCATCAAACGCCACTTCATATTTTTTAAAATCCGCAGTAATCATTTTGAAATGTCATTGTTTTATGGTATTCTTTTTGACTCACCTTTTGTTTCTTTACCATGTACTTTGCCATTGAGTAAGCTTATTCAGGAAATTAAGAAAGGATCTTCTAACTGGATAAAAACAAATGGAGAATTGCGTTTAATGAAAACATGTTGGGGATGAGATGATTTTCTTGTAGTCCTTCAGACTACATGACGAGGGCTAATCTAACCCAGCGCGATGCCCTGGGCTATTTTCTTTGAAACCGTTCAGGCTATTAAACAAATCAAGCTATTTGGTTATTTAAAGGATATCATTGATTCTTTAGCCTCGCTTGCGTAAGGTGATCTAATAAGCATTTATTTTAGAAACGAAAACGGTTTAAAAGCGCTCAAGTTAACCTAGAGACGTGTATCAATGTTTTAGGATTAAAATTAGTTAGGAACATCGATCAAAGCTTTCAATGTTTCAATGGTATCAGCATCTTCAGGCTTTTTATCGCGCCGCCAGCGTTGAATCCGGGGAAAACGCACTGCGACTCCTGATTTATGGCGTTTGGAAAGTTGAATGCCTTCGAAGGCAATTTCAAAGACAAGTTCGGGTTTCACTGCATGAACAGGTCCAAATTTTTCAATGGTATGCGTTCTGATATAGCGGTCGACCTCGGCAAGTTCCTGTTTTGTGAGTCCAGAATAGGCTTTGGCAAAAGGAATGAGTTGGTCATTCAACCAAACAGCAAAGGTGTAGTCTGAAAAAACATTCGCTCTCCAGCCATGCCCTTTTTGAGCGTAAATCATGACGGCATCAATGGTAAACGCTTCAATTTTCCATTTCCACCAATCTCCCCTTTTACGTCCTACATGATAATAAGCATCTTTTTTTTTCAGCATAATGCCCTCAGCCTGTTTTTGGCGCGACTGTTGACGCAGAGCTTTGAGATCTTCCCAGGTACTGAATTCAATCAAAGGAGAGAGATGCAAGGGAATTGAAGCAGGCAATTGTTGAATGAGCTTTTCAAGCTGGTTGCGACGTTTGGCAAAGGGTTCATTGCGCCAATCTTTTCCTTGCCATTCCATTAGATCATAGGCTAAAAATGCAATAGGAACATCTTTTAAAATAGACTCGGTAATTTTTTTGCGTCCAATTCGTTGCTGAAGCAGCTGAAAAGGCAGTACATTGCTAGTTCGAAATGCAACAATTTCCCCATCAATGACGCAATTGGGTGGCAAAATTTTTTCTAGCTTTACAAGCTCTGGAAAGCGATCATTGACCATTTCTTCGCCGCGCGACCACAGGGTGATAACATCTTGCCGAAACACTATTTGTCCGCGAATTCCATCCCACTTCCACTCTGCAGCCCAATCTGAGCATTGTCCTAAATCTTCTAATTCCATATCTAGTGGATAAGCGAGGCAAAAGGGATAAGGACGGCTAATATGCGCTTGCTCTTCTGTCTGAATGTGTAGAAAATCGGGTGAAACAGTTGTAGGATGCCAATTTCCCATCAAACGATGAGCAATGACATTGGCCTCTATACCAGTGACGTTAGCCAAAGCACGTACAATAAGATTTTGAGAAACGCCTAATCGAAATCCTCCAATAAGAACTTTATTAAACACCCATCTCTCTTTTGAATCCAATTGATCCCAGAAAGTTAAAATCGTCGCTTTTTTTTCAGACAGTGATTGAGTGGTCAAGTGTTGTATGGCAAGCATCCACTCTGTTAACGTATTTTTTTTAGTAGAAGATTGCTGAGGAAGCAAAAGAGCTAATGTTTCAGCTAGATCGCCCACTACATGATAGGTTTCTTCATACAGCCATTCAGGCAGTTGTGTTTTCTCAATGGTCCATTCCTTTAAGTAGCGGCTGCTGACAGTGCGCTTTGGCTGGCGTCCCGTGAAAAGGGCAATCATCCAAAGGCGATCAGAGGAAGGCGCGTGCCTAAAAAAATCTTCTAAAGCTTCAATTTTGTCATTGGTTTTATTGGTTTGATCAAGTTTTAAGAAAAGTTCCACAAATTCGTTCATTCGCTCTCTTCTCCTGTCTTATCTTCTTCGCCTCGATAAGCTGTTTTTGCTTCATGAGCCTCATAACCTTGTTCTTGTAGCCAGCGGCTAAATACCTCGGTAAAGCCATGTGTCACGATGATGCGTTGCGCTCCAGTCTCTTGAATTGCTTGCTGCAATCCAGGCCAGTCCGCGTGATCGGAGAGGACAAATCCCTTGTCGGCTCCATTTCGTCGGCGAATTCCACGTAGTGCCATCCAACCAGATGCATAGCCAATACGAAAAGGTTGAAAGCGATTGACCCAGGTGCTGTGACCGGCAGAGGGAGGGGCTAAGACAAGAGATCCGGTGTAATCTTTTTTAGCAATTTCAGATGAAACTTTTGGCATAGGAGGAAATAAATCTGGATAGCGATGTCGAATGATTTCCGTTAAATTCCATACAGCTCCATGGGCAAATAAAGGACCAATAGAAGGATCGATTCCCTTTAAAATGCGTTGAGCTTTGCCCAGTGCATATCCAAGTAAAATAGAGGTAATGCCTTGCGAGCGATTATAGCGCCACCAAGCATTGATTTCTTCAAAGACGAGATGCTGCGGTTCCCATTGAAAGCAGGGAAGACCAAAAGTAGATTCGGTAACAAACACATCGCATTTGACCGGTTCAAAAGGTGTGCAAATCCCATCTGCAACGAGTTTATAATCGCCTGAAAATACCCATACTTGTCCCTCGGTCTCGAGACGCACTTGAGAAGAGCCTAAGATGTGACCGGCAGGATGCAGAGAAACCTTAACGCCATTGAGATTTATTGTTTCTCCGTAGTCTAAACCATAAAAGTGGGCGCCGGGTCTTTCAACACGGTATTGAAGGATGGGTAAGCCCTCGCGTTGCGTTAAATAATAGCGATGTCCAACATAGGCATGATCGCTATGAGCATGTGTGATGATTGCTTTACTGACTGGCTGCCAAGGATCGATGTAAAAACGACCCTTAGGACAGTAAATGCCACGAGAAGTGAACTCCATGAGGGGACGTTTGATCATTGCCATGATTCCTTGTCTTTAGACCTGTAATGACCACTATAGGTCATGAAAAGTAAAGTGTCGATAGGTTCATATGTCTTGTCCAATAACTTTAACTTAGATGATCAATTTTTGTGGCGTTTTGCAATTGAATGATGATTCTCAACATGAGCTTTAAAATTTTATAATGATATATTTTAAATAATGATTTAAATAATAATTTGTTTGATTTTAATTATTAATTAAAATATAATAATAAATTAGTTTTAATAATTTATAAAAAGGAGTTTATTAAATATGTTACCTATTCAACAAAATCAATCTATTTTTCATTCTATTTTAAATGAAGATTCTATACTCAATATTTTTAAAAAAATAGATGTTAAAGATCTTTATCCTATCTCTCTAGTTTGTCAACTATTTTTCCAACACGTATCAAAATTAAGAGAATCGCCTGCTATCAAGCAATCTTTCCTTTATGAAAGTATCAACGATCTGCAATTAACAACGGGAAATTTTGCGGGAAATTTTGCACTTGAGAAACAGGTAAAATATGTTGTAAATGAAACGAAACTTTTTAAGGTATTAGAAATTTATACAATTGAAGAGTTGGAAAAGGCGCAAGAATTTTCTATAGAAATAAAAAAAATTCTAGGAGACAATGAGATAAGCGACCAAGTAAAAATGCAAAAGATGACTGAGATGCAATCTGTATTTAATCAAACTTCAATAGGCCGCTCATGCAAACAAAAAGAACAAATGAATATAGGATTAATGCAAGATTTAATTCAAGATGTGATGAATAATTTTATTCAAGATTTGGCAAGGAGTCTAAGACATGATCAATAGTGCCTCTCCTTAAGCCGAAAGCTTAACTAATGGACTAAGGCGCTATCATTTTAAGACAATTCCTAGTACTTAACCATATGAGTTTTTACTTATTGGGGCTTTCAAGCAGCCCAATAGGCAAAACTCCTGTGGTTAGGTACTAGAGTATCCCCGCCTTCAGGTTGGAAAACAGAGGATCAATACAATAACTTTGTTTTCCAAATTGACTATTTTTGATAGACTCATTGTGAATGAGTTAAATGATTAAGGACGAGGATTAACATTATGGATATTTGGTTAGATACAACGAATATTCGAATAGTTCAAAAAGCAGTGAAATTTGGATTGCTAGCCGGTGTGACCACTAATCCCACTTTGATTGCTCGATCTGAGCGCGATTTGGAAGAAGTATTAGAAGATCTCTTGCACTATCAGGAAGGGCCTGTGACAGCTCAAGTTGTAGCAGAAGAGACGGGTGAGATGGTGCAGCAAGGGCAGAACCTTTACTCCTTATCCAATCGCTTGATTATTAAAATTCCTTTAACAAAAAATGGACTAGAAGCCATCCATTTATTGTCTCGCCAAGGCATTCCCACGATGGCAACGCTGATTTTTCATCCTCGTCAAGCGCTACTAGCGGCTCTAGCAGGAGCTGATTTCGTTGCTCCTTATGTAGGTCGTTTAGAAATGGCGGGAGAAAATCCTTGGAACATGTTAAAAAGCATTGTGCAGATGTTCCAGATTTATCGATTAAAGACGAAAATTTTAGCCGCATCGCTTCAAAGCGTGGAACATGTTTTGCAATGCGCAGAAGCTGGCATTTATGGAGTCACAGTCAAAGATGAACTGTTTGAAAAATTGATTGAAAGTGATGCGATGACTTTAGAAGGGGTCGAGCAGTTTGCCAGAGATTGGAAAAATGTCAATACTCCTCTTTTTATTTCTTAAGCCATGGCAGCGCGTCAAGAGATTGAGCATTTAATTGAAACTATTCTTGAAAAACAAGAGCTCATTTTAGCAACTCTTAGTGCACCACGTATTGCAAAGGATATTTCGAAAGTTGTCATTCGTCCGCTTTTAATTAAGGGGAAACTGAGTTACCAAGTCACGGAAAACCGTCAGCAGCAGGCTTTTCATCGTAATTTATTTAAAGAGGAATGTTTGAATTGGGTGAAGCAACACCTTGAAAATTTCAAGCAAATCTTTTTTTATACAACTTCTGCCGATTATCATGTGCTATTGAGTAAAAAAGGCAACGTCACGCTCTTAAAAAAAGCGCCTTCAAAAGCACCTCTTGACCTCATTCATAATCGGCAAAAGGAATATTTGCTGCAAGAGGGAGAGCCGATTCCCTTTCTTGTGCATCTGGGAGTGATGAATGCCGAAGGCAAAGTCCATGCAGCCAAGAAAGATAAATTTCGCCAGATCAATCGTTTCTTAGAAATGATCGATGATGTTTTACTTCATTTAGATTCTTCGCGGCCTTTGCATATCATTGATTTTGGGTGTGGCAAGGCTTATCTTACATTTGCCCTCTATCACTTCTTGAAGGCTATAAAAGGATATCAAGTGCAACTCTTGGGGTTAGATCTCAAACAGGATGTCATTCAATATTGCCAGGAATTAGCGCAATCTTTAGGCTATCAAGACGATCTTCACTTTATTCGGGAAGATATCGATCATTATCAAGCAAAGCATCCCATCGATATGGTGGTGTCGCTGCATGCTTGCGACACGGCAACCGATGCTGCCTTGGAAAAGGCCATTCGTTGGCAGGCTCAAGTGATCTTAAGTGTTCCTTGTTGCCAACATGAATTGATGCATCAAATCCAACAAGAAGAACTCCGTCCTCTTTTAAAGCACGGCATTTTAAAAGAGCGCTTTGCTGCATTAGCAACTGATGCGGCGCGCGTTCAATTATTGGAAGCTCTAGGCTATCAAGCACAGATTTTGGAATTTATTGATGTTGAGCATACGCCCAAAAATCTCCTTATTCGTGCTATCAAGCGTTCTCAACCAGATGGACATTGTAAGGCAGCTTGGCAAGCCTATGTGAAGTTTAAACACCTGCTGCATGTTCATCCATCTCTTGAAAAGCGATTTCAATTAGAATTGAGTTCATTTGATTTGAAGTGAAAAAAACGCTTACAATTCAAAAGAATTAAATAATCTTTTTAAAAAACAACTTAGTTTGATAGATTGCTAGTAAAATAAGTTTTGAGTTGAGAGATCAGTGAGAGCTTTTAAGACTGGCACCTTATGACAGATGAACAAGATGAAAAGATCATTGAGAGCTATCGAGAGCTTTATGATGTCACCATTCCGGATTTGGATTATTTTATTCGTCAAATTGATTGTCGTGATGGCTGTCCTGTCAAAACAGATGGCCGAGGCTACATGATGGCCTTGCATGCGGGCAATCTTTTAGAAGGATATAAGATTGCACGTGGGCCCAATCCCTTTGCCTCCATTTGCGGAATGATTTGCGGCGCTCCCTGTGAAGTGACTTGCAGGCGCGACCGCATTGACAAAACACTGACCATTCGTGCCCAAAAACGCTACTTGGATGAGTGGTTTGGTCTTAGCAAAGAGGCGCATGTCAAATCCTTAGAATTTAGCTATGCTCGCGGTTCTACTCACCCAGAACCCAATGGATTGCGTGTTGCCTGTATTGGTGCGGGTGTTGCTTCTTTGACTTGTGCGCATGACTTACTGCGGTTGGGATATGCTGTCGATATCTATGAAATGATGCGTTTACCTGGTGGCATGTTGGTGTATGGCGTTCCGTCCTATCGCCTGAAAAATGAGATTGCCATTAACGAATGTTATGCCATTGAGTATTTGGGTGCTAAAATTCACTACAATATGAAAGTCGGTCGCGACATTACCCTGACAGAGCTCATGCAGCGCTATCAAGCTGTTTTTATTGGAATTGGATTATGGAAGTCGCGTGATCTTCCTATCCCAGGTGCAGATGCTCCTGATATTATTCGCGGCATTGAATATTTGCGTGTACGTTGCGTAGAAGAGCCCTGGAAAATTGGCAAACACATTGTGGTTGTGGGCGGAGGAAATGTGGCTTTTGACGTTGCTCGCACATCAGTTCGTAATGGAGCTCAAACTGTGACCATGGTTTGTTTAGAATCGAGGGATGAACAAACAGCAGATGAATTTGAAATTGAAGATGGAATTGAAGAAGGGATTAAAATCATCAATCGCGTCGGACCTATTGCTGTAGAACGCAATGCAGAGGGTAAAGTCATTGGGCTACGCGTCCAACCCATTTATTCGCTCTTTGATCACACCGGGCGGTTTGCTCCTAAATATATTCCTGATAGTCAATATGTCATTCCTTGCGATACCATTGCCTTAGCCATTGGACAAGCGATGGATCTCAGCATTTTTGATGGCTGGGATCAAAAAGATCAACTCAAAATTGATCGAGGCATCATCAAAACAGAACGTGAGTCGGGACGTACCTCCGTTAAAGGAGTGTATGCAGGAGGTGATGCTGCTTTTGGGCCTGCTTTGTTCATTACTGGCATTCGGCATGGTCAAGAAGCTGCTCGTTCCATTGACAGCGATTTGCGTGGAACAAAACCCTATCAAGAATTTGTAGGAGAATTTACTGAAATTCCTCCCATGCGTGATAAAACCTATCTGCGCACCAAATGGGCGTTGCCCACCATGCAGCCTCCTCAAATCAGAGTGAAAAATGAAAACATGGTGGAAAATAATTATACGGCCGAAGAGGCACACAATCAAGCTCACCGCTGTCTTCAATGCCATGTTTCTCCGGTTTTCGATGGCACTTTATGCATCAAATGCAATGGTTGTGTAGATGTTTGTCCATGTAATTGCCTAAAGCAAATTCCCATCAGCAAGCTGAATCTTGATTTAGGAGATGGAGAATTACGCCGCGCTGTTGATAATTTTTATGGGGTCAATTCATCAAGTATGGATGATGAAGATTTAGCTGAGATGGGAACAGCCATGCTTAAAGATGAAGATGTTTGCATTCGCTGTGGGCTTTGTGCTGAAAAATGTCCCACTCAGGCAGTGACCATGGATGTTATGAATTATTCGTTTCGTTGGATAGGTTAGTAACGTTTACATTAGTTTTTGCCTATTGGACTGATTGAAAGCCCGGGGATAAAATGATTGTAAGTGTTCCATATTGTTTAATAGTGATCCACTAGCAATCGTTTAATCGAAGGAGGTTTCAGAGAATTATCCAAGGTGCCAAAAGTAAAGTGAAGGAGTAGTATAGATGTTTTGGATGATTATCGGTTCGATAGCAGCAGCTTTAGGCGGTCTTGGACTTTACGTTTACTATTGGCGCAAAGGACAATTTGAAGATGATGAAGCTGTTAAATACCAGTTATTTCGAGAAGAAAACCCTGATAGTTGAAAGAGATGAAAAATGCCAAAATATAGAAATACGTTAAATGTCGATCCAGAAGATAAAGATCCTCGCATTTCCAGGCGCTCATTTTTGGCGCTGATGGGAGTTGGAGCTTGCTTGATAGGAGCAGGCCAATTAGTTGGGGCTTCAGTTTTAGGATTTTTATATCCTAATGCCATGAAAGTTCCTCCAAGTATTTTTTCAATTGGGCGTCCTGAAGAGATTTTGTCGCGGGATGGAAAATTGTTTTATCCTAAGCAAAAAGTCTTTGTGGAAACCTTGTCTGGAAAAGTGAGGGTGCAAACTGCTGTATGTACGCATTTGGGGTGTACGGTCAACATGGTGGAAACGGGCTATGCTTGTCCCTGCCATGGATCGACCTATGATCGTCATGGAAAAAATACGGGAGGCCCCGCTCCTTTACCGCTTGTTTATTTTAAAGTCTTTAAAGCAGCATCAGGAGATTTGATGGTTGACAAGTCTAAAACAACGCTGGATTGGGATGCTGCCTGGTATTTACCTACCAACATAAGGAGCAGAAGTCATTTATGGCTGTTTTTCAAGGAAAAAAAAGGGAAACATGGGGAGAATATCTAGCCAATCTTCCTTCTCTATTTGTACGATCCATTTTTCGTCATAATTATCCCAATAATGATGTCGATCGCTCCGAGATTGTCTTTAAAAACTTTTTTTTGCATTTCCATCCGGTCAAGTGTCACAAACATTCGCTTGATCCCTTTTATACGCTTGGCCTTGGGACCATTACGACCAGCTTATTTCTATTTTTGACCTTTACTGGCGTTATTCTCATGTTTTATTACATTCCTGCTGAAGATCGCGCCTATGAGATCATGAAAGATTGGCAAGATACAACGCCCTTTGCCATGATGTATCGCAATATGCATCGCTGGAGCGCCCATCTCATGGTTCTGTTTGTCTTTTTGCATATGTCACGCGTTTTTTATACAGGATCATATAAAGGCACACGACGTTTTAACTGGGTCATTGGTGTGATACTGATGGTTCTCACGCTTGTTTTATCTTTTACAGGTTATTTACTGCCTTGGGATCAACTGGCCTTTTGGGCGATTACAGTTGGAACCAATATCGCAGGTTATGTTCCTAATCTGCCGGGCTTTGAATACAATGTCAACCGTGTGATGTTACTAGCATCGACCGTTGTCGGGCAAGATGCCTTGATTCGTTTTTATGTTCTACATGTGGCTGTTTTGCCCTTAATAGCAGGAACATTAATTGGTGTACATTTCTGGCGTATCCGTAAGGATGGTGGGCTTTCTCGTCCGCCAGATAAATTTCGACCTGCTCCTTATCGTGTTGTTCAGCGTTCTGATACAAAAGAATCTTTTGCACCAGGTGTCAAACGTACTTATGGATTGATGGAACTCGTACGAGGAACTTGTCCCACAGTGGATAAAGGTCCCTATAATTTTGTGTTTACATGGCCACATTTGCTGCGTGCTGAACTTCTTGTTTTTTTGTTAACGACAGCTGTTGTATTGGCATTATCTTTTATCAATGCTCCTTTGGAAGAACCTGCGAATCCAACAAAACCGACAAATCCTTCAAAAGCTCCTTGGTACTTTTTAGGGCTACAAGAAATGGTCGCTTATAATGCTTTTTGGGGAGGAGTGGGAATTCCAAGTCTTATGGTGTTGGGGTTGATGGCAATTCCTTATTTGGATCGCAATCCTCATGGAGAAGGTGTCTGGTTTCATCGCAGCCGTTATCTTGCCATCTTCTTCTATACCCTATTCATGACTTGGCAAGGAATTCTCATTATCATTGGAACCTATTTTAGGGGAGCAAACTGGGGTTGGGTATGGCCATGGACAGAAAATTTTGCAAGGCACTAGTTGCTTAGGAATAAATAATGCGAGCAGATACTTACCAGATTTTATTGATTTTAGCAGGAGTGATTGTCGCAGCTTTTTTTGGTATTTTTCTATACCGCGAAATTTTCCCTGAGTACAAAATTTATCAGAATGACTACCTGGCATTAGAAGAATTTCGCTCGACTTATACACATCAATCTCCGCCAATTTTCCAGTCAGGAATCCGGCAAATTGTTTTAGAACGCGAGGATCGCGGCCCTCCAAGCATCGATCGCTGCATTTCTTGTCATGTTGCTCTTCAAATTCCTTATTTTTCTCCGACTAAAGTTGCGCATGATCTTAATGGAAATATTGTGCGTGACCAAAAAGGTCATCCTGTTTTAGTTCCAAATGAAGAGTATATTTGGCAAAAATTAGATGAAAAAATTGCAGCACTTCGCGATGAAAAAGTCCTCGAACAACTCAGAGGTCAAGGTCAAGCTGGGGAAATCACGCAACGATTAGATCAAGCAAACCAATATGAAGCTTTGAAAACTGCCCATGTGGGAGATGTCGTTTACGACGTAACAAAAGTTTTGACGATGCATCCTCTTATGGGTAATGAAACTTACCCTTTTGAATACCATCCGTTAGAAGAATATGGCTGTACATCGTGTCATAATGGAAATGGGCGTGGACTCGTCACCGATAAAGCACATGGTCCAGTCTTTGATGGACAATATGAAATTGAAGATTTAGGTCCTATGCCTCAATTTACAGAGCAGGATGCGAAAAATGATCCGCAGTTTGCTCGTATCTTTAATCATAAGCCTGGAGATCATTTAATTTTTCAAACAGAGCCTATTTTTGTTGGAGCTTTAATCCAATCAAAATGTGTGCAATGCCATCAAACATCTGATATTAAACTTGCTGGAGCAGAGACATCTGTCTCTGATTTGGCTTTGATGCAACAACAGAAAGTCAAATCATTGACAGACGCCTACCAAAATGAAAAACAGGCAGCTGTCGATTTACTTAAATTATACCAAATGGTGAATGAGCAGGGGTATTCCAAAACAATTAAGCAATTGCAAATCAAAGAAACAGATTACTCTTTGCCGGCGCTTGAACTTGAGCATTTGGCCTCACAAGTGAAATATTTAGAACAGGCTGCTAAAAATCAAGTTGAAGAAAAAGGAGCAAAAGAGAGTGTCATTGACAAGCTTAATCAAGATTTAATGCATTTATTGGGATCAGAATTTTTAGTCAATGGATTAGAACAGGCTTATCGAACTAAGGGACTAGAAGAAGTTGATTCTTTTCTTAAGCAGCATCAGCATGATGCACAAGCGACTGGAATTTTATTTACAAAAGCGGCGGCATTAGATCTCAACCAGGATCTTATGCGCCATGCGCAAGAAGCTCAGCAATCTTTTTCCGAAGCGACAAAAGATAGAAAGCTGATAGCGGCGATGATTTCTGATGTGGATGAATTAACGCGCGATTACCAAAGAGGAAAAGAGCTCTATCTTTCACAAGCTTGTTATGCTTGTCATCGCATTACAGGATTTTCGCGAGGAGGAGTGGGACCTGAGTTGACTCATTCTGGCGATAACTATCCGTGGTATTTAAAAAGGAAGCTGGTTTGGCCGCAAGGAGATTTGCCCACCTCCACCATGCCTAATATGCATTTTGATTCTAAAGAACTAGAAGATTTAATGACCTTCCTTCTTGCCCAAAAAGGGAGCAGTCGTGCGATGGCTAAAACAGATTACCAAGCTGCCGTCCAATCGTGGGAAGCAGGGCGTAAAACGTCTGTTGAAAAGCCTATCTCTCCTGCAAAAATGTATGATTTGCGCTATGCCATGACCGTATTTGCCACAGAGGGATGTGCAGCTTGCCATCGCTTGCAAGGATTTGATTCCAATGTGGGATTTGCCGTTGAAAAAGAGGAATTGCCTTCTTTTGATCAACTTTATGAACAGCAACTTTGGTTTAGGAAACTCTTTCCAGAAGTTGTGCACTTTTCTTCTTATGATGAAGAATTGCCTGGCTCAGAAATGGTGACAATCATTGATCAACATGCGAAAGAAATTGATGAACGAATTGTCAATCATGTTCGGCAAAATGGAATTTTAGAAGAAATAGATCGCAATCATCCGGAAGTCATTGAGTCGCTCTATTCTCCTTTTCGTTATGCTTCAAGAGCTAAAAATGCCGAGTATGAGTCTTTAATCAAACAAGAAAAAGATCCTAAGAAAGTTGTTCAAATTAAAGCAGAATGGCAAAATTGGAAAGATCGCATTCATCGCGTACTCATGATGTATATTCAAACTTATGGACTTGGCCGCCTCATTGGGCCCCATTTAAATTGGTCGGGAATTTATCGCACTGATGAATGGTTGATGGAACATTTTCACAATCCCTCAAGCCACGTCCCTCACTCCCTTATGCCACTCTTTCCCTTTGATGATACAAAATTTTATGCTTTGACGCATATGTTGGATGTGCTTGCTGTCCATAATCGCAATGCCATTCGTCAAATTTGGGATCATCGGGGATTTAATCCAGCAGAAGCCTATGACATGTTATGTGCGCAATGCCATGGAATAGGCTTAGTGGGAAATGGTGCCATTGCGGAGTGGATTTATCCTATTCCCAAGAACCTCCACAATCCTGAATTTTTGCGTAACTTAACAAAAGATAAGGCCATCTATTCGATTAAGCATGGCGTAAAAGGGACTCCAATGCCTCCATGGGATGAAGTTGCACCTCATAAACCAGTTGATATTCAAAAAATTTCTCATGGACAGAGTGTTTTAAAAGAAAGTGAAATTCGCTATCTCGTCAATTGGCTCTTTTCAACGCTGCCTGGTGGAGAGGTGATTCGCCAATCAACTGACGTACCTAAATGGCAATATACTCCTGAAGATGTCTTAAAAGAGCTAGAGAAGGAAGGTGGACATTTTATTCCAATGACGCCGGAGCAACAATCAAAAGAAGGAATCAAGCAGATCCAACCGCCTGAACGCGAAATGCCTGAAGAAAATAATCCCGCGCCAATTCCCGATAACAATCTTTCTCTTTTACTCGCGCCAAATGACACTTACTATGCTTCCATTACTCCTGAAATTTACCCTAGAGAAGCTCCAAAAGGCGTTCAGCAGCAGAATAAGGTCGAAGATGTTTTCGATGTTATTTCCAATCCAACCGATACAGGTCAGGATAGCTATTATATCAAAAAAAAATATTACACTCCTTATAACATTGAAGAAGGACAGAAGTTCTTTCTCATCAACTGCGCTGTTTGCCATGGAAATGAAGCCGATGGGAGTGGAGCACGCGCTCAAGCCATGCAAGAGGCAAAGCCTCGCATGTTGACTAATTTGGATTGGATTAATTCCCACGATGATTTACGGCTTTTACGATCCATCAAATATGGGGTTCCAGGCACTGCGATGACTCCTTGGGGGGATTTTACTAACTCGCTGCAACGTTTGCAATTAGTCATCTTCCTTCGTTCTTTGACGCAAGAGCAAGAGCAGCGCAGCCAATTATTCCAAGCACTTTATCAAGCTTTTGAAATGGCGCAATTAACTGTTGAAAATGCTCGAATTGATGGAAGTAAACAAATTGAGCAGCTTCAAAAAGAAATGAATCAATTTCGTATGCAACAAGAAAAATTAGAGCGCAAAATGACAGAGGGACCAGCACAGTCACAAGAAGTTTTGCAAATTTATGAAAAAAATTTGGAGGTGGAAAAGAAAATGAAGAGTTTGGAAGATCGAGATCAACAACTGCTCAATATAAAAACCCAACTGAAGAATGAACGAGATCTTTACTATCATGTTGGCATTACCCTCATGAGCAAAGAGATTCCTCAATCTGTCTTACAAACTTATTTTAATTTAATTCGCCTCAATGCCAATCGTTATACTTGGCAAAGTCATCAACTCCTTGTGCATCAAAATTTACAAGTGAAAGAGCATATTCGATTAATTCGCAAAGAAATTGTCAATGAATTAGATAAACAGATTGCTTCCTTAGAGCAACAACGCCGAATCACTGAAGGTAAAATCTCTTCCGCTGAGCAAAGAGAAGAGCTCAGCATCCATCAAGCAAATATTGAAGGCTATAAAAAGATAAAGGCTAAATTGATTACTGATACGGAAGAAGCTCTGCGTTTGGCAGACGAACAGGCTAACATAGTGATCAAGCTCAATCAGCAGGAAGAAAGGAAAGAGCCACGATCTGAGAGTCAAAAATCAGAAGAAAAAAAGCCAAGTGGAAAGAGAAGGACTTTTGTACCTCAAAAGAAAAATGTTGCTTAAATTTTAACAATCCTAATTAATTTTAATTTATTATTTAACTATCTTTAAATAATAATTTTAATTTTCTTTACAATAAATTAATGTTTTATTTTAATAAAATTAACTTGTTTTTATTATAAAACTAATAAATTTCCAAAACATTTTTGCTAAATAAATTTAGCTAAACCAACAAAAAGGATGCAGTATGCAAGCGTCAAACTTTTCTTTCCCTTCTTGTCATAATGACAATCATCTCCTTCTTTCTCAATCAACACCAACACCTGATGTCTCTTCAGAAAGTTGTTCATCTAAACAAAAGGAAGGGATCAAAAAATTTAGACTTCTCAACCCCTTAGAAAGACAAGGGGTATGTTTGAAAATAAAAGAGTTAGAGGAGATCATTAAAACACAACCTGATGCATCTGAAAAGAAAAATGAATTAAAGAGTTTTAAATTAATTGAACTAGAACATTGTTATCAAGAGCTTAGAGACAAAAGAGCACAAGATAAAATGACCTTTCAAGAAACCCAAAAACAGACCATGCAAAAAAATTATGAGCTTGTCCTAAAGAGAGAGCAACTTCAGGTAGAAGAGAGTAAAAAAAGAAAATTAGAAGAGCAATGTACAACACTTGAAGAAGAGGTGGCACAAAAAAAGAGAAAGATCGATGAATCCCTATCAAAAAATGAACAGCTCTCTAACGATCTTACACAAAAAGACAACGATCTGAAAATCGTTTCACAAAAATTGCAAGAAAAGGAATTGAGTCATCAAGCCTTATCCAAGGAAAAAGATCGAATTGCTACTTCCATGGTTCAATTACAGTTAGAAAAATACAGGATGCAAACCTCTTGGAATAACACCCTTTCTTTATGGGAAGAAAAACTGCGTGCCCAAGAAGATATGAATATCCATTTAAAAAATCAATATCAGCAATTGGCAACCAATTATCAATCAGAGCAAGCCGCTTGGAATCAGAAGTTTAATCATCAAGAACAAATCATCTTTTCTTTAAAAGATACAATTCAAGTTGAAAAAAATCAACAGACAGATATTAAAACTCGATATGAGAGTCAACAAAAGGCAATCGTTGCTTTAAATGAAAAAATTCGACTCGATCAATTGGAACATCTTGAAAATCAGGAGAAGTGTTTGCAATTAAAAGAAGATAAAGTTCAATTGAATGAACGAATTAACCAACAAGAAAAAAAGATTTCTTCTTTAAATCAAGAACTTAAGAGTGAGAAAGAGGTCTCTCAAAAGACTCAATCTCAACAAGAAGTTAAGCAAAAGGATTTTGACGAATTATTGAAAGAAAAAAAATTAAAAGAAGAGCTCATCCAGCAAGAAAAAATGAAAAATTTAATTCTACAAGCCCAAGTAGAAAATACAGATGCACAAATGAAAAATTTACAAAAAAGTTCACAAGAAAAAGATACACAAATTGATGAACTTAACGCGAAATTACAAAAGCAGGAGAAGGTGGTAGAGACCATTAAACAAGCTTTCGCTCAACTATAAAACCTAAGTAATTAATTTTAGACTCATGTGAGGGTCATTTCGTTTGTTCATAGGAATTTAAAAGTGACTGAAAAACCCCATCGTTAAACGATCGCAAGAGACATTGTATGGATGACTTAATACAATGCTTTTGCGATTGGTTAAAGTCTCATGTTGGTAACGAAGATTTAAGCGTCAGTGCTATCATTCATCTATCGCTTCTTGCTCTTTTTAAGCAAACAATGTTATAAAAACATTTTTGTTATTTAGAAGAGACAAGATATATGGTAACTTACGATGATAGAGCGGCTAAGCTCTTTATTTATCCAGCCATTGTTTTCATGATCATTGGCATGATAGTCGGCGTCTTTATTGCGTTTAATGCTTTTGTTTTTCCCGATTACTTTTCTGGTGAATATATTCACTTTGGACGGGTTCGTCCCGTGCATGTCAGTACCGTCACCTTATTATGGCTGCTTTCTGTCGATATTGGTCTGATGCTCTACTTTATTCCGCGCTTATGTGGAATTTCTTTATGGAGTCCCTCTCTTGCTCTTTGGGCAGGAGCCTTATGGTGGTTTTCACTCATTATAGGTTCTAATTCTTTTCCATGGGGAACAAATTGGGGCTGGGAATATGCTGAACTGCCCATGTGGATTTCTTGGCTGCCTATCAAGTTTTTATTTGCTGTCAGTTGGATCCTGTTGGTAGTAGATTTTTTGATGACAATTTTCAACCGACGCTTTGAAAAATTATATGTCTCTTTGTGGTACAGCATGGGAACTCTCATTTGGACAACATTTACCGTTTTAGTGGGGAATTTTGTTTTAAACTGGCTGCCAGAGGGGATGTCGCGGGTCAATGCTAGCTGGTTTTATGTCCATAACTTAGTTGGATTGATTTATACTCCTATGGGTTTAGCCACGGCTTACTACTTTTTGCCCAAATTAGCCAATACTCCTATTTATAGCCATCGCTTATCAATGATTGGTTTTTGGTCTATTGCTTTCATTTACGCGTGGATTGGCACTCATCATCAAATTCATGGTCCTATGTCTCAGTGGCTGCAAACGACCTCCATTGTCTTTTCAATATGGCTTTTTATTCCTGTTTGGACAGTCGTTTATAATCTTTTTGCAACGCTCCAAAAGGATTGGTCTAAATATTTGCAGAGTGCACCTATTCGTTTTTTAATGATGGGCAATATTTTCTATCTGATTACTTGCATTCAAGGGCCTCTGATGGCTTTGCGAAATGTCAATGAAATTACCTCTAAAACAGATTGGGTGATTGGACATTCGCATATTTCTTTGTATGGGACGTTTACTTTTTTTGCTATTGCAGGGATCTATCAAGCCATTCCTGCCATGACCAAAAAGCCGCTGTGGTCAAATAAATTGGCTGATTGGCATTTTGCTCTGAATCTCTGGGGCAGTTTGCTCTTTTTATTTTCTCTTTGGGTGGGAGGATTTTTACAGGGTTTGATGTGGGCTAATTGGGCTGATGGCACTTCTTATGCAGAGTTTCACGATAATCTCACGCGCTTGCCTTTTTTGCAAACGGTTGCCGATATGCGAGAGTGGTGGATTTTAAGAGGAATTGGAGGCGTCATTATTTTATTAGGCAACATTTTATTTGTCATTAACATGTATAACACCATTGTTCTTAAACCAGCCTCACAACCCGAGACCCCTCGTGAAGTGAGGGCAAGTGTATGACAGATTCTAGAGAGGAAAAAAAAGCACAAGAAGAAAAGCTAAAGCCGCATACCCACTTTGTCCATAAGTTAGATCGCTCTGCCATCCTGATGATCGGAGGCATCATTCTTCTTTTTTCAATGTCGGTCATGGCCGTGTTGGTTGCTCCTCGTTTTATTGACTCCACTTGGACGAGCCCATCTAGCCCTTATCAAGTCCAGATGTATGAAGTTGAAGATCCCAATTATTACATGAGCAGCGCCTCGACAGGAGGTCACGAACTGCAATATGTGCATCATCTCAAGCAAGATTTTACCTTACTCACTTTTAAAGAATCTGAAAATTTGCGCTTGGTTGCTCCACAAGAATTGGAAAAATACATTACTCGTTATCAAGAGCCTGAACTTAAATTGACTTCGCGTTTGCTCATGTTGCGCGAGCCAGAAAGCGAGATGCGCACACACGCTGAAAAATTGCAAAAAAATTTGCAACACAATGGGAAAGAGCAGCATAGCCAAGCATCAAAAGAAGAAGAAACGTCAAAAGTTCAGTATCAAATTTTAGAGCTCTATGATCCTCAAGTCCAAGAAGCTTTTTCCCTGGATCCTTCAGGTGGAATTTTACAAAATTGGGTGGATGAGAATTTTAAGATTTTAGATGACGCTGTCAAACAACCTTATCATCAAGAATATGGTGTGGTGTATGTGCAAAATCCGCGCGAATTTCGCATCATTCCGATTCATTATGGAGATCAAGAACGTTGGCGTTATGACCCTCAAGGAAGGCCTATGAAGGGTTTGGCTGAATTGACAAGTCCTATGCTGGGGTTTTACTCACGCCAAGAACTTATTTATTTGGGTGAAAAAATTTATGCCATTGAAGGATGCTGGTATTGTCATACCGATCAAACGCGCACGTTGATTCAAGATGTGGTGCTTAACGGTTCTGATTCATACCCAGCTCCTCCTTCTTCGGCTAATGAGTTCATCTACCAAAAAATTACTTTTCCAGGCACTCGGCGCATTGGACCCGATTTATCACGTGTAGGAGTCAAAAGACCTAGCCGAGATTGGCATCAATCTCACTTTTGGGCTCCAAAAACAGCAAGTGCAGGATCTATCATGCCTGCTTTCCAACATTTTTTTGATCATGATCCACGAGGAACGGGCAAAAGTTCAATTGGAATTCCGAATTATCGCTTCGAAGCCATTTATCAGTATATGATGACTAAGGGAACGCGCATTACGCCTCCTACTCAAGCATGGTGGCTAGGAAAAGATCCGATTAAAACTAAGGAAATTATTGAAGGGCAAAGGAAATTGCCATGACGATTTGTGCAGTCATCGATGGAATAGGGGTATATGGCAACTTTTTTCACTATGGTTTAGTCATTTCCCTTGTGGGGAGTGCCTTCCTTATATTTTTGTATTTATGGAAGAAAAAGCGTTTAGATATGGATGAAGAACCTAAATTTCAAATGATGCAAGAAGATGAAGTCAAACAAGGAGAGCGTTCATGCCTCACGAAGGAAAAGATAAAGTAGAGGATCCCCATTTTGAAGGGGAAATAGAGCTTTATGGAGATCCAGGTATTGCAACCTTTGATGCCAAGGTACCCAAATTTTTAAAACTTACCTATCTTTTTTGGCCTATATGGGGAATTGTGACTCTTTGTTTCTTTTGGAATGGAAGCCTAGGATGGTTTGATCGCGGCTATTGGCATGAGCTACAAATTGCTGCAAATACCACTTTTCCCATTGAGAATCAAAATATGCTATTGCAAAATAATCACCTCCTGGAAGAACAAGAGGAACCTGAAACTCAATCCTTACGTTAGCGAGTTTAAGCGAGATTTTCGACCATTTCCTATTCGTTAGTGCATAAAATCGAGAAAAAAAATCAACCTTCAATCTGACTACTACTAATTTGGAGAATATTTATGAATTCATTTTACATCTTCTTAGATAACTCTTTCACAGGTGCATCTGCTCCCTCTCTTCCTGCGCTGTCAACAGCCTTGTATGAAGGAACCAAAGACATTCATGCACACGTTGAAAATCATTCTTTTATGAAAAATTTACTAAAAGGGACATTGGAAAGGAGAAGCTACCACCAGTATTTAGTAGATTTAACATTGATTTATACAGTTCTGGAAGAGGAAATACAACTTAATCTCAAGATTTGTCCAGAGTTAAAAAAAATCAATTATCCTGCATTAAATCGGCAACAAGCTCTTGAAGAAGACTTAAATTCTGATTCTTTTAAGCATTTTCCGAGGCGAACATCAGCAGCTGCTTTGCGTTATGCTGAACATCTCCGTCAATTGGGAAGGAGTTATCCCCTATTGCTCGTCGCACATGCTTATGTGCGTTATTTGGGAGATTTGTCTGGTGGAATGATTCTTAAAAGATATATTGAAAAAAAATGGCCGGATGCTGTTCATTTGTATGATTTTTCTGAGCTCTTTAAAGCATCGGGGAGACCTAATACGCATGCTTTTAAAGAGCTCTATAAAGAGAAATTAAATAGTTTAGCAATCAATAAGCAAGTTCAAAACCAACTTGTTCAAGAGGCTTACGTGGCATTTGAGTATGCTGAAATGATGTTCAATGCCATCCCTTTGTCTAAAGCTAAGCTCTAATTAAAGAACCTTACACGAGCGAGATCAAAGAATCAGGGATGTCCCTTACATAACCAAATCGCTTGATTTGTTTAATAGCCTGAAAGGCTTCAATAAAGACAGCCCAGGGCCGGGACTTAACAAAGAACTATTTTTGGGCTTGATATTCTTCGTGTCAATTTAACAATACCCGGCTGTAACAGGCTTTAAAGGCATATTTCTCGAAAATGACGCGAAAAACCATCAAGCCCAAAACAGTTCTTTGTTAAGTCCCGGCATATGGCTAGGTAATCGGAATTTTTTATCTTTGTTTTTGCAATGTTGCTTGATCCATATCCTTTCCCTCAGCGACGAGCGGCGTTAGCCGCGCATGGATAGTAGCCGTGGGTGTAGGCGCAAGCCGAAACCCACGGCTACCCAAAAAACAAATTTGAGCCACGTTAGTGGCGTAGCATTCGTTTAAATAAACATTGCTCCACAATCACATTTCCTACGCCACTAACGTGGCTTCATTTTTTACCACACCGTGGGTTCCGGCTTCGCCTACACCCACGGCTACTATCCATGTGCGGCTAACGCCGCTTGAGCGACAATTTTAGCTTCTGGAGTTTGCCAGAAGCATTTCGTCCCTAGCCTATGGCCGGGACTTAACAAAGAACTGTTTTGGGCTTGATGTTTTTCGCGTCATTTTCGTGAAATATGCCTCTAAAGCCTGTTACAGGCGGGGTATTGTTAAATTGACTCGACGAATATTAAGCCCAAAAACAGTTCTTTGTTAAGTCCCGACCCAGGGCGATGCCCCAATGTCGTCAAAATAAGCTCCAACATACTTAAAAACATCATTTTATGATTTAATTATTATAAAATTTCATGGTATATTCTTTCGGTTTTACATACCACTGTGAACCCGAAAAAAGGAATACCATGAAAAAGAAAACGCACGAAATCTTAGAAAAAATCAGAGTTCTTATTCTAAGTGAAAATTTTAAAATGACTTATAGATCAAATAAGGAAGATTTCATTCGATCCTGCATCATTACATTTCCAATCTTGATCTTGCTTATTTTAAATTTTATGCGTAGAAGCTTGCAAGTCGAATTAAACAATTTTGGAAAATTCATGTACTTGCCAATAATATCAAAACAAGCTTTTTCTGCAGCAAGAAAAAAATTATTACCTACAGCTTTTATAGAGATTGAATAAGACATTGATTGAAGAATTTTATTCTGATAACGAGTTTAAAACATTTCTAGGCTATCGTCTTATTGTTGTAGATGGATCTACTCTTCAATTACCTGAAGGCGACTCTATTAAAGAAAAATATGGAACATGTTCAAATCAAAAGGAAGGGATGAGCATGGCTCGAATTTCGTATGCATATGACCCTCTTAATGGAATAACTTTGGACGCCATTATGAGGCCTTATAAAGTCTGCGAACGAACAATGGCTTTTGATCATATTTTAGAAGTCCTCCCTTCTAAGGAAGCTGAAGACCTTTATCTATTTGATCGAGGCTATCCTTTTATTACTTTAATATTTTTTTTACTTTTTCATAAGAAAAATTTTGTTATGAGATGCAGTACAGCTTGGCTCTCTGTTGTCAATCGAATTTCTTACAAGTGGTAAAAGAGATGTAATTATAGAAATCAATCCGAGTAGGCTTTTCGGTGAAAAAAGAAGAAGATTTTCAAAAGCGACTTCCTAATGTAAGCTTAAAATCTTTTATTAAAATTAGAGTTCTTATTATTGATCTTTGTACAGGAGAAAAAGAAATATTAATTACTTCGTTATTAGATAAAAAAATATTTGAATATAAGATTTTTAAGGATTTGTACCATCTGAGATGGGGAGGAGAGGAAAACTACAAATTTCAAAAAGTTTGGGTAGAAATTGAAAATTTTAGTGGTAAAACACCACATGCTATTGAACAAGATTTCTATGCGACAATCTTTACAGGAAATATCAGAGCTTTACTAGCTGAAGAAGCGCAAGCAGAGGAAGAACAAATATATAAAGGAAAATATAAATATGATTATAAAATTAATAAAAATATTTCGATTAGTATTTTGAAAGATGAAATTGTAGAAGCTCTATATGATCCTGAAAGGAATTTAGAGGTATTTTGCGAACAAATGAAAAAAGCCATGAAAAAAAGTACTGTACCAATAAGATCTGAAAGAAGATTTCCACATATTCGAAAAACCCGTAGGAAGTACCCTATGAACAGGAGGCGAGCCTTATGAATATATTATTTTTTTTAATTTGATGACATTGGGCGATGCCCTGGGTTAGATTGGCTCTCGTCATGTAGTCTGAAGGACTACAAGAGAATCGTCCCATCCCAAACATGTTTTCATCAAACGCAATTTCGCAATTTCACATTAAGAAAAAAAATGCAAGACAAAATTCAATGAATTTGCTATTATATTTAGAGAACTTTTAATATAATTAGATAAATTATGAAACATCACTCCTTTGATACAGCCTTAAAGGCCTTTCATTCTTCTGCATCAGTTGCAGCTGCAACTGGATGTTTTGCTTTGTCTTGCCCTTCCCGCCATTTTTATTCTCGCCGCCGTTAGGCGTAACACTTATTTTTCTTACACTTTGATTTATCGATGAAAGGCTTTGCTTAACTTGGCATGAGCTTTCTGTCTGCTTTAGAGTTGTCGATCAAACGTTAATTAAAATCATTTATCACAACTTTTGCAGATGCCTGACTGCGGTCAAATAACTGTAATTAATTTTAATTTTACTCGCTTATGCGACTAAGTGATAAGGATTTATATTTATGTTAGTTCATCAAACATATTGTTTCCCCGATGTTCTTCTTCCTGTCAATAAAGGGGTTGATTTTTCAAAAGCAGGAGAAGCGATCAAGGTATGTAATACGATTTCTGGAATGTATGGCTTTGCAATTCGAGCCCTGGAAAGTCTTAAAAACGGAGAGTTAACAGCTTTTGATTCGTTGGCAACCGATTGCTCCTGCCACTTACGAGCCTTGCGCATCGCTGCTATTGCACAAAATCTTTTTGCTAAAGATTCTTTGTTGAAAGAGAATCTAGAGCTTGTTTTGCAAGATTTAAAAGCTAAACAAGCAATTTTGAGAGGGGTGGGGCCTGATCTCTCTACGTGGTGCCAAAAAGGCAAACAAATGTCAGGCTTTTTAACTCCTATTGTCTCTGCCATTAAAACCTTGCAATCAGATCACAAATCGAATTCTTATTGCTTTACCATTCAAGATGCCTTAGCAAAATTAGAGGTAAAAACAGAGATTGACCTTGAACTCATTTATGTCATTCATGCTTATATTTTAACTCTTGTTAAGGACTATAAGGCGGTGGAAAAAAAAGACAATGTCATGTGTGCTCATAAATCATGTGGACAAATCCTTGACTTGCATCACCATGTGTTTAAAGAGGTGACAATTGAGAAAAAACTCAGTGACTGCTTAAAAAAATGGGAAAGTCCTACGATTAATATGAATCTCATTGAAAAAGATGTCTATCGATTGGCAAAAAAAAATCTAACAAATTTATCTGTGCAGTTTCTTTTGAAGGAGACGCAGAAACTAAAAGATTCAGATATCTATTCAATTTTAAGTCAAAGCCAGAAAACGGTAGAAGGAAAAATAGAGCTTCCCGATTTTTATAGCTTAACAGGAACCTTTCAAGTTTGCTTGCAAAAGCAAATTCCTATTTTGCTTAAATTGAAAAAATGCGTTCATGCTCACCGTTATCAAGAGCCAGAAACACCCTCTGACATTGCCCTTTACTTATCTCCTCAAAATGGGAAACATTTTGTCATTACACCCTTTGATCAAAAATGGGTAGATGGACCTGTCGTTGTAGTAGAAGGAAAAAGAAGCGGCAAGTTAGTCGAGAAAGAATTGACATCTGTTTATTTGGAAAGATTGTTAAAAGACTTCGACTTTATGCACATTTGCGAATTAGATGGAGCACAGCATAAGCAATACACGAGTGATGCAGATTCCTTTCAACAGAAGCCATCGGAGGTCATTGCCATTTTAAAAGAACCAAAATACAACTTTGAAGCCCAACGACTGGATGCTCTCAAAGAAGAAGCACAGGAAAAAGGATGCGCCTTTTATAATCAATCTCTGCTTATTCTTTCGCATATTTTTGCCGATAGATTAAGCAATCAGCAGGCAGAACTTGATTTATGTGCATCAATAGCCACATCCACATCCAATGAAGACGGATTGAATTTTAAAGAGGAATTTAAAGAGGACAAATCAAGGGGTGCGCAATGAATCAATTATCAACAATTGAAAAACAAAACTGGAGGCAACTTGCTAGCGTACAAGTCGGAGGAGCGATTTGCCTTCCTCTCCTCCTGGTAGGCTATGAACTTGCTAAACAAGGGCATCCGCTGAGCATGCTATTTTCCATTCTATGGGGTAACCTTTTGTTGTTTGCTTTAGCGTTGATTGCAGGTTTTATGAGCGCTAAGCGCAATCTGACAACGGCGGAGTATGCGTCTTTTTACTTTGGTTCAACAGGAAGAGCATTTTTTGCTTTGACCTTAGCGAGTTCGATGTTGGGATGGTTTGCCATTCAGACCCAGTGCATGGGCACCGATGTTTTTCATTTGATGCAATATTTGCAAGGAGCCGAGTCTTTAAACCACGAGTCTTGGAAGCATTTGCTGAGCTTCATGCTTGCTGCGCTCATGATCGCAGGGGCTTTTTGGGGGCTCCATTTTTTAACTTGGATGTCTAATGTTTGCATTCCTTTGCTTGTGTTCACCATTGGTTATTCTGTTTATCAATTAGGCGATGTCTCTTGGGCAGAATTATCCGCTATGCCTTCTTGGTCCAACATATTATGGGATGGTAAAGGAGTTTCACTTGTATTGGCTTCCTCTATGGCGGCTACAATTGATCTCCCTACCTTTTATCGACATGCTAATTCTCGAAAAGCAACAATTGGCGCATCTGTGGCTAATTATCTCATTGCAATGCCCCTGGTTCAACTCGCTGGGATGTGGCTCTATTATGGTACCCAAGCGTCAACGATTAGTGAAGCTTTGGCTGCTCAGCCGTCTCTTTCATGGAAGATTTGGGTGGTTTGCTTCATGCTCTTAGCTGGTTGGACCACGAATAATGTTAATCTCTATTCAGCGGCGTTGAGTTTGAAAAGTCTTTCAAAGGGATTATCTTTTCCTGGTGCCATGGGATTGGCAGGCATTGCAGGATGCTTGCTTGTTTTTATTCCCGTGTTAGAACAATTTGCCTTGGTCTTAGATCTCATGGGAATCTTTGTCGTTGCTATGGGAGGCGTCATGTTTATGGCTTATGTTTTAGAATGCTATGGTTTGGCTGCCAAACCTCTTTTCATTTGGTTGTCCTGGGGTTTAGGAATTGGAATAGGACTCAGCGCTTTTATCTGGCCTCAATGGGGATCGGGAGCTCCGGTTTTGGATGCAGGTTTAGTTGCCATGATGACTTTACCTGTCATTCAACTATTAGAGAGTTTCTTTAAACCTGTTCAACACACACTAAGGGAGGAAATCGGATGAAACTATCTACACCATCCATGATTGGAGAAAGAGAATTGGATGCTTTGGCCATCGGAGCAAATATTTTGGGATCAGGAGGAGGAGGCGATCCAGCTTATGACCTGATCACGGCCAAGGAATGCATTCGCGAATGGGGACCTGTCCTTTTGCTTTCAGTAGAAGATTTGGATGATCATGCTTGGGTGGCTCCAGTTGGATACATGGGTGCTCCGCTTGTCTGTTTAGAGAAACTTCCAAGCGGTAGAGAATTTCCACTCATTGTCAAGCAATTGGCTCAATGTCAAAGACCCGTTTCAGCTTTAGTGCCTTTTGAAATTGGAGGATCTAATGCATTTGCTCCTTTCTGTGCTGCAGGTCAATTAGGTCTTCCGGTACTCGATGCGGATACATTTGGAAGAGCTTTTCCAGAAATGAATATGAGTGTTTGCGAACTGGCGGGTTTATCTCCTTCTCCTGCTATCATTGTGGATAATCAAGATCAATATGCCATTGTCCATGCTAACGATGGAAAAAGTATGGAAAGGCAATTGCGAGCGCTCACCACCTCGATGGGAGCTAGCGCTGCTGTTTGCACTTATCCTTTGCAAGGCAAGCAAGCCAAGCAGATTTTGATCAAAGGATCGCTTTCTTTAGCCATTCAAATGGGAAAAGCTTTTTTAGAAGCGGGAGAAAAGGGAGAGCGGTCGGCCCCCGCCCTTCTCAAGCAATGGCAAGGGAAATTCTTATTTGAGGGAACCATTGTGGATGTGGTCTCTTCTTTGGAGGGTTCATTTTTAAAAGGGCATGTGCTGATTGAAAAGGGCATGCAACAATGGAACATCCATTATCAGAATGAATTTTTGGCAGTTGAAGGACAAAACCAACAGTTTTTGGTGACGACACCGGATATCATTGTCATATTTGACAATGACAGCGGTCTTCCGGTGCCTGTAGAACGGCTGGCCTTTGGGCTGCAGGTGTGCGTTTGCGCCTTGCCTGCACCTCATATTTGGCAAACACCGATAGGCTTAGCGTGTGTAGGACCAAAAGCATTTGGATTTCAGTGTGATTATCATCCTCTATCAGCAAAAGGGTAAATATAATGTATACGATTGGAATTGACATTGGAGGAACACATATCGATGGGGTTCTTCTCGACAATCAAGGAAAAAATCATGCATGGGGCAAAACGACAACTACTGCTTTATTGAATGAAGGGGTTAAAATCATCCTAGAGCAGCTATTAAAGCAAGCGGCTATTCCTCCTAATGCGATTGACAGTGTCGTCATAGGAACGACCCATGCAACCAATGCGATTTTGGAGGGAAAAGATTTGCTAAAAGTGGGCTTATTAAGATTATTAGATGGCAAACCTAGATTCCCTTCTGCTGGATTTGGCTGGCCTCATTTTCTTAAACAAAAGGTCATTGGAGCTTGCGAGACATGCGAAGGAGGCTATGAATGCGATGGCAGAGCCTCTTCAAGATTTAATCGACAAGAGATTAAGGCAGCAATTCAGGGTTTACTAGAGAATGAAGTGGAAGCCATTAGCGTAGTGGGAGCTTTTTCTCCTCTCAACGGATATCAAGAACAAGAAGTGGGAATACTGATTCAAGAATTAGCTGGAGCAGAGTTTCCTTTTTCTCTTTCGCATCAAATTGGAGGAATTGGATTGATTGAGCGGGAAAATGCCGCTTTGCTGAACTCAGCGCTTAAAAAAGTTATCGCCAATGGATTCAACAGCATGGAATGCGTGTTAAAGCAGTTGAATATTCAAGCTTCTTTATGGTTAACGCAAAATAATGGTAGCTTGCTCAGTTTAGAGGATGCCATTCATTTTCCTATTAAAACGATTGGTGCTGGACCCACAAACTCCTTTATGGGTGCTTCTCGGTTATGTGGAATTCATGAAGCGATCGTCGTGGATATAGGAGGAACGTCAACTGATATTGGAATTATTGAAGGAGGCTATGCACGCTCTTCTTTACAAGCTGCAGCCATAGGAGGAGTGCCACTGCATTTTGCTATGCCTGACATGGTCTCACTGGCTCTTGGTGGAGGAAGCCATGTTCAAATCAGGGATGGGCAATCTTTCCAAGTAGGGCCGCAAAGCGTGTCCAGGAAGCTGCAACAGTTGTCCCGAGTATTTGGCGGTCCTACTCTTACTTTAACAGATGCAGGTGTTGCTGCAGGCTGTTTATTAGTAGAGGGAGGAAAAAGAGATAAGATTGGATTAAGTAGTTTAGAAGCTAAGGAAATTGTCAAAGATGTATGCCAACAAATCCATCAGTCCATTCTGCGCCTAAGAGGCAATCGCCATGAATTTCCTGTTATTTTGGTTGGAGGCGGAGCCTCACTTTTACAGCCTCTTTTCCAAGATTTTGGTTTGAAGGGCTGGATGCCGGCAGAAGCAGCAGTTGCCAATGCTTATGGAGCAGGATTGGCAGAAGTTTCAAGTTTGGTTGATGTTGTAGTTTCTCTTAAAGAAAGAGAGAAGATCTTGGAACAATTGAAAGAACAAGCCAAAGCTCAAGCAATTGCTAAGGGAGCGGATCCTAATCAAGTTCGTATTGCAGCAGTTTCAATTCTTCCCTTTGCTTATACTTCAGAAGCTTTGGCTAAAGTTGTAATGACGGCATCTGGCCCACGTATAAATATGAAGATGCAGAGATTTTATTAAAAAATATTTTTGACTTTTAAATTCAAGTCCTAGAAACTCAAACTATTGAACAATTCATGGAAAACTTTGATCAATTAATTTTTGAGGATTAACGGGATGCATCAGGCAAGCAAACAAAAATTTTTGCGAATAGGAAGTGGACTGACAGCCTTATTGGGTGTGGTTCTTCTGACAGCAGGTCTCTCTTTTGGTTCTTTTTCACCATTTTCTGAAAAAAAGACTTTACCATCAAAGGAAGCGGAAGCCTCTCCTTCAACAAAGACAGATGTCATTGCTCAAATAGTTAAGCTTCCCATGTATTTTGAAAAAAATGAGGGGCAAATCGATCCCAGTGTCAAGTACTTGACTCGCGAATATGGGTCCACCTTTTATTTCACTCCTCGAGAAATTGTGATGGTTTTGCAAAAACAATTTCAGGACACGGAACCAAAAACATTGACTTCCTCTGTTCTCAAAATCCAATTTGTAGGAGCCCAAGTCAATCCCCTGATCACGGGAATCGATGAACAGCCATCCAAAAGCAATTATTTTATTGGAAATCAACCGGAGAAATGGCTGACCAACATCCCCCATTATGCCAAAGTCTCTTATCAAGATTTATATTCTGGTATTGATGCTCTCTTTTATGGCAACGCAAGGCAGCTAGAATATGACATCCTCGTAGCTCCCGGCCAAGATCCCCAACATGTTCGCCTTCATATCGAAGGTGCAAAAGAGCTCTCAATTGATGAAAGCGGACATTTGCATCTCGTTTTAGAAGATCAGCAAGAAGTGCAAATGCAAAAACCCTTTGTTTATCAAATGATGGGAGAAAATCAAATCGCTATTGAGGGACAGTTTGTCTTATTGGCGCAAAATGAGGTGGGATTTTTGCTTGGAAAGTATGATCGGAATCAAACTTTAGTTATTGATCCGGTCTTAGCCTACTCGACCTATTTGGGTGGAGGCGGTAGTGAGATAGGGATGGGCATTGCGGTGGACAGCAGTGGCAGCGCCTATGTGACAGGATATACCGAATCCTTAAACTTTCCAACTACAACGGGTGCCTACCAGGCTTCGCTTACAAGTAGTAGGAGGAATGCCTTTATTACAAAGTTAAATCCTGGAGGAACCGCACTTAGCTACTCGACCTATTTGGGTGGCAATGGAATGGATCAAGGGAATGGCATTGCCGTGGACAGCAGTGGCAGTGCCTATGTGACGGGAAATACCCAATCCTCAAACTTTCCACTCACAGCGGATGCATTCCAGACATCGCTTGCAATGAACGCAACTCAGAATGCCTTTATTACAAAGCTAAACCCTGGAGGAACTGCCCTTAGCTACTCGACCTATTTGGGTGGCAATGGAGTTGATCAAGGGAATGGCATTGCCGTAGACAGCGGCGGCAATACCTATGTAACGGGATTCACATCCTCTTCAAACTTTCCAACCACAACGGATGCGTTCCAGCCATCGCTTGCAGCAAACGCAAGTCAGAATGCGTTTATTACAAAGCTAATCCCTGGAGAAAATGCACTTAGCTACTCGACCTATTTGGGTGGCAATGGAACTGATTCGGGGAATGGCATCGCCGTGGACAGCAGCGGCACCGCCTATGTGACGGGAGCTACCAACTCTTCAAACTTTCCAACCACAACGGATGCCTTCCAAAAAACGCTTTTAGGTATTACTGATGCCTTTATTACAAAGTTGATCCCTGGAGAAATCGCGCTTAGCTATTCGACCTATTTGGGTGGCAATGGTGCTGATATAGGGAATGGCATTACCGTGGACAGCAGCGGCAGCGCCTATGTGACGGGAGCTACCAACTCCTTAAACTTTCCAATCACAATGAATGCATTTCAAACATCGCTTAAAGGTGGCCAAAATGCCTTTATTACAAAGTTAATCCCTGGAGAAAGCGCGCTTAGCTACTCAACTTACTTGGGTGGCGGGAATGATCTAGGTTTTGGTATTGCCGTGGACAACAGCGGTAGCGCTTATGTGACAGGAAATACTCGTTCCTCAGATTTTCCAACCACAACGGATGCATTCCAAACATCGATTTCAGGTTTTTATGATGCGTTTATTACAAAGCTAAACTCTGGAGGAACCGCGCTTAGTTACTCGAGCTATTTGGGTGGCAGTCTTCTTGATGAAGGGTATGGCATTGCCGTGGACAGCAGTGGTAGTGCCTATGTGACGGGATTTACCAACTCCACCAACTTTCCAACCACAGCCGGTGCATTCCAGACCTCGCGTGCAAGCATATTTAATGGGAATGCGTTTATTTCCAAGTTTGAAATAGGCACTCCAGTTATCACAGCAATTTCCTCCACTTGCGGACCGACGAGCGGAGGAACCAGTGTGATCCTCACGGGTCAGAATTTTACTAATGCGACAGCTGTTGATTTTGGTTTTAATGCCGCTTCTTTTCTGATAATCAACAATGATACCCAAATTATCGCCGTTTCACCTTCAGGGACAGCCGGAACAGCCAATATCACTGTCACAGCACCGGGCGGGCCTTCCGAACCTTCAGCTGCTAGCCAATTCACTTACGTTCCAACTCCCACTGTGGCAAGCCTCAATCCCTCTGCTGGTTGTGCAACAGGCGGAACAACTGTGACGATCACTGGCGCAAACTTTACTGGAGTCTCAACTGTTTATTTTGGCTCTACTGCTGCACCCTTTGTGGTCAACAGTGATACCCAAATAACCGCTACTTCCCCTCTAGGGATAGGAACAGTCGATGTCACAGTCATAACCTGCGGCGGGACTTCCCTAACTTCAGCTGCTGATGGATTTACCTATCAACAAACCACAAGGACGATGCTCACTGTATCCCCTAATCCTACTCCTTTAGGCCAGCCAGTGACGTTAACTGCAACGGTGACACCTTCTACTGCGACCGGAATTGTAACCTTCTTGGACGGAGACTCTGTTCTGGGAACTGCTCCCTTGGTGAATGGGACTGCTGTTTTTACTCTTTCTTCTTTAGCTGTCGGCAATCAAGCACTTTCGGCTGCTTATAGTGGAGACAGCGCCTATTGTCCCTCTGCTTCTTCTGTCGTTGTTCTCACTGTGATCACCGCTTTTCCACCTACTCATCTGAAAGGATTTCAAAGAACCAATATATTTGCAACGCAAAGAGACATTGTCAATATCTTGGTATGGAAGGCGCCAAACAAGGGAACTCCTATTGTTGCTTATAAAATTTATCGAGATCGGAGTCTCACTAAATTGATTGCCGAGATTTCAGCTAAAGAGCGTTTGCGTTTTAAAGATCATAATCGCAAAGAAGGAAAAACCTATACCTATTTTATCGTTTCTGTCGACCAATTTGGAAATGTCTCTGTTCCGGCTCAAGTGATGATCAAGGCCCGTGATGAATCATGAGTTTTTTGATAGTCGGCACTAGGTGATGCGAACGCCTTCATTCGCCGCGCCGCTTCGCTCTGGGTTCTTATGTGAGGGGTTGTGGACTCATCTTCGGTCGCCCTTCGGTTTCTATAATTTGGACCTTTTTTATTTTGAAATTAAAAGCTTTATATAAAAAAGGGCAAAGTCATAAAATTTGTTTAGGCCTGAAGGGCCTTTATGTTACAGCTCAGATCGGAGCGAAGTAGAGACCTGGGGATGATCCAATTTACTTGAGTCGTGTAAGGACGAAATCAATCAATTCCAATCGCTTGAGGACGTATGGCAACTTTTCCCCATTCACAACGAAGTGAGATCATTCAATTTCTTAAAAATTTGCGAGAAGAAATGATAACTGCTTTTGAGCAATTTGAATCCTCGCAGCGTTTTGTTCGGCAACCTTGGGAATATCGACATGAGGGAGGAGGAGAAATGGCGGTATTAAGGGGCCAAGTATTTGAAAAGGCGGCTGTCAATTGGTCGGGAGTTGGAGGGCCTGATTTTCCAATGGCTGATGGAAAAGGTCCCTTTTTTGCAACTGGTGTGAGTTTGATCACACATATGGCCAATCCACATGCCCCCACAGCCCATTTCAATATCCGTTTTATTGAAACGCAAGAAAAATCTTGGTTTGGCGGAGGATATGACTTAACTCCTATGGGATTTGCGTATGAAGAAGATACCTTCCATTTTCATGTAGAAGCGAAAAAAGCTCTGACTCCTTTTGGACCAGATATTTACGAAAATTTTTCGCAACATGCGCGCGAGTATTTTTATATTCCGCATCGGCAAAAAGAAAGAGGCGTGGGAGGGCTTTTTTTTGACTCTCTCAATACAGGAAATTTTGAACAAGATTTAAATCTTTGGAAAGCGGTCGGCCATTCATTTTTACAAGCCCTTTTGCCCATCTATCAAAGACGCATTCATCAACCTTATACAGACGTAGAGCGCGAGCAACAATTACATGTTCGGGCCCATTATGTGGAATTTAACTTGCTTTATGATCGTGGAACGCGCTTTGGCTTTCAATCGGGTGGAAACCCAGAAGCTATTCTCTGTTCGATGCCTCCTCTTGTTAAATGGTAATGACCACTTTTAAGATACGCCCAACCCTAAAACAGGCTTAAAGCCTCGTCTGCAATGGCAACTCCTTGAAAGAAGCTTCCACATATTGGCTCCTCAAATCTTATACTAAAATAAGACATAAAAAGAGAAAGACCCACCTGAAAATTAATGATTCTCATGCGTGCAAAGAAATCGCTATTAACGAATTGATTGGCTTGGTCTCTGCGGTCGCGATTAATAGAAAAGATGCGACGGGCCAAAAGCGAGTGTATAAAGCTTCCAAAGGGAAGATCATTTATAAAATTATAACTAAAATCGGCAAACGCTTCTGTACCAGGAACGCCAAATCGTCGCAGGATAAAGAAACATGTTCCTAAGACAAAACCTATTCCACCCGCAATGGGTTTAATCAGAATGGGAACTAAAATGAGTCCAGAAGTCATGGCATAAAAAATGAACCGAGTCACTTTTTCTGCGACTTTATAGGCAGGCGCCGCTGGATTCATTATCGCTTGCGGTTTTACCCGATCTGTTAGTTTAGGCTGAGGCGCTTTTTCAATAAATTGACGAAGATTCGTCAGGATAGTTGATTTAGGAATGACACCTTGATGTGGCAAGATGTCATTTTCATAAAGATCTTTTTCTGTTGCTAATCCCATTTCAGCCAAGGCATCTTCTAAATCATGCGGAGAATCTAAATGGAGCCATTCTTGTAAATCTTCAAAATCTTTTTGGACAAAATTTCTGTTGGCCGCTAAATACATGATAGAAGAAACAACTTCTTCTTCCTCTTCATCTCCATGAAGAGTAACAAGCTTGTTTTTAATGTATTGCATGCGATCGATTAAAGTTCGATTGCCCCCTTGCCCATTTGCAATCATTGTATAATAAATATCTTCAATCTCTTTCAATAAATTTTGATTATGCAAAATATCTAAAAATTCTGCCGTCCTTTCAAAGGGGATGTCGGTCTCTTTATCCCACAAAGGAGCGAAATCTTGCCAGAGGCGTTTCTGGAAATAAATTTTTTCTATCTGTGTACGCAATTCAGTAAACTGCTGCTGCACATCTTTTTGGCGTTGAAAAAAAATTTCTTCCTCTTCAGAGGTCATTTTCTGTAGATTTTGATTTTGAATATCTTGCTCAAGTTGTTGAATATCCACACTCAAAGCATCCTGCTCTTTGCTCAACTCTTCCCAACCATCCATTAACTCTAAAAAGTTCTCAAGGGCTTCATTTGTGGCAGTTAACGCATCTTCTGTAAACAGTTCCAAAAATTGTTTGTTAGAAATGATGTTGGGAATAAGCTTAGCTCCACGTGGTAAAAGTGAAGAAAGGGCAACAGGCAAATCGGACTGTTTTAAAGATCTGAGGGCTAATTTTAAGCTTAGATAATAAGTGGCTTGCATGGTATCAGATAAGGGATGTCTTTGAAAATTGACTAAATTTGAGACATTCTCTAACTCTGTAAGTAAATGATTAAATTGGTCCACCTCTATCTTATCAGAAGCTGCTGCCACCAGTGGCCAGGCATAATTGGGAAGGGCGATTTCAAATAGTTGACAAAAATCTAAGAGAAGCCGCGGTTGAAAAAGAGCAATATGAAGGAGAAAATTTTCTTGCAAACCACCCTGCATGAGTCCCAATCCCACCTCTGCTCTTGCATGAAATTGTTCTCTTAACGATTCAAAGCGTTCTTGTAAATGAGGATCCTGCAAAAAATGATAGGCTTTTTCTAGCGCCCCTCGAAATAGAGGCACACCATAACCGAGCATACCAGTCACCAAGAAGGAGGTAAAAAGCATGCCTTTAAAATTGCAAGTTTTAACGGAAGTCCACAGCAATTGCATGGCATTAAAGTTCGCTACTCCCAGTCCCCCAAGTGATAAAGTGCTCAAAGCAATTAAATTCGCTATCAAGCCAAATTTAATCATTGTTGCATTGCCATAATGCAAAATCTTGGGCAATGCATATAAATTGACTAGCAGGACAGAAGCTGTTGTCAATATCCACTTGCGGGGATTCGTATACGCTAAATAAGCAGAACCTAATAGACTCACTGCTAAGGTAGAAAGGATCGCAGCTGATTTCAAACAGTGGACCACTTTTGTAGCATTCATGCGCGGCCAATAACCAGCATTTTCCTCTATAAAAGGAAGAGCATTATCTATCATCATCAACCTATTATTTTATTAATAAACAAACATAATATCAAATCACATTAAAAATTCATATGATAAAATTAATTATTAAAATGGATGATGTTTGCAAAAAGAGTCAGGCTTATTAAAGTTTAGGGATAGTTTGACTTCTTCGCATGCGTTTTCCAATAAGATTTTTGACTGCTAAAAAATTTTTTCCATTTAGGAGAAGATTTGAAACTTGCTTGTCCTAAGCGGTAGCCGCTCCATTTCGCTAAGATTTGCAGAATAGCATAAGGAATTTGCAAAGGAGATGTTTGCCATAATTTTTTTAAGATCGCTCGAGCATAAGCTTTCCCTCTTTGGTTATCCGAGCCGCCGATGGTGAGAAGATCTTGATAAGTTCGTCGAGCTAAGCCAATGTCAAAATGACGGCAAAATTCTTGCTTAAGAGTGTAGTCATGAGAATGGTAAACTTCGGCTTCAGCCACGTAGGCAATGCGATGCTGACGGTGCAAAAGTTTGGCGACAACAACGGTATCCTCTCCAAATAAAACGGAAGGAAAGCCGTCGATTTCATCGAGAGCCTTGTTAAGATAGGCGGCGCAGGAGTTCGAGCAAAAAAAAGTGTAAATTCCGTAAGTCTGAATATCTTGAAGGCTGCGGATGTGGCTAAGAGGCGGATAATTAAAGCAACGAGCAAAAGAAGCAAAAACACTGGCATTTCGATGAGGCAATTGACGGGCATAAGCAATTGAGGCTTGATGCTCAAGAAGCGGTTTAACAAGATGCTCTAACATATGAATAGAAGTCGCATAGGCATCTTGTGTGACCATGACCACAATCGATGTGTTTAAGTATTGTCTGCCTTTTTCACGCGTTTTCCCGTGATTAAATTCACTTTGGGGAATGATGAGCGTTTCAGCGCCCATTGAGCGGGCAATTTTCACTGTATTATCTGTTGATGAAGAGTCAATAATCAATAGGCG
This sequence comes from uncultured Chlamydiae bacterium, assembly GCA_963754655.1. GTDB lineage: Bacteria > Chlamydiota > Chlamydiia > Chlamydiales > Parachlamydiaceae > JANWJE01. The sequence goes on along the minus strand of CAVWGN010000001.1, from coordinate 131,156 downwards.
GGGCTTTAAGGGAGAATGCAAAAGCGGCGGCAAACAGTGAGGCAAATGCTTGGCAGCTTGAAAGGTCGGAATGACAATGCCAATGGAAGGATGCATACACTTTATTAGACAATTGATAGAGTGGCTATCTTAGCTTGGGGGGTATTCGGAGTCAAATGCTTTTTCTTCTTTAAGGGGCGGCAAGACAAAAACTAAGGTCAGCTCTTCCAAGGGACCCGCAATAGGCCGAGCCTCTAAATCATAAAAGTAATCTCCCTCTTTTAATAAAGCAACGTGAGTCACAATGGCCACTTGAAATCCAGGTTGAAAAACGCCATCCATTCCAGTTGTGACTAAGATATCGTTAACTTTTAAAATGGATAGTGCTTCTGCTTGGGGCTGCTGCAAGGGTTTACCATTACGCAGATCTCGACTAGGACCTTCTTCATCGGCAAAATCATAATTAAATCCTGTTCCTTTAAGATAGATATTTTGTCCTAAGCGTGCAGAGAAAGAGCTACCCAAAAGCTCTCCTTTGGCTAGATACCAAGTTTTCTTTAAAGGCTGTAAATTTTGCTTAAGCTGTTTAAGAAGTTGGGTAAGCTGTGTTTGATCCTCAGAAGAAAGAAGCTCTCCTTTGTGATGGTTCATGTGTTGCACTAATGCTTCAATTTGCTCACTGATTAAAAAATCTTGCTCTCCGCCGCGTGCTGCACGAACAGAAGGCGTTAAACGACTATCACTAATTAAGCGCACGCGTGATTGAGATCGACCCACATAATCAATAATTCCTATAATGGCCCGTCCTACTACGACAGGGCTATTGAGAGCGACGATTGGCATTTGGTCAGCCTGATTAGAAGATTCTCCCACATTAATCCATAAAGAACTATTCCATGTATCAAAGGAACGGAAAATCACACGGGCAGGTACAGACTGTATGCGTCTTTTCATCATGTTAAGAGAGCTCTGCAAGGATTTTTGATACTCCGTGATTAATCCCTGCTCTTCTTGTGGACTAAAAGCAGCAATTTGTGCAATTTGAGAAGAAATGAGAAGTTTTTCATGGAGTTGTTTTTGCAAATAGGAAATTTCATTTTCAAGTAATTGATTTTGCATTTGCAAACGTTGCTTTTCTTCTTCAATAGATAAGTGAGAAAAAGGGGAAGGAGAGGTAGGATGAAAAATAAAATATTTAAAGTTAAGGATTTTCTCCCATAAAGGAGCCATGAGAGCAACTGACTGACCGCGTATTTTATCGTTGCTATGACGCGATAAACTCATGATAGTTAAAAAAGTGATGAAAATGATGAGATAAGTAAGAATAAATTTTTTTTGCACAACAGGACCTTATAATTGACATGAGTTTTTACACGCTCAAAAGCGCTTCAGCTACATAGGAGACATTTTGCGTATTGAGTCCGGCAATGTTGATGCGCCCGTTGCTTGGCATGTAAATGGCTTTTTCTTTGCGTAAAGTTTGAACTTGATCGGGATTAAGCCCTGAAAAAGAAAATAGCCCATTTTGCTGATGCATATAGGCAAAATTGCGATCTTGTCCATGGACAAGTAAGGCGGCAATCAAAGCTTTACGCATTTCTTTGACTCTTTCGCACATATTGCTTAATTCTGCTTTCCATTCTAAAGTTAATTCATGTGATTTTAAAATGGTAGAAACAATGCGTGCTCCATGCAAAGGAGGATTGGAATAATTTCCCCGAATTAAATGTTTAATTTGACTTCCTATCTGAGGAACACGATCTGCTTGAGAACAAATCACTGTTAAAAATCCTACTCGTTCTCCATAAAGGCCAAAATTTTTGGAAAAAGAATAGGCAATCAACATTTCATGTTCTTCATTGATAAAATGACGAATCGGCCAAGCATCTTCGTCAAGACCATGTCCAAATCCTTGATAGGCAATATCAAAAAAAGGAATCAACTTTTGCTTTTTAATTAAATCCGAGAGGTCTTTCCATTGCTCAACTGTAGGATCAATTCCTGTTGGATTATGGCAACATCCATGAAGGAGAATAACGCTTGCAGGAGGCATATTTTTAATGGCTTCCGACATTCCCTGATAATCGAAAAGGCGAGTTGTGAGATTGAAATAGGGATAGCTTCCCACATTAAGTCCAGATTTTTCAAATATTGATTTGTGGTTGGACCAAGAAGGTTGAGACAAAAAAATTGTTTTGCTGATAAGTTTGGCTAAAAATTCGCCTCCTATGCGTAAAGCACTCGCTCCACCCACTGTTTGGGCAGCAAAAAATCGACCTGATTGCAAAAGAGAAGAGTCTGTTCCCAACAAGAGCTGAAGTGCATAGCGAAGAAAGGCTGCATCACCCTCAATAGGTAAATATTCTTTGGGGAGATGTTTTTGTATTAATAGACTTTCTGCTTTTCTGACGCTGTTTAAAACAAGGGGTTGTCCTTCAGCTGTTTTATAAGCTCCAATCCCCAAATTGATTTTATTGGGGCGAGGATCTGCTGCAAAAGCGATCGGCAGCCCTAAAATGGGATCATCTGGCAATTGGGGAATCTCATTGAAAAAGGGCATTGGCAGTTCTCCGATTTTCCAATTTTCCAATTATCATTAAACCAAACGATAGAATTTATAGCGATATCGAGTATTTAAAATGATTCTTATGCTAAGCGACGCATTCAGTCGCCGCGCCGCTTAGCCTAAGCACCTACGGTTATGGTCCACTAGGATGAGATTATTGTGGTAGCTCCTCAATGTCTCCAGAGCCAAAAATTTCTTTCGTTATTTGGGGTTTACCAACATAACGCACTAAACCTTTACCAGTAATGATTACATTAAGTTGGGTTTGAACATTGACATCAGCTTGTCCAGAGCCGCGTATATCGATGACTGTATACTGACTGATCAATTGAGAAGCGTTATATAAACCACTGCCGCTGATTTGGACATTTTGATTAGTTGCTTTTCCTGTTAAGCGATATTTGGCAGATCCGTTGATACTTGTAGTCAAATGTTCAGTTTCCAAAGCTAAATTTACTTTTCCAGCGCCGCTAACTTTGATGGTTAAACTATTACTTTTAATTTCTTTGTCAGCTCTCACTATTCCTTTGCCAGCTAAGTTTACAGCCTCGATATTTTTGAAATAAAGGTGGGCATCAAAAGATGTTTGAGATTTATAACTGTGCAGCCAACCTCCGGGTTTTTCTTCGATGGACAATGTTCCATTTGTTACTTGAGTGGTAATGTAAGGTAGGAGGCTTTCATCAGCTTCCAATTCAATTTCCTCCTTATCCCCTTGGTGAAGGAATAGATTGCCTGTGCCTGTAAATACAATACGTGAAAAGTCATGGGCTTCGCGTATTTCAACCACGCGTTTTGAAGCTGAAGGATCGCTTCTCGTCTCAGAACAAGCAGTGAGAACCAAAAAAGCACTTAATAGTAAAAATAAATGTTTCATAAGATTTCCCTTTCTTTCTTAAATAAGCTCTAACGTTGGGCATGTTCATGTTAGAGCTTAATTAAATAAAGTTAATGATGATGAGGTTTCAAAACAATTTTAGTGTATTCTTTTCCTTCTCCGACGCCACGCCAATCAAATAGACGATAAGCTTCAGTGACCTCATCCAGTTCTACCTTATGAGAAACGATTAAACTAGGCTTTGCTTGTCCAGCAATAATGAGATCGCGCAAAAAGGTATTATATTTTTTGACTGGTGTTTGTCCCGTTCCAATGGAGAGTCCTTTGTGAAAGATGTCTCCCCAAGGAAGATCGAAAAATCCTTTTTGTGCTTTGGCATTAGGTGCTCCTGGATCTTTGGGCATATAGACACCAACAATTCCAATATGTCCTGTGGGATTGACAACACGCACGAGCTGTTTGATCACAGCAGTGGAATCTTCAACTCCTTGCTGTTCAATGCTGCGCGCTTGGTAACCCACAGCATCAATTCCGCACATGACACCAATCATTTTCTCTTCTCCAGGACGGAAAGCTTCCATGATGAGGGGATTGCTTCGACGTGCTTCAATGATTTGTTCAACAGGATCTCCCTCAGTAAAATTAATCGCAATTGCTCCTAATTTTTCTGCTATTGCAAGACGCTCTTCCGATTGATCAACGACAAAAACCTGGCTAGCTCCTCTAATAAAGGCGCTATGAGCGGCCAGCAGTCCTACAGGGCCTGCGCCAAAGATGGCGACTGTAGAACCGGGCTGAACATTCGCCAATTCGCAGGCATGATAGCCTGTAGGGAAAATGTCGGCCAACATAAGAAAGTCCTCTTCCAATTCATCTCCAGGAGTACCTGGAAGTTTTAAACAGTTGAAATCGGCAAAGGGAACACGGACAAACTCTGCTTGACCGCCGCGATAAGGGCCCATTCCGGCATATCCATAAGCGGCACCTACTCCCTCGGGATTGGTTGTCAAGCAAGCGCTTGTATAACCTCTTGTACAATTAAAACAAAATCCACATGAAATATTGAAGGGAAGAACGACGCGATCCCCTTTACGAATTGAAGTGACAGCATCACCCACTTCATCAATGACGCCCATGATTTCATGTCCAAAAACAGAGTTTTTCTTCATCTCTGTTCGCCCATCATACATGTGCAAATCGCTTCCACAAATCGCTGTTGAAGTCACTCTTAGAATGGCATCTCTTGAATCTTCAAGAATGGGGTTTTCTACTTCCTCCACAGCAACGTGATGATCTCCTTTATAAACCATTGCTTTCATAAGCACCTCCTTTAAATGGAATAAAAACAGAATTTGATCCCTTTTAATTGAATTTGATAGTCAAAAGGAACGTTGTTTAATCAGATGAAGGTAGAAAAAGTTAGCACAGTGCTAAAGCGAAAGGGATATCCTATTTAATTGGACTATTGCTAAAAATGGTTTAAATTAAAACTAAATTTTATAAGTAGAGGCTTGGAGAGGCTAGGGATAAAAGTTGAACTTCTATTTAGAAAAGACTTTAATTTTTTTCTTCCTCTTTAGCGGTTGCCAAACGTTTATTCGGTCTTTCTGTCCCTTGAATTTCAGGAGCTTCTCTTTTTCTTTTTCCTGAAAGAGCGGTTGAATGAGGAGCGGAGGATTGTGTATCAGACAGTTTTAGGTTGAAGAACAATTGCTTAGCACAATCGATGCCAAAAGATTCAGTTTGGAAGGTGATGTCTGCATATTGAATAGCTTCGCTATTTTGAGTAACAGCAGCTAAGACAATTTCACGATCGCTTCTAAGGCTTGCATGTGCATATTGAAGAGCTTGGCCATATTGATTAACGGCAGCCAAGACAATTTTACGATCGCTTTGAAAGCTTTGAGGAACAAACTTAAGAATTTGTCCGTTTTGCTTGATGGCAGCTAACACAATTTCAGGATCACTTTTAAGGCTTGCATCTGCAAATTGCAAAGCGTTGCCATTTTGCTTGACGGCATTTAAGACAATTTCACGATCGCTCGCAAAGCTTGCATGTGCAAAGTAAAGAGCGCCCCCGTTTTGCTGAAGAGCAGCTAAAACAATTTCACGATCGTTGTCAAAGATTTCATCTGCAGCTTCAAGAGCTAGACCTTCTTGTCTAACAGCAGCTAAGACAATCTCCCGATTCTTTCTAAGGCTTGCATCTGCATAACTAAGAGAACGCCCACCATTTTTAACGGCTGCTAAGACGATTTCTCGATCTTTTTTAAGGCTTTCATCTGCATATTTAAGAGCATCGCCTCTTTGCTGAACGGCAGCCAAGACGATTTCTCGGTCCGCTCTTAGGCTTTCATCTGCAAATTGAAGAGCCCAGCCATCTTGCTTAACGGCAGCTAAGACAATTTCTCGGTCGCATTTATTAAAGCTTGTTGCATCTGCATATTGAAGAGCGAAGCCGTTTTGCTTAACGGCCGCCAAGAAAAATTCTCGATTGCTTATAAGGCTTGCATCTGCATACACCAAATTTACATGATCGTTTTTAACGGCGGTTAAGAGGATTTGTCGGTCACCTTTCAAGCTGATATCTGCAAAGTAAAAAGCTAAGCTATTTTGCTTAACAGCAGCTAAGACAATTTCCCGATCTTTTTCAAAGCCTGTATTTGCAAGGGCCCAGCCATCTTGCTTAACGGCGGCTAAGACAATTTTACGATTCCTCTTAAGGCTTGCATCGGCATATACAAGATCGAGACCATTTTGAGTAACGGCTGCTAACATAATGTTTTGATCTTTTGAGGAAGTTCGAGCTATCTCTTTCAGCGAGATTTCGTAGCATTTGAGACTTAAAAACTTAATATAAAATCCTTTAGTGATAGGGTCTATCATGGCGGAAGGGGGTGTAGATTTTAAAAAATATTTAATTAATGCCCAATCAACTCCTCGGTAAAGATGATGAAAATGATGCTCCAGATAATTTAAATTCTTTTCCCAATTTTGAATCCAATTTTGTCCACAATTGTCCTGAACCTTACGCTTAAGTAAATAGTTCATGTAAATAAAGGAGGTTAGGATACGTATTTGTTGAGCTGCAATTAATTTAATATGGGTATTTTGACTATGTTGTACTTGTTCTATTTTCCATTTATAGCGATGCAAAAGAGGCAGGTAGAGACTGTTTTCTCCAAATAAAGAGGAAGGGTAATTCAAAAGAATGGTAAAACTTTTTGGATATAAATGATTGATGCGATCTAAAAGTGTGAATTCTTGAGGTGTCAAGCCTTGTTGTGTAGGATCTTTATAATCAGTAGGAATCTCACTTAGTTGAACATCGGCTTTATCCTTAATCTTAAAAAGAGCTTTTGCAAGGGAGACAATAGGGTGATGATGGATGATTTGAGACCATTGCTTACAAGTTAAGGAAAGAGCAGGAATTAAGAGGTGAGAATTGTCTTCGTTGATGAGAGAGTTAAGAATTCGATCCCAGACTTCATGAGGAACAGTTTCTGTTAAGCTAAAATAAGAGGGGTTTGAACCTGAAATGGCGTTTATCATAATTAAAAAAAATCCTTAAATAATAACTAATTGATTTTATTAGTTTTATATTTATAGGTTTTATTTAATTATTAATCAATGTTTTTATTAGTATTTAAATAATTTGGTTGTTAAAAAAATTTAACATATTGGTTGGTTTGCGCTATACATTTTCATTGCTTTAAAAAAAACAGACTTTTAAAATCAACCACTTATTCTTTGGGGCGTTAGCTCAGTTGGTAGAGCGCAACAATGGCATTGTTGAGGTCAACGGTTCGACTCCGTTACGCTCCATTCTTTTCGTAATGGTCATAGGAGATCTATCTATGACGTTTCAAGCTTCACTTATTGTTATTTTTGGATGTGAGCGTTGAGTAAGCCCGCCATCTTAAACATATCAATAGGTTCAGTAGAACCAAAAACTTTGCTCAAAGAGGCATCAGGGCGAATTAAGCGCTTGTTGGTTGCATCTTGTAAGTTGTGCGTTTTGATATAGTCCCATATCTTTTTAGTCACTTCTCCGCGTGCAAGTTCCGACGCGCCCACAATAGCAGCAAGATCTGGTGATAAACGATAAGCAGGCATTTTTCTTTCTACTTTGGGTTTTGCTATTTTAGCCGTTTTGTTCGATTTGGTTTTAGCAGCTTTGACTTTAGTTTTATCTGGTGCATTTGCAGACTTGGTGGTCTTTGCAGACTTCGTCGCCTTTGCAGGTTTTGCCTTAGCTTTAGCTTTGCCCTTCTTTTCCTTTTTTTGGAAAGGTGTACGTGGATGATCAGGATATTTGGTTGCCAATTGATCTAACTGATTGACAATGACATCGCAATCAGGGAATGTAGAGCAAGAATAAAAAATTTTGCCAAAGCGCGATTTGCGTGCCACCATATGACCTGGGCAATCTATCGCTGGGCAAGGAGGCAAGTCTTCTTGCGGCACAGCTGTTTCGCCTTTTTTGGGAATATTGATAATTCCTTTGCATTCGGGATAACGCGTGCAGCCTAAAAAAGCGCCATAACGTCCATGGCGCACTTTCATTTCCGATGCGCAAATTGGGCAGGGTTGTTCCCAATTAAAATCAGACGCATAGTCTTCTTTGTTAAAAGTCACTTCTTCGATAGGAGCTGAATAATTGCATTCAGGATAGCGTGAGCAACCATAAAAATATTTTGACCTAGCCCAAATTTTCTGCAGTTTTCCCTCCCCGCATTTGGGGCAATCAATGTCTGTCATGATCTTGGGAACAAACGCTTCCTTGAGAGCCGTTTCAAGAGTTGGATTAAATTGATCCCAAAATTCCTGAATTAAACTTTTCCAATCTTTATTATTTTCAGCAACACGTTCAAGATTGTCCTCCATCTTGGCTGTAAAATCCACATTCATAATCTGTTGAAAATTGGATTCCAACATTTGAGCAATCACTTGACCGAGTTCAGTCGGTTTAAGACGTCCATTTTCCTTCACTGTATATTCACGACTTTGAATCTTATTCATGATTGTTGCATAAGTCGAAGGACGCCCAATGCCTGATTTTTCTAATTCTTTGACAAGCGAAGCTTCTGTATAGCGAGGAGGAGGACGTGTAAACGCCTGTTCAGCAGTTAATTCTTGTAAGAGCAAAGGTTGCCCTTCGCGAAGATCTGGTAGGATACGATGTTCATCTTCTTTTTCTTCGTCATCATTTTTTTCTTCGTAAACAGCTAAGAATCCCGGAAACTTCATAATTGAACCAGTCGCTCTTAGAACGATTCCTTCTCCACCCATGAGATCTGCTGTAACAGTATCGTAAATAGCCGGGACCATTTGCGAAGCTAAAAATCGACGCCAAATGAGTTGATAGAGTAAAAATTGTTCACGTGTCAAATAAGACTGAATTTTTTCAGGCGGATAATTCAAGTTGGTTGGACGAATAGCCTCATGTGCATCTTGAGCACTTTTTTGCGTTGCATATTGTTTGCTATCTAAAGGAACATATTCAGGGCCATAGATGCTTTGGATATAGCGGCGTGCTTCTGCGATAGCTTCTGGAACAACACGGACAGAGTCAGTACGCATATACGTAATCAACCCTTCTGATCCCTCAGTTCCTAAATCCACCCCTTCGTATAGTCCTTGTGCAATGCTCATGGTGCGCGAAGAAGAAAAGCCATAATGGCGGCTAGCCTCTTGTTGCAAAGTCGAAGTAATAAAGGGAGGAACAGGATTGCGTTTTTTTTCTTTGCGCTCTACTTTGAGGACTTCGAAAGGACCTGGGCGCATACGAGCTAAAATAGCATCGGCCGTTTCTTTATTGCCAATTAAAGTCACTTCCTTGCCTTCCACCGGCTCTTTTTCGAAGCGTTTGCCATCGACAGAGTAGAGATAAGCACGGAAAAGACGTTCTTGCGGTCCGGTTTTTAAAATGGCACCCAAATTCCAATACTCTACTGGTTTAAAAACATCAATTTCCTTTTCTCGATCGACAACCAATTTGAGGGCAACCGATTGGACGCGGCCGGCTGATAAAAAGTTTTCTCTTCCACGTTGAATTCTGCGATTTAAAAGAGGGGAAATTTTATAGCCCACAATACGATCGAGTAAACGGCGCGCTTGCTGCGCATTGACTAAGGCAATGTCAATAGCGCGAGGATTTTCCAAAGCCTTGAGAACGGCATCCTTGGTAATGGAGTTAAAGGCGACGCGTTTAATATTAGTTTGAGGAGGAAGAATTTGCGTAATATGCCACGCAATAGCTTCTCCTTCGCGATCAGGATCGGGTGATAAGTAGACGACATCGCATTGTTTAGCTGCCTTGCGAAGGCGAGAAATGACTTCTTCTTTATTGGGCAAAATTGTATATTTAGGCTCAAAATCATGTTCAATATCAATGCCAAATTCCTTTTCAGGCAAATCTCGAATATGACCAATAGAAGACTCAAAAATATAATCTGGACCCAAGAATTTTTTGAGTGTTTTAATTTTTGCGGGTGATTCTACAATAATTAGCGCTTTACCCATGTTGGCTTGACTCCATCAATCAATGAGAGAATAAGTTTCTCATCTATTAAATTTTTTATAAATTTTGCCCGGATATTCTTTTAGGACTTTCTTTAAAACTAAGCTCATCAATAAAACATTTAATTTGGCAACTGGCCATTGAAGGCGAGCGACAAGTTCCTCAATTGAAACCTCTTGAGTAGGCATTTGCCTTAAAAGCTCTTCTTCTTCTTTTTCTAAAGGAAAAGAAGGCGATGGGGCAGATTTGAAGACAAGAGGTAAGGAACCCTCATCAAAAGTCTTAAGAATATCTCGTACACTTTCTATTAATTCTGCTTTGCGCTCTTTAATCAGCGCATGATTGCCTTTAAAAGTTTCTTGATCTGCTCTTCCTGGAAGAGCAAATACTGGACGTCCTTGGCTGAAGGCCCGTTCAGCTGTCAACATGGCACCACTTTGTTGGGGAGCTTCAATGAGAATGGTTCCCATTGTCATTCCGCTCACAATGCGATTGCGTTGGGGAAAATGCTGCCTATCGGGCGGCGTTGCCATGGCAAACTCACTGATCAAAGCTCCCTTTTGTCGAATAGCGTCTGCTAGACCAATATTTTCAGTAGGGTACAAGCAAGCTAAACCTGAGCCCAATACTGCAAGTGTTCTTCCCTTTTCAATAGCTCCTTGATGCGCGGCTGTATCTATTCCTCTAGCCAGACCACTGACAATGGTAAAACCGACTTGTGTCAATTCACGGCTCAATTGCTTGGCCATTTCTTGTCCATAAATGCTTGCTTGCCGTGTCCCCACAATCGCCAAGCAGCGTTGATCTTCTCTGAGTAGATTGCCCTGTATATAAAGGATAAGAGGATAATCAGCAATTTCTAATAAGCGTTTGGGATATTGAGGACTGTTAAAAGGAATCAATTGTGTGTGTAGACGCTCCGCCAAAATCAAATTATGTTTCCATTCTTCTTTTTCTAATCCCTTTTTCCATCCCTGCAAAATTTTAGGTCCAAACCCTGGAAAAGTTGCAATTTCCTCTAGAGGAACTCTTAAAACAGCGGCTGCCGAACCATAATGTTGCATCAAAAGGCGAATTTTAATCGATCCCACATAGGGAAAGCTATTGAGAATGAGTAAGGCTTCTAATTCGTCCAACTATACTCCTTTTGCTTCTCTAAAGAGAAGTCCAAGCGATGAGCTAATTAAAAGGAAATTTCGCTGCATGAGAGGAATAGGTTCGGGCTCAAGAAATGAATTCGCCCATTTTGGTTAATAAAACCTGCTCGATTAGCTGGGGATTAACGTCGCATACTTTCACTACTTTGCCAATTCTTTCTAGAAGAATCAAGCTTATTTTACCACAAACACTCTTTTTATCGCTTCTCATTCTTGTCAATAAACGCTTAATTGATAAATAAGGTAAATGGGTGGGTAAATTTGCTCGATCACATAAGCGATCTTGCCATTCGATTAAAGATGGATCACAAAGTCCCAGCTGAGCACTCAACTGAATGGCGCAACTCATGCCAATGGCAATTGCCTCTCCGTGTAAATAGCGCCGATAACCTGTGACCGCCTCAATTGCATGGCCAAAAGTATGACCATAGTTGAGAGCGGCTCGTTTGCCCGTTAAATCTTTTTCATCTTGAGTGATAATCTCTCTTTTAATCTCAATGCAGCGTTTGATGATTCCTTCTAAAAGTGTTCCTTGTCGATTTTGGAGCTCTTCTAATCCGTTTTCCAATTTTTCCACTAATAAAGGGTCGTGTATGATGCCATATTTAATAATTTCTGCTAAACCAGAATTAAATTCTCGTTGAGGTAAGGTGATGAGACAAGCAGGGTCAATTAAGATTTGTTTAGGTTGATGAAAAGTTCCAATTGCATTTTTCGCCTGTGGAAGGTTAACACCTGTCTTTCCTCCAAAAGCTGCATCAACCATCGCTAAAAGACTCGTGGGCAAGTAAAAGGAATCCAATCCGCGCATGTAGCAACTTGCCACAAAACCTGCAAGATCGCATATTACCCCTCCTCCCAAGGCAATGAGTGCTGCTTGCCGATCAACTCCATAGGCTGCCATTTGTTGCCAGCATCGCTTGGCTTGTCCTAAGCTTTTAGAACGCTCCCCTTCTGGGATGGAAAGCTCTAAGATGGGCCGCTTTAAACGCTTGAGAGCTTGTAGAAGAGAAGGATTATAAAGTTGTTTTAATTGAGGATGATGCAGCAGGACAATTTGGCTATAGTTTGCCAACTCGGGAAGATAGAGGTCTAGTTCAGTTAATGCACCTGTTTGTAAGATCACTGAGAATTTCTCTTTATTAATTATTTTAGTTTTTAAACTATTGAAATTTTAATTAATCAGAAAAAAATATTCTTGATAAAACCTAAGAAAATTTTGCAAAGATTCTTTTATGATATGTTTTAATAAATTTAATTGATACAAAAAGAAGGCGACTATTTCTAGCCGCCCCTTAAATTTTCTTTCAATTAGAAAGAAACGGTAATATTTCCCCTGACTTTCACCACTTGATGAGTTGGCTGTGCATCAGTTGAATTATTACTGATAGATAGATGTCGCATTGAAAGCAAATCTAAAACTTTATCTTCAGGTTCTTTGATTTCTTCAAATGCAAGAGTGCAATTAAGTATGCTCACACGTGTTCTCCATCTACCTTCAGAAGGTAGTTATCTGAGAACGGAAATTGAGCTCATAGTCTTATGCTTGTCGGCCTCCTCCAGTGAATATGACGCCATTTAAGATTTTTTATCATCTCAATCACCCATATACTAGACAAAGAGACATTGGCATCAGCTATGATGCCTTTCTTCGTTCTCTTCATTCATTTTATTTTGTCTAAGAGATATCTTTCTTAGTGTGAAGGCATCGCATAGACAAGGTTTATTGCTTATTTTTTTCGGAAATTCCCCATTCTTGTGGCTTCGAGCTTGTGTCATTAGTCTCATGTCACCTCCTTTTTAGCTCTATTGTTCCACTCTTTGGGGTTATAAACAGCACTTTACTCCCATACTTAGCAGTAGAGCAAAGTATTTTGATTTTGATCTTATTTGTTTTGAATAAGTTGATTCAAAACAAAGAAAGAACAAAATTCACTAATTAACTTTTCTTAACATGAATTGATTAAAAGCGCAAGTTTTGAAAAATGTCTAATGGGCCAAAGCATTTTTGCGCTCTTCTATATATTGATTTAAAGAAGCCTGGCCAGCTTTTAACACTTGGCTTGCCGCTAAAACAGCTTCCAATCGTTGAGGCTGATTTTGAAGCTCATTCCATGTTTTCAATTCTTGTTCAGCTTGTTCGGTTTGTTGATAAAGCATGGCGAGGCGAATCAAATTGAAAACATACAGAATGGGATTTGCTTCTGCAGTTAATTGATCCAATGTTGATTTTAATTGCTGTGCTTGGTGTAAAGCTTCGGAATAGCTTCCTTCACCAATTAATACCGAGGTTTGCGTATAATCTTGATAGAGCTGAAGATGATCTGACTTTGTGCGATTAAAAATATCCTCGATAAATGGTTTAGCCTGAGCAATGTTTCCATTAATTAAGAGCGTTTGAGCTAATGAGCCCTCATATTTAGGCTTTAATTCTGGATGGCGAAGCATAATGGCTTCTAATTGCTCAAGATCAGTTGGAGCGGAGGAGTTTTCGGCCGTTGGAGTGATGGCCGCTTGTTGAAACTGAGTAAAAGTTGTTTGTGCCTGAAAAAAATCGCTTTCAGCGTTTAAAGTTTTTGCAGCCGCAAATCTGGATGCTAAGATCAATAAGGCGATCAGAGCAAAAAGAGCCCAAAGTAAGATTTTTTTATGAGCTGATAGCCATTCGATGGCTGGATGAGAACTCCAATCCTCATCAAAGGAAAGGTTTTTAGGAGAAGAAGAGGGGGAAGATTTATTCATAACCATAAGGATGTGGGTTAAAGTTTTGTCAATTGATAAAAAATCATAAATAAAGCCATAATATTTTTCAGCATTTTTTACGAATTAAAAATCCCGGGTTAGGTAAAAAGAAGTGACAGATTCTTTTTCTGATGAGTGTCCAACGCAAGATGAGCTCAAGCATCTCTCTCTTTCGCAAATTCGCGTCAATCCTTATCAACCGCGCCGAGAATTTAAATTGGAGGATTTAGAAGAATTAGCACAATCTATTCGCTCAGTGGGGCTGCTTCATCCTCCTCTGGTTCGCCCTTTACCCCATTCCCAATTCTATGAACTGATCGCAGGAGAGCGGCGTTTTCGAGCTGCTCAATTAGCCTCTTTGGCCACGATTCCTGTTTATGTACGCAAGACAGGCTATTCCATTTCTGCTCAAGCGGCTTTAATTGAAAATATTCAAAGAGTGGATCTCAATTCCTTAGAAATTGCCAAAGCGCTGAAGCGGTTAATGGTTGAATTTGGACTGACTCAAGATCAATTAGCTCAGCAAATCGGAAAAAAGCGTTCGACGATTGCCAATTATTTACGCTTATTAACCCTTCCCCCTTCTATTCAAGATAGCATTGCAAAGAGCTGCATTACGATGGGGCATGCCAAGGCCATTTTGGCCTTAAATCAAGAAGAAAAACAAGTTTTATTACATGAACTTATTTTGCGTGATGACCTTAACGTGCGCGAGGCTGAACAAGCGGCTCAACGGATTGGTGAGAAAGCTAAAAAACAACAGCTCAGCTATGTTCCGCGCGATTTTTACTTAGAACAATTAGCAAATAAAATGAGAGAGCGTTTAGGCACGCAAGTGTCTATTCAGGCTAAAGGCAAGAAAGGTCGAATTAGCATCGATTATTATAGCTTTGATGACTTAGACCGGCTTCTCGCTCTTCTTGGTGTTTCTCAAGATCTCTAAATCAAAATTGAATGATGACAAAAAAACGTATTTTCATTACTGGTGCCGCAGGCTTTATTGGCTTTCACATGGCTGGTTATCTTCATCAACGAGGGGATGACGTTGTAGGCTATGATAACTTTAATGCTTATTATGATCCTCAGCTAAAGCGAGACCGTGCGGCTCAATTGGCCAAACAAGGCATTGTTGTGTCAGAAGGCGATTTAAAAGACTGCTTGGCTTTACAGCAAGCCATTGAACGTCATCAAACTACTCATATTTTGCATCTTGCTGCTCAAGCAGGAGTACGTTATTCTCTACACAATTCTCGGACTTACCTCCAATCAAATATTGAGGGTTTTCTTAATGTGTTGGAAATTTGCCGACTGTATCCCACTATTCCTTTGATCTATGCGTCTTCTTCTAGTGTTTATGGATTAAATCAAAAGGTGCCATTTGCGGTTGAAGATCCAACCGATCGACAAACCAATTTGTATGGAGTGACCAAAAAAACCAACGAATTAATGGCGCATGCTTATCATCATTTGTTTGGCATTCCCGTGACAGGATTGCGCTTTTTTACCGTGTATGGCCCGTGGGGTAGACCGGATATGGCTTATTTCTCCTTCACCAAAGCCATTTTGGAAAATCGGCCCATCGAGATTTACAATCATGGCCATATGTGGCGCGATTTTACTTATATTGATGATATTGTGGCGGGAACAGCTGCAGCTTTGGACCACTCTTTGCCTCATGCCATTTTTAACTTAGGCCACCATCATCCAGAAGAATTACTATCTTTAATTGCTTTGCTTGAAAAAGAATTGGGACGGAAAGCGCAAAAAATTTTGCTGCCGATGCAGCCTGGCGATATTATTTCTACCTACGCCGATGTTGAAGAGAGCAGTGTCCAATTGGGCTTTGCTTCTAAAGTCTCATTAGAAGAGGGAATTGCTTGTTTTATTAAATGGTATAAAGATTATTACAATATCAAATCACTCAAGAATGAATAGAGAAGGGTGTTAAATCAATAGAACCGGGGGCATGGTTCAATTGAAGGTAACATGTTTATGCCGTCCTTTCAGGACTCGATGTTTTTTTGATAGAACCCAGGCCTCCGCTTCGCTGCGACCTGGGCTGTAACATAACGGCCCTTCAGGCCTTAACAAGAGATGTTAAGGCCCTCTTCTATAGTCCCTAAATCATCTTTTTGTTAAGGCCTGAAGGGCCGGCCCTTTAGGCCTTAACAAGAGATGTGTAAGTCCCTCTTCTATAGTCTCTAAATAGTTTTTTGTTAAGGCCTGAAGGGCCGTCATGTTACAGCCCAGGTCGCAGCGAAGCGGAGGCCTGGGTTCTATCAAAAAAACATCGAGTCCTGAAAGGACGGCATAAACATGTTACCAAAATTTACTCTTTTTGAACCATGCCAGCCGAGGCTCCTCTCAGGGAAACCTCGGTTCTATTACTCATGTAACAGAGTAATAAGCGTTCCACTTTTAGCGGGCCGCGCTTATAAATGATTCGTTGCACTCACGATTTAAAAAAGCCAATGGAACGATCAATTGAGCGGCTGTTTCGTCTAAATTTATTAGCACAGATGTCAGAGGGTTTATGACCTGATTGTAGACAGTAAAAAGCGATTGAGCGTTTTCACATCTTCTATTTCTCACTTCACCAATTGCATAGAGTGAACTTGTTAATCTGATAAATGTATTAAATCCGATTGTGCTAATTGAGGTTCCTACCTGATAAATTCCTGGAGAAAAAGGAATGTTTTCGAAAACGATAGGTGTTAGGCCTATTTCAAGCCGAAGGATATTCCCAACAAAAGTTGCGTTCAACGATCTTTGTGCAACGATTTTTCCATTGGGTCCTATGATAAAAGCACTCACTCTAGCAGTTGTTCCATCAGGAATCGTTGCATCAAAAGGAGTTGCAAGCAGGCTTAATGAAAAGTCTATGATTCTTTTTTCCCTGTGTTTGGCTCTAATGACTTCCTCTACTTTGTCATTAGCAGCAATTTCTGTTGCTTGCAGAAATGACGCACAAGAAAATAAAAATGTTCCTAGCACGATTCGAATTAAAGATCGAAAGAAATAATTTTTTTCCATACATACTCCTAAGCATATTAAGATGTGAGTTCTCTACAGGCTTTTGCAAAACTCGCAAAAAACTGAAGTTCTTTTGATTCTGAACTGTATAAAACAAATTATTCAGTGTCAATCTACAATTTTATTGCATCCTTTAAAGAGGCTGATTTATCCTTTAGCTAAGCAAAAGAGAAAATTTTTATATGAGCAAGAGAAGCATTTTTTTATTTTTTTATTTTCTCTCTTCGATTAATTTTCTATATCAGTCATAATCAAAATAGGTAAAGAGGGAGTGATCCACCATGCGTAAATTAGCAATTTTATGGATGTTTATAGCAGCAATGTTAACAAGCTGCCAACCTAAAGTGGTAGGAGTCGGTCCCTGGGTCAAAAAAATTGATTCAGAAGAGTTGTCTCGCATTATCATTAATTTTGCAACGAAGATGAAAATTGACAAGCACCTAGAGTTAGAAGATTCTTGGGCTGCCTATGATGATTATATTCTTAAAATGTGTCTAGAGTTTTCCTCTCAACGTTTGCTGACGGTTTACGATGCGCGTTTGTTGATGGTTGAAGTGGTAGAAGAATTGTTATATCGTCTCAATAACAATACCATTATCAGTTTTGAACTCGATCACTTTCCTTTTACCGCCCGAGACCTAGACATCAAAATCAATTTTGAAAGTTTTTATGGCCGTTACATTGATGAATTGTATATTGGACAGGCCTGGCTGCAAGCAGGGTGTGTGCACTATTATGCTTTTGATCGCAAAGATCCTTCCCTCAATGGCATTGACTGGGATCACCATCGCTTTGAACCTTATACAAAAGCTCGTGAGTTAGCTCTTATCAAAAAACAAGCCGATCTTCCCTATATTGAGCACATTGAGAATCCCAATCCCCCGCGGAAATCGGGCATGTTGAGTAATCTTCCAGAGCGCTATATTGCGCCGACAGGTTTTTAAGCCTTTGCGCTAATACTCAACCACACTAGTTTGCAAGGTTTCATAGGCCGCCGCAAAATGAGCAATAAGATCTGTTGCCATCATGCCATAAGAGGTTTTGCGCTGCTTAGCAGCGCATTCACCTGCCAAGCCATGCAAATAAACTCCTAACAAAGCTGCATTGTGGCAATCTAAACCTTGAGAAAGTAAAGAGGCCAATAATCCTGTTAAGACATCTCCGCTTCCCGCGGTTGCCATGCCAGGATCTCCTGTAGAATTGGCAAAAATGGGTTTTTGGGGATGAAAAATAAAAGTGGGTGCTCCTTTTAAAATGAGAGTCATTTGATGCTTTTCAGCATATCCTTGGCAAGTTTTTAACAAATCGAGACTGAGGGTTAAGCGAGAAGGAGATTTTAAAAGAGTTTGCATTTCGCCTGTATGAGGGGTTAAGATGGCATGAGAAGGAAGCTGAAAGGCTTGATCTGCAAAAAGCGTTAACGCATCCGCATCAATCACACAAGGCTTTTCAAGAGAGGGCATGAGGGTATGCAAAAGATGCTGAGTTTTCTCGCTGCGTCCTAAACCAGGACCGACAAAAGTTGCAGTCGCCTTTTGCATCAGTTGGCTGACCTCTTGGGATTGATCATAGGTATAGGGAATCTTAATGAGCTCATAAGGGCTACAGGAAAGCTCCGCTTCCATGCCTTGGGGATAGAGCAAGCGTACCATGCCGCTGCCTCCGCGCAAAGCGGCCAACGATGATAAAAGGGCTGCTCCAGGCATAGTAAGAGATCCTGCCAAACCTATGACATAGCCTGCTTGGTACTTATGCCGATTGCGTTTGATTGGAGGAAGCAAGGTGGCAATCTGCTCTGGAGTCATCCACTCAAAGTCAGCCTCGGCCTGCTCAACAATCGTATGAGGCAAACCAAAATCGACTCCCCTCAGCTTTCCAACTACATTCCACCCGTTTTCGAAAAAAAAACCTGTTTTAGGTAGACCTAAAAAGATTGTTTCAGTGGCTTGGATGACGCTGCCCTCAATTTGACCTGTTGTGCCATTAAGACCAGAGGGAATGTCAATTGCTAAAATGGGTAATTTGCTTTGATTGGCTGCTTCAATCAAAGGAGCGTAGGGAGGACAAACTTGCCCTCTAAAGCCCGTTCCAAATAGACCATCCAAAATCACTCCAGAAAGACCGAGAAAATCGCTTTGTTTAATTAGCCGCCCTTTTTTTTCTAAAAAACGTCGTCCATTTTGTTGGCAAAGAAGAGAACAATGCTCTAGATCATCTGGTTGAATGGCGGTGACTTGATAACCTTTTTCAAGCAAATAACGGCCTGCAGCGAAAGCATCCCCTGCATTGTTGCCCTTACCGCATAAGAGCCAAACGCAATGAGCGAGTTGATGCTTCTGAATAAATTCTTGCGTAGCAAGAGCTATCCCACGGCCTGCATTCTCCATAAAATCTTCTTCTTTAAAGCCTTGCTGATAAGCACGACTTTCTAACTCAGCCATGATTTTGGCAGATAAGACCTTCATAAATGTTCTTCTTTGATCGCGCGTTTCATTAAAGCGCTAACAGCATCAATGGGTCGTAAAGAGTGGTAGATGATATGGTAAACGGCTTCTGCAATAGGTAAATCAACTTGATGCTGCTTGCTAAGTTGAAGAGCAGAAACGCAAGTATAGGCGCCCTCTATGACCATGCCAATCCGTTTTTGAGCTTCCACGGCAGATAGTCCTTGAGCCAATAAGGTACCAAAGCGAAAATTGCGACTCATGGAAGAGCTACAGGTTAGACATAAATCGCCCATTCCAGCTAGACCGTTAATTGTTTCAGGTTTACAGCCGCAAGCCACTGCCAGTTTGCGAATCTCGTGCAATCCACGGGTCATCAAGGCAGCTTTTGAACTACTGCCAAGGGACAATCCTTCTGAAATTCCACAAGCAATCGCGATGATGTTTTTTAAAGCACCTCCAAAGGCGACTCCTAACATGTCTGTATTGGGGTAAATGCGAAAGGTAGGAGTTGCAAAGGTTTCGCAGACAGATTGAATGATATTTAGCGAGAATCCTGTGCCGACTACTGAAGTGGGCAGGCCGCGAATGACTTCTTGCGCAAAACTCGGGCCGCTTAAAAATCCAATTAGAGGGCGAAATTTTTCTCCTAGTACTTCAACGGCAACTTCTGGAAGAATGCTGCCTGTATCTTGCTCAATTCCTTTAGAACTAATGACAATAGGACAAAGAGGCAATCCCAAAGAACGAACTTGTTCAAAAACGGGACGAAGTCCAGCTGATGTGACTGACTCTACAATCATATTGGCATCATGCAACGCGTGCGCCATATTAGTGGTAAATGTCATGTTTCCGGTCGATCGATGCCCTGGAAGTAAAGGATGCTCACGAGTTTGCGAAAGATGGTGGGCTAAATCCGGTTTAGTCGTCCAGCACACAAGTTCGTAGTCTCCCTTTGCAGCAAGCAAGGAGGCTAAGCAATATCCCCAAGCTCCCATGCCTAAATAGCCAATTTTTTTCATAAAATTTCCTATTCAGTTTAAATTTGCCAGCATACCAATAACTGGAATTACAACAAAGGTGCAAACTTGCGCAAGTCAACAGGTCGTTATTTTTATACTGAAGAGAGCTAAAAATTTGGAGTTTGGATTGATCAAAGCTATGCAGTGAAGAGATTGCCCTCAAATTGAATCTCAACTGAGGGCGAAATAATCTCGAAGCTGCTTCACTGAGCAGGATTAGGAGGACAAGCAATAAGGGGAGGATTAGGGGGCCCAAAGGGTGAGCTGACTACCTGTGCTCCATTAGGCAGAGGGAAGATTGCTTCTGTAATTTGTACAACACTCTTGATGCGGAAATTGAATTCGCAATTCTGCCCTTCTTTCGGTGGTATTTCTTGCAGGACAACTTGAAAACGATCATTAGAATAAGAATTTATAGTTGTAAAATGACCAAATGGTACAAAATTCAAGATGTTAAAGTTTTGGCCTATCGCATAAGCTGTGATTTGGCGAAGGCAGTTTTGATCTACATAAGCTGTTTCATCAATAATCCATTCAGTGATATTGCGTTTGCGATAAGCGTAAGCTTGAGACAAAGCTGCCCAAGCTGCTCTAAATTGGGTCGAATTGGTGATATGGTTGCCATCGATTGTAATGTCCATGTTATTCGGATCGAGCTGCAAGCCTATTACAAAATCGATATATGTTTCAAAGTTAGGATCGCCAGGACCATTTGAATCCAAAACCTTATCTAAAGCATTATGTACTTTAGCGGCGTTATCCTGTGCGATTTGAAAAGCTTCCCACATCCGAAATTGTGCCGTCAATTCTTTTTCAGGCAGACATTTTTTGTGATGTTTGTGATGGTTTTGGGGGTTGTGATTGCATGCTTGATTTATAGAGGACGTTAAGCTGTCATCTGTGGCAGCGATTGCATTTCCGGTCATGCACAACATGGTAAGCAGAGAAGCCAAAAAAGTTCCAATACTCCATTTTTTCATAAAATTGCTCCTGTTTAATAGGTTTTTCTAATCATTCTTGCTGAGAATTGATACACAATAAGTTACTACATAATTTATGGTTTTTCTTCTTAAATTAGGTTTTTTGTAGTGAGCTAAAGAAAAAAAGCCATAGTGTATATTTCTAATTTAGTTCCGGGCATTATCACGAACTTAAGTCATCTTAGAAAGAGACATACGGATATGAAAAATAAAAGTAAATAATTTATGTACTCTGTCTTAGGTTTTCACTCTGTCTTATTTTTTCAAAGAGTTTTAAGCAGCGCCCCATTTTCAATTGGTATCTTCAAGACGTTTCTCAAACAGTTTTAACCAGCGCTCCATTTCTGTCGCTGACCTTTCCTCTGAAGTAGGAGGAGTCGCAAAGGGATCGTGTCGCTGTTTGGGCTTGCGTGGTGGTCGTTTTTGAGTGGAAGGAGAAACGGACGCCTGCTTACGTAGATCCTCTTTTTTGAGGATCTCATTCCACTCTGATTCAAAAGCTTGCATGTAATAATCTGAATAGGCTTCTAAAGGGGCATCTTTAGGTGGAATTAAAGGACGCGGGGTGGTGATGTTGGGACGAGGAATAAGAAGAGCTGGCGCGAGCTTTGGCTTCTCCTTTTTCAGTTGGCGAACTTTATTCTTATAAGCTCGATTAAGCCAGAGCATAAATTCTTCAACGCTTTCAATATGAGCAGAGCCATGACGTACATGCCAAGCCAATTGTTTATCTGAAGTCACAACGGTTTCTTGTTGTGGATGGGGATTATTTTTGATTTCATCAATGATGTACTCATCGGCAGTTTCTCCTTTAGCTGTAAAGAGGATTTCGAGCTCATGATAATGAGAACGCGAGCGTTCGCCGATTTGAAATGCTGCATCGAAAACAATGGAAACATCAAGTTTAAGTAAAGAGATTTTTTTATTGAGATCATAAATGATAGTTTCGCGCTGGCTTTGCAAGTTTTCACTGTTATTTAGCAGGCGAAAAAGCAGATTATAGCCATCGATGAAATAATGCATGCACTCAGGAGCCGTTTTTTAGCGTTTCTAAAAAGGTTAGAAGACGCTCAAAGGCTTTGCGGCGATGAGAAATGCGATTTTTGACGTTGTCATCTAATTCAGCAAATGTTTTTTCATAGTCATTTTTGATAAACAGGGGATCATATCCAAATCCATTGCGTCCTCGAGGTTCTGTGGTAATATATCCTTCACAAATGCCTTCAACACATTTTTTTAAACCTGTTGGACCTGCTAATGCTAAGCAGCATTCAAAATAGGCCGTGCGTTCTTGCCCCTTTAAATTTTTCATTGCTTGTAAAAGTTTCTGACGGTTTTCTAAATCAGAAGCATTTGGACCTGCATAGCGCCTAGACCTTACTCCAGGATCTCCTCGCAAAGCGGGTACAACGAGTCCAGAATCATCAGCCAAGACCCACCTATTGAGATGCTTGGCTGCATGTTCTGCTTTGAGTATGGCATTTTCTTTGAAAGTTTGGCCCGTTTCTTCTGGCAAGACATAGGCATTAAATTGATGCAAGGAAATGAGTTCAATGTGAGGCAGGGACTTAAACATGTCCCTGAACTCACGCATTTTGTTTAGATTAGCACTCGCTAAAAGAATTTCCATAACCCTTTATTGCTTTAAATAACTTCCCACTTCCAAAACTTTGAAATTTTCATCTCGGAAATCAAAGCTTTCTCCCTCTTTTTTACCAATCATGGCTTGGGCAAGCTTGGAGTGGAAAGATAAAATATTTTTATCTGGATCGGCATCCCAAGGTCCCAAAATCGTATATAGGGTTTTATTGCCATTGCTGTCGACAACTTTGATGGTGCTTCCAATGCCCACTTCATTGGCATGAATATCATTTGGCGTAATAATGCGTGCACGATTTAATTGAGATGATAAAGACTTAAGCTCTGACTGTAGCCTGGCTCGCCTTTCTTGTGCAAACTTAAATTCAGAATTTTCTCGCAAATCTCCCAAAGCGCGCGCAGCTTCAATTTCACGTGCATTTTCTACCACTTCCACAGTCCCAATTTGACGAATGCGCTCTTGCACTTTCAGATAACCTTCTTCAGTCGTCCAAATTTCCTCTTCATGTTCATCTATCTTAGCTCCTTTTCTTTGTTTAGGAGGAGCAAGGGAGGGATGAACAACCTCGGTGAGTGAGCGTAGAATCTTCATATCGTGACCTGTTAAGGTCTGACATTTAGAAACTAAAAGCAACAGCTCTTTGGCAAATTCTAGACTTGTTCCTTGCAAAAGCTGTCTGACCAGAGCATAGCGCTTGCCTGATAATAGATTATACATTTTTTTTAGGAGCTCGCGATGTTCTGGCTGACCTTCCAGAGTGCTAAATAAGATAAAAAATGATTCAAAAAATTGATTTCTTCCTTTTTCATTTTGGAAGGGAATTTCATTCTCTTCATCACCAATGAGTTTCTGGAAATACCAGACAAACATATCAGGATAATGAGCGGGATGGTTGATTAATTCTTGCAACCTTTTCTCAAGTAAAACACGTGTGTCTTCTTTATGATTTAATTCACGTAAAATATAATCGCGTAATTGCGCCTGAGGAAGGAGAAAGAGAAGATTGAGAAAATGAGAGGTCCAATCGGGTCGATAATCCTTAATTGCCACTAAAGCTCTCTTTTTAAACGCAACAATGTCAATGAATTGAATGATTTTTTCTAAATTTTTTTGTTGTTGAATCAATTCGGCGATGTGACCATCTGCAGCTTTATAACCAAAAAATTGCTCAAGAAGTAAATAAATTTGCAGCTGCTGATCCTCGCTAATCTCAGGCGCTTGAAGGAGTTGAAGCAGTTTATCTTGTAGGGATTCTTTAGTCGCGGGATTTTTAAGTGCATTGGGTGTGTCGCGCACGAAATTATAAGTTGTCTGAATAATTTGAGCGATAGCAGTTTTATTGTGCATGGCATCTTGCAAGCGCTCTTCGGGCGTAAGTTCTGCTTTTCGCAAATAAAAGGGTTCTTTAATTGTATCAGGCGATTCAATAATTGGATTTTTCTTAATCTTAGCTCTTGCCCCTTGCCACCATTTTGTCCAATCTTTTTCAGGAATGACCAATTCACATAACTCATCTTTAATTTCAATCGCTGTTTTGGGACCCAAGTCATGCAGAAGTAATTTAATCAGAGTAATGGGATCTTCACGCCCTTCTCTTTCTAATTGATCAGGATTTGAAAATCGGCGCGCTAGAAAATGGGTACTAGGCAATGGAATCAAGGTTTTAAACGCATTAACAAATGACATATCCTTGCGGCCCGACACATTTTCAAATTCAATGATAAGATGTTCTCGGATAAAGGAGGCGTCGACAATTTCCCCCGTTCCCCATCCTCCTGTATGGAAGACAATATTATTTTTAGCCATATGAGCCAAAAGATCATATTTGGAAATCGCTCCTTGAAAATTGTCCCAATTGCGAAGACCTGCTCGGCGTAAGCGGTCATTGAATTCTGGATCTTGGCCGTGCATTTCCTTGAGAGTTTCAAGGGTAAGATCGGCTAAAGTCTGACTATTTGTTGTTTGCAAATCAATGAGTAATCGCAAGATCTCATAGGATTCTTTCTTATCTTTGATTGTTTGCCATAAAGGAATTGCTGTTTCGACAATTTGTCCAAAATGGTGAGCTAAATCCGAAGTTTTAATTGCCTTTAAGAGTTGGCTAAATTCTTCTGCTTCAACTGTATCGCTTGTACAATATTCTTCCCAAAGAACAAGAAATTTATGGAAATCTCGGTTATTGATTTGCGTTAAAAAATCCTTTAAATACCCCATCACCAAACCTTTATTTGTTTATTTAAGTGTTTTTGGCAAGTAAAGTTCTTACCTAACATCCTCGTTTTAAATTTTCTATAAGCTCTGTGTGAAAGCAATATATCTTGTCACTTTATTAATTTCAACGTCAGTGTATAGTGAGTTAAGTAAATGATAGTTTTGCTAATACCCAAAATAATCTTTTTTTTGTTATAATACTAATATAAGATAATAGTTTAAACGAGGGTCTTATGTCTCAAAACTCTGATTTTAAAAAACCTTTAGAAAAAGATTTAAAACAATCTCCCCTTCCCCCTTTACCTTTTGCTAAACAAATGCAACAAGAAAAGGATGAAAGAGAACGAGAGAAGACGCTAGAAAATATCAACAAAAAAGAGGGTCGGCTTACAATTGAGGAAGCCAATCTTTTGCTTGCAGAGATGAAAAGAAAGCAAGAGGAGTTGAAAAACAGATTAGAGGCCATGTATGAGCAAAGGGGGGTGACTCCCCAGTATTTGAAATTGTATATGAGCAATCCCAGTAATTTTACTCCTGAACAAT
This sequence comes from uncultured Chlamydiae bacterium, assembly GCA_963754655.1. Classification (GTDB taxonomy): domain Bacteria; phylum Chlamydiota; class Chlamydiia; order Chlamydiales; family Parachlamydiaceae; genus JANWJE01. The sequence continues at coordinate 105,518 of CAVWGN010000001.1, read as the reverse complement.
GGGAGGAAATTAATAAACACCAGAAAGCTTTAGTTGATTCGCTTAATCTTCCTTCTGAGCTGCAGGAGAAAGCAGGCAACCTCAATGCTTTTCAAGATTCGCCTGCTAAGGAGCGTCGCAAAGTAGGTAAAGGTCAGCGTCGCAATTGGCTTCCTATGCGCTAAAAAAAGTGATTTCTTTAAGACAATCCTTTGTGATATCATCCTTGAACATTCGAGGGGCTAAAATTAGCCCCTCGAATGTTCAAGGATGATATCGTGAATAAAGAATTAGATTTTTTTCGTTTAAAAAATTGGTTTACTGCTCAAAAGCGCGATTTGCCGTGGCGTCAAATAGAAGATCCTTATGCCATTTGGGTATCAGAAGTCATGCTGCAGCAAACTCAAGTTGCTGTGGTGATTCCTTATTTTTTGAATTGGATGCAGCAATTTCCTACCATTTGTCATTTAGCACAGGCCTCATTGGATGAAGTGATAAAAGCATGGGAGGGATTAGGTTACTATTCTCGTGCTCGGCACCTACATGAAGCTGCGCAGTCTTTGGTCGAACACTTCCATGGCCAACTCCCTAGTAAAGAAGAAGATTTAAAAAAAATCAAAGGGCTAGGACCTTATACAATTGGCGCTATTTTAAGTTTTGCTTTCCACCAGAAAAAAGCGGCTGTTGATGGCAATGTGATGCGTGTCCTGACTCGTTATTTTGGTTTAGAAGATGATATCTCGAAGCCCTCCACCGTAAATAAATTGCGCCAGCTGGCTCAGGCTTTGCTGCCTGATGAAGAATCATGGGTTGTCAATGAAGCGCTCATTGAATTAGGAGCCACTGTCTGCCAACGCAAAGCCCGATGTAGCGAATGTCCTTTAAAAGACAGCTGTGTCAGTTTTAAAAAGGGAATCGTCGATCGCCTTCCCTTCAATTCTAAAAAAATAAAAATTGAATTTCTCTATCGTGCTGTGGCTGTCATTCAATGTGGGTCTGATTTTTTGGTGCAACGAGGCAGAAAAGGGGAATTGATGTCCGATCTTTACGAATTCCCTTATTTTGAAATTGATAAGGAGGCATTCTCTCCTCAGGTTCTACAAGCTAAAATTATCGATAAATATACCCTTCCAGTTGTTCAAACACATATTTTGGCAGAAGTCCAGCAAGGATTTACGCGCTATCAAGTGAGACTTTATCCTATTTTGTTTACTTGTCAGCAGGTAAAAAAGATTGAGGGATTGGATTGGCTGTCGCATCCTGCGCTTAAGCGTTTGGCGTTTTCTTCTGGACATCGCCGCATTTTTCAGCAGCTTGACGATTTGCTTCTACCAGTTTGAGATATTTATAGAAAGCGGTATTGGCATTATAAAAAGAAATTTCAAAACCCTCTTGCCCTCCTAGAAATCCTCGTTTGAGAATATAACTTTTGAAAAAAGCATAGCATCCATGCGCAATGGCTTTGCTAAGGGAAGAAGATCTTTTGCCTTGATATTGCAAAGCAAAAAGGGAAGAATAAGTTTGCATCTTATGCAAAAAGTCAGAGACGTGATCATACGAATAATGACGTAAGGGAGAGTGCAAATGAATGTGTTTTAAATGTCTTGCATTGATAGCTTCGTGAACTTGCGCTTCTGTAAATTGCGTATCTAGACGGTGATAAAGGCGAATTTGGCGATCGGGATGCCAGCCACACCAGCGAATCCATTTGCCTCGATATTCATTCTGACGCGGGAAAGAATAAACGCAACCTCTTGTTAATGTCAGGGCTTGGATTTCCTGTGCTAGAGCAGGAGTGACAATTTCATCACTGTCTATCGATAAAATCCAGTCATGCTTGGTGAGTTGAGAAGCAATATTATGCGTGGGGCCAAAGCCGATAAAGGGGCGCTCATAAAGAGTGACGTTGGAAAAGCGCCGGGCAATGCTTAATGTTTCATCTTGAGATCCAGTATCGCACACTAAAACTTCATCAAACATTTGTAAAGCTGTGAGGACTTCTGACAAATATTTTTGGCTATTTTTAGTTAAGACTGTGACACTGAGAGGCACATTCATTGCGGCTCTGAGGCGTTAGGAACATTTTTCAAAGCTTGAATGATGCGCTGAGCATGTCCTTCAACTTGCACCGGTTTTTCTAGCCAGCGGATGATGCCTTTGGTATCGATGACAAAAGTCGTGCGCGTCACCCCCCATTTCGTTTGTCCAAACATCTTCTTTTCTTCCCAAACCCCAAAAAGGGAACATAATTCATAATAAGGATCAGGGATGAGAATAAAGTTTAGAGCATGTTTAGCGATAAATTTGTTATGAGAAGCTGCAGAATCGGGACTGATGCCAATAACCAACGTGTCTAATTGATCGAGCTGCTCTTTTTGGTCACGTAGATCACAAGCTTCTTTTGTACAGCCTGGCGTATCGTTTTTGGGATAAAAATAAAGGACATAAGGATGGCCAAGCAGCGAATCGGGAGAAATAAGATTTTCTTTTGAGTCTTTTGCATAAAAACCAGGAGCTAGCTGACCAATTATTGGAGTAACATGCATGCTGAAATTCCTAAATAAAAAATTAAATGCTATTTTAGCAAATTTAATATATGATAGATGAGAGAAAAAATTACTCTTGTTTCTATTAGATTTGCTAATCGGAAGATAGTCATATACCAGAGACTGCATTTAAGTCCAAGCCCGGCACTTAAAAGCGAATTTTAGAAATTTTGACCTCGTATACTAAATAAAATTAAAATCTATGCAACCTACACAAGCCCCGGCGATTGGATCTGTATACAATCCGTCTCCTTTGCAGCCACAAAAGGAAATAGAGGAAATTAGCAACAGCCTTAATAAATTTTATTACCACAATAAATCTGCAGTAATCAATTGGTATGATCGATTATCAAGCATAGCACCTCATTGGCTAGAATTGCTTAAAGATCCTCGTAGCGTTCCTTCCATTGTCTATAAGATTTATTTAACACTCAACATGGATAGGGTGAGATTAGAACGAAATCCTATGGGAAGCACGGGATCACAATGGGTAAAAGACTCACAAACAGAAGAAATTCTTTTCATTAGAAAGAATGTGCGAAATGCCTATCAATACGAGGATTTATTTGAAGGACAAGATCATCCTGAAGATTTAGGAATTCCAATATCCGATAATGCACAGGCAGTAATAGAAAGAGAGCGCCTCTATTATGAATTAGACCATGGATTTGCAGGCGTCCCTTTTACTGTTTTATTAGCATGGGGAGAGCATTCTTTACAGCTTTATGAAAAGTCGATTGGTCTTTTAAGGAGTATTAAGAGTCAAAGAGACATAGAAATTTTAAAACCTTCTCTTAGGAAATGTGTGATTCATCAATTTCGCATGGTGAATATGGATCCCACTCATTCAAACGTGTTGATTAAAGAAATTTCTCCAAATGGTGCCATTCCCATTGACGGAGGCTATATTCTTCCTTATAAAGTTGATCGATTAGCTTGCTGCTCTCTATTTGAGATTGCAGGAAGAAATAAGACTTTACATGGGCCTCCTTTCTTAGATGAAAAATTTTCTTCCGAAGAAGTGGATTATATCCGCAAGATTGACTTGAATGCTGACGTAGATAAATTGACATTTGCTTTAAGCGGGGAAGCGCGCGTCTTAAATCAGATAATCAAAATTTTTCGCGTTGCAAATATGATTTTACAAGTAGCTGTTGAGCGCTCGCAAACAGATATTTCAAACGGAAAAAAGGAAAATGAAACAATCACATTGCACGATGTCGTCTCAATAAGAGAAATCAATCGGGATGAAAAGGGAGCAACATTATTTGCATATATTCTGCAAGCAAATGATGACCATCATTTGCTTTCAAGAATTGAAGAGATCATGAACGAAATTTGTTTGATTAAAAAAACTATTCTCACTCGGAGCCAATTCTCGCAGGATCAGCTCAAAAATAAAATCAGAGCGATACAGCTTTTGTATGCTGAATATGCCAATCTTCCCTCCGTATAACGCAATGATGATGTATGCGCTACTCGCTCTTGTCTATTGCGATCTTATTGTCTTTCCTGGTTAATTAACTCATATAAATGCCCGCCCATACATGCCGTTACACCCACATCACGCAGCCAAGCAGACATGCCGTATCCCCATCGTGAGCGACTCGTATGCGTATAAAAGATATCGAGAGGGACGGAAAAGAAAATTCCTTTATCGTGATAAATGGCATTGTTGATGACATCATGTGCATTGGTATAGGTGTACCAAAAGCCTATGCGTAATCCACTAGGGAAATAGCGAGAGACTTCAGAGCGGACTCCCATATCGTTAGCTAAGAATTTTCCTAAACTAATTTTGAATTCAAGCCCTGTGCAACGCCAATCATAATATAAGTTAAGAAAGTAGTGAGAACCTAAAAATTTGACCCAGTGTGGTTTAAATCCATGCAATTTGCGCACATAGCTTGTAAAATCGACTCCATGTGGAGCGCGTTTTTTCAAAAGGGCGAAATCCATCCCCACGGCCCAATTAGAGTTGACAGGGTAATATAACCATTCAGTAGCGACACCTCCATATTCAGGTTCAAATAAACCAACGGAAACGCGCGTATACCATCCCCTACCCCAGTTCCAGACCTTTTCTAGATAAGCTTCATCGACTGTTACTCCACGTTGTTTATAATAGCTTACAATGTCTGTGCGTACGTTGATAATTTGGGAAGGATTTAAGCGATCGATGTCATTGATTTTTTTGAAATAAGAAGAAAAATAGTAACCTAAGCCGATGGAATAAAAAATATCGTTAAACAAAAAGCCATTGATATTGAGAGATAAGCCTAAGGCATATTTAAACTTTCCACTCGCACTTCCAAATAAAGTATGGGTTTTTGGTAAAAGTTCAAAATTCCACCATTCTAAATTTCTTTTAAAAAGCAATTTAGAGGTATAAATATTCGGATAACTTGCTTCTCTAAAAGGTGTGAGTGTCTCTAATTCATAGCGGCCAATTTCTTGATCGCGGAAAAGTCTCAAATAAGCACCCTCATAAAATAATTCTTGAATAGGCATGCTCAGGACGTCCATGACAATGATGACTCCCTCTATGTCATCAGGAATTAAAGAAGCAAGCAATGCATTCAAACGAGTGCGCATGTGATGCTCGTCGCGATAAACCAAATTGGTGATTTTTAAACGCAAGACCTTACGCCCTTTATCATCGCATAGCCACGCTTCTGATAAATCAAATCCTTGACAACGGAAGGCATAAATCAATTCCTGTATCATGACTTCAGGAGGACGCAGCTCTCCTAGCGGCTGAAAATTGACTGGAGCTGAATAAGGCAAGGTATCATGGATTTTGGGAAGCAGCCCTCTTGTCGTACCAAAATTATAAAAAGTGGACACTGTAAAAGCCCATTTATGCCCGCGAATATAGGCTAGCGAAAAATCAAAGTAATCCCATGCGCGATATTTTAAACCCATTTGCCAAGGAGTATATTTTTTACGTCCTTTAGGATGTTTTTCAATGGTTTCGTCTCGATAAGGAATGGCATCGTATTCCAACACAAAAGATACTCCCTTCAAATAATCCCACTCTGTTTGCCGAAATGGCATCCAATTCATCCCTCCAAACCATCTATGAATGCGATTGGCTCCATAACCGAGGCTAATTTCTAGATTTTGGTTTAAAAAGATCTGTGTCGCCACGATATAGTAAGCACGAAAAGCGCGCGTTCCAATAAAGTCTTCTAATCCGATGGCAAGACCTGGTAATTCGTAATGACTCGTTTCAGCACTAAATAAAGAGAGTTTCAAGTTTGCTCCTTTATCCGAGAAATCGCCAAAACCCAGGCGTGTCAAAACAGGATCTTCTACTCCTTTAAAAATACGGTAGTTGCCAGAGACTTCCAAAAAATCGGTCAGCTGAAACCGGGTATTATAATGAATATAAGGAGGAACATAACCATAACCCACTCCAATTTCTCCTTCTAGCCCCATGCGAGCGGAAGGCATGCTAAAATAACCGCCTTGCAGAAGGTGATTATAGGTCACGGGAAATCTTTCGTTAAGACGTTGATTCCAATAATTGACAATCAGCAAATCCTCCATCAAATTCGACTCACGGTCTTTAAGAGGAATTAAACCATTGGATTCTTCGTTTTCCAATGCAACGCGATTATTTGCCTGCATAATCAGAGGAAAGATCAAGCATAACAAACTTAAAAGAAATAGACAGGTGCATCGATCCAGCATAGGCCACAGAGTAAAGTTAAAGTCAACTACAGATAGCGACGAGGGCGGATTATGAATATTAAGTCATTACAAAAAAGAAAGAGGATACGATGCCTTTTGCTTAAAAGCAAGTGCGAAGCAATTTAACCGAATAAATATTGATGTAAATGATTTTCTATTATTCTGTGTTTTGAAACGTGAGAACAATTTCAAATTGTCAATCTAATCGAATGAAAATTTATAAATAATTTATTAATAACATTTAAAAATTTAAAATGAAATATTAAAATAATATTTACAAATTTTAAATTAATCGATGAATTCTGACTAAATAAAACGTCTTGCATTAAAACGCTTTTAATGTTATTTTAACTATATTTAATAAATTAAATTTTCTTAATAAAACAATAAAATTATATTAATAAAACAACTAAATTATCTTAATAAACAATAGATAGGATTACTTATGGATCATAGAATGGATACCAGATTTTGTTTTTCACCTGTTTACTCAGCGTGGAATAAGCTTAGTGTACATTATCAAACAAATTGTATTGATACCAAGCATGTTTCCAATCAATGGATTCGCACTGTTGCGCCTGTGGCTAATATCACTAAGAAAGCTTTAATTAGGGTTGCTTTTGTCATCGATACGCTTGTCATGGCAATTTTCAGCATTTGCATATTACCTTATCGCCTTTATCGTTGGAAGAAGATGGAATTGCAGCGCGATTTTAATCGCTTATCATCAGACGAACAAACAAGATTGGAACAAGACATTAGGGACTACATTGATATAAAAGAAATTAAGGGAAAATTTCACGTTTCGTCTTTAGAAAAAGATGAGATCGTTTATCACGCCATGTGTTACTTTGCTCGCAGCCAAGAGATCTATGGGCCCGTTACAGTTGCTTGGGTCGAGTATTTGCTTGAAAAAGCGAATAGCGAAAATAAAAAGCTCATTTTTATGGCACGCGATGGGATTGCCCCCTATAAACTGGCTTTAGCAATGATGGAAAAAGAAGACTATCAGAAGAAATATCCTAACTTAGTAGGAGAAAATAAGATTGCTTTAGCTTATTTCTCTAGAAAACTGGTAGACCATGCGATGAGTTCAACCGACAACAAGCAATTATTTAGAGAATATGTTAAACAATTAGGAATGCAAGATGGCGATCAATGCGTGTTGGTTGATATTGGTTTTACGGGCAGCATGATTGATAAATTGAGAGGCTTACTACCCGATGTGGATTTGAGTTTTGACTATTTAATTTCTCATACAGATGCGGCGGATGGATTTATTTATTCATCCAATGATCCGCGTTTACAATCCGATGAATTTGCCGCAATCCCTTCCATTCAATCTATCAGTTACAAAGGAGCTGGCAGTAATTACGCCACCCATTGGCTAGAAGATTCTCATCAAGGGACGACTAAAAGTGCAAAGAAGTTGGTCAAAATTGATGGAGTGATTTATCCAGATACCATTATTCCTCATCAGAAGGAATACATTGTCACACCAGGATCGCATGACTTTATTATCAGAAAATGGGCAAGCAAGGCGATTCAAAGAAGTTTGCAAAAATACTCTGCGGGTAAAAGATCTAAAGCAGAAATTGTGAAAAATCTCGACGAGACATTAAAAGAGATTAATGAGTTTGCTCTTCCACTTTTAATTAAACATATTTAAAGGGGGAAAATGAATATGCCATCTATTTCTCATTATTGTCCTATTACAAATTTGTTATTTCAAAATTTAAATAAGCAAATAAGAAAATCTTATTTCATTATTAAGCCAAATGAACCAAACCATCACCTGCTCTTAAAGCAAGTAGGCATTTATGCCAGAAAAAGTTTGATTGCTCTTGCCATGTGTATAGCGACATGCGCTCTTCCTCTCTTGCTAGTAGCTGATGTCAGTGTCAATGGAATGCGTAAAATGGGAGTTCAATTTACTCATCCCTATTTTAATGATTTCCATTACTTGTTTGAATCTGCTGTTTTTACTGCTTACTATGATCAGTTGCATCAATTTGTTGAAAATTATTTAAGTGTTAACGAGGATTTAACAACAGAATTGAAACAATCGACTGATTTTAATGCACGAACCAAGCAATTAATTGGCCTGATTTTAAATCCTTTTACATTAGAGAGTGAAGAGGCTAAACGTCAGTTTCATCAACAAATGCTGGAAGAGTTACGCGTTTTAGTGAAACAAAAGAGGAATGCTGATCAGAAAGATTCTGCGGCAAGCGCATTTATTGAAGCTTTATGCGAGTGGATCTTTACAGGGCCAAAATTGATTAAGGAAATGGCCCATTTTATAGAAAATGAGCTTTCTGATGCTGATTTAGAGGCTTTAGAAAATGCAGATCCTAAAGATATTCCTCGGATGATTAGTCAATTCCATAACGACTTAGGAAATCTTTCTAAGTTTAATGGAATTGAAGAATCAAATCGCTTATATGATCCCCTTCTTTTAGGAGATGTGCCTTCACGTCTTTACAAGTACCCAATTGATGATCAGCAGGGCGCGGCAGATGTTCAAATCATCCGCACACCTGTTATAACCAAAGATAAGCAGCGCGGTGGGAGAGGAAATCTAAAAGCAGTGGAAATTGCAGAGGAGTTTTTGGGATTTCTAGACAGTTATCAAAAGCACAGTAAAACGCATGTGTACGTCAACCTCATGACAAGGGGTGGTTCAGAAGGTATTCGGACAAAAGCCATTGAAAGCTTAGAACAGACTTATTCTGGTACTTTGCATGTGATGACTTTAGATAAAAATTCTCATTTTTATTGGCAAACTCATGCGTTTTCTAATCTTCATGATGCTGATCATTTTAAAGCTGAATTTCTATCTAAAATGTTTGATCACAAATCCACTGCTTATTACTGGCCATCGGCTTTAGGCATAGATTGGAAAGACGATTGCCAGGAGATCATTGAGCGAGTGCATCAACACTATTTTAGTGGCAAAGGTGACCTTAGTCAGCAAGAGCGCAAAGATTTTATTGAATTGACATATACCGAGATGATTGAAGCTGCCTTTAAAAAGCTTAAGCCCAATAGTGCAAACTTGTCTTGTAAGAGTTGTATTGATCGCGGCGCTTCAGCCTTAGGCGAGCAATACACCAAACGCTGTCAATCTCAAAAGCAAGAGTGGACAAAAAGCAGACGTCAGCGTTTGATGACGATAGCTTTAGCTCCAGCTATTTTAGCAATGAATCGTGTCATGCAAGCCGATAGAATGCCACGCATGCAATCAGCAGCGCAATATATTTTATTAAACAGCTAAAGGTGTTTAAGAGAAGAAGACGATGATAAAAATTAATGTCAAAACAGCAATAGAATATTTTTCCATTAATCCTTTTGACAAAGTGTCATGGACTAAATGGAGAGATCATTGTGTTGATATAAAAAATCAACTAGACCCTGTGACTTTTTTAGTCAATTTGCTCGCCCATCGTCTTTTTTTCTTGGCTGCGCGCTGCGTAGTTTTTACTTCTTCGCCTACCTTTAAGAAAAAATGCGATGAGAAAAAGCTTGCTAACTCTAGAGGCAATTTGAAGGAATTAGGAGGGGAAGAGATTCAGTTAACAATGCCTGATGGTCACAAAGTGTCAGGGATGTATCTGAATGCTGCGCAATGTTTAGCAGCCCTCATGGCCAAAGGAGCGGAAAGAGGGTTTATTCCTCTAGCTGATGCAAAAATTCAAGAGGTTCTTTGGCTTCCTTCTGATCAACAAGAGCTTCATCAATTAGTTGAACGTATGGGAGTCGCGATTTATCATCAGGATCCAGATAAATCTTATATAGAGCTGGGAATTCCACAAGATCCTTTGCAACAACCAGCGGCTGTAGTGCCTGGAACATTAATTTATGCACCTGGAAGCGGCCATCTCTTTGAATTCAGACGCAAGACAATTGGAACTTTTCTTTTGAATTATGGCATGAACATCCTTCTTTTTCATTATTCTGGTACAGGAAAAAGTGAGGGAAAAATCTCTGAACAAGCTACATACGACAATGTGGAAAGTGCTTATCAATATCTAAGAGCGCAAGGGATCATCGATGAAAAGATTTTAGGTTATGGCCACTGCATGGGAGGAGGACCGATTTTAAACTTAGCGGCCAAACATCCCATTAATCTTTTAGCTGATCGAACTTACTTGACAATGGGAGAGTTGGCTAAACGACATGTGGCAACAGTCTTACATTTGCCCGGCTTGCTTCATTGTTTGATCAATTGGATTGAGCCTGTCATGAATCAATGCTTCTATTATAATAATAGAGATAAGATGAAGCAAGTCAAAGGGCATGTTGCCGTATTGGGAGCCACGCAAGATCATCTGATTCCCGACGACTACATTCAAACCCTTTTTGACAACGCTATTTTAGCTCAAAGTCGTCTCAAGCTATCAATGGAGGCCAATCACGATATGAATTTGTTTGAGGATGAACAATCTCGCTTATTGTTTGGACAATTTTTGACAGATGCGCATCTGATTGGCTACTAATTTCACTATTTAATATTTACTATTTACATATAGTTACGCTTGAGTTAATATTTTTCCATCTTTACTTATTATTAATAGGAGACAATTAAATGTTTAATGCCGTCAATCAATTTTGCCAAAATTATTATGATCAATTACCTGCAGATGGTTTAAGAGCTGTGGGTTTAAGTGCGACAGGTTCTCTTCTTGCTTCCGTGACACTTGTTATCCTTACGACACCTCGCGATCAGATACCCTTTGATTTATCGCGCGCGTGTGCCGCGGTTGGAATTTCTTTTCTAGCAGCGATGATTCATGCGCTGACAACTCCAATTTTTAACTATTTCTTTGATAATCCAACCAATGAATTTAACGGTTGGCAAGAACTGCTTAGAATATTGACTGATATCACTTTGGTTCATCTTTTAATCAATCATACGACAGCTTTTAAAGTTAATTTAATTACAGCTCAATTTCCTAGGGGTCCAAATTTTGTTATCTTGCCTCATACTTTGATTAAAGCGAGTATGGATAATGCTGCTATTATGAGTCGTGTACTTCAGTTTAGCCATGGAAGAAATGTACCATCGTTAGCTCATTTTCGCGCTGGTATGGCAGACTATTTCGATTTTAATCATAACTCATCGCCTATCTATGTCGTATTCTAGTGAGGTGCTTCCTTCGGGGAACAATCAGGATTTCGTAAACCCACAGCTGCGCTTGCGCGCTTGGGCTGTGGGCTAAAAAAAAGACTAGCGCAAAGCGCTAAATTTAATCCCTAAAAGCACTTTGCATGATCACTAAATTTTTGCAATTTGAAATTATTTCATCCTTAAATAACCCAATAGCTTGATTGGTTTAATAGCCTGAAAGGCTCTGAACATTTGACATTTTGTGTTAACCGTCCCTAAAATGATTGGGGAGCATGTACTATTTAATAGGCATGGCCCTACAATCGTTATAGAAGGGTGTCTTCCAAAAATATCCAATGTTTAGAGCCTGAAAGGCTTCAAATAAATAGCCCAGAGGGATAGGGTGTTCATTTTATGCAAAAATGAGCTTTATTTTTCACAATAATTGGCATAGTTGAATTGAAGGTCGCATGTTTATGCCGTCCTTTCAGGACTCGATGTCTTTTTGATAGAACCCAGGCCTCCGCTTCGCTGCGACCTGGGGCGTGTTTTAAAAAGATTATTTATGATATAATAATAGTTGTAGGGACCCATAGGAGGTGTTTATGACTAGAATGTTTTTAAAAGATAAGGACTGGGAGAAGCTAAGTCCATTATTACCTTCGCAAACAGGTAAACAGGGAAGACCTAGAAAAAATGATCGGTTGGTAATAGAAGGGATTTTATGGTCTATAAGAACGGGAGCTCCTTGGAGAGATATGCCCCCTGAATTTGGCCACTGGCAAACGATCTATTCAAGAATGCATAACTGGACCTTAAATGGAACTTGGTCAAAAATTTGGAGTGTTTTGAAAAAAAAATGCATCCCACGAATCACATATTATTGATTCTACAAGTGTTAAAGTACATCAAAATGCAATGGGAGGTTTTGGAGGAAAAACATTTAATGGAATTGGAAAGACACAAGGTGGTTGGTCAACAAGAATTCATGTTGTAGTTAATGCTGAAGGGCAACCATTAAAAGTAAAAATTGCTCCTGGAAATAGAAATGATAATTTATTTGCTAAATCTCTATTAAATGGGAAACGAGCAAGAAATGTTATAGCAGATCTAGCTTATGATACAGATGAAATTAGATACTATTTAATGAAAAGAAAGGAACGAGCTGTCATTCCAAGTCACCCAAAGAGAACTGATGAAATTCCCTATAGCAAGCGTTTGTATAAAAAAAGAAAGGTTGTGGAGAATTTTTTCCAAAAACTAAAAACTTTTAGACGAATTGCTACTCGTTACGATAAGTTAGGAAAAATATTTAGAGGAGTGGTTATAATTGCGTTTATTATAATTTATATCACACATTGGTAATGTTTTTCAAACACGCCCTGGGCTGTAACATGACGGCCCTTCAGGCCTAACAAAAAGATGATTTAGGGGCTATAAAAGAGGGACTTAAACATCTCTTGTTAAGGCCTGAAGGGCCGTCATGTTGTTTAGGTACAATACATAGGTAACACTATTGGACAAGACATAGGTAACACTTTTAAATAGGCAATAAAAAGTTTATTTGAGGTGGATTATGCCTTGGGAAAATAGAGGTACTATGTCAATGAAAGAAGAATTTATAAAAAGAGCCTTAAGTCAAACAGTGAATTTTAGTCAATTATGCCAAGAATTTAAAATTAGTAGAAAGACAGGTTATAAATGGCTTAATCGCTACACTGAAGAAGGAATATTAGGTCTAGTGGAACATTCCAAGAGACCGATTGTTTGCCCAGATCAAACATCGAATGAGATGGTTGATCTAATTCTTGAGATTCAAAAGCAATATCCTGCTTGGGGAGGAAGAAAATTAAGACAAGTCCTCATCAATCAAGGACATCAGGATTTGCCTTGTGAAAAGACATTCAATCGTCTGCTTAGTAAGCATAGAGAAATTTACATCCAAAAACCAGTCAAAGCTTTTATAAGATTTGAGCGATCACAACCTAACGAATTATGGCAGATGGATTTTAAGGGTCATTTTCAAATTGAAGAAGGAAGATGCCATCCTTTAACAATTTTAGATGATCATTCACGCTTTTCGATTTGCTTAAAGGCCTGCTTATCAGAAAGTGAGGCTTGCGTTCGACAAGCTTTGGAAGATTGTTTTCGCCAATACGGCTTGCCGGATGCTATGACTATGGATAATGGCTCTCCTTGGAAAGGAAGCCCTCCTTTTCGTTTGTCAAGGCTGACTGTTTGGCTTATGAGATTAGGGATCAAGGTTAGTCATTCTAGGCCTTATCATCCTCAGACACAAGGAAAAGATGAACGATTTCACCGGACTTTAAAAGAAGAGGTTTTAAAATTTTATCAATTTAAAAACTTAGCAGATATTCAGCAGCGCTTTGATGAATGGCGTGAAGTATATAATTGTATTAGGCCACATGATGGTATTAACTTGCAATGTCCAGCTCAGCGCTATAAACCGAGTCTCAAACTATTTCCTGAAAGGCTTGAGCCTCTTGAATATCCATTCGCTGATGAAATAAGAAAAGTGGGGGTGTGTGGCACTATATCTTTTAAAGATAAGGCCTATTTCGTGGGTGAGCATTTATCTAAAGAATATGTTGGTTTAGTGGAAAAAGAGGAAGGAACTTTTGATGTCTATTTTGCAACAACGAAAATTCAAAGATTAAATTTAAGGAATAATTCATGAAAAAGTGTTACCTATGTCTTGTCCAATAGTGTTACCTTTCTCTTGTCCTTAAACACCTTTTGTAGCCTTTCTCCTAATCGTTTCTTATCAGTCATTAGAGCTTGAATCTTAGTTCTTTTTTCTGCGTTTCTTTGCTTCCATTCATCACGACTTTCCTGGTAATGCTTCACTTGTTTACGTATATCTGAAGGACGCTCATGCTTTTGAGTGCTTTTTGAATCCATTTTATGCCTCATCTAATTTTGAGCAATCAATTATAAAAGCCTCTTTTTAAAAAGCCAAGCGAATTTAAAATAGGAGGAAAAGCGTTCTAATAATTAGTTGTTAAATATTTTTTTGTTTTCTCATCCCAGCCCAGGGCGTGTTTGAAAAAGATTATTTATGATATAAATAATAGTTGTAGGGCCCATAGGACGTGTTTCATGAGTGGTATTTTACTAAAAATTTGACACTCTGGCAGCCCTTCAGGCTGCATGACACAACACACTCATATCCAGGGCTAGGGTGTTCATTTTGTGCAAAAAATGAGCTTTATTTTTCACAATAATTGGCATAGTTGAATTGGAGGTCGCATGTTTATGCCGTCCTTTCAGGACTCGATGTCTTTTTGATAGAACCCAGGCCTCCGCTTCGCTGCGACCTGGGCTGTAACATGACGGCCCTTCAGGCCTTAACAAAAAGATGATTTAGGGACTATAGAAGAGGGACTTAAACCTCTCTTGTTAAGGCCTGAAGGGCCGTCATGTTACAGCCCAGGTCGCAGCGAAGCGGAGGCCTGGGTTCTATCAAAAAGACATCGAGTCCTGAAAGGACGGCATAAACATGCGACCTCCAATTCAACTATGCCAATTATTGTGAAAAATAAAGCTCATTTTTTGCACAAAATGAACACCCTAGACCAGGGCCGGGACTTAACAAAGAACTGTTTTTGGGCTTGATATTCGTCGAGTCAATTTAACAATACCCCGCCTGTAACAGGCTTTAGAGGCATATTTCCCGAAAATGACGCGAAAAACATCAAGCCCAAAACAGTTCTTTGTTAAGTCCCGGACCAGAGCAACGCCCTGGTTATGAGTGTGTTGTGTCATGCAGCCTGAAGGGCTGCAAGTGTCAAATATTTTAGTAAAACACCCGTTATGAGTTAGAAAAAATATATAGAGGAGTGGTTATAATTGCGTGTATTATCATTTATATCACTTTTTGGTAATGTTTTTCAGACACGCCCCAGGTCGCAGCGAAGCGGAGGCTTGGGTTCTATCAAAAAGACATCGAGTCCTGAAAGGACGGCATAAACATGCGACCTTCAATTCAACTATGCCAATTATTGTGAAAAATAAAGCTCATTTTTTGCACAAAATGAACACCCTAACCCAGGGCGATGCCCTGGGCTATTTTATTTTAAGCCTTTCAGGCTATTAAACCAATCAAGCTATTGGGTGGGTTATTTAAGGGTGAGATAATTGCAAATTTGCAGAACTTTAGTGATCATGCAAAGTGCTGTTAGGCTTAAATTTAGCGCTTTGCGCTATTCTTTTTTTGTAGCCCAGAGCTGGGATGAGAAAACAAAAAAATATTTAACAACTAATTATTAGAACGCTTTTCCTCCTATTTTAAATTCGCTTGGCTTTTTAAAAAGAGGCTTTTATAATTGATTGCTCAAAATTAGATGAGGCATAAAATGGATTCAAAAAGCACTCAAAAGCATGAGCGTCCTTCAGATATACGTAAACAAGTGAAGCATTACCAGGAAAGTCGTGATGAATGGAAGCAAAGAAACGCAGAAAAAAGAACTAAGATTCAAGCTCTAATGACTGATAAGAAACGATTAGGAGAAAGGCTACAAAAGGAACAAGATAATATCTTGGCATTAAACAAACAGATAAAATGCCTTCAGTCGAGATTAGAAGAGGTAGAAGAGAAAAGTAAAATCAAAGACAAGCAAATTGATGAATTAAAAAAAAAGCTTGTGCAATAATTGAGCAAGAAATTAGCAACAATCGAAGGGTCGCTCGACATCAATATCCTATATTATTTATATTTTTTGTGATTTCACTTGCATTAGCTGCAATAGCATTTAGAGCGATTCAGCGAATTTTCATCTCCATGCAGAGTTGTAACATTCCAATATTTAAATATTTCAATTTCCAGCCTTCATGGAAAAGCGTCGAATTGTGGTTTTTACGATATGGGCTTTACAAGCTTATAAAGGCTAAGAAAAAGGCTTCAGATTGGATTATCCTTGTTGATTTTAAAGTTCAAGCTGGTTACCAAAAGTGCTTAATAGTTCTTGGAGTTCAATTAAGTACATTACAAAGTAAGTTTGAAAAAAGGGGCAGCTTTGATATTCATCATGAAGATTTCCAACCACTGGCGCTACAACCCATGAATTCATCAACTGGTGAAAAAGTTGCGCATGTTTTAGAAGAAATATCGGAAAAAATTGGCCCATTTCTGCAGATAGTGGCAGATCATGGCAGTGATGTAAATAAAGGTGTAAGACTATATTGCCAAAACCATGAAAAAACAATAAACACCTATGATGTGGTCCATAAACTAGCAATTCTATTAAAAAAGGAACTGGAAAAAGATGATACTTGGAAACACATAATTCAATTGATTACAGATACAAAACAAAAGACAAAACAGAGTCCAGAGGCTTTTTTGAGCCCTCCCAAACAAAGAGAAAAAGCGCGATTCATGAATGCTGATATTTTAATTGATTGGCTACAAGATATTTTAAACCTTCTTCAAATGCAAGAGACGATTCCCCATTTAGATATAAATAGATTAAAAGATAAAGCTGGTTGGATAGTCGATTTCGAAGAAGTCATTGAAAAATATGCTCAGATGATAGAAATCATTCGTTTGGCAAGGCATTTAGTAAGAACTGAAGGTCTTCATAGACGAAGCTATGCGACTTTTTTTCTTAAAGCAAGACTTCACTTTAGAAGTTTGAAACCAGAAGCACTACATTTGGCAAAAGAGATTTTTTATTTTTTGAAACAGGAAGGTAGAGTGCTATCCAAGGGACAGGTGTTAGTGGGAAGCAGCGAAGGAATAGAGTCTTTGATAGGAAGACAGAAAATAATAGTAGAGAGAACCAAAGCGACATCTAGTATAACTAAAAGTATCCTAAGTCTTGCAGGAATGGTTGGGGAAAATAATTGTGATATCGTACAAGAGGCTTTAGAAACGGTGTCAGTCGAAATGTTGGAGGAATGGGAAGAAACATGGATTGGCAAAACGGATTTAGCAAAACGAAAAGAAGTTTTGAGTTTGGGCAAAATAAATTCAGATGTCATTGAACTTACTATAGAATCAAATGAATTGGAATCAGAACCGTTAGCGATTTTAGCTGTGTAAAAATCGGTTTTTAGCCCTCGTTTTCTCATCCCAGCCCAGAGCCTAAGCGCAAGCGCAGCTGTGGGTTCACGAGAAATCCTGATTGTTCCTCGGAGGGGGACCTCGATTCTATTGATTTGACGCCTTATCTCGTGAACGGATACGATAAATCATTCTTGATTAAAACAGTTATTTGGATTAATTTTTTGCTTTATCAGTTGCGCAAGGGAGGCGGCCTCTTATGGTTCATATTAAAATCACCAAGGGACTTGATATTCCCATTAAGGGCGAGCCTACAGGCAATCCAAAGCCTTTGATTCTCAGTGGTGAAGCCTCTCCTTTGACAACTCCTCAACACATTGGATTAGATCTTTCTCCTTTTGAAGAACTAAAATTTAAAATTTTAGTTCGTGTAGAAGATAAAGTAAAACTCGGTCAGCCTATCCTTGAAGATAAAGACTCTCCCGGACGATTTTTTGTTTCTCCAGCAGGGGGTGTCATTCGAGAAATTCGGCGCGGTCTTAAGCGGCGTTTACTAGAGGTGATTATAGACGTTGCCAAACAAGAAGAAATTGAGCAGCATCCCTCTTGCCAACCTCAACACATTTCCCGCCAAGAACTAGTCGAACGTTTAAAGTTAGGAGGGCTTTTTACTCATATTCGTCAGCGTCCTTTTAATTTCTTAGCTAATCCCAATAAAGTGCCACGCAGTATCTTTGTCAAAGCCATCGAATCGGCTCCCTTGACACCGCCAGCGGAATTACAAGTCGCCGGATATGAAAAAGAATTTCAGGTGGGATTAGATGCCTTGGTGCAATTAACAGAGGGTGATGTGCATCTGATTCATCGTCAAGGAACGAGCGCACGTGCTTTTTTAGAAGCCAAAGGAGTGCAAAAGCACACAGCGGAGGGACCTCATCCAATTGCCAATGTCTCTTTGCATATCGATCGCATTGATCCCATTCGCTCGGCTGAAGATGCCATTTGGACAGTTAATGCTCATGCCGTTGTGGCTATTGGCTATTTTCTCCTGTATGGACGCTATTTTGTCCCTCGCATCATTAGCATTGCAGGACCTGGTGTTTTAGAAGGACGCACAGGTTATTTTAAAGTACGCGAAGGATATCCTATCTCCGCCCTATTAGCAGGAAGAGTCAAGAAAGGGCTTTTACGCTTAATTTCTGGCGATCCCTTAACGGGACACCAAGTGGAGACAGAGGATTATTTGGGTTATGAAGATACGGTTTTTTGTGTGATTCCCGAAAACACCAAGCGCGAATTTTTGCATTTTTTCCGCTTAGGAACTGATAAGTATACTTTCAGCGGGGCTTATTTATCGGGTCATTTAGATAGCACCCACCGAGAATATGATTTTACCACTAATCAACATGGTGAGCACCGTCCCTTTATCGATAGCTCGTTATCCGATGAAGTTATGCCTTTGAATGTTTCCACTCTCCATCTCATTAAAGCCCTTTTAGCCGATGACTATGACTTGGCTGCCCAATTGGGATTATTGGAGGTCGATAGTGAAGACTTTGCTCTTCCAAGTTTTGTCTGTCCTTCCAAAATTGAAATGATCGACATCGTTAAAAAAGGGCTGCGCCACTACGCAGCTGATGTGTTAAAATAGGCCTTATTGTGTATTGGGCCCGGTCATCACTTGTTTAAAAGAAGCCACAATCACGGCTCCAATAAAGATTCCGGGAGCTCCAATAAAAAGTCCTAATAATAGCCCTGTTAATACGACATCGTTCAAGTGATTTTGACCACTAAAGGTCCGACCTAAATTGCGAAGATAATAAATAATCTCTGAAGAAAAAAAATAGCCTGTCACCATTCCAATGATCAGTCCTCCTAGCAAATTATTGACAAAGAGAAGAATCAGTAAACCCAAGATAAGCAAAATATATGTGATGGTTTGCTCCTTATTGGATGTGGCATAGGTATAAAATTTACTCTTCTGATTTGTATCTCCTCTAGTGTAAAAGGTTTGACTTGTTTGGTCCTTGGTTTTCTCCTGCTCTTTCTGTGCTTGGTTTTCAGACGGCCTGCTTTCATCTCTAGCAATTCGAGCGGTATCTAAAGGCTCAGTGGTATAAATTTTGGGGGATTCTTCCGAAGGGGGCTTGTTAGGATAGGAATATTGTGAAGGATCGCTCGAATAAGTGCGCGAGGGCTCTGCGGGATAAGCTCGCGTTGGTTCTTCAGGAGAGGCTAAAGGAGGGGTAATAGGCGGCGTTGCCGGTTCAATAGGTCGTTTTTCAACTGGATCTTTAGAGGGCGGGTTGGAATTCTTAGAAGGTTTGGAATCATTGGTATTCATCATATTTTCCCCTGTAATGGATTGTTAACTACCTAAAAATGCTAAATCTTGTTATAACTATCATAGTCCAACTATGCAATCATTTTTTTGAATGGTTTGGATTGATTAAAATTAGTGAGAGATTGATTCAGTTAATAAATAACTAACGTAAAAAGGTAGTTATTTAATAATTAACTAGACAATAATAAGATTTTATCAATAATAATGATTGTGTATTTTTAAAATAGCCGCTATAATCTCAAAATTTATTTGATCACTACTCGTTTACAGCTATGATAGGTCGTTGGTTATCTTTCTTAAATTGTACATTAATAGGCTTGGCTTTGCTATTAAGTTTAGCCGGAGGATTATATTGGCTCAGGCAACCCGCAGAAATTGTGTGTGCAACTCCTGGTGCAAAAGAATGTGGATTGCCTAAAGGAGCTTTTGAGTTAGCAGAGCAAGCGTATCAGCAAATAGGAGAGCCCTTGCTGGCTTTACAAGAGGCACCTCCAGGTATGCAACTGCCTGATCTTAGACAGCAGCTGATTTATTATGGTAAAAATGGCCGACCTGACGCTCAATCTCAGCGCACCTTGTTACATTTTTCTTTAAATGGAAATAATAAAACAGTGGCTTCTGTCATGCCGGGTGAAAAGCTTTATTTAGTTTATGATCGCACTAGCTCGCCTGGCCGTTATAGCTTTAGTGCGAATCATGAAAAAACTTCATTGTGGATTGAAGGAGTGCTTGTTGATAATCATAATGAAGTCGACATTCATGTGACGATGGAAAATGATAACGGAGAGCGCATGACTGAACCGCAAGCTTATGCTCAATTTCGCTTGCCTGAGAAAGAATTTACTCGCTATGCGGGAGCAACTTGGGAAATTGGCACTTTCCGTGTGGATGGAACTTTACTGGCAAGGCAGCGCGCGCGTTGGTATGGAATTGATCGCTTTTTAGAACATCATGGAGGAGAGGATTTTAAAGATATTGAGGGCAAACAGCGAATTGACTTTGGGGAAAACGATGACCTCTATTCCGTCTTTGTTAAAATGGGCGATTGCCTGATTTGGAATCAAAATCGTTGGAAGGTTGTTTCGCCAGGGGAAGAATCGCTGAATCATCCTTTGCTTGTTGTCAAAAAAGTTGATGAAAGGCTGATGACTTTTGAACTATGGGATATAGAAGGGAAGGGAAAAATTGCGTTGAATTTGTTAAAGTCTACAGAACCTTGGGCAGTGCAAAATGCGCAAACTTTGCAACCCATGTTTAAATTTCTTGGAGCTCGGACAAGGACACAATGTGTATTTGAAATTAATCGTGAACGTGTCATTTTAAAACCATTCGATTGGTTATTGTTAACGCCTAAGGGATGGAAAAAGCTTGCGACAGAAGAAGAAATTGATAATTACGTTAAGCGCAAAGCAACAGGAACGTTATTTGTTTTTGAAGGAATTTCTCGCAAAGATGAAAAGCAAATCATGAAGGGCACGCTCTATAGTCCTGCCCGCAATGAATGCCAAGCTGTTGAGTTAGCATTACAAGTGGGAGGATCAAAGCCTTCCAGTCCTAAAGAGACAAAAGATAAAGAGGCTAAAGAGACGGCCCGAGTAGCAGAAAATGCAGCTTCCTTAATGCGAGCAAATGAAGGACGTCAGACAAGTCAAACTAAATAAGATCAATTCTTTAAAATTGTGTGGTAGACATGATAAGCAAACGTATATTGATATTAGGACTTCTTTTATTAGGGATTCCTTCGTTTACTTTATTGAGTCAATCAATATCTGATAAAAAAGCTCATCTTAAAACATCTGAAACCGATCTTGATCCAGAGACGGAGCATTTTTTACTCCAGGTTAACAAGGAAACACAAGACATTCACGCTCAAATTCAGCATTTATATGACGATGCTTTGCGTCTTTATCAAGAACATGCTCCTCCAGAAGAATATCGCGCTTTATTGGAAAAAATTAATAACCAGAAGCGTTATTTAAATCATTTAGAGCAAACTTGGCGAGAATTGGTTACACGTGAGGGTCGAACAGAAAGTTATGGTCTTTGGCATGCTCCAGAGACGACTTTAGAGCAATTGATTATTGACTATGGCTCACAAGATTATGTTTATCTCATTCCTCCAGAGGTGGGCAATATTAAATTAAGTATCAATTCAAATTTGCCCATTCCTCGAGCGACTTGGAGTGAAATGTTAGAGCTGATTCTTGCCCAAAATGGTGTGGGTGTTCGCAGTCTCAATCCCTTCTTGCGTCAGCTTTTTCTTGTGAAGCAAAATCATTCTCATTTGCGCCTCATTACCAATCATCGCCAAGATTTAGAGGTTTTGCCTCCAGAGGCTCGCATTAGCTTTGTGCTTTCACCTGAACCCTCTGAAGTGCGCCGAACTTTTGCCTTTCTCGATAAATTTATCAATCCAACGACGACCAGCCTTCAAATTTTGGGAAGAGATATTTTGCTCATCGGTCCAGCGGGAGAAATTCAAGATTTATTGCGGCTCTATGATTTTATTGCCATCAATCGTGGAGAAAAAGATTATCGTCTTTTGCCTATTTACAAAATGCCTGCTGAGGAAATGGCTCGTATTTTGGAAGCCATTTTTGAGCAATCAGAAGAACATTTTTCAGCGTCTCCTCCAGTCAATAATGCACCGGGCAGTAACGCTGTTGCGCGAGCTGCTATGCCCCCACCCTCTGAGGTCAATGGGTTGAAAATCATCACTATCCAAAATATGGCTCAAGCTCTTTTTCTTGTAGGGACACGCGACGAAGTGCGAAAAGCAGAAGAAATTGTACGCAATGTGGAAAATCAAATTGGCGGAGCGCGCGATAA
The DNA here is from genome assembly GCA_963754655.1 of uncultured Chlamydiae bacterium. Classification (GTDB taxonomy): domain Bacteria; phylum Chlamydiota; class Chlamydiia; order Chlamydiales; family Parachlamydiaceae; genus JANWJE01. The sequence continues at coordinate 82,992 of CAVWGN010000001.1, read as the reverse complement.
AGTTGTGTTTTGGTATACAGTCAAACACTCTGAAGCTGAAGAGTTAGCTGATGTTCTTTATCGGGTTTATTCTCTTATGATTACAACTGGAACAGGGATGGAAAATTGTCCAGGAGCGTGTTCAGGACCTGATAACGTACAAAATAAAGTAGTGGTCGTAGATAACAATGGGCAAGGAGGGCCTCCAGTTTCTCCCATTTCCCCTCCTCAAGAGCCTCCTTCCACCCTTTATCAGCAAGATGGATTTTATCAAGAGGGAGGCTACATTGTGAATCCTGCTCCCGCCCAACCGCGTGTCTTTGAACCGACAGAGGCCAATAACGATCGCGATAACTTTATCGTGGATGTGAAAACGGGAGCTATTGTCATGGTGGTGGAGGCTGATGTTTTGCCTAAAATCAAAGATTTACTACGCAAGCTTGATGTTCCGAAGAAAATGGTTCAAATCGAAACTTTGCTATTTGAAAAAATTTTGAATCGAGAAAATAGCGTGGGGCTTAATTTGCTTAAAATTGGGGATGCAGCCCTAAATCGTCATGCTACTGGTGCATTTTTCAATAATCTTTTCCCCAAGCATGCAGATAAAGCGTTTGCAGCTAATGCAGGGGTGACGGAATTTTTTATTAGCCGGAAAAGAACAGAAAGCGGCATTCCTGCTTTTGATCTCGTCTATCGCTTCTTATTAACTCAAGATGATGTCCAAATCAACTCTAGTCCCTCTTTGCTGACTATCAATCAAACACCTGCAACCATTGCCATTAATGAAGATATCTCTATTAACACCGGAGTTTTTGAACTTCCAACAGCAGCAGGGGGAGTGACTTTAAAAGATGCTTTTACACGGGCCCAATATGGGATTACCATTAGCATCAAGCCCACCATTCACCTTGCTCAATATGAAGAAAATGATGAAACGGATTATGATTATGTGACGCTTGAGACCGATATTACCTTTGATACCATTAATCCCAGTCGCCATGCGGACCGACCTGATGTGACAAGACGCCATATTACCAATCAAGTTCAAGTGCCAGATGGTGATACTGTGATTTTAGGAGGATTGCGTCGCAAAGTCTCAAATGATAGGCGCGAAGCCATTCCATTCTTAGGTGAATTGCCAGGTTTAGGTAAATTATTTAGCATCAATACGATAAGAGATACAAATACAGAGATGTTTATTTTTATTACTCCTCATATTGTCAAAGATCCCAAAGAGCAATTGACGTGCTTGAGGCAAGAACTTCTTTGTTTACGTCCTGGAGATGTTCCTTACTTTTTGGAGTGTGTACAAGAAGCCCATCAGTACGAAAAAACACGTTTGATGGAAGGAAGTATGACTTTACTTTTTGGACGTCCTCGCGAGCATTATTATTTGGTGGATCCCTGTCCAGCTGGATGCGAAGGGGAAATGTTCGGGGAGTATGATGGAAGATAATAAGAAGGCAAAATTAACGGGGCAAAGCGAAGAGATAGCTCTTCAGGGATTGCTAGGAGGAGATGCGCAAGCGAGTTTAGCCGAGCAGCTAGGGATGTCCATTCTCAATGATTTATCTAGCTTGCAAATCAGTAAGGAGCGCTTTAAACAAGTCCCCTATAATTTTGCCAAAAAGCATATTGTCTTGCCCATTAAAGATTTAGGAACATCTGTGGTTGTGGCTGTAGCAGACCCGCTTAATTTAAGTCCCTTAGAAGAATTACGTTTCTTGCTGAATTGTGATATTGAAGCTGTCTATAGTCCGCGAGACATCATTCTTTCTGCCATTCATGATTGCTATAATACGGAAGATGGAGCCGCTTCGCAGCTGATTGCCCACCTGATAGATAAAAATGAGGATGGACGAGGGGATGAAGTAGAGACATTTGATCTTCTTGATCAGGGACGCCATCACTCGCCCATCATTCAACTTCTCAACCTTATTTTGACTGAAGCCATCCAACAAGGGGCTTCCGATATTCACTTTGAGCCCTCTGAAAATGGCATGCGGGTGCGTTACCGCATTGATGGAGTTTTACAAAACCGCCATGCGCCTGCTTTAGATTATCAAGTGCAATTGCTAACGCGCATTAAAGTCATGGCTAAGCTCGATATTGCTGAACACCGATTACCTCAGGACGGACGCATTAAGTTGCGCATGGGACGGCGTGAAATTGACTTTCGGGTCAGTACTGTTCCCATAGCTGGCGGAGAGCGCATCGTTTTGCGTATTTTGGATCGAGGGAATGTTTTGTTGGGTTTCGATAAGATCGGCATGCTACCAGACGTCCTTGAGCAATTCAAACGCTTAGTTGATTTGCCGGAAGGCATTGTTTTGGTGACGGGACCTACAGGAAGTGGAAAAACAACAACGTTGTATAGTGCCATTTGTGAGATGTCCAATGATGAGATCAATATCATGACCATTGAAGATCCGGTCGAATATAACCTCAAAGGAATCGCTCAAATTGGTGTCCACCATAAAATCAAGCTTGATTTTGCAACAGGTTTACGTCATATCTTGCGTCAAGACCCTGATGTCATCATGGTAGGGGAAATACGTGATAAAGAAACTGCGGAGATCGCCATTCAAGCCGCTTTAACAGGTCACTTAGTTCTCAGCACTCTGCATACAAATGATGCACCTTCTGCCATTACACGTTTGGTTGATATGGGAATTGAACCTTACTTGCTCTCTTCTTGTATCGTTGGCGTTTTAGCCCAACGTCTTGTGCGGCGCATTTGTTCCGAATGCAAGGAAGGATATGTTCCCACTCAACGTGAACTCCAAAGCCTTGGCCTTAAACTAGACGATTTGTCCAATGGTCAAATTTATCGAGGAAAAGGATGCGCATATTGCTATCATACAGGCTTTAAAGGCCGCCAAGGCATTTATGAGCTCATGCCAGTCAATAATGCCATTAATAAACAAATTGTGCAAAGTCCTGATGCAATTGAAATGCGTCGTGTCGCCCTTGTTCAAGGGATGGTCAGCCTTCTAGCGCATGGAGCAGAACTTGTGAAAAATGGAATGTCCACGGCTGCTGAAGTCTTGCGCGTCGCCAGAGGAATCGAAGAACAGGGGTAAAAATTCATTATGCCACTTTATCAATATCAATATGTCGATGCTTTGGGTAAAAGAAGGTCGGGAGCGATTGATGCTCAAGGAGATCGAGAAGCAAAAGAGAAATTGCGCGAACAAGGTTTTTTGGTAACCCAGCTACAAGCAAAAAGTAAGATCAGCAAGAAACAGAACTTAAAAGGGGATAATTTATTAGCTTTTACTGTCCAGCTTTCACAGCTAATCAATGCTGGTGTTCCCTTATATGAGAGCTTGATCGCCCTTGAAGAGCAATGCAGAGGTGACTCCTATCATCGCATCATTTTAAGTGTATGCGAACAAATTCGTTCGGGAACCTCGTTATCAGCGGCAATGGGAGCTTATCCAGAAAGTTTTGACAAACTTTATTGTGGAATGGTAGCGGCTGGAGAGGCTGTTGGAACTTTGGGGCCAGTGCTTGAAAAATTGACGCAATTTTTATCACGCAGCATGAAACTCAAAAAACAGATTACAACAGCCATGATTTATCCGGGAATTTTAGGTGGGTTTTCCTTATTGATCATCGGAGTTTTGCTGGGATTTGTCGTGCCATCGTTGGAGGGAATTTTTGCTGAAAGAAAGTTGAATGCCTTTACGAATGCTGTATTGGCATTTAGCCATTTATTTCGAGAGTATTGGTGGCTCTATTTTCCCATTATCATTACAAGCATTGTGTTTGGGATTTGGAAGCTGCGGTCGCCGAAAGGGCGGCTATGGATTGAAAAAACGTTGCTCAAGATTCCTTTGCTTAAAACTCTAGTGATTCAGACAGCGGTAGCTCGTTTTTGCCGTACCATGGGGACGCTTTTGCAAGGGGGGTTAAGCATGATTGAATCTTTGCGTATTTCCCGCAATATTATGCGTAATGTTGTCTTGGAAAAAGAGATTCAAATTGCCGAGGGAAAAATTATAGAAGGACATTCTTTAAGTCACGAGTTAAAGCGATCGACTTATTTTCCCCAGCTCGTCGCCCGCATGTTGGCAGTAGGAGAAGAATCAGGAACGAGTGTTGTGATGCTGAATCGCATTGCCGATATGTACGAGGGAGAAATTGAAAAAACATTAGATCGCGTGATGGCCATGGCACAGCCAGTAATATTAATTATAATGGGATTAGTGATTGGAACTGTGCTTTTAGCGATCTTGCTCCCATTGACGGACGTTAGTTCGTTTTCTATAGGTTAAAATTTATTTAAGAAGAGGATAAAAAAATGAAGAAAAGCTCTTTTAAAAGACGATACATCACCTTAGTCGAAATGATGATTGTGATGTTTTTAATTGCTATGATTACAGGCGTTATTGCCTACAACTACACCGGAAGCTTGGAAGAAGGCAAAGCTTTTAAAACCAAAGCAGGAATTGATAAGATTCACACTGTTTTAGATCTCCACTTAGCTTCCCATCCCGAAGATCGCGATCATATCGACACACAATGGGTGCGTATTGTAGAAGTTTCGCAGCTTGTGAAAAATCCCAAGGATTTAATCAAAGATGGATGGGGAATGGACTATCAAGTTTCCCGAGGCCAAGATGGTGAAATTGAAATTAAATCTGACAAATATATTCAATACCAAGCGTCGAAAGGAAAAGGAAGCTTATTTAATAGCAACAAAGAATAATGCAAATTGTTAAAAAATCTTATTTTACACTGCTTGAACTGCTCATTGTTTTATTTATCATTTCTTTTGGCATTATCCTCACTGGAGTAAAGATTAAAGAAGTCTACCAGGAACAACGCTTTTTATCCGAAGCTCATCAGGTCTTGAGCCATCTGGCAATGGCTCAAGACCTGATGTTAATTATGGATACAGATGTGCACGTCAAACTTGCTCCTGATCAAGAGACAAAGCAGCTCACTGTTTGGCTCGATATTGAAAAGCCAATAGAGGAGCCTTGGGCTCGCTTGATAGAGCGCAAGCTATCATTAGCAGCGATTCAATCTTTTGAATTTGAAGGAAGTCGTGTGAAGGATTTGACCTTGCACTTTTCCTTAGGACAAATGAGTAAGGGGACATTGACTCTATTTGAAGAGGATCAAGGAAAAGGGCGTCATGCCGAAAAAAGAGAATTCGAAATTGAACTTTTGGGTTATCCAAGTCCCCTAGGAGCCAAAGGAAAACCCATTGAAGAGCAGAAAACAGAGCAAAGAAGCGAACTTCTTTATCCCATTGAAGTGTATGAAAAGTTATATGCAGATCCCAATGAAAAGAATCCAGAGGCAAAACCATAAGCGTCATTTCCAACTGTTGGAGTTAATGGTGGCTGCCTTTATTCTTTTAGTTTGCATTGCGCCTACTATGCGCATTTTTACCTCTATGTACCTTTCTCAGCAAGAGATTATTCGAGAAAACCAACGTGATCATTTGGCCCATTTAGTCCATGCCAAATTTACTGAGCAGCTCTATAAGCGTCAAATCTCATTAGAAGAGGTCATTCAAAGTAAGACTATTGCGTTGACAGATCCAGAATTAATTAGTCAATTGCAAAAATTCTCCTATGAATGTACAGGAACATTCACAATTGTTGACTCGTATACTCCGAGAGATCAAGAAAAACCCACGGAGTATTTGTCGCAGCTTGTGATTAAATTGAAAGATGTTTCACCTAAAGCACAAAAAATTAGCAACAAGACAATTGAAAATCAAGATCCAGCAGAGAGCTTTTATGATTATTTTATTTACATTGATGCTGGAGAAATGGATAGGAAGGACAAAACTTCCAATAAAGAGAAAAACAAAGATGCCGATGATGAGAGAAATTCTTCAAAGCAGCCTCAAACTCCTTCTGCTCATGCAAGGGAAAAAATGAAGAAGGAAAATCCCCTGTGAAAGCTTTTTGCTCCCAACGCAAAGCCTATATGACATTATTAGAAACATTGATTGCCATTTCTTTGCTTTCCATCTTGCTCGTTTTTGTTTTTGGCTTTTTTCGCGAATTGTCGGAATTGACTCATCTAACAGAAAAGGCGCAAAAGAACAGCTTTCACATGCGTTATTTAGAGTCGCGCTTGGGATTTATTTTCGAAAGGGTAGTGAATGAGAAGACCTCAGGCCGGAAGTTTTTCTTTTATACTCAACCGATCAATCGAAACTTTTCTTCATCTCCTAGTTTAATTTTGACATTTAACAATGAGGTACGCTTAGATCCTAACTTTTCAGGCGACGTTTTAGCAAGGCTTTATTTGGATTTGGAGGGACGCCTGCGTTTAGCTATCTGGCCGTTGCATGTCTCGCAACCTCATCAATACTTGCAAGAAGAAATCTTAATGGACAAGGTTGTCAGTGTAAGCTACGCTTTTTATGCCGCTCCAGAACGGATAAAAGATGCAAAGGAAATTGTTTTGAATGATAAAATTGATCCTGAAAAAAAGACGCCTGACAAGGATAAATGGCATGAGGAATGGGCAATCACCTATAACCAAATGCCCTCTATTGTCAAAGTGATAATTGAAGTAGCAAAAAATGCAGAAGATTTTAAAGCTGACCATCGAGGAGGAAGCATCAAAACAGAGCAGCTCACTTTCCATTTTGTGTTGCCAAGCAGCAAAAATCCCGTTTCTTATCCATCTAGTTAAGAGGAGATATTATGAATATTCTTCCCTTAGTCTTAGCTTTAGTTCTTATGCTTTCTGTCTTGACAGTGGAAAAGTTGGAAAAATTTAAAAATCAGACTGTGGTGCAAAGAGAATATCGACTTTTCTTGCAAATGTTCGAACGACAAGTCTTTAATAAGCGGCAAAAAAATTTGTTTGGAGAGAATGAAAAAAGCTTGCGTCAATTGAGTTTTCGCTTTTTGGTAGATAAGCAAGCACGCGAAGCAAATGCCAATCATGCAAAACAATATCGCATGCTCATACTTGAATTGATGAAAATTGTCTATGGAGAAGCTGCGTTTTTTAAGCATTTAGAAAAAAAACGGCCGAGTTTTTTAGAAGAAATGCTCAATGCAATTGAACAGGCCGCTGATGCTGCTCCAAAAAAATTAATTAATCGAATTCAAGATATTGCCCGTTTAAATTTAGAAGATCCTGAGCTACAAGAGGCTTTTTATCATATGTTAAAAGGGACAATTGAGAGGGAAAAATTAAAAGAAGTCAAAGAGGCGAAGCCGCGCTTCAAAGAAAAAGCTTATGTCTCTCTTTTTAAGTTTATTAATTATGATGGTAAAGATGGCAAATCAAAGGCAGTTATCGTTCAGCTGGCGCCTCGTGAGATTTTGAAGGCAATTTTTGAAAGTGACGACGTTGTGGATGCTATTATTGTTAGGCGTAATGAACTGGCTGCTAATAAAGATAATGGTTCTGAAACTGTCTTTAAAAATGAATTTAATGATAAGCGACGGACAGGCATTGAGGATAGCTTGCTCAATTTTAAGATTTCGGCTGGAAACAAGGATGTTTATAACTAATGATAGGAGGATATATTGCAACTTCCTGATCCATTACAAGCAGCTATCGATAGCCTTGTGGAGTCGTTGGGGATTCATCAGCTGATTGAAGCACGCGAAGAACTCACTTGTCGCTATCGGCAGGCTGCAACTGCGCAATTTATGACGACTGAAGCACAGCGCCAAGCTTATGTGATCGCTCGCTTGCCAGCCACTTATGCCGCTATCTATTTTGCTCTAAAAGCGATCAAAGAAAGGGGAAATTTTTCTATTAAGAGTATGCTTGACTTAGGGGCAGGGCCTGGAACAGGCATGTGGGCAGCTTGCGAATGCTTTCCGGAAATTGAAACTCTCACGCTCATTGAGAAAGATGCAGCTCTGGCTGCGATTGGCGAACGGCTTGTTCAATTTAGCAAACAGCCTGCCATGCATGAGGCAAAATGGCAAGAGGCAGACCTTGAAAAATTGACCGCTCTTCCTCCACACGATTTTATCTTGCTCTCTTATTCAGTAGGGGAGTTGAATCCGCAGAAGATAGGACCTTTAATTGATCTGTGTTGGCAATCGACTCAACAGCTTTTATTGATTGTTGAGCCTGGGACACCCATAGGATTTGAGCGCATTCGCTTGATTCGGCGCCAATTGATTGACAGAGGCGCTCATTTGATTGCTCCTTGTCCCCATCATTTAGCGTGCCCCATGTCAGGAGGAGATTGGTGCCACTTTGCGGCGCGCGTGGAGCGCTCTTCTCTGCATCGCCGCTTAAAAGGCGGAAGCTTAGGCTATGAAGATGAGAAATTTTCGTATGTCGCTGCAACCAAAACCCCTTTTCCATTGCCTGATTCGCGGATTCTGAGGCAGCCTTTGCGTCATTCAGGCCATGTGGGGCTCAAGTTGTGCACGCCGCAAGGTGTACAACAACCTACAATTTCAAAAAAAATGAAAGATTTATATAAACAAGCACGTAAAGCAGACTGGGGAGACAGTTTTCCTTTATATTGATCTTTGTTAACCGGTTCAGGAACAGTTCTCCTCTCCTTTTGTTGATTTTGAAACAGTCTCCCTAATAGAGGAGGAACTTGAACTTTTCGGATATTCTGTAATTTCAATGAGAATTCCGGCAGGATCGCGCACGTTGGCTGCTTTTTGACCCCACTTGAAAATAATTCAACAAATGGCCGCTTTCATGGACAAAAGAGGGAGAAAGATTGAAATCTTGCTAATAAAAAACCAAGAAATCGGGAACGCTTTTTACATAAAGATAATAAAAATAATTCAATAAGCTTGCTGTTTGTCATAAATATTTCCTTTTAATTCCAAAATTTAAAAAACTTTTATTAAATCTTATTTGCGTAAGTTGAGTAATTTATATTTGTCAAAAAAAATAAATACTAACAGTTGACAAATAAAAAAATCCGTATCATCATATTTTATGATTTAGATTATAAACCATGAATAATAAAGGTATATTTATGTATAGCATTCATACAAACAGGGAACCAGCTGCAAATAGCAGCGATAAACAGATGTTTATCCAAGAAAAAAATAGTACTCTTATGGTGCCATTTACTTTAACAAATGACACGACCGTAGGTGATATAAGCGCTATAGTCGCTAATACACTAAACTGTAACAGCGAAATTTCGATCCAACTATTTGAAACAAGATTACCAACTGGAATGAGGGTGGCTGTTTTTAAGGAGGATGCTATTAAGGAACTCACCTATAGTGTGATGCATGCGGTAAATAGCTGCGCCAAACAGGTGTTTATCCAAGAAAAAAATACTCCTTCCGGGTTATTATTGACTTTAACACCTCACACCACCATAGGTGAGATAAGTGCTATAGTCGCTAAAGCACTAAACTGCAATAAAGAAATTGCAATCCACATGTTTGAAGCAAGGTTACCGAATGAAATAAACTTAGCAGCTTTTAATGAGGATGCTATTAAGAAAATCACCTACAGCCGGACTAATATCGAGCACCGTTACCCTACTCCTGTAACAAATACAAGCACGATGTCAACATGTGTCTATTGGAATATATATCAACCTGCTAAGGAAAGTGGAGAAATACAATTCCGTACAGAACACAACTCATGGAATTTTAGCTGGAATAATCCTACGCCTGAAAATTTTATTGGGCCTAATATTGCTTCTACGAGTATCACAAATCTTGCTGCCGAACCAATTATTGATTCCTTGACCAGTCTTACTCTTGCAACACCAACTGTTATCCCAGCTATGCCAGACTCAGAAAAACTTGAAGAAGAAAAATATAGAAAAAATATTAAAACTTATTTTGATAGTCAATATAAGCTATATACCATTGAAAAAAATGGAACCAAAGAATATCTCACCACGCTTGGGGTTGCAAAAACACTAGAAAATGAGACAGGAGAAATAAACATTTCAAGTCCTTCATGGGCTGCATATTTGGGTAAAGGACATAAATATAATTTATTTCGTATATATCAGAGAGGAGAACCTACATATGGAGATTTGGCTATAGCAGTAGGAAGTGCTTTTAGAGTAAGAGTAGGTAAGATCTCAAAAGCTAAAGCAGGTGAGGAAGTTAATCTACCTTTGGGGAATGATCGTCAATTTACGTACAACATACCGTTTCCAGAGAGCTTTCACAGGAGGTTTCCGGGAATGTTTGATGATAAAATTGTAGTACAGTATAATCAGAGCAAAAAGGTGGGCTATTCTTCGGATCCAGGGCAATCTATCTAAAAAAATTTGATAGAATATGTGCTATATTGGTGTCTCTTAAAACGAGACACCAATATGTCACGACGTAAACCAATCGATGCCAAAATTCTGGAAGCAAGTAAAAAATTTGATGCACGCATATTCGCAGAAACCGTCAAAGGAACGTTTTCTGGTTTTCCCGATTATCGCCGTAACCAAAAGCGGATCTTATATCCTACTTGGTATCTATCCTCCTAGTACTCAACCACACTAGTTTTTTGCGAATTTTTTTGTAGGTGGAATACAATTGAGGAAATTGCTGATTATGCCGATCTTCAAAAGGATTGGTTTTCTTCTTTGTTAGGAGAGACTGTTTCAGCTCCTTCTCATGGCTCTGTGGTGGTTTCTGGTAAAAATACCCCGCGATGTTCTCAAAAGCTATTTTCCACAAATGGTTTAATAAATCCCTGGCTCATTGCGCGATCAGTTACTTGCGATCAACGGTAAGAGATAATTCGCCCTGCTCATTACTTACCTTACGCAAGCGAGGTTAAAGAATCAGTGATATCCTTTAAATAACCAATAGCATGATTTGTTTAATAGCCTGAAAGGCTTCAAAGAAAATAGCCCGGGCTAGGGTGTTCATTTTGTGCAAAAATGAGCTTTATTTTCACAATAATTGGCATAGTTGAATTGAAGGTCGCATGTTTATGCCGTCCTTTCAGGACTCGATGTCTTTTTGATAGAACCCAGGCCTCCGCTTCGCTGCGACCTGGGCTGTAACATGACGGCCCTTCAGGCCTTAACAAGAGAGGTTTAAGTCCCTCTTCTATAGTCCCTAAATCATCTTTTTGTTAAGGCCTGAAGGGCCGTCATGTTACAGCCCAGGTCGCAGCGAAGCGGAGGCCTGGGTTCTATCAAAAAGACATCGAGTCCTGAAAGGACGGCATAAACATGCGACCTTCAATTCAACTATGCCAATTATTGTGAAAAATAAAGCTCATTTTTTGCACAAAATGAACACCCTAGCCCTGGGCTGGGATGAGAAAACGAGGGCTAAAAACCGATTTTTACACAGCTAAAATCGCTAACGGTTCTGATTCCAATTCATTTGATTCTATAGTAAGTTCAATGACATCTGAATTTATTTTGCCCAAACTCAAAACTTCTTTTCGTTTTGCTAAATCCGTTTTGCCAATCCATGTTTCTTCCCATTCCTCCAACATTTCGACTGACACCGTTTCTAAAGCCTCTTGTACGATATCACAATTATTTTCCCCAACCATTCCTGCAAGACTTAGGATACTTTTAGTTATACTAGATGTCGCTTTGGTTCTCTCTACTATTATTTTCTGTCTTCCTATCAAAGACTCTATTCCTTCGCTGCTTCCCACTAACACCTGTCCCTTGGATAGCACTCTACCTTCCTGTTTCAAAAAATAAAAAATCTCTTTTGCCAAATGTAGTGCTTCTGGTTTCAAACTTCTAAAGTGAAGTCTTGCTTTAAGAAAAAAAGTCGCATAGCTTCGTCTATGAAGACCTTCAGTTCTTACTAAATGCCTTGCCAAACGAATGATTTCTATCATCTGAGCATATTTTTCAATGACTTCTTCGAAATCGACTATCCAACCAGCTTTATCTTTTAATCTATTTATATCTAAATGGGGAATCGTCTCTTGCATTTGAAGAAGGTTTAAAATATCTTGTAGCCAATCAATTAAAATATCAGCATTCATGAATCGCGCTTTTTCTCTTTGTTTGGGAGGGCTCAAAAAAGCCTCTGGACTCTGTTTTGTCTTTTGTTTTGTATCTGTAATCAATTGAATTATGTGTTTCCAAGTATCATCTTTTTCCAGTTCCTTTTTTAATAGAATTGCTAGTTTATGGACCACATCATAGGTGTTTATTGTTTTTTCATGGTTTTGGCAATATAGTCTTACACCTTTATTTACATCACTGCCATGATCTGCCACTATCTGCAGAAATGGGCCAATTTTTTCCGATATTTCTTCTAAAACATGCGCAACTTTTTCACCAGTTGATGAATTCATGGGTTGTAGCGCCAGTGGTTGGAAATCTTCATGATGAATATCAAAGCTGCCCCTTTTTTCAAACTTACTTTGTAATGTACTTAATTGAACTCCAAGAACTATTAAGCACTTTTGGTAACCAGCTTGAACTTTAAAATCAACAAGGATAATCCAATCTGAAGCCTTTTTCTTAGCCTTTATAAGCTTGTAAAGCCCATATCGTAAAAACCACAATTCGACGCTTTTCCATGAAGGCTGGAAATTGAAATATTTAAATATTGGAATGTTACAACTCTGCATGGAGATGAAAATTCGCTGAATCGCTCTAAATGCTATTGCAGCTAATGCAAGTGAAATCACAAAAAATATAAATAATATAGGATATTGATGTCGAGCGACCCTTCGATTGTTGCTAATTTCTTGCTCAATTATTGCACAAGCTTTTTTTTTAATTCATCAATTTGCTTGTCTTTGATTTTACTTTTCTCTTCTACCTCTTCTAATCTCGACTGAAGGCATTTTATCTGTTTGTTTAATGCCAAGATATTATCTTGTTCCTTTTGTAGCCTTTCTCCTAATCGTTTCTTATCAGTCATTAGAGCTTGAATCTTAGTTCTTTTTTCTGCGTTTCTTTGCTTCCATTCATCACGACTTTCCTGGTAATGCTTCACTTGTTTACGTATATCTGAAGGACGCTCATGCTTTTGAGTGCTTTTTGAATCCATTTTATGCCTCATCTAATTTTGAGCAATCAATTATAAAAGCCTCTTTTTAAAAAGCCAAGCGAATTTAAAATAGGAGGAAAAGCGTTCTAATAATTAGTTGTTAAATATTTTTTTGTTTTCTCATCCCAGCCCTGGGCTATTTTCTTTGAAGCCTTTCAGGCTATTAAACAATCAAGCTATTTGGTTATTTAAGGGATCTCATTGCTTCTTTAACCTCGCTTGCGTAAGGTGAGTTATAAAGATAATCAAAATTCAAAGCTGTTAATGGCAATCTTTTTTATATCGTCCTAACAATAAGAAGAATGCAATTAAATGAACAAAAAAGTGGTTTGAAATTGGCTTCTAAGAGGAGGGCAGATAGATGAAGCGTCTCTTTTTATTTCTCGTGTTACTCCTAATAGTGGCTGCTATCATTTCTCACTTTAATCCTCCCTGGTTTTCTAAGTATTATTCTCAGTGGTTTTCAAAACCTGAAGAGCCAAATGTTTTAATTCTTTATGGCAACGTCGATATTCGGCAAGTTGATCTTGGATTTCGTGTGAGCGGTCGTGTGGATTCCATGCCTTTTCAAGAAGGAGATTTTGTTCCAGCTGGTAAATTGATGGCGACCCTTGATAAACAACCTTATCGAGATCAGGCCAAGGAGGCTGCAGCACGCGTTCAATCTGTGAAAGCTTCGCTAAATAATGCCATTCGCCTATTGAATCGACGTAAATTCCTCTTAGGAACAGGAGGGATTTCTCAACAAGATATTGATGATGCACTCGCTTCTCAAGACGTCTTTTATGCTAATCTCGACGAAGCACAAGCAGCATTAGGTGTGGCCCAAACAAATTTAAATGATACAGAGTTGTATGCGCCAGCAGATGGCACCATTTTAACGCGCATTCGCGAGCCTGGCGCAGTTGTCAGAGAAGCAGATCCTATTTATACCCTCTCTTTGATTTCCCCCATCTGGGTGAGAGCCTATGTTTCAGAGCCGCAGCTAGGCCTTATTTATCCTGACATGCCAGCAGAAGTTTATACAGATACACCTGGAGGAAAGGTGTATCAAGGACATATTGGTTTTATCTCGCCTGTTGCTGAATTCACTCCTAAAACAGTTGAAACCACGCAATTAAGAACTGATCTTGTCTATCGCTTGCGCGTGATTGTGGATAACCCAAACAATGAGTTGAAACAAGGAATGCCTGTCACGGTTAAGCTCCACTTGGTGCCATAAACATTTAAGGCAAATGCATTTTATTACTCTGTCACATGAGTCATCTATGACAACTCCTTTAGTTGAAATTCATAATCTTTCCAAAATATTTAGTCAGGCACAACCGCCAGCATTAATCAATATTCATGCAACGATTCCAAAAGGAAAGTTGGTGGGGTTGGCTGGCCCTGATGGAGCAGGAAAAACAACTTTAATTCGCCTCATGGCAGGTTTGCTACTGCCAACACAAGGAGAAATTCGAGTTGCAGGATATGATTCTGTACGTGAAGCTGCAGCTATTCATTATTTGATTGGTTACATGCCGCAAAAATTTGGACTTTATGAAGATCTCACCGTGATGCAAAATCTTGTTTTATATGCTGATTTAAGGGGAATTATAGGAAAAGAGCGTCAAGAGACATTTGAAAAATTGCTTGCTTTTACTGATTTAAAGCCTTTTATTCATCGTTTAGCAGGAGCTCTCTCAGGCGGAATGAAACAAAAGCTGGGATTGGCCTGCACCTTAATTAAAAAACCGACTTTACTCTTACTTGATGAACCAAGTGTGGGAGTGGATCCCATTTCAAGGCGGGAATTGTGGAGGATGGTGCAAGATCTCTTGAAAGAAGGCATTTCTGCTGTCTGGAGTACAGCCTATCTTGATGAAGCTGAAAAATGTGATTCTGTTTTATTGCTCAATGAAGGCAAACTTCTTTATAGCGGAATGCCCCAGGAGTTAACCAAGAGAGTAGAAGGGAGAACATTTAGAATGTCTCATCTCGACGGAAATCAACGCTCTATTCTTAATTTTGCTTTACGGCAGCCTAATGTAATCGATGGAATCATTCAGGGCAGTGATATACGCATTGTGACTAAAGATCAAACACACCCTCCTTTTGATCTTGCACTTCTAAAAGATGGCAAGCAAATCGACATTCAACAAATTCGTCCCCGCTTTGAGGATGCATTTATTGATATTTTGGGAGGAGGTCCTGGTGGCATATCTGAATTGGCCAATAAAACTCCTCCCGTAAAAGAGCAAAAAGAGGCAATCGTAGAGGCTAAAAATCTTGTGAAGCGTTTTGGTTCTTTTACAGCAGCTGATCATATTACCTTTCGTGTCCGTTCAGGTGAAATCTTTGGGTTATTAGGTCCTAACGGAGCTGGAAAATCGACAACTTTTAAAATGATGTGTGGCTTATTAAAGCCAACTGAAGGAGAAGCTTATGTCAACGGATTAAATTTTCAACAAGCCCCTAGCAAAGCCCGTTCGCATATTGGTTATATGGCTCAAAAGTTTTCTCTATATGGGAATTTAAGTGTTCTTCAAAATTTAGAGTTTTTTGCAGGTATTTATCACCTTAAAGGAAATCAAAAGCGAGAAAGAATTCATGAAATGATTGAAATTTTTGATTTAAAACCTTACTTAAATGAATCTGCCGATCATCTCGCTTTAGGATTTAAGCAGAGACTCGCCCTTTCTTGTGCTGTCATGCATCGACCTGAAGTTTTATTTTTAGATGAACCAACATCGGGGGTGGATCCGATTACACGTCGTGAATTTTGGAATCATATTAATGGGCTGGTTGAAAAAGGAATTACTGTCATGATTACCACCCATTTTATGGATGAAGCCGAATATTGTGATCGCATTGGATTAATTTACCGTAGCAAACTTATTGCAATTGGAACACCCAATGATTTGAAAGAAAAAGCCAAGACAAACGAGAACCCTTCTCCCACACTTGAAGATGCGTTTATTGCCCTTATTCAGCATTATGAGGAATGTTATGTCAGATCTTTATCCCCTTCCACCTGATAAGGGTAAATTGCGACGTTTAAAAGCCTTAATTGTAAAAGAATTTTATCAAATCATGCGTGATCCCAGCACTTTTCTTATTAGTATTGTGCTGCCTTTATTGTTGATGTTCATTTATGGATATGGTGTTTCCTTAGATATCAATCATTTGCGTGTAGGATTGGTTTTAGAAGACTCTTCTCCCGAAGCTCAAAGCTTTGCGCAGGCTATCACTAATTCGCGTTATTTTGAGGCGACCCTTACAAGAGACCGGCGCTTCTTTTTAGAAGACATCATTCGCGGACGTATTCGAGCCATTATTGTCATTCCTTCTTATTTTTCTTCTTTTAGAGAAAGGCCAGATAATGTGGCTCCCATTCAAGTCCTGACTGATGGGAGTGAGCCTAATACTGCTGCCTTTGCTCAAAACTATCTTCAGGGAACTTGGGCAAATTGGTTAAATCAAGAATCGATTAGCAACAATTTACAAGGTTTACCGCTTGTCAAAACTCAAACACGCTTTTGGTATAATGAAGAATTACTGAGTCGTCATTTTCTTATTCCTGGTTCATTAGCAATTATTATGACCTTGATCGGAACATTATTAACTGCTTTAGTAGTTGCCAGAGAGTGGGAAAGAGGAACAATGGAAGCTTTGATGTCAACTCCTGTCAAGATAGATGAAATGATTTTGGGTAAGCTTATTCCCTATTTTTGTTTGGGAATGCTTTCGATGACTATGTGCGTTATCCTTGCTGTTTTTTATTATGATGTCCCCTTTAGAGGGTCTTTTCTCCTTCTTACCTGTGTTGCAAGTGTTTTTTTATTATCTGCTTTAGGAATAGGTTTGCTGATTTCAACTATGGCTCGCAATCAATTTGTTGCTGCTCAAAGCGCTATGGCCTCAGCATTTTTGCCGAGCTTTATTTTATCAGGTTTTATATTTGAGATATCAAGTATGCCCTTACCTATTCAAATGATTTCTAATTTCATCCCTGCACGCTATTTTGTTTCCAGCTTACAGACCCTTTTCTTGGTTGGTAATATATGGACTCTCATTATTCCTAATGTTCTTGCAATGATGGCCATTGGTTCATTGTTCTATTTTTGGATAGCCCATAGAATTGTTAAACGATTGGATTAAGCTCACTTAATATGATACAGAGTATTTTGGCATTGGTTTATAAAGAACTTTTGGCAGTTTGGCGAGACAAAAAAAGTCGCGCAATGTTGATTTTTCCTCCTCTTTTCCAACTCTTGATTTTTTCTTTGGCCGGAACTCTCGATGTCAAAAATGCTTCAATTGGGATATTAAATCGTGATAAGGGTGCAGAATCTTTTGAGCTTTTACAGCGCTTTCGAGGTGCACCGACATTTACGCATATTATTGATTTGCAATCGGTAGAGGATATTGCTCGAGTCATTGACAATCAACAAGCTGTCATTGTTGTTCACATTGATGAACAATTTTCGCGCAATTTAAGAGCCCAAAAATCTGCTGATGTACAATTGGTTTTGGATGGAAGAAAGTCCAATACTTCTCAGATTGTCCAAGGCTATGCAATCAGTATTATCAATCAATTTAGTCGCGATTTTGCAGCTCGCGTCAATATTCCCCAGCAAAGGACAGAGATCTTTCCACGCAATTGGTTTAATCCCAACTTGCTGTATTACTGGTTTAATGTTCCCAATTTGTCGGGAGTTTTGACCATGTTAATTGGACTGACAGTGACAGCTTTATCGGTTGCTCGTGAACGTGAGCTTGGAACATTTGATCAACTTCTCGTGTCGCCCTTGCAGCCAATAGAAATTCTCATTGGCAAAACCATTCCAGCTTTAATTATTGGTTTAATTGAAGGGACAATCATTATTGGTGCTGCCATCTTTGTTTTCCAGATCCCCTTTATTGGCTCATTTGCTTTGCTTTATGGAAGTATGTTCGTGTTTATCTCATCCATTATTGGTGTCGGTTTGTTTATTTCATCGCTATCCATGACCCAGCAACAAGCCATTTTAGGCTCATTTGTGTTTATGACCCCAGCTGTCACTTTATCAGGCTATGCCACGCCCATTGAAAATATGCCCTATTGGCTACAGCAAGTCACCCTTATCAATCCCCTGCGCTATTATTTGATCATTGCCAAAGGATTATTCCTTAAAGATATGCCCGCCTACATTGTATTTGAAAATGTTTGGCCAATGGCTCTTATTGCTTGTTTTACTCTGACAGGAGCCTCTTGGTTTTTTAGAAGAAAATTACAATAATTTTATCCATTTGAAAAAAACATGTTTTCACAAAAAGTTTTTAATGATCAGTATAAAGCATAAATTGTTTAAACATATCTTTGATTCAGTTTCAACTGAATAGAGTAGTGAGATCAATTTAATAAGTTGGAATAAAAAGTTCAATATCTTATAATTATAATTTTTTAAATTTTATTTGAGATCAAAATGAAAAACGATATTCTTTTAAAAGTTTTGATTGCGATGGTATTGGCCGTGTTGATGGGATGGTGGACAGGTCCCGATCAGGCTGTGCTTGGAATTCCTTATCTCAAAATTTATAACCTGATAGGACAATTATTCCTTAATGCTCTTCATCTCGTTGCTATCCCTCTTGTTTCAGCTTCGATCATTTTGGGCACAGCGCGAATGGGAACGGAGTCATCCTTTGGAATTTTAGGTACAAAAACATTTGGTTTTTATATGCTGACCAGTTCTCTTGCAGTATTAGTCGGAGGATGTGGTTTTTTTCTTATTTTTTCCCAGACATCCATAGAAAATATAGGTCATTCTCTTACAACAAGGGTCAATGAGGTCGCTTCTTTAGCTGTGCAATCGCAAAGCGATACTTTTGACATAGTTGCCCAAATTCTTCTTAAACTTGTGCCTTCTAATATCCTATCTGCCGCTTCTCAAGGACAAATGCTGGGTCTTATTTTATTTAGTATTCTCTTTGGATTTTTCCTTTCAAAAATTGAAAGAGAGGCAGCAGCGACAGTATTGAGATTCTGGGAAGGGATTTTTCAAATTATGATGAAGATGACGCTTTTAGTCATGAGAGCGCTTCCCATTGGTGTATTTGGATTAGTTGCTAAAGTCGTTGCAACAACAGGTTTAGATTCCATCTCATCAGCGGCTTTATACTTTGTCACTGTCATCGCAAGCTTAATCGTCTATAGCTTAGTGATCATTCCTCTATTACTGATTGGAATAGCAGGAGTAAATCCTATTTGGCATTTTCGGGCTCTTTCTCCTGCCCTTTTTACTGCTTTTTCTACAAGTTCATCAGCAGCGACTTTGCCAGTCACAATGGAATGTATAGAAAAGCGTGCCGGAGTTTCAAATCGAATTTGCAGTTTTACGGTGCCCCTTGGCACCTCTCTCAATATGGCGGGTGGTGCGTTGTACATGTGCATTGCTTCCTTATTCATTGCAATGACATATGGAATTACTCTTTCCATGACGACAGTGTGTTTAGTTGCTCTTATGGCATTATTAACTTCGATGGGAGTTGCAGGCATTCCTTCTGCCAGTCTCATTTCTGTTGCGCTAATTTTGAATACAATCGGGGTTCCAGCGGAAGGAATTGGATTAATCATTGCGGTTGATAGGATTTTGGATATGTTTCGCACGACTGTCAATGTACTCGGAAATGCGACGTGTGCTGTTCTACTTGCATGTTCAGAAGGGGAAACCGACATCTTAACAATAAAATCGGTTTACAGCCCTTCTTAGATGATATTTCAGCAATACTTATCATCCCATGCTATACGATGTTGCAAGACGTAAAATCATCCACTAAGTCTTATTTTTTTCTAAATTTTCTAAATGTCGAGCTCTTTGAAAAACTGCTTCTGAATCTGGTGAAATTCTGTATCGTTGTTCATGCAGATAACTTTCTAGATCTTGAATAGAGAAAATGTTATTTCCTAGCGTCTTTTGATGCAGTCTATGCAATTGGGAATGGAAAGTAATTCTGAGAAATTCTTCTTCAATTTTCTTTTTCCATTTTTTTAGAGAGGCCTCTTTGTTACCTGCAAACGTAGCCTCACGATCTTTAAGGAGTACAGCTAAACAGGGAATAACATGGGGATGGTGATCAGCATAAGTGCGGTAGTCTATAAAATTATGTTCGGGAGAAACAAATTTACAAAATGTTTCTATATTCATTTGAGTGGAAGCTTTCAAGGTGTCAAATGTTTTATGCAAGCGACTTATAGATTGATTTGCAATTCCTCTAGCAAGTGCAGCTGCACTTTCTAGATCCCCTAATTCAAGACATTTTTGTATGCACATGCTAAAGACTTCTATTAAGTGTGCACGCTGGGAGATCCCCTTTTTAGAGACAATAGAATGGACCACAAAGCGAGAAAGATCTTCCGACAAGTCAATAGTCTCTTTTAAAAGTTGGGATGCATACTTTGCAGAAGAGAGTTGTTCTAAAGATGTCTCATCAGAAGACAAACTTTCTAAATTAGCAAGGCTTTTTATCCTTAAGTTAAAAATAGTCGAAGAGAAAGAGTTTGCAAGTTCGTGAGACTCTTTATCTCGTTTTTCCTCAGAATTTTTGTCTAATAAAGTTTGTAAAGATTTATCTCGTTTCTCCTCGGAAATTTTATCTAAAAAATGTTGTACACTAATGATATCGATGAGGTCCTCTTCCTCTATCTCTTCCCTTATCTTTTTCTTTTGCTGAAACCAGTGACTCTTTAACTGATTCAATATGTCTGATTGATAATCTGCCCAACTTTTCCCAGAACTGCTATCTTGTTGAGCTAAGAATTGATAGCTTGAGCGAGCTTCAAGCAATAGCTGAACGGTTTGTTGTCTCTTATCATTCTCGTTATCAAATTTATTGATAATAAATTGAAGGGTTTGTGACAAACTAGTTTTAAAAAGATGGTGTATTTGATTGAGGCATGCGGGATTGTAAGATTCAATCCAGAACAATGTGTCAGGAAATTCAACTAATAAATCAGTTAACTCATTGACAAATCCAAAGGTATAGCATTCATGGGAACTGTTCTGGATAATCTGCGAAATGGGTTTAAAATATTTTGTAGAATAATCACTCCCTAATGTGTTGATTTCTTTGATCAAATAAGAGATTCGAGTGTTGATTTCGATCGGAATATTAGGGTGGTGATGTTGGGTTAGGGTATCTTTAAGCTGTATTGTGTGAGTGTATAAGGTGTTGAGTTCTTTAATTTTCTTTACTAAGGTTCCATAAACACCTTGTGGATTCATGATGACCTGACAGATCTTTGCTTCTATTTCACTTAATTCATATTGGATCATTTCTATTTCATTTAATTCAGATTCAGGGGGATTTAAATTTTCATTATCAATTCCACTGTTTGTAGGTTGATATTGCTGTGAGACATTGCCAGCTTCCTCTGAGTTTTTAAATGAATTGCAAGGTGTTTTCTCATCCAATGTATTTTGTAGCAAAGAGGTTCTATTAAGATGGCTTTTTGATCGAGGTCTTAGAGTGTCCATAGAATCAGTAAAGGATAAAGAGAATTGTTTTGAATGTTTCAATTCCGTTTGTGGTGGAGAAGAATTTCTCTTTGGGGTTATTTCTAAATCTGAGGAAGGATTTTTATCATCTTTATCTGTATCCAAAAGAATTCTTGTCTTATTTTTCTTTAAACTTCGATTGAAGGATTCTTCCTGTGGTTCTTTTACCTTTTTTGGAGGAGAGTCGGGGGTTTCTCTATTTGACGCTGAATATTTAACGGCTTTAAAAGAAACATCGGTTTTTAAGGTTCTATTTGTTTGTGTTGGATCAAAATCTGATTTTTTTGAGGTAAGAGAATGTGCTATTTCTGGACTTTGATGTGGCGAGTTTATAGCATCTTTCTTTTTATTGGCTATTTGCTCAATAGATTGAGACTTTAGAAAAGTTAAATATTTTTTAGATGGAGTAGGAACATGTGTAGAATCAACATGGGATACAAACAGGTTTGTTGCTAGATTTTGATGCGATTTTTCTTCTGTTAAAGAGAAATTTCTTGTGTGACCGCTCGCTATATCGTTGGAAAGTGGTTTTTTATCTTTTTTGTCAGTATCTGCTTTGTCTGTATCCAACAAGCTTCCTCTTTTTTTCTTTAAATCCCGATAGGAGGATAAGGAATAGTAATGCGACGCAGGATGACCCTTTTGTTTTTCTTTTAGTGTGTCAGAATCAGGCTGTCTTGGTGTTGTTTCTATAGATTCATCTTTTGTTTGAATGGGTTTTAGATTGAGATCTAATAGCAAATCGGGATGGCTTTTTGAGAAAGGCTTTATCGAACTGATAGAATCATCACAAGGTCTAATAGAATCATCACCAGGTAAAGATTGTTGCGTGATACGTCTTTTCCATTCCCCTGACGTCCAAGAAGCTCGTTGCTTTTTATCTCTCGTCTTTCGGGGAGTATTTTCATCATCATCTGATAGATTTGAATAGTTTTGTTTATCTTTTTTTTGATGCGTTGTGATTTCTTCTTGTTTTTCTGTTGATATCTCGAAATCGCTTTGTTGTTCTGAATCTTTTTCGTTTACTTTTTCTTTTGGAATGTTATACGCCGTGTGTTCTGTCTCTAAAGGATAGTCTCTGGGAGTCTTTGTTTCCTGCTTATGGAAAGTGTTTAAAGCAAGGTCCATTTTTATTTTTTTTAAAAGAGCTTCTGCCCTACTGATAATCGCTTGATTTTTAGTTGGACTTTCGTCTAGCGTATTTGTTTTTACAAGTATTTTTGCACTGAAGTCGATGTGCGGTGCACTATTTATCGACTGAGTAGGAATAATCCCTATGCCGGGATTGGTTTGAGAGAGTGAACCAGACTTTGTTACCTCAGCTTGGATAGTCTCTCTAGGTGAAACAGAGGAAATGATTGAAATCCCCTTGGATGAATCCACTGAACTATGCATACAATTTGTCCCCCTAAAAATAGGATATAGACATATAATTAAAAGCTTTCAATACTCAATTTTATTCAAACACTTTTGCTCCTTTATGTGTTAATCTAAGAGATGAGCTTAGGGCGTTACCATTTTAAGACACGCCCTTGGATGAACACTTTTTCGACTCATCTATTTTTAATTCTTTAATAAGGTGTGAAAAACTGTCTGTTCTCCTCTCATACAAAAGGAGTTTTTTCTGACAAGCGTTATTCTTTTCTTGTCGGAGGGGTTTGGCCCCTTTTCAAAATAGATACTGTTTTATCCACAGTAACTCTATCTTTACGTGAGCTTTTTTTTGAGTAGGGATTTTTTATCGATTCTCTTGTTCTGAAAGCAATTTGAGGTGCATTTAAACTTTTTAAATGAGCTTGGATTACCCTCATGCCAGGGTTTGGTTGAGGAATTTTATCAAGCGTCATCGCCCAAGCTTGAATACGCCCTCTAGATAAAGCACGAGGATCTCTATCTGTTAGATCCTCTCTTAACGAATCAAGTGAACTATGCTCCATAACATTTGTCCCCCTAAAATAGGGTATAGACATATTGTTAAAAGTTTGCAACCTTTAATTTTATGCAATGAATTTACATAAAAGCAAGACACTCTATTTTGGCATGGCTCAATTGAAGCTAACATGTTTATGCCGTCCTTTCAGGACTCGATGTCTTTTTGATAGAACCCAGGCCTCCGCTTCGCTGCGACGTGGGCTGTAATAGGCCGGCCCTTCAGGCCTTAACAAAAGAACTAGTTAGGGATTATAGAAGAGGACTTAAACACCTCTTGTTAAGGCCTGAAGGGCCGTCATGTTACAGCCCAGGTCGCAGCGAAGCGGAGGCCTGGGTTCTATCAAAAAGACATCGAGTCCTGAAAGGACGGCATAAACCATGTTAGCTTCAATTGAGCCATGCCTCTATTTTCTAGACGGGATGAGCATAAACTCTTTAAGTTTAATCAAATTCGTTCTATTGTTTCTACGGCCTGCATGAGTTCAATAATATGCACGTAAATCTGTAAAAGATAAGCTATTATGGACGATCAGCATAGAAGGTAAATAGCTTAAGCGTTTCTAGATTATTTTCAGCAGCAGATTTTTTATCTTCGGGGTCTTTAATAGGAGCGAAAAAAGAGGCTCGTGGTACAAAAATATAAGAGACTTTTACCCCTTTAAGATGTGCGGTTTGCAACAGGAGACGGGTCAATTGTATGACAAGGATTTTAGTTTTTCCATCTTTTACAATGCCTAAATGGGGATATTCTCCTGTCACCTCATGATTTTTAAATTCAAAATTTGCCTTAATCTGCTTAATTAATTTTTCACGCACAAGAACAGAACGTTCATTAAAGTTCATCTTAATTAATTGTTCTTCCGATACATCAAGAAATTTAAGCAAATTGCGAAGATTGAGAATAATGGTATTCGTATTAAAGAAGGGGGCTTTGGCATGATCAAAATCTGGTGGAAGTTCGAATCCTTCCTTCATCATGGGGTTGCCAATGGGCTCGCCCTTGTTGTTAGCTGGTTGAACGAGCGTCCCTCCCATTTCCGATTTTATGACGACCCTTGTTTCAATCTTTTGACCAGTCGTGATATCGTAAACTTCTACTGTTTTTTCCTCTTGATTGATCACATATCTATAGCCGTCTTTTTCGACTTCTTTAATAAATTCCTTAAAGCCATCAAAGGAAAGCACATTGTCGCGGAAACGGACGATCAATTTGTTTTGAATGATTTGATTTGTTGATTGATCTCTAATCATAACATGGAGATTTTTTTCCGCTAGAATAAATCCGAAATCATTTTCTTGCTCGGCAAAATAGGCAATGATTCCATCATTTTTTAAAATGGCTTGTAAATTATCAATATTGACAATAGGAGCAAATTCAATGCCTCGTGACAGAGCCTCAGATAAAAGTCCAGAAATGATAAAGGTTGCAATGGCATCAAAGTGTCCTCCTGGAATTTTGCGTCGCTCTCCTTTAAATCGATAAATGCCATCAGGATTGATTTGACGCAATGTCAAGGCATAAGCGAGCTGATCTTTTAATTCCTCTTCTTTAAAATTTGCTTCAAGCTCTGCATTAGAAGGAATAAATGTATCCAGTGTTCCTTGAACAAACCAACGAAAATCATTCATCTTTAGACCGTAATAATGACGCTCAGCTAAAGCTATTTTAAATTCTTCTAATCGTTTCTCACTTGAAAGAATATACATTGGAACTGTTGTACCGTAAGTTTTTCGCACCCATTTAAGATTGGCGACTTTGAGTTCTAAAAATTCTCCTAAATCATCTGAAATCAAAACGAAAGGCTTTGGTCCACCAAATCTTGTTGCTTCTCCGCCGGCCATGACAATTAGGGAAATTTTTCCTTGTTGGAACATCTCCTCTTGCTTCTTTACAAGCCGTTCTCTTTCTGAAGAGGGAAGATGAGACCAATTGAATACGGCATTTTCTCGAGCTGGAATGAGGGGATTAGAATCAATATTTTTGTGAAAACCGGCTATTCCTTGTTCACGCGCTCTTACTAGGTTTTGAAAATCATCGTCCGTAATTGTAATGGCTGTTTGTTCATTTTCCTTTGAAGCAAAAGGGTGTGTAAAACCGAAAGAAGAAAAAATAAGGTGAATGACAACTAAAAGATTAAATAGTTGATAGGGAAAATCCAAGAAGACTCTCATTTGATTGGTTTAAAGATGTATAAACATATTTTCATTTGAAAATTGAAAGTTTAGTATTGAAATTAGATTTAAAGTCTTAATTAGGTATCAGAACTGATTGATTTAGTCAATAATAATTGATGCATTTGATTTAAGCTTTAGCGCTAAATGAGAGGCAAAAGATGAGTGGTTGTTAATTAAGCACAGATATAATATGACACAGGCATGAAGTTTCGTCTTTTTCACGTCTATCTGTATTAATCTATCTGTATTAACAAGAATGTAGAAGTTCAAAATTTAATGAAACTTTTTGCGCTGTTGTGTATTGCCAATTTGAAGGGCTAGGCGATACTTAGCGACTGTGCGTCTTGCGCAAGAAATTCCCTTTTGCTTCAGTAAAAGGGAAATCTTTTCATCGGATAAGGGGCGTGTTTTATCTTCTTTGGCAATAAAATCTGAAATGGCTTGCCTGACAGTGGTAGCTGAAAGGTTCGCACCCTCTTCTGAGAGATATTTATTAGTAAAAAAAGCACGTAAGGGAAAAAGACCGCGTGGACTGTAGATATATTTATTTGATACAGTGCGAGCAATGGTCGATTCATGGACATTGAGTTCATCGGCTAGTGTCTTCATTGTTAAGGGAACAAGTTGACCATCGGGTTTAGTGAAAAAATCATATTGCTTTTCAGCCAGAGCTTGAGCAATACGTTCAATCGTTGAATAACGCTGTTGGAGATTACGCACTAGCCAACGAGCTGAAAAAAGATGCCCTTTCATAAAGTGCTTGGTCTCGTTAGAAACGTTTGGATCAGTGAGCATTTTTAGGTAGTGTGAATTAATGCGTAAAGAAGGAGTATAATCACGCTCAACTTCGACGATCAATTGATCGTTTTCCTCTCGTAAAGTCACATCGGGGATGATAGCATGCGTGAGTTGAGAAGAAAAATGAGTGCCAGGATGTAAATCTAATTTTGCAATATCTTTTTCAATTGCTTCTTGAATTTCTTCATAAGAGCATTTTAGCTGTTTTTGAATCAATGGGATATGGTTATGAAGCAGTTGCTCATAATGATCGTGCACAATTCGATAAGCTAAGGAGTGTTCTTTATTCAGGCAACGGAGTTGAATCAAAAGCGATTCTTGAATTGTGCAAGCTCCAACCCCATAAGGTTCAAAAGTCTGCATTTCAGTTAAAACGGGCTTCACATCTTCTATTCTTACTTGGTGAAGAGAACAAATTTCAGAAAGGGGAGTTTTTAAGAAGCCATATTCATCAATGTATCCGATTAAAATTTCTGCAATTTTTAATTCTTTTTCAGATTCAAAAGATTCGTGAGCCTGACGCAAAAGTTGTTCTTGTAGGGTGAGATTCGCGCAAATGGATTGTTCCAAATAGGTTTTGAATTTGTCCTCTTCTGAAGAGCGTTTGATAGGAACAGGCTCACTTTCCGCAAAATGGTCACGAAAATCTTCTTCTAAGCGATTGAGAATGCTTAAATCTTGATCACTGATAGACACTTCACGTTCTTCATCGTCTGGATTGGTTTCCCTGTTCTCTTCTTCTCTTTCTTGAGCTTCCTCATCTTCATCAGGTGTGATTTCTAAGAGGGGATTAAGAACAACTTGTTCTTCAATAAAAGGTTCTAACTCCTGCAAAGGAAGTTGCAACACATGGATTGCCTGCTGCATATGAGCCGACATTATCAAGCGTTGAGCTAAGTGCTGCTGTTGTTGCGGTCCAGGTTTTAATTGGATACTGGGAGTTTGAGTCTTTACAGGCATCACTTCCTCTTAAATCTTAATTAAAAGTTGACAAGCCATAGAATTGAGCTTCACTAGATGATATTATCATTTTACCACGTTTCTTTTTGTTTAGAATTTAAATTTTAATTTATTGAGAAGATTTATTTTTTGAAATTTGAATTTTACTGATCTCTAACTTGCCCCGAATCAAATATTTTGTCATAGTGAAGAAACAAGATCCCAAGAAAGAAAGAGCGTCGATAAGCAAGAATAAGCATCAAATATGATAGGCTGAAATTAAATTCAATTTTGAGGAAGTTAATGGAATTAGAATTGCCACATACCATTCAAGGTCAAGTTGTAGTCATCATTCCCCACGTAGAAAAGATAGATGCCATGAACGCTTCAGTATTTAAAACACAAGTCCTAGAATTGATTCACAAGACCCATCTTTCTAAAGTCGTCTTAAATCTTAGCCATGTACAATTCATTGATAGTTCAGGTTTGGGTGCCTTTCTCGCTATTCAACGGGAGTTACATAAACAGGAAGGAGGACTCAAACTTGCACATCTCAATAAGAATATTTACGCAATGTTTGAAATTGTTTCGATGAATCGCATTCTTGATATTTTTCCTGCGGCGGAAGAAGCGATCAAATCTTTTTAAAGTTGAATTTAAACTATTCTATTTAGAATATGGAGGCTCTTATGTTAAAGCGTTATGTTGTAAATTCCTTGTTATGCGTTTCTTTAGGAGGAATTTGTTTGAGTGCATCTCCTGCTTATAACAGTACCAATTCTTCTCAATCTAGAAAGTCGCAAAATTCTTCTCAAAATAATCCTTCTTCTGCCTCTACAAGTTCTTCTCAAAATAATCAGTCTCCGCCTAGATCTTCTTATTCGAATGTTAGGCCGGAAGCTTCGAATCATTCAAATAAGACTTCATATTCGCAAATGCCTAAGAATAAGAAGAAGCAAGCGACTGGGCGAGAGGAGATTGCCTATAATGATGAGCTCGAAAAAGATATACATAGACGTGCAAACCGTAGGGGGGACTGGGGTTATAGACAAAATTGGCGCTATGATAGCAAAGCTTTTTTTAAAGGAGAGACTCAAGGCGAAGCCTATACGCAAGAGCATCCTTATGGTCCGGGTGGAATAGGTTATGATCCTGATGAAGAATATCTTCAAATGAGTCGGTTTTACAAGGAAGAGGCAGAAAAGGCGCATCAACATCCTGATTCTAATGCAAATCAAAACAATCCTAATAGACCTTCTTATGCAAGAGCAAACTCAAGCAATCCAGGCGGTACCAACAATCAAGGAAATCATCAACAATCTTCTAAGAGCAGCGACACCTACGGTATTAGTGATCATAGACGCAACGCCAATAATGAGATAGGATATATCAATCAAACTCGCCCTAGCTATCCTTACTACAATGATTCTGATAACAATTGGCAGTATGATTGGTCAAAGCAAAACACCCCGCGCGATTATCGTGGCGCTATTGACTATAATGATCCTTACTACAATCAAGAGGATCCTTCAGCACATAGATATTACGATTAGCTTAAATTCAATCTGCGATAAGAGCTTTGCTTGGAAATTTCATCCATTGCATGAGACTTAATTGCTCATCTTACGCAAGCGGAGGTCAGAGAATCAGTGATATCCTTAAATAAACAAATCAAGCGATTTTTTAAATTCGGTTAATTATGGCATACTTAGCAACAAGTGTCTTAAGACTATGATCTTTATCGAATAAGATTTTATAGGTCAAGCCCATAGAGCCTTCATAGGCTTCTTGAATAAGACCAATGCCAAAATCTTTGTGAAAGATGCGATCGCCAGGATTAAAAACTTCATCAACCTTGCTCTTTGAAGGCACAGGTTTTTTCACATAAGTGTATTCGCGCTGAGAGGTTCCTACAAAGGCAGGTTGAAAGGTTGGTTTGGCAGGAGCAAACTTCTCAATGTATTCCTTGGGAATTTCTTTGAGGAAACGGCTGGGCCTTTGCATACGTAAATTGCCCCAAAGATAACGGGTTTGGCAATAGCTCAAGTAAAGATATTCTTTGGCGCGTGTTATGCCTACATAACATAAGCGACGTTCTTCTTCGAGTTCTTCTAAGCTATTCTTAGAGTTAACATGGGGAAAGAGATCCTCTTCCAAACCAACTAAAAAAGTGGTAGTAAATTCTAAGCCTTTGCCATTATGAATAGTCATCAGGCTAAGTCTATCTTGGGCTTGGTCGGTTTCGTCTAAGCTTGATTTCAAAGAAAGCTCTTCCAAGAAAGCTTGTAAAGAAGGATCAGGGGCAGACAGTTCCCACTCGACCGCTTTGGCTATAAGCTCATTTAAGTTTTCGCGGCGATCTTCGTGAGTCTCTTTGTCTTCCAATAAGTATTCCATGTAGCGTGTACGTTCAATTGCAGCTAACACCAGGTTGCGAATTGATCCTTGTGTCTTCAATAAACGCAATTCTTGAATAATGTCTAGATATTCAGCTAGACCGTCTTTTTGTTTAGAAGTTAAGCGCAAAATGGTTATAAGTGGCTCTTGTTTTAGCAAAGCTTCGCAATAGCCTAAAATCGTTAGTCCTTCTTGATTGGCATTATGACGCATTTTTTCTATAGTTGCTTCCCCTAGTCCACGCTTAGGTAAATTAATGGTACGGGCAAAGGCAATATAATCAGCTTCCGATTGAGAAATACGCAAAAAGGCTAAAATGTCTTTAATTTCTCGCCTTTGATAAAAAGAAATGCCTCCAACAATAATGTAGGGAATACCACGATAAATGAGCGAATCCTCAAAGACGCGTGATTGAGCATTGGTGCGGTAAAAAACAACCATTTCATTTAAAGGAACTTTTTGAGCACGGTGATATTCAATTTGCGTGGCAACAAAGTCTGCCTCAGCCCGTTCATCTTCGCCTAAAAAAAGCTTAAGTTTTTCTCCCGTTCCTAATTGGCTCCAGAGATTTTTTTCGTAGCGCCCTGAGTTGTGGCTAATCAAAGCATTGGCAACATTTAAAATATTCATGCGGCTGCGGTAATTTTGTTCAAGCCGTACCAATTTAGCCCCTGGATAATCTCGTTCGAAATTAAGAATATTGTCAATGTTGGCTCCTCGCCAAGAATAAATAGACTGATCAGGATCGCCAACGACAAATAAATTGCGATGCTTTTCAACCAGCAAGCGTGTCATGGTATATTGAGCAGCATTAGTATCTTGATACTCATCGATAAGGACAAAAGCCCATCGTTGTTGGTAGTGAGCGAGCAGACTGGGATGTTCACGCCAAAGCCTGACAGTCAAAAAGAGCAAATCGTCAAAATCAACGGCTTGGTATTCTTGCAATTTGCGTTGATAGAGTGAATAAACTTGCGGAAAGGCTTGCTCAATATCAGTTGTCAAATCAGTATGCACAATATGATCGGGTCCAATTAAGGCGTTTTTAGCTTGAGAAATAAGATGTCGAAAGGGCTTGGCATCCATTTTTTTATCTTTTAAATTCAGCTCAATCAAACAAACTTTCAGAAGCTTTTCCACATCGTCTTCATCGTAAATGGTAAAATCACGTTGATAGCCCAGGGCATAGATGCATTCGCGTAACACTCGAGCTCCCAAACTATGGAACGTGCAGATAAGGACGTGGTGTTGAGCCAATTTTTGGACTCTTTCGCGCATCTCTCCAGCTGCTTTATTGGTAAAGGTGACACCCAAAATGCGAGAAGGGGAAATGCCACTTTCAATTAAGTGCACAATGCGCGCAGTGACTACGCGTGTCTTGCCCGAGCCCGCTCCTGCCAGGACAAGGACAGATCCTTCTAGCGTATTGACTGCTTCCCATTGTGCAGGATTGAAATCTTTAGCGTCAGTCATGAGTACATACACATCCTTCGCAATTTTTCCCTTGCTTTTCTTCCGGGCTGCCTGGCAAAGGTCGACGCCTTTCTTTTTCGCGCGCCCCCAAATTGCCATAGCGGTGATAGTCGCGGCTGATACTCATTTCGCGCAAAAGGTGCAAAAGCTCCAAACGGCCATTGGCCATGACAGCACCGACATTGAGATGACAGGCAGTTTGTGCCAAAGCTTTCTGTACTGGATCGGGAGGGAGTTGAATAAGACGCACCCGCTTCATTTTTCCTTCCGTGGCTCGCTGAGCAAAAGCTTCATTTGTTTCGTGTTTAACTGGCAGAAGATTAGAAATTCCCCATTCTTTAAATTGATGGATCAGTGTTTCTTCTTCTAAGCTAACTTCAAGTGGTGTTCCACAAGTTAAGGCTGCGGCAATGATGCGTAGAAGATCAAGCGGAACATCTCCTTTTTGACCTCTTAAAACAAGATGAGGATGGGGAACATAGCATTGCAAGTTGTCTTGGCCCATGACTAAGCTAGGATCATGCGATTTGGAGAAGTATTCATTCCAATAAAAGGCATAACTGCCTGTGCTAGCCTTCCAGACGTCCAAATGTTTTGCAAAAGTAGGAAGAGATTCGATTGTTTTGGCAAGTATTTGGACTTTTGCATTGAGAGGAGCTTGTTCAGTGGGTAAATCCATTTGTTTTGCTTGCATAAATTGGACCAAATAATTAGGTCCGCCGGCTTTTGCTCCTTTGCCAAAACTGCTTTCTTTACAGCCTCCAAAAGGCTGGCGCTCGACAATAGCCCCTGTTATTGTGCGATTGATATAGCAATTGCCAGCCTCAATGTGCTTCAACCAAGCTTGTTGTTCGCGTTCATCAAGGGAGTGAATGCCGGCAGTGAGTCCATAGGAAGTTTGATTGATTAAAGATAAGGCATGTTCAAATGAACTGGCGCGCACAAGTCCAAGGACTGGGCCAAAAAGCTCATGTTGGAAAGTGAAGCTGGAAGGTGTAACTCCCAATTTGATGCCAGGGCTCCATAAATTGGGATTTTGAGGATCTTGTTTGGGCTCCAGAAGCCATTTTTCGCCTGGCTCAAGTTGAGTTAAACCTCTCATTAACGTTGAATTGGGAACGCGAATCAAAGGATTGACTTTAGTTTTGAGATCCCAAGATATTCCCACAGCTAAACTTGCTGCGGCATCGCGTAGCTGTTGAAGAAAATGAGCATCATCGTAAACCTCAGATTCCAAAATGGCGAGGCTGCAGGCACTGCACTTTTGCCCGGCATGTCCGAAGGCAGAATGAATCAAATCTTTAATGGCAAGGTCACGATCCGACATACCTGTGATGACCAAGGTATTTTTCCCGCCGCTCTCTGCCATTAGATCAAGACCAGGACGCAAGTGTAAAAAGAGCTTGGCCGTCGCCGTAGCGCCTGTGAGAACAATAGCTGAGAGGTGGGGATTTTTAATGAGATGGCTACCAACCGGATCATCCTCACAAATGACAAATTGCAAGACATCGCGACTGATTCCCGCTTGCCAAAAGAGTTGAGCGAGGTGCCAGCCAATTAAAATAGATTCACTGGCAGGTTTAAAAATGACACAGTTTCCCGTGGCCAAAGCTGCGAGAATTCCTCCTGCTGGAATTGAGCAAGGAAAATTCCAAGGAGAAGCCACTAATATGGTTCCCTTAGGTTTCCATTGAATGTCTGGTAAATGATGCCATTCTTCTATATTTAGACGATAATATTCGGCAAAGTCAATGGCTTCGGAGACCTCAATATCTGCTTCAGTTATTGTTTTGCCTGTATCTGCTACCATGGCTCCAATTAAATCTGCTCGATGTCGACGCAATTCATTGGCAACATTGCTCAGTAGGTGCATACGCTCGTTAAGAGAGGTTTGGGACCATTTTGCTTCGGCTTTTTTAGCAGTTTCAACTGCTTGATCGACTTGGGTCTCTGTTGCCAATGAATAGTGATAAAGAGATTGGTTTGGGTATGAAGGATCTTCACCTATTCCCATTTTCCCTTGCGAAGTGATCACTTGACCGCCAATGACTAACGGAATAGGAGGGTGATTTTTTGACTTCCATTCTTTGAGGATATGCTTGGCCCATTGGTGGTTTTGTGGCAGTGCCCAATCGGTGTCGGGTTCATTTTTAAAACAAGTGGCAGGAGAGGCAATAGGCTTTTCGATCAGCCGATTTTGTGTTCGCCTTGGTGAATCAGATACTTGGTGACTGGCGAGACATGCCTTGGAAAAAAATTGAGTTTGTTGATTCCAAGCAGGACTATTAGGATGGAGATCAAAAGCCAGCCTCAAAAAGTTTTCAGGGGCTGTATTTTCGTCTAAGCGGCGGACAAGATAAGCAACAGCATTTTGAAATTCTTGTTTCGTCGCAGCTGGACAGTAAAGCAACATCTCACCCGAAAGTTGCTGTACAACGCGCCGCATGTGATCAGCCATTCCTTCTAACATCTCAAAACCCACTTCTTGTTCGACACCATTTTCTGCCCGAAGAAGTAAAGCATAGGCAATATCAAATAAATTGTGGCTCCCAATGCCAAGATGTGCTGCCTGGGCATGCTCTTTTCGGCAGCCATAGCTGATCATGCGCTTGTAATTGGCATCGACATCGGCTTTGGAATTGTAAGGAGCTTGCGGCCAAAGCCGCAAGGCCGATTCAAATTGTTCCATAGCCAAGTTGGCTCCCTTGACAATGCGAATTTTGATCGGCGCTCCTCCTTGAGCGAGGCGTTCTAAAGCCCAACTTGTCAATTCTTGTTGAATCAAAAATGAATCGGGCAAGTAACTTTGCAAGACAATACCTGCCTCATGTTGATGAAATTCAGATTCATCAAGCACTTGGCGAAAAAGAGCCACCGTTAAATGGAGATCACGGTATTCCTCCATATCTAAATTGACGAATTTTGGGACTGAAATACCATTTGTTCGTTGATAGCGAAATTTCATTGCAGCGCGATAAAGTTGCCGTAGGCGCTCGGCTAATAGGGAAAGTGTCTCTTGCCAAGAGAGTAAGTTGATTTGACTGTAAATAGTGGAAATTTTGATCGAAATATATTCTACTTCCGGTTTGGCAAGATCATTCAAATAAATCTGTAAGCGGAGTTGGGCTTCTTCTTCACCTAAGATGGCCTCACCTAAGTGATTGAGATTAATGCGCACCCCTTCTTGCTGACGTTTGTTCATATGTTCAGTTAAGGGTTTCTCTTCACCTGGCAAAATGACGTTCTGTGTTTCTTTGCGAATCATATGAATGGTAAGGGGAACGGCCACGTTGGAAAGCATTTTACCGAAAGTGGCTAAGGCTTGCAATGAGAGCCTTTTGTTGAGAGGCAAATAATGAGGAATACCTAAAGTTTTGATGACATAAGCAAGCTGGTCGGCAACTCGTTGCGTACGTCTGCTGCGAAAACATTGGTCGGTCATGCTTGTTGTAAACACTTTGCCAATAGGATCATGCATCATGCCTGCAAGCTGGGCTTGTTGTTTTTTTTCTGCTGAAGTTTGAATGCTCTGAGCTTCTTCGAGCATTAAGGCGGCTAAAGCAATGGCTTGATCTTTTCTTTCTTCTAATGAGAGAGTCTTTCCTTTCACAGATTGAATTTGGGATCTAGCCTTTTTAATCAGCTCAGACTCTTCCATATGATTTGACCTTCCGTTAAAAAGAAATTTAGCGTTATTTTATAGCAACTCTAAGCTTTAACAAAAGCTTTTCTCAACTCAATTGTAAAACTTGTCCCTGATTTCAGATAAGAACGATTTAGACTTTTTTCTTTCAAATGAGTTGACAAGCTACACGGTAAGGATAATGAACCTCGTAATGCCCGCTCCATTCCAAGTCAGAGAGATTGCTGACCCTAACCCAGGGTTGATTTTCTCTTGCTGTAGCGTGAATAAACTGTCCTTGGCCTAGAGACATGCCAACATGTCCGATTTGTTGTTCTGATTTTCCAAAAAAGATGAGGTCTCCTTTCTCTAATTTGTTTAATGGAATGGGTCGAAAGCGAGGATCTAACACTTGTTGACAAGAATCCCTTGGTAAATGGATTCCAATGCGATAATAGAGCATTTGGATAAAGCCCGAGCAGTCATACCCAAAACTTGATCTCCCTCCCCATGTATAGGGCAATCCTAAGAATTGCTGGCTAAATTTCACAAGATCATCTTTGCCATGCATAGGGATTTCTGGAGCAACATCTCCTTTCTGAATATAGCATTTTTTTCCGTTAGGCAGGCCAACTTGAATCCAACGCAGATCGGTAATATCTAAAGATTGCAATTGAGATCCATAGGGAAGCGTTTGGACTGGACCATATTCAATCTCTTTTCTTTCATAAAGATGCGCAGCTAAGCGAGAGATTTTTAAAGAGGTCTTATAGGGTTCCTTAAGGGTGGTAAAAGAATTAGAAGGTATCCAACCGGCATATCCATCAGAAGTAAGGATAGAAACCCAACTCCGCTCTTCTTTCTCGACTGTAATTTTTTCTGAGAAGATTGCTTGAGAAACAATCTTCGATTCTACTGAAGGATGCTCTCTCATGTCAACCACAGGTTCTTGAATGTAAAGAAAGTTAATGAATGTGTGTTGATGTTCTAATGACCTCAATTTAAATTCTTTTTCTACTGAAGGCTTTTTAATCGAAAATATCACTTGAAATGCCCTTTTTTATTCAAATTATCTTAATTGCTGGATTTTTGCTACATGAGTCAAATTCACGTTGATAATATCTCTAAAGTAGACATCACAGCAGGAGGCCTCAACTGTTATAAAACACTTTATTTTAAATTCTAATTTCTATATAACAAATAAGTTTAATAAATCACCTTACGCAAATTATTAGTGAGATAGTAACGACATTGCCAACCTTTTTACCAATGAAATGAAAAAGGACATCGTTTTTATGAAGTATTTTTTAGCAAGTTTTTTATTGATTTTTACAAGTCCTTTAGTTTTTGCAGCTCCTAATCCTCATGTAGATCATCAAGAACAAAACTGGCAAAACACGCAAACAACTCATAATCAAACATCAAACTGGCAGAATACGCAAAAATCTAATAATCAAACAGCAAATTGGCAAAACACGCAAGGATTTAATGACCAAAATAATGATAACAAAGAAGAAATAAGCCCCAATATTAAAAACTCAGCTGATAAAAATAAAGACGACGAAGATCACGATTCGGAGAGTCAAGAAATTAAAAAGAAAGAAGTTAAGAACGAAGATAAAGGCTCTGCCAGCGAAGATAAAAAGAAGGAAAAGAAAGACAAAGTGCCAAAGCCCGAAAAAATTCTTAAAATTGGTAACTTAGCATTTCCTCAATCTCAACAACCTACCCCTCTTATTTCTTTTGGGCAGAATCTAATTGATGAAGGTCAGTTTGATCTACAACTCGTTGCTAACGAATTGAAAGGAAGAGGGCAATATTTTATCGAATTTGATACTGCGATCATTTATGGGATTAAAAATTATCTTTCTATTTATATTAATGTTCCTGATGCTATCCGTTCCCGAGTAGGTAAACAGCACTCTTCAGGACTGAAAGATACCCAAATACAGTTTGAGTATGCCGCCTATACTAAAGAAAATTACACCTATTATAATCAAATGACTATTGTAGCGAATGTCACAATTCCCACAGGGTCAGTCAAGAAAAATCCTCCGACTGGAACAGGGTCTAACAGTTTTTTTATTGGAGGAACATTTTCAAGAATGGGAATCAATTGGTTTTACTTTACTTCCTATGGAGGAATATTGAACGCCTCTAGCCACAGAACTCAATTTGGAAATCAATTCTTATATCAATATGGGGTGGGAAGAAGAATATTTAGCAATGATTCATGGCTATTTGATTGGATGCTAGAGTTTGATGGAACGTATACAGGCAAAAACAAGATTGAAGGAGTCATAGATCCAAATTCCGGAGGAAACATGATTTTTGTTACTCCCTCTTTATTTCTCTCATCCAAAGAACATCTTGTGATTCAGCTAGGAATTGGATTTCCCATCGTCCAACAGTTATTTGGCCATCAAAAACGAGAAGATTATTTGCTTCAAACCAAAATTTCTTGGAATTTTTAAGTGATGCAATTAGTTTCACTGTTTTTGCTTTGCGCATAGTGAAGTTTTTTTCTTAGTGCGGTAAATTAAAATTTTTATTAAAAATAAAGAGTTTATTAAATAGTCATGACTTAAAGTTTAAGTTCCCAAATTGAGCTTCTTACATCATATTCTAAATAGCTTTCTTGAACTTTGGGACATGTTCCTTTTGCTTGCTCCTTTTTCCTTTTGGGTTTGTTAATAGCAGGTTTAATGCATCTGTTAGCTTCTAAAAAAACAGATGTTGAAAAATTGGAGGAGACCCAGGGAATGAAAGGAGCAAAATATCCTGCCATTATTTCTTTTCTCATTACTACTCCAGAAAACAGATTTGATTCTATTGCGGTGACTTGGGGGCTACTAGTACTCAACCACACTAGTTTTGTGTATTTAGACTACTTCAAAGCCCCGGGTTGAATTGGCGTAAGCGGGTCAATATTAGCACAATATGGACCCAGTTACGCCAATTCAACCCCGGGGTAGGGTGTTCATTTTGTGCAAAAAATGAGCTTTATTTTCACAATAATTGGCATAGTTAAATTGAAGGTCGCATGTTTATGCCGTCCTTTCAGGACTCGATGTCTTTTTGATAGAACCCAGGCCTCCGCTTCGCTGCGACCTGGGCTGTAACATGACGGCCCTTCAGGCCTTAACAAGAGATGTTTAAGTCCCTCTTTTATAGCCCCTAAATCATCTTTTTGTTAGGCCTGAAGGGCCGTCATGTTACAGCCCAGGTCGCAGCGAAGCGGAGGCCTGGGTTCTATCAAAAAGACATCGAGTCCTGAAAGGACGGCATAAACATGCGACCTTCAATTTAACTATGCCAATTATTGTGAAAATAAAGCTCATTTTTTGCACAAAATGAACACCCTACCCCGGGGCTTTGAAGCAGTCTAAATACACAAAACTAATGTGGTTGAGTACTAGGACCCATTATGGGGATTGTACGTCCGGGTGTGATTAAATCTGGGAGTTTATATTTTTAGCAGATCGATACGAAATGGTAGGCGGCGGTAGCCGCTTTCAGTGGGAAGCCTCGTATGAAGCGAGCTTGCGAGCGGAATGCGGGGTGTAGGCAAGATAGCATTGAGCTGCGGAAGCAGCTTAAGATCACTCACACCGCTTCCGCGGTTTATATTTTATTGATGCCCACCCCGCCTTCCACTCGCAAGCTCGCTTCATACGGGGCTTCCCACTGAAAGCGGCTACCGCCGCCTACCATTTCGTATCGATCTGCTAAAAATATAAACTCCCAGATTTAATCACACCCTGTACGTCCTATTGCGGGTTTTTAGCTTTACAGAATAGTAAACTAATATGCTATAATGATTTAAATTATTCATTTTAAAACATCTAAAACTAATTTTTAAGGAAATTTAACATCATGATATCGGCATCTGCAAGCTTACCCTTTGTTATTATATTTGAAAGACATTGGGATCAAGAACCTAAAAAAATACTAAAAGGATTAATCCCAAAATTATCTGAAGAAGGATATAATACGCTTTGTTTTGAAGCCCCTCAGAATTTAACTGAAAAAGAAATTTTATTTTCTCACCTTAAAGGCCTAGAGTTTGATAGTAGGCTAAATTCTCAAGCTAATGAATGTGTTGAGCGGGCTGGTATCAAAGATATTCAACTATCCAATTTAAAATTTAAAGAATTGGCTGAATTAATGAGATTATATGTATCTAGCAAAAGATATCTAGAAGTTGCTCAAAAGATAAAGGACTTACCTGCATCGCTCTTATTAAAAGATGTCTTTAAGGATGCAAAGAACTTTTATTTTAGTATAAAAGGAATAGATATAGATGCTAAAGATTTTGAAAACATGATGTCACAAGATTTTGTACAAAAAATGAGGGTTATAGAAAAAAACGAAGAATATAGAATTTCAACAATTTTTGAAAATTTATTAAGGTTGCAGAAAAGCGGAAAAAATATTGTTTTTATATGTGGTGCGCTGCATGCTGAAAATTTAATAAATAAATTTAAAGAAAAAAATATGGAAGACCAGGTTCTTTATTACTTTCCTCATTCTAATGAAAATTATATGGATAGTATTAATGATGTAAAAGAATTTTGTTCTAACGAGACACTAAAGAGTCATACATTTTGTGTGATTAATGAACAAGATAGCAATCTCTTAAAAGAAACGATGATTAGAGAAATTAAATTAAGTAATACAATTACAAAGAATAAATGTTGATGGAAGTTTTCACACCAGATATCTAAGTAATTTTTTTTAATAAGAATTTCAAGGCCTATAGGCGTTTTACGTTTATCTTAAAAGACGCTTGTGCTTTTGATTTCTTTTTGAATCCATTTTGTGCCTCATCTGAATTTTGAGTCAGGGTATTTTTACTAAAAATATTTGACACTTGTAGCCTCGAAGGGCTACCAGTGTCAAATATTTTTAGTAAAAATACCTGAATAGCTGCTAAGGTTTCTGCTATAAACGCATTTTGAATAAAATCATATGCGAATAATTCATGCAAAGGCTTCAATCCCACCGCTCTATCATTTTATAGATAAATATTCTATCCTTTATTTCTTATTTCTCATAGGTATCTACACAACTACTGCAGTGTTTTTTTTCTGTATTTTTAATTTCATAAGCAATATCTGCAATTAAATATATTTGTCTATTAAATAATGGATATTGTATACGCTAACATGATGATTCGCAAAACTTTTCAATTTAAAGAGAATTTGAGAGTTAATTAAAAATGCAAAAAATTCGATTGTTTCCCGTTTTTTGCCTCATCCTCTTCTCTTTTTGTCATCAAGCACTTTGTGAGACTATTCAATTGGGTGTCGAGCGTTTATTCACTCTTCCTTATGAATCTGTTCTACGTGGAAAACAGATTGGCTTGATCATTAATCATACAGCCGTAGATTCAAAAGGACAGTCAACGATTGATCTTTTTAAAAAAAATGCAGAAATTTATGACTATAAGCTAGTTGCCTGTTTTGCACCTGAACATGGCATAACAGGCGCTCACTATGCGGGAGAAAAAGTCGCTGATGAACAAGACTTTGCTGGAATCCCTATTTTTAGCCTGCATGGGGCTACAAGGCGGCCGAATGCAGCAATGTTAAAAAATATTAATTTACTCATTTATGACATTCAAGATATCGGTTCACGTTCTTATACTTATATTTCTACTCTTTTTTATGTGATGGAAGAAGCTGCAAAATTGCACATTCCTGTGCTCGTTCTTGATCGTCCAAATCCACTCGGCGGATTGCTGGTCGATGGTCCGATGTTGGATGAAGAGTGGCGCTCTTTTTTAGGTTATATTAACGTTCCCTATTGTCATGGTTTGACTGTTGGAGAATTAGCAAAATATTTTAATGGGGAATATAAAGTGGGATGCGATTTAATGGTGATTCCCATGCACGGATGGCAGCGTCACATGACGTTTGAAGAGACTGGCTTGACTTGGATTCCGACTAGCCCTCAAGTTCCCGACTATCAAACCGCTTTTTATTATCCTACAACAGGCCTTTTAGGAGAATTACCTATTGTCAATATCGGTGTAGGATACACTCTTCCCTTTAAAGTTATTGGTGCGCCATGGATTGATGCTCAGCAATTTGCTCAACAACTTAACAAGCAAAATTTTCCAGGCGTTCATTTTCTTCCCTTTCATTATCGTCCTTTTTTTGGCCGATTTGCCAATCAAACGTGTCATGGAGTTTTGATTGTCATTACAGATCCTCATCACTTTTTGCCAGTGACCACTCAATATTTATTAATGGGCATATTAAAAGCGCTTTATCCTTCTCAATTTCAAAAAGGGCTAGAAGAAGTGAGTCAGCGCCGAGAACTATTTAATAAAGCTAATGGAACAGCCGAAGTCTATCGCATTCTCAAAGAAGATCCCTATGTTGTATGGAAATTGCGTGCTTTACATCAAAAGGAGCGCACCCGTTATCTTCGCAAGCGGGAATCTTATCTCATCGCCGATTATACATCGCAGTTAAGTGAATAAATCCATTTTCCTATGATTTTATGTAATGATTTTAAAGACATTCTTAAAATAATTTAAATCTCTAGACTTATAATATTAAATATTATAAATTTAATAAAAAAAATAAACTTTTATAGTTAATAAAAATTATACTAATCAAATTGATTAAAGAATCATCATGTACATAAACTCTTTTAATTCACAAATTATACCAAACACTTCAAGAGAAACTTGCTTAGACCTCTTATTTCCTAATGAGATATTAGGAATTATTTTTGATCAAGTTGTCAACCAAAGCCACTCTTTGCATGACATTTCTTCCATTTTACTTACCTGTCAAAAATGGAAGGGTATTTTTGAAAAAAATCCTTGCATTTCATTGATGCAAACTCTTTTTCAAATTAAAGATAAGAATCAATCTGCTCTTAAATTTCCCCAAGAATGTATGATAACAGAACAAAAAAAGCATTTTACCTCTCAGGAACTTAAATTAATTGATCGAGCAAGCTGGGGAAAAAGATTTGAACAATTGTTAATGGTTGATTCACAATTATTTCATCCGAAGAGTTTATTTCTTTCTCTTTTGGATCGCTATCCATGGAATCCTGAAGTTTGTAAAAATAGCACCAATCAAAACATCCAACAGATCGCTGTAGAACAATCAAATATTTTAAATTCTCTTGTCTCAGGCACTGATGATCAAAGATTAAATGTGATCAAAAATGACTTTATCGCAAAACTTTATAATAGCTGTCCAAGTCAAACATGGGAACAGGCAGAAAGAGCTGTTATCTCCACACTTAAAAAATTTCCTCATTTTGAAGATAAAACAATTTTTATTAAAGTTGCTCGCTGTTTTGGAGCTTCTGTTTTTGATATACATGAAAGCCTTAAAAAAGATCGCGATATTGTCTTAGCTACTCTTCAGCAAGATGGCTGGGCTCTTCAATATGTAGATGAAAGCCTTAAAAAGGATCGAGAAATTATTTTAAGTGCCGTTCAGAAAGAAGGCAAGGTTCTTCAATATGCGGACGAAAGCCTTAAAAAAGATCGAGAGATTGTCTTGACTGCCCTTCAGCAAGATGGTTGGGCTCTTCAATATGTAGATGAAAGCCTTAAAAAAGATCGAGAAATTGTCTTGACAGCCCTTCAGCAAGATGGTAGGGCTCTTCAATATGC
Organism: uncultured Chlamydiae bacterium; assembly: GCA_963754655.1. Taxonomy (GTDB): domain Bacteria; phylum Chlamydiota; class Chlamydiia; order Chlamydiales; family Parachlamydiaceae; genus JANWJE01. The sequence goes on along the minus strand of CAVWGN010000001.1, from coordinate 40,578 downwards.
AGATGAAAGCCTTAAAACAGATCGAGAGGTGGCTTTGGCTGCGGTTAAGCAAAGTGGCTTGACTCTTCAATATGTAGATGAAAATCTTAAAAAAGATCGAGGAATTGTCTTGGCCGCTGTTAAGCAAAATATCCGAGCTCTTATATATGCAGATGAAAAACTTAAAAAAGATCGAGAGTTTGTTTTGGCTACCCTTCAGCAAGATGGTTGGGCTCTTCAATATGCCAATGAAAGCTTTAAAAAAGATCAAGTTCTTGTTTTAGTTGCCGTTCAGCAAGATGGTTGGGCTCTTCAATTTGCAGATAGAAGCCTTCAAAAAGATCGAAAGATTGTCTTAGCTGCCGTTCAGCAAAATGGCCAGGCTCTTCTCTATGCAGATGAAAGCCTTAAAAAAGATCGAAAGATTGTCTTGGCTGCTGTTAAGCAAGATAGCGTAGCTATTCAATATGCAGATTTAAGTCTTCGCCTCGAATTTACCCTAAATTCATCACAGAACTCTAAAACACTCTATACTCGACTTCGCAAATTTTTTGGTGAGCGAAAAGATAAAAACTAATTTTTAATAAAGGAATCGCTATGTATGATCAAACTTTAATAAATGAAATTAACAGAATAAAAGATTCACAGTCACTATTTTATCCTTATTACTATCAATTAGATAAAGGTTGGGCATGTCAAGTAAGTACGTGGGCTCAAAAACCACTCTATTGTTTAAAGTCTGCTGCAGAAAAAAACATAGGCTTAATTCGCGTTTTAGCAATTGGAATCTGGGGTTTACCCGCATTAATAGGTTATAGCATTGATACTTTCATTCATTTTGTTAAATCTGAAAGAATTACTCAGGCAGTCTATGACGCAGAATTTAATGAATGGCTAGAAAAGGAATATACTCTATTTACTTGTCCTAATTCTATTAAGGAATTTATTGATTTTTGTATCCGCAATAGAATTAAAGCTAGAGATTGCCCTTTTCAATGTATCATTTTTAGAGACATTAGAAAAAATCATCCAAGATATCTTTTTGAAGCTGATGGAGTGGCAACTAATATATGGATGAAATACTATACCTTCGATAAGCAAAAGGGTGAGTATGTTGAAAAAAACCCAATGCCAGATTGTTTAGTTGTGTGGGATCCTGAACCTTGTATGGAAAAAGAAATCATTCCATCAATTGAATCAGTATTAGGAGAAAAAATTGTTCCAGAGTACCCTTCCTCATTAGAATTTAGAAATTACTATAAAATTAATCCCGTATATGCAAATGAAATAACGACCCTATCAGGCGCCATTGATAAATGTAGTTTTGCTATTTTTTCTAGTTGGAGTCCCCCAAATGCTAAAACAATCGATTATTTACGCAACTCTATCACACAAATTTCTTAAAGATGTTTTATCATTCTACCAGTACTATATAGGCTTAAATACACAAGTTCTTAAAAATTTTGGCATGGTTCAATTGAAGGTCGCATGTTTATGCCGTCCTTTCAGGACTCGATGTCTTTTTGATAGAACCCAGGCCTCCGCTTCGCTGCGACCTGGGCTGTAACATGACGGCCCTTCAGGCCTTAACAAAAAGATGATTTAGGGACTATAGAAGAGGGACTTAAACATCTCTTGTTAAGGCCTGAAGGGCCGGCCCTTCAGGCTTTAACAAAAAGATGATTTAGGGACTATAGAAGAGGGGACTTAAACATCTCTTGTTAAGGCCTGAAGGGCCGTCATGTTACAGCCCAGTCGCAGCGAAGCGGAGGCCTGGGTTCTATCAAAAAGACATCGAGTCCTGAAAGGACGGCATAAACATGCGACCTTCAATTGAACCATGCCAAAAATTTTAAGACTTTAATGAAAAATATTTAGAAATTGGCACTCTTTGCGTCAAGTTGCTAAAAAATTGGCGACTGAGCTTGACATAAATCCTGTGCATTTCTACAATTTCTGTTGAAAGTCATCAACAGAATAGAATTTAAAACAGGAGAACGACGATGGTTAAACTTAAACCCCTAGGGAACCGAGTAGTGGTTCAACGTTCAAAAGCACAAACCTCTAAAGGTGGCATTTTATTGCCTGATTCCGCTCAGGAAAGACCGCGTGAGGGACAAGTCGTTGCCGCCGGTCCTGGCAAGGCAAATGAAAATGGTCAATTAGAACCCCTTTCAGTCAAAGTAGGCGATCGCATTTTATTTGGTTCTTATGCTGGGACCGAAGTGCGGCAGAATGATGAAGAGTACTTGATTCTATCAGAAGAAGATATTCTTGGAATTTTAACTTAACCCTTTGAGTGTAAGGATTGACTATGGCAAAGATATTACAATTTAATGAAGAGGCTCTTAAGTCGATTTTAAAAGGGGTCAGAACGCTGGCAAAGGCAGTAAAGGTGACGTTAGGCCCTAAAGGGCGCAATGTTGTCATCAACAAAGGATTTGGCTCGCCTTTATCGACGAAAGACGGTGTGACTGTGGCTAAAGAAGTTGCCCTTAAAGATAAATTTGAGAACATGGGCGCTCAATTGGTCAATCAAGTGGCTGCAAAGACATCTGATACAGCAGGTGATGGAACGACCACAGCAATTGTGTTGGCTGAGGCAATTTATGCAGCTGGAATGAAGAATGTGACAGCTGGAGCAAACCCTATGAGTCTCAAGCGCGGAATTGATTACGCAGTGGAAATCATGGTTCAGGCTTTAGATGCTTTGGCAATGCCTATTAATACTGCACAAGAAATCCAGCAAATTGCGACAATTTCGGCTAATAATGATGCTGAAATTGGTCGTATCATTGGAGAAGCGATGGAGCGCGTGGGCAAAGATGGCATTATCAGTGTCGCAGAAGCCAAGGGCATCGAAACGCACGTCGACTACGTTGAGGGATTGCAATTTGATAAAGGTTATGTTTCTCCTTATTTCATCACTAATCCAGAACACATGACAGTTGAATTGTCTAATGCGCAGATTCTCATTATAGATAAGAAGATATCAACTGCAAAAGATATCGTTCCTATTTTGGAAAAAGTCATGGCTAAAGGAGCGCGTCCTTTATTGATTATTGCGGAAGATATTGATGGCGAAGCTTTAGCGACTCTTGTCGTGAATAAAGTCAAAGCTGGCATGGTCGTTTGCGCTGTCAAAGCGCCAGGCTTTGGTGATCGCCGCAAAGCGATGTTGGAAGATATTGCAATTTTGACTGGTGGAAAAGTTGTTTCCGAAGAAGTGGGATTAAAATTAGATGAAGTGGGGCTAGAAGTCCTAGGCCGTGCGAAGACGATCAAAGTGTCTAAGGAAGAGACAACCATTATCGATGGTGCTGGCAAACCTCAAGAAGTTAAAAATCGCATTACACAAATCAAAGCTGAACTTAATCATCCTTCAACATCGAAATATGATCGCGAAAAATTGGAAGAGCGCTTAGCCAAGCTCGTAGGTGGAGTTGCTGTAGTTAATGTTGGCGCAGCAACAGAGACAGAGCTGAAAGAAAAGAAGGCAAGAGTTGAAGATGCCTTACATGCCACACGTGCAGCTGTTGCTGAGGGGATTGTTCCAGGCGGCGGGGTTGCTCTTTTGCGTGCAATCAAGAGTTTAGAAAAATTGAAATTGACAGGCGATGAAGCCATTGGTGCTTCGATCATTAAGCAAGCTGCTTTTGCTCCTGCAACAGCGATTGCAAATAACTGTGGAAAACAAGGCAATCTTATTGCTGAGAAAATTTATGAGGCGCAAGGAGCCTATGGCTATGATGGCTTAACTGATGAATTTAAAGACTTGCTAAAGGCGGGGGTCATTGATCCTGTATTAGTGACTAAAAGCGCCCTTATCAACGCAGCATCGATTGCAGGCCTATTGCTCACAACAGCTGCCATGATTACCGATAAACCTCAGCCTAAATCCAAACAAGTTCCTGCTATGGATGGTATGGGCGGAATGGGAGGTATGGGTGGAATGGGAGGTATGGGAATGGGTGGAATGGGCATGGGAATGTAATTTCTCTAGTCATTTTCCTTTGTTTCTTCTGTCCACCAGGGCAGAAGAAACTTCTTTTTTTAGTGAACGGAGTATTCAAAATGCCAAATTATGACTATGAATGTGCTCATTGTGGTCTCCAAGAAGAAATTCTTCAAAAAATTACAGATGCACCTTTAACAGCTTGTCCTCAATGTCAATCTCCTAATTTTAAAAGAAAATTTGGGATAGGGATTGGGTTACAGTTTCACGGATCAGGTTTTTATGGGACAGATTATCAATCTTCTCCTGTTCCCACTGAAAAAGCACCTGAGTCTTCTCCTCCTGCCAAAGGTTGTGACTGCGGTAAAACCTCTTGCTCTGCTTAACCTTAAATGATTAACACAGCTGAACCTGATAACTTTCCTTTTTTTAAATCCATCAATGCTTCATTGGCTTGATCTAATGGATAAGGATGAATGACAGTTTCGATTTGAGCTTGCTGTAGAAGATCGAAAAACTGATGGCCATCCTCGCGCGTCAAATTGGTTACGGAACGTAAAATGCGCTCTCCATAAAGTTGGGCATAGGGAAAAGAGGGAATATCGCTCATGTAGATGCCTGCGCAAATAACAGAGCCTCCTTTTCTAATGGCTTGCAATGCCAAAGGAATAAGTTCGCCTGAAGGAGCAAAGATAAGAGCGGCATCTAATTCGACGGGAGATCTTTGATTGGAATCTCCAGCCCAAACAGCTCCTAAACTTCTGGCAAATGCTTGTGCTTGTGTATCGCCAGGTCGGGTAAAAGCCCACACTTCTCGTTTCTGATAGTGCGCAACCTGAATGAGAAGATGGGCTGCTGCTCCAAATCCATAAAATCCTAACCGTTTTCCATTGCCAGCGAGTCGCAAAGAGCGATACCCAATGAGTCCGGCACACAAAAGAGGAGCTGCATGGGCAGAAGAGTAAGCCTTAGGAATTGGAAATAGATATTTTTCATAAGCTACGCAATATTCAGCAAAGCCTCCATTGAGCTGATAGCCAGTATACAAAGCGTGATCGCAAAGATTTTCTTGTCCCCTTTGGCAATAAGAACAATGTTCGCAAGTTTTGCCAAGCCATGGTAGACCTACGCGTTGACCTATAGTAAAGTGATGGCATTCTGGCCCTTGTTGAACAATGGTTCCCACAATTTGATGGCCAAGTACAAGCGGAAGTTTGGGATGGGTTAATTCTCCATCGTAAATGTGCAAATCGGTACGGCAAACGCCGCAAGCTTCTACCCGAATCAGGGCTTGCCCTGCATCTGGTTGTGGAATAGGTAAATCCATGCTTTGCAAACGAGTTTTAGGTTGTACTAAGACCATGGCGCGCATCAACGATCTCCTCATATTTTTAAATTCAAATTAAATGGTGCAAATTAACAATTTGTCTATTTAATTCATGCGAATTTGTGTTGCAAGTGGTAGATAAAGTTCATAGAATCTATGTAAAATCCGGTTAACATTTATTTTTTTATATTCTTTCTATAAAATTTTTGCGTGAGGAAATGAGAATTTCTCCATTGTTTGGACTTTTTTTGCTGCTTAGCGACGTTCGCTTAATGCATATCCTTGTTTAAAAAGTTTGTTTATCCAAAACTCCTTGCAACCTATCAAAAAAGCTCGTTACATTTAATATTCTAACTTTTAGGGTTTACATGGCAAAAGTATTGATCTATTCTCCGAATTTAATTGGAAAATCAATGGCTGGCGCAGCAATTAGGCCTTGGGAATTTGCAAAAACTTTATCTCAAGAGCATCAAGTGGTCTTAATTTCTTTAGATCGCGCTGATATCAACACTCAAAATTTTGAGACGATTTGTTTTCATGATCCAGCTTGTAAAAAACATTTTCAACAAGCCAATATTTTGATTACACAAAGATTAACTTTTCCTCTTGCTTTATTGGCAAAATTCCACAACGTGAAAATTATCATCGATGCTTATGTCCCAGGCCCTTTAGAATTATTGGAACATTTCAAAATTGACTCCGTGCAAGATCGTCAAAGAAAAGTTTTTTCCGAGATTTCCAATCTCATTTTGAGTTTCAAAATGGCAAATGGAATCTTATGTGCCAGTGAAAAGCAAAGAGAGTTATGGATTGGATTTCTGTTAGCTCACAAACTCATTACGCCTGCTCTTTATGATCAAGATTCGAGTCTGCGCCATTTTCTTGCCGTCGTTCCCTTTGGTTTATCTTCAATCCCTCCTAAAAAAACAGGCAAAGGATTAAGGGAAAAATATAGCTTGCATGCAAATGATAAAGTTCTTCTTTGGGGGGGCGGCATTTGGAATTGGTTTGATCCGCTTTCACTTATCAAAGCGATGAAAATCATTAGCCAAAAGCGACACGATATTAAATTAGTTTTTATGGGTGTTAAACCTCCTGATCCCGATCTACCCACGACGTCAATGTCTGCTCAAGCCATCCAGTTAGCTAAAGATTTGGCTCTCATCAATCAATGCGTGTTTTTCAATCATGAATGGGTTCCCTATGACGAAAGGCAAAATTTTCTATTAGATGCCGATATTGGCGTCTCTACTCATTTTGATCACTTAGAAACGCATTTTTCTTTTCGCACTCGAATATTGGATTATTTGTGGGCTGAATTGCCTATCTTAGCAACTCAAGGAGATGCATTTGCCGAACTTATTGAACGTGGACAATTGGGAGTGGTCATCCCGTATCAAAATGAACAAGCCATTGCTAACGCTATTCTTTCCTTGGTGAATCATCCCAATCAGCTGCAGCAGATCAAACGCAACGTTTGCAAAATGCGCGATCAATTTTATTGGACATCAGTCATAGAGCCTTTGAATCAAATGATTCATCAATTAAGTGCCTCGTGTCAGTCTAGACGCATTTGGCAAGATGGAAAAGCGTTGTTAGAGTTAGTTGGAGCTAAGCTCAAAGAAAGGGGGGTAGTTGCCTGTTTCAATACAGCTTATCGACACTACATTTATAAAAAATCGCATTTACTCTCTCATTCAAAAAGCATATGAAAAGAAGCCTTCGCTTTCTTAAAGATTTGTTCCTTCACTTCAGCAGAGATCTTTCAACCTATTTCTATAAAGGCTGGCAAGCGCGCCTCCTAAAATCTTATCTCAAATCATTTGTCCGCTCCTTGATTTTTTATTTAAATCAATTTCGCATTTATCTTTACGACGGTGGAATTAAACAACATTCCATCGGAGAAGAAAAGATCAAAAAATTACAAATCACCTCTCAAGGATTGCATGCATTGCTTCCACAAGATGCTCGTTTTTCCTATTCAATTTTGATTCCAGTTGCTCACCCACAGCCTGCTTTTTTTCAAGAGGCGCTAGAGTCAGCGTTAAATCAAAGTGTTCCTTCTCTGGAGGTTTTAATTGGCTTAATGCGGCCACCTTCTCAAGAGGAAATAAAAATTCTTTCGCACGCACAACAGCTCAATGCTGCGAAGCTGCAGATTTTCAATTTTTTTCAGATAGGGGAAAAAAGAGAAGTGATTAATCAGTTAGCGGAAAAAGCCTCAGGCAATTTTTTATTGATTCTGGGAGAAGAGGATTGGATCCGGCCTGACTTTTTGTTTCGTTACGAGCAAACTCTGCGCATTTTTTCAGATCCTGAAAAAAGAGTCCTGTACTGCAATCTAAATGCCTTAAGTGACAGAAGCTATTTTATTCCCAATAGTGAATATCGTCAGCCCTCTTCGCTTTGTTTTCCTTTTTTCTTTAAATGCTTTGTTGAAAAAGGATTAATGATTCCTGCTGCACTATGGAAAAAAGTAGGAGGACTTCATGCGCATTTTAAAGGAGCTGAATATGAAAATTTGCTTTTGCAACTCGATTTAGCACATGCTGCTTTTCAGCATATTCCCCTTAATCTTTATTCATTCCGTTTCAGTGCTAAACGCAATGAAGTAAAATCACAAAAAGTTTTTTTAGAAGCTCTAGAAAAATATTCGCAGATCAAACAGCTCGATTGGAAATGGTCTCCTGGTTATCAAGAGTATACTGTTCGCGCTATTCCTCCCCTTCCATTTGATCATTCCATTCAAGTCATCATTCCTTATAAAGACCAAAAAGATCTTACAATCAAGTGCATTCATAGCTTATTAAGGCAAAAGGATGTGCGTTTCAAAATTACAGCCGTCGATAATTGCAGTACAGATGCAACAATTGCAGATGAGATCAAGGCATTAGGAGGAGAAGTGATTTTGATCAATGAACCCTTTAACTACTCGCGCTTGAATAATTTAGCTGTCGAGACAACCCACACAGCAGCCGATTGCGATGTTCTCTTATTTCTCAACAATGATGTGGAGTTAGAACCCGATGCCCTGAGTGAAATGTTGCGCTGGATCGATCAGCCGCAAATTGGCATAGTGGGCTGTCGCTTACATTATCCCGATGGCAGATTGCAACATGGGGGAGTAGAAATTAGTTGCCATGGCAAAGAAGAAATGCGCTGGGAGCACATTGATAAATTGCGTTACTTTGAAGAGATGAATTTGACAAAGACATTGGGGTTTTTCAAGGCAGTGACAGGTGCTTGTGCCATGATGAAGCGTCAAACATTTTTAGAAGTTGGAGGATTTGATGAGATTTGGTATCCCATTGGATATAGCGATACAAACTTGTGTGTCAAAATTGCCGCCAAAGGATTGAAATCTTTTTACACTCCTTATGCAATAGGGATTCACTATGAAAGCGTGTCGCGCAAAAGCTCAATTGAAGATTACGAACAATCCTGGTGGCTGCATCATCTCTTGATGGACAATCAAAAAATCAAAGATTGTCCAATCAAGTAGGACTTTAAAGATCAGGCTTAAATTTATCCTGCGTATCGCAGACGAACATAATTGAAAGGATGATGCTTGGGATAAAGAAAGGCTATGCACTTGCGCATAGCCTCAACTAAACTATCATTTTATTAACCTGTAACTCAAACAATCTCTCGATCTTTTTTAAGGCTTTCAAAGAGCCATGACATAGTGGTTAACGGCAGCCAAGACAATTTCTTGATCGTCTTGAAGGCTTTCATTTGCAAATTCAAGAGCACAGCCATTTTGCCGAACGGCAGCCAAAACAATTTCTCGATCGTTTTGAAGGCTTACATCCGCATATTTAAGAGCCCCACCATATTGTTTAACGGCAGCTAAGACAATCTCTTGATCTTTTTTAAGGCTTTCATCTGCATATTGAAGAGCCCAACCCTTTTGCTGAACGGCAGCCAAGACAATTTCTCGATCGTTTTGAAGGCTTTCATTTACAAATTCAAGAGCACATCCATTTTGCTGAACGGCTACCAAGACAATCTCTCGATCTTTTTGAAGACTTTCATTTGTAAATTCAAGCGCACAGCCATTTTCTTGAATGGCAACAAAGACAATCTGTCGATCGTTTTGAAGGCTTTCATTTGCATATTCAAGAGCCAAGCCATCTTGCTGAACGGCTACCAAGACAATCTCTCGATCTTTTTGAAGACTTTCATTTGCATATTCAAGAGCCGAGCCATTTTCCTGAATGACAGTCAAGACAATTTCACGATCTTTTTTAAAGTTTACATGTATATCAAAAACGGCCTCTTTAAAACATCGAGCAACTTTAATAAAAATATTTCGATCGTTAAAATTGGGAAATTTTTTAAGAGTACAAATGACCGCTTTTTTTGCCTGATACCATTTTTGCCCTAAACATCCCTCGTAAAATTTTTCAATAAAGTCATTTTTGATAACAGTTAATATTTGATCATCAGTGCCTGATGCAAGAGAACTTAAAATAGACAATTGCTCTTTAGCTATCTGCTGGATGTTTTCATTGTTGCTCTCTTTGCAAATGTCGGCATCCCATAAATAGCGATCTAAAAGGGAAAGAAATAAACTGTTCGACTGAAATAATTTTGAATTAATCATTAACAATTGTTTAAATCTTGTTCCAAAGTAGCCTGCGGCTTGATCGATGAGTTTAAGTTCCTGAGATGTAAAATGATTCTTTTGGTCAGTTATTCTACAATCTAAGGGATGCTTAATAACGGATTGAGGACTATCTTGAAGTTGAAAAAGATTCTGCACCAAGGCAATACAAGGATTCTTTTCAAGAATGCCTTTCCATTTATGACAGGTCAGTAAAATAGAAGAAATGTCATGCAAAGTTTTGTTTTGATTGACAACCTGATCAAAAATAATTTCTAACACCTCATTAGGCACTAATGTGTCTAAATAAACTTCGGTTGAGGTGTTTTGCCCTATTGGTAAATTAATGCAAATAGTTTGCATAGGTTATCCTTTAATTAGTTGTAATAATTAGTATGAAATGATTAAATACATATATTTAATTTTTATTATTTTATTGTTAATAAATTTAAAAGTAAATAAAAATAGATAATTTAAATCAAATTAAAACTATGAACTAGAAGGAAATAAGAACAAGAAGTAGCATTTTGCAAACAGGTGCTGACTAAGCACAAAGTCCAAACTTATAGAGCGCTGCCATCTTGCTTAATGGCCAGCTAGCAGGAAATTTCTCTATCTATTTTAAGGCTGTCATCTGCATATGCAAGAGCTAAGCCATTTTGCTGAACGGCAGCCATGACAATCTCTCGATCTTGTTTAAGGCTTTGACATGCATATGCAAGAGCTAAGCCATTTTGCTGAAAGGCAATCAAGACAAGCTCTCGATCGTTTTTAAAACATTCACCTACATATGCAAGAGCTAAGGCATTTTGCTGAATAGCACTTAAGGCTATCTCTCGATCGTTTTTATAGTATCCATCTAAATATTTAAGAATTAAGCCATTTTGCTGAACGGCAGTCAAGACAAGCTGTTGATCTTTGTTAAGCCTTCCTGTGCATCTTTTGCATATGGAAGAATTAAGTCATTTTGCTTAACGGTAGCCAAGATAATGTTTGGAAAATTTCTAAAATACTCAACAATTTCAATAAAAATTTTTTGATCTTTAAAATTGGAGAAAGTTTTAAGTTTGGAAATAATCGATTTTTCTGCCTCATCTCGTCGTCGACCTATACAGCCCTCGTAAAGTTTTTCCTTTTTGATAATATTCAATAGTTGATCATCAGTGCCTGATGTAAGAGAGTTTAAAATAGACAATTGCTTTTTAGCTAACTGCCGAATGTTTTTATTGAAGCTATGTTGACATATTTCAGGATCCCATGAGTAGCGATCTAAAAGGGAAAGAAGTAAACTGTTTGGCTGAAATAATTTTGAACGAAGCATTAACAATTGGTTAAATCCCAAGTATGCGACTCGATCGATGAGTTTAAGTTCCTGAGATGTAAAATGATTCTGTTGGTCAGTTATTCCACAATCTGAGCGATGCTTAATAACAAATTGAGGACTATTTTGAAGTTGAAAAAGATTCTGCACTAAGGCAATGCAAGGATTCTTTTCAAGAATGCCTTTCCATTTATAACAGGTAAGTAAAATAGAAGAAATGTCGCGCGAAGATTGGTTTTGATTGATAATTTGATCAAAAATAATCGCTAACACCTCATTAGGCACTAAGATGTCTAAATAAGCTGCATTTGAAGTGTTTTGCACTATTTGTGAATTAATGGAGATAGTTTGCATAATTTATCCTTTAATTAAATTGATTAATATGAAAATAGTATTAATTATATATATAATTTTATTTTTTGTTATTCTAATTTAATAAAATTTAAAAGTAAATAAAAATAAGTATATAGGTTAAACCAAATTAGAAATGTCCGCTTTTTTAGCAAAATTAGAAAAGAAGATGGAGGACATAAGGGACCAAGGGATAAAGAAAAATCGACTATGAAAGCCTATCGCGCAAAAGTTCAATTAAAGATTATGAACAATTCTGGTGGCTGCATCATCTCTTGATGGACAATCAAAAAAATCAAAGATTGTCCAATCAAGTAGGACTTTAAAGATCAGGCTTAAATTTATCCTGCGTATCGCAGACGAATGCTGCAAAAATTTTCACCAATAGAGGAGAAATCCGGTCGGGATGATAAATGGCAACATCCCAGTTATCTACCGTATCTAAAATGAAATTGCGAGTTAAACGCGCTAAAACAAAGGTAGAATGATTGGGATCGACTAAAGAAAATCCCATGCAATTTTGATCTAAGTAGCCAATTGCTATCTTTTGACCCTGTTTATTGTAAAAACTAAACTTGGCTGGTTCTGAAGAAACAACTTGTCCATCAATCATTCCCTCATACTGCCCATTTTCATCATAGAGGTCAATTTCAGTTGCCCACGTATAGAAGACTCCCAAACAAAATAAGCGGCAGATCCCATTTCCCTTATAGACTCCAAAACTATCATAAGAATCATATTGCGTTGTAAGATGAAATAGACTTTTTACCACACTTCCTATTGGCTCTTCATCAGAGGCCATATCAAAAACAGTTGAAAAAGTATAGTCGCTGCGTATTACGTGATAATAATTTGTTCCGTGATGTCTTTCTTTTGCTTCTATGACACAAAATTGAGTCAAAAGCAAAAAACCGAATAGTCCTAACCAATGAAAACATTGCATTTTGTTTATCCTTTGTACATGGATGAAGGTGACTTGAAACCAAGATCAAATCGGGATAACAATATAGAATAAGGCTATTTTTTTAACAAGCTAAATTGTTTATTTTGTTAATTATAAAATTACTCAATCTTTATTCTGTTTTATTAAACAAAATGTAAGATTTCATTTTTGTAGTAAAAAATTAAAGTTAATCTTTATAGAGGTTTATATATGAATAATCATTATGTTAATGGTGGGCAAAATCTTTTTATCGATCCCTATCTGATGCAATTTCCATTGAATCCATCTCCTTCTCATGTTGTACATCCGCAGCTACCTATGCAGCAACCTGTCATTCAACAACCGTTAGTGGTCTATTATCCGCTAAACATGCCAGCCGTTTCTCCTCCTTTGAATCAAAAGGAGATCATTGCTTATCAAGCTTATCATACATTCTATCAGGATGATTTAAAAGTATTGACAGCCCTACCTTCTTTGAATTTAGATAAAACATCTATTGAAACACTGAAGCAAATCGAACAAAGATCCAATCGAGGATTTGTCAATGGCCTTTTAGCTCTTATGATTAAAGTGCTGCAAGTTGTGGGGAAACTGGCCTTAGGGTTCGTTGTGGGATTTTCTATTGCTCTTGTTATCTCAGCTCTGTTAGGCCTGCCTGCCGCTGCCGCTCTTGTTTTGCTTGCCATAGCTTCCCATGGCTTAATGACTCTCATCCTGACTGGGATTGGGTGTAAAGTAGGCGCGCTTGTTTTACAAGATATAAGACAGCGTCGGATTGAGCATTCTTTTTGTGCGGCCATTCAAGATAAAGATGCAGAAGTTCAAAATTTGAAGCGTTGGATTCAAGTGAAAGAACTATCTAAAATGGAAGGGCGCATTCATGATGTGGTAGGGAAAATTCAACTTGCGCAGCAGACTGCTGGGTATTCTCTAGTGAGAGGCCAGCAAATCCTCTATTTAAACTCTGTGATTATGAGCATTCAAAATTTTAGAGGAATTGAAAAAGAGTTAGATCTCGCAAATTCAATGATCTTGTTAAATCGCTATTTGGCTAACTCATTAGAGGTTGCGGAGTCCAAAACCTGATCTTCAAGCAGCAATTAATCCCCTGAGAAAAATTTAGAAATTTTTCAGCTTCTTACGCAACTTTTTGCGTAAGAAGCTTACACCTATTTTTCACACAAGACAGAGCGCACTAACTCCCACTTTTCTGCAGGAAGCTCGGTTCCTTGCACCTCGACAATGGCACTCCCTAATCGATTACCTATTCTGGCACATTTAGCCAAAGAATCATTCTGAAGATAACCGTAAAGAAAGCCACTTGCAAAAAGATCGCCTGCTCCAGTAGAGTCGATGACTTGCGCAGGAAAAGCAGGACTATGCATAACTTTTCCTTGATGGCCGACTAAGCAGCCGTTTTTGCCCATCAGGACAACGGCAATCGGACACATTTCCTGTAATTTAAAGCATCCCTTAAAAGCATCTAATCCTGTTAAGGCTTTTGTTTCATCCTTATTGGCAAAAACAATATCGACATATTGAAGAAGGAGTTTTGTCAAAGGCTCATGAAACTGATGAATCAGTTCAAAGCTTGAAAGATCGATGGAAATAATAGCATTGGCCTTTTTGGCCAATTGCATTAGGCTTTCAACCAAATGGCCATTACGCATGATATAGGCTTCGATATGCAACAATTTGACGCTTTTGAAATAAGCGGGATGTAAATCATTGTCAGACATTTCTTCGCTACAGCCGGCACAAAAGCGCATCGTTCTTTGACCATCCGGAGTAATGAGGCATAATACTTGAGCAGTGGGTTGAATAGATTTAGAAAAAAGGCCTACGATGCCCAAACTTTTCATATATTGTATAAAGTGTTCACCCAAGGCATCTGTGCCCACATGGCTAAGAAAGGCGCACTGCTCCCCTAAACTTGCAAGTCCTTTGATTGTATTGGCGCAGCTGCCTCCTGTAGCAAGACGAGGCTTGATTTGACTTGCAATAAGAAGAGAGTTGAGTTTTTCTATTTCTATAGGCTGTGCCCCTCCTTTTTTTCCGGGCACAAGAGTTAGAAATTCTTCGCTGACAGGAATCAAAAGGTCCATGCATGCATGTCCAGCTCCAAGGACGCGATAAGGAGAATGTTCTATCATCATACTATTTTCCTGAAGAGTTTCAATTAAACCTGAGGATAGAGCAGCCCAACCTGCTTTACAATAAAGAAAAAGTGAATAAAAGAAATGTGGCCTATTTCTCTAATTAAAAGGATTTTGCTTAACGAAATGGTAAGTTTGGCGATAAAAATCAGCTATTTTAGGCCATAGACGTTCCCCATTCATAAAGGCCTTTTCGCAGGCAGGAAGGCTGTTGATGAACAATTTTCCATAGCCTTTCATCACTAAACGAGGATCTAAACAAATGATGCAGCCGCGGTCCCATTTATGCCGAATCAAGCGTCCAAAGCCTTGTTTAAATTTCACAATTGCATGTGGGACTGCAAATTCAAGAAAGGGATCTCCGCCGCGTTCAATGATCGCTTCTGTGCGCGCTTGAATAATAGGTTCACTAGGGACTTTAAAGGGAAGCTTGACAATAATGACACAACGTAAAGCATCTCCTATGACATCAACTCCCTCCCAAAAAGAATCTGTTCCAAATAAAACCGCGCGCTTAGTTTTTTTAAATTTATTAAGTAATCCTTGCCGATTATCATCTCCCTGTTTAAATACTGGATAATGATGAGCTTCCAATCGTTTGGCCAGTACTTCATAGCAATTTTGCAACATTGTATAAGAAGTAAAAAGCACAAAAGCATGGCCGCGGCTCGCCTCAATTGCCTTCCAAACATTTTCATAAGCAATTTCTTGAAAATCGGCATGAGTTGGGGGAGGCATATCAGTAGGCACAGCTAAGAGGGCTTGTCTGTGATAATCAAAAGGCGAATCATAAATATGCTCTGTCACTATGCGTTGCGGCAAAAACTTTTCATTGATTCCAAATCTTTGACGAATAAAGCCAAATTGCTGATTCGTAGTCAAGGTAGCACTACAAAGCACAATAGTTGGAAATTTGCTAAAAAGAAAGTTGGCTAAGGCTTTAGATACATCCAGATCAGCATCAATCAGATGAACGTTGAGCAAAGTTTTGAGAGGCTGGCTCTCGATCCAGCGCACCTTTGATGAATCTTTCCATTGCCCGAAAAAATTATTTAAAAAACTAATCGCAGTATCCAAGCGTGACGTTAAAGCTTGAATGTCCAAGCGAATGCTTTTGGTTTGTTCATGCAAGCGATCGTGATCAATGAGCTTGAGATCGACTTCTAAGCTGTTGAGTGTCTGGTGATATTGCTTGAGAATTTCAATGAGTTTTTGAGCATGAGGAACAATTTCCTCTTTCCACTTTGGATGAGCCCGATGTTCATCTAAAAGACGCAATTTTCTTTCGCTAGACGGAGAAAGTTCTTCTGGCTGCGTAGCATGAAACGGTTGCTTAATATCATCTATGAATTTGGCAAAAACCTCAAAAGATTGATGAATTCTATCATGTAAAGAATGGCGTAAAGCAGGTAAATCAATAGTGAGGCGGCTCATAATTTGAGCAATCTGATGAGGAGCACCTTTGCGAAAAAGAGAATGGATTTTTTCTTTAAGTAGAAGAAGTTTTCCCTGTGCTGGAGCATGCTTATCGGCTGCAAGTCTGGCTAGCACGCGCATTAAATCTAGGCGATTTAATCGAGAAGCAAAATATTCGGTTGCAATATCTTCGATATGATGTGCTTCATCTAAAATGATGCGTTTATAAGTGGGTAGAATCGCTATCTCGTTATAGTTATTCTGATCAGCACGTCTCATTAAATCTGTAAAAAGAAGATGATGATTCACAATTAAAAGATGAGCATCTTGCGCTTGCCTGCGTGCTTTGAAAAAATAACATTGTTGATAATAAGGGCATTCATGATGCAGGCAAGCTTCGCTCTCTGCACCCACCCGATCCCAAGCTGCAGAAGAGGGAACAAAGGGCATCTCAGAGCGGGAACCTTCAATGGTTGTCTGGCGCCACGCTTCAATTTTTTCGATCTCCTGATTGTCATCGCTTGGAAAAAGGTGGAGTTCCATATGTGCATCTTCTAATTTGCGCAGACATAAATAATTATTCATGCCTTTGACAAGGACGACCTTGAGATTGAGATTAAGTGTTTCGAGCAAATGGGGGATGTCTTTATGAATGAGTTGTTCTTGCAAGGTAATGGTATTAGTAGAAATGACGGTTCGTTCGTTGCATTTAACAGCCCAAATCAGAGCTGGAATGAGATAGGCTAGGCTTTTGCCCGTTCCAGTGCCAGCTTCAATGAGAGTAATGCGATCATAATTGTAAGCATCGACAATGTTGGCCATCATGTTTTGCTGTTGAGGACGCGACTCAAAACCCTTTAATGCGCGACCAAGCAAACCGTCGGCTTGAATAAGTTTTAGGATTTTTTGAGTATGCAAAACTGGAGCAGTGTTCATTTGACCTCTTTCAAAACGGATATGGCCAATTTCAAGTTCTTTTCAATTGATTTTGTTCTTGCCTTTGAGGCAATACTTAAGAGTGTATTAACCAAAAGGCAATGGCAAAATATTAGAGAAACTCATCTCTTAGTTTAATGCATAGGGACTTACCACAATAGGCAAAACTAATGAGATGAGCACTCGAGGCCATTATTCGTTTTGAAAAGGAGCTATTCTGCTTCAAGCAAATCCAAAAAAGCCTTGAGTTGCTTAGAGCGAATAGGATGGCGCATTTTGCGCAGAGCTTTAGCTTCAATTTGGCGAATGCGCTCGCGCGTCACATTGAATTCTACGCCCACTTCTTCCAAAGTTTTGGGTTTGCCATCTAAGAGGCCAAAGCGCTGAATGAGGACTTTGCGTTCGCGATCGCTTAGCGTTGCCAACACTTCACCCATTTTATCCTTGAGAATGGAGTAGCCTGTCGCCTCAGCAGGGGAATCTGCGCCTGTATCTTCTAGGAAATCACCAAACTGACTCTCTCCTCCATCCCCCACTTCAGCTTGAAGCGAAATCGGATGTTGCGCAATTTTGTAAATTTCACGTACTCTTTCCGGCGTAATGCCCAATTCCCTAGCGAGTTCTTCAGGACTCGGCTCACGACCTGTTTCCATCATCAATTTTTTAGCTCCACGTAGAACTTTGTTGATGGTTTCAATCATGTGCACAGGAATACGGATGGTACGCGCCTGATCTGCAATAGCGCGAGTCACAGCTTGTCGAATCCACCAAGTTGCATAGGTCGAAAATTTATATCCGCGGCGGTATTCAAATTTTTCAACTGCTTTCATCAAGCCCATATTCCCTTCTTGAATGAGATCCAAAAAAGATAGCCCGCGGTTAGTGTACTTTTTTGCAATGGAAATGACTAGACGAAGGTTGGATTCCACCATTTCGCGCTTGGCTTCCTGGCTTTTATCCATCCAACGCTGCAGCATTTTGACATCTTTCTTGAAGTCTTCTAGCGTACGGCCGGCAGCAAGTTCTCGTTTTTTGAGCTTGCGCTTAGCTGCCGCTAACTTCATTGAGGCAAATTTATTGCGCTCAGCGCGAGGAGCTAGTTCATTGATTTCTTTTTCCAAGAAGAGGAAGCGATCATAAGCTCTTAAAATGACTTCTACGAAATCATCAATGATATTATGGCGTAGGTGAAGGCGGCGAAGATAGGCTTGTGTGCGAATCCGGCATTTTTCAATATCTTCCGTCGCTTTTAATCGTTCATTTTTCTTAAGATGAGAATTTTCTAACTGAATTAAAAATTGCTCAAGTGTTTGATCTTCTTGCTTTAAGGAGCTGGGCCAATTTAGGCAAGTATGTCATAAACTCTTGCTTATTGAGGACCTCTTTTTCCGTAATCGCCTTATCAAATCGCTCTTTACTAGATAATAAGTAATTAGCTATCGAAATAGCTTCTGAGCTGGCATAGCGAAAACGCATGATAATGCGCTCAATTTGCACTTGGGCTTTTTCAATGCGCTTGGAAATTTCGACCTCTTCCTCGCGGCTTAATAAAGGAACAGATCCCATTTCTTTCAAATACATGCGAACGGGATCATCAGGAGATCCTTCAGCACGTTTAGGGAGGCTTTCGAGTTCTTTGGCCTCTTTTTTACGTTCCTTTTGTTTTTCTACCTCAGATTGATTCAGGACTTGAATATCCATACCACTGAGATAAATCAACACCTGATCGATTTGGTCAGCTGAATCAAAAGACATAGGAAGAACTTCATTAATTTCCTCGTAGGTAATAAAGCCTTGTTCTTTAGAAATCGCTACCAACTCATCGATTTTCTGTTGGTGCTGCTGAGAAAAATGATTCTTAAAATTTGTTTTATTCATGCTTTCCTAAATAGAAAAATAAGAAATGCTAGAATTTTGAGAATTCTAGCAGAGTCATTGTGTAATAGAAGGCTGTTTGCTAAAAGAAGGGTTCTGTTGCGCGCAAAATTCCTCGCATAGCATTTCATCATATCGATTGGCCAAACAGCAATTTTTTCTAACCAATCAGTAAAAAAAAGTAATAACATTGTGTGATAGATTATGCGTTTTTGTCAAGAATGGATAAAATAAGGCGCATATGGCGCAGATTTATGCATAATAAAGATGAAAATTTATCACAAGAATAATTATAAATCATTTCACTATTTTAATGTAAGTAAGATGAATGGGATTAATGGAAATTGGAATAAAGAGATTTTTCTCTGAGTCCTTGATGCTCCTGAGATCCCTTTAGTCTTTGCCAACTCTCTATTCAATTGGAAGAAAGAGCATGCAACTTTATGCCTTTGATCAAAATGGTCAGCTCATCAGTGCCCGGCAAGCTCTGAGACAAACAAATTATCAATGCCTTGAGTGCCAGGAAATCGTCCGTTTACGTGGCGGTCCGCAGCGCCAACGTCACTTTTATCACTTAGACCCGACTCCTTTTTGCCGTCAACATCAAAAAGGGCCTATCCATCTTCAACTTCAATCTTATTTTCTGCAACATTTGCCCCTCGGAGATTGCAAATTGGAATGCTCTTTTCCTTCTATTCAGCGCATTGCAGATGTCGCTTGGCCCACTCAAAAAATTATTTTTGAAATCCAATATTCTCCCATTACAGCCGAAGAGGTCTTAGCACGCAATCGAGATTATCAACGATTAGGATGGAGAGTCATTTGGATTTTACATGATCATCGCTATAATCAAATGCGATTATCAGCAGCCGAGATAGCCTTGCGCTCTTCGCCTCATTTCTTCTCCAATATGAATTCTCTTGGATCAGGGATCATTTATGATCAATTCGATATTTGCGAAAAAGGCTTGCGCCAACAACGTTTGCCTCCACTGCCCATTGATATTAGAGAAATACCGCAAGCTTATTCCTCTGAAAATCGGTCTTATTTATTAGTTTTATTGAACCAGAGGGCGCAAGATTGGAATTTATCTTTTACTGGGGATTTGCTGCATCTTTTTTGGACATCTCCCGATTGTGATTATCTCAATCAAGCCTTAAAACTAGAAAAAGCGTTTTATGCCTCATCTCAGCCTTTTGCTTGGCACCATTTGCCTTTTAAGCTCTGGCGAGGAATAGCAACTCCTTATCAAATTTTATTTCGCTTTTTACTTGAGCGCATGTGTCGGTGAAATCATGCAGGATAAAGAACGCCAATGATGTAGTTGCGAAAGAGTCCGCTTGGAATGATCCCCAAGTGGCAATTCAATAAAATTTCCTGACCTTGTTTGGTTTTGGCTAAAAGTCTCGCTTGCGATTCAGAAGTCGTCGCAAGAGTATGAAGAGCTTTTTTCCAATCTTGAACTCCTTCTTGCATGATAGAAGCAAAATCAGTTAAAAATTTCTCTGGGCTCCAGCCTAGAAGGGTTTTAGATTCGTTATTAGCAAATAACAACTTATTCTCTTTTTGTGAATAAACGACAAGCAAGGCTCCTATTTCGCTTCTCAAGCTATCAAACAAACGGCGTTGATCAATTGCAAAGTAAGAAGAGGAAAATTCGCGGTAACGAGAAGATTCATTGCTGTAGTAATTGGCTCCTGTCAACTTCTGAGCGATATTGATGCACTTTTTTAATAAAAAAGCAGCTTCTATAGGAGCTTGAATCATTTTTCCTTGAATATTGTTGTCTTGATCAACAGATGCCTCTATCACAGAGCGAGCTTGTTCTTTATGTGCCTTTGGCGTTTCATTGAAAGAAGACATCTCTTCTTTCATGAGAGGCGCAGATTTTGTTGGGACTTTCTCCTCCTCATGTAAATAAAGAAGAGTTTTAATCTCATAACTTAAATCATGGACTTTGGTATCGAGCTGTGAAATTTGTTCCTGTCTTTTCTCCATCTCAGATCTCTGATCTTCAATAATTTGTTGGAGAGTTGACAATTGCATTTGCTTTTGCTTGAGCTGTTCTTCTGAGAATAATTTATAATCAGCAAAGTCTTGGGCAATTTGCTGAGCTTTAAGATGTAACTGTTTATTTTCCTCTTCTTGCTTATGTAATTCTTGGCCTTTAATTTCTAGAGCTTTAGCTAACTTGTCTTGTTGTTCCTGATTATTTTTGAGAGCCATTTGAAGCAGATGAAGTTCTTTTGTGTTTTCCTTAGAACTCATTTGATCTAATCCGTCCTGAGCCAGGGGAGCAAAGGTTAAAGAAGAATCGAGCGAAGTCACTTTGGTTTCTTTTTCTGTTAAGAAAAGGGTGGGAGGTTGTTGAGATAAAAGTAAGGAATTCAAGGGCTTTTTATCTCCTCTCACTGATTGCTCCCAATAAAAGAGCAGAAAAATGAGAGAGAGAGTTCCAAAGAAGACCAATAGAAGACCAAGAGATAAAAGCGTCCAACTCTTGTTATGCGACATGAGTTTAATGCTATAAGCAGAAAAAAAGAGGAGCGGAATTAAGTAAAAGACAATAATCGCAGCGGAAAGAAAGTGTCGATTAGAGATGTTAAACTTCATAGACCACCAGAAAGCCTAGGATGTGTCCATTCTTACCAACACTTTTGTTTATACGCCACATTACATTAGTTTATGCCAATTTAACTCCGGAGCTTTGAAGCAGTCCCAATAGGCAAAAACTAAGGTAATGGAGTATTATACCCGCAATCCCAGGAAGGTTAATTTATTTAACACTATACACTATGTAATTGAATAGATACAACAAGCGCCGAGAAAATAATCCGCGAGTTTAAGTTGCAGACTATTGAGGACCTTGCTATCTTGCTTTCCATTCGTCAAACTTAATTAAAAAATGACTTTTTATGATAAAGCAAAATTCTAAATTTCAAATTATCATTGATTCTCAGTATGCACAGAAAGAATATTTAAAAGATGTAATTCGTTATCGGGAATTATTTTATTTTCTTGCTTGGCGTGATATTGTTGTTCGTTATAAGCAGACTTTTTTAGGAATTATATGGGCGATCGTGCGTCCTTTGTTAACTATGACGGTTTTTGCTTTTGTATTCGGCAAAATTGCGCATTTATCAACTGAACAAGTGAATTATCCTTTATTTATTTTATCCGGACTTCTTCCTTGGTTACTTTTTGCAGGTAGCCTAATTGATACAAGTCATAGTTTGGTCAATAATACTCATATGATTTCAAAAGTTTATTTTCCACGAATTATTTTGCCGATTAGTGATATTGTGGTGCACTTAGTCGATTTTTTAATTAGTTTGACCCTTCTCTTACTCCTTCTTTTTTTCAATGGCTTCATCAATTACTGGACAATTTTAGGACTTCCTTTTTTTATTGTTCTCACTCTTTTGTTGTGTGTAGGAAGCGGTTTATGGCTATCGGCAGCCTCTGTTCGTTATCGGGATTTTCGCTTTATTGTCCCCTTTTTGGTACAATTTGGAGTGTTTCTTTCGCCAGTTGGCTATAGTAGCTTTTTGCTATCTGAGCGTTCGCAATGGATTTATTTTCTCAATCCAATGGTAGGCATTATTGAAGGATTCCGCTGGTGTTGTTTTGGCACCTACCATACGCATTTGATCTTTGCTGTGTTGTTCTCCTGCCTCACCACCATTGGAATCTTAATCACTGGTTTTTGGTTTTTCCGCAAAATGGAAAGGGTTTGTGCGGATATTATTTAAGCAATAGCAGATAAGTTATGAATAGCATTGAAATTGAGCATGTTTCTAAAAAGTATTTGATTCATCATGAGCGCAGTTCCTTTGATTCTTTAAAGGAATCGATTTCAAATGGGATTAAAAATGGGATTGAAAAAATTTTCTATCGATCAAATGGGCAAATGCAAACTTTACCTGACAAGGAAGAATTTTGGGCTTTAAAAGATGTGAATTTAGAGATTAAAGAAGGTGATCGCATTGCGCTACTGGGACGCAATGGAGCTGGTAAATCGACACTTCTCAAGATTTTATCGCGAATTACTGAACCGACCAAAGGGCGTATTCAGGTGCAAGGTCGTGTTTCTAGCTTGTTAGAAGTAGGCACAGGTTTTCATCCTGATTTGACTGGAAGAGAAAATATCTTACTTAATGGCGCTATCATGGGAATGCGTTATAAAGAAATTAAAAATAAATTTGACGAGATCGTGGCCTTTGCCGATATTGAAAAATTTCTTGATACTCCTCTTAAGCGCTACTCGAGTGGCATGTTCATGCGTCTGGGATTCGCAATAGCAGCTCATTTAGATTCCGAAATTATGATTGTCGATGAAGTATTGGCTGTAGGAGATGCTCAATTTCAAGAAAAATGTTTAAAGAAAATGAATGAAATTGGAGCGCAAAATCGAACAATTTTATTTGTTAGCCATAACATTAATTCCGTGCTGGCTTTATGTAATAAAGGCGTGCTGCTGGAAAAAGGCGAAGTGAAGGCTTTTGAATCCATTGAACAATGTGTGAGTCGCTATATACGCGATTGTCCAATTTCAGGACTCAAGTGGCTGGGCAATATAGGAGATGATCATATTCGCATCACTCAAGCTTCTCTTCGAGCCCCTTCTTCCACTACCAGTTTCTTTTATCATGGAGATAAAACATTTTTAGATATCGAATTTGAAATTCTCAAGCCTCAGGCCGATCTCATTTTAGGCTTTAGCGTGCTCAACTCTCGCAGCCATGCCATTGCACGATCCCGGCTTTGCGATCATGCAGAATATTATCACATTGTCACGGCCAGTGGTCGGCATCAAGTCTCTTTTCAGCTTGATTTGGATCTCTTCCATCCAGGTGAATATCAAATTAAGTTAGAATGTTCTTTGCTGAATAAGAAAAAAATTCTACAGGGAGAAATTTTGCTCAAGTTTGCCATTTACTCGCAAAACAAACCCCTTAAATATGAATTGGGAATTGAAAAAG
Organism: uncultured Chlamydiae bacterium; assembly: GCA_963754655.1. GTDB lineage: Bacteria > Chlamydiota > Chlamydiia > Chlamydiales > Parachlamydiaceae > JANWJE01. The sequence goes on along the minus strand of CAVWGN010000001.1, from coordinate 16,731 downwards.
ATGGCATTAGTTTGGGCAATCGATGGTCAAGTACATCCTTAAAAAATCAGGGCATTGAAAATCGCCATTGAGAGTGCGCTCATAGCGGTGCTTGCATTCGAAGCGATATCCACAGGTAAATAGCAGAAAGTTCATCGTTTTGGAGGCCAAGTTTTTTAAATAAAAGGTAAACTTTAATTATTGATTAACATGATTAACGGTTGGATGAATTCCAATTCCAAAACCACAAGCTCTTAAAGCTAGCATAATTGTTGAGAATCTTGGCTTAGATTCCTTTGTTAAGCTTTTATATAGGCTTTCTCTACCCGCTTCCATCTTTTCAGAAATATTAGTAACACCACCTTGAGCTTCTATAACATCGCGAACGGCTAATAAAAATATGCCAAATTCTTTGGTTTCCAAAGCTTCTTCTAAGCAAGCTTCTAAATAGGCTGAAGCTTCTAGTGAATTTTTTAAGAGTTTCAATTAAATGTTCTTTATAACTTCTATAATTTCTCATTCTTTTGCCTACTTTGAAGAAATATGCTCTTTCCAGTATTCCTTGGCTTTATTTATATCTTTTTGTTGCTTATTGTTATCACCGCCCAGAAGCAAAATCAAAAAGTATTTTCTTCTAATCCACAATAAACTCTATAACCGGGCCCAAAATCGATTCTAAGCTCAATAATTCCATCAAAATGCTTGCAATCACCAAAATTTTCGGAATCTCAAATTCTAGCAATTCTTGCATTAATTTTAGACCTAATCAACCTATCTAAATCTTTGATCCATTCAATATAAGATTCTTTTCCGCTAGAAGTTTTGTAAATCTTAATTTCATACATTCAATTACTCTTTCTAATTTAATTGTATCCGGTTAGATACTTTTGTAAACTTATATTAATTATAAAAAACTTACTTCACTAACAAACTATCCTAATCTCCAAAGAGAAAAACTCAACACTCAGGTTAATAGGCTCCAGCTTCTTTAAACTTAAGCGCGCGTGCATAGCGTTGCTCGCATTCGAAATGATATCCACAGGTAAACAACAGAAAACTCATCGTTTTGTAAGCTAAGTAAGCATCGAAAAAAATCATATTAATCAAGAAAGCAATCATCATCCATTTTGTTTGTAAGTTAATACGATAGAAGCAAGCAAAAAATTTCCAAAATAAAAAGGCTCCTATTACTCCATATTCCGTTAGAATGCGTAAAAGTCCTCCATCCAGAGCAACTCCCGCGTATCCTGGCCCAAGGCCTTGTAAGTAACATTCCGGATGATATAAGTAAGATTTTATTATGAATAGCCATTTATGAATGCGAAGCCACCAACTCATATCATAATTTGTGGCTTTAACGACTTCATTGCCTACCGGATTTTGCGTAATATCGATTTTATCCCAGATAAGATGAAACAATTCAAAATTTTTAAATGAAAATAGATCTGCACTGCGTTCATAAACTCCTGTTGTTTGCTTAATCAGTAGGCCAATGACTACAGCAATAATAGGAAGGAAAATCATTAAGAAAATGCTAGAACCTATCGCTCGTAAGCTCAGTTCTTGTTTTAGCCGACAGAGGAAGCAAACAAGTAGCGCGACAATCGAAATGCGATTACCCGTAAAAATAATAAAAATCCCAAATAAACAAAATATGCCGTAAAGATATAACTTGTGCAGGATATAGCGCGTGACTGGGGATTGAAATAAATTTAGAAAACGCGATTTTGTCGAAGGATCAAAAATAAAGTAACAAAAAATCAAGTTGAGAAGAAGACCCATTTCAGAAGGGAAAGAAGCAATCCCTTGCACACGTGTTGAGACATCTTGGTGATAACCTGTTGAGAGAATTCCACCAGCCAATTTGAACTTTTGAAGAGACATTAATAACAGATTCCACAAAAAAAATGCTCTGATAATTAAGCGGTCCTGGAAAAAATGAGAAGCGATTGCACCCACGTAAAAAAACAAAAAGTATTCGAGTAAACGCAAGCAATAAAAGAGTTTAGCGTCCATATGTAACAGGTCAGCTGAAACTAAAAAACGATTAATTAAAAAGGAAAAAATAGCTAGTGTTGTGATCAAAAGCAACCAGTACTCGACTTTATTAAGTCTTTGATGAGAGAGTGTGTGAGCCCACATCAAAAATATCCCTAGAAAAAAGAGAACCAAGTCATCTATACGCAAACCAGCTGTTTCTTCTGCATCTAAACTAATCAAATTCATTTTAGGCAGAAAAAGAAGAAGAAGAGGCATTAAAAGAAGAACAATTGAAAATTTTCGACTAAAAAAGTTCATATCAAATAAAAAATTGTAAATGAGTCATAGAATTAAAGCATAAAAGGGAAAAGTTGAAAAGAAAAACACTCTGATACAGTTCAATAGTCGTTGATTGATCATAGAATTTGATTGAATGGCTTTGTATAACTCAAGATTTTGGCAAAAAACACTTCCGATTTAATACAGAATAGGTTAAGAAAGATGTCCACAATATCCTCTTTCCTGGAATTCGATAGAAAGGAGGATAAAAAGTCTCTTGATTTTAGCTGATTGTGGTCATGAAAAAATTTTGGTTGTGTTGGATTCTTTTTTCTCTATTGATTCTATGTTCTTGCAGCCGTCCCTGTCACCAATATGATGTTTTTGGCGCGGATGAATTTGTCATCGATTCCTATAAAATTAGACAAGGCAAATTGGCAATTTTAGATATGGAAGGAATAGAAACAGGGGATTTGCCATGCGATGTCATGGATGAGTATCAAGATGTCATTGCTGAAGATGATATCTTGAATATTGCGATTTATCATCCCAAAAGACGCGATATCATGGATGCCATTCAGTTGATTAATGAACGAGTAGGATTTCGAGTGAGCCAAGGGCAAGTCGATTTGCCTGATATTTCTTCTATTTTTGTGGCTGGACTGACATTAGACGAAGCACGTAAAGCCATTCAAACCTGCTATCGCGACCACATTCAAGATGTTGAAGTTTTTATCAATTATCAAGACCGCTTATCGCGTAAAGTTGAATTAACAGGGGCTGTCAATACGCCAGTGATTCCTGTTGATGGGAAGATCCGACTTTATGAAGTCTTGGCTATTGCTCAGGTTCCCAACAATGCCAATTTTTTTAAAAGCTATGTGGTGCGCGATGGGGCGCAATTGCCCATAGATCTTTATAAATTGATGAATCAGGGAGATATGTCCCAAAATATTGTTATGCGTGGAGGAGATCGGATTTTTATTGCAAATCCAGGTGATACCACGGTCATGGTCATGGGAGAGGTTGGAAGTCCACGGGCAGTGAATTTACCTTATGGTTTTATGTCCTTGCGTGAAGCTTTAGTATCGGCCGGAGGGATTCCCTTTACAGGCAATCGTGACTGCATTCAAGTGATTCGAGGCAATTTGCAAAATCCTAAGATCTATGTTTTATCTTGGAATCATATTATTCATCTTCCCAATGATAGTTTATTGCTTATGCCTGGAGACACTGTCTACGTGTCTGAAAAACCGATCACACAATGGAACCGCTTCATCGATCAGTTATTGCCAAGTTGTTTAGGTGTACAGACAGCTTATGGAACCTATCGCGTATTTAAAAACTAACACTCTAGGTTAGGATATGAACGGCAACAAAGATCACGAGGAAAAACTTCTCATTAGTTTTGCAGATATTTTATCTGTTTTACGACGATCCAAAATCAAGATCTTCTGTTGGGCCCTTGCATTTGGAATACTTGGAGCGAGTTGGGGGCTCATCACACCAATTCGCTATCAGGCAGAGGCTACATTTCGAGAAAAAGGAATCAAACAATCGACGTTGCCTTCAACATCATCATCCCTTATTCAATTTCTGAGTGGAGGAGGGAGTTTAGGAGGGACCGAAAGTGAGGCAGCTTCTTGGATGATGTCTCGCGAAATTTTAAAAGATGTCATTGAAAAGTTGCATTTACAGGCGAATTTACAAGCACACACGGATGCAGAGTCCCTATCAAAATTAGCGCGCTATAACTTACTTTTAACATGGGCAAATTTCAAAAATACTTCCCAACTTATCCTTAAAGAGTTGTGTTGTCCTCTTAAAATTGAGAGCTTAAAATATACTGGAGAGACTCCTCTAGAATTGAAGATAGAACTAGGAGAAGATGAACGTTATCAAGTGCAAGATTCTCAGACGCAACAAATGATAGGTTGGGGAAAATTAGGAGAGCCTTTTCATTTTGAGGAATTATCCTTTACTTTTGTTCCAGGTGATGCGAATCAAATTGGGGCTCAATCGTTTAGTTTAAAAGTCGATTCATTAGCTCATATCACCAAACAAATTCTCCAAGTCTTAATAGTAGAGCCGAGTAAATTTGATAAAAGTTTATTGAAAATTCAGTATGTGCATCGCAATCGGCACTTGGCAAGTGCTATTGTCAATGCCATCATGGAAAGCTACCAATCTTATTCTCAAAAATACCACATCAAAATGGCCTTAACGCAATTGGAATATTTAAGCCAAAGGCGAGATCAACTCAGCCAAAACTTAACTTATTTAATGCAAAAGCATGCCAATTTTTTAGCTAATGATTTGTATGGTTCAGGCTTTATTGAGTCCAATAAAGAAATGGATTTTTTAGCAAAAAGCCAACATGAATATAAACAGAAATTATTAGATAATGAGTTGGAAATTAAACGATTGACCAATCTTAAACCTGGTAGTTTTATTCACTATGATCGCTATTCTGCTAATGAGGGTGATCCCACGATCATCAACAATATTTTTTCAGAAATGCGCTCTCTCAAGCAACAACGCGATGCTTTAGAAATTGAATTGCAAAAAAAAGCTCTTCAACAAGGAACCAATTTTCAACAATTTTTCGAACAGCAACTCAATGAATTAAAAGAGGTTCAGCAGTATTTAGTGGAATTGCGCGAAATGAACCTCCAGTTTCAACAAGGAAATTCTCCTGATCATCATTCAAAACTCTTTAACGATCCTCGTTTTTTACTCAAAGGTTGGTTAAATCGGCTTCAAAATGCTCAAATGGATAGTCCAAAAAATTGGAAGGAAATCCAAGAAAATTTTCAATTTTATTTAACTAACTTAGAAAGATTATTTGGAGTTCATGAGCGGATTTTGCAAGAGCGTTTGATGCATCAGCAAAGTCCATCTGAAGAGTATCAGGGGATTAGCCTAGAAGTGGCAACTGATCTTTATCGGGATTATTCCAAACAAATGATCCAAATAGAAAGCACGATTCGACAAAATGTCTTTTTTATTCATCAGATTGAAGATCCAAATTTTGAAATTACTTCTTTGAGTGCTGGATTAAACGATCCTGTCAGCAGCGAAATGATTCGCAAAGCAAGCCAACTTGTCCTCAATTTGCGAGATCTTAATAATCAAAGCATACGCGAACAGGAACGCATTAAAGAAGAGCTCTATTTACAGCGCACCTTTTTGACGTTGCATCTGCAACAAATGGTTCAGTTGATGGAGCTTAATAAACAACTGATGAATGAAAAAATCTTCGCTTTGCAAAATGTGAGTTTAGAACTCATTCATCAACGCATTTCTTTATTAGAAAAAAATCTTCAAGATTATTTGCAAGCGCGTCTCCATCATCTTCAGCAAGAAAGAGAGCTTATTAAACGCCACCTGGAAAATATTCATACTGAAATGGCTCAACTTCCCCAAAAATGGGTATCTGAACAGCTTCTTACGCAGGAGGTTGCAATTAATCATCTTATTGTCGAAGAAATTGCTAAGTTAGTAGAAACCAAAAATATTTCCCACAATCTTGAAGTTCTTCAATCTGCTCCCGTAGATTTGGCTCTTTCTCCTGTGCATCCCTTAAATCCAAAAGTTGCCCTTTGGGCCTTATTAGGATTGCTAGCAGGAGGTTGCTTGGGCTTATGCTTTGTTCTAGCACAATCAATCGGACGAGGTTTAAAAGTCTCTTCTCATCATCTTGAACAGTTGGGTTGTCACGTTTCAGGGTTATTGACTTCTCCCTTATCTTTATCTATTCATCAATTGCAGCCTGAGAACTTAGAAACTGTGCGCCGCTTACAAGTTTATTTTGATGTTGCACGTGCGCAGCATCTTTCCGATGATGCTCTAGAACAAAAGCTCTTGTTGTTGATTGAAGGAAAAGGACTCCACTATGCCCCCTATTTGGCAGATTTGTTAATCAAAAGGGGATGTCGAGTGTTGACTATCGATTTAAATTTTACCAATGCTCAAGATGCAATTTCCGGTTTTTTACAATATATGCAAGGAGAAATTTCTACTCCTTCTATTCAGAAAGGAGAACATGGAGATTGGATGGCTTCCGGAGGAGCAAATCCTTTTGCAATCGAAATGATGAGTTCTATCACCTTCAAAAAGCTTATTGAAGAGCTTAAACCGCATTATGATTGGATCTTAGCAGTTTCTCGAGCTTCGGTTTGCAGTGTTGAAGCCGAAAGCCTGGTTCCTTTATTCCCTTTTATTGCTTTGACATTAGATGAGGAAAGAATAGAGGATTTAAATTTTTATATTCAATTTCTCAAAATTCATCCTCGGCATAAAATGACTTTCATTTTAAATTCACTCTAAATTCTTTTTTCGAAAGAAGTTCCATGGTGCTATCCTTAGTACTCCATTACATTTAGTTTTGTCTATTGGGATTGCTTCACAGGCCCCGGGTTAGGGTGTTCCTTTTGTGCAAAAAATGAGCTTTATTTTTCACAATAATTGGCATAGTTAAATTGAAGGTCGCATGTTTATGTCGTCCTTTCAGGACTCGATGTCTTTTTGATAGAACCCAGGCCTCCGCTTCGCTGCGACCTGGGCTGTAACATGACGGCCCTTCAGGCCTTAACAAAAAGATGATTTAGGGACTATAGAAGAGGGACTTAAACATCTCTTGTTAAGGCCTGAAGGGCCGGCCCTTTAAGCCTTAACAAAAGGACTATTTATGGACTATAGAAGAGGGACTTAAATCTCTTTTGTTAAGGCCTGAAGGGCCGTCATGTTACAGCCCAGGTCGCAGCGAAGCGGAGGCCTGGGTTCTATCAAAAAGACATCGAGTCCTGAAAGGGACAATTGCAGAATTATTTAGCGTGTTATACTGCGATTTTTTTTCTGTCAATTGTACCTGAGATCGAAAAGAATCGATTCTAGACGACTAAGTTTTAATGAAAAAAAAACACTTTTATGCAAAACATTCGAATTTTTTGAATTTTTTTAAAAATTGATCTAATTTTGGCAGGGGGTAACGTAAGAAGATACTGTCAATCTTTGAAATTTAATCGATCTTTAGGAAGTGAATTTCAATAACATCATAGCGGCCGCTGTTAATACTCCAAATAATGCATGGCAAGAGACTTTCTGATATCCTCTGTAATATATCCTATGTCCTCCACAATAGTCCTTAAAGAATGCATTAAAGGATTCTTTGGGAAATCGCTCTGCGTACCTCTTTTCTTCAGCTGTTTTAAAATTTAAAAGAGTTTTTCTTTTTTTCTCTTCCATTTTTGCCTTTTTTTGAGCTGCACTTCGCGAACACTGATCGATAATTGGTATATGATTAAGGGATCGGCTAAATTCCTTGATTTCTGGATAATCGTAAGCTGCATCCATTAAATCGTACAAATTAGTTACTACCTTGCTTGTTTTTAGAGATAAAGGAATTGCAACTTCACAGTCATTACACGATGCAGATGTGACAATTGCAGCCAAAGGGACTCCATTATCATCAACATTAGTATGCAACTTATAGCCTTTCCAAAAAATGTGAAATCCCTGAGGATTTCTTTTCATGCCTTTGTCACATGCTATAGGAAGATGTTCTACCATTTTTCGAAGATCTGGTTCATTCAACTGCTGTTGACGTAGATTTGGTTCTCCAGCACTTTTCATTCTTCTTCTTTCTTTGTCTTTTTCTTTTCGACGTGTTTTTGCACATGGTTTTTTTAATGATTTTTCACGTGCTTCTAAGGGTGTAGAATCTGTTATCACATGTCCTATGATCTCTCCCTTGTAAAATTCTTTAACCAATGCTTGGTGAACCCTATCCGGAAGGGTTATTTGGCTAAATTCTTTGAAAGCTCTAGAAAATTTAGATTCAGAAGGAATTTTATGATTTGCCTCCCAACCACAAATAATCCTCAATTGTTCATCCTGGTTTAGCAGGCGAATAATTTGTTTAGTGTAAGGTTGTTTTAGGACTACTTTTGCGATAAAACTTCTAGCCATTGCGATGCGATCTTTTGGTGGCCTTCCTAATTTGAAGGATCGCGGAATATGACTTTCAATACGAACAAGTTCCAGAATTGATACTAATTTTTTATACTCAGGGCAGAGTTCATGAGTTCGTTTGATTAAATCAGGAAAAAGAGTAGACTGTACGTTATTCCACATTTGCGATAATTTTTCTCTGAACATTTTTCGGTTCCTTGTATAGTTTAAGACGGTTTTTCTACATCTAGACTATATTAAGGAGCCTTTTTTTGAAAGTGGTAAATTAAAATAATTTATTGTTTATTCTGCAATTGTCCCTGAAAGGACGGCATAAACATGCGACCTTCAATTTAATTATGCCAATTATTGTGAAAAATAAAGCTCATTTTTTGCACAAAATGAACACCCACCCCGGGGCTTTAAAGAGTCTAAATACACAAAACTAATGTGGTTGAGTACTAGTATAACATTTCACTATTAATTATGGATTATGGAATATGAAATATTAATTCTCACAAGCAGTTAATTTTCAACTGGATAAATCATTTGAGTTGTATACTTAGAGAAAAAAGAACATGCCCACATTTTTAGCAAAAGTGTTCTTGAAATATTGATGTTTGAGAAACAAATAGCGCTTTTGCAAGGCGTTAACAGCGCCTAGAGCAGCATAATTTTGAACAATTTGCCTTTTTTGGGGCATTAAGTATGCTTCATACTGATTCAAAAACTTTGTTGCTTGATCAATGGTTTTGAGCAAACGTTGGTGCATTTCTCGACGGCCGGATTGTTGCCATGCTTTTTTCGCATATGTCAAGTAAGTTGATAGATTCTTCCAATTTGTGGCACCTATCTGATTTTTACTGTGCTGCCGATAGAGAATCGTCGGTTTGGCCAAGAAATCAATGTGGCCAAAAGCCGAGGCAACAAGCCCAATCCACCAATCATGCATGATTGCTTCTTGAGGAATGGGGGCTGCAAGCTGTAATAACGGTTTGTTGATGAGCATTGTACATCCTGTGATGACGTTATGAGTCAGCAGGCGATTCAGAGAATCTGCTAAACGAGGATTGATTTTGGAATAATCCCAAAAAGAAGAATTTAAAGTGTGAAGTTGTTTATCGACAACAGTTAAATCTGTATGCACAAGTATAGGAGTTTCTTTGCCATAAAGAGCTTCATTTTTGTGCATCAAGGCAAGGCTTTCTTCAAGTTTAGTGGGCAGCCAGACATCATCAGCGTCGCAAAACATGACGTAATCGGCTTTGGCTTCATTTAGCAGCACGGCAAAGTTGCCGCACGCTCCTAGATTTTTTGTTCCCTTAATGAGACAAATTTTTCCTGGATTTTGTTGGCTAAATTGTTCAATAAGCTTTACGGAGTGATCCGAAGAGCAGTCATCGCGAATAACGAGCCTAAAATAGGGATAACTTTGTGCCATTAACGATTGCAGCTGAGCTAAAATATATTCAGCGTTATTGTACACAGCCATCAAAATGTCTATTGCTTGAGTCATGACAATTAGCTTAAGTTTACTTATTCAACTGAGTGCAACTTGTAGTCTTGCCAGATTTCTTGATCAATCAATATAAGCTCAGCATCTTGAAATTTTCCCGTAAAAGTGCTGTCTGGGAATTTCAATTTGTCGCCATTAGGAAGGCACAGCTCTAACTGTTTTGTGAAGACATAATTAGCTAGCAAGGGATTCCAATTGCGAATTTCTTTGAGCGGCTGCACTTGTTCAACATGCAAAAGACCTGCTTGCGCGCAAATATCATACGCATCTTTTCTTGGCTTCACTAAATTAGTATAGGGATAATCGGAACCATAAATCAAACGAATCCCTTCTTCGTTGGCATGCAGTAAGAGCTCTTTGATAAAGTCAGGTCCATAATGAGTTGTTACGGCGGCCAAATCTCCATATAATTTGCCTTGCCATTCTCCACTTTGATTTTTGAGGTGAGCTTCCCGTGCAAGGCGTAAAAAAAGTTGATATCCTGGCACTTTAACCTGGTCGGGATGATCTAAATCAGGAATCATATCCTTGTGACCGCAGTGAGCTAAAATGACATTGACGCCCATTTGCAAAGGCTTTCGAAAGCGCAAAGGATTGCCCCAATCTATCCATTGTGTATTGCCTTCATCAGTAGGAATGGCATGTTCTGGACCTGCATGTGCAATCAATACCATCCCTAATTCTTTCAAGGCTATATAGTAATCATCAATGAGAGGGGAATCAGGTGGAATACTTTGAGGAGGCATCCACTTGACCAAGCGAATCCCTTTAGCATGCGCTTTTAACAGCTTCTCTTGCCAACGGGAATCAAACGGATGCACAGAAACTGCCGGCAGCAACTCGGAATCGGCATGGTGAAAACTCGTTGCTGTTAGTAGAGCCGAGCGGTTTTTAAGAAAGTTACCTGTGTTATCCCAATCGACTGTTCTATCAGGTAAGATCGCTTTGTGAATAGGCAATACAATGCCGCAAAGTTTGGGAAAATGCTCAGTATATAGGTGAATGCGTTTGCGCGCCTCATGGGTAGAGCCAATAGGAGAAGACATGCCATTTGCATATCTTAATACCAAAAACGTAAAATAATCTTCCCAAGAAGCTATACCAAGGGCTGCTGCCTTAGGATTTAAATAATTGCCTTCGTCATATCCCAAATTATGAAGATGAATATCGTAAACTTGGCTCATCTGATGCAGGCTATCAAAAATTAATTGTTGTGCACCAATTGATAAAGTAGGGTTTTGATAAGGACCTTCCTGCAGCAATTTTCTAATGTCAAAGCGCTTTAAATTCTGGGCTAGTTGGTCTTGATTGACATCACCATGAATAATAACTCCTAAGCGACAAGCGATGAAACCTAACAAGCGATCCAAATGGCCTTCTTGATGAGCAGCATAATATTGATGAACTTTTTTTGGATCTCCTTGCGCCCATTTGGGATTTTTTGTCAATGCTTCACTTTTGCCCATTTGCTCTTCAGATATCAGGATTCTTGCCTCTAAGGACGAAATGTCCAATTTCCGATTCCAGAAAGGATTCGAATAAAACTCTGCAAAATCGACGAGCGAAAGATCGGTTGCATTAAGCTCTAGGTATTCGATCCAATGAGTGTAAAGTGAGAACATTTGAGAGGGATGTTCTGTCAATTCTTGTGAAGATTTCTCATTTTCATTAGCAACTAGGGGAAATGAGAGATAAAGACTTAGCTGTAAAATTCCTAAAATAGTCCAATAAAAAGAATGTAACATATTTTTCGTTCCTTGCTCCTGGACTTGTTCATTTACTTCCTTCAGAAGATAACTCAATGATGGGTCAGTTCCAAAAGTCTCAATTTATTCTTGTTGATTTTATTTGATTGCCAGATCTTATTCATCCGTCTATTTGAAAAATGATAGCTTGTGAAAACCAGCCTCAATTATTTATCCGTATAATATTAATATAGTTGTTCATATTAAGTCCATTTTTTATTGAAAACGAAGAATTTGAGCGAATAACATAGTAAAAACACCCTTAGTAAAAAGGATAGATGCTGTGCATTTAATCGCAAGTTGCTATTAGTAGAATAAATAAAGTCTACGAGAATTATGCATATGTATTGTTTTTATTAAAACTAATTAAATATTTTTTTAATTAATCTCTTGTTTTAGAATTCTTCACTATTAAATATAAATTGACAGGGCTCTCTCTGATGGAGTATCATATTTATAGACGATTAAAATTTAAATTAGAATTTGATAAATTTCTCCTTTTAAGGATAACAAATTATGACGGCAGAACCCGCCATGTTTTCAGATTATAAATATGGTTTTGTAACCGAAGTAGAGACAGATGCGCTTCCCAAGGGACTGAATGAGAACGTCATTCGTGCCATTTCCGCTAAGAAGCAGGAGCCTGATTTTCTATTGGAATTTCGGTTAAAAGCTTATGAAAAGTGGCTACAATCGGAAGAACCTCTTTGGGCCAATGTCAATTACCAATCCATAGATTATCAAAATATTACCTATTATTCGGCTCCAAAGAAGAAACCAGCTCTTAATGATTTAAACGAAGTGGATCCCGAGGTTTTGCGCACTTTTGAGCGTTTGGGAATTCCATTGGAAGAGCAAAAACGGTTAAGTAATGTTGCTGTCGATATGATTTTCGATTCAGTTTCAATTGGGACAACTTTTAAAAAGAAACTCGAAGAAGCGGGTGTTGTCCTTTGCTCCATTTCGGAAGCCATGCATACCCATCCTGATCTTGTTAAAAAATATTTGGGTAGCGTAGTTCCCGTAGGAGACAATTTCTTTGCGACTTTAAATTCTGCCGTGTTTACTGATGGTTCCTTTGTTTATATTCCCAAAGGAGTCCATTGTCCTATGGAACTTTCCACTTACTTCCGCATCAATGACCGCGAATCGGGGCAATTTGAGCGCACCTTGATTATTGCAGAAGAAGGTTCCTATGTTAGCTATTTAGAAGGTTGTACCGCACCTGCCTATGACAACAATCAACTGCATGCCGCTGTTGTAGAATTGATCGCATTGGATAACGCCCAGATTAAATATGCCACAGTACAAAACTGGTATTCGGGCAATCCCCAGACAGGTGAAGGAGGGATCTTTAACTTTGTTACAAAACGCGGCCGTTGCGCTGGAATCAATTCTAAAATTTCTTGGACACAAGTCGAGGTGGGTGCGGCAATTACCTGGAAATATCCAAGCTGCATTTTACAAGGTGATCATTCAGTTGGGGAATTTTATTCGGTAGCTTTGACTAATGGACATATGCAAGCCGATACAGGGACAAAAATGATTCATCTTGGTAAAAACACTCGTTCAACAATTATTTCCAAGGGAATTGCAGCTGATGTGTCACATAATAGTTATCGTGGATTAGTCAAAGTTGCGCCTCGAGCAATAGGTGCACGCAATTATACTCAGTGTGATTCCATGCTTGTAGGAGATAAATGCTCTGCGAATACCTTCCCCTATATCGAAGTAGGTAATGCTTCTAGCCAAGTAGAACATGAAGCTTCTACTTCTAAAATGAATGAAGAACAATTGTTTTATTTTCAATCACGCGGCATTTCCAAAGAAGACGCCATCAATATGATCGTCAATGGATTTTGCAAAGATGTCATTAATGAACTTCCCCTTGAATTTGCCATGGAAGCTCAAAAATTGCTTGCAATTAAGCTCGAAAATTCAGTTGGTTAAATCAAGTAACCTTAGCAATAATAAACACAGACAATCTTTTTATTTGCCAAAAGATTTTAAGAATTTAGGAAGACAATGTTAAAAATTAAAGACCTAGCCGCCACAGTAGATGGCACACCCATTCTCAAAGGAGTTAATCTTGAAGTCAAAGCGGGAGAAACTCACGCTATTATGGGCCCTAACGGAGCTGGTAAATCGACTCTTGCCAAAGTTTTAGCTGGTCATCCAGCTTATGACGTCACGGGAGGAGAAGTGTGGTTTAAAGGGCAAAATCTTCTGGAATTAGAACCTGAGGAGCGTGCTCATCTTGGTCTCTTTATGAGTTTTCAATATCCCGTTGAAATTCCCGGAGTCAGTAATAGCCAATTTTTGCAAAAAGCTTTTAATGCAAAGTGCAAGGCAAATAATCAAACTGAATTAACTGATGCCGAGTTTACGCAATTATTGGAAAAGAAGATGAAGCTCATGGAAATCCGACCTGAATTCAGTACACGCAATGTAAATGAAAATTTCTCTGGCGGAGAAAAAAAACGTAATGAAATTCTCCAAATGGCTGTGCTTAATCCTGAACTAGCGCTTCTTGATGAAACAGATTCTGGGCTTGATATTGATGCAATGCGCATTGTGGCTCAGGGAGTCAATCAGCTCATGAATCCAGAGAGGGGACTTTTGCTTATTACCCATTATCAGCGTCTTTTAGACTATATCCGTCCAGATTTTGTGCATGTTATGCTGGATGGTAAAATTGTACGCTCGGGCGGTCCAGAACTTGCTTTAGAGTTAGAAAAAAAAGGATATGATTGGCTCATCCGTCCTGTAAAAGAGGAAGTAAATTCATGATGGCTCAGCCTGGAATTGAACAGGAAACGTTTAAAAATTTACTGGAGAATCTGCGAACCCAAGCCTCTATGAGTGATCCATTAGAGCGTGTCCGTCAGAAGGCTTGGCAGCACTTTCTTTCTTTAGGATTACCTTCCCGTCACAATGAGGTCTATCGCTATATCAAGCTGCGTCATCTTTTCTCGCAACCTTATCAATTGGCCAATGAAAAGGCATTTGCAGCTGATCAAATCCACGATTGGATTTATCCAGAATGTCGCCACTCTGTTTTGGTGTTTGTCAATGGCTGTTATGCTCCTCAGCTATCTAATCTTCAGGCATTGCCTGCTAAAATGGTGGTGTCATCCCTGCAAGAAGCCACGCAAACTTATGGTGCTTTTCTCAATAATTATTGGACAAAAAGCTTAAAAGAAGAGAGTGACTCATTTGCTGCTCTGAATGCAGCCTTGCATCGCAAAGGAGCTTTTCTCTATCTGCCTCCCAAATGTGTAGTTGAGGCGCCTATTCAGATTTTGCATGTGATCGATCAAGATGAGCATTTGCAAATGCTCATGCCGCGTTTGCAAATCTTTGTGGGGACACATTCCAATGTGCATTTCATTAGTACACAAAAGAATCGGGCTACAGTGGGTTATTTTGTCAATCAAGTGTCTGAATTTGTCATTGATGAAGGGGCGCATGTCCATTATACACAAGTGCTATGCGACGAACATCCCCAAGGTTGGCATTTCGATGCTTTACGTGCCACTCTTAAGCGTGATAGTACGCTTAAAACTGTTAGTGTAACAGGGGGTAGTACGACAGTGCGTACTGATTATAAAATTTCTTTGGTGGGAGAAAATGCTGAAGCTCTTCTCAATGGGGTGTGCATGTTATCGGAAAAACGGGAAGCGCATGCCCATGTCTTTATGGATCACCAAGCGCCATTTTGTCGCTCCTATCAGCTTTTTAAAGCAGTGTTGAATGATTTTAGCCGATCTAGTTTTGAAGGAAAAATTATGGTTCGGCAGCTCGCTCAAAAGACAGAGGCATTTCAACTCAACAACAACTTAGTGCTTAATGATCATGCACATGCCGACAGTAAGCCTAATCTCGAAATTTTTGCTGATGATGTCAAAGCCTCTCACGGAGCAACAGTGGGTCAATTGGATGCTGAGCAATTATTTTATATGAAAACACGCGGTTTTTCTAATGAAGCGGCCAAAAACCTTCTCATTTATGGTTTTTGCGAGCAAGTCATTGAAATGATTCCATTGCTGTCGCTACGCGAGGAGATTTCAAATAAAGCACGTCACTATTTAACCAAGAATCAGCCATGAATCCCTTTTCAAAAATGGATGTTCAACGCCTGAGACAAGATTTTCCCATGTTGAAGAAAACGATGCATGGAAAGCCCTTAGTTTATCTTGATTCTGCTGCAACCGCACAAAAGCCTTCAAGTGTCATTGACGCCATTACGAGTTTTTATTGCGATCATTATGGAACCGTCCATCGGGCAGTTTACCAACTTGCTGTGCGCTCAACCGAAGATTACCAAAAAACCCGCCAAAAGGTACGCGCTTTTCTTCATGCCGCCAAAGATGAGGAGATCATTTTTACAAGGGAACAACCGAATCAATCAATATGGTGGCGTATTCTTTTGGCAAGGCATTTGTCAAGCCTGGAGATGAGATTCTCATCAGCGCCATGGAGCATCACTCCAATATTGTTCCTTGGCAAATTTTATGCGAAGATCGAGGAGCCATTCTTAAAATGATTCCCATGAATGAAAAGGGAGAACTTTTGTTAGAAACAGAATATGCCAAGCTTCTCAACCCACGTACTCGCTTGGTGGCTGTCACTCATATTTCCAATTCCTTAGGAACGCTTAATCCTATTAAGCAAATCATTGCCATGGCTCATCAAGTGGGAGCTAAAGTGTTAGCAGTATGGTGCCCAAAGTGCACCCCATGTCAAAATAGATGTGCAAGATCTCGATGCTGATTTCTTTGTTTTTTCGGGGCATAAGGTCATGGGACCTACCGGCATTGGAATTTTATATGGTAAATCGGATCTTCTTACTTAACCCCGTTTTATCAAGGAGGGGGGGATATGATTGAATCTGTCACTTTTCCAAAAACAACATATAATGTGTTGCCATTCAAGTTTGAGGCTGGAACGCCTATGATTGCTGAAGTCATGGGATTAGGAGCAGCAATTGATTATATTCAGTCCATTGGAATAGAGGCGATTCAAAGTTGGAAAGCGTACGAGCTTTTGAGTTATGCAACTGCGCAGATGGAAGAGATTCCTGGGTTAAGAATCGTCGGACAAGCTCCCCAAAAAGGAGCATTGATCAGCTTTACTATTGAAGGCATTCATCCACTTGATATTGGAACTTTTTTGGATTTGAGAGGAATTGCTATCCGTACTGGCCATCATTGTGCGCAACCCGTCATGCGTTTCTTTAATATCCCAGCAACTGCTCGCGCTTCTTTTGCCTGCTATAAT